>CBDBDN010000001.1:0-100354 GCA_965203855.1 Dehalococcoidia bacterium
TGGGCGCAGCCGGATTCCAACTTGCGCCGGAATGGCGGAAAATCAAATCGCCGGCGATGTCTATTGATTGCAGTAACGGTGTTCGGCGCGTGGTTATTCCAGCCTACTCTCCGACCCCTTGCCTGGCAAGGCCATCATCCGGTTGAATCGCATCAACCGCGCGGCTGTGCTATGCTTGCGCCGTCGCTGGTTGTCCCGGGCTGGGTCTGATCAGCGCAACCTACTTACACGATACGCCAACGCGCAACAGGAGAAGGACTAAAATGGCCGGCACCAAGACCGAACTGACGGTTGATGTCAACGCCGAGCATATCGGCCTCATCAACGCCTCAAAAGAGAAGTACGGCATTGCCGACGAGGGCAAGGTGGTCCGCATCATAATGGACTATCTGATTACGAACCCCGGAGTTCATGATACGGTGTTCAAGGATGTGCGCTGCCTGCGCTGCGAATAGGGGGCCATCCCGGCCTGTTACGCAGGGGGGTACGGGATTCCGGCGGAAGCCGGAATGACGAAGTTTAGGCTTCAGCCGGCGGTGTGCCGAACTGCCTCTAGCGCCAGGTAATAGCCGTAGACTCCGAAACCGTACACGCAGCCCTTGCTTACCGGCAACACGGCGGACACCGTGCCGCGCGCGGTAGGGTTGCTGGCGTGCACTTCAATTACGGGCATCGGCACTTGCTGGATGGCGCCCCGCAGCGGGCCGGCGCCCGTAGTGTAGCCGGCCGGGTTAATCAGGCAGGCGTCATACCCGTCCTCGTATGCCGAGTAGAGGGCGTTGACTACTTCGCCCTCAATGTTGGAGTGGACGATGTCCACGGCAACGCCCAGGCTTTCCGCGTAGCCCCGTATCTGCGCGTTGATTTCGTCCAGGGTCATCGGGCCGAAGGTTTCGACCTGCACTTTGCCGCGCATATTCATGCCGGCGCCCTGAATTACCAGAACTTTGGTCATAGTTAGTCTCCTGTGGGCTGGGGCCAGGGAGCATTGCGGCGGTTGCCGTTGCGATGTTCGTTAAGTTCGGGGGTTTCGTCATCGTCGGCTGGCGGCGCATCCGGGTTGGGCGGCAGCGGGGTTTCGGTGATGTAGCCGGCCAGCAGCACATCAAGTTGCAGCATCAGCATTTTGTTCCAGGCGACGGCGGTCTGCATCGCTTGCGCCGGGTCGCTGATTTCCTGGGCCAGCAGCGCGGTGATTTCGCTCTGGATGAACGAAATGGTGCCGGTCATAAAGCGGGCGGGAACCGAACCGTGCCGGCCGGCGGGCAGCGGCGGGTTGCTGTGCACCACGCCTACGGCCAGCAGAAAGACGGGGAATTGCTCGTCAATCTTGAATTCAATGCTGTTGCGGAGCCATCGGGCGAGGCTGTGCTTGCGCCGGGCCAGGCGGGTTTCGTTGACGGCGCCGTCCCGATGCAGGAAGTAGCGGGCGGTGGCCGGGTAGGACAAAAAGCGTTCATAAACGGCGGCGGCCAGGTCGTCGGCGTGGGGCAATAGGGCCGGCGCGCTGTCGCGAATCAGCTCCAGCTCGGCGTCGGTAAGCCCGATGAAATCGGCCATTTGCCGCATTCGGGTCGGCCAGTCGAAGATTGTCAAAACAGGCTGCCTCCACCGGGGTTGCGCGCGTCGGGGTTTTGCGGGCAGTTTGACTATACCCTTGCGCCGGCTATTTCGCAATCCGGGATACGGCGCATCCCGTCCATTAGTGCGCGCAAATCGGAGCGCTACCGGAGTTCAGCTTCCGGGGCCGTGCTCGCGCTCGGCGCGGAGGAAGTGTTCCAGATCCCGCACCAGGTCGGCGGCATCGGGCATTTCGGCAATCGGGCCGGCGCCGTCGTCGTAGCGTTCCTCTAACGTAGCGATATATTTGCACAGTTGCTCATCGCCGGCGATCGCCTGGCTCACTTCCCGGTCATAGGCGTCGGCCATAGCGACCAGGGGGCTCAAGTCGGCGGGCAGTTCCAGCATTCGGGACAAGTTGCGCGCCAAGCCGAGGCTGACCCGGAAATTGGGCGTGGCGTGCAGGTAATGGGCAACATGGCCCCAGAGGGTAGTAAAACTGACGCCCTTGCTGATTAGCGATTCCGAAATGGGGAGCGTAATTCCGGATGGGCCTTGATAGTTGGAGGGCCGGATTTTACGGTTTTCAAACACCTTTTGCACTTTACGGCTGTTGGAGCTGCCGGAAAAGCGGGCGCTGCGCGTGTGGGGCACGGCATCCAGCAGTGCGCCGATGTGGACAGCGGATTTTACGCCGCAACGCCGCGCCAGCTCCGACACCAG
Organism: Dehalococcoidia bacterium; assembly: GCA_965203855.1. Taxonomy (GTDB): domain Bacteria; phylum Chloroflexota; class Dehalococcoidia; order Lucifugimonadales; family UBA3495; genus Bin87. The sequence goes on from CBDBDN010000001.1 coordinate 2,284, forward strand.
CGATGCGAAAGTGCGCCAGCGCAGATGCGGTTCCGTACCCAGATAAATCAGCAATGGCGAGGCGGCGGCACTGCCGGGGCAGTAGAAAAATTCGTTGCCCGGCCAATGCAGATGCGGCTTGCCGTCCTTGTTGCGGGTGGAACGGGGCCGTTCCTGGGTGAAGTTGAAAAATTCCTCCGGGTCGATCTCGGCAAATTTCTCCGCTTTGAGCGCGGTCATCAGGTAATTGACCGCAGCGGTGGCCGCGTCTCCGGCGTCGGACCAGCCGCGAAAGGCGATCAGCATCTGCTCTATAGGGTAGTCGGGGAATTCGTTGACAATCAGGTAGTCATCAAGGAATGACATAAATCGCTCCGGCAGCGGGCTATGTTCGGGGGGGTTGGGTTAGTGAACATAACTAGGGGATTTTACTACCGGGCGGGGGCGATGCCAACCGCAAAATCGGGTAATCGCAGCCGTTTTTTCCGGGGATTTATTCGCCAAGTCATCGTAGTCGTTCCGGCCAAGGCCGAATGACGGCTGCGCTTTCTCCATACGGGAGAGGGGGGGATGCGGGCCGCTTTTACGATGCCATCCGCGCGGCCATCACGCCCAGCCAGGCGGCGGCGAGGCCCACGATGACATTGGCGGCAATAGACAAGCCGGCCCGCGCATATTCGCCGCCGGACAGCAGACGGACGCCGTCATAAGCCAGGGTGGAAAAGGTAGTAAAGCCGCCCAGCAGCCCTACGGTGGCCATTGTCCGCAGCTCGGACGGCAGGCCGATACGAGTAATAAACAGCGTAGCCAGCAGGCCGAGGGCGAAAGAGCCGATGATGTTGACGGCAAAGGTGCCTATGACGGTATCCGCGCCCAGCCAGTGCGCCGCCAGCCGGCCGGCGCCGTAGCGCAGCACCGAGCCGGCCGCGCCGCCGACGGCTACCAGCAGCCAAACCATAGGACGCTTGCGCTTACACGCCTAGGCCCAGACGCGCCGCCGGTAATTTCGGGGCGCACGGTGAACAGCGCATTCCAGAACTCCCGCTCCGGCGCCGGCCGGACCAAGGCGATGGCTGCGACGTCGGTAATTCTCAGGTTGACAGTTTTCATGGCGATGTCGCTTTGTGCGGCGGCGGCGGCGAACTAGCGGCGCGACGTGTACAGTAGGGGGACTTCATAGGTCAGGCGACCATTATCGCAATGATTAGCAGCGCTAACAAGCCGGCCAGCAGCAGCGCCGCGCTGATGATGCCGAAACAGCCGCCTCTGGGCGGTTCCTGTCGATTGCGCCTGCGGTAGTCCCAGGGGCGCTCCCCGCCGTTTCTTTGCTGCCAGACGCCGGCGCGGGCGGAGCGCGCCGAATGTTCTGCGGCCTGATAATCGGCGCTATAGTAAGCGTAGGCGAGGCCGGCGCGTATCAACCGGGCGTTGAACGTGTCGTGTCGGTTGCCGCGGTGCAGGATGGCAACGGCCCGGTCGTAAGCGTCGGAATCCTGCGTGATGTAAGCATATACCGGGTCATTGCCCATCATGTTGAGCAGGTATTGGGCGGATTCCGGGCCGTAGGGCTGCGCGAGTTCCGGGGCGTCAATGCCATGCAACCGGATACGGTGGCGTTTTCTGGGATGATATTCCTCAGCGACTTCGGCGTGGATGGTGTCGCCGTCGATGACTATGCAATCGGCAATCCGGTAGGTACGGTGTTGGAATAATTCGTATGGCATTTGGAGAATCCGGTCGGCAGGAGTTAGCCGTCGTCGCATAGGCAAGCAATTATGGCGTGGGACCCTACCGGGATGATATGCGGATCGGGTGCGTTTTGCGGCAGTGCCGGCGAATTAGCGGCGCAGTCCCTTTTCCCGCAGCAGCGCATTCAGCCAGCGGCGGTCGTTATCGGACAGGGGGCCTTCCGGGTCTGGGCCGTAGTCAACATAGTTGGCGTAGTAATCCTCTTGGTAAAGGTTGTGCAGCAATGCGCCTAACGGGATTTTCGGCTCGGCATCGCCATCCAGCAGCGGCACGGTAACATCAGGGATGGCTGACTGCAACCCGAAAGGATACAAGGCGGCCCAGGGGCGCGTTTGCCAACGGCTGACCAGATGGCAATAAGGCGTGTGCGCGTCCGCATCATGGCCCCGGCATGGCATTGGCGTTCCGTGCCTCACCAAGTCAATCTCAACCAGGTGTACGGCGGATTCGATGATGCTGCCGCGCTTGTCCAAGTACTGATTGCGCGCGGCTCCGGCTCTTTTGTTGCTGGGTGAAAGGACTTCCAGAATCGTTACCGGCTCGCTGCCGTCGCCGGCGGCTATGGAAATAAACCATTCCGAAACGGTTTCGCGGAGCGGCAGCAGCACGGCTACTGCGCCGGCATCCCGCTCCAGGTGAACATCGTCAGGGACGGTATCGGGGCTTGGCATCATGCCGCTTCCGGTTACAGTAAGATCCGGCATGATGTAGCGAACCGGCGGCTCGTCCGGAGAATTTACCCCGATGCCCAGCCGTTCCTCCATTATCACCGAGTACTGGAACGGCAGCCGACGGCGCAGGTAGCGGTGCATTTCAGCGATAAGCTTGTTGTGGACTTCCGGCCACAGACGCGGGGCTTCCAAATACGGGTTCATCGCCGGAAACGGGTATAGAGATTTCCGACGTGTGTTGCCATAGTCATAGCGGCGTTTTCGCGTTTCGCGTCCGCTGCTACGGCAAACTAGCGGCGCAACCCTTTTCCCGCAGCAGCGTATGCTGAATCATCGGCGCCTCCCCCGGCAATCGCCGGGTCGGTCAATCTGCCCCGTCCTCATCAAGATACCCCAGTATATCATCAGACGCCTCCCTACCGGAAACTAAAACCGCCGCCATCCCAACTCCTCAACCATCACTCCGAACCCCCCCAACCGTCATTCTGAACCCCTCAACCGTCACTCCGGCGCCAGCCGGAATCCAAAATCTCCATTCATCCCCTTCATCCATGCTAATTACCTCATCCCGTCCCTCCCAGCCCAGCGGCGTCAATACCCCTACCGACAAGAGACCGCCCGTCCATTGACCCGCCGCCCGGCTTGTGGCACAATGCTTGCCGTATTCGGGAATGCCGCTTCGCCCTTTCTAATCCGTGAATTGCTGCGCCGTTCACTGTGGCGCAGACGATTTCCCGGATTTGAGGACGGCTAACTATGTGGACTGGTGATGACCTGCAACGGCTGGTGCAAAGAGAACTGAGCGAATATCGCCTCATCGTCGTCTCCAACCGCCAGCCCTACGCTTTCCGCACCGAGGACGGCCAGCTGGTAGGCGAAATGCCGCCCGGCGGCCTCACTGCCGCCATCGACCCGCTGATGCGCGCTTGCGGCGGCTCCTGGATCGCCCAAAGCGGCGGCGCCGGCGACCAAATGGCGATGGATTCCGACGGCCGCATCCCCGTCCCCCTGGACGCGCCGGCCTACAACCTCCGCCTCCTTACTCTGTCCCCAGCTGAAAACGACGGCTACTACTACGGCTTTTCCAACGAAGGTCTCTGGCCTCTCTGCCATACCGCCTACACCGAACCGATATTCGTTACGCAGCATTACGAAACCTATAAGGCCGTCAACCGCAAGTTCGCCAACCTGGTAGCCCAGGAAATCGCCGGCCAGCCGGCGATTATTCTGGTGCAGGACTATCACCTGGCGCTGCTGCCCCGCTACATCCGCCAGGTTTGCCCGGACGCCATCATCGGCCAGTTCTGGCATATCCCCTGGCCCAGCCCGGACCTCCTCCGCATCTGCCCCTGGCAAGAGGAAATACTGGACGGAATGCTCGGCAACGACCTGCTCGGCTTTCATCTGTCGTCCGACTGCGACAAGTTCCTCTCCGGCGTGCAGCTCAACCTCAACGCTCAGGTTGACCGCCAGTTCGGCATGGTGGACTATCACCACGATATGACCCTGGTGCGCCCCTTTCCTATAAGTATTGACTTTGACCGCCTGGACGCCGAAGCGCGCTCCCCGGAAGTCCAGTCCGAAATGGCCCGCCTCTCCGCCGAATTCGGCCTGGACCAAGGCCGCATCCTGGGTCTGGGCATTGACCGGCAGGACTATACCAAAGGCATACCGCACCGGCTGCGCGCCGTAGAACGCTGCCTGGAAAAATGGCCGGAATACCGCGGCCGACTGGTTTTCCTGCAAGCCGGCGCCGCCAGCCGCACTAATATCGGTTCCTATATGCAACTCACCGAGAACATCCAGGATACGGTGCGGCGGATTAACGAACGGTTCGGCAGCGACGACTGGCAGCCCATCGCCTACTGGCCCACCTCACTGCCGTCGGCCACTTTCTCGGCGCTGCGTCGTCTTGCCAGCTTCTGCGCCGAAAGCAGCCTGCACGACGGGATGAACCTGGTAGCCAAAGAGTATGTTGCCTCGCGCGTCAACGACGACGGCGTGCTGATTTTGAGCGCCTTTGCCGGCGCCGCCCAGGAATTGAGCAGCTCTATCATCATCAACCCCTACGCTACCGAGCAGTTCGCCGACGCCATTCACCAGGCCCTGACGATGAGCGATGAGGAACAGCGGCTGCGGATGCGCCATATGCGGAACATCGTGCGGGAAAACAACATCTACAACTGGGCCGGCCGCATTATGATGAACCTGATGCAGGCCAGCACTCCCGACCACGCGCGCCAGCCGGCAGCCTAGCCCTTCCTGCCGCAGCGCCGGTATAATCCCGGATACGGCAACCCCGGATACGGCAATCCCGCCAAGTGATCATATGACTACGCCACCCCAAATATCCTGGGCCGCGCTGCTGGAACAGCTGGCCGGGCAAGAGCAGATTCTGCTGCTGCTGGACTTTGACGGCACGCTGTCCGAAATCGCCGAGCGGCCGGCGGATGCCGTGCTGCGCTACGGCAATGCCGAACTGCTGGAAACCCTGGGCCGCAGCCCCCGTTTCACCGTCGGCGTCATCAGCGGACGCGCCCTCAACGATGTGTCGGAACGCGTAGGCATCCCCGGCCTGGTCTATGGCGGCAACCACGGCCTGGAAATTCGCAGCCCCGGCCTGGAGTACGTCCATCCCGCCGCCAGCGCCGCCATCCCCGCCATCGCCGACGCCGCCGACCGCCTGGCGGCCCATCTGTCCGACTTCCCCGGCGCTATGGTAGAAAACAAGGAACTTACCCTGACCGCCCATTATCGCCTCACGCCCCCCGAATTTCACGACGACATCGCAATGATTTTCCTGGACACCGTAAGTTCGCTGCTGTCCGGCGGCGCCTGCCGCGTTACTGCCGGCAAAATGGCGATTGAGCTGCGCCCCGCCGTGAACTGGCACAAAGGCGATGCCCTGGATCTGATACGGTTTCAGCTGACTTCGGGCGCCTATCCGCTGTACATCGGCGACGATGAAACCGACGAGGACGCTTTTGAGGCGGCGCTGGCCGCCGGCGGCGCGGGCGTCTGCGTGGCGGCGGCGCCCCTGCCGCAGACTCATTCCATTTGCCGCATCAATTCCCCCGTCGACGTTTCGGTATGCCTGTCCCATCTGGCCGCGCTGTAATCGCCGGGTTAGGGTGTCTGTCCGGTCAATTTACGATTTACCGCAGCCCGGCCGTCTCTTTCGCCATTCCGATGCCCCTACGCCGTCGCTGCACCTACAACCGATTCCAACACCCCGACCGTCATTCCAACACCCCGACCGTCATTCCAACACCCCGACCGTCATTCCGGCGCAAGCCGGAATCCAGCGTCATCCCCTGCTGCTACGGTAACGAAGCTGGCAAGCATAGCTTCCCGTTGTCGCCGGAATAACGCCGGCAATGACGCCAGGTTGTGCTATCATTGCCCCAACGCAGCCGCCGGGCCTTTGGGCCACTTTCCCGCGCTATCGCTGCCGCTTTGCCAAATGATACAGGCCATTTTCTTTGACTTTTACAATACCTTGGTGCGTTTCTGGCCGCCGCTGCCCCAGATCCAGCACGCCGCCTGCCAGAACCTCGGCATCCGGGTGCCGGCGGAACGCCTGGCGCGCGGCTATGCCATCGCCGACCTCTATTTCAACGAGGAAAACCATCTGCAACCCTTAGGCGACCGCCCCCCCGCCGACCGCGACCGGTTTTTCGCCCGCTACGAGCAAATCATCCTGGAGGAAGCCGGCGTCGCCGTTTCCCTGCGAATGGCGAAGCAGATCTGGGATATGGCGATCGCCGTCCCCAAAGAGTTCGTAGAATTTGAGGAAACCCGGCCCGTGCTGGCCGAACTGAAAAAGCGCGGCTATCGCCTGGCCGTCCTTACCAACCTGCGCCGCGATGTCAACGAACTGACCCGGCAGCTCGGCATTCACCAGTACCTGGAGTTCACCATCACCGGGCGGGAAGTGGCCGAAAAGCCGACTACCGCCATCTTTGAGGCCGCCTTGAAACGGATGGCGCTGCCGCCCAAGCACGCCATCCATGTGGGCGATCAGCCCCGTTCCGACGTGCAAGGCGCGCGCGACGCCGGCCTCCACCCCGTCCTGATTGACCGGGGCGGCTATCATCCCAATGTCCCCGACTGCCACCACATCAGCACCCTGGAAGGGCTGTATCCGCTGCTGGAAAAGCTTGCCGACTAGACCTCAGCCGCCGCTACCCGGCTTACCCGGAGGAATATCTGTATGACTGCGCCCCAGCCCCCGGCCCACAGCCACCCGGACGACGCTAATCCCGTCCATGTCATCGTCTGGTACGACTACATTTGACCCTGGTGCTATGTCGGCCTGGAACGCGTCGACCGGCTGGAACGGGAATACGACATTACCGTGGAGGGGCGGGCTTACCTGCTGCGCCCCGATACTCCGGAAGGCGGCCGGGTGCGCGAGCCGCGCCCCGGAGAAACCGATGACGAACTGGCCGAACCGCTGCGCTCCCAGGCCCGCGCCGCCAACCTGGTAATGCGTCCGCCCCGCTACACGCCCAACAGCCTCTACTCGTTGCAGGCTACCGAATACGCCCAGCAGCAGGGCAAGTTCCTGGAGTATCACCGCGCCGCCTACCGCGCCTATTGGGACGAGCGCGCCGACCTGGGCGACCCGGCAGCGTTGGCCGACATCGGCAGCAGCGTCGGGCTGGACGGCGCCGCGCTCCGGCAGAGTCTGGAATCCGGGCAGTACGTCCAGCGCGTCATTGACCAGTACCACGAAGCCTTGGGCTACGGTATCAGCGGCATCCCCACTTTCGTGTTTGACAACCTGTTGTTCACCGGCGCCCAGCCCTACGAAGTGTTCCAAAAGGTAATGGACAAAGCCCTGGAAAACCGCGCCGCCTGACTGTTCCCTAGCCCAACCGTCATTCCAACCCCCAACCGTCATTCAAACGCCCTTGACCGTCATCCCAACCCCCCAACCGTCATTCCAGTGCCTTGGCCGTCATCCCAACCCCCCAACCGTCATTCCGGCGAAAGCCGGAATCTATGCTTGCCGGTTCCATTACCGTAGTGGCAGCTTACGACGCCGGATTCCGGCTTTCGCCGGAATGACGGTTGCGGGTGCCGGAATGACAGGAGGGCAGAAAACGAAAATATACGCCGGAATGATGGCGAATTTGACAACACGCCCCGAAACCCCCCCGGATGCAAAATCCCAATCACACCGCAAGGAGCATACCGATTATGCTGAACAAAGTTACGGCATTTGCCGCCGTCGTCGGCGCTTTCGCCGTCATCGCCAGCGGAGATATAACTGCCCCCCCCCCCCGCTAGAGGCACACTCTAGCGACGGCGTCCATTGTAAATTGGAATCCGCCGGCATCCCCGATTATTTCCCCGCCGAACTAACACACGCTCAATGGGACGATTTGGATGGCAGCCAACATTCTTATTATGGCCCCGAAGTTGCGTCTTGTGACCCCGAGCCGGTCCGAGGAACCCCCTGGAACCCCAACATCGGCTACCCAACCGAAAGCCGCGTATGCTATGCCGTCAGCGGGGCATTCTTGGGCTGGCAGACGGTCCGGGATATGGGAACGGATTGGACCGGGCAGCAGTGGTGGCTTTCCAACGCCGGCCGTTGGCTGATTGATTGCCGAGAGTAGCCGATGACTTTTCCTGATTTGACATCTCCGCAGTGGCGGCGGCGGCTGCGTTTGCTGGCAGCGCTGGCGGTGCTGGCCTTTTTGCTGGCGCTGGTGTGGCGGCTACTGACGCCGCTGCTGCCTTTCCTGCTCGGCGGTGTAGTGGCCTATCTGCTGCTGCCGCCGGTCAACTGGATCTCCCGCTATGCGCCCGGCCGCCAGCGTTGGCCTAATGCAGTGCGCGCCGCCGCCGCCGCCTTGATGACACTGCTGGTCATTGCGCTGGCGCTGGTCATTCTGGCCCTGGCGCTGTCCCGGCTGGTAACCCAGTCCACGGCGCTGGTGGAATACGCCCCCGGCCTTGCCACTCAGCTGCAATCCGACTGGCAAGCGCTGCGGGAGTGGTACACGACGCAAGTGCCGCAGAATGTACGAAACTTCATCGATCCCCGGCTGGGCGATGTGCAGAATGCGCTGGCCAATGCGGCAGGCAACGCATTGGGTCGGCTGCTAAGCATCCTCCGCAGCGGCTTTTCGCTGGTTATATCCCTGGCCGCGCTGCCGGTGATTCTGTTCTATGTGCTGTACGACCCGGACGGGCTCGGGCGCGGCGTGCTGCGGCTGGCCCCGCATCCGCTGCGGCAGGACTTGGCGGCCATCTGCGGCTTGACGGGCGCGGTAGTCGGGTCGTACATCCGGGTGCAGCTGCTGATGGCGCTGCTGATTGGAGTGGTTATCGGGTTGTCGTTGTGGGCGTTGCAAGTGCCGCAGGCGGCAATCCTGGGCGTAGTGGCCGGCGTTGCGGAGCTGGTGCCCATAGTAGGGGCTACGGTATCTCTGGTCGTCGCCAGCGTGTTGACGCTGCTCACGGATCCCGTGAAAACGCCCATCGTAATCGCCTTGTATCTCGTAGTGCAGACGCTGCAAAACGCCTTGCTGACCCCGCGCATACAGGGGACGGCGCTGGGGTTGCATCCGCTGACGGTTATCCTGGCCCTGGCCATCGCCGGCGCATTCATGGGATTCTGGGGCGTCCTGATTGCCACGCCGCTGACCGCCGCCGGCTACCGGGCGATAAGCTATGTAGTGCGCGAATGGGACGCCCCGGTTTCTGCCGACGCTGATACCAACGCCGACGCTGTTGCCGGCGATAAGTGAATTGCGCGCCGCCGGGCAACCGGGCAATCCGACAATCGTTTAGGCACGAATTGCCGGCGTAGTGTACAATCGCCCCAAAGCCGCCGCCAACCTAGCCGCCGCCGGAGGGGGATTGTCTGATGCGTATTCTGCTGATTGCCACCAACCGCCATAACCGCGTGATGAGCCGGATGCGCGCTCAGCCCATCCCTATCGGCCTGGCCTATATCGCCGGCCATATTGACCGCTCCCGACACCAGGTCAAGGTAGTTGACCTGATGTTCGCCGGCGACGACTACCTGGACGAGGTTGAGCGTGCTACCCGCGAGTTCAACCCCGAACTGGTAGGCATTTCCATCCGCAACTTGAGCAACCACAGCTACATTGACCCGCAGTGGCAGCTCCCTATCACTAAAAGCGTCATTGAGCGCATTCGCGCCGTGTCAGATGCCGCCATCGTGTGCGGCGGGCCGGCGTTCAGCATTATGCCCGAGCAAGTTTTTGAGTTCGTGCAGCCGGACCTCGGCATCGCCGGCGACGCCGCCGAAACCTTCGCCGAACTGGCCAACCGCCTGGAAATCGGCGAACCCGATTACCGGGGGATGGACGGAGTGCTGTACCGGGAGAACGGCGGCATCGTCTATAACGGAATGCGCTGCTCGTCGGGCTTTGGCAGCCGCCCCAGCCTGGACGACCTGGATATGCCCAAGTATGCGCGGGCCGGCTTCGGCGTCAGTGTGCTGACCAAGCTGGGCGGGTTCTACTACCCCACTTCCGCCGACGATTTGCGGACGCCCGAAGGCGCCTGGCGCGTCATCCGCCCTATTGACGAAGTAGTTGAGGAAGTGGCGGAGGTAACCGCGCGCTACGACCTCCGCAAGATTTTCTTTGTGGACAACTGCTTCAATGTGCCGCTGGAACACGCTAAGTCGCTGTGCCATGCGTTGCTGGACAACGCGGTCAAGGTGCGCTGGAACACCTGCCTGGCTCCTTACGCCTGCGACGCCGAGCTGATTAGCCTGATGAAGCAAGCCGGCTGCGGGCTGGTGATGATGGGCGGCACGCGCAGCGGCGACCCCCACGAGGGCGACAACGACACTGCGCGCTACGCATCTCTCAAAGAAACTACCGACCTTTGCGAAGCCGGCGACCTGCATTACACCATCTCGCAGCAGTTCGGCGAGCCGGGGGAGACGCGGGAATCGGTAGAGAACAAGCTGGAGTTCCTGCGCGGCCTCAAGCCGTCCCTCGCCAACTTGCGCGTCGGCGTCAGCGTAATGCCCGGCACCGATACGGCGGCGCGCTGCCTCGCCGAGGGCATCATCGCCGACGAATCGGAGCTGATTGCCCCCACATTCTATATGGCCGAGGCAGTGCGCCCCTGGCTGGTGGACTACCTGCGCGAACAGGCGGACGCCAACCCCCGCTGGAACCTGATGTAGTTCGTCCAGAGGGCAAACGCTGGTTAAATCGGGTTATCAGGAGGGCGATATGAACGCGATTATCACAATTATCGTCGGTCTGTCGATGGTTATCATCGGAGGGGTCTTGTATCCGTTCTGGCCGGATACGGCAGTCCTCGGCCCTTTGTGGTCCAGCGTGGCTATGGCCGGTATCGGGCTGTCTATTGCCCTCGGCGGCATCTGCTGGTCGCTGAAGCGAGAGTAGCGCTATGAAATTCGATGCGATTTACGGCGTAGCCGGTGTAATCACCGGATTCTGGCTGGTAGTTTTGCCTAGCTTGTTAGTGCTGGCCGGCTATGCCGATGTCGCTGCCGCAATTTGGGCAGTTGCAATGGCGGCCAGTGGCATCTGGCTGTCGGCCAAAGGCATGGCCTTGCTGAAGCGACCGGACAATCTTTCGGATGCCGCGCTGGAATCTGCTTACCGTTGCCGCAACGCCGGCGTCGCTTTGGGTTTAACCGGCTCCGGCTTGCTGGTATTCTCCTGGCAAACTTTCCTGGCGCGTTTCATCAGCGCAACCAACCCCGGTATGTAAAAAGGATGGGTTATTATGACTATTGCAATGCCTGCTGCCGCTGCTACAGCCGCATCCGTCGCTGAACCGGCGGCGGAGTGGGTCACCCTTGTTGCTCCTGAAACCGCGCGCATCGCGCATCTGCTACGCCGCGCCGGCTTCGGCCCAACCCGCGCCGAAATTGACCGGGCCGCGGCAATGGGCTACGCCGCCACAGTTGAGGAACTGCTCTACCCCGAAAATCAGCCCGATCTGGAAATTGAGGACCTCATCCGGCGCTACCACACCGACCAGAACAGCCTGATGCTGCTGGAAAGCAACCAAGCCTACTGGCTGTACCGCATCATCAACTCACGGCGTCCGCTAGAGGAAAAGATGGCTCTGTTCTGGCACGGCCTCTTTGCTACCGCCTATAGCAAGCTGAACCACGCCAAAGCGGTAGTCAACCAGACGCATACTTTCCGCCGCGTAGGGCTGGGCAAATTCGCGGATATTCTGCTGGAATTGTCCCGCGACCCGGCGATGATTTTCTGGCTGGACAACAAGGACAATCACCGGGACGCCCCCAACGAAAACTACGGCCGCGAGCTGCTGGAACTGTTCTCAATGGGCATCGGCAACTATACCGAGGACGATGTGAAAGCCGCCGCCCGCGCCTTTACCGGCTGGACGATTGACAACGCTGAATATATGAGCATCCGCGCCAGCCGCGACTCTTTCTGGCCTTACGGACGCATCGACTGGCAGTTCCGCTACCGCGAGGACGACCATGATGCCACTACAAAGACTTTCCTGGGGCATACCGGAGAGTTTGGCGGGCAGGAAGTGATTGACATTATCGTGCGGCAACCGGCAACGGCGCATTACATTGCCGGCAAGCTGTACAACTTCTTTGTGTCCGACCGGCCTGATGCGGAGGCTATCGGTATCCTGGCCGATGAGTTCATGGCTACGGGCGGCGACATTCGCGCCGTCATGCGCTGCCTGTTGATGTCCGACTTTTTCGCTGCCGCGTCCGTCCGGCTGGCCCGCGTGAAAAGCCCGGCGGAACTGGTGGGCGGCACGGCGCGGCTGGCCGGCAGCCACCGCACGCCCGAATGGAGCATCGTCAACCTGGCGCTGGACATCAACTTTATGGGCCAGGAAATCCTGAACCCGCCCACCGTGGAGGGTTGGCACACCGGCCGCGAATGGATTGACACCGGCAACCTGGTGGAGCGCATCAACGCCGCGGGCGCCGAAATGCGCGATGTCAACCGCCCCGGCGTCCGCGCCGTCATTGAGCAAGTGCGGCAGCGCGGCAATATCCTGTCGCCGGCGCAGCTGGCCGAAGCCTGCCTGGACGCCGTCGGTATGTTTGAGGTATCCGAGGGTACGCTGGACAGCCTGACCGCACTGGCGGCGCCCTGGGGCGAAGTGCGCTTTGACCGAGAGGACACCGCCGCCTGCGCCGAACAGCGGGTTGCCGAAATGCTGCAACTGATTGTGGCAACGCGGGAATACCAGCTGGCGTAGGAACACTTAACTGGGATTGACACCGGAAAAGGCATCCCTGCCAGCAGAGATTGACCGGGATGCCAGGATCAGGCCGTTCAATGGCATTGAGGAATTCTGATGACTGAACTAGATACCGCAGGCGGCGGCGCGCACGGCCACGCCATACCGCTGCCGCCGCAACAGCATCTAGTCGATGCCGATAGCGTTACCGCTTACGGCGAGGCGCTTACTTTTGCTCAAGCGAGCGCTTGGGCGTCGCAGCGCACCGGCCGCAATGTAACGCCGTCCAACATCGCATACCTGGCTAAATACGGCCGCATTACCCCGTTGAACGATGCGGGGTCGCTCAAAGTCAGCGTTTCAGAGTTGGAGTGTTACTATCAGCGACGCAGCGGTTTTACCGAAGAATCCTATAAGCGCAAGTTGGGTTCCGACATAAATTGGCGTCTTTCATTTGAGGAATACAAAGAGGCCGAGACCACCAAGCACGTACATCGGTTGCACCCTTACAAGGGCAAATTCATCCCGCAACTGGTAGAGTACTTTCTGGACTCTCATGTTGACGAATTCAAGGTTGAGCCTTGCTTTGCTCCTGGCGATGTAATCTTGGATCCGTTTTGCGGCAGCGGGACTACGCTGGTACAAGCTAACGAATTAGGTATGCACGCTAGAAGAGCTCCTTGCGGAGCTGAAAACTTTTAACGCGGACTTTTTCCCGTCCCCGGGCTTCCGGCAGCAGGTTCGTGGCGGTGCGATTACCAAAGAAACCTATGCAGCGGATCGGGTGAAGGAATTCCGCCCGCGGTTTCAACATTTGCTTGAAAAGCATCGGGTAAGCAACAATATCGGTGTCGGAAGTGAATTTTTCCTTGACAATTGGTTCCTTGCATCGGTACGTAACGAAATCAGCAGCGCCAAGAAATTGATTGACAGCAACCCAGACCCGGCGCTGCGTAGCGTATTGCGGCTTATATTGAGCCGCACTGTAAGGTCGTCGCGCGCTACCACCCATTCCGACTTGGCGACGTTGGTCAAACCGGTCACGGAGGCGTACTACTGCGGCAAGCATAGCAAAATCTGCAAGCCGTTGTTTTCTATGCTCGGATGGTGGCGTCGTTACGCGGAGGACACCGTCAAGCGAAAGGCTCATTTTGAAAAACTACGCACAGATACCCAACAGGCTTGCCTTACCGGGGACTCGCGCAATATTGACATCTGGGCGGAGCTGTCCGCCGCAAATAAAAAGCTGGCGCATACTGCGAAAGAGCGCAAAATTCGCGGTATTTTCTCCAGTCCGCCGTATGTTGGGCTGATTGACTACCATGAGCAGCACGCCTACGCGTATGAAATGTTCAATCTGCCGCGCAGCGACAGTTCCGAGATCGGCGCTATGTTTCTGGGGCGAGGCAAGCAGGCCCGCCAAGCGTATGTGGACGGCATCGCGCAGGCTTTGTCCAATTGCCAGCAGTACATGGTGGCAGACTGCGATATTTTTCTGGTGGCAAATGACAAGTCTGGCCTATATCCCTATATTGCGGAAAAATCCCACTTGCAGATTGTTAAAGAGTACAAACGCCCGGTTCTAAATCGCTCAGAGGGCGATAATGGCGCGTATTCGGAGACGATTTTCCATATGCGAAGGGCATAGTTATGTTTGACTCTGCGTCTATCGAGACTACCATAGCAGCCGCATTGCGGAACAAGCTGCATTCGTACAAGCCTGAATCGTCGCATATGCCGTTCCATACCCGTTTGCTGGGCCGGGACAGGATGGTGCTGTTCTCGTTTATTCAGTCGTTGAATACTACCTTTGGAACCGCGATTTTTGAGCAGGTTGCCAAAGAAATTGCTCGCGATTTTTTCGACATCGTAGAGTTGCAAGTCAGCATTGCCGAGCAGTTTCAATCTGTCGGGCAAGAGCTGACGCCGGCGGATGAGGCCAATCGCCGCAGACGGCAAAGGGGCAGTGCTAAACCCACTGTTTTCCAATCCGGCGCACAAGCGGCCATCATCGAGATCATCAACAACTTGAGGACTGCCATTGGCGAGCCTGACCATTCGGCTGAAATGGCGCTGATTACCGCTCAAATGAACACCGGTAGAGAAGTAGTTACTGCTCTCAGCAGGGTAGATATTTTCCTGACGAAAGGAAACCGTGTCTATCTAATTGACTTAAAAACTGTCAAGTCTAATAAAGCCAACTGGCAAAAATACAAGCAGGAGCTGCTAGAGTGGTCTGCCACCGTTTTGTACAGGGATAGCTCTGCTGATGTGAATAGCATCATCGCTATTCCATACAATCCCTATGCTCCGGATCCGTACAACCGTTGGACATTGCGGGGTATGCTTGACATACGGGAGGGCGGCCAGTTGCTGGTCGCCGCGGATTTCTGGAATTTTCTGGCGGGCGGGCAGGATATTTACGACGATTTGCTGTCTTGTTTTGAAAACGTCGGCCGCCGGATGCGGGACGAAATTGACGATTATTTCAATAACTTGAGATATTGATCCCAGTGTTCAATATGATACCGATGCCCTTTATCTCATGGAACTGCTTCGGGAGTTACACTTATGACCACTACAGATGCAACCGCAACTGCCACTTTCACTTACAGCCACACCGTCGGTTTCCTGGCCTATCGCGGGCGCGGGTTCATTCATCCTGTTGACCTGGCCTTGGGCGATGGCGGCGTGATGTATGTGCTGAACCGGGGCGGGCCGGAAGCCGCCGGTCGCCTGGAACACAAACGCGTCTGTATCTGCACCGTGGATGAGGGCTATATCGGAGAATGGGGCGCCGGCGGGTTGGAGGACGGGCAATTCTGGTGGCCCAGCGGCATTGCCCGCCTCAGCGACGGCCGGCTGCTGGTTGCCGACGAAGCCCTGCAACGCATCAACATCTTTGACCCGGACGGTAATTATATCCGGCACTGGGGCGAAACCGGCGACCAACCCGGCCAGTTCAACCGCCCCGCCGCCATTGCCGTCGCCCCGGATGATACCCTGCTAATCAGCGATGGGATGAACCATCGGGTGCAGCGTTTTACCGCCGCCGGCGAATATCTGGACGGCTGGGGCGGGTATGGAGCGCAGGCCGGCCAGCTCAACACCCCTTGGGGCCTGTCCTGCGATGCCGCCGGCAATGTGTTCGTGGCCGACTGGCGCAACGACCGGGTGCAGGCTTTCACGCCGCAGGGCCGGTTCGTCGGCCAGTGGGGTGCGTCCGGGGACGGCAAGGGCCAGCTGCATCGCCCGGCGGCAGTGGCCGTGGATGCCGACGGCTATATCTATGTTGCCGATTGGGGCAATGAGCGGGTACAGATTTTCGCGCCCGATGGCGAAGTGGCCGCCATCCTGCATGGCGACGCTACAACATCGGCGTGGGCCGAGGACTACCTGGCCGCTAACCCCGACGAATCCAGGGCGCGGCAATCGGCCAACTTGTCTCCGGCGGTAAATCCCTGGCGCGACCGGCATCGCGAAACCTCCGCCGGCGTAGAGGCGCGCTTCTGGGGACCTACCTCAATCAGCATAGACGGCGCGGGCTGTATCTATGTTGTGGATTCCTGCCGCCACCGAGTGCAAATCTATCGCAAAACCGGGCCGGACGCATAAGCGTTTCACCCGATCTTTTGGTTGGCTTTTTGCTATCCAGGAATGCGTTGCAGCAGCGGCTCCGTCCGCTGGGGCGGCAGGTCGGTCTCAAAAGTGTTGATGACCAGAGCCAGCATCGTGTAGTTGCCCAGGACCAGCGTCAACTCAATGACGCCCTGCTGCCCGAAAACCTCCAGGGCGCTCTGGTAACCGCCCCGGCTGACCTGGTGGTTCCGCAGGATTTCCCGGCCCAGGTTGATGACTGCTGACTCATCGAGCGCCAGCTCCGGCAGCGGCTTTTTGTCCCGCAGAGCATCAACTACGGCGGCGGGCACTCCGGCTTCTTTGGCGGAGACGGCGTGCGCGTTCCAGATGTGCTGGCAGTCCATTTCCCGCGCCGCTACCAGCATCGCCAGTTCCGCCGCCTTCATCGGCAGGCTGGAATGGTTGCGGAGATACTGGTTCAGGGCGGTAGCGTGCCGGCTGGCTTCCGGCACGTGCGTCATCACCGAACCGGGGCCGTAAGGCGGTACGCTGGCGCCGTGCTGCGTAATCTCGTCAAAGGCGGCCTCTTGTCCGGCCGGGGTAGTCGCGCGGGATGCTAATGGTAATCGGGCCATCGTAATGCCTCCTGGTAAAGTGCCTGATTCGATTTTGACGGCATCATTATTCCGATTTTGCCTGCGTCTTCATTCCGGTTTTGTCGTACCGTCATTCCGGTGAAAACCGGAATCCAGCGTCGTAATCCCTTACTATGGCGATGGAGCCGGCAAGCATAGATTCCGGCGCAAGCCGGAATGACGGCGAACAGTCCACACGCCCTAGCGATAGGGCTTTTTGCCCGTCTTTTCCTCAAACAGCCGCCAGGTGTTTTCGTTGAACGGGTAATACTTGCCGGGCGAGCACTGCTCAATTTCCAGCTGCGCTTTGATGACCGCTTCCACTTCCTCCCGCTGATGGGCGATTTGGATGACTTCAGCGGCGGCGGATGCCGGCACTACTACCACGCCGTCATCGTCGCCCACAATGGCATCGCCGGGGCGCACCAGTACGCCGCCGCACTGGATGCAGTCATTAACCTGCCAGGGCCAGAACTCGGCCGGCCCCTGCTTGGCGGTAGCGTTGGCGGCATAGACGGGAAAGCCGTACTCTTTGAGGGTGTTGGTGTCGCGTACGGCGCCGTCGGTAACCAAGCCGGCCACGCCGCGCTGGTAGAGCCGATAAAACTTGATGTCGCCGCCAATGCTGCTGTACGGCCAGCGCATAGCGTCAATCACCAGGACTTCACCCGGCCCGCAATACTCAAAGGCGACATATTCGGCAGAGTCGGCGCCTTTCGGCTTGTCCGCCGCCAAGTCAGGCCGATGGGGTACAAACCGGAGGGTAACGGCGCGGCCGGCCATGCTCTGGTCGGGCTGCAACGGCTTGGCGCCTTCAATCATCGTCATCGGCCACCCCATCACCCACAGCCCGTCAATCAGGGTTTGCGTAGGAATGGCCTTGAGCGCGGCCAGGGTATCGTCGGAGATGTGCTGCGTTGCGGATGTAGATGCAGATGCGGCGGCAGTCATTGGGGTGCAACGTCCTTACGATTGGAAATGATGGCGCAGTCATTGTAGCAGAAAAAGAAAGGGGGCGGCCTCGTTGCCAAGGCCGCCCCGCAGTGTACGGTGGCGATGCTTTTGAGGAGAGTTGCGGCGGCTACTCGGAGGGCCAGCCTTCGGCTTCCTCGCCGGCGGCCAGGGCGGCCTCGATGCCATCGGCGGCATCATCGGTTACCCACTCTCCCCAGATGTCGGCGTTGTTGTTCAGCCACCAGAGGGCGGTCTGCTTGACGTCGGCGTCGGGGTTCTCGGCCTGCCAGCGGGCGACGCCTTTGTAGATGCCAATGTTGAAGTCCCAGTTGCGGAGCATCTGCACTACATCGGGGGCTTCGCCGGGCAGGTCAGGGTTGACGGCAATCAGGACGGTAGCATCCTGGTATCCGCAAGCCTTGTCGCTGTTCCAGCAGGCGGCAGTGTATTCCGGTTCCTCCAGGCGCACCAGGTCCAGGACGAGGGCCGGGTCGTTGGTGCCCCACTGGTAGCCAATCCACGGCTCCTCGCGCTCGTAGGCGCCATAGAGGTCGGCATTCAGCGCGGCGCCGTCGCCGGGGTTGATGATTTCCACATGGTCGGACAGGCCGTAGCCCTCAACTTGGGCGGCGTTCACTTCCTCACAAGCCCAGCCGATGATGCAGGAAACGAGGCGCGCCTTGCCGCCAGTTTCGGCAGTGGCGAACAGCTCTTTGTACTGCGGATCTTTCAGATCCTCAACATTGTCCAGGTCGGGATACTGCTCTTGCAGGTAGGCGGGAATGACGAAAGCGGACTGCCAGTCTTTGCCCAGGCTCTGGCCGACGGAGAGGACAGCGCCGTCCTCGCGGGCCTTGTCCCAAGCCTCGGTCTGGTTGGGCAGCCAGATTTCCATCGTGACGTCGGTGTCGCCGTTCTGCAAGCCCTGGAACAGGGGCAGAGTAGCGCCGAATTTGACATCGGTGGGATAGCCGTAGCCCTTTTCCACGATGTACTGCGCGATGCGGTTCTGCAACAGCGCGCTGGACCAGTTGAGGTCGCCGAAAACGATGGTTTCTTTGGGGCCTTCCGGCGGCGCCACCATCACTTCCACAACTTTGGTGACCTCCACTTGCTCGGTCACTACTTTCTCAACTTCAACCTCTTTCACGACCTCAACCGGCTTCTCCACCTCAACGACCGTTTCCACCTGCTCGGTTACGACGCGGGTAACCTCGATCGTCTGGGGTTCGGCGGGCTGGCAAGCCATGATGGCAATGGCGGCTACGACGGCCAGCGCCATAGTCAGCGCCAAAATCCTGTACTTGGTGAACAAAACGACTTCCTCCATATGCGGGCGATTGCCGGGGATGCCCCGGCGCGGCATTGTAGTGCGTCATTTATAGCAGTGTTGATAATCGTTGTCAAATTGACGAATAGGACAGGAAATGGATTACATAATGACTGCTTTTCGTATCAACCGCTAAAACCCCGACCGTCAAGGCGGGGCGCTGCCCGGTGGACAAACCCTGCCAACCCATCAACTCCGCCCGCCCGACTTGCGTAGCAGACGCCGCAACCGGGCGTACCAGGGCTCAAGGCATCCGGGATCCGCGTATTTGCTGGCAGCCACTTCGTCAATCATCTTGAGGATTTCCGGCTTGCCAGCAGCCCGTACTCTCAGCTCATCAATTACCTCACGCCGGCTCTCGGCATAGCGGACGGCAAATTCTTCGGCATAGCCCTGGGCATAGCCAATCGTAAAGTCCTTTCGCCGCTCTCGGCGCGCCCAGCGTTTGGCGGCCTGCGTTGCCCCCAGCATCAAATCAACTCCCGCCGGCGGTCAACGGAACTAGGCATTGCGAAGGTCATTTTTGCCGGTCCTGACTGCCGCCATCCGATAGTTCGTCGATGACCTGCTGCAACTGCTCCGGGGTCATACCCTGTCCAGCAAACTTGGACAGCTGCTTGTGCATAGCGGCGCGGTGTTCAGCACGGCCTTTCGCAATGTCCTTTTGCTGCATTTTGCGCGACCACCGTTTGGCCGCTTGCGTTGCTCCAAACATCAAATCAACTCCCGCCGGCGGCCCAAATGAAATCATCCCGGACAGCGCCAGCATATCCGTTATCCGACCGGGCGATTCGCGCAGCGCCGCCCGTATCAGTTCCAGTGTAACCGGCTTCGGCAGCAGGTCAATTATATCCCACAGCACGTAGCCGACGCTGGACAAGCCGAGGATTAGAAACAGCGTTCCGCCGATGTACTTCCAGCGTTCCCAGCTGTACCACGGCGCGCGACCGTCATCGCCGGCGTCATCATAATCGCCATAGTCGTCATCCCCGGATGCGCCGATGCCGGTCGGCGTATCATCCGCCGGCGCCGGCGCATCCGGGCTGTCGTCATCGCTGCGGCCCGGCGCGGGCATCCTAGTGGCCGCCGCTCAACGCTTCCTGGCGGCTGCGGGCCACGGCCTGCGTGAGGCGGTCGATGACGATGGCCATAAAGACGATGGCCAGGCCGGAGATGAGGCCGTTGCCTACCTCGTTTTTCTGGATGGCCCGCAGCACATTTTCGCCCAGGCCGCCGGCCGCAACCATCGCCGCGATAGTTACCATCGCCAGCGCCATCATCGTGGTCTGGTTGACGCCGGCCATAATGGTGGGCAGCGCCATGGGCACCTGCACTTTGGCCAAGATCTGCAACGGCGAGGCGCCAAAGGAACGCGCCGCCTCTACCGTTTCCGCCGACACTTGCCGGATGCCCAGATTGGTCAGACGGATGACCGGCGGCACGGCATAGATGATGGTAGCGAATATGCCGGCCGTATTGCCCAGCCCGAAAAACAGGATGGCCGGCACCAGATAGACGAAGCTGGGCATCGTCTGCATACCGTCCAGGATGGGCCGCATTATGCTGTCGGCGGTCTGGCTGCGCGCGCCCCACACGCCCAGCGGCAGGCCGATGCCTACGGAAAGCACTACCGCTACTACCATCAGCGCAATGGTTTCCAACGAGGTTTCCCACAAACCCATAAAGCCGATGTACAGCAGAGCCGCGACAGTGAACGCCGCCAACCCCCAGCGTCCTACAGCAAAGGCGGCCAGGGTTACGCCCAGCACAACCGCCGGCCAAGGCAGCCAGGCCAGCACATTGGTGATGGTTCGGATGGAATAGTTGATGCCGTCTTTGATGACCTCGAAAAGTCCGCTCAACTCGGTAGTAAGCCAGGTGGCGCCGGCGTCAATGGCGCCGCCGACTACGGCGCGCAGCGACCGGGGGAACTGCTGGGAGCCGTCGCTGGAAGTGGAGTAGGCCACGGTAGTGGGGTATTCCATATTGGGGCCAAATGCCAGCAGGCATACGACCATCACCAACAGGATGAGGGCTACTGCGCCCCCCCACAGGTAGCGGGCCGGCAAGTTGGAGAGCGTAAGACGCTGCGCCGGCTCCGGCTGCTGGGCTACGGCGGCGGCATTGGCATTTGATTCGGTTGCGCCGGCGTCGGTTTCGTCTCGAGTTACTGCTGCCATGATTTCCTCCCGGGCCGTTTGGCGTATCCGGTATTGCTTTGGGCGATGCCGTCGGCGCTAATTAGCTGGCGGCTTGATCTGCGGCTTCGGCTTGCTGGCTGGCTTCCTCTGCCAAAGCGGCGTTTTCGGCGGCGTTGGCGGCGTAGTCGGTGTTGGGCGACGAGGTTTCGGCGATGGCTTCGGCCAGCGCGCTGCGATGCACTTCCCCCACCAGCGTATTGCTTTCGTCAATCACCGGGATGGGGAAATCGCTGGACATCGCAATGGGAATCAGCGCGTCAAAGGTAGTGCCCGGCGCTACGGCCTGATATTCCCGGTCCACATAGTCCCAGGCTTCGTCAAAGCGGCGGACTCCGGCGCGCAGGGCCCGCTCGGCGTTGGTAATGGACAGCAGGCCGACATAGCGTTCCCGCATATCCACGACCCAGGCGGCGTCGCCGTCGCTGCTGCCGATGGTGTGCAGGGCGGCGCGCGGCCCCTGGTGCCCCATAATGGTGGCCTTGGGCGTAACCATTACCTTGCTGGCCGCCAGCACGCTTTCCAGCCGCACATCCTGCGTGAAATCGCCCACATATTCGTCCTCGGGCCGCAGCACGATGTCCTCCGGGGAGCCGATTTGCGCCACCTGCCCGTCGTGCATAATCGTGATGCGATCGCCCAGTTTCAAGGCTTCGTTGAGGTCGTGGGTAATAAAGACGATGGTCTTTTGCAGTTCGGTTTGCAGCCGCAGCAGTTCGTCCTGCATCTGGCGGCGGATTAGCGGATCCAGGCCGCTGAACGGTTCGTCCATCAGCAGGATGTCGGTATCTACGGAGAGGGCGCGGGCCAGCCCGACGCGCTGCTGCATCCCGCCGGAGAGCTGGCGGGGATACGATTCCTCCCAGCCGCCCAGCCCGACCAGAGCCAGCACTTCGCGGACGCGGGCGTACCGCTCCTCTTTGCCTACGCCCTGCACTTCCAGTCCCCAGGCGGCGTTGTCCAGCACATTGCGATGGGGCATCAGGCCGTAATGCTGGAATACCATGGCGATTTTCTGCCGGCGGAACTCGCCGAGCTCTTTGTCCGACATTTGGGTAATGTCGGCGCCGTCAATGACGATTTCGCCGGCGGTAGGCTCAATCAGGCGGATGAGGCAGCGCACCATCGTGGATTTGCCGCTGCCGGACAGCCCCATAATCACGAAAGTTTCGCCGCGCCGCACCTCAAAGGAGACATCTTGTAGGCCGATGACATTGCCGAACTCGCTCTGAAAGAACGACTTGTCCTTGTCGGCGTATTGCGGGTCAATCACCCGTTCCGGGTTGCGCCCGAACACTTTCCAGACGGAATTGACCTTGATGTAAGGCTGGGCATCGCCGGCGGCGGTATGCTGTATTGCGGTGTCAACGGTGGTCATAATGCAGTGACTCCGTGCTGATTGGGTAGGCGGTTGCCGCGGCAGCCGCCAAGGATAATAAAGCCCGTTGGCTGGATTTCGGGTTCACCGTAAGGCAAGCGTGTTAGGTTTGTCAAATCGCCCCCGGCCGCGCACTTCAGCCGGCGGCAAGAGACCGGGGGAATGGCAAACCCTGCCGTGCGACATTCCTGATACCGGAGTACGCATACTGGGGTACGCCCGTATTTGGCGTATTGTGCTACAATTGCTGGCAGCGCCGGGCGCAGCAGCGCCGGGTCACGGGGGCGTAGCTCAGAGGGAGAGCACCTGCTTTGCAAGCAGGGGGTCAGGGGTTCGAATCCCCTCGCCTCCACTTCACCGATACTCCGACTGCGCCATTGGGAACGCAGGCTGCGGGCCTGGCATAATTTTTCGGCAACTGAACCAAGCGATACGTGTAGATGATTGAGACGATACGCATAATCCTGCTGGCAGTTCACATCGCCGCCGGCACCGTGGCGCTGCTAACGGCATTGGCGGCGATAATCGCGCCCAAAGGCGGCGCAATCCATATCAGGACGGGCCGGGCTTACGCCATCGCAATGGCGCTGATTTTCCTGACGGCGGTTCCGCTGGCGGTACTGGGCGCCAGCATTTTCCTGCTGCTCATCGCCGTGTTCAGTTTCTATCTGGCATTCGCCGGCTGGCGTTTCGCGCGCAACCGCCGGCGAATGCCCCATCCGGTGGACTGGTACGCCGTCGGCATTCTGGGGCTGACCGGCTTGGGGATGTGGGGCTATGGCGCATATCTGGCGTCAACCGGCGATTCGCAGTGGGTAACTATGCTGATCTTCGGCGGCATTGCCATAGCGCTGGCGGCGGCCGACGGACGGTTTCACCGGCAGCAGCCGCGCGGCCAGGTTCGCATCCGCCGGCACTTGACCAATATGCTGGCCGGCACTATTGCTACAGTTACGGCGGTGGCGGTCGTCAATGTTGATCTGGATCCGGTGTGGCTGCCCTGGATACTGCCTACTGTCATCATCACGCCGCTTATCGTCTGGTGGAATTTCCGCATTGCCCGGCAGGAACGGCAACGGGCGACGGCGCGGGGCGGCGGCTAAAGGCAATCCCTTTTTACTGCGGAGCTGCGGCCCCGGCGCCGGGGTAATCCGCAAGCAGTTGCAGCGCATCGGCAACGGCAATGTCGCTGCGGTCAAAGAAAACTTGCGCCGTAACAAAATCCAGCCGTCCGCGCCCGTCGGACACGAAAGACCCGGCTACCGGCGGCGCATCCGTATAATCCCGGCCGACGGCGAATTTCAGGTAGTCGGTTGCGGTGTTAACGATTACGCCGCGCGTCGGGTCGGCGGGCAGCCAGCCGGCGTCGGGATGCAGAAACTCGACCCAAGCGTGCGTTTCGCCGGGCTGGCGGGTCAGCAGCCCGCTGGCGTAGCGCGCCGGTACGCCCAACGCCCGCAGCATCCCCAGCGCCAGGTGCGCTTTGTCCTGGCATACGCCGGCCATCGTCGCCAGCACATCCGCAGCGGTAGAGTCCACTGAGGTAACGCCGGTCTGATAGCGCACTTGCTGTTCAATCCAACGCACAATTCGGTCCACTGTGTCCAGTAGCGTAGCGGCTCCGGCGCTGGCGGCGCGCGCCGCATCCCGCACGCTGTCGGGATTGACCAGGGGAGAGACGGTCAAAAACGCGCCATCCGCCATGCTGCGCTGCGCCGACAGCAGCGGCATATCGGCAACGGGCGGCGGTGCGACGGCCAGCTGCGCCGCCCCGGCGGCGGCGATAACCAATGTGCGGTGCGGTTCAGTAACCCGGACGCGATGCACCCGGTTGCCCAACTGATCCGTGTAGGACACCTGGCTGCCGGGCGGGTCGGTGTCAATAACGATGGCGCCGGCGGTCTGATAGCGGTCGGAGCATGGGGAGATCCGCAGCAGGTTGTCGCTCTGCACTACGGCGCCGGTGTATTCGTGCCGCGCAACATAGGCGTAATGCACGGTGATTGTCGCTCCCGTTATCTGCTGTTCCGGCTGATAATGCATAACCTGTTCAACGATTTGACAGCCGACGCCGTCGGTGCAACAGCGGATACCTTTGCCCGGAGCATCAGTCCGGCCGAAAGCGGCGGCAGCGGCAACACGGCGCCGGCATATTGTGGTATCGTATCATACGCCGCCTGACTGGCGTCGGCGTTACGGACGGCGGCGGCTGATTTAACCAGTCTGATTAATCAGTCCGACCACTTCCCGATTGACAACTTCCGAGGTGATTTTCCAAATGGCAGCGCACAGTGAGCGAATGGTTTCGGTTCGCGGCGGTATGTTCAGCATTCAGGTGGCTGAGGGCGGCTCCGGGCATCCGCTGCTCTATCTGCACGGCGCCGGCGGTTATGTCGGCTGGCCCGATTTTCTGGACCGGCTGGCCGAGCAGTATCAGGTGTACGCGCCGGCGCATCCCGGCGTTGCCGAATCTACCGGGCTGAACCATCTGGACGACCTGTGGGATCTGGTGCAGTTTTACGAGGAATTGCTGGATGCGCTGCACATCCGGCAGTGTTATGTAGTAGGGCATTCCTATGGGGGGTTTTGCGCCGCCGAGCTGGCCGCCCATCGCCCGGAACGCGTCTCCAAGCTGGCGCTGGTCAATTCCCTGGGCCTCTGGCTGGACGACCACCCGGTAGCCGACTTTTTCATTTTGACACCGGATGAACGCCGGGCAATGCTGTGGCACGACTCCGACAGCGACCTGGCCAAAGCGTATGTGGCCGCGCCGGAGGGCATTGAGGAGCGGATGGAGCATACGCTTGACCGCCTGCAAACGCTGCAATCGGTTGCCAAGTTCACCTGGCCGATCCCGGAACGGGGCTTGACCAAGCGCGCCCACCGCATCACGATGCCTACGCTGGTGCTGTGGGGCGATTCCGACCAGGTAATACCGCCGGAATACGCCGCCGCATTCCGGGAGCTGCTGCCCAACGCATCCGTCAACATCATCCCTCAATGCGGCCACATCCCCCAGCTGGAACGCCCGGATGCTTTCCACGCCGCCGTTTCGGAGTTTCTGTCCGACTGAACCGATCCGGCCATTGCCGCCGGCAAAACTTGACTACAGCTAACTACGCCAAGGAGTTCACAATGCAAATCAGCGACGCGATGCGCGACGCCATCAACCGCCATATCAACGCCGAGTTTTACTCGTCTTACCTGTACCTCTCCATGTCCGCTTTTTGCGACGCCGCCGACCTGCCCGGCTTTGCCCACTGGATGCGGCTGCAAAGCGGCGAGGAATACCAGCACGCCATCCGCCTGATTGACTATGTGCAGGACCGGGGCGGCAAAGTCGCGCTGCTGCCCATTGAGCAGCCGCCCTTGGAGTTTGACTCCGTGGAGCAGATTATGGCGGATACGCTGGCCCACGAGCGCCACGTTTCCGACTTGATTGGCGATCTGTATCGCCGGGCGGTGGACGACAACGACCTGCCCACGCAAGTTATGCTGCAATGGTTCGTCAACGAGCAGGTTGAGGAGGAGAAATCCGTCCAGGATGTCATTGCGGCGCTGCGGATGGTCAACGGCCAGCCCGACGCGCTGCTGCTGCTGGATCGGGAAATGGGTGCCCGCACCGCAATCCCGGCGGCCTGACGGACGGCCATCCCTGGGACCTTTCACTATTGGAGACGGCCAGGGATGGGGGTTGTCATTGGAGCAAATGAGATGCAACTCAACGATTTCATCGCCGACGCCCTGGCTCGGGAAAGCGAATTTTTGCTGGCCGCGCTGGACGGGTTGACGCCCGACGAACTGGCCTGGCAGCCCGCCCCCGACGCCAATTCCACCGGCTGGATGCTGTGGCACATGGTGCGGGTTGAGGATATGTGGATCCAGTTCTTTGCTCAATTCCAGACCGAAATCTGGGAACGGGACGGCTGGAATGATAAGTTCGGCCTGCCGATCCGGGACAACGGTTTCGGGCATACCGCTGAGCAAGTCGCCAACTTTCCCCGGATTGACTTGGCGGAATTCTTGCAATATCGCGCCGCCGTGCGTCAGGCCACGCTGGATTATCTGGCAACGCTGTCGCCGGATGATATGAACACCGTACCCCGGGAGCAGCGGCCCGAAATGTCCCTGGGCGCTATATTCCGCCAGATTATCGGCGAGCTGTACCAGCACACCGGGCAAATCGCCTACCTGCGCGGCTTGCAAGGCAAATAATGCTGGCTGCGGTTCCAAAAGCGGGCGGCGCGCTGTCCTTGGCCGCCGCCCTTACGCTGTTCATTGCGGTCGCTTGCGGAACGCCGGAACCGACGCCAATACCGGCGGCTACGCCCGAATCGCAAGCGGCAGCGGCCCGGCCCGCGTCGCTCACTGCGCCGGCAGAACCCGGCCAGGTGCGGGAAGTAACCGTAGGCCCGCAGCGGGTTGACTGCGTTGGCGCGGCCCCGCAACTGTGCCTGGTGGTGGATAACGAGCTGTTCTACGACGAAATTGACGGGTTTGAACATGAAGCCGGGTACGAATACCGCCTGCGGATTGAGCAATACGACCGCTGGCCCGGCCAGTCCGAAATCCCGCAGGACGCTGGACGCTACGGATACCGTCTGCTGGAAGTTCTGGAAAAGAAATCCGCCGACCGTTAGCGGAGCCTAGCTACTCTAACCGTCGCAAGGCTTCCTCCAGGGCTACCCATGGCAGCAAGGCGCACTTGACGCGCACCGGATAGCGGCGCACTACGGCCAGCGCGGCCAGCTCCCCCAGCGCGGCCAACGCCGGCGCCGGCAGCGGACTCCCCAGCATCAGCTCCCGGAACAGCTGCGACAAGTCGGATACTTCGGCGACAGTGCGGCCGGCAATGCTGTCGGCCAGCAGGGATGCCGACGCCTGAATGATGCTGCAACCCTCGGCAACCGCGCTGACTTCGGCAACGGCGGCGAAATTATTCCGGGAATCAGAGCCGGAACTGGACCGATGGGCGCTCAATCGCAGTTGCAGGTTCGCCCGGTCGCCGCAGAAAGGGTTGAATTCCTCAGCCTCAATGTCGGGAGCGGACAGCCGGGCCCGACGCCGGGGATTGCGGTAATGCTCCATAATGACATCGCCATACAGAGCGTCGGGATTGTCCGGCAGCTGCGCCATGTTCGGCTCGTTCCGATTATCCCGATTATCCCGCCGTTATTCCGGCTTGCGTTTCAATGACGATATAAGGGCCGGAATGATGGATGTGGCGCGGGGAACCGACGGGGCTATTCGGTAGTCGCCGTACCATAGCCGTCCAAGGCGGCTTTCAGCGTGTGCCACGGCAGAACGGCGCACTTGATGCGGGTGGGGTAGGCGATTACGCCGCCCAGCATCTCCAAATCGCCCAGCAGATCCAGGTCCAGTTCGGCGTCGGGTTCGGTGAGCATTCGGTGAAACTCATCGTACATTGCCATTGCGTCGGCGGTGGCGGCGCCCTTGACGGCCTGAGTTAGCATTGACGCCGACGCGCGGCTGATAGCGCAGCCGTGCCCCTGAAAGGCCGCATCGTTCACCGTGCCATCCCCCACTTTGAGTTGCAGCGAAATCTGGTCGCCGCACAGCGGGTTGAACCCGTCCGCCTGGTGAGTAGCATCGTCAACCGTGCGAAAATTGCGCGGCCGGCGGTTGTGTTCCAGCAGTATCTCCTGATACAGGTCGCTCAAGTCGGATGCCATCAGCCGAACACCTCAATTACCCGGTCAATCGCTTTCACCAGGGCGTCAATTTCGTCGGTAGTATTGTAGAAAGCCAGCGACGCCCGCGCCGTGGCGGCGATGCCATAGCGCGCCATCACCGGCTGGGCGCAGTGATGGCCGGTACGCACTGCGATGCCCTCGGCGTCCAGTATGGTGCCGATGTCGTGGGCATGGGCGGCGTCCATTACGAAAGACAGCACGCCGCCTTTGTTGGCCGCCGTGCCAATGAGGCGCACGCCCTCAATGCCGCCCAGCCGCTCCGCGCCGTAGCGCAGCAGCGCCTGTTCGTAGGATACGATGCGTTCCATACCAATGCTTTCCAGGTATTCTACGGCGGCGCCCAGTCCGATGACGCCGGCAATGTCGGGAGTGCCGGCCTCAAACTTGTGGGGCAGCACATTGTAGAGGGTTTCCTCAAAGGTAACGGAGCGTATCATCTCTCCGCCCGACTGATACGGCGGCATTGCGTTGAGCAGGTCGGCGCGGCCCCACAGCACGCCGATGCCGGTAGGCCCGTACAGCTTATGGCCGGAGAACGCCATAAAGTCAACGCCCAGTTCCTGCACATCAATGGGCGTGTGCGCCACCGATTGGGCGACGTCAATCATCACCGGAACGCCTTTAGCGTGGGCCAGTTCCGCAATCGCCTTTACCGGGTTGACGGTGCCCAAGGCGTTGGACTGATGCACTACCGACACCAGTCGGGTGCGGTCGTTGAGCATACTCTCCAATTCGTCCAGCATCAGCTCGCCGTCATCGTTGAACGGAACGGCCCGCAGCTTGATGCCGATTTCTTGGCGCAGGATCTGCCAGGGGACGATGTTGGAGTGATGCTCCATTTCGCTGACGATTACTTCATCGCCGGCTTGAAAGTACTTGCGTCCGTAGCTGCTGGCGACCAGGTTCAGCGCCTCGGTAGTGCCGCGCACATAGATAACTTCCTCGGACGCCGGGGCGTTGATGAACCGGCGGACGGATTCCCGTGCCGCCTCAAAGTCGTCGGTGGCCCGCTGGCTGAGGGTGTGTACGCCCCGGTGGACATTGGCGTTGTTGCGAACATAGTAATCGCAGATGGCGTCAATCACCGCCTGCGGTTTCTGCGTGGTCGCAGCGTTGTCCAGATAGACCAGCGGCTTGCCGTTGATTTCCTGGTGCAGGATGGGGAAATCCTGCCGTATGCGCGCTACATCCAGCGCATCCAGGCCGTGGGCGCCGGGGCCGTGGTAGCGGTTCACTGCCGTTGTGATGCTCAAGAGCGGCCTCCGAGGGATAGGGTAATGTCGGCGTCGGGAATGGCCTGCCGGAACTGCGCGTCCAGATAATCCCGCAGCGGTTCCAGCGCCACCGTGTCAATAATCTCGCTGGCAAAGGCGTGAATCAGGATGCGGCTGGCGGCAGGCAGATCCAGGCCCCGGCTCCGCATATAAAACACGATGTCCGGGTCAATATGACCGGCGGTAGCGCCGTGTCCGCACTTCACGTCGTCGGCGTAAATCAGCAGACTGGGCTTGCTGTCCACTTCGGCCTGTTCCGACAGCAGCAGGTTTTTGTCGGTCTGTTGGGCATCGGTTTTCTGCGCCCCTTCCCGCACGGTTACATTGCCGCCGAACACGGCCCGCGACTGCCCGTCCAGAATGCCCTTGTAGAACAGCCGGCTGGCGCCGTAAGGCTGAGTGTGGTCAATGTTGATGTAGTTGTCAATGTGCTGGCTGCCGGCAGTCAGGTAGAGGCCGTTCAGCGTACAGTCAACGCCGGTTCCGGCCAGGGTAACGCCGAAGTCATTGCGCCCCAACGCCGCGCCGCGAGCAATGGACACTGATGAAAAGACGGAATCCCGATGCTGCATCACCCGGCTGACCCCAATATGGTAGGCGTCCTTGCCGTCCAGCAGCAGCCGGTAGTGTTCTATCTTTGCGCCCGCATCCGCGTGTATTTCGGTAACCGCGTTGGCGAGGTAGCGGGTTTCGTCCGGGCCGGCGTAGGTTTCAATGACGGTAAGGCGGGAGTTGCGCTGCGCTTGAATCAGAGTGCGGGGATGCGTTGCTGTAGAATGCGCGGCGCCGGCCGACGTGCCGGTGGAGAGATAGACGATATTGACGACGCCGGCGTCGGCGTCGGGCGGCACGATGACCGCCGCGCCATCGCTGATAAACGCCGTGTTGAGGGCCACGAACCCGTCGGAATCGGGCAGCGCCAGTTTGCCCAAGAGGTTAAGGCCGGCATCTGCCGCATCCGACAAGGCTGCGACGGACAAGCCGCCGCTGCCGTTGCGGATTCCATCCGATGACAAGCCCGGCGCATATCTGCCGTCCACAAACGCCAAAGTATGCCAGTCGGGTTGCCAGGGAGCGGCGGCTTGCAGATCCGCCAAAGTTGCGCCGGAATCGGCGCCGGGCGCAGCGGCAAGGCCGGCGAATTCCGCGCGGGCGATGGGCGCAATGTTGGTGTATTTCCAGGGTTCGTTGCCGCGCCGCGCGGTAGGCAGGCCGAGCCGCCGGAAAGCGTCCCAGCCCTGCCGGCGCAGTTCGCCGAGGGTGGGCGCGGCCGGCGGGGGCTGCGCCGCATAAGCGGCGGCGTAGTGGGGGTGAGTTTCAGCAGTTTGGGACATCGTTCATCAAAATCCAGTGAGAGTTCAGGGGCGGCATATTGAGCAGCTGCGGATGTTGGCGTGCGTGGTGGGTTAGCGATTGTGGAATTGGCGAAACCCGTCGGGCGGGCCGGGCTGTTCCAGCCAGTACCGCATTTGCTCAACAAAGCGGGCTGTGCGTTTGATGTCGTGCTTTACGGCTGCCGGGATGATGCGGTTATCCTCAAAAGATTCCAGCAAACTGGCCGCCGACGAGAATCCGTTGGACAGAAACTCATCCCATTTCCAGCCCGTTGCCGCCAAGCGGTCATCCAGTGATTGCCAACTGTCGCGCGCGCTGCGCTGGGCATAATCCGCCTGCCACTGTTCAATCGCTTTGATAACATCGGGGTTGGTGATTGACAGCGCATTGACCAGCGCGCGCATATCGCGCCGGTCAGCGGCTACTACGCCATAATCCTGCCAGTTGACGGCGACGGCTCGGGTAATTTCCTCGGCGGCGCCCCATCCATAAACGCAAGTTTGCTCCCAATCGCCGCATTGCAGGCATTCCTGCGCCTTACGCAGCAGGACGGCGCTGGCTACGGCGTGTTCCCGGCATTCCGGGGACAGGAAATCCGATTCGTACTCAGCGATAGATTCGGTGGCGGTTTGTAACTCGGCAGTAACCATATTTTACCCCGCATATGATGAGCCGTTTATGCTGGACGCTGGCGACGCAGCCACGGCAGCATTTCGTTAATGAAGTAGCCCATCCGGCTGACACCCAGCGTTACAAAATGCGCGCTGGCGTCGTTTTCATAAAAGTTCTGGTGGAGGTTCTGGGCTATCTCAAACCCGTCCTTCAATTCGGATACCGGACGGGCGGCGTCTAGCTCGCCTACCAATTGCACCAGACCCCGGTGGCTGTTATGCTCTGTGTTCCAGTTCTCCGCAACCGCTTTTACAATCTGCGCCGCCGCGCCCCAGCCCATTTCTGACGCCTGCCGCAAGTCACCGTTCTGCAAATGTCCCGTTGCAATGTCCAACAGTTCAAAAGCGGCCCGCGCATATCCCTGCGCTTGAGGTGAAAGTCGCTGCCAGTCGGCATTGATTAATATGGATGGGGGCGGGTTGTTGGAAGCCGACAGCGTCATTCTCCGGCGGCCCCGTTCCCGGCTCCGCCCCTGGCATCAATCTCCTCCCGCACCCAGTCGTAACCCCGGGCTTCCAGCTGTTCCGCCAGTTCGGGGCCGCCGCTGCGGACGATGCGTCCGTCCACCAGCACGTGCACCCGGTCGGGCGTGATGTAGTTGAGGATGCGCTGGTAGTGCGTTACCACTACGGCGGCGTTGTCCGGCCGGCGCAGGCGGTTCACTCCGTCGGCTACGATACGCAGCGCGTCAATGTCCAGGCCGGAGTCGGTCTCGTCCAGCAGGGCCAGCGTCGGTTCCAGCAGGGCCATTTGCAACACTTCGTTGCGCTTTTTTTCGCCGCCTGAGAAACCCTCGTTGACGGAGCGGCGCACCAGTTCCGGGTCAATTTCAACTTCGGCCACTTTGGAACGCAGCAGCCGGTCAAACTCCCGCGCGCCCATCTCCTCCTCGCCCTGGTGGATGCGCTTGGCGTCCATAGCGGCTTTCAGAAACTGCCAGGCGCGGACGCCGGGCAATTCAACCGGATACTGAAACGCCAGGAACACGCCGGCGCGGGCCCGATCTTCCGGTTCCAGATCCAGCAGGTCGGCGCCCTGGTAAATGGCCTGCCCGCCGGTAACGGTGTATTCGGGTCGGCCGGCCAGCGTGTTGGCCAGCGTACTTTTGCCGGAGCCGTTGGGTCCCATAATGGCGTGGATTTCGCCGGGTCGCACCGTCAGGTTCACGCCCTGCAAAATTTCCTGTTCGTCAATGGAAACGCGCAGGTCGCGCACCTCCAGAATAGGGTCCGCTGTGGGGGTATGGGTTACTTGTGTAGCGGTTGCGGTCATCGTAGTTTCCGACATTCTCCTGTTCCGCCGTCAAAATCTGCATCTGCCGCAGTTCCGGCGTCCGGCCGGTTAGCCGACGGTTCCCTCCAGGCTGACCTTGAGCAGCTGCGACGCTTCCATCGCGAACTCAAAGGGCAGTTCCTGAAAGATGCCGCGGCAGAACCCGTTGATAATCATAAAGTGGGCGTCCTCAACGCCGATGCCCCGCTGTTGCAGGTAAAACAGCTGGTCGTCGGACACCTTGGAAGTAGTGGCTTCGTGTTCCATCTGCGCGGTGGGGTTCTTGACTTCAATGTACGGCACGGTGTGCGCGCCGCATTTGTCGCCCACCAACAGCGAGTCGCATTGCGTAAAGTTGCGGGCGCCCCGGGCTGTCGGGTTGATTTTGACCAGGCCCCGGTAAGTCTGCTGCCCCTGCCCGGCAGAGATGCCCTTGGCTACAATGGTGCTGCGGGTGTTCTTGCCCATATGGATCATCTTGGTGCCGGTGTCGGCCTGCTGCCAATTGTTGACCAGCGCCACCGAGTAAAACTCACCCACCGAGTTGTCGCCTTGCAGGATGACGCTGGGGTATTTCCAGGTGATGGCGGAGCCGGTTTCCACCTGCGTCCACGATATTTTGGAGTCGGCGCCAGCGCATTTGCCCCGCTTGGTAACGAAATTATAGACGCCGCCCTCGCCATTCCGGTCGCCGGGATACCAGTTTTGCAGGGTGCTGTACTTGATTTCGGCGCCTTGCAACGCTACCAGCTCCACGACGGCGGCGTGCAACTGGTTTGATTTCCGCATCGGCGCGGTGCAACCTTCCAAGTAACTGACATACGCCCCTTCGTCGGCGACAATCAGCGTCCGCTCAAACTGGCCGCTGTCGGCTTGATTGATGCGGAAATAAGTCATCAGCTCAATGGGGCAGCGCACGCCGGGCGGGATATAGGCAAAAGAACCGTCCGAGAACACGGCGGAATTCAGCGTGGCGTAGAAATTGTCGGCGTAAGGCACTACCGAACCGAGGTACTTCCGCACCAAGTCGGGGTGGTTGCGTATCGCTTCGCTCATGGAGCAGAAAATGACGCCGGCCTTTTCCAGCTGCTCTTGGTAGGTAGTGGCCACTGATACGCTGTCCAGCACAGCATCCACGGCGACGCCGGCCAGCCGGGCCTGCTCCTCCAGCGGGATGCCCAGCTTGCTGAACGCTTCCAGCACTTCCGGGTCAACTTCGTCCAGGCTTTTGGGGCCGTCGTCCGCCGACTTGGGGGCGGCGTAGTAGTGAATGTCCTGGAAGTCGATGGGCGGGTACTGGACATTAGCCCAGGCGGGTTCGGCGTAGTTCTGCCGCGACCAGAAGCGATAAGCCCGCAACCGCCAGTCCAGCATCCATTCCGGCTCGTCTTTCTTGGCGGAAATCAGCCGGACGACATCCTCGCTGAGCCCTTTGGGGAACGCTTCCTCCTCAATGTCAATGGTAAAGCCCCATTTGTAATCCGAGTCCAGCTCCGCAGCAGTGGTTTCCCGGGAGATTACGCGTTGGGTCGGGGCTTGGGCCGGTATAGTGGTCATCGGGCGGGCATCCTCCTCGCTCTTGCTGGCGAAACGGGAAAGGGGCAATCCGGCCAGCAGCGGCAGATCCTGATTGCCTATTTCCGACCTTGGCGGTCAACAATTATCCTAGCCCAGCAAAGCGGTTCTGTCAACTTGCCGGCGTGGAGCATCCGTATCCTTGCGGAGAGATGGCGGGCGGAGAGATGGCGGCAACTGGTGGTACAATCTGCGCTGCCGCTGCGGGCTGCCGCATCGGCATCAGCAATAGTCGGAATGGCAAGCAAGCTACGGGACGGCAAGCAAGTTGATGGATGATGCGACAGCATACGGGCTGCGGGTTGGCGAAGTGATTGCGGCGCACACGGAGCGGATTGAAGCGCAATGCTACGAACTGCACCATGCGCCGCCGCTGGGCGCGCTGCTGCGTATTGGGGATGCGCCGCCGGTATATGGCGTTACGCGGGCCGTCCGGCATGAGCCATTGGATCCCGGCCGTCCTCTGGCCGTGCGCGGCACCGCCCTGGCAACCGAGGGCGCAATCTACGCCGACAACCCGCAGCTGTCATCAATGCTGGCTACCCGGTTCGCTGCGGTTATCGTCGGCTACGGCATCGGGGCGGAAATCCGGGCCGGGCTGCCGGATGCGCCGCCGCATCTGCATTCATTCGTCTTTCCGGGTACGCCGGCGGATGCGGCAGCGCTGGCCGGCCAGCCGCAGTTTTACAAGCTGCTGCTGGCCGAGGCAACGGTAGCGTCCGACCTGGCGCTGGCGGCTCTGCTGAAACGCGCCGGGCCGGCAGCCGGCGACCGGCGCCGGTTTCTGGTGCAGGCCGGGCGGATGCTGGCGTCCGAGCTGGCGCGCGATACGCCGCGTCTGCATACCATATTAAGCGAGATTGCCGTATGACGCTGCCCAACGCCGTCGTAGATCTGCCGGGGCGCCGGCTCGGCGTCGTAGTTGCCGGGCAACTGTCTCGCGGCATCCAGGTGCGGCTGGACGGAGACGCCGCCGGCGCATCGGTGGAGGATGTGGCCGTCGGGTCGCTGGTAACCATCCGGGGCCGGCGGCAGCGTTTTTATGGCGTCATTACCGATGTGGAACTGCGCGTATCCGATGACAACCTGCGGCATTTCCCGCCGGCCGCCGGGGATGCGTTCATCACCGAAGTGATGGGCGGCACGGCGGCCTACGGGCTGCTGTCGGTAATGCCGGGTATGGCGGCGCCGGCCGACGACAACACTGGACGTGTCCCGGAATCGGCAACCACCATCCCGGAACACTTTTCGCCGGCGTTCACCGCATCGCAAGCGGATGTGGATGCGGTTTTCAACGCCGCCCCCGACGCCGCAATGACGCTGGGATCGCCGCAGGCAATGGACAGCGCGACGGTGCGGCTGGATCTGCGGACGCTGGCCAGCCGGTCGTTGGGCGTGTTCGGCGCATCCGGCACCGGCAAGACTTTTCTGGCGCGGATGCTGCTGGCCGGGCAGATCCGGCTGGGCGAAACCGTGTCGCTGGTCTTTGATATGCAGAACGAATACGGCTGGCAGGGGCAGGACAACGACCGCCGGCAGCAAGTCAAAGGGCTGAAGCAGCTGTTCCCCAGCCGGGTAGCGACTTTTACGCTGGACGCCGAAAGCAGCCAGCGCCGGGGATCTCCTACGGACGGCATCGTCCGCATCGGCTACGACGAAATTGAGCCGGGCGACATATCCGCCCTGCGGGAACTGCTGAACCTGTCAGATGTAGCGGCGGCGGCGGCCTACAATCTGGAACGGCATTACGGACGGAGCCAATGGCTGCAAGCGTTTGTCAGTTTGAGCGGCGCAGCAGTGGGCGAACTGGCGTCGGAAATTGGCGTCAATCTGATGGCGTTGCAGACGCTGCACCGGCGGCTGTCGGCGTGGTCGCGGTTCGGGTTTCTGGCCGAGCAGGGGCAAGGCAGCGGCACCGCCGGCGGCATCATTGAGCAGCTGGAACGGGGCAACAATGTGGTGCTGGAGTTTGGCAAGTACGGCAGCGACACGGCGGCCTATGTGCTGGTCAGCGACCTGCTGACCCGACGCATCCACGAAACCTGGGTGCGGCGCAAGGAGTCAGCGGACGGTGGGCAGGGCGATGAACCGCGCCCGCTGGTCATCTTTATTGAGGAAGCGCACAAGTTTTTGACGCCGGAAATCGCCGCACAAACCATCTTTGGCACGATTGCGCGGGAGCTGCGAAAGTATAATGTTACTCTGATGATAGTTGACCAGCGTCCCAGTGGGATTGATTCCGAAGTGATGAGCCAGCTGGGAACGCGGCTGGTGTGCCATCTGAACGATGACCGGGATTTGACGGCGGCGTTGATGGGAGCGCGGGATTCCGGGCAGCTGCGGGAAGTGGCGGCGCGGCTGGGCAGCAAGCAGCAGGCCCTGCTGTTCGGCCACGCCGCCCCGATGCCGCTGGTGTTCCGCCCCCGTGACTACGACGCCGCGTTTTATGCGGATCTGGCGCTGCCCGCCGGTGCAGCGTCAATATCAGTATCCGCATCCCCAAACATAGCGACCGTTGTTGCGGAAACGGATGCGGAAAGGATGCAGCGCGAAATTGACGAGCTTTTCCCGCCGGAGTAATCTCCGCACGCATCAGTGCCAGTAAAGCATTATGCAAGTCATCACTACCTGCGCCGAAATGGCGGCTCTCTGCGGGAATGCTATCCGCCCCCTGGGGCTGGTGCCGACGATGGGCGCCCTGCACGATGGGCATCTGTCGCTGACCCGTCAGGCCCGCGCCGACAACGCCACGATGGCCGTTTCCATATTCGTCAATCCGGCGCAGTTTAGCCCCAGCGAGGACTTTGCCCATTACCCGCGTACAATGGAGCGAGACCTGGCGTTGCTGGCCGAGCAGGGCGCCGACCTGGTGTTTGCGCCGCCGCCGGATGAAATCTATCCCGCCGGTTTTGACACCTGGATTGAACCGGGCGCCGTGGCCGAGAGCATGGAGGGCGCGGCCCGTCCCGGCCATTTTCGCGGCGTGGCTACGGTGGTTGCCAAGCTGTTCACCATAACCCGGCCCGATTCCGCCTACTTCGGGCAGAAAGACGGCCAGCAGGTTACCGTCATCCGCAAGCTGAACGCCGACCTCAACCTGGGCGTAAGTGTGGTAACGATGCCCACCATCCGGGAGCCGGACGGCCTGGCATTAAGCAGCCGCAACGCTTACCTGACGCCGGAGCAGCGGGCCGCGGCGCCGTCCGTCTATCGGGCATTGTGCGCCGCGCAATCCCAATGGGCAGCGGGAGAACAGGATGCGGAACGGCTGCGGGCAGCGGCAATGGCAGTTTTGCAAGCCGAGCCGCTGCTGGAATCCATCGATTACATCAGCATAGTGGACGCGGACACGATGGCGGCGCTGCCGGCAGTAGAGTGCGGCCGGCGGGCAATGATAGCAGTAGCAGTACGGCTGGGCGCGGTGCGGCTGATTGACAACGTGGTTTTGGAATCTTACAATACGGTTGCGTTGTCATAGCAACTGAACGTAAGGAGTAGGAATGATGCCGGATACCATCAAAGCCAGCGAACAGAATCTCAACGCTATTTTTAGCGACACCTACATTTTTGAAATACCCGTGTTCCAACGTCCTTATGCTTGGACTACGGAGCAGGTTGATGATTTGCTGGACGACCTGCTCTACGCCATGCGCCGGGATGACGAGGAACCATACTTCCTGGGCAGTGTTGTCCTCATCAAAGGGGACGACGCTAAAAGCCAAGTGGTCGATGGTCAGCAACGTTTGACCACGCTAACCATGTTGCTGTGCATCCTGCGTGAACTTGTAGATGATTCCCAGAAATCATTACTGGATGCTTATATCCGGCAACAGGCTAATGAATTCGCCGGAACTCACGAGGTGGTTCGCTTCAGCCTCAGGCCCATTGACCGGGATTTCTTTTACCAGAACGTCCAGTCCAGCGGCGGGATAAGCGTATTGCTAGACAATGCTCCGAAACCGGAAACGGACAGCCAGCAGCGGGTATATGAGAATGTCAAGTATCTGCACGAAAATCTGGTTACTCTTTCACCCGACGAACTACGAAAGCTTGCAGCATTTGTCATTCGGCGTTGCTATCTGGTGATAGTATCTACGCCGGATATGACCTCGGCCTACCGCATTTTCTCGGTTATGAACGACCGGGGACTGGATTTGTCGGCTACCGATATACTGAAGGCCGAAGTCGTCG
The DNA here is from genome assembly GCA_965203855.1 of Dehalococcoidia bacterium. Classification (GTDB taxonomy): domain Bacteria; phylum Chloroflexota; class Dehalococcoidia; order Lucifugimonadales; family UBA3495; genus Bin87. The sequence goes on from CBDBDN010000001.1 coordinate 41,008, forward strand.
GGGGTATTAAAGACGCCGCCGAGCAGCGCGCCTACGCCGACAAATGGGAGGATGTTGAGCAGGAGCTAGGGCGTGGCCGTTTCGGTGCTCTCTTTGCCCACATACGGATGATTTACGCGAAAGCGAAGCAGCGCCGGAGTCTGGTGGATGAGTTCCGGGATTACGTGCTGACCGAGCATACCAGCAAGGAGTTTATTGAAAGTGTCCTGGATCGGTACGACGATGCGTATAAGAGCGTACTAGATCTCCCCGGTGGCAACATCGATAATATCCCGGCGGTGAATACCTACTTGCGGCACCTGCGCCGTCTGGACAATGCTGACTGGATACCGCCGGCGATGGCGTTTTTCCATAAGTACCCGCACAACCGGGAAAGGCTCGCCAAGTTCACGAAAGACTTGGAACGGTTAGCCTACGGTATGTTCATACAGCGGGCGAACATCAACGAGCGCATCAATCGCTACGCCGCGGTGCTACGAGACATCGATCGGGATGATGGCATCTGCCGGACTGACGGGCCGTTGCAGCTGCGCGACGACGAAAAAGCCGCGATTCTAACAATCTTGGACGGGCCGATTTACACACTGCCCCGAGTGCCATTGCCTCTGCTGTTGCGGCTGGACGGCTTGGTTGCCGAGGCTGGAGCCGATTACAACTATGCAACCATATCAATTGAGCACGTGCTGCCACAAAACCCGGCGGCGGAATCCCAGTGGCGCAGTTGGTTCACGGACGACGCCGAGCGGGCGCAGTGGACGCACCGGCTGGCCAATTTGGCGCTTTTGTCGCGCCGCAAAAACAGCAGCGCATCCAACTGGGAATTTGAACGAAAAAAGAACGAGTACTTTTTGAGGGGAGGAGTTTCTCCCTTTGCGTTAACTACGCAGGTAGTGAAAGAGGCAGAGTGGACTCCGGCAGTTCTGGAAATCCGCCAGCATGAGCTGGTGGAAAAGCTCAAGGCGGAATGGCGGTTGGCGTAATACGCAACCGCCAAAGCTGGGATTAGATCTCGTCCCGGCTTTCAGCCGGGTGCAGTGGCATCGGATTGTTCCAGCCGTTCCAAGATCCAAGATTGCACCAGCGTATCCGGGCTGACGCCATGGGTGCGCGCCAGTTGCCAGATTTGGTTCAGCGCTACCGCATTCAAGGGGATACGGACGGATTGGGATAGACCGTCGCCAACGGTTACACTAACCGGCTGGAGCGCATCCCAATAGTCGGCAAAGTCGTGGCTGTCCCAAAAGGCGGACTCGGCCTCGCGGTCGGAGAATTGCGGAATTAGGTTCCCCGTTGTCTGGCGGTCGTTGCTCATTTCGTTTCCTCTTGGTACAGGCGGCGCTCTTTACGGCTACGACTGCGTCAGCTCCCGCACCGTCTCCGTCAAGGCCGGCAGCACTTTTTCCCAGTCGCCTATTACGCCGTAGCGGGCTTCCTTGAAAATGTTGGCGTCGGCGTCCTTGTTGATGGCGACGATGGCTTTGGAACCGCTGCAACCGGCCATATGCTGGCTGGCGCCAGAGATGGCGATGGTGATGTACAAGTCGGGCGTGATAGTCTTGCCGGTCAGCCCTACCTGGTAGTTGGCCGGCACCCATCCGGAGTCGACGGCGGCGCGCGATGCGCCGACAGCGCCGCCCAGCAGGTTCGCCAGCTGTTCCAGTTGGGCGAAAGGCTCCGGGCCGCCCAGCCCGCGCCCGCCGGATACGACAATCCGCGCATCCTCCAGCTTGATGCCCTCAGCATCCTCTTTCACCGCTTCCACGACGCGGGTTCGGGCGGCGGACGGGTCAATTTCCACCGGGAAAGCGATAACCTGCCCGGTACGCCCGGCGTCAGCGTCCCGCGGCTCGTAGGTTTTGGGGCGGATGGCGGCAATCTGCGGAGTGCGGGCGCAGCTAACCACGGCAACGGCGCTACCGCCATATACCGGGCGGTTAGCCAGCAAACGGCCCGTGCCGGCGTCCGCCGACACTTCCAGGCAGTCCTGCGCCAATCCGACGCCCAGCCGGAACGCCAGCCGGGGCGCCAGTTCCCGCCCCTCGTTGTTGCGGGCAATCAAGATGATGCCCGGATTGATTTCTCCGGCAACGGCCTGCATCGCCGACAGGTAAAGATCGGGATGGTATTCGGCCAGGGCCGGGTTGGTAACGGCGTAGGCGGTGTCGGCGCCGTGGGCAATAGCCTGCTGGGGCGCGGCGCCAGCGTCGGCGCCAATCAGCGCAATGGCAAGCGTTTGGCTGAGAGTGTCGGCAAGAGAACGGCCGGCGGCGAGCAGTTCCTGCCCGGCTGGGCCGAGCGGTCCGCCGTTGGCGGCGTCGAAAACGAGGATTCCGGTGGCGTCTGGCATTTTGCTGGTCTCCGTGGGGTTGATTTCAGTAGGATTGATTGTCGGACAAATGGCGGGTTAGCGGAGCGCCGGCGCCGCCTAGATGAAACGATCTTCGCGGAGTTTGAGGGCCAGTTTGCGGGCGGCGTCGGCGTCGTCATCGCCCTCAATCACTTCGCAATCCTGGTCGCGCTGGGGGATGAACAGATCGTGCAAGGTAAGGCGCGGCTCCAGCTGGCCGGGATCCAAATCCAGATCGCCGGCCGTCCACACGGTGGGGCGCTTGCGCGTAGCCGCCATAATGCCGCGCAGAGTAGGATAACGAGGCTGCCCCAGTTCATTGCTGACGGTTACCAGCGCCGGCAGGTCGGCCTCCACCAGGTCATAGCCGTCGGGAGCAAGGCGTTCCACCATCACTTTGCCGTCCTGCACATCCACCTTTTTGCCCAGGGTGATGCAGGCCATACCCAGCGTTTCGGCGACGCCCAAGGGAACTTGGGCGTTGTCCCAGTCGGACGCTTGGCGTCCGCAGATGATGAGGTCGAAGCCGCCCAGCTTGCCGATGGCGGCGGAAAGGAGCTGCACCGTAGTGAAAGCGTCCACGGTGTTGGCAAAGGCTTCGTCTTGCAGCAGCACCAGCTCGTCGGCGCCCATAGAGAGGGGCTTTTTCATCACATCTAGGGCAAAAGCGACGCCGGAGGAAATGACGGTTACATTAGCGCCTTGGGCGTCCTTGATTTGGAGGGCGGCTTCAACGGCGTTTTCATCAAAGCCGTTGACGACGGGCGGAATGTTGGGCGGCGGCACAACCTGCCGGGCTTCGCTGTCAATGCGGAAAGCGGCGGCGGGCATTTCGGGGTCGACCACTTGCTTGGCAAGCACGCAGATGTTGACGGGCATCAGGAAATCACTCTCCAAGGTTCGCAGAGGGGGTTCGCAAAATAAAGCGCATCGCAAGTTATCACCGCCGTATGGCAGTGTCAAACCCGCGCTTGCTCCGAGCAGCGTTGCCGAGCTAGATCTCCCGAAACTCCGGCTCCGGTTCCGCCACATAGAAGTTGTTGGCCCACAGATCGTCGAGGATGGCCTGGTCGCCCTCAGTGATGGGGGGCGTCGCTATGGCGTCGCTGTATTCTTGCAGTTCGTCCAGCGTGGTGAAATTGGGCAAGACGCTGGTGATGGCGGGCTGGTGCAGCACGAACTGAATGGCGGCCTGGCTCATACTGCGGCCGGCTTCCTCGCCGGCCAGAAACTTGACCTGCTCTACTTTGACCAGTGCCTCACTGAGCCATTGGTGCCGGCGGTAGGAACGATGGTCGGATTCGTCAAACTCCGGCGGGGCGTCGTAGCGTCCGGTTAGGGCTTCGGAGGCGTGCGGCACGCGGGACAGCAGCCCCACCTGCTCTTTGGCGGCGATGGGGAAAAAGTCTTTGGCCGGATCCTGTTCCAGGATGCTGTAAATGATCTGCACGCTGCTGACCGGGCGCTCCTCCATACTCGCTTTCCCTTCCTCAAACCAGCCGATGTCGGGGCCGAGGGCGGCGCCGTAGTAGCGGATTTTGCCCTCGTGTTTCAAGGCTTCCAGCGTCTCAAAGACGGCATCGTCCTCAATGGCGGCGATGCGCGGGTTGTGCAGCTGGTACAGGTCAATATAGTCGGTGTTCAGGCGGCGCAGCGACTGCTCGCAGGCGTAACGGATGAACTCCGGCTCAAACTTCTGCGGGCGTTCCTGGTGGCCGACGCGCGGCGTGGTCTGGTCGTAGATGTCGTAGCCGAACTTGGTCGCGATAACCATATCGTGGCGGCGATGGCCGAGGAACTTGGCGAGGATTTCCTCGCCGTAGCCGTCGCCGTAAGTGTCGGCGGTGTCAAAGAAGTTGATGCCCAGCTCCAATGCTTCCTCCAGGAGCTGCCGGCGGGTTTCCTCCGGTATGCGGCCCCACCAGTTGGTGGCCACCGTCCAGACGCCGAAGCCCACTTCGGAGAGCAGCAGGTCGGTGCGGGGCAGTTGACGATATTTCATAATGCGTGTCCTCGTCGCTTACAGTGTTGGCGTAGTCAGCAGTTAGATGATAGCAGGATACAGCCCATCGGCGGCAACCATTGCGGCCAGCACGGCGGCGACAGCGGTGTTGTGGTCAGCATATCCGTAGATGCCGGTATGCGACGGGTCGTGTGGATCGCCCAGAGCAATGAACCGAATCGGTGTATCAAGCAATTCCTGGCATCTACGGACGGTTGCCCCCACATTCAGGACGGCAAAACGGGCGGAGCGGGCCATACGAAAGCCTTTGCCGGCCAACGCCTGCCGCACTCCGGCCAGCTGCTCCGGGCGGTCGCTGTCATGAAAGTACTCCAGCCAGTTGGCGGACAAGTACTCCTCGCCTGGACGCAAGCGGAATGCTCCTTCCTCTGGCACGCCGTCAATCGCTATGTCGCGGGGGCGGCAATAGCGGGCGACATGATGCAGTGGGGCAAGTTCGTGTCGGCTTGGCTGTCGTTGTACCAAGTGAACCATTCCTCCGATTCTAACAGTCGCTCAGTGATGAAATTCCGGCTGGCAATTTCACTGCCGTTGTTGAGATCCAAAACGAACCTGCCGTCCGCTTTGCGAATCGCAAACATCACGGTGTCGCAGTCCACAAACCAGAGGCTGATGCGCCGCAAGTCTGGAAATCGCCATACCGACAGGAGCCATCCTTCTGGTGAGCAAGTAAGGCTTTCTTTACCTTCCGCCGATTCTACCGCGCCGAAAAACGCCAGGAACCCCAAGGCGCTTTCCAGCGTAACCGGCACATCGCCATCGTCCAAATCCGCATCCGACGCAAAATAGGCGATGCGATCGGCCAAGTCGGGCCGGCCCCAGCCGCGCAGCACGGCGCACACCCCGGCGATGGAGGGGATGGCCGCCAAGGCTTCGGGGGAAAGGGGGCGGGGGATGGTGGTAGCAAGCATAGCCATCCTGCGGGGCGTATCGTGAAAAGGCCGTGTTCCAGTAAAGCGTTGCTAATGACTTGGCGGCGCGCCCGCGTTGCGCCGTTTTTGACCTGAATGGCGTTGCCGTCAATATCGGCAGCGTCTACCGTGGCATGGTCAACATCAAGGAATGTCATAGTTGCGCTGCGGTTATCGGCAAAGCTCCATTCCACAACCAGCATACCATCCGGCGCGGTCGACATTGAAACGCTGCCATCGGAAATAGTGCTTCAACATAGGCCGTGATTTGCCCGTCAGTGATGGTATTCATAGCGCCAGCCTCGCATCCTGTTCCAGCCGGCGTTGCAGTTCGTCGTAATAGGGTTCGTGCCTCTCAATGCCGATGACATTCCGCCCTTTGTCCAGCGCGGCAAATGCCGTAGTGCCGGAGCCGATGAATGGGTCCAGCACGGTATCGCCCGGGTCGGTGAACAGGTCAATAAACCACTCCGGCAGCCAGTAGGGAAAAACGGCGCTGTGGTTGCGGTTGCCGCATTCCGTCGCTCCGTGCAGCACATTGGTGGGATACACCAGATCGCGCCCCAGCCAGTTTTTCACTTTCTTGCCGAACCCGCTGCCGACTTTGGACTCGTCACGGATGCGGTCAGTTTCGCTGAGGTTTCGCATCCGGTTGTCGTACCAGTCGCCCACCGGCACCATCACCGCATCCTGGTTCATCTTGAACTGGCGCTGCTTGTTGAATTGCAGCAGCCGTTCCCAGGAATCCCGGAACCGATTAGGCCATTTGCCGGGGTAGCAGTTTTTCTTGTGCCAGACGAATTCCTCCGTCCAGAGCCAACCCTGCTGCCGCATTTCCAATATCAGTTCAATAACATGGGTATGCCGTTCCCCGTTGACCGCCGGCTCCTTGATGTTGAGGATGAAAGTGCCGGCGGGCTTCAGCGTCCGGCGCAATTCGGCGGCAATGGGCAAAAACCACTGGACATAATTGGCCGGCTTGACGCCGCCGTAGGTGCTGGCGCGCTGGTTGGCATAGGGCGGCGAGGTGACGATAAGGTCAACGGAATCGTCGGCAATTTTCGCCAGCTCCTGGCGGCAGTCGCCCAGCAGCAGGGTAGCGGCGAGGGTTGTATCTGCGCTAGTCATCGTTCAGATATTCAGATGCAACATTATAAAATCGCCCCGCAGGGCAAGCCGTCAACCCATCGCAACAGCGCTGCCCGGTCAGCCGCATTGCTGCTCCCTCCGGTTGTGATGGCAACAGGTTTAGCGGGCCGGGGCATCTCCGTCAACCGCCGTCGGTCACTGCCGGGCGCCGGCGCGTGGTTGAGGGTTAACCGTCCGCCGCGTCCGCATCCTCGTACAGGCCCCAGACGAATATGATGCGGTCATCCCGCCAGGGCAGGTTGTCCAGCCATTCCATCAGGGCGGCGTTTTGCCCGGCGTCCAGGCCCTCGGCATCAGCCCACTGCTCGGCCAGCCGGGTCAGGCGGGCGCGGGCGAATACGAAACGGTTGCCGTTGTCCACCACATTGCAGGGATGGTCGCCGGAACAGTCCGGGTCAACGGCCAGGTCAAAGAGAAAGTCAAACCCCGGCGGCGCGCTGGACTCTAGCAGTGCGTCAATGTCGGCGATACCGGCGTATTTCATTCCGGCGCCGCTCCCAGGCTGCCGCGCACGGCGTCCGCCATTGCCGCAAATCCGGCGTCGTCCATTACCGGGGCGGCGCGGCCTAAGCGCACGGTAGGGATGATGTCCACCCAGGATTTGCAGCCGCCGTATTCGGGGATGAACGGCACGGTGGTGGGCGTTTCCATCCGATAGACGCGCAACAGCATCACGGTCAGCGGCACCATCGGCTTCCAGTGCAACCGGGAATGGGCGTAGGTATCCGTCCAGATGTGATGCGGCGCCAAGCGATCCACGCTGTCCTGCCCGTCAATTTCCAGCAGCTCGTGGACGCGGGCCCAGTGCGTGAAAGTTACGGCGTCATCATCGGCGGGATTGCCGGCCAGCAGGCGATGCAAGGCGGGCCGATGGCCGTCTTTCAGCAAGTCCTCCCGCTGGTGCAGGTAGGTTGGATAGAGCAGGAATTCGGGATGCACCACGCGGAAATCCTTGCTTTCCTCGTGAATGCCGCCCTTGCGGAGCATCATAATCTGGTCGCCGTCGGCCAGGGCCTGGACGGTGATAGCCCACTCTTTGAGCGCCAGCTGGCAGGTATCGGGAGTAGTCATAGATTTGCCCTCGCCGGTCCATTTCCAGGCAGTGATTCAACCGGGAGATGGTATCGGGGCGGATGTTTTGCTACGCTGAATGTTACCACAAATCGGCCATCATTGGCTCCAGCGACAGCCTGCATCTCGTCATAGGAAATCACCGGCGCTAAACTCTGACACCCGCGCGGTCGTTGCCGCCATTGCTGCTGCCGGGTTAGCCGCAATACCGTCCGGCAATAGCAGACTTATGAGCCCGGATTTGAGCCCGGCACAGACGGCGCCCGGATCGATCTCTAGGGTGCGACCGATAGCCGACGCCAAGTTGCCCGGCCGTAAATATCGAAACGCGAGCCAGCCCGAAAAATGCCGCAGCGCACCAACAAGCTGCATAATCAGCGTATGCCGAGAACGCCGTTTCATTGACGACGTTACGGAAAACGCCGCCGTGTGCTACTATCAAGCAGCGCTGCTATGAACCGGCGCTGCTGTCAGCCAGCAATCCAAGGTGGTGCGAAAGGTTATGTTCAGGATGCTTTGGCCGCTGTTTTTGATGTTTGGGCCGCAATTGGCGCCGCGTCTGGCGCAGATTGCGCCGCGCATCATCAGGTTTGTGCGGACGCTGTACCGGCTGCATTTTGACCGGCGCGTCAACTTGCTGATCAAGCCGCTGGTGCCGCTGGCTATCGTTTATGCGGTCTGGCCCATTGACTTGATACGCGACCGCATTCCCTACGGGCTGGGCCGGTATGACGATTTCATCATCCTGGGCCTGGCGGTGTGGCTGTTCTGGATCCTATGCCCGCCGGAAGTGGTACGGGAATATATGGGAGGGCCGCCGCCGTCCCGGCCGGAAGATCGCAACCCGGATGAAGTAGTGGACGGGCAAGCCCGGTCGCCGGACGATGCGGATGATGCAGACCAACGACGCCGGCGCTAGTCCGGCAACTGCACGGGCGGTTCAATCAAGCGGCGGCGGCATTTCGCTGTATGTCCATATACCGTTTTGCCTGAGCAAGTGTCCGTACTGCGATTTCAATACTTACCAAGGCATTGAGGCGCAATTCCCCGACTATCTGGACGCCGTCTGCGCCGAAATCGGGGCCTGGTCGGTGGCGTTGGGGCGTCCGGCGGTGAACACCGTTTTTCTGGGCGGCGGCACTCCGTCTTACCTGCCCGATGGGGCGGTAGCGCGCATTCTGGACGCCATATCTGCCGGATTCAGCGTGCGCCGCGCGGCGGAAATTACCGCCGAATGCAATCCGAATGACCTTTCGGAGGCGCGCTGCGCCGGCCTGCGCGCCGCCGGCGTCAATCGTATCAGCATCGGCGTGCAGAGTATGGACAACGGCCTGCTGAATATGCTGGGGCGCCGGCACGATGCCGCCGAAGCCGCCGCCGCTGTAGAACGCTGCCGACGCGCCGGGTTTGACAATATCAACCTGGACCTGATGTACGGTCTGCCGCAGCAATCGCCGGAACAATGGCGGGAAACGATAGCGCAGACGCTGGCGCTGGCGCCGGAACACCTGTCGCTCTACGCCCTGACGCTGGAGGATGGCACGCCGCTGCGCCGCTGGGTGGAACAGGGCCGTCTGCCGGAACCGGACCCGGATGCGGCGGCAGATATGTATGACTACGCGCGCGGCGCGCTGGCCGGGGCCGGGTATCATCACTATGAAATCAGCAACTGGGCGCATACGGGCCGGGAATCGGAGCATAACCTAGCGTACTGGCGCAACCTGCAATGGCTGGGCGTCGGGCCGGGGGCGCATTCGGCATTGGCCGGCTGCCGGTTCTGGACGGCGCGCGCGCCCCGGGATTATGCGCGCCGCGCCGGCGAGTGGCGGACGCAAGCCGCTGCCGCCGGCGCCTGGACTGCGGCAACGCCCCGGCGCATCAGGGAAGTTCCTACGGTTGACGGCATTGAGGAAATTGACGCCGCTACCGCCGCCGCCGAAACGATGTTCCTGGGGCTGCGCCTGCTTGACGGAATGGACATTGACGCAGCATCGCAGCGCGCCGGCGTTGACTTGAGAGAGCGCTATCGGCAGGAGCTGGACGAGCTGACCGCCACCGGGCTGCTGGTATGGGAACCGGACGACCGGCTGCGTCTGGCGGAGCAAGCCTATCTAATCGCCAACCAGGTGTTCACGCGGTTTTTGGCGGGGTAGGCGGCGCTATGTGGCGGGCAATAACGAAAGCGTTAGAAATCCTTCCTAAATAGAGTGTCTAAAAGCCGGGTTTTGCCCCAGGCGGCGCGTCGGCCGGCTCTTTGCAATCTGCGCCCAAGTCGCGCCTGCTCTCCGGCAACGCCGCATAGTCTTTGCTCAAACGCTATTGCCGCCCCGGCTAGCCCAGCGTCCACGCCCCGGCCGGTTCACGTCTATCGGATACTACAATCTAATCCCGTACCGATTTGCGTAGTTGGGCTATACAATCTCTCCCGTATAGCACGGCCACTTCCCCAACCACAGACCAACTCCGCCCGGAGCCCGCTGTTATGACCACCGCCACCCCGGCCACCGACCCCCAAATCACCCACAACGCCCGCATCGCCCGCAAATTCCTGGACGACGCCGACCGGGAATTCGCCGCCGGCGACCTGCTCCAATCTTCCGAAAAACTATGGGGCGCCGTCAGCCACGCCCTCAAAGCCCTCTGCCGACAGCGCAACTGGTGCCACGCCAAATACGCCCACCGCAGAGATGCCGCGCAAAACCTGTCTGCGGAACTGAACGACCCGACAATTTTCGCCTATTTCAAAATCGCCCAATCCTGCCACGCCAACTTCTACAACGACTGGATGTACGCCGAGGATGTAGATACTAACCGCGCCTACATTCGCGAGCTGGTGGACAAAATCCTGGCCCAGATTGAATAGGAGGCCGTACTCTATGACCACCACCACTCCAGCCACCGACCCGCAAATCATCCACAACGCCCGCATCGCCCGCAAGTTCCTGGACGACGCCGACCGGGAATTCGCCGCCGGCGACCTGCTCCAATCCTCCGAAAAACTATGGGGCGCCGTCAGCCACGCCCTCAAAGCCCTCTGCCGCCAGCGCAGCTGGCGCCACGCCAAATACGCCCACCGCAGAGATGCCGCGCAAAACCTGTCTGCGGAACTGAACGACCCGACAATTTTCGCCTATTTCAAAATCGCCCAATCCTGCCACGCCAACTTTTACAACGACTGGATGTACGCCGAGGATGTAGATACTAACCGCGCCTACATTCGCGAGCTGGTGGACAAAATCCTGGCCCAGATTGAATAGCAAACCCCCGCCGGCATCTTGCCGGCAGGGGCCGCTATACGCCTTGTCCCGCCGCCCGGCCCATCGGCATCCCTTATCCCCCCCGCTTACCCCGCCGGCTTGAAGTACGGAATGCTGATCTGCGGCGTCGCCGTCTGAAAGGTTACTTCCACCGGCATCCCGATATGCACTTCGCGCGGGTTGCAGTCCACTATGTTGGTGAACATTCGCACCCCTTCCTCCAGCTCCACCAGCGCCAGCGCGTATGGCACCATATCGGCGAACCCGGTCGTCCGGTTCTGGTAGGTTACGGTGTAAGTCCACACCGTCCCCCGCCCGCTGGACTGCACCCACCGGATGTTTTCACTCCAGCAGTTGGCGCAAATGCCCCGCGGATACCACTGATACTCCCCGCAGTCGTCGCACCGCTGTATCATCAGCTGCCCGCGACGGCAGGAATCCCAGAATGGCTTCGTCTCGCCCACGATGGACGGCAGCGGTTTGTTCCAGGCCGTAGTCATTGCTAATCCCCCCTCGCTAATTCGCTAATCCCTTGCCGGCTAATCCCGTGCCAGCCTAATCCCGCGCCAAAATCACGGTGCCGCCGCTGTGCCGGGAACCCAGCGCGCCCCCGGTGCCATGCGCCAGCGCAATCTTGCACCCTTCAACCTGCCGTCCCGTGCCCGCAAACTGATGCCGCAGCTGCCGCGTCGCTTCCAGCAGCAAAAATATCCCGCGCATCCCCGGATGGTTGGACGACAGCCCGCCCCCGTCCGTGTTGATGGGCAATGCGCCCCCCACTTTCAGCCGTCCCCCGCTGACGAACTCCCCGCCTTCCCCTTTCCCGCAGAACCCCAAATCCTCCAGCGTCTCCACCACGGTAATGGTGAACGAATCGTACACCATCGCCATGTCAATGTCGGCGTGAGTTACTCCCGCCATCTCAAAGGCCCGCGGCGCGCTCTGGTGCGCCGCAATATACATCAGATCGCGCTTGCCCGCCCCCTGATGCGCGATCGCCTCGCCCGCGCCCAGTATCCATACCGGCGTTTGACGGCAGTTGCGCGCTACCTCCGGCGATGCCACCACTACCGCCCCGCCGCCGTCCGTAATCACGCAGCAGTCCATCAGATGCAACGGGTCGGAAATCACCCGCGAGCCCACCACATCCGCAACCGTAATCGGATCTCGGAACAGCGCCTCCGGGTTCATTGACGCATGATGCCGCATTGCCACCGCTACCTCCGCCAGCTGCTCCGCAGTAGTGCCGTACAAGTGCATATGACGCCGCGCAATCATCGCATACAGCCCCACGGTAGTCAGCCCATACAGCTCCTCAAAGCTGTCCGGCGCCGGATCCAGCGCCGGATGGCCGAAACGCCCCACGCCGCCGGTGCCTACCGACACGCCCCCGGAACGCGCCTGGCTGCTGTAGGTAATCACCGCCGCATTGATGCGCCCGGCCGCAATCGCCGTCAGTGCGTGCGACAAGTGAAACTCAAAAGAACCCCCGCCCACCGTGGTGTTGTCCACATAGCGCGGATACATATTGAGGTAGTCGGCCAGGTTCATCCCGCTGTTGCGGACGCTGCTGGACGCCGTAAAAAGCCCGTCCACATCATCCTTGGACAGGCCGGCGTCAGCCAGCGCCTTAATGACGCTTTCGCCCTGTATTTGCAGTTCGCTCTTGTCGGGAGCATAGCGGGTGATATGCTCGTGGATGCCCACAATAGCGGCGGCGCGCCTCAGGTCAACCATCCCCTGTTCACCTCCATAATGAAATCAGACCAAAATCAAAAAGCCGCCGCCATTATGCCACAAACCACCCCACCGCGCGCTACCCCCCCAGAGCGTCTATAACAACCGTCATCCCGGAGGCCCTTACAACCGTCATTCCAACCCCCTTACAACCGTCATTCGGCCCCCCTACAACCGCCATTCCAAACCCCGGCCCGTCATTCCGGCGCAAGCCGGAATCTACGGCTGCCGGCTCCATTATCACAACGGCTGATTAACGCCGGATTCCGCCCCCTACAACCGTCATTCAAACCCCTTACAACCGTCATTCCAAACCCCTGCCCGTCTTACAACCGTCATTCCCCCCCTTGCCCGTCATTCCGGCGCAAGCCGGAATCTGCGGTTGCCGGCCCATTATCGCAGCGGCTGATTACAGCGCCGGATTCCGGCCCCCTACAACCGTCATTCCGGCTTGCGCCGGAATCTATGACTGCCGACTCCATTACCGCAATGGCTGATTACGACGCCGGATTCCGGCACCCTTACAAACGCCATTCCAAACCCCGGCCCGTCATTCCGGCGCAAGCCGGAATCTACGGCTGCCGGCTCCATTATCACAACGGCTAATTACAACGCCGGATTCCCCCCTACAACCGTCATCCCGGCCCCCCTAATAACCGTCATTCCGGCGCAAGCCGGAATCTACGGTTGCCGGCCCCATTATCGCAGCAACTAATTACAACGCCGGATTCCGGCGCAACCCGGAATAACGTCGAATCCAATTACGCACCCCTAGCCGATGGCCGCGCCCCCGCCAGCAGCCTTTGCAAATGCAGCAGTCCCTGTTGCCGCCGCGCATTATTGGCAATCCGACCCCATTCCGGCGGACACAGCGCGCGCGCCGTCTCCCGCGTAATCTCGTTATCCGGCATCCGCCCGTATTCCCGATACAGCCGCAGCATCCTCTCCGCGCCCCCGGCGTCCCCGGCGTACAGCCGCCAGGCGTGCAGGTACGGCAGCGCCGCATTGACGGCAATATCCTGCGCCCGGCCCGTCCCAATCAGAGCCGTCTTGCCGTCCGGCGCATCCGCAACCGACAATGCCCCCGTCAGCGCCGTCGCCCGCCCCGATACCGCAGCCCGGTAGATGCCCACTGCCAGGCCGCTTTCGCAATACCGCGCCGCCAGCGCCGCCGCCGCCATCACCCGCCGGCGCGGATGATTCGCCGGCCTTACCCGGAACAGCCGCCATTCCGCCGCCCGCATCGCCGCGCCCATTCCGTTAGGCAGCGTTTGACCTAACATCGCCCCCGCTGCGGCGTCCGGCGTAAATCCCGCCCAGCGCAGCAGCCAGTCGGTCAATGCCGCTTGCCGACTATCCCCATCAACCCGCCGCGCCGCCTCGGTAAGCGCGGCAATCGGAGCCCGGCCCGCCAGCTCCTGCATCGCGTGCTGATTGTGCCGGTAGCCCAACGCTTGGCAGATTGCTTCCCACAGCGTTTGCTCCCCCGGCTGCGCCGACAGCCATTTTGACAGCAGCCGACTCCGCCATAAAAACCGTTCGTCGCCGGCCCGGTTCAGCAAAGCGGCCATCTCATCCGCCGCCGCCGGACGCCGATAGCCCTGCGCCCCCAGCAGCCCCCACAGCCGTGCCCGTGTCTCGGCGTCAACCCGCCCGCCAGCAGCGGAGTCCGCATCCGCATCGGCGTCGCCGCCAAATCCGCCGCCGCTATCCGACGCGGCCGCCGCATCTGCCAGATTATCCAGCGCCACCACCGGCGGAACCACTCCGCTGCTGGTAATAGCGGTTGTAGCGTCCGTTTCCAGCGCGACGTGCAATGCCACGCCGTTATAGTTCGGATCTTTCTGATGCCCATGCGCCGCCCAATCCCGCTGCCGCAGATGCACTTCCACATCCCCCTGTACCAAGCCAACGCCTTCCACTAGCAGCGCCGCATCCCGAAAATCGGGGCCGGCCGTTACCCCCGGACGCCCCGGATACAGCACCCGCACCCGCGCGCCCCGATCAGTTCGCAAAGCCTCGTTGCGCGCCGCCCGCCGTTCCCACAGCAGCGCCAGCTGCTTCTCCGTAATCGGACGTATCCCGTCAGACCCGCCGGCCGGCCCGTCCGTATTGTCGTGATTGTCGTGCATCCCAATTCCCCACTAGTCCCCAACACAAACTAACTGCCAACCTCCCCAACCATCTGTACCACTAGCGGCAACCCCCCGTCCACCGCCAACCGGTCACTAAATCAATTCCCGATACTCTGCGTCCCCGCGCCTTTGCGTCAATCCCATCCGCTACGGTGCTTTTACTATAAATTGGGCATCGGGCTGCGATGTCCAGCCTGCCAACGGCAAGGACAGCGAATAGACCGGCATTGCTGCTTTCTTGGCGTACCCTTTCGTCTGCCGGGCCAGCCGCGGTTCAACTTGCTCCGCAGCTATGCCGCATCATCCCAATCCTGCCCGTGATAGCACGCCTCCCAAAACCGATATTCGTACCGCAGCGTCGTCAAAAATATCCGCTCCAACCGACCGAGTTTCGCTGCATCGGCCCGCATACCCGAATCGTTCAGCCGCGCGGCGAACCACTGCACTACCTCGCTCAACACGGGGGGGCTGTGAATGTCAATCCAGCCCTGATAGACGGGGTTGCCAGGTTGGGCGCCGGCGTTGATTAGACGCGTTGCCCAGTCCAGATAAGTGCCTTCGGTTACATAGAACAGGGCGATTATGTCGTCCAAATCCCCCTCTAGTGCAGTCCGCACCATAAAGTCGCCGAATGCCTGCGTAACCGGGTTGGCTGCGGTATCCCGGTATTCGGCGGCGGTTACGCCCAGCTCCTGAAAGCCGTTGAGGAACAGGTCGTTCTCGGCGCACAGGAAGTTGGAGAGAAAGCCGTTGAGTATCTTGCCGGCTTCGTAGTCGGGCGCCGCTTTGGCGATAGCAATGGAGGTCAGCTTCACCAGGTCGGCGCAGAACACATAGTCCTGGCGAAAGTAGCTGCGAAACTTGGCGATGTCCAGGCTGCCGTCGCCCATCTCTTTGACAAAAGGATGCGTCACCATCGCTTCCCACTGGTCGTGATATTTTGCGCGCAGGTCATCAGTCAACGGCATAATGCGACTCCTTTGCGGGCCTAGTTTCGATCAGACAGGGACATTGGGTTAGATAAGGGCGTTGCTCAGACGGGGGCATTGGTCAGACGGATTGGGCCAGGCAGTTGAAAAAGCGGTCCAGCATCCCTTTGGCGACGGAACCCATCATCCGCTGGCCGACGCGGGCCACGGCGCCGCCTACCTGGCTGTCGGCGTCCACATGGACGATAGTGCCATCCTTGTCCGATGACGGGGTTAGCATGATGCGGGCCACTCCGCTGGCGAACCCCAGATTGCCGGAGCCCTCAATGGCCATCGTGTAGGAATGGGGCGGGTTCAGCTCCGACAGCGCCACCGTCGCCGTGTACTGCCCGCTGACGGGTCCGACGCGGATGGCGACATCAGCCCGGTAGCGGTTGGGGCCGTCCGGTTCAATGCTGTGGCAGCCGGGGATGCACCCGGCCAGCACGGCGGGATCCATCAAGGCGTCCCACACTACGGCCGGCGGCTGGTCAAAACGGTAATCGGCGGAAAGTTCCATAACGGCGCAGATTATAGCAGGAACTGCCGGACGCGGCGCGCGGCGGGCCGCCTTTTACCGCAATCCTTTTACCGGAAACCGGTTACTGGAAACCGGCCGGAAACTCGCTTTCCCACAGCCGGCCGGCATCCGTATATTGTCCGGTGTGTATCAGCGCGATGTCGTACTCCGGCAGCTCCACTACCGCCAGGCATTGGCCGTCAAAAGACCACCCTTTGGCGGCAAAAACGAAGTCCAGATTGTCAAATCCGTATTCCTTCCGCTCGGCCGGCAGGTCGTCGCTATTGGACGGCACAATATGCAAATAGAATGGCGCTGCCGTATCCGCCGCCGCGCACGGCTCTTTCAGATAGGCCAACTCTCCCTCCAACAGATAAACGGCAAACCCGCCGCTGGCCACAGGTTGGCGGGCAGCCAGCGTATCGAGCTGCATCCGCCGTAAAGCGGACAAGCGAAAGCCAACGCCGGCCTCCCAGACACGGCCTGCATCGGTCCACTGCCCGGTGTAGATACCGGCAATGTCGTACTGCGGATATGGTACGCTGGCCACGCAGGCTTCGCCAATCTGCCGGCCATAGCGGTCAAACTCAAAGTCTAGGACGTTGTAGCCGTGCTCCAGCCTTTGCGGTTCCAGATCGCTCGCATCGGCGGGATATAGATGCAACCAGAACGCCGCCGCAGTGTCAGCCGAGACGCACGGCTCTTTGAGGTAGATCAACCGGCCGTCGTCAAGGTACACATTATAAACTGCGGAAATCGTCGGCGCGCCTATTTCCTGCGCGGCGGCATAAGTCGCATCGGCGGCCGCTCTTTCACTTTCCGCAATACTTTTCGCAATGCCGGCCGCGCTCACATAGAAAAGCGTTCCGTCTCTGACCTCAATCAAGGTTTGCGGACTGGGCAGGGCTTGTTTAAGATCCTGTACATCATATCCCAGAGGCGCCTGCGGCGGATCCACGATCCACAGCACATAGATGCCATCGGCAGCCGCAGCCGCCGGATTTTGATATACGGAACGCAGCTCATTGCGGTTTAAGGGCAGCGCCAGGGCCGGAATGCCGGCATGAAAATAGGGGATCCAGTAGTCATTGCTGTACAATCTGCCGTACTTAATGCCGGATAGATGACGCTTTAGGTACGGGGGCAGTTCCGAGTTGGCCCACCGCGCATTGGAATACCAGCCGGTTGCCTCGGTAATGCCCCGATGGATGTCCACCGCGTTGGCCGCCAGCGAATAGGCCAGCCACAGGAAAAGGCCGACCAGCGGCGCCAGGCGCAGCGCCGATTTCAACCGTCCCGTCCGCATCCGTATCATAGCCGCCGGCTTACTCCAATTGGACGGCTCCGGGCCGTCCGGCCCGGAGTTAGGGGATGGGGCGACGCAATTGCGCCGCATCCACCAGTCGGCAATTGCCGCTACGGTGAATAGCAGCGGCACATACAACGGGGACATCAGCTTGTCCTCTAGCGGGTCAAGACGCCACAGAGTTGCGGCCGCCGTCAGGAGCGCGCCGTAAATCAAAATAAAGGCGACCGGAACGAGCAGCGCTCCGTTAGCCTGCCCCATCGCGCGCCATTGCCGAACTGCCAGAATGCCGACCCCGGCGACGAGCGCCAAGGCCAGCAGGCCGAGCGGCGCCGCCAGCAGCGCCGTCCCGGCTTGCACATTCGACCAGATACCTACGGGAAACAGCCACGATGCCAGAGTGTGCAGCAGTACCGTGATGTTCTGCGGCAGCGGCGCATCCGAGGGCGCGCGGTAGCCGGTAAAAAGCCCGGTGAGCAGAAAGTTCCGCAGCACCCAGATTCCGACCGGCAGGGCGGCAATGCTGGAATACAGAACGACATTCTGCGCCCGGCTGGACCAGGAATCTCTCCGGCACAGCAGCAGCAAAGCCACTGTGATTACGATAGCGGCGCCGCTGTAGCGGGTCAAGCAAGCCAGTGCGGTAAAAACCGCCGCCCAGACCAGGGCGCTCCGCCGGCCCGAGTCCAGAAACTGCGCGGCTTGTATCAGCGTTAGGGTGGTCAACAGCAGGAAAATCGGCTCCGAAAAAGCGCGTGAACCCACATAGGTTAAGGGAATTGACAGCATCGCAGCCAGCGCGCCCCACAGCGCCAGCGGCGTTGAGCCGAAATCACTGCGGAGCCGCCATCCCACAACGCCAACCAGCGCGCCGATTGCGGCGGCGTTCACCAGTCCCGCCGCCGCCGGCGCATCCAGGCCCAACAGTCCGGGAACGGCTACCAACGCAGGGAACAGCGGCGGAAACAAAGTCAACGTATCGCCGTTGTAAGCAACCAGCCCGGCGCCGGCGGCCAGGCTCCGGGCTACCGATAGATATACGATTGAGTCGTGGGCCAGCCCTACCCCAAAGTTGATTTCGCGCAGCAGTATCAGCAATGCCGCCAGCAACCCGATCGCCGCCGCCAGCAGCAGAAACCGGTCGTTAGCCTTTGCCTTGCCCCTACGCCGGATGGAGCGAAAAGTTTCGTTCAGACGCATATTCTTACCTGGCAACCATTAATATCGTTATTACCGTCATTCAATATTACCGTCATTCGTTATTACCGTCATTCCGGCGCAAGCCGGAATCCACTGGCGGTTTTGCGCCGTTCCGCTACTGCGGTTCCGCCGCGAATTCGCCTTCCCAAAGCCGGCCGGCATCGGTATATTGGCCGGTGCGTATTATCGTGAACTCCCAATCCGGCAGCGGCACGCTGATTAGACAGCCGGCGTCGGTTTTCAACCCGAAACGGTCAAAGGCGAAGTCCCGGTTGGCAAACCCGTATCCCCTCCGCTCAACCGGCAGGTCTTTGCGGTCGGCGGCTGTGATATGCAGATAAAACGGCGCCGCCGTATCCGCCGCTTCGCACGGCTCTTTAACATACAGCAGTCGGTCATCGTCCCGGTACACATCATAAACGGCGGAAATTGCCGGCGTTCCAATGTCTCTGACGGCTGTGTTAATGTCCCGCGCAATACTGTCCGGGCTGACATAGAACAGCGCGCCGTCGTGGTCCTCAAACAGAAGCTGCGGGTAAGGCAGCGCTGCCTCAAGCTCGTTTCTGTCGTAATCGCGCTGGCGCGATTCCACATCCTCAAACCAAACTGCATAGACGCCCTTGGCGGCAGCCCGGTTCTGATAAACCTGGTACAAGTCATTCCGATTGACCGGCAGCAGCAGCGCTGGAATGCCGGCGTGAAAGTAGGTGATGTGTTCGTTGTTGCTGTACAGCCGGCCGTAATCAAGGCCGGCCAGATGCTGCCGGATGTATTGGGCCAGGTCCGAGTTGGCCCACCGCGCATTGGAATATTCGTCCGTCCCGTCATTGATTGACCGGTTTATATGCGCCGCGGTTGCGGCGAGCGGGTAGGCCAGCCAGAGAAACAGGATGACCAGCGGCGCCAGACGCAGCGCAGTTTTGGCCCGTTCCGTCCGCAGCGCCGCCCATCGCGTCCCCCGATTAGTTGACCCGGCAAACGGAGCGGCCAGGCTGGCATTTCGCCGCATCCACCACGCCGCCAACGCCGCTGCGGTAAGCAGCAGCGGCGCATACGTCGGGGACATATAGCGGTTGTCCAACCAGCTGAGCTGGGTTACGCTGGCAATAGTTACCAGGAACGCAATGTAAATCAGCGTGAAAACGCCCGGAACCAGCAAATCCGCGCCTAACCGGCCCTGCTCCCGCCGATCCCGAACCGCCAGGATGATTGCCGCGACCGCGAGCGCCGACACCGGCAGGGCCAGCAGCGCAGCAACGAACACATTATCGTCCGACCAGGAACCGGGCAGCAGCCATGACGCCAAAGTCTCTGCGATATGTTCCAAGTTTTTCGGCAATGTACTTGGCAGCGCCAGCCGGCCCGAAAAAGCTCCGGCAACTATCCGATTGCCCAGCATTACGGCGGCCAGGGGCGCAATAGCAATCAGCGCATACAGCGTCGCATTTTTCGCCCGCTCCATAATGTGGCCGGAGTTCAACAGCAGCAGCAGCGCCACCGTAATAACGATGGCAACGCCGTTATAGCGAGTCAAGCAGGCCAAGGCGGTAAAGACCGCCGCCCCGACCAGCGCGCCGCGCTTGCCGCCGTCCAGAAACCGCTCGGCTTGTATCAATGCCAGAGCGACCAGCAAAATGAACAACGCTTCTGACAGCGCCCGGTACGCCTGCTCGCTTAGCGGCACCGAGAGCATCACGGCCAGGGCGCCCCACAGCGCCAGCGGCGTGGAACCGCTGCGGCGGCGCAGCCACCATCCAACGACGCCAACCAATGCCCCGAATGCGCCGGCATTCAGCAGGCTGGCCGCCGGCGCCGCATCCAGGCCCAGAAAGCCGGGCAGCCCAATCAGAAAGGGGAACAAGGGCGGCCAGAGAATGGTTACCGGCCACCCGCCAACCGTAACCAGGCCGTTGCCGGCGGCCAGATTGCGCGCCGCCGACAGATAGGCCAGCGTGTCTGCGCCCAGCCCTACGCCATAGTTGACTTGGCGGAGCAGTATAAGCAGCGCCGACAGTATGCTGAGGGCAATCAGCAGCAGCAGAAACCGGTCGCCGGCCCGCATCTTGGCTATATGCCAGGCGGATAGGGGAAGTTTTGCTGCGCCCATTATCGCGCTCCCGCCCGAAACTCGCTTTCCCACAGCCGGCCCGAATCGGTGTACTGCCCGGTGCGTATGACGGTGTAATCCCATTCCGGCAACGGGACGCTGACCAGGCAGGTATCATCAACGCTCAACCCGAAATGGTCAAAAGCGAAGTCCCGGTTGTCATACCCGTGTTCCCGACGGTCGCGAGGCAAATCATCAATGCGGGCCGGCACGATATGCAGATAGAAAAGCGCCGCCGTATCCGCCGCCGCGCACGGCTCTTTAATATACAGCAGCCGATTGCTGCCCAGATATACATCGTACACCGCGGACGCCGCCGGCGCGCCGATTTCGCTAACGGCCGCGTCAAAGTTGCGCCGGATGCTTTCGGGGCTTACATAGAACAGAGCGCCGTAGCTGCTCTCAAACAAAACCTGTACAGCGGGCAAAGACTCTACCAGCTCATCCCGGTCGTAGCCGCGTCGGTATGATGGAGCAAATTGCTCATCTACAAACCAGGCCACATAAATGCCGTCGGCGGCCGCCCGGTTCTGGTAAATCCGATACAATTCGCGGCGGTCATAGGGCAGCAGTATCGCCGGGATGTCGGCGTAAAAGTACGGCAGCTGTTCGTTGTTGCTGTACAGATTGCCATAGTCAAGCCCGGCGAGATTTTGTTTCATATAACCGAGCAGGTCAGAATCGACCCACCGCGCGTAGGAATACCGGCCGGTGCCCTGATTAATGGCCCGGTAAGTATCCGCTGCGTTGACTGCCACCGGATAGGCCAGCCACAGGAAAAGCCCCAGCATGGGCGCCAGCCGCAGCGCCGTTGACATCCGCAGCGTACCGAGTCGTTTTCCGCGTCCAGCCCGCCCGGAGTCGACCGACGCCGGGGCCGCGGGGTTGCGCCGGAGCCACCAGGATGCCACGGCGGCCACGGTAAAAATCAGCGGCACATACGCTGGGGACAGCAGCCGATTGTCCGGCTTTGCCAATAAGGTTACGCTGCCGGAAATTACCAGCAGCGCGATGTAGATTAGAGTAAAGGCTGCCGGAACCGTCAGGACGCCGCTTAACCGGCCGTGTTTCCGATAATACCGCGCCGCCAAAATGCCCCCGCCGGCTACCGGCGCCAGTACCAGCAAGGCCGGCAGCGCCGCAATGAATATGTTCCAATCCGACCAAGCGCCGGGCAGCAGCCATGATGCCAGAACCTCCGTAGTAGCGGAGATATTTTTGACCAATGTTCTCGCCGCCGGCGGCCGGTTGCCGGTCAAAAATCCGGTAAGCAGCAGATTTCTAACCATCCAGGCGGCCAGCGCAACGACGGGAATTGCCGCATATAAAGCGATATTCTTCGCCTTTTCGGTGATGCGGTCGCTGTTCACCAGCAGCAGCAATACTATGGTGATTATGATCGCAATGCCGATATAACGGGTCAGGCAGGCCAGGGCCGTAAATGCCGCCGCCCAGAGCAGCGCGGCGCGCCGGCCGTCGTCCAGAAACCTTTCGGCTTGCACCAATGCCAGCGTAGTGAACAGCAGAAACACCGGCTCCGACACGGCTTGATAGCCCTGCTGATTGATGGGAACTGACAGCATAACCGCCAGGGTTCCCCACAGCGCCGGCAGCGTTGCTCCACAGCTGCGCCGCAGCCGCCAGCCCGCAACGAAAACCAGCGCCCCAATGGCAGCGGCGTTCACCAGGCTGGCCGCCGGCAGCGCATCAAGCCCCAAAAATCCGGGAACTGCCGCCAGCACGGGGAACAGCGGCGCCCAAATCGCCAACGGCCAGCCGCTGGCCGTAACCAATCCGTTGCCGGCGGCCAGGTTCCGCGCCGCCGCAAGGTAGCCAATCGAATCCGGCTCCAGCCCAATCCCGTAGTTAATTTGACGGAGCAGCAGCAGCAGCGCCGCCAGTATCGCCAAAGCAATCAGCAGCAGCAGAAACGTGCCGCCGCCATTCGTATCTGCTCCATTTCCCGCCATGACAAGATTGGACTGCTGGCCGGACAGATGGCCGCTATCTGGCATCGGCCAGCAGCAGGGCGTTGAGCAGAACCTGCGCTCCGTTGGCGCAGTCCTCCGGGGCCGTGTACTCCGCCGGGGCGTGGCTGATGCCGCCCACGCTGGGGACGAACAGCATCGCCGCCGGCGTGATGGCGGCAATGGCCTGGGCATCGTGGCCGGCGCCGCTGGGCAGGCTGATGTGCGCCAGGCCGGCCATATCGGCCGCATCCGCCGCCAGTTGCTGCATACCGCCGGATACCGGCACCGACGGCGTATTGCGCTGCGCCGTAACGCTGATTTCCACCTGCTCGGCGTGGGCCACTTCAGCGGCGGTGCGGCGCAATTCCACTTCGGCGGCGGCCAGCGATTCCATCCGCTCGTCGCGAAACTCGCAGCCCAATTGCACCCGTCCGGGGATGACATTGCCGGCGTTGGGATGCGCTTCAATCGTGCCAACCGTACCTACCCGGCATACTTCCAGCTCGCCGGAGATGCGGCGCACGGCCAGGGCGATTTGCGCCGCCGCCGACATTGCATCCCGCCGCAGCGCCATCGGCGTAGTGCCGGCATGGTTGGCCTCGCCCACAATGTCAATGTGATACATAGAGCGCCCGGTGATGCCGGTAACTACCCCGATGGGATAGCCGCCCCGATGCAGCGTCGGCCCCTGCTCAATATGCAGCTCCAGGTAGCAGGCCAGTTCGTCGGGACGCCGCCGCGCTTCGGCGATACGGGAGATGTTGCCGCCAATGTCGGACAGCCGGGCCGACAGCGCAACGCCGTCATCGCCGACCGCCGCAAAATCCTCAGGTTCCCACAGCCCGGCTACGGCGCGGCTGCCCAGCAGCCAGCGGTGAAACCCGGTGCCTTCCTCGTTAGTGAACACCATCACTTCCAGCGGATGGCGGAGGGCTGCGCCGGCGTCGGCCAGCGTCTGCGCCACTTCAATAGCGGCGATGACGCCCAAGGCGCCGTCATACTGCCCGCCCGCCGGCACCGTGTCGGTGTGCGAACCGAGGACGATTGCCGGACGCAATGAATCGCCGCCGGCGCTGCGCCCGCCCTCGCTGCGTCCGATGATGTTGCCGGCGGCGTCAATGCGGACGGACATTCCCGCCGCGCGCATCAGTCCCATCACATAGTCGCGCCCGGCGATGTCAAACTGCGAGAATGCCACGCGTTGCATTCCCTCAGCCGTATGGCCGATTTGCCCCAGGGCGTCCAGGTGTGCGTTGAGACGCGCGGCGTTGATAGTTGCGGTGCTGCTGCCTGCGGAATTGCTAAATGCGGCTGCGTCGGGCATATCGCCTCCGATTCAATCGGGGTTCGGTTTCAGTCGGGTTACATTTTCAATCAGGGTTCGGGCGTGGGATCATATTCACCGTCATTCCAAACCCCATACCCGTCATTCCAAACCCCATACCCGTCATTCCGGCGAAAGCCGGAATCCAGCGGTGCAACTTTCTACTACGGTAATGGAGCCGGCAAGCATAGATTCCGGCTTTCGCCGGAATGACGGTTGTAATGGCATCGCAATGACGAAAACAGACGCTGGACTGCGGTAAATCGTAATTTGACTACACGCCCTAGTCAACGGATTATTGGATGATGCCGTATTCCGCCTTAAGCCGGCGGATGCGTTCCGCAGCTTCGCTGATGCGCTCCGCGGCAATCCGGCCGTCGGCAACGGCCTGCACGATGGCGTCCCTGACCCGGTACGCCCGACCCAAGTCATAATCGCCCTGCTGGTTGGCGAGCAGCACAATGTCAACGCCAGCGTTGACGGCGGCAATCGCCGCCTCCTCCGGGCCGTATTCGGCCACAATGGCTCCCATCTGCATATCGTCGGAGATGATTACTCCGGTAAAGCCTAATTCATCCCGGAGCAGTCCGGTCATAATGTCCGTCGACAGCGTAGCCGGCCGGCCGGCGGGGTCAAGGCTGCGGTTGACGATATGCGCCGTCATAATCGCATCATCGTACCCGCCGGCAATCAGCTCCCGGTAAGGCAAGAGTTCCGCAGCGCGCCGGTAAGTGGCGGTTACGTCGGTAACGCCCAGGTGGGTATCGCCGGCGGCGCTGCCGTGTCCGGGGAAATGCTTCAGCGCCGGTATGACGCCGCGCTGCCGGTGCGCTGCGGCGAATGCGGCGGCGTGGGCGGCGACTATGGCGGGGTCGGCGCTGAATGAACGCTCCCACTTGCCGATGGCCGGGCTGTCCGGGTCAATATCCACATCAGCCACGGGGGCCAGGTTCCAGTTGATGCCCAGCTCCGCCATTTGCTGCGCTAGGTCGGACGCAACCGCCGCCGTATGCTCCGGCGACTGGCGGCCCAGCGTCCGAGCCGTAGGGACTTTTACCGCAAAGCCGTATTTTTCTTTCAGCCGGTTGACATAGCCGCCCTCAGCGTCAATTGCGATGAAATAGGGGATGGCGGCAGTGGCCTGCAATTGAGCGGTAAGCGCGCGCAACTGCTCCGGCGCGGCGATGTTGCGGGGGATTTCCCCGCTGCTGGGCCCGTCGCGGTCAAAGAGTATGACGCCGCCGGGCTGCAAGTCGCGCAGCATTCGGGTCGTCGCATCGTCCAGTTCCAGGCCGCGAAAGCCGACCATCAGCATCTGCCCAACCGACTGCTCCGTCGTCCAGGCGGCGGCGCCGCGGCCGCCGTCGCCGCACGCTGCGCCGCCGAGCAACGCGGCCAGCAGCAGCATCGTCAACGACAGGACGACGGCCGCTGCCGTCAACGCAAATGGCCGGGCCGGGCGGATGCGCCGCATTGGCACAAGCGGGCGGCGGCTACCGGCGGCGTTCCGGGCCGTGGAAAGGACTTTCAATGTACTCCCCCATTTTGAGGGTGCCGATGACGTCGTTCCAGACGGCGCGGGCCCGTTTGGCGTCGTCATCCCAGAAGTCCATTGAGATTATGGCCAGCAAAGCGGCGGCGGTGTGGAGGGCATAGCAGACGCGGGAATGCGCCGGCCGCTTTTCAACCCGATCCATAAAATCCACTTCGGCCCAGGTAAAAGTCATTTCGCCGGTGTGGATAGTCAACGGCTGCCCGACTTTGGTAGGCTTGCGGGTATCCTGGGCGATGTTCTTTTTCAGCCAGTCGGTAATGGGCGGCTGCGTCCATTGCGTTAGATTGGCCCAATCCACATCCGGCAGCGTGGCCGCCAGGTACATTATGGTCAGTTCCATACGGATGTCGTCATTGGGCGGCTTGCCGTCAAAGAACTGGAACGACCGGGAGCCTTTGGGCATATCCAGTATCCAGGTATTGGGGATTTCAAAGCGCACGGCGCCTTTGTTGGCCACAAAGACCCGATTGCCGGGCATGGCCTCCCAGCGGTGGTTCTCCGGCAGACGGAATTCCTGCATTTCCATATCGCTATCACCCCTTGCTGCTGACGCGCCGCTAACTTGAAACGGCGGATTTCCGGCGTCATTATAACCGACTGCGCCAGTTAGCCCAACCCGGTTGGAAACGCAATCCGGGCCGTCCTGTTATCCGCTACTCACCGCCGCGCAAATCCCGCAGTTCCAGCAGCGCCAGCGTTAGAACCCAGCAAAGGGCGGCGTAACCCAGCGCCGGCGCAACGAATATCCATCGGCTGAAATCGTCATCGCCGGTCAAGAGCGCAGTCGTGGACCCGGACAGCGTCCATCGAGTGTAGTCATTCAAATCAAAATCCCAGACCACCCCGGCTATCTGACCGGCAACCAGGTAGCCAACGGATTCGAACATGATGATGGCGATGCCGACGCCAATTCCGAAAGCGGTGGAACGGCCGGCAACGGCCAGCACGCTGCCCAATCCCACATAGGCCAAAAGCGTCAATGCCGCCGCGCCCAGCCGGCCAAATGCCAAGGGCCAGCCGTTGCTCGTCCCGGAATCAGGGCCGGCGTCCGGCGCGGCCAGCAGGCCCACTACTGCGCCCAGCGTCCAAACGGCGCACAGCAGGGCGGCCAGAGTCAACGCAATCAGCAGCAGCTTGGCAAGAGCCGCTTGCCAGGGAGCAATGCCGCGGGCGACCAGCGTCCGCCAGGTTCCGGTGGGGAAATCACCGCCCAGAATGATGCCGGCCAGAATGACCGCCACAAAGGGAAAGAGGTTGCCGGCCGTAGCCATCAGCCAGCCCGGATAGTCGTAAGACGCCGCCGGAAAAGCCTCAATGCGCGCCAGCCAGGTTTGCCCCGCCAGCTGCGCTATTGCGCCGAGCAGCAGCAGCCCGAAAATCACGGCCACGCCAACCCGCCGGCGGAACCGGAACCATTCCCAGCGCAAAGCATTAAGTACGGCGGCAGTCATCGTCATTCCTGGTCGTTGCAATCGGCAACGCGGCCCGCGCCGCCGTCCGCATTGACATTCAGTATATACTAACGCCAGTACATTTGAAGCGAGGCATTGGGCAACTATGGAAACGCGCGAAATAGTCCGGCAGGCCCGGGAGGCCGGCGTGCAGCTGGTCATATTCTACTACTGCGACAACGGCGGCATAATTCGGGGCAAGGCTACCCATATCGCCGGGCTGGAGCAGCGGCTGGAATCCGGCATCGGGCTAACGATGGCGATGCAGGCGATGTCCGATATGGATCGGCTGCAAGCGGTAGAGGGAATGGGGCCGGTGGGCGAAGTGCGGCTGATACCCGACCCGGATACTTTCACCATTCTGCCTTACGCCCCGCAGCGCGCTTTGGCCCTGTGCGACTTATTCACCGGCGACCGCCAGCCCTGGGATGCCTGCCCGCGCAGTTTTCTCAAACGGATGCTGGCCCGCGCCGCCGCCCGCGGCATCACCTTTCAAGCCGCTATGGAACCGGAATGGTATCTGGCCCGCGCGGAGGGCAACGATTTTGCGCCTCTGGATACCACGCTGGACAACCACAGCGTTGGCTATACCGCCGCGCAGCCGATAATTGACGATGTAATTGCCGCGCTCATGGCGCAGGGCTTGCAAGTAGAGCAGTATTACCCGGAATTGGGACACGGCCAGCAGGAAATGAGCATCAAGTACGCCGCTGCGCTGCGCGCCGCCGACAATCACTTGATTTATCGGGAAACGGCGCGCAATGTGGCGTGGCAGCATGGCTATCTGGCGTCTTTCGCGCCCAAGCCTTTCCCGCAGCAGGCCGGCAACGGCTGCCATATCCATTTCAGCGCCTGGGCTGCGGACGGGGCGCGCAACCTGTTTTACGCGGCGGACGATCCGCAGAACCTCAGCGAACTGGCCTACCAGTTTATCGCCGGCGTAATGGCGCATCTGCCCGGCCTGATTGCCCTGACTTGCCCCAGCATGAACAGCTACCGCCGGCTGTCGCCGGGGTCGTGGAGCACCGCTTTTACCTGCTATGGGCCGGACAACCGGGAGGCGGCGCTGCGGATACCGTCCCGGTTCTGGGGTGTAGAGGAAGCGTCCACCAACCTGGAGTTTCGCCCCGCCGATTCCAGCTCCAACCCGTACCTCGCCTTGGGCGGGATTATCGCCGCCGGGCTGGACGGAATTGAACGCAGCCTGCGCCCCGATCCGGAGCAGTGCGTCGCCGTTGACCCGGCCCGTCTGTCCGCCGACGAACTAAACCGGCGCGGCATCCGGCGGCTGCCGACATCCCTGCCGGAGTCCATTGCCGCCTTGGAAAGCGACCCGATGCTCACCGACGCAATGGGGCCGGCGCTGGCTAACTCTTACCTGACCATCCGCCGGGCGGATTGGGAGCTCTTTTCGCAGCACGACGCCGATTATGAGATTCGGCACCATTTCTACAAGTATTAGCGGATGCGCGGCCCATACTTCGCCCGCTTTGCTTGCGCCATCTCCGCGCGGTTGCGGCAAATGCGTAATCTATAGGGACGGGCCGGATAACGGCGCGCCGCGTGGTATAGTGCAGCCCTGCGGCGCCTCGCCCTTTTGCCGTCAAGTCAAGCACGAAACTATCGGCGCGCCGCATCCGAACACCGCATCGTTATGGCTACCGCCCTGGAAATAGAACGCAGCCGGCTGATGGAGCAGCTGTCGGACGAGCTGCCAAGCAGCCCGGCGCTGGAAGCGATGCGACGGGTGCCCCGGGAACTGTTCGTGCCGGAGGCGCTGCGCCATCTGGCCTACTGCAACATCCCGCTGTCCATTGGACATGGGCAGACCATTTCGCAGCCCTATATGGTCGCCAAAGCCGCCGAGGGCTTACAGCTGAACGGCGATGAATCGGTGCTGGAAGTAGGCGCCGGCAGCGGCTATCAGGCGGCGGTGCTGGCCGAACTGCTGCCTTTCGGCTCCGTAGTAGCGGTAGAGCGCATCCCGGAGCTTACCCGATGCGCGCGCGACAACCTGGCCCGCTATGGCGTCGGCAATGTAACCGTTGACGATGCCGGCGAGCTGCTGGGCTGCCCGGAGCGCGGCCCTTACGATGCGATTCTGGTATCGGCGGCCGCGCCCTGCATCCCCAACGCGCTGCTCAACCAGCTAACCTACGCCGGCCGCCTGGTGATGCCCGTCGGCGGGCGGGAGTCGCAAATGTTGACCCGCGTCCGTCGGATGGCCGCCGGCTTTAAAACCGAAAGCCTGGGCCGCTGCCGCTATGTTCCGCTGCTGGGGCAAGGCGGCTGGCTGGAATCAGAGTAGCGGCGCCGTATCTTGCCCATATCTTACTTGGAGGGAACGATGTCCGAAAAAATCCAAATCCGCCAAATCAACCATGTAACCACGATGGTCAAAGACACCGCCCGCGCTATGGAGTTCTACAACAACCTGCTGGGCATCAAGCAGATTCAAAGCCAGGTGGACAACCCGGCCATTACCTGGCTGCAACTGGACAACGGCGTGATGGTGCATCTGATTGAAACCGACGAGGCGCCCGCCAAGCCCGGCAACATCCACCACGCTTTCCAGGTGGATGACCTGGAAGCTACCCGCGCCGCGCTGGCAAGCAACGGGTTTGAGGCGTTGCGCGGCGGCGTCCGCTACGACGGCCAGGCGTACTTCTTTATTGAGGACCCGGACGGCAACAGCGTAGAGTTCTGCACGGCGTCCGGCTACGCCCCGGCGCCGCCCCGGCCGGCCTAATTCGTTCCAACATCCCGTAACCGTCATTCCGTACTACCCCTCGCCAAACCGTCATTCCAACATTTTCAACCGTCATTCCGGCGCAAGCCGGAATCCGGCATCCCCAATGCCCAGCGACAACATCATCCTAGTCGGATTTATGGCCACCGGCAAAAGCCATGTGGGGCGCATCATCGCGCGTCTCACCGGCCGCCGGATGGCGGACCTGGACGAGGAAATCGTGCGCCGGGCGCACAAACCGATTCACCGCATTTTCAGCGAGGATGGCGAAGCGGTGTTCCGCGCGCTGGAACGCCACGCCGCAATGTCGCTGTGCGCTACCGATGATGACGGATGCGGCAAAGTAATCGCGGCCGGCGGCGGCGCTTTCGCCCAGGAATCTACCCGGCAAATCCTGCTGGACAGCGGCATCGTGTTCTGTTTGACGGCCCAACCGGAAACCATCCATCACCGCATCAGCCGGGGCAGCCCCAACGCCGCCGTGCGCCCGATGCTGGCCGGCGGCGGCGCGGATAGCGATAGCAACAGCAACGGCAACCCGCTGGAACGCATCCGCCAACTGCTGGCCGAGCGCGCTGATGCCTACGCCCACGCCCATTATGCCGTAGCAACGGACGGGCGGACGCCGGAGGAGGTTGCCGGCGACATATTGGAAATATACGCTGAATGGAGGCCGCAACAATGACTGGATTTAAATGGACGCCGCTCCTCCCGCTAGATGCGAATTTCAGCTACGATTTCTCGGAGATAGACGCGCTACACCGGCAATGGCTGGCAGTGAAAGCACATCAAGAGGAAGCGCAGCCGCAAATCTACGCTGCTTTTCTGGAACGGCTAACTCGCAGCTGGGCGATTGAAACGGGCATCATCGAAGGGTTGTACACCCTGGACCAGGGGATGACCGAAACGCTGGTTACTCACGGCATTTCCGCCGGCCTTATTGAGCGGAGCAGCACCAATAAAGAGCCGCAAGAATTGGCGCACATACTAGACGACCATCAGCGCACCGTCGCCGGCGTCTATGCCGAAATCCGCGCCGGCCGCCCTATCACTCGCAGCGCCATTCGCCAAATACACGCTACCCTTGCCGCCAATCAACCCACCTACCGGGCAGGTGAGCAGTTTGGCAGTCAGTTTGACAAAAAATTGAACCACGGGGCTTTTAAGACGATTCCCAATAACCCAACCCGACCGGACGGAGCGCTCCATGAATACTGCCCTCCGGAACAAGTGGACAGTGAGCTGGACAACCTGCTCCATTGGTATGCTCAATGTCAACAGGACACTGCCCGATACCATCCGCTTTTGACTGCCGCCTGGCTCCACCATCGCTTTACCCAAATCCACCCCTTTGAGGACGGGAACGGGCGAGTTGTGCGCGCCTTGCTGACTTGGCATCTGATACAAGCGGACTATTTGCCTGTGGTGGTCAAGCGGGATGACCGACCCGATTATATTGCGGCCCTGGAATACGCCGACCGTGGCGATTTAACGCCTTTTGTCCGGCTGCTGGTACGCCTGCAACGCCAAACCATCCTGGCGTCTCTCAACGAACCGAAACCCGTTGCGCCCAGCCTGGTCAGCCAGACGCTGGACAGCATTGTAGAACGCTTTGCCAGCCAGGACACGCAGCTGGCCGCTCAAATGCGTTCCGTCAACGAGGTAGCAGAAACCTTTGTTGATGGCATCGTCGCAATGCTGGAATCGCAGGGCAAACTAATTTGCACCCGACTCAACTTGGCCGGTAAAAGGATAGAGTACTACATCCTGCAAAGCGATCCTTTCTCGCGGGGCGACTGGCATCATTCGTACGTCGTGCAGACTGCCCAAAACTCCGGCCATTGGGCCAACTTGAATGAAGGCCGGTATTTTGTCGAGCTTTCGTTGACCTCTTTCGCAGCGTTCCCCTATCGGCGTCTCGTTTTCGTCATATCTCTGCATCATATCGGCCGGCAGTTGACCGGCGTAATGGCGGCCACCGCCTTTGCTCTCATCGGCGACTACTATGCCGGCGCACCGGAGACATCAGAGCAAACCGCAAATTATTCATTCGTTGACTGCACCACGGAGCCGTTCACTTTTACAAGCGAGAGCGCTGCGGATGCGCTGCTCCTCA
Organism: Dehalococcoidia bacterium; assembly: GCA_965203855.1. Lineage (GTDB taxonomy): Bacteria > Chloroflexota > Dehalococcoidia > Lucifugimonadales > UBA3495 > Bin87. Next base: position 72,904 of record CBDBDN010000001.1, read on the forward strand.
ACTTTGCAGAATGGATTGAACGCGCCCTTTCTATTGCCCTGACGCAATGGGCAGAGTACTTTTCATGACCGTCTCGCCCCTTGCCAAAGGAGTTTCAATATGACCAACCCCAACCTCGCCGCCACCGTTCACCACGCCGGCGGCAGCTATCCTGTTGTCGCCGGCTGGGGCCTGATTGACCGTCTCGGCGAGTACATCGCCGAGCTTGGCCTGGGCGATACGGCCTATATCATTACCGACGACAATGTGATGCGCCCCTATGGACGCAGCGCGCAATGGGCTTTGCAGCGCGCCGGCATTGCCGCGCACTGCTTTATCATCCCCGCCGGCGAAACCAGCAAGTCTTTCGGTCAGGCGCAGGAAATCTACGAATGGCTGGTCAGCCTGAAAGCGGAGCGGCGGCAGCCCATCATAGCCATCGGCGGCGGCGTGGCCGGCGATTTGGGGGGCTTCATCGCCAGCACATTCCTGCGCGGCGTGCCTTTCGTGCAAGTTCCTACCAGCATGGCCGCTATGGTGGACGCATCCATCGGCGGCAAGGTAGCCGTCAACCTGCCGCAGGCCAAGAATATGGTGGGCGCTTTTTACCAGCCCCGCGCCGTCCTGGCCGATGTGCAGGCGCTGTCCACTCTGGGCAAGCGCGAACTGTCAGAAGGGTGGGCCGAAGCCATCAAGCACGGCCTGATTCTGGATCCGTCGCTGGTGGACATCTTTGAGGAACACGCCGAAGCCTTGATGGATGTGGAGCCGGAAATCGCTACGGAAGTCATCCGGCGCAGTATGGCCATCAAAGCCGACATCGTCAGTCAGGACGAGCGGGAGACGCTGGACATCCGCATCCTGCTCAACTACGGTCACACTATCGGCCATGCGCTGGAAGCATCTACCGAATACGGACGCTTTATGCATGGCGAGGGCGTGTCCGTCGGGATGATGGGCGCCGGCCGCATCGCCCGGGAGATGGGGATGATTGGCGATGACATCCTGGAACGCCAGCGCGTCCTGCTGCGGCGGTTCAACCTGCCCATCACTGCGGCCGGCGTTGACCTGGCGTCCGTCCGCGCCGCAATGTCGCTGGACAAGAAAACCGTCGGCGGCGCCAACCGCTGGGTACTGCTGGAGGACGTCGGCCGGGCTACGGTGCGCCGCGATATTCCCGCCGAGCTGGTGGACGAAACGCTGGCTTGGCTTGCCGAACCCGATTAAGGCCGGCGCGGCGAATCCCCGGCTACCGGGACTGGGTGTAGTCGGCAGTATCCTGGACGGACAGATAGGATGCGTAGTCAATCCAGTGGCAGTAGGGCTGGCTGCGCCCGGCCGGCCAGGCGCAGCCAGAATCTGCGGCGGCCCTCAATAGGATCCCGGCTAGCGACTTCAACCGTTTGCCGCCCCAGCCGAATGACTTCCTCCAACGCCGGGCGCAAATCGGTGTCATTGGACGTCAGAACCCCGACATCGTACTCATTGCGGACTGCCATCATTACGAAGTCCAGGGCCAGCTGGACGTCGATGCCTTTCTCTTGCGGCGAGGATGCCGGGTAATCGCGCGGGTAGCGAAACGGGCGCGTGGTTACAGATACCGAATCACTACGGCGCCAAGCGGCTATCTGCCGGAGAGTCGCCCGGTTTCCCAGCCGGTCTTTCCGTGCGTCCGGCAGCCCGCGATACATACGGACTTGATGCAGTCGCCGCCCGTGGGCTTCACGCCTCCCGGCTATCATTTCACCAAGAGCGTCGGGGGAGAATTGGCCTATCCAATGCGGGTCTGCTTGGTGGTTGTGAAATGCAGACCGAGCCCGACGATAGGCATTCTGGTAGTCAACGAATAGTACGACTCGCTCGACCACAAAATTTATCCATAAAAAGCCCGCCAGTCCGGGCTGCTCGCAACCAGGAGGGCGGGGAGGTTTGGCTTACCAAGATAGCGGATTGAGCCGTGCGTGTCAAGTGCTGCTCCTCTTGTTTCATCGGCAATGCGATGGGCCGGCCAAGTCCAAAAGAAAAGCCCGCCAGTGCAGGCCAAAGCCTGGACGGCGGGGAGGATTGAGTTGCAGAATAGCAGTTTTAGATTGATGCGTCAAACGCCGGCCGGCGCTTGCGCTATCCCCGACCGTCTGCGCCGCGCCGCCCGCAATCGGGCCAGCCGCCGGCCCCGGCGCGCCCGCACGACTACGGCCGCCAGCAACAATGCCAGTATCGTCGCCGCCACGATGCCGGATACCCCCAGCAGCAACCCCTGGCTGATTTGCCCCAGCAACGACGAATTCAGTACGCCGCCTAACTGCCCTAATCCTACTGCGATGCCGGCGTTCAGCACCGTTACGCCGAACAGCCCCAGGATGCGGCCGGCGTTGACGAAACGAGTGCTCAACGCCCCCAACTGCGTCCCTACCGACGCCGAGGCGAACATTATAATGGCGATTATCGGGTCAACGCTGCCGCTCAGCGAGTAGAGAAACGCGCCCAGCGTGCCGGTAATAATAATCTGAAAGAGGTCGGTGCCGATGGCCACCGCCGGGGGCACTCCCAACCCGTACACTAGGAACGGCATCAGCAGGAACCCGCCGCCGGCCCCCAGCAATGCGGCGATGAACCCGATGACGAACCCGGCGAACATTGGCGTGAATGCGGACATTTCGGCAATGCCGGCGTTAGGGAATGCCGGGCGCAGGTTGAGGGTACGCCGGCCGGATAATTTCAATCGCGCCGGGCCGATACGCAGCCTCTGAAACCATCCCGGCAGGCCGCCGCCTACTTTACGGCGCGGACGATAGCGCAGCTGCCGGAGCCAGTTGCCTACCATCAGCCCGCCCAGGCTCAACAGCAGCACGAAATACACGATCCCCACTACCGGCCCGGCGATGCCGGCGGCGGACAGCGCGCTGTTCACCCGCTCGCCGGCGAAAACTCCGGGTATCGTACCGCAGACAATCAGCGCAGCCAGCCGCACATCCACATTGCCCAGCCGGCGATGGCGCAGCGTGCTGGTTATAGCGGTGCCCATTACCATCAGCAGGCCGGTGCCGACAGCGTAGATAGTAGGGACTCCCAGCACCAGCAGGCCGCCGGTAATCAGAAAGCCGCCGCCGACGCCGAAAAAGCCGGTCATCGTGCCGACAATCATCCCCAGCAGGGCCAGCAGCAGCGGCGAAACGGTAACTTCGGAGATGGGGAAATACACGGGTCAGCTCCGGCCCCGATTCCAAATGCGGGCGGCCAGCGTTACGGCGCGGGCCACCAGATCCCAGAAAAAGTACAGCGCAACCGCCGTTATCGCCATCAGTATAATCACGGACAGCGACCACAGCTCCGGGCGCGCGTCGCTTAATTGCAACAGCAACTGGAGTAAGGTCTGGTACATATTGCGCCCGTCCTGTACATTTGCCGCATGACTGCCGCACAATTCAGTTTCCAGCTGCAAGCCGCCGCCGGAGCCGCCCGCGCCGGGCAGATTATCACGCCCCACGGTGCGGCGCAAACGCCCCTGTTTATGCCGGTGGCTACCCAGGCGACGGTAAAAGGGCTGACCTTTGACGAAGTTAGAGGACTGGGCGCCGCAGCCGTATTGAGCAACGCCTACCATCTTTACCTGCGTCCTAGCGTGGCACGCGTGCGGGACGCCGGCGGACTGCATCGCTTTATGGGGTGGAACGGCCCCATCCTTACCGACAGCGGCGGCTATCAGGCGTTCAGCATGGGGTCGCTGCGCCGGGTCAGCGATGACGGCATTGCCTTTCAGTCGCACATTGACGGCAGCCGGCATTTTTTCACGCCGCAGTCGGCCATTGAGAACCAGCACGGCATCGGCGCCGACATCATTATGTGCTTTGACCAGTGCGTCTTTTCCGACGGCGCGCCGGCCGTCGTGCGCGCAGCAATGGAACGCACGCATCGCTGGGCGGCGGCGTGCTACGAAACTCACCAATCTGCGCCTAACGCGGAACGGCAGGCATTATTCGGCATCGTGCAGGGCGGCGTCATCCCGGAACTGCGGGAGGAATCCACTGCATTTATTACGGGCATTCCTTTTGACGGCTATGCCATCGGCGGCCTGGCGGTGGGCGAAACCAAGGCGGAGATGCATCGGGTAACGGCGCAAGTCTGCGCCGGGCTGCCCGACGACAAACCGCGCTACCTGATGGGCGTGGGCGCGCCGGAAGATCTGGTCAACAGCGTGGCGCAGGGCGTGGATTTGTTTGACTGCGTGCTGCCTACTCGCGTAGCCCGCAACGGCGCGCTGTTCACCCCGGACGGGCGGATTAACATCGCCAACCGCCGGTACGCCGAGCAGGATGCGCCCTTGGACGCCGATTGCGACTGCTACGCCTGCCGGAATTATTCCGCCGCTTACCTGCGCCATCTGTTCAAGGCCCGGGAAATGCTGGGGCCGCGTCTGGCATCCCTGCACAACCTGCGCTTTATCCTGCGTCTGATGGCCGAGATGCGGGCGGCCATTGTTGCCGGGCGGTTTGCCGAGTATCGCGCGGATTTTCTGGCCCGCTATCGCCCGACTGATGAAAACCGGCGCCAGACGCAGAAGCATCGCTGGGTAACGGGGCGGGGCGCGGCCTAGCGCAACCCTCTATCTTACTATCTTACGCTGCGCTAACGGCCCGGAGCGCCGGGCGTCTCATATCGCAGGATGCGCGTTCCGCAAAACCAGACCAGCAGCCCCAGCAGCGCGCCCAGCGCATCCAAACCGACATCCGCAATCATACTATGCCGGCCGGCGGTGAAGGACTGATACAGTTCGTCAAACGCGCCAAAGCCTACGGCCAGGGCAAATGCGAGGCCGGCCGCCGGCCAGCCGCTGAAAGCCTGGTAAGACGCCAGCAACCGAAACAGCAGCGCCGACAGCACCGCATATTCCACGATATGCGCCAATGAATACCGCAGCACAAACGACCAGACCGGCCCGCCGCCGTTGGGCAGCGATTGGGACGGCACGCTGGACAGCGCCAGTATCAAGGCGAGCCACGCTATCACCGGCAGCCAATGCGTCAATGCTTTCATCATCAAGCCGCCGGACAATTCGCTTTATGCCGGTTTGGCGTCAACAGAGGTCGGGGGGAGATCTTTTATATCCCTTGGCTATGCCCCAGCAGCGCCGCCGCTATATCCGACGCGGCGGCATCTACGCGCTGGCTGACGGCTGCTGCGTCCAGCGCCGCTACCGGGTGTTGCAGGTACACCGACCCGGCGTAGTCGGGGCGGCCCAGCGATACGATGTGCTGCTCGGCGGCCGAGCGGAACGCTTCAGTATGCACTACCACCGTCCGCACGCCCCGGTCCTCCAGTTCCACCGCGTCGCGCAAACTGCGCGCTACGCAGCTGCCTCAATCGCCGACGGCGGTAACCACGAAATCGCACTGGGCCAGTTCATCAATAATTTCGGGGGCGGCGGGCGCTGAAAACACCCATTTGGAACGCACCAGGGCATCAGTCATACCGTAGTCGTCGGCCAGCCGCCGCCGGATGGCGTCCAGGATGACATCGGCGTTGCCCTTGCGGTTGTCCAGGAAACCGCCGCGCAAGCCTTCCAGCGTTTCCAGCGGAGCCGTGCCGCGGCGTTCCGGTTCCTCTTGCCGGTCGGTAGGGTCGATCAATCCCAATGCGGTGATGCGCTGGGCCAGGTTTTTCCGGTCGTCAGTCATTATGTTCTCCGTTGGGCGCATATTCGCTGGGCGCCGGGCCTGGTCAAGGCGAATCCCTGATTCGTGCGCTTATAATACCATCAAATCGCCCATCGCCGGCCGGCTAATTTGCGAAAATGCCCGGCGACTTGCTCCGCTATGCTGCCGTGGCTACCGCCGCCGAGGTGATGCGCGAACCCCAGCCGGGGATGTACAGCGAATGGCGGCCCGGCCCGCCGGCGACCATTATATGGATGTCCTCAGCGCGGCGGACTACGGGAACCGATGCGGCGTCGTCATCCCGGTCAATCCAGCGGGGCCATAGGGTGTTGCGGTGCGTGTGCCGGCCGTGAATGCCGCCCAGCTTCAGCATAAACAAGGGCTGCCGGGCCAGTTCGTACAGATAAGAGCGGACGTCATTCTTGCTCCACCCGGCGCGGGCGATGATGTCGGCGTGTTCCGGCCCCAGCACCAGCAGCACATCGCCCATCACATGGATATTGTTACAGCCCGGAATGGCCATTGACGCGGCGAAAGTGGTTAGCAGGTCGCGCGGGTTGTCGGCGCCGTGGTTGTTGAGGTTGTGCGGCGCCTCCGCCGGATGGACGGTAACTACCGACTGCTCCGGGGCGTAGCCGTGTTCCACATGGTAGGGTTCCCAGGGGTTTGCGGCTTCGTTTTCGGCGATGCAGTAGGTATATTTTCCAGGATGTCCGAAAGTGGCTCGGTCCTCGTCGCCGGGCAGAGCGCCGCCCAGGTTGGTGAGGGCCAGCTTTACGGCGCGTCCGATGGCAGCGTTGGCCCGGTTGCCCTGCCCAAAGCAGTTGCCGCCGGCGTTCATCCCCAGCGCGGCGGCGGCCGGCCCGTTGACTACTACCAGCGGAGTGGCAATGTGGGTGGAACACTGCACGGACGCCAGGTTGAACCGGGGCCGCAGCAGGGCCTCAATGGCGGCGATTACCACCGGAAAATACTCCGGCAGGCAGCCGGCCATTACGGCGTTGGCGGCCAGTTTTTCTACGGTAGCGCGCCCGCCGCGCGGCGGTATTGCGCCGATGACTTCCAGCGGAGAACGGCCCGACGCATCCAGAAACGCCTGCACGCGCGCGGCGGTGGGCGGCACGATGGGCAGGCCATCCGTCCAGCCGGCGCTGTAGGCCAGCTCCAATGCTGCGTCGTAAAGACTGTCGTCAGCAGATACCATTGACGCCTCCGTTCCCCATCAGCAACGCGACATCGGGTATCAGCTGCCGATTTATCGGATCGACTATGAATGACAGATCTTCCAAAGTAGTCGCGCCTAGCAGATAAACGCTTTCGTGGCCAAAGACGACTCGGGCCTCGCCGTCCACGCCGGCGATTTCAAAGCGAGCCATGCCGGTTGGGTATTCGGCAACCTGGCCGTTGGCAAGCCGCAGCTGCCGTATTCCGGTTGGCCGAATGCCTAATCGTCGCAGCAGGCGGGCGGGCATCGCTGAGAAAGTAGAGCCGGTGTCCACCAAAGCGGACACGGTTTCACGGGCCGCCGTATCGCGGCTGCTCACTATCACGGGTACATTGAAAATGCCCATCTCAATCTCCCTTGCCTTGACGATTGGCCCGGCATACGCTGGCGGCGACTGCGCTCAGCGTGGCCGGAGTCCGTTAGTGCGAAACCCGCCTTTCAGCAGCATCCGGGTTGGCACCAGGCGATAATTCACCGGGTCAACCATCAGGGCCAAGTCTTCCAGGGCGGTGGCGCCGAGTATGTATTCGCCCTCCGGGCCGAAAATCACCCTTCCCCAACCCCGGCGCCCCTCTGTGGCGAACCCGGCTAATCCGGTTTCGTATGCGACGATTTCTCCGCCGGCGATTTCAAATTCGGTGGTCTGGTCAGGCTCAAGGCCCAGCCGTCGCAGCAGGCTGGCCGGGGCCATTGAGCAGGTGGCTCCTGTATCGACCAGGGCGGTTACGGTTTCGCCGGCCGAGAAGTCAACCGGGCTGATGGTTACATCTGCGTTGAAAGTTCCCATTGCATTATCTCCATAACGCCGGCGGGGGGTTGAGGCTATTCTAGCAGTTGCGGCAATTACCGGCTGCTATCGCGCTGGCGACGGCATTCGTTCCTCAATGACTACGGCGCCGCCGTCCCACAGGTCAATTGCCAGATGGCAGGGAGACAGCAGGGCGACGCCCACCATTGGCTTGTCGCCCATCATATACGCCCGTACATCGATGGGCTACCCATGCCACAGCAGGCTGGCCAGGTAAGTGCGCTTGAAGTGCGTCTGCCCGTCGGCCAGAGTAATCGGCCGGTCTCCGCGGTAGTCCAGGCTCAGTTCAACTATGCTGGATTCGGGTAGCGACAGCGCGCCGGAAAATCCGGTATCCACCACCGCTTCCAGCGTCCGGAAAGCTCCGATGCTGTTCACAATGTCAATGGGGATAAGCGCTTCCAGCCCGGCCCCGTCAGCGTAGTCTGATTTTACCTGCCCGCTAATCATGCCGCCGCTTTTTCTCCTCGGCCAGAACCCACATAGTCTGGCGCCAGGAAAGGCGGACCGCCAGGGCATTCTCTTTGCCAATTACCTCGGCCCAAGGGTTGGCGTCGGGGCGGCGTTTGAGCAGCTGCCTGGTCAGGGACAGGTCGCTGCTTTCGCCGGCGTAGTCGCCCACTTCGTAATCGCCGCTGTTGATGTCAATGACGACGAGCCGGCCCCAGTGGTTGGCCTCTAGCTCGGCCTGCATACCGGCGTAGATTTTACGCCCTATTGCCGCCGCTTCCTCCGGGGTTTTGTCGTACTGCATCGCTGCGCCTCCTTGACAGTCGGTTGCGATTCCATTGTACGCCGTTTTGCCGCTTGCCGCCGTTATGGGCCGGCGTTCCGCAGCAGCAGGTCGTCCTGCGGTATCAGCCGGCCGTCCACCGGGTCGACTACTACGCCCAGATCCTCCAAAGTCGTTGCGCCAATCAGATATTCGCCCTCCGGCCCGAAGGCTACCCGCGCTACGGCGTTGCGGCCGGCGGCGGCAAACCGGGCCCAGGCGGTTTGCAGTTCAATGCGCCGGCCATCGGCTACGCGGGCGAACCGGCTTTCAACCGGCTCAATGCCCAGGTCGCGCAGCAATCCGGCCGGCAGCATTGAGTTCGTGGCTCCGGTATCGACCAGCGCGTCAACGGCAGCGCCGGCGTCGGAGAACAGATTGCCTACCCAAACATTGACGGTGAAAGTACCCATAACCGCAAGCCTCCGCTTTCTGTCGTTGAGCATTGCCGGATGCAGTACGCATCCTTAATAAACCTTGTATTCCTCCAGCACTGCGGCATCCAGTTGCAGGCCCATGCCGGGCGCGGCGGGGGCGATGATTTCGCCGTGGTCCCATTCGGGCAGTATGCTGTTGAGCCGGTAATAGACGGGGTCGCGCTCCTCCTCAAACACTTCTACGAACAAGCCGTGGGCGTGGGCGGGCAGGAGCTGCACTGCCAGCTGCGGTTCCTCGTGGTGCGCCATTTGGAGGCCGCGCATCTGGGCGGCGCCGGCGACGCGCCGCCATTCCGAGATGCCGCCGCAGATGGCGGCGTCAATGTTCAGGATGTCCACGGCTTCGGCGTCCATCAGGCGCTGGCCGCCCCAGGAGCTGCTTTCGCCCTGGCCGGCGGCTACCGGGAGGCCCGTCCGCAGGCGCACCTGGCGCATATCCTGATCGGCATTCTGCCAGCGGCAAGGTTCCTCCAGCCAGGCCAGGCCCAGCTCTTTGGCGGGGTAAGCGAACTCCAGGGCTTCGTCCAAAGTCCAGGCCTGGTTGGCGTCGCAGACGATGATGAAGTCGTCGCCCAGGGCGTCGCGGATGGCGCGCACCCGGAGCAGGTCGTCGGCCACTGCGATGCCGCCTACCTTGAGCTTGACGCCGCCGATGCCGCGTTCCCGCTGGTACAGCAAATCCTGCACCATGTCGTCGGTATCCCGGCCTTGGACATAGTAGGCGAAGCGCACCAGGGGAGCGCGCCGGGAGTATCCGCCGAGCAGCTGGCGCACGGGGACGCCGAGGGCTTTGCCGGCGATGTCCCAAAGGGCGATGTCAACGGCGGAGACGGCGCGCATTGCGATTGCTTTATCGCTGATGCGCGGCGTCAAGGCGAACATTTTCTGCCAGCAGCGTTCAATGGCGGCGGGATCCTCGCCTATTACGGCGTCCCGCATGGGGCCGGTTACCAGGTCTTTCAGCAGGCGGTAGCCGGCGCGCTCGTCGCCGGAGTAGATTTCTCCGGACAGGCCGGCGTCGGTATGGACGCGCACCACGATAGTGCAGCGGGAGTCAATCTGATAGACGCTGCCGCTGAACCGGGCGCTCAAAGGGATGCGGACAATGTCCGCCTCAATATCGGTAATACGCATAATCGCTGCCGCCTCCGTTCCGGGGGTGTTGTCAAATTTACCGTCATTCCGGCGCAAGCCGGAATCCAGCATCGTAATCGGCCACTATGATAATGGAACCGGCAGCCATAGATTCCGGCTTGCGCCGGAATGACGGTTGTAGAGGCGCTGGAATGACGGTTGTAGGGATGCCGGAATGACGGGATGGAGAGGTGCCGGAATGACGGCTGTAGGGGTGTTGGAATGACGGTTGTAAGGATGCCGGAATGACGGTTGTAGAGATGCCGGAATGACGGTTGGGGCGGCGGACGACGTTGGCTATTGACTTGACCGCACACCCGGCCGGTTGGGCTGCGATTATACCCGACTGCTGGCCCTTTTATGCGGACGCCGGCGGAACGGTTGAGCGGCCTGGCGTGGCAAGGAATAAGATGGGGATTACGATTTCTGCATCGGTGTTGACACGGGGGGGGGGGGGGGGAGTATATTGCCATCGTAAGCGGTTTGACGCTTCGCAAATCGTTGCCAAATTGGGAACAATGACGAAAATCGCAATGGGGATTGCGATAAAGGAGGTGGGATAGATCAGCAAGTCGCAGTGAGGGCGGGCGTTGGGAAATCGACCGCCGCCGCGCTCTACCGTCGTATCCACAAGTTTGACGGACAACGAAACAGAGGGTACGGAAAATGATCAGCCATAGTAACGAGGAGCCCCACTGTTGCCATGAAACGCACCAGCCGGCTCCCGAAACCGTAAGTTCCGACGACCGGTGTCGCGTGCATCTCTTGGCGCCCGACGCCGTACTGGACGACATCCGCATACACGTAGAGATGAACTTCAGCTCCCGCCGGGAGTTTATGCCGGCATTATTCGGGTAGGCTGCGGCCTACCCTTGGGGACTGCCTGACGGGCCTTCCGTTCCGCCGGCCATGCTATACCTATAACTACGCGCCGGCGGCCCCGGCCCTATTCCATCCCCGCGCTGCTCTATGCGTTCCGCAGCAAGCGGACGCCGGCTTGACGGCGGCTGAGGCCCCGTTAGCCCGACAGGCTTTGTCGTTTGCCGTCGGCTTTGAGGCCCGGCGAACCGGCAAGCAGAGCGGCGTCGGTCATCAGGCAGTGTTCGCCCCGGCCCTGCTTTCGCCCTGATGGGAAGCAGCGCGGCCCGGCGCAACTTACCCCATCCACGCACCTGATTCGCATTGTCGCAGCCCGGCTCCGGGTTGGCGGCGCAAGGCGGCGTAGCTGCGTCGTACTGCGCGGTCCGAGGAGGCCCAGGCGGCCGGATTGCGGCATTCCGTCCACTATGGGCATTTTTAGAGGTGCGATTATGCGTATCTGGAGGAACGACGTACTGCGGCGGCGCGCATTGCCGGCGGTCAGCCTGGCGGCAATGGCGCTGGCCGGCATTCTGCTGTTATCCGCCGCGCTGGCGCCGAATACCGTTGCCGCGCAGACGACCGGCGGCAGCGTTGCCATCGCCGTCAGCGGCAATAACGGCGACCGCAACCCCAACGCCGACGGGTTGCAAGTGAACGAAGGCGACCGGATTACTTTCACGATTACGACGACCGGGGCCACGAATGACCATCCATATCCGAGCATTACGCTGGCGGCCGGCGGGACGGCTTGGAACAGCGATGACCTGACGCCGGCGGGAACCGGCGGGCTGTCGGGTTTCCAGAGTTCCATAGCGGTGGCATTGAGCGGCAGCACGGAGACTTACTCTTACGCCGTCAACGCCGGGGACGGCTGGGCGCATGGCGAATGCCGGGAGACGGTTACGCTGCGGATCCATAGCGCCGGGTCGGATTCCTGGTTCTCTATTGGCAGCGCGGGCGCGGCTACGGTGGAGATTGTGCCGGACACGGTGGGTTTCTGCGGCATCAGCGCGCCGGATCTGTCATGGCAGGTGGGGCAGGCGATTGCGTCGGCGCAGCTGCCGATGGGCGGCGGGCTGGACGCCAGTACGCAGGCGGTGAATTCGCTGGGGTTCGCAACTTATGGCAGCGACTACCATTGGGACGAGAGGAATGTGCGCTATCAGATTGCGCCGGCGCTGCCGCGCGGGATTACCTGGGGCGTGCTGTCGCCGCAGCGGCTTGAGCTGCGGGGGACTCCGACCGTCGCAATGAGCGCTACGCAGTACACCTGGCAGATTACGGACCGGCTGGGGAATGTGGCGCGGCTGAGATTCAGCATTACGATAACGGATCCGGCGCCTAATGCGGAGGCGCTGGCCGCGCCGGCGCTGGCATTCAGCACGGCGCCGGCCGATCAGGTGTGGACGCAGGGCAAACCGATTGCGCGGTTTAATCTGCCGACGGCGTCCGGGGGCAGCGGGGCGATTCGCTATACGCTGTCGCCGACGCTGCCCGGCGGGGTAGTCCGGGATACGGCGAGCCACCGCATCAGCGGGACGCCGGCGGTTGCGCTGTCCGCTACCGCATACACCTGGACGGCGGCCGACGAGAACGGCAATTCGACGTCGGCTACTTTCCGGGTAACCGTCAAGTCCTGGCCGGGGCCGGTTTTTGCGTCTCCGGTTGGGGAAAAGACCTGGGTGCAGAACAGCGCCATAACGGCGTTCTCGCTGCCGACGGCCACGGGCGGACGGGGGAGCATTACCTATGGGCTGTCGCCGGATTTGCCTAACGGCGTGGTTCGGGACACTGCCAACCATCGCATCAGCGGTACGCCGACGGCGATGCAGTCCCGAGCGCTTTATACCTGGACGGCTACCGACGGCGACGGCAATCAGGCGACGCGGCAGTTCTATATCACGGTAGTAGAGCAGGGCAGCCTGATAGCGACGCCGGGCTGGAGCGCGGCGCGGGGCCTCACTACGGAGGCCGGGGGCGCGGTTACTTTTACGGTGCGGCTGGCAACGGAACCGCAGCCTTATGCCATCGTGTCCTTTGCCAGCAACGACAGCACGGAAGGGACGGTGTCGCCGGCGCAGATTACGCTGCACGAAAGTTCGTCCAACGATGTAGCCATCAACAGCGGCCTGTGGAACAATCCGTATACCGTAACGGTAACCGGGGTGGACGATGCGGACGCGGACGGGGATGTGGACTATACGGTAACGGCGACGGCGTCGTGCGATGCGCTGACGCCGAACTGCGGGTATGCGTCGGCCGGCGCGGTTACGCTGCGGCTGACCAATGCGGACGATGACAGCACGGCAACGGCGGAGACGCCGGCGCCGGCTGCTAACAGTGCGCCGTCCATCACCAACCCGGGGGACAAGAGCTACGCGCAAGGGGAGCGGATTGCCGCCTTTGGCATTACGGTTGCCGATGCGGAGGATACGCCCACGGTGTGGGTGGACGGCCTGCCTTTCGGCCTGTCGTACAATGCGGCGTTGGGGCAAGTGGGCGGCACGGTAGGGGCGCGCACGGCGGTGGGCGACTACACGGCAACCATCACGGCCAACGATGGGGTGAACCCGGATGTTACGGCGACCTTTACGATTACCGTAACGGCGACGGGGGAGCAGCCGGCGGCCCAGCCGGAGCCGCCGCCGGCCAACAGCGCGCCGGCGATTACCAATCCGGGCGACAAGAGCTATCGGCAAGGGGATGCCATTACCGCCTTTGACATTACCGTTACGGATGCCGATGCCGGGGATACGGTTACGGTGTCCGTTAGCGGGCTGCCGGACGGCTTGTCGTACTCGGCAAGCGCCGGGCAGGTTAGCGGCACGGTGGACACCGCTGCGGTAGTGAAAGACTACACGGCAACCATCACGGCCAACGATGGGGTGAACGAGGCGGTAACCGACACTTTTACGGTATCGGTTGCGGCGGCCGAAAGCACGAGTGTACCGCCCGTTGTGGCAACGCCGTCCAACAGCGCGCCGGTGATTACCAACCCGGGCGACAAGAGCTATCGGCAAGGGGATGCCATTACCGCCTTTGACATTACCGTTACGGACGCCGACGCCGGGGATACGGTTACGGTGTCCGTAAGCGGGCTGCCGGCCGGTTTGGCGTACTCGGCAAGCGCCGGGCAGGTTAGCGGTACGGTGGATTCCACTGCGGTAGTGAAAGACTACACGGCAACCATCACGGCCAACGATGGGGTGAACGAGGCGGTAACCGACACTTTTACGGTATCGGTTGCGCTGGCCGAAAGCACGGGGGTACTGCCCCGTGTGGTAACGCCGGGCAACAGTCCGCCGGTGATTACCAACCCGGGCAACAAGCTATATACGAAGGGAAGGGCCATTACCGCCTTTGACATTACCGTTACGGACGCCGATGCCGGGGATACGGTTACGGTGTCCGTAAGCGGGCTGCCGGGCGGCCTGGCGTACTCGGCAAGCACCGGGCAAGTTAGCGGTACGGTGGACGCTGCTGCGGTAGCAAAGGACTACACCGTTACGATTACGGCCAACGATGGGGTGAACGACCCGGTAGCCGATACTTTTACGGTATCGGTTGCGGCGGAGTCCGTGATACTGCCGCCGGGAGATGGGACGCTGGGGCCGCCGCGTCTGGAGGCGCCGGCCAACAGTCCGCCGGTCATTACCAACCCGGGCGACCAGAGCTATCGGCAAGGGGATGCCATTACTGCCTTTGACATCACCGTTAGCGATGTCGATGCCGGGGATACGGTTACGGTGTCCGTAAGCGGGCTGCCGGCCGGCCTGGCGTACTCGGCGAGTACCGGGCAAGTTAGCGGCACGGTGGATTCCGCGGCGGTAGTGAAAGACTACACGGCGACGATCACGGCCAGCGACGGCGTGAACGATGCGGTAACCGATACTTTTACGGTATCGGTTGGGCAGTTTGTAGGCACGCTGGTGCTGAACCGCCGGGTAACCAACAGCCCGCCGGTCATTACCAACCCCGGAGACAAGAGCTATACGCAGGGGGATGCCATTATCGCTTTTGGCATTACCGTTACGGACGCTGATGCCGGGGATACGGTTACGGTGTCCGTAAGCGGGCTGCCGGCCGGGCTGGCGTACTCGGCAAGCGCCGGGCAGGTTAGCGGCACGGTGGATTCCGCTGCGGTAGTGAAAGACTACACGGCGACGATCACGGCCAGCGATGGCGTGAATGACGCGGTAACCGATACTTTTACGGTATCGGTTGGGCAGTTTGCGAGCACGGTGATACTGAATCGCCGGGTAACCAACAGCCCGCCGGTAATTACCAACCCGGGCGACAAGCGTTATGTGCTGGGGGATGTGATTTATCCCTTTGCGATCGTTGTTACGGATGCGGAGGATGTGCCGTCGGTGGCGGTGTCCGGTTTGCCGTTGGGCTTGGATTACAGCCGGATTACGGGTCGGGTCGGAGGAACGGTAGCGGCTACTGCCGCGGTGCAAGACTACCGGGCAACCATCACGGCGGACGACGGGGTGAATGCGGTAGTCAGCGCGACTTTCCGGGTGCGGGTGCTTTCGCCGGATGACGATGACGATGACGATGATGACCGCCGGGTTGTTGTCGTTGAGGAAACGAATCCGACTGCGGAGCCGGCGCCTACGGAAACGCCGCCGATACGGCCGCCGGTGTGGCACGCCAATCCGGGCGGTGCGGACCGTTCGGGTTCCGGCGGGGGTTCGGATTCCGGCGGAGGGCTGGCGTCGTTCCTGGCGGCCGCGGGTGCGCCGACGCCGACGCCGGGCGCGCGAATAGCCACGCCGGAACCGACGCGGGCGGGCGCAGCGGCAGCGGCGCCGTCGGCAGCGGTTGACGCGCCTTTGCCGACGCCCCGGGCCATGGCCGATGCCCCGCCGGAAGCGCCGGCAATGCCCGGCGTTGCGCCGCAATTTGAACCCAATGGTATCGATGACGGCGCGATACAGCTGGCGCTGAGATGGTCGTGGTGGCTGCTGCTGCTGCTGGCGTTGCTGGCGGTACTGGTGGCAGTAGTGTACTTCTCCGGCCGGGAGAAGCGGTACTACCTGGACTGACCGGGCAATGCAGCGCGGCGCAGAGTTACGGAGGGGGATGCCGGGAACGGCGTCCCCCTTTCGGTATGGGGAATGGGGAAATGGCATGGATGGAGGGGATGAATGGGATTTTGGGGCCTCCTTTGGGGGTTGGGGGTTGGGTTACGATGTCGGGTTGTCGGGGTTGAGTTGTCGGGTTGAAGGTGGTCGGGTGGGTTGGGTTCGTTGGGATTGGATTTCAGTCTGCCAGGGTTTGCGGTCGCTTATCAGCCCTACGGCCGGAGGTTTTGCGCGTTGCTTTTCACGCGGCTGGATTTTCGTCCGAGGACGGGGCGCTACGTCTGGCGCCTTGGCAGGACCCGACTCCTTCGGTTAGTTGGACCGTGGGCGAGTAGGGAACGCCGGTGCGACTTGGGTTGCTGATTGGCCGTGAACGACCGGTCTTTTTGAGGGACTGGCTCCTGGCAGGCTGGGATGGGTGCCGTTTTGAGGCGGCGTTGAGTGTGGATGTGGTGTTGGATTGGAGAATTCGTACCCGACAAGGGGATGGTAACAGCGAACTGGAGTTCGTGTCAATGGGGTTGGGGTGCGGGTTTTTTTACACCGATGGACAGGATGGATAGGATGGGGTTTTTATGGCATGGATAAAGGGGATGAATGGGGATTTTGGATTTTCGGGGGTTGGATTCCGGCTTGCGCCGGAATGACGGTTGGGGGGTGGAATGATGGTTTAGGGGACTGGAATGACGGTTTAGGGGACTGGAATGACGGTTGGGGGGAATGATGGGGAAAAGGGGGTTGGGGTGGTGATGCCGGGGGGATGGTACAATAGGGGAAAGACGCCTTTACCAATTCGTTGGCAAGGGAGGGAGAATGAACACCGTCAAAACCTTTTTTCTGCTGATGCTGTTGTCGGGGCTGCTGCTGGCGATTGGCGGCGCGCTGGGCGGGCAAACTGGCATCGTCATCGCATTGCTGTTTGCCCTGCTGATGAATTTCGGGGCTTACTGGTTCAGCGACCGTATCGCTTTGAGCATGACGCACTCGCGGGCGATTACGCAGGAGGAGGATCCGGAGCTGTATCGGCTGGTTGCGGAGCAGGCCAACTTGGCGAATATGCCGATGCCGAAAGTGTACGAAATTGACGATCCCTCGCCCAATGCATTCGCTACCGGGCGCAATCCGCAAAATGCGGCGGTGGCCGTAACTACCGGCATTCGGCGGATTTTGACGCGGGAGGAATTGGCGGGGGTGATGGCGCACGAGATGGCGCACGTGGGCAACCGGGACACGCTGATTATGGCGGTGGCGGCAACTATCGCCGGGGCCATCTCAATGCTGGCGTTTATGGCGCAGTTCGCCGCCATTTTCGGCAGTTTCGGCGGCAACAGCGATGATGACGACAACGGCGGCAGCAACATATTCGCATTGCTGATTATCGCCATTGTGATGCCCATTGCGGCAACGATTATCAAGATGGCGATTTCCCGTTCCCGGGAGTTTCAGGCGGACCGCACCGGGGCGCACAACTGCGGGGATCCGGAGGCGCTGGCTCGTGCGCTGGAAAAGCTGGAGATGGGATCGGAGATGCGTCCGATGAAAGTGAACGAGGCGGCGTCGCATCTGTTTATTGTCAATCCGCTGAGCGGGCGGGCGATGGCGCGGCTTTTTTCCACGCATCCGCCGGTTGAGGAACGGGTGCGGCGGCTGCGGGAGATGAATGCGCGGCCCAACTATGAAATCTCTGCTGACCGGGCCAGCTACGAAATACCGGACGGCTCGGACCGCCCTAATTTTTAGGGAGCGGCCCTACAACCGTCATTCCGACGAAAGCCGGAATCCAGCGTCGTAACTATCTGCTACGGTAATGGAGCCGGCAAGCATAGATTCCGGCTTGCGCCGGAATGACGGTTGGGGGGTCGGAATGGTGCTTGGGGGGCGGAATGGTGCTTGGGGGGCGGAAAGACGGTTGGGAGGGTTACACCGATGGACGGGATGGGTTTTATGGCATGGATGGAGGGGATGGAGGGGGATTTTGGATTGGGGGGTTGGAATGACGGTTGGGGGGTTGGAATGACGGTTGTAGGGTTGGAATGACGGTTGGGGGGTTGGAATGGTGGTTGTAGGGGGTTGGAATGGTGGTTGTAGGGGGTTGGAATTACGGTTGGGGGGATGGTGGGGCGTGGAAGGATTAGCGGAGGTTGGCGGCGTCCAGGAATGCGGTGTTGGGGTGGAAGTTGCATTCGCGGAATAGTAGTTCCACGTTTAAGATGCGGGACAGATGCACGCGATGCCGCCATGAGGTATCGTCGCTGTTCAGAAAGGCGGACAGGCCGGCGGGGTCGTAAAGGTCTTTGCTGAACATTGCGTCCGGGGTTAGCAGAGCGCGGAGTTCGTCGGGGATGTAGGGATTGGGATACTGCCAGCGGCCGGTGCCGAATAGACGGGTGAGCGTACCGCCGGCGATGGTACGGTCCACTTTGGACGCAAGATGATGGGCGTGCTTGAAGGCTTGGCGGGTTTCGCGGTGGAGGTTGGAGAGGCGGAAGGGGCCGGCCGTGCTGCCGTACTCGGTGGGCAGGGCGGCGAGTTCCGGGGAGAGACGATGCGTAACGGCGCGGGCGAAGCGGGCGTTCAGCTTGTACTGCCAGGGAACGGCGAGGGCGACGTCGGCGACGTCGGCGGTGTACATCGGATGCGCGGTTGGGAGCCAGCCGTGTATGGCGGAGAGGAAAGAGGCGTTTTTGGAGCTGCGCCAGAAGTAAAAGGCGTCCAGTCTTTGGGTGTTGCGGGCGTCGTCCGGCTCGTCAAAAAAGTTGCGGGCGCGCGCGGCGAAATCGGCAACGAAATCGGGCCACCAGTCCCGGCGATAGAGGCCGCGGGGCGTCCGGCCCTGCTGAAAAAAGCGATAGCGGAGCATCCGGTCGATGTTGGGCGGCCGGACGCGTCCGATGTTCCAGAATTCGTGGGTCCACTGGTGGGCGCGGGTTAGCTCGCCGGCGCTGCCCTGGAGGTGGATGCGGTAATGGGGGCGCAGCCGCTTGAGGGATACGGCCCAATGGGCGAGGAAGCCGAAGTACCATTCGCCGGCGGTGCGGTGGAGCAGTTCCCGCACTGCGCCGGGATGGGGCGCAAGGTCGTTGCGGGTTTCCGGGCCAAAGATGTGATGGCGCAGCCCCATAGACTGGGCGACGCGGCGGGCGACCGTAATATCACGGTGCGGCGGGTCGGTTACCAGATCGAACTTTAGGCCGGCTTGCAGGGCGGCGGCGACTACCATTCGGGTATCGTAGCCGCCGGTCAAGTCAAGCAAGGCGCTGGAGCTGGCAGCGGCGTTAGGGCTGGCAGCGGCGTTAGGGCTGGCGGCGGCGTTGGGGCTGGCGGCGGCGGATGCGGCGACGGCGCGGACCAGCGCATCAGCATAAGCGTCGGCGGCCGCATCGAAACTGCGATAGACGGAAGTATCCTGAAAGGGGCGCCAATGCGTAGCGCGTTGCCACTGGCCGCCGCAGAGTCGGATGTGCTGCCCGATGTTGACGCGTTCAATACCGGCAAAGAAGGTACTGGGCAAGAGCAGGCCGCCGCGCGCCAGGTGTTCGCGGACGCCATTAGGATCCGGGGCGATGCCGAAAGTTACCGCTGCCGGCATAATGGCCGTTGTCGCCAGATAATCGCCCGTTGCCGGATAATCGCCGTCGAGACTGCCGAAATAGAGGCTGAGGGAGGAGGCGTGATCGTTGAGCAGCAGGAGTTCGCGGCGTTCCGCATCCCAGAGGGCGAGGGCGAAGCTGCCTTGCAAGCGTTTGATCCAGGCGTTGCGGTCGGCGAGCAGGCCGGCGCAGATTTCTGCCGGGGTGGGGCGGGCGGCGGCGGGGTCTCCGGTGAAAACGGTTCCTTTGATGACGAGCCAGCCGCGCGCGCATTCATAGCGGGCAATGTCGTATCCGGCTTCGTTGACGATTAGACATCCGGCAGCGTCGGAACCGATGACGGCGGTATCAACCGGGCCATAGACGGTATGATAAGTTTGGGCCAGGGCGTCAAGCCGGCGGCGCAGTCCGGTATTATCTTTATTGCGGCCGGCGATCAGTACGGTAAAGTCGGACATTTACTCACTCCGCAGGGGGAAACTCACGGCTTTATAATTTAGCATAAACCGGGCGGGCTTTTACTGCTCCCGGTTATTGCTCTGCCGCAATGTGGCCAGCGCCCACGGAGTCAAAATCGCCGTGAAAGCGATGAAGTAGGCGGCGCTGGCCCAGGCCGCTCCGATTGCGCCGTAGCGGGGGGCGAGGGCGATGAGAGCGGCGGCTTTAACGGCGAGGCCGACCAGGGTTGCGGTTAGGGAGGGGCGGATGCGGCCGGCGGCGGCGGGCAGCACGGTGACAGCGGAAAGGGCGGCGGACAGGAAGGCGCCGAGCAGCATAATCAGGAGGAGGGGGGCGGCGGCGGAGAATTCGGGGCCGAGGACGAAGCGGATTACGGGCTGATGGAGGGCGGCCAGGGCGCCGAAGCCGGCGGCGGCCAGCAAGAATGATGCCAGCGAAGCGCGGAGCAGCAGGCGGCGCAGGGCGCGGCCTTGCCGCAGATGCCAGCGGCGGCCGTACTCAATCTGCATTACTTCGGTTAGTTTCTGAAAGGGGATGCGGGCGGTGCGGCTGATTTGCTGGGCGCCGCGGTACAGTCCGACGTTGGCGGGGCCGGTGAATTGGGCCAGCAGGATGATGTCCAGGTCGCGGGCCAGGGTCCAGGCGATGTTTTTGGCGTAGGAGCCGGCCTGAAAGCGCAGGGCGGCCGTGGGTATTTTGAGGAACAATGCGCGCCGGGACAGGGGCATTCCGGCGTGGCGCGCGGCGATTAGCAATGCGGCCAGCATCCCGATGCCGTTCAGGGCGGCGCTGGCCACGTAAGACAGGGTTACCGCCAGCAGGCCGCCGCCGGCCAGCCATACTGCGGACAGCATGGCGACCAAGGCCAGGCCGCTGGCGACGGTAACGGCCAAGCCGAGCAGGAGACGGTCGCACAAGCGCAGGCCGGCCAACGTTCCCTGATGCATAGCCAGGAAAATGCCGGTCAGCGCATACAGCGTTGCTATGCTGGTATAGGGCCGGTCAATGCCAAGCAAGCCACCGGCGATGTAGAAAAGGGCGACGATAAGCGCGTAGGCGATGAATGAGCCGGCCAGATTGGCCAGCAGCGTAGAGTACAGTACCCGGGCCGCTGCCAAGGGCTGGCCAGCAACGAGGCTGCGGGTTGCATAGGATGCGATAACCTCGCTGCTGGGAGTAATCAGCAGGCGGAAGGTAATCCAGGTAACAGCGATGATGATAGACAGGATGCCGTAGCCGGCCGGCCCCAGGATGCGGGCGGAGAGGTACACCTGGGCCAGCCCGCCCAGGATTTGGGCGGCCGTAATGGCGCCCATCCAGAAAGTTTGCCGCGCGGCGCGGCGTTCCGCAGCCGGCAGCAGGCGCGACAGGGCCGGAAATAGCCCGGCCATCAGGGGATACCGCAAACTCGGCTAGGCCTCGTCATTTGGGGAGGGATGGGTAGGATGGGGCATAACAGCCGGGGCTTGCTGCGATTGGGCCGGGGCGCCGGCGATGCGGCGCAGTTCAGCCGCCAAGCGGTCGTAATGCGGCCCGCTGCGAAAGGGTTCGCCGCTGGCGCGGGCGCCTTGGCAGAGTTGCTGGTAGAGGGCCGGGTCGTTAATTAGCCGGACGACAGCCGCGTGGAGCTGGGGGGCGGAGCGGGGTTCAATCAGCAGTCCGTTGGTTTCGTGCTGCACCATATCGGGGAGGCCGCCGACGGCCGTTGCGACTACGGGGACGCCGCACTGGAGAGCTTCGGTGATGACGCCGGGATAGCTTTCGCCTTTCCAATAGCTGGGGAACAGCAGCAGGTCGTGATTGGCGATGACGCGCGGGACATCCTCCGGCGCCAGGGGGCCGCCGTAAGAGGCGCGGGGATGGCCATTAAACAGCGCAAAGTCGGTGTTGGACATACGGGGGCCAAAGACGCGGAGTTGGCAATCGGCAGGCAGATTGCGGGTAGCGGCCAGCATTTCCGGCAAGCCTTTTTCCATTCTGAGCTGGCCGATGAAAAGCAGTTGTCGCACTTGGCTACGGCGGGGCCGTTCTGCCGGAGGGGGCAAGTCGCGGGTATTGGGGAACTGCCGGAAGTTGCTGCGTCCGCTGAAGTATTGAAACTCGCGGGCGACTTCGACGCACACCAGGTCGGCCCGCAGATAAGTCCGGTTCATCAGCCAGCGGCGCGCCGGCCCGCATTGCTGATAGGCAGCGGCGAGGTATTCTCCAAAGAACCAGATGACGAGAGGGCGGCGCAGCAGCCGGCATAAGAGCCAGATGACGGACGCCGCCGGCAATGCCGCATAGACGGACATATTGAGGAATACGAGGTCGGAGCGGCGGCCCCGGCGCAGGATGGCCCAGGCCGTGCGGGCGCCGGCGCGGAGGGTATGCAGCAGGACGCGTCCGGCGGGCAGGTTTTGGCGGGGGCGTGTGGTGTTGACGATGTCCAGGTCAAAAGCGCGGCGTTCCAGCTGGCGTATGGTTTCGGCGAAGCGCATTCGGCCGCCGCCGATGGGTACGGCGTTATTGGGGCGCGCGGCGGGCAAAGGCCCCAGTAGCAGTATCCGGGGTTTGCGCTGCGCTGCGTCCGGCACGCTGGCCCGTCCGTCCATCCATTTATCCATTTATCCATCTATGTATTAGGGCTATTGATTGGGGATGCCGGCAATTGGTAATGCGGGCGGGGCTAGGGGGTGTGGGCATATTCACCGTCATTTCGGATTGCGCCGGGGTCTATGCTTTGGCGGATGCGTTACCGTAGTAGAAGGTTACGACGCTGGATTCCGGCTTGCGCCGGAATGACGGTACGGTAAGCGTCAATCGGCCCGGTTGGCGCGGGGATACCGGGGGTATTTTACACTATAACGGCGGCGGCGATGGCGATAACGCTGGCTATGATTATGCTGATTAGGATTCGGATGCGGCGAGGCGGGCTTCCAGCTGGCGGATGCGGGCTTCGGCGGCTTGCCGGGCGGCGGCTTCACGGTTTCTGGCGGCGATGGCCGTGATCCGCTCGTCGTCGGCGCTGTCGTAGGTATGCAGGTAGCGCCGGGCAATTGGGTCGTAGAAGCGGAGTTCGCCGTGTTCCCAGCAGAGGTCCAGGTTGAGTACGGCGCTATGTCCCCAATGGCGGTTGGCGTCCGTGCGGCGGATGGCGATGGGGTGATAGACGCCGTTGAGCAGGGTATCGCCGGACAGTCCGACAGCGTAGTAGCGGCCCCACACGGGTTCAAACCGCCAGTATTCTCGCACTCCGAAGGCGGCGTAGTCGCTGCGCTTGCGGATTTCGTCGCGGCGGGCGGTGTTCTTGGAGGCGATTTCCAGGACAAAATCGGGGGCTTTGCCGTGATGTTCAATTGAATAACCCATCTCCATTAGCACGGCGGCGCGGTCAACATCAAAGGCGACGAGCAGGTCGGGGACGCGAAATCCTTCGCGCTGGTCGCGGTTCCAAGCGACGGGGACTTCGCCGATGACGACGGTAGTCTGGGGAGCGCCGAAGTGGCGGCGCAAGGCGGCCTGATGCCCCTGGTCGTGAAGGTGCAAGGTGTTCTGCATATCACCTCTGGGGGGGAATTCGGGAAAAGAGTCGTAGCGGTATTTGCGGGCCGGGGGCGCAGCGGGGGCAGTAGCCGGGGGGGCCGGGTCTGCCGGCGCCGGCGGCGGAGTCGCTGCCGGAGTCGTTGGCGGGGCGACTGGCGGGGGGGCCGCAGCCTGGGGGATGGTGGTGGTGGTAGTCATCGCACGGCATCCTATACGATCCGATTACGGGTTGGGGCTGATGGGGGTATTATAGCAGTTGGGACGGCGTGGTGGTCTTGAGACTGCCGCGCTATGATTGTGGGGCAAGCGACCGGGGGACGACTGGATTGTTTCAATGCCGAATCAACTTAAACCGATTCCGTCTTTCGCCAGCGAGGCGGAGGAGCGGGCTTTCTGGGAGACTCACGATTCTACGGAATATGTGGATTGGGATAACGCTCAACTCGTCGTGTTTCCCAATTTGCGGATGTCGCCGGAGCGCGAAACTGCCGCGGCGCCGGCTGCCGAGGCCGCAGCTGCGGAGCAGCCGGCCTAGCCGGACAGCCAGGGATGATAACCGTCGGGGTATTCCGGCTCTGACTGGCCGGGGATGATTTGCCGCACCAGGGCATCAATCCGGTCGGCAATGCCCTGGCTGATTAGTTCCGCGCGGATGCGGGATGAGAGCTTTTGCTGATCCAGGTCTGAGCCGTGCAAAGCAACCGATTTAGCGGCAGCAGTTTCCGCATCCTCGCCAAGTTTCGCAATAGCGCAGTGAATGGCGTTGTCCGGGTCAAATTGCGGAATCGGCACCGTGCGCCAGAAATGCTGGTGAAAATCACGGTCGGACTTGCGGCTTTGCTGGTACGCCAGTTGCAAGCAAGGGGCATTGAGAATCGCAGTAATGTACGCCGCCTCCGGCGCGGTTCTAAAAGTGGCGTGATACAGCCCGGTTTCGGCAATGATTTGCGGTACGCTGCGGGCGGCGCGCAGTATTTGCCCCGAGGCGTTGTAAAAAACCTTAAGCCGGTCATCAGTTGCCGGCACATCCTCAAACTGCTCCAGCAGCTTGTTCTGATAGTTGAGACGCCCGAAAAGCGTCTTGGGCGTTGATTCGCTGGCCGTAACATGACGGCGGTAAATTGCTTCCGCCTTCTGCCAGTATTCGTTGGATTCTTGCTCCGGGTCGGGCCGGCCGTCAGCAGTAACCGGTATAACCGCTTTGAATTCCCCCAGATGGAATGGCGTCAGCGTAGAACGGTGCGCCGTGTTCTTGGCCCACAGAGTCGGTATCTCGCCCTCCTGCGCCCCCTCCGATTTCCAGGGTTCATGCCGCGATGTAACCGTTTTGATGACAGTAACGACGTCTTGTACTTGGCACTCGGCGATATTGACCAAACAGTACGGCTCAAGTTTGAATCCGCTCTGGAAAGGCGGGCGGTTGCCGGCGCCAAGGTACTCTGACGGCTTAACCCGCAGTTGCGCCGGGGCCAGCTGCCAGCGCACCAGTACTTCAGCCTCTTGCCAGTCATAGTTCCGCAGCACTTTGCGGTCTTGATAGCGGTTGTGCAGGATGCTGTGCCTAACTGACCGTCGGTTGGCGCTTTCCTGGATCCAGGCGCAGGAAGCGGCGCCGGTAAAGGGGGCGTCTTTGACCTTGCTGAAGTCCAGATATTCGGAGTTGTACGGCGCCTGGTCGGCGCGGGTGCGTTCCCAGTTGCTGGCGGTCAAGGCGGCGCGGTTCAGCACCCAGGCGGCCTTTGCCGTTGGGTCGGCAGCGTTGAGGTAATTCTGGCGGCAGCGTTTGACGAACAGGCCGGCGATGTCAAACTTGCCGCGGCGCACCCGGATGTCCAGTTCGTAGGCCAGGCTTTCCAGTTCTTGCCGTCGTTCCTCAACCCGGATGTCGCTCAATACTACCCAGGGCGGGTTGCTCAAAATGCGATCCACTTTGCGGCGGGCCAGGGTAGTGGGGGAAACGGCGTTGAAAATGTACCAGGCCCAGACGCTGTTGCCCTCTTCCCGGCACACTTTGGCGGTCGCGTCAAAAGCCTCGGTAAGGGTAGCGGCGTCGGCGGCGTTCAGGTCGTCGGCAATGCCGTAGGGCAACGGCTGGCCGGCGTTGGCGGCGTCCACAAAACGGCTGATGTTCTGGCCGAAAGCGGCGCTCTGCGCGAAGGCCAGAGGTATGTTGATGACCGTGCCGCCGGGGGAAGTGATGGTATAAGAGGGCAGGTTGGGGCTGTAAGACAGGCTCAAATTGCGGCGGTTGTAAATCAGCGAGTCGCCCTGATAGACGGGCAAGGCGTTGACGCCGCCGCTGGGTTCGGCGGGCAAGGCGCGCAGCAGGGTAGCCCGGCTGATTTCGGCGGCGATGGGGTGAATGTCAATGCCGTTGACCATTTTGGCGACGAAATCGGCTTTTTGCACTTCAGTAACATTGGCGGCGCGCAATGGGGCCGAGTTGAGGATGCGGCGGGCGGCGTGAAACAGGAAAGTGCCGGAACCGCAGGCCGGGTCCAGGATGCCCACACCCGCCACCGGCTGGTTTCCGGTAAGGTATTGCGCCATCGCCTGCTCAATCCAGGCGTCGTCGATGATGCGCTCGGCCAGCATAGCCGCCAGCCAGTCCGGGGTGTAATACTCGCCAAAGGCTTTGCGCTGCTCGGCGGGTATCAGGCCCTGGTAGAGAGTACGCAGCACATCCTGCGCCCGCTGCCGCCAGTCGTAGCAGTCCGCCGTCTCAAAAAGGCGGTTCGTCCAATCTACGCCCGGCTGGTAGGTGGGGCCGGAGTCGTTGCGCGCTTGGGGCCAGGATGCAAAGCCGTCGCTCATCACAGCATCGGGTTGCGGGCGATTATGCGGGGCGCCCAAAGCCCTGATTACGGCCCGCGCTACGGTGATAAGCAGGGTATGGTGCAGAAAGAGGTCATCCGCGTCGGCGGCATCCGGGGCGCAGCCGGAACCGCGCAAGGTATCCAGCCAGAGTTGTTCCTTGGTCTGCACGCTGCGTTCCTGCCGCAAGCGATGGTAAATATGGCGGAGCTCAGCCAGGTAATCCTCAAACAGGACGATGGGATCGCTGGGCACCCAGGGCTTGCCGTAGGTTTGCCCGGTTTTGCTTTGCAGCCAGGCCAGGGCTTCGCCGTCCTGTCCCGGAGTAAAGGTTTTCGCGTCGGCCAGCCGGCTCCCGGCCAGAGCGCCGTCGTAGTTAGTGGCCCATTCCCAGACCCACCAGCGCTGCCCGTCGGTAAGCATAGCCTGCCATAGCGATGGCGCGGATTCGTACCGGGTAAGGAGCCCGCGTTCCCTTTCGTTTTCGGCGTAGATATAGCGGGCGCACTGCTGCGCCTGGGTTTCGCCGTCGCTGTTGGCGGAGTCCGGGTCGGCCAGGCCGCGCCCTTTGGTTTCAATGACGGTGCGGCGAGTCGGGAGATACAGGTCGGCGCGCCCGGCGCCGGCAATGGGGTATTCCCGTTCTACATCGTAGTTCAACGCTTTGCAAAGATACTCAATGCCGCTCTGCACGGCGGCTTCCCGCTTATTTCTAGCACCGGACAGCACATCGGCCATCAGGGTTTGGGCGGTTGCGGTAGTCATTAGACGGCTCCCGAAAGTCAAAAGACGATTCCTTGACTGGAAACCGAAATGTAAGGGGCGGCGCAAACTTTTGTCAAGGACAAAAGTTTGCGCCGCCCTCATTCGCGATTTTTCCGTATGTGTGAATAAGCATCACCCCAGCGTTGCGCCGGCCAGGGCGGGATAGCCGCGCAGCAGATCGGCGGCATCGGACGGGCGGCGGCCCTCCAGTTGCAGGGTGTGGGCCGCCAACAGGCCGCTGCTGGTGCCGATGCCGATGGCGATGGGGCTGCTGATGCCGCTATCGGGCGATGCGACTACCAGTCCCGGGGCGGCGCGGCCG
The DNA here is from genome assembly GCA_965203855.1 of Dehalococcoidia bacterium. Lineage (GTDB taxonomy): Bacteria > Chloroflexota > Dehalococcoidia > Lucifugimonadales > UBA3495 > Bin87. The sequence continues at coordinate 100,339 of CBDBDN010000001.1, forward strand.
GGGATGGCTGCTACTG
>CBDBDN010000002.1:0-63936 GCA_965203855.1 Dehalococcoidia bacterium
GCTGGCGGCGTCCCAAGGCTTGGGAACCTGAATCTGATAGAAAAGGCCAAGATCCATATTGTGCGTCTCCGGGTAGGTAGATGTAGCTGGTCAGTGCGGGTCCGATTGCGTTAAGCGGATGCGCCATTGTCGCGGTTGCTATGGCCATCGCCGTTGTGCCGCCGGTCGCGCAGTTCGGCCGATCTGCGCGCCTATTGTAGCAGGTGCCGGCCGACTGCCTTTGCATCCAAGTTACCTTGCCGGCGCCTAGCCCATTGCAGAGCGTTTGCGAATGGCGATGACCCAGAGCTGGCCGGCCCATTCTACGGGGGCGTTCACATTGTGGGCTATCAAGCGGGCGGTTTCATCCGGGGGAACGTCGTCGCCGATGCGGAATAAAATAATGCCATACGGGGCCGGTTGCCGCCGGCGTTGGCTTATTTCGCCAAAATCTTTGTCGTAAGTGATCAGAAGGCGGCTTTCCCGAGTTGCCCATTCCAGCACATCAGGGTCTGGAGTGCGCGGCTGATCCTCGTTGACCCACAGCGTATTGTGCCCGGCAGCACGTAGCGCCGCTACGGTTTGCTCGTCCATATTCTCATCGGCGAGTATCCGCATTGGATTTACGCTTGCTGCGGTGCCGGCCAGTCATCATCGCCGAACACGGCGGCCTCAAACTCCGCCCAGGTAGTCGGCGAAAGCGGTTCGCCGGTGGCAGCGAAACGGCGGCAGGCGTCAATGTCCTCGGCAGTGATGCCGTAGCCGGCGATAAGGTCGGCCTCGCTCCAAGCGCCATTCAGTCGTCCAACAACCAGCTCCACAGAGATACGCGTATCCTTGATGACGGGCTTGCCGCTGAGAATGCCGGGCACTTTTTCAATGCGTTCCTGCCAGTCCATAATCGGCTCTCCTGCAATCCAGAGTGGGATACCGGCATTATAGCAGAGGCTATCCGTATAGCGGGTCGCGGTCACGCTGGTCGGCCCAATACGCCAGCCAACGGGCCATCGGGTCAATCCTGATGCCAATGCGATGCCAGTCAATTGGAATGCGTACCGTATCCCGATGTCCCTCGGCAGCGGTCATAAACCAGGACTGGATGTCTATGCCCCGGTTGTTTGTGCCGGACGCGCTGGAAAGGTAGTTGTTCGCTGCGTGGTTCCCGGCCAATTCTTGCAGAACCTCTACCGGGATATAGAAAATACTGTCCTGTTCCGCGCCCCACCATATCCGCACCAACAGCAAATCGGATGTGAACTCAAACCGGCCAATATCGTTTTGAGCCGATGCTGTGTCCGCAGTCCATTTCGCTTTGACCTTGCCGTTTCTGGTAACGGTTTTAATCTCCAGCGGATGCCCGAAAATCATCACATCGCGCATCGCCGAGTTAGCAGTTGGCAGTTCAATGTGCATATCGCCCACCGTATGCCGCAAGTACGCAATCAATATCTTTTCCCGTACCACGCCAACTTCCTGCCCTACTGATTCGTAAGTGCGCCCGCTGCGTTGCTGGATGCGCCGCGACTCGGCGTCTGCCACCTCAAAAGCCCGGGGCAGATTCTGCCGCAGCAGTTCTACATAATGCTCGTTACGAAAGAGCGTTAGGAGCGTAGGATTCATCCCCGGCCTCCGCTATTATCCGTCCATCGCAGTCAGTATGGGAGTAAAGATTGGGCTGATTTGCCAGCCGCCTCAATGCCAATGCCCGGTACTCTGCCGATATTTCGTAGCCGACGAACCGGCGCCCCGTTTGCAACGCCGCTACCGCCGTGGTGCCGCTGCCCATAAACGGATCCAGCGTTACTTCGCCGGCGTAGGTGTACAGCTCAATGCAGCGGCGCGGCAGCTCTACCGGGAACGGCGCCGGATGCCCGATGCGCCGCGCGGATTCGGCCGGAAACTGCCATACGCTGCGCGTCAATTCCAGAAAATCGTCTCGCCCGATGGTGGACTCGCGCCGGGCGGATTCCGGCCCGGCCGCGGCCGGCCGCCGGTAAATGTCCTTGCTGAAAACGAGGATGTATTCGTGGATGTCGCGCAGCGTGGGGTTGGCCGGGGACTGCCAACTGCCCCAGGCGGTGGAGCCGGCGGCGCTGGCCGCTTTGTCCCAAATGATTTCGCCCCGCATCAGCAGCCCGATGCTTTCCAGATCCTCAATGATGTAGCGGTGCAAGCGGCAGATACGGACGCCGCCCCAGGTTGGCGATGTTGAAGCAGACCCGCCCGCCAGGCACCAGCACGCGATAGACTTCACGCATCACCCGGCGCAGAAAATCCCGGTATTCGTCCAGCGTCAGGTCATCGTCATAGTCCTTGCCGACATTGTAGGGCGGCGAGGTAACCATCAGATGGACGCTGCAATCGGGCAGGTCGTCCATCCGCTCGGCGGAGCAGGGCAGGATGGCGTTGACGGCATGGGCCGGCAGCGGATTTTCTACATAAGGAACGCGCCGCTCGGTGGGCAGCCCCTCATAAAGCCGCCCGGCATAGAACCGCGACGAATCATGCCCGCGCCGCCCCGGCGAACCGAAAGCGCTGGTTTCGGTTTTAGACCCCCCAGAGTCGGGGGGGGGGGGGGGGATTAGTATTGCTGTAGTCAGCGTTGGCAGTCAAAACGCGCGGAATTATCGCGCACCGGCCCGCCGTTGGCAACCGGGTCGGGCAGCGTTTATTTTCAGGCGATTGGGGCTTGTACCCGTCATTCCGGCTTGCGCCCGAATAACGGTTTAGGGGCAGGAATGACGGTTGAGAGGTTTGGGATGGCCATTGAGGGGGTTGGAATAACGGTTGGGGTAGCGGGCAATTAGGCCGATTAATTGGGAATGTTGCGGTTGCGCTGCCGGCAGTTGCCTTATTGTGCGGATCGTGGTACGCTGTGCGGCGAAAAATTGGAACACGCAGCAACCGCCGTTGGGAAGGGTACGCATCTGGCAATGTTGGACGCCGAAGTTAAACAGCGAATCATCGCAGAATACAGCACTCACGAACATGACACCGGCTCGGCCGAGCTGCAAGTGGCGATGCTCACCGAGCGCATCCGGCAGGTTACGGATCATCTCCGCATCCATCGCAAGGATGTCCATTCCCGGCGCGGCCTGGTTACGATGGTTTCCAAGCGCCGCCGGCTGCTCAACTATTTGAGCCGCACCGATGTAGCGCGCTACCAGAACCTGATTAGCCGCCTCGGCTTGCGTCGGTAAGCACAATGCCCTTTCATCACATCCCGGTTGGCATTGACCGGGATGCGTTGCGTTATCACGCCCTAGCGCGGCGCCGGCCATAGAGCATATGACGCTGAACCGCCCGCCGGCGGCTGATTGACCGGCTAACCGAGGGAATGCCGGCCGGATTTTTTGATTGACCGATTGACTGCTCGACTGCTCGACCGACTGAGCGCACGAAACCGGCCCCGGGTCTTTGAGGAGGCGCTGCAAAAGAGAAAGACGGGCCGCCCCTAACCGCGCCGCACAAGCCGCACCTTTTGTGGCAAGGCGCAGAAGCACGCATTGCGAGAGAGGTAGGAAACATTCCTGTTATGACCACTACTGAAACCACTGACGCCATTGGCGCACTGATGAACCCCGTTGTCGTCGCCGGCGAAATCGGCGGCCATCCCATCACGCTGGAAACGGGCCGGCTGGCGCAGCAGGCGCACGGCGCCGTCACCCTTACTTGCGGCGAAACCATCGTCCTTGCCACCGTGGTAATGTCCGACCAAGCCCGGGAAGGGGTGGACTTTCTGCCCCTCACCGTTGAGTTTGAGGAACGGCTTTACGCGGTCGGCAAAATTCCGGGCAGTTTTTTCCGGCGCGAAGGGCGCCCCGGCACCGAAGCCATCCTTTCGGCCCGGCTCACTGACCGCAGCATTCGGCCTCTGTTCCCCAAGGGGCTGCACCACGAAATCCAGGTAATCATCACTACGCTGTCGGTGGACGAAAACCATCCGCCGGAAACGCTGGGGATGGTTGCCGCGTCCGCCGCCCTTTCCATCAGCCACATCCCCTTTGAGGGGCCTATCGGCGCCTGCCGCATCACTTGGGACGGGCAGGATTACGCCGTCAACGCCGGCTACCGCGCCGCCGCCGACGCCCGCCTTAATATGGTAGTCGCCAGCAACCGCGACGCCATTATGATGGTGGAGTCCGGCTCCGTTGAAGTCTCCGAGGAGGTCATCCTGGAGGGCATCCGGCTGGCCCACGAAACGAATGTGGCTACCATTGCGCTGATTGACGAGCTGGCCGCAGCGTGCGGCGCCGAAAAAATCAAAGTAGCGGTGGACTACTCCGCCGCGGAGGAACGGCAGAGTAAAGTTGACGCTCTGGTGAACGGGCGCATCGCCGAGGTGCTGGAACGCAATTCGTTCAAGAGCGAGCGCGATGCCGGCCTGGACGCCGTAGAAGCCGAAATCGCCCAGCAGCTGGCCGACGACTACTCTGCCGGCGAAATCGCCGAATCTTTCAAGAACCTGGTCAAGTCGGAAGTTCGCAGCCGCATCCTCAACCGGAAAGTGCGACCGGACGGCCGCGGCCCGGACGAAATTCGCCCCATCACTTGCAGCGTCGGCGAACTGCCCCGCGCGCACGGCAGCGGGCTGTTCACGCGCGGACAGACCCAAGTGCTGTCCGTGGCTACCCTGGCGTCCATGTCAATGAAACAGACGCTGGACACGGTTGGTCCCGACAACACCAAGCAGTTCATGCACCACTACAATTTCCCGCCCTACAGCGTAGGCGAAGCGCGGCGGGTCGGCTCGCCCGGCCGACGGGAAATCGGGCATGGCGCCCTGGCGGAGCGGGCCATTGCCGCCGCGCTGCCGCCGGAAAGCGATTTTCCGTACACGCTGCGCGTGGTCAGCGAAGTGCTGGCCTCCAACGGCTCCACTTCGATGGGCAGCGTCTGCGGTTCGTCGCTGGCTCTGATGGACGCCGGCGTACCGCTGCGCGCGCCGGTGGCCGGCATCGCTATGGGCCTGATTACCGGCGACGCCGACGGCCAGTATGCCATCCTCAGCGACATCCAAGGCATTGAGGATTTCCTGGGCGATATGGATTTCAAGGTAGCCGGCACCAGCCAGGGCATCAATGCCCTGCAAATGGATGTGAAAATCGACGGCCTGACGCAGGAGTTGCTCAGCGAAGCCTTGGAACAGGCCCCGCGCCGGCCGTCTCCATATCCTGGATCGGATGGCCGAGGCCATCACGGAGCCGCGCGCGCAGATGAGCCGCTATGCCCCCAAACTGGTGCGGATGCAGATTCCGGTAGAGAAAATCGGCGCCCTCATCGGCCCCGGCGGCCGTGTCATTCGGGGCATCCAGGAGGAAACGGGTTGCAGCATTGATGTGGCCGATGACGGCTCCGTAACCATCGGCTCCAACGACCAGACGATGATTGAACTGGCGAGCAGCCGGGTGGACGGCCTGACCCGCGATCCCGAAGTCGGCGATATTATCACCGGCAAGATTACGCGCACTACCAACTTTGGCGTGTTCGTGGAACTCACTCCCGGCGGCAAGGACGGCCTGGTACGCAACGAGGAACTGGGCGATCTGGCCTATGACGATGTGGCTATGGGGCAGGAAATCACCGTGATGATTCACGAGATTGACCATATGGGGCGCATCAATATGTCCCGCCGCGCGCTGATGGGCGACACCTCCCCGGCGCCGGCAATGGCGGAACGCGGGGGCTACGGAGACCGCGACCGTGGCGACCGTGGCGGCCGCGGCGGTTACGGCGGCGGCGACCGGGATCGGGGTGGCAGGGGCGGCTTTGGCGGCGGTGGACGCGGGGGTTACGGCGGGGGCGGCGGAGGCCGTGGCGGTTACGGCGGCGATCGTGACCGTGATCGGGATCGCGGCGGCCGCGGGGGCTATGGCGGGGGCGGCGGCGGCCGTGGCGGTTACGGCGGCGGTGACCGGGATCGGGATCGCGGTGGACGCGGCGGCTATGGCGGCGGCAGCAGCGGAGGCCGTGGCGGTTACGGGGGCGGCGACCGGGATCGGGATCGTGGCGGGCGCGGCGGCGACCGCAACTCGATGCTGGGCAGCGAGCCTAACGACCGGGACCGGGGCGGCCGGCGTCCGCCGGGACGGAGCGATGCCGGACGGGGTGGCAACCCCTCCGACCGTCGGTTCCTGGGCGGCGGCAACCCGCGCCGCTGACCGTCCGCGGAATGCGGCGTTCCGGTTCAGTCCGGCTTTTGGCCCGGCGGCGTCCCGCTCATTGCGGGTGGGATGCAGTCGGGCCGGAGTTTCATCTGCGGCGCAGCATTCCCGGCGACTCAGCCGTCGTTCCATCGACCCAACCGTCATTCCGGCGCAAGCCGGAATCTATGCTTGACGGTTCAATTACCGTCGTAGCGGATTACGCCGCCGGATTCCGGCTTGCGCCGGAATGACGGTGAATGTGGGAATAGCGGTGCATTTGACGATGCACTTTAGTACGGATCTAGCCAGCCGAACCGGTGAAAGCTGATGCGGTCGGCGTCGCTGAATTCTACGCCCTCTTGGAGTAGCAGCTCGCGTTGCAGCTGGGCTCCCATTCCGGCGCCGCGGGGACTGATTTTGCCCTGCCGGTTGATGACGCGCTGCCAAGGGACTGCGGAGTCGGGATCCAGGGAGGCCAGGCAGTAGCCGACCATCCGGGGCGTACAGCCGTCGCCTACAATCAGGGCAATCTGCCCGTAAGTGGCAACTTTTCCGTAAGAAATCTGCCGCACTACCGCAATAACGCGGTCATATACGGGCGGAACTGCGGCAGATGCGGCATCGTCCGGGATGGCGACGTTAGAGTCGGAGGGCAGCATAACGCCGGCAGTTTAGCACACGCCGGCAGTTTGAGGATGATTTGGCTGCCATCCCGTTAGTCGCTGCCGGGAATAATCGGCTATCGCCCTCTGCGCCGGCGTCAAACTTTGCCAGCCCGCTGCTGATTGGCGCAATTGCAGCATCAGGCATCAGGAACGCTCTGCGCTTATGCGTCGCTGTATCAAAGCGGACATCGTGCAAATGGGGGCAATATGTGATAGCATTCTATTGTTGCCGCCGGCGTCCGCTGCGGCAAGGAAATCATTGCTGAATTCATCCGCACACCGGAAAGCTTGGAGTGAAATTATGACTGCCATTCTGCCCCCCCCCCCCCCCCCGACATTGGCTGACCAAAAACCTAACGATGGCTTGGCTGCGGCTGGGCAAGATTGCCGTTATGGCAGTCCTGGCCGGGCTGGCTGTTGCCGTTGGGGCGGCTTTTCCCGGCGGTGATGCGGAAGCGCAGGCTTATGGCGGGTACACTTATACCGCGCGGGTTTGCCAGGAGTACGGGCAGCAGCCCCGCTGGTACAATGTGCGCGACGGGCAGGCGGCGTACAACGGGGGCAACAGCGACAGCGGCTGGCTGATTGTGCTGGAAAGGGGCGTTAGTACGACGTATAGCTATGAATTAGCCCCTACCGATGGCGGTTACTTTTTGTGGCAAGGCAACTACATACAGATCAGCGGCAATCGCTGGCGGCTTAACGCAGGCAACAGTTTCTCTCTGGATCCCAACGGGTTATATGTCAGGCTTTATGGCCGCGCCGGCTGGAATCTCGGGGATCCCACTCCCAACTCGGATTTTGGCTTGCTGAGCGCCAGAACCCGCTACAATCGCACCACGGTAGTATCAGGCGGTTCATACATCCGCTGGGCTAATATGGCGTGGTGCCACTGATAACCGAACCGTCATGCGCCGCCGGCCATGCTGTCAAAACCGCCGCCAGCGGCAAGCACCCGTCATCCGTAATCATCTTGGAACGGCCTGAAAACCGGGGCTTTTCTGATGAAAGCGCCAAGGTGCAGAACTGTGCCTAACCGGCCCATCCCGATTGCCTTCTGACCGGGCTGAATGCGCTAGAACGCGGCTACAGCCGTGGCATCCGCAGCCCGGCCTGCGGCTCCAACCGGATGCCCTCGGAACGGCGCCTCCAAGGGCTGGCCGGTCTATTGCGGCGGCGACTGCGGACGCTATTACACCCACGGTGCCGCCTATACCTGCCCCAGCGCCTCCGACCGGGAACAGACCCTGGCGTTGCACGAGAAGTACGTTTCCCAGAGCGCCATCACCATCAGCATTGGCGTAATCTCGCCGGCAGTGAGCCGGTGGAGCAAAAGCAGAGTTGCCGAACTTTCTCGGCGGCGGCGGCGGCGCCGGGGACAGGAACGACGGGAAGGAGCAACCGGCGGCAGAGATTTCCTATGCTGGGCTGTGGAATTACCGACAGGCGCGGTATGAGATCAGCGGCAAGATTGGTGATCTGGACGGCGGTAGTCCAGGAAACCGACGGCCGCCGCTAGGTGGACTTTGCGGTAGGCGACGACCGTAGTGAAAATACCTTGCAGCGGTCTAGTGTCGCAATCCGTCGCTACGGTAACGGAACCGGGTGCCATAGATTCCGGTTTGCGTCGGAATGAGGGCGAATTTGGCGACACACCTCAAAAAGAAATGCCCGCCAAACAGATGACGCACCGCCGCCGGCAGGGTACAATAGTAGAAAGACGGAGTAGAGAGACGCAACCGAGCGGGCGTAGCTTAGTGGTAAAGCCCCAGCCTTCCAAGCTGGCTACGTGGGTTCGATCCCCATCGCCCGCTCCATCTCTTTGCTTGGCGCCTGTTGCGACAATCATCGCAGATAACCGACGCAACGCTATCCCTCTGCCGCTTTTATCCTGAAACGGTCGGCGCAGCACGGGACGACTTATTCCTCAAAACGGCATAGCGGCCGGTAGGCATCGGCCGCCGCCTGCTGTCGGATAACGGCCAGCGCGCGTTCCCCGGCTTGCCGCACGGCGGCGCCGTCCAGCGTGGCCCGCAGTTCGTTGGCATCGTCCAGCCCGAAGTTCTCCTCCTGCCGGAATTCGTCCAGCATTGCGGCGATGGCTTCCCGCCGTTCCCCATCTCCGGCCGACGCCAGGGCGGGCAGGCTGCCGGCGGCGATGTGGCGTTCAATCTCGGCGGACAGCAGCTCCGTCTCTACTACGCGCCGCTGTATCTGCCCGATGTTTTGCAAGTTGCGACCCAGATAGCAGCCGCCGAACTGCATAATCTCGCACTGCCGGCCTTCCAGCCCCTCAATTTCGGCGAACCAGTGGTAGCGCGGTTCCAGCTCGTACTGCGACAGGTAGGCGCGCACTTCCGCGTCCTCCGGCGCCGGCTCCCCCGGATCAAAAACCAGCTTGACGGTGTGCATCATCAATCCGGCGGGTTCTATGGTGATGTACATAGTTCTGCCCTCTCCTCAACCCTCTCCCGGTGAAAGAGGAAGTCAGTGGCTACTATCCTGCGGCCCGCTTTTCCGTCATTCCGACGCAAGCCGGAATGACGGAGTCATCATACCCGACTAGCCCTCTACGGCGCGCACAATGCGGTCGACATTCTCCGGGCCGGGGGCGATGGCCTTGCTGTCCACCAGCCGCATCGCTTCCACGATGGCGTCATGGTAGGGGGTGGCCACGCCGGTTTCCCGTCCCTTTTCGCAAATCAGGCCGTTCATAAAGTCCACTTCCGACTTGCGCCCCTTGTGCACATCCTGCGCCATTGACGCCAGCCAGTTGACGCGGCCGCCGGCTTCCGACAGCCGTCCGTCCAGTTCCTCAAACACATCGCCTTGGTCGGCGCCGGCCCAGGTTTCCGCAGGGAGGCCGTTGATGGCAACCACTTTGAGGCCCTGCGCCAGGCCGACTTGCGCGCCCTCTTTGGCCAGGTTGATGCGGATGCGCCGGATGCGGGCGTCGCCGGCCATTTCCTGGCTGCCCAGCTGGCTCATGGCCGAGATGGCGTTGCCCATCCCGTTCTGGCACAGCTTGGCCCATCTTTCGCCCGGCAAGTTGTCGGTGGCATAGGCGGCGTCAATGTGGTCCAGCTTGGCGGCGATGGCCTGCGCGCGCGCCGTAACCGCGCCGGTGTATTCGCCGACGCGAAAGACGGTATGGCCGTGGTCGCGGCCTGGCGCGCCGCCCCGGTTCACATGGGCCGGTTCCCACAGCGCAACTTCAATGTGCGATGCGATGCAGCCCAGCTGCCGTTCCGGGCCGACGATGTTGGCAATCGTCGGGTCGTTCCAGCAGTTCTGGATGGACACAAATGCCCCGTCATCCTTGACATACCGCTTGATGAAGTGGGTCGCCCATTCGGTGTCGTAAGACTTGACGGTAATCAGGGCGTAGTCAAAAGGTTCGGTGATGTTTTGGGCGTCGGTAAGATGCATGGCGTTGACCGGCACGGTGAAATCGCCCTGGCTGCCGCTGGCGCGCAAGCCGGCGGCGCGCATTTTCTCCACGTGCTCCGGCCACATATCAATGAAAGTGATGTCGTCCTCGCCGGCCTGGACGAGGAATGCGCCCACATAGCTGCCGACGGCGCCGGGGCCCATAATTGCGATGCGATCTCCCATAGGGTTTGCTCCTTGCGTACTTGCTTGCTGGGTTAGCGGGTGGGTTGGCGTACAGAGTAGCCCGAAAGGGCATCCGATTACAACCCGGCAGCGTCGCCGACGGCATCGGCATCATCCGCCGGCGGAGTTGGAAACCAGTTTTGCAGCAGGTCGATGGCGTCGATTACGACGCCAGCCGACTGCCTAACTACCGAATCCGGCAGGTGGTTTTCGTAAAAGCGCATATGCAGGCCGCTAGCCGTGGCTGCCGCTTGATTCAGCGCATCGGCGGCGTCCGCATCGTTGGGGGCAATCAGAGCCGACAGCTCGCCGGCGACGCGATAAATGCCGACATGGCTGGACAGCTTGATGCGATGGTCGGCGCCAATGGCTTTGACGGCCTGTGTGAAAGCGCCCCACGATTTTTCCGCGGCTTGCAGAAAATCGCCATCGTCCAGGCTCAGCCGGATGTGCCGCCGGTAATGCGCCTGGATGGAACGATAGGTTGCCGCGTGTGTAATGGCATCAGCCGGGGACAGCGAAGTATCCCAACGGGGGGAATAGGCGGCGCGGATGGCGCCGGTTACCTGTGCGGGGGTAAAGCGGGGTGATGCGTCGTTCATAAGGCGGCCTCCGAGCGGTTCACGATTCCGCAGCGCTGCCGGAGTCATCCGGCGGTAGAAACAGGTTTTGCAGCAGGTTGACGGCATCGGATACGGCGCTGGCCGATTGCGTTACTACCGCATCCGGCAAGTCGTTTTCGTAAAAGTGGGTGTGCAGGCTGTGCGCCAACCCGGTAGCGTGGTTCAGCTGGCGGGCGCCGTCAGGGTCGGCTTGCGCCGCCAGCGCCGACAGCTGCCCGACCACCCGCATAATGCTGATGTGGCTGGTCAGATGCACCCCATGGTCGGCAGCGATGGCCTTGACCGTCTGCGTGAACGCGCCCCAGGATTTCTCGGCAACCTGCCGGAAATCGCCGGCCGCCAGGCTCTGCGCGGCGTGCTGCTGATAGTGCGCCAGATTGTCGCGGTAGTTGGCGGCGTGATTGACGGCCTGCTCAGGCGTCAATGCGGCATCCCAGCGCGGCGAGCGGCCGGCAGTGATGGCGTTGGCGATTTGTTCGGGTGTAAAGCGGGGTGGTGCGTCTTTCATAATGCGGTATCCTCGAAATCGTCGCTGGGCGGCATTGCCAGCGGAAGCTGCGTTTCCCGCAATTTGTCCATTTCCGGTTCGTATTGTGCGATGATGGCATCCGCCCACTCCAGCAGGTCAACAATCCGTTGTCCCGCCGGCTGGGAACTGGTCCACAGCTCCAGGTTTTCCAACCGATTATCGGCTTTATCTCCGTTGATGTGGTGGACATTTTCGCGGTCGCGTAGCGGGCGCCCCAAATGGCATTCCATCATATAACGGTGTTCATCATACCAGTTGCCGCTGTTGGATGCCGGCTTGCTGAAATGGCCCGGACGCTTGACCCGAACATAGCCGTTTTCCATCACCTTGCGATCGCGGCCGACAATATACTTTTTGGGCATCTCTACCGGCCCGTCCATATCAATCCCCTGATATTGACGACTATAATGCACCTTGCACAGCAATTTTACCTCTTGCTCTCGAGGGCAGCTCGGCCATTGGCATTGCCCTTCGTTCCGCATCGTAATGCGGAGGGGGGCATCCAAAGGAATACCTTTGCGCGCCCTTTGCCCGCGCCGGGCGGTCGCATTCGTCCTCTTTGCAATACTTCCCTTGGTACGACGCCACCTTGTGCCGTATTGGCGCTGTCATATCCCCGCCGTTGCGAAGTCGGCGATAGTGCACATCGCAATAGCCCTTGCTGACTGCGTTCTGGTCGCAGCCATCCTGCTGGCAGGGTTTCTTTTGGCCCATCACGCGCGGCGGGGCATCCATATTCCAGCCGTTGCGCTGCCGTTGCGCGTGCATCTTGCACAGACCTTTCTCTCGCGATTCGCTCTGGCAGTCCTGCCAAGTGCAGAGCCTCACTTCACCGCGGCGCTTGCGGTTCCGTAGCGGCGGGTTATCCATATCCCTGCCATTGCGGGCCCTGATGTAATGGGCATTGCACCAGCCGGCGGATTTTTTCGTTGCCGGGCGCTCGCATGGCGGATGCTTGCAAATTCCCGGCGATGTCATAGCGCATCATCCGCTATTGCCATCGTTAGCTGCTTTCCCATAAGCTTATCCCGGTCGTGCTGATACCGTTCACGCAAAGCATAAGCCCAGTTCAGCAGGTCAACAACCCGCTGCCCGGACGGCTGTTGACTAATCCAGAGCTCCAGATTTTCAAGCCGGTTGTCGCTGCGGTCGCCGTTGATATGGTGGACGTTCTCCCCTTCGTGCAACGGGCGTTCCAGGTACTTTTCCATCACATAACGATGCTCGTAGAACCATTCTTTGCGGTGCCCAATCGGTTTGCCAAAGTGGTCGGGCTGTCTAACCTCAACATAGCCCTCTTTGGTGACGAAACGGTCGATGCCCGCTCGGCTTTTACGCGGAGCTTGTATAGGGGCGTCCATAGCGCGCCCTTCGATCTTGCGCCGGTAATGGATCCGGCACAGACCCGCCGTAGCGATTTCACTCTCGCATCCGGGCCAAGGACACGGCCCGGTTTGCCGCTTGGCGAATTTCCGAACCGGCGCATCCATTGGCTGGCCCCGTCGTTCCCGGAGATAGTGAGCATTGCAATAGCCGCCGGTCACCGCCGGTACGGAGCATCCTTCGTAGCGGCAAGTCGTCCCTTTATTCCGCCGCCGTGTCAAAATAGGAGCATCCAGATCCCACCCGTTGCGGATTCTTTGGTAGTGGGCGCCGCACCAGCCGGCGGTTTGCGACAGGCGGTCGCAGTTTGGATGTTGGCAGATTGTTTCGGGCAGTTTGCTCCTGATAGGGGCAGACATATCCTGCCCTTTGCGAAAGCGCGCATAATGCGCGGCGCAGAATCCTTTACCATGCGCCGGGCTTTGACAGCCGTCCTGTCGACAAGTGCGGCCTTTGTTGGCCCATTTCATAATGTTTCGGCTCAAAGCCGCCTTGATACCGTCAACTTTAGAACTACCCGCCAATCAATCATTCCCCCGCCGCTTGCGGCGTGCCCGGGCGCGGGAACGGGCAATGCAGCAAGTCAATATGTTCGTGCAAGTCGGGGGCGACATAGTGCCAGAGCGGATCCAGGATAATCCGCACGCCTTCCCGGCGGGCCAGTTTGGCGGCCGGCACAAAGTCGCTGTCCCCGGTAACCAGGACGATAGTATCGGCCTGCTTTTTCAGCGTAATAGATGCGATGTCCAGCCCAATCCGCATATCAACGGCTTTCTGCTGAAAGCCCGGATCAAAATCGCTGTCTGTGAGGTCGTCAACAGTACGTCTTCTGTTCAGCAAAGCCTTCTGAGCTTCCTCTTTAATTATCCATTGCCGATGCAGGCTGACTTCGCCCAAGCGTAAAGCGAAATTAGGACGCCGACGCAGCAAGGCGAACAGCGTACGCCTGAAAATCGCTTCCTCCGATTTATCATAATCTATCGCTCGCTGGCTCACGGGTCGGTGGCCTTTCCGGTCATAAGGCGGGGCATCGTAAAAAAAGCAACGATAGAGCAAAGCGCGCGGGTCGGCAGTTGGCAAGCCGCCGGCATACGGCGCGGTGTCAGCGCGTATTACAGCATTGATGCGGCGGAGATGGCCGTCCACCAGGCGCCCTATAGCATCATTAGTACGTTCCGGGTTAAATCGGATCTCGCGGTCAGTAAGACGATGCAATCGCTCAATGAAAAAGCTGCCATCAATCAGAATCGCTACGCTAGTCATACTATAAACCCCAATAAATTATGCCCCAGGATTTTGGCCAGACCCATGATGACGAGGGGCCTAACTTACTCTCAAGGGGCGATAGAAATATCGTACTCCCCTGCAACCGCCCTGTCAACCCCGTTTTCAACTGCCTTTGCTGCCGGCCCCTTTGCCCATCACGCCGCGAGAAACGCCGCTTGCTTGACGGATAAAATGCCGCCGCATCGCATCACATCGCTACCACCCGCGCGTTGTCAATTTGCGGCACTGCCTTGATTTCCGCCAGCGCCGCTTCGGACGCCGGGTCGTCCAGCCCTACTACCATCATGGCCTGGCCGCGCGGGGCGATGCGGCCCACTTCCATAAAGCTGATGTTGATGTTGCGGCGGCCGGCGATGGTGCCGACGGCGCCGATGGTGCCGGGCTGGTCGTGGCTGTCCACAAACAGCAGGTACGGCGTGGACGGCGCAACATCCATCCAGTAGTCGTTGACGCGCACCAGATGCGGCTCGTCCCGCAGCGAAGTGCCGGCTATCGTGATGTCGGCGCCGGCAGTGTGCAGCGTGGCGGTAATCATACTGGCGTACTCGTGGCTGTCGGATGAAGTCTGCTCGGTAATCTGCAAGCCGCGCTGCTGCGCCAGCACCGGCGCGTTTATCATATTGACCACTTCCCCGCTGACCGGCGACAGTAACCCGGTCAAAGCGGCGGCTTTCAGAATCGCCGTGTCGTGGCCGGCGATTTCGCCCTGGTAGCGCAGCGTTACGCCGACGAACTGCCGCTCCGCCAGATTGGTCAGCAGCCGCCCGATCATAGATGCCACCGCAACATACGGCGACAGGATGGCATGGACTTCCGGCGGCACAAAGGGGGCGTTGACGGTGTTGCGGGCCGGCTTGCCGTCCAGGATGGCCAGCACTTGCTCGGCGGCTTCAATGGCTACTTCGCGCTGCGCTTCCTGGGTGGACGCGCCCAGATGGGGCGTTGCCAGCAGACGGGGATGGCGCAGCACGGGCAGATCGCCGGGCGGTTCGTTAGTGAACACGTCCAGGGCAGCAGCGGCCAGCGGGCCGTTTTCCAGCGCGTCCAGCAGGGCGTCATCGTCCACCAGCTCGCCCCGCGCCACATTAATCAGGCGCGCGCCCGGCTTCAGCAGCGCCAGGTTGGACGCCGACATCAGGCCGACGGTGCCGGGGGTCAGCGGCGTGTGCAGGGTTACGAAATCGGCTTGGGGCAGCAGTTCCTCCAGCGGCATCACCGCTGCGCCCAGCCGCGCCGCAAAGTCGGGAGCGACAAAGGGGTCGTAGGCGATGAGACGCATTCCGAAAGCGGCGGCCCGGCGCGCTACTTCCGACCCGACCCGGCCCAGCCCAACGATGCCCAGCGTCTTGTTGCGAACTTCAATCCCCATAAAGGCGGAACGCTGCCATTCGCCCTGTTTCATCGAGGCGTAAGCCTGCGGCACATTGCGGGCCAGGGCCAGCATCAGCGCCATGGTATGCTCGGCGGCGGCCACGGTGTTGCCGATGGGCGCATTGACTACGGCCACGCCGGCGCGGGTTGCGGCGTCCAGGTCAATGTTGTCCACGCCGATGCCGGCGCGGGCCACCACTCGCAGGTTGCGGCCGGCCTCGATAATGGGCTCGGTAACTTTGGTTTCGCTGCGGACGACCAGCGCCGAGTAGTCGCCGATGGCATCTACCAGTTCGGCGGGGGAAAGGCCGCGTTTGACATCCACGGGAACCTGCCGTTTGAGCAGGTCAATGCCTTCGGCGGCTACATTGTCGGTAATCAGTACTTTGGGCATAAGATGCGAAAGCCTCCAAACTTGCCGGGCGCGCTGAAACGGCTGAAACAGCAAATGACGAATAAAGTCCGCCAACAACAGTATCGGCAAATGATGGTAGCATAACGGGGGACGGCTGTCATTTGCCAGGCCCTTCCCGGCAGCGCTTGCCAATCCCCTCGTTGTCATTCCGGCGCAAGCGGGAATCCAGCACGGCCTGATCTAATGACAGCGCCTATCAAGGATACCGCTTACCCATAAGCCCGGCGCTCCGGTAAAAGAACGCTACCCCGTACCTGATACAGGGCGGAATCCACTGCTCCGAGAAAAGCCGAGCTCCTCTCTATTCGGTATCCATGCCATTCCCGCACTCTCCAGGGGTTGGTTCCGGTTGGCGTTTGCCGCTTTTGTTGCCGCCGTGCTACGATACGAAGCGTTTATTGAGGACGGCTTTACTTATGGAACAATGCAACATCCGCAATTTCTGCATCATCGCCCACATTGACCATGGCAAGTCCACGCTGGCCGACCGCATCCTGGAAATCACCGGCGCCGTCCGGCCCCAGGATATGAAGGCGCAGTTTCTGGACCAGATGGAGCTGGAACGGGAACGGGGCATCACCATCAAGGGCAAGGCGGTTACGATGGAGCATACCATCGCGGCCAGCCGCGATGCCGATGCCAATACCGGCGCCGGCGCCCCGGCGGCCGGGCGGTATCAGCTCAATCTGATTGACACACCCGGCCATGTGGACTTTTCTTACGAAGTGTCCCGCGCCCTGGCGGCCTGCGAGGGCGCGCTGCTGGTAGTGGACGCAACGCAGGGCGTGGAGGCGCAGACCATCGCCAACACGCTGCTGGCCTTGCAGTACGACCTGGAAATCATTCCGGTGGTGAACAAGGTTGACCTGCCCTCCGCGGAGCCGGAGCGGGTGGCTGCCGAGATGGAGCAGATTTTCGGCTTCCGGCAGGATGAGGTGGTGTATGTCTCCGCCAAGTCGGGGCTGGGCTGCGCCGAACTGCTGGACGCCATCGTGTCCCGGGTGCCGGCTCCGTCCGGCGCCGCTGCCGCCGACGCTCCCTTCCGCGCCCTGGTGTTCGATTCTACCTACAACACCTATAAGGGGATTATCGCTTATGTCCGCGTGGCCGACGGCGTGATTTCCCGCAGCGACCGCTTGCGGGTGATGTCCAGCGGCAAGTCGGTGGACATTATGGAAGTGGGCGTTTTTGCGCCGGAACCGACGCCCGTAGATGCGCTGCGGGCCGGGCAGGTGGGCTATGTCGCTACCGGCTTTAAGGATGTGCAGGAGTGCGCCGTAGGCGATACCCTGACCAGCAATGCGCTGCCCGCCGAGCAGCCGCTGCCCGGCTATGTGGAGCTCAAGTCAATGGTGTTCGCCGGCCTGTACCCGGCCGACGGCGAGGACTACACCCGTTTGCGCGCCGCCCTGGAAAAGCTGAAGCTCAACGATGCTTCGCTGACGATTGAACCGGAAACCAGCGGCGCCTTGGGGTTCGGCTTTCGCTGCGGCTTTCTGGGGCTGGTGCATCTGGAAATCGTGCAGGAACGGCTGGAACGGGAGTATGACCTGGATCTGATAGTAACGGCGCCCAGCGTAGCCTACGAAGTGCTGCTGACCAACGGGGAAACACAGCGGGTGGACAACCCGTCGCTGCTGCCGCCGCCCAACGCGGTGTCGGAGATACGGGAGCCGCTGCTGGGCGTAACTATCGTAACGCCCAACGCCTTTGTCGGGGCCGTGATGGAGCTGATGCACGCGCGGCGTTCCGATTTTCGCCGGATGGAATACATTCAGGGACTGGGGGACGGCGAGTCGGCCCGCGTGGTGATGGAATACACGATGCCGCTGGGCGAAATGCTGGCCGATTTCTACAATCAGCTCAAATCCCGCACCCAGGGCTACGCTTCTCTGGACTACAGCTTTGAGGGCTACCGGGCGGCGCCGCTGGTGCGCGTGGACATTCTGGTCAACCAGACGCCGGTGGAGGCGTTGAGCCTAATCAGCCACCGGGATACGGCAGTGGCACAGGGGCGCACGCTGGTGGAGAAGCTGCGTACTACGATACCGCGCCAGATGTTTGAGGTGCCGATACAGGCGGCCATCGGCAGCCGCATCGTAGCCCGCGAAACCGTCCGGGCGATGCGGAAAGATGTGCTTTCCAAATGCTACGGCGGCGACATTACCCGCAAGCGCAAACTGCTGGAAAAACAGAAAGAGGGCAAGAAACGGATGAAACGGGTGGGCCGGGTGGAAGTGCCGCAGGAAGCGTTTTTGAGCCTGCTGAAAATTGGGGATGAGGGATAGCGGATATGCCAGGAGTACCGACACACGGGCCGGATTGCGAAACCGGAACCAGTCCGGCCGACCGCCCAACTTGCGATTCCGGCGTCTTTTCTGATGCGCCGGGGCCCATTCATCAGGACGCCGGCGATGCCGATTCCGACAGCGATGCGTCGCTGGACTGTCGGGATAACGCGCCGCTCAGCGTTGACGACGGGAGCGTAGTCGCTGAAGCGCCGGATTTGGGGGGCAGCATGGTGCGTCCCGGGGATGCGGCGGCATCTGCGCCGGATGCTACGGCGGATGTTGCGGCGGATGCTCCATCGGATGCCGAGTCGACCAGGGGACGGCGGCGGCGCAACCGGCGTCCGCGCCGGCCGCGCACGGATTCGATTGTCGCAGTGCCGCCCGACCTGTCCGCAACCCGCGAGTTCACCGGCACGCTGAACGAAATTATCCCCATCATCAACCTTACTGCTCTGGGCTATGCCGATGACGGGCCAATGGCGGCAGCGCTGGCCAAAGCGATGCTGGGACGCCGCTGGGCCGACCGGTTTGGTCGGATCACCGTCTATACCCGGCAACCGGGCGCTGAACAGCAGGAAAGTTATACGGCGCTGATTCCGGCCGGCCTGATTAGCGACCGTCGCAGCGTCAAGCGGGGCATCGCCGTTGCGGTCAAGCTGACCGGCATTGATGTCAGCGACCGCCGCCGCGACTGGTATTGCGACGATTTCCGAGTGGTTGAGTAAGCGTTCCGAATCGGCAATCGGATGCGGTAGCTATGGGAATGTTCACGGTTGCGCTGGGCGTGGGGCATCCGGCCGGGGGCGATTTGGCTCCGGTTGACGCCGTGGCAGATACCGGGGCGGCCCATTCAATGCTGCCCGAATCTTTGCTGGACGGCTTGCGCGTTTCGCCACGCCGCACACTGGGATTTGTGCTGGCGGACGGCAGCCGGGTGAAGTACGGTTTCGGCATTGCCCGGTTCCGCATTGCTGACGCGGAAATGCCCTGCCCCGTCATTTTTGGGCCGGAGGGCAATTATCTGCTGGGCGCATCTGCCTTGGAGGTTTTCAACCTGATGGCAGACCCGTCGGGCAAACGGCTGGTTCCAGTGGAATGGCTGCCGCTGGGCTGGGGCGGCGCAATCTGATTTAGGGATGCTATGATGACGATACGCGCTCCCCGTTCCCGGAACGAGGCCGATACCAGATCCGAGCTGATTGACCCGGCACTCCGGGCAAAAGGCTGGACTGATGACCTGATTCGCCGGGAGCAGACGGCGGGCCGGGTTGAAATCCACGACGGCGACGACGATAGCAGCCGGCGGCCGGCCGCCCGGCGCGCAGTCGGCCGGTCGGACTATCTGCTGCGCGTTAGGGTTAGCCCGGAGACGCAGCCCGTTGCCGTTGCGCTGATTGAGGCGAAAAGAGAGCAGCTGCCGCCCGAATACGGGCTGGAGCAGGGAAAAGGCTACGCCGATTACTGCCGCCGGCACACCGTGCGGTTCGTTTTCTCCTCTAACGGCCATCAGTTCGTTGAGTATGATGACTTTACCGGTCGGACGGCGGCGCCTCGTCCGATGGCCGAGTTTCCGACTCCCGCCGATTTGCGGGCGCGGTACGAAAGGGGCATCGGCTTTGCGCTGGATGCTGCGGAGGCGCGGCCCCTGCTGCAACCGTATCAGCACGGGGAGGGCCGCCGCCGCTATTATCAGGACGCCGCCATCCGCGCCGCGCTGGAACGCATCGCCGCCGCGCAAAGAAACGGCGCACCGGGACGCGCCCTGTTGGCTATGGCCACCGGCTGCGGCAAAACTTTTATCGCCGTTAACCTGCTGAAACGCATCGCCGCCGCCGGCCAGCTGACCCGCGCCCTGTTCCTGTGCGACCGGGACGAGCTCCGCAGCCAGGCTCTCCGCGCTTTCCAGGACGCTTTCGGCGCCGACGCCGCCGAGGTGCGCCCGGATGCCGACGGCCGCAACGCCGCGCGCAATGCCCGCATCCACATCGCTACTTACCAAACTTTGGGCGTGGCCGCCCCTGGCGCTGCCAATGCCGATGCCGGCAACGGGGATAGGGATAGGGATGGAGACGCCGGCGCCGCCAGCTTTCTGACGGAGCATTACCCGGAAAACCATTTCAGCCACATCATCATTGACGAATGCCATCGCTCCGCTTGGGGCCAGTGGTCGCAGGCGCTGACGCGCAACGCCGCCGCCGTTCATATTGGCCTGACCGCAACGCCGCGCCGTCTGCAATACGATGCTGATGACAGCCCCGAAGCGCGCGACGACGCCGCAATAACCGCCAACAACCTCCGCTATTTCGGCGAGCCTATCTATGAATACGGCATTGGGCAGGGCATTGACGACGGCTATCTGGCGGCGTGCGAAATCCGGCGGGGGCGCGTCAATCTGGACATCACCGGCCTGGATGCCGACGAAATTATGGCGCGCAACCCGGTGAACGCCGTTATCGGTACGCCGGCGGCGCGGGAGCAGGTTGCCGAATACTACACCCGCACCGATTACGAAAGCCGGCTGCTGCTGCCGGACCGGGTGGCGGCAATGTGCGCGGATCTGTTCCAGTATCTGCGGGAAACCGGCGGGCCGGAGCAGAAAACGATTATCTTTTGCGCCCGCGACCAGCACGCCGACGCCGTGGCCGCCGCAATGAACAACCTTTACGCCGACTGGTGCCATGAGTCGGGCCAGCAGCGGCGCAATCCCTACGCTTTCAAGTGCACCGC
This sequence comes from Dehalococcoidia bacterium, assembly GCA_965203855.1. Classification (GTDB taxonomy): domain Bacteria; phylum Chloroflexota; class Dehalococcoidia; order Lucifugimonadales; family UBA3495; genus Bin87. The sequence continues at coordinate 21,032 of CBDBDN010000002.1, forward strand.
CGCCAGCAGCGGCAACGAACAGCTGCCCGATTTCCGCGGATCATCAACCGGCCACTTTATCGCCGCTACCGTTGACCTGCTGACCACCGGCGTGGATGTGCCGGCCGTCCGCAATATCGTCTTTTTCCGCTATCTCAACAGCCCAATCCTCTTTCATCAGATGCTCGGGCGGGGCGCCCGCATTGACGAACCCAGCCGCAAGTGGCAGTTCCGAGTCTATGACTATACTAACGCTACCCGGCTGCTGGGCGAGGATTTTACGAGTCGGGGTAGTGATGACGGCGGCAACGACGACAATGACCGTACCCCTAGTGAACCGCAGCAGGTTATCCGCGCCGAAGGCTTTGAGGTTCGCATTACCGACGCCGGACGCTACATTATGGTTGAAGTGGACGGCGTACCTACCGCCGTGCCGATTGCCGAGTACCGGGCGCAGCTGGCGGAACGGCTGCTGCGGGAAGTCCACACCCCCGACGCGCTGCGGGAACGCTGGACCGACCCGACGCAGCGCAGCGAACTGCTGGACGCCTTACGCAGCGCCGGCTATCCGCCCGAAGCCGTCCGCACGGGCGCGGACAAGGCGGAATATGACCTGTATGATGTGCTGCTGGAACTGGCCTGGGGCATCAATCCCCGCACCCGGCAGGAACGGGCCGACGCTTTTGGCGACCGGAGCGCGGAATGGCTGGCCGCGCTGCCGCCGGACGCCGCCGCTACGCTGCGGGCCATCGCCGGCCACTTTGCGACCGAGGGCATAGCTGCGCTGGAAAACCGGCTGCTGTTTCAGACTCCATCAGTGCGCGACGCCGGCGGGATGAATGCCTTGTCGGAGGCCGGCGATGTCTTGCACGTCCGGCCTATTGATCTGATTGCCGAAACCAAACGGAGGCTGCTGGCCGCATGACCGCCGCATCCGCAGTCCCCGGCCGCAACGCTGCACCAAGGCCGCTGCCCGACGGCTGGCGCTGGGCCCGGCTGGGGGAAGTATGCCGGGTTTTCGCCGGCAGCGCCGCCCCGCAAGGCGACCAGTATTTCAGCGACGACGGGCCGTTTTTCTTTCGGGTCAGCGACTTGGGGCAGCACGGACGCACGACGGAGTTGGCACAGGCGCGGGACCGACTGTCGCCATTGGCTCTGGACGAAAAGTCTTTGGTTATGGCCAAGCGCGGTTCGGTATTGTTTCCCAAAAGCGGCGCGGCGATTGCAACCAATAACCGTGCGATGTTGGCAGTTGACGGTTATATCGTTAGCCATTTGATGGTGTTGGAGCCTTCCGAAAGTGTACTATCGGAATGGCTGTATTACGCAACTTGCAGAATGGATATGATGGACTATGCCGACAATACCGGGTATCCCTCGCTTAAGCAGTCCGTTACGCAAGATATAGAAATCCCCTTACCGCCCTTGCCGGAACAGCGGCGTATTGCGTCTATGCTTAACGAGCAGATGGCAATGGTGGAACAGGCACGGCGGGCGGCTGAGGAAATGCTGGAAACCGTCGCGGCCCTGAAAAACGCATTTTTGCGCGAGATTTTTGCCTAAGGCAAAAATCTCGCGCGCGGTTGGCGGTGGATTCCGTTAGGTGAGGTGTGCTACAAACCAGAATACGGGGCATCTGCACCGGCACAACCTTACGACCCTGAACTCCCTCGCTATGTAAGGATTACCGATATAACTGAAGGCGGACGCCTCAAACCCGAAAATCCTTGTTCGGCTGACCCCAAACGAACCGATGGATACGAACTATCCGAAGGTGATTTACTTTTCGCTAGGAGTGGTAGTGTAGGGCGTACTTACCTTTACCGTGAACAGGATGGCCCTGCTGTTTTTGCGGGCTATCTGATACGGTTTCGTGCCAAAAGGGAAATTGTGCTACCTGAATATATCGCCCTTTATACCCAGAGCAATCCTTACTGGCAGTGGGTAAGCATAACCCAGCGGCAAGGCACTCAACCCAACATTAATGCAACAGAGTACGCATCATTGCCGATGCCTTTGCCGCCAATACCGGAACAGCGCCGCATCGCAACATTGCTCAACCGGCGTATGGCGTTGGCGGAGGAGCTGCGGGCGGCGGCGCAGGCGCGGCTGGATGCGGTGCAGGCTTTGCCGGGGGCGCTGCTGCGGTTGGGGTTGGCGGGGGAGTTGTGATAGTGTGGTAGATTGTAGTTCGGGATGATGGCCGATTGAGCGCGCTGATGGTTTCCGATGGCTACCGCTGGCCGGCCGATTTTCCGCCTCACTGCCCGCCGGGGGCGGCGCTGCCGGCCGATGGCGTCTTTTACCGCATCATCAAAGCCGACCTGCCGGGGCCGGGCGATTTTGTGTCGCAGTACCATCAAAATCGGAGGTTGGCCGACCGTAACATTCGGCAAGGCAGCGCTACTCGATGCGAAACTATGGGGCTGTCGGTATTCGCCGACGAAAATGACGCCGCAGACCGCGCGCGCCGCTATCCCGGCATCGGCAGCCGGATTGCTGGCCTGACGCTAGGGCCTGCGTCGGGTAAAATACTGGCTACGCCGCGGGGTAACAATTCGCATCATACTTGGTGGCTGCCGGATGGCTATGATGCGACACAAATTGCTGCGGTGGTCAGCAATTCGCATCCGAATTAGGGGGAACTATGCTGCCTGAAATTAAAGGGGCCAAGCTGCCTAACCTGCCGTGGCGCGACTTTGCCTTTGACGAAGTGCTGGACTATTATGACGGTCCGCGTATGCTGCTGGAGCGCGGCCTTGACGGGGAGTTGTATCTGGCTTGGTGGAACGACACCGATTCCGACACGGATCGGTGGCTCTGCCTGCCGGTCAGCTTGCCTCGCCTGCACGCAGTTCTATCGGGGCAAATGCCGGCCCGCCAGGCGATGCGCTACCCGGAGGACGGTTATTTGCTGGTAGTTGACTTTGATGTGCATACCGGCGCCATAGGCAGCGTCGTCAAGACCACCGCCGACGCCATCCCGCAGAACTCGCTGCCCCATCCCGACGCCCGGCTCAATATACCGCTGCCGCCGTCGGCGCAAGCGCAGTGGGCTGATGCCGTTGCGCTCGGCAAAAGCGCAGCGTTTGCCGGCGAAGCTCAACCCGCGGAATCGCTTGCAGTAGGCGCGGCCGGCAATGCCGGCCCCTCAGCAAGCAAAGCCGGCGAGTCCGTCCTGGAAATGTTTGACCGGATACATCGGGAGATGCCGGAAAACGCTTTTGACGGTATGCCGACCGACGGCGCCCGGAACTATAAGCATTACTTGTACGGTTGGCCCAAGGATGCTGAATAACGAGGACTGACGCTATGCCCCGCCCCCGCCGCCGCAGCGCCGGCCGCCCTGATGCCGGCGCTAACCCTAACCCTAGCGCCAATTCCAACGCCAACGCCGCCCCCGATGCCAAGGGCCGCGCTAATGGACGCAGCAGCGGACGCCTGGCTACCCCGCAGTCGGTGGATCAGGCCGTCAAGAGCGTGTGCGACATTATGCGGCGGGGGAACTGCGCCGGCGCTATGGAGTATGTGCCGGAGCTAACCTGGCTACTGTTTCTCCGCATTTTGGACGAGCGGGAGCAGCAGGAAGCCGACCAGGCGGCTATGTTGGGCGCTGCGTACCGGCCGGCGCTGGCGGCGCCCTACCGCTGGCGGGACTGGGGCGCGCCGCCGGAAGCGTTGCCCGCCGGCCAATCCAACAAGCGGCTGGAATTGCAAGCCGCGCCGCCCAGCTCTCTGTTCAGTTTCGTCAACGGCGAGCTGCTGCCCCATCTGAAAGGGCTGCGCCGCCAGCGCGACGCGACGCCGGCGCAGAAAGTCATCAGCGAAATTATGACCGGCGTGGAGCGCGTCCGCATTGATACCGAGCGCAACTTTCAGGATGTGCTGGACAAGATTCACCAGATTTCCAACGACTCGGTTGATGATACTCATATATTTACGCTGTCGCAGGTCTATGAAGGGCTGCTGCTGAAAATGGGCGAAAAAGGGAACGACGGCGGCCAGTTCTTTACGCCCCGGGAAGTGATCCGGGCCATGGCGCAAGTGGTTGACCCGCAGCTGGGCGAAACTGTGTATGATCCGGGCTGTGGCACGGGCGGCTTTCTGGCGCAGAGCTACGAGCATATCGCGGCCAGCCTGGGCCAAGCCGCCGGCCCGGAACAGCTGGAAACGCTGCGGGAACGCACTTTCTACGGACGGGAAAAGGAAAACCTGATTTATCCCATCGCATTGGCTAACCTGGCGCTGCACGGCATCGACCATCCGAACTTGTGGCACGGCAACACTCTCACCGGGCAGGAAAGCTACGGCGGCCTGTTTGAGAATGCGCCCCAAACTTACGATGTCATCCTTACCAATCCGCCCTTTGGCGGCAAAGAGGGCAAGGAAGCGCAAACTAACTTTGACTACCGCACCGGCTCTACTCAGATACTGTTTCTGCAACATATAATCCGCAGCCTGAACGACGGCGGACGCTGCGGCATTGTGCTGGACGAAGGCGCGCTGTTCCGCACCAACGAAAACGCTTTCGTGCAGACCAAGCGCAAGCTATTGGATGAATGCGACTTGTGGTGCATCGTCAGCCTGCCGCCCGGCGTCTTTACCCAGGCCGGCGCCGGCGTCAAGACTAACCTGCTGTTCTTTACCAAAGGGCCAGAGACGCCAAGCGTCTGGTACTACGACCTGTCGGATGTAAAAGTAACCAAGCGGCAGCCATTGCGATTGACACACTTTGACGAACTCTTTGCGCTGTTGCCGTCCCGCGCCGACAGCGCGCGCAGCTGGACGGTGTCCCGCGCTGATATTGAGGGGCGCAGCTACGACCTGAAAGCGGTCAACCCCAACCGAGCGCCGGCGGTGGACACGCGCACGCCGGCCGAGCTGCTGGACATTATTGAGGCGAAAGGGCGGGAAGTAGCGGATGCGCTGGCGGCGCTGCGCCGGAGCTGACCGGACAACCGCCGCATCGGCTATGCGGAGTGGCCGTCCGACGCCGACAGCTCTACCGTTCCCACGCCGCCGCCCGCTGCATAAATATCGTGGGGTCGGCCAGCCATTCCGCATAGCCGATGCGGCGGTTGTCGGTCAGATAGTCAAGATGCCGGTTGAGCCGGGTTAGCAAGTCGGCATTGCCGGCGGCCACCGTAAAGCCACCGTACTCAATTGCGGGATCCAGCGCGGTTACGACAAAAGCGTTGCCGGACTGATGCGCGGCGTCGCTATTGCCGATTTCCCCGCGCGCAATGGCGTCAATGTCGCCGCTGCGGAGCGCATCCAGCAGCTCCGCTTCGCCTAATTCATCGCCCAGATAGACCACTTGCGGCATCGTATCGTCCGGCGGGTGCAGCTGGCGGCGTCCGTCCAGAGCTGCCGATGCCCCGGCGGCGGTGATGGTGTAGTCCGCGCTGCCGTCGGCGGTTACTTCGCCGGCGGGAGTTTCAATCCGGGAGCCGGCAGCGAGGACGCCGGCGTCGTCGGCCAGGCCGGTCAGTTGCAACAGGCGTGATTCTCCGGTAGTGCCGGCCAGTGCGCCCACGCGCACATCGGCGGTAAGGTCGGAGTGAGTAGCCAGCCGGTTGGCGTCCGCGGACCTGACCAGCAGCGACTGCCGGAAAGCGACATGGCCGTTAGTAAAAGCCACGGCCACATTGCCGCCGGCGTCTTTGGTGCGGGCCTCTTTGATGGTAATGCCGCCGCCTACGATGTCAAAATCGGCGCCCGCCGCCGATTTCAGCCAGATGTCCGGCCATTCCGGGATGGCGCGACGTTGGAAAGCGAAGCCGGCCCCATCCATCGCTTCCAGCGCCGACAGCAGGTCGGCCTCATAACCTTGATGGGTGTTGAAACCGGCGGCGTTGGGATCCTCGTCCGCGCTGTAACTCATGGGGGCGAAGTAGGCGTAAAAGCCGACTTGCAACGGCTCCGGCGCGCCGGAACAGGCGGCGAAAGTAAGCGCGGCAGCCAGGGCGATAAACGGCAGCAGCGTCCTACGCACCCGGGTAGTAACAAAGAGATTGGGCATTGTGATTGTTCCTTGACAGTTCAGATTCCGAGGGTTTCCCGCAGTGTCCGCAGCTGCGCCAGATGCTCGCCCCAGTGCCGGGCGAACACGCCGTCGATTAATGACTGCGCGGCGCGCGTTTCCGCAATTCCCCGCGCCGGCAGGCGGACAAAGATGGTGCGCTGCTCGAAGTCGGCGTCTGCGGCGGCGGAGATGGCGTCCTCTGCGGTTTGCAGGATGGACAGCGGGCCGGCGATTACGGCGTCAATGTCGGCGGCCCGCCGTGCCGCGGTAATGTTGTTGATGTCGGGCCGGATAGTTACTTCGGCGCGGCTGCCGTCCAGCGTCCCGGCGATGACGCCGCCCACTCCGCCGTCCGGCGTATCTGCCAAGTGATACAGGATTTCCCGCGCGCACCAGCCGTTGCCGTCTTTCCAGTCCAGGCAATAGTCCATGCCATCCAGCAGCCGCATCAGCTCAGTGCGGATACGGCGCACAGTATCCAGGTTTTCCGCGCGAGTCGCCATTCTATTCTACTCCGGCGGGTTAGGTGCGATTATGTGTAGCCCCCGGTCTCCCGGGGAGATGGTTGGGGCGAGAAAGGGGTTGAGGGTTTCGCAGCAAACTAGCAGCCAGCCATGCGCCGGCGACTATCAGCCACAGCAGATAGGCGATGCCGGAAACCCGGTGCATTACCGTAGCGGCGTCCACCCAGATAAACAGCATTGCGATGCCGATGACGGCGGCGGCGACTGCGCCGGCTTTGAGGATGCCGCCGCTATGCCACTGCGCCGGGGCCAGCGCAATCAGCCCCAGGCCGGCCAGGGCGAAACCGGCCTTGCCGGTAAGGGAGCGGGCGGAGTTCAGCGGTTCCAGCCATCCGGGGACGCCGGAGGCGAATGCCGTTTGCTCCGGTATTGCCGCCGCCAACGCCAGCATACAGCCGCCGGATACTGCGGTAATTGCGCCGGAAACGGCCAGCAGCCCGGCGGCAATGTCCGCAAACCGCAACCGCCACCCGGCCAGCATCATACCGCGCCGCAGGAACGGGGCCGCCGCCAGCAGCGCCAGGCCGGATGCTACACGCCCCGCGCCGGCAACTGCGTAAAGGCCCGTGTCCAATATGATGGGCAGATACAGCGGACTGCCGGCCGGCGGTTCGTCGCTGCCGGCCAGCCGGGTAGCAACGGAAACCGCCGTAGCCGCTGCGGCAAGCAGCAGCAGGATGCCGGCAGTGCGCGCCGGAGACATCAAAAGCGCTCCGTCGCCGACAAAGGGCGCAGGCGGCTGATAAGTAGGCGTATCGCAGTCAAGATAGAGTCCATACGGTAATTTGCCGCCTATTTTACCAGCCGGCGAGCGCCTTGACACCGTCAAACTGCCAGACTGCGACAATGATAAACGCTAGGGCGCCGTAAAAGGGCCAGATGGAAGCCGACCGCAGGCTGACCAGCAGCTGGCGATTAATCCTGCCGGTCGGACGCACTACATACAGATCTGCTATTTCTACTGCGTCCCGATGCAGCTTGCCCACAAAAGCATTGTAGGAACTGCGAAAAGCCTGCTCCAGCGCCAGATAATAGGCGTCCAGAAAGCAGAACAGCAGGGTCGGTATCACGGCCAGCAGGGCATAGTCCGGGCTTGCGGTGCGCGCTACCAGCACCAGCATCGCCGCTACCAGCACGATGCACCAGTTTTTGCAGGATGCGCTGTTGCTTGCCATCCGCCGGATAACATCTTGCAAGATGGAAAGATGCGCCCGCACCGCTGCGGAGTTGGGGCCGAATGGCGTTTCAGCCGTCTCGTTCATCGCTAACTTCCGGGGGCAGCAACTCGTCCAGGTCAAGCCCCCGTTCCAGCAGTTGGGCGCGGATGCTGTCCCGTTCTGCTTGCCGGCCCTGCTCTATACCTTGTTCACGGCCCTGCTCCCGCTGCCGCTCTTTGAGAGGTTCCAGTAGGTGCTGAGTTAGGAAATCCGCCAGTACCATAAATCCTCCAGTCATTTCTTTGATGGCGCGAAACAGCGCAGCGGAGGCACTGTAAGTTACGCCCAGGGCGGTAATCACGATGATCGCCAAGGTCAAAACGTCCGGATGGGTAACCAGTTCAAAGCCTTTCCAGCATAGCACAGCGAAAATTGCGGCGGCAATAATCGCCTTTAGCAGGTTAAGGATACGGCTTTCATAAGGCAGCCGGATTAACCCGCCGGCAATGGCAGAAGCAGCGTCGCAACGTCAACCTACCGGTCTGGGCCCGTCTCCGGGGGCAGCAGCTCATCCAGGTCAACCCCCCGTTCCAGCAGTTGGGCGCGGATGCTGTCCCGTTCCGCTTGCCGGCCCTGCTTTAGGCCCTGTTTCCGGCCCTGCTCCAAGCCCTGTTCACGGCCCTGTTCCCGTTGCCGCTCTTTGAGGGGTTCCAGGAGGTGCTGAGTTAGGAAATCCGCCAGTACCATAAATCCTCCAATCGTTTCACTGATGGCGCGAAACAGCGCAGCGGAGGCGCTGTAAGTTACGCCCAGGGCGGTAATCACGATGACCGCCAGGGTCAATGCGTCCGGTTGTTGGTTGGCCAGTTCAAGGCCCTTCCAGCATAGCACGGCGAAAATTGCTGCCGCAATAATCGCTTTTAGCAGGCTGAGGAGTAGGCGTTTCATCGGTTAGGCCGCCGCAGCGGGCGCGCGGGGCTTGCCGGGCATCAGCAGCGACGCCAGCAGGCCCACAAAGTACATCGCGGCGGCGATGTAGAACCCGTAGCGCCAGTCGAACCACTCTACCGGTCCGAAAATCATAAAGGCGGCAACTGCGCCAAACAGCGTGTTGTTGCCCCACATCAGGCCCAGGAAACTGGACTCCAGCCCGCGGCGGGCCGCAATGTCCGCCGCCGCCGCCTGCGTCAGGTTGTTCACCGAGAAATTGAGCAGCCCGTAGCAGGCCACGAACAGCGTAATCCACCAGGAATACCCGTCCTGCCCACTCCAGATTATCGCCAGTGTCAGCAACGTGGTTACCGCCATCACAAAGATGACGATGGGGCGCCGCCCGATGCGGTCGGACAGCGAGCCGATGATCGGGCCGGCCAGTATCCCCGGCCCTACCATCAGCGCGACGTGCGCCGCCGCCTGGAACTCGTTGATGTCCAGCGCCTGGGTCAGGTACAGCGGAATCAGGAATACCAGCGAGCGGTCGGCCATTCCGCGCACTGCCGAGACCGTGAAAATCGCCCACATTCCGGTGCCGCGGAACGCTTCTTTCATCCCGCGCCAGTTGGTAAAAATCCGTTCTCCGACATTGACATTGCTGGGGCGCTCGCTGCCGGCGTTACGCAGCAGAATGAAAATCAGCACGGTAGCGACAAACATAATCGGCGTGCTGCAAGCCAGCACCACGCGCCAGCTGATGGGTTCCCAAGGCAGCTGCCATACGACTCCAACGCGCCCCTCGGCGCTGCCGCCTTCCCAGGCTAGCGCGCCCAGCACCAGCGCGCCGGCGGCCATCGGCCCCAGCACATCGCCGATGCTACCCGTAGAACGGTGCATTGATATGAACAACCCGCGCCGTGCCGGGAATCGCCGGGCCAGTAGCCCCAGCGCCGGCGGATGCCACAGCGCGCTGCCCATTGAGCCCAGCGCCAGCGCGCAAAGTATCAGCCCGTATGACGGCGCAATGGACATCAGCAGGTAGCCCAACCCGATCATCAGCGTGCTGATGGATAGCACCCAAGCCACGCGGTGATGAAAAATGTCCACCAGAAAGCCGCCGGCGGTGCTGGTAACGCCGCCGAATACGGAACGCACGGCGACGATGGCGCCTACTTGCAACGCGCCCAGCCCCAAGTCGGCGGCAATGACCGTAGCCAGGAGGGGGATGCTGTGGGCGTAGAGATGCTCAAAGGCGTGGGCTCCGATGAGGGTAGTTGCCATCACCGAGCCTTTGGTGCGCGGCGCTCGGTCCTGCGCGCCGGACGATGCGGGGGAACCGGGAGAGCCAACTGCTGCTTGCGCCATAATGCCTGCTCCTCTGCCTGGTGGATGGGACGGGGCGGGGCGAAACGGGCCAAGCCGGCGGCCGGCGATCTAGCTAGCTATTTATTTGTCCGTCCAACCCGGCAATGCGCGGCATTATACACGATGGCGAAAGCGACAAGGTTCGCTCTCCCCCGGTTCGCTCTCCCCAGGAAAAAGGCCGGGCTTTGCGCCTCTGCCTCTGCGTCAAAACTCCCGTTCCAAGCAGAGGGTGGGCGGTATGGCGTATCAGGGGTTGATAACGCGGCTACGGTTGGCGACGATGAAAGTTTCCCGTCGTTCCAGAAAATCGGCTGCCAGGTTGAGCAAAGCCTGGGGCCGTTGGATGGCAATATCGTGGCCGGCGTCGTACACAAAGGCGATGTGGCAGTTGGGGATTTGTGCGCGATAGGCGCGGGCGGTGTCGGCCTGCGGGTCATCATTGCCGAACACTACCAGCGTGGGGCATTGTATCCAGCGCAGGTCGGCGGGCAGCGGCAATGCCGGCGGCGCAACCATAACCAGTACGGATACCCGCATCGGCGACTGCACGGCGCGGCGTACCGCCACTGCGGCGTCGTCCGCCGTCGCAACCAGGGCATAGGGCGACCCGGCGTCCGATTCCGTATCCGGTTCCAGCTCGGCCGTCTGCCAGCCCTGCGTCGCCAGACCGGCGGCTAGCGCCGGCAACCCGGCGCTGATGACTACGACTTTATCCATCAGTATCAATATCCCTATCCATGCTCGGCTGCATTATGGATTACCGTCATTCCGGCGGCGATTTTTAGATTCGCCGCTCACAGTTCTTTCAGGCGCGGCAGTACTTCCCGACCAAACAAGTCAATTTCAGCCATAATGTCCTGGTGCGTCAGGCTGGGCTGCTGGAAAAAGAGGTCAATTACGCCCGTGCCGCAGCGGTCGTGATAAGCCTTGATTTGATCAAACACGGTATCCGGGCTGCCGACGAAAGTGAGGCCGGGAGCGCCGCCTACGATGTCGCCGCTGGCGCTGCCGGCAAAAACACTGCCGTAATCTACGGGTTGGCCGGCGCGGGACGCCTGGATTACCTGCGCCACCGAGGAACGCAAGGCCATTCCCGGCGCGCGGCCCTGGTTGACCTGGCGGCTGAACCATTCTTGCGCCTGCCGGTCGGTTTCGGCCAGGTAGATGCTGCCCCGGAATACCAGCTGCTCCGGTTGAGGGGTCCAGCCGGCGGCGGCGCACCAGTCCAAGTATTTATCAGTGATGCATCCCACTTCGTCCACCGGCAGAAAGGATACGCCCAACCCCAGCCGGTGGGCGGCGGCGTACTGCACGGCGTCATCGCTGCGGGTAGCCACCAACGTTGCCGGAAAGGGCTGCTGCACCGGGCGCGGCCACACCGCTACGGTGCGGAACTGATAATAGCGGCCCTCCCAGGCAAAAGGCTGCGGTTCGGTCAATGCTCTGATGATTAGATCCATTCCTTCCAGCATCCGGCCACGGCCTTCTGCCGGGTTGACGCCGTACACCTGGTCCTCGTTGGGAGTGCCGCGCAGAAAGCCCACTACCAGGCGTCCGTTGGTGAGGTTATCCAACAGGGCCAGCTCCTCGGCGGCGCGCACCGGGTTGTTGAGGGGCAGCAGCGGGCCGAGTAGAGCGATTTGGGCTCGTTGGCAGCGTTCCGCTACGGCGGCAGCCATCACTGCCGGCGTGCCGGTGGCGATACGCCCGGAGTAATGGTGTTCCGAAAAGCTGATCCAGTCAAATCCGACAGACTCGGCGAACTCGCATTCTGTGATTCCATCCCGATAACTCTGCACCGAGATTGCCGGATCATTAAAGGCGGGAGGCGTGGGCCAGGTAAGGGGAAAGTCGCGCCGGTGGGCATAGCCCATCGCGCCCAGATAAGATGCTTTCATATCGCAAAACCCCCGTCCTGTCCCCATACTGCGGGATACCCGCCGGGCTGCTGATTGTATCACGCTACGGCGGCAGCAAACACACACTACGCAACTAAATGTCCGCTCCTTTATGGGGTATGTCGTCATATTCGGGATTTGATAGTAAATTGGCGCTCCGATCCGGCATTTTTCTACTTGCCTGCAATCCACTTCGGAGATACCCCGCCCAATGTGCAAAATCGCTACCCTAGCCTATCATCGGCACAACATCCCCGACCGCGCATGGAAACTTCTATTTCTCCCACTTGTCCGTCGCCTCTTGTCGCGACTTGCCCAGGCTGCGGCATTGACTGCCGGCATTGCGGCCGATTACCCGTTGGCGGACAAAGTGATATGATACCAAAGGAGCGCAGTCGGAGATAGCGCCAGAGTACGACTGGGATTTACACCGTTGGCGTCATTTGGCGGAGAACGGATTTGAGCGGTTCTAAGGAATAGGGCGGCGCAGCGGTGCGGTATGCTAAAAATGCATCCCAGCGCCTGGCAAATCGCCGGATACGGGCTTTATCCCTCTGGGCCAAAATAGTATGACCACACTTCCTAGCGCAGAGCCGCCCCGCACGGAGCTATTATGCCAGCCACCACAACCATAGAGGACATCATCCTGAACCACGACCGCAGGGGCGTTGGCGCGCTGCGTCCCCATCTGCTGGCCGATTTCTGCGGACAGGCGGCGGAATACGCCCTCGCCAACCCCGGCCCGGTTGTCATCGTTACCGGGTTTTACATCCTGATGAGCGACGCGCCGGAAACCGACGGCCCGCCCGGCGCATTTGCCATCGGCAGCGCTTTCCGCAGCTTGGGCCGCTCCGTTATCTATGTCGCCGATGCGCCGATGACGGAAATGATGTCATCCTGGCTGGCCCGGGCTGGCGATCTGTCGCCGGTGATTGACTTTCCCATCAGCGACGATGCCGACGCCAACGAGCAGTTTGCCGCCGGCATTATTGCCGAGCATTCGCCGGCGCTGCTTATCTCCATAGAACGCTGCGCGCCCGACGGCGATGGCGTCTATCGCAATATGCGGGGGCGCGATATATCGCCGCAGACTGCGCGCATTGACCGGCTGTTCGGGCATGGCATCCCCTCCATTGGCATCGGCGACGGCGGCAACGAAATCGGGATGGGCAACCTGGTCGAAGCGGTAGCGACGGCGGCGCAGCTGCCCGATAATCCCGCCGTTACCCGATGCGACCATTTGATTGCCGCCAGCACTTCCAATTGGGGCGGCTATGGACTGGCCGCCGCGCTGTCGCTGTCGGCAAAACGCAATCTGCTGCCTGATATTGATGCCGACGCCGCCTGCATCCGCTACCTGGTGGACGCTGGCGCGGTCAGCGGCGTCAGCGGGGAGCATGACTACCTGGTGGACGAGTTCACGCTGGACGAAAACGCCGCCGTGCTGCAAGAGCTGCACGACTATGTCAATGCCCGCCTGCAAAACTGACCGCTGCTGTACCGCCATACCACTGTACCGTCTGTACCGTCAAAACCCCGTCCATCCCGTTCATCCATGCCATTAATCCCGCCGGCCGATGCGGCTTGATTTCGGCCTGATTTGAGGAAACTATGGGCAACTGCAAATACTGCGGCGGCAAAGCCGGTTTTCTGCGCGGCAAGCATCAGGAATGCGATACCGCGCATCAAACCGGGCGGGCGCAGATGGTAACGCTGGTTGAAAAAACCGCCGGCGGGCCGGATTTCAGCGAAGCGGCGTTGCTGGAAAATCTGTCCGCCATCGCCGCCGGCGCTTATGTTGACTCGGATGACATCCGCGCCGTTATCGCCGAGGGCTGGCACAACGCCGTCAAGTCCGGGTTGGCCGACGGCATTTTGACGCAGGCCGAGGAAGCCCGGCTGCGTGAATTCCGCGACCAGTTCGCCATCGCCGAATCGGGCAAATCGGCCGCCGCTGCCGCCCAACTGGAACGCGCCGCCCGCGACCGGGTGATGCTGGAAGCGCGCCTGGCCGCCATTGCCCCCGCCGCCGGCAATGCCCATCTTACCGAGCTGGAAGCCACTCTGCATGAAACGGAGCTGTCCGCAAGCGAAAGGCGGCAGCTGCTGGCGCAGGCTTGGGAAGCCGCCGTAGAGGGTTCGCTGGAGGACGGCGTACTGTCGCTGGACGAGGAAAACGCTTTGAGCCGCTACCTGGCGCATTTCAACCTGTCGCAGGCCGATGTTGACGGCAACGGCGCCTACCACAGCATGGTTCAGTCCGCAGTCATCCGCGAAGCCGCCGAGGGCGTTATCCCCGACCGGCTGGGGAATATCGGCCCGGTGCCGTTCAACCTGATGAAGTCGGAGCAGCTGGTGTGGGTGATTGACGGCGTTGATTATTACGAAGTGAAAACCCGGCGAGAACGGCGCGGCACTTCCCACGGCGTCAGTATCCGCGTCGCCAAGGGGCTGTACTATCGGCCCAGCACATTCCGCAGCCGCCCGGTGGAGTGGGAGGAAACCGTCCATGAGGATACCGGGCTGCTGGGCGTTACCAGCAAGCACATCTATTTTCACGGGCGGCGCAAGCGGTTTCGCATCCGCTACGACCGCATCGTGTCCTTTGAGCCGTACAGCGACGGGTTCGGCGTGATGCGGGACGCCCAAACCGCCAAGCCGCAGTCGTTCCTGACCGGCGACGGCTGGTTCATCTATAATCTGGTAACCAACCTGGCGCAGAACTGGTAAAGAGGCCGCCTTATGACCGTCAATGCCGCTACCGCTGACTCTATCGCTGTCAACGCTGCTGATTTAGATGCCGCCGTGCCGCCGCTGGACGGCGCTATCGCACTGCCCGGTCTGCGCGCTGCCGTCCAAATCTGGCGGGATGAATGGGGGATACCGCACATCAAGGCGGCCAATGAGCCGGACGCCTGGTTCGCGCAGGGGTTCGCGACGGCGCAGGATCGGCTGTGGGCAATGGAGTATGACCGGCGCCGCGCCGTCGGACGGTGGGCCGAAGCGGCCGGCCCGTCGGCCGTTGGGCCGGATAGGCAGCTGCGTCGGCTGCGGCTGGAGGACGCCGCCCGCGCCGATTATGCCGCCGCCGGCCCGCGCGCCCGAACGATGCTGGACGCCTACGCCGCCGGCGTCAACGCTTTTATCCAATCCGATGCGCCGCTGCCGGCCGAATACGCCATTGCCGGCATTGCGCCGGAACCTTGGGAACCTTGGCACAGCCTGGCTATCTACAAAGTGCGCCATATCTTTATGGGAGTCTTTGAGGGCAAGGCGTGGCGCGCCCGG
Organism: Dehalococcoidia bacterium; assembly: GCA_965203855.1. Lineage (GTDB taxonomy): Bacteria > Chloroflexota > Dehalococcoidia > Lucifugimonadales > UBA3495 > Bin87. The sequence goes on from CBDBDN010000002.1 coordinate 36,201, forward strand.
CTGGTCAAAGCATTGGGGCCGGAACGGGCGGCGCAGCTATTCCCGTCCTACCCGCCGGGGCAGCCGGTCATCGTGCCGACCGGGGCGGATTACGACGGCGCGCTGGACTACGGACTGGCGCAAATGCTGGAACAAGCCGCCCATCTGAATCTGATTGGCGAAACCGACGCCGGCTCCAATTCCTGGGCCATCGCCGGGGAACGCACCGCCACCGGCGGCCCGCTGCTGGCCGGGGACAGCCATCGCGGCCTGGACACTCCCGCCGTCTATTACCAGAACCATCTGGCCTGCGACCGCTTTGATGTCATTGGCGTGTCTTTCGCCGGCGTTCCCGGCTTTCCCCACTTCGGGCATAACGGGCGGGTAGCCTGGTCGGTTACGCACACCAACGGCGACTATCAGGACTTGTACATTGAGCGGTTCAACGATGCCGACCCGGTGCTTTATCAGCGGCAGGGCGTCTGGCAGGTTGCCGCCGTGCGGGATGAAGTCGTCAAGGTGCGCGGGGGCGCTGATGTTCACTTCCGTACCTGGGCCACGCATCACGGCCCCATTGTAGCCGGCAACCCGATGGCCGGCGCCGCCGTAGCCCTCCGCTACTCCGCCGCCGACGGAGGCGATCCTTGGACGGATCTATTGCCGACGATGCTGGAGGCGGGCAGCGTATCCGAACTGGCCGCTGCGATGGCCGGCTGGGTTGACCCGGTGAACAACCTGCTGATGGCGGATATTCACGGCAATATCGGCTACCAGTGCCGGGGCGAAATCCCGCGCCGCCCGGATGATGCGCCGGCGCCGCTGCCGGTTCCGGGCTGGAACGGACAGCACGAATGGCAGGGCCGTATTCCCTTTGCCGACTTGCCGCGCAGCGTCAACCCGCCGCAGGGCTATATCGTAACCGCCAACAACCGCCCGGTAGGCGCCGATTATCCTTACTACATCGGGATGGACTTTGCGCCGGGCTACCGGGCGATGCGGATTGCCGACCGTATCCGTAACTTTCCGCGCCCGGCGGCCAGCGATATGGGGCGCATCCACGCTGAGCGAACTTCGCTGCCGGCGCAGACTTACATCGCCGCCCTGCATCGGCTGCCCGAACCAGATAATCCGGCCACCGCCGCGGCCTGGCAACTGCTGCGGCAATGGGACGGCAACATCGACTCCGGCGCCGTAGCACCCACGATTTACAACGCAATGCGCGACGCCCTGCTTTGGCGGCTGCTGCAACACAATCTGGGCGAGGCGTTGGCCACGCTGTGCTGGCAGCCGATTGACCGGGGGCGCGGAATGTTCCTCAACCGCTTTCGCAACCTGATTAACGATGCAATCGCCGCTGACGATACCGGCTTGCTGCCTGCCGGCTCCGACTGGCCGGCGATGCTGGCGGCGGCATTAGACGAAGCGATAAGGACGCTCACCGCCAAACTTGGCCCCGAGCTACGCTGCTGGCGTTGGAACGTCGTGCACCGGGCGCGGCCCCGGCATCCGCTGTCGGCGGCAATGCCGGAGCTGTCGGCGCTGCTGGATCCGCCGGAAATCGCCTACGGCGGCGACGGCGACACGCCATGGGCGGGCGCCTATGCGCCAGGCGATTTGGCCACAGTGGGCAGCCTGTCCGTATTCCGCTACGCCTACGACCCGCTGGACTGGGAACGCTCGCTGTGGGCGGTGCCGTTGGGCGCATCCGGGCATCCCGGCAGCCGCCATTACGCAGACCAGTCGGCAATGTGGGCCCGCGCTCAAATGGCCCCGATGCGCTACGGCTGGGAAGGCATCGCCAAGGCGGCGGAGACGATGCAGACGCTGCATCCCTGATGTGGATTACGGCTTGCACCAGTATAACGGAGCGCATTGGGGTATTTTGTAATGTGCTCGGATAGTATATCCCTACCCCTATACGCCAACGCACCATCCCCGCGCGATGGCTTGCTCTTTCATAGCCCCCGGACGGCGCGTAGCCGCGCTGTCGGTCCGGTTTACGCCGGAATCCGCATAGCCAAGACCAAAATCCTGTCCATCCTGCCCATCGGTGTAGTCAAACCCCATCCCTATTTCATCCATTCCAAAACTCTCTTTCGCGGGATGGCGCCGGCGCTATTGACACCATCCCCCGCCAAGCGTAAAATCAGCGCATTATGCACAACGCTTGCTCCCCTGCCGCCCGGGTCTATCGCCGCCCGTTCTATTTTTACGCTTACCGCAACCCGGCAGGCGTGATTCCGGTGCGTCAAGCCCCCTAGCGGTCGGTAGCCGCCGCTTTTGGCAAGACTTCAGCCGGATGCAGGCTGAAGTCTTTTTGATTGATTGGCTGATTGCCCGATTGATTAACCGACCGATTGACTGACCGCTCAGCCCTCGCTCCCCCGGCCCCTAACCAGGAGGACGACACCATGACCATCTCCCCAGCCAAGGACGTAAACGTGACCAGTAACAACGCCCTGATACGCCCCTCCGAACTGGAGCAGCGCATCCCGCTGTCCGCCGCCGCCGAAACCTCGGTCCTGGAAGGCCGTCGGCAGCTGGAGGCCGTCTTGAACGGCGATGACGACCGCTTTGCCGTTATCGTCGGCCCCTGTTCCATACACGACCACCCGGCGGCCCTGGATTACGCCGCGCGCCTCAAGCCGCTGGTTGACCAGCTCAGCGACCGGATGCTCGTGGTGATGCGCGTTTATTTTGAAAAGCCACGCACTACCGTCGGCTGGAAAGGCCTGATTTACGACCCCAACCTTAACGATACCTACGAGATTGAGGACGGCTTGCACCGCGCCCGGCGCCTGCTGATGGAAATCGCCGAAGCCGGCCTCTATTCGGCTACCGAATTCCTGGATCCCATCGTTCCGCAGTACCTTTCCGACCTCGTAACCTGGGCCGCCATCGGCGCCCGCACTACCGAAAGCCAGACCCATCGGCAGATGGCCTCCGGCCTCTCTATGCCGGTAGGTTTCAAGAACGGCACCGACGGCGATCCGCAAACCGCCGTGGACGCCCTGGTCGCCGCCTGTTCCCCTCAGGCGTTCCTCGGCATTGACCACGACGGCCAGGCGTCCATCGTAGAAACGCGCGGCAACCCCTACTGTCATCTGGTGATGCGCGGCGGCCGCAGCGGCACCAACTACGACGCCCGTTCCATCGCTACCGCCCAGGCGGCGTTAAGCAAGGCCGATGTATCCCGCAACATTGTGGTGGATTGCAGCCACGGCAATTCCAACAAAGACCACACCCGCCAGCGCATCGCCTTTGAGGATGTAGTAGAACAGCGCGTCGCCGGCAACGGCAGCCTCATCGGCGTGATGCTGGAAAGCAACATCAACTCCGGCGCCCAGAAACTCGGCCCCAACCCGGAGGAACTGGAGTACGGCGTCTCCATTACCGACTCCTGCATCGGCTGGGATGAAACGGTCAACCTGCTGGAATGGGCCTACGAAAAAATGGGCTGATTATGCCGGCCTGCTGCCGGGATGACGCGCTGCGGCTTGCTCCGCCGGCCGGCTCGGTTGCCGTGATATAATTCACGGCAACGGCAGATTATACGCAGCGGCGCCAACCCGGCGCCGCCTCTCCCAGCATACAGGCATACCTAATGGAGGCCAGCAATGTTTCCGCGCGTTAGCCTTACCTCCGACATTTCCCGCGACGACGTTTCCCGTATCCGCGACTGGCTGCGCGACCCCGAAATCAGCGCTTTGTGGTACGGCAACGACGACAGCGACGGCCACGCCTTGCATATCGGCTACGCCCCCGAAAAGATTTGCGACGCCGACGCCGACGAATGGCAGCAGGTTTTTCACCAGGATGAACGGCGCATCTATTCCATCTACGCCGCCGACGAAGCCCACATCGGAGAAGGGCAGCTGCTGGTGGAATGGCCGTTGGAGGAAGCCCAGCTGTTCATCCTGATTGGCCGCAAGGATTTGTGGCACCACCACTATGGCACGGCGGCCCTGATTGCCCTGCTGGACGAAGCCTTTGACGGCCTGGAACTGCACCGCGTCTGGGTCGATGTGCCGGAATACAACGAACACGCCCTCCAAATGTTCCGCCATCTCGGTTTCGTGCTGGAAGGCCATCTGCGCCGCACCCACCGCAAAGACGGCAACTGGTACGATTCCTTTGCTATGGGGCTGCTGACCGACGAATACGCCCGGCGCCGCAGCCGTGTGCTGGCGCAGTATTCGGCCTGACCCCCGCAGTGGCGTCGGAGGAACTCAATATGCCCGTTATCACTGTCAACGGTGTCATCGGCAGCGGCACTCTGGAAATCGGCCATCTGGTAGCCCAGAACTTGGGCATCAACTACGTCGACCGCTACATATTTTCGGAAGCGGCCCGCTTGGTCGGTTCCCCGGTGAGCCGCCTGATTGAAAAGGAACAGCGGGTAGTTCCCTTTCGCGAGCGGGTAGCCCGCTTTATGCAGACCGTGCTGGAACGTTCCGCGGTGGCCGGCGCCGGCGCCGAACCCTACTTTGGCCGCGGCGTCGAGATGCTGCCGGCTGAAGCCTACACCGAGCTGGTTTCCGATGCGGCGTCATCATCGTCGGTGCACGACCGCGCTTTTATTGAGGCCACCACATCGGTAATCAAAGAACTGGCCGCCGGCGGCGATGTCGTCATCATCGGGCGCGGCAGCAATATGATACTCGCCAACACTCCCGGCGTAGTTCATATCGGCCTGCTGGCGCCTATGGATGTGCGGATTGACACCATGGCCAAGCGGGAGCTGTTCACCCCCGAGGAAGCGCGGGCCTACGCCGAGGAGCTGGAAAACGCCCGGCTAACTTTCTACCGCAAGTTTTTCCGCGTCAACGCCAACGACCCGACCCAGTTTCATCTGATGCTCAATATCGGACGTATCTCCCAAAGCACCGCCGCCGAAATTATCGGCCACGCCGCCGCCGACATTACCGGCGCCGTCTCCGACTAGCTCATTAGCCCCGATAGCCGCGCCCGACCGCTCCGTCCGGGCAACTGACCTAACAGGCGGCGCGCCGTGATTCCTATTTCCGACGGCCGGCGGCGGCGTGGTTCTTTTCCGGTTGTTAACGCCGCGCTGATGGCCCTCAATGCGTTGGTTTTCTGCTACGAAATCGGCGTGGGCGGCTTAGGCTTCCTTTTCGGCGGCAACAGCCTGGGCATTCTGGTATTTTTCCTCAAATTCGGGTTTATCCCGGCGGAACTAACCACCGGCGAACCTTTCCGGCTGCTCAACCTGGGGGCGGCCGGCAGCGCCGACATCGCATCGCCCATCCCGTCCTGGGCGACAATGCTGACCGCAATGTTCATCCACGGCGGGCTAATGCATTTCATCGGCAATATGCTCTTTCTGTGGGTATTCGGCGACAACATTGAGGACGCTTTCGGCCATATCGTCTATCCGGCGTTTTACATCATTGCGGGAGTGCTGGCCACGCTGTCCCACTACGCCATTGACCCGGCCTCGCAGACCCCGCTGGTAGGCGCCAGCGGCGCGATTTCCGGCGTGATGGGCGTCTATCTGCTGCTGTATCCCCGCCGCCGCATTCGCACCCTGGTTATTTTCGGATTGATAACCGTCATTGAACTGCGGGCCGTCTGGCTGCTGCTGATCTGGATGGCATTGCAAACCGTGCAGGGCTTGCTGTCCATCGGCGTCAGCGACCAGGTAAGCACGGCTTTTTTCGCGCACATCGGCGGCTTTGCAGTAGGCGTTGCCGCCGGCGCCGTCTATCGTATGCTGCGCCGCCGTCCCTCCGGCCCGCCCGGATATTGGAACGGCGGCAACGGGGATTATCGCGGCGATGGCAACGGCAACGACCGCCCGCCGCAATACTGGCGCGGCCGGCGTATTGACTGATTAACTGATTGATTGCCCGATTGGCCGGAGCGCCGCCTTACGCCTCCGGATACGGTATCAACCCCAGCATTTCCCGCGCCTGCTGCGGCGTCGCCGGCTCCCGGCCATGCAGTCGCGCCATCGTAACCGCCCATTCAATGTATTGCGCGTTGGATGTCGGCTGCGGATTGTTGGGCAGGAACGGGCTGTCCTCAAACCCGACGCGGATATGCGCCCCGGTTGCGATGGCGATGGCGCACAGCGGAAAAGTCTGCGCCAGGCTGCTGTGCGCCAGCCAGGTAGCTTGCGGGTAACGCTCGCGGATGGTTTCGGCAATCAAAGCGTAGTTGCGCGGCGAGCCGACCATCGCTTGCCGACCATCGCCCCAGTGCGCCCCCGGTTCCACCAGAAAATAGCGCGTGTCTTTGATGTACCCCTCCGCCATCAGCGTAAAAGTGTTGTTCAGGTCGCCCATATCGTGGACGGCCGGCTCCGGGAAAGTGCCGCGCTGATAGCAGGCGTCCAGCGTGGCGCTGATGTCCTCAAACGAATTGGGGGTAATCGCAGTTCGCCGCCGTCCCGTCTCCGGATTGACCGCCCAGCGCACACCCATGCCCAAGTTGAGCGACACCATTTCCACCGGATGGGGCGTTTCCAGCAGATAGCGGGTTACGGATTCAACCGGGATGTGCGCTTGTCGCGCCGTAGTATGGTTCAGAACCAGGTCGCATTGCGCCCGTATCAGAGCATCGGTCTGGGCGTACCACGCCGGGTCGTAGCTGATGCCGCCGTCGGGCGTGCGGGCGTGGATGTGGACGATAGATGCGCCGGCTTCGTAGCAGCGCACGGCTTCCTGCGCCACCTCCTCCGGCGTCCACGGCACATTGCGGTTATGCTCCCGCCCTCGGCTCCCGTTCAAGCATCCCTTGATAATGATGGTGTCCGTGTCCCTAGCCATATCCGCTTGCTCCAATGCCGCAGCGCCAGTATCTCCGCCGTCGCCTATGCCTGTTAGGAACGGCGCCGCAGCCAATAATTTACTTTGCGACCTCAACCCGGCCCGCCGGCCGGCTGCCGATATGCTATCATAACCGCCGTTGCGCTTCTGCTGCGCTCTGAACCGACCGATCTCTGAATCACCGATCTCTGCCGACCAATCTCTGATGATAGAGGAGGAGTTGCCGATGCTGGACTACAAGCCCAATATGGTTCTCACCAGCGACAAGGAATACAAGGTTGTCGGGACGCGCCCGGTACGCCATGACGGCGCCGACAAAGTTACCGGCCTGGCCCGTTACAGCGCCGACCTGAACCTGCCCGGTATGCTGTACGGCAAAGTGCTGCGTAGCCCCCACGCCCACGCCCGCATCAAATCCGTTGACGCCAGCAAAGCCCGGGCTATGCCCGGCGTCCGCGCCGTCGTTACCGGCGCCGATATTGTGGAACCGACCGGCCGCGCCTCCGACCTTGCCGAGGGCGCAATGGTTAACTTCAAGTTCCTCAGCAACAATGTGATGGCCCAAGACAAGGCGCTGTACAAGGGACACGCCATCGCCGCCGTGGCCGCCGTCAGCGCCCACGCTGCCGAGGAAGCCTTGGCCCTGATTGAGGTTGAGTACGAACCGCTGCCCCCGGTAATGCACGCCCGCGACGCCATGGCCGACAACGCAACGCTGCTTCACGAGCGCCTGGCCGCCTTCAACACCGCCGCTACCCGCGCCGGCGGCATCCTGGACGATGACGACGCAACCGCCGGCACTAACATTGCCAACCACTTTGAGTTCAACATGGGCGACCTGGACGCCGGGTTTGCCGCCGCCGATACTATCGTGGAACGCAGCGTCAATACCTCCGCCGTCCATCAGGGCTACATTGAGCCGCACAGCGGCACCGCAATGTGGCACGATGACGGCAGCCTTACGGTATGGTCCAGCAGCCAGGGCCATTTTACGGTGCGCGACCATACGGCCCGCCTGGTCGGAGTTCCCGTTTCCAAAGTCAAGGCCATTCCTATGGAAATCGGCGGCGGGTTCGGCGCCAAACTGGCCGTCTATATGGAGCCAATCGCCGCGCTGCTGGCCCGCAAAGCCCATGCTCCCGTCAAGGTTGCCATGAGCCGCACCGAAGTTTTTGAGGCTACCGGCCCCACTTCCGGCACCGAAATTTCCTGCCGCATTGGCGCTACTAACGACGGCAAAATCACCGCCGCCGAAGTGAACCTGATTTTTGAGGCCGGCGCCTTTCCCGGCTCTCCCGTTCCCGGCGCCGCCAACTGCGTACTTGCCGCCTACGACATCCCCAACACGCGCATTGAGGGCTACGACATCGTCGTCAACCGCCCCAAGACGGCTGCCTACCGCGCTCCCGGTTCCCCGGCCGCGGCGTTCTGCGTCGAAGTCGCGCTGGACGAACTGGCCGCCAAGCTCGGTATCGACCCCATCGACCTGCGCCTGATGAACAGCGCCAAGGAAGGCACGCGCCGCCCCACCGGCCCGCTGACGCCCAAAGTAGGCTACATTGAGACGCTGGAAGCCACTAAAGCGCACCCGCATTACGCCGCCTCCAAAGGCAACCAGCAGAACGGCAAACGGCGCGGACGGGGCGTTGCCGCCGGCTTCTGGGGCAACAACACCGGGCCGGCCGCCGCCGTCGCCCTGGTCAACCCCGACGGCACCGTTACCCTTACCGAAGGCTCCCCGGACATTGGGGGCACCCGCGCCTCCGTGTCCCAGCAGCTTGCCGAAGTGCTCGGCATTGCGGTTGAGGATGTCAGGCCGCAGATTGGCGATACCGACAGTATCGGCTTTACCTCCAACACCGGCGGCAGCAGCGTTACTTTCAAGACCGGATTCGCCGCCTACACCGCCGCCCAGGATGTCAAGCAGCAGATGATTGCCCGCGCCGCCCGCATCTGGGAAGTGGAACCGGATGATGTGCTGTATGAGGACGGCGTCCTGAAGCACCGCGCCGACGACCAGTTGCAACTGACTTTCCGGCAGATGGCCGCCCGGCAGGTGCCTACCGGCGGCCCCATCGTCGGGCGCGGCGGCGTCAACCCCGGCGGCGCCGGCCCCTGCATCGGCGTCCACATTGTAGATGTTGAGGTTGACGAGGATACCGGCAAAGTGGAAGTCGTCCGCTATACCGCCGTCCAGGACGCCGGCAAAGCCATCCATCCGTCCTATGTTGAGGGGCAGATCCAGGGCGGCGCCGTGCAGGGCATCGGCTGGGCCCTCAACGAGGAATACTACATCAACGACGCCGGCCACATGGTCAATTCCAGCTTCCTGGACTACCGGATGCCCACCAGCCTGGACTTGCCCATGATTGACACCTGCATCGTTGAGGTGGACAACCCCAACCATCCCTACGGAGTGCGCGGCGTCGGCGAAGTGCCGATCGTCCCTCCCATGGCCGCCATCGCCAACGCCATCAACGACGCTGTCGGCGTGCGGATGGCCGTCCTGCCGATGAACCCCGGCAATGTGCTGGAAGCCCTCTGGGAACAGAACGGCGGATAATCAACCGGGCGGGGCTGCGGCGACCTTGGCGCACCGCCCCGCCCCAGCCCGTCCGTCCGTGCGAAAGGATGCTGATATGCCAGAAGTATGGATACCCCCCCAGATGCAGCGCATCACCGGCGCCCCCGACCGGGTGTCGGTTGACGGCGCTACCGTGCGTCAGGTTATCAACAACCTGGAGCGGCTGCATCCCGGCATCAAAGAGCTCCTCTACGATGCGGAGCTGGACGACATCACCCCCGGCTTGGCCGTAATCGTGGACGGCGACGTAAGCCAGCTCGGCTTGATGGAACAGGTCAACGCCGACAGCGAAATGCACTTCCTGCCCGCCATCGGCGGCGGCGCAGACGCCGACCCGACCGAACCCGACAGCATCTCTGCGAAAAAGAAACGCCCCGAAACGCTGGCGGATTTTTTGCAGGAAGCAAATCTGATAGGCGTTATTAACAGCAGCGAACTCGGCCCGCAAGGAGGTTCGATGTCGGTAGATACCGGCAAGCAATTCACCGAGCTGCTCTGGGAAAAGTACCAACGCGAGCAAGAGGAAGCCCGGCAACGCTACGCCAAAAAACGCGCCCGGCGCGAGCAATCGGGGCAGGAATGATTCTAACCGATGCCGGCCCTCTGGTCGCTTTGCTTGATGTAGATGACCAGCACCATGTCGCCTGTGCTGCCGCATACCCCGACTTGGCTGCCCCATTGGTTACTACCTGGCCCTGCCTTAACGAGGCAATGTACCTGCTGGGGCGATATGGCGGCTATCGCTATCAAGCCGCCCTTTGGAGTATGCATTTCAGAGGACAACTCCTGTTGCACCAACTGACCCCGTCGGAAACCATTCGCATGGCCGAATTAATGGAGCAATACCACGATACCCCAATGGACATGGCCGACGCCTCGATAGTCGCCGCCGCCGAAAGCCTGGCTCAGCGCCGCATATTCACCGTCGACCGCCAGTTTTATATCTACCGCCTTAACGACGGTTCCGCGCTGGAAGTCGTACCGCAATAGGGGCGAATAACCATTCGCCCTATGCTCTATACGGCCGGTTTGCGCCTAATCGCCGCCGCTTGCCTACTCCGGGAACAGCGTAAGCACCGCGGCGCCCCGGCTGAATGCCCCGTCCGGCATCGCCCCGCTGATGGCGATTACTCCAATGCCTTCGGCCAGTATCCGGTAGCGTTCCTCTGATTCCAGATCCAAATCGTCGGCAGAGAACTGCCCGACGATGTTCCGGGCGTCAATGTACCCCAGAAACTGCCGCTGTCGGTTGGGCAGGAACCCGATGGCGCGCTGATATTCCGCATCGCCCGACAGCGTTGCGCCCGCTCCGTTCTGTCGTTCCACGATAGCCGACATTGCCGCGGTGGTGCTGCCCAGCGTCAAATAGCCGTCGTGCATCACATAACCCGGCGCATAGGCCGTTCCATCAATAGGAAACACCGTTGCCTGGTCGGCCCCGCCGACATCCGCAAACTCGCTGCGTATAAAGACGAACTGCTCAACCAGTTCGGTGATGTCCTGCATCGTCGTTGCCAGGCCGTCTTTGCCATCATCGCGGTAAGACAGCAGCAGCGCAGCGTCAACGGATGTTTCCGCCGGTTCTTGGTCAACAGCGTCAAAATTGAACTCGCGCACGGCAACAATCAGCCGGCCGGCCAAATTGTCAAAGAACCCGGATTCCAGGTCAATGCCGGTGAACTCCTCGGCCATCTCAAAGCCCAGATCCAGAGCGTCGGCCAGCGTGGCGTCATCCTCCGGAGCAGCGCCGTCGGGCGACATTCCCGCCAGGCCATAGTTGATTTCGTCCAACAGTCCGTAAGGCAGAATGTCAGTCAGCCGATACTTGGCAAGGGCGGCGCGCCAGTGGTCAACATCCGGGTCAAAGGAAAGGGCGGCAAACCCCATCGTATCGTCGGGCAACATTACAGACGGGTCGTCCAGTGGCGTTGGCGTCAGCGTGGAAGGGCCGGCCGCCGTCGATACCATTTCGGCAACTATCCCGCGTTCTACCCAGCTCGCCGATGCCGCCGTCCATTCCGGCGTTTGCCCGGCAATCCCGTAAAGGCCGCCGAAGCCTAACGGAGAGCTGTCGCCCGCCAGTTCCGCCAGCCGCAGCGCGTCAACATAGCCGGAGTTGAAACGGCGTTCCGGCAATGCGGCGCGCGCCGCCACAAAATTGTCGGCTTGCGCCAGCGTGTCGGTTCCAACGCCGTCAATGCGGTCAATGATGCCTTGGAGAGTATCCTCGTCGGTAGCATATACCAGCCAGTCATCGGTCAAAGCATAAGCTTGATAGTTGCCAGCGTCCACCCAAATGCCATAGCCCCGGTATTCGCTGGAGATAAAGTCGGCTTCATTTTCCCGTTCCATATACGCGCGCCATTTATCCAGAAACGCGGCGGCGGCGGCCTGATCCCGCACTCCAATGGTAATAGCAGCCTTGAAGCCGTCCCAGAACTCCAGCCCGTCATCCGGCATTGCGCCGTCGTTATCCAGGTTCACTTCAATCAATGCGCCGGCGATTTCCGGCCCAATCCAGGGCACTACATCGTCCTCAAAGTCAATCCCGGTTTCCTCGCGGAAGTCATCGTACCAATCGTCGAGAATGTCGCCAAAAGCCGGGTAATCGTTAAGACGCCGCCAAATATCCCGCATATCGTTGAATTGCCCTTGTCCGGGCGCCAGCGTCATCCAGCCGTAGGCCAGCGTATCCGGCGGGTAAAACCGGGCCGAGTATTCCGGCGCGCGCCCCCCGGCAAACAGCGCCAGCAGGGATGCCGGCAGCGGAATAATCCCCCGCCAGGCCAGTATGCCCGCAACCACTATGGACGCTACGATAATGACGGCGATCGCGGCGGTGATTTTGTTCAGCATCATATCCCCTGCAACTGCTTTCCTGATTGGCGCTACGCTATACAGCATAACACGGCTGGACTATCCGAACCCCAACCCCTTGGCGGCGCATTCCTTACATAGACTGATATGCGGTTATAGTCGGACTATCCCCATTCAGCAGGCGGCGCCAGGGCTGCCCGCGCAGAAACTGGACTTGGCGCTGTACTGAGGGGACAGTTCGTTAGCGCCGCGATGGGATTGCAGAATGCGCCGCACTAGGGCATAGCTCTGAATACAAGCCTATGTTCCAACCACTGCGTCTGCAACCAGCGCCGCAATTTCCGCATCCGCATAGCCGTGTTCCCGCAGGATTTCTCGGGTATGCTCGCCGAGGGCGGGGGCGCGGCGGCGGATGCGGCCGGGCGTTGCCGACAGCTTTACCGGGATGCCGATGTTGCGGAGTTGGCCCAGCTCCGCATCGTCCAGAGTTACCAGCATCTCGCGGGCCTGCGCCTGTTCGTCGGCATATACCTGCGCCATATCGTAAATGGGGCCGGCTACCACGCCGGCGGCGTCCAGCTGCTCCATCCAATAGTCGGTAGTGTGTTCGGAGAGGATGCTTTCCAGCAGCTCGGCCAACTCGGCTTCGCGCGCCTTGCGGTCGTTGGGTTCCTGATAGCGCGGGTCGTCAATCAATGCATCCTGTCCGATGGCGCGGCAGAACTGCTCCCAAGTGGGCTGCGACGCGGCGCCGATGTTGATGTAGCCGTCGGCGGTACGCAGGGCCTGGTAGGGAGCGTTGACGCGGTGCGCCGAGCCCAGCGGCCCGGGGACTGCGCCGGCGGCGAAGTATTCGGACGATTCCCAAACGGTGTAGGCGATGCCGGCCTCTAGCAAGGATGCATCTACTTGCTGCCCCTGGCCGGCGCTCTGGGCGTGAATGTAGGCGGCGAGGATGCCGAAAGCGGTAAAACTGCCGGCGCCGATGTCGGTAATCGGCACGCCCACTTTGGCAGGCGGCCCGCCGGGGAAGCCAGTAACGCTCATCAGGCCGCTCATCCCCTGCGCCACCAGGTCAAACCCGCCCCGGTTGCGATAAGGGCCGGTGCCGCCGAAGCCGGAGATGCCCGCATAGACCAGCCGGGGGTTGATGGCGGACAGTACATCGTAGCCCAACCCCAGCCGTTCCATTACGCCCGGCCGGAAGTTCTCCACCACTACATCAGCAGTTTCGGCCATGCGGCGAAATACGGCCTTGCCGTCATCCGACCGCAGATCCAGGGCAATGCTGCGCTTGTTGCGGTTCAGAGCCAGAAAGCCGGCGGAGAATCCGTTGGGCAGACGGGTGCCCATACGGCGGGTGTCGTCGCCGCTGCCGGGGCGCTCAATTTTGATGACATCTGCGCCCATATCGGCGAGCAGCAGGGTGCACATCGGGCCGGCCATAATCTGGGTCAGGTCCAGGACTTTGACGCCGGCCAGCGGGCCGGCGGGATGGTCGTCGTTCCGGTTCGTCATAGGGTGCCACCTTGATGGAATGCTACGATGGGCAGGATGGGATAGGATAGGATGGTATGGGCGGTTTGACGGCGGCGGCGGGGCAACGGATAATGCGCCGGCTATACCGGGAATCTACACGTCGGTGCCGGCCGTTTGTTGAGGATAGCAGGATATGGGCGAAATTATACTCGGCGACAACCTGGATGTCTTGCGGGCGCTGCCGGACGGCGCGTTTCAGCTGGCGTATGTTGACCCGCCGTTCAATACCGGACGGACGCAGTCGCGTACCCGCATCCGCGTAACGCCCGACGCCGCCGGCGACCGCACCGGTTTTCAGGGCCGCCGCTACCGCACCGAAGTAGTCGGAGAGAGCGGCTACGGCGACATTTTTGACGACTATATCGGCTTTCTGCGCCCCCGGATGCAGGAAGCGTACCGGACGCTGGACGCTGCCGGCAGCCTCTTTTTTCATATTGACTATCGGGAAGTGCATTACTGCAAGGTTATGCTGGATGAGATATTTGGGCGGGAATGTTTCATCAATGAAATAATCTGGGCCTATGACTATGGCGGTCGGCCCAAAACGCGCTGGCCGGCTAAGCACGATAATATCTTGTGGTACGCCAAAGATCCGCAGAACTATACCTATAACTATGATGCGATAGATCGTATTCCCTATCTGGCGCCGGGGCTGGCCGGGCCGGCAAAGGCGGCGCGGGGCAAGACGCCGACGGATGTCTGGTGGCATACTATTGTAACGGGGAAAGAAAAGACGGGGTACGCGACGCAGAAGCCGCTGGACATTATCCGGCGCATCGTGCGCGTACACTCCAACCCGGGCGACCGGGTGCTGGATTTTTTCGCGGGCAGCGGGACGCTGGGCGAGGCGGCGCATCTGGAAGGGCGGGAGTTCACGCTGGTGGACAGCAACCTGGAGGCAGTGGCGGTGATGCGGCGGCGGCTGGGGCCGTATGGTATCGTTGTAAGCGGGGTTGGTGAAAACGACGAGACAACGGAGATCGAACCTAAACTGCTGTGAGTAACAAGCATTATGACTACGCAAATATACGATTCCGAATTCCGGCGGCTTGCTGCGGTTGCTAACAATCTCTCAAGTCGCTACCGGCAAGGGGGTGACCAATGGGCCGGCAGCCCGTTTGAATGGCTGAAAAGCATACCGTCATCCCGCACAAGGGGCAAAGCTTTTGAGGATTTGCTTGCAGAATGGTGCGCCGCTTGCGGCCTGAAGGTTGCGCCATCGCCGGACAGCGACGCCGACCGAATTATCAGCGGGATGCGTGTCGAAGTCAAAGGCTCCACCCTATGGCAAAACGGCGGCTACAAATTTCAGCAGATTCGGGATCAGAATTACAGCATCATCGTCTGTTTGGGCATCAGTCCGTTTGACGCGCATTGCTGGGCAATCCCCAAAGCGACGGTGATGCAGTGGTGGCAGGACGGCAAAATCAGCTCCCAGCACGGCGGCGCTGGCGGCAGCGATACGGCGTGGCTGTCGGTAAATCCGTCCGCAGCGCCGGATTGGCTGCAACCTTACGGGGGAACGCTGAGCGCCGGCCTGGCGCAGCTGCAAACGCTGACCCGCCGGATCTGATACCATAGAATTGACTCAAAGGGAGACTGATACCGATTATGACTACCCCAAACGTGCCGGCCAACGGGTCGGAACCGATGACGCTGGCCGAAATCCGGGCCTTGCTGGAACAGACTACCAAGGCCGCTGCCGAAAACACTCGCGCCATCATTGAGATGCGCGCGGCTAACGCGGAGCGCGACGCCCGGCACGACAAAGAGATGGCCGCAATGCACACGGCCAACGCGGAGCGCGACGACCGGCACAACCGGGAAATGGCCGAAATCCGCCTTGCCCAGAAAGAGCGTGACGCCCGGCACGACAAAGAGATGTCCGCGATTAACGCCGCCATCGCCAAACTGATGGAAGCACAGCACCGCACCAACCAAGATGTCGGCACTCTGAAAGGCTGGGGACTGGAAATCTACTGCGAGCGCAACCCGGAAATCTTTGCCGAGTTCTTTGGCCTAAAGGAGGAAGATCTGATACCGAAGCGGGAGCTGCGCCGCATCGCCAGCGCAGCGCAGATGGCCGGCCTCATCACCATTGACCAGTTTCGCAACCTGTCCCGCGCCGACGTTTTTATCTACGGGCGCCGGATTTCCGACTCCCAGCCGGTGTGTCTGGTGGTGGAAGCATCGTACCAGGTGGATAACGAGGATGTGTACCGGGCTGCCGACCGCGCCGAGATTTTGCGCCAAGTCCTCCAAGAGTATCGGCCGCGCCATCTCAACGGCCAGTCAATCCCCGTCGTTGCCGGCGTGGGCATTACGGACGGCGCACAAACTTGCACCCAAACCTACGGCGTTACCTATGTACCGGTGCAGAACGGAAACCAGCTCACTACCCCGCCGGAATAAGGAGCGCGTTTTGAGCACTGCCCGCCCTGCCGTCAAGCAGGATGCCGACTACATCTTTCACGAGCTGACCCGTTCCATCTGCCCGGAGTGCAAGGCCGTCATTGACGCGCAGGTTATCATCCGCAGCGGCAAGGTCTATATGCGGAAACGCTGCCCGGCGCACGGCTGGTTTGAGGGCATCATCAGCTCTGATGCCGAAATGTATGTGGGCAGCATCCGCTTTAATAAGCCCGGCACGATTCCGCTGGATTTCAGCACTGAGGTGAAGGAAGGCTGCCCGCTGGACTGCGGCCTTTGCCCGGAGCACAAGCAGCACATCTGCTTGGCTTTGATTGAAGTCAATACCGCCTGCAACCTGAACTGCCCGGTGTGCTTTGCCAACGCCGGCATCGGATACAGCCTGACGCTGGAGCAGGTGGAAGGTATGCTGGACCGTTTTGTGGAGATAGAGGGCGACCCTGAAGTAGTGCAGTTCAGCGGCGGCGAGCCGACAATTCATCCGCAGCTGCCGGAGATGATACAGGCGGCCCGAGATCGGGGCATCCGCCAGGTGATGATTAACACTAACGGCGTCCGGCTGGCGCGGGATGACCGTTTTCTGGCGCAAATGGCGGCTCTGGATCCAGTGGTTTATTTCCAGTTTGACGGCCTGCGCGAGGCAACCTACCGCACCATTCGGGGCGAGCCGCTGCTGGACAGCAAGATGCGCGCCCTGGAGCGGATGGCGGACGCCGGCCTCACCGCCGTGCTGGTGGCTGCAATTGAGCGGAGCGTCAATACCGATGAAGTGGGCGCCATCGTGGAGTTCGGGCTGAAACATCCGGCGGTGCGCGGCGCGGTGTTCCAGCCGGTTACTCATGTGGGGCGCCACATTCCATTTGACCCGATGACGCGCGTAACCGTCCCCGACATCATTCACGGCATCGTTGAGCAGACGGCCGGCCGGTTCATAACGGATGACTTCGTTCCCGTACCCTGCTGTTTCCCGACTTGCCAGGTGAATTCGTATCTCTTTGTGGACGGCGACCGGGTTACGCCACTGCCGCGTTTGCTGGATATTGACCAGTATCTGGACTATATTACGAACCGCGCCTTGCCGCAGGCGCCTAATGCCGCCGACATCCGGGCTGCGCTAGAGGGCCTGTGGTCGGCGTCAGCGGTAGCCGGCACGGCAAAGACGGCCGGGCAGTTTGAATGCGCCTGCGGGCCGGGCCTGGATTTGCCTTACGAAGTGAACCATCTCAAAAACCATATCTTTCAGATTGCCATCAAGGACTTTTTGGACGCCTACACTTTCAATGTCAAGCAAGTGATGAAATGCTGCGTGGGCATACTTACCCCCGACGGGCGCGCCATACCTTTTTGCGCTTATAATTCGGTAGGCTACCGGGAACAGATACGGGAGCAACTAACGCGGGAACAGGGGCGCCAAAAGATACTAGGCAACGTTGGTGTTTAGAGGTGTGGCGTCAAACTCACCGTTATTCCCATCCTACCCTACCGCCAGCATTTTGCCCTCAACTGCCAGCAGTTTTTTTAGTTCCAGCATTTCGTCCCGCAGGTGGGCCGCCTTTTCAAACTCCAGAGAGCGGGCCGCTTCTTTCATCTGGAACTCCAGGTCTTTGACGACGCGGTACATATCGTCGCGGGACATTTCCTCGCGGGCGGTCTGGTAGGCGGCTTTCGTTTCGGCCACGCCCCGGATGCCTTCGGTAATGTCCTTGACGGCCTTGTGGATGGACTGCGGCTCAATGCCGTACTGCTTGTTGTGCGCGTCCTGGATGCCGCGCCGGCGATAGGTTTCGTCAATGGCGCGCCGCATCGAGTCGGTGATGCGGTCGGCGTACATTATGACATGGCCTGAGGCGTGGCGGGCGGCGCGGCCAATGGTCTGGATCAGTGATGTGTTGGAACGCAGGTAGCCCTCCTTGTCGGCGTCCAGAATGGCTACCAGGCTGACTTCGGGCAAGTCCAACCCCTCCCGCAGCAGGTTGATGCCCACTACTACATCATAGATGCCCAGCCGCAGGTCGCGCAGGATTTCCACCCGGTTCAGCGTCTCAATGTCCGAATGCAGGTAGTGGTTGCGGACGCCCGTTTCGGAGAGGTAATCGGCCAGTTCCTCGGCCATCCGCTTGGTGAGCGTAGTTACCAGCACCCGTTCCTGTCGATCCACGCGCTGCCGGATTTCGTAAAGCAGGTCGTCAATCTGGCCGTCGGTAGGCTTGACTTCAATGGTCGGGTCCAGCAGCCCGGTGGGGCGAATTACCTGCTCCACTGCCACGCCGGCGCGTTCCAGCTCCAGCGGGCCGGGGGTAGCGGATACATACACTACCTGGTTGATGTGCTCGTCAAACTCCGTGAATTGCAGGGGCCGGTTGTCCAGCGCCGAGGGCAGCCGGAATCCGAATTCCACCAGCGTCGTCTTGCGCGATATATCGCCGTTGTACATACCGCGCACCTGCGGCAGCGTCATATGCGACTCGTCAACGAACATCAGGTAGTCATCCGGGAAATAGTCCAGCAGCGTCCAAGGCGGGCTGCCGGGCGGGCGCCGGGAAAGATGACGCGCATAGTTCTCGACGCCGGCGCAGAAGCCGGTTTCGTCCAGCATTTCCATATCGTAGCGAGTGCGCTGTTCCAGGCGCTGCGCCTCCAATACCTTGTCCTGCCGCCGCAGTTCGTCCACTCGTTCCCGCATTTCCGCCTCAATGTCAATCAGGGCGGCGTCCAGCTTTTCCCGGCTGGTTACGAAATGCTTGGCGGGATAGATGGAGAAATCCTGCCGCTCGTTGAGCACTTCGCCGGTAAGCGTGTCCAGCGTCAGAATGCGTTCCACTTCGTCGCCGAAAAACTGGATGCGGACGGCGTATTCCTCGTAGGCCGGCACGATTTCCAGCGTATCACCGCGCACTGTGAACCGCCCCCGCGCCAGGTCGGTGTCGTTGCGCTCGTACTGCATATCAATCAGCTGCCGCAACAGGGCGCGGCGGTTGTATTCCTCCCCGACTGCGACGTGGGCCACCATCTCAAAGTAATCAGAGGGATCGCCCAGTCCGTAGATGCAGGACACTGAGGCCACAATCAGCGTATCCCGGCGCGTCAGCAGCGATGTGGTGGACGCCAGGCGCAGCTTGTCCAGCTCCTCATTGATGCTGCTGTCCTTTTCGATGTAGGTATCGGTGCGGGGGATGTAGGCTTCCGGCTGGTAGTAATCGTAGTAGGAAACGAAGTACTCAACCGCGTTGTGCGGAAAGAATTCCTTGAACTCGGTAGCCAGCTGGGCCGCCAGCGTCTTGTTGTGGGCAATGACGATAGTAGGCCGCTGCACCTGCTGCACGATATTGGCCATCGTAAAGGTTTTGCCGCTGCCGGTAACGCCCAGCAGGGTCTGATAGCGCGCCCCTTCGTGTACGCCGGCGGCGAGGCGGTCGACGGCCTGGGGCTGGTCGCCCGTCATTTTGAAATCGGCCGTCAGCTGAAAGTCCGGCATAATCCATTTCTCCCGTGCGTACGTCCGTTTCTCCCGGCGTCCGGCCGGCTATGCTTCGCCGCGCAGACGGCGCAGCTCGGCTTCCATTTCGGCCATCCGCGCCTCGGATGCCCTCAATTCTGACCGGGCGGCCTCTGCGTCTAGCCGAGCTGACTCCGCTTCCAGCCGGGCCGTTTCTACTTTTGACCGGGCGGACGCGCGGGCCGTTTCCAACTCCGACCGAGCAGACTCTGCGTCCAGCCGGGCCGCTTCCGTCTGGTCGGTTGCCGCAGTTACCGTTTCCAGTAATTCGTAGTAGTCCGGCACCCATACATCCCGCGCCGGGTCGTAAAAGCGCAGCCGTCCGTCGTCCCAGCATAGGTCAATGCCCAGCGCCGGGCTGTGGCCGCGCAGCATACCGGCCGGCTCGGTTACAATCGGCATCGGCTGGTACTCGCCGGCGACCAGACGCCCGCCGTACAGCGGCGTTCCGTAGTGCCGGCTGTCCGGCGTAGCGTCATAACGCCAGTACTCTCCGATGCCCAAATTGGCGTACAGGACGGGCTTTTCGCGCAAATCCTGCCGCTTTGTGCTTTCCGACGCAATCTCCAGCACGAAATCCGGTATCCGGCCTACGTGCCAGGTGAAATAGGAATTGTGCGGGCGCACCGCGCTGCGGTTCACCCCGAAAGTTACATAGCAGTCCGGCGCTACAACCCGCCGGGGGTTGCCTTCCTCGTAGTAGAGAAAGGTATCCCCGCTGACGATTACATCGTAGTGCTGTTGCAGATACGCCCGCAGTATGGGCGTAACCTGCTCAAACAGCGGTTCCTGCTCAAATCCGTCCGGCAAGGGTAAGTCGTCCGTTTCGGGGTAATAGACGCCGTTGTACCAGTTATCCGCATTGACCCGCGGATCGGCCTGGGCAGTGGTCATAAGCGTTCCCCTCTGTTGGTTCAATTTGATTGGCAGAGCGCGGCGGCGGCCCTTTTCTCCGCCGGCGTCAACCCGACCGGCATCGCCCGGCGGCTGTCGCAATATACCATACCGGGCGGCGGGTTAGCTCCCGCCCATTCCCAGCAGCGCCTGCCGTATCTTGTCCTCGGTGGCGGCATCCGGCGGCAAATCCAGGTTGGCTACCGCCTGGCGGGCGTCGGACAGCGACATACCCAGCGCGGTGAGGGCTTCGATGGCCTCGGCGTTGCCGCCGGCGACGCCGGGCGGCCGGTCTCCGGCGTCGGCTTCCGGCAGTTTGCCCCGCAACTCCAGCACGATGCGCTGGGCGATGCGCCGGCCGACGCCCGGCGCCCGGCTCAACGCCGCTACATCCTCTGCGGCTACTGCTTGCCGGAACCCGTCGCCGCCCAGCTCGGACAGCACCGCCAACGCCGAGCGCGGGCCAATCCCGGACACGCCGGTCAAAGCGCCGAACAGTTCAACGGCGCCGGCATCGGGAAATCCGTACAGCACCGGCTGGTCGTTCTGTATTCGCAGCACGGTGTGCAGGCGGACGGCGTCCCCGACGGCGCCCAGCCCGGCGACTGCCGATGCCGGCGCCAAAACTTGCAGCGTAATGCCGCCTACCCGAACATTTACCCAGTCGGGGCCAACGGCTTCCAGCGCGCCCTGGACGCCAACCAGCATAAATCAGCGTTCCTGGCCGGGCGTGATTTCTCGCGCCGTTAGGTCACTGACCCGGCTTTCCTGCAAGTGGCACAAGCCCACGGCCAGCGCGTCGGCGGCGTCCGATTCGGGCATTGCGGTCAACGCCAGGGTTGCTGCGGCCATCCGCTGCACCTGCTCTTTGCTGGCGGCGCCGTAGTCGGTTACGGCCCGCTTGACGGTAGCGGGAGCGTAGCGATGCACCGGAACGCCCTGGCTGGCGGCGCCAATCAGCACTACCGCCTGCGCCTGCCCGATGGCCAGGGCCGACTTGACGAAAGCCCGCTCCCCTTTGCCTACAAAAGGATCCTCAACGGCGATGGCGTCCGGTTGGAAAACGTGAATCATATTGAGGATATGGGTATGCAGCTGGTAAAGCCGTTCCTCAATGGGCATCGCCGCCGGCAGCGCGATGACGCCGTAGTCGTCCGCTGCCGGCGCCGGGCCGGCGTCAATCACGCCGTAGCCCATCCGCAGAGTGCCGGGATCAATAGCCAGTACGCGCATCGGAATTAGTTAGCTCCGTCATCCCCAACCGTCATTTCGTTGCCCGGCACCGTCATTCCAGTGCCCCAGCCGTCGGTCCGGCACCTTAAACCGTCAGTCCAACATTCCCAACCATCAGTTCGGCACCTTAAACCGTCATTCCGGCGCAAGCCGGAATCTATGGCTGCCGATTCCATTACCGCAGTTGCGGGTTACGACGCCGGATTCCGGCCGGCGCCGGAATGACGATGCCGACGACGCGCATCAGGCTGCCGCGCCGTACTGTTCCAGCACTTCCGGCGGGAAATCGGCGTTGGTATAGGCTTTCTGCACGTCGGCCAGCTCCTCCAAAGCGTCCAGCAGACGCAGGGTCTGCTCCGCCGCTTTGGATTCCAGCGCCACGACGGTTTTAGGCACCATCGCTACATCGGCGGCGGAGGGCTCGGCGCCTTCGCTTTCCAGTGCGGATTTCACCGACAGCAGCCTTTCCGGCGCGGTGTACACTTCCAGGATGCCGTCCTCAAACCTGACATCATCAGCTTCGGCATCGATGGCGGCCAGGCTCAATTCCTCGGCCAGGCCATCGTCGTCAATCGCCATCGTGATGACGCCCCTGGTCTCAAAGTTCCAGGCGACGCAGCCGGCTTCGCCCAGGTTGCCGCCAGTCTTGTTGAAAACCGAGCGCACTTCGGAGGCGGTGCGGTTGCGGTTGGGGGTCAGGGCTTTGACCAGGATGGCGCCGCCGGCCGGCCCGTAGCCCTCGTAAGTTACCTCCGACAGGTCCTCCATACCCTCGCCGCCGGCGCCGGTAGCCCGGCGGATGGAACGCAGTATGTTGTCCTGCGGCATATTGTTGGATTTGGCCTGATCGATGGCAATCCGCAGCCGGAAGTTCATTTCGGGATCGCCGCCGCCGCCCTCTTTCACGGCCAGCGCAATGTTGCGCGCCAGCTTGGTGAACAGCGCCCCCCGTTTGGCGTCATTAGCGCCCTTCTGCCGTTTGATGGTTGACCACTTGGAATGACCGGACATCGGACACCTCCTTGAATGGAATATGAATGCAAATGCGCGGTGATGGCTATGGACGGAATCGCTATGTCGTTGACTACTGCGCTGCTTCCTGTTGTTTGCTGCGGACGATGCCGCATTCTGGGCTACCACCGTTAGCCGGCGCATCCGGGGTTGAGGATTATTGTAAGATATGCCTACCTGATTTTAGCATTGCCCGGCAGACCGGTCAAAGCCGCCGTCCCCTCTCTAGAAATGCCATCCGACCGCCATTCCACCCGTCAAGCGGACGCCATGGGGAACTCCCCGATGTGGCGGCTCCTGTTGCAGATGGCCTTTCCGCCGATGCTGGCCATTATCGTAATGGCGCTGTACAGCATCATTGACCGCGCCTTTGTCGGCAATGTAGTCGGCGTGGCCGGGTTAAGCGGCCTGTCGGTGGCATTTCCAGCGCAGATGCTGGCGGTAGGATTGGGGCTGTTGACCGGCTTGGGCGGTATGTCGGTAGTATCGCGGGCTTTGGGCGCGGGCGACTACCGATTGGCGTCCCGGGTAATCGGCGCGGCGCTGGCAATCCTCATCCCCATCTACGCCCTGATGGCCGGCGTCGGCCTGGCGCAGCTGGACGCCATCATCGGCCTGCTGGGGGCGTCCCCGGATACGGCGGGCTATGCGCGGCAGTATCTAGTCATCATCCTGCCCGGCAGTATCCTGCCGATGTTGGCGATGACGGCCAACAACCTTTTTATGGCCGAGGGACGCCCCATTGCGGCGACCCTGGTGCTGTCCGGCGGAGCGGTAGTCAATGTAATCCTGGACGCCGTGTTCATTCTGATGCTGGATTGGGGCGTTACCGGAGCGGCAGCGGCCACGGTGCTGGCGCAGGGCATTTCCGTGCTGTACGCCGCCTGGTTCTACTGGTCGGGCCGCAGCGCGCTGCGTATTACCGCCGATGCCCTGCGGCCCCGGCCGGCCTTGCTGGGGCAGGTGATCGCGCTGGGTATGCCCATCTGCATCATTGAAGTGGGGCGTTCCATCGTTATCGTAGTCATCAACAACATTTTGAGCCGGTATGCCGGCGGCGATGGCTACATCGCCCTGCTGGGCGTCATCAATTCGGTGCTGGAATTTGCGCTGGCGCCGTTTATCGGGGCGGCGCTGGCGTATCTGCCCCTGGCGGCCTACAACTACGGAGCGCGCAATTATCGCCGGGTGCGACAGGCGATATGGCAGAGCTGCCTGGGGGCAACGGCGGCCGGCGCGATAATGGCGGGGGTTTTGCTGCCGCTGTCCGGGCCGCTGGTCGGGTTGTTCGCCGGGGACAACGCCCTGCCCCCGGAAGCGGGCGCCGCCTTGCGCGTGGCGCTGCTGGCGCTGCCGATAGTAGGCGTCGAGTTCATCAGTTCCATTGCGTTCCAGGCGTTGGGCAAAGCGTGGCCGTCGCTGGCGTTGACGATTGCCCAAAGGATACTGCTGCTGCTGGCGTGGGTCTTTGCGCTGTCTTACGCCATTGGAGTGTGGGGCGTCTGGTGGTCGTTTCCGGCAACGGATGCCAGCGCGCTGGTCATGGGCTTTGGCGCGCTGGTCTTGGTATGGCGGCGGGTAGAAAGATGGGGCGAAGCGGAAAATGCTCGCAAAGTACGCGCGGGATGAACGGATCCGCTGCCGGCGGCGTTTTTGACATCCCCAATTCGGCGCATTAGCATTGGGCGCGGCTGCTGGCTGGTTAGCGGCCGCGCGCCCGTCTTACCGCATTCCCCCACCGTATTGGAGGTTATCGTTATGGCTATGCAAGCGTCCGGCGTTTCTCACATCGCCGTCTGCGTCCGCGACCTGGACGAATCGCTGAAGTTCTACCGGGACATCCTGGGTATGACCGTTACCGTGGACCGAGTGCAGGATACTGCTACCGGCGGGCTGCCCCATGTGTACGCCCACGACCGGGCTACGCGCCGGCAGGCCATCCTGTCCTATGGCGACGGCGCCATCCCCACACTGGTGATGACCAGCCATCCCGGCGACAACCCTGACGGCGCGCCCATCAAACTGGACCAGGTAGGCATCAGCCACATTTCTTTTACGGTGCCCGATGTCAAAGCGCTGGCCGACGAGCTGATTAGCAAAGGCGTGGAGATGGCGGGGCCGCTGGACGGGTTCACCAATGCCGACGGCTCGGTATCCAGCATTTTCGTGTATGACCCGGACGGCATTCTGGTGCAGTTTGACAGTGGCAGCGGCGGCTAGACGAGTCGGAAGGCGCCGTTTCGGCAACCCGACGGAGAATGTATAATGAGGGAAAGCGAACCACCGGACGAAACCGGGGCGGATTGTGCCGGCGCAGATTCGCCCCCGGACGACGACCGCGAGACTATCTGGGGCATCAATCGCAAAGACCGGCGTTTGTTCCAAGCTTTGACGCTGACCGGCGGCAATTCGGGTTCCATCGCCGTGACCGTTTTGCAACTCAAGTATCGCTCCCCTGACGACACGCCGGACACGATAGCCCTCAACATCATACTGGGCATCGGCGCCAGTTTCGTAGCGTCCGGTTTCGTATCTTGGGACCTGGTGCAAATCAAGGAGATTAGTATGGCAGTCGCAGACTGGATCAGGGATCGCAATGCCCGCAACCGGGAACGGTGGCGGGCCGAAGGCCGGGATGAGGGCCGGGTTGAAGGCCGGGTTGAAGGCCGAGATGAGGGCCGGGTTGAAGGCCGAGATGAAGGCTATTATATCGGCTATTCCGACGGAAAAGAGGGCAACCCCCAACGCCCTCCGTCGGGTAGGGCCGACAAGCCCTCTTGACCCGACGCCGCTATCCCGCGGCAAATCTAGCCAATCAAGGAGACAGCTATGGCAATCGCCGACTGGATTAGTGAACACACGGCCCGCAAACGGGCGAAGCTGCGCGAGCAGTACAAGGCCGAGGGCTTCGCGCAAGGCTGGGCCGAGAGCTTTGAGCAGGCTTTCGGAGAGTCCTATTACCGGGGCTATAATGACGCGGTGCGCGACAAAGCCCGGAAACGGCGGCGGGAAAACACGGGCCATTGCCCCCGTTCCTCTTTCTACATCCAACGCCCCTAACCGCACAAAGCAATCCGTTTGACGCCAACCCTTGGCATCGCCCACCGCACCGGAGGTTATCGCTATCGCTATGCAAATAGCCACTTCCAGAATCACGCCCTTCCTGTGGCTGGAGGGCCGCGCGCAAGAGGCCGCCGAGTTCTATGTTGCGGTGTTCCGCAACGCCCGCATTACCGCCTCAGCCCGGTTCAGCGCAGGGCCGGCCGAGGGCAGCGCCACCGTCGCCTTTGAGCTGGACGGGCAGCCTTTTATCGCCTTTGACGGCCATCCCGCCCTTCCTTTCACTCCTGCCATATCTTTCGTAGTCAACTGCGATACCCAAGAGGAAGTGGATTACTACTGGGAGCGTCTCCTGGCGGACGGCGGCAAACCGGTGCAGTGCGGCTGGCTGGAGGACAAGTTCGGCGTTTCCTGGCAGATTGTGCCGGCCATCCTGCCCGCTATGATTCATGACCCCGAACGGGGCACGGCGGTTATCGAGGCCCTGCTCCAAATGCAGAAACTGGACATCCGGCGGCTGCAAGATGCCTATGGGCAAGGCTGATTTTATGCACCATCATTACGATACGCACGACCACGACAAGCTGCTCCGCTGGCGGGATGCGCTGTGCGCCGCCTCTCCGGCTGCCGACGGTTTTCCGGCAATGGCGCTGTTTCTGGTACGGCCAACGGATACGGCGGCGCACGAAATCTTTCGCCGCTACCGTACCGAGTTTGAGCAGCGCGGAGCGTCATTCGCCCAGCTGGTGATTTTCGGGATGCATGGCGTATCCGCTGCCGTGCGCGCGCTGCTGCGGCCTGCCGGCTTGTCCGAAAGCGACCTGCCGCTAATGCTGCTGGCCCCATCCCCCGCCGGCGATAACATCACTACGGACACCGTTGCCATCACGCTGCCCGCCGGCGAAAGCTTGGCCGGCAGCGACGACCCTAACGGAGATGGCACTTGCGACTACTTGGCCCCTTGGCAAGACGCCCTGGATCGCATCCGCATTACCCGCTACGGCAGCCCGCTGCGGCTGACGGGCGTACAAGGCCGACAGTTGGACGGGGTTGATTTGAGTGGGTTAGCAACGGATGCGCTGTCCGCAGCGGCCGGCTAGGCCATACGATGCGCTAGTTTTCCGCCGCCAGATCCATTGCCAGCTGCGCCAGCGTGCGGGTTGGCGTTCCGGTGGCGCCTTTGACGAGATGGCCCTTATTGGCGGCGGCGGTGGATGTCCCGGCGATGTCCAGATGCATCCATTCGGCATCCTCGGCGAACTCCCGCAGCAGCATCGCCGCCGTAATGCTGCCCGCCGGCCGGCCGCCGCTGTTTTTCATATCCGCCACATCCGACTTGATCAGCTCCCGGTAATCCTCTAGCATGGGCAGTTCCCAGAACCGTTCCCCGCTGCGTGCCCCGGCCTTGCGGATGCCCTCGGCCAGCGCCGCCGAGTTGCCCATCATCCCCGGTGCAGGCTTTGCCCAGCGCCACCACCATTGCGCCGGTCAGCGTTGCGATGTCCACCAAACGGGTAATGCCCAGGCTGCGGGCATAGCACATTGCGTCGGCTAATACCAGCCGCCCTTCCGCATCGGTATTGATGACCTCAATAGTCTTGCCGTTCATTGCCGTTACCACATCGCCGGGGCGTTGGGCGCGGCCGCCGGGCATATTCTCGGTAGCCGCGACCAAGGCCGGTAACATTGATGCGGGGTTGTAGCGTTCCGATGGCGCGCATTGCGGCAATCACCGCCGCGCCGCCGGCCATATCCCCTTTCATCGCTTCCATGTTGGCGGCCGGCTTCAGCGAGATGCCGCCGGTGTCAAAAGTAATGCCCTTGCCGACCAAACCCAGGTTGTTGGCCGGATTATCCGGGTCGCCCCGGTAGGTCAACACGATTAGTTGCGGCGGTTCCGCG
>CBDBDN010000003.1:0-61746 GCA_965203855.1 Dehalococcoidia bacterium
ATGTTGCTCAAGTTGCCGAAATCACTGGCCAAGCCCGCCTGCCCGTGGGACATCAGGTATTTATGCCGTTTGGCGGCGGCGCGGGGCTGCTCTAATCCTCTGGTGGCTTGCTGGCGTCCCCGGCGCGGGCGGTTGTACGGCGGGTTCATCAGCGACCAGTCAATCCCGCCCAGCTTGATATGAAAGTAGCCCGGTTCCCCACTGACGCCTTTCGTTGGTGTGGCATTGCGGTAGCCCAGCACCTGCGACACCCCCGTAATGTTCGGATCCAGCAAAATCAGCGACCCCGCCGGATCCGTGATGACGGCGATACTGCTGCCGGCGTAATCCTGCTCCACATTCAGATCGGTAAGCCGCTTGGCCGTGAGGGTGCCGGCGATGCCGTTCACATCCATAGCGTAAATGTGATTTTCCATCCGCTGCTGGTGCAGATTGGGGTCTCGTCCCCCTTGCGCGGCATACTGCCGGCGCAACGCCCGTTCCCCGGCGCCCATCAGCGTACCCGTGCCGCTGGCCGCGTCCATCAGGTTGAGTTCGGCCAGCTGCGGCGCGCTGCGCCTGGCGAAACGGGCGGCCGCCAGCGTGGCCAGCAGCTCGGCGATTTCGGGCTTGGTGTAGTGCGCCGCCCGTTCCTCCCGGTCCGGTACGATGCGCTGCCAGAGTTCGCCGGCAAAGTTGTAGATATGCTTGGCGGACAGGGCATTCAGCTGCTGGCTGAGGTTATGCAGCAGTTCCAATACATCACTCGGATCCGGCCCCATCATCCCGGCGTTGAGGGTGTCAATCGCCAGCTCAATCACCGGCAGATAGTTGACGCCGGCGATGATGCGCCACTGTTCCAGGACATCCTCCTCCGTCAGCCGGCCCAAAAGCGCCGCCTGTTTCAGTCCGTGGGTAGATTGCAGGCTGCGGCGTTGCAGGTTGACGCTGTACTGGGCCAGGTCATTCTGCAAGTCAATGGCAATCAGCCAGATGGCGCAGGCGGTAACGGCAGCCTGCTGGTCGGAGTCGCATCCGGTATGCTGGCGCAGGGCGGCCAGCGTGGCGGCGGCGGCAGTGGCAGTTAGAGAGATGCTGTCCAGCAGTTTCTTGCCGGCGGCGGCAATCTGACGGGCGATGCTTTCGCTTTCCCGGTCAATCACCGCTTGCGGAACTTGCGCGTATTCGCAATAGGCCGCCAGGTCATCAGGAGTAGCCCGCAGCGGCGCATCCGGCCAGATTTTGACGCCATCGCCATCCTGATACTGCGAAACCAGCTGCACGGTCAAGATGGGTTCGTTGCGCTCCAGCCGCCGGAGAAACTGTTCGTCGCTGTCGCTTTTGCAGATGGCGGCAATGCCTATGGCGATGACTTCGGTGAGCGGACGGGTTTCGTTCACCAGCGTTTTGCCCAGCCGCCGGCGCGCGTCGCCGATGGCCGGGCGCGTCTGGTCATCATACTCGCACTCAATGACCACCGGCATCCGCCCGCCCTCGGTGATGATGATGTCAGGGCGTTCATTGCTGCCGGCCATCATCCGGGTGCGGTCGCCGGCGGCCGTCCAGCAGCGCCCGGTAGTATTCAGCCAACGGGCGATAATAGTATTCGCGGTTTGTTCGTGCAGCCCGCCGGCAGGCTGGCCGGGCATAGCGAATCTCCTGTTGCCGCAGCGTGTGCGAAATAGACTGCCGTCATTCCGGCGCACCCCAACCGTCGTTCCGGCGCATCCCCCAACCGTCGTTCCGACGCATCCCCCAACCGTCATTCCGGCGCCCCTCAACCGTCATTCCGGCGCATCCCCCAACCGTCATTCCGGCGCAAGCCGGAATCCAGACGCTTGGGGAAAGCGCCCGCCTATTCACACTTGTTCCACCCACACGCGTAGCAGGTTACGCATCCTTCCTGGTTCACAGTGGGGCCGTTGCATTCCGGGCAGCGACGGGCGTAGCTGCCGTTGCTGTTCCCGTTGCCGCTGCCGTTCCAGCCCGCCGTGTGCGTAGGCGTCGGCGCGCCGCCGTTACCTAATGCGGACGGCATGGGCGCCGGCGCCGGCATCCAGGCCAGGGCGTCCGGCCCGGCGCCGCCGTAGCCGGCCGTGCCGGATGCGGCGGTATGCAGGGGCAGCTGCATCCCGTCGGGTGCGCCGGAGGCGTCGCCGCCGCCAACAATGTTGCCCAATACGATGGCCACCGCGTCCGGGCCGGAGCGCACCAGCGTGCCGTCGTCCCAGGCCGGGCAGCAGGTTATCCCTTGCAGTTGCCGGATGACATCATCGGCTTCAATGCCGGCCCGCAGCGCCAGCGAAGTCAGGCGGGAAACCGCTTCCAGCAGCGCCGCATCGCAGCCGCCCGACTTCCCCATCGTCCCGAATACCTCAAAGGGTTTCCCGGCATCGTCCAGGTTGACCGTAACATACATATTGCCGTGTCCGGTGCGGACGCGCTCCGTGATGCCCTGAATCTGGCGGGGACGCCGCCGCGGCGCCCGCACGCCGGTAACCACCGCGTCATCATCGGCATCGGCTGCCGCCATTGCCGCCGTTCCGTCCCCGGCGCTCAGCACCTGGTTGGCCTTGCTGCCGTCCCTATACACCGTGATGCCTTTGCAGCCCAGCGTGTAGGCCGCCTGGTACGCTTCCGCCACATCGTCCACCGTGGCGTCCTGGGCGAAGTTGATGGTCTTGGACACGGCATTGTCGGTATAGGACTGGAACGCCGCCTGCATCCGCACGTGCCACTGCGGGCTGATGTCGTGCGACACCCGGAACACTTCCTTGACCCAGCCCGGCACCGGCAAATCCCCAAATGACCCGGTTGCCGCCAGCTGCTCCATCAGCTCCTCGGAATAGAACCCTTCATGGCGCGCTACCGCCTCAAAGTAGGCGTTGCCCTCCACCAGCCGCGTGTTGTCCATCACATTGCGGACAAAGGACAGGGCGAACAGCGGCTCAATTCCGCTGGATGCGCCGGCGATAATGCTGATGGTGCCGGTGGGCGCAATCGTAACCGGGGCCGAAT
This sequence comes from Dehalococcoidia bacterium, assembly GCA_965203855.1. Classification (GTDB taxonomy): domain Bacteria; phylum Chloroflexota; class Dehalococcoidia; order Lucifugimonadales; family UBA3495; genus Bin87. Next base: position 2,998 of record CBDBDN010000003.1, read on the forward strand.
TCCGCATTCGCTGCGGACTGTCGCCAGCGTTGTATGAGCTGCGTTCCCATTCCGGGAACACGCCCCGCCGTTCTGCCAGTTCGCCGGAAGCCCGGTAAGTTTCTTGCTGGATAAACTGCATCACTTGCTCGGCCAGTTCCGTAGCCTCAATGCTGTCGTAGCGGACGCCCAGCTGGATCAGCAAGTCCGACCACCCCATCACGCCCAGCCCGATGCGCCGGGTTTTGCGGCTCATCTCGGCAATTTCCGCTATGGGGTAGTCGTTCATATCAATGACGCAGTCCAGCATATGGACCGCGGCGGTAATCACTTCCGCCATGCGCGGCCAGTCAATCTCAACATCGTCCGCCGTGTAGCGCACCATCCGCGCCAGGTTGAGGGAGCCGAGGTTGCAGGATTCGTAGGGCAGCAATGGCTGTTCCCCGCAGGGATTGGTGGACTCAATATCGCCCAGCTGCGGGTTGGGATTGTCCCGGTTGATGCGGTCCAGAAAGACGATGCCGGGGTCGCCGGTGCGCCAGGCCAGTTCCGTCATCCGCTCAAAGACGGCGCGGGCGTTGAGCCGGCCGGCCGTTTCGCCGGTGCGCGGGTTCACCAGGTCATATTCCTCCCCGCGGGCCGCCTTCTCCATAAAATCCTCGGTAACCGCTACCGATATGTTGAAATTGCTGAGGCGCTGCCCATCCTCCTTGGCGGCAATGAACGACAGGATGTCCGGGTGCGTTACGTGCAGGATGCCCATGTTGGCGCCGCGCCGGGTGCCGCCCTGCTTGACTACATCGGTAGCGGCGTCAAAGGCGTTGATAAAGCTGACCGGCCCGGATGCCACGCCCCCGGTGGAGCCGACCACATCCCCCTCCGGCCGCAGCCTTGAAAAAGCGAACCCCGTGCCGCCGCCGCTCTTGTGAATCAGCGCCGTCTCTTTCACTTTCGTAAAGATGGAATCCAGCGAGTCCTCTACCGGCAGCACGAAACAGGCGGACAGCTGCTGCAATTCCCGCCCGGCGTTCATCAAGGTCGGCGAGTTGGGCAGAAATTCCAGCCGCCGCATCACCGTATAGAACCGTTCCTCAGTGGCCTGCCGTTCCGGCTCGGCAACGCCGTAGTGCAAGTCGGATTGAGACAAATCGCGGGCTACCCGGCGGAACATACCGTCGGCGTCCTCCAGCACATTGCCATTTCGGTCTTTGGACAGATAGCGCCGGTTGAGCACCGCCCGGGCGCTGTCGGTCAGTTCGCCGTCGCGCCGGTTATACGCTTCGGCGATGCCGGCGGCGGCCATCGCATCCCGGATGCGGCGGCGTAATTCGCCGGCCGGTTCCGTCTCGGTTGCGGCGACGCTTGATTGGGCAGGATTTATTACTGATACGACCAAAACGGCCTCCCTGTTGCTAGTATTGATTATGTTAATTCTAATGGATCCACGCGAGCGCAATGCCGGGTTTCATCTGCATTTTCGGAATCGCGGTTCCGCAACCGCGATAAAACCCTATACCGCTGCCTCAAGGCCGTCAATAGCGGCTTGGTCAGTTATCGGTCATCACGCCCGCGTCGGGGTTTTTCGGTACTAATCAGGCCGCGCTGCCTTGCCCCAGCTGCTGCATTCCGCGCAGGCGGGCCGACAAGTCCAGGTCAAACCGCAGGCCCTTGTAGAAGTACAGCACCGGGGTTTCCCGGACGGGACGCAAGTCCAGCCCGGTCAGCGCCGCCGCCAGATACTGCATCCGTTCCAATACCCGGAAATTGCCGGGCGACTGCCGCGTAACCCGCCGCACTACGCCGACGGTCATTCGGATGCCCAGCGCGGTCAGCGTTTCGGCTACCAGGTCGGCGAAGTCTTTCAAGGCTCCGTCGGCTACCGGATGCCGGGCGTCGATTCGCAGCGCCAGCCCCCGGTCGGTACGCCGGCAGACGGCCACCGGAAAGGCCGACCGCAGCCGGTTCACGATCTGCGACTCCTGCCCCGCCGGGCAGGGTTCGCAGTTGATTTCCACATTGTACTGCACCATTTCCTTCATCTTGGCGAAACTCCGTTGGCTTGCTCCGTAGGATTGATGGGGATTCGGAATGGAATCCGAATCCGCACCGAGTCCGACAAAATTCAGTTCCAGGGGATGCGCGGCAAGACGGGAAACGACGGCCGGACTATCTTGGGTTTCCGGCCGGCGCCCCCGACTCTGCCGCGTCATTGACTGCTGCCATGTCATTGGCTGTTGCCAGAGACGGTCAGGCGATCAAGTCGCCGTCGCTGCCCCCGCCGTACATCGGCAGGGCGGCCCAGCAGCTGACCAGACACGCCCGCGATTCGCGGTCAATGTCGTCCTGGAGTTCCGCAAAGGGGTTAGGGATCCACGATACACCCGCATCCACGTCGCTGTCGCTGGCCAGCCAGTCCGACGGGACCCACATCTGCCGCAGCATCTCCTCCATATCGTGAACCCGGTTGTTCTGGGTCAACAGCCTCGTAAAGGCGGAGTATTGAACGCTGCTCATAATGGTGTTAAACACCTCCGTTTTGTGATGTGCGGTTGGTGAGCAGGTGGTTTTTTTGACCAGGGGAGCGCAGCATGGTGGCAACGCCGCTGCTCCCAAAAGTCCGTAATTGGGGTTGGTTGATTGGATTGGATTGATTGGTTGATTGGTTCGCCGCGGTGCGCCGTCATCAGGACGCCGAAGCCGGCGGCGTATCGGCGCGCGGATTAGAACGCCGGCCGCCGGCCCGACGGGAAGCCCGCCGGCTGGTTACCGCCGCCACGCCCACGCCCAGCATCATCTCCGGACGGTTCAGACGCACCGAGCGCGCTTGCTCCTCAAAGTCGGCGGCGCTCTGGAAATCGTAATAGACCGAGGCGTATCGCATATACGCCACTTCATCCAGCAGCCGGAGCCGTTCCAGCGCCATCAGGCCCAGGCTGCGGGATTGCACCACGCCGCTGCCGGACATTTGCAGCTCGTCGGCAATGTCATCCGCCAGCCGTTCCAGCTCCCGCTGCGGAATAGGCCGGCGAATGCAGGCCACGCTGATGCTGGACAGCAGCTTGTCGCGGCTGAAATCCTGGCGGCGTCCATCCCGCTTGTCCACCTGGACCGCGGGGATGCGTACCAGTTCGTGCGTCGTAAAGCGATGGCCGCAGTCCAGACATTCCCGCCGCCGCCGGATGCTGCTGTCCGTCTCGCGGGAGTCCGTAACCTTGCTGCGGCTTTGCTCGCATTGAGGGCATTTCATAATTCGTCCAATTTTGGCCGTTATTTCAAAAACTTTTTGAAATTGGCATATATTGTGCCGGTCGGCCACTGCGACACAATTTGTAGTGGCCGGATTATAAACCAACCGGCCGCAACGCTCAATTAGAATCAGAGGCGCGTTGCGGCGATTTTTACCGAGATTTTGCGGCTCCCTCCCCGGTTGAGCCCGGTTAGAGAGAAAACTTATTAAATAGAAACGCCCCCTCCGGGCTGGAGGGAGCGCATAGCGGTTGGAACTAGCGTCCGAGGCCGGAACCCTGGACGCCGAACTGGTCTAGCGGTAAAAGCCGCGTCGTCCCTGGCGGTGTTGCAGGAAAGTGGGCAGCTCGTAGTCCCGCCGATCCGGAACTTCCATCTCCCCCAGCAGCTTGGCGATGTCGTCCTCCGGCTGCGTAGTAGCCTGCGGAAAGTCGGCGGCCACCATCGTCATCTTGACCTCGTCGTCCAGCCGGGTGTCCCGGCTGGTGCCGAATATGATGTTGGCGTCCGGGTCGGCCAGTTCCTCTACCACGGCGGCGGCTTCCTGCACTTCTTGCAACGACATACTGTTGCCGCCGGTTAGCACAAACAGGATGCGCCGCGAGCCTTCCAGCGATATGTCCAGCATCGGGCTTTCGGTGCACTGCCGCGCCGCTTCCTTGGCGCGACTCGGCCCCCGTCCCCGCCCGATGGACAGCCACGCCTGGCCGGCCCCGGCCATGATGGTTTTCACATCCGCGAAGTCCACATTGATTTCGCCGGGAACGGTAACCACCTCGGCAATCGCCGTAATCCCCTGATGCAGCACCGAGTCCGCCAGCTTCAGCGCGTCCTCCCACGAATAGGAATCCGGCTGCTCGTCGTTCAGCGCCAGCAGACGGTCGTTGGGGATGACGATCATCGTATCCACATTGTCGCGCAGACGATCCAGGCCGTCCTCGGCGTTGGTGCGGCGGGTTTTGGCCTCAAAAGCGAAAGGCCGGCTGACCACTGCTACCGTAAGCGCGCCGGTTTCCTTGGCAATCTGCGCCACTACCGGAGCGGCGCCGGTGCCGGTGCCGCCGCCCATGCCTACGGCCAGGAAAACCAGGTCGGCGCCCCGCAGCGCCTGTTCAATTTCGTTGCGCGACTCCTCAGCCGCCTGCCGTCCCAGCTCCGGCTGCGCGCCGGCGCCCAAGCCCCGCGTCAGGTTGCGTCCCAGCGCAATGCGATAGTGGACATCGCAGCGCGCCAGATGCTGGGCGTCGGTGTTCATCGCGTAGTACTCCACTACGGGCAGCTTCTCCTTATACATCCGGCTGACCGCATTGGAACCGCCGCCGCCGACGCCGGCGACTTTAATCAGAGGCACGCCGCGGCCGATTTCGGGAATCATTCCGTCGTTTTCCTCGAAGCCGCCGGTAGGCTCCCAAGAGGCGGAGTTATCGGGAAAAATCATCGTAGTTGTTCCTCCTGTCCGTAGGGTTATCCAGCTTTGGGATAAAGGGTAGTTTCCGCGCGACTGCGAGGATGGAATGGGGCGAATTTCGGATGCAGCGGATTCGGATGGGTTAGCGGCGTCTTACTCGTCTTTCTGCCGCGACCCGGCGCGGGCAAACGGGCGGCGGAGCAGCCCGGTAGGCGACCAGTTGCGGTCTCCCGACCCGCGCGCCGGGCCGCGTTCCGGCCGGTTGCGATGCTTGACCGCCCATTGCAACGCGCCCAGCGCCGCCGCATATTCGGGCTGCCGGAGGGCTTCGGGCAGCCCGTAGTACCACAGCGGGCCGCCTACCCGTACCCGCGTCTCCAGCCCTCGCGCGGCCATCTCGGCGAACCCCGGCATCTTGGAGCCGCCGCCGGTCAGCGTTACGCCGCCGGGCAGCGCGCCTTCCAAAGCCGCCCGGCCCAGCTCCTGCTGAATCAGCTTCAGCATTTGCAAGGAACGCAGATACAGCGGCTCGCAAAGCTCTTGGCGGCTCACCATCCGTTTGGGCTGCACCTGCGTCGCCGGGATAATCACATCATCATCGTCCTCAATCGCGTCCGGCAGCGCCTGGCCGTATTGGATTTTCAGTTCCTCGGCCATCGGATAGGGAACGCGCAGGGCGATGGCCAGGTCACGAGTCAGCTGGTTGCCGCCGACGGGTATCACCGACGAAAAGCAGGGCGTGCCTTCCCGGTAGCAAGCGATTTTGACGGTGCCGCCGCCAATATCAATGACTGCTACGCCCATTTCGCGCTCGTCAGCCGTAAGCACGCCCTCGCCGGAGGCCAGCGGATGGGCCACCATACCCTCAACCCGCATCTTGGCGCCCTGCAAAGCCTGCACCGCATTGCCCAGCGACGCCGCATTGCCCCGCACGATATGCGCTTCCATTTGCAGCTCGTTGGTATCCAGCCCGGTAGGATTGCGGACGCCGCTAACCCCGTCCAGCCGATAGCGCATCGGGATGGCGTGCAACGCCTGCTCGCTGCGGCTGTCGGCCGGCTGCTGCTGCGACAACGCCGGGGCGCCCGCCAGCGACCGCAGATGCTGCTCGGTTACCGTTAGCGCTTCGCTGCCGCTGTGGAGCTGCTGGCAAGAGTTTTCGCCGACCAGATGGTCGCCGTTGACCACGGCGAAAAACTCGCTGACCGGGTTGCGACCGACATAGCGCAGGCATTCGGCCAGGCTGTCGCGGACGGCGGCGCGAGCCTCCGGCAAGTCGTCAATGACGCCATGCTGTACGCCGGCCGACGGCGCCGCGCCGGTGCCCAACGGCTTCAGCTCGCCCTCCGGCCCCAAGCGCGCCACGATGGAGAAAACCTTGTTGGTGCCGATGTCTATGGCGGCGAATATCGGTTCCCTGGGCATTGCCAATTCCTTCCTGTTGGTTGGTAGGTAATGGATGAACGGTTGATTGGTTGCAAGTTGACTAACGGTTGATTGACGGTCTGGCAAGGCGGAAAGCCCGGCCCGTCCGCGTCATCCGCCGGCCGGGAGGCGCATAGCGGAGCGGAGCCGGGCGCTGCGGCTGCGCGGGTTGGCCGCCGTTTCCGACGCCGTCGGACGCACCGCGCGCCGTCCCAACAGCCGCAGCGTCGGCTCGTGGGCGCAGACGCACACCGGCAGCTCCGGCGGACAGACGCAAGTCGCCGCCGTCGCGTCCAGCCAGCGTTTCACGATACGATCCTCAAGGCTGTGATAGCTGATAACCGCCAGCCGCCCGCCGGGGGACAGCAAGCCCGCAGCGGCGTCCAGCCCTTTCTCCAGATGCTCTAGTTCCCGGTTCACGGCGATACGCAACGCCTGGAAAGTGCGCGTTGCCGGATGCCGTCCGCGCCGCCCTTTACTGCCGACGCCGCCCACGGCGCGCGCTACCACTTCGGCCAGCCGCCCCGTAGTATGAATCGGACGGTTGGCTACGATGCTGCGGGCTACCGCCCGGTTGCGCCGTTCCTCGCCGTAGCGGTAAATCAGGTCGGCCAGCTCCTCCGCATCGGCAGAGTTCACCAGATCGGCAGCGGACGGTCCTACCGTGTCATACCGCATATCCAGCGGCTCGTCGGTCTGAAAAGAGAAGCCATAGCCGGGCCGGTCGACTTGCCGCGACGAAAACCCCAGATCCAGCAGGATGCCGTCAACGGCGGCAATGCCATGCCCGGCGGCGATTTGCGCCATATCCGAATAGCTGCCATGCGCGGCAATCAGCCGGCCGCCGTACTGATGCAGCCGCTGCCGGGCAATGTCCAGCGTGCGCGGATCCCGGTCAATGCCCAGCGTTACGCCGTCGGGCGCGGAGAGTTCCAGCAGCCGTTGCGCGTGGCCGCCCTCGCCAAGAGTGCCGTCAAGGTACGCGCCGCCGCTGCGGACGGCCAGCCGCGCCATCGTTTCATCCAGCAAAACCGGGCGATGCAACGGCAAAGCCGCCGGGCCGTTGCCGGGCGTGTCGGTACTGGCGTTCCGGTTCGTATCCATCAGTAATTGCGCCGGCAGCCAGCAGGCCCGGCGGCGGGATTTGACGGCAGCCGGCGTCATATCCGGCGTCCCCGCTCCGGGTCGGCAGCGGACGGAACGATAAAGGCAATAGCGGTTTGATGCGGCGGCAACTGGCGCACCTCTCGGCAACGAACTCAACCCGTGAACGAATTCAATCTGTGAATGAACTCAACCTGTGAACGAACTCAATCCGCGGAATTTCCTTGTTGAAATCAGGCCAACGGACAGCGCAATATGCGCCTATTAGCCTGACCGCCAATCTAGCAAAAGGGCCGCCGCCTGCGCCGTTAGAAAAATTGCGTACTTTGACGATTTTTTGTCAAAGTTCCAAAATTGGCAAAATTACGAAAACGCCTCGTCGCAACTCCCGCCGGGTTTGCCCTCTGCGGGCTATGTGCTATACTCCATTCCAAATCCAACCCGGCAGCGGGCCGGCCGGCTATCCCCGCCAGGCCCCGTTTTCCTGCCGCTACAACTACCATCATCTTAAGGAGTGCAGCCGCGGTGAAGGTCACCAGGGACAGCTCATCCCCCATTGAATTGAAACTCACGGTGGAAATGGCCGAGGCGGACGCAAACCCGTTCTTGGAGCGTTCCTACCGGCGCACCGTGTCGCGGGTCAACGTCCCCGGTTTCCGGCGCGGCAAAGCCCCCCGCCGCGTCGTCGAAAATCTGGTCGGGCGTACCGCCCTGCTCCAGGAAGCCCTGGATTTTATGGTTCCCGAAACGCTGGACCGGGTGCTGCGCGATGAGGAAGTGCTGGCTTTCGCCGAACCCAGCATCGAAGTTACCGACCTGGATCCCGTTTCCTTTACCGCTACCGTCCCCTTGGAACCCACCGTGGAACTGGGCGACTACCGTTCCATCCGGGTAGCCGCCGAAACGGAGGAAGTCAGCGACGAGCAGATTGACGGCGTGCTGGAAAACATCCGCCAGGAGCAGGCCGTCTGGGAGCCGGTAGAACGCCCTACCCAGTACGGCGACCGGCTCAACCTCAATGTGCGCGGCGTCATCGGCGACGAAACCGTAGTTGACGACGCCGACGTAGAGTATGTGCCGGAAGCGGAAAATGTCCTGCCGTTCCCCGGTTTCGCCCCCAACCTGCTCGGCCTATCCGAGGAGGACGAAAGCCGGTTCACCGTAACCATCCCCGACGATTACCCGCGCGAGCAGTACGCCGGCCGGGAAGTCGACTTTCAGGTAGAAGTGCTTTCCGTCAAGGAAAAGACGCTGCCCGACCTGGACGACGAAATGGCTAAATCCGTTGGCGAAGGTTATGACGACCTGGCCGCACTGCGCGCCGCCATCACCGAAAATATGACGGCCCGCGCCGCCGCCGAATCTCGCAGCCGCCTGGAACAGCAAAGCCTGGAAGCCCTCTGCGACGCCGCCACCGTCAACGCATCGCCGCTGCTCTACGAGCGCGAGCTGGAAGCGATGGAAGCCGAGCGGGAACGCCTGCTCCGCCAGCAGGGCCTTGACCTCCTTACCTACCTCCGCTACATCGGCAAAACCCCGGAGCAGTTCCGCGAGGAAATGCGCCCCGGCGCCGAGCGCCGACTGCTCGGCGGCCTGGTGCTACGCAAACTGGCCGAAGCGGAGGACATTGAAGTTTCCGACGCCGACGTGCAATCGGAAGTTGACCGAATGTTGAGTTCGTCCACCGCCGACGCCGAACCAGGACCCGATGACAATGACGCCGCCGCCGAACCTGATGGCAATGACGCCACAGCCGCAGATGACGGCAATGACGCTGACGCCGAATCCGCAGCCGAATCCCAAAACGCCGAAAACCTGAACAACCTGCGCGAATTCCTTACCCGGGACGACACCCGCAACAACATCCGCTCCAATCTGCACAGCCGCCGGGTAATGGACCGGCTGCTGGACATCACCCAAGGCCGATTGGACGATGCTGATGCCGAGCCCGATGGTGCCGGCAACGATACCGACGCCGCTGCGCCGGCCGCCGCCAGCGCACCCGACGCCGATGCCCCGGACCCCGTAGCCGCCGCCTCTGATACCGGCGCAGATTCTGATAACGAAAATGCCCGGGGCTAGTCGGCGCCGGCATTAGAACCACCAGCATTATACCCTACCAGCATTATACCCAATGGAGACCATACCGATGCTGAACGCACCCCGGCCCTCCGGCCTGCCCCTGCCCGCCAATACCCTGCCGGGCATCATCCGACCCACCACCGAAGGCGAGCGCGCTTTCAACCCCTACTCCCTCCTGTTGCAGGCGCGCATCATCTATCTCGGTACGCCCGTTGATGACGATGTGTCCAACGCCATCGTATCCCAGCTCCTCTACCTGGGCTGGGAAAACCCGGACGAGGACATCCATCTCTACATCAACTCCCCCGGCGGCTCCGTGCTGGACGGCATGGCCATCTACGACGCCATGCAGCTGATTAAGCCGGATGTCTCAACCGTCTGTTTGGGCAAGGCCGCCAGTATGGGCGCCGTCCTGCTCTCCGGCGGCGCCAAAGGCAAGCGCTACTGCACCAAAAACTCTACCGTCCTTATTCATCAGGTAATGGGCGGCATCCAGGGCTCCGCCTCCGACATTGAGATTACCGCCCAGGAAATCCTGCGGCTGCGCCAGAGCCTGAACACCATCCTCTCCGAAAACTGCGGCCAGCCCTTTGACAAGGTGTCGCGGGATTCCGACCGGGACTACTGGATGGACGCCGCCGCCGCCGTTGAGTACGGCATCGTTGATCATGTTCTAACGCAGTTGCCCGATTCGCTGCTGCGCGCCGCCGCCTGACCGCTATTACTGCCGCCGGCCCGCCAACCCGGCGGCCATTGACTGCCAATTCCGGCGGCCCGCCGCTTGACTGCCACAGGAGACCTTTATGCTCACCCCCTTTACCGATTCCCCGCTGTTGCAGCCCAGCAGCATCGTCCCCATGGTCATCGAGTCCGGACCCCGGGGCGAGCGCGCTTTTGACATCTATTCGCTGCTGCTGCGCGAGCGGATTATCTACCTCGGCACCCCCATCACCGACCAGGTTGCCAATGTGATTATCGCCCAGCTGCTGTACCTGGAACGCGAAGATCGCGACCGCGACATCAGCCTCTACATCAACAGTCCCGGCGGCTACATCGCCTCCGGCCTGGCCATCCTGGACACCGTCCGACTGATTAACTCCGAAGTCTCCACCATCTGCGTCGGCACCGCCGCCAGTATGGCCACCGTCCTGCTTTCCAACGGCGCCAAAGGCAAGCGCTACTGCCTGCCCAATTCCACCGTCCATATGCACCAGCCCAATGTGGGCAGCTTCCAGGGCCAGGCCGCCGACATTGAAATCCAGGCCCGTGAAATCGTGCGCCTCAAGGAACGCCTCAACAACATCCTGGCCGACGCTACCGGGCAGCCCCTGGAAAAAATCGCCGACGACACCGACCGTGACTTTTTCCTCACCGCCGAGGAAGCCATTGAATACGGCTTGGCCGACGAAATACTGGGCGCGCCGCCGGCCGAAGCGGAAGCCGAAGCCACCGCAGCCTAGCCGCCGTACCCAGCCCGGACCGTTATGATGCCGATACCAACGCCAATGCCGTCCGCCAAGGCAACGCCGGAGGACAACGGAGCCTTATGACTACCAGCAGCCGCAGCGCCAGCCGCAATTCGCAGCGCTGCGTATTTTGCGGCTCCGCATTCCCCCAAGGTCGCCTGATGCGCCCCCCGGGGCAGTCACGCGGCGGCATCTGCTTTGACTGCATCAAAGAGCTGGCCGCGCATCTGGCCGAGCGGGGCAATCGCCGCCGTTCTCGCGATGACCGCGTGGAGCCGCTGCCCGCTGCCAACGCGACGCCCGCGCCCCCGCCGGAACCGCCGCCTACCATCGTTCCGCGCGAAATCTACGCCAACCTGGACGCCTATGTCATCGGGCAGGAAAAGGCCAAAAAAACGCTGTCCGTAGCGGTGTACAACCATTTCAAGCGCATCCGCAGCGAGCTGTCCACCGCCGATGTGGAAGTTCAGAAATCCAACATTCTGCTGATCGGCCCCACCGGCTCCGGCAAAACCCTGCTCGCCGAAACCCTGGCCCGCACTCTGGACGTCCCTTTCGCCATCTGCGATGCTACTTCCCTTACCGAATCCGGGTATGTCGGCGAGGATGTTGAAAACATACTGCTGCGCCTGATCCAGGCCGCCGAATGGGATATTCCCCGCGCCCAGCAGGGCATCATCTACATTGACGAACTGGACAAAATCGCCCGCAAAGAGGGCGTGAACCGTTCCATAACCCGCGATGTGGCCGGCGAAGGCGTCCAGCAGGAACTCCTCAAAATCATTGAGGGCTGCATCGCCAATGTACCCCCCCAGGGCGGCCGCAAGCACCCCCACCAGGAGATGTTGCAGATTAACACCCGCAACATTCTTTTTATTTGCGGAGGCGCTTTTGACGGACTGGACGAAATCACCGCGCGCCGGCTTTCCACCGGCTCCGGCATGGGTTTCCTCGCCAACGCCAATGCTAACGCCGGCGGCATCGGCAAGCCCGACGCTTCCACTCCGACCGCCGAGCCGGTTACCCCCGAAGATCTGCTGGAATTCGGGTTCATCCCCGAACTGGTAGGCCGTCTCCCCGTAGTCGCCTCCTTGCAGCACCTGGATCGGAATGCGCTGGTACGCGTGCTTACCGAGCCGAAAAACGCCATCGTCAAGCAGTATCAGCAGCTGTTCCGGCTGGACGGAGTGCACCTGGAGTTCACCCCGGACGCTTTGACCGCCGCCGCCGAGCGTGCCCTGGAGTATCAGACCGGAGCCCGCATCTTGCGCCATATCGTCGAGGACGCCCTGCTGGAAGTAATGTACGAGCTGCCGTCCCTGCACGACATCGGACGCTGCCGCGTCAACCGGGATGCCATCATGGGCGAAGCATCGCCCCGCCTCTATCGCCGCAGCGGAGGCCGTTACCTGACGCTGAAAAACGCCCTGTCCCAATCCGAAAACCAGCCGGAGCGCAAATCCGCCTGATTAGGGCGTGTCGTCAAATTCAACGCGTTCCCCGACTCACCGTCATTCCGGCGCAAGCCGGAATCCCACGCCCCAAAATCCCATTCATCCCCTCCATCCATGCCGTCATTCCCCCGCAATCGCCGCCTCAATCTCTCCCGTCAGCGGCAGTCCCTGCGGATAGGTTTGCGACAGCGGATTGCCGTCCGCATCCAGCGCCGCGCCCGGCTTTACGATTAGCCGGCCCTCTGCCACCGCTTGCAGTGCCGCCAGCAGCAGATGCGGCTCCCGGCGGCTTCCCTCCGCACGGATGCGCCGAAACAGCGGGTTGCATTCCCCTTCCGCCGCCCGGATTGCGGATACATCCCGCCCTCTAACCGTATCCCGGTCCGCGTCAAAAAGCCCGCCGGCGATGGGCAGCGCGCAGTGCGCCAAGGCCGGCCCCCGGTCAACTTCCTCGGTAGCCAGGTGTATCATCGCCCCGGTCTGCGTCGCGCCGGACGCAATCAGCTGCCAGATTACCGACTGCCAGGTTCCGGTAGGGCCGTCGGGCAATGCGCCATGCAGGTTGAGCAGCGGATAACGCCGGCAGAGCGCATCGCTGCAAATCAGCATATAGCCGGCCAAAGCGCACACGTCCGGGCGAAATCCCGCCAATAATTCCAGCACCCGACGGTCATACCCGTCGCGATGCCGGGACATCGGGCCGCCGCCATTCTCCCGGCGATAGCGCGCCGATGACAGTGCAACTAGCGGCCGGCCATAGCTTTCTACCAAACGCAGGAACTGGTCGGAGCCGTCGGCCTCGCCCGGTTCCCGGTTGCAGAACACGAACTCAATGCGGGCATTCAATCGCCCGTCGGCGATGGCCTGGCAGATGAAATCAAGCAGTCCGCGCGAGCCGGCCCCGCGCCCGGTAGCGAACCAGCCAATCCGCAGCGGAGCCATCAGCGCGCCGCTGGCCCCGGCCGGTTAGGACGGAACGGCGTCCTAGTCATCATCATCGTCAAAAAATGCGTCGTCATCATCGGCATCGTCATTGTATCCCGCAACGCCGGCCGCATCCCCGGCGCCCCGCCCGTCGCCAACCTGGCTGATACGTAGTTCCGTATCGGAAAGCAGCTGCTGGCAGCGCTGCGACAGCTCCATACCCTGCATATAGAGGCGTTCCGCATCGGTCAGCGAAAGTTCGCCCCGTTCCAGCAGCGCTACGGTTTCCTCCAGCCGGCGGCAGAGTTCCTCGAAGGGCAGCCCGTCCAGCTCCCCCCGCCATTCGTCGGTAATCAGTTCAGTCATAGCAAAGGATTCATCCCGGCAGTGTCGGTGCGGCGGCGTCCACGCCCGCGCGCGCTGGATGCCGCCGTCGGTTTCGGTTGAGGAGTAACGCGGGCCACGGCGACTTCCGGCGTCCGGCGCGCATCCCGGCTTGCGGCGGCGGGCTGCCGGCCGGCTACGGCGTCCAAGTTGCCCCCGGCCAGGGTAATACGCAGCGGCGCTCCGGCAGACGCTTGCTCCGGTCGGATGATAGCCCGGCCGTCGGCGGCATTATGCACTACCGCATACCCCCGCCGCAGGGTTGCCGCCGGTTCCAGCGCCGTCAGCCGCGCCGCCAGCAGCACGACATCGCGCCGCCGCCCCTCGGCAGTTCGCAATACCTGCTCCTGCGCCCGGCTTTGCAGGTCGTCAACTTGACGCCGCAAAGCGCCTATGTCGGGGATGCGCCGCGCCAGCCGCTGCTGCAACAGCGCCACGCTATTGCGCTGCCGGCCGATGATGGATTGCAGAGCGTATGCGGCCTGCTGCCGTCCCGCCCGGACATTAGCCAGCATCTGGCGGCGGTCCGGGGTTGCCAGCTCGGCGGCGGCGGACGGCGTCGGCGCCCGCCGGTCCGCCGCATCATCCGCTATCGTATGGTCGGTTTCATGGCCGACGGCGGACACTACCGGAATCCCGCTGGCAAATATGGCGCGGGCCACTTCCTCAGAATTGAAACACCACAGATCCTCTAGCGAGCCGCCGCCGCGCGCCACGATGATGACATCGGACAGCCCCTCATCGTTCAGGCGTCCTATTGCGCGCGCAATCTGGCCCGCCGCCGCATCGCCCTGCACCGCGGCCGGCGACAGCCGCAGTTCGGCCAGCGGATACCGCCGGCGCACCACATTGCGAATATCCTGCCACACCGCCCCGCTCGGCGAGGTAACTACGCCAATGACGCGCGGGAACGGCGGCAGCGCACGCTTGCGGGACGCATCAAACAGCCCCTCCGCTGCCAGCTGCTGGCGCAGCCGTTCCAGCTCCAGGGCCAGCGCGCCGGCGCCCACCGGCACGGCGGCGGATACCTGCAAATTGGCCTCTCCGCCGCGCGCGTAGAAAGTGAAACTGCCGCTGGCCAGTATCTCGGCGCCGTTGTCCAGATGCTGCTGCCCGGAACGCCCCTTGAACATCACGCAGCGCAACGTAGCGCCGCCCCGGTCGCCGCGCAGACTGAAATAGGAATGCCCGGACGCCGGCACCGTCCGCAGGTTGGCGATTTCCCCCTGCACCGTCAGCCGCGACAGCAGCGCGTCGGACTCCAGCTTGTCCTTAAGGTAGGCGGCTACCTGGCCGACGGAATATACGACGGGGGAAAGCATTGCGTCCGCATCCGCCGGCTAGGAAACCCGTTCCGAGTAAGTGCCGTTGCGCGTATCCACCCGCACCACCGTGCCGTTGGTAATGAACATCGGCACATTGATACGCAGGCCGGTTTCCAGCGTGGCCGGCTTGTTCCCCCCCTGCGCCGTATTCCCCTTGAATGCCGGCGGCGTATCCACCACTGCCAGCTCAACATGGATGGGCAGGTTCACGCTGATGGGCGCCCCCTTGTAGAACACCACCTCAACATTCATACTCTCTTTGAGGTAGCCCAGAGCATCGCCCAGCTGCTCCTCGGTTAGCTCGTGCTGGTCAAAGTTTTCCTGATCCATAAAGTAGTAGCGCGACCCGTCGGTGTACAGATACTGCGTCTCCCGGTTGTCCACTTCAGCCAGGCCGAATGCCGTATCGTAGCGCTGGAAAGTGCGTTCCACTACCGCGCCGTTAATCAGGTTCCGCATCTTGATGCGGGTTACCGGCGCGCGCTGCTGCATCTTGTGCCGCTCGTAGTCCATCACCTGCCAGGGCTGGTTCTCCAGCTCAATCACCATCCCCTTGTTCAGGTCGCTAAAGTTGATGCTCATGGTTCCAATCCTCTTGCGGTTCAGAAATCCGGGGCGCCGGCGCCGCTGCTATCGCTGCTGCTCCGCTTGCGCGTCGGCGATGATGCCGGCCAGCGCTTCCAACGCCGCAGTATAGCCTCTCCAGCCCAGCCCGGCAATTTGGCCCTGCGCGGTGTCGGCCAGCACGGAACGCCGCCGCCATTCCTCCCGGGCGTGTATGTTGCTCAAATGCACCTCTACCACCGGAACGGCGGCATCGGTCAGCGCATCCTTAAGCGACCGGCCGTAATGCGTCAATGCGCCCGCATTAATCACCACGCCGTCAATGCGCCCGTGATGTTCCTGCAAGCAGTCCACCAGCGCCCCTTCGTGATTGGACTGAAAACACTCCACGGCCACGCCCAGCGCCGCCGCCTTTTCCGCAATGCGCCGGTTGATGTCGTCCAGCGTCAACGCGCCGTAATGCTGCCGATTGCGGCGCCCCAAAGCGTTCAGGTTGGGGCCGTGCAGTATCAGAATAGCGGTCATCGCAAGCCCGCCCCATCCTCTGCACCGATGCCGTTGCCCGCGCTGCCGACGCTGGCCGCAGCCAGGTCCGGCGCCGACCCAATATCGCCGTCGGCGTCCTCTGCGCCGCCGCCATCGCCATCGTTATCAACGGCATCCGCTGCGGCCAAAGGATGAAAGTTGAGATAGGCCCGCCGCGCTTCCTGCTTGGTGATGTGCGTATAAATCTGCGTCGTAGCAACATTGCTGTGGCCCAGCAGCTCCTGTATTACCCGCAAATCGGCGTCGCCTTCCAGCAGATGGCTGGCGAATGTATGGCGTAGCGTATGCGTATGGACGCCGGCTTTGAGGCCGGCCCGCGCCGCATAGTTGCTGACCACTTTCTCAATGCTGCGGCGGGAAAGCCGGCCGCCGTAGCGGTTGACAAACAGCGGCGCATCCGGCTTGGCATCGGCGGCCAGTCGGGGTCGGCCCTCTTGCAGATACCCTTGCAGCGCGGCGGCGGCCGGCTCACCGAACAGCGTCCAGCGTTCCTTGTTCCCCTTGCCGCGCACCAGTATCTCCCGTCGTTCCGCATACACATCGGCCAGGTTCATCCCCACGATTTCCGCCAAGCGCACCCCGCAGGCGTACAGCACTTCCAAAATCGCCTTGTCCCGCAGCCCCGTCGGCGACCCGTCATCGGGGGGCGCCGCCATCAGCCGGGCCGCTTCGTTCTTGCCCAGAAAAGTCGGCAGCGGCTTCTCAACCTTAATCGGAAAAGAGCGGGCCGACGGCACCGGAGTAGTAGCGAACCAGCCCTCCTGCACCAGAAAGTTGTAAAAAGCGCGCAGCGCAGTCAGTTTCCGCACTATGCTGACGCGCGCGTATCCGACCCGCCGCCCGTTGTTCCCTAGCTTGCCCGCCGTTGCCAGATGCGCTACATACCCCCGCAGCATCTGCAAATCCATATCCCGCAGCGACAACCCGGCCGGCCGGCAGTAGGCCAGAAAAGTGTCCAGGTCGTCCAGATAGATGCGGCGGGTATTCTCCGACAACCCGCGCTGCCCGGCCAGATAAAGCCGGTAGCGTTCTAGCAGCTCCGGCGCCGCCGGCGCGCATTCCCGCGGCGCCGCCGTTGTCGCTGCCGCCGCCGGCGGTTCTAACGCCGCCAGTTTCGCGCCCGTCGCCGGGCCGGTTGCGATGCTGCTGCTAGACGCCAACGGTTGCCATCTCCCGGTCGCGTACAACGCTGCCGTTGCTTGCCGACGCCAGCCCGGCTGCGGTATCAGAGACCGGGGCATCAGCAATTGCCGCTGCCGCCGGCGCATCCCCTTTCCACTTGCATACCGTGCAGGATACTTTGCCGCGCGCCGCCTGCGCCATCATACCGCCGCACTCCGGGCAGGGCGTCTCCACCGGCTCGGTATTGACCAGAAAATCGCACTTGGGATAGTTGGCGCAGCCCCAGAAAGGCCGCCCCGATTTGCGCGCGCGCCGTTCCACCAAATCGCCGCCGCACTTGGGGCAAGGCACAGCGCTCTTTTTGACGATGTTGCGGCGGTTGTCGCACGGGTTGTCGGCGGCGTTGTACCCGGTGCACGCCAGAAACCGCCCGTACCGTCCCGTCTTGATCACCATCGGCCGCTCGCACTTTTCGCAGATTTCATCCGACGGTTCGTCGGCCGGCCGTTCCCCGGTATCCCGCATATTGCGGGTGTTCTGGCAGGCCGGATAGCCCGTGCAGGCCAGGAACCGCCCGAACCGCCCCATCGCCATCGCCATCGGCTGCCCGCACTTTTCGCAGGCCGGCGTGAACGCCTTTTCCGCCGCGTTCACCGCCTCATGGAACGGATCATAAAACTCCCGCAGCATCGGCGCCCATTCCTGTTCGCCTTGCGCCACTTCGTCCAGCTGCTGCTCCATCCGGGCGGTAAAATCCGGGTCCATCACATCGGTAAAGTGCTGTGTCAGCAGATCGGTCACGGTGCATCCCAGCTCGGTCGGCAGCAGGCGGCGCTGCTCCCTGGCCACATATTCGCGTTCCACCAGCGTAGCAATTGTGGGCGCATAAGTGCTGGGGCGTCCAATGCCTTTTTCCTCCATTTCCCGGATGAGCGTCGCTTCCGAGAAACGGGGCGGCGGCTGCGTAAAGTGCTGGTTCGCCTCTAGCTTGCGGTTGTTCAGGGCGTCCCCGGCGGCCAGTTCCGGCAGCGCGTTCTCCGCCCCGTCCCCGCCGTCATCCCGCCCCTCCATATACACGGCGCGGAACCCGGGGAACTTCACCACCGAGCCGGTAGCCCGGAACACATACGCCGCATCCGTGCCGGCGCACTTGGCCGCGATGTCCACCGTAGTGGCTTCCAGCAAAGCATCCGCCATCTGGCTGGCCACCATCCGTTCCCAAATCAGCGTATAGAGACGCAGCTGGTCGCCGTCCAGGTAGGGCCGCATTTCCTGCGGTGTGCGCCGGATGGACGTCGGTCGAATCGCCTCATGCGCTTCCTGCGCGTTCTTGCTGCGGGTTTGATAAGCGCGCGGCTTGTCCGGCGCATATTCCTTGCCGTACCGCTGTCGGATGTATTCCCGCGTTTCCTGCACGGCGGACGCCGCCACATTCACGCTGTCCGTCCGCATATAGGTAATCAGCCCCACCGAACCTTCCGCCCCCACATTCAGCCCCTCGTACAGCTGCTGCGCTACCGCCATCGTGCGCTGCGCCGTGAACCGCAGCTTCCGGCCGGCGTCCTGCTGCAAAGTGCTGGTGATGAACGGCGGCGCCGGACGCGGCCGCCGCGGCCGCTTATCTACCTTGTCAACCGCATAAGCCGCGCCTTGCAGCTCCGACTCCAGGCTGCGGGCATCGTCCGCGTTCCCGATTTCCAGCTTGCGCCGCGCGCCCTGCCGGGAATGCAGCGTCGCCGTGAACAAATTCGTCTCCGCCGGCGGGTCAATCGCCCTGTGCAGTTCCGCCTCCAGCGACCACCATTCCACCGGAACGAATGCGGCAATCTCCCGCTCCCGCTCTACAATCATCCGCAGCGCCACCGACTGCACGCGGCCCGCCGACAGCCCCAATTTCACCTTAAGCCACAGCAGCGGACTGATTTCGTACCCCACCAGCCGGTCCAGGATGCGCCGGGCCTGCTGCGCGTTGACCAGCTCCATATCGATCTCGCGCGGATGCTCAAAAGCGTCCTCAACCGCCTGTCGCGTAATTTCGTGAAAGACGACCCGCTTGGGCGGACGCTCAAACTTGTCCCAGCCGGCCGCCGCTTGCAGATGCCAGGAGATGGCTTCCCCCTCCCGGTCAGGGTCGGTAGCCAAAAATATATCCGATGCGCCGGCGCCCGCCTTTTTCAGGTCGTCAACCAGCTCTTTCTTGTCCTTCTGCACCAGATATTTCGGCGTAAATTCCGATTCGGTAGCCACGCCCAGCGTGGACTTGGGCAGGTCGCGCACATGGCCCATTGAGGCGGCAACCACATACTTGCTGCCCAGTATCTGGCCCACGGTGCGGGCTTTGGCCGGCGATTCCACCACCACCAGCCGCTTGCCTTTCGCCGAGGGGATGCCGTTGCCGCGCCGGCGCGCCGCCGCCGCCGTGGCTGCCGCGCCGGACGTTTTGCCGGCGCGCGTCCCGCTGCTGCTGTTTGTCTTGCCGCCGGCCGTTTTGCCGGCGCCGGTTTTGTAGCCGGCCGTTTTGCCGGCAGATTTGGAGCCGGCCGGCCGGCGTCCGCCCGTCCGGGCGGCGGTTGATTGGGCAGTCTTGGGTTTGGCCGTCTTGGGAGGCATCAGGTAGTTCTAGCTCCGGGATTAGGCGATTTTCGATTAGGCGATTTTCAACGGCGGGCGCTTTCAGCCCATCCTCTGATAGTGCATTGCGCCCGCCGCCATAATCAGCCCTTTCAGCTCCAGCATGGTCAGCCGGCTGCTCACTTCGGAGACGGGCCGCCCGACGGCGCGCACGATGTCGTCAATATGAATCGGTTCGGCAGTTACCTGGCGCAGCACCGCCGCCTCGTCCGCGTCAACCGCTTCCGCCGGCGTCCGCTCCGCCACTGCGCCATTAAGCATATCAGAACCCTTCCGGTCAACCCCGTCGCCGTCATTGCCGGCGTTTTCCAGGCCGGTATTTTCCAAGCCGACGCTTTCCAAGCCGACGCTTTCCGGCCCCGCATTTTCCAGGCCGCCATTTTCACCGTCGTTTTCGCCGTCGTTTTCAGACGATGTATCCGCCAACCCCAGCGGCATCTGGCGCGCCGTATCGTCCAGCCCCAGCTCCGTCAGTATATCGCCCACTTCGCACACCAGCTTGGCCCCCTCCCGAATGAGGCGGTTGGTCAGTTTGCTGGCCGGCGAATAGATGCTGCCCGGCACGCAGAAAATCTCCCGATTCTGCTCCAGCGCATGATACACCGTCCAGCGCGTGCCGCTTGTTTCGCTGGCTTCCGTTACCAGCGTTCCCAGCGTCATCCCGCTGATGATGCGGTTGCGGCGCGGAAAATTGGACGCCTCCGGCCGCACCCCCAGCGCAAACTCGCTGACGATAGCCCCGCCCTCAGCGATGATGCGCTGCGCCAGCCGCCCGTTCTCCGCCGGATATATCATGTCCAGCCCGTTGCCCAGCACCGCTACCGTGCGCCCGCCGGCGCGCAATGTCGCCGTATGCGCGCAGGTGTCAATCCCCAACGCCAGGCCGCTGACTACCGTAATCCCGCGCTCCGCCAGGCCGGCGCAAAGCCCGTCGGTAGCCCGCCGCCCATAGTCGGTTGGCCGCCGGGTGCCGACTACGGCCACTGCCGTTTCGTCATCAGGCCGCAGATTGCCCATCAGGTACAGCACCGGCGGCGGGTCGGGCGTTTCTTTCAGCCGAGGCGGATAGCCGGTATCCTGCCAGGTAAGCGCCGTTACGCCGTACTGCGCCAGGCGTTCCAGTTCGGCATCCGGAGATGTTGCGCTGCGGGCGGCGGCGATGCCCTGCGCGGCGGCGCCCCCGATGCCGGCGGCCCGCAGCTCCCGCGTAGAAGCGCTCCAGGCGCGCGTCAAATCCCCCTCAAAGTGTGCTTCAAGCATACGGAAACGGGCTGCGCCCAGGCGCGGCACCTGGCTCAACGCAACCCAACAGGCCAAAGTATCGGCGGCGGCAGTCACGGCGGCGATACTACCACAACGACGGCTCCCCAACAACGGGCCGCCGGTCACCGTTTGCGACACCCCATTTTGGTCATTCCGAACCCCTTGCCGTCATTCCACCCCCTTACCGTCATTCCGGCACAAGCCGGAATTCATTCCCCTTTCTGCGCCTCTGCGTCAATCCCCATCCCGCAAATCCCCGACATCGGATGACACCGGCCTGACGCTCCCAATCCTGCACAACGGAGGAAACGCCAGCGCATATTGCGGGGCGGTGTAGTAATCGTCCGGCGGGTTAGCATCGGCGCGGGTATAATAGCCGCCCGGCCCGTAGAGGGCGGCATCCATATAGTCGGCGAAAGTGATGGGGCCGTGCCGGGCGATGCGGCGGCGAATGGCGCGCTCGGCTACGGACGGCAGGGATTGGGATGTCGGCATAAGGCGGGGATGGCGGCAGCGGCGGCGTAATAGGATAGTGGGCCCGTAATAGTGTAGCGGGCTAATGATATACTGGGCGGCGCGCTTGCGGCATCCGTCGGCGGCAGTATTGCATGGGGACAGGAGCAAAAGTAATGGACTTGCGTACCGGGATTCGGACCGGCATAACCGTAGTGGTGATGGCGCTGCTAGTGGCTTGCGGGGCGGATGCGGCTACGCCGCGCGCCGGCGCGCGCAGTCATACCGAGCCGCCGCCGTCAATTGCTACGGCGATAGCGGAGGCCGAGTCTGCCGTTGCGGATGCGCTGTCCGAAGCCGGGGTTGAATATAATCCCTGCGGGCGGATGTGCAATGAAAATTTCTGGCGGACGGCAACTCCGGCGGATGTGCAGGCCGAGCTGGATAAAGGGGCTTCGGTTGATTCGGGATCCCGGGGCGGGCCTTTGGATCCTGCCGCCGCATATGGCAAATGGCCGGCAGTTGCCGCTTTGCTGGATGCCGGAGCTGAGATTGATGCCTATGCTTGGGTATTCGCAATTCAGTCGTCAAACTTGGATACGATTGCGCTTTTTCTGGAGCGTGGGGCTGACCCTAACATACAAAATGAAGGCTGGGGTGCGCCATTGCATAGAACGACCGACCCGGTAATTGCCGCGTTGCTCATCGCACATGGCGCCGATGTCAACGCGCAGGATAGTAGCGGCGCAACGCCCCTAACCACCGTCGATAATGCTGCGGTTTTTACCTTGCTGCTGACCAACGGCGCCGATGTTGCCGTCAGTGATTCCAGCGGCGGGACGCCTCTGCATCGTGCGGCTTATGAATTCCAAGATGCCGGATTGGTTAATCTGTTAATTGAAAGCGGCGCCGATGTAAACGCTAGAACCGAATACGGCAAAAGCACTTGCGATTTGGTCAAGGCAAATATACGGGATCGGAAGCCATCGGATCTGCCTTCTGATATAGACGAGATACGCGATTTGGTTTGTCCGTAATGCCGGCGATGTTGGCGGCTAGTCGTTGCCGTTGCGCCGGCCGTTCTGCTGATCTACCAGACGGGCGAAGTTAGCGCTGATTTCCGCCATAGAGGCAATCAGCTGCTGCTGCGCCGCAGCGGTGTGCCGGCGTTCCGCGCGGAGCTCGTCCAGTAGTAGATCGTAGCGTTCCTGTTGCCGCTGTCGTTCCGCATCGCTGCGTTCCCGCTCGAGCCGCCGTTCCGCATCGTTGCGTTCCCGTTCCTGTTGCAGGCGCAGTTCGGCTTCGTCGGCGCGCCGGTTGGCTTTGCTTACCATGGCGTAACTGTAACCTCCTGCCAAAGTGGCGACCCCGGCGCCGATGGCCAGGATGCTGGTCAGCGCCGGCAGCGTAATCAGGTTGGCCAGCGCGCTGGGGTTGCAGGGAACAAGTTAGCCGTCGTCGTTGCGCCGGCCGTTCTGCTGATCTACCAGACGGGCGAAGTTAGCGCTGATTTCCGCCATAGAGGCAATCAGCTGCTGCTGCGCCGCAGCGGTGTGCCGGCGTTCCGCGCGGAGCTCGTCCAGCAGTAGATCGTAGCGTTCCTGTTGCCGCTGCCGTTCCGCATCGTTGCGTTCCCGCTCGAGCTGTCGTTCTGCATCGTTGCGTTCTCGTTCTTGTTGCAGGCGCAGTTCGGCTTCGTCGGCGCGCCGGTTGGCTTTGCTTACCATGGCGTAACTGTAACCTCCTGCCAGAGTGGCGACCCCGGCGCCGATGGCCAGGATGCTGGTCAGCGCCGGCAGCGTAATCAGGTTGGCCAGCGCGCTGGGGTTGCAGGCGCCGGCGCGGGCTAGTTCTATTGTGCACGGTATTTTGCTGAAATACCAGATGGTCCAGGCAGCGGCGGCGGCGAACAGGCCCGACGCTGCGGAAATATGCCAGATGTCAACGCTTTCCCGGAAACGCTGCCAGCGGGTAAGGCGCGCCGCCGCCGGATTATCTATCGCCATCAGCCGTTTCCAAGCCGCGCCGCCACCGGGTTGTCCATCGCCATCAGCTGTTTTCCGCCGCGCCGCCGGTTCAGCCGCCGTACATTGGCTTGAAAAAGCTGTGCAGGAAGTTGTTGCGGTGCGCCCAGGAGTGGGCGCGTTTCAGCACGGCGTCGGGGATTGGCGCGGCCTGGCGATGGGTGATGCGGAGGGTTTCATGGTCGGCCAGTTCCGGCGGCGCCTCGGCGGTGTAGAGCAGCTCGCAGCCGGCGGCCTCGGCGTACAGCTTCAGGCCGTCAAAGCCTTTGACGCGCCGGCCGGGAGGCTGATAGACATAAAATTCGGTGCTGCCGATCAGTTCGTCAAAATGGTCGCTGCCGTTGCCGCGACCGCCGCCCTGCCGGAGCCGGTCACGTCCGATGCCGTAGCTGCTCAAGCGTCGCTGCTGCATGGCGATAACACTCCGGCGGTTCAGGTTTCGTCCAGCAGGGCCGGCTTCAGGGAGCCGTTCCATTCGTCGCCGTCATTGCCGCTGCGGACGGCGTTGACCAGATCGGCGATGGCGGGGCCGTGCTGTCGGGCGATGGCGTCGTAATCCTGCGGGCCGGCCAGCCGCTGCACGGCGTCGCGCAGGGCTTCAATATAGGATACGGCGGCGAGGCGGGCGTTCTCCCGGTTGCGGCGGCCACGCAGGGCTTCCAGCCGCTCTACCCATTCCAGCTGCTTTTCGGCCTCCTCAAAGCGGTCGTCATCCAGCCCTTGCGCGGTGATTGTAGTCATCGTTGACTGCCTCCTGATGCGAAAAGTGGCCCGGCCCGGCGGTCCCGGCGGTACGCAGAGCCGGGCGCGGCGCGGTTGCTAGGGGTAAATCGCCCAGCCCACCCGGTCGGTGCTGGCGTGGAAAAAGTGGCCGTCGGTGGAAGTAACGAACACATCGGTAAGGTCGGGGCCGCCAAAGCAGACATTGGTGGGGCGGGTGCAGGCGATGGGGTGGGTTTCCAGCACGCGGCCGGTGGGCGAAAAGACATAGAGCATCGGGCCGGGGCCGCCGGAGGGCCAGCCGGCCGTAGCGATGATGTTGCCGTCGGCGTCCAGGCACATACCGTCAATGCCGCGATGCACACGGTCGGCGTCGCGCCCGAAAGTGTGCAGGGTAGTGTAGGAGCCGAGAGCGCCGTCGCCGGTTATCGGATAGGCGCGCAGTTCCCGGTCAATGTCAATGCGGTCGCTGTTGCTTTCGGCCACATACAGCGTATTGCCGTCCGGGGAGACCAGGATGCCGTTGGGCATGGTAGTGTCGTGGGTAGCGCGCAAGGTCTGATAGGAACCGTCGGGTTGGGGAACGGCGCAGAGGACGGAACGATGCTCCAGCTGCTCCACGGCGCTGGCGTCAATGTTGCCGGCGTTCCAGGGATTGGTGAACCAGATGCGGCCCTGGCGGTCGATGGCCAGGTCGTTGGGGGTATTCAGGGGAACGCCGTCCAGGTTGTCGGCGATGGTGGCCGTGCTGCCGTCGGGGTCAAAGCGGACGATGGCGCGCCCGTTCTGGCAGCAGCCGAAAAGGCGTCCGTTGGCGTCAAAAGCCAGGCCGTTGGTGAAGTTGGTGTTCTCGCGATGGACGGAAAATTCGCCCGACTTGGGGTCGTAGGCGTAGATGCGGCTGGCGTGGATGTGGGTGAACAGGACTTGGCGTCCGTTCCAGGCCGGGCCTTCGGTGATGCCGCCGGGGGGGTTCTCAAAACGGTTAAGCAGGTTGAAACGCCAGCTCATAAGGGCAAACTCCTTGGAATAGTTCGGGGGATGGTTCGGGCGCGGTTCGGCTGATGCCGATTGTAGCAGGCGCAAGGCAGGGCGGCAAACGGCGGGGCGATGCGATACGATGCGGGACAGCGCAGCCGGATTGGAAGGGATGCTATAATGCGCCGCATTCGCACTGCCGCCGCCCTGGGTTCGGGCCGAGACTGCCGCCGCATACTGAATACCAAATGGATTTCCCGATAGCACGCGGCGCGCATCCGGCGCCGGAATTGCCGGATGCGCGGGCAAGGTGGCACTGCTCCCGGGGCCGGGCGGCCGGCATACTGGCAGAATCTATGCTGTCCATAGGGAGAAAGCGGCGGCCCGGGCCGGCGGCGCTGCCGTTGGCTCTGCTGCTGCTGGCGTTGGCTACGCTGTTTCTGTTCGGGGGCGACCGAGAGTATTTTTACCGCTCCGTCAATCACGACTGGAACAGTTCGCAGACTCTGGTTTTTGCCGAAAACCTGTCGTTCCGGCACAACCTGCTGATTTTCCATTACCAGTACCGGGACGCCGACGGCAACTCGCATTATCAGGACCTATACAATCGCTTTCCGATTGGCGGGTACGCGCTGGTCAAGTTGGCTATTCTGCCCTTTGGCGATACCGCTTTCAAGGCCAAAATCTACGCCGGGCGGATGCTGATGCTGCTGTTGTTCAGCGCCGCCGCAGCACTGGCTTACCTTTCACTGGCGCGCATTTCCGGCAGTCGCTGGGACGCTTTGACCGCAACCTTGCTCGCCTTTTCCTCGTATTATGTTCTTTACTACGCCGACAAGATTTCCAACGAAGTTACGATCGACCTTTTTGCCGTGATGCTGGTATTTCACGGTATGGTAGTATTCGTGCAGGAAAGCCGCTTTCGGCAGCTGGTTATCAAAAGTTGTCTGGCGTTGTTGCTGGGCTGGCACGTGTACGCTTTCCTGCTGCCATTCATCGTTTTCTGCCTGATGGCGGATGTATTCAAAGCGCGGCGATTCTATCCCGCCCTCCGGATATTAGGCCATCTCAAACGGTATATCCTAACATTGCTCCGCAGCCGTTACCTGTTACTGGGCATAGTTACATTGCTGTTCGGCATTGCCGTGCTGACTTTCAACTTTAGCAAGGAATACTTTGCGCTGAACGGAGAAACGCCATTCCGGGAGCTGCCTTCGGTGGACTCTGCAATCGGTCGTCTCGGCGGGGATTCGGATTCCTATGTACTCCAAGCTCTACTCCTGCAACCGGCGGTGTTCTGGCCGAACCAGTTTTACCGCATCGGAGTGGCGATGCTTCCGTATGCCTTGAACCCTTACGAAATCAAAAGTTACTCGTCCAAACCCGGCCCCGGCAACTATCCCGTCATCGCCTGGGGAGTGTTAGCGGTGGGATTCTGCCTGGCCGGGTTGGCATTTTCCGGCGTCCGCCGCTGGCCGGGGGCGCTCCTGCTGCTGGCAACATTAGTCGTTTCCGGTTTCTGCTGGGCGCTGCCGTTGCGAAATGTTGTTGTCGGTCACGACTTTGAAAGCGTGTTCTATATCGGGATACCCCTCGCTGCCGTCATTCTGGCATTGCGGTTCCTGCGGCGCTGGCACCGGGGACGGCTGGCGCCTTATTTTGCGGTAGCCGCGCTGGTCGTGTTCATCTTTTCCGTCTCCGAGATGGCCGACGTAGGGCAAAGCCCCGCGAACCTGGCAGTTGAGGCCGAGCAGATGATCGAATACGGCGCCATACGGGATCTGGTTGACGCCGGGGCGTCCGTTTATGTGCCGTTGCCCTACCTGGCTATTGGAGACAGTGGCGGAGCGGCTTGGGCTTTGTCATATTATCTGTCCGGGAAAAATATCATTTTCAACGACGGATATGGACCCCGCAAACCGTATCAAGCGGGAGATTACCTGCTGCTGCACACTCGCGTGGACAACCCGGCACTGCTGACGCCGGAGCATCGCCATGTTTTCTTGTACGACGGGGCGCTTTATAACAAATGGCTGCGCTACGGCAGTCTGGGAGATCCGATTATTGCGGCGGAGGGCTGGCAGGTATATCTCACCAATGGACACCTGACTTATACGAGTCAGGAATGCGCCAATGTGGACACAAAGTTTTTTCTGCACATAACGCCGAGGGCGGTCGCCGATTTAGAAAAAACACGGCAGGAGTATGGTTACAACAACCGAGACTTTAACTTTCGTGGGAACGGCGGCATCCGCATTGACGGGGATTGTGTTCTGGTTACCGTGCTGCCCGACTATGACATCATCGCCTTCCGCACCGGGCAGTACAACGCAGCCGGCCGCATCTGGGACGGAGAATACCATCTGCCGGCCCTTGAGCAAACCGCGCCTTACGGCAGCGAGTGATTGGGGGCTGCGTGTTATAATGCGCTGCTTGCGACGCTTGATGCCGGCATAAGTCGGCACAGCGTGTCCTATCAGATCCGTTATCAGCGTAAAATGACGGAACTATCCAACATATCAACAGGGTGTTCTCGCTCCCGGCTGCTGGGAGGCTGGAACGAATGGCTGCGGTCGCAGGGGCGGGCCCGGTTCCGGCTCCGGCCGGCTGCGCTGCCCCTGGTTCTGCTGCTGATGGCCTTGTCATCCCTGTTCTTGTTTGGCGGCGACCGAGAGTATTTTTACAGTGATGATGATCACCACAACTGGAACAGTTCGCAGACTCTGGTTTTTGCTGAGAATTTATCGTTCCGGCACAACCTGCTGATTTTCCGATACCAGTACCGGGACGCCCACGGCAACATACATTACCCATCGCTCTACAACCGCTTTCCGCTGGGCGGGTATGCGCTGATCAAGCTGGTAATTCTGCCCTTTGGGGATACCGATTTCAAGGCCAAAATCTACGCCGGGCGGATACTGATGCTGCTGTTGTTCAGCGGCGCGGCCGTGCTGGTTTACCTGTCGCTGGCCCGCATCGCCGGCAGCCGCTGGGACGCCTTGACCGCAACCCTGCTGGCCTTTTCCTCGTATTATCTGCTCCATTTTGCCGACAAGATTTCCAATGAAGTTACGATAGACCTCTTTGCGGTACTGCTGGCGTTTCACGGGATGGTGGTATTCGTGCAGGAGGGGCGTTTTCGGCAGTTGATTATCAAGAGTGGTCTGGCGCTGCTGCTGGGCTGGCACGTGTACGCTTTCCTGCTGCCATTCATCGTTTTCGGCGTGGCCGCAGAGTTGTTCAAAGCGCGGCGATTCTACCCCCCTCCCCCGATATTAGGCCGTCTCAAACGATACAACATGACTTTACTCCGCAGCCGTTACCTGCTGCTGGGCGTATTCGCATTGCTTTTCGGCATTGCCATACTGACTTTCAACCTCGGCAACGAGTACTTGGCGCTGAACGGGGAAGTGGCCGTGCGGGAACTGCCCTCGGCAAAATCGGCGGTCAGCCGTTTGGGGGCGGATGCAGAGCTCACCGCCCGCAAAGACAAGGGGGTGGCGCCGCAGATCTTTTGGCCCATCCAGTTTTACCGCATTGGCCATATGACGCTGCCTTATGCAGTGAATCCTTATCCAATAAAAAATCGTTTCGGCCAAAACAGTCTATACCGCGACTATCAAGGCATTGCTTTGGGAGTATTAGCGGTGGGTTTTTGCCTGGCCGGGTTGGCGTTTTCCGGCATCCGCCGCCGGCCGGGGGCGTTCCTGCTGCTGGCAACGCTGACTTTTTCCGGTTTCTGCTGGGCGTGGCCGCTGAGATATAATGTTGCGGTTCATGACTTTGAGAGTGTGTTCTATATCGGGATACCCCTCGCTGCGTACATTCTGGCGCTACGGTTCCTGCGACGCTGGCACCGGGGCCGGCTGGCGCCATATTTTGCGGCAGCCGCGCTGGCGATTTTTATCTTTTCCGTCTCCGAGATAGCGGGGCAGGACCGCGATAAGCTTGCAGTTATGGCTGAGCAGATAGTGGAATATAAGGCAATAAGGGATTTGGCTGACGACAATGCGACAATTTATGTGCCGTGGCGCTATACGCCGCCGCATTCCAAGGATGGTTTGGCAAGAAGCGGCGGCGGGGCTTGGGCCTGGGCCTATTTTCTGTCCGGGAAAAATCTTGTTTTCAGAGACGACTACGATCACCGCAAGCCGTATCAAGCCGGAGATTACCAGCTGACGCTCACCCGAGAGGACATCCCGGCGCTGCTGACGCCGGAGCACCGCCATGTTTTTCTGTACGACTGGGCGCTTTACAACAAGTGGCGCTATTACGACAGCCTGGGATCTCCGATCATTGCGGCGGGGGGCTGGCAAGTATATTTCACCAATGAACACCGGATTTATGCCAGTGCGGTGAGGGGCTGGCAAGTAGATCCCGCCAATGGCCATCTGACTTATGTAAGTCAGGGATGCGCCAATGTGGACGCCAAGTTTTTTCTGCACCTAGCGCCGCGGGCGGCAGCCGACTTGTCAGTGGCACGGCAAGAGTACGATTATGAGAACCGCGACTTTGATTTTCAGCGCTTTGGCCTTACCCTTAACGACGGGACTTGCATCATAGAACGTCCGCTGCCCGATTACGACATCGCCGCCATCCGCACCGGGCAGTACATGGAAGCGGGGCGCATCTGGGGAGGGGAATACTTGATGCCGGCGTCCGACCCCAACCCTGCTGCGCCAGGGCGGTAGTTGGGGCTGATGGTCGGGCCGATGCGGAGACCGGCGGCGCCGGCGTTGCTAAATTATGCCGCCGATGACTACCAGCATTACGCCGCCGACGGCCAGCAGCGTGCCGGTTACCAGCTCGCGGGTTACTCGTTCCGTGCGGCTCAGGAACAGCCGGGCCAACGCCAGCGTTACCAGCGGGTTGCAGGATACGATGGGGCTGATTACCAGCACATTGGAGCCCTCTCTGGTGATGGCGAAGTACAGGGCGATTACGGCGCAGGCCGCCGCCAGCCCGGCCAGAAACATATAGAGCGCCGAACTCCGGACGCGGACGGTGGCCGACACCGCCGGCCGGCCATACCATGGGGCCAGCAGCAGCATGGCAAAGCACATACTGCCGGCGGCCATAATCAGCGGCGAACCGAACTGATGGCTCAAAATGCGCCCGCTCAAAGTGGCCGCGCCGTAGCAGGCGGCGGAAGTCAACGCCAGGCCGTAGCCGGCAACCGAGTGCCAGTCCCGGCCCCAGCTTTGGCGCAGAAAGTTGCCGCCGGTGAGGGCCAGCCCGAATACTACTACCACCGTACCGACTCCGATTAGTACCGTCATCCGTTCCTCAAACCCCGGCACGCCCAGGCGGGTGAACAGGATGGCGTACAAGGCGGCGAACAGCGCGGCGCCGCCGACGATGGGCGTAACGCGGGAGGCGCCAATCAGGTTGATGGCGATGTATTGCTGCGTGCGCCCGCCAAAGTAGGTAAGAATGCCGTTGCCCAGCAGCCAGACCAATGCGATGGCGGGCAATGCGATGACGCTGCCGAACTCAAAGATTAATGCCAGCGCGCCGGCCAGCAGGGTTGACGACACCAGCGATATGAAAGTGCCGGTCATCGGGGACAGGCCGCCCTGCATTCCCAGCCGGGCGAAAACGGCGGCGCTGCCGAACCCCAGCACCGAAATGCAAGCCAGCCCGATGGGTAACAGCATCGGAGCGCTGCGGTCAGCCGGGGCGCCAAGCAGTTACGGCGTCGATCCCTGATACGGCATCGATCATTGAGCCGAAAATCAGGTTGCCGTCGGCGGAGCCTAGCAGTAGTTCGCAGCTGCGCTCCGGGTGAGGCATCATCCCCAGCACATTGCCTTGTTCGTTGAGGATGCCGGCGATGTTGGCGATGGAACCGTTGGGGTTGGCGGCGTCGGTAAGCCGGCCGTCGGGTTCGCAGTAGCGGAACAGGATGCGACGCTGTCGCTCCAGATCTTGCAGAGTATCCGGGTCGGCATAGTAGCTGCCCTCGCCGTGGGATACGGGGATTTGCAGGATTTGCCCGGCGGCGCAGCGGCTGCTGAAAGCGGTATCGGCGCGCTCGGCGCGGAGCTGCGTCCACTGGCAGCGGTATTGCAGATGGGCGTTGCGGCGCAGCGCGCCGGGCAGCAGTCCGGCCTCGCAAAGTATCTGGAATCCGTTGCAGATGCCGATGACCGGGCCGCCGGCGGCGGCGAAATCCCGGACGGCGCCCATCACCGGAGCAAAACGGGCGATGGCGCCGGCGCGCAGATAGTCGCCGTAGGAAAAGCCGCCGGGGATGATTACGGCGTCATACCCGGCCAGGCTGTCATCCTGATGCCACACATACCCGGCGTCCTGCCCCAGCGTTCCGCTGACGGCATAGTGGCAGTCGGCATCGCTCCAGGTGCCGGGGAAAACCAGGATGGCGAAACGCATAGGCGGGTGGGCAATTGGCAACCGTAGATTCCGGCTTGCGCCGGAATGACGGGTGAATTTCCGGGCAGGAGCTGCGGTCAGCCGGCCTCGGCGAGCAGGCGGGATACGATGGCGTTGACGGCGCCGCCGTCGGCCTTGCCGCGCACCTGCGGCATAATGCGTCCCATCACTTTGCCGCGGTCGGAAGGGCCGGATGCGCCTACTTCGGCGATAACCTGGCGGGCCAGGGTTTCCAGCGCGTCATCGCCCAACTGCTCCGGCATATATTCCTGCACTACGGCCAGGGCGGCCTGCTCCTGGGCTACCAGGTCGGAGCGTCCGCCTTGGGTGAACATCTGGATGCTTTCGCGGCGGTCTTTGACTTGCTTGGCGACTACATCCACCACGCCGGCGTCGTCCAGCTCTTTGAGGGCGTTCTTTTCCACCAGCTGGATCTGGCTTTTGAGGAACCGGAGAGCGTCCAGCCGCTGCTGGCTGCGGGAGCGCATTGCGTCGCGGATGTCCTGTTCCAAGCGTTCTTTGATACTGGCACTCATAACTGCACTTCCTGGCGGCGCAACCCGCCGGCCGGGCTTGGTTAGCAAAGGCGCGGTAGCCGACAATCGGCCGGCCTTGACTTGAATTGATATGCTACAACCGCCGGCTTGCTAAAAGCAACCGCGTTATGCCATCGCACCGGCCCTTGCCATGGTGGGATAGTTGGCGTGTCCTTATGCTATAATTGTGGTGATTGCCGAAGTGGCGGAATGGTAGACGCGCCGGTCTCAAAAACCGGTGGGAGTTAATCCCGTGTCAGTTCGAGTCTGACCTTCGGCACCAGTTGGTTTGGCCGGCCGCATTGCGCCGTTATCGCTATCATCGCCGGGTACAATGGCCGGGTGTGATAGCCGGGTACGGCAGTCGGCTAGAAGTTGTGCGGCGTCCAGGGGCGGAGCGGGACGGCAAACATCCGGTCGGCGCGCCGGGCTGCTCCCGGCGTATGTTCCTCTACCAGCCCGGCCGGCGCCAGCGCGGTAAAGCCGGCCGCCCCCAGGAATACCGCCGCCAAAGCGGATACGGCGATGGTCAAATCCGGGGGCGCATCGGTACGGCGGCAGGCGGCAGTCTCTGCTGTATCGGTTTCCAGCGCAAAGCGGGCGTTGTTCCACTGGCACAGCGCGTCGCGCACTTCCAGAACCAGGCGGTCGGCGGCGGAATAGCTACGCAGCGGCAGCGCGGCGGCCAGGTCCACAATACGCAGCCACAGGCCGTCGCGGGTGGAGCGCTGCAAACGGCGCAGGTCGGCCAGCAGCCAGGGCAGCGGGTCGTCCACCGGGCGCTTGACGGCGTGGATGGTACTGACCAGGTCGGTGTCAAAGCAGAAACGCCAGAGGGCGGCCGCGGCCGCGCCGTTGACGGCCATCAGTTCGTTGACGGTAAGAGAACCACTGCCGCTGGTGCGGTAGGCAGCGTAGCCGTCAATATCGCCGGCGGCGTTCTGATAGGCGGCGTAAAAGAGGCCGCCGCGTCCGCCTTGCTGGTGTTCGGGGGATTGGGCGTCCCATTCCCACTGGTGGGGCGCGCGCTGGAACACGCCGGGGCGGTTGGCCGTGCTGCGGCGAAAAACTTCGGGCAGCATTTCGCCAATATCCGCCGGGTCAATGAACGCAATCTGCCCGGCGTAGCTATTGGGGTTGGCGTAGGCGGTATGCGGGCGTTCAATAGTCCAGTATTCGTGAAAAGAACCGACGCCGTACCCGAATCGTCCGTAGATGGCGCTTTCGGTGGCGAACAGGGCGGCCAGCGGTTCGCCGCGCTGGTGGACATCATCAATCTGATGACGCATCATCATACTCATAATGCCGCGCCGCCGGTGCGTGGGCTGCACGGCGACATTGGAAACGCCGGCAACGATGGCGCTGCCGCCCGGCACGGACATTTCCAGGCGGTGCGAATTGGCGCCGCCCACGATGTCGTTTCCGTCGTACACGGCGATAGTGCGCGCCAGGTCAAAGTGGGGACGCAGCGCCTCCGGGTCATGGTCCAGACGGTTGCCGTGGGCCCGGGATTCGCCCCGGAGCCACTGCTCAAAATCGGCGTCGCTTACGGTTACCAGTTCCAGCATCCGGTTTCCTCTCTCCGGCGGTAAATCGGGGCTACGCTGCGCGGGTATCAGATACCATCCTAACAGACTCTGTTTGATTTTTCCGTCATTCCTCAATTTACCGTCATTCCGGCGCAAGCCGGAATCCAGCGTCATAATCCGATACTACGGTAATGGAACCGGCAGCCCTAGATTCCGGCTTGCGCCGGAATGACGGTGAGGTGGGGTATGGCGGTGCATTGGGGAATGATGGCGCATCGGAAATGATGGCGAATTTAGCTACAGGCCCTAATGGCGATGACAGATGCCGGATTTTATCGTTATACTATCAGCATCAAAAAGGAGCTGTTGCCAATGCCACGCCAGAAAATTGTACTCGCCTACTCCGGCGGACTGGATACCTCCGTTGCCGTGCCTTGGCTTAAGGAGAACTATGACGCCGATGTCATTACCTGCACCATTGACCTGGGGATGGTTGACCTGGAGACCATTCGGCAGCGCGCCTATGCCGTGGGCGCAGCCGAGTCCGTTACCGTAGATGCGCGCGCTACGCTGGTGTCGGAATTTCTGTGGCCGGCGTTGCAGGCCGGCGCCATCTACGAGGGGCAGTATCCGCTGGCTACGGCGCTGGGCCGCCCGCTGATTGCCCGCTGCCTGGCCGAGGCGGCGGAGCAGCACGGCGCCCAGGCCATTGCCCACGGCTGCACCGGCAAAGGCAACGACCAGGTTCGCATTGAGGTAGGCGTCGCTACCCTGACGCCCGGCATAAAGGTCATCGCCCCCATCCGGGAGTGGGGGATGAACCGGGAGGATGAAGTTGAATACGCCCGGCAACGTAGCCTGCCCATTGCGCCCTCCAACAGCAAATACAGCACGGACGAAAACCTGTGGGGCCGCAGCGCCGAAGCCGGCGAACTGGAGGATCCGTGGGCCGAGCCGCCGGAGGACGCCTACGAATGGACGATGAACCCCGGCGCCGCCCCCGATACGCCGGCCTATGTGGAAATCCGCTTTGAGGAAGGCATCCCGGTGGCGGTTGACGGCGAAAGGATGGCCGGGGTGAACCTGATTACGCATCTGAATGAACTGGCCGGCCGGCACGGCGTCGGCCGCATTGACCATGTGGAGAACCGGCTGGTAGGCATCAAGTCAAGGGAAGTGTACGAATCGCCGGCCGCCGTAACGCTGCATACCGCCCATCGGGCGCTGGAAACGATGACGCTGTCTCGGGAGCAGTCCCGCTTCAAGGAACGGATAGCGCAGGAATACGCCGACCTGGTGTACAACGGCCTGTGGTTCACGGCCCACCGGCGCGATCTGGACGCTTATGTCGCCAGCACACAGCGTCATGTTACCGGCGAGGTGCGGATGCGACTGCACAAGGGCGATTGCGTGGCCGCCGGCCGCCGGGCCGAGCGTCCGCTGTACAATTACGGCCTGGCGACTTACGACCGTGCGGACGAGTTTGACCACACGGCGGCGCAAGGGTTTATAGAGCTGTTCGGACTGCCGTCGCGGACGCAGCGACGGCAGCAGGGGGAGTAGGCGGAACCCAGTCGGAGATAGTGCGGCACTGCGCGGGGCTACTGCGCCGGCCGGTTCGGTTCGTAGGCGGACTGCGGTTCGGCAACCATCATTACGGACACCCGGCCGTCCGGTTCATGCCGGTGGTTAGCGACGGCCTGGGCCAGGTCAACTACGGCCTGGCGCATTTCCTGCCGCATTTCGGTGCGGGTTTTGGATAACTCTGCCGAAAACTCCGCTAAGTCAGGTTTTGTGAACTGAGCCAGTCGTGGTGGTCGTGAGGCTCGTAGCGGTAAAAATACTCCCGGTCGCCGCCGAACAGGAACAGCGAGAACAGGGCCAGCAGCAGCAGAGCCAGAGGCAGCATGGCCGGCCGGGCCGGGAACCGGAGCCTTCGCCCGGTGTACCATCCCGACAGCTGTCGGGAGAGCGCGGCCGGTGCTGCTATGTGGGGCAGTGCGGGCATTTTATACTGACAACTGATCCGATGCAGAGCCGCTGCGGCCAGCTGACGCCGGCATCATGTGCGACGGGCGCATTATAGCACGCCGCCCCAAACTGCCCGATTTCCGTAAGGGCCAGGCTT
The DNA here is from genome assembly GCA_965203855.1 of Dehalococcoidia bacterium. Classification (GTDB taxonomy): domain Bacteria; phylum Chloroflexota; class Dehalococcoidia; order Lucifugimonadales; family UBA3495; genus Bin87. The sequence goes on from CBDBDN010000003.1 coordinate 38,682, forward strand.
ACGGGGATGGCAGCCGATATTCTCCATCCCAAATTCGCCCCGCCGCGTTGTACTGCCCGGTGCGAATGGCGATGATGTCATATTCCGGCAGCGGGCGTTCTACTACGCAAGTCCCATCGCTAAGGGTGATGCCGAACCGCTGGAAGTCAAAGTCGGCGTTGGCATAGCCATATTCTTGCTGACCGGAGCGCAAATCCACGGCATTTCTGGCTACGAAATGCAGCAAAAACAAATCGTCCCGATGGGCGCATTCCGGCGATACATACATCAAATACCCGTCTCTGAGATACACCTGCCAGCCGGACGCCGTAACTATCGGCGCGCCCAGGTCGGCAGTGCGGAGCCATTCGTCATAAAGCGCCCAATCGTACAAGAAAATATGCCGATGCTCCGGCGTCAGCAGAGCTTGGGTATCCTTGCGAATAGGCAGCATCAGGTAATCCCCGGCTTGCGGCGGCTTGCGAAGCCCGCGCCCTTCGTTGAAAATGATATTTTCTCCGGACAGATAATAGGCCCAGGCCCAAGGCGCGGCGCGGCTAAAATCCAGGTAGGGCAACGGCACATAAATGGTTGCCCCGGCGTCAACCAAATCTCGTATTGGGCCATATTCGGCCATCTCCTGCGCTTCAACCGCCAACTCCTCGCGGCTTTGCCCCAGTCCGCTTATCTCGGAAACGGAGAGCACAAACACGGCCAGCGCGGCTACCGCAAGAAGCGGCGACAGCCGCACCCGGGACATTCGCCGCAAGTACAGCAGCCCCAAAGTATAGGCGGCTAGGGGCAACCCGATGTAGAACACGCTCTCAAAATGATGGTATATAACATTGTATCTCAACATCACGGCATAGCAAAAACCGGAAACAGTCAGCGTTGCCAACAGCGCCGCCGCTCCCGTCCGACCCCGTACTACGATCGCTGCCAGCGCCGCTAAACAGAATATCAGCGCTAATATCCCGATGGCGACGGCCGGATAATCCTGGTATCTATAATTCGGAGTGGGAGCAAGTTTTACCGGGAAAATGTTCACCGCAAAAGGGAGCGCAGTCATAGTGACGCGGTAAAACTGGTGCGGCCAAAATACCTGCGGTTCCAACCCGGTAGGGCTGAAATCTTTATCCAACCCTACCCGCTGTACCGCCGATGCTGCCGAGGGCAACTCCCGCAGCGGCGCTTCCCCACCCAGCGCAAAGTATTCATTGCCGAAGTTGAAAGTCAGTATGGCAATGCCGAACAGCAATGTAACTATGCCCAACAGCAAGTAGCGGCTGCACAGCAATGTTAGGATATGCCGTTTGAGACGCCCCAATATCGGGGGGTATAATCGTTGCGCTTTGAGCAGCTCCGCAGCCAAGCCAAAAGCTATGAACGGCAGCAAAAAAGCATACACGTGCCAGCCCAGCAGCAGCGCAATACAGGATTTTACCAGCAACTGCCGAAAGCGGCCATCCTGAATGAATATAACCATCCCGTGAAATACTAGCATCACTGCAAAGAGGTCTATCGTAACTTCATTGGAGATCTTGTCGGCATAATAGAGCAGGTAAAACGATGAAAAGGCCAGTAGGGTTGCAGTCAAAGCGTCCCAGCGGCTGCCGGCTATGCGCGCCAGCGAGTGGTAAGCCAGCATGGCGGCGGCGCTGAACAACAGCAGCATCAGCATCCGCCCGGCGTAGATTTTGGCCCGGAAATCGGTATCGCCAAAGGGGAGAATGGCTAGCTTGACCAGCGCATATCCCCCCAGCGGAAAGCGATTATATGGCGATGGGTACTGTGGGTTGCCGGCAACGTCCTTATATTGATGGTGGAAAATCAACAGATGGTGCCGGAACGATAAATTCTCGGCAAAGGCCAAAGTCTGCGAACTGTTCCAGTCGTGGATTTCCCCACGATGAAAATACTCCCGGTCGCCGCCGAACAAGAACAGGGAACCCAGCGCCAGCACCAGCAGAACCAAAGGCAGCGCGTCCCGCCGCCCTTGCCAACCCAGCCGCTTAGCCAACTGCCCAACCATACCCCTAGCCCACATCCCGGCTACCATTCCGTCATCCCGGCTGGATCTTCCCATCATCCCAGCTGCTATTCCGTCATCCCGGCTGGATTATCCCGTCATCCCGGCTATTATTCCGTCGTTCCGGCGCAAGCCGGAATCCAGCCGCCCCGACCGCCCCTACAGCCGCACCTGCTGCGCCAGCGTCTGGTAAGTTACCGGCGACGTCGCCACCAGCCCGGCGTCCACCGGCAGCGTTACCCCATTAATCCACCGCGCCTCCTCCGACGCCAAAAACAATGCCGCATTCCCGATGTCCCACGCCGTCCCCTCAGTACGCAGCGGCGCCGCCCCGCTGCGTATCCCCCGCAAATCATCGTCCATCCGCGGCGCCACCATCGGCGTATAGACCAGCCCCGGCGCAATGCAGTTGGTGCGGATGCCGTCCGGCCCATGGTCCGCAGCCATCGACATCGTCAGCCCGATGACCGCCGCTTTGGATGCCGTATAAGGCGTGCTGCTGTGCGCCCGCAGCCCGGCAATGGACGATATGTTGATGATGGCGCCGCCGCCCGCTTTCACCATCTCCGGTATGGCGAACTTGCTCGCCAGCACTATGCTTTTCACATTCACCGCCATAATGTGATCCCAGTCCGCTTCCGACACTTCCACCACCGTCCCGCGCCGCGAAATCCCCACATTGTTGTCCAGAATGTCCAGCCGCCCGTACCGCTCAACGCAGGCCGCAACCATCCGCTCGCAGTCGCCAATGTCGGTAACATCCGCCTGCATCGTAGAGGCGTCGCCCCCCTCTGCCGCAATCATCTGCCGCGTCTCCTCCGCCCGCTCCTCCGTCTGGTCAACCAGCAGCACCCGCGCCCCTTCCCGGGCAAACAGCGTAGCCGTAGCCCGCCCGTTGCCAACCCCCGGCCCGCTGGAGCCCGCCCCCGTTACGATAGCCACTTTTCCGTCCAACCTGCCCTTGCGTTCCACCATTTTCCAATCTCCATTACCTTGATTTTCCCCGTAACCCCGGCCAGATTGCCATCATCCCGGCCTGATTTTCGCCATCATTCCGACAAGATGTTGCCGTCAACCCGGCCTGGTTTTCGCCATCATCCCGGCTAGATGTTCGCCATCATCCCGGCTAGATGTTACCGTCAATCCTGCTTGGTTTTCCCGTCAATCCGGCCTGATTTTTCCCCGTCATTCCGGCGCAAGCCGGAATCCAGCCCCGCCAACGGACTCCGGCCAGTGCCGGAACCACCCATCTACCCCCACCGCCTATGCAGAGCCGGACCAGAAACGCCCCTTACTCCGCAATCGGCCGCGAAATAATCCACAGGCTCGCGCAAGTGTAACACACCATCAGCCCCAGCATCGGCAGCTGGCTCAACAGCGCCGCCCGCCGCGTCCGGTATATCCGCACCGCCTGCACATGAGCCAGATAGACCCCCGCAATATGCCCCGCTACGATGGCCGTTATGGAAAAATACCAGATGAACACCGGCGACAAAATGCCGATGTTGACGACGGCGTCGGCGGTGCCGAATAAATCCCAGCCCCAGCCCAATGGGTCGGACGCCAGCACGATGAACCGCTGCCCGTTGATAAACAAAAACCCCAGAAAATGAGCGTAATGATACGCCAGCGCTATCGGCAGCAGCGAAAAGGCGAACCGCCCCGCCAGCCCCTTGGCGTCCGGCTCAGACTCCCCCGACAGCGCCGCCATCAGCGCGCAAGTTATGATGAACAGCGCGCCAAAGCCCAGCGGCAGCCCCAATACGCCTATCAGATTTGCCAAATCCCCGCCGTACCCGGGTATCAGCAACAGCAGCGCCGTGCTGAACGACAGCCACTCCGGCGTCGCCGAAAGCCCGTCAAATGACACCGTCGCCAGCAGCAGGATTACCAGGCAGATCACCGGAGCGCTAACTACCCCGATGCGGTTCAGCCCCACCGCCGGCGGACGCAGGTTGAACTGCCGCTGCGCCGGCGCAGCCCTAGCGTAGCATTCCGGGCAGTCCACGCATTCGCCATCGCCCCCGGCGGCGTCATCCCGGCATTCTGCGCCGCCGCTGCACCGGGCGCACCTAGCCGCCGGCGCGCGTATCTCCGTAATCCCAAACCGCGCCATTAGCCCGAACACCAGCGTGAACCCCTCGGCATTCCGCAGCCACGCCTCCCGCCCGTACCAATACATCCCCGCAAAGTTGTAGATGGTGTAACCTATCAGGATCCAGCCCAGCGCGCGCGGGCCGGCCGCATCGGCGGCCACCGTTTCCAGTATGGCGAATCCCAGAAATGTCGCTGCCGCCGGCCACTTGCCCACCCGGGCCGGATAAGCATATATCCGCCGCCGCCGCAACCCCCGTCCGACCGCCTTTTCCAGCGCCCCCCACGCCGCTTTCCAGGGGTTCACCAGTGCCCACAAATTGCCGAATAGCGCCGTAAAAAAGCTCAACCCGACCCAGAACGCCACATACACCGCCGCCGGCGCCGGATTCAGCGCCGCACGCTCCGCCCCTACCAGCCCCCCCACTATTACATACACCGTGAGGATTACCGATATAGTACGCAGCACGCCCAACGACCAGGGGCCGGCCAGCCACCGCGCCGGCGCTATCCGCAGCAGGTTGTAGCGCGGATATGACTGATGCGCTGCGCCGCCCCCCCGCAGGAACGCCGCCGCTACTACGAATGACAGCGCAACCGCGGCGGCCCCGGCAATCACGAAAAACCGCAGCGGCAGCGGCAGGTCGTAACGCTCTCCGAACCCGTGCGCCAACGCCGGCGGCGCCATCACAACGGCGACCAGCAGCAGCAGGCCCGCCGCCCCCAGCCCCCATATTACGCCCGCTACTCGTACCGGCCAGCAGCGCAGCATTGCTAATCTGCCCCGACCCGTCCGCCGCGACTCACTTTGAGCCAGGTCCATAATCCGACCAGCACAATCGCCGCCAACGCTATCCCTACCCAGAGCCATTGAATGCTGACCCGCGCTTCCTCCACTTCCAGCGGTATCTCAAACAATTCCCGTCCGCCGCCCGCCGCTACGGTTACCAGCAGATGCCAACTCCCCACTGCGTCAAAAGGCACATCTATCTCAAAATAAGCCAGCGACGCCTCGTTCAACGCCGGCAGAGGTTGTACTGCCGTTGCGCCCGGCGGCCCGCTCGCCGCCGCCGTTACCTCCACTTCACTATCCCGCAGCGGGCGCGCCTCGGCGCCGGCTGCTGCGTCAAAAACTTGCATCGCAAAATGCGTCTGCGGCGTTACCGGGCGCGCCGGAATAATCCGCACTATCAGCCGATACTCTCCCTGCACTCCCTCATACAGCAGCGTCGACGCCCCGTTAGCCGCAGCCGGCTCCCCGCCTGCCATAACGATGACCGCAACTGCCAGCACGCCCGCAGCCACCACCAGCAGCGTCGCCGCCCCTGCCCGTAACCAACCGTACATCTGCAAAAGCGCCCGTCCCGTGTATATCCGACATCAGCCCGGCGCCAACACCGCGCCAGCCCCAACCACAATAGCACACCCCAAACCCAACCGACAATCGCCCCATCAACCCCGCCCAGCCCCCCTACCCCCATCCCGCCCCCCCAAACCGTCATTCCGGCGCAAGCCGGAATCCAACCCCCCCAATCCAAAATCCCCACCCATCCCCTCCATCCATGCCATAAAAACCCCATCCTATCCATCCTGTCCATCGGTGTAAAAAACGCACACCAACCCCCTTGACAAGAACTCCAGTTCGCTGTTACCATCCCCTTGTCGGGTACAAATTTCCAATCAACACCACATCCACCACAACGCCGCCTCAAAACGGCAACCATCCCAGCCTGCCAGGAGCCAGTCCCTCAAAAAGACCGGTCGTTCACGGCCAATCAGCAACCCAAGTCGCACCGGCGTTCCCTACTCGCCCACGGTCAAACTAACCGAAGGAGTCGGGTCCTGCCAAGGCGCCAGACGTAGCGCCCCGTCCTCGGACGAAAAACCAGCCGCGTGAAAAGCAAAGCGCAAAACCTCCGGCCGTAGGGCTGATAAGCGACCGCAAACCCTGGCAGACTGCAATCCAATCCCAACCAATCCCAACCCGAACCCAACGCACCCGACCACCTTGAACCCGATACCCCGACATCGTAACCCGACAACCCAACCCCTAAAGGAGGCCCCAAAATCCCCGTCCATCCCCTCCATCCATGCCATCACCCCCGCATCAACCCGGCAAACCGCCGGGTTGATGCAAGGCGCACTTGACGCTGCTATGCCGGCAAGTCTAAACTTACCCCGCACACGGCGCCGCCAGTCAAGCATCGCGCGCCACCCGGAGAATTACCATCGTTATTCAGCAGCCTAACGGCAATTCCCCCTTCAGTGAGGACGTCGCGTTATTCATTGACTGGGAAAACTTCAAAATTAGCCTCGCCGACCGCGGCCGCACCCCCAACGTATCCGCCCTCAAAGAGGAAGTGGCCCACCACGGCCGCGTCGTCGTCGGCAAAGCCTATGCCGACTGGGTATCCCGTTCCCCGGAACTCAAAGGCGCCAGTCAGTTTATCCACGACCCGCCCTCCCTCTACGCCGCCGGCATCGAACCCGTCTATGTCCCGACCCGCCTCCCTCCACGCGGCGGCTCCTACCAGCCGGGCCGCACTATGCGGATCAAAAACAGCGTCGACGTCAAAATGACCGCCGACTGCATCGAAACGGCCCACAGCTTCCCCAACATCAACACCTTCGTCCTCGTCTCCGGCGACTCCGACTTCATCCATGTCATCAATTCCCTGCGCGCCGTCGGCAAACGCGTCCTCGTCGTCGGCGTCTCCTGGGCCACTTCCCGCCGTATGGCCGACCACGTCGACGGCCTTATCTTTTACGACAGCGATGTTGACCCCATAACCGTCCCCGAACCCATCTACCGCAGCCGCACCGCCGCCCCGGCCCCCCTCTCCAACCCCGGACGCCATCAGCTCCCCGAAGTCATCCGCGCCATCGAAGACCTCATCCGCGCCGAGCGCGCCGCCGGCCACACCCTCCTGCTTACCTCCCTCAAGCAGCGCCTGATGCGTCGCATCCCCGGCTTCGACGAGCGCAAACTCGGCTTCTCCGGCTTCAAAAAACTCATGCTCCGCGTCGCCGAGGAAGGCAATATCAAAATCCGCAGCATCGACCTGGTCGACTGGATCCTGATGGCCAACGAACCCGACCCGGCCCCGCAAGCCCACGACGATGACGCCGCCGACCTCCCCGACGCCCACCCCGACGCAGATTACCGCAGCTCCGACGCTGACACACCCGACGCCCCCTCCCCTGCGGACGCCGCCGACGCCGCTGCCGATAGCGATGCTGCTGCCGACGCCCCCCCGCCCTTTAGCCGCGCTGCGCCCCCGCCGGCCCTTGAGCCTGAACCGCCGCCGCCGCGTTCCCCCCGCCGGACTTCCCCCGATGCGTCCGCCGCCCGCTCCGCCCTCGACGCCGCCTTCCAGGAACTGGATACAATGCCCCCCGATGACGCCCCCGGCGCCCTGGAACGCGTCGCCGACCTCATCGTAATGGGCCATACCCTGGAGGAACGCGACGGCGCCAACGCCGTCATGTTCAACGCCCTCTGCAACGAAGTCAGCCAGGCCTTGACCGCCGCCATCGCCGCCGCCGACCCCGCCGTAACTCCGCAGTGGGGCGAGCATTCCTCCAAAACTTACATCACCCGCCTCGTGCGCTCATTGACCGCCAACGACGTTTTCCAATACCGCACCATCAGCGTGCGCGATGCCGAAACCAACCGCCTGCGCCGCCGCCGCGTCTTCGGCCTCAACCGACAGCACCCCCTGGCAAACGCCGCCCTTGCCGCCCGGCTCGGCCCCGCTTATGCCGCCCCAGCCACTGCGCCGGACAACCCGGCAAACCCAGCCAACCCGGCAACCCCGGCATCCGGCAACGGCCGCGTCAACCCCGACGCCATCCCCACCAACGACGCCGTCGCCGCGCCCCCTCTGGACAGCCACCACTCCGCCGAAGCCGACCGCCCCGAAACAGCCGACGAAGCCGAAGCCGCCGCCATCATGTCCTAACCCCCCCCGCATCTCCCGCCGGCATCCACCGTCCCCCGCCGTCTCTGCAAGATCCCACCACCATCCCGGCGCCCCTACAACATTCCGCCCCCCAAACCGTCATTCCGGCGCCCCTACAACATTCCACCCCCCAAACCGTCATTCCGGCGCAAGCCGGAATCCAACCCCCCAAATCCAAAATCCCCCTCCATCCCCTCCATCCATGCCATAAAACCCCAAACCGTCATTCCGGCGCAAGCCGGAATCTATGGCCGCCGTCTCCATCGCCGTACAGCCGGCCCCCAGCCGAAACCACGGCAATACGACCCCACACGCCCTACCCCAATGCCGCATCCAACCCCCCATACCACGCATCGGCCAACTGCGACGCCGGCAAGTCCAGCAGACTGCCCAGCCGAAAACGCATCCCCCCCGTTTCGCCCAGCGGCAGAATAAGAACTCCGGCGGCGGCAGCAGCAGCGGCTATATCCCCAACGCGCTCCGCCGCCGCCGTTACGACAATACGGGAACTCGCCTCCCCGAACAGCGCCGCATCCCAGCGCAGCGGCATCCCGTCCAGCAGCCCGGCAGCGGCGGCAAACCCCACCGGAGCGCCATGCTCAACGCCGCCCGACCCGCTGCCCGACCCGATGATGACGCATTCCGCCAGCGCAATCGCCAATCCCCCGTCGGAACAGTCATGCGCCGACCCAACAACTCCCTCGGCGATCAGCTGCCGGCACAAAGCCTGCGTCCGCCGTTCCAGATCCAGGTCAATGCCGGGCCGCCCCCGCACGATGCCATGCCCCGTATTCAGATATTCGCTCCCCGCCAAGTCGCCGGCGCCCGCCGTCAGCCGCCCGGCGCCCAGCAAAATAACCGACAGCCCGGCGTCGGGAAAGCCCGCACCGCAATGCCGCTTCACATCATCCAGCAGCCCCAGCCCGCCAACAATCGGCGTCGGGTAAATCGCCGCCCCCCGGCTCTCGTTGTACAGGCTCACATTCCCGCTAACCACCGGAACTCCCAGAATGCGGCAAGCATCGGCCATCCCGCTAATACACTGCTCCAGCTGATAGTAAATCTCCGGCTTTTCCGGGTTGCCAAAATTCAGACAGTCGGTCAGGGCCAGCGGCTCTGCCCCCACGCAGGAAAGGTTGCGCGTAACTTCGGCAACCACTCTCTGCCCACCCCGGTATGGATCCAGAAAGCACTGCCGCCCGTTCCCGTCAATCGCCACGGCAATGGCGCGCGGCGTCCCCTTGATACGCAGCACGGCGGCATCCCCCGCGCCCGGCGCCACTACGGTATTAGTCTGAACCTGATGGTCGTACTGCCGATAGACCCCCCGCCGGCTGGCAATGTTGGGGGATGCCAGCAATTGCAGCAGCGCAGCGCCGGCGTCCGCCGGCAGCGGTACATCGCGCAGCCGCAGCGTTTGCCGCCGCCGGTATTCTGCATCCGGAGCGCCGGCCCGCCGGTACTGCGGCGCATCAGACAGCGGGCGCACCGGCAGACCGGCCAGCAATTCATCCCCGTCGGAAACCCGTACCGTTGCGTCAGCCGTAACCGTCCCTACCACCCGCCCGTCCACTTCCCACTTGCGGAACACTTCCGCCAAGGCCGGCGCATCCTGCGCCGCCGCCGCCAGCAGCATCCGTTCCTGGGATTCCGACAGCATCACTTCATACCCGGTCATGCCCGACTCGCGCCGATGCACGGCGGCGATGTCCAGATTGACGCCGCAACCGCCGCGCGCCGCCGATTCCACCGCCGCGCTGGTCAGCCCGGCCGCCCCCAAATCCTGCAACGCGCGCACTTTCCCCGTAGCCAACGCTTCCAGGCACGCCTCAATCAAAACCTTTTCCAGGAAAGGATTGCCAACCTGGACGGTAGGCCGCAGCTCCTGCTCCTGCTCCGCCTCAAAAGTGCGGGACGCCAGCCCCGATGCGCCATGAATGCCGTCCCGCCCCGTGCCGGCCCCGACCAGCAGCAGCAGATCGCCGGGTCGGTCAGCCGCCGCGCTCGCCAGCTCGTCAATCCGGGCAATGCCCACGCACATTGCGTTCACCAGCGGGTTCTGCGAATAAGCATCCTCAAAGTAAATTTCGCCGCCCACATCAGGCACGCCAATGCAGTTGCCATACCAGCCAATGCCGTCCACCACGCCTTGCAGCAGGCGGCGGTTGGCCGTGTCGTCGGGCGGGCCGAAACGCAGCGAGTTGAGCAGCGCAATAGGGCGCGCGCCCATCGCCAGAATGTCCCGGACGATGCCGCCGACGCCCGTCGCCGCCCCCTGCCGCGGCTCCACCGCCGAAGGATGGTTATGCGATTCCACCTTGAACACCACCGCCAACCCGTCCCCGATGTCAATGGCGCCCGCGTTTTCGGCGCCGGCCTGCGACAGCGTGCGCGCAGAACGACTCGGCAGCATCCCCAGCAGCGGGCGGGAATGCTTGTACCCGCAATGCTCGCTCCACAGCGCCCCGAACATCCCCAGCTCCACCGAATTCGGTTCCCGGCCCAGCCGATCCACAATCATTGCGTACTCGTCAGCCGAGAGGGCTATTTCGTTCAAGATTTCCTGGCTAACTGGCATATCATCCACTCAACTTTGCGACTCTGCCGCAGCGCGCGGCGCCGTATTCAAAAAAATCGAAGCCAACAGGCCGGCGCCGGCCGGATAAATAATAGCATCACCGCACCGCGCGCGGCGTCATGGTGGCAGCCGATATGCCCCCTCCCAAAGCCGCCCTGCCGCGTTGTACTGCCCAGTGCGAATAGCGCTGATGTCATATTCGGGAAGCGGGCGTTCTACGATGCAAGTCCCGTCGGTAAGGGTGATGCCCAGGGATTGGAAAGCAAAGTCCTGGTTGGCATAGCCGTACTCCTGCTGAGCGGAACGCAAGTTTGTGGCATCCTGCGGTCCAAAATGCAGCAGGAACGGTTCGTCTCGGTTGGCGCATTCCGGCGATACATAAGTCAAATATCCGTCTCTGAGATATACTTGCCAGTCCCCCGCAATGATGGGGCGGCCCCGGTCAATGGTGCGGAGCCATTCGTCATAAAGAGTCCAGTCATACAGGAAAATATAGCGGTGCTCCGGCGTCAGCAGAGCCGGGTTGTCCTCGCGGGTGAACATCAGCATATAATCCCCATCCTCAGGCTGATACGGCTTGCGCGGCTCGTATTTTTTGTTGAGAACCATACTTTTTCCGGACAGATAGTATTTCCAAGTCCAACCTGCGCTGCCATCGCTGAAATTACCCTCCTGAGTCACATAAATAGTGGCGTTGCCCTCCGCCAGTTCCCGTATCGCAGCGTATTCGGTCATCTGCTCGGCCTCAGCGGCCAGATACGCGGGGCTTTCCCCTACGCCGGCCATCGCGGAAACGGAGAGCGCAAACACGCCCAGCGCGGCTACCGCAAAATAAGGCGCCAGCCGGCCCTGGCGCCAGCGCCGCAGGAACTGCAATGCCAAAATGATGGCAGCGAGGGGTATCCCGATATAGAACACACTATCAGAGTCGTGGAAAGCAGCACTGTAGCGCAGCGGCAGCGCCCAGCAGAAACCGGAAACGGCCAATGTTGCCAGCAGCAGGAGCAACCCCGGATGGCGGCGGACGCCGGAAAATGCCAACCCGGCCAGACAGAATCCCACCGCTAATACCCCCCAGGCGATGGCGGGATAGTTGTCGGGTCCAAGTTTGGACGAGTACTTTTTGATTTCGTAAGGGTTCAAGGCATACGGAAGCGTCGCCATTCCGATGCGGTAAAACTGGTTCGGCCAGAACACTGCCGGCTGCAACAGCTCGGCTAGGCGTACATAGGAATCCGCATCCCCGCCGAGACGACCGATTGCAGAATTCACCGAAGGCAGCTCCCTGACTGATACTTGCTCCTTCCAGCGCAAAGTATTCGTTGCCGAAGTTGAAAGTCAGTATGGCAATGCCGAACAGCAGCGTAACTACCCCTAGCAGCAAGTAACGACTGTGCAGCAATGTTGCCGCATACCGTTTTAGATTACATAATGCGGGGGGGGGGGGGTAGAATCGCCGCGCTTTGAGCAGCTCTGCGGCCAGGCCAAAAGCGATGAACGGCAGCAGGAAAGCGTACACGTGCCAACCTAGCAGCAGCGCAACGCAGGATTTGATAACCAACTGCCGAAAGCGGCCCTCCTGCACGAATACCGTCATCCCATGAAACGCCAGCATCACCGCAAAAAGGTCGATCGTAATCTCGTTGGAAATCATATCGGCATGATAAAGCACATAATACGATGAAAAGGCCAGCAGGGTGGCGGTCAAAGCGTCCCAGCGGCTGCCGGCGATGCGGGCCAGCGACCGGTAAGCCAGCACGGCGGCGGCGCTGAACAACAGCAGCATCAGCACCCGCCCGGCGTAGATTTTAGCCCGGAAAGCATCATCGCCAAACGGCAAAATGGACAGTTTGACTAGCGCATACATACTCACCGGAAAACGGTTGTACAGCGAACCTACAGGATAATACGGGTTGCCGTCAGCATCCCGGGACTGATACTCAAAAAGCAGCAAATTGTGCCGGAACGACAGGTTCTCGGCCAAGGCCAAAGTCCTGGAACTGTCGTCGTCATGCCACCCACCCCGGTAAAAATACTCCCGGTCGCCGCCCAACAGGAACAGCGTAGTCAGAGCCAGCAGCAGCAGAGCCAAAGGCAGCGCCCCCCGCAGCCATTCGTTCCATCCCCCCGGCAGCCGGGAGGGAGAACTCCCGGTTGATATGTTGGATAGTTCCGTCATTTTAGGCTGATAACGGAGCCGCTGCGGCCAGCTGACGCCGGCATCATGTGCGACGGGCGCATTATAGCACGCCGCCCCAAACTGCCCGATTTCCGTAAGGGCCAGGCTTACGGGGATGGCAGCCGATATTCTCCATCCCAAATTCGCCCCGCCGCGTTGTACTGCCCGGTGCGAATGGCGATGATGTCATATTCCGGCAGCGGGCGTTCTACTACGCAAGTCCCATCGCTAAGGGTGATGCCGAACCGCTGGAAGTCAAAGTCGGCGTTGGCATAGCCATATTCTTGCTGACCGGAGCGCAAATCCACGGCATTTCTGGCTACGAAATGCAGCAAAAACAAATCGTCCCGATGGGCGCATTCCGGCGATACATACATCAAATACCCGTCTCTGAGATACACCTGCCAGCCGGACGCCGTAACTATCGGCGCGCCCAGGTCGGCAGTGCGGAGCCATTCGTCATAAAGCGCCCAATCGTACAAGAAAATATGCCGATGCTCCGGCGTCAGCAGAGCTTGGGTATCCTTGCGAGTAGGCAGCATCAGGTAATCCCCGGCTTGCGGCGGCTTGCGAAGCCCGCGCCCTTCGTTGAAAATGATATTTTCTCCGGACAGATAATAGGCCCAGGCCCAAGGCGCGGCGCGGCTAAAATCCAGGTAGGGCAACGGCACATAAATGGTTGCCCCGGCGTCAACCAAATCTCGTATTGGGCCATATTCGGCCATCTCCTGCGCTTCAACCGCCAACTCCTCGCGGCTTTGTCCCAGTCTGCTTATCTCGGAAACGGAGAGCACAAACACGGCCAGCGCGGCTACCGCAAGAAGCGGCGACAGCCGCACCCGGGACATTCGCCGCAAGCACAGCAGCCCCAAAGTATAGGCGGCTAGGGGCAACCCGATGTAGAACACGCTCTCAAAATGTCGCTTTCCATCGCAGAGGCTCCTTTGCTGTGATGAGTCGGCAGAGTCGGGGCGCAGAGTATCACTCAATCGCCCCGGCTCTATGCCCATCCTGAGGGTTCCGATATGCGTTGCGCTGCCGGCGCTTACAGATTGCCCAGCGCCGCATTCAGCCGGCTTACGCCCTCGTCCAGCTCGGCTTCGCTGATGTTGAGGGCGGGCATAATGCGGACGGCGTTGGGACGGACGCCGTTGAGCAGCACGCCGGCGGCTTCGGCATTGTCCATCACCTGCGGCATAATGTCGCTGTCAAACTGCACGGCGGCCAGCAACCCCTTACAGCGGATTTGGTCGATGAACCCGTAGCGCGCCTTGAGGCCGTTGAGCCGGTCTTGCAACGCAGTTTCCATCCGCTTGACATGGCCCAGGATGTCGTTGTCCAGCAGGTAGCGGGTGCCGGCGGCGGCGGCGGCGGTAGTGAGGGCGTTGCCGCCAAAAGTGCTGCCGTGGTCGCCGTAGGTTAGCGCCATCGCGTGTTCCTTGGCCAGGAACGCCCCGATGGGGACGCCGTAGCCAAGCCCTTTGGCCAGTATCATCACATCCGGCTCGACGCCGTATTCCTGGTAGCCGAACAGGCTGCCCAGTCGCCCCATTCCGGTCTGCACTTCGTCCAGTATCAGCAGGATGTTGTTGCGGTCGCACCATTCGCGCAGCCGCTGGAAATAGTCGTTGTCGGGAATGTTGACGCCGCCTTCGCCCTGCACCGGCTCAACCATTACGGCGACGGTGTTGTCGGTAGTGGCGTTCATCACGGCCTCAACATCGTTGAAGTCGACGTAGGTAAAGCCCTCCGGGATGGGTTCAAACAGCTCGTGGTAATGGGGCTGTCCGGTGGCGGCGACGGCGTTCATCGTGCGGCCGTGGAACGAGTTAAAGGCGGTGATGACTTCGTAAGCGCCGTTCTTGTGGAGTTTGCCGTAGCGGCGGGCTATTTTCAGCGCGCCCTCCACGGCTTCGGCGCCGCTGTTGCAGAAAAACACCCGATCCATGCACGAGTTTTCAATCAGCATTTCGGCGATGTCCAGCTGCGGCAGGGTGTAGAACTGGTTGGAGGTCTGGATAAGAGTGGCGGCCTGCTTGGCGATGGCGTCCACCACGACGGGCGGGCAGTGGCCCAGGTTGTCCACGGCCCAGCCGGCCACGAAGTCAATGTACTCTTTGCCGTCGGCGTCCCAAACTCGGGAGCCTTCGCCCCGGACGATGACCACCGGGCGGCGGCGGACGGTCTGGGCGTAGTATTTCTGCTCAATGGCGATGTATTCCGCGTTGCTGGGCATAATCGTTCTGCTCCCTTGAAAGTAGGGCCGCAGCTGCCGGACGGTACGCAGCGGCGCAACGCAGCGCGGCCCGGCGCAATACGGCGTTTGCCTATTATACGCTATTTGACAACCGCTTGCCGATTTACCCGGCGCTTTGCGCCGCGCCGGGTTGACGCCTAAATCCCGATTGCTTTGGGAGATGGGCCGGGTGCGGGTTAGACGCGAGCGGGGAGGTCCGGCCTATTGCCCGGCGTCGCGATAAAGTTCCACGGTGCCTTTGGGCGTCAAGTCGTAGTGTTGCAGGCCCGGATAGTCCGGCGCGTAGCGGTAGGCGCGATAGATGGCATTTTGCCAGAACGGGCCAGCGCCTCTTGGCGTATCAGGATGCGCCTGGATCGGGTCGCCCTGATAAAGCGCGCCTCTGCCGACTATGGGATTCACATACCGCCATACCGTGGCGCCCGCCGGCGTTACCTCAAAAATCACGCCGTCCTGCCCGCTGACAATCATTGTGTTGCCGTTGGGCAGGCGCTGCGCGTTGGAAATCCGCCGCGATAAAAAGTCGGGGGGATGTTCCGCCGTATAAGTCCACGCCGGCAGGGACGGGCCGTAGCGGATGCCGCCGGCCTCATTTCTGGCGTAGCCGTAGCCGGATACCGGCGGAGTGATTTCTACAATTGACGAATGATCCAGATAGCGCCCTCGTACTCGTCGCCATTGTTGAAAATCAGGATGTTGCCGGCGCCAGGCAATCCCTTCGGTATCCAGTAGGGGTTATGTTGCCAAAACAGCTGCTGGTCGGCGAAAGAGCCGGCCCGATAGGCTTGCGGATTGCCCCAGCGATACAGCAAATCTCCGCCCTTTCCGCCGTTGCCACCGGTGTGTCCGGCGGCCTCCTCGGTAGTAGTGCTGTGGTCAATAATCCAGATTTCGCTCATATTGCGCGCCGAAAACAGAATCTGGTCCAGCTCCGGGTTGTAATCCAATCCATTGGCGTGCAGCAGGGCATATTTTCTTGTTCGTTTAGTCAGAGACAGCTGCCGCAGGGTATAGTTGATGTCAACCAATTCCGGGCGCTGGGCGACAATGCCATAGTTGGCTTTAGATGAGTCGTAATCCTGCACCAGATGGTCCCATAGCGACCATTCCCATACGACTTCGGCGCGGTCCGGATAGATGGGACGAATTTCAATAATCCTTTCGTTGTGCAGCCCGTCAGGACTCACGAATGCGGGGTTGGCGCCGGCAGCGACGGCTTCCGCCTGCGTTTTGCGCTCCCGCACTATCATCAGCACATTGCCATTAGGCAGTTGCAGAAAGTCGTGATGCTGCCAGATAGGATACTGGTATTCCCACAGCAAATTGCCCGCCGGGGCAATTTCATAAATTACGCTTTCTCTGCTTGTTCTCAGCAGATTGCCGTTCTCAAGCAAGCGAGCATGATTGACCTTCGGAGTATCCCATTGGTGTATCAGATAGCCGGCCTGATCAACCAGATAAGAGGTCCCGTTCCGCGCCGCAAACAGAGTGTATCCGCCGTATGCGCCCGGTTCGTTAGCGGTCAACCCGATCGGCACCGTAATTTCAACAACCTCGTCATGCGGCAGAATTCCCACCGTCAGGTTAAGTTCGGCCGACGCCGACCAGGACGGCGTTCCGTTTTTGACGCGCAGGCTGCCTACCAGAAAAGTATAGCGCACGCCGGGATTGAGGCGGGTCAAAGTATGCTGCGTACCAGCATCAGCATCGGTAACAGTATCAGCAGCTATGTTGGTATAAGCGATTGCTGCCAGCCAGTCGCCGCCGTTTTCGGTTACCGCATCCGCGTCGGCGGCGGCAATCCAAGCGATGCGGTAGTAAGCGGCGCCGGCCGCCGGGTTCCAGGAGATGATCACTTCGCCCGGATTTTCGCCGTTGACTGCGGCCACGCCGGTCGGCGGCGGCAAATCCAGCCAGCGGTCTTGCGCCGATGCCGGCGCCGGCGCGGCAGAGAACAGGGATAAAGCGCAGACTAATACCGCCAACGCCGCCGTTAAGAGGAAGCGTTTCTCTCTCTCTCCCCCCCCCCCCCCCCCCCGACTTTCAGGGCTGTGGAAGCGATACGGAAGCAGCCGCGGATGGGCCGCCGGTTGGCAATAACATCGGGCATTCGCATGGTCTCTCCGTAAAATGCTCCGTAGGGCTGAACCGGACTGAATCGGAACTCCGCACGGCGGGTTATTGTACCATCGGGCTATTTTACCATAAGAGACGGCAGCCCTTGCCCTCGCGCGCCGGCTGCGACGCGGGCCGCTTTTGTGCTAGTATGTACGCCGCAACAATCGCAATCACTCAATCACAGAACAACCGCGAGGAGGAATTAACGATGGCTACTATGCTGGACGGCGAATCCTATCTGGGCCGGGTTATGGTGCGGCCGCTTACCAAGTCGGGCGATGTTACCCTGTACCTGTGGCCGCTGCGCTGCCTGAAGGCCAAGTTCGGCGGCCCCACTTTCGGCGTGGATGTCCGGGGCGAGGAAATCATCCGCTTTGACCCGCACGGCGCGCGCGGCCACTGGCACAAGGGCGGCTACGACAAGCTGGGCGCCGGCGGTTCCCATGTGGATTTCCCCGCCGGGATGACCGACAGCCAGGCGCAGCTGGACTGGTCGCTGGAACAGGTGCGGGAGCAGACCGGGACGCTGCTGGCGGAAGCCGGCTATGCCGATGCCGCCAACGGCCTGGACGCCGGGCTGCTGGCATCGGCAACCGCCGATGTGGTAGCGCACCTAGCGCACGAGGGCGACCTGACCGCCTACGCCGTGTCCAAAGAGCTGCTGGCGGCCTAGCCGGCGCAGCTACGCCGTAATGCGCGTGCCTACCGGGCGGCCGTTGACGCACTGCATCAGCGCGCCCGGCTGGCGTCCGTCAATGATGTGGGCGCTGGCGGCGGCGCCGTCGCTTACGGCGGCCAGGCCGGCGTCCAGCTTGGGCAGCATCCCGCCGCGCGCAACGCCGGAACGGCGCAGCGACGCCGCGCTGCGGGCGTCCAGGCGGGGGATGACGCGCCCGCCGCCGTCCAGTACTCCGGCCACGTCGGTCAGAAAGATTACCCGCGCGGCGCGCAAAGCGTATGCCAAAGCGCCGGCGGCGGTGTCGCCGTTCACATTCAGCGGCAGCCCGGCGTGGCCGCTGCCTTCGGTGATGTCCAAAGCGATGGGCGCAATCATCGGGATGAAACCGGCGCCGACGATGGCGTTGACCGGCTCCGCCGCAACGCGGGCAATCTCGCCCACATAGCCCAGTTCCGGGTTGACGACCCGCGCCTGCAACAGGCCGCCGTCCATCCCGCTGATGCCGATAGTAGGGGCGCCGAGCCGTTGCATCTGCGCCGTCAGTTCCTTGTTGACCAGGCCGCCCAATACGGCGACCACGATTTCCAGCGCGGCGGCGTCGGTAACCCGCAGCCCGTTGACGAAGTTGGGGGCCAGGTTCTGCCGGCGCATCCATTCGCTGATGACATTGCCGCCGCCGTGAACGATGACGACGGGCCGGCCGGCGGCGTGTAAAGCCGCCAGGTCATTAAGCGAAGTATCGTTGCCGCCCAGCGTGCTGCCGCCGATTTTAACGACGATGGGCGGTTCGGATGGAGCGTCAGGCACGATGGAGTCCCTGCTGTCCGCGCGCCGCCAGCCAACGGGCTAGAGACTGTTGACTTTCGCCGGAATGCCGCCCGGCCAGCAGCCCGACAACGCTGATGTCCTCGTCCAGAGCATCCCAACGGATACCGCGCCCGCCGTCAAGCAGCCGCCAGTCCCTCCGTTCCGCCGGCGTGGCATAAAGCAGCCGGGGATACCGGGCCAACGGCACGGAGACCGACGCGCCGCCGCAAAGCGACGCAGTGAATTCAGCATCGGATACGCTGATGCTGGCAATGCGCGCTTGCGCTATGTCAAACGCCGAAGTAGTCATTCCACGCTTTAGTCAAACAAGGGTTCCCGATTTTCCGCTGCGGGTCTTGGCATCAGGTAGTATAGGCGCTGTTGATGATGACATACTGCTCGGTTAGGTCGCAGCCGTAGGCCACGGCGGCGCCGTCGGACAGGTTCAGGCTGACGCGAAAGTCCACCTGCTCGCCGGACATCAAGGCAACCACGGCATCGCGGTGGAACGGTATGGGGGAACCGGCCTCCATAATGCAGACGCCGTTGACGAACAGGTCAACCTTTTCCTCCTCGGCTGCCGCGCCGCTGCGCCCCAGCGCCATCATCAGGCGGCCCCAATTGGGATCGGCGCCATAGACGGCGGACTTGACCAGGTTGCTGCCGGCGATGGTCTTGGCGGCCATGCGGGCGTCGGCGCTGCTGCGGGCGCCGTCAACCTGCACGGTAATCAGACGGGTTGCCCCCTCGCCGTCCCGCGCCAGCATCCGGGTCAGGTTGACGCTAACCTGCTGCAAGGCTTGCCGGAAAGCGGCGGCGTCGGGCGAACGGTCGTCAATCACCGGGTTGCCGGCTTGCCCGTTAGCAAAAGCCAGAAAAGTGTCGTTGGTGCTGCTGTCGCCGTCCACCGTCAGCATATTGAAAGTCTCATCGGCTACGGCCTTAACCGTGGTTTGCAGAAAGCCGGGATCAACGGCGGCGTCGGTGGCGGCGAAAGCCAGCATCGTCGCCATATTGGGGTGAATCATCCCGGAGCCTTTGGCGACGCCGCCGACGGTAATGGCCTGCCCGGTTGAGGCGGTAAAGGATACGGCGGTTTCCTTGGGATGGGTATCGGTGGTCATCATGGCGCGGGCCAGTTCGTTGCCGCCGTCATTAGACAGCTCCAGCTGCTCCACGCCGGTGCGAATGAGCGACCATCGGCAGTTCTACGCCAATGACGCCGGTGCTGCAAACCAGCACATCCTCGGCGGCGACGCCCAATGCGGCGGCGGCCAGCCGCGTCATTTCGGCGGCGTCTTTGTATCCCTGAGGGCCGACGCAGGTATTGGCGATGCCGGCGTTGACAATCAGCGCGCGCGCCCGTCCGCGGGCTACTCGTTCCCGACTCCAGGTCAACGGTGGCCGAGCGGATGGCCGAGGTCGTGAACACGCCGCCCACCGCGCAGGGCGTATCCGAAGCCAGCATCGCCAGATCCAGCTTGCCGTCGCCGCGGGTTTTCAGGCCGATGTACACGCCGCCGGCCGCAAAGCCGCGCGGCGATGTGATAGTGCCGTGGTCAATCGGTGTAATGTCGGTCGGGCGTGTTATGTCGGTCGGAGCAGTGGACGGGTTAGCGGACATAGTGCAGGCTCCTGAGCGCCGGGAACGGCGGCATTAATCCTGCCTCACTATACCATAAAATCGGCAGGCTTACGCCCATAACGATGCCCCTCTCCGGCGGTAACGGAAAGGGGCATATGCGGCGGGCTGCCGGATTGCCGGACGGCGTATGACGGCCGGTTTTACCCGGGCGCCGCGCTGCCATCCGCAGCATCCGGCGTCATGGCGTCGGCGTCGGATCCGGAGCAGCGGTTGGTTTCGGCGTCGGATCCGGAGCAGCGGTTGGCGTCGGCGGTCGGATCCGGAGTAGCGGTTGGCGTCGGCGTCGGATCCGGAGTAGCGGTAGGTATCGGCGTCGGATCCGGAGCAGCGGTTGGCGGAGGCGTCGGCGTCGGATCCGGCATTGTGGTATGCGTTACCTCTCCCATCAGGTTGTAGCGGTGATGCGGATGGTCCTCATAAAGCCGCCAGGTGTACGAAGTTTCCCGGCAGCAGCCCGGTATCCTGATAGGAAGTTTCGCTGAGCGGCAGCTCCGCTATGTTGGTGAACTCCACTTCAATGGGGGAACGGCGGGACAGATGGAACCCGTTGGCGGTAGAGCTAACCTGAAATGCGCCGCCGTCGCCAATCATCCGGCTCCAGTCAATGGTAACGGAGTCGTGCGTGGCGCCGGTAACCTGAGGGGCCGCATTGGGCAAGGGCGTCGGCGCCGGCGTTGCCGTAGGGGCCGGCGTCGGCGTGGGCAAACAGCCGTTCCGGACCCGAGGCGGCCGGGGATCATTGGGATCGCAGCGCTCCGTCCAGGCGAAATCAACCGTGGCCGCTGCGGAGATATGGCTGTGATGACGGTTGTTGAGGTAGCCTTGCACCCGGTATTCGTAGGAAGCGCCGTTGTACAGCTGAATGTAATCGCTGAAATAGAGACGGTAACCGTTGGTACGCACGACAATCGGGCGGGCCGACTCTCCGTCCGGCGGGTCGCCGTGATAACGCCGTTTCACGATGTAATAATCGGGCCGGATGCTGCCCGGCTGTTCCCAGGTGAGGTCGATGCTGGGGCCGTTCTGTACCGCGCGCAAATTGGCCGGCGGATCCGGCGTGATAGCGTTGACCCGATGCCCGGCGGCGAGGGTGATGCTATGTTCCCCCAGCCGCCGGTCGGCATCGACACCGCCGAAGCTGAACACCCGAACCCCGGCCGGCATCACCAGCGGGCTAACCGGGCCATTGCTGGTGGACTTCGGGACAATCGATATGCCGTAGTTCGCATGGTCGTTGGCCGTCACGGTGTAGCCGAAAAGCAGAACATTTTCGCCGTCATCTCCCGGCGCGTACTGCAAGGTGCCATCACTTGATGCCGTCCGGTTCTGAATGGCGCCGATGCTCAACTTAAGCTGCGGCACCTCGTTGTGCTCGCCGATTTGCACCAGTACATCCTGGTCAAAGGTAACCCGGACTACAATCCGCTCGCCAGTGCTGTAAGAGGTGCCGCTGGCCGGCGACGAAGCAATCTCCACACTGGCAACCTTGGGCGCGCCGTTCTGCGCCTGCGCCGTAAAGATGCCGGCTAATGCGGCGGCGGTAACCAGGGCCAAAGCGACCACCGCCGGCAGCATAATCCTGCCGGGAATGGCAAAGCGACCGAACCCGTATCGTTTCATAATAGTTCCTCCTGGCTGATGCGCCGGCAGCGTTATGGACTGACCGGCAATAGAGCGGTTATTGCAGCGTGGTGTGCGTTACCTCTCCCATCAGGTTGTAGCGGTGCTGCGGGTGGTCCTCGTCAGCCGCCAGGTGTAAGTAGCGCCCGGCGTCAGCCCGGTATCCTGGTAGGAAGTATCACTGAGCGGCAGCTCTGCAATGTTGGTGAACTCCACATCGGTAGAGGCGCGCCGGGACAGATGGAACCCGTTGGCGGTGGGGCTAACCTGGAATGTGCCGCCGTCGCCAATCATCCGGCTCCAGTCAATGGTAACGGAATTGTCCGTGGTTTCGGTGACTTGAGGGGCGGCATTGGGCGCGGGCGTCGGCGCCGGCGTTGCAGTAGGGGCCGGCGTCGGCGTGGGCAAACAGCCGTTGCGGACCCGGGGCCTGGGGTTGTCCGGGTCGCATACTTCCGCCCATTGGAAAGTAACCGTTGCCGTTTCGGAAATGCGGCTGTAGTGATGGTTGTTCTGATAGCCGCGTACCCGGTATTCGTAGGCAGCGCCGTTATACAAGTCGTTTTCATCGTTGAAACTGAAGCGGTAGGCGCTGCTGAAAGGGATGCGGTAGCCGTTGGTGCGCTGCAAAACCGGGCGGGCCGACTCTCCGGACGGCGGGTTGCCCTGATAACGCCGTTCCACGATGTAATAGTCGGGAGGTATGCTGCCCGGCTGTTCCCAAACGATGGAGATGCTGGGCCCGTCCTGTATGGCCGACACATTGGCCGGCGGCTCCGGCGTGGCAGCGTTGACGCGATGCCCGCGCGCCCGGGTAATGACGTGTTCAGATAGCTGCAAGTTGGCATCGCCGCGCCCCCCCGGCGCCATACGCTCTGCCGCCGCCGGGCAGTATCAAGGGGTTGACCCGGCCATTCCTGCTGGGCTTGTAGTTGATGGATATGCCGTAGTTTTCGTGGTCGTTGGCGGTTACGACATAGCGAAAAATCAGGACATCATCGCCGCCGTATTCCGGGCCATGCTCCATATAGAGGGCCGTCCGGTTATGGATAGCGCCAATGTCAAGCTTGAGCTGCGGCGCCCGGCTGTCGTCGGCGAAATCCAGCAGTATCGTCTGG
>CBDBDN010000004.1:0-129509 GCA_965203855.1 Dehalococcoidia bacterium
CGATGGCGTTGACGACGCGGACGGCGTCGGTGTCATTTGCGGTGGTCAAAGCTGGCGCTCCAAGTCGGGGATATGGCGATTTACAACATTTGCGGCGGGCTAGGCAAGCCCGTCGGAGCAGACGATGTGGACGGGAGAGGGCAGTTCGACGGCGGCGGTTTCAATTTCACGGGTAGGACGCAGGGCGTACAATTCGGCCAGTCGTTCGAGGCGTCGGGTCAGTTCCCGGACGGCGATATGTTCCCGGCGCATGGCGGCGATGGCGGTGTCCACCGTAGCGGAGTAATCCCGGTTGGCGTAGATGCGCCGCATCCGCTCCACCGTGCGACGGTAGCTGGCGTCGTTGCCGGCCTCGCCCCGGGCCCGGTTCAGCTCCCGGTTGATGTAACGCTGGTTTTCGGTGCGCCGGGGCGCGTCAATCAGCCGGGCGGCGGGAATGCTGCGGAAGGCGTGGTAGGCGGCCATCACCCCCTCGTTGGTGTGGGCCGGCATCCGCCGGGGCGGCGTGTGCGGGTCGCACTGGGCCAGGGCCGGGAACTCGTCCGGCTCAACCGGCGCGGGTTGCAGGTCGTCGCCAACGGCGTAGCAGGCGTGTTCCGGGCCGCGCGCCAGCATCACTATGGTCTTGCCCTTGTGCGGGCCTTGCGGCGCGATAACGGCGGCGCGGATGCCGTCGGGCAAGCGGGATGCGTGGTCATACAGATCCGGGGCGTCATCTCTGATGCGTTACAGCAGGGCGATGTTGTTCTGCGCGGCGGCGCCGGCGGCCAGCAGGTCATCGGCTTCGTCGTCCGGCAGCTCGCCCTGAGCATAGATGCGGTACATCGCCTCAGTGTTCAGCTTTTCGTCCGGGGAAAGCACCGGGCTGTCGGCGCCGATGACATTGTGGAAAGACTGGATGCGCGCGCCGATGCGGTCGGTCAGGGACAGGGTTTCGTCAATGCCGGCGTCGGGCCACATATTGTGCAGGTACACCGTGTCGGCCACGGCGCCGATGCGGTCCACGCGCCCGAAGCGCTGGATGAGCTTGACCGGGTTCCAGTGCAAATCGTAGTTGACGACTCGGTTGCAGTCTTGCAGGTTCTGCCCTTCGGACACCACATCGGTGGCGAGCAGGATACGGATGGGGTGCTCCAGGATGTCGCGCCGGCCGGCTTGATTGGACGCCGGCGAAAATCGGGCGATGATGTCGGCCTGGCGGTCGTTGTTGCGGCTGGTCAGCATGGCGATTTCCGAGTTGTCGCCGCCGGGGTTCAGCTCCCGATACAGGTATTCCACCGTGTCGCGGGATTCGGAAAACACCAGCGCCTTTTCGTTCCGCGCCGCCAGCGTGTCCAGAAAGGCGCGCAGTCGGGACAGCTTGTCATCGTCCGGGGCGCCAATGTCGTCGATGCTGTCGCGGATGGCGGCCAGCAGATCGCAGTCGGACTTCAGGTCAGCCCGCCAGCGTCCGACGTTGAAATGACTCGCCGGGTGGGCGTTGTGGCGACCGCTCTCCGCCTCGTCGTCAGCCAGGTCGTCCAGCATCCGGTCGGGATCGAAGTCAGGGTCGTTGAGCAGGCGGGTCGCCAGCCGGCCGTTGGGAACATAGCCGTTATCCATCGCTTTGCGGAAATTTTCGTTGCTCTTGATCAGGGCATCCAGCGTACAACGAAAGGCGTGGACGCTGGACTCCAGCCGTTTCAGCGTCAGGGTTTTGATAAGGCCGGCGACACGGCCCCGGCTGCGCTTGAGGGCGTCGTAGCGCCGGGTCGTCCCGATGGGCCGGCTTCAGGTAGTCCAGCGGCTAGTAGCGGGCGCCTTTGTGCTGCTTCAGCAATTTAAACACGGCTGCGGAGCCGCCGGCGGCCGCATAGACCCGGTCCAGCCGGTAGGCCAGGTTCTCCAGTTTCGGAGTCGGAAACTTGACGGGCTGGCCGTTGACTTCAGCGCTGTCGCCGTAGATTTCAATGATGTCGCGGCGCCGGCGGCGGATAAAGATGGGCGTCAGCGCCCGCTGGATGGCGCGGCGGGCGTCCTCGCTGTCGGCGGCGTCCTTGCTGTGGGCGCGGAAGTAGCGTTGCAGGTTCGGCGGGTCAATGGGCAAGCCGTGGTCGTCATCGTCCATAAAGGCGCTGACCTGGTGGTAAATGTCCATGGGCGACAGGTTCTGCGGCGTGGCGCTGAGCAGAATGACCTTGTGGTCGCCGTCCTGCAAGTAGTTTTTGACGCCACGATAGCGGTTGTTGGAGCTGTTGCGGAAATGGTGCGCTTCGTCAATCAGCACGGGGCCGTTGTGGGGGTATCGCTGCGACAGGGACTGGCCGCGGACGGATATGTCGTTGAAAACCCAGTCCTCCTGTTCCTCGTCCCCACTCCGCTTCGGCCGGCGCGGCGATGTTGCTTTGGGAAACGATGTCCGCGCCCAGCTGGTAGATCTGGTTCACGTCTTGCCACATTGGAACCAGGGGTGCCGGGCAGATGATGAGCGGGTTGCCGGCCCTGGGTTCAATGGACTTGAGCTGCTCCAGTATCTTGGCGCCCACGAAAGGTTTGCCCAGGCCGACCACGTCGCCGATATAGCAGCCGCCGTGTTCGGCGATAATGTCCAGGCCGCGCCGCACGGCGTCCAGCTGGAAGTTGGCCAGTTGTGGACCGCGGCCGCCAGCCTCGATAATCGCGTCGCCGGTTTTGCCGTGGTGGAGTTCGTAGAGGGCTTTGAGATAAACATCGTAGGGCCGGGTTTCGGCTACCGCCCAGGAACGGTTCAGCTCCGCCAGGGCCAGCTCGGTGATGTCGGCAGCGTCCTGCCAGAGGTTTTCGAACCAGGCGTCCAATTCGGCGACTTCGCGCCCGTCAAAGCGGACATTCAGCTCGGTGTTCCCCGCGAACCCGGCCAGGGAGAAGTTGGACGAGTCGACAATGGCCGAGCTTTGGACGGCCACCCGGTCGTAGTGGCAGATGTAGGCTTTGGCGTGCAACCGCTCTTTGAGGTAGGCGCGGATTTCCAGCCGGCCGGCGGCGATGAGGTCGCGGATGCGGGTTATGCCCTGCTGTTCGCCATCGGTTTGCGGAGAGCTGCCGGCGGAGTTGCCTACCTGCCGGGCGGCCTCGCCTCGAAGCCGGTCGCTCTCGGAACGGCGGATGGGCGTATGCACCGCCAGATATTCGCCCAGGGTGTCGTGGTGGTTGATGGCGGCGGCTACGTCGTCCAGGACTGCCCGGTCGGTGCGTCCCACCAGGATGCGGATTTCAGCGACGCTGGATAGTTCGTGGGCCACTGCGGTGAAGCCGGACATAAAGAAATAGCCCACGGCAATATCGGCCGACCTGGCCTCAGTGAGGATGGCCTTGAAATCCTCGGCGAAGCTGGGAACGCTGGTGGCGTGGATGATGTTCATATTCGTCCCTTGTCTGGGCAGTCCCGGAAGAGGCGTTGCGCCCCTGTTAAGGGCGCCTTGCGGGCAGGGCGTGGCCGTTGCGATCGGGCGGGCGAGGACTGCCCGCTTTCGTGGCATATTTTGGTTGGGCAGTAGCAGGGCGTCATGCTTGGGGCAACCAACCGGGCGGCGTTGCCGATGGCCCAATTTCCAAGCTGGTTTCGGGTGCGCTTCCGGGGTCGGGGCTGGGGAGCTTGCGATTCTGCTTGCAGGGCGGCGAAACGCAAGGAATTCGCCTTGTGATTTGGGCGCGATTTTTCAGTGCTTGAGACAAGGGAAATCAAAAAAATTTTCTGTACGGAGTTCTAGGCTTGCTCTGCCGCGGCCCCTGTGCCGACGTGATAGCGATGGGTTCCACGATGTTATACGGATGGATGCGACGGCCCCCAATCGTGAGGGTGCTGTGCAACATCGCCGGCCCCGGACGGGAACTGCCGGTTCAAGGAGTATAGCAAAGGAATAGTGACGGATTAGCGCGCAGCGGTCATCGGTGTCTGCCCAGTCAGAGCAACTCTGCGGACCAAGGCCAGGTCGTTGCGGTAGGGGTCGGCCTTGGGCAGGCGCATCCGGGGCGAGTTCCACTGGTAGCTCTTGCACTTGGGACAGACCTTCGGTTCCGGCAGCCCCGGCTGTTTCGGGATCCAGCGGTGGGAGCAGCGTTCGCACAGAAAGCCGTCAAGCTTGACATAGGCCCTGGTTTCGTTCTGGCGGGTGTTCGACCAGCTGGCCCGGATGCCGGAACTGATTATCCGCTGTTGCGATGACCTCCTGGACCGCTTGGCAGAACTTGTACCGAACCTGGGGCGGGTAGTAGCGATGGACTCCTCGACCATAGAGGCTTACGCCAATCCCAATAGGAAACATACGGTGCGCGACCCGGACGGGCCGGCTGATGTGGACGCCTCGTGGACGAAAAAGAATTCGGCCCGCGATCCTTCGCAGGAGGAGTGGGTTTTCGGCTATAAAGCCCATGTGGTCGCCAACGCCAAGCACGACGTGCTACTGGGCATGATTGTCACTACGGCCAAGTCGAACGATTCGCCGTCCGAGCATCCTTGGTTCAGCTTGCCGGCAGGCGCGGTGGTCATTGCCGCCCGGGGGTATGATTCCAAAGATAATAACGAGTTCGTGCATCGGAACGGCGGCATTACGGTCATACTCAAGCGCAGGTTGCCGGAGGGCAAGTTGCATGACGACGTCTACCCTGCGGAGGGAGTGCCGACCTGTTTGGGCGGGCGGGAGATAGCGTATGTCTGCACTGATCCCAATACCGGGCATCATTTGTACCGCTGTTCTGAGGGTGGATGCCCTCGGCGTGATACGGCGCACGCGGTTTCCGCCTGCGATGACGAGTCTTGGGAAAGCCCGGAGGCTAACATCAGGTTGTTCGGCGGCGCCATCCATCGAGGCAGCCCGGAGTGGAAGGCGATGCACAGCAAGTGGTGGAGTGTGGAGCGGGTGTTCAGCAGATGGAAGGAGAAGGGTCTTTTGGAGCGGCACTGCTATTTTGGTTTGCGGCGGGTATCTGCGCACGCGCGGTTGCAGATGCTGATGTTGCTGGCCGCGCAGCTGGATCAATTCCTGGCGAAAAAGGCGACGGAGCGTAGCGTGGGATAGTCGGCCAGGCAGGCTGGCGTCCTGTTTGTTGGATGTCTGCCGATAGCGTTCCGGGCCAGCCGTTTGCCGAGCGGCCGGTTTTCTTTGGCGCGCGTTCGTGGGGCGCGTTCTGGAGGGTCTGCGTCGCTATAATCCCCCGGAGTCGATTGGGGATATGGCCGGCGATCTGGTGCGGGAATGATGAGTGGGCCGATTGCGGAAATCGCTCACGATAGTGACGGAATTCGTAGCGAGTTTCGATCCTTTCCGAGTTTTGAATAACCCTAGATTGGAACGCCGCAACGCCGGGTATGTTACGATGATGATACGATAGGGACGGCCGGCGGAATACAGTTTCGCCGGGCCGCCCAACGGCAGAGGTGCATACTATGAAAATACTGCAAGCGGCATGGCGCAAAATCCGGGAACGATTTCACTCGTCATATCTGGTTATGATGGGGGTTCCCACCCTGCTCGGCGGCCTGATCCTCGGCGTACTGACCTTTGGCGCCGGGTTCGACCTGGGGCTGATGGGCTATACGCAGTACCAGGGTCTCCTGGTGTTCGTCAGCGCCTTTATCGTAGTTGGGGCCGTCGCTACCTTGCTGGGCTGGTTCTTGGCCCCGAAAGCGGACTACTGAGCAACCCAAGCGAGGCGTCCGCTCTATGCACCCCGGTACACGCGACTATCAGCAAATGGCGATTGCCATTTTGGCCATTGCCACCGCCGCGTTGGGATTCGCGCTCTGGACGCAGGATTTTGACTTGGCGCAGCCTGAACCGAAAAACCCATGGTTGCTCTGGCTATACTGGACGCAGCTAGCCGGAATAGTCGTCTCGGTAGTCTGCTACTTTGTAACCTTCGCCGCGGTGATTAAAATGCTGTGGCAAGCCCCACCGGTTACCGGGCAGGACTTGGTGCGCTATCCACTATTTTGGCTGTATATTCAAATGGTAGTTTTGGCGCTCCTGTTCTTGACCGGGTATGCCTCCGACCTGATTGCGGCGTGGAATAGCGGCAATATGCCAGCCGCAGAACCGCCAGCCTAATATCAATACTACCCGGAGCGATGTTAATGACTACCGCAACCACCGTCACCGCCGAACTCTCCCGCCATATCGCCGCCGCCGCTTACGATGCCATTCCGCCGGAGGCCATTGCCGTCGCCAAAACCGTCATCTTGGACGGCTTGTCCGTTACCCTGGCCGGCTCCGTGGAACCGACGGTAAGCATCGCCGCCGAATACGCGCGGGAGATGAACGACGCCGGCAAATGCTCCGTTTTCGGCCACGGTTTCAAGACCTCTCCGGTGCTGGCCGCTTTCGTCAACGGCGTCGCCGGCCATGTGCTGGACTACGAAGTAATGTGGCATCCGGCTACGCACGCCACTTCGCCAACCCTGCCCGGCATCCTGTCCCTGGCGGAAATGCGCGGCCATACCGGCGCCGATGTGCTGACCGCGCTGGTAACTGGCTTTGAGGTGCAAGGACGCATTCGGGTGGCCTCCGCATCTTTGGGCCTGGGCGGCTTTCATCCGCCGGGACTGGTCGGCGTGATGGGCAGCGCCGCCGCCGCTGCGGTAATGCTCGGCTTGGATGCCGACCGCACCCGTATGGCCATCGCCATTGCGGCCTCCCGCGCCGGCGGCGTCAGCGCCAACACCGGCACAATGACCAAATCCACCCACTGCGGCAACGCCGGGCGCATGGGGCTGGAATCCGCGCTGCTGGCCGAAAAAGGGTTCACCGGCAATGCCGACATCTTTGAGCATCCCGCCGGCTATGTGGCCTGCCTGTTCGGCGACGGCTTTGACTTGCCCCTGGTTACGCAGGATTTCGGCAACCCCTATCGGATGGTTGACCCGGGCATCGCCATCAAAAAGCATCCCAGCCAGTATGGCACCCACCGCGGCATCGACGCCGCCCTGGAACTGCGCGCCAAGCATAGCGTTGACCCGGCCCGCATCGCCGCCGTCCATATTGAAACCCCGCAGATGGGCTATGTATCGCGCCCTGCGCCGGCTACCGGGCTGGAAGGCAAGTTCTCTTTTCAGTACACCGTCTGCGCCGCCCTGCTGGACGGCGCCGTAACGATGGAAACCTTTACCGATGCGGCAGTGTGCCGCCCGTCCGTGCGCGCCCTGCTGGATAAAACCGAACACACGCAAAACCCGTCCATCCCGTCCAATTTCAACGATATGTGGACGACAGTAACGGTTACCATGGACGATGGCACGACGCTGCAAGAGGTCTGCGAGCGTCCCCGCGGCATCTGGGGCAACCCGCTGAGCCGTGCGGAACGCCTGGTCAAAGTGCGGGCGTGCGCCAGCCGGGTACTCTCCGCCGCCGGAGTCGAAACGCTGATTGAAACGGTGGAGAACCTGGAGCAAGCCGATGCGGGGGATATTGCCGGGCTGTGCGCGCTGCTGCTCGGCAGCGGTTAGCAGCGCCGCCGGCCAAGCCGGTCAATCACTTTCCCGCAACTGCCGCAACTTTTCGCGCAGGCGCACCGCCTCGGCTGCGGCGGCAGCGTGTGCTGCTTCGGCATTAGCGCGCGCCAATTCGGCATCAGCGTGTGCCGCTTCGGCATTAGCGCGGGCTAACTCGGCATTGTCGCGCGCTAACTCGGCGGCGGCGCGCGCCGTCTCGGCATAGTCGCGGGCCGTCTCGGCAACGGTTCGGGCTACGGACTCAGCGGCCCATCTACCTTCCGCAGCCTGCCGCGCCGCCCGTTCCTGCCGCCAGTTTTCGTCGTACTCCCCCGTCGCCGGATCGTACAGACGCGGCCAGCCCTCATCCCAGCAGACGCTCATCCCCAGAACTGCGCTGTACCCTTTCAGCACGCCGTCCGGTTCCGTAGTCAGCTCAATCGGTTCGTACCGCCCGTTCACCAGCTGGCCGCCCCACAGCGGCACCCCGTGATAGCGTCCGCCGGGGTCAAACCGCCAGTATTCGGCGATGCCAATGGCAGCGTAGATGCCCGGCTTGCGGTTCACATCGGCCCAGGCCGTAGTGCCGGATGCCACTTCCAGCGCCCAATCCGGCGGCTTGCCCACCTCCCACGGCAGATAAATGCGGCGCGGCCGTATCGCCCCGGCGTCAACCCCGAAGGCCAGGTAAATATCCGGCGACACCCGCACATTGAGATCCGACGGCTCGTAGCAAATGTAGGTTTCGTTGTCCAGAAACACATCGGGACGGTGATTAAAATCGGTGAAACGGGCCGCGAGCAGGCCCAGCAGTTCCACCAGTTCCTGATTTTGTTCCATAGCGTCCGGCGTTATATGCTTGCGGTCAGGGTCAAATTCCAGGCTGGCATAGTCAATTTCGCCCCCCATGCGGTAGGGCAGCATCGGCATGGCCGGCGCAGCGGCAGTTGAAATTGAGCTAGGAGTAGGGGTAGCAGCGGTAGTCATCGCAGGGCCTCCGGGCGGCGCGGCGGATTGCCGGCGGCAGTACGGCGGATTATATCATCCCGCCCCGGCAATTGGCGATTATTGGCGATTATTGGCGATTATTGGCGATTAGTAACTGTCTGTCCGGGATATGACATTGCGGGCGCAACCCGCTATAATGACGCCAGTCCAACCCGCCGCCGGCGCCGTTAGTGAGGCCAATCTGCTATGGAATTCGCATTCACCCCCGAACAGGAAAGCCTGCGCGTCGCAGTGCAGCAGTTCATTGCCGAAAACGTGACCGACGAAATCATCGCTGAGCTGGAGGATACCGGCATCCGGCGCCGCGGCCCCAAAACCCGCGAGCTGTACCGGAAAATCGCCGCGCGTGGCTGGATTGGCATATCCTGGCCCCCAGAGTACGGCGGGCAGGGCGGCAGCCGCATCGACCAGTACATCGTTGAGGAGGAATTCTCTCGCATCGGCATCACAGTCGGCGGCGCCGGCTCCGGCGCTCCGGCCATCCTCGCCGCCGGCACTGAGGAGCAGAAGCGCGAATTCCTGCCCGGCATCATCCGCGGCGAAATCTCTTTCGCCCTCGGCTTTACTGAGCCCCAGGCCGGCGCCGACCTGGCCGGCTTGCAGTGCCGCGCCGTCCGCGACGGCGACGAATATGTCATCAACGGCCAGAAAATGTACACCACCGCCGCCCACTACGCTACGCACATCTACCTGATGGCGCGCACCGACCCGGACGCCCCCCGGCATCGCGGCATCAGCATCTTTCTGATACCGATGGACACTCCGGGCATCACCGTGCGCCCGCTGTGGACGATACAGAACAACCCGCCGGCCCCCCTGGGCACTACTTACGGCGATGCCCGCACCAACGAAACTTTCTTTGAAAATGTGCGCGTCCCCGCCTCCTGTATGCTGGGCGAGGAAAACCAGGGCTGGTATGTGGGCGCCATGGGCCTCAACCTGGACCGCGTCGGCGCATCCCGCTACCTGATTTCTATTCAGCGCGACGAGGACATCGTGAACTGGGTCAAGGAAAACGACATTGAGGGCTACGGAATGCGCGATGACCCCACCGTCCGCGACCGCCTCGCCGATATGTGGATTGAGGGCCAAGTGTGCCGGCTGATGACGCTGCGGAGTATGTCCATCGTAGAAAACGACGGCAGCTTTACCTACGAAGGTTCCGCCGAAAAAGTGTTTGCGCCGGAGCACGGCGTCCGCACTACGGAAACCATCGCCCAGCTGCTCGGCCCCTACGGCCAGCTGCTCAACGGCTCGGCGGACGCTATCGCGGACGGCGTGTTCGCCCATAACCTGATGGGCGCTTTCCAGAGCGGCATCAACCACGGCAGCGTCCAGGTAATGCGCGACCAGGTAGCCCGGCGCGGCTTGGGAATGCCCCGCGTCTAGCCGACAGCCAAAGCGCAATGACGACAGCAGCCACATTGCAGCCGCCCGCGCCGGCCACCGACTGCGACGCCTTGCTGCGGCGGGCGCGGCAATTGCTGGACACGGGCCAACTAGCCCCGGCATCCACGGCCGGCTGGCAGGCGGCCCAATCCGCAATGTCGGCCTACGCCGGCCCGGATGTGCCGGATGATATAGACGGGATGGACGGCAAGCCCGGTTTCCAGGAAATTGCCGCCAGTCTCCTCAACCACTATCGGGGCGACTGCAACGCATCCGAATGGGTATTCAGCGCCCTGGCGCTGTCCGACAACGCCCAATACGATTGGCTGGACCGAGATGGGGTAAGCCGCCGCTTGGACGACGTGCAGCGTCTATCCATACTGGTACAAGACATTGCCAACCCGCCGCAAACCGCCGCCGATCTGTTGCGGCAAGCTCAGCGATGTATAGATAACGGCAGCCTGGCGGTAGCGTCGGAGAAAGGCTGGCAGGCGGCGCTGCTGGCAACCAAAACCTACGCCGACGCCATCGGCTGCGACTATCAGGGCGAATATCACTTTGAAGCAGCTACCCGGCTGCTGGCAAAAGACGCCATCCTGCGCGACGATGTTATCGCGGGTGAATCGGGAGCTGCCAGCCTGCGCCGCAACGCATCCTACTGCGCGGTATATCCCTATTGGCTGTATCCTGAAATCGTAGCCTCAGATCTGGCGGCAGTTTCCAATCTGGCTGATTTGATACAAGCTGCGGTTGACCCAATAAAGCGGCGGGCAGTCTGATATGCCGGAATTTGACGCCGATCACGGACGAATTTGCGCCGAGTTTCTGCTCCGCAGTCGGACTTACCTGAAAGACGGTCAACTATTGCAAGCATCAGAAAAGGGCTGGGGCGCCGCGGCGCACGCTGCGATATTCATTGCCCAAGTTCGCGGTTGGCAATACCACGCGCATTGGCAATTCGCCGCAGAAGTGATGCCTAACTTGGCCAGAGAAACCGGCCGATGGGAAGTCCAGCAATGGGGCCACAGCGGAGAGGAACTGCACCGCAACTTTTACAACGACAATTTGACCGCGCCACAAATCGCCGCCCACTTGGACGATGTTGCCAACTTGGTCAACCTGATCCGCCGGCTAACCAACCTACCGCCGATTGACTACTAATCCACTCCGGCCTTGCCCACAGTCTTGACGCCGTAATCAATCTCAACACACTCCGAGGCACAATGAACGTTCTACCCTCCGAAGAAGAATTGATGGTCAAAAACGCCGCCCGCGAGTTCCTGGATGCGGAATGCCCGCCCAGCCTGGCCCGCGCCATAGAGCAGGACGCGCGCGGCTACTCCGTAGAACTCTGGGAAAAAATGGCCGGACTCGGCTGGTTCGGCATCTCGCTGCCGGAAGCTTACGGCGGCGGCGGACTGCCAGTTACCTACCTCGGCCTGATACTGGAGGAATG
Organism: Dehalococcoidia bacterium; assembly: GCA_965203855.1. Taxonomy (GTDB): domain Bacteria; phylum Chloroflexota; class Dehalococcoidia; order Lucifugimonadales; family UBA3495; genus Bin87. Next base: position 11,298 of record CBDBDN010000004.1, read on the forward strand.
CGGCCGCGCCATCGCCCCCGTTCCGTTGCACAGCACGGCTACCGCCGCCCTGGCCGTTGCCAACTCCGGCTCCGAACCCCAGCGCCAGGCCATCCTCCCCCGCATCGCCCGCGGCGAACTGATTATGACCTGGGCCGTGCCGGAACAAGACCCCCGCCTGCGCCCGGACGCTATCCAATGCCGGGGCGAAATAGATGGCGACAGCCTGGTCATCAATGGCGTCAAGCATTTCGTAGATAACTTTGCCGCCGCCGAACTGATGCTAATGGCCGTCCGCACCGCCGCGCCGTCCGATGACAACGCCGGCATTACCCTGGCCATCGTGCCCACCGACGCCGCCGGCATCTCCGAAACCCGCCTGACTACCCTTGCCAAAGACTCCCAAAGCAAGATTGCGCTGGACGGCGTGCGAATTCCGTTGAGCAATGTCATCGGCGAAATCAACCAGGGCTGGCCGGCAACGCAGGCGATGCTGGATACCGGCACCGCTTTGCTGTGCGCCCAGATTATCGGCGCCGCCCGCAAAGATGCCGAAATGGCCATTGATTACGCCCGCAACCGGGTCGCTTTTGGCCGCCCCATCGCCGGGTTCCAGTCCATTCAGCACCTCTGCGCCGATATGATTGTCTGGGTTGACGGCGCCCAGCTGCTTACCTACGAAGCGCTGTGGAAACTGGACGCCGGCCTGCCTTACGGCGTGGAAGTTTCGCAGGCCAAAGCCTTTACCAACGACAAATGCCAGGCCACCGTGCGCTCGTCGCAGCAGATACACGGCGGCATCGGCTTTATGATGGAGTTTGACCTCCATCTCTGGTATCGCCGCGTTACCGCCTGGACCATGCGCCTCGGCACCAGCTTTGAGCATCGCGCCCGCGTCGCCCGCGCCCTGCTGGATCAGCCCGGCACAGTGCGCCTCGGTATGAACCTGGCGCCGGTAGCCTAGCCATAACGCCCCGCCAATCCCGGCCCCGCCGCCATCCGCAAGAGGAGTTCAACAATGCCCATCGATCCCGTCTGCAAAATAGAAATCAATGAGGACAGCGCCCGCGCTACCACCGGCCAGACCATGCACGGCGCCAACGAAGTTGACCCCACCGCCGGTACCCGCAGCTTCTACAACGGCGAATGGTATTATTTCTGTAGCCTGGAGTGCCGCACCAAATTTCTCACCGCGCCCCACACCTACATTGAAAACTAGACGGCGCACCCACCGCCGTCATCCCGGCCCCATCGGAACAGCGTCATCTTGGCCATTCCCGCCCTATTGGAACCGCCGTCATTCCGGCGCAAGCCCGGAATCCCCTAGAACATCCGTCATTCCGGCGCCAGCCGGAATCCAGAGGAGAATGATTATGCAGCACATCGGTCTGGTAATGGAATGCGACTACCGCGAAGGCCGCACCCAGGACGAAGCCTTCGCCGAAGCCTTCACAATGGCCGCGCTGGCGGATGAAACCGGCATTGACGGCGTATGGCTGGCGGAGCGCCATTTCGCCGCCCCCCGCACGCCCGGCGACCCCGGCGGCGCCGGCATCCCGTCCGTGTCCTCCGTGCCCCTGCTGATGGCCGGCATTATCGCCGCCCGCACCGAGCGCGTACGCGTCGGCACCGGCGTAGCCGTCCTGCCCCTGTCTCACCCTATCCGGTTAGCCGAGGAAGCGGCTACCGTGGACAACATTTCACGGGGTCGCCTGGACTTCGGCATCGGGCGCAGCAGCTTTCCCCGCTCCTACCATGGCTATGATGTGCCTTACGACGAAAGCCGGGAGCGGTTCTCCGAAGCCCTGGACATTATCCTCAAGGCGTGGCAAAACTACCGCTTTGACCATCACGGCCATTACTACAATATGGATGATGTGGTGGTAACGCCGCGCCCCTACCAGCAGCCCCATCCCCCCATTCGCATCGCCGCCAACTCCGTGGACACTTTCGGCATCGTTGGCGAACTCGGCTTCCCGCTGGTTACCGGCGTGCGCGGGCAGGGCATCAGCCAGGTTGCGAAAAACCTGGAGCTGTACCGCAGCGCCGTCGCCGCAAACGGCCATGAAGTGGACGACGTCTATCTGCGTATGCCCATCTATGTAGCCGAATCACTGGACGCGGCCCGCGCCGACACTGAGGAAAGCACCATGCGCGCTTTCCGCCGCACTGCCGACACCTACATCAAGACGGTGCAAGCCGAAGGTGAAAACGCTTCCGAGGAACGCCGCCAGCGCGCCGAGCAGCTCCTCAACACCACCTACGACGACTTGCTGGTTGACCGGGTAGCCTACGGTTCCCCAGCCGAGGTAGCCGACCGCCTAATCGCCATCCGCAACGAACTGGGACTGACCGGCGTCATAATGGAACCCAACCTGGGCGGCACAGTCCCGGCAAAACGAGTGCAAAACTCCATCCGCCTCTACGCCCAGGAAGTAGCCCCCGCGCTGCGGCAATGATGCGCTAGGATAATCCAAGGATAGGGGCATCGCCGGCCGGCGATGCCCCTATCTCTTTCGCGTTCTCGTTGGACAAGCTAGGACAGCCAGCCAATTCTGTGCTTCTTGCTAACTGCATCCAACAGCTTTTTGCTTGGGTTTGGCGGAGACATCAAGTGAACTAGCACCTCTTTGCCTTGCAGCTCCTTAACCAAGCCAGAAAAATCGCCATCCTTGGTTATCAAAACCAAAGCGGTTTTGGCGGGTTTCTCTCCGCAGTAAGACTTAGCTTGCTGGATAATATGATTATCCAGATTGCCGGTTCCTTCCTTGATCCGCCATTTTTTCTGACTCAAGGATTGCTTAGCCTGGTTTGGGCTAACAAAAGCTTTGAAAAGCGTATGCGCCGGATCCGGGAACAGGCGTTTAACGGCATCCCTGATGTGCTTGTCAAATTTGTCGACGTCATTTGCGGACACGCCGACGTTCTGAAAGTCCGCGAAAACGGCTACCCGCAGGCCGTTCCGAGGCGCGGGTTGCGGCTTTGCCGGAATTTCGAAAAAGTTGACCGACTGGCCATTGTCTTGCGCGATTGAGTAAATCGCCGCCAGCGAATTGGCGTCCGGCGTAGTAGCCCCGGTTTCCCAGCGCGAAAGCGTGTTCGCCGGCACGCCGAGCAGTTCGGCCATTTTGGCCTGCTTCATTTTCATCCGGGTTCTCACATCGGCGATGCTCTTGGCATTGAACCCGTAGCTGCGCGTCTTGACTGGCGCCATAATCCACCTCCCAATGGTAGCATTGCGCCAATCATACAACAGATCCGTTGACTAGTCAACGGATCTGTTGATAAAATTCAGGAGCGGGTTTTGCCAGCATCCCGCCAAGCATCAATGCTTACCATCACGAAACGCGCCCGGTAACCCGGCGCAGTTCCTCTAGCAGGTTAGGTATGCCTCGGGTAGCTGCCAGCCAAACGATATCCGGATCAACTTTCCAAGGCATATGGACCAATATGACACGCATATCTTGCAGACGGCGCCAGTTAACATTCATACTGGCACGTGTTGTAGCATCAATATCTTTGGATACATCCGCAATCACGCCAATTGAATGATAAATTGCCAGTCGTGTCCTCAAATCGCCAGCCATATAGTCTCCAGCGTGATTTTGGCACAGCCAAGCTACGACTTCGCACCAATGCTCGGTTTGGCGCAATCGATCTGAGGGATTAGGACCGCGCTCGTTAGGCGGCGAAAATAACATCGCGGCCCTCCATTTCCTGTTTTGCCCATTCAGCTCCGTTAGCCAGGTGCCTTTCCAGGATACCCTTGTCGTCGATCCAGACATGGCCGCCTAGCAGATCGTGAAGATCATCCACCACGTTGTGATGGTGTTTCTTGAACCCCCAGTCATAATCACCGGGCCCAAAATCGGCAATCAGGTAGACGTCAACCAGCTCAAACGGGTTTTTCTCCAGCCAATAATCTGGGCTTGGCGGCGGCCGGGATTCCGTAGTGTCAATCGCCATTTCCACCACGCCCCAGCGCCGGCAGATCTCGGCGATGGCATCCAGCGGCAAGTCGGCGCGCGTCAGCAGCGGTTTGGTTTCCGTAGTAGTCATCATTCCCCCAAGAACGGGCACCGCAACACACTGCGCTGCGATGCCCTATTTCGCCGCGCTTCGGCGCACTTTCAGCATAGTTGCGCCCAGCGATGCCGTCAATCAGATGCCAGCAAGCAAATGCCAGCCGGCAATGCCGTCAATTGGATTGGCGCAGGCGAACCAAAGCCGGCCCCTACAGGTTCATCGCCTCCAGCCCGACGCGGGACAAATCCTCGTCGGCCTGCCCGCTGGGATACCCGCCAACGCCAATGCCACCCAGAATTACCCCATCCTGCATAATGACCAGCCCGCCCTGGCCATGCGTGAACCGGGGATCGCCCAGATCGGCGATGTTCCGCCCCTGCGCGTGCAGCCCGGCGGCGTGCGCCCCGGAGTCCCGGCCCATTACCGCCGCCGTGTACGCCTTGCGGAGCGCGTGCCGCCGGCTGAAAACCCGCAAGTTGTCCATCGTCAAGTACGCCAGCAGTTCCCCGGCGGCGTCCACAATGGCCATCGCCACCGGCGCATCGGGCGTCTCGTTGGCCTTGGCCCGCATCGCCCGCATCGCCGCCGTTACCTGTTCCGCAGTCAAAGTCGGTTTCGTCGCCATTATCATCCTCCATCAGAGATTGTCAGGTGCGAAATTGTCCGAAAAGTGTGTCGGGAGAACCAGTATGTTCGTTCCGGACGATAATATCATACCCGATGCTGCAATGCCGCAACTATCGCCCGCCTCTACCGAAAGCAAGCCCCACAGCTATCTGTCGTCATACAGCGAAACCTGCCAAATCCGGTCGTCCGAACTAAACCAGTACTGTCCCGTGTCAATATGACTGATGTCGTAATCAGGCAGCTCTACCTGCACCACGCATTCCCCGCCCCGACGCAAGCCATGATTGGAGAAACCGAAATCGCGGTTGTCAAATCCCTGCTCAAGCTGCGCGGCGGGGACATCCCTTTCGTCAACCGGAAATATATGCAGCATAAACACCGGCTCAATATGTTCATCGCCGCAAGGATTTTTCGTATAAGTAATCATGTTACCGTCGTAGTTCACCGCTACATCATAGCTGGCGGCAACCTGACGCTGCACCCGTTCCAGCCCGGTTTGCAGCGCGGCAACAGCCGGCACATTCGGCGCTAATCCCAAAGCGGCGTCGGTATGCCGCTGCGCCGCTTCCAGATACTGCGGATCCCGCGCCACCGCCGCCTGGTAGTACCGCGCCAACGCCGTGTGCAGCCGCCAGTTTTCCGGCTCTACCGCCAACCCCTCTTGCCCTAACGCCCCTATCACTGCCGACCACTGTTCCAACTCCGGCCCGCCGAATTCCTCCGGCAGAACATTCGCCTGCCCGACAAAGTAAATGCGGAGATAATTCGCCAAGCCGGGAAATGCCTGCATTCCCCATCGGTACTGGCCGGCTTGTATTGTCCAGGGCAGCGCGGTATTGGCGGCCGGCAGCGCCGACTGCGCCGCCGCATAAATCGGGACGACGCTAAACAGCGCCGCCGCCGCCGCCATGACTGCCAGCAGCAGCGCCAGCCCGGTTGCCCCTGCTGCCCGCACCGGTCGGGGCAGCTGCGCCCACCTTTGCCGAAGCTGATGCCGCCGGCCGGCCATACCCGATGCCGCCGGCCTCACCGCCGGTTCCCCCCCGGAGCCCTTGCCATCCGCTTGGACGCCCGCCCGCATCCGCCATTCCTCGGACACCGCAAAGGCCGCCAACGCCGCAAACAGCATCACCGTGCCGGGCGTGTCAAACAGCGACAGATGCAGCGCGAAATAGCTAACCATCGTTGCGCCCAGTACCCCAATCAGCAGCCGGTCGGCGCCCGCGGCCCGGCGAAACGCCCGCAGCATTACCCATGCCATCGCCGCCCACAGCGCTAAATAACTCAACAATCCCACAGTTCCGACAGTGGCCAGAACCTCCACAACTTTGCTGTGCGCCTGGTCAAACTGCTGCAAACCCGGCGGATGCGGTTCAACATACCGTCCCCAGGCAATCAGAAAATTCTCCGGCCCCCACCCCAGCAGCGGAGCGTCGCGCCACGCCGCAATCCCCGCCCGTATCGCAATCAGACGCCCCCGCACGCTGTCGTCCGCAGTGCCGACAGAGGCAATCCGCGCCGCCATCGTGTTCGTTTCCGCCTGCCGCGCCGCGCTGCCGGCCGGATCCCCCGTCAAGACGAACAAGGCGGCGAGGATTATCAAAACTGCCAGCAGGACGCCGCCCCCGACGCGCACCCAACGCCCTGTACCCCAAATCGCATAGGCCAAGGCCAGCGCGCCCACGCCCGCCAGCAGCCCAGCCAGGACGCCCCGCGTGCCGCTGAGCCACATCGTCCACGCCGCCAGCAGGATTACCGGCGCCGCCAGACCCGGCCACAGCTCCCGCCAGCCGCCCCGCCACGGCCACCGCCGCCCTCCTTCCCCTTGATTTACACGGCCCGGCATTTCCCCCAGCCAACCCTTGGCCGCCGCAAAATGGCACAACAAGCCGATGCCAAGCAGCGCGCTGAGCAGCATATAAGCCCCCAGATAAGTCGGATTGCCCAGCGTGGACGCAATCCGATCTTCCGCTGCCAACGCCGCCGAATTCACCAGCCCGTAATACTGCCCCAACCCTAAAACTGCCACTACCCCGCACACTGCCAGGTTGACCCGGAAAAAATTCCGCCAATCCGAATGCCGGCGCAGCAGCGTCGCCGCCATCAGTATGAACGCCGTCCAGTGCGCCAGATCCACCACCCCCTGCATCCTTTCGTAGGTTGACCACAGGCTGCGCGTGAAACTGACGCCGGTAGCGCCGGCAATCAGCGCAACCGCCAGCCATACCGCCGCCGCCAGCATCACCCACGACCACGCCGGCCGGTATTCCCGCCGGCAGATAATCAGCATCAGCCACCCGGCGAAAGTGATCTCAATAATCGCCCGTGCGAACAGCGCCTTGCCGACCACATACGGAAAAATCGTCCCCGGCGTTACCACCAGAGGAATTGCCAGCGTCAGCGCCAAGCCCAGGCGTACCGCCCACAGCAGCGTTTCCTGGGCCGCCGGCAGACTGCCGTTCCGTTGCGCGTCCTGCCCGGTCATCGGAGTTTCACTGTTCGGAGGCTCACTGTTCAGAGGTTCACTGCGCGGTCGTCGTTGCCGGCCGGCCCGCCGCTTTCACAGCCAGCACCGCTCATATTCGGCGGATACCGGCCGCATCGCATCCAGGTCCCACTCAAACAGCAGTACGCCCGACTGTTCGCCGCAGTACGCTTGCAGCGCGCGCCGTCCGTCAACCGCAACCACACTCACCGCTTCCGTAAAATCCAGGTCATCGGCTTCCCAGCCCGCCCGGTTGCACACCATTATCGGCAGCCCGGTATCCAATGTGCGCTGTTCCCATTCCCCCAGCGGGCCGCAGTCGCCCGGCCCCCACGATGCCGGTGATACCAGCAGCTCCGCCCCTTGCTCCCGCAAAACGCCGGCCACATCATTGCGGTAAGCATCCGCGCAGATGACTATGCCCACCTGAACCTGCCCGCCGTTGCCGTCCGGCACAGCGATAGGCGCGATTTCCGCGCCCGGCGACGACCACGCTTCCGGCCCGCGCAGCGCCTTAACCTTGCGATGACGCCCTATAACGCCGCCGTCCGGCCCGATAACGAACACCGTGTTGTACATCAGCCCCGCATCAGCGCCCCCTTCCGGGTGCGACTGTTCCGGGTGCGACCGTTCCGGGTGTGATAGAAATACCGTAACCCCGCAAGCCGCGGTTTGACGGCAGAAATCCCGCATCCACGCATCAGGCTGCGGCTGAATCCAGTCGGTGCCGATAACCTCGGCGAACTTGTACCCGGTGATGAACAGCTCCGGAGTAATCACCCAATCGGCGCCCAATTCAGCAGCCCGGGCCAAGCCGCGCTCGGCCAGCTTCCGGTTGTGCTCCACATCGGCCACCACCGGGGCCAGATGCAGCATTGCGATACGCAGGGATTTCATCGCCGGACTCTCTCCGCCGGTTGGCGAGGGTAGATCATCGCTTCGGTTATCACTGCTGATACAAGATCCGCCCGCAGGTGCTGCACATCACCTGCGCCGTGCGGTCGCGCAGCTGCCGCAGCACATTGCGCGGCAACAGCATCCGGCAAGCCAGGCAGACCCGCCCGTTGTCCACCAGCGCCACCGCCGTCCCGGCCTTGTTGTGCCGCAGCCGCTCGTAGCGGGTTAAATCCGCCGCCGGCAGCTCCGCCGCCATTGTCGCGCGCTCCGCTTCCGCTTCCCCGTGCGCTACCGCCAGTTCCGACAGACGCGCGTTGAGCGTAACGATCGCCGTCTCCCACTCGGATTCCGCGTTCTGCATCTGCTCCCGCGCATCCGACTCCGCCGTTTCGTGTGAACGCCGTTCCTGCTCCATTTCGGCCAGCTGCTCGTCGTTCTGCGTAATCTGATACTTGGTCGAATCCGCTTCCCTTTGAATCGCAGAAAGGTCGCGCCGCGAAGTATTGGTGTTATACAGCCGGCTTTCCAGCCCGGAAAGCCGCTCCCGCAGCCGTTCCCCGTCATCCCGTTTGGCGTCCATATTGGAGCGGATGGCAGCCGCCTGCTCCCGATGCTGCGCCGCCTCGCTGGTCAAGTCCGGCCGGTTGACCCCGGCCGCCAAACGCTGCTCCACACGCTTCCGCTCGGCGTCTATATGGTCAATACGGTGATCCAGTTCCTGCAAGGCAAAAAGCTGTTGAGGTGTAGTCATGGCAATGCCGGCTCCCAATACGGTGTTGGCGGTGAATGCCAATTTAGTCTAGCAGTCATAGAGATGATGTCAACGCAGCCCGCCCAACGCATCTGTAGCATTTCCAAACCCCCATCCCCTCATTCCAAACCCCAACGCCGTCATTCCGGCGCAAGCCGGAATCCATCCCCCCAAAATCTAATCCCTTTTATCCCCTCCATCCATGCCATCAGTCCCAATCCTATCCATCCTGTCCATCGGTGTAAAAAATTCCCCCTCCCGCAATGACACCAACCCCCTTGCCAAGCCGCTTTAATGTGCTATCATTAGACCAGTCAGGCAGCCAATCTCCGAGCCACCGATTTCCAGGTCGTTACGGTCATTCAGCATCCAAGTCGCACCGGCGTTCCCTACTCGCCCACGGTCAAACTAACCGAAGGAGTCGGGTCCTGCCAAGGCGCCAGACGGAGCGCCCCGTCCTCGGACGAAAATCCAGCCGCGTGAAAAGCAACGCGCAAAACCTCCGGCCGTAGGGCTGAAACCGACCTGGAAACCAAAAAACTCGGAAACCCCGAACCAAGCTAGCAGTTCAATCAACCGCCTGACAAGCCTGACACCAGCCTGACAACCCCCATCCTGTACCAACGGAGGCACCGCCACCCCAGCAAAATCATCCTAACCCCGAACCCCCCGCCGTCATCCCGGCGCAAACCGAGATGACGGCCAATGCCCGGCATCCCGTTACCCGGCATCCCGGCGATTAGAGACGCCGTCCGCCGCGCCAGCGCGGTTGCCGCCGCGCCGATTTGACGCTAAAATAATTCCGCCATATTGCCTGATCTGGCGATGCTCTATCTGGCGATGCTCTTATGCCCATTGACCGCGCCCAGGTTCAACATATCGCCGCCCTGGCCCGCATTGCCCTTACCGATGCGGAAACCGTCGCTTTTACCCGGCAATTGTCCGACATCCTGGACCAGTTTGACACGCTGCAAAGCCTGGACACCGCCGGCATAGCGCCCACCGCCCACATCGGCGGCCTGGACACTGTGCTGCGCGATGACATCCCGGACGCCAGCCTGGACGCCGCCGCTACCCTCCGCAACGCTCCCCGCCGGCGCGGCGATTTCTTTCAGGTGCGCGCCGTGCTTGACGAATGAGCGTACCCGTGTCCACATCCCCCCGGCGGCGGCAATCGCAGCCCCAGCCGCAACCCCTCTGGCAGCTCTCCGTAACCGAGGCGGCGCAGCTCCTGGCCCGCCGGGAAATCAGCAGCGCCGAACTTACCGACGCTTATCTGAATCGCATCGCCGCGCTGGATCACCGGCTGTCGGCGTATATCACGGTTACCGCTGACCGGGCCCGCCGGCAGGCCGCCGCCGCCGACCGCCGCATCGCCGCCGGCAACGCCGCCCCCCTTACCGGCATCCCGATGCAAGTCAAAGACCTGCTCTGCACCCGCGAAGTTGCCACCACTTGCGCCTCGCGAATGCTGGCCGATTATGTGCCGGTCTATGATGCCGCCGCCGTCGCCCGCCTGCTCTCCCAGGACGCCGTGCTGCTCGGCAAGGGCAACCTGGACGAGTTCGGCATGGGGTCATCCACCGAAAACTCCGCCTTTTTTCCGACCCGCAACCCTTGGGATGTCAGCCGCGTTCCCGGCGGCAGCAGCGGCGGCTCCGCGGCCGCCGTCGCCGCCGGATTAGCCCCTTTCGCTTTGGCCACCGACACCGGCGGCAGCATCCGGCAGCCGGCCGCGTTCTGCGGCATTACCGGCCTGAAGCCCACTTACGGACGCGTCAGCCGGTACGGCCTGGTCGCCTATGCGTCATCCTTGGATCAGATTGGCCCCCTGGCCCGCAGCGCCGCCGACTGCGCCATCGCCCTGCAAGCCATCGCCGGCCCCGACCCGCGCGACGCCACTTCTCTCCCCGACGCCGTTCCCGACTACGCCGCCGCCCTGACCGGCGACATCTCCGGGATCCGCCTCGGCGTTCCGCAAGAGTATTTCGCCGCCGGCCAAAATCGCGGCCAAAATTCCGGGATGAATGCCGGCCAAAACCCCGGCCAGAACGCCGGGATGAACGCCGGCGCACGCTCCGTTATTGCCGCCGCCATTGACCGCCTAGCCGCAATGGGCGCCGAAATCCGCCCGGTTTCCCTGCCGACCGCCGAATATGCCCTGGCCTGCTATTACATCATCGCCCCCTCCGAATGCTCCGCCAACCTCGCCCGCTATGACGGCGTGAAATACGGCTATTCGCACCAGGGCGACGGCGACCTGTGGCAGGCGATGGAACGGACGCGGCAGCACGGCTTTGGCCCGGAAGTCAAACGCCGCATTATGCTCGGCGCATTCGCCCTCTCCGCCGGCTACTATGACGCTTATTACCGCAAAGCCCAGCAAGTGCGTACCCTGATACGCCGAGACTTTGACCGCGTATTCCGCGCAGACTATGGCGATAACGATGTCGGAGTGGACGCCCTGGTCGCCCCGGTTACTCCGGGAGTGGCCTTTCCATTGGGGGAACGCGTGGACGACCCCCTCCGTATGTACCTGGGCGATGTCTATACCCTGCCCGCCAACATTGCCGGGCTGCCCGCAATGTCCCTGCCCTGCGGTTTCGCCGCGCCCGATGACAATGACGACAATGATGGCAATGGCAATGGCAGCGGCAACGGCAACGGCATTGCCATCGGAAACAACCCGCTCCCCGTCGGCCTCCAGCTCATCGGCCCCCCGCTCAGCGAACCTACCCTGCTGCAAATCGCCGACGCCTACCAGCAGGTTACCGACTGGCACCGGCAGCGCCCCCCAATATGACGGCAAACTACCCGGGAAGTATGGTCATATTCATCGCCATTCCGGCATCTGTTTTCATCGCCCCAATACTTCAACCGCCATCCCCATGCCCCAACCGCCATTCCAAACCCCCCAACCGCCGTTCCAAACTCCCCAACCGCCATTCCGAACTCCCCAACCGTCATTCCAAATGCCCCAACCGTCATTCCAAACTCCCCAACCGCCATTCCAAACTCCCCAACCGTCATTCCACACTTTCAACCGTCATTCCGGCGCAAGCCGGAATCTATGTCTATGATGCAGCAATTCCCCCCGCATCGGGGAAACGGTAGCGTCGGATTGAGATGAAAGAAATAATGTTCGGAACGGGAGAGGGTAAATTAGACTCGGCGCGGGCGGCGGCGCGCCGGCGGCTGGAGTCATTCCCCCATTGGGTCTGCCCCCTGGCCGTCTGCGCCGCATTCATCGCAGTGGGCCTCCTCGTGCTGGACGACTACCCCGTTACCGGCGACGCCGTCTTTTACCAGCGGACGCTGGCAGGGAACGCCCTTGATTTTGCGCTGGGCGACGCCGACGCGCTGCCGATGGAAGCGTTCCGGTTCTACGGCGTCGCTTTTGAGGCGCTGCCCTTTTTGGTAGAACGCATTGCCGGCCTGGATGACCTGCGCGCCATCTATCTAACCCGCCATCTGATGACGCACCTGCTCTTTATCGTTGGCGGGTTCTGCTGCTACCTCCTGGCGTATCGGATGACCGGCAGCCGCCTGCTGGGGCTGTTCGCAATGCTGCTGTTCCTGCTCCATCCCCGCATCTACGGCCAATCCTTTGTCAACAGCAAAGACATACCCTTTTTGAGTATGTTTATGATTGCCCTGCTCAGCGTCCATTGGGCGTTTCGCAAGGGAACGCTAGGGGCGTTTCTACTCTGCGGCGCGGCGGTGGCGATACTGGTCAACCTGCGTATTATGGGGATAATGCTGCTGCCGGCCGTGCTGGCAATGCGGGCCTGCGATGTGTATTTCGCCGTCGGCTGGGCCGAGCGGCGGCGGGTGATAATCGGCGGGGCGGCGTTTGCCCTGGCGGCGGCAGGCATCTACTACGCCAGTATGCCCTACTTGTGGGCCGACCCGCTGGGCCGTTTTGCCGAACTGACGGTGGAACTGTCGCAGCATGAGGCCCGACTCAATGTGAACCAGCTGTTTCAGGGAGAATATATCAGCGTCGGCGAATTTCCGGCGCGTTATATTCCGGTTTGGATCGGGATAACCACGCCGCCATTAGCGCTGCTGCTGGCTCTGACGGGCGTGGCCGCGGCGGCATATCGGGCGGCGGCCCGCGCCGGCGCCATCCTGCAAAATACCGAACTGCGCTTTGAGCTGCTGGCCGCGAGCTGCGCCATTCTGCCCATCGCCGCAATCGTCATTATGCGGCAGGTAGTGTACGATGATTGGCGGCAAGTGTATTTTCTGTGGGGGCCGCTGTGCCTGCTGGCGGCGTTGGGCCTGCATCAAATTGGCATCGGCTTGGGAAAAACGCTGTCGCCGCGCCCGGCGACAATCGTCCGCTATGGACTGGCCGGGCTGGCGGCCCTGGCCCTGGCTTCCCTGATTGTCCCGGCGGTACGCCTGCATCCTTATCAGTATCTGTATTTCAATTTCCTGGTGGACCGGACTACCCCGGAATATCTCCAAACGCAGTACATTATGGACTACTTTTCAGCGGCGCGCTACGAAGGCTACCAGTACATCCTGGAAACCCATCCCGACCCGGCCATAAACCTGGCGAATATCGGCAGCCACGAATCCAATATGCGCGGCTTGGAAACGTTCTCGGCGTCCCTACGCCGCCGGCTCAATGTTAGCGAAAATATAGACGCCGACTATTATGTGCTGTCAACCTACTCGCTAAACCGCCCTAATAACGAACTGATCGACGTGCTGCTGCCGCCCGTTATTTACTCCGTGAAAATCTACAACAGCGCCATAATGAATGTGGTTACGCCGCACCTGTCCCGCGTTGATGCATCCACCGCCGATGCCTACCGGGAGATTTACGGAACCGCAACGGCCCGGGAGCCGGCGCTGCGGAGCTGGTTTGACTTGTACCTCCACGAAAAGACGCTGACTGTGGTGAACGAGGATTGCCCGCCCGGCGCTTTGGGCGGCCCGCGCCTGCTGTCGGTCTATGCCGCCGACGCCAGCGACCTGCCGTATATCTACCGCAGATCCGGGCGTCTGGTCGCCTCGCTTTACGGAGTGCGGTTTGACGGCAAATGCCTGATGCAGGCCACGCTCCCCGACTTTGACATTGCGCGCATTGTGGTCCGCGATGTCGGCCAAATTGTGCCGGACGCTTACCTGCCCCAGCTGCGCCGCCAGTATGCGGCGCTGCAAGAAACCGAACCGGCCATCCGCGCCGACTTTGCCGTTTATATGGAGGATGGCGCGCTGCGCTACATCAAATCCGAGTGCACTTCCGACGATACGGCGGCGCCGTTCTACCTGCACATCATACCCGCCGCTGCCGACAGCCTGCCCGCCGCGCAGCGGGAATACGGACACGACAACCGCGACTTTTCTTGGGATGATTTAACGAATCTTAATTTGGAAGATTTCTCAAATCGCGGCCAGGCCATTGCGTTTGACGACAAATGCATGGCAACAGTGCCGCTGCCGGATTATGAAATCCACGGCATCCGCACCGGCCAATTTACGCCGGGAGCGGGCCGGCTGTGGGGCGGCGAGTTATACACGCCAGCCTACTCCGCCGCCCAAGCGTCCGAGTTGGCGGCGCAAGCCGTCGGAGAGCCGGCGGCGCGTAACTTTTTCAGCGTGTATCATAATGACGGCGCGCTAACCTATATCCGAGAGGATTGCGCGCCGTCCGATACGGCAGCCCCGTTCTACCTGCACATCATCCCGTCCGATGCCAATAACTTGCCGGCCGCGCAGCAAGAACACGGGTTTGACAACCGCGACTTTGAGTTTGCCGCAGCCGGCGGCGTACAATACGACGGCCGCTGCCTGGTCCGAGCGCCGCTGCCCGACTATCCTATTGACCGCATCCGCACCGGCCAATACCGTCCGGACACCGGCCGGCTGTGGGAAGCGGAGTTTGCCGGGCAGCCATCACCCTGACCCTCTCCTATACGGATAGGGTAGGAATGGATACTGATGATGCTAGGAACGGCGTTAGACGGATTGGGGCCGGCGCTGGCAGCGGCGCGCCGGCACCTGGAGTCATGCCCCCATTGGGTCTGGCCGCTGGCGGTTTGCGCCGCATTCATCGCAGTGGGCCTCCTAGTGGCGGACGACTACCCCGTTACCACCGACACCCTCTTTTTCCAGCGGCCGCTTGCCATCAGGGTCTTTGATTTTGTGCTGGGCGATGCCGACGCGCTGCCGACGGATCATAACAAGCTCTACGGCATGGCTTTTGAAGTACTCCCCCTTTTGGTAGAACGTATTGCCGGCCTGGATGACACCCGTTCCATCTATCTGACCCGCCATCTGATGACGCACCTGCTCTTTATCAGCGGCGGGTTCTGCTGCTACCTCCTGGCTTATCGGATGACCGGCAGCCGCCTGCTGGGGCTGTTCGCAATGCTGCTGTTCCTGCTCCATCCCCGCATCTACGGCCAATCCTTTTTCAACAGCAAAGACATACCCTTTCTCAGTATGTTTATGGTTGCCCTGCTCAGCGTCCACTGGGCCTTTCGCAAGGGCACAATAGCGGCGTTTGTGGTTTGTGGAGCGGCAGTGGCGATACTGTTCAACCTGCGTATTATGGGGATAATGCTGCTGCCGGCCGTGCTGGCAATGCGGGCCTGCGATGTGTATTTCGCCGTCGGCTGGGCGGAGCGGCGGCGGGTACTTATCAGCGGGGCGGCGTTTGCGGTGGCGTTGGCGGCAATCTACTACGCCAGTTTCCCCTATCTATGGGCCGACCCGCTGCCTCGTTTTGGCGAACTGATGCTGCTGACGTGGCGGCATCCGGCTCAAGACACTATCTCCCAGCTATTTCAAGGAGAATATATCAGCGCCGGGGAACTTCATCGGTGGCTGCCCGCCTGGATCGGGATAACCACGCCGCCGTGGACGCTGCTGCTGGCCCTGGCCGGGGCGGCCGCAGCGGCATATCGGGCGGCGGCCCACGCCGGCGCCATCCTGCGAAATACCCAACTGCGCTTTGAACTGTTGGTAGCGAGCTGCGCCATTCTGCCCATCGCTGCGGTAGTCATTACGCGGCCGGTACTGTACGATGATTGGCGGCAAGTGTACTTTCTCTGGGGGCCGCTGTGCCTGCTGGCGGCGTTGGGCCTGCGTCAAATTAGCATCGGCTTGGGGAAAGCGCTGGCGCCGCGCCCGGCGACAATCGTCCGCTATGGACTGGCCGGGCTAGTGGTCATTGCCATTGCGTCCGTAGTCGTCCCGGTGATACGCCTGCATCCTTATCAGTACGTGTATTTCAACTTACTGGTGGATCGGACTACCCCGGAATACCTCAAAACGCAGTACGTTATGGACTACGTGTCATCGGCGCACTATGAGGGCTACCAATACATTCTGGAAACCCATCCGGTTGAAATGATAAACGTGAGGCGTGTCGGCAGCGACTTAAGAAATATGCGCGATCTGGAAATGTTCCCGCAGTCCGTACAAAGTCGGTTCAATTTCAGCGATAACACCGACGCCGATTATTATGTGCTGTCACCTTATTTTCTAAACCGCACTCATGACGGATTGATCGATGTACTGCTGCCGCCCGTTATTTACTCCAAGCAAGTGTACAACAGCACTATAATGACTGTGGTAACGCCGCACCTGTCCCGGGTTGATGCGTCCATCGCCGATACCTACCGGGAGATTTACCGAACCGCAACGCTCCGGGAACCGACGCGGCGCGGCAATTTTGACTTGTATCTCCACGAAAAGACGCTGACTGTGATTAACGAGGATTGCCCGCCCGGCGCTTTGAGCGCCCCGCTCCTGCTGTCGGTCTATGCCGCCGACGCCAACGACCTGGCGCGGATCTATCGTAACGCCGGGCATATTATCGCCCCGCTTTACGGAGTGCGGTTTGACGGCATCTGCCTGATGCAGGCCACGCTCCCCGACTTTGACATTACCCACATTGCGGTCAGCGGAGTGGGCGCAATCGTGCGGGATGCTTACCTGCCCCAGCTGCGCCGCCAGTACGCCGCCCTGCAAGAAACCGAACCGGTCATCCGCTCCGGGTTCGCCGTTTATATGGCGGATGGCGTACTGCGCTACACCAAGGACGAATGCGGCCCCGACGATAAGGCGGCGCAGTTCTATCTGCACCTCATACCCGTCGCAGCCGGCAGCCTGCCGCCCGCGCAGCGTGAATATGGGTTTGCCAATCGCGACTTTAGTTGGGACTATGTAGTAAGTTATGGCCGCGGCATCGCATTTGACGGCAAATGCATCGCAACCGTGCCGCTGCCGGATTACGAAATCCACGGCTTCCGCACCGGGCAGTATATACGGGGAGCGGGCCGGCTATGGAGTGGCGAGTTTTACACGGACGCCTACAATGCCGCCCGAGCGTCCGAGTTGGCGGCGCAAGCCGTCGGAGAGCCGGCGGCGCGTAACTTTTTCAGCGTGTATCATAGCAGCGGCGCGCTAACCTATATCCGAGAGGATTGCGCGCCGTCCGATACGGCAGCCCCGTTCTATCTGCACATCATCCCATCCGATGCCAATAACTTGCCGGCGCCACAGCGGGAACACGGATTTGACAACCGCGACTTTGAGTTTGGGCCAGCCGGCGGCGTACAATACCAAGATCGCTGCCTGGTCAGCATATCGCTGCCCGACTATGCCATTGACCGCATCCGCACCGGCCAATACCGCCCGGAAACCGGCCGCCTGTGGACGGCGGAATTTGCGGGGCAACCCACGCCATAACCCTATCCCAGCGGAAAACGGAACTGGACGGTGCGGTACGCTGTCCAACCCGGTTACTGTTGGATTGAGATGAAAGAAATAATGTTCGGAACGAGGGGGGGGGGGGGTAAATTGCGCGCGGCCGCTAGAGCCGGGCGCCGGCATCTGGAGTCATTCCCTCATTGGGTTTGGCCCCTGGCCGTCTGCGCCGCATTCATCGCCGTGGGCCTCCTCGTGCTGGACGACTACGGTGTTACGAGGGATACCGTCGTTTTCCAGCGGCCGCTTGCTATCAGCGTCATTGATTTTGCGCTGGGGGATGCCGACGCGCTGCCAGCGGATCATAACAAGTTCTACGGCGCCGCTTTTGAAGTACTGCCCCTTTTAGTAGAACGCATTGCCGGCCTGGATGACACGTACGCTATCTATCTGACCCGTCATCTGATGACGCACCTGTTCTTTATCAGCGGCGGGTTCTGCTGCTATCTGCTGGCGTATCGGATGACCGGCAGCCGCCTGCTGGGGCTGTTCGCAATGCTGCTGTTCCTGCTCCATCCCCGTATTTACGGCCACTCCTTTTGGAACAGCAAAGACCTACCCTTTCTCAGTATGTTTATGGTTGCCCTGCTCAGTGTCCACTGGGCGTTTCGCAGGGGCACGGTGATGGCGTTTGTGGTTTGCGGGGTGGCGGTAGGGATACTGGTCAACCTCCGCATTATGGGAATTATGCTGCTGCCGGCCGTGCTGGCAATGCGGGCCTGCGATGTGTATTACGCCGTTGGTTGGGCGGAGCGGCGGCGGGTAATGATCAGCGGAGCGGCATTTGCCCTGGCCGCGGCAGCTATCTACTACGCCAGTATGCCCTATCTATGGGCCGACCCGCTGGCCCGGTTTGGCGAACTGCTGGCTACGTTATCGCGGCATCCGAATGCGCCATATGAATTGTTTCGGGGACAGTATGTAAGTTCGGCGGATTTGCCGGCGTGGTACTTGCCGGTTTGGATCGGGATAACCACGCCGTCGTGGGCGCTGCTGCTGGCCGGCTTGGGGGCCGTCGGCATCTGCTGGCGCGCGGTTACCCGGGCGGGGGCCGTTTTACGCAGTACCGCGTTGCGCTTTGAGCTGCTGCTGGTCGGATGCGCCGGGCTGCCGGTAATTGGGGTGATCATATTACAGCCGGTGCTGTACAATGATTGGAGGCAGATGTACTACCTCTGGGCGCCGTTGTGTCTGCTGGCGATGGTGGGCTTGCGGCAGGTCGGCAACGGATTGCCAGCCCTAATTCATCGTTTCAGCCTAACGCGTCATTGGAGAGTAGGCCGTAATCCGGCTCTCGTCCGCGCTGGGCTGGCGGCTATGGCCGCATTGGCCCTGGCGTCCCTAGCGGCAGAGCTGATACGGCTGCATCCCTATCAGCAGTTGTATTTCAACCTGTTGGTGGACCGGACAACGCCGGAATATCTGAAAACGCAGTATGAAATTAATGATGCCGGTAACGGATGGTGGGAAGGGTATCAGTATATTCTGGACAGCCATCCGAGTGAAACGATACAACTGCAACTGCGCATCAAAGCGAAAACCACTTGGCGCCATCTGCCAGCCTTTCCCGAAGCCGAGCGGCGGCGGTTCCGGCTTGACCCCGCAACCGACGCCGACTACTATGTGATCGATCATACCGACGGGTTGACTTATGCGCCGGGAATGCCGGCGCCGCTGCTGCCGCCGGTCATATACAGCAGAGCGGTGTACAACAACATAATTACGAGCGTAGCAACGCCGGACTTGTCCCGAGTTGACCCGGACATCGCGGATGCCTACCGGGAAATTTACCGGGCGGCATCACAGCAAGAGCCGGCGCTGCGGGCCGACTTTGACTTTTACCTCAACGACAAGACGCTGACTCTGGTGAACGAGAGTTGCCCGCCCGGCACTTTAAGCGACCCATTTGGGCTGTCGGTCTATGCCACCGACCCCGACGACCTGCCGTATATCTATCGTAACCGCGGGCATATTGCCGCTTTGCTTTACGGAGTGCGCTTTGACGGCATCTGCCTAATGCAGGCTACGCTTCCCGACTTTGATATTGCCCGCATTGCGGTGGGAAACGTCGGTGAAATCGTGCCGGATGCCTACCTGCTTCAGCTGCGCCGCCAGTATGCGGCACTGCAAGAAACCGAACCGGCCATCCGCGCCGACTTTGCCGTTTATATGAAGGATGGCGCGCTGCACTACAACAAGGACGAATGCAGCCCCGACGCTACGGCGGCGCCGTTCTATCTGCACATCATACCCGCCGATACCGACAGCCTGCCCGCAGCGCGGCGTGAACACGGGTTTGCCAACCGCGATTTTAGTTGGGATGATTTGCTATATCATGGGCGCGGCATCGCATTCGACGATAAATGCATGGCAACCGTGCCGCTGCCGGATTACGAAATCCACGGCATCCGCACCGGCCAGCATATACCGGGAGCGGGCCGGCTGTGGGGCGGCGAGTTCTACACGCAAGCCTACTATGCCGCCCAAGCGTCCAAGTTAGCGGCGCAAGCCGTCGGAGAACCGGCGGCGCAGGACTTTTTCAGCGTGTATCATAACGACGGCGCGCTGACCTATATCCGGGAGGATTGCGCGCCGGCCGATACGGCAGCCCCGTTCTATCTGCATATCATCCCGTCCGATGCCAATAACTTGCCGGCGCCGCAGCGGCAATACGGGTTTGACAACCGCGACTTTGAGTTTGGCCCAGCCGGCGGCGTACAATACGACGGCCGCTGCCTGGTCCGGGCGCCGCTGCCCGATTATGCCATTGACCGCATCCACACCGGCCAATACCGCCCGGAAACCGGCCGGCTGTGGGAAGCGGAGTTTGCGGCCGAATTGAGGAGATAGGAATGATTTCGGTATCGGGGCTGAACCGGTTCCGGCAAAGGTTGACGCCGGGGACCACGGCGGCGTTTGGCCTGTTTCTGCTGTCCATACTGGCCTATGCCGGGTACTTTGCCTATTATGCGCTGTCCGGTTTGGACCTGCCGGGCCTGCTACGCGACGTCAATAACGACGATTCGTTCTATTACTTCCAAATCGCCCGCAACCTGGCGGAGGGGCGGTTTTCTACCTTTGACGGCGGCATTACCCGCACTAACGGCTATCATCCCGTGTGGATGTGGCTGATTACGCCGTTCTACTGGGCCTTTGACCGGGAAACGGCGCTGTTCGGCATCAAAGCGTTTGAGCTGTGCCTGATTGGCGGCGGCGCGGCATTGCTGGCAGTGTCGGCCCGGCTGTGCCGACTGCCCTGGGTCGCGCTGGTCGCCGCGCTGCCGCTGCTGTACCAGCAAACTGCGTTGTGGAGAGGATTGGAAGCCGCCGCCGGGCTGTTTGCGCTGTCGCTGCTGTTCCTGGCGCTGAGCCTGACGGCGCGCCGCCCGAAGCGGTGGTGGCCGCTGCTGGCCGCCATCGCATTCCTGCTGCCCTGGGTGAGGCTGGAGTACCTGGCCATATCCCTGACGGCAACGGCCGGAGCCGCCCTGGTTATCGGAGCGCGCGATGAACCGGATGCCGGCGCCGACGCATCTTTTGCGGGACGTCGATTCCGCATCGGCCGTCTCCGGCTCGGCCCGCTTGCCGGATACGCTCCGTTTCTGGGCGCGTGTTTGGGCGGGCTGATTTACTTCGCTTATAACCGGCTGCTCTTTGGCGGGTATGTGCCGGTTAGCGGCGCCGTCAAAGCGGCGTGGTCGCAGGAATGGTTTGAGCGCGCCGGCGGCTTTGACCTCGCCGCAAATCTATGGGCGCACTTGCAGTATCCCCTGATCGGCGACGGGCTGCTGCTGGTGGCGGAAATCGGCGCGTATGCCCTGATTGTCCGGTGGGCCAGTCGGCGCACGTCGCATACGCCCCATCCGCTGCTGCCGATTTTCCTGGTCGGGGCATTCGCTCTGGCGACGGGCCACGCCGCCAAGTTTGCCCAGCACGCGCTCACCATTCACCCCAACTACAACGAGGATTGGTACTTTGTGCCGGCTTACCTGATGACGGCGCTGATCATTCCGCTGCGCTGCTTCGTGGCGGTATATCTAATTCAAGCCCTGTTCAGCCCGCGCTGGCCCAACATCGGACGGCTGCTCACGGCGGGAACGGTAGGCGCTGCGGTAATTGCGCTGGCCGCCACCGTAGATTTTACCGAACCGTTTCGGCACGCCGACCGAATTCAGCAGCATAGCCACCGAGAGTGGGAAATCACTTCCTACTTGGGTACGCAGGCAATGAACCGCCTGCTGCCCGATGATGCGGTCGTCGGTTCGTGGGATGCCGGCGTCATCGGGTATTTCGCCGAATTTCCGGTAGTGAACCTGGACGGGCTGGTGAACAACTACGGCCATTATCGTCAATATATCACCTCGCCGGAGGCCGACAATCCCGAATTTAGTGCGCGTTACGGCATTACGCATTATGCCAACAACAGCCCAATCAGCGTCCGGCCCGTCAATACCCTGTTTGAGGGTGTTAGTCTCGAGGCTCCTAATCCGGGACCGGAGAGCTGGCAAGATGACCACGCCATCTCCCTTTTCGATTTCAAGCTCTGGCTCGCCGACCCTCATGCTCCCCTCGCCGAGGGCGCGCCGGCGCAGCAGCTGCGGACGATGTTGCAAGAACGGGCCGACTACTACTCCGGCGATGTAGCGGCCCTGGTCAGCGGCAACCTGATCAATACCTTTGCCTTGGACTGCGCTCCACAGCATACGAATGTGCTGGTGTTCACCGTATCCGGCAACTTCCCCGACGGTACGGAAAACAAATATGGCAGCGAGCTGATCTATTTCTGGAATGACTTGCGTCGCAACAACCTGGGCTATTGCACTGATGCCTTTGAACTGCCGGCCGTTGCGGAACATCCGGTGTCGGTAGCCGCAAAGCCTTTCGCCGCCGTTGTGAACGATCTGTTGCAGGGAAACCGGCCAATAATCCAATCTGATTGGAACGTGCACCGCGTTGGCCGGCAGCTGCTGTACCATAGAGAACGGTGTATGCCGGCCGACACGGAAGCAGGGTTCTACCTGGAAATCATCCCTGCCGATGCCAGCGACCCGCCGGCAGACGGCTGGTATCGGGATGGCGGGTCTGATTATCAGGATTTTGACTTTGGCGCGGCGGGCGGCGTGCTGCATGACGGCCGCTGCCTGGTCGTCAGATACCTGCCCGGCTACGAAATAGACGGCATTAACACCGCGCAATACAGTTATGACGAAAATGCGCTTTGGTATGGCAGGTACTACACGGAATCTTACACCGCCGCCATAGCGTCCGAGCTGGCGGCGGAGGCAGCGGGCGAGCCGACGCTGCCCGGCTTTTTCAGGGTGTATCAGGGCGACGGCAAGCTAACCTATGTCCGCGAGAATTGCGCGCCGGCGGATACGGAAGCGCTGTTCTATCTGCATCCGGTGCCCGCCGATGTGAATGACTTGCCGGCAGAACAGCGGGAACACGGATTTGACAACCTGGATTTTTCCTTTGACCAGGCCGGGGGCGTACTATACCAAGGCCGCTGTTTGGTAAGCATCCCGTTGCCCGACTACGAAATACACGGCATTCGCACCGGGCAGCACATACCGGGAGCGGGCCGGCTGTGGAGCAGCGAGTTCTACACGGACGCTTACTTTACCGCCTCGGCATCCGAGCTGGCGGCGCAGGGCTATTACAGCATATATTACGGCGAAAGCGCGCTAACCTACATCCGGGAGAATTGCGACCCGGCGGATACGGAAGCGATATTCTACCTGCATCTGTTTCCCGCCGCTGTGGACGACTTGCCGGAGGGACAGCGGGAGCACGGGTTTGACAACCGCGATTTTGAGTTTGCCCCAGCCGGCGGCGTACAATACGACGGCCGTTGCTTGGTCCGAGCGCTGTTGCCGGATTATGCCATTGACCGCATCCGCACCGGCCAATACCGGCCGGAAACCGGCCGCCTGTGGGAAACGGAGTTTGCAGGGCGGCCATCACCCTGACCCTCTCCTATACGGATAGGGTATGAATTGATACCGATGATGCTAGGAACGGCGTTAGACGGATTGAGCCCGGGGCTGGCTGCGGCGCGTCGTCGGTTGGCAGACTGGCCCCATTGGGTCTGGCCCCTGGCCGTCTGCGCCGCATTCATCGCCGTGGGCCTCCTCGTGCTGGACGACTACGCCGTTACCGGCGACACCGTCGCTTACCAGCGACCGCTTGCCATCAGCGTCATTGATTTTGCGCTGGGCGATGCCGACGCGCTGCCGGCGGATCATAACAAGTTCTACGGCGCCGCTTTTGAAGTGCTGCCCCTTTTTGTAGAACGCATTGCCGGCCTGGATGACCTGCGCGCCATCTACCTAACCCGTCACCTGATGACGCACCTGCTCTTTATCGCCGGCGGGTTCTGCTGCTATCTGCTGGCGTATCGGATGACCGGCAGCCGCCTGCTGGGGCTGTTCGCAATGCTGCTGTTTCTGCTCCATCCCCGCATCTACGCCCACTCCTTTTTCAACAGCAAAGATCTGCCCTTTCTCAGTATGTTTATGATTGCCCTGTTATGCGTTCACTGGGCATTTCGCAAGGGCACAGTGCCGGCGTTTGTGGTTTGTGGAGCAGCAGTAGGGATACTGGTCAACCTCCGCATTATGGGAATTATGCTGCTGCCGGCCGTGCTGGCAATGCGGGCCTGCGATGTGTATTACGCCGTTGGTTGGGCGGAGCGGCGGCGGGCAGTCATCAGCGGAGCGGCGTTTGCGCTGGCGGCGGCAACGATTTACTACGCCAGTATGCCCTACTTGTGGGCCGACCCGCTGGCCCGGTTTGGCGAACTGCTGGCGACGTTGTCGCGGCATCCGAATGCGCCATATGAATTGTTTCGGGGACAGTATGTAAGTTCGGCGGATTTGCCGGCGTGGTACTTGCCGGTTTGGATCGGGATAACCACGCCGTCGTGGGCGCTGCTGCTGGCCGGCTTGGGGGCCGTCGGCATCTGCTGGCGCGCGGTTACCCGGGCGGGGGCCGTTTTACGCAGTACCGCGTTGCGCTTTGAGCTGCTGCTGCTGGGCAGCGCGGCGCTGCCGATAATTGCGGTGATTGCATTGCGGCCGGTGATGTACAACGATTGGCGTCAAATGTACTGCCTCTGGGCGCCGCTGTGCCTGCTGGCGGTGGTCGGCTTGCCACCTGTCGGCGCCGGCCTGTCGGCACTAATGCGTCATTGGGGAAAGGGCCGGGATCCGGCTTTCGCCCGCGCTGGACTGGCGGCGCTGGTTGTGCTGTCCTTGGCGGTCACGGCGGCGGAGATGATAAGGCTGCATCCCTATCAGCAGATGTATTTCAATTTGCTGGTGGACCGGACAACGCCGGAGTATCTAAAAACGCAGTACGAAACAGGATATTTTCACAATGTCCGTCTTGAAGGACACCAATATATCCTGGACAATCATCGGGGTGAACCGATACAGTCGCAATGGCGCGGCACAACGGATCTCACCTGGCGCTATCTGGCAACCTTTCCTGAATCTGAGCGGCGGCGGTTTAGGCTTGACCCCGCAACCGATGCCGACTACTATGTGATTGTACGCGTCGGCTGGGATGTTAGCCCGCCGGGGCTGCTGGCGCCGCTGCTGCCGCCGGTCATATACAACAGGAAAGTGTACAACAGCACAATTATGAGCGTGGCGACGCCGGATTTGTCCCAGTTTGCCCCGGCGGTTGCGGATACCTACCGGGAGATTTACCGGGCGGCGGCGCGCCGGGAGCCGGCGCTGCGGGCCGACTTTAATTTTTACCTTGACGGCAAGACACTAACGTTGGTGAATGAGGATTGCCCGCCCGGCGCTTTGAGCCGGCCATATCGGTTGCGGGTTTATCTCTTGGACCTCGACAGATTGCCGGCAATGTACCGCAGCGACGGACATATTCCTGTCCGGCTTTATGGTGTGCGGTTTGACGGCAAATGCCTGATGCAGGCCACCCTTCCCGATTATGAAATAGCCCGTATCGTAGTGGTACGCGCCGGCGAAATTCTGTCAGAGGGTTACCTGGCAGAATTGAGGCAGCAGTACGCTGCGCTGCAAGAAAGAGAGCCGTCGCTCCGTTCTGACTTTGCGGTCTATGCAGAGTCGGGCGCGCTGATCTACGCGAAAGACGAATGCAGCCGGGCGGATACGGAAGCGCCCTTTTTCCTGCACCTTGTACCCACGGAACCGGACAGCCTGCCCGCCGAGCGTCGGGAGTACGGGTACGGCAACTATGATTTCAAGTGGGGCGATCTATCGTCCCAAGGAGATGCCATAGTATTTGAGGGTAAATGTATGGCAACAGTAAAATTGCCGGACTACGAGATACACGGCATCCGTACCGGGCAGTTTGTACCGGAAGTAGGACACCTGTGGGCAGCGGAGTTTGCAGTTGCGGAATAGCCTACGCCATAACCCTACCCCAGCGGAAAACGGAGCTGGACGGTGTGGTACGCTGTCCAACCCGGTTAATGTTGGATTGAGATGAAAGAAATAATGTTCGGAACGGGGGGGGGGGGTAAATCGCGCGCGGCCGCTAGCGCCGGGCGCCGGCATCTGGAGTCATGCCCCCATTGGGTCTGGCACCTGGCCGTCTGCGCCGCATTCATCGCCGTGGGCCTCCTCGTGCTGGATGACTACGCCGTTACCGGCGACGCCATCTTTTTCCAGCGGCTGCTCGCTATCAATACCTTTAATTTTGCGCTGGGCACTGTCAACGCGCTGCCAGCGGATGATAACAAGTTCTACGGCGCCGCTTTTGAAGTACTGCCCCTTTTAGTAGAACGCATTGCCGGCCTGGATGACACCCGTTCCATCTATCTGACCCGTCACCTGATGACGCACCTGCTCTTTATCGCCGGCGGGTTCTGCTGCTACCTGTTGGCCTATCGGATGACTGGCAGCCGCCTGCTGGGGCTGTTCGCAATGCTGCTCTTCCTGATCCATCCCCGTATGTACGCCCATTCCTTTTTCAACAGCAAAGATCTACCCTTTCTCAGTATGTTTATGGTTGCCCTGCTCAGCGTCCACTGGGCGTTTCGCAAGGGAACGATAGGGGCCTTTGTAGTTTGCGGAGCAGTGGTAGGGATACTGGTCAACCTCCGCATTATGGGGATAATGCTGCTGCCGGCCGTGCTGGCAATGCGGGCCTGCGATGTGTATTACGCCGTTGGCTGGGCGGAGCGGCGGCGGGCAGTCATCAGCGGGGCGGCGTTTGCGCTGACTGCGGCGATAATTTACTACGCCAGTATGCCCTATCTGTGGGCCGACCCGCTGGCCCGGTTTGCCGAATTATTGGCAACACTGTCGCGACATCCACATACACCGTATGAATTGTTTCAGGGACAATATGTATATGCGGCGGACTTGCCCGCGCTGTACCTGCCGGTCTGGATCGGGATAACCACGCCGCCATGGGCGCTGCTGCTGGCCGGCTTGGGCGCGTCAGGCATCTGCTGGCGGACGGCGATGCAGGCCGGCGCCGTTTTACGCAATACCGCGCGGCGCTTTGAGCTGCTGCTGGTTGGATGCGCCGGGCTGCCGATAATCGGGGTGATTGCGTTGCAGTCAACGATGTACAGTGACTGGCTACATATGTACTTTCTCTGGACGCCGCTGTGCTTGCTCGCGGTGTTGGGTTTGTGGCAAGCCGGCAACGGCCTGGCCGCGCTCACGCGCCATTACGGCCTAATGCGTCATTGGGGAGCAGGCTGTAATTCGGCTCCCGCCCGCGTTGTACTGGCCGCGCTGGCCGCATTAGCCCTGGCGTCCATAGTTGCTGAAATGATACGGCTGCATCCTTATCAGCATCTGTATTTCAACTTGCTGGTGGACCGAAACACCCCGGAATACCTCAAAACGCAGTACAGAATGGATTACTCACATTCCATTCGGCTTGAAGGGTATCAGTATATCCTGGACAACCACCCGGATGAAACTATACATATAGAATGGCGCGGCGCCGGGCATCCTATTTGGCGTTATCTGGAAACCTATTATACCGCATCCGAACGGAGCCGATTCCAGATGGCCCCCGCAACCGACGCCGACTATTATGTGCTTGAGCCGAGCCGGTGGGTTGTTAATCCGCCGGGGCTGCCGGCGCCGCTGCTGCCGCCGTCCGTATATGACAGGAAGGTGTACAACAATACTATTATGAGTGTAACGACGCCGGATTTGTCGCGGGTGGCCTCGGTCGTTGCGAATACCTACCGGGAGATTTACCGGGCGGCGACGCAGCGGGAGCCGGCATTGCAGGCCGGTTTTGACTTTTACCTTGACGGCAAGACGCTGACTTTGGTGAACGAGAATTGCCCGCCCGGCGTTTTGAGTAAATGGTACGAGCTGCGGGTTTATCCCATTGCCCAAAGCGACCTGCCGAATTTATACCGCGAACTCGGTCATATTCACATCCGGCTTTACGGGGTGCGGTTTGACGGGAAATGCCTGATGCAGGCCACGCTGCCTGATTATGGCATAGCTCGTATTGAAGTCGTCGGCATCGGCGGGTTTTGGACGGAGCGCTATCTGGCAGAGCTGCGGCAGCAGTACGCTGCGTTGCAAGAAACGGAGCCGGAGATCCGCTCCCATTTTGATATATTCATAGATGACAGCGCGCTGCGCTACACCAAGGACGAATGCAGCCCCGACGATAAGGCGGCGCCGTTCTATCTGCACATCATACCCGCCGCTGCGGACAGCCTGCCGGCAGCGCGGCGTGAATACGGGTTTGACAACCGCGATTTTAGTTGGGATGATGTAGTAAATCGTGGTCGCGGCGTTGAATTTAACGGCAAATGTATGGCAACTGTGCCGCTGCCGGATTACGCGGTACACGGCATCCGCACCGGGCAGCATATACCGGGAGCGGGCCGGCTGTGGGGCGGCGAGTTCTACACGCAAGCCTACTATGCCGCCCAAGCATCCGAGTTGGCGGCGCAGGATTTTTACGATGTATATTACGGTGATGGCGCGCTGACCTATATGCGGGAGGATTGCGCGGCGGCGGATACGGCAGCGCCATTTTTTCTGCATATCATCCCGTCCGATGTGAATGACCTGCCGGAGGGCCAGCGGGAACATGGATTTGGCAATTTGGACTTTGAGTTTGCCCCAGCCGGCGGCGTACAATACGACGGCCGTTGCCTGGTCAGCATACCGCTGCCCGACTATGCCATTGACCGCATCCGCACCGGCCAATACCGGCCGGACACCGGCCGCCTGTGGGCAGCAGAGTTTGCAGTTGCGGAATAGCCCAAGCCCCGGCCCTATCCCGGCGGGAAACGGGAGCTGCCGCCGCCAATCTGGTAGAATGCAACCAGGGAAAGCAATGCCGCCCGGCGGGCGCGGCCAGAGGTGAGGCAAAATGCAAGTCAACGCTGGAAACATTACGGCAATTGCGGCCATAGTAGCCTTGGCCGTTACTCTGCTGGCGGCGGTCGGCGGCGGGATTTATCAATTGAGCGAGCTCAGCACTCGGGTGGACCACCTGTCTGCGGAGGTGGAGCAGCTGCCAACCCGCGATGAAGTCCGCATTTTGATTGCGGAGGAAATCCGCCGCAGCAACGCTGAATTGCGCGAGGATCTTCGCCGCAGCAACCAGCAGCTGCTCCACGCCCTGGCGAACCACACCCACGACGCCGACGGCCAGGCTCTTTTCGCCGTGCCGCCCGGCTCCGAATCCTTCAGCGAACAGCGACCGCAATGACCACTGCCACATCCGCATTGCCCGCCAATAATTGCGGCTCCGACAGCTACGGCCCCGGTCTGCTGGCCCCCTATCGCGTCCTTGACCTTACCGATAGCCGGGGCCTGCTCTGCGGCAAGATGCTGGCCGACCTCGGCGCCGATGTGGTTCAGGTAGAACCGCCCGGCGGCAGCGACGCCCGGCGCATCGGCCCTTTCTACCAGGACACGCCCGGCCCGGAACGCAGCCTGTTCTGGTGGGCCAACTGCGCCAACAAACGCAGCATCACGCTGGACATTGCCACTGCTGACGGCGCCGCCCTGCTGCGTCGCCTGGCCGCCAACGCCGACTTTCTGATTGAATCGGCGGAACCCGGACGAATGGCCGCGCTGGGGCTGGCCTACTCCGATCTGGCGGCAGTCAATCCCCGGCTGGTGATGGTATCCATAACGGCATTCGGGCAGGACGGCCCCTACGCCGCTTACCTGGCATCGGACATCATCGGTATGGCACTGGGCGGCTTTATGCATCTCACCGGCGACAGCGACCGTCCGCCATTGCGGGTCAGTATGCCCCAGTTTTATCAGCATGGCAGCGCGGCCGGCGCCGCCGCCGCAATGATTTCCCACACGCATCGCCAGCTCACCGGCGCCGGCCAGCACGCGGATGTATCCTGCCAGCAGGCGGTGGCCCGCACCTTGGCCCACGCCCCGCAGTACTGGGATCTGGAACGCACCATCCTGCGCCGGATGGGCGCCTACCGGGAATCGGCGGGCGGCACTTATACCCGCATCAACTGGCCTTGCCGGGATGGGTATGTGAACTTTCAGCCCGGCGGCGGCACCGCCGGCGCGGCCGGCAGCGTCCGCGCCCTGCTAGGCTGGATGCGCGAGGAGGGGATGGGCAGCGACGCTCTGGACGCCGTGAACTGGGAGGAACTGGGCTACGGCACGGCCCGCGCCGAGATTATGGAGCAGACCGTGGCTGCCGTTGCCCCTTTCTTTATGACGCATACCCGCAACGAACTGGCCGACGGCGCGCTGGAACGCCGCATCCTGCTGTTCCCCGTCGCCACGCCCGCCGACATCCTGGCGCACCGGCAGCTGGCGGCGCGGGAATACTACGACCATATTGAGCATCCCGACCTGGGCATCACCGTCCCCTACCCCGGCAACTTCGTCAAGGACTTGACTAACCCCGACAGAATCGGCATCCGCCGCCGGCCTCCGCAAGTCGGCGAGCACAACGGGGAGATATTGGGCGGCGAGCTGGGGTTAAGCGCGCGGGACTTGGTGCGGCTGGCGGAGCTGGGTGTGGTATAGTCGGCTTGATATAACCAGCTTACTGATCGT
The DNA here is from genome assembly GCA_965203855.1 of Dehalococcoidia bacterium. Classification (GTDB taxonomy): domain Bacteria; phylum Chloroflexota; class Dehalococcoidia; order Lucifugimonadales; family UBA3495; genus Bin87. The sequence goes on from CBDBDN010000004.1 coordinate 41,824, forward strand.
GACGGAACAGTCGCGCACGGGAGTAATCCAATGAATACCATCATCATAGACCGGGACGACCTGCTTGCAGTTTCGCCTACGGCCTTGTCCGCCTATGCCCGCACTTTCGGTTGGGCTAAAATAGAAACCTTTGGAGACTGCTCCGATGTGTACGCGGGCCCATCCCTACCGGAGATTATCATTCCGCGCACCAGACAACTGGGCGATTACGCCTTGGTAGTAGCCCGGCTCATCGGCATTTTCGCACGGGTGGCGGAGGTGAAAGAGGTAGCCATTTACGACGAGCTGCTTGCCATTGACCGGGATGCGGTAAGGTCCGGTGTTTCCGATGACCGGGATAATGGGAAATGGCCGGCGGCTTGCCAATCGTAGCCTGACATCGAGCGGACAACCCCCCGGAAACCCGTCGCCACGCCCGCCAACATCCTGGCGCACCAGCAGCGGGTGGCGCGGGATTACTACGACCATATTGAGCATCCCAACCTGGGCCTAACCGTCCCCTACCCCGGCAATTTTGTAAAAGACCTAACTGACCCCAATCAGGTAGGCATCCGCCGACGCCCCCCACAAGTCGGCGAGCACAACGGGGAGATATTGGGCGGCGAGCTGGGGGTAAGCGCGCGGGATTTGGGGCGGCGGGTTGAGCTGAGCGTGGTATAATCCCGGCATCCCGGCGCGCGACCGTTATATGCTCCGGCATCAACGCTCAACCCCGCATCAGCAATAATTTCCCGCCGGCAAGGACCGCCGTTATGGCCGAACTCAATGTATCCGACCGCACCTTTTTTGAGGGCGACAACCTTGCCATCCTGCAAGGCATCAACAGCGCGAGCGTTGACCTGATTGCTACTGACCCGCCGTTTAACAAGCGGCGCAATATGTCGGGGAGGGCCGGCAAGTATCCCGACCAGTGGTATTGGGCGGACGGACATACGCATACCCCCGCCTGCCCGGCGGATTGCAGCCTGCGCGCCGTACAGAATGAATGGCTGGAGGAAATTGAGGCTCTGGGCAAGATTGCCGAGTCGCAGAAAGGTGCCGCTGCCCGGCGGGATGCAGCCCGCTACAACGGACTGGTCGCTACCATTGAGGCGGCGCGGCTTACCCACGATGACGGCATTGCGGCATTTCTCTGCTTTCTGTCGGTGCGGCTGTTGGAGTGCCATCGTATCCTTAAGCCGACGGGCAGCATCTATCTGCACTGCGACCACAGCGCTAATGCTTACATCCGTATGGCGATGGACGCTATCTTTGGCAGGGACAATTTTCGCAATGAAATCGTCTGGCTGCGCCGTCAAGACCGGCACAATCTGGGCCGGCAGCAGATGGGGCGCGCTCACGATACCATATTCTGGTACTCTAAATCCAAATCTGCCCGGTACAACATCCAATATCAACCCTATTCGGACAAATATATTAAGTCGGCATACAACAAGTTTGATGACCGGGGGCAGTACCGGACGCTGCCCTGCACCAACGAAACGGGCGGCAATCGGTCGTATGAATTCCGGGGCATCACCCGAGCCTGGCGGTTTTCGCCGGAGCGTATGGAGGAAATGTACCAGAACGATATGCTGGTGCAGGCTACGCCCACGTCGCCGTTCCAATACAAGAAGTATCTTGACCCTACTGAAGGGGTCAAGATACAGGATGTCTGGCTGGATGTAAGCGGAGCACGCGGGCGGGAACATACTGGCTGGCCGACGCAAAAGCCCGTTGAATTAATGCAGCGCATCATCGCTGCGTCCAGCAATTCGGGCGATGTAGTGCTTGATCCGTTTGCCGGCTGCGCTACTACCCTGGTGGCCTGCGAAAATATGGGGCAAGGTCAGCGCCGTCGTTGGATCGGCATTGACCGCGCCGGAATGGCCAAAGTCCATGTCCTCAACCGACTGCTAGATACCGACAGCAAGAATGCCGCCGTTGCAGTGAGCAAGGTTGACGGCAATGACGACGATGGAGTTTATGACGAAGCCGAGTTCCAAAAGACGCTGGCCGCCAACGCTTGGGCAATGCGCTTGGAGACCACACCGCCGCAGCGGACGGACGCCGGCGAAACCGCTCCCGGCTTTAAGACACCGTACCGCCCGACTACTCGCCCCAAAACTACTTTCACTTACGACGAAATGCTGGACAAGTACTTTGCGCGCTGGGGCTACCAGTGCGCCGGGTGCGGCAAGCCGGCGCCAACCTACCCCAGCGGCAAGGTTGACACCGGCGATTTTCAGCTGGATCATCTCACGCCCCGGGATCTGAACGACCCGGACACCGACGAATTGGATAACCGCTGCGCTCTGTGCGCCAAGTGCAACCGCAAGAAAAGCAATCGCTTTACGCTCATCGGGTTGCAACTCCAGAATATCAAGGACAAAGAGTTTTACGCCCGGCGCGCCGATTTGCCCAAAGAGAATGACATCAAGGCGTGGGGACGTAGCGAAATCGCCAAAGGGAACCTGTCGCAGTTAGGAATGATATTCGACCCGGACGAGGAGCAGTAATGACTACCGTACTCCCCCTCGCCGACCTCAAAGTCCTGGATTTTTGCTGGGTTGCCGTTGGGCCGATGACTACCAAGTATCTGGCGGAGTATGGCGCTGCTGTGCTACGGGTGGAGTCGGGCAAGCGGCCGGAGACGCTGCGGCGCGCCGGGCCTTTTGCCGGTGGTATCTCCGGCGTCAACCGCTCCGGCTACTTTGCCAACTACAACGCCAACAAGTACGGCCTGTCCATTGATATGGGGCATCCCCGCGCGCCGGAACTGATACTGCGGATTGCGGAATGGGCCGATGTGGTTACCGAAAATTTTACCCCCGGCACGCTGGAACGCTGGGGCCTTGGTTACGAACATCTCAACGCCGTCAACCCGCGCATCATCCTGTTCAGCGCGTCAATGCTGGGGCGCGGCGGCCCGATGCAGGCGCAGCCCGGCTTCGGCGCCGTGCTGTCGTCTTTGGCCGGCTACACCAATATCATCGGCTGGCCCGACCGGGGGCCGGTGAACCCTTACGGCGCTTATACCGATTTTGTCTGCCCCAAGTTCGCCGTGTCCGCCATCTTGGCCGCCGTTGACCGCCAGCGCGCTACCGGACGGGGGACGCATCTGGATATGTCGCAGCTGGAATGCAGCCTGCATTTCGGCGGCCCGATGCTGCTGGACGTCGCCGTCAACGGACGGGAGCCGGAGCGGGCCGGCAACCGCCATCCCGCCGCCGCCCCGCACGGCGCCTATCCCTGCGCCCCCGACGCCCCGGACTCCGCTGGTACAGACTCCGCCGGCCAACCCGAAACCGACCGCTGGATTGCCATAGCCGCATTCACCGACCGCCAGTGGGATGGCCTGCGGGATACGATGCTGGCCGACGGCATCAGCGACATCGCGTCCGGCGAATTCCGCACTTTTCGCGTCCGCAAGGCGCACGAGGACAAGCTGGACGGCATCATCGCCGGCTGGACGGCGCAGCACGACCGGCATACGCTGATGGCCCGGCTGCAAGCGGCCGGCGTCCCCGCCGGCATCGTCAACGACACCCGCGACCTGTTTGAGGACGCCCAACTGCGGCATCGCGGCCATTTCACCTGGCTGGAGCACCCGGAGATGGGGCCTTATGCCACCGACTATACCGAGTTTGTGCTGTCGGAGACGCCGGGCCGACTGGATCGGCCGGCGCCGCTATTGGGGCAGGATACGGAGTACGCCCTGCGGGAAATTGTCGGGTTGAGCGCGGCGGAGTACCAGTCGCTGGCGGACGACGGCGCGCTGGCGTGAATTGCGGATATGCTCGGCGCGCGCCGTCCTGCTCCTGCAATCATCGCCCGCAGCTTGGCCGGCGCCGCGCGGAGGGCGCCGCATTGGGTATGGCCGCTGGCGGTGTGCGCCGTATTTGCGGCGGCGGCCGTCGCCGTGCTGGACGACTATAAGGTCATACGGGACAGCATAGTATTTCAGCGTGAACTGGCCGTCCGCACGGTTGACTACATTCTGGGAGACGCCGAAGCTTATTATGCGCCCGGCACCGATGACAGCGTCAATAATTACTATGGGGCCGCATTTGAGATACTGCCGCTTTTAGTGGAGCGCGTTTTCGGACTAAATGATGTGCGGGACATTTATTTGACCCGCCATTTGATGACGCATCTGCTGTTTATCGCCGCCGGCTGGTTCTGCTATCTGCTGGTTTATCGGATGACGAACAGCCGGCTGCTGGGGCTGTTCGCCATGCTGCTGTTCCTGCTGCATCCGCGAATATACGGCAATTCGTTCTTTAACAGCAAGGACTTGCCGTTTCTGAGTATGTTTATGATTGCCCTCTGCTGCGTGCATTGGGCGTTTCGCAGAGGCACAATCGGGGCGTTTCTGGTATGCGGAGCAGTAGTAGGCATATTGGTCAACTTGCGAATTATGGGGATAATCCTGTTGCCGGCGGTATTGGCGCTGCGGACTTGCGACCTGTATTATGCCGTCGGCTGGGCTGAGCGGAGGCGGGTAATAATCAGCGGAGGGGCGTTTGCGCTGTCGGCGGTTGCCATCTACTACGCCAGTATGCCCTATCTGTGGAGCGACCCCATTGGCCGTTTTGCCGAGATGCTCCCGGCGCTTGCCAAGCACTTTAACCAAAGTTACCAGCTGTTTCAGGGCCGTTACATTTATTCTGAGGATTTGCCGGCGCATTATATTCCGACTTGGATCGGGATAACTACACCGCCGGCGGCGCTGCTGCTGTTGGGCATTGGGATAGCGGCCGGCGTGGGGCGCGCCGTTGTCGGCATTCGGCATGGCGCCGGGGACGCGCTGCGGAACGGCGAACTGCGCTTTGAGCTGTTGCTGGCCGGCATCGTGGCAGTGTCGCTGCTAGGCGTGATGGTATTATCCCCCAATTTCAACTTGGGGTGGCGGCAGATGTACTATCTCTGGGCGCCGCTGTGCCTGCTGGCGGCGCCGGGGTTGCGCGCGGTGGGCGCAGGCCTGGGCCGGCTGCCGCAGCCGCAGCGATTGCCCTTGTCATCGCCGCTGCGCCGGATTCCGGCCAGAGCCTGGCTCGGCGCGCTGGCCGTCATTATCGTGGCCGTCAGCGCAGTCCCCATGATACGGATGCATCCCTATCAGCACTTGTATTTCAACTTTCTGGTGGATCGCAAGACGCCGGAATACTTGGGAACGCAGTACGATATAGACTATTACCGGACGGCGCGGCTGGAAGGATACAAATATCTCTTGCAAAACCATCCCGGCGAACTGATTTATCTGTCGGCCGGGCTTGATATTACGGCGCTGTTTTCGGCAGCCGAGCAACGGCGGTTCGTCGCCAACCCGGATGTGGCGCCCAGTTACGATGTTGACCATGGCGGACACAGCCAGCTGCCGCCGGGCGCATCGGACATACTGCTGCCGCCGGTCATTTACGCCCGCCAGGTGTACAACAATACTATAATGCGGGTAATGGCTGCGGACTTGTCCCTGGCGGACACGGACACCGCAGACGCTTACCGGGCGATTTACCGGAGGGCGACGCAAGGCGAGCCGGTTCTGCGGTCGCGCTTTGATGTGTACCGCAGCGGGCAGCAGCTAACCTTGGCCAAGGACGACTGCCCGCCTGGGGGCACGCAAAGCCGGATCCAGATCTGGATGTATCCGGCAGATGAACAGGATTTGCCCGACAGCTACCATCGAGTAGGGCGCACCTTCACCGGGGCGCCAATCATTACATTTGACGGCAAATGCCTGGCGCAGGTTACGCTCCCGGATTATGACATCGGCCGCATCGAGATAGGGGGAGTAGGTGCCATAATGTCGGATGATTATGTTGAGATGCTGCGGCAGCGGTATGACGGGCTGGCGTCGGCAGAGCCGGCAATCCGTTCCGAATTCAGCGTCTATCTGCAAGACGGCGCGTTGCATTACTTGAAATCCGAATGTACGCAGCGCGATGCCGCCGCCCGCTTTTACTTGCACATCGTACCGGCGGACGCAAGCAACCTGCCGGAAACTCGCCGGGAGTACGGCTATGACAACCGGGATTTTCAATGGCGCGACTTTACGGTCGACGGCGTAGTTCCGGTTACCAGAGAGGGCATTGCGTTTGAGGGCCGATGCCTGATCACGGTTGCGCTGCCAGACTATGACATCGCCGCCATCCGCACCGGTCAGTTTATGCCGGGCGCGGGTCGGTTGTGGGGCGGGGAGTTGGCGGTGCGCCCGGCGGGTCGGTAGTGTATGCTGTAACGCAGTCCGCATTGCGGAGGAACACCGCTTGGCTGTATCACCCGGAGATGGAGCCTTACGCCGCCGATTGCGCCAAGTTTGCGTTGGCGGTTGATGGTGCGTTGCGGTAGATTGTGGATATGCGCGCTTTTGACTTTCCCCCAATCGTTGCCCGCAGCTTGGCCGGCGTCGCGCGAGGGGCGCCGCATTGGGTATGGCCGCTGGCGGTGTGCGCCGTCTTTGCGGCGGCGGCCGTCGCCGTGCTGGACGACTACAAGGTACTGCGGGACAGCATACTGCATCAGCGTGAGCTCGCCGTCCGCACGGTTGATTACATTCTGGGGGACGCCAACGCTTATTGGGCGCCCGGCACCGACTACAGTCTCAATAATTACTATGGGCCCGCGTTTGAGGTACTGCCGCATATTGTGGAGCGCATTTTGGGGCTAGATGATGTGCGGGACATCTACTTAACTCGTCATTTGATGACGCATCTGCTGTTTATCGCCTCCGGATGGTTTTGCTATCTGCTGGTTTATCGGATGACGAACAGCCGGCTGCTGGGGCTCTTTGCGATGCTGCTGTTCCTGCTGCACCCCAGGATGTACGGCAACTCATTCGCTAGCAGCAAAGACCTGCCGTTTCTGAGTATGTTTATGATTGCCCTGTGCTGCGTCCATTGGGCGTTTCGCAGAGGGACAATCGGGGCGTTTCTGGTGTGCGGGGCAATAGTAGGCATACTGGTCAACTTGCGAATTATGGGGATAACGCTGCTGCCGGCGGTATTGGTGCTGCGTGCCGCCGACTTGTATTACGCCGTCGGCTGGGCCGAGCGGAGGCAAGTAATAATCAGCGGAGCGGGGTTTGCGCTGTCGGCGGTTGCCATCTACTACGCCAGTATGCCCTATTTGTGGAGCGACCCCATTGCCCGTTTCGCGGAACTGGTTGCGACATTTTATCGGCATCCTACCCAAGGCCACGAGCTGTTTCAGGGGCGGCACCTTTATTCCGGCGACTTGCCGGCGCATTATATTCCGACCTGGATCGGGATAACGACCCCGCCGGCGGCGCTGCTGCTGTCGGGCATTGGGATAGCGGTCGGCGTGGGGCGCGCCGTTGCCGGCATTCGGCATCGCACCGGGGATGCGCTGCGGAACGGCGAGCTGCGCTTTGAGCTGCTGCTGGCTGGTATCGTGGTGATGTCGCTGCTGGGCGTGATGCTGCTGTCGCCCCATTTCATCCGGGGCTGGCAGCATATGTACTATCTATGGGCGCCGCTGTGCCTGCTGGCGGCGCCGGGGCTGCGCGCGACGGGCGCCGTTCTATGCCGGCTGTCGCTGCGATTGCCCTCGTCATGGCAGTTGCGTCGGGTTCCGGCGAGGGCCTGGATCGGCGCGCTGGCCGTCATCATCGTGGCCGCCAGCGCCGTTCCGGTGATACGGATGCATCCCTATCAGCACTTGTATTTTAATTTTCTGGTGGATCGCAAGACGCCGGAATATCTGGGAACGCAGTACGATATAGACTACTCGCGGACGGCGCGGCGGGAAGGGTACAAATATCTCTTGCAAAACCATCCCGGCGAACTGATCTATACGCCGTCCGGGAATGCCGTGACCACAAGCGGGGTATCCGATGCCCTGGCGCTGTTTCCGGCAGCGGAGCGACGGCGGTTCGTCTCCGACCCGAATATGGTTCCCAGTTACCGTATAGACCACGGCGGACACAGCCCGCTGCCGCCGGGAGCATCGGATATACTGCTACCGCCCGTTATTTACGCCCGTCAGGTGTACAACAACACCATTATGAGAGTAATGGCGGCGGACTTGTCGCTGGTGGACGCGGACACCGCAGATACTTACAGGGCGATTTACCGGAGAGCAACGCAAGGCGAGCCAATCCTACGGTCGCGCCTTGATGTGTACCGCAGCGCCAAACGGCTAACTCTGGCCAAGGACAATTGCCCGCCCCGGGACGCACACAGCCGATTACAGGTCTGGATGTATCCGACCCGCGAGCAGGATTTGCCCGACAGCTACCATCGGGTAGGGCGCACCTTCACCGGAGCGCCAATCATCACATTTGACGGCAAATGCCTGGCGCAGGTTACGCTGCCGGATTATGACATCGGCCGCATCGAGATAGGGGGAGTAGGAACCATCTTGTCGGATGATTATGTTGAGATGCTGCGGCGGCGGTATGACGCGCTGGCGTCGGGAGAACCGGCAATCCGTTCCGAATTCAGCGTCTATATGCAGGATGGGGCGCTGCATTACCTCAAACCCGAATGTACGCAGCGCGATGCCGCCGCCCGCTTTTACCTGCACATCATACCGGCGGACGCAGGCGATCTGCCGGAAACTCGTCGGGAGTACGGCTATGACAACCGGGATTTTCAATGGCGCGACTTTACGGTCGACGGCGTAGTTCCGGTTACCAGAGAGGGCATTGCGTTTGAGGGCCGATGCCTGCTCACGGTTCCGTTGCCTGACTATAACATCGCCGCCATCCGCACCGGGCAGTTTGTTCCGGGCGCGGGCCGTTTGTGGGGCGGAGAGTTTGCCGTGCGCCCGGCGGGTTGGTAGTGTATGCTGTAACGCAATCCGCATTGTGAAGGGACATCACCTGACTGGAGTGCCCGGAGATGTACCCTACCGATTGCGCCAAGTTTGCGCTGGCGATTGAGGGCGCGTTGCGGTAGATTGTGGATATGCGCGCTTTTGACTATCCCGAAATCGTTGCCCGCAGCTTGGCCGGCGCCGTGCGGCGGGCGCCGCATTGGGTATGGCCGTTGGCGGTGTGCGCCGTATTTGCGGCGGTGGCAATCGCCGTGCTGGACGACTATAAAGTAGCGCGGGACAGCGTAGTGCACCAGCGCGATCTTGCCATCCGCACTATTGACTACATTCTGGGGGATGCTGACGCCTATTGGGAACCCGGTACAAACGTCAGCGTCAATAATTACTATGGCGCCGCATTTGAGGTACTGCCGCATATCGTGGAACGCGTTTTCGGGCTAGATGACGTGCGGGACATCTATTTGACCCGTCATTTGATGGCGCATCTGCTGTTTATTGCCGCCGGCTGGTTCTGCTACCTGCTGGTTTATCGGATGACGAACAGCCGGCTGCTGGGGCTGTTCGCGATGCTGCTGTTCCTGTTGCATCCCCGAATGTACGGCACTTCGTTCTTTAACAGCAAGGATTTGCCCTTTCTGAGTATGTTTATGATTGCCCTCTGCTGCGTCTATTGGGCGTTTCGCAGAGGCACAATCGGGGCGTTTCTGGTATGCGGGGCAATAGTAGGGATACTGGTCAACTTGCGAATTATGGGGATAATGCTGCTGCCGGCGGTATTGGCGCTGCGGGCCGCCGACCTTTATTTTGCCGGCAACAGCCGGGAACGGAGAGGTGTTCTAATCAGTGGAGGGGCGTTTGCGCTGTCGGCGGTTGCCATCTACTACGCCAGTATGCCCTACTTGTGGAGCGACCCCATTGCCCGTTTCTCGGAACTGATTGCGACGCTTTCCAAGCATCCGGTACAAGGTTACGAACTGTTTCAAGGTCGGCATATTCATTCCAGTGAACTGCCGGCGCATTATATTCCCACCTGGATCGGGATAACGACCCCTCCGGCGGCGCTGCTGCTGTCGGGCATCGGGATGGCGTCCGGCGTGGCGCGCGCCATTGCCGGCATTCCGGACCGGGCGGGGGGCGCGCTGCGGAATACTCCACTGCGCTTTGAGCTGCTGCTGGTTGCCGTCATCATATTGACGCTGCTGGGCGTAGTGCTGCTGTCACCGCATTTCCGCGAAAGCTGGCAGTATATGTACTTTCTCTGGGCGCCGCTGTGCCTGCTGGCGGTGCTGGGTCTGCGTGCGGCCAGCGCCGGCCTGGGCCGACTGCCGCTGCGGTTGCCGCCGGCAATGTCGCGACGCCGGATTCCGCCCCGCGCCTGGCTCGGCGCCCTGGCCGTCATCGTCATCGCCGCCAGCGCAATCCCGATGATACAGCTGCATCCCTATCAGCACTTGTATTTCAATTTTCTGGTGGATCGCAAGACGCCGGAATACCTGGGCACGCAGTACGATATAGACTACATCCGCACCGCGCGGCTGGAAGGATACAAGTATCTCTTGCAAAACCACCCCGGGGAACTAATCTATACGCCGGCTGGGAATGCCGCATCCGCAAGCGGGGTACCTGATGTCCTGGCGGCGTTTCCGGCAGGAGAGCGGCGGCGGTTCGTCGCCAACCCGAATATGATGCCCAGTTACCGTGTTGACCACGGTGGACGCAGCCAGCTGCCGTCGGGCGCATCAGATATACTGCTGCCGCCGGTCATCTATTCCCGGCAAGTGTACAATAACACCATAATGCGGGTAATGGCCACGGACTTGTCGCTGGTGGATACAGACACCGCAGACTCCTACCGCGCCCTTTACCGGACGGCAACGCAAGGGAAGCCTGTCCTGCGGTCGCATCTTGCGGTGTATCGCAGCGGCCGGCAGCTGACCTTGGCCAAAGCCGACTGCCGCCCTGCGGACGCGCAAAGCCAGTTCCGCATCTGGATGTATCCCACTCGAGACCAGGATTTGCCGGACAGCTACCATGGGCTCGGGCGCACTTTCACCAGAGCGCCAGTCATCACCTTTGACGGCAAATGCCTGGCGCAAGTTACGCTGCCGGACTATGACATAGGCCGCATTGATATAGCGGGAATTGGAACCATCCTGTCGGACGCTTATATTGCCGGGCTGCGGCAGCGGTATGATGCGCTGGCGTCGAGAAAGCCGGCAATCCGTTCCGAATTCAGCGTTTATATGCAGGATGGGGCGCTGCATTATCTCAAACCCGAATGTACGCAGCGCGATGCCGCGGCCCCGTTTTACCTGCACGTCGTACCGGCAGACGCAAGCAGCCTGCCGGAAACCCGCCGGGAATACGGATATGCCAACCTGGATTTTCAGTGGAGCGACTTTGTGGCCGCCGACGTATATCAGGTGATGCGATACGGCATTGCGTTTGAGGGCCGATGCCTGATAGCGGTTCCGCTGCCGGACTATGACATCGCCGCCATTCGCACCGGGCAGTTTGTTCCGGGCGCGGGCCGTTTGTGGGGTGGTGAGTTCGCGGTGCGACCGGCGCAAAATTAATGTACAATGCGATGCATTCTGCATTTTCAAGGAGAATTCCGTTGCACAAGTTCGTCATTTTCTATGCCGCCGTCGTAATGATGCTGGCCGCACTGGCCATTGCCTGCGGCGGCCAGCCTGCGCCGGAGGCTCCGGCAACGGGGCTTACCGAACCGGCGCCGTCCACGCCAACCGCGGCGGCGACCGCTGAGCCTACAGCGGCCCCGACTGCCGCCGCTGCCGACAGCAGTGACGCTACGGCGGAACCCGCTTCCGGCGCCCCCTTGGTGGAGGCATCAACAATGCCTGATTTGCCAAACCCCCACACGCTGGACGCCTTTCCCGAATCGGCGGCCTACGGGGATTACGCCGTAGGAACTTTTACCTCTTTTGCGGTGGACAACCGGCAGCGGTTTGATCCCTGGAACACCGCTTACGCCAGCCCGGCCTATCGGGAGATGCTGCGCCGGATTGAAGCCGCCGGGCAAACCCGCACGGTGATTTTCCAGTTGTGGTATCCCGCCGTGCCGGACACGGCCGCCGGCCTAAATGCCAATATGCGCGGTCGTTTCCCAAGCCGTTCCCCGAAAGTGCTATATGAATTTGCGTAAGGCTACGGCGGCTGGCTATCAAATTGCCGCTCGCATCTTTCGCGGCACCGACAGGCGGGCGGAGCCGTCCGACTTGCCGGAGCCGTTGCGTCAGGTTCCCCATTGGGCATATCCTTTGGCAATCTGCGTCGTCTTGCTGGCGGTGAGCGTAACCATAGTCGACGACTACAAAGTTCGGGGGGACACCGTCACATTTCAGCGCGAGCTCGCCCTCAGAACCGTTGACTACATTCTGGGCGATTCCAACGCTTATTGGGAGACGGGACACGGCTACTACACTAATTTTTACGGCGTCGCATTTGAGATGCCGATGCTTTTGGTGGAACGCATACTGGGTTTAGAGGATTTTCGGCACATATACATCGGCCGGCATTTGATGACGCATCTGTTCTTTATCGCGGCCGGCTGGTTCTGCTATCTGCTGGTTTATCGGATGACGAACAGTCGGCTGCTGGCGCTTTTCGCAATGCTGCTGTTCCTGCTGCATCCGCGGATGTACGGCAATTCGTTTTTCAACGACAAAGATTTGCCATTTCTCAGTATGTTTATGATTGCCCTGTTTTGCGTGCACTGGGCGTTCCGAAGGGGTACAGTGGCGGCGTTTCTGGTCTGCGGCGCGGCGGTAGGCATTCTGATTAGCTTGCGAATTATGGGAATAATGCTCTTGCCGGCCGTTCTGGCCATGCGCGCGGTTGATATTTATTATGCCGGCAGCCCGACAGAACGCAAGCAGGCGCTAATCAGCACCGTGGCGTTTGCCCTGTCGGCAATAGCAATCTACTACGCTAGTATGCCATACTTGTGGAGCGCTCCAATTGACCGTTTTACGGAAATGGTTACGCTGTTCTACCGGCATCACGATTTGGGTTACGAACTGTTCCGGGGGCAATACATCTATTCCCCGGATCTGCCGGCGTACTATATTCCCTACTGGATTGCGATAACTACGCCGCCATTGGTGCTGCTGCTGTCGGCGACTGGCATTGCCGCCGTCGCCTGGCGCATTGTCGCCGCCGCGCGCGCCCGGAGCGCAGCCGTCTTGCACAATACCGGGCTCCGCTTTGCTCTGCTGCTGGTCGCAGTAGCTGTGCTGCCGCTGCTGGGCGCAGCTGTTCTGTCTTTCATTTTTTTGGACGGGTGGCGGCGTATGTATTTTCTCTGGGCGCCGCTGTGTCTGCTGGCGGCGCCGGGTTTGCAGTTGGCAGCCTCGGGGTTGGCCCAGTTGCCGTTTCCGGGCCGATTTCGGCTGCCGGCCCGGGTTTATATAGGCGCGTTGGCCGGCATCACACTGGCCGTCGTAATAGCCCAGAATATACAGCTGCATCCATACCAGCATTTGTACTTTAACCTCTTGATGGATCGCAAAACCCCGGAATATCTGGGAACGCAGTACGATATAGATTATAACCGTACCGCGCGACTGGAAGCGTATCAATGGATTATTGACAACCATCCCGGTGAAGCTATACATACACCGGAGTTGCACAATTTACCGCTATATTTGAACCACCCATCAATAAACGATGTGCTGGCAAAGGTTCCGGAAGCACAGCGGCGACGGTTTGTTTTCGACCCGCGGTCCGGTCATGACTACTATGTTGACCACGGCGGACGCAGCCGACTCCCGGCGGGAGCGTCTGATATACTGCTGCCGCCCGTCATCTACTCTCGGCAAGTGTACAACAATACCATAATGCGGGTAATGGCTGCCAACTTGTCGCTGGTGGATGCAGACACCGCAGACTTCTACCGCATTTTATACCGTACGGCAACGCAAGGCGAGCCCGTCCTGCGGTCGCGCTTTGACGTGTATCGCAGCGGCAAGCAACTGACTCTGGCACAAGATGATTGCCGGCCTGAGTATATGCAAAGCCGGTTCGAAATTTGGATGTATCCCACCCGCGGCCAGGATTTGCCGGTCAGCTACCGCCGGCTAGGGCGCACTTTTACCGGGGCCCCACTTATTACATTTGACGGCAAATGCCTGGCGCAGATTACACTGCCCGACTATGACATAGGCCGCATTGATATAGCGGGAGTGGGCACCATCCTGTCAGACGATTATGTTGAGCGGGTGCATCAGCGGTACGACTCGCTGGCGTCGCGGAAGCCGGCAATCCATTCTGATTTTACCGTCTATATGCAAGATGGCGCACTGCATTACTTGAAGCCTGATTGTACGCAGCGCGATACCGCCGCCTGGTTTTACTTGCACATCATACCCGCCGACAGCAGCAATCTGCCTGCGACCCGGCAAGAGTACGGATATGCCAACCTGGATTTTCAGTGGAGCGACTTTGTAGCCTCTGACGTATATCATGTTATGCGATACGGTATTGCGTTTGAGGGCCGATGCATGATCACGGTTCCATTGCCGGACTATGACATCGCCGCCATACGCACCGGGCAGTTTGTTCCCGGCGCGGGCCGTTTGTGGGGTGGAGAGTTTGCGGTGCGACCGGCGCAAAATTAATGTATAATGCGGGGCATTCTGCATTTTAAGGAGATTTCCGTTGCACAAGTTCGTCATTTTCTATGCCGCCGTCGTAATGATGCTGGCCGCACTGGCCATCGCCTGCGGCGGCCAGCCTGCGCCAGAGGCTCCGGCAACGTGGCTTACCGAACCAGCGCCGTCCACGCCAACCGCGGCGGCGACCGCGGAGCCGACTGCGGCCCCGACTGCCGCCGCTGCCGACAGCAGCGACGCTACGGCGGAACCCGCTTCCGGGGCCCCCTTGGTGGAGGCATCAACAATGCCTGATTTGCCAAACCCCCACACGCTGGACGCCTTTCCCGAATCGGCGGCCTATGGAGATTACGCCGTAGGAACTTTTACCTCTTTTGCGGTGGACAACCGGCAGCGGTTTGATCCCTGGAACACCGCTTACGCCAGCCCGGCCTATCGGGAGATGCTGCGCCGGGTTGAAGCCGCCGGGCAAACCCGCACGGTGATTTTCCAGCTGTGGTATCCCGCCGTGCCGGACACGGCCGCCGGCCGGCTGGACGGTGTGCGGTCTCCATACCCGGCGGCGGACGGGCGGCGCGCGGCCCACCTGGATTTCTTTCTGCGGGATGAGGCCTTGTACACTAGCGGCGGCGGGGGCGGCTTTCTGAATCCGCAAATCCTCTATGCTGACGACGGCGTATCGCTGGGGCAGGCGCCGCCGGACCGGCAAGCCGCGGTCAACGCCGACATCGCTCGCCAGAATATGACGCTGCCGCAGGGCGCATGGCTGGACGCTACGCCGGTGGATGCGCCCGACAACGGCAAGTTTCCGGTCATCGTCATCGCCCACGGGTTGGGTGGCCATCATAGTATGTGGGGCAAGCAGGCCGAGTTTTTGGCCTCGCACGGCTACATCGTTGCGGCGCCCACTTTCATATCCGACGGCACTTTGCCGATGGTATTTCACGACCCGGCATCGCCTTTCGCCAACTCTGCTACGCCGGCGGAAGTGCAGGAAGCTTACCGCGTTTTGACTGGGGAATTCAAAGTAATTCCGCAGTTTTACCAGATGATGTTCGGCGTTGATCTTTCCGGCGGGTTTGAAGCTCTGGCGCGATTTGATCCGGCGGCGACGCAGGCCATCCCCGGCGGTGCGGAACGGGCTACTACGATGATGCAGAACCTGTTCCGCCAACGCGTTGCCGATGTGGGACTAACGCTGCACACTGTCCGAATGCTGGGCGCGGATGCCGGCGAATGTCGTACCGCGCTCACGGCAATGGGCGCCGTTACCGTTGCTGCTGAACGGTGCGGTCTGCTGGCCGGGCGGGTTGACGGCGCCCGCGTGGGCCTTTCCGGGCATTCTCTGGGCGCAATGACGGCGCTGCTGGGCGTCAATCATCTGCCTGGCGTCGATGCGGCTTTGGGCATCAACAACGCTCCGCCGTTCACCTGGACGCCGGAGGAAATGTATGGCAGCGGAGATGCTGCGGACGGCCAGCCTATCGGCAGCCGGCAGCCCGTATTTATAATGATTGGCGACGAGGACGCATTCGTGCAGTCCATTTTCGTAACGCTGTTCCAGGCTTCGCTGGCGGCAGCCGGGGGCGATCCGACGCGGGCCTTTCCGCTGGAATCGGAACGGGCGCAGCCGGAGCGGCTGGAAAATCCGCAGCCCGTTGCGCTCAGCAGCTATCAGCGGGCTACCTGGGACCGCATATTTGCCGTCGTCCGCGACACCGACCACAGCATACTGGTTGACGATTTTGCGCGTAACAACCCGTGGCCGGCCTACCAGCGCGGCGAAATTCCTTTCGCACAGACTCCGGTGCGTCTCCGCAAGGCTACCGGGGCGGCGGCTTTTGAGCTGCCGGCGCCGTCCGGCGAACCTTATTACCAGATGGATTGGGCCGAAGTTCCTGGGGCGGGCGAGGTCTATCTGCCGCACTTGGTGCGCGACTGGTACACCCGCGCCTGGTTTGACTGGTATCTCAAAGATGACCAGGAAGCCCGCAGCCGCCTGCAAGGCGACGGCCCGTTTGGCGCGCTGACCTACACGCTGCGAGAGGTGCAGTAGCGCAGCGTTGCTTAGTTCCGCTCCGCATCCGCCCCGGCCCTCTCTAATGGGAGGGGGACGGGGTGGATGCGGAGTCCATCCGAGGGGCCGGGATTCCGGAGCTGGGTATTTACACCGATGGGCAGGATGGACGGGATGAATGGGGATTTTGGATTCCGGCTTGGGGCGGAATGACGGAAAAAATTGAACCGCCTAATTGGAACGTTACCGGTGACGGCGGCATTGTTGACATTCCGTTGCGGTTGGGGCTAAATTGGCGGGAAATCCACCCGGCCCATGCCGCTGCGAGGCTGTTATGATGCTGAAAGAGCGTATCCATGACGAGCTGCTGTCCCCGGAGAACCTGCGGGATCCCTACCCCTACTACGCGACGCTGCGCGAGGATGCTCCGGTCTATTGGAACTCCAAGTTTGACACTTGGGTGGTAACCTCCTACCAGGCGGTGGTGTGGGCGCTGCGCCATCCCGAGCATTTCTCGTCCGAAGTGTTCCTGCGCGACGAGAAGCCGCCCAGCCCGCCCATTTCCGAGGCGGACTTTCCGAAGTACCAGTTCAACCTGGACTATATGAACAACTGGTTCATCCGGCGCGACCGCCCCGACCATCTGCGGATGCGCCGCGCCGTCCATCCGGTGTTCAATCCCAAGTACATTGACAACCGCTTTCGGGCGATGGTGCAGGGCATCATCCAGGATCTGCTGCAAGACTTTGATGCGGAAAGCGGCGGGATGGATGTGCTGAAGGATTTCGCCAACGCAATGCCGGTGCTGGTTATCGCCAACTGGCTGGGGATGCCCGCCGATGACCGGGAGTTTATCCGTACCCTGTCCCGGCAGCTGCTTTCGCTGGACCAGGAAACTCCCGACCGCCATACCCGCGTTCACGAGGCTATCACCACGCTGAACGACTATGTGAATCCGCTGGTGGAAACCCGCGTCAGCGAGCCGGCCGACGACCTGCTGTCCGTGCTGGCCATCGGAGAGCGGGAGGGCGAACTGTCCCGGGAGGAAGTGCTGGGCAACACGCTGCTGCTGCTGATTGCCGGCCATCAGACTACTATCAACCTGATTGGCAACGGCACGATGGCGCTGATGCGTAACCCCGACCAGTGGCAGATGCTGAAAGAGGATGACAGCCTGCTGGTGCGCGCCACTGAGGAACTGCTGCGCTACGATTCGCCGGTCAAGCGCGCGCCGCGCATCGCCTTGCAAGACATTGAGCTGGGCGGTGAGAAAATCCGCGAGGGCGAAAAGGTGATGGTGATTATCAACGCCGCCAACCGGGACCCGATGGCCTTTGAGAAACCGGAGGATCTGGACATTACCCGGTATCCGAACCCTCATGTGGCCTTTGGCGGCGGCATTCATCACTGCCTGGGCGCCAACCTGGCGCGGCTGGAGGGGCAAGAGGCGTTCCGCGCTTTGACCCACAAGTTCCCGCCGTTCCGGTTCGCCAGCGACCCGGATGCGCTGGAATACCACAACCTGCTCAACATCCGGGGCGTAACCAGCCTGCCGGCGGAGTGGTAGGGGGTTGGCATGGATAAAGGGGATGGACGGGATGGGGGATTCCGGCTTGCGCCGGAATGACGGGACGGGTTCGGGCGCCGGAATGACGGTTGTGGGCGTCGGATTGACGGTGAATATGCCCATCCCCTAGGGGCGCACCATTCCATAGCCTACATTTTTGACGGTTCGGAAGTAGGTAGCGCCGCCCGTTTCCAGCTTGTAGCGCAGGCGGCGGATATGGACATCCACGGTGCGGGTGCCGCCGATATTTTCCACGCCCCACACATTCGCCAGCAGCTGGTCGCGCGTAAAGACTTTGCCAATATTTTCCATCAGAAACTGCAACAGGCGGAACTCTAGCCATGCCAGGTCGACAGGTTTGCCGGCAGCGGTTACTTGGTAGGTAACCGGGTCCAGCGTGATGCCGCCGATCTGTATCAGCTGCGTTGGCGCGGCGCCGTTCTGCCGCTGCGCTAATCGCAGTATCCGCTTGACCAGCTCGGCCGGCGCGCAGGGGATGGTTACGAAGTCGTCGGCATCGCCGTAAAGGTCGGGGTCGTCGAGGCAGTCGGCGGGGATGCATCGCAATGACGGCGGCGCGTCGTCCGGGATGATGGGGGCAACGGCGTCGGTATCGCCATCAGTATCAGTATCCGGCGCAAGCAGCAGCACCGATGGGGCGGCGCCGTTGGCATAGCGCACGGCGTCATAGGCGGTTTGCGGGCCGAGCAGGACGATGCCCCCCATGCTGGCGGCGGCGTTCAGGGTATCGTTCATGTCGTCCCAGCGGCGCCCCAGCAGCAGTACGCGGGCCGGCGGCGGCGCGCTGATAGCGTTGACATCGTTATTTGCGGCGGGTAACACGGCGTTGGCAACTGAACCCGGAGTTGATGGCGGCGGCGGGCCGGCGGGCCATAAATTGACGATTCCATATTGCCGCCGGCCGATTAACGCCGCATTACGCCGGAGTTACATTTGTGTTACCGGGTTAGCGCCGTTGTGTGTTGCCGGGTTAGCGTCCCTCCGCCAGGCGCGCCGCCAGGGATTCGGGCAGGCCGGCGTTCCGTATTTTGGCTTGCGCGGCGGCGATGTCGTACTCTACCCGGCGATGGTAGATGACGCCGGCGTTGCCGGTATTATCGCCGGCGGCGGCATCGTCAAAAATCAGATATGACGCCCGCCAATCGCCATCCCGGGGCTGGCCGACGCTGCCGGGGTTGATAATTCGGCGCTGCCCGGCATCCAGTCGCAAAGGCTGCGCCGGATCCAGCAAAGCGACGGAGGGCCGGCCGGCGTCATTGCTGTCTCTATCCTCACTCCAGACTAGAGGGTAGTGGGAATGCCCGACCAGGCAGAACGGGGTTGTCAAGAGGGCGAAAGTGGCGCTGGCCGCCGGCTCGCTGATTAGATATTCCAGTATCGGGTCGCGCAGGCTGCCGTGCGCCATCGTAAAATTGCTGGCTTGGGCAGTTGCCGGCAAGGCGGCCAAGTAGTCCAGTTCGGCGTTGGTAAGCTGGCGGGCCGTCCAGAGGGCGGCGGCGCGGGCGGCGTTGTTGAACAGGTCGGGGTTGAGCTGGCCGGTTGCGGCGTGGTCGTGGTTGCCGGCAATGGCGATGACGCCACCGCTATCGCCATTGCCATCGTTATCGCTATCCCTATCGCCTATCGGCAGCGTCCGCAGCCGGGCGATGCTGGGGCCGGGGTCGGCGCCGTAGCCCACCAAGTCGCCGAGGCACCAGACGGCGTTATAGCCGCCGTGCGCCTGGGCATCGTCCAGCACGGCGTCCAATGCTTCCAAGTTGGCGTGAATGTCGGAGATGATGAGGGCGCGCATCGCCGGGTATGGTAGCATATCGGCGCAAACCGGAATCCGGCCCGTATCAAGACGGCTCCGCGGAGGCTTTCCTATGTCCAACCCGACCGTTCACATCATTGCCACCGGCGGCAGCATTGCCGGCGTGGGCCCCGACCGGATGGATTACATCCGCTACCCGGAAATTGGCGACCATCTGACTATTGAGCAGAACCTGGCGCGCGTGCCGGAGATTGGCGACAACTTCAACATCATTGCCGAGGACATGGTCAGCGTGGGCAGCACGGCCATTGGCCCGGCTAACTGGATTGCGCTGGTTGAGCGCATCCACGCCATCGCGCAGGATGAACCGGATACCGCTGGCATCGTGATTACGCACGGCACGGCTACTCTGGAGGAAACCGCTTACTTTCTGCATCTGTCCGTCAAAACCGATAAGCCGGTAGTGGTTACCGGGGCGATGCGCCCGCCTACCGCTATCAGTACCGATGCCGACCTGAACCTGCTGGATGCGGTGCGAATTGCCGCCACGCCGGAGGCCGCCGGGATGGGCGTCCTTACCGTGTTGAATAACGAAATACACTGCGCCCGCGAGGTGTATAAGGCGAACACGCTGCGGGTGGAGACTTTCAAGCCCAACGAACTGGGTTTTCTGGGCTATGCCGATTCCGACCATCGGGTGGTGTTCTACCGCCGGCCCGTCCGCAAGCATACGACGGCAACGCCGTTTCGGGTGGACGGGCGCAGCGACTTGCCGCGCGTGGACATCGTGCACGCTTACGCCGGCGCCGACGGGATGCTGATCGACGCGGTGCGGGCGCACGGTTCGGATGGGCTGGTACTGGCCGGGTTCGGCGCCGGCACATTCCCGCCGGCAGTGATTGCGGCGGCGGAGTCGGCAGTAGCCGGCGCGATGCCGGTAGTACTGGCCAGCCGGTCCAGCGCCGGCCGGGTAGTAATGACGCCCCGCAAATCGGAGCAGGGGTTTATCGTATCCGACAACCTGATGCCGCAGAAAGCGCGCATCCTGCTGATGCTGGGGCTGACGCTGACGGGGGAGCGGGATGCGTTGCAGGGGATGTTTTACGAATACTGATTTGCGGCGTATGATATACGCCCTGATGATGCCCTGACGGGAGCAATACTACAATGACTGGTTCAATCTGCTGCTGTTGCGGAATTAATGATTCATAGGCTCACCGCTTGACTAAATCATACTAGGTTGTGCGGAATACGGTTCGCAGATACGGAAACCGGCTAGGGAAGTGTATTTAAATAGCGCATGGTCGTAAGTATGGAACTCGGATACCGAGTATCCGAGTTCCGACAGCCATCGTGCCGTGGCCAGGTGAATGGCGTCCAGCGGTTTCAGGCTCCAGCCGTACGTGACCGCGTCGCGTATCAAGGAACGCGCTTCCCGACCAATTCCGTCATGGTACTCGACCATGACTACGGCCTTCGGGTCATCCCACAAAGTGTTGATTTTCCGTTCCATATCTGCGTCTAACGCTTTTTGCTGTTGCTCGCTGGCAGCGAATGCTACCTCCACTTGCGAAATGGCCGAGGTGTAGATTTGGATGCTGCCGCCAGCGCTATTGCCCAGCAAGGCATCCAGCACAGGCATACGATCCGGAAGCCCGTTGATATAGGAGAGGAACGCATTCGCGTCCCAATAAACGGCGGCAGTTGGCATCAGGCGTCCCTCAAAAGGCGTATGACAGCCTCGGGCAGCGGATGGCTGGACTGCCAAGGAACCGCGCCTCGAGCCTGGCGGTACGAACCGGGGACGGGTTCATCAAGAGTTGTTATATCAACGATTTGGCGGATTGCAACCGGCCGGCCGGTCACTGCTTCCCGGGAAACTTGGCCGGTAACCGTCGCTCGCTGTCCCCAGCTTCTCGGATCAGCTCCTCTTGGCCGGATGCCAGGTAGCAGGCTACGGCCTTGTCACGGACGGTATCGTACAGATTGAACCGCAAGCCGCTGCGGTTGCTCAAAGTTTGTATCCGCCCCGTAATCGCCCCGATTGACGGCGGCGGGGCCAGTTTAGGGGGATTGTGGCCGTTGGGGTATATCGTGTAATCGCCGGCCGATGTTTCCAGCCGTACGTATTCCGTTGTCCGGGTCAAGGCTTTGATGCGATGAACCGCGCTGATTACCCTGCCGTCAAATCCGGACAGTTCGGAATGCGACGCCATCGCAACACCCACCCTATCGCAACCGCTCACTATCATTTCTACTGTGGCCGGGTTATCGGCCTCGCCGCGGAAAGTTGCGATAGCGCTGCCCGGTTGCAGATCGTCCACTACCCAAGTTACGCCGGCCCCGGGCGGCGTCAAAGCGTTCACCAACCGGCGGAAAGCGACGATTCCGTCGGCAAATTCTTTGAGCTCTACCCGACCGCCAATTTCAAGCGTGATTGTGTTCCTGGCCATAGCCGCATCTCCGAGAGGGCTAACCGACAGCTCTCGGGCTGGATGAAGTTATACCAAAAAATGGGTTGGCTTGCCATTCCCAGGCCGACGGGCTAATCGCAGTGCGCGATCCGGATGCTGGAAACCGGAGTCGGACTTACTTCCCATTCTGGGCGGCCTGATTTTATTTGCGCTTATTTGCAAATCGGCCTACGCTAGGGCGTCAAAGGCTGCCCCACCAGCCCCCAATAAGGCACTACCCCCAGCAGCAGCACGGCGATTACGATAACCGTCATGGTGATGCCAAACCTAAAGATCTCCGGGTTGGCGATGCCGGCGCGCTGGAATACGAATACCGCCGAAGTGCCGCCGGCGCCGTAGTACACCGCCGAATCGCCTACTACTACCGCCGCCATTCCGCACACCAACGGGTTCAAGCCCAAGGCGGCGCCAGCGGCCATCGCTACTGGTATTACCAGTGCCAGGTAGCCGGCGATGTTGGGCAGCAGCATCCGCACGGCGGCGAAGCAGACGCTTAAGGCCAATAGCGTCAATAGCGGCTCCGCCGCCAGCGACCCGACGCCGCCCACCAGCGTTTCGGAGAACCATGCCGCCGCCCCGGTTGCTACCAACGCCTGCGACAGCGACAGCGAAGTGGCGATGACGAAAAAGTTGCTCCAGCCCACCTCGCGCTCAAACTCGCCCCAAGGTAGAATGCCGATGCGGGGCAGCAGTATCAGGCAGAGGGCCAGCAGCGCCGGCGCCGCCGGATGCAGCCCGTGGGCGAAGTCGGTGAACCATAATAGGGCAGTCAGCAGTACGATGGCGGCGGCGCGCCACTCGGCGGCGGACATCGGGCCGGATGGCGGCGGCACAAAGGGGGTAATATCCCCGCGCCGAAATCCGCTCCGGTAAAACAGATACAATGCGCCGCCGCCGGCAATCAGGTTGGCATAGAACGGAACGCTCATCAGGATGAACCACTGCGTCCAGGAAAAATCGCCCAGCAACCCGGATGCCACCACCGGCGTGATGCCGCCGGCCAGCAGCGCAGTGGAACCGAGCCGGTTCAGGCTGCCCATCGCCATCATCACCGCTTTATACAGCGGATGTCCCTGCGGGATGTTCCAGTGGGCCAACGCTTGCTCGTACACGTGCACCATGATGGCGCCGCGCGTGCTGGCGGAGGGCAGCGCGAAAGTGAGCAGGGCAAAGGAAAGCAGCATCTGGGCGTATAGCATTCGGGGGCTGCCGGCGGCGCCGCGCAACAGCAGGGCGGCCAGTCGCTGCGCCAGCCCGGATTTCTGCACCGCCAGGCCCAACGTTAGTATGCCAATCAGAAAGTAGGCTACGGGGCGGGAAAATCCGTACAGGGCGGCTCCGATGTCCGGCGCGGCGCCCAACAGGACGAGCAGCACTACGCCGCCGATGCCGGCGACCGAAACGGGTATCACTTCGGTGGCCCACAGCACAACGGCCAGGGTGATGACGGCCAGCGCGCGCTGCCCCTCCGGCGTCAATCCCGCCGGCGTCGGTAGCAGCAGGATACCGAGGAATACGAGGGCCGCCGCCGCCAGTTTGACCGCCGTCGCCGCGTCCGCCCGGCGCAGCAGAGACAAGGCGGCAATGGACTGGGGACGCTTGCCGTCGGGCGACTGGGGCGGGTTGGACACGGGGTATATTGACTGCGCCGGAGCGGTACTGCGCCCGACGCAAAAGTTGGGGCGGCGCAGGGTATGCCGGGCTATTGCGCCGTCGTCTGCCGCAGCGGGCTGCTGGTTACCCGGTTCACCGAAGTAACGCCGCGGATCCCCTCCATCCGAGAGAATACCCGGTTCAGCTCCGGCAGGCCGGCGATATGGATGGTCAGCTCCATGCTTACCGTAGCGTTGTTATTCTCGCGGGTTACTACCCAAGCGATGTTGATTTTATCCTCGGACAGCTTGGTAGTGATGTCGCGCAGCAGTCCCAGCCGATCCAGCGCTTCAATGCGGATGCGTACCGGATATAATTCCTGTTTCTGGCCCCAGGCTACCGGCACCAGCCTTTCTTGTTCGTCCTCGTTCAGCACATTGATGCAGCCGGATTTGTGGACGCTGACGCCGCTGGTGCGGGTAACGAACCCGATAATCTCGTCGCCCTGTATCGGGTTGCAGCATTGGGCGATACGGGTCAACAGGTCGCCGACGCCCAGCACGGAGATGCCGGAGGTGGGGCTGTCCAGCCGTGCGCCGTCTTTCAGCGGCGGCGGCGTCCAGGTCCAGGATTTGGTGGCCGGCACGCTGTGATGCTGCGACAGCCGGGAAGCCAGGGCGGCGTCGCTTAAGTCGCCGGAGCCTAGCGCCGCCAGCAGGTCGTCCATAGTTTCGTACCCGCATAATTCCAAGGTTTCCCGGTCGGGCAGGCGTACGCCCATGCGCCGCATCTCCCGTTTGAGCAGGTCGCGCCCTCGGGTAATGTTGGCGCTGCGGGCCTGCCGGTTGAACCAGGAGCGGATTTTCTGGCGGGCGCTGTTGGTAGCCACATAGCCGCGCGCCGGGTTCAGCCAGTCCGGGGACGGCCCGCGCCCGGTCTTGCCGGCGACCACCTCCACGGTGTCGCCGTTCTGCAAGGGCGTGTCCAACGATACCAGCCGCCCGTTGAGTTTGGCGCCGGATATGCGATGCCCCAGGTCGGTATGTATCTTGTAGGCGAAATCAATGGGCGTGGCGCCGGCGGCCAGTTCCATAATATCGCCGTTGGGCGTATAGACGAATACCTGGTCGTGGAACAGATCCTCGCGCACCGATTCCAGGAATTCGTTGGTGTCCGGCGTTTCGCGCTGCCATTCCAGAAGTTGGCGTAGCCAGGTCATTCGCTCCTCAAAACGGCCCCGGCTGCCGTTAGGGCCGCCGCCGCTGTGGCCGCTTTCTTTATAGCGCCAGTGGGCGGCCACGCCGTACTCGGCGATGCGGTGCATCTCCTGCGTCTTGATTTGCACTTCCAGCGGATGGCCGCCCTCGCAGATTACGGTAGTATGCAACGACTGGTACAGGTTCTGCTTGGGGGTGGCAATGTAGTCGTCAAACTGCCCCGGCATGGGGCTCCACATCCGATGCACGATGCCCAGCGCGCGGTAGCAGTCGGCGACATCGTCCACGATGACGCGCAGGGCGTAAAGGTCATAAATGTCGCTGAGTTCTTTGCCCTCCGCGGCGTATTTTTCAATCTTTTTATGGATGGAGTAGATGCCTTTGGGGCGTCCGTTGACTTCGGCCGGCAGGCCGTTGGCGGCCAGTTCCTGGCGCAAGCCTTCGCCCACTTCGGCCACATAGGCTTCGCGCTGGGAGCGGCGCACCGCCAGCATCCGCGATATTTCCCGGTAAGTAGTTTCGTTCAGATGCCGAAAAGCCAGGTCGTCCAGCTGCCATTTCAGTTCCCAGATGCCGAGGCGGTGCGCCAGCGGGGAATAGACATCCAGGGTTTCCTGAGCGATGCGGCGGCGTTTGTCCGCCGACAGTGCGTCCAGCGTCTGCATATTGTGCAGGCGGTCGGCCAGCTTGATGAGGACGACGCGGATGTCCTCGGCCATTGCCACCAGCATTTTGCGGAGGCTTTCGGCGTAGAGGTTTTCGGCGTTGGGGGCCGGGTGTTCGCCGGGGCCGGGCGGTCGGTAGTTAACGCGGGTTAGCTTGGTGACGCCGTCCACCAGGCGGGCGACATCGGGGCCGAAACGGCGCTCCAGTTCGTCCCCGGCAACGCCGCAGTCCTCCATTACGTCGTGCAGCAGCGCCGCCATAATGGTATCGGGGTCCAGATGCAGGTCGGCCAGGATGCCGGCGGCGGCCAGGGGATGCACGATGTAAGGGTCGCCGGACTGGCGCAGCTGCCCGTCGTGGCAGCCGGCGGCGAAATCGTAGGCGCGCCGGATGGTATCCAGATGCGCCGTATCGTCCACATACTCCGACACGCGGGCAATCAGGTTGGCCGGTTCGCTGACTGCAACGACCATCGCCCCCTCCTTGGTGCCATCGCCCCCGGCCTCGCTGCGGCGGAGCTTGGCTTGGGAAAGGCGCGGCAAAAGCTGATGGATAGCCTGTTAGCCTATGCCGGAATGATAACCAACCGGGGGCGCGGTTGTCCAGTGTATCGGTTTTGGATTATGGCGGCCCTCGCTCCATCTTGCTCCCGGATGGTGAGGGCTGTGAGCGAGAATCGGGTTGACGCCGCCAAAAATTCACCGAAAATTCGCCGGGACAGGGGTTGACAGGTATCAACCCACGCTATACTATGTATTATGAGCGCTGGGGTGGCCGGGACATCCCATCCGCTACTACCAGGCGGTTGAACCGCCCTCAGGCACAGGAGGTGCGAAGTGGTTTCGCTGGTAACGCTGAACCATAGATGGCAATTCCCGCTGGCCGGCCCTGTCGGCGCGGTGGCCGCGGCTTGACTGGATTCGTTCCCGGAATCCACAGCCGCACCCAGTTGC
The DNA here is from genome assembly GCA_965203855.1 of Dehalococcoidia bacterium. Lineage (GTDB taxonomy): Bacteria > Chloroflexota > Dehalococcoidia > Lucifugimonadales > UBA3495 > Bin87. Next base: position 68,496 of record CBDBDN010000004.1, read on the forward strand.
ACACCACCGACAGGGCGCCGGCATCGGGCCTGCTCCGGGCCGGGCGGAAAGGCTGCGCCGCGCAACGCAGCGTGAAGCCGGGCCGTTAGAAAGCGAAAAGCGCCGGAGCAATGCCCGCAACGAGCCAAGCATCCGACTGTTTATCGGAGCTTGGCTCTTTTATTTAACTGCAACGGCGTGTGTGGATTCCGGCTTTCGCCGGAATGACGGACGAGGGGGTTGGTTGGAATGATGAACGAGGGGTTGGCGGCGCGGCCCGGCGGCCGGCGGGGTTAGCCGGGCGCGGCAATCGCCGCTATACTGGCACCGTGTAAGATAGGCAATCACTGGCGCCGGTAATCAGCCTGAATATCAGTCTGCCGGCAAGAAACGGGGAGGAACATTGCTATGCCGGTTACGGATGTGAAAATCAAGCGGCGCGCGCCTTTGGCCGACGGCGCGCAGTTCGGAACGGCGGGTTCCTACACGCGCACCGACGGCGTATTGACCTTTGCCGTTGATCCCGGAAATCCGGCCAACGCAAGCATCGTTGACTTGCAGTATGCGCCGGTTGACGCGGCGGGCCGGGTGCGGTTTGAGGCCGATTTCACGCTAGTGGCGCCGGCCGACGCCGGGCGCGGCAACCGGCGTCTGATTGTGGAAGTGGTGAACCGGGGACGGCGGCGCACGGTGCCGTTTTTCAATCGCGGGCCGACGCCGCCCATTGATTCGGACGCCATCCCGGTGGGCGACGGCTTTCTGATGCGGCGCGGCTATTCCGTCCTGTCGGTCGGCTGGCAGTGGGATGTGTACCGCAGCGATGCGCTGCTGGGGCTGGACGCCCCGGAAATCTGCATTGACGGGCAGCCCGTAACCGGCCAGTGCTGCGTAGAAATCCGCCCCAATGTGCCGGAAATTACCCGGCTGCTGGCGAACCGCGCCCATCGCCCTTATCCCGTCGCCAACCGGGACGCCCCGGATGCGCTGCTGACGGTGCGGGACTGGGAGGACGGCCCGGATAGCGTCATTCCCCGCTCCGAATGGCAGTTTGCGCGGGATGCCGCAGAGGGCATAACCGCCAGCGCGGAGCATATTTACCTGGCGGACGGCTTTCAGCCGGGCCGGATTTACAACTGCATCTACACCGCCGCCCGGCCCGTAGTGGTCGGCTGCGGTATGCTGGCCATTCGCGAGGCGGCGTCCTGGCTGCGCGGGCCATTATCCGGGAACGAGTCCGGCCGGTACGAATCCGGCGGGAACAAATCGGGGAACGCTGCGATTGTTGGCGGCTTTGAGAAAATCTACGGGCATGGCGTTTCGCAGTCGGGTCGGCTGCTGCGGACGATGCTTTACTGCGGCCTGAATGTGGACGAGGCTGGCCGGCCGGTGTTTGACGGGCTGCTGCCTCATGTGGCCGGCGCGCGGCGTGGGGAGTTCAACCATCGTTTTGCCCAGCCATCGGCGCAGTCGGCGCCCGGCTTCGGCCAGCGGTTTCCCTTTGCCGACAACGATCTGACCGATCCGCTTACCGAACAGACCGACGGGCTGCTGCGCCGGCTGCGCCGGAGCAACGCCGTCCCCAAAATCATCTACACCGATTCCGCCGCCGAATACTGGCGCGGCGATGCCAGCCTGTCCCACATTGACGCCGCCGGTGCGGGCGACTTGGAGCCGGCGCCGGAGAGTCGCCGCTATCTTTTCGCCGGAACGCAGCATCTGCCCGGCGCGCCCGACTTGATGACCGGCGCCGGCCCCGACGGCGCTACCGGACGCCATCCTTATAATGCGGTGGACTACATTCCGCTGCTGCGGGCGGCTTTGGTCAATCTGGATCGGTGGGCGTCGGAAGGCATTGCGCCGCCGCCGAGCTGCCATCCCCGACTGGACGAAGGCACTGCTGTGGCCGCGACGGAGTATCTGTCCGGGCTGCCGGCAATCCCCGGCGTTGCGACGCCCGAACCATCGCGGCTGTGGCGTATCCGTGAAGTTGACTTGGGGGCGGACGCCGACCGCGGCATCGGAGCGTATCCGGTTCGGGAGGGCCGGGAGTACGCCGCCCTGGTGCCGGCCGCCGATGCGGACGGCAACGACGCAGCCGGCATCCGGCTGCCCGACCTTACCGTTCCGGTAGGCACGCATACGGGCTGGAACCTGCGGCGCCCGGACACCGGGGCGCCGGAGCAGCTGATGTCAATGCAGGGTTCTACGCACTGGTTTGCGCCGACGGCGGAACGGCGGCATTCGTCCGGCGATCCGCGCCCGTCTCTGGAGGAACGCTACGCCGGCCGCGCGGACTACGCCGAGCGCGTCCAAGCGGCGGCGCAGCGGCTGGCCGACGCCGGCTATCTGCTGAATGAGGATGTGGACACGGTAGTGCAGTCCTGCCTGGAGCGGTACGACTGCGCGGCGCAGCAGGCATAGAGACGCCAGCCGTTCCCCAACCGTCATTCCGACTTACGCCGGAATCCGTCTTTCTCCTAGCCGGACCGTTCTACGCCGGGGATGTTCCAGAGGCCGGATTTGCCGTTATGCTATCATTAGTGTAACGAACACAGCAGCATAAGCCCGCCGGATTGCGAAATCTGCTCCAAATCGTATTCCGGGCGGCGCTTTTCTGAATGCTGAGACAGGGTTGACAGGTGCGAACAGGAGGTCTAAACTAGCAGCAATTTACCGAACATTCGTTTGCGGTGCGCCGGCGCACGCCGCGTTCCAAGCCGGAGGGATCACCATGGTTGCTGCCGAAGTTACCGAAATCCAGTGCAAAACCGTCATCAACCGCGTCAATGTCCCGGATTTCCCCTTTCAGTGGACGATTAACCCTTACCGGGGCTGCCGCCACGCCTGCCGCTACTGCTATGCCCGTTCCACCCATCAGTATTGGGGGATGGACGCCGGCGCCGACTTTGAGCAGCAGATTTTCGCCAAAGTCAACGCCCCCGAAGTGCTGCGGCAGGAACTGGCCCGCCCCAAGTGGACGGGAGAACCCATCGCCATCGGTACGGCGTCCGACCCTTACGAACCCGCCGAGGCGCAGTATCAGCTGACCCGTCAGATTCTGGAAACGCTGGCCGAGTTCCGCAACCCGGCGTCGGTTACTACCAAAGGGACGCTGGTGCGCCGGGATGTTGATGTGCTGCGGCAGCTTAATGAAGTGGCCGGCGTCCAGGTAGTGTTCAGCGTCGGCAGCGTCGACGAAACGGTATGGCGGCAGACCGAGCCGGGCGCGCCGCATCCTATAGCCCGACTGGAAGCGATGCAGTATCTGGTGGAGCATGGCATTGCCGCCGGCGTATTGGCCGCCCCGCTGCTGCCCGGCCTGTCCGACAGCGCCGCCAGCATTGACGCGCTGGTGAACGCGGCGGCGGAGCATCGGGCGCAGTTTCTCTCCGGCAATCTGCTGTTTCTGCGCCCCGGCAGCCGGGAATGGTTTATGCCGCTAATCCGGGAGTCGTACCCGCATCTGGCGCCGGGTTACGCCCGGCTGTATCACAGCCCCCATGCGCCGCGGGATTACACCGCCGCCGTGCTCAATCTGGTGGACGATGCCCGTATGCGCTGGGAGCTGCCCCGGATGCCGTCCATCAAGGGATTGCAACCGACCGGGCTGCCGGGGTTCTGCGAGATGCTGACGCCGGCGCCGGAATACGATGCGCTGCCATACGGGCAGGGTTATCCGTCCCAGCTGGCGCTGCCGTTGGCGGCCTAGGCGGCAAGGTGCGGGCTGTGCGGTGTATCCGCGCTGCGGTGGCGTCAGGATGCCGTCTGCGCCCAGATGGGGCCGCGCTGCTTTACCGGCTCCAGCAGGGATTCATCAAAGGGCTTGGGGTTGTAGTCGGCGCGGTTGGGGGCGCGGTATTTGAGCAAGTCAAACACCGTTTCATTAGTGTAGTAGCCCCGATAGGTTTGGGTTACCAGTTCCTGGAAAAAGGCCGGCCGTGCGTCCGCAACGGCTTGCAGGGTTGCCGTCTGCGCCGCCGGTTGCAACGCCGCGAAAGCGCCGCCGCGTTCCCGGGCGGCAATTTCAATCTGCGCCAGTCCGTCCAGCAGGATGCGCCGGCGGGCGGTTGCGGCGGCGGCGATGCTTTCTACGAAATCGGCTACGCCCAAGTCGCCGGCGGCGGGCATATCGCCGTTGGCCGGAACGATGCGGTTTAACGCCGCCGCCAGCAGCCCGCGTTGTTCATCGCTCAAAATCGTATTGCCGTTTGACATTGCCGTTATCCTCACTCTGGCGTCTTACGCCGGGTTCAGTCTATGCTACCATAACCGCAGCAAACGGGCGCATAAGTCAAGCTCAAGTATTCAAGCGCCCGCTGCCGGAAAACCGCTTTTGAGAGTATGGAACCTAAAATGATTGACAGCAAGGAAATCGCAGCCCGCGCCCAGTTCGTGCCTATGGAGCAGGCGGCTAAACAGTTGCCGGCCTTGTGCCAGTCGCTGGCCGGCAACCCGGATGCCGTGGTTGCCGTTACTAACCACGGCCAGCCGGCCTTTGCGTTGATTTCTTGGGAATCCTGGCAGGAACTTGAGGATATGGCGGCGACGCTGGAAACTCTGGAAATTCTCGCTGATTCCAAGACTAGCGCGGCTCTCCGCCAAGCACGGACCGACTTTGCCGTAGGCAACGCCGATACCATCCCCGGCGAAGTCGTGATGCAGCAGCTGATCGAGGACGGGCTGATTGACCCGGCGAAACTCTAAAAGATGATGCTCAATGCGCCGTGGTCGGACAACGCTTCCAAGTCCAAGGTGGCTCGCTTGTAGCATAGCCGCAGCTGTCCGTCCACTCGGCGCATCCGCACATCGTAGCGGCCCACATAGGGGGATGCTTCGCCGGCGCGAAAACGCCACACTACTACCGACGCCGTGGCGGCCACGGCGTCGCCGTTTATTTCCGTAACCATCACATTGCCGATGAACCGGCGGGTGCGCGACCAGGGATATTCCCGGTGGGCATGGCGGCTTTGCAGGCGGACAACCCGGCCGGCCATCCGGCCATAGTCATCATCGATGAACAGCAAGTCCGTCTCCGGATCGCCGTCCGGCAGGTCGGTGGTGGGAACGATATAGCGCGCGTCGGCCGTGTACAGCGTCAGCCAGGCGTCCAGTTTCCAGTCGTCCAGCAGCCGCGCCTCCTGGTACAGCAGCTGTTCCACTTCGTGTTGCAGCAGCAGCGACTCCGCAGTAGCCGGCAGCCCGGCTATGGGTATTGGCGGCGGCGGTATCAGGTTAGCAACCATTTTGGAATTGCTCCTGGTGGAGATTGACCGCACCGCGGTTTTCTCCCGGAGAGAGGAAATTAGTCAGCGGCGGCGGTTCAGTCGGCAGCGGCGAGCAGTTCCGGGGAGGGCAGCACTTCGGGGATTTCGCCGGGCGTCAGGCCGCGCTCGTATTGCTCAATGTGGGGCAAGTCGGCGACCAGCGACTGCCAGCGCCGCCAGAATGACCGCATCTGCAATTCGTCGTTGCCTTTGGGCGCGCGGTTGAACCCACGGGACAAGTCTGACCATTCCACGCCGCCGGAGCGGAACCCCTGCTGGCAGGATTCCAGTGCTTCGGTATCGTCCGGCGTAGCGAACCCGCCGGGGCCGAGGAAGGCCAGGAAAGAGTCGAGGCGGCGGCGCAGCAGGCTACCCGTCTCGCCGGCCGGCGCCATTTCCCAGGCGGTTACATCCATACTGTCCGGGCCGGTAGGCTGAAAGACGCGGATGGTAACGGCCATTATGTCGTTGATGACCAGGTTGGGGAAAATCACCATATTGCGGCTCTTTTCGCACATCCGCAGCGCTTTGGCGCGTCCGTGCCGGGCAATCAAGTCATCCTTGATGCGCCGGATTTCCGGCTTGGCATCCTCTCCAAAGTAAGGATGCCACATTGCGATGGGCCGCCCGTAGATGGCATCGTTTTCCATCACGCCATGCCCGTTGCCCAAGGCGCGCCCGAACCCCCGGCGGTCGCCGGATACGGCAACGCCGGCTTCGTTGGCCATATAGTCAAAATAAGTCTGGTGAGTGGGCAGCGCGTGGTAGCCGTCAACGCTGTTCTCGGCCAGCAGTTTCCAGTTGGCCTTGATGGTGTAGCGGTTGGAGCCGGGGATGACGCGCATTCCGTCGGCGGCCTGGTCGGCTACCAGATCCAGATATTCGGCGGCGCCGGCCAGATATTCGCGCAGTGATTCGGTTTCCGTGCTGAAACAGACGAATATGAAGCCCTGGTAAGTGTCAAAGCGGGGCGAACGCAGGCCCATTGCGGCGCGGTCAAAGTCGGGGCCGTAGCCGGCAATGTCGGGCATTCCGATGAGCTCGCCGGAAGTGTTGAAACTCCAAGCGTGGTAGAAACACTGAAACACTTGGGCGTTGCCCCGGTCGGTGCGGCAGATGAGGGCGCCGCGGTGCGGACAGGTGTTGTGGAAAACCACCAGTTCGCCGTCTCGGTTGCGCGCAAAGAACAGGGCGCGCTCGGCAACCACGCGCCGCGCATAGTCGCCGGGATTGGGGATTTCGGATTCGTGGCCGAGGTACAGCCAGCAGCGGTCAAAGATGCGCTGCCGTTCCAGTTCATAAATCTCCGGCGACAGCATACTGCTGCGGTGCACCTGGAATTTGCCCAGGTCGGGCCGGTCATAAACCAGATCGGCGATGTCCATAGCCATAATGCTCCTCCTGATGCTTACGGACGGCAGCCTAACCTGCTGACTTCACTGGCTGTAAATGTTCCTGGATGCGAGGCAAGGCGGCGGTCAGGCGGCGTCAAAAATCAGTTCGCCCACGCGAAACTCAAAACCGGGCATTACATCCTCACCATAGAGGATAGTCGGGTTGTCCATTATTTCCGGTTCCTGGCCGGGACGATAGACGGTTACGCGGCGGTTGCGCGGGTCAATCAGCCAGCCGAGGCGGACGCCGGCGGCAATGTACTGCTCCATCTTGCGCCGCAAGTAGGCCAGCGTGTTGGTAGCGGAGTGTATCTCGGCGACAAAATCGGGACAGACCTGGCCGGTGCGATACTGCTCGGCGTCCAGGCCGGCCAGCCGCTCCGGGGATACCCATGATGCATCCGGCCCGCGTCCGCCCACGCCGGGGATGCGGAAAATCGTAGTGGACGACGGCGCCATTCCGCCATAGGCCAACGCCCACATAGTGACGAAAGCAATCAGCCGCGATTCGCTATTTCCGCCGGGCATCAGCATAGGGGGCATTATAACCAATTCGCCCGTTTCGTTGTACTCAATAGCGTACAGATCGTTAGCCTCGATGAAGGCCCAAAGCACATTGAAGTCAATCTCCGCCAGCGTCTTGCCGCCCAGCAGGGGGCGCAAGTCCAGCGTGATGGGCAGGCCGGGGCTGTCGGCATCCAGCCAGTAGGCGGCGTTGATTGGTTGAGTAGTTTCGCCCGGTTGGGTAATATCGGCCGGCTGGGCAGCATCAGCCGGCTTGACGGCAGCGGCGGGCTTGACGCCATCCGGTTCAGCGGCGACAAGACGGTCGGGCGGCGGCAAGGTCTGCGTTGCCATCAGGTTAGCCTCCGGTGGGCGGGCGGCGAGTCCGGCAAAATCAGCGAGGAATGACGGGCAAAGTGATGTGTGAGGGATACTGCGCCGAATGATGCACGGTCTGCTGCGCCGTTTCCAGCCGGTCATCCGCGCCCAGCGCCGCGCCGGTATTGGGGTTGCGGTCAAAACGGGGGAAGTTGCTGCTGGATATGTCCACCCGGACGCGATGGCCGGCCCTAACCAGATGGCTGGTTGCCCACAAGTCAATATCGTAGCGATATACACGGCCCGGCGCAATGGGGGATGGTACGCCGGCCGAACTGCGATAGCGCGCCCGCACGATGCCGTCTTGCAGATTGTGGGCGAATCCGTCGGGCCGGACATCCACCAGCTTGGCGGTGAAATCGGTATCGGGCGCGGTAGTAGCGGCGTACAGCGTAACAGTGATGGGGCCGGTTAATTCGGTGTCGGCGTGCAGCGGCTCCGAAGTGTACACCAGCACATCGGGGCGGTTCTCCGTCGGCGTCTGGTCAAAGACGCCGTAATCTATAATCAGCGTGTTGCCGCCCAGCGTAGGCGCCGGATTGGCCGGGTCGTAGATAAACCGGTCGGGAGGTTCGTCCGGTTCCGGCGGTACGGTGGACAGGGAACCGTCGCCGCTGCGGGTGTTGGCGCCGCCGCCGGAATGCAGATACCAGCGGTTGTAGTGCGTCCGCGCCAGGGGCCATTCCTGCTCGTCGCGCCAGCGGTTTTCGCCCATCACAAACAGGCGCACCGGCGCATCGTCCATAATGCCCGTCGCAATGTCCTGCAACCAGTAATCGTACCAGCGCAGCATATAATCGTGCAGTTCAATGGCCGCGTCGGGGCCAAAGTCAATGTCGCCGGCGCCGCCGGTAGTGGGCTGCGTAAAGGGGCGCAGATGGCCCCAAGGGCCAATCAGCAGTTTCTGGTTGCGGCGCGCCAGCGCGTTGCCGCCATGCTTTTGTATCGCCTGGAACGAATTGAGCGCGCCCTCCAGAAAGATGTCGTACCAGGAAGTGATATGAAACATTGGGACGGTAACATTGGCGGCCTGCCGTATCATATTGATCGGCCACCAATATGGGCCGTCCGTTTCCTGGTCAAAGTATTCGTGAAAATAGGGGGCAGCTTCTTGGAGGCGGCCAATCCAGTCGCGCAGGGGCAGATGCCGATACCAGCGGTCGGACAGAGGCTGCCCAAAATTGCCGGGTTCAATCACATAGTCGTCCAGCTGCGCCAGCAAGTCGGCGCGGCCGGCCCGTTCCAATGTATTGCGGCCTTTTAGGATGGCGTAAGGCACCGTCCAGCCCCACTCCATAGCGCCGCCGGTGTGATAGACCCATGACTGGTGGAAATCGGAGGACGCCGACACGGGAACGAGGGTTTGCAGATGGGGCGGCAGCGGATGGCCGCCGGCCAGAGTGTATTGCGTAGCGCCCAGATAACTTTGGCCGGTAGTGGCGACGCGCCCGTTGGACCAGGGCTGCCGCGCCGCCCATTCCACGGTGTCATAGCCGTCCTGCGCTTCCTGGAACAGAGGGTTGTAGTCGCCCTCGGAGGCGAAACGGCCGCGCACATCCTGGCTGAGCAGCACATAGCCGTTGCGGGGGAAAAACCAGATGGAATGGTCGGGGTTGTCCAGGTAGCCGTCCTTGCCGTAAGGTCCGCGGTTGATCAGGACGGGAAAGCGGCCCGGCGCATCGGGGCGAACCACGTCGGTGGCGAGACGCACGCCGTCGCGCATCGGCACCATCACATTAGGTTCCCGAATCGGCTGATACTGGCGGCGCGGCGTAGTCATACTGATGGTTACCCCCTCGGTAAAGGCCGGCGCTCCGGCGCTTGCGGCAACGATACCCGTAGAGATAGGGCGGCGTCAATAACGAGTATGGTATTGATTGTATGGCATTGCGATGCCGTATCCGGCAACATCAGCCGGCGAGAGCGGAGCTTTGGCCGTCCAGCCGCTGCATCAGTTCCCGCCAATCGTCAACCGTCTGCACAGCGTCGGCGCGGATGAACAGGAACTGGACAGCGCGGATCGGTTTGCCCGTAGCCCGTTCAATTGCCGCCGCATAAGCCGCGCCCTGCCATTGATAATTGGACATCTTGGCCCGTATCGCGGCATCATCAGGTACATAGTCGGACTTGTAGTCCAGGATGACCAGCCCGCCGGCGTTATCCTCATAGAGCAGGTCGATGATGCCCTCCAGGACGACCGAATCCGGCGCATCGCCCAGCCTGGCTGCTACCGGGATTTCCGGCCAGCGGCGGGGGGCGCGCAGTCCGGCGACTACCGCCGGGTTACGCAGAGCCTGACGCGCCAAGTTAGCTACTTCGCCGCTGTCGGACAATCCCTCACTGGCGGCGTGCCGTTGTGCCGCCTGGTTAATCGTATCGTTCCATTGCGTTAGGAAATCGTCCACCGATGCAGCGGCATCTAACGGCAGCTGCGGCATCATGCGCTCAACTACATCCTGCAATACGGCGTGAATGGCGCTGCCGAAAGCGGTGCCGCCCCGGCCTCTTTTGCCGTTATGCTCAGCTTCCGGGGCAACTTCCTTGCTTTCAACGGCAGCTGCGTCGGCGCCATAGGCCCGGGCCAGCCGGGTAGCGGTAACCGCTTGAGGATAGGAGCGCTTGGCGATGTCTTTTTTCCTATCCGACTGCCAGACTTCCGGTTCATAAACACCAGCATCCACAATGGCAGAGTCCGGTGGCGTCTGTATTCGGCCGGCGCTCACGGCGTCAGGCGCTGCCTGGTGCGGCAGAACGGCCCGGTTTGGCAAGTCGGCAATCTGGGCGACGATGCCTTTATCCTGCCGGCTGCCCTGTCCGGTAGCCTGGTACATACTGACCAGGAGATGGTCACGGGCGCGGGTAGCGCCGACGTAAGCCAGTCGTATTTCCTCGGCGGCGCTGTGGTTTCGTTCCAATTCCTTAAGGCCGTCATAGCCGGGGGTTTGCAGGTCGCTGGCTTTTACTTCTGCCGTACCGGACGGTGTTCCAAATAACGCCGGCTTGCTGATAATGGAAGGATTGGCGGCAATGCCGGTCAGGATTACGATGGGAAACTCTAACCCTTTGGCGGCGTGCATCGTCATTATCCGCACAGCGTCATCGTCGGCTTCGGGTACGGGCGCCTCGACAATGCGCGCGTTTTCGTCCTGCTGCGTTGCCGCCCATTGCAGGAAACGGCGCAGTGTGAGGGGCGTCCCGCCGGCAGTGGCGGCATCGTATTCCATTCGGCGCGCCTGCTCGGTCAGGAACTGGCGCCGGCGCCAGATTTCTCGGGGACGCCTTTCTGCCGGATCCAGATCCAGCTCATCCAGCCGCCGTTCCCGGACGAAATCAGCGATCAGTAGGGCTACCTTGGCCGAGCGGCTCTTTGCGTGATACTCGCGGAGTATCAGCATACCGTCGCGCACCGGGGATTCGGTGTCCGGCAGATCCCCCATATAGTTCCAACGCCCGCCCGCTTCACGCCAGCGCAGCAGATCGGCGTCGGAGCAGGCAAAGGCCGGGGCACGCAGCGCCGCCGCTACGGACACGGCGTCGGACGGGTCGTCAATGGCGCGCAGACAGTTGAGCAGATCCGGCACTTCCTGGGCGTCAAAATACAGCGACGACCCCTCCAGCCGGTAGGGAATGCCGGCATTCTCCAATTCGCCCGTCAAAGTGTTCAGGCCGGTGCGGGAACGAATCAGGACACAGACGTCGCCCAAGTCGGCCCGGCGGCGGTTCTGTTGCGCTTTGTCATACACTTCAAGCCGGCGGTCGGCGCCGGCGCCGGCGTAGGTTGCGATCAAGCCGGCGATGTGCCGGGCCTGCTTACGGCTTACGGTTGCCGCGTTGTCGTCAATGTCTTGCGGGCCGCCGAACACTTGCACCGAACCAAGCCCGTCCTGCTGAATGTCGGCATTAGGTTGCAGCGGAACATACTGCGCCTGCACGCCGGCGGCGGGCTGCATCAATCCGCCAAGTTGTTCCGACGCATCCGGCCGGTCAGCATCAGGCCCGTCTGCATCCGGGCCGCCGAACACGGCGTTGACCCAATCCAGCACGGGTTGTTGAGAGCGACGGTTTTCAGAGATAGTAAGCCGTTCCAGTTGCCTGCCGTCTTTGACCTGCTGGACGACGGCGATGTCGGCGCTGCGAAAGCGGTAGATGGACTGCTTGTCGTCGCCGACGATGAACAGTTTGCCGGGCTTTAGCGGGAGAGTGTGCCAGTCATTGGCGTCGCTGCCGATGTTGGCATCAGCGGCGGCGGCCAGGTAAAAAGCGATTTCGGCCTGCAACGGGTCGGTGTCCTGGAATTCGTCAATCAGGATACGGGCGTATTTCTGCTGGATATGGGCGCGGGCGTCCGGGTTATCGCGCAGCAGGTCGCGCGCCCAGATAAGGAGGTCGTCAAAGGTAGCCATACCGTTGGCCTTGCGCCGGGCAGCATAGTCAATCGCAAAACGCTGTCGGAGGTTGTGGAGAAGTGGAATTAGCGGCGCTACCTTTACAGTTGCCTGGAACGCTCTACCGATTGAACGAAACTCTTCCCTGACCGACACGGGTGGACGTTGCCAGTTACCCTGCGAGCCTACATTTCCTCTATGATCTACCTCAGAGCCGCTATTCAAAGCCGAAACTGCTTCAATGGGGTTGTCGGCAGTATTTTGAATTGCCTGGACAGTTGCGATGGCCCCGTCCATCTGTTGCATCAGGTTATCTTGTGGGTTTTTGCACTCTTTGGACAATTTCTGCAATTGTTCAAGCGTATTATGTGTTGCAGCAATTAAATCAATACTGCTAATACTATCGTCATTACCCAGATGGTCATAATTGTCAGAGAATGATTTGGCGACAGTACGCCAATTATTGATACCGACTTTGGATTCCAGCAGGTAGCGCAGTGTGGACTGCAAATCCACATCGGCGCAGTCTTTGCCCAACGCTTCATCCAGCCATTCGTCCCAGCGGTCGCTGAAATGCTCTCTGGATTCCACATCGTCCAGTGGAGTCCAGCCGGGGGGCAGGCCGGCGTCCAACGGGCGTTCCCGCAGCAGCTGGGCGGCGAAGCTGTGGATGGTTTGGATGGACGCCTGGTCCAGTTCGTTGCTGGCAACACGGATACGCTCCCGTTGCGCGTCGGTCAGGCTTTCGTACAGCAAATCTCTGGCGTTGTCGGGATGCTCGTCGTCCAGCAGCTGCTCCATACGGGAACGGATGCGCTCGGAGAGTTCCGCCGCCGCCGCTTCGGTAAAGGTGATGGCAACGATGTTGGGCATTGCCACGCCGGCTTTCACCAGGGCGATGACGCGGCTGACCAAGGCGTAGGTTTTGCCAGTGCCGGCGCCGGCCTCAACGATAAAGTTGGCGTCCAGGTCGCTGACGATGCGCCGGGTAGTTTCGCTGTCGTTAGTTGGCGTCGTCATCTTTCGCTATGGCCGCCTTGCCGCCCAGAGCGTTGAAAGGTTGAACGGATGGGTCATGCCGGCCCTTGCGTTCCCAGATTTGCCGGCGGCGGGTCGGGCAGAGGCGGTTGAAATCGCAGTAATGGCAGTTGCTGCGGTATGCCGCGTCTGGAGTTGCCGGGAATACGCCGGCGCGGGCTGAGCCGATGATTCGGTAGAGGGTTTTGTGAAACGTATGAAGCTGACCATCAGACGCCCGGTAGATTTCAACTTTGCCGTCGGAAATACTGGGCGAATTGAGAGGAAAGCAATATGACGCAAAGATGGCGATATTAGCGTCGGCTTGCCGCGCCGCTTCCAGATAAACCGGCAACTGCATAGCCTGCCCATTGGCAACGGAACAATCCGTGCTGATGGTGCCGTCGCGTCTTTCTATAGTGCGATATTTGTCCGGCTTGCCGGTCTTGAAATCGCGCACCCAAATCGCTTTTCCCATATCGTCCACCCGGTCAATCGTGCCGCGAAACCAGACATCCTCCAGTCCGTCGACGGTAACTTTGACCTCGCCTATTTCGGTAGGATGACCTGACAACCCTGTAGGTCCGAAACTGACTTCGGCTTTAGATTTGACCTGTTTTGCGATTCCGAGCAACTTTGCTTCAGCATCCACGTATGTCTCTAAAGCGGTGCGTATTTCGGCTTTCGTCATTTCCCACAGCAGGTAATATCCGGTTACGCCGCGCCGCTCGGCCTCGTTAAATTCGTGGTTCGCCAGCGCCAGCAGTTCCGCAGCGGTTTGCTTGCCCTGCTTGACGAACTCCTCCAGGATTTTGTGCACCAGGCTGCCTTTTTCCAGCGCCGATATTGCGTCGTCATCGTCATCATCCGGCAAAGCGGCAAGGCCGAGGATGCGGCTGAGGAAATAACGGTAAGGGCAGGCGGCCCAGGTTTCCAGGCTGCTGGGCGAGACCGGGCGCTCCCGGCTGCCGATTTCGTTGATGCGGGGCGCGTCGGAGGGGAGCTTGCCGTCCCATTCCGTAATGACGCTGCCGTTGCGGGATTGGCGGGCGTCTAAAGCGCGCCGCATCCGGTCGTCGCAGCGCGCCGCGAGCCGGCTGCGGTCGGACAGCAGCCCCATGAGGCGGTAGTCGCTAATATCGGCCGGCTGTACCCCGAAATGTCCGGGCCGGCGGCGCAGGCCGTCCACGCGGGACTGCACCGTCGTCAGCCACTGCTCGGCGCCCTGGCCTTGACGGATGTTATCGTAAGTCAACCGGCCGCTGCCGTGATGCTTTTGGTGCAGCGCGGTGGCGGCATCTACCAGCCAGCGGGACGGATAAGCGGCGCGGCGCTCGGCAGTAGCGGCCGGGTAGCACAGCGTTACCTGCCGGCCGGCCGCTGCCGCCGCCAGAAAGTCGCAGCGTTCCAGGCCGGCTTCCCGGCGGCGCTCCTCCGGGTTGTCGGCCAGCCAAGGATTGACGGACGGGCGGGGCGGGAACTGCCGTTCCACCATACCCACCATATAGACGGCGTCGTACTCGGCGCCGGCGATGCCGGCCGGCGTTCCGATATAGACGCCGGCGCCCACGGGCGGGCCCTTTTCGGCAACGGGCGACTGCAAGCCTTCCCGCAGCGTTGCCGACAGCGTTTCCAAATCGTATTCATCGCCCCAATCCTGGAGGGTGGCCAGGCTGGTAATGAGTTCCTCAATCCGGCGGCGGTCGTCGTCCGTTTCGCCGTCGCCGAACCAGCGATATTTGTCCAGCAGATTCCCGAGGCGTTCCGCCGCCGTTGCCCAGGTTGACGCGGCGCCGTCGTTCAGCCGGAGCAAATCGCCGGACAAATCGGACACAAAGCGGTGCAGGTTTTGGCAGTCTCCCGACAATCCGCCGTCATCATCATAGTCATCGCCCTGCCGCTCTTTCCGGTGTGCGGCGGCCTTTTCCTGGTGCGCTTTGAGGCGGGTTTCCCAATTGTCCGGCGTACCGTTGGCGTGGGCTTCCCGCGCCAGTTTGGCCCAGCGGGCGGCGGGAACGGTGCGGCCTTGTCCCGGGGCGGTTTGCGGGTTCGGCCAGCGCAACGGCGTTGCCGCGAGCAAGTCCATCAACCGTTCCCGGTCAACTGCGCCGCTGCCGTTATTGGCGCCGTTATTAGCATTGGCGTTGGCGCACTCCGCCAGTTCGGCTATCCCTTGCAGCAGGAGGCCGGTAGGCGTGTCGGCCAAGCTACGGTCGGCGGCGCCGGCGCAGGGGATGCCGGCGAAATCCAGCTCCTGGCGCAGCAGGCTGTCGTAAGGGTTGCTCTGCCGGTAAATGACGGCGATGCGGTGAAATGGAGTATCCGATGCGGCGGCAATGCGGCGGATGACCGTCCGCACTTCCTCCTCGGGGTCGCAGGCGGCGACGATGGAGAGGCAGTCAGCGGCGGCGCGCTGCCGCAACGGGTCAGCAGACGGCGCAGCAGCCCTAATCAGAGCATCGTTAACAGCATCATCAAGCGCAGCGCCGTTCAGTTGTTCGGCCAGTCGGTACACCGGGCTGTCAGCTTCATCGTTTCCGACAAGGCCGGCGATAACCGCGCTGCGCCCTTTGGCATCCAGCGCCTGCGCCAGGGCAATGTCGCCGGCGGACATACGGCGGGGCAGGTAGTAGATGACATAGGGCAGGCGTCCGGCATCCGGGCAGTCATTGACGGCGGCGGCGGCCTGATGCGCTACTTCCGCGGGCACGGCGCAGCCCTTGCTTGCCAGCAGCTGGCGATATTTGCCATACAGCGATTCGGCCAAGCGGTTCATAGCGCTGGCCGCGGGGGCGTTCTCCGCAGCAGCATCCGCAACGGCATCCGGCGGCGGGCGTTCCGCCATGCTGCGAAAGGCGTCGGCCAGGGAGCGGTAAAAACGGCGGCGGCCAGCCGGTTCCAACCCTTGCGCCTCCGGAGCGGAGTTAGCAACAGTGCGGACGGCGGCGCTTTCCTGTATCCGGGACGGCGTGGCCAGTGTTCCGCCGGCCAGTTCGGCGGCCAGCCGCCGCCCGATTTGCAGGCTGACATTCACCAGTCCCCGGCCCTCTGCGCCCAGCAGATGGGATACGGCGCGGGCCGCATCGTGATGGTCGGCAACGACGACGATGCGGGCGAACAGGTCATCGGCTTTGATGTCCGCAATCGTCTTGTCCAAGGCGTCCCGGGCGGATGCGCCAACGGCGGCAAAAGTTATGGAGGGCATAATGGCGTTGAGAATAGGCAGGTATGGGGCAAGTGTCAATAAAGAGCGTGTCTATTGCGGGGTATAAGTTACGGTTATCCGGTCGGTAGCGCTTTCGCCGTTCAGGGATGCTGTTGCGGTGATGGTATGCTCCCCCTGGCCCGGCAGGCCGATAGTGATGCTCCAGTCGCCGTTGGCGCCTACCTCCGGGTAATGTATATCATTAACGACGACCGTTGCGCCGGGCGTGGTTTCGCCGGCGATACGGAGCGGGTTTTCACGCACGAAAAGGGCGAGGCCAGCCGGCTCGGTAATCCGAACCGCAAGTTCTACCGACACGGGGGCATACTGTATATGCAACCATGCGCGCGTCGGGTCGTCGATGGCAAAGTGTGTGGCGTCCACTCGCAGCGCGTTGAGGCCCGGATTCAACCGGATGGCGATGGCGAACCGGCCATCCGCATCAGATACTTTGGCGGAGCTCGCTACTGGGCCGTTGAAAATCTGCACGGCTGATCCGGGCAGCGTCCGTCCCTCTATAGTTACCGGTCCCGGACGGCTTACCGTTGCATAGTCAACATGGCTTTCCACATTAATAAACAGGGGCGGCAGCGGCGTTGCGGTAGGGGATGGCGCTGTGGGCGGCGGCGTAGGCGTGGCCGCCGGCGTGGGGGTGGGCGGCGGCGGCGTGAGCGTGGGCATAGGCGCCGGCGTGGGCGGCAGCGCGGGTATAGCTGTGGCTGACTGGTTAGGCAGCGGCGTCGGCATTGCCGTGGGCCGGAGCGTGGGCGCCGCCGTCGGTTGGGGCGCATCCGACAATGCCGCCGGCGTGGCCGTGGGCGCCGCCGTCAGCAGCGCGGCCGGCGGGTCGGGCAAGCTCAATACCCAGGCTGCCAGAAAAATGACGGCCGCCAAGCCGGCGCCAACTGCAATTATAATCTGCTGTCGCAAGGTAGCTGTCTGTCGAAAAGTGCGCCGGCGTCGGTGATTGCCGCCGTTTTGTGGCTAATTCGGCCCGGCCCGGCGCGGCGGTATGATGCGGTATTATCAGGATTGCGGCGCAACGGCCGGCAGAGCCAGCGTAAAGGCGGTGTGATGGCCGGCGGCGGGCGCCGGCACCGATGCCACTGTCAGCGTTCCGCCGTAGCGGTTAGCCAGAGTGCGGCTGATGTACAGCCCCAGCCCGGACGAAGTCTTTTCCTCGCTGCGGCCCATTTGCGGCGTCCAGCCCCGCGTGAACAGATGACCGCGGTAGTGCGCCGGAATGCCGGGGCCGTCGTCGGCAACCTGTATGGAGAAAGTTGCGGCGTCCGGGCTGCGCGCCACGCTGATTTCCACCTTGTCGCCGCCATGGCGCAGGGCGTTGTCCACCAGATTGGCGACGATATGCTCCAGGACGGCGGTGTCCGAATGCACCAGGCCGAACTCGTCCGGTTCCGACCACCACACAATGTCTTTGCCCTGTTCGGCGGCCTGCCCGGCGTAGCGATCCACGATGCGGCTGACCACGGCAGTAGGTTCTACCGGATAGCATTCAATGGGGGCGTCGGGCGTTTCCAGGTTAATCATCACCTGCATATTGGCCATCATCAGGCGGAAAGATGGAGCCTGCTCCTCAATTTCGTGCAGCAGTTCGTGCACGACGATGGAAACATCCTCGCCGGTGGACGCCAGTACGCCGCGCACTTCACGGCATTTGCCCAGTATGCGGCGCATGGGCCGGCCCAGGTCATGCTGAAAAGTCTCAAACTGCTGCTCGGTAAGACGGCTCCAGTCATCGACGCCGTTAACGCCGTTGCGGTTGCGCTGGCCGACGGCGCCGGCGGCATAAGCGCCCACCGCCGCCGTCAGGCCCAGGCACATTATGCCGATGCCGATATAGGCCAGGGGCGCAATGTTCCAAGGACGCGGAAAGAGCCCGGGCAGCGTGAAAAACAGCGACGCCAGCATCAAGGCCAGGCCGGCCAGCGCCACGGCGATGCCCGCCATAGCCGGCCAGGGGTATGCCGGTGCCCGTCGTCCTGCCGATGCCGCCATGATGCGCTGCTGTCCTGCATAGCTCCGCCGGCGCTACTCCCGGGGCGGCAGCAGGCGATAGCCCCGGTCTCTAACGCTGACGATAAAGTCGTTGGCGCCCAGCGCAATGCCCAAGGCGCGGCCCATAGCGACTTTGATTTCGCGAATCCGCACCCGCAGCGAGGCGCGGGAGTCATCGCCCTCCAGGTAGCGTTCCAGCCGGTCGTAAGAGACCAGATTGCCGGGGCTGCGATACCAGGCTTCGGCCAGTTCGCGCAGGATACGGAAGCGGCGGCCGCGCACTTCGGGCACCGGCGCCAGATTGCCGTCGGCAGCGCGCACCAGCACCGTTTCGGCATCGGTATCCACTACGATACGCTCGCCAATAGCGATAGTGGGCGGTTCCGCCCCGATAAGGCGGCGCACCCGCAGCGCCACTTCCTCGGGGGAGGCCAGCTTGTCGATGAACTCTACCGGCGCATTCACCTGCAAGGCGCTGCGGGCTACCGTATCCCGTTCTACGCCCTGGCTGTATTGCGTGAACATCAGCACGGGCAGGTCGGGGCTTTGCGCGACGATGCGCTTCAGAATGTCCAGGCCCTTGAACTGGTCATCGCGGTAGTCGCCCAGGCGCACATCCAGCACCACGCCGTCCGGGCGGCTTTCGGAGATGGCGTCCAGGGCGGCCCACAGCATACCGTCGGCGGAGCCATGCTCCTCTTTGCTGATAATGCGGGTGTTCCAGCCTTCCTGGGACAGCCGGCGGCATACCGCCCGCACGATGGCGGAAGTAGCTTCGTCGTCCACAACGAGGATGGTTCCGGAGCGCGGCGGCATAATGGGATACGATACACCGGGCGGCGTGGGCCGCTGCTAGGCGCTTTTGGTCAAATTGGTCAGGAATTCGGAGTTGCTGCGAGTGCGCGCCAGCCGATCCAGCACGCGTTTGGTGGCATCGCCCATATTGGCCTGGTCGCCGCCGGAGGCCAAAGTTACCATACGGCGCAGCAGCCAGATTTGCTGCACGGTTTCCGAGTCGTACAGCAGTTCCTCCCGGCGGGTGCCGCTGCGTACTACATCAATGGCCGGGAAGTACCGCTGGTCGGCCAGCCGCCGGTCCAGATGCAGTTCCATATTGCCGGTGCCTTTGAATTCCTCGTAGATTACTTCGTCCATCCGGCTGCCGGTGTCCAGCAGGCAGGTAGCGATGATGGTCAACGAGCCGCCTTCCTCCAGGTTACGGGCCGCGCCGATGAACCGTTTGGCCGGGTACAGCGCCGCCGGGTCAATGCCGCCGGAGAGCGTGCGCCCGGAAGTGGGCAGAGCCAGGTTGTAAGCCCGAGTCAGCCGGGTAATGCTGTCCAGCAGAATGACGACATCCCGTCCGGTTTCCACCAGCCGCTTGGCGCGTTCCACGGCCAGCTCGGCAACGCGGCACTGCTCCTCTACCGATTCGTCAAAGGTAGAGGCGAAAACGTCGCCCGACACGGCGCGGCGCATTTCGGTAACTTCCTCCGGGCGCTCGCCAATCAGGGCCACCATCTGGACTACATCGGGGCGGTTCTCCGTAATTGCGGCGGCAATCTGGCGCAGCACCGTCGTTTTGCCGGCTTTGGGCGGCGATACAATCAGCCCGCGCTGCCCCAGCCCGATGGGCGCAAAGAGGTCAATCATCCGGGTTGGTATGCCGCCGGCGTCGTGTTCCATAACGATGTGTTCATCCGGGAATATGGGCGTCAGCGACTCGAAAGTGCGGCGAAAGCCGGGCTTCTGGCGTTCCGGGTCCAGCAAGTTGACGCTGGTGGGGCGCAGCAGGCCGTAGCGCCGCTCGCCGTCTTTGGGCGGACGCACCAGCCCGATGACGGAATCGCCGGTTTTCAGGTTGAAGCGGCGGATCTGCGACTGCCCCACAAAAACATCGCCGTTCACCGGGGGATACTGTATAGAACGCAGCAGGCCATGCCCGGCGTCCATCACTTCCAGGACGCCCGATGCCGTAAGCATATTGCGGTTGGCGGCAGCCTGCCGGATTTTGTTCACCAAAGCGTCCCGACCCAGTTCGGTCAGCGAGCTTTCGTCGCGGAAACCCACATCCGGGGCCAGTTTCAGCAGCCGGTCGTAGGACAATGCCGACAGTTCGGAGATGTCCAGCAGAGTATCGGGCAGCGGCTCCGGGGCGCTGCCGCCGTTGGCAATGCTCCGGCCCGACGCCCCGTTGTCGCTGCCGATGCCGCGGAGTTCGTCGTCATCAGTAAAGTTGGGGCCTGCTTGCCCGCCGGGAACTGGCGGGCGGCGCCGGCGGCGGGCGGCGGCTGCGCCGGCCGCATTGCCGGCGCCAGTGCGGGGTCTAACCATAGCGTCAGCCTCCCGATGCTTGTGCTTGCTGCCAGTCCTGCAAGAAACGCTCCAGGCCGGCATCGGTCAAGGGATGCTTAATCATCTGCGTCAGCACCCCGTAAGGGATAGTAGATATGTGGGCGCCGGCGGAGGCGGCTTGTACGCAGTGCCGGGCGCCGCGAATGCTGGCCGCCATCACCTGCGTGCTTACCTGCTGCTGCCGATACACCGCGGCGATGTCCGCAACCAGGCCAATGCCGTCCTCTCCGATGTCGTCCAGCCGGCCGACAAAGGGGCTGACGACCGTGCTGCCGGCGTTGGCGCCCAGCAAAGCCTGGTTCACGGAGAAAACCAGCGTCTGGTTGATTTGGATGCCGTCGCGGGCCAGCACGCTGATGGCCTTGAACCCTTCGGCAGTGCTGGGGATTTTCACCCAGGGGTTGGGGATCCATTCGGCGATTTCCCGGCCCTCGGCAATCATTCCCGGCGCATCGGTGCTGACCACTTCCACGGAGATGGGGCCGTCGATGATGTCGGCGATTTCCTGCACGGCGGCGCGGTAGCCGGCGGCGCCGCCGATGCCCTCTTTGGCTGCCAAGGACGGGTTGGTAGTAACGCCGGAGATTACGCCGAGTTCGGCGCCCTGGCGAATTTCGTCAATGTTGGCGGTGTCCAGAAACAGTTTCACTGGCGTAACCTCCTCCCGCAGTTGGCGCGGGTTTGGCTTTACGGGTTTAACTTTATAGATTGGCGGCGGCGGGCGTCCGATTTCCCGGCATAGGCCGCCGGCGCCGAGGGTTCGTGCGTCCGTCCGACGCTGCCGGATTGGATTGGGTCGCATCGGATTGGTTAGGCCATTGCGCCGGGCGCGGTCCGGCCCGCGCGGCCGTCGTCATTGGCATTGGGTTGGTGTTGGTAAAGATTCAGAAAGACCATCCGGGGGAGCGGCGGAACGGCAACTGGCTGCCCTCCCGCACCGTGTGGCGCGCTTGTCCGAGCAGGGCGCTGAACAGCGGATGGGGCCGGTTGGGCCGGGACTGGAATTCGGGATGGAACTGCACGCCCACCATAAAGGGATGGTCGGGCACTTCCGCCGTTTCCACCAGCGCGCCGTCCGGCGACAGGCCGCTCATCACGATGCCCGACGCCTCCAGCGTTTCACGGTATTGGTTGTTGACTTCGTAGCGGTGGCGGTGTCGCTCCATAACTTCCGGGATGGCGTAAGCCTGGGCCATACGGGTGTTGGGCTGGGGCCGGAACGGATAATGCCCCAGCCGCATTGTGCCGCCCAGGTCGGTAACCGCCCGCTGCCCGTGCATAATATCAATGACGGGATAATCGCAATGCGGATCCAGCTCGGACGAGTTGGCGCGTTTCAGGCCGGTTACATTCCGGGCCCAGTCAATCACCATAACCTGCATACCCAGGCAGAGGCCCAGATAAGGAACCTGCCGGAGGCGGGCATAGCGGCTGGTTTCCACCATACCCTCGACCCCTCTGGGGCCAAACCCGCCCGGCACTATGATGCCGCAGACGTCGTTGAGATGGGCTGCTGCGCCGTCGCGCTCAATGGCTTCGGAATGCACCCATTTGACGGCGGCGTGCCGGCCGCAGGCGGCGGCGGCGTGGCGCAGCGCTTCCCGCACCGACATATAGGAATCCGGGTATTCTACATACTTGCCCACTATGGCGATTGGCACGGCGTAATCGGCGGCGTCCATCCGAGCTACCAGCCGGCTCCAGTCCTGCAAGTCGCAATGGCCGTCCAGCCCCACCGCCTGCGAAAGGATGCGGCTGACGCCGAATTGTTCCATAATCAGCGGAACGCCGTACACATTGGCGACGGTAGGCATCGGAAAGATCGCTTCCGGCGCGACATCGCAGAACAGGGCCAGCTTGTCGCGAATGCCGTCGGTAATTTCGGTATCGCTGCGGCAAATCAAGGCGTCCGGCTGGATGCCGATGCTTCGCAACTCTTTTACGCTGTGCTGCGTCGGCTTGGTTTTCAGCTCCTCGGATGCCGAAATGTAGGGCAGCAGCGTTAGATGAATGTAAAAAACTTTATCCCGCCCGACTTCGTTTCGCATCTGCCGTATAGCTTCCAGGAACGGCAGCCCTTCAATGTCGCCGACGGTGCCGCCGACTTCCACGACTACTACATCGGCGCCGGAGCTTTCGGCCAGTCCGGTGAGGCGGCTCTTGATTTCGTTGGTGAGATGGGGAACGGTCTGGATGGTGCCGCCGAGGAAATCGCCGCGCCGCTCGTTGGTAATCAGCGTCAGGTAGGCTTGCCCGGCGGTAACATTGCTGTCTCGGGTTAGTTCTACATCAATGAACCGCTCGTAATGGCCCAGGTCCAGGTCGGTTTCGCCGCCGTCCCGGGTAACGAACACCTCGCCGTGCTGGTAGGGCGACATCGTGCCGGGATCCACATTGAGATAGGGATCCAGTTTGATAACCGTAACCGAAAGCCCCTGGCTTTTGAGGATGCGGCCGATGGATGCGACGCAGATCCCCTTGCCGATGGAGCTGACCACGCCCCCGGTTACAAAGATAAACTTGGCGGGCATAGTATCCCCCGCGCGCCGAAACGGTGCGGCGCCGGGGCGGCGGCTCCGCCCGGCTCCCGTCGGCAGCGGGAATGGGAATTCATCGGTGTCATCAGAACGAACAAGCAGTTCACGGGGCGAAACGCGCAGCGCCGGGAATGCAACAGAACAGTCGCAGTCGGCGCCCGGGCGTTCAAGGGATTCAGCGGGCGATGCCGGGGGCGCAGAACATCGGGCGCCGCGCGGTCGCATGGCGCATTATAAGCGGGGTAATTTCGCAGTGTCAAACCAAAGGGGCGGCGGGAAATGCGGTTTTCACGTCTCTATCTCTCTGTGAGATGGGAATGGTGGGGAAGGTGAGACTCGAACTCACACGCCCAAAGGCACATGATCCTAAGTCATGCTCGTCTGCCAATTCCGACACTTCCCCGGCAAATCGGGCCATCCCGTACCAATACGGTGGCAGTGGGTTAGAGAATAAAATGGTGACCCGCCTCGGGGTCGAACCGAGAACCTGCTGATTAAGAGTCAGCTGCTCTGCCAGTTGAGCTAGCGGGCCAAACTTGCGCCGGCAAAACGGAACTAAACCGCCCGGCAAGCGCATCTATCAGGCTACCAATAACCCGCTGTGGTGTCAAGAATCAGCCGCGCGGCGCGCCTTTCCGATGCCTGCGGCTTTTGCGGCGCTGCTGCCAGGCGTTGTAAGCGGCGGGTTCGCCGAGACGCCGGGCCGTTTTGGCGTACTTTATCCCTTGCCGGGCGTTGCCCAGGGCAAAGGCGCAGGTCGCAGCGTCCAGGTGGGCCAGCGCATAGTCCGGCCGGGCGGCAATCACCGCCTCAAACTCGGCCAGCGCAGCATCATGCCGGGGCAGCATCATCAGAGTATATCCGGTAGCATATTGGAGATGCGGCGTCGGTTCAGGCAAAAGCGCGGCGGCTCGTTCCAGTTCGGCCAGAGCTTCGTCATAAGCGCCGTAGTTGGCCAGGATGATGCCGATTTCCACGCGGGGATTATCCCAATCGGGCAGGAGGCCGGAAGCGATTTTGCATTCGGTAACACCTTCATCGATAAGGTCTCGGTTTCGCAAGTGTTTGCCTACCATACCGAGAAATGAACCGAGGTCGAAGTGGGCCGTAGGGTTGGCTGGAAAATCGCGCACCAGAGCGCGACGGGTTGCGATACCATCATCCCATGCCTGTAACATTAATGTCGGATCGCCGCGGGCAAAGCGGTCGTAATCAATGTTGTTTGCACGCGCCGCCAGCCGGACGGCAATCTCAAAGTCGCCTTCGTGGGTCACACCGGGCGCAGCGTCTTTGATGTCTTGCGCCAAGCCGGCAGCGGAACTAGTTCCCGTATTCACTGCGCCGACGGTTTGAAACGAAACTTCCCAAGGCACGGCAGCCGCCAGAATGTCCCTTTTCCAATCATCATTAGGTTCCAATTCGGCAAGACGACGCAGCAAGATATAGGTTTGCGGAAAAGTTGTCCCATATTGCAAAGTGTAGTAGTAGGTTTCGGCCGCTTCGGAGATAGGCGGTATCTCAATTTCGTTGATACTTTGGTTAATCAGACGGATGAAACGAAACAGGGCGGCGCTCAATTCAAGTACTTGGTCGCGGCCAATCAGCGGTACTAGGAGGTCGGCAAGTTGGGCGAAAGCGAACTGCCGGCGAATGTCCTGCTCCAGTTGCAGTGCGGTGGCGCCGTCAATCCGGTCGGCAAGGGCGGCGGCGATGACGGCGATATGCTCCGGCGTGGGGCGATGGACGCCGTCCAGCCAGTTGTCAACCGTCGTTTCGGAAACTTCCAGTTGCTCTGCCAGTTGGCCGCGGGTGAGGCTGGCCAAGCCGGCCATAACCCGCAGCAATTGGCCGCCGCCGTTTTCCTGCGCCCACAGCGGCGTTTCCGGCAAGTCCGGTTCCAGCTCGGCCAGGCGCAGCATGGCGAACACGCGCAAAGCCAGCTCTACCGTCAGGATGCGGAGAAAGCCGACTGCCGCCGGGCCGGAGTCATCCGTCCGCCCGGAGTGGCTCAGCATCGTGGCTACCAAGTTATCCCAGCGATACGCCACGCAGTCTATCGCAGCCGCAATGATGCTTGATGTAGATGCGCCATACTGCCGGAACACGGGCGGCTCGGGAACGATTCCTTGCTCCACCAGCGCTTCGCCCAGAGCCAGGAATAGCTGCGTGAAGTTGTGCTCGTTGACCGGCTGGCCGCCAAAGAACCGCCGCGCGGTTCGGCTATTGAGCGCTGCGTGGTCAATATCAAGCGCCTTGACTACCGCGCCGATTATCTGCCCGCTGTACACGGTCAGCAATGGGCGCATATTTTCCGTTGCGTTGTGCATCGCTGCATATTCTCCCGGCAATCACCGGCGGCGCTGCCAGTTAGAAACAAGCCCGTTCAGGCGGCGCGCGCATTGCGCCAATCGTACAGCCCGCCCCGACGCCGGAACTTGTCGGCATCGGCGGCTACATCCTGCAAGGCTTCCGCAATGCCAACTTCCAGGATGGGCCGGCTATAGCGGTGTCCGCCCTGCGTATTGTCAAAGAAGCGGCCGGCCGGGTCAATCATCAGGTAGCTGCCCCGCATCAAGTCGTTACTCTCCGGCGCTAGTGTGATGCCGTCTGCTGCCACGGTGCGATGACGGCGAATGTAGGCGTCAAATTGAGCGTCGGTTACGGCGGCGCGCGCAATGCCGGCGTCGTTTTGCCCGGCAACGGGCAGGGCCTGAAAGATTTTCCAGCGTTCCGGCCGGGCCTCGCGGATGAGCCCCGTCAAATCGTCATCATAGTTGTCTGCCGATACGACGGTGTTGATTTTCAGCCGAATGCCGCGCGCTTTGACCAGATTGACGATTTGCAGATAGTCCGGTTCACCCAAAGGCCCGGCTGTCGTAGTGCGCCCGCTGCGGAGGTTCCGTTCCGGGTCAACCGTGTCCACGCTCAAGGTGAGCCAATCCAGCCATTCGGATACTGCGTCCAGCCATTCGCCGGTAGTTTTAGTGCCGTTGGTTACTATGCTGGCAGTCATTCCGCCCGCGCGGGCGGTGCGGAGCAGATTCGGCAGCCACGGACATAGCGTCGGCTCGCCGCCGGCGAAGTTGATTTTCTCAAAGCCGGCTTCCGCTATCAGGCGCACTACGGCGATGCAATCCTCACGCCCCAAGTGGCCTTTCGGCAGGATGCTATCCTTGACATCCAGGAATTGGGCGAAGCAGAATCCGCACTGCATATTGCAGGGTTGCCAGAAGTGAAAATTGACGGACGGGATGTCGGTTGCGGTTGTCATTATGCCTCCCGTATCCGCACGCCGTTTGGATTTGTCGGTCGGCGCGCTACCGCATACAGCGTATGGCGAGGGCAAGTTAATGATAACCCAAGTTGCCCGGACAATTTCGGCAATGGCCGGGCAAGCCGGACGACCGGAGCAAGCCCGCCGGCGCTGCCGATGATTAGTAAAAAGCCCGTCTAACGCAAAATGTGTCAAGCGGCAACTTGACGGCGTCAAACGAAACACAGTACCATCCTGCCGAATACCGAGGGGACTGGAATCGTAAATGCCACTGGAAGAGCCGCAGCTGAATGGGCGCATCGCCAGCCTGATTACCGCAATGACCGCCGGGCTGAACTGGACGGTGCGCGAGGAACTCTGGGATGCCCTGCGCGGGCCGCGCACCAAGCCCGACATCCTCATTACCCGGCCTGATGCGCCCCCCATCGTGCTGGAGAACGAATATCATCCGGCAAGCACCGTTTATGACGACTGCATACGATGCCTCGGACGCGAGCTCAACCCGGAGGCAGCCGGGGCCGCCGGGCTGGTTAGTACGGTCATCGCGATCCGCTCCCCGCTTGCCCTGCGGGATTGCGCCACCGGGGACGAAGCCCGGCAGCTGCTGGCCGACCACGCCGTGAACCTGGAATACGCCGTCTATCAAAGCGCGGAATCCGGGCATATCCGTTTCCCACGGGCAGGCTACCTGTCCGGCAGCATCCGCAATCTGGTTGAATTCATCCGCCCGGCGGCGGAACCGCGCGATGCCATTGCCGCCGCCGCCCAATCCCTGGAGGAAGGCACTGAGGTCGCCGCCCAGCTGATACTGCTGGCGGCGCGCGGCGATGGCGTTAATGTCGGCCCCCGCATCGGCGAGCAGTTGCGCCAGCCCTGGCCGTCCCCAATGCCCAAGCCCCCCCAAACCAACCACGAACGTCAGCAAGCCCAAGCCGACCAGACCGCCCGCGAACAGACGGCCAAAATGTGCGCCGCCATTATCATTAACGCGCTGGCCTATCAGCAAAACCTGGCCGGCTACCAGGGCATCAGAGACCTGGAGGACATTCGGAGTACTACCGTCGGCGGCCGCCTCACCAAGATGGCCGTTCTTGATGAGTGGAACAACATCCTCAATGTCAACTACTGGCCGATTTTTCACATCGCCAAAGAGCTGCTGCTGAAAATCCCGTCGCCGGCCGTGACCGGTATGCTGCCCGGCATGGTTAGTACCGCCAATGTCATCGGGCCCGCCATCCGGCAGAATGACGTGGCCGGAACGGTATTCCAACGGCTGATTGCCGACCGGGAAACTCTCAAAACTTACTACACCCGCCCGGAGTCCACTACGCTAATCGCCCATTTGGCCGTACCGGAAAATCTGGATTGGGGCGACCCCGATACTGTGCGGAATTATCACATCGCCGACTACGCCTGCGGCACTGGCGGGCTGGTATTGGCCGCGTACCAGAGAGTCCGGGAACTGCACCGCAACAACGGCGGCGACCCCGACGCTCTCCACGCTTATATGATGGAAAAGGCTCTTACTGGCTGCGACATTATGCCGGCCGCCGTGCACCTTACTTCGTCCTTGCTGACATCGGTAGCTCCGCGCCAAATTTACCGCGGCACCCGCAACATACTTTACCCATTCGGCGGCCGCAAGCGCATTGATGACAGAGGCAACATTATCCGGGACGCCGACGGGAATCCAACCACCGAAACGGACGATAAAGGACGTCCTATTGTTGATATTGGTTCGCTGGCGCTGCTGAATGTCGGCAATGACACTTCGCAGGCGGTTTTGCCGTTGAGCGCGCAAATGGCGATGGGTTCTAACGGGACGCGCAAACCCGTTGAAGTGTCGATGCCTTCGCTCAGCCAAAGCCTGGTGATAATGAACCCGCCGTTCACCAAGCCCACCAAACACGCTAAACGCAGCTCCGACCATGTTGACCCTACCAACCCGGCCTTCGCCGCTTTTGGCGCTACCGACGATGAGCAAAGGGCAATGAAAGCCCTGACCGATCGCTTGGGCAAAGGAACAGTCAGCGACGGCAACGCCGGATTAGGTACGCAGTTTGCCGCAGTGGCCAACAATATGGTGAAACCCAACGGACACATTGCATTAATCCTGCCTCTTTCCGCTATGCTGGGCGGTAGTTACGAAAAACAGCAGGAATGGAGTTGGCAAAAGTTGCGCCGTTTGCTGTGCGACGGTTACAACGACATTGTAGTAATGTCTATTGCCCAACCAACCGCATCGGACTCGTCTTTCTCAGCAGATACCGACCTTTCCGAAGTAATCGTCATTGCGCGCCGTTTGGGAACGGGCGAAACCCCGGCGCAGCGGGCGCATTTTGTGAATCTCAAAGAACGCCCCGGCGATAAAATCGCAGCCCAGGAAATAGCGCGCGCGGTCCGGCGGGCAATTAGTTCGCTTACAACCCTGAACACAGATGCGCCAATCCGTATTGGCGACGCCGCAATTGGCAGTGTCAGCTTGGAGGAAATTCATCGGCAGGAAAGATGGACTACCGTACGGGTTGTCAACGTCGGCCTGGCCCGCAGAGCCAGACAGATTAGTAAAGGCAGTTTGTCTCTGCCGCAGCGTCCTCAATCCATTGACCTACCAATGGCGCCGATAGGCAGAATAGGACGCATCGGCCCATTGCATCGCGACATCGTCGAACGAGGGCCTTTCACTAGAACCGACGGCGCCAATGCGGGCACCGAGTGGCCGATGCTGTGGAGCCGGGATTTTTCTACGCAAGTGGCCATGGCGACCGCGCCGGACAGCGCCGGCGTCGTCCGAGATGGGCAACTTGACGCAGCCGCTATGCTGTGGCAGCGCGCCAGCCGTCTGCATATAAATATCGGCTTCGGCTTCAATTCCAGCGCTACGGCAGCCGCCTACACGGAAATGCCGTCCCTAGGCGGTCGCGCTTGGCCTAATCTGCAAATGGACACTGCCGATATGGAGAAGGCCGCTTGCGTATGGCTCAATGGAACGCTGGGGATAATTACATACTGGATTGAAAGCAACCGTACCCAAGACGCGCGCGGCGTAACCACAGTAACTTCTATAGCAGGCATTCCGATGCTTGATGTTACGCAAATCGGCAGCGACCGCCTCCAGGCCGCCGTCCAAATCTACGACGACCTGTGCCGACAACAGATGCTGCCCGCCAATGAAGCTTGGCATGACCCCGTGCGGCAAGAGCTGGACCGCCGCATCCTCACCGAAGTGCTGGGGCTGGATACTGCGGCGGTGGAGCAGCTGGCAATCCTCCGCAACCAGTGGTGCGCCGAGCCTACCGTCACCTCTACCAAAGGCACCGGGCCGGCGAGCTGACGCCCCGGTGCGGGCAGTTTGATCAGACTATTGCGCGTAAGAGTTAACCGTTACCGCCGCGCCGCTGCCCACGCCCAGCACGACCGCCGCGCTGCCGTCCACCACCGCTATTTCCAGGCGGCCATGGCTGCCCAGCAGGGCGCGCACCGCGCCGGCCGGCCCCAGCGGGTCGTGGAAAGAACCGGACAGGCCGGCGATGTCATGGCCGGCGATGCCGACGGTCAAGGGAGCATCGCCCATACTGGCGATGGTATCGGCAGTAATGTCGGTAACCAGGTTGCCGAAAGCGTCGGCGTAGATCACCTGGCCCTGTACGGCGTTGTTCCGCCAGCGGGGTATGGGCAGCGGCAGGGCGATAATCTCCGCCGCCGGCTTGCCCAACGCGTCGGGGGATGCTCCCAACGACAGATGGGCCGCCGCCGGCGCGAACACATCCCGCCCGTGAAAGGTGCGGCTTACCGGATGCCGCCAGTAGTCCGGGTTAGTCAACCGCCAGACGCGACAACCGGCCGGCGGCGGCCCGCCGCCGGCCGCAGCGGCATTAGTATCCGCGCTGGCATCCGCATTAGAATCGGCATCGCCGAAAGCGGCGTCATAGCGGCGGCAAACCAGGGTAAGCAGGCCGTTGTCCGGGGCAATAAAGCGGTAGTCGGGCGTTTCCAGCAGGATGGCGGCGCGGTCGGTGCCGACGCCGGGATCTACTACGGCCACGAAAATGCTGCCGCGCGGAAAATAGCCGCACGAGTCGGCAAGGATGACGGCGCCGTGCCGAATGTCCTGCGCTCCGATGCCGTGAGTCAGGTCAATAACGCTGGCGGCGGGATTAATGCCGGCGATGACGCCGCGCATCATCCCAACATAACCGTCGGCCAGCCCAAAATCGGTAGCCAGGACAATGGGCGGGTCTGTCATAACGGCCTAGAGATGGCGCGGTCAGGCGAACCAGCGCCACCAGAAAAATACGTCGCAATAGAGAGGCGCGACGGTATCGGCCGGAACCAGGGGGCAATGGCGGCTGAACAGCTCGCCGACGAACAGGAACCATGCCGCGAATATGGCGGCGATTAGCAGGCCCGGCCAGTTGGCGGCGCAGTAATGCAACGCTCTCATTTGTCCCATCCCATCAGATGGCGAACCTTGATGACCACATCCAGTACGCCGTTGGTGAAAAGCAGCGGCGCATACAGAACGCCGATTACAATGGCAGCGTCTCTAACGGTTTCCAGAAATCCTTGCGAGAGAAATTCCACTGAACCGTTCCTCCTGAGTTACGCTCCCGGCGGCTACCCGGTGAAACGGGCGCTGAGTGTGGATACCACCAGAAAGACCACGATGAGGGCGATGGTCAGTTGGAACAGGGTGCGTTCCAGCCCCCGGCGCGTGCGAATGGTATTCTGCGCGCTGCCGAAAAAGCCGCTGCCCGCCTCCCGCACTTGCGACAGGATCAGCAGCACCAGCACCACGGATATGACGATTTGCGCTATGTTGAATAAAGTCATTGATTTCACTCCCCGGCTGCTATTGTAGCATACGGCGGCCCTCGCATCTCGGTCATCACCCCGGCCTTATCCCGGAAATGGCGGGAGTTAGAGGTTTTAAGCGGCGGGTTCATCGGCGGCGGAGAGGGCCTCCTGCACTAGGCGGAGAGCCAGTTCGGGCTGCGCCTGGCCTTTGGTGAGGCGCATCACCTGCCCCATCAGAAAACGGGCGGCGTTCTCCTTGCCGCTGCGATAATCGGCAACGGCTTTGGGGTTAGCGGCGATGGCTTCGGCGACGGCGGCGGCTACGGCATCGGTATCGCTAATCTGAGCCAGCCCGCGCGCGGCGACGATGGCGGCGGCGCTGCCGCCGGTGGCGTACATTTCCTCCAAAACGGATTTGGCGAGGGATGTGGACAGCGTACCGCCTTGAATTAAGCCCAGCAGTTCGGCCAGGCTTTGCGGCGCAACCGGCGAATCCGCAATGTCGCAGCGGCTTTGGTTGAGCAGACGGGAAAGATCCCCCAGTATCCAGTTAGCGGCTGCTTTGGCGGCGGCAGCGCCGTCGGCAGCGGCGTCATCTTGCCCGGCCAGGACATCCTCAAAGTAGTCGGCCAGCGCGCGCGTCCCGGTGAGCAGTCCGGCGTCATATTCCGACAAGTCATAGTCGGCCTGGAACCGGGCTTTGCGCGGCGGGGCCAGTTCGGGCAGCGCCGCTTCCAGTTCGGACACCCATTGCGCGCCGATACGCAGCGGAGGCAGGTCCGGCTCCGGAAAATAGCGGTAGTCGTGGGCGTACTCTTTGCTGCGCTGGGACACGGTTACGCCGCGTTCCTCAACCCAGCCCCGCGTTTCCTGCTCTACCTGGCCGCCGTCCTCAATGACGCGCCGCTGCCGTTCCACTTCGTACTCCAACGCCTGATAGACGGAGCGGAAGCTGTTCATATTTTTCACTTCGGTGCGGGTTCCGAAAGCGTCGCTGCCACGGGGACGGATGCTCACATTGGCGTCGCAGCGGAAGTTGCCGTCCTGCATATTGCCGGTAGAGACGCCCAGATACTGCACCAGAGAATGGAGTGCGGTCAGGTACTGCCGGGCCTGCTCCGGGGAACGCAGGTCGGGCTTGCTGACAATTTCCATCAGCGGCACGCCGGAACGGTTGACATCCACCAGAGAATAGCCGCCGTCCTCAACGCCATCCCCGCCGCCGGGGAAGTGCTGCATCTTGGCTACATCCTCCTCAAGATGGACGCGTTCCACGCCGATGCGGACGGAGGCGTCATCCACTGCAATATCCAGATACCCGTCCTGCGCCAACGGCAAGTCATACTGGGAAATCTGATAGCCCTTCATCAGGTCGGGATAAGGGTAGTTTTTGCGGTCAAACTTGGTGAAGCCCGGGATCCGGCAGCGCAGGGCCAGGCCGGTCATCACGGTGTATTCCACGGCGCGGCGGTTGATGACGGGCAGCGCGCCGGGCAAGCCAAGGCACACCGGGCAGGCCCGGGTGTTGGGCGCGGCGGCCTGATAGTCGGCCGGGCATCCGCAGAACATCTTGCTGCGCGTGTCCAGCTGGACATGGACTTCCAGGCCGATGACGGTTTCGTACTGCGTATCGTGTTGCATTGCGGTTAATGCTCCGGGTTTTGCTGCGCCTGCAACTGCCGCAGCTGTTCGCGCAATGCGGAGGCTTCGGCCTCGGCGGCGCTGCGAGCAGTTTCCGATTCCTGTAAAGCGGTTTCGGCCTGCTGGCGAGCGGCATCGGCTTCGTCAATGGCGAAAAGGGATTCCTCGTAGTCCAGCAGGTAAGTTCCGGCCAGCGGGTCGTAGAAGCGGATTTTGCCCTCATCCCAAACGCTGTCGTACTCCCAGCGAATGTCCAGCCCCAGGGTCGGGCTGTAGCCGTTGAGATTGCCGATGCTGTTCTCAACTACCGCAAAGGGTTCGTAATTCCCGTTAACCAGGCGATAGCCGGCCAGCCGGAAGCCGTAGTATTTCCCGTCCGGCATCTTGTCAAACAGCCAGTACTCGGCGACACCCATACCGGCGTAGATCCGCATTTTCTCGCCGGTGTCGTTGCCGGCCGTGGATTTTGAGGCGACTTCCATAATGAAGTCCGGCGGCTTGCCCATATCCCACACGCGGTAGCAGTCGCGGTAATGAATGATGGCGAAATCCACATCAAAAGCGACATAGCAATCCGGGGATACGACACGGCGGGGGTTGCCCTGCTCGTAGTAGATGAGGGTATTGCCGCCAACGTAAGTATCGGGGCTGCGGCGGAAGTGATGGTCCAGCTGGAAGCGGGCGGAGCGGATGGTGTGGTCCTGGTAAGTGGCATCGGGCATCGGTTCACCGTCGGCTTCCGGGTAGAAAACGCCGTTTTCGTCGTAAAGGTAGGCCAGCTCCGGGTCAATGCCCGGGGGAGCCGGAGCCAGAGCAGCAGGGGGAGTAGCCATAACGAACCTCGTAGGGAAATGGGTGGCGGATTGAACGGCATTATAGCAAAACGCTGCGTTCATAAATCAGCCCTTTGCTATCCACAAAGACGCCGGCACTGCGGTCAGGACGCCTGGTTTTGCTGCGCCTGCAACTGCCGCAGCCGTTCACGCAAGGCGGCAGCTTCGGCTTCGGCGGCAACGCGGGCCGCTTCGGATTCTTGCAACGCCGCTTCGGATTCTTGCAGTGCCAATTCGGATTCTTGCAGCGCCGCTTCCGATTCTTGGAACGCGTCCCGGTATTCCTCGTAATCCATCAGGAACTCGCCCGTTTCGGGATTGCGGTAGCGGAGCCGGCCATCGTCCCAGCACAGATCCAGTCCCAATGCCGGGCTGTGTCCCCAGATAAGGCCGTCCGGTTCGGTTGCGATCGGGAAGGGTTCGTAGCGGCCATCGGCCAGGTAACCACCCCGCAGCGGCGCGCCGTAATGAGCGCTGTCCGCAGTGGCGTCATAAAGCCAGTATTCGCCGAACCCGATGCTGGCGTACAGCGCCGGCTTGTCGCGCACATCCCGGCGCGCCGTGCTTTCGGACGCGATTTCCAAGACAAAATCAGGCGCCTTGCCCATCTCCCAAACCCGATAAGTGTTGCGGTAGATGATGTGGTCAACATCAACATTGAAAGCAACATAGCAGTCCGGGGACACAAAACGCTGCGGCGCGCCCGGTTCGTAATAGACGAATGTATTGCCGCTGACCGCTACATCGGGGCGGTCGCTGAAATGCATCTCCAGAGTGGAGACGGCGCGGACAAACAAAGGCTCCTGATAAAATCCGTCAGCCAAAGGTACACCGTCCTCCTCAGGGTAGAAAACGCCGTTTTCGTCGTAAAGGTTTTGGAATGGTCGGGGCCGGTCTAGGGCCGGCAGGGGTTGGGCAATCATGATGAACCTCCGCAAATGGTTAAGCGGGCGGCGGATACGGCCAGATTGTCAGAGCATCCTCAGCGAGTCGTTTGCCCCGTTCCTGCATCTGAACAGCCGTCCATTCCGACTGCTCCCGCACAAATTGATTCAGGCGCACCGCGCTTTCGTTGAAACCGCCGCAGGTAGTTTTCTTTTCCATAAACGGCTTATTAGACATGGGCTTGTTGTAAGCCGTAAGCGTCAAATTGCCCAAACGGTGCAGCCACTCCAGGTGCACTTGCTCGGCATCGTCGCCGAGCATTTCACGCCACTCCTGTGTCAGCGACTGCGGCATAATATGCTCGATGGAGTAGTTGGCGACCGGGCTGGGTTCCTTTTGATTGGCGTTTTCCAGCCAATCCAGTACGTACTTGCAAATCCGGGGAGAATGGTACAGCTCGCCGTTCCGCAAAGCCGCGCCGAACCTTTCGTCTTTGGGGAATGTCCAAAATCCATAATAGCCCCGTTCCTGGACCAGGGTATTACGCAACGATTCCGCCGGCGTATCGCTGGCGATGTCCCGCGCCATGTCTGCAAAGATGCGCCAGTAGCTGCGGATCTGATGCCCGAGCACGGCGTGCCTGACCAGGTAGCTCGCAAGCAGATTCAAACTCTGTATGAATTCCTGATTGGACAAGCTTTTGCCGCGATCGTAGCAGTCATAAAGCAGCATCGTGAGCATACCCGACTGAGTTCCATGCCAGCGGAGCCGGCGCAACGCATCCGCCAGCTCCGGCTCCGACTGTGCTACGCCCGTGCGCCGATTCCAAGCGGCATAGTACCTCGCGAACCGGCGAATGTCGTCAAGCAGCGATTCTATCGACGCCCCTTCGTTGCGCTGGCCGTCAATGTACGCTTTGATGCGCCGGTAAATTTCGTTGGTCCGCGGTTCCTGGTTCGTGCCGTGTTTCAAAGCGACATAATCGCGCAGGAACAGATTGAGTGCGTTGTCGTTCATAGTGCCGTCGTTCTGGCGAAACAGGGTTTCAACCGCACTCCAGTATTCGTTGTAAAGCCTGGTTTGCTCCGGTTCCGGCAGTCCGATCAGCAAGTAGTTTCGCACCAGGTCGCCCGGTGTAAGTTCGACGCCCGTGGCATTCATACTCTCAAAGACCGCCTGCGGGTTGTCAATGGCACGGTCCAGGGAAATTTCAACAACACGCAGTTGCGTTATACCACGATAAATTTCCCCAAGGCTGGTATTTGCTTCGCTCAATCGACGGCGGAAATACTGGTATGCATCGGCAACGCGGGATGACTTTGGCCCGGCCAAGTCGTCCAGAGATTTGCCATCTACAACTGCCCTTAAAGTTTCGTCATCAGCGCGACGTAGCGCTAGTTTGTATCGATCGCTGCCGTCGCGGTATTGGTTCAAGAGAAATTTATTCTCCATTTCCGCCACCAACGGAAGTTCGGCGCTATCCTGTGCCGGATTCTCCTTTATATGGTGGCACAGCGCGGCGCCCAGAATCGTTAGGGTCGTAAGCCGCTGTTGCCCGTCAATGACCAAGTACGTCGGACGCGCCGCGACGGTCGTATCCGGCACTTGAACTATGGAGCCGACGAAATGCCCACCGCTACCAATGCTGCCGGCGCGCGCGATGTCATCCCAAAGCTGTTGCCAGTTATCCGCCGTCCAGGCATAATCACGCTGGAACACGGGGATAATGAACTGCTTCGTTCCGTCAACCAGCTCTCCAAAAGTGGTATTAGCGGCTTGCACGATATACCTCCTTGCTGACCAGAGGCTGAGTTGCAACCGCCGTGACGATGCTCTACGGCACGGCGATTGTAACGCAGCTATGGTAGCATCTTGCCGACAGGCCGGCTAATCCTCGTCCCCGTACTGCTCTTTCAGCATCTCCACTACTGCCGGGTCGGCCAGCGTAGTGGTGTCGCCCAGGGCGCGGCCTTCGGCTACATCCCGGAGCAGGCGGCGCATTATCTTTCCGCTGCGCGTCTTGGGCAGCTCCGCGGCGAAATAAATGTCGTCCGGGCGGGCCATCGGGCCGATTTTGCCGGCTACGTGCTGCTTCAGCTCGCCCACGATGGCATCTGAACCGGGCACCCGGTCTTTGAGCGTTACGAAAGCGACGATGGCCTGTCCTTTCACATCATGGCTGCGCCCGATGCAGGCGGCCTCCGCTACCTTGCTGTTGTCCACCAGCGCCGACTCCACTTCCATCGTGCTGATGCGGTGCGCCGATACATTGATGACATCATCCACCCGGCCCAGCAGCCAGTAGTAGGATTCCTCGTCCAGCTTGGCGCCGTCGCCCGTAAAGTAGATGCCCTCGTAGTTGCTCCAGTACTGCTGCTTGAACCGTTCCGGGTCGCCGTAAATGCCGCGCAGCATACTCGGCCAGGGCTGCCGGATGACCAGATACCCCCCGCCGCCGGGGCCGACTGCGTTGCCCTGCTCGTCCAGGATGGCGGCGTCAATGCCGGGGAACGGCTGCGTCGCGCTGCCCGGCTTCAGCGTAGTGATGCCCGGCAAGGGCGTAATCAGCACGGAGCCGGTTTCCGTCTGCCACCAGGTATCCACAACCGGGCAGCGTCCGCCGCCGATATGCTGCCAGTACCAGACCCACGCCTCCGGGTTGATGGGTTCGCCCACGGTGCCCAGCAGCCGCAGCGATGACAAATCGCGCCGTGCCGGGTATTCCTCGCCCCAGCGCATAAAAGTGCGGATGGCCGTGGGCGCCGTGTAGCAGATGGTGCAGCCATACTTCTCCACGATGGCCCAGAACCGATCCCGGTCGGGCCAGTCCGGCGAACCTTCGTACATTACCGAAGTGGCCCCGTTGGCCAGCGGGCCATAGACGATGTAACTGTGGCCGGTAACCCAGCCGATGTCGGCAGTGCACCAATAGACATCATCCTCTTTGAGGTCAAAAATCCATTTGCTGGTGGCATAAGTGCCGGTAAGGTAGCCGCCGGTAGTGTGAACGATGCCCTTGGGCTTGCCGGTAGTGCCGCTGGTGTACAGCATAAAGAGCAGATCCTCGCTGTCCATCGGCTCCGGCGCGCAGTTCAGCGGCTGGCCGGCAACCAGGTCGTGCCACCAAACATCGCGGCCGTCCTGCATCTGGTCGTCGGCGTGTTGGGTGCGGCGGACGACGACCACGCTTTCCACCGGGGTATCGCCGGCGATGGACGCGTCGGCGTTCTGCTTGAGGGGAATGATGTTGCCGCGCCGCCAGCCGCCGTCGGCGGTTATCATCACTTTAGACTGCGAATCCTCAATGCGGTCGCGCAGCGATTCGGCGCTGAACCCGCCGAAAACGATGCTGTGCGGCGCGCCGATGCGGGCGCAGGCCAGCATCGCAATGGGCAGCTCCGGCACCATCGGCAGGTAGATGGTAACCCGGTCGCCCTTTGACACCCCCAGACTTTTGAGGCCGTTGGCGAACTTGCAGACCTCCCGGTACAAATCCCGATAGGTATAGACCTGCCAGTCGCCGGGCTCCCCCTCCCAAATGATGGCGGCCTTATTCTTGCGCGGCCCGTTCAGATGGCGGTCAATGCAGTTGTAGGACACATTCAGCTGTCCGCCGACGAACCACTTGGCAAAGGGGGCGTCCGACCAGTCCAGCACGGTATCCCAAGGCTTGAACCAGTCCAGCTCGCCGGCGAACCGCGCCCAGAATGCTTGCGGATCCTGGCGGGCCTCGTCATAAACGGCGGGGTCGGCAATGTTGGCCTGGGCAACGAAATCGGACGGCGGCGGATAAGTACGATCTTCCTGGAGCAGGGCCTCAAAAGCGCCGGTGTTTTGCGTCATAATAGAAACCTCCGGGGCGATAGGTTCGCCGGGCGGCAAAGGGATGCGAGTGTTGGGGATGATATTAGCACATTCCGACGGTTACGCCGCTGCCGCCGGGCAGTCTTGCTGTCCCGACCACAGCGGCGCAGACTTGGCGCGCCCCTCCCGCGTCAGTAGGGCGCAATCAAGCGGAACGAGTACAAAAGGCGCATCAAATCGGTCTCGTTCACTTGCTCCGATTCGCACCGCAGCAATTTCACCGTGATGGCTTTTTGCGAATGGCTGCGCCAAGATCGCGACAGAATGAAGAGACGATAGCCCGTTTCATCGCAGTACTGTGATGAGGCGGGTAACCTCTCGGTTAATGTTTGATAAATCACCGGTTCTCCTCGATGCACAATTGTCGCGGCATTGTGAATCGTAACGTACACAGTCTGGCCAGACTGTGTATGCTGATAGGAATACTCGCGGTGCAAGTCATCGAACAGTTCGTCCATAGCGACCAACTGGGATGCGCTGTAACCCTGCCCGTCCAGAATTGAGATTGACATTGTGGCGTCTGGTGAAGAGAACCAGGCAAAATCGCAAGATGTGCTTTCGGTAGTCCATTCCGGCAGCAGTTCAACCTCAAAGTTGGGGCGGTCATCGCATTCGCCGCCGTCGTCCCGCTCGTCGTTGTGCCGATAGGTTTGCCAATCCGGCCATGCGCTGGTCGGCTCCGGCGTATAGGTCGGGTATGGTGTGTGCGTCGGCGCCGGCGTATAGGTTGGCAAAGCCGTTGGCGTGGGGTAGGGCGTTGCCGTAGGGTAAGGCGTCGCCGTGGGCGCCGGCGTCCAGGTCGGGAACGGCGTCAGCGTAGGCAGCGGCGACTGCGTTGGGTAGGGGGTATGGGTGGGCAGCGGTTCCGGCGGCGCAACGCAGGACAGCGCGGCCAGGCCGGCAATCAGCAGAGCCGCCGTCAGCAGGGCGGCAAAAATCCTTCGGGTAGTCATAGCGACTCCTTTCTTTCCGGGTCATTGGGCTGGCGCGGCGGCAAGCCGGCCGTAGCCCTAGACCCCAACGCGTCGGACGCGCCGGGGCCGATGAAAGAGAAAGCAGTCGCCGGCTATTCCAGCCGGGGGGAGGGACCCGCCAGATCTGCCGCTGTGCATAGAGCGACGCGGCTAGGGCGGGTCAGTGCAGCCAACACGCTATGCCGGTTGGCCGAAAGGGCAACGCTGCCGACTTGATCCGGCGTCCACAGGGAGCAAAGCAGCGTAAAACGCGCCGCAACTCTAGCCGTCAGGGAGCGGTGCAATAGCTGGCCCGGCAGCGCCGGGCTGACGCCATAGTACAGGGCGGATATGAAAAATATGATCAACCCCAGGTTGGCAATCAGGCCGGACAGATCAATGAAAGCCCGGCCCAGGAAATTCAGGGCGAAATCCAGAGGCGGCAGGCCAACCAGCGCGGTCAGACCACCCAGCAGAGCAGCAGACGCCAGCGGCGTCATCACCGCCCAGAACGCCGTGATGACCGCCAGTTGCAACGGTGGGGACGCCAAAGGGCGACGCCCCAGCGCCACTGACACCCAGAACATCGTATGAGATGCCAAGGCGGCAAGCGTTTTGCGGGCTCCGGCCGGCTTTTTCGGATTAGCGTGTGTGTACATAGCCGGCTATCTGCTGTTAGTGCCGAGAGAGGGACTCGAACCCCCACACCCCATCAGGGGTAGCGGATTTTAAGTCCGCCGCGTCTACCATTTCGCCATCCCGGCAAAGGGACGGATTATCCGATTAGATTAAAGATAAACGCGCAACGCGTGGCCATTCAGTGCGTTGCGCGGGTCTGCTGTGCTGATAGGCAAATTATGCAGTGCATTGTCGGCCGGGCGCAGCCGCCGGCGCGTGAAATGAATAAATTGGAATTGGAGGCGACGGGCGGATTCGAACCGCCGAATAGAGGTTTTGCAGACCTCCGCCTTAGTCCACTTGGCTACGTCGCCTCGTAAATGCCTATAACTGACGCGCCTTTTCGTATGGCCCGTATTCCAACTGCCCACCGCAATTGCGGCCATAATCGCCGGCAACTGCATCGGATGGTGCCGAGGGCGGGACTTGAACCCACACGAGCGAAAGCCCACGGCCCCCTCAAGACCGCGTGTCTACCATTTCCACCACCTCGGCGCAAGGACGAATGCAGTATAACACAGCGCAAAACCCGACTGTCAAACCTCGCCGCCCGCCGTTTCCGACCCCGGCGGCTCGGTTCCTCGCTATTTCGCCCGGCGCCAGCCGGCCCCGGCGTATCAGGCAGTCGGCCGGCCAGATGCCGGCGCCGTCAGTGCCCCTGATTATCGCTGTTAATCAGAGCCTTGGCGACTTCGCCGATGTCGGCCTCGATGCAATCGCGCAGCGCCGAGTAGATGGAACGCTTTACGGCGTCCATCATCCAGGGTTCGTACTCCGGGGCGTTCTGATATTCGTTCTTGACGACAATCAGCTGCCGCAGCGTGTCCAGATAGTGCGCCTGCAAGGGCGTCAGCGCATCCAGGTCAAAGGCCGACAGGTCGGCCCCCAGCGGCGCGTCAACGCTGATGGCGGCAATGCCGCCGGCAACGGGGTTGTCGCTGGCCTGTCCGCTGACTTCCAGGTTCTCTCTTGGTGATGCGTTCATTGCATTTCTCCTGCGGCCGGCAGTACAACCGCCGCCGTCGGGTAAGAGCTTGACGCCATTATAGCACTTCCAACGCCAATTTACCCGGTCAACGCCCTGATTTACAAGATTTTTACGCTGCGGCCTGTCCTTTACCCCATCTGGCAGACCGGGCAAGGGGCAGGCCGCTCTCCTACACTTCCCGGAACTCGCCTTCCACGGCGTCATCCGGGGGCGCGCCGGCTTCCGTGCCAGGGCCAGTGCCAGTGCCGCCGGCCGTTCCCCCGGGAGGCGGTTGCTGCTGCGAATAGACGGCCTGCCCGACCCGTTGCAGGGCCTCGTTCAGCTCGTTCATCGCCGTCTGCATCTGCGGCACATTGTTGGCGGCGATGGCGGTACGCAGCGCCTCCAGTTTGCCCTCCGCCTCCGCTTTCAGGTCCGCCGGCAGCGTTTCAGAGTTTTCGGCGAGCAGCCGCTCCGTAGAGTACGCCAGGCTGTCGGCCTGGTTGCGCGTTTCAATTTCGGCGCGGCGCTGCCGATCCGCTTCCTCGTTCTGCTGCGCGTCGGCCATCATCCGGTCAATATCCTCTTGCGCCAGGCCGCTGCTGGTCTGGATGACGATGCGCTGCTCTTTGCCGGTGCCTTTATCCTGCGCCGACACGCTGAGGATGCCGTTGGAATCAATGTCAAAGGTAACATCGATTTGAGGGATGCCGCGCGGCGCCGGCAGGATGCCGTCCAGCATAAAGCGACCAATCGTCTTGTTGTCGGCGGACATTGGCCGCTCGCCTTGCAGCACATGAATGTCCACGCTGGGCTGGGAATCCGCGGCGGTAGTAAAGGTTTCGGTTTTCTTGGTTGGGATGGTAGTGTTGCGGGAAATCAGCGCGGTAGTAACGCCGCCCAGCGTTTCAATGCCCAGCGTCAGCGGCGTTACATCCAGCAGCACAATGTCGCCCACTTCGCCGCCCAGGACGCCGGCCTGGATAGCGGCGCCCAAGGCTACCGCTTCGTCCGGGTTCACCGAGCGGGATGGTTCCCGCCCAAAGATTTCCTGCACTTTGGACTGCACCGCCGGCATCCGCGACATTCCGCCGACCAGTATCACATCGTCAATGCCGCCGGCGGCGATGCCGGCGTCGCTGATCGCCCGGCGGCAGGGCTCCGCTGTGCGGCCAATCAGATCCGCTACCAGCTGCTCCATACGCGCGCGGCTGAGCGGCTTGACCAGATGCTGCGGCCCGCTGGCGTCGGCGGTGATAAAGGGCAGGTTGATTTCGGTTTCCAGCGTGCTGGACAGCTCAATCTTGGCGCGCTCGGCGGCGTCGCGCAGCCGTTGCAGCGCCATCCGATCCTGCGTCAAGTCAATGCCCGTTTCAGCGCGAAACTCGGCTACCAGCCAATTGAGGATGGCATCGTCAAAGTCATCGCCGCCCAGGAAAGTGTCGCCGTTGGTGGACAGCACCTCAAACACGCCGTCCCCCAGCTGCAAGATGGTGATGTCAAAAGTGCCGCCGCCCAGGTCAAAGACGGCCACCGTGGAATCGGTCTGCTGCTTGTCAATGCCGTAGGCCAGCGATGACGCCGTCGGTTCGTTGATAATCCGCAGCACATCCAGGCCGGCGATGGTGCCGGCGTCTTTGGTGGCCTGTCGCTGCGAGTCGTTGAAATAAGCCGGCACGGTAATCACGGCCTGCGTAATTCTTTCGCCCAGCTTGGCCTCGGCGTCCTGCCGGATTTTTTGCAGCACCATACTGGAAATCTGCGGCGGGGCGTAAGCCTGGCCGGACATTTCAACATGGGCGTCGCCGTTGCCGCCGGCAACCACTTTATAGGGCAGACGCTTCGCCGCGCCCTGCACTTCCGGGTCGTCAAAACGGCGCCCCATCAGCCGCTTGACGGAAAAGATAGTGTTCTCCGGGTTCGTTACCGCCTGCCGTTTGGCGATCTGCCCCACATAACGCTCGCCGCTGCGGGTGTTCACCGCCACCACCGAGGGCGTGATGCGGTTGCCCTCGGCGTTCTCGACGACTTCCGCCTCGCCAGCCTCAATGACGGCCGCCACCGAGTTGGTAGTGCCGAGATCGATGCCCAGGATTTTTGCCATTGTCGTTTATCCTCCAGTCCGGTTTGCCGGGTTGGCCGCCGAACACTCCGGCGGCCCCGATTTGCGATATTCCGTTTTACTGATTCACTACTACTTGCGCCGCCTGCACGACGCGGTTGTGCAGCAGGTAGCCCTGGCGCAGCACCTCTACGATGCTGCCCGGTTCGGCGCCGGCTACCTGCGCCATTCCGACGGCTTCGTGCAGTTCCGGGTTGAAAGGTTCGCCCAACGCTGCGATGCGGGTAACGCCCTCCGATTCCAGAAAAGCCGCCAGCTTGCGCCGGATCAGACGCACGCCTTCCGACCAGGAGTCGGCAGCGGCGTCCGCGCCGTCCCCGTCGGATTTTGCCGGCCCCGACTTGTCCAGCCCGGATTTGTCCAGATGACTGACCGCCAGATCCAGTTCGTCCACGATGGGCAGCAGCCGGACGAGCAGGCCGCTGTTGGCCTGCTGGCGAATGCCGATGCGTTCCTCGTCATGGCGGCGGCGCATATTGGCTAAGTCGGCCTGGCCGCGCTGCACGGCGTCGGCTTGGCGGGCGATCTCCTCGTTAGCTTCGGACAGGGCGGCCCGTAGCAGCGCCGCTTCCTGCTCCGGCGTTACCGGCTCCGGGCTTGCCGCGGCCGATAGCTCGTCCGCATCCGCTTCCGGCGCAGTTCCGTCCGGGCTGGCCGCCGCTTCCGGGGATACGGAGTAGAAATCGGCAGCGGGCACCGCCCGGTCGCCGTCGGGATTGTCGTTAATCACTTCGTTTGCCATTTAGCGTTTCCTGATTTCGGTTTGCGAATGGTCGGGGATGAATCGTTGCCGCGGGCGCTCGTAGGCATTAGTCGTCGGCATCAGTCCGGCGTCGGCAGGCTGAGGCTGCGGCAGAGCAGAGCCACTTCATCCCGGATTTGCGCCGACATTTCGGCATCCCCGGTAGCGCGGGCCAGCCGTCGGGAAAATACATTCAGATTGTTCACCAGGTTGAGCGCGAACTCCACGCCGGCCAGGTTCAGCCCCAGGTTGTCCATCAGATGCCGTATCAGCATCACCCGGCGCAAATCCTCCCGGGAGTATAAACGCAGCATCCCGATGGTGCGACCGGGCTGGATTAATCCCAGCCGTTCATACTTGCGGAGGGTCTGCGGATGCATTTCCAGCAGCCGGGCGGCTACGGAGATGATGTACACGCCCTCCAGCTCGGCAGCGCCGGCCGGGTTGACGCTGGCATTGGCGCTGCGGGGTGCGCCCGGCGCAGCAGCGTTGCCGATGCTAACCCCGCCGGCAGCTCCGTCATCGGCCGGCGGACGCGACGCCGGAACGCCGTTCCAATCCGGGGGCGCCTCAAAACTGGGCGCCGGGTAAGGTTCCAACCGGATGGTACGGGAGTTGGACATTCTGGGCGATTGACGCTGTATTTGAGCCATTGCTGATTTCTGCCGCGCCGCATCCCGATGCCCCAAGCGGGCCGCCGGGTTGCAGTGCGTGAAATTATTCACATTAGGTTAATCAGCATAATAAGACTTGACACGCCCGATGTCAAGGTCTATCATTCGCTTGACGGAAAATTGGAAAATTGATTGAACGATTGAACGACGGGATGACCAGGGCGACGCCAGCGCAGAGACCGACAATCCAAACGGCGACAGCGTGCGTATATTTCAATGACGGCAACTTGCTGATGCGTTATAGAGCTGACGGCAAATCCATAACTCACAAGGAGGCCATTATGAAAATCAAATTCAACGCCTGCCCCAAGTGCCGCGGCGACCTGGAACTGCGGCGGGACATATACGGCATCTTTGTCAGCTGCATCCAGTGCGGCTTGCAGCGGGATCTGGACGC
The DNA here is from genome assembly GCA_965203855.1 of Dehalococcoidia bacterium. Lineage (GTDB taxonomy): Bacteria > Chloroflexota > Dehalococcoidia > Lucifugimonadales > UBA3495 > Bin87. The sequence continues at coordinate 113,357 of CBDBDN010000004.1, forward strand.
CCCGCTGCCCGACGCGCTGGACAACGGCACGGCGCCGCAGCCGGAAAAGATCCCCGCCGGCTCCGTACCCGGACCCGGCGTCAGCGAAGGCTTGCTGCGCGCGGCATAGCCCGCACTGCGCGCCTCTAGCAAAGCGCCCCCGTAAAGGCCGCCCGGCATATATCCGCCGGGCGGCCTCTTTTTGGCGCCGGCCGACCTACTTCGTCAGCTCCGGCCAGAACCGTTCCTCTTGCCACGGATCCCCGTTGTTGTTGTAGCCGCGCTGCTCCCAAAACCCCGGCGCATCCTCCGCCAGCAGCTCAATGCCGTTGACCCACTTGGCTGACTTCCACCCGTAGCGGCTGGGGATTACCAAACGCAGCGGCCAGCCGTGATCCCGGCCCAGCTCGGCGCCGTTCTGCCGGCGGGCCAGCAGCCCCTCCGACAGCGCCAGTTCCAACGGGATATTGGTAGTGTAATCGCCATAGCAGTGCGCCATAAGATGGCGGGCTTCGGGCCGTATGCCGGCGGCGTCCAGCAGCGCGGCAACCGTTACGCCCTCCCAGGTCTGGTCCAGCGCCGACCATTGGGTAACGCAATGGAAATCGGCGTCCACTGCCACTTGAGGCAGCGCGCAAAACTGCGTCCAGTCCAGCGTAAGCTCCCGTTCCACCATCCCCCACACCCGGATGCGCCATGCCGCCAAGTCAATCTGCGGCGTATCGCCGTAGGTTAGCACCGGGAAAGTCTTGGCCACGAACTGCCCCGGCGGAACGCGCTCCCCGGCCGGCGGAGCGGTTTTCACCTGGTCGGGGCGCTTGAGGCCAAATTCCGGCGCTGCCGAGGGCGACTGCGGCGTAGTTTGCGGCGGCGATGTAGTCATTGGGGCAACTCCGGTTGGGGGCCTGGATTCCGGCTTGCGCCGGAATGACGGTTGAGGGTTTGGAATGACGGTTGAGATGTTGGAATGACGGTTGAGATGTTGGAATGACGGGTACGCTGCCGGAATGGCAAATAGACGGAACGACTGACCGGCAGCCGGAGCGACCGTTGCGCTAACGACTGCCCCTAGCAGATGTAATCCTCAGGGCGGCGGGTTGCGCTGACGCCCAGGATATTGCGCTGAATCCACTCCACTTGCAGCGCCAGTTCCTCCATCCGCTGCTCCATCTCCTCAGTGCGGCGTTCCTGCTCGTTGATGCGCCGGTCAAACTCGTTCAGCCGCTCCTCGTAATAGGAAAGTTTCTCCATCAGGGTGGCAATCATCCCCCGCTGGGTAGTGATTACCGTTTCCTGGTCGTTGATGTGCCGGGACTGCTTGCTGATTAGCGTCCGGCACTCCGCAATCTCCCGGTCTTTGGCCCGGATGATAGTCGCCGGGTCGTCCCCGTCCCGATTTCCCTGTCGAAAGATAGGCATAGCGTTACCTCTTTTTAAAGCGTGCGTGTGTGCGTGCATGAGTACGGTTCTGATCTCGGTTCAGGGCCGGGCAACGATGCTGCCGGCCGGCCCGTCGGTGATGCGTCCTACTATGGCGGCGCAGGGCGCGCCCTCGTCCCGCAGAGTGGCAACCAGCGCATCGGCCCGCTCCGCCGGCGCCGACATCAGCAGCCCGCCGGAAGTCTGCGCGTCGCAGAGCAGCAGCCGATCGTTGTCGGTAAGCGCCGCATCCCAGCTTACCGCGTCCGCCACGCTGCCGACATTGCGGTGTGTGCCGCCGGGTACGATGCCCCGTTCCAGCAGCTCGGCCACTCCCGGCAGCGTCGGAACGGCGGCCCGGCTGATTTCGGCGGCCACCCCGCTGCCTTTCACCATACTTTTCAGATGCCCCATCAGCCCGAACCCGGTAATATCGGTAGCGGCGTTGACGCCCACTTTGGTCATCGCGGCGGCGGCGGGCCGGTTGAGCGCGGCCATCGTATCCACCGCGCCGGCCAGCACCGCCGGGTCAACGACGCCCTGCTTGCCAGCCGTAGTGATGATACCCGTTCCCAGCGGTTTGCTCAACACCAGTACATCGCCGGGCCGGGCGCCGGCGTTGCTCACTTGCTTGCCGGGCTCCACCACTCCAATGACGGAAAGGCCGTACTTGGGCTCCGGGTCGTCCACGGTATGGCCGCCGACAATCAGGCATTCGGCCTCGGCGGCCTTGGCGTAGCCGCCCTGCAAAGTGCGCCCCAGGATGGACTTGTCCAGCGCCGCCGGAAAGCCCACCACATTGAGGGCAATCAACGGCCGGCCGCCCATCGCGTACACATCCGACAGCGAATTGGCGGCGGCAATCGCCCCGAACTCGTAAGGATCGTCGGTGATAGGCGGGAAAAAGTCCACGGTTACGATTAGCGCCGTGTCATCGTTAATACGATAAACGGCGGCGTCATCGCCCGTTTCCGCCCCCACCAGCAAGTCGGGATGCCGCAGCAGCGGAACATAGCTCAGGACCTGGCCCAGGTCCTCCAAAGAAAGCTTGGCCGCTCAACCGGCGCAATGCGAAAGCTCGGTAAGGCGAATGGGGGTAGCGGATGTGGTCATAAAAGCAACCTCGCCGGCGGCTACTGCTCGAACCGCCGCAGAAAGTCAATCCAGTCTCGCGCCGGAATGCCGGAGAGAGGCAGATTGAGCGTCTCATCAATATACGCGTCCATAATACCAGTTCGCGCCAGCCGGCCAAAATTGCCGCCCCGGTCGCTGGCAGGACGGTCGGCAACCGGATCGCTTTTTGCCGGATAAGGATTTACTTCGGTCGGGGATGTAATGCTGGCATCGCTTTGCGTCTCCCGCACTTCCGTCCACCAATAATTGCGGTATTCCGCCGCATACCTGGCGTGAACGACGTAGGGCTTGTAGGCCACCGGGCTGCCGGAGAGTACATTGCCCAATGCCCACGGTACAGCGACGATTAGATCCGCAGCAGCGCAGGCGGCAGAAGTAGTAGTGAAACGAAAGTTAGGCGCTTTTTCTTTGGCCAGCAAGTACCAACCCTTAAGTTCAATCCCCAGGATAATTTCCTGCCCATTGCGGTCGGATTTGAGCAGGACGTCGGGAAAGGCCTGCGCCTGTCGCTGAAAGAAAAACTGCTGGTACTGGTCATCCGGATCCCAAACCGGGCGCATCCGGTTCAATGTCGCGACGACTTGTTCCTCAATGCTGGCGCCCAGCACGGTGTTGAGCGTTTGCAAATCGGTAGCGACGATTCCCTCAATAACGGTTCGGCTGGCAAAGTGGGCCGGAATCGCATAGACGGCGTCGAGCACCCGACGATAAAGCGCATAATGGGGCCAGGAGCCGGCCGGCTCCAATAGTTCAGGACGCGGCATAATCGGCCAGCCTCCGCACCGCCGCATCATAGTATTCCGGCAGGATTTCGGCGCTGTGGCAGCGGCGTCCCGTGTTCACGGCAGCTATGGCGGCGGAACACAAGCCGCCAAAGGGTTCCCAAACCACGTCGTCCGGGTCTGACGACGCCAGAATAATCCGTTCCAGCAGGCGCAGCGGCTTCTGGTTGATATGGACACACCGATAACCCTGCTTGAGCCGTTCCTCTCCGCGCACCGCCGGCTCGCTCCAGACATTGGTAATCCCGACAGCGCAATGGAACTTGGCGCGCATCCGCGACCATTCATCAGCCGTCGCCGGGCTTGCTCCGTCCAGGCTGAAATACGGCTTGCCTTCGGGACGGCCATACCTGTTAGCGTAATCGGCCAGCAAAGCAAAGGCGTCCGGCGGCGGAAAATACCACAGATGGCACTGCGTCAGATATTTCCGCGTGGCAGCGTTCTTGACCCCGCAAGCGGCATTGGCCGCGTAAAGCGGCAGGCCGCTACGCTCCCATTCGGAGCGCAGCCATTGCTTGATGCTCATGGCTTTAGCATTCCTGCTGCCGTTGCCATTCCCGCCAACGGTAACTTTGCGGACATACTGCGCGCAAACTTCGGTAACTACCGGAAAGCGGCGCAGCGTCTTGCTGTTGGCGTTGCCGGCGATATGCCCAATGCCTTTGTCCCAGATCTGGCAGGAACGATATTCCCAGCCTTGTTCCGCCAGCGTCGGATGTACGCTGGCCCAGCCGATTTCGGTATTCCAGAACCACAGCGTAGTTTCCGGCAGCGCCCGTTCCGACCAGCGGGCAATGTGCGGACGATACCATTCAGGCAGCAATTCGGGGGATGCCGGATCTCCCGGAAAACTGCCTACGCCATAGGGCCCGTCCGCAATAATCACCGTCGGCGCCGGCCAGTCCGCCGACACCCGCAAAAAGTCGCCATGATGCAAGGCAACGCCAGAGTGGCGGTATGCCGGGGCCAGCGCAGACTCGGCCCACTGCGGCGCAATCATTGGTTCTGCCGCCTACAGCTGATACTCCGGCCGGCGCAGCAGCTGCCGCGCGATTACCAGCCGCATTATCTCGTTTGTCCCCTCTCCGATTATCATTAGCGGCGCGTCCCGGTAGTAGCGTTCTACCGGGAAATCTTTGGTGTAGCCGTAGCCGCCGTGAATCCGCATCGCTTCCATCGCCACTTCGCCGCAGACTTCGCTGGCGAACAGCTTCGCCATCCCCGATTCCAGGTCAATGCGGTCGCCGCCGTCTTTCTTGGCCGCCGCATCGTACACCAGCAGCCGCGACGCCTGTATCTTGGTCGCCATATCGGCGATTTTCAGCTGGATGGCCTGGTGCTGGCTGATGGGAACGCCAAAAGTTTCCCGCTGCTGGATGTAGCGCATTGAGGCGTCCAGGGCCGCCTGAGCCACGCCCACGGCGCGCGCCGCTACATTGATGCGCCCCGTTTCCAGCCCGCTCATCACCTGGCCGAAGCCGGCGTTCTCCGCGCCGCCAATCAGGCTGTCGGCGGGGATGCGAAAATCCTCAAAAGCCAGTTCGCAGGTATCCAGCCCCCGGTAGCCCAGCTTGTCCAGATGCCGCCCCACTTTAAAGCCCGGATCGCCTTTCTCAATCACAAATGCCGACAGCCCCCGATGCTTCAGCGCCGGGTCGGGGTTGGTGCGCGCCAGCAGGCAGAAAGCGTCCCCGGAATCGGCGTTGGTGATGAACATTTTGGAGCCGTTGACGACATACTCCTCGCCGTCTTTAACGGCGCGGGTCTGCAATGCGCCCACGTCGCTGCCGCCGCCGGGTTCGGTGAGCGCCAGGCCGCCGCGCATTGCCCCGCTGGCCAGGCGCGGCAGATACTGCCGCCGCTGCTCGTCCGTGCCGTAATGCGCCAGCACATAGGCCAGTATGTGATGCGTCCCCAGCGCGCCGGTCAGCGCCATATAGCCCTTGCTGATTTCCTCAAAAATCATCGCAAAGGTAGTGTAGTCCAGCCCCATCCCGCCGTATTCCTCCGGAATCGTGATGCCGAACAGCCCCAGCTCCTTCATCCGGTCGATGAGTTCGTAGGGAACGGTGTCATCGGCATCGTGAGCGGGCGCCGCCGGCTCCACTTCCCGGCGCACGAAATCGCGCACCATACTGACAATCTGATTGCGGGCCTCAACCGGGGTCGGAGGAATGATGACGGACGCAGCGGCGGTAGCGGTAGTCACAAGGGATGCTCCTGGTAATTGCGCGGATCATGCGGGATGCGATGCAGTCTAGTACAGCAGTCAATAGCAGTCAATCAGCGTTAGCCAGCCCGCAGCGTTTCCAATTAGGGCGCAGCCGCTGCGCTAGGGCGTGTACTCAAATCACGATTTACCGCAGTCCGGCGTCCGTTTTCGTCACTGCGACGCCATTACAATCGTCATTCTCTAAACTCACCAACGAAGTGCAACGCCAGGTTATGGTGTTGCCATGGGAACGCATTATCAACAACTCAGCATCGTTGAGCGCTGCGAAATTGCCCGATTATCGACCGCGGGACTATCAAAACGCGAAATCGCGGCGGCTTTGGATCGCGCGACATCTACCATCTCCCGGGAGCTAAACCGCAATGCCTCCGCCAACGGCGGCTATCAACCCGAATACGCGCAGCGGCAGGCCCAAGCCCGCTGTTGGCGCGGCGCGCGCTTGGAACGGGACGCCGCCTTGCGGGATGCTGTCCTGTCCCGGCTGCGCGCCGGCTGGTCGCCGGCCCAGGTGTCCGGCCGGCTGGCTCTGGATTGCGGACGCCGGGTCATCTCCCCCGAGAGCATCTACCGCTTCATTTATGCTCAACCGGCCCGCACCAAGGACTATTCCTGGCGGCTGTGCCTGCCGCGGGGCAAGTCCAAACGGGGTTGGCGCGGGCGGCGCGGCGGCAATACTATCGTCCGCATTCCGGGCGGGACGCCGCCGCTAATCTCAACATAGTCAGGGCGCAGTCCGGAGGCCGCGGACCGCCGCACGCCCGGCCACTGGGAAGCTGATTTGATGCTGTTCGCAATCAGGGCCAAGCGCTGCTGTTGCACGAGCGCCATTCCCGGCTGCTGCTGGCTTGGCGTCCGCAGAGCAAGGCGGCCGAACCGATTGGGGCGGCGCTGGTGCGGATGCTGTCGCCATTTCCGGCGGAGCTGCGGCGCAGCGTAACTTTTGACAACGGCACGGAATTTGCCCGGCGCTATCGGCTGCACAGCCAAGGCATCCCAACTTACTTTTGTGAGGTCAGGTCGCCGTGGCAAAAAGGGGGAGTGGAGAATGCCATCGGCCGGCTGCGGCGGTTTTTGCCGCGCCGGACGAACTTGAAGCAAATCCAGGCGGCGCAACTTACCGCCACAATCCAAGCGTACAACAATACGCCCCGGCAGTGCCTGAACTACCGGACGCCCACCGAAGTATTCGCCGCCGCCGCGTTGCACTTGAAATGTGAATCCACATTCCGGCTTGCGCCGGAATGACGGTATGGGGTTGGAATGACGGTTGGGTTGGGCTTTCACCCGTATGACGGTGTAAGAGGCCCGGCGGTTGCGGTGCGATTGCGCCCTATTTGAACAACCCGCCCAGCGTCAGCCAGTAGAACACGATGTAGGTGCCGGCGACTACCATCAGCCAGGCGCCGGCGATGCCAACATAGGGCATCGCTTTGCGGAGCCAGCGCACCATTACTGTGCGGGCGACCGCCATCCCCAGCGTCAGCGCCAGTATCACAGTGCCCATACCGGCGGCGTAGAGCAGCAAATCGCCCGCCGTTTCCAGCCAGCCCGATGACTGGCCGACGCCAAACCCCACCACGGCCAGGAACAGCGGCAACGTGCAGCTCAATGACGCCAGCCCGTAGCTGATTCCGAACAGCACATAGCTGGGAATGTTCATCTGTCCGGGGTCGCCAATCTTGTTGGCGGCCCGCTGCGCCAGGCTGGTGTAAATCTTGCCGCCGGCCGCTATAAACGCGCCCGCGCCAATCAGCAGTATGCCGATGGCCAGGCCAATCCAGGGCAGCGCCGGTAGCACCGCCTGCGCGCCCAATCCCAGGACCAAGCCGACGATGCCGAACAGCAGGACGAACCCTAACGATACCGACAGCCCGACCATCAGGGCGCGGGCCAGCAACAGCAGCGGCTGCCGGCGGTCGCGCTCCTGGTTGCCGCCGCTGACATACAGTCCCAAGTAGGCCGGCAGCATCGCAAATCCGCAGGGATTGACCGCCGAGGTCAGGCCCACCGCGTAGGCATAGGTAAAGCCCAATGCGGCGCTGAGCCCGGTGCCGGACGAACCGGACAGGTACTCCACGAAGCCGTTTATGCTGTCGATGCCATCGTCGGAGCGGAACAGCAGCGCGCCTACTATCGCTACGGCATAGGCCACAGCGGCAATGCCGACGGCAATCAGGATATTGCGGCTGACGGGGAGACGGTTGAGCAGGCTGCCGGATGCGGCGGGGTTTGGAGTAGTCATTTTAGGTCAAGTCCTGGAGGATGGCGTCGATGGCGGAGATTAGGTTGGGGTGGTCTTGGGTAATGGCCTTGATGACTTCCGACAGATCGGTATCGTAGTGTTGATGAACCAGCACATGGCGCATTCCGATTAGGCTGCCCCAATTCAGCCCCGGATAATTCCAGTGTTCTTGGCGTTGCCGGATTCGGGCGGCGGATTCGCCGGCAATGATAATCAGGTAGCACAAGGCGGCTTGCTTTTCACGGTTGCGTTCCAGTTCGGGTAGGGCGTCGTCGCCCAGAATTGCAATAGCTTCAACGGCGGCGGCGCGCATATGGCCCAGGTCGCTACGCAGGTTCGGCATACCAGACCTCGGCAATTTCATTGAGTTCCTGGGGGGTGATGCCCGGATCAATCACGCCGCGGTACGCGTAAAAGGTTGCCCCCAGACAGACCAGCTCCTGCAAATCCAGCTCGAGATTGAACACCTTTATACCCAGCGGGTGTTCCGGGTGCGTTTCCGCAATGACGCTGGGCTTGAGTTGGTCGCATTCCGCATTAGGCACTGCGCCGTCTAATACCCACATTCTGGTGATATGGTGCTTGCGGCAGAACTTGGCAACGGCTTTCCGATTGACCGGCGCCGTTGCCAGGTCGGGAAAGACCGGCGTCGCCTGCTGGATGATTTTGTCGGTTAGACGGGGGCTGAACCCGTCGGTGGAGTAGAGAACGGTTTCCGGGCCGATGATGGCGGCCAAAGCCCGTTCCATCCGGGCGAACTGTTGGGGTACGGCAGCCCAATGCGGGCGGAAAGTTACGATGACGCTAGGCCGGCCGGCGTCCACCGCCGCGTTAAGCAGCGGTTCGTCCATCGTCCAGATCCGCATTATTTGGTAGTCCTGGCAGAACTTCAGGATTTGCTGCCGCTGTGCGTCGGTAAGCATTGGGCTGCCTCCAAGTGAGGAAACATTACGGGATGGCGCGCCGGGGCCGTCAGTTGCGAACCACTACCGTATCCACAATCCGGTCAATCAGTGAGCGATGCTCCCCGTCGTCAATTAGTACCAGGATGCCGTCGGCGAGCAGGCCGATGCCGCCGATGGGCCAGATAACGAACTGGAGGATTTCGCGGACGAACATAAGGCCCCAGCCGACCCGGTTGCCGTCGCGGCGCACGGCGCGGATGCCCAGCAGCTGCTTGCCCGGCGTCTGTCCGCGCCCCAGCACAATCAGCCACCAGATGATGTAGCCGATAATCAGCGTCAGGAAAAACAGGATAATATCCAGTAGATGCGCCATCAGGCGGCGCAGCGGGCTGGCGTAGTTCATGGGGAGACTCCTTGTCGGGGCGAGTGGATTCCGGCTTGCGCCGGAATGATGGGTTTTATGTGGGATGGCGATTGCGGGGATGACGGTTTTTAGGGAATGGTATTTGCGGAGATGATGGTTTTATGGGGGATGGTGTTTGCGGCGGTGATGGGTTTTATATGGTACGGCGGTTGCGGGGGGGACGGGTTGCCGGGGAATGATGGGTTGGGTTGGAACTACACGCCCAGCTGCGCCTGCATTGCGTCCAGCAGGCGGGTTACATTGGCCGGCGTGTCGGCTTCGCAGTAGATGCGGAGCAGCGGTTCGGTGCCGGAGAAACGGGCGGATACCCAGCCGGCGGGCAGCAGCCAGCGGCGGCCGTCGATGTCATCGCTGCCGATAACCGGCATACCGGCCAGCTCGGTTACGGGCGCGCCGGCCAGCCGGCCGGTGATGGCGTCCCGCGCCGTCGGGTCAAACCGGACATCCCGCCGTTCATAGTGGTGTTCGCCAACGGCGTCAAAGAGACGGCGCACCATATCCGACGCCGTGATGCCGGCGGTTGCCATGTATTCCAGCAGATACAGGCCGCTGAGTATGCCGTCCCGCTCCGGGATATGCCCGCGAAAAGCGTAGCCGCCGCTTTCCTCGCCGCCCAGCAGCGCATTGTCGGCGGCAAAGCGCGCGCCGATGTTTTTAAAGCCGACCGGCAGCTCGGCAATGTCCACGCCGTACTGCTCGGCCAGCTTGTTCAGCATCGCCGACGCGGTTACGCCTTTGACCAGCAACCCACGCTCGCCCCGCTCCAGCAGATACATCGCCAGCACGGAGAATACTTCCTGCGTGCTGATGAACCGTCCGGTTTCGTCCACCAGCCCGATGCGGTCGGCGTCGCCGTCCAGGGCCAGGCCAACGGATGCGCCGGCCGCCGGCGCTTGCCGCATCAGCTCGGACAGGTTGGGCGCGATGGGTTCGGGCTGCGCCATGCCGGGAAACGCCGGATTGGGCGCGGCGCGCAGCTCGGTGATCTGCGTTGCGCCGGCGGCATCGCTGTGCAGCAGTTTCGTAAAGTAGCCGGCGCCGGCGCCGTGCATCGCATCTACGATGACGGGCAGGCCGGCGCGGCGGATGGCGTCCAGGTCGATCAGCCCGGCGATGGATTCCCGGTAGGCCGGGTTGGGGTCAACGTCGTTGAGCAGGCCGGCGGCGCGGGCGTCGGGCAGCGGCATTGCGCGTGGCGCCCGCGCCGAAGCGATGCACAGCTCCAGGGTATCGGTAACATCCTGGCTGGCGCTGCCGCCCTGCGCTGACTTGAACTTGAACCCGTTCCAGTCCGCCGGGTTGTGGCTGGCGGTAATCACCACGCCGCCGGCAGCCTGCCGCTGCACTACCTGATGGCTGACTACCGGCGTCGGCGCCGGCCCGGCGCAGAGATGAACCGGCACATCGTTGCCGGCCAGCACGGATGCCACCGTTGCGGCGAACTGCGGCGAGGCGAACCGGGTATCGCAGCCGACCACTACGCCCGCCGCCGCAACGCCGCTGATACGCAGATAATCCACTAACCCTTGCGCGCAGCGGGCGACATTGGCGAAAGTAAAGTCGTCGGCAATGATGCCGCGCCAGCCGTCGGTGCCGAATTTGATTGCAGCAGTCATATTCGGATTGTAGCATACGGGGCGATTGCTAATCCCTGTTCGTCATTCCCCTTCTAACCGTCATTCCCCCGCTAACCGTCATTCCCGCTCTAACCGTCATTCCGGCGAAAGCCGGAATCTATGGCGGTAAGTTGCCGGCTTCGTTGCCATAAATGACGAATTCCGACACCGGATTCCGGCTTTCGCCGGAATGACGGTTAGGGTATGGAATGACGACCAGGGATCGGAATGGCGGTTAGGGTATGGAATGACGGTTGGGGCGGAATGACGGTTAGTAGGGGGATGATGAGGGGAGACGGGAATGGCGGCGCATCCCGACGCGGCCTAGCGGCGGCGGGCTACTACGGTGCCGGCGATGCGGTCGGGGATGGAACGGCGTTCCCCGTAGTCCACGCTGATGATGATGGCGTCAATGACAAAGCCGATTATCGTTAGATGGAGCAGCACTTTGACCAGCGCGCGCGCCGCCTTACGCAGCGGGTTGGCATTGCCGCCCCGCCGCCGGTACAAGTCGGTTCCGGTCAAGCGGCGGCCCGGCGGCCCGAACCGCATAATCAGCAGTAGCCAGACGGCGTAGGTAATCGCCAGCGTCAGGGGCACCTGCACGGTCAGAAAGCCGTACAAGTCCAGGCTGAACGACTGCGCGCGCGGAGCGGAGTTGACGACGCCGGCGGCCAGTCCTACGGCGTAGAGGACGGCGCTGCCCACGGCCAGAAACAGCAGCCGGTCAATCAGCCAGGACAGCAGCCGGCGCAGCGGGATAATCCGGTCAATGCGGCGATTTCGCATATCGTCCCGTCTAGTTAAGTCCAGTCCACATTCCATTCCGGCAATGGCAATGACGATGCGCCTCCCGCCGCTGCCGGCGAAAGGCGCATACGGAGCAAATCGCGCCGGGCGGCCCGGGCTAGTTGCCGGCCGCCTGTTTGATTGCCGCCGCTTTGTCGGTGCGCTCCCATGGCAAATCCAGGTCGGCGCGGCCGAAGTGGCCGTAGGCCGCCGTCTTGCGGTAGATGGGACGCCGCAAGTCCAGGTCCTCAATGATGGCGCCGGGACGCAAGTCAAAGTGCTCGTTGACCAGTTCCACGATGCGCTCGTTGGGGATGTGGTTGGTGTCAAAGGTTTCAATGGCGATGGAAGTAGGTTCGGCAACGCCGATGGCGTAGGACACCAGCACTTCCAGCCGGTCGGCCAGGCCGGCGGCCACCAGATTTTTGGCGACATAGCGGGCGGCGTAAGCGCCGGAGCGGTCAACTTTGGTCGGGTCTTTGCCGGAGAAAGCGCCGCCGCCGTGCCGGGCGATGCCGCCGTAAGTGTCCACCAGAATCTTGCGCCCGGTCAGGCCGGTATCGCCCTGGGGCCCGCCGACCACGAACCAGCCGCTGGGGTTGACGAAATACTTGGTGTCATCGTCCAGCAGCTCCGCCGGCACGATGGGCCGGATGACCTGCTCAATGACATCTTTGCGGATTTTGGCGCGGAAAGCGTCGCGGTCGGCGGTGTCATCGTGCTGGCTGCTGATAACGACGGCGTCAACGCGGTGGGGCTTGCCGTAGCGATATTCCACGGTGATTTGCGACTTGCCGTCCGGCCCCAGATAGGGCAGGGAGCCGTCCTTGCGGACGGCGGCCAGCCGCTCGACCAGGCGATGCGAAAGGTCGACGGTAATCGGCATCAGGCTGTCGGTTTCGTTGCAGGCGAAGCCGACCATCATCCCCTGGTCGCCGGCGCCGGTAGCGCGGCGGGCGTCGGCGCCGGCGCCGTTGCTGCGATGCTCCAGCGCGGTGCTGACGCCGGCGTTGATGTCGGGCGACTGCCGGCTGGCGTTGCTGATAATGCCGCAAGAATGGCCGTCAAGCCCGTACTTGAGCTCGGTGTAGCCGATTTCCAGCAAAGTCTTGCGGGCAATGGCCTCAAAATCCAGCGCGGCGCCGGTGGTGATTTCGCCGGTAACCATTACCAGGTTCTTGCCGGCGACGGTTTCGCAGGCCACGCGGCTCATCGGGTCAACGGCAAAGGCGGCGTCCAGCACGGCGTCCGAAATCTGGTCGCAAACCTTGTCGGGGTGGCCCTCAGTAACCGACTCGGAAGTCAGCAGGTACTGGGGCGAAGTGTTGAACTGTATCGGCATTGTTGGAATCCTCCGTAAGGGGTGGGTTGGTTGGCGCCGTCATTCCGACTGCTCAACCGTCATTCCGACTGCTCAACCGTCATTTCGGTTGCTCGACCGTCATTTCGGCTGCTCAACCGTCATTCCGGCGAAAGCCGGAATCTGGTTGCGCCGGAATGACGGTAATGTTGGAACGATGACGTCGTCGTTGCGAGGACGGGATTCCGGCTTTCGCCGGAATGACGGTTTGGGGTTGGAATGACGGTTTGGGGTTGGAATGACGGTTCAGGGGTTGGAATGACTCCGGCATTGCAGACGGGTCTAGGTGCCTTCCTCCCAGCTTTCGTTGTAGGCGGTCTGCTCGGCGGTGAGGGTGTCAATGCGGATGCCCATGGTTTCCAGCTTGAGACGGCCCACTGCGGCGTCAATTTCGCGCGGCACTACATGGACGCCGTTGGACAGCTCTTGATGCCGCTGGACCAGGTATTCGGCGCTCAACGCCTGGTTGGCGAAGCTCATGTCCATCACGGCGGACGGATGCCCCTCGGCGGCGGCCAGGTTGATGAGCCGCCCCTCGCCCAGCAGGTAGATGCGGCGGCCGTCGCCGGTGGTGTACTCCTCAACGAAAGGCCGCACTTCGCGATGGCTGACGGCGATGGCTTCCAGCGCGGGAATGTCAATCTCCACATTGAAATGGCCGCTGTTGGCCACGATGGCGCCGTCCGGCATCACGGCGAAATGGGCGGCGCCGATGACGTGCCAGCCGCCGGACACGGTGATAAACACTTCGCCTTGCTTGGCGGCCTCAACGCCGGTCATTACCTGAAAGCCGTCCATTACGGCCTCTAGGGCGCGCACCGGGTTGACTTCGGTAACGATGACCTGGGCGCCCAGGCCGCGCGCCCGAGACGCAACGCCCCGTCCGCACCAGCCATAGCCGCCGACGACGACGCGGCGGCCGGCCCACAGGATGTTAGTGGCGCGGGTGATGCCGTCCAGCGTGCTTTGCCCGGTGCCATAGCGGTTGTCAAAGAAATGCTTGGTTTCGGCCTCGTTGACGGCAATGATGGGGTATTTCAGCTGCCCGTCGGCGGCCATTGCCGTCAGGCGCACGACGCCGGTGGTAGTTTCCTCAGTGCCGGCGATGACATTGGGCAGCAGGTCGCTGCGTTCCTTGTGCAGGATGCCTACCAGGTCGGCGCCGTCGTCCATCGTAACCATCGGGGCGTGATCCAGCACGGCGTTGATATGGCGATAGTAGGTATCGTTGTCCTCGCCCTTGATGGCGTAAGTCGGAATGCCGTATTCCTGCACCAGGGCGGCGGCGGTTTCGTCCTGCGTGGAGAGGGGATTGCTGGCGCACAGCACCAGGTCGGCGCCGCCGGCTTTGAGGGCGATGGCCAGGTTGGCCGTTTCGGTAGTTACATGGAGACAGGCGGCCATACGGACGCCGGTAAAAGGCTGCTCCCGGCGAAAGCGCTCGGCAATGGAGTGGACGACGGGCATCTCCCGGCCGGCCCACTTGATGCGGTCCACGCCGGCGGCGGCCAGGGCCAGGTCTTTCACGTCGCCTTGGGTTTTCTGTTCAAGCAAATTGATGTACCTCCAGGGTTGTTGGCATGGATGAACAGGATGAACGGGATTTTTTCTGCATCCTGTGATGTTTTCCGTGATGGAAACGGCGCAAGGTTAGGGTGCCTCGCCGTAGGATGTGGGGTTGCCGGCGGCGATCCAGGCGGGGGTGCCGTCGTCCACGTTGTAGAGCATTTCGGCGTCGTAGCCCATGGCGGCGGCGAGTTCGCAAGCCAGGCCGCTGCGGACGCCGGCGGCGCAGATAAAGAGGATTTTCTTGTCCTCCGGCACTTCGTCCATCCGGCCGGCCAGGTCGTCGACGTTGATGTGCACGGCGCCGCTGGCGTGGCCGGCAACCCATTCGTCGTCGCGGCGCACGTCGATAACTACCGTGCCTTCCGGGTCGGCTTGCAGGATTTGCAGGGCTTCGGGGGAAATCAACGCGGTAGTAGGGTTCGCCGGGGTTCTGTCGTGGCATTCGGTTACCTCCATTCTATTTAGTGCAGTTGCGAAAATTGTCGGGCAGATTTGACGCAGCGGCGCCAAGGCGCAGAGTCGTCATTATTGGAATGGCCGGGGCTGGAATGGCCGGCCCAGCGTCGCTACGCGGGCGGCGGATCCAGATGGCGGCCGGCGATGGGGTACAGGCGGCGGCGCGCGGCGTCCGGTATCATGGCCCGGTCGGTGATGATGGCGTTGGCGAGGGCGGTCTGGCATTCGCAGGGGCCGAGCGCCGCCAGTTCCGGCACGATATGGCGCAGGATGATGCGGCTGTTGGCGATGTTGGCAACCAGGTTCTCAACCACCATCTCCACCGTAACGGCGTCGTGGTCGGGATGCCAGCAGTCGTAGTCGGTAACCCAGGCCATAGCGCCGTAGCAGGTTTCGGCCTCGCGGGCCAGCTTGGCCTCGGGCAATGCCGTCATTCCAATCAGGTCGCCGCCCCAGCCGCGATACATTTCTGACTCGGCTTTGGTGGAAAAGGCGGGGCCTTCCATCACAATCAGCGTACCGCCCCGGTGCGTGGGGATGCCCTGCCCATCCCCGCCGTCGGCCAGGATGGCGCTTATTTTGGGGCAGAACGGCTCGGCAAAGCTGATGTGGGCTACGATGCCGTCCTCAAAAAAGGTATTCTGCCGGCAGCGGGTGCGGTCAATCAGTTGGTCGGGAATGACCAGATGCTGGGGCTGCAACCGCGCTTGCAGGCTGCCCACGGCGCTGACGGATACAATCCGCTGCACGCCCAAGGTTTTCAGGGCATAGATGTTGGCGCGAAACGGCAGCTCCGTAGGGCTGACCCGATGGCCGCGCCCATGGCGGGGCAGAAAAGCGACGGATACGCCCTGCAAATCGCCAACGGTAATGGCGTCGCTGGGCTTGCCGTAGGGGGTATCCGGGTCAACGACGGCGGTTTCGTTAAAACCCTGTATTTCGTAAAGGCCGCTGCCGCCGATGATAGCGATGTCGGCTTGCGGCTGGGGATGTTGGGGCATAGACGGATTCCTTGATAGCGTGCCAGGCCGGTGTCAGCCCAGGACTTGATTGATAACCATTGCGGCGATTACGGCGGTGCCAATGCCCAAAATGGCATACAGCAGCCGGTCAACCTTGCCGCGCAATTCCCGCTGGCCGTCGGCCAGCAGCTTGGCCTGCGTTTCCAGCGATTTAACGCTGGCCTCCCAGAGCGCCCAAGGCGCGCCAGAGTTCGTTATCTTGCTGAGATGCCATTTCGTTCAC
>CBDBDN010000005.1:0-1474588 GCA_965203855.1 Dehalococcoidia bacterium
TCATCGGCTGGATGGTTATGCTGCCGACGGCTTCGCCGACTCGCTGCGGATTGCTGTCAAACGCCGCTACTAGATGAAATCCGTCGGGGTTAAAGCCGGGGTAGTTCAGGATGGCATTGCCAAGCCGGCCGACGCCGACTACGGCGACATTCCATTCGGAGTCCAGGCCCAAAATCTGCTTGAGTTCGGACAGCAGATGTTGCACTCGGTAGCCGCGTCCCTGCTTGCCGAACCGTCCGAAATAGGATAGATCCTTGCGGATTTGCGCCGGCGTAACTTGCAGCCTGGCCCCCAACTGCTGGGAGTTGGTTACGGCGACGCCATCGTCCAGCATTTGGGTTAAGATGCGGACATACTGCGGCAGACGGGAGATTACCACTTCGGGAACCGCGTTGCCGTCGCCGGCGGCAGCGATGGGGAAAGGCGGGGCGCTCACGAGGGGGCCACAGCAGTAATCGGGGTTTATGAATAGTTAGCCGGGCAATAGTAGGCAACGGTCGGTTGGTTTATCCGGCGCGGCAAACCGCCGACTTACGGGCGCCGCTAATCCCGCCGGGCTACAATCTATCCCCCCTGCTTGCCGGCGTCAATAGCAAAGGGGCAACGGGCAAGGGGCAACGGCGCAGCGCATACGCGGTCATAACGCGAGGAGAGACGGAGGCAGCGTTTCGTTTCAGGTGGTGGGTGTAGGTTCGTCGCGGCAGTGAAGGCCGGCGTCCATTTGCGTGCGTAGATTCCGGCTTGCGCTGGAATGACGGTAATAATGGCAATGACGGTTGATGGGCTGGGGACGACGGTAATGACGGTAATGGGGGTGTGGGAGTGGGAGCGGGTTGGGTATAGGGGTTATGGGCCGTGCTATAATTTGCTTACTTTGCCCGTTTTGGATTTGCTTTTTATGACCGCTTTGCGGAGTTCAACCGCCCCGGCCGGCGCCGCTGCCCTCCAACCGGATTACTGCGACGGGCGGCGGGGGCCGGCGTATCGGCGGGTAGTGGTCAAGGCGGGGACTAATGTGCTTACCGGGGGCGATGGGGGGGCCGGCGCCGGCCTGGCATCGCCGGCGCCGGACACTGCGGTGATGGCCAGCCTGGCGGCGCAAATCAGTCGGCTGGTGAACTGCCGGCATATTCAGGTGGCGCTGGTAACTTCCGGGGCCATCGCCGCGGGGCGGCAGTCGCTGCTGGAAACCGTCAACCTGCCGGCCGTCCCCGACATTCCTACCCGGCAGGCGCTGGCCGCTTTGGGACAAAGCCGTCTGATGGGCATTTACGCCGACCTGTTCGCCAAGCATTCGGTAACGGTAGCGCAGGTTCTGCTCACGATCAAGGATATTGCGGAACGGCAATCCTACCTGGACATTCGCAATACGCTGACTGCGCTGCTGGAGCTGGGCGTTGTTCCGATCCTCAACGAAAACGATGTGGTGGCATCGGATGAAATCGGGCAGGTATTCGGGGATAACGATCGGCTGTCGGCGCTGATTGCCGCCCTGATTGACGCCGATTTGCTGGTAATTTTATCGGATGTGGACGGCCTTTATACCACTGATCCGAAGCTGGATCCGGACGCGGTCCGCATAGAGACGGTGGATTTGGTGGACGACCGGGTGGTAGCGATGGCCGGGGAGCATCGCAATGCGTGGGCGCGGGGGGGTATGCCGACCAAACTGGACGCCGCCCGGCTGGTAACTACTTCCGGCATCGCAATGACCATCTGCCGGGGGCGCGCGCCGGATGTAGTGCTGAAAGCCGTTGCCGGCGAACCGGTCGGCACTTTTTTTCGGCCGGCGGAGAGCAAGCTGGAGGCGCGCAAACGCTGGATGATCAGCTGCGCCGGCGACAGCGCGGAACACGCCGTAGTTGTGGATGAGGGCGCGGTGCGGGCGTTGCGGCGCAATGGGGTCAGCCTGCTGCCGGCGGGCGTGCGCGGGGTAGTTGGAGAGTTTGAGCGGGGCGACATCATCTATATTACGGATGCGGGCGGCCGGCCGGTGGGCTGCGGGCTTTCCAACTATGCCGCCGCCGACATCCGGCGCATTCGCGGCCTGCAATCCCATCAAATCGTGGACACTCTGGGCTATCAGTACGGGCAGGATGTGGTGCATCGCAACAATCTGGTGGTGCTGTAAATCCGGCAGCGCATCCGGCGTTGAACCGGATACGATACGCGGGATATGACAGCCCGGATACGATACCCGGGACAGGATAGCCCGGCAATGCAGGAGATAAGCGTTATGGACGCCGCCGAAACCTTGATACAGCAGGGCCGCGAGGCTCAACTGGCCGCCGTCGGCCTGGCGCGGACGCCGGCGCAAGCGCGGAACGATGCGCTGCACAACATCGCCGCTGCGCTGGAAACCGAGCAGGGGCCGGCGCTGGAGGCTAACGCCGCCGACTATCGGGAGGCGCAAGCCGCCGGCATCAACGAGGCGTTTCTGGATCGGCTGCTGCTGACGCCGGAGCGGCTCAACGGGATGGCGGCCGATGTGCGGGGCGTTGCCGCCCTGCCGGATCCGGTGGGGGAGCTGATTGAGTCGTCCGCAATGGAGAACGGGCTGGCGCTGGAAAAGCGGCGCGTTCCGCTGGGCGTCATTGCCAGCATCTACGAAAGCCGGCCCAATGTAACTACGGACATCGTGGCGCTGGCGTTGAAATCGGGCAACGCCTGCCTGCTGCGGGGCGGCAAGGAAACGCTGCGTTCCAATACGGCGCTGGTGGCGCTGATACATCGGGCGATTGGCGAAGCCCGCCTGCCGGCCGCCGCCGTGCAGTTCGTCAGCGACACCGACCGGGCCCTGGTGGAAGTGATGCTGGGAATGAAGGAGCAGATTAATCTGTTGGTGCCGCGGGGGGGTTCGGATCTGATTAACTTTGTGGCGCGGAAAGCGGCGATGCCCGTCCTGACCGGCGGCGTGGGAGTGTGCCATGCTTATGTTGACCGGGACGCCGATGATGCGATGGCCGCCAGCATCGTTTTCAATGCCAAGGTGCAGCGTCCCACCGTATGCAATGCGCTGGATACGGTGCTGCTGCATACCGAGGCGGCGGCGCGCTGCCTGCCGGCGATTGCGGAACGGCTCAACGGCGCCGGCGTGGAGATGCGCTGCGACAACCGCGCTTTGAGCATCCTGGGGCCGGACAGCGGCTTCAATACCGTGCCGGCCAACGAGGACGACTGGGGACAGGAGTTTCTGGGGCTGATTGCCGCCGTCAAAGTGGTGGATAATCTGGATGACGCCCTGGCGCACATTAACGCTTACGGGTCGGGCCATTCGGAGGCGATTATTACGGAGGACGCCGCCGCCGCCGGGCGTTTTCTGGACGAAGTGGATGCGGCGGTTGCGCTGCACAACGCCAGTACGCGGTTCACCGACGGGGCGCAGTTCGGGCTGGGCGCCGAGGTGGGCATCAGCACGCAGAAGTTTCACGCGCGCGGCCCGCTGGGGCTGCGGGAACTGACTTCGTACAAATGGATTGTGCGCGGGCAGGGCCAAGTGCGGGAATAGGGGTAATACGATGCCCTACGACTACGAGCGGGAAGTTCGCACGCCGCAATCGGAAGCCTACCTGATACTGGACGGCGATAATGCGGTGGGGCGCATTGACACGCATTTTTTGCCGGGCATCGCGCACATTGCGATCGCCGTGGATCGCAGCCTGACGGCGGAGCAGATTGAGGAGATCATCGGCGATATTGACGCCGATATGCTGAACACGGTAGGCGCCGACCGCGACGCGCATATGTACCATGTGTTCCAGGGGGAGGAAATCCGGGTGTTCAGCGACACCGGATATGAGGACTACGGAGGCGGGGGCAACGGCAACGGGCGGGGGCACGGCCCGATACCGCCGCCGAGCCCGAATTAAGGGGGCGTGGTCAAAGGGATGACCTATTCCGCGAAAAATTTCTGGCGGAACTGCGGGGATTGCCAGGGGGCTTTCCTGCCGACCGACAGCACCGGGGCTTTAGACAGCGACGAGCTCCGCTCGGGCGACTAGCTCTTTGCGTTTGTAACCCGAGTCGTGAGCTGCCGTTTGCTCGTAGTCGGCTATGATTTTGTCGTAAGCCGTTGCCTGTTCGGGCGTGGACGCTCTATCGCGGAGATTGTAAATGTAATCCAGAGCGAGGTAGATGTCGTCGGTCGGACGGTTTGTCACGATTGACTGCCAAGTCCACGTGGGTGTTTGCAGCATCGCGGTGCCAATCTGATAGCCGGCAGCGCCGGCCTCGCGGTATTCTTGGATGTGGCGGGCGTTGAAAATCCCGCCGACCGCGATGATTGGTATAGCGGCATTAGCGGCCGTTTTTTCCAGCCAGCGCAGGTTGGCCGGACGCAGTTGGTTCCCGGACATTCCGCCATATTGCAGGTCAAGCAGCCCTTCGGTCGGGACGCTGATGGTATTGCCGATGATCAAGCCGGCCAAACTGGTGATTCGGGCTATGGCGACGGCTCGCTTGATGTCATCGGCCGCGGTGGGGTTTTGCGTTGTGGCAAGGCCAATTTTGGCATAGACCGGAGCGCGGCATTGTTCGGCGATGCCGGCGATGTCGTCTAATGACAGGACCGGCGTATCGGCGTTCACGCACGAAAGGTTGAGCTCGACGTAGTCGATGCGGGCGTTTGCCGCTGCGTTAGCCAGCTGATAGTAGTCCGCCGGCGTGCTGCCCCAGACGCTGAGGCCGACCAGACAGCCTTGGTTCTGCCATTTGGGTAGAACTTCAGACAGGACGGGGCTGATGCCGGGGTTTCTCAGGCCGATGGCATTGAGGCTGAAGTCGGCTTCGTGGTGGAGGATTTTGCCCGGATTGCCGGGGCGGGGGTTGACTGTAGTCGTTTTTAGAGTTACGGCTGTGAACTTGTCCAGCGTTAGAACTTCAGGGAATTCAGCGCCAAATCCGTCGACGCCAAAACAGCCGGCTGCGATTGCGAACCGGTCGATGCCGGAGGTTAGCATATCAGGGCACCCTCGCTAGTAGTACGCTGTACTACGCGTTTAGGCTTGGCATTCTATGTGTTGGGGTTTGACTTGTCAATGTAACGGCGGGGGGGCAGCGTTTCCGATTAGACGCTTAATTCGCCATTCCGCTGAGAGATGGAATCCAGCGGCTTAATTCGCCAGGATGGTAATGGAGTCAACGCCGCATGGATTCCGGCTTGCGCCGGAATGACGGTTGAGGGGCCGGAAGGACGATTGGGGCGTTGGAATTACGGCGCAGGGCGGCGGGCAATTAATCGGCTAACCCTTGCGGCGGATGGCTTGGCGCGCTGCCTCTGCGATGCCGGCGGCGGTCAAGCCGTTTTTGAGCATTAGCTCCGGGGCCGGGCCGGAGCCGGTGTAGCCGTGCAGGGCGACCATCTCAATGGGAACGGGGCAATGCCGCGCCGTAATGCCGGCTACTACGCTACCCAGCCCGCCGTGAATGTAATGTTCCTCAGCGGTAACGATGGCGCCGGTATCACGGGCGGCGGCGATGACGGCGTCGTGGTCGGCCGGCGCCAGGGTGTGCAGGTTGATGACGCGGGCGTCAATGCCGTCCGGGGCCAAGGCGTCGGCGGCGTCCAGGGCCGGGGCGACGAGGGAGCCGGCGGCGATGATGGACACGTCGCTGCCGTAGCGCAGCAGGTCGGCGGCGCCAAGGCGGAACTGATAGCTGGCAGGATGAATTACCGGAGTTGCGGCGCGGGGCAAGCGCACATAAACCGGCCCGTCAATGGCGGCGATGGCGCGGACGGCCTGCTCGGTCTCTACGGAGTCGGCAGGGGTAACTACCTTGAAAGAAGGGAGGGCGCACATCAGCGACAGGTCCTCAATGCTGTGGGCCGACATTCCGTCCTCGCCGGTGAGGATGCCGGCGTGGGTGCAGACGAGTTTGACATTGAGGGCGGGTTGGGAAATTAGAACGCGCAGCTGGTCGTAGGGGCGGCCGGTGCCGAAAACGCTGAAAGTGCTGACGAAAGGGATTTTGCCGGCGGCGGCCAGGCCGGCGGCGACGCCGACGATGTTCTGCTCGGCGGGGCCGAAGTCAAAGAAGCGTTCCGGGTACTGGTCGCGCCAGAGATGGACGAAAGTGGAGACATTAAGGTCGCCGCCGAGGACGACGAGGTCGGGGAAGTCGTCGGCCATGGTAAGCAGGGTGCGGCCGTAGGTTTCCCGGGGCGCCGCCATTTGGCGAGTGGCTGGCATCAGGACAATTCCTCCAAAGCGGCGGCGTATTCCTCGGCGTTGGGCGCGCGCCCATGGAAGCCGGGGTTGTTCTCCATAAAGCTGACGCCTTTGCCTTTGACGGTATCGGCGATGATTACGGACGGGCCGCCGGTGGCCGCGGTTGCCAAAGCGTCCAGGATAGCGGCGTGGCTGTGGCCGTCGCAGTGGATGACTTGCCAGCCGAAATCGCGCCAGCGGTCGGCCAGGGGTTCCAGCGTCATCACTTCGTCGGTAAAGCGGTCGTTCTGGATGCGGTTGCGGTCAATGATGGCAGTCAGGTTGTCGGCGCGGTGATGGGCGGCGGACATTGCAGCTTCCCAGACTTCACCTTCCTGGCATTCGCCGTCGCCGAGCAGGACAAACACGCGGCAGCGGCGTCCGTCCAGGCGGGCGGCAAGGGCGTGGCCCAGGGCAAAAGACAGGCCCATCCCCAGAGAGCCGGAGTTCATCTCAACGCCGGGGGTCATCGGGTGGGCGTGGCCTTGCAACAGGCCGTCGGTTTGGCGGTAAGATGCCAGCTGCGCTTTGTCGTAGTAGCCGGCGCGGGCCAGGGCGGCGTAAAATCCCGGAGAGGCGTGGCCTTTGCTCAAAATAAAGCGGTCGCGGTCGGGCCAGCCGGGGTGGGCCGGGTCGTAGTTGAGGACGCCGAAATAGAGGGCAACCAGGATGTCCAGCTCCGACAGCGAACCGCCGGGATGGCCGCTGCCGGCCCGGTAGATCATCTCCAGGCTGTCCCGGCGCAACTCTTGGGCGGTCTGCCGCATTGCGGCGACGGATAGAATGGGTTGAGTTACTGCGGCCAAATCGTACCTGCCGGTTGACGCTAAAATGGGGATAGGCGGGGTTGATTATATTCGCCGCGGCTTGCGGTGTCTATAAACCGCCGGACGCTTTATGATGAACGGGCAACCCGATTATTGGCAACCGGATGACAAGCAACCTGATGACTGGCAACCTGATGATTATTGACGCGCACTGCCACATTTTGCCCCCCGACTTTGCGGCTCGGCACAGCGAGCTGGCGGCGCGGGACGCTACCTACGCCGCGCTGTTCCCGCAGCCGGGGGGACGCATGGCCGACGCCGATACGCTGCTGCGTGCGATGGATGCGGCGGGCGTTGACCGCGCCGTGGCGATGGGGTTCGGGTGGACGGATCCGGGAATTGCCGCCGCCGCCAACGACTACCTGATTGGGGCGGCGCAGGCGCATCCGGACCGGCTGTCGGCTTTCGCAGCGGTCAATCCGGCGTGGGGGGAGCGGGCCGTTGCGGAGGCGGCGCGCTGCCTTGACGCCGGGGCGGTTGGCATCGGAGAGCTGCATTCGGATACGCAGGGGTTTGATGTCGCTGACCGGGCAACGCTGGCGCCGCTGCTGGACGAACTGCGCCGGCGCAACCTGCCGCTAACCGTCCATGCTTCGGAGCCGGTGGGGCATCAATATCCCGGCAAAGGAACGGCTACGCCGGAGAAACTGCTGGCGCTGGCGGAAAACTTTCCGGACAACCGCATCATAATGGCGCATCTGGGCGGGGGGCTGCCGTTTTATGCGGCAATGCCGGAGGTTGACGCCGCCCTGTCCAATGTTTGGTACGATACCGCCGCTTTGCCGTTTCTGTACCGCGCGGCGGCGATACGCGCGGCGGCGATTACGGCCGGCGCCGACCGCATTCTGTTGGGCAGCGACTATCCGCTGCTGACGGCGCGGCGGGTAGTGAGGCAGATTGACGCCGCCGGTTTGACGCCGTCGGAAATTGCGGCCATTATGGGCGACAACGCCGCCGCCTTGCTGGACTTGCCGCGGCGATGATGCGACTTGTCGTTATGTATCAAGACGCCGCAATGACTCAATCCGCTGCCGATAATGCCCCAACTGTTGGGGATGCCGCTACGCTGCCGGATTACCTGCGGAATGGCCTGGATCTGGCGCTGGTGGGGTTGAATCCGTCGGCTTATTCGGTGCGGGAGGGGCATTATTTCGCTAATCCGCGGAACCGTTTCTGGCCGGCGGTCAGCGCCGCCGGGCTGGCCGGGGGCGCTGTTGGGCCGCAAGATGACGCCGGCTTGTTGGACGCCGGCATTGGCTTTACGGATTTGGTCAAGCGGGCTACTCCGCAAGCGTCCGGGCTGGCCGCCGCGGACTATCGCCGGGATGCTCCGGAACTGCGCCGCAAGCTGCTGCGGTATGAACCCCGCATCGTCTGTTTCCAGGGCATCACGACTTACCGCAACTATCTGCGCTATGCGGAGGGGCGGGCGCAAGACGGCGGGATTGCGCCGGGCCGGCAGCCGGACGGCATCGGCAAGAGCATCGTATTCGTCGTGCCAAGTCCGAGCCCGGCCAACGCGCGCTATTCGCTGGCCGATTTAGTGTATTGGTACGCGCAGTTGAACGAGCTCCGCAGTGAACTGGGCTGAACTGGCGACGATGGGCAATCTTACGGATAGGCGATTTTACGGATGAACGATCTTGCGGAAACCTGGCGGACTTTCATTGCGCTGCCGCTGCCGGCGGACTGGCAATGCGCCTTGGCGGCAGCGATTGAGCAGCTGTCGCAAGCGGTTCCGCAGGGGATGCGTTGGACGGCTCCGGGCAACATTCACTTGACGCTGCGGTTTCTGGGGGACACCGATGCGGCTGCCATACCGGAGATTATTGCGCGGCTGCGGCAGTCGCTGCTCGGCATCGCTGCGCCGGAGCTGTCGCTGTGCGGGTTGGGAACATTCCCGGCGGGCCGGGAGGCCCGGGTAATCTGGGCCGGGCTGGCGGGGGAGCTGGAACGGCTGGCGGAACTGCGGGGAACTGCGGAAAGCGTGGCGGTGTCGTTGGGCTGGCCGGCGGAGCGGCGGCCTTTCCGACCGCATCTTACTTTGGGACGCCGGCGCGACGGGGCATCCGACGGCGCGCGCCGGGCAGTTGCGCGCGCGCTTGCCGTTGCGAGCATTCCGCCGGCGTCGGTATGGCGCCCGGATGTCGTGCGCCTGTATCGCAGCGTACTAACGGCGCAAGGCCCCATCTATACCAGCTTGGGCGAGGTTAAAATCTGATGGAAACTACGCTAACTACCGTGATTCACCCCGTTGCGCCCTATGATTTTGAGCTGACGGCGGGGCAGCCGAGCTACTCCCGCGACCAGGAGTTCAAGACGGAGGATTATGTCAATGGGGCTTACATCCGGCTGCTGGATCTGGGCGACAAGGCTGCGCTGGCGTTGGTGCGGTCGGACGGCACGGTGGATGCGCCTTGCCTGTCGGTAGAGCTGACCGGGGATGACTTGACGGATGATGACGCCGCGCGCGCCGCCGGGCTGCTGTCCTGGCTGCTGGGCTGCGACCAGGAATTGCGCCCCTTTTATGATGCGGTATCCGATGATCCGGTATTGTCGGAAATGGTGGGGCAGTTTTACGGCTACCGGAATACGCGGACGGCGTCGGTGTTTGAGGGGCTGGTGCAGGCGGTGATGGGGCAGCAGATTGCCACGGCGGTAGCGCGGGTAGTGCGTAACCTGATGGTGCAGCATTACGGCGTCCGGGCCGACATCGCCGGGGGGGAACGCTACGCTTTTCCGCGCGCCGCAGCGTTGGCCGCCGCCGAGGTTGCCGACTTGCGGCAGCTGAAGCTCAGCGTCCGCAAATCGGAATACATTCGGGGCATCGCGCAGGCGGCGTTGGATGCGCCGGACGGGTTTGAGGATTTGCATGGGCTGCCGGATGACGAGGTAATCCGGCAGTTGACGGCGCTGCGGGGCGTGGGCAACTGGACGGCGCAATGGATACTGGTGCGCGCGCTGGCGCGTCCCGACGGGTTTCCGGTGGGCGATTTGGCGCTGCGGCGCACGGTGGTCGCCTTATATTTTGACGGGGCGGAGATTAGCGATGCGGAGCTGCTGGAGTTTTCCGGCCGCTGGTCGCCTTGGCGGTCTTTGGCGACGGCGTACCTGTTTGCGGCGTTGCGGGCCGGGCGGATAGCCGGTTCCTGAGACGGCGCCGGCGAACCGGGCGGCGTCATTTGCCGGAATATCCGCGCCGGAATGGGGGCGTCGGACACCGGCTACCAGAACATCGGCTACCGGAACATTCGCATCAAGCCTTTGGGGTTGTTGGAGAACTGGCGCATCAGCCGCTGGGTCTGCTTGAACTGGTTGAGGACGCGGTTGACGTCGGAGGGGTTGGTGCCGCTGCCGAGGGCGATGCGGCGGCGGCGGCTGGCCTTGATGATTTCGGGGGTGCGGCGTTCCTCGCGGGTCATAGAGCTGATGATGGCTTCGGTGCGGCGGAGTTCGGCTTCGTCCAGCTGGCCGGGCATTTTGCGGGCGGCTTGGCCGATACCGGGCAGCATCTCCATAATGGACGCCAGGCCGCCCATTTTTTTGACGCCCTGGATTTGTTCCAGGAAGTCGTCCAAGGTGAAACTGGCGGTGCGGAGTTTGCGCTCCAGCTCTTTGGCCTTGTTTTCGTCAACGGCCTCTTGCGCGCGTTCAATCAGAGTAAGGACATCGCCCATGGCGAGGATGCGGGAGGCCATGCGTTCCGGGTAGAACTGCTCCAGGCCGTCGGGTCGCTCGCCGGTGCCGGTGAATTTGATGGGAACGCCGGTAACGCGGGTTACGGAAAGGGCGGCGCCGCCCCGGGCGTCGCCGTCCATCTTGGACAGCACGAGTCCGTCCAGGCCGACGCGGGCGTGAAACTCCTGGGCGGCGTTGACGGCGTCCTGGCCGGTCATCGCATCGACTACCAGCAGAGTCTGATGGGGGGAAACGGCTTTTTTGACATCCTCCAGCTCGGACATCAGTTCATCGTCAATGTGCAGTCGGCCGCCGGTGTCAATGATTACCCAAGTTAGCGCCAGTTGGGCGGCGCGGCGGAGTCCGGCGGCGGCTACTTTGGCGGGGGTAGTCCCCTGGGGGTTTTCGGCATAGACGGGGATGTCCAGCTGCTTGCCGAGGGTTTGGAGCTGGGAGATGGCGGCGGGACGGCGCAGGTCGGCGGCGACGAGCATGGCGCTATGGCTTTGACGGCGCAGATGCAGGGCGAGCTTGGCGGCGGTAGTGGTCTTGCCCGAACCCTGCAAACCGACCAGCATCAGCACGGAGGGGAGCTGGCTGGAAGGGGTCAGCCGATGGTCGCCGGCGCTGAGGATGGCGGTTAGTTCGTCGTGGACGATTTTGACTACCTGCTGGCCGGGCGAAAGGCTTTCCATTACGGCGTCGGTCAACGCTTTTTCCTTGACGCTGGCGACGAAATCGCGGGCGACGCGGAAATTAACGTCGGCTTCCAACAGGGAACGGCGCACTTGTCCCAAGGCTTCGTCAATGTCTTTTTCGGTAAGACGGCCTTTGCCCTGCAAGCGGTTGAAGATCCCGGTCAGGCGGTCGGTTAGATTGTCAAACATAGCGTGTCCTTGCGTAATGCCCGCTGTTGGGAGTTATTTTCTTGCGGGAGTGCGTTGGCGTCATTCCGGAGGCCCCAGCCGTCATTCCGGCGAAAGCCGGAATCTATGGCTGCTGGTTCCATTACCGTAATGACGGATAACGGCTCTGGATTCCGGCTTTCGCCGGAATGACGGCAGTAGGGTTGGGAATGACGGTAATGGGGGGGGTGATGGCAGTAGAGGTTGGGGATGACGGCAGTAGGGTTGGGAATGATGGCAGTAGGGTTGGGGATGATGGTAATAGGGGCTGGATTCCGGCTTTCGCCGGAATGACGGTAATAAGGTTAGGAATGACGGTAATAGGGGTTGGGGATGATGATGAATTTGACGGCATGACCCAGGATAAGGGAAATGGGCTATTCCCAGCGGAAAGTGCGGTTGGCGATGATAAAGGCTACCACAAGCCATACTGCCAGCCCCAAAAAATTGGGCCACTGCGCGATGATGGAATCGCCCTGCACCGTCATGCCGCGGATGGCCTCTACGAGGTAGGTGAGAGGCAAGTAGTCGGTTGCTACGCGCAGCGCGTCGGGCAGGACATCGCGGGAAAAGAAAACGCCGGAGAGGAACATCATGGGCAGGGACACAATGTTGGCGAGGGGAGCGGCCTGCTGTTCGGAGCGGGCCCAGCCGGACACGGCGAAACCCAGCGCCAGGAATACGGCGCCGCCCAATGCCGCAGCCAGCAGCACGGCAAAGAAATTGCCGGCAAATTCGGCGCCGAACAGGAACACGGCCACCGCCGCCAGTATCAGGGTCTGTATCAGCACTACCAGCAGCCGGGTGATTACCTGGGCAATCAGCAATGTAGCCGGGTTCAGCGGGGTAGCGAGCAGGCGGCGCAGCACGCCTTCGCGCTTCATAGTTACGAAGCTGAAAGCGACGCTGAACAGCCCCAACTGCATAATTGACATACCGATAACGCCGGGCATTAGAAAGTCAATGTAGCCCAGGTTGCGGGCGTCCACGGGGCGGGCGTCCAGGGATACTACGCGGTCGGCGCCGGTGATGGCGTAGTTGAGCTCGGCGATGGCGGCGCGCAGGATGCCGAGGCCAACTTGTGTTTCGCTGGAACGGCCGGCGTGGTACAAGGCTTCAACTTTAACCGGCTCAAATGGCTCAACCGTTTCAGTTGGCGCGGCCGGCGCGCCGGCTGTGGTCTCGCCGCTGGGCCCGAATTGGGCGGGCAGTATGATTACGAGGTCGCGCTGGCCTTGGGCCAGGGCTTCCTGCTCTGCGGCGAGGCTGCCGTGCGCGGTGTCCAAGGCGGAGATGGATTCCAAATTGTTGATAAAGCGGGCCGACGCTGCGTTCTGGGCCTGGTCAACGATGCCGAGGTCCACCCGGCCCAGCTCGCCGAAATTGAGCAGGCCGAAAATGACCATAATCACCAGGGGCAGGAAAAAGGTCCAGAACAGGGAGGAGCGGTCGCGGGACCACATTTTGACGGACGACCAGGTAAGGTAGATTTCCGGTTTGCGTAGCACCTAATCCTCCCGCAGCGAGCGTCCCGTCAGGTCCAGGAATACATCCTCAAGGGTAGCCGGGCGCACTTCGTGGTCGCGCCGGAAGCCCCGGGACAGCAGGTCGTCGATTAAGGCGTCCGGCGAGTCCATCGCAATGATGCGGCCCTGGTCCATCACGGCTACGCGGTCGCAGAGTTCCTCGGCTTCCTCCATATAGTGGGTGGTCAGCACGATGGTGCGGCCTTGGGCTTTCCATTCCAGGGCCAGTTCCCACATCCGGCGCCGGGCTTGGGGATCCAGGCCGGTGGTGGGTTCGTCCAGAAAGATGACGGCCGGGTCGTTGACCAGAGAGGCGGCGATGGCGAACCGCTGCTTTTGGCCGCCGGAGAGAGTGCGAAAGGATGCGGAACGCCGGTCGGCAAGGTCGACGGCGGCCAGCAGCGGGGCCGGATCCACCCGTATGCCGTAGATGCTGCCCAGCATCACCAGCAGTTCGGAGAGGCGGAGATGCTCAAAGAAGGCGCTGCTTTGCAGCTGGACGCCGATAACCCGCTTGACGGCGCGCGGGTCTTTGCCGACATCGATGCCGGCTACGGTAGCGGCGCCGCTGTCGGCGGCGCGCATTCCCTCGATGATTTCCACGGTAGTGGTTTTCCCGGAGCCGTTGGGGCCGAGGATGGCGAACACTTCGCCCCGGGCGACGGTGAAGGACACCCCGTCCACCGCCTGAATGTCGCCGTAGCGTTTGCGGAGTTCCGAAACCACGATGACGGGCGGCGGTTCCGGGTCGGGATTAGGATTTGCGGGTGTCATCATCGCTGCCAAACCGCTGTTGATTATAACACTGCCGGGGGCGGCGGCGGCGCTGCGAAAAGGCGCCATCAGGTCATCCGCCATCAGGTCATCAAGGTGGTACAATCCGAACGGTATAATCCGATGGGAATGGCCATTGAGCAAGGCCAGCCTGATTTGAGAGGCCGCCCGTAGCCGGGTCAACTGCGATGATTCCGCTGAAACTTACCGTCCGCAACTTTTTGTGCTACCGCGAAAATGTGCCGCCGCTGGACTGGCGGGGCGTGCATATCGCCTGCCTGTGCGGGGACAACGGGCATGGCAAATCGGCGCTGCTGGACGCCATTACCTGGTGTCTGTGGGGGCAGGCGCGCACCGGCAGCCGCAACTACGATGCGCTGATTGCCCACGGCGCCAGCGAATGCCGGGTAGAGCTGGATTTTGCGGCGCAGGGGCAAGCATATCGGGCGATACGGCGCCGGAGCCGTTCCGGGCGGGGGCAGTCTCAGGCTGACCTTTTCGCGCTGGATGATGCGGATGCTAATGACGCCGACTCTGCAATCCCGCGTCCGCTTACCGGCAACACGCTGCAAGAAACCAACGCCCGCATCCGGCAAATCGTCGGGATGGACTACGAAACATTCGTCAACTCGGCTTTTCTGGCGCAGGGCCGCTCGGATGAGTTTATGCGGAAATCGGCCGGCGAGCGCAAGGATACGCTGTCGTCTATATTGGGGCTTGACTTGTATGAAACCTTGCAAGGGGCCGCGCGGGAACAGCGGGATGGGCAACGCGCGGAACTGGTGCGCTATGATGACGCAATCGCACAGTGCCGGGCCGTGCTGGACAATACGCCCGATCCGGCCGCCGAACTGGCCGAGCTGGACGCCGGGTTCAATGATTTATCCGACCAACTAGTGGCGGCGTCGGCGGAGTGGGAACGGATGCGGGCGGAAACGGCCCGGCTGCGCGACCGGCAAGCGGAGCTGGAGGCCATAGAGGAAGGCATTGCGGCGTTGGCAGCCGACATCGCACAAGCGGACGCCGATGCGGCGCAGGCCCGCCGGCGCATTGCTGATACCCGCACGCTGGCCGATGAAAGCGACGCCATCGCCGCCGGCGTAGGCCAACTGCACGCGGCAAGGCAGCGGTTGCAGGAACAAGAAACGCTGCGTTCCGAATATGACCGAATCCAAAGCCGGCGGGCCGGGCTGCAACGCGCTATTGACCAGGCCGCAGCCCAACTGCACGCTCACTGCGATGCGCTGGCTCTGCGGGTATATGACGAGCTGGAGCCGGTGGTAGAGCAGTTTGACGCCGTGATTAACCGCCTGGATGCGCTGGCCGGGGAGGAAACCGAGTTGGCGCGGGAGCAGGATGCCATTGCGGAGCAGGATGGAACGGCGCAGCAACTGCAAAGGGAGCTGGCCGCCGGCGAAAGCGCGCTGGAACGCTGCGTTGCCGAAGGCAAAGAACTGCGGGTCCGCCAGTTAGATATGCAGTCCGCCGATGCGGTTTGCCCGCTCTGCGGAACGCCGCTTTCGGATGACGCCTGCGCGGGGATTGTGGCGCATTATGAAAACCAGATTGCGCTAAAGCTGCGCCAGCACCAGGAACTTACCGCCGCCAATGCGGAACTGTCGCGAAAATGGGGGGAATTGAATTCGGACAGCGAAAAGCGGCGGAATGCGCTGTCCCGGCGCCAGGCCGGGATGCAGCGGGAACGCGGGCGATTGGAGCAGCAGCGGCAGCAGTGCGAACAGGCGGCGCAGCAGCTGGAGACGCTGCGTCCGCAACTGGCGGCGGCGGAGCAGTCGCTGGAATCCGCCGGCTTTGCCGGGGCGGAACGCGCCGAATTGGCGACATTGGAACGGGCGATTGCCGAACTGGCCTATGATGACGCCGCGCGCCAGGAAGCCTTTGACTTGACGCAGTCGTTGCAGCATTGGGAAAACCGGCAAGCGGAATTGAATGCGGCGTTGGCTACGCTGCCCGGCGAGGAAGCGAATCTGCGGCGCAGCGAGGGGCAGGCGGCGCGCGGGCGCGCGGAATTGGCGGAGGCGCAAACGCAGCGGGCCGAGTATCAGGCGGCCATCGCCGGCTGGCCCGACCTGGAACGGCGCACCGCCGCCGCCGAACAGTCCGTAGCCGGGCTGCAACGGGAGATTGCGGAGCTGTCGCAGCGGCGGGGCGTCTTGCAGGCGGCTGCGGAAAGACGGCGGCAGGCTGAGGATGAAATCGGCCGGCTAACCGCTCTGCACGAAAAGGCCGAACTGGAGCTGGGGATTTACTCCGAGCTGTTCAACGCTTTTGGGCGCAGCGGCGTGCCGGCAATGCTGATTGACGGCGCCGTGCCGGCGATTGAAACCGAAGCGAATCTGCTGCTGGGCCGGATGACCGACCAGCGAATGGCGGTGCAACTGGAAACGCAGCGGGTCAACCAGTCCGGCAGCATCAGCGAAACGCTGGATATACTGGTCAGCGACGAACTAGGGACGCGCGCTTATGAAGTGTTCAGCGGGGGCGAAGCGTTTCGCATCAACCTGGCGTTGCGGATTGCGCTTTCCAAAATCCTGGCGCGGCGGATGGGCGTAACGCTGCCTACGCTCTTTATTGACGAGGGCTTTGGGACGCAGGACGCCGCCGGGCGAGAACGCATTGTTGACACTATTTCAGCCTTACAGGATCAGTTTGAGAAAATCATCGTCATTACCCATCTGGATGACTTGAAAAACCTGTTTGATGTCCATATTCAGGTGGAGAAGTTCGACTCCGGCTCCCAGTTTCAACTGGTTGCCAACTGACCGACCGCCATCAATCAATGAATGAATGAAGCATCCGCGCAGCAACCGCCACTACGGCAGAGGAGAGCATTATGTTGACCGACGCGCAGCGGGATTTTCTGGGGCGTCATCATAACGGGGCGCTGACTACTTTTCGCAGCAGCGGGGCGGCGCAGATGAGCATTGTAACCTGCGGGATTTACGGCGACGGCGTGGCTTTTACTACTACCGCCGACCGGGCCAAGCTGCGTAACCTGCGGCGCAACCCACGCTGCACCATTCTGGTAGGCACGGATGACTGGCGCAATTTCGTGGTGCTGGAAGGGGCGGCGCGTCTGGTCGGCGCGGATACCGCCGGCCCGGACGAATACCGGGAAACGCTGCGCCAGGTTTATCGCGCCGCCGCCGGCCGGGAGCATCCCAACTGGCCGGAATACGACCGGGCGATGCGGGACGACCGGCGTTATGCGGTAATCATCACGCCATCCAATGCCTACGGGCGCACCGATTAGCGCGCCGCACCAAACGATGTGACGCCGGGCGTGTGTCAAGGATAGGGCGAATAGTCTATAATGTCCGAAATTTGCGGGGCTGCGCTGCGCTGCGTTGGCGATGCGGCTCCGGCAGAGAACAGAGAGGCGTTCACTATGATGATGCTGTTTTTGAAGGATGTTCCCGACCAGGCGCGGGCCGGGGAGGTGAAACGGGTTTCCAGAGGCTATGCCCGCAACTACCTGCTGCCCAAGGGTCTGGCCGAAATCGCTACCGACGAGACGCTGAAACGGCTGGCGAAAATCAAGCAGGAGGGCGATGTGCAGCGGGCGCGGGAAACGCAGGTTATGGAGGAGCTGGCGGAGGCGCTGGACAACCTGACCGTAACCATTCCGGGGCGGGTTACGCCGACGGGGCGGTACTACGGGGCCATCAGCGGCATCCGCATTGCCGACGCGCTGGGGGAGCTGCTGGATCGGGAAATCGAGCGCCGCATCACCAGCTCGGTGGAGCCGATACGCGAACCGGGGGAGTACACGGTAACTTTGCCGCTGTCCTCCGAAATCGCCGCCACGGTGAATGTCATCGCCACTATTGAGGAATAGCCGGAACCGCCGGCGCATCGACTGCTGAACCCGGCAACGGCGGCGAATTTTATGACTACGCCCGACACCGATTTCCAGCACGCAGGACGGCAGCTGCCATACGACCATCAGGCCGAGGCGGCGGTTCTGGGGGGCCTGCTGATTGACGGCGAGGCGCTGTACCGCATTCGGAGCATCATCAAACCGGAGGATTTTCACCGGGTGCGGCATCGGTTTTGCTATGAAGCGTGCATGGCGTTGTCCGACCGCGATGAAGCGATTGACCCGGTTACCGTAGCGCGCGAGCTGGATATACAGGACCGGCTGGAACAGGCCGGGGGGCCGGCCTACCTGGGGCAGCTGGTCGCTAATACGCCTACTGCGGTCAATGTGGCGTACTACGCTGATATTGTTGCCGATACTGCCGTGAAGCGGCGGCTGATTGAAACCGGCAACCGGATTGCGGAACTGGGGTTTGAGGACAGTACGGATCCCGATACGGCGGTGCGGCAGTCGGTGGACTGGCTGTTCAGCATCCAGCCGCTGGAGGCGGACCGTGGGTTTGTCCATATCGGCCCGCTGCTGGATCCGTACCTGCTGGGCGATGTTGACGATGCGGCGGAGGAAGCGGGGCTGCCGGTGCAGTCGGGGTACAGCGACCTGGACAGCCTGCTGGGGGGGATGCAGCGTTCCGACCTGCTGATACTGGGCGCGCGGCCGGCGCTGGGCAAAAGCAGCCTGGCGCTCAATGTGTGCGTCAATGCGGCGAAAGAGGGGCAAACCGCCGGCATATTCAGCCTGGAGATGAGCCGGGAGCAGGTAGCGATGCGGATATTGTCGTCGGAGTCCGGCGTGGAGGCGCACCGTTTGCGCTTGGGGCTCTACTCGGAACAGGAGGAGGGGATTATCGCCAACTCGGTCGGATTGCTGTCCGGGCTGCCTATTTACATTGACGATACGCCGTTTCAGACGGTGATGGAGATGCGGAGCAAAGCGCAGCGTCTCAAACTGGAGCGTGGGCTGGACTTTCTGGTGGTGGATTATCTGCAATTGATTGAGGGGCAGAGCCGGCGGCGGGGCGGCGGCGAAAATCGGGTGCAGGAAATCAGCGAAATCTCCCGGCAGCTTAAGGGTATCGCCCGCAATTTGACGGTGCCGGTGTTCACCTGCTCCCAGTTGAGCCGGGTAGTGGAAAACCGGCCGGGGCATCGTCCGCAGCTGTCCGATTTGCGCGACAGCGGCAGCATTGAGCAGGACGCTGATGTAGTGATGTTTTTGTACCGGGAGGACAAGAACTATACCGAGGAGGAGTGGGAACAGCACGCGCCGGGCCGTCCGTATCCGCGCAACATTGCCGAGCTGATTGTCGCCAAGCATCGGCACGGGCCGACGGGCAGCCTGAGCCTGTATTTTCGGGACAGCCTGATGCGGTTTGACCAGCTGGCGTACACGCAGGAATATGTCGCTTGATGACTGCTGCGCCCGCCGGCACATCCGCTGTCGCTACTGCCGCCGCATTGCCTAAAAACGCGCGCCGGGTGCCCGTCCCGGCGGCGGCGGTGGGCGAATGGCTGGCGGAAATTGAGGACCTGGACGAGCTTAAAGTAACGCTGCGCGCCGTCGGGATTGTATCCGGGAGGGCAAGTCGGAAAGGCGTTCCGGCATCGGCCGGCCTGGATGAACTGCTGGATGACCGGTTTCTATTGCAGGGCGTAGCATCGGGCCCGGCCGGTATCGTCCGGGCGCTGGGCGCAGCATTGCGCCGGGGTACGCTGGCTGCCGCCCGCTACCAGGGAAGTATCTGCGTTTATCTGAATGATGACGCCGCGCGACGGCATTTTTGCCAAGCCAAGCTGACGCCGCTAACCGCGTCCGACGTTGCGGAAGCCGCCGGGGTTGGCAGTGCGGCCGCTGATTATCCGCCGTCGGATGCAATGCCGCCATCCCGCCGCCGTGCTAACATAGCCGCGCTGTACGAGCAGCACATCAGCAACAGTTACGGGCATAGCATCGCCGAGCAGCTGCGGGCGGCCGAGGAGGAATACCCGGCGCAATGGATTGAGCGCGCTTTCGCTGCCGCCGCCGAGCGTGATGCCCGCAGCTGGAGCTATGTTATCGCCATTTTGCGCCGTTGGATGCGAGAGGGGCCCCCAAAGTGGGCGGTTGATACTCATGACAATGGAGAGTCTGGAAACGATACTGCGGCGGATGGCCGCACGGGATACCTGGAGAGTTACCGACGCCGCTACGGACGATTACCTTGGGAATCCGGGGAGGACGGCGGCGCAAGCGGGGGCTGACGGCTGCCCGCAGTGCGCCGGCACCGGGTGGGTAACGGTGCGGGCGCCGGTGGAGCATCCCGTCTTTGGCAAGGCGTTTCCGTGCCAGTGCCAGGAAACGGAGAGCAATCAAGCGCGGCGGTCGGGCGCGCTGGAACGCTATAGCAACCTAGGCGCCCTGCGGCAGGCGACTTTCGCCAACGCCAACCCGGAAGGGCCGGCCGGCGCCGTCGTGAACCGCAAGGCATTCGCCGGCGCTTGCCAATCCGCCATCGCCTATGCCGATAATCCGCAGGGATGGCTAACCTTTGCCGGCCCCAGCGGCAGCGGCAAAACTTATCTGGCCGCCGCCATCGCCAACCGTCGGATTGAGCTGGGGCAGCCGGCGCTGTTCATCACCGCCGCCGATCTGCTGGACTATCTGCGGGGTGGGTTTGACGATGATGCCGAAGTTGGGTTTATAGACCTGTTTGAGCAGGTGCGGGAAGCCGAGCTGCTGGTACTGGACGACTTGCCGGCGCGTCCGGCCAGCCCCTGGGGTCAAGAGCGGCTGTTTCAGCTGCTGGCGCGGCGTCATGCGGAGCGGCTGCCGACGGTAGTAACGCTGCGCGGCGAACCGGATCGCCTGGACGAATTCCTGCGGACGCGGCTGGAATCGCCGGACGGGTTTGGCCGGATGTACCGGCTGGGGCACATCGGCAGTATGGCCGGGCGGGTCATCGGCGCAATTCCGGCGGGGATGCGGCATCGGATGACATTTGACGCTTTCCGCACCGACGGCCGGGGCGGACTTGCCGATGGGCAGCGGCTGACTTTGCATAGCGCCAAATCCTATGTGCAGCGTTGGGCTGACGATCCCGTCGGCTGGCTCAACCTGTGCGGGTCTTACGGCGTGGGCAAGACGCATCTGGCGGTGGCCGCCGCCACCGAGCGGGAAAGCCGGGGCGACGATGTATTTTTCGCCACCGCGGCGGATCTGCTGGACTATCTGCGGGCCGCCTTTGCGCCCGACAGCGGCATCGCTCACGACGATCTGCTGGATCGCATCAAGAATGCCGATGTGCTGGCGCTGGACGATATGGGGGCGGAACGCAGTACGCCTTTCGCCGAGGACAAGCTGTTTCAGATTATCAACTATCGTTATGAGGAACGGCTGCCTACCATCATCACTACTTCGCATCTGATTGAGGAAATTGCCGCGGCCCGTCCGCGCATCGCATCCCGTCTGCAAGACCCGCTGGCGGTGAAGGAACTGCCCATTGAGGCGCCGGATTACCGGCAGGGCGGCGTCCTGTCATCGCCCGCTCCGCCACAACCGTAACGCTCTGCTTTTTGGCAACGCCCGGCGAGGGATAGCAATATGACTGCACACGACAACGACAATCCTAATCCCCTGCAATTTGCCGACTGGCCGGCCGCGCAGGATTACTATTTTGACAATGGGCTTACCGACGGTTTGCCCATTGTGCCGCCAACGCCGGAACGGGTGCAGGCGATGCTGGATTATGCCGGCGTTGGCGCCGACTACGAGCTGGGGACGGAGGTCATCCGGCAGAAGCGGTTCACGGCCGGCAAGGCCGCGGTCAATGCCGTGATGGCCGGCTGCCGGCCGGAGGATTTTCCGGTGGTGATGGCGTCGCTGTCGGCCATTGCGGAACGCGCTTTCAACCTGCACGCCAGCAGCACATCCACTAACGGCGCCACGGTGCTGACGGTGGTCAGCGGCCCCTACGCCGACGCCATCGGGATGAACGCCGGCGTGGAGCTGATGGGGAACGGGAACCGCGCCAACGCCGCCATCGGGCGCGCCGTCAACCTGTTCAAGGCCAATTTCTACGGTTCCGTTCCGGTAGTGATGGACAACAGCACTTTCGGGCATCCCGGCAAAATCGGGTTCTGTTTCCCGGAGAACCGGGCGGTTAGTCCGTGGCCGTCGCTGGCGTCTGAAAAGGGTTACGGGGATGATGCGACTATCGTAACCGCTTATGCGACGCTGGCGCCGTTGCAGGTTACGCTGCACGGCGACCGCCATCCCGCCGACTTTCTGACCACCGTGGCCCATGCGATGCTGGCTTTTGGGCCGGATCTGCCGGAGGTGATCTGCGTCATCAGCCCGGAGGCGATGCAGCATATCGCCGCCGCCGGCTGGACGCGCCGGCAGACGGCCGAGTTCCTGCACGACAAGGCGCGGCTGCCGGTATCGGAGTGGGTGCGCTGGCATCGGATGTCGCCGGCGCTGGACCATGACCGGATGGCCCCGGTAGTGCCGGATGCCGACCGCATCACCGTGCTGCCGGGCGGGGGGATGGCGGGGGCGTTTATCAGCCTGATTAGCACTTGGGGGAGCAGCCGGTCGGTAACGCGGCCGGTGGCAGTACCAGGCAGTTAGGGGGCGGCGATGGCATACGATTACCGGCATCCGCAGTATTTGGCGGCGCGGGAGGAAGCGTTGGCGCGCTCTGACCACGTGTGCCAGTTTTGCGGGCAAAAGCCGGCGGTGGAAACGCACCATTGGGCGGAACGCTACCCACCGGCCGCGGAAACGACCGCTGATGATCTGACGGCGCTGTGCGGCCTGTGCCACGAAATGGCGACTACGATGCGGAGGTTCGTCAGGGCCGGGGGCGACTACCATATCTTTATGGCCGAGCTTGCCGCTACTATTGACAAGGGGATGCAGCAATGGACTACGAAATCAAAATCAGGGGCATCAAGCCCATTATCCAAAACAACGGCGCGGCCGGACTCGACACCCGGAGCGCTGCCAATCTCGAGAAGGCGGAAATCACGCGCAAGGGCGGCTCCAACCGAACCGCAACCGACGACGCGCGACTCCGGGAACTAGACTGCCAAATCAGCCTTTACCTAGACGAGAGCGACGCGCCGACAATCCCGGAAGCGGCGATCCGCGCCTGCATCGAAACCGCCGCCCGCAAAATGAAGCAAGGGCCGCAGGTTCGGGAAGGATTGATAGTCACCGAAGTCGTATCATTTGACTATGACCGGGAACGCTATGGCGCTACGGTCGCTGATTTGGTCAAAACCGCTCAATTCACGGTGCCCGTGAAAATGGGCCAAGTTCGGGTGAACCGGACTAGGGCCAAGTTTGACGAATGGTCGGTAACTTTCCGTGTGGACATCGACCCGGAACTGGTGGACGAGGAGCAACTCGCCAGCTGGTTGGACATCGCCGGCCGTCGCATTGGTCTGGGCGACTGGCGTCCTGAAAAGAGCGGCACTTTCGGCCGGTTTGAGACGGTTAGCATTGAGCAGATTGGCAACTAACCAAACGAGGCAAGGCAGGGCGGGGCTCGGCATGGCATCGCAAGGCAGAGCATGGCACGGCATAGCCCGGTACGGCACGGCTAGGTTTTTCAGACCATCCACCACAAGGCATAGTGGGGCTCGGCGTGGCAAGGCTAGGCAGAGCACGGCACGGCATGGCCCGGTAGGGCACGGCAGGGCAAGGATTGGGTTGCTCGTCGGGGGAACTCGGCGGGCAATCCATAGCATCAGCATCAGACGATGATGATAAGGAGAATGCATTATGACAACGCAAAACGCGGCAATTGTTACCCTGGATCCGCGGGACGATGCGCCGCAGTCGCCGGCCCGGCTGGCCGTGCGTCCGGCGACGCTGGACGGCAAGGTGATCGGGCTTTTTGCCAACAACAAGCCGCACTCGGAGGATTTGCTGCGCCGCATCGCCGCCATCATCGGGGAGAGGTATGACCTCGCCGGGACGGTGGAACACAACAAGGGGGGCTGGCAGTGGCCGGCGCGGATTGAGGATTTGCAGCGGACGGCATCGGAAATTGATGTAGCGATTCACGCCACAGCGGAATGAGGTTCCTGCACGGCGTGCAGTGTGCACGACGCAATGGAAACCGAGCTGCTGGGCATTCCCTCCACGGTGCTGACGACCCGCCCGTTTATCAGCCAGGCGAGGGCGATGTCGCGGATGCGCGGCGACCCGCAGTACGGCCTGGCGGTGATTGAGCATCCCATCGTTACCCTCACCGATGCCGAGTTGTCGGAACGGGCGGCTACGGCTGCGCCGCAGGTGATTGCCTGCCTGGTGGACCGGTAGGCGGGCCGCAAGATTGGAGGGAGTTGTTTTATGTTTGGCTTGACGCCTGGCGCAAGAGAGGGCAGTTTTCGCTGCCGCCTGCATTTCTTTCTGGCATCAACCTGGTATGGCCTGGGGGGCAGCGGGCTGTTTGCTACCAAGGCGGAAATTAGAGCCGATGCGCGTCAGGGGGTGTACGAATACTGGCGCAATGAAGCGCGGGCCCGTTTCATCCGCCGCTTGAAAGAGGCCGAGCAACGCTATGGTTTCCGGGATGATGCAACTGGCATCATAATGCTGCCGATCACGCCGGAAGTTGAGCGGTTCCTGCGCGGCGACACGGATGACGCAGCCTGATTGGGCCGGCGCTCCGGCCAGAGTATCAAGAGCGCAGGGGCGAATGCTGATTCGCCCTTGCGCCCGCAACGGGTCAACCCAACCGCCCGGCAACCGGGCAGCCCGGCAAACGATTGGAGGTCGGCAGGATTGAAACTGCCGGCAAGGATGGTAAAATGCAAACATCGGAACTGGCCGACCGGGGCATTTGGTGGCAAGTGACCGGCTTTACCCTGGTAGGTTGTACCAGTTTGGCAATTCTGGAACTATACGCCGGGTCGGATGCGGTAGCCTACCAGTGGTTTGAAACCGCCGTGACGCGCTTGTATTGGGCGTTTGTCGTAACTCTGGCCGGCGCCTTTGACGGAGGGCAGAAATTGTTCGGAAAAGTATCGGAAACCCGCCGTGCGGTGCGGGAAAAAATCCGGGAAAAGGGCCGGCAAGAGGGCCGGAAGCAGGGTCATCAAGAGGGGCAGCGTGAACTGTCCGCGCTGTTGCGCCGCCACGCGACGCGTGACCCGGCAACGGGCCGCATGACGCTGGAGATTACGCCCGAAGTGGAAGCACTGCTGGACGAAGCCGACGACAGCGACTAGCCGCCGGCTTTGCGCCAGTCGTTGCCCCACAGGAGCGTTAGCCATGCCTACAGACAGCTTTCCGTCCGAAGTGGCGGACAAACTGAAGTGGTACGTCTATCGGCTGATTGACCCGCGCAATGGGGAAACTTTTTATGTTGGCAAAGGGCAAAGCGATCGTGTCTTTGAACACGCCAAAGGATTGGACACCAGTGACTTTGGTGAGGTATCCGACCCCAAGTTGCAGCGCATCAAGGACATTCAGCTCGCCGGTCTGGAGGTGGGGCATATCATCCACCGGCATGGCTTCACGACCCAACGGGACGCTTACGAAGTGGAAGCGGCTTTGATTGACGCTTACCCTGGCCTTACCAACAAAGTTAGGGGGCAAGGCTCCGCTGATTACGGCTGCCGGCACGTTGACGAAATCATCGCCGAGCATACGGCGGAGGAGTTTCAAGTCGGCGAGCGCTTGATGCTCATTTGCATCAACAAACTGTATTACACGCACTCTATTTACGAGGCGGTGCGTTGCGCCTGGAAAGTCAACGTTGGCAGGGCCAACCGCTATAAGCTGGTACTGGCCCATGTCCGAGGGATGGTGGTCGGCGCTTTTCGCCCAACGGAACCTTGGATACCGGCCACCAAAGCGAACTTTCCCGCACAGCTGGACAATGACATACCCGGCAAGTGGGGGTTCATTGGGGAACCGGCTGATGATGAAGTGCAGAACCTATATGTAGGGAAACGCGTACCGGCACGGTTCCAAAAGAAAGGCGCCCGAGGTCCGGTTCGTTACTGCGATTCCTGATATGAAATACCGCCGCAGCACTGCCAACCGGGGAACGAACAAGGGGCAACCGCCATGGCGATTGCCCCCGCTTTTACCGTAATCGCCGCTGTCATCAGCGTTACAGCGGCAGATGCACCGCCTCTCCGCTTTGGGCGCTGACGGTTACTGCTTCGGTGAACTCCATATAGTGGACGCCGATGTTGAACGGCGTCCGCAGCACCGGGGCGCCGTCGCGTACCGATGCGATGAACTCTTGCTCTACCGACCAGGAGTAGCGGTTTTCCGGAGGGTTGGCGATTTCTTGCAACTCCGCATCGCCCCGCTTGCCGCCGAACACCCGCCACTGGTTGTCCACATGGATGGTGCCTTCAGTGCCGTAGAGCCATACAGCATTGCCCGGCGACAGGCCGGCGCAGGCGCTGAACCGGAGGTGGGCGTTGGCGCCGTTGGCCAGCCGCGCCAGGATGTCCACGGTGTCGGGGACGGTTACCGAGCGCCAGTTGCCGTCGTCATCCTTGCGGTGCGGTACGGTGATTTTGGACATTGCCATTACCTGCGTGGCCCGGCCGACCCAGCGAATCATCGCTTCGTACCAGATGCCCATATTGAGGATGTTGTAGCCGCTCAAATCGCGGTCTTGCCGCCAGTGCATCGGGCCGTCTTTATCGGCAAATCCGGTCTGCGACTGCACTGCCACCGACACCAGATCGCCCAGGAATCCTTCGGAAACCAGCCGGATGAGCAGGTCGTCAATGCCGAAAGTCATGGGCGACGGCACAATCTGGGCGACCAGATGCGGGGCAGTTTGCGATACCGCCAGCATTTCGTGGGCTTCGGCGGCGTTCATCGCCATGCGCGCCTCGCAGAGCACGTGCTTGCCGGAGGCCAGTGCCGCCAGGGTCAGGGTGCGGTGCATATAGGGCCAGGTGCCGATGCACACGGCGTCCAGGCTATCGTCCTCCAGCAGCTCCTCCCAGTCGGCGTACACGGCGGGGATATTGAAAGCGTCGGCGACGCGCTGGCCGGATTCGCGGCTGCGGTTGGCGACGGCGCCGATTTCAACGCCGGGGACGCTCTGAAAACCGGGGATGTGCCGGTCGCGGGTATTGCGTCCGGCTCCAATCAAGCCGACGCGGACGGATTCAATGGCCAATTCAGTACCTCCGGCGCCGGTAAAGTAGGCTCAGCGGCGCAGCGCAGCCGATTATAGGGCAAATCGCTGCCATGGGGCAAACCGGCCCTGAACCCCGTCATTCCCGCCCCTACACCGTCATTCCGGCGCAAGCCGGAATCTAGACGCCATGATGGACTCCGGCCGGCGCCGGGAAAACAGTCTTATAGATGAACCACCCGCAACGCAACCGTCCCGCCTGCCGGATTAGTAGCACCAAGCCATATGGGCCCAGCGGATATAAGGGCCGCCTTCATACCTGGTGAGCGGGGGCGTGATTTCAATGATTTCGTAGATGTTTCCACTTACCGCGTCATCGGTGTTGATAACGCCGTCTCGGTTCCGGTCGATGATGGCAGAACTGGGATTGGGTACACCGGCCCACACATAGGCCGTCCTGCCGTCCCCGACTGTAACCGGATAGTTATAGTGGACGATTAGGTTTAAGTTGCTGAAAATGCGTTGAGTAATCGCGGTTCCGGGCAACCGCCCGTAGTAAGTGACCGCGCGTCCGCTCCCTCTTGCCAGTATAATCAGCCAGCCGCTGTCGCTGTTGCCGCCGTTATAGGCAGCTTGGCCGTCGCGGACCAGATGCCAGCGGGGCTGCTGGCCGTATTCCTGGCAAACCCGCTGGGTGTAAGTGTAGCCGCCGTAGCCGGTAGCTTTTGCGGGGGGGGGGGGGGGGGAAATTCCCGCGGCGACGGCAGCGAAAATGCCGCTGACGACCGCGCTTGTTATGGCAATCTTTTTCAACACGATGCTGCTTCCTTCGTCAACGATGGCGCGGGGTTTATCCCGGCGGGTGCGGGTTGAGGCGGAGCATATCATACCATAGGGAAAGCCCGGCATCGCTGCGGTTTATCCCCGGGTATTTCCAAAATGTGTTGGGAATGCCGGGCGTTAGTGGCGCGTATCGGGCGGCGCCGACGGATCTGCGTCGTCCCGGCTGGGGCCGCCGCGGCTGCGGATGCGCTCTAGGAAGTTCCAAACTGCCAGGGCCATGTCGCTGCCGAAGTTCACTACGCTGGACACGCGGGCGGCGGTGTCCAGCATCAGGTTGGACGCCAGCTCGAAGTTGCCTACGCCGCGGCGGGCCGGGCCGTAG
Organism: Dehalococcoidia bacterium; assembly: GCA_965203855.1. Classification (GTDB taxonomy): domain Bacteria; phylum Chloroflexota; class Dehalococcoidia; order Lucifugimonadales; family UBA3495; genus Bin87. The sequence continues at coordinate 28,083 of CBDBDN010000005.1, forward strand.
AGCTTGAGCAGGACTACGGTAAGAGTCACTGCGGCAATGGTCATCGCAATTGCGGTTACGATGATGGCGATGTCGCGAATGAATGCCGTCAGTTCGGCGCCGTACATTGACTGCCTCCGGGAAGGACCTGGTAAATATGAACGCCGTCGTGGTCATAGACCGGATTGATGACGCCCTGGGCGGCCATCGCTGCGAATTTGGCGATGCCGGCCTCTGCGTAATAGATGCGTTCCAAGTCGCCTACAATAATATACGCTATGCCGTATTTGTCCAGTAAAGCCGCCGCCGCCCGGCAATCGGCGGTGTTGTAGATCCGCGCAATATCATCAGCGCGGGCGCGGATCGGTTCGGGGCTGCCGCGCTGCTGCGTCTGATGCCAGGGCCAGCCCAGCACGGTGGGCAGGCCGGTGAATGACGAGATGCGCCCGTTCCAACGGTACTGGTCGCCGTGCGCCTCGAGGATTACCGGGGCGCCAGCGACATTGTCTTGCAGCCAGCGGATGGCGGCGGCGTCCCCGCGCAGCGCAATGGCCTGGTCGCGCTCCCAATGCACGGCGTCGGCCATCCAGGCGGCTCCGTCCAAAGTCAATGGCGCGGCGGCGAAACTAACATCGTTGTCGGAGATGCGGACGGGAATTGCCAACGCCGGATAGGCCAGAGCGCCGGCAGTGATTATGCCAACCAGTCCGGCCAAGGTCCAGCGGAGCGCGCCGGCGCGGGCCGCCGTCCAGCCCCGCCATAGGCCATAGCCGCCGGCGCCGGCGAACAGCAGCCAGGCTACCAGGTAATACTTGAAAACGGTATTCATCCGGCCAATATCGCCCTCAACGCGCACGAATTCAACGCCGATGCCGATGCCAAAGGCCAACGCCAGCATCGCCAGGGCCAGCACATCCGACCGCCGCGCCGGGTAGTCGGACGCGGCAAAAAGCGCCGCCGCCAACGCCCACCCGGTCAGCGTAAGCAGGATGGCCATCAGGCCGGCGGTAGCAAACCCGGCGGCCCAGCAGTAAATCGCTACTACCAGGCCCAGCGCAACGGTTAGGAGCAGCCATTGCGGGAAGGCCGGCAACGGTTCGGCGCGCCGCAACCAAGCGGCCAAGGGGGCGCACGCGCGGGGTAGCGTGGCGGCCAGCAGGGCGGCGGACGCTAACAGCGGCAGGGCGTGTATCAGCAGGTAATCTACCAAAGGAGTACGCCAAAGAGTCGGCTCCAGTCCGGCGCCAAAGGTATCGGTTGCGTTATGGAACGGCAGGAATGCCAAGTAGCTGACGGACAACAGCAGCGCCGTTAGCCCGATGCCGGCCGTCAATCCGGTACGCGGGGAGCCCGGCATCAGAAATGCGGCGGCGGCGACTATGCCGGCCGACAGCAAGATATAGGCCGGGTACTCCCACGAATTAATGGCCCACAGACTGCCGACTGCTAATCCCAACAGGGCCGCCATTGTCCATATTCGCAGGCTGCGCCAACCCGCTGCCGTTATCCCCAGCAGCAGGGCAAATCCCAACGCCAGGGCCAGCAGCGCAAAGGGCATTGTCATCATATGGGCGTGCAGGTCGGCGAACAGGAAAGTGAAAAAGGGGAATTCGGTAATGTGGTAGCCGGCTTCCGTCCAATCCCGGCTTTCGAGCCAGGGCGTCAGGCGTGAGGGCGTGAATTCGTCCAGTACCGGGATGGCGCGGCTGCTGCGCCAGTAGTCAAAACCGGACAGCGCAGCGGGGATGCCTTGCGCCCGGCTGAACAGCGTCTGCCCGAGCTGCACGGCGCCGTCCAGGTTGCCGGCGACGACTGCCATCACTGCGGCAAGTGCGCCGGCGAGGGCGGCGCCGCCGGGCATCCAGCGACGACTGCGGACGGTGCGGTTGTCGCTGCGAGGCGCCGCCGCAGCGGTTGGGCCGGATGGCGGTATGTTGGCGCCGGCGCGGCGGCCTCTTGCCGCCGCTGCCAGGTTGTAGGCCAGAGACCCTACGCCGGTAGCCGTCAATGCAAACAGCAGCGGAACGGCCAAATTGAACGCCGTTGCCGGGAGAATGCCGGTCAACCGCACCGGGATGGACAGGATGAAGTAACCCCAATAGTAGTAGTTCAGATAGCCGCCGCTGAACCAGGGGTCGTAAGGCGGCATTACGGTGGAGCGGATTACCGCCGTAAAATAGGCGAGTTCCATCGGCTTCTCGCCGCCCCTTACCCAGCGTTCCCATTCCGGGTTCCAGAAATCGGGGCGTCCTAGATCCGGGTTGGCGGCGCGGATGAGCAGAAATGCGAAAAAGGCCAGCAGGAACAGCGCTTCGGCGGCGAGGATCAGCCGCCACCGGACGCGCAGCCACTGCCGCAAGGGATGCCACTGCCGCCATAACACGGCCGCAGACGGAATTGCGACGACCGCCAGGGCCACCCAGACCGCTGCCGCCGAATAGCGCATTACGCCGACGCTGACCAGCATCCAGGCTACCCATGCCACCAGCAGCAGGCCGGCGATGCGGGCGAGCAGGATGCCGCGGTCGGGCAGCGGGCGCAGCAGCCACCAGGTGAACGGGAACACCGCCAGGCAAGTCAGCTCAATCGTCAAAAGCCAGGCCAGCCATGGCATCCGGGCGGCCCAGCCGTCCCGGTTGAATACCTGCGACCAGGCGCCGCCGGACTGCTGGGCTTGCGCTTGGGCCGGGGCAAGCAGCAGTGGGGGCGTTGTCGTCGCTGCGTTGGCAGCGGCGGCGGCATTGATGCGTTCCCGCAGCGCAGCGGCCGGCAGCCGTTCTATATTGCGGAATACCAGAACCTGGGGATGGTCGTAGGCAACGGCGTTTTCATCGGCATAGCCCAGATTGATGACGATGCCGCGCGGTTGTCCGGCAGAGCCGCCGGGGGCTACCGGCGGGGCGGGCAATCCGGCGCGTCCGTAGGGATTATCCCGCAGCGCTACGCCGGCCAAGGACGGGTACGAAGTAAAGCCCTGCTCCAGTCGGTAGCCCATCCGGCCGGCAAACAGCTGGCGGTAGAATACCGCTGAACGGGGAAACTGCTGCGGCAGTCGGGCGACTGCGCCATAAGCGCGGTTGGAATAGAAAACCAGATAGTCGGCGCCGGCCAGCTGCGCGGCAAGTTCGGCGATTTTGCGCGCGTCGTCCGGCTGCCGATAAGCGGGAAATTCCCAAACATCGTACCGCCCCAGGTTGGGGATGCGTTCATCCCATAGCGAACCGGCGTTGACGATGCGGGCGCCGGGGGGAATGTTGGCGTTAATCCATTGCGCGGTGGCAACTGCGGTGTGCGGCCGGGAATAAATGCCGACGAAAGCGATGGCGTACCAGGCGGTTGCGGCAATGACTATGAACAGCAGCGCAATGGCCGCGGGGTAGGCCCAACGGTCAATCAGGCGGCGGGTGCCAGTGAGCCAAGGCGATTGGGTTGCGGCAGCGGATGACGCGGCGGCCGACGGCAATGGCGATGGCTCTGATGGCGGTACGGTTACGCCCGACAACGGCGGCGTAGCGTGCCATTCGTCCGAGAAAGGCGCATCGCCGGCCAACGGTTCGTCAAACAGGACATCATCGCCCACGGTAGGGGGCGTAGCGTGCCATTCCTCGGAAAAGGGGGCGTCATCCGGGATAAAACCGGCGGCAGCGGCGTCGGGGGCAACGCCGGCGCACAGATGGCGCCGGCGTTGCTTGGCCCAATCTGCCAACGCCGTCAGCATACGCGCCGCCATCAGAATGTAGAACGGCATCAAGGGGAATACATAGCGCAGGAATTTGACCTCAAACAGCTCTAGAAAGAGGAACGCCGGCACGGCCCACGCCAGGAGCAGGCAGTCGGCGCGCTGGGCCTTGCCGCCGCGCCATGCCATCCAGAGGGTGAACGGCGCCGCCGCCCACGCCGCAATGCCCAGCGGCAAACCCAACCCCCACACGGCGGTTTGGCGTATCTGATACCAGAAAGCCGGCGCATCGGCGTATTGCCAGGTGAAAGGCCAATGCCCGGCCTGGCGCGCCATCTCCGTCTGGGCGCGTATGTCGGCGATGAATGCCGTCCAATCCAGCAGGGCGTAGGGGGTTGTGATGGCAAAGACGGCTAACGCCGTTAGCCCGGTCAACGCCGCCGTCGGCAGAATTTGCGTCGCTGCCAGCGGCGTCAGCTTGCGCCATTGCCCGCCGGCCCGGTCTTTGGCGACCCACAGCAGAGTCAGCAGCAGGGGCAGGATTATTGGCGCGACGGCGATTTTGACCGCCATAGCCAAGCCAACCATCACGCCAAGCAGGATGGCATCCCGGCGGCGGCGGGCGTCAATCAACCGCAGCATTGCCCAAAGCGACGCCAGCGATGCCAGCACGGTGAACGGTTCCGGGCGGTAAAAATGGGCGTGCTGAATATGGATCACGGCGAATGCAGTCAACGCCGCCGCCAGCAATCCCGTCCAGTGTCCGTACATCCGCCGGCCGATGACGAACATCATCGCTGCGGAGGCGGTGTCGGCCAGGGCGGCCAAGGCGCGGCCGGCAAAGCGCAAATCCATCGCGCCCCAGTCGGTGAACGGCTCTGCTATGGAACGGATCAGGACGAGGGCATAAATCAGGATGCTGCCCAGAGGGAACCAGTGCGGGTTAAGCGGGCTGCGTTCCGCCGACAGCGCGGTTGCGATGCCGGGCAAGCCGGGTTCCATCGCCGGCCATTCGGACAACGGGGCTGCGTACTGATAGCCCGGCGCCAGCGCCAGGATGCGGAACATAGCGTCGGCGCGCAGGTAGAACGACCGCTCGTCGGGATGGAACCCGTGCCCGTTGTCCCAGTCAATGCCGTAAAGGCGCAGCGACAATGCCGCCAACAATAATACCGCCAGCAACAATGCCGCCAGCAGCAGGTTCGGCCCCCGAAACCGGCGCAGAGGGGCCGGAATATGCGACGAAAGCGCGCGCAAGAGCATCACGCGCCAAAGCGTCCGGCGGCGGCGCGCAGTATCAGCCGCCGGAACCGTCTCTACCGACTACGCAGCACAGGTCGGCGGTGCGGCAGGAATAACCCCATTCGTTGTCGTACCAGCCCATCACCTTGACCATATTGCCGTCCAGCACCATCGTGCTCAACCCGTCAAAGATGCAGCTGTGCGTGTTGCCCCGGATGTCGGAACTGACGATGGGATCTTCGGTGTATTCCAGAATGCCCTGCATGGGGCCGGCGGCGGCGGCCCGGAATGCGGCGTTGATGTCGTCCTTGCTGACATTGCGTTTCAGGTCGGCAACGAAATCGGTTACGGAACCCACTGAAGTGGGGATGCGATAGGCGATGCCGTGCAGTTTGCCCTCCAGTTCGGGCAGCACGACGCCTACGGAACGGGCGGCGCCGGTGCTGGTGGGGATGATGTTCTGCGCCGCCGCGCGCGCCCGCCGCAGGTCGCGGTGGTTGCGATCCAGGATGCTCTGGTCGTTAGTGTAAGCGTGGATGGTGGACATCAGACCGCGCTCAATGCCGAAAGCGTCGTGCAGCACTTTGACCATTGGCGCAAAGCAGTTGGTAGTGCAGGAGGCGTTGGAGATGATGCGATGGCTGGCGTGGTCCAGGGCGGCATCGTTGACGCCGAGGACGATGGTAGCGTCGGCGCCGCGCGCCGGGGCGGAGATAATGACTTTGCCGGCGCCGCCCTGCTCAATGTGGGCGGCGGCTTTGGCGGCGTCCGTAAAACGCCCGGTGCATTCCACAACGATGTCCACGCCCAGCTCCGACCAGGGAATGTTGCCCGGTTCGGCCTCTTGAAACATACGGATAGCTTGGCCGTCGATGGCCAGGTTGCCGTTGTCGGCGCTTACGGAACCGGCGTAGGGGCCATAGGTGCTATCGTACTTGAACAGATGGGCGGCGGTAGCGGAGTCGCTCAGCCCGTTGACGGCGACCAGGTTGAGCCGATTGTGATACTGGGGCGAGAGGGCGGCGCGCGCCACCAGACGCCCGATGCGCCCAAACCCATTAATGCCGATACGCGTCGCCATCGTGATATGCCTCCCGTGAATAGTAGCCAGCAGCAACCGACGCGGGGATAAACGCGCTAACGGCGCGCCTCCCGCCGGCTGATCGGCCTGTCTGCCAATTGACGCGGTCAGTCAACCAACCAATTGGCAGAATTGGCCGAGCTGGCGGGGGCGATTATACCACTGGGAGCGGGGACGTGGGGAAAGGGAACTGCGGTAATTCCGGCGCTTGCGCCGCACGCTACGCTATGCTGCGACGATTTGCGTTACATCTGCATCAAGAGACGGTTATGACTGCCTAACAAATAATCGTCAACGCAGAACATCGGACGACTGCTTGTTCTGCGCCTGGCACGGTAAAATCAATAACCCGCCGTTTCGCATTCACTTTGCCTGGCCGGAACGGCTTGGGGCGCCGCTTTTCGTTGCCTATATCGGGCTGAAAATTACCCGGCGATAGCTGCGTAGGCATCCATACCCGCATAGCGCGCCGCTGCGCCCAGCTCCGCCTCAATACGCAGCAGGCGGTTGTATTTGGCGACCCTTTCGGAGCGGGCCGGGGCGCCCGTTTTGATTTGGCCGGCGCTCCAGGCTACGGCCAGGTCGGCGATGGTGGTGTCCTCGGTTTCGCCGGAGCGGTGGCTCATTACGGTGGTCCAGCCGGCGGCATGGGCGGTTTGCAGGGCGGCCCGCGTTTCGGTTAGTGTGCCAATCTGGTTGGGCTTGAGCAGGATGGCGTTGCCGGCTTGCTCCGCAATGCCCCGCCGCAGGCGCTCTATGTTGGTAACCAGCAGGTCGTCGCCAACCAGCTGCGTGGATGCGCCCAGCCGCTGCGTCAAGGCCGTCCAGCCGTCCCAATCGTCCTCGTCCAGGCCGTCCTCAATGCTGATGATGGGATACTCGGCGCGCCAGCGGGCGTACAAATCCACCAGTTCGGCGGCGGTGAGCGACACGCCTTCGCGTTCCAGATCGTAGCGGCCGGTATTGGCGTTCCACAGCTCCGCAGCCGCCACATCCAGGGCGATATAGACCTGCGCGCCGGGGCGGTAGCCGGCCGTCTCAATAGCCCGCAGCACTACTTCAATGGCATCGCGGTTGGACGGCAGAGAGGGGGCAAAGCCGCCCTCATCGCCCACATTCAGGTTGTGGTTGTCGCGGCGCAGGATGCCTTTCAGCGACTGATAGATTTCAACGCCGGCGCGCAGGGCGTCAGCAAAGCGGTCAAACCCGGCCGGTACTACCATAAACTCTTGCACATCGGCGGAGTTGGAGGCATGGCGTCCGCCGTTGAGGATGTTCAGCAGCGGCACGGGCAGCGTTACGGCGGCGGCGTCATCGGCCAGATGCCGCCAGAGGGAGCCGCCGGTTGCCGATACCGCCGCCGCGCGCGCCGTGGCCATTGATACCGACAGCACGGCATTGGCGCCCAGATTGCTCTTGTCGGGGGAGCCGTCCAGCTCAATCAGACGATGGTCAACGGCGGCCTGGTCATAGGGGGACATTCCGGCCAATGCCGGGGCGATGCGGTCGTTGACATTGGCGACGGCGGCCAGAGTTCCGGCGCCGCCGAACCGGGCCGGATCGCCGTCGCGCAATTCCAGGGCTTCGTAGCTGCCGGTGCTGGCGCCGGACGGAACCAGCGCCAGGCCGATGCTGCCGTCGGTGAGGGCGGCTTCGGCCTCAACTGTGGGATTGCCTCGGGAGTCCAGAGCTTCGCGCGCGGTAATTGCGGCAATGACGGCATCAGGCATTATGCGCCTCCCGGAATGGGTTCGGAAAAGGGTACGGTTTGCGTGAAATCGGTACGGGCGGCGGCCGCGGCGACGGCCTTGTCCACCGCATCTGCCGGGTTGTCGGCAATGATATAGCCGTCGCCGACGGGCAAGCCGTCGCCGCGGACGGTCAAGGGCCAGCTATGCAGAGAAACTACGGGTATGCCGTAGCTCAGCGCATAAGCGATTTCGGACAGGGTGCCGAATGCGCCGCCCACGGCGATGACGGCCTGTCCGGTGCTGACGACGGCCACATTGCGGGCGTAGCCCATGTTAGTAGCGACGGGGATGTCCACATATTCGTTGGCGGTATGGGGGGAGCCGCCGGGCAGGATGCCGATAGTGGTTCCGCCCGCCGATTTGGCGCCTTTGCAGACGGCTTCCATCACGCCGGTCAGCCCGCCGCAGACCAGGGTAATCCCGCGCCGGGCCAGTTCCTGGCCTACCCCTTCGGCCAGGACATACACTTGGGGCGGCGGGTCATAGTTGCCGATAACTGCGATAATCATTGCAATGGCGCTCCGTTGGGTTCGTGCTGCTATGATTCCCCACGCCGGACGGGCGGGAACGGGCCGTATAGTAGCAGAAATGAATGACGGGGCGAATGATTATTCGCCCCGGAGTGGACCATAATAGCAAGCCCGACGCAGCTATGGGCCGCAGCCGGTTAAGCGGGCGGCTTGCGTCCGGCGGAGTTGAATAATACACTATCGCTACGGCTGACGAGCGTGGCATTGCCGATTGCCAATCCAGCATCGGCCAACAAGGATGCGGCAAATTTATGACCGACCAGGAATTAGACATCATCGTAACTGACGCTACCAAGCGTATTGAGGGCGATATTAGCTGGAGTCATGATCCACAGCATAGCGGCGCTCAGGAATTCCGCGTGCCGGTTCATTCCGACGAAGGCTATCCGATATTTCTGGTTGGCCGTTACAACGATGCGATGGGCAAACTGAGCTATGTAGTTGTCCACCAGAGCGCCGGACGCATCTACGGCCTGGACTTGGGCGCCAAGCATCGTAACCCAGCTCCGCCGGAAGGCGGCCCCCGTCAATTGCTGGACGGCACGCACAAGCACTACTGGCGCGAACGTTACGGCGATAAATGGGCGTATGAGCCCCCAGATATAACGGAGTCTTGGGAACGGCCTCTGGCGGTCTGGCAACAGTTTTGCTCCGAAGCCCGCATTGACCATCAAGGTCAATTGCAACCGCCGACGGCGCAGGGGGAATTTTTGCTATGACACCGGCCGACTTGTGCGCGACCATAAGCGCGGGACTGCCGCCGCTTTTCCAGTGCGCCCCGGCGCCCCGAGAGGGTGTACTGGTGCAGACGCCGTTTCTGTACCCCGATGGCGGCGTCGTGGAATTGGCCGTCGTACCGCGCAACGACCGGTTTGCAGTCACCGATCACGGCGAAGCGCTAGGCTGGCTGGGAATGCAGTCCGTGCGGGGCAATATGTCGCCCAAGCAACGCGCGCTGGTTGGCGATGTATGTCAAACATTGGGCGTGGATTTGAATCGTGGACGGCTGGTGCTGTGGTGCGACAGCCCGGCAGAATTAGGGGAAACCGTCCATCTGTTAGGCCAGGCAGTGGTGCGTGTGGCCGATGTCTGGTTCACGCTGCGCCGTCGCGCGTCAGAAACGATGAAGGACGAAGTAGCAGAATGGCTGACCGAGGCCAGAATACGGTTTGACACCGATTTGCGTAAAGGGGGACGTTCCGGGCGCGAATGGCGAATTGATTACCAGACTTATACCGATACCAGAACGGCGCTGGTATCTCTGCTAATCACCGGCTCGCGCGGGGCGGCGCAGCGCATAACGGAGCACACGCTGGCCGGCTGGGTTGACCTGAACCACTTGAAAGTCGCCCAACCCAATTTGGCCTTTATTTCCCTTTTTGACGACACCGCGGACGTGTGGCGCGAGGAGGATTTCAAGATGGTAGATCAATGGTCGGAGACCGGGTTCGCATCGCGCCCGGATGATTTCATGCGGCTGTTGGAGGCGGCATGAAATGGCAGAAAATCTACTTGCTCCGCTATGGACAACGGGCGATCTGAGGCGTGGCGGAGGGTGGAGTCCATTAGGGACGCTTAACAAATCAAAACCCCCCTGGGTGCGCCGTTCCGATGAGAGGCGTGGGGGGCCTGGACGCTGAAAATATAGCCTATTTCGGCCCGCGTGTCAACCGATTACCGTCTGCCTACCCTCTACCCGCCCGGCACAATCGCCGCGCCCGCCGCCTCAATCAGCCCCAGCAGCGGCGCCGGGTAGATGCCCAGCCAGGTTACGACCAGCGCTCCGATCCCCATCGTCGCCAGCAGCAGCACGGATGGCCGCGCCAAGGGCGGGACTGCTGCCGTATCCGCAGCGTCATGGCCGTGTGCGCCGGCGTTAGCCTGATACCCGGCAGCGGCGCGCTGAGCAACTTCGTACATACATTCATAGCAGCCGGTGTATTCGTCCCCGTGGATACAGCGGGCGTACAGCTTGTCGCCGTTCTCCGTCGGCTCCCAGGTGTAGAGATCGGCGCCTAAATCCCAAGTGGACATTTCAGCGGCGGCAGTGGCGGACTGGGCATCTCCGGCATGGTCGGCCTGTCCAGGGCCGGCGGCGTGGGCCGGCTGGATGTACATTACCCGCAGCACTTGCAGATAGTAGTACAGCGAAATCAGGCTGCTGAATATGGCGACGCCGGCCAGCCACAGCATACCGCCGTCGGCTACTGCGGTGAATAAATAGAACTTGGCGGTGAACCCGGCGAATATGGGCAGTCCGGCCAGCGAAAACAGGCCGATGGCGATGGCCGCCGCCGTATAAGGATGCCGGTCGGCCAATCCCGCCAGGTCGGCAATGTTATCTTTGCCCTCGCGGTTGTAGTAAGCGGCGATGCCGGCGAAAACCACCAGATTGGTTGCGGCATAGACTACCAGATAGAAAATCACCGCTTTGGCCGCCAGTGCGAAATCGCTGCCCAACACGGCGACGCCGGCCAAAGCGTAACCTACATGGCCGATGCTGCTGTATGCCATCAGCCGTTTCAGGTTGCGCTGCGCCAGGGCTACCAAGTTGCCCAGCAGCATCGTCAACGCCGCCAGCACGGCGATGACCAGCTGCCAGTCATCCCAGCGGTCGGCGGCCGGCACGATGGCCTCGGCGAACAGGCGCAGCGTCAGGGCGAATGCCGCCGCCTTGGAGCCGATGGCCAGATACGCCGTAACCGGCAGCGGCGCCCCTTCGTAAGCGTCCGGCGCCCAGGCGTGGAACGGCACTGCGGACAGCTTGAACCCCAGTCCCGCTATCAGCAGGGCGATGCCTACCCACAAGACCGGGCTGGCTGTAGCCGGCGCCGACAGTTCGGCAGCGATGCCGGCGAAATAGGTCGTGCCCAGAGCCGCATAGATGTTGCTCAATCCGTAGAGCATTACCGCCGAGGACAGCGCGCCGATGATGATGTACTTGATGCCGGCCTCGTTGGAACGCGCCTCCCGCAGCCCGTAGGCAACCAGCACGAACAGGCTGAACGACAGCAGTTCCAGGGCAATATAGGCGGTGAGCAATTCCCGCGCCATCGCCATCAGGTTCATCCCCAGGATGCTGAACAGCAGCAGGCCGTAGAACTCGCCCCGATGCTGCAAGCGGTCGCGCCCATACTCTGCCGCCAAGGCGATGATGCCGATGCCGATGGCCAGAAAGAACACTTTAAAGAACAAGCTGAACCCGTCCACCGCGACCAGGCCGCCGTAGAGGGTAACGCTTTCCGTCGGCCGCATCAGGATGGCGATGACGATTACGCCGACCAGGCCCAGCGCGGCCAGCCCGGCCAGCCATTCCTTGCGTTCCTCCGGCAGGAACAAGTCCGCCGTGAACACCAGAAAGGCCAAGCCCGCTAACGCGAATTCCGGCGTCAGCAGGTGGAGGTTAGCGGTCAGTTCGCCGTTCATTTCGTAAGCCCACAGATTGGATGGCCGTTAAGTCGCATCGCTATGGCAGTTTGTGCCATGTACAGTCAAGAACCGACGTCTGAGAGAGCGATGGGCGAACCCCGCCGCATCGGAGTACATCCTCTTGTCCAGTAGCGGTTAGATTGCCATGCCCTACGCTGTAGTCAATCCGGCATTCTATCTGCTGCCATCCGTCTGCGCTGTAGCCGTGGCCGCCGCTGCATCGTACGCTCTCGTCAAGAAAGCTACGCAACCGCCGCTCAATATCAAAGTCATCAACTTGGAAATTCGGATCGGCATATATTCTTATATTCACGGCATCGTCCCCCAAAGAAAAGCGCAATGCCGCCTCGTCGTTTATGTTCACCAAAAGGTCCGGCGCGCTCATAGGTGGGGGCGTAAGCGTAGGGCTGGGCATTGTTGAAGTTTCGATAGCCGGAGCTACGCTAGTTGCCGCCGGGCTGACCGCGACGGGCGCTTCTACTACCCGAGTAACCCCCACAGTTCTGTCCACCACCCGAGTAACCTCTACCTCTCGGGTAACGACTATTTGCTGAACTACGGGCTCCGGCGCAGCGCAGGCGATTGCAAGCAACGCCATTGCCAGTGCAACGACTGCTAGGGATTTCATCGTGTGCTCCTCTATTTCATTTTGGTAAGGCGAACCTTGAAATCCGGCAAACGCTAGAACACCGACAGCGCGCTTGCTACGCCGGTGTTGATCACCCGCAGCAGCGGCGCCGGCCATACTCCGACTGCAATCAGGATGATTACGAAGGCGGCGCCGACGCTTTTCTCTACCGGGCTGGCGTCGGTAAGGTGTTCCCACTGCGGGTCGGCTTCGCCAAAGAATGAACGGGCCAGCAGCCGCAGGATGTACACCGCCGTTATCGCCGCGCCGATGACCGCCAGCACCGCCAGCGGCAGATAGGTGCGGAACGCCCCGGTGAACACCATAAACTCGGCGATAAATCCGCTCAATCCCGGCAGGCCCAGCGAGGCCAGCCCGGCGATGGCGAAAAAGAAAGTGGTTACGCCCATCCGCTTAATCAGCCCGTTCAGCACCATTGTATCCCTAATGTGCGCCCGCTCGTAGATAGCGCCGACCATGGCGAACATCAGCGCCGTCATTATGCCGTGCGAAAACATTTGCAGCACGGCGCCGGCTACCCCTACCGGGTGCAGCGTGGCAATGCCCATCAGCACATATCCCATATGGCTGACGCTGGAATAGCCGATGACATACTTCAGGTCGCGCTGCGCCAATGCCGAGATGGCCCCATAGATGACATTGACGGTGCCGAGTCCAATCAGTACCGGCATCCAGACTTCGGCGCCCGCCGGCGTCAGCAGCATTCCCACCTGGATGATGCCGAATGCGCCCAGCTTCATCAGCACGCCGGCATGGAGCATACTGACGCCGGTGGGCGCGGCTACATGGCCGTCGGGCGACCAGGTATGAAAGGGCCAGAGGCCGGCCAATGCGCCGAACCCGACGGCGAACAGCGGGAATACCCACAGCTGCATCGTGCGGGAAAATGCGCCGTTCTGTTGCAATTGCGCCAGTTCGTCAATGTTGAAAGTGGGCATCCCGGCGTTGGACGATGCGATATAGCAGGCCAGTATGCCGATCCAGATTAGGACGCTGCCGGCTACCAGCATCAGCATCAGTTTCATCGCCCCGTATTCTTTGGTGCGGAGGAACGATCCAAAATCGGTGCTGCTGCCCCAGACGCCAATCAGCAAGTACATCGGCAGCACGGCCAGTTCGTAGAAAAAGAACAGGAAAAAGAGGTCGCGGACGATGAACACGCCGTACACGCCGGCGCCCAAGGCCAGCAGCAGCACGAAAAAGTCCCGCGTGCGCCGCCGAATGGTCTGGCTGATGAGTACTGCGCCCATCAGGACGATGCCGTTGAGCAGCACCAGCGGCGCGCCGATGCCGTTCACGCCGAGATGCAGTCCGATGTTCACCGGAGGCCCAATCCATTCATTAAGCACCCACTGGAACTGGACGCCGCCGGCGGCGTAGTCATAGCGGACAAAGACCGCTATTGAGAGCGCCAGGCAAATGACGGCGATGAATATGGCGAACTGCCAGGCGTCCCGCGGCCGATCTTTGGGCAGGAACATTGCCAGCGCCGCCCCGGCCAGCGGTATCATTACCAGCAGCAGCAGCGCTACGGAATCAAAGTTGCCCATCGTCAAAACCGCTCTTGCCGCCGCCGGCTATGCCGACTGAATCCACCAGAAAATCGCCAGCCCGATGACGCCCAGCGCCACTGCTAAAGCGTAGGCGTAGGCGTAGCCGGTGATGTGCAGCCGGAGGGCTACGCCCGCCTTGCGTACCGCATCGGCCGGCCCGTTCACGGCGATGTCGTTCACAATCGCCCGGTCAAAGTAGGCTGTCAGGCGCGCCGTGGCCAGCACGACCCGGTCAATAACCCACTGGTAGGTTTCGTCCATATAGTAGCGGTTCTCCACTACGCGCAGGACGGGGCGCAGCCGCCGGCGCAAGGGTTCGTGCGACCAGGCGCGGCGCACATACACCAGCCAGGCCAGGATGAATGCGCCTAACGCCAACAGTACGGAGAGAATGCCCAGGACGATGCTGAAATGGAAACCTTCGGGGTGGTCGTAGAACACGAAATAGCCGAACCCGTCAAAATTGCCCGGCCAGTTAAAGGCGATCCAGCCGAACCCGACGGCCAGAACCGCCAATACCGCCAATACGCCGGTCATCAGGGCTGGCGATTCGTGGGCGTGGGCGCTGTCCTCTCCCGGCGGCCCAAAGAATACGACGAACATGGCCCGCGCCATGTACAGCGCGCTTAAAAAGACGGTCAGCATCGTCAATATGATGAAAATGACCGGCAGGTTGCCGGCTACCGCCAGCAGGATTTCGTCTTTGCTCCAGAAGCCGGACAGGATAGGGACGCCGCCGAGCGACAGCGCGCCGATGCAGAAAGTGGCCGTCGTTAGGGGCATGGCCCGGCGCAGTCCGCCGACGCGGCGAATGTCAACATCGGCGTGGGCGCCCACGCCGTGCATGACGCTGCCGGCGCCCAGGAACAGCAGGGCTTTGGCGAACCCGTGCGCCATCAGATGGAACACCGCCGCCGTCCAGCCCAATGCGCCCAGCGACAGCATCATCAGGCCCAGGTGCGATATGGTGGAGTAGGCTAGGATGCGTTTCAGATTGGTGGACACCAGCGCAATAGCGGCCGCGCCCAGCGCAGTAATCAAGCCGATGCTGGCGACAATCAGCAGGGCTTCCGGCGAAGCGGCGAATATGGGGTAAGCGCGGGCTACCAGATAGACGCCGGCAATGACCATCGTGGCGGCGTGGATCAGCGCGCTCACCGGCGTGGGGCCTTCCATGGCATCGGGCAGCCAGACATGGAAGGGGAACTGCGCCGACTTGCCCATTGCGCCCAGCAGCAGCAGTAGGGCCGACGCCGTAATCACGCCGTCGCTCAATGCGCCCGACTGCGCCGCCGCAAACGCGTCCGTCATACTGAAACTGCCCACATTGACCCACAGCAGCAGGATGCCCACCAGCAGGCCCACATCACCGATGCGCGTTACGACGAAAGCCTTTTTCGCCGCCTCGCGCGGGCCCGGCTGCTCAAACCAGAACCCGATCAGCAGGTACGAACACAAGCCCACCAGCTCCCATGCGATGTACAGCAGCAGGAAATTGTCCGCCAACGCCAGCGTCAGCATTGCCGCTACAAACAAGGCTTGCCAAGCGTAATACCAGCCGAAGCGCGGGTCGCCTTTCATATATTCCAGCGAGTACAGCTGCACGCCCAGGGCCACGAAAGTAATCAGGCCCAGCAGGACGATGGTCAGCGGGTCAATCAGCATTCCCCAGCCCAGGCGGATGGCCTGGTCAACGCCGGCGCCGCCGGGGATGCCGGCCTCAAACCAGGGGATGCTGAAATGGCAGGTGAGCGCTTGGGTAATCCCGCTGACGGCGCAGGCCGGGCTGCTTGCGCCGTCGCCCAGGAAACTCACCGTAGCCAGTATCCAGACCGCGAAACCGCCGGCGATAGCCAGCAGGGCCAGCGGCGCGCCCCGCAGCGGCAGCCACCGCTGAAAAAGCATAATCAGCGGGCAGGCGGCGAAGGAGAAAACGGGTATCAGAAAAGCCAGCGACATCGGTTGATTGCGTAGAGGTGATTGCGTAGAGGGATTGACTACATCGTAGGGATTACGCGGCGGAGCGGCCGTTACCACTTCAGCAGGTTGATTTCGTCCAAGTTGACGGTGCCGCGGTTGCGGTACATTCGCAGGATGATGGCAAAGGCCAGGCCGACCTCGGCGGCGGCTACCGTAATCACAAAGATAGCGATTATCTGCCCGTCAAAGTCGGCAAACCGCCCGCTGCCGTTCAAGTAAGACGCCGCCGCAATCAGGTTAATGTTGACGGCGTTGAGCATCAGTTCTATGGAAAGCACAATCAGCACGGCGCTGCGCCGGGCCAGGACGCCGTACAGCCCGATGCCGAACAACGCCGCGCTCAACAGCTGGAAATACAGCAGCGGAACCATCGCCGGCTAATCTCCGCCATCCGTCGCGCCGGGGCCGGCAACGGCGTCGGATGCGCCAACGCTCTGCTGCCGGGCGATGATGATCGCGCCAATCAAGGCCACCAGCAGCACCAGCGAGGCAATCTCAAAAGGCAGCGCCCACTTGGTGAACAGGGATGCCGCCAATCCGGTGAACTCCGGCGCTTGCGGTTGGGCGGCGGGCGGCGGGGCCAGCCAGAATGCCGCTCCCAGTATGCCGGACACCGCCAGCGCAGCCAGTATCGCCAACGGCCACTGGCGGTTGTCCGTGATGCGCGGGTACTCCGACGAGCGGGTAAGCATTACGGCGAACAGCACTACGATGGTAACGGCGCCGCCGTAAATCAGCACTTGCACCAGCGCCAGAAACTCGGCGAACAGCAGCAGATAGACGCCGGCCGCGCCCAGCAGCGACAGCAGCAGGAACAATGCGGCGTGCACCACATTGCGGGTCGCCACTACGCCGACGGCGCCGCCCAGCGTGAACAGGGATACGATGACGAACAGCGCCAACGCCACGGCTACCTGCGCTCCCGGACGGCAAAGCGGCCATCCGCCGCCGTCCGAATAGATGCCAAAGATGAGCCGCCCCTGCGGCGGCTGCGGTAGTGTGGCTGCGATGCTGATAACGACATTGCGGAATGGAGAGCATTGCCGGCGCGCGTCATATCGCCGAAGGCTAGATGGATTTGAGCAGCGTACAGGTAGCGCATTCGCAGTTGCGCTTGTGCTTGCGGACGGTTTCGCCGACGACCGCCGACCGGCCGCGCGCCTTGCCGGAGCCGCCGGACTGCCCGCGCCGCTTGCCCTTGCCGGCTTTGTCGGCCCGGCCGGCTTTGGCGCCTTTGCCGGTGAGCTTGCCGACCAGCCCGCCTACCGCGCGCAGCGGGTTGGGGCCGTCGCCGCCGCTGTTGCGCCGTTCTACGCACTCCACACAGGTGCAATACTCCGGGTGGCGCGGCGACAGATTGCGAAAGCGTTCATCCTCTCTGGGCAAAGTATCCCCCTGGGCGCGGTGCGATAGGGCTGATGCGTAATCGGGCGGCAGTTAGTCCGCTGCGGAATCGTCAGCGGCGCCAGCCGCTGCTTTGGCGGCGTCGGCTTTTTGCTTGGCCAGCACGGTTGGAGGAATCCAGCCGGTGGCGTCCTGGTATTTTTGGCCGATGTCCAGCAGGACGGGTAGATCTACCCGGTCGCCGTTGCGCTGGTAGGTACTCATTTCGTGTTCGTGGCTCATCACGATGGCGTCAAAATTGCAGTATTCTACGCAGATGCCGCACAGGATACAGCGATTGAGGTTGATTTCAAAGTAATCAACGATTTTACGGCGCTTGCTTTCGCCGTCGGCGTGCTTGGGGTTGTCCATCATGCTGGCCGACATACACTGCGTCGGGCAGTTGCGGATGCAGACCATGCAGCCGGTGCAATAGGGTTCGCTGACGGCGTTATCCCAAGTTAGCGCCGGAAAGCCCATAAAACGGGGGCGCACCGGAGTGGACTGCTTGGGGTACTGCTGCGTTACCGGGCGGCGCAGCCCGGATACAGTGGAGGCCAGCGTCAGCATCATTCCTTTCACGCTTTCCAACATTCTTATTCGCTCCCACTTGTCAATGTCGCCGGGCTACGGCTGCCGGTCCAGCACGGCGAAAATCTCGGACACCCGGCAGGCGAACCCCGGTATCTCCGGTTCGCCGTACAGCATAGCATCGCCCGCATAAACCTGCTCCGGGATACCGGGACGGCGGACGGTTACGATGCGCTCCCCGGGATAAGCCAGCCACACTACCCGCGTCCCGTTGGCAAAGTATTCGGCAATTTTGCGTTCCAGATCCGCCGGCCGATTGCCCGGTGAAATTACTTCAACTGACACATCTGGCGCAAAGTGCGGAAAGCCGCCCGCATCCTCGTCATAGGCGGCCATCCGCGTCCAAGTCGTAACATGGACATCCGGGAACCGCAGGGTATGCGGCGACATCTGAAAGCCGGTCGCTACGCCTGCCGTCAACGGCAACCCGGTCGCTACGATATGCAATCGGAGCAACAGGTGGATTTCGCCGGTTATACTGCCGTGCCGGGGCGCGCCGTCCATATCAATCAGCTCTCCATCCACCAGCTCGTAGCGATGGCCGGGGTCTTCCGGCATCGCCCAGAACTCGGCGGCGGTGATTTTGCGGCCTGTGGTAGTAGTGATTTTGCGGGTTATTGTGGTCATAACAGCCCATCCTGACGGCAGCTATGCGCCGATGCGCCGATCCAAAACGGCGAAAATCTCGGACACCCGGCAGGCGAATCCCGGTATCTCCGGATCGCCGTACAGCATAGCATCGCCCGCATAAACCTGCTCCGGGATACCGGGCCGGCGGACGGTTACGATGCGCTCCCCGGGATAAGCCAGCCACACTACCCGCGTCCCGTTGGCGAAGTATTCAGCAATTTTGCGTTCCAGATCCGCCGGCCGATTGCCCGGTGAAATTACCTCAACTGCCACATCCGGCGCAAAGTGCGGAAAGCCGCCGGCGTCCTCGTCATAGGCCGCCATCCGCGTCCAGGTCGTAACATGGACGTCCGGGAACCGCAGGGTATGCGGCGTCATCTGAAAGCCGGTCGCTACGCCGACATCCAACGGCAATTCAGCAGCGTCTATGTAGTCACCAAGCAGTCGGGCTATTTTGGTAGTAGTTTTACCGTGCCGGGGCGCGCCGTCCATATCAATCAGCTCTCCATCCACCAGCTCGTAGCGATGGCCGGGGTCTTCCGGCATCGCCCAGAACTCGGCGGCGGTGATTTTGCGGCCTGTGGTAGTAGTGATTTTGCGGGTTATTGTGGTCATAACAGCCCATCCTGACGGCAGCTATGCGCCGATGCGCCGATCCAAAACGGCGAAAATATCGGACACCCGGCAGGCGAACCCCGGTATCTCCGGCGCGCCGTACAGCATAGCATCGCCCCCATAAACCTGCTCCGGCATACCGGGACGACGGACGGTTACGATGCGCGGGCCGGGATCGGCAATCCAGACCGCGCTTGCGCCGTTGGCGAAGTACTCCGCCGTTTTGCGATCCAATTCCGCCGGCGTATTGCTTGGCGATACTACTTCAATCGCCACATCCGGCGCAAAATGCGGAAAGCCCCCGGCGTCCTCGTCATAGGCGGCCATCCGCGTCCAGGTCGTAACATGGACATCCGGGAACCGGAGGGTATGCGGCGACATCTGAAAGCCGGTGGCTACGCCGACATCCAACGGCAGTTTTTCGCTCTTAATGTGGGTCATGAGCAACATTCCAATTTCGCCGGTTATTCTGCCATGCCGGGGCGCGCCGTCCATATCAATCAGCTCTCCATCCACCAGCTCGTAGCGATGGCCGGGGTCTTCCGGCATCGCCCAGAACTCGGCGGCGGTGATTTTGCGGCCTGTGGTAGTAGTGATTTTGCGGGTTATTGTGGTCATAACAGCCCATCCTGACGGCAGCTATGCGCCAATGCGCCGATCCAGCACGGCGAATATCTCGGACACCCGGCAGGCGAACCCCGGTATCTCCGGATCGCCGTACAGCATAGCATCGCCCGCATAAACCTGCTCCGGCATACCGGGCCGGCGAACAGCTACGATGCGCGGGCCGGGATCGGCAATCCAGACTGCACTTGCGCCGTTGGCGAAGTACTCCGCCGTTTTACGATCCAATTCCGCCGGCGTATTGCTTGGCGATACTACTTCAATCGCCACATCCGGCGCAAAATGCGGAAAGCCCCCGGCATCCTCGTCATAGGCCGCCATCCGCGTCCAGGTCGTAACATGGACATCCGGGAACCGCAGGTTATGCGGCGACATCTGAAAGCCGGTCGCTACGCCGACGTCCATGGACAACCCGGCACGCGCGACGTGGTCATCGATCAGGCGAAAAATATGTCCGGTCATCCGACCGTGCCGGGGCGCTCCGTCCATATCAATCAGCTCTCCATCCACCAGCTCGTAGCGATGCCCGGGGGCTTCCGACATCGCCCAGAACTCGGCGACGGTGATTTTGCGGCCGGTGGTGGTTTTGCGGGTTATGGTGGTCATAGCGGCGGCGCCTTTTCGCGGTGTCTATTATCATAACAGCATTCAAGGGTTGGCGGGCTACCCGGTTGAGGCGCGGCGCATCGCTTCAACCCGGCGGCGGACCTCGGCAACGCGCCGCGCCGGCGCCGTCATCCGGCGGTAGATTATCCAGCCGGCCAGCAGCAGCCCGACCGCCGACAGCAGCGTCAAACTCCACCAGGGCCAGCCGTAGAACCGATAGACGGCGGCGATGACCACCGTGTAAAAGGCCAGCGGCACCATCACTTTCCAGGCGAATGCCATCAGCTGGTCAATACGCAGGCGGGGGAAAGTGCCGCGCACCCAGAAAATGACCAGTATCACGGCGTAGGTTTTCAGCAGGAACCAGGCTACATCCGGCAGCGCCGGCCCGCCCCAGCCGCCCAGGAACAGCAGCGTGGCGAGGGCTGCGATGGCGAATGTATTAATGTATTCCGCCAGAAAGAAAACCGACCAGTGCGCCCCGCTGTACTCTACGAAAGGCCCCCCCACCACTTCGCTTTCGGCATGGTAAATGTCAAAAGGCGTGCGGCCTACTTCGGCCAGTCCGGCAATGAAAAATACCACGAAGCCCAGGGGCAGCAGGGCAATGTAGGGCAGTCCGGCCTGCTGCGCTACGATTTCCCGCAAATCCAGCGACTGCGCCAGTATCGCTACCGCCGCCGCTACCAACACCACCGGAATTTCGTAAGAAATCAGCTGCGCCGCCGAGCGCAGCCCGCCCATAATGCCGTACTTGTTGGCCGAACCCCAGCCGGCCAGCACCAGCCCCAGGATGCCGATGACCGCAAAGGCGATGATGTAGAACAGGCCCAACGGCAAGTTGCGGATGACTGCGTTTTCGCCGCCCGGTATCGTAACCCAGATTACAAACGCCGACACCACTACGATTACCGGCGCAACCCAGAAAATCGCCCGCTGCGAGTCGGTAGGGATGATGTCCTCTTTGAGGATCAGCTTCACGGCATCGGCGACGGGTTGCAGCAGGCCAAACTTGCCGGTGCGGGTCGGGCCGTAGCGCAGTTGCAGCCGCCCCAAGGCTTTGCGTTCCAGCCAGGTCAGCGACAGCACGATAACCGAGAGCGCGGCGAACAATGCCGCCAACCCCAGCGCGCTCCAGGCAACGTCGACCAGAAAAGCCGTCGGCAGAAAAGTCATCGGTCAACCTCGCCCAGCACGATGTCCAGGGAACCGAGGACGACCACGCTGTCAGCCAGCCAGGTATCGCGCAGCAGCCGGCGCAGCGCCGACAGGTTGCAGAACGACGGCGGACGGACTTTCAGCCGGTAGGGTTTGTCGCTGCCGTCGCTGACCAGATAGACGCCGATTTCGCCCCGGGGGTTCTCAGCGCGTACATACGACTCTCCGGCCGGCGGGCGGATGAGACGCCGGCCCAGCGGGGAGGCTACCGGGCCGTCAGGCAGTCGCGCCATAGCCTGCTCTACAATCCGCAGGGATTGATACATTTCCTGCACGCGCACCCAATGACGATCCCAGCAATCGCCGTCCAGCCCAACGGGAACATCAAAGTCAAAGCGGTCGTAAATGGAATAGGGCTGCGCCTTGCGGACATCGTATTCGTAACCGCACGCGCGCAGCAAGGGCCCGGTCAAGCCCAAGGCAATCGCTTCGTCGGCGCTGAGCGGGCTGATGTCCTTAAGGCGGGACAGGAAAATCTCGTTGAAAGTTAGAATCCGGTCGCTCTGTTCCACATCTGCGCGCAGCACGGGCATCAGGTCGGCTACCAGCTGGCGGAAATTGTCCGGCACATCCTCTTTGAGGCCGCCGATGCGAAAATAGTTGTGCATCATCCGCGCGCCTGATACCGCCTCAAACAATGCCTGCACCCTTTCCCGGCCCCGGAAAGAGAACATTACCGGCGTCATTGCCCCGGCGTCCAGGCCCATAGTGCCGACATAGAGCAGGTGGCTGGCAATGCGGTTCAGTTCGCAAAGAATGACGCGGATGTATTCGGCGCGTTCCGGCACTTCC
Source organism: Dehalococcoidia bacterium (assembly GCA_965203855.1). Taxonomy (GTDB): domain Bacteria; phylum Chloroflexota; class Dehalococcoidia; order Lucifugimonadales; family UBA3495; genus Bin87. The sequence goes on from CBDBDN010000005.1 coordinate 50,415, forward strand.
AAGCCCATCAGCTTTTCAACGGCCAGGCAGTAAGCCAGTTCGTTGTTGAAATTGCCGATGTAGTCCATCCGGTCAAACAGCGTGATTATCTGATGATACTGCTCGCCCTCGCACAGCTTTTCGGAGCCGCGATGCAGGTAGCCGATGTGGGGTTCAACATCAACGATTTTCTCGCCGTCCACCCACAGCACCATACGAAAGACGCCGTGCGTAGAAGGATGCTGCGGCCCCATGTTGAGCAGCATTTCGACGGGCTGCGTGTCCGTCCGTATGCCGGTAGCCGGCGGGGGTGTAGCGGCTGCAATCATAATTTCGGGCGTCGGGTAGCCGGGGTTGGGGCAGATGATGGTACAGGAAACCGGGTTGGCTAGGCAGCAGGCGGTTGGGGATTACGCAGTCGCGCGATTTCCGCTTCCAGTTCCCGTTTGCGCGCTACGGCGGCGGCGTGGCGGGCTTCGGCGGCATCGCGTTGCACTTCGGCGTCAGCGAGTTGCGATTCAGCGGCGCGGCGCCGAGCTTCGGCGTCATCGCGTTGCGCCTCGGCAGTGCGGCGACGGGTTTCGGAGTCATCAAGTTGCGCCTTGGCGGCCTCACGACCGGCCAAAGCAATCTCACGACCGGCCAAAGCGGCCTCGTGGCCCGCCTCGGCAGCGCGGCGGGCGCTGCGTTCCGCATCCCGTTCCGTTTGCGCGATCAACAGATCCGCTTCGGCGATCATCCGCCCGTCCGCTTCGTCATCGTGCGTTGGCAGATAGCGTTCATTGACCGGGTCGTACCAGCGCAGTTCTCCGTACTCCCAGCACAGATCCAGGTTCAGAGTATCGCTGTGGCCCCAGTACCGATCAGCGTCGGCCCGGTGAATGGCAATCGGCTGGTATTCTCCGTTGACCAGGCGGTCGCCGGCCAGCCCCGCCCGGTAGTAACGCCCGCCGGTGGGGTCAAACCGCCAGTATTCCGACACGCCGTAGGCAGCGTAGCCGTCGCGCTTATAAGTGATGTCGTTGCGGGCAGTATGTATGGATGCTACCTCCAGCACGAAATCCGGCGACTTTTCCCGTTCCGCGACGGCATAGCCCCGCGCGGACATTATGGCATCCCGGTCCACGCCGAAAGCGACGATTATATCCGGGTTCAGCAGCCCCTCTTGCGGACCGGTAATCCAGCCGATGGGCATTTCGCCCAGCACCAGAGTAGTATCCGGCGCGCCCAAATGCCGAATCAACGCCGTGATATGGCCGGGGCGGTGTAGGTAGATGATGTTCTGCATATCGCCCCGGGGCGGCATTTCGGGGAACTGCGCGCCCGGCGGCGCCGCCGGCGCAAGCGGTTTGGTGATTGTCATAGCACAGCCTCATGCTCACAGAGCGGCAGCCGGATTTTCTGCCATTGGCATTATACCCGATTCGCCGCCGGACGCTATACCGCACCCGGCGCGCCGTCAGCCGTCAAACGGCGAACCGATGAACCGGATGCTGGGCTGCGGCGGTTCAATGCGGCTGCTCATCCAGACTTCGCCGTTATCGTAAAATCCCGCTTCAATCAGGACTTCATCCAGAATGCCCAGCTCCGCGCAGTCCTCCAGATAGTCGGATACCTGACGCCGCAATGCGGTGCGGGCTGCGTCGCGCGTATCGCCGAAAGCCGTCATCGTCAGCTCCGGGCAGTAAGCTTCCCAGCCGCCGCCAACCCGCGCTTCCTCAATGCGATAGGCAATGCGTTCCATAGCCGATTAGCAACCTGCGCCGGCTAGGAACCCGCGCCGGCGCCGGAAGCAGAGGCGGCAGCGTGGTCAGCGCGGTTGGCGAAATGCAGGATAATTTCGGTTTCCTCGTCAATGTGGCCGTCAATGCCCAGAGTTTCGGGCAGGCTGCCCGCCGTATCCTGCCGTTCCAGCCAATTGCGGACGGTTTGCACCAGGGCGTTCTCGGCGGCGGACGGCGTGCCGCCGCCGCCCTCCAGTCCCAGGTTTGCGACGGCAACCAGCCGGATGCCGCCGTCCGCATCGGGCAGTTCCAGGGCGTCAACGATGGCGCAAAACCGCCGGCCGTCGGCAATGACGCGGGCCTGCAATACCAGCGATTCCAGCAAAAGCGGCGCGTCAGCAGCGGCTGTTGTCGCTGTTGTCATCGGCGGGCCGGCCTAAAACTCCCGGTATTCGTACAGCGGATATTCCTTGCGGCCTGGGAAACCCGCAAACTCCGGGTACAGCAGCAGCGGCGACAAATCGGGATGCCCCTCAAATACCACTCCGAACAGGTCATGGGCTTCCCGCTCGTACCAGTCGGCCGCCGGCCAGATTGCGGATACCGATGGCAGCGCCGGGGCGTCAAAAGGAACCGTCGTCTTGATGACCAGGGTATGCTCGCGGGCCAGAGATTGCAGAAAGTACGCCAGCTCAAACCGCTCCTGATAGTCCACGCAAGCCACGCACAGCAGCATCCGGCAGTCCAGTTCGGCGTCATCCCGGCCGGCCCGGCAAGCGTCAACGATGTGTTGGGCCGGCACGGACACTTGGGGCAGGTCGCCCACTGCGCCCGCGGTCGGCGTCCACTGCGCCAGCGTCGACATTGCCCGTTCCAGTACGGCGCGGCGCGGCGGCGACAGCAGCTCTACCGGATCCGGCGGCGGGTCGGCCGGTTCCGCGGCGGCGTTACTGCGGGTTCGCGGCGGCATCGTCGTTGCCCGCGCCGGCGTTGGCGTCGGCCATAATCTTTTCTTGCAGCTTCAGGATGCCGTAGAGCAGAGCCTCCGGGCGCGGCGGACAGCCCGGCACATACACATCCACCGGAATGATATGGTCAACGCCCATCACTACCGAATAGGAACGATAGTAGGGGCCGCCGTTGGTCGCGCAGCTGCCCATCGCAATGACCCACTTGGGTTCCGGCATCTGTTCGTAGAGCAGCCGGATGGGTTCGGCCATCTTTTTCACCACGGTGCCGGCGACAATCATCACATCCGACTGGCGCGGCGAAGGCCAGGTAACCACGCCAAAGCGGTCAAAGTCGTGATGCGCCATATAAGTGGAGATCATCTCAATGGCGCAGCAGGCCAGCCCGAAGCTCAAAGTCCACAACGACGACTTGCGCGCCATCGCAAAAAGCTGCTCGGTGGTAGCGGTAATGACGCCCGGCACCCGCCCGTCGGCCGCCTGGTTGAGCAAGCTGGGGCCGGGGCGGTTGCCGGCGCCGAGGATGATCTCGGTGGGTTGGGGCGGCATTGCCAGGGGGGATGGCGGTTCGCCGCCCGGCGGTAGCGGAGTCAATTCCGTTGTCATTATTTAGTCTCCCGGTTTTAAATACCGGACGGGGTTTTGAGAGCCTTTTGGCAGGAAGCGCGCCGGAACGGTTTTCCCTACATACTGCGACCAAATGGACTGTTCCGCCAGAGAACCGTCGAAAGCTTTGCGGTCCGGTATTTCACGGTCGATGCGCCATCGACTAGGGCGATACGCTCCAACGACGCGGTCTTTATCGCGGGCCAGAACCAGCTTGTACGAGCCGTCCTGATTCTCAACGCTGGCGAAGCTTATCTTCCAAGCCCGATGAACTGCCTCATAGACGTCCTTGCCATTGGCGAGCTCTCTGGAAATATAAATGAGTATCAGCGGCTCTCCAACTCTGAATTCAGCCGGGCCGCCCGGCATATCCGTCATTTCTGCCAATCCAGCACCCCCTTGCGCCAGCCGTAGATGACGGCGAAAAACAGCATTGCCAGGAACAGCAGCATGGCGTAGAACGGTATCGGGTTGCCCGCCGCCTTTTCTTGCAGGAATACCACCGCCCACGGGAACAGGAACACCGCTTCCACATCGAAAATCAGGAACAGGATGGCGAAAATGTAGAACCGAATGTTGATGTTGGACCAGGCGAAGGGTGTAGGCGGGATGCCGCATTCGTAGGTGCTCAGCTTGACCGCGGAGCGCCGCCGGGCCGCCAGCAGCTGCGAGCCGGCAAACATTGCGCCAATGGCCGCCAGCGCAATGACGATGGCAATGGCCACTGCCATCCAGTTGGCGGCGTAGGCGGCGGGGTTAAAGGCTTGCAGTAACATTATGTTCAGCTTCAACTAGCGGGGCGGGATCGTCAAGGGTCAGGCTGACCAAGCGTATCGGCGCCGCGTCCGGGGTCTGAAAGCGGGAGAAGTCCTGGAGTTGCTGCTGAACTACCGGCGTCATCACCGCATTTTCAAATGCGTGCGTGTAGGGGCGGAGAATCTCCACAGGGATGACGCGCTCCGAATCAACGGGCCAATTCGCGAACTGACCCCAGGAGCGGCTTTCGCGGAGCGGATTATCGGCAATGAACTCACTCAGGTGGTCAATGTCAAAGCCAACCACCTGGTCGTTGCCGTCGAGGTCCGCATTGAGTCCGGCCCGGATTTCGAGCGTCTTTACGCCGGGCTTTTCCAGGAGCTCGATGTAAAGGCTGTCGGTTTCCGGGTAGTAATGAAGTTTCACCCGCGCCATCCCCTTGGCAAATCCAAAATGTCGCCCCGCAAAGCAGTATTATACTACTCAATTGAACGGACGCCTGTCAATCATCCAGCCGATCCGCGCAGCGTTTTCAATATAGGTGGCTCAATTTTTCTCTCGTCATTCACGGTTCCTCAACCGTCATTCCGGCTAGGTGGCTCAATTTTTCTCTCGTCATTCCTGGTCCCTCAACCGTCATTCCGGCGAAAGCCGGAATCTACGCACGCCGATGGACTACGGCTTGCGCCGGAGAGACAGAGCTATAATCCAACTACCTAAAAAGAAACGCCGCCGCTGCCAGCAAACCATAGCCATCGGCTTGACCGCCGTTGTATCTTTAATGACGCCAACGCTGGACGGCGGCCCGTAGCCGGTATCGCCAAACAACTGATGGCATTCCAATCGGCCGGCCCGGCCCTGGTTAACTAACCCGGATTTTTCGAGGAGGCGCAATGTCATTTTGCGATGAGATCGAACGCGCATCAGAACCGCAGCGCGCGGCGATGGCGAACCATCCCTTTGTTCTGGGCATCGGCGACGGCACTTTGCCTTTGGAGCAGTTCCGGCATTTTATCACCCAGGATTATGTCTATCTGGTGGACTTTGCCCGCTGCCTAGCGCTGGCTACCGCCAAAGCCCCGGACTTGCCCACCATGTCCTGGTTTGCCCGCTCCGTGGATTACATCCTGAACACGGAGATGGAACTGCACCGCTCTTACTGCGCCCAGTTCGGCATTACGCCGGACGATCTGGACGCCACCCGGCCGGCGCCGACCTGCTATTCGTACACCAGCTATCTGCTGCGAGTAGCCCATCAGGGCAGTTTCGGCGAGCTGGCGGCGGCGCTGCTGCCGTGCATCTGGGGCTACTGGCAGGTTGGCAAGCAGCTGGCCGACCGGGGCGCGCCGGCCGACGCTCCGCACTATGCGGAATGGATACGGATGTACGCCGGCCCGGAACAGCAGGCGGTAGCCGAGGAAGCCCGCGAGATTTGCGACCGCATCGCCGCCGCCGCCGGCCCCGCCGAAATCGCAGCGATGCGCGAGGCTTACATTACCTGCACCCGCTACGAGCAGGCGTTCTGGCAAATGGCCTGGACACTGGAGAAATGGCCGGTGTAGGCGCCGGCTTCCGAATATCAATATATCAATCAGGATAACGGCAGGATAACGGCAATAGCGGCGGCGCATCCGCTGGTCGGGGTGGGCAGATTCGAACTGCCGATCTCCTGCTCCCAAAGCAGGCGCCTTGCCGCTAGGCCACACCCCGATACAAAGCCGTTTCCCGGTCAAAACCCGGCCCCGGCAAAACCCGTATGGAGCCGAATACGGAGAAAGACTGCCGCGTGGCGCAATGCCGAAATTGGGCGATGGGCGATACAAGTACCCCCGTGGAGATTCGAACTCCAGTCTCTGGCTCCGGAGGCCAGCACTCTATCCACTGAGCTACGGGGGCACCATAAAGCATACCACATCCGGCGGAGTTAGCCAATACTGCCGCCCCCAACATCGTCATTCCAGCGCCCCAAAACCGTCATTCCAGCGCACGCCGGAATCTATGGCGGCCGGCTCCACTACCGTAGCAGCAGACTACGACGCCGGATTCCGGCCCAAGCCGGAATGGCGGTGAGTTCAGAAGTGACGGCTCTATCCGAAAAGCAACGCCGCCCCGCATCAACAGCACTCTGCCTTGACACTATATCGCCCCATGCTACTATTGGGCTAACCCGGCCTTGCCCTGCTGCCAGGCCGGCGCATCCGTTTTCACCGGCTTTACTAACCATCCAATCCGGCCGTGGCAGCGCCGCTTCTCGTCCGCTGCCCGTCCGTCCATTCCTTATTAAGGAGAGCGCCGTTATGGAACTTGACCGCGATACCCTGCTGCGACTTTATCGCACGATGACTACCATCCGCCATTTTGAGGAACGGGGCGTGCCCGAAACCGGCCAGCGCGGGATGTCCGCCTCCGTCCATTCCTCCGTCGGCCAGGAAGCCGTGCCTACCGGCGTCTGCGCCCATCTCACCGACGACGACTATATCGGCAGCACCCACCGCGGGCATGGCCACTGCATCGCCAAAGGCGTTGACCCCAAGCTGATGATGGCCGAGCTGTTCGGACGCAGCGAAGGCCCCAACAAGGGCAAGGGCGGCTCAATGCACATCGCCGATATGAGCAAAGGGATGCTGGGCACTAACGGCATCGTAGCCGGCAGCGTGCCGCTGGCCGTCGGCGCCGCCCTTACCTCCAAAATCCGCAAGCTGGGCCGGGTAGCCGTGGCCTTTTTCGGCGACGGCGGCGCCAACCAGGGCGTCCTGCACGAATGTATGAACCTGGCCTCCGTCTGGAAACTGCCCGTCATTTTCTGCTGCGAAAACAACGGCTACGCCGAATCCACGCCGGTTGAGTACGCCCTTTCCACCGCCAATGTGGCCGACCGCGCGGCGTCCTACGATATGCCGGGCATCCATGTGGACGGCATGGATGTGCTGGCGGTGTACGAAGCCGCCGGCGAAGCCGTCGCCCGCGCCCGCGCCGGCAATGGCCCCGCCCTGCTGGAAGCCCGCACCTATCGCTACTACGGCCACACCGTCTTTGACAACCCGCTAACCTACCGCACCAAAGAGGAGGAGGACCACTGGCGCGCCCGGGATCCCCTGCTTACCTTCCGCAATCACCTGGCCGCCCAAGGCAATGCCATAACCGCTGCGGAGCTGGACGAAATTGACGCCGAAGCCCGCCAGCTCATCGAGGACGCCGTAGCCTTCGCCGACGCCAGCCCGCTGCCCCAGTCCCACGAAATCTACGAGGACGTATATGTGGACTACCCGGTAGCCATGATGCGCCGCGGCGCCAACATGACGGTCTAGCGGCCGTCGCGCCGCGTTAACTGAGGAGGAACTTGCCATGGCCGGCCAGCCGGATCTTACCGGCGTTGAAATCTCGGCGCTGGGCAAAATGATTTACCGGAAAAAGATTCGTCCGCTGATGACGGAGGCAGACATCGGCAAGTATGTATTCGTTGATATTCACAGCGGCGAATACGAAATCGCCGACCGGGCGATTGACGCCACCGACCGGCTGTACGAAAGGATGCCCGACCACTGCGGCTATCTGCTGCGCGTCGGATTTTCCGCCCCCTACTTCATCGGCTGGCATGAGGAACCGGAACTGTGACCAGCGGCAATGTTACATCCACCCGCATACCCCTGATGCCGATTACCCTACTGGACAGCGCCGGCAACAGCCATACGATGCGCGTCATCCTGGACAGCGGCTTCACCGGAGAACTGCTCCTGCCGCAACGGTATGTGCGCCGGCTTGGCCTGACGATGGATGAAACAAGCGAAGTCAGGCCGGCCACCGGCGAGTTTGTCCGCAATATACCCACCGGCAGAGTCACCGTACTCCGGCCAGGCCGCCGGCGCAGCGTGCGCGTACTTCAGCTGGACAGCGAACCCCTCATCGGCATGGAATTCCTCTGGAACCACCGCATCACCATCGACGCCGTCGCCAACGGCCCCGTAACCGTTGCGCCCTTGCCCGGCTGAACGGATGCAGTCAAGTGGAGGCATTCAATATGACGCAACCCTACTACACTCTCCAAGAAATGGCAAAGCGGGGTGAAAAGATTTATCGGGAACGCATCCGCCCCACGCTTACCCAAGCCGACATCGGCAAGTTCGTTCATATTGACCTCAACAGCGGCGATTACGAAATTGACGCCGACGACATCTCTGGCGACCTCAAACTGCGCGCCCGCAAACCCGGCTCCCGTTACTACGGCCTGCGGGTCGGTTACACCGCCACCGAATTTTTCGACGGCTGCCATGAGGAACCAAAACTGTGATTGACGGACGCGTCAGCAGGAGCAATAACGCGTTTTCTGGAATCCGGCGCCCATCCCCTCCTCGGTATGTCCCTGCTCTGGAATCACCATATCGCCATCGACGCCGTTGCCAACGGCCCCGTAACCCTTGCGCCCTTGCCCATCTGAACGGAGGCAGCCAATATGACCAATAGGACACGCTCCGACCTTACCGACCCCGCAATCGCCGTCGCCGCCAAGCAAATCTACCAGGATAAAATCCGCCCCCTGATGACCGAGGACGACATCGGCAAGTTCGTAATCGTTGATGTGAACAGCGGCGAGTACGAAATTGACGAGGATGCATCGGCAGCCCGCAAAAGGTTGCGCCAGCGCTGCCCCGATTCCCTCCGTTTCGGTATGCGGGTCGGATATTCCGCCGCCTACTTTTTCGGCTGGCACGAGGAGCCCAAGCTGTGACTACCGGCAACGTAACCAACACCCGCAAGCCCATAGTGCGGTTGACTATCCTGGACTCCGCCGGGCATCAGCACATCGTGCCGGTTATCGTTGATACCGGTTTTACCGGAGAGCTGGCCCTGCCGCCCCGCTATGTCAATCGGCTCGGTTTGACCACAGATGATGCAATTCATGGCCGTCCGGTTACCGGAGAATTCATCTCCATACCGGCCGGCGATGCCGTCGTCATCTGGCAAAACCGCCGGCGCAGCATAACATTTCTGGAAGTGGACAGCGAACCCCTGCTGGGAATGCTATTCCTCTGGAACCACCACATCGCCATCGACGCCGTTGCCAACGGCCCCGTAACCCTTACGCCTCTTGGAGGTTGAAACAATGACCACCGCTATCGCCGCCCCAACCGACGCCCCCGCTGCTGCCGCAGGCCACACCATTATGCTGCCCCCGCCGGGCGAAACCCGCACGCTGCAAACCCGCGAAGCTATCAACGAAGCCCTGATCCAGGAAATGCGCCGCGACGATACCGTCATCATTATGGGCGAGGAAATCGCCGGCGGCGCCGGCCGCGAACACCTCGGCATCGTGGACGCCTGGGGCGGCGCTTTCCGCACCACCCGCGGCCTCATCCAGGAATTCGGCAACGAGCGCGTCCTGGACACCCCCCTCTCCGAAGCCGCTTTTGTCGGCACCGCCATCGGCGCCGCCTCTACCGGAATGCGCGCCGTCGCCGAGCTGATGTTCGTTGACTTCATCGGCGTCTGTATGGACCAGCTGCTCAACAACGCCGCCAAGATGCGCTATATGTTCGGCGGACAGGTCAAAGTGCCTTTCGTGATGCTGACCCGCATCGGCGCCGGCTTCGGCAGCGCCGCCCAGCATTCCGAATCCTTCTACTCCCTGTTCAGCCACATCCCCGGTCTCAAAGGCGTCTGCCCCTCCGACGCCTACACCGCCAAAGGGCTGCTGCTGTCCGCCATCCGCGACGACGACCCGGTGATTTTCTTTGAGCATAAGGGGCTGTACGGCGATACCTGCCCCGTGCCGGAGGAGCCGTACACCATCCCGCTGGGCAAGGCGCGCACCATCCGCCCCGGCGCCGACATCACGCTGGTAGGCATCAGCAAGATGACTTGGGTTGCGCTGGAAGCCGCCGAGCAGCTGGCGCAAGAGGGCATCAACGCCGAAGTCATTGACCTGCTCAGCGTTTCCCCCATTGACTACGACCATGTGCTGGACTCGGTGCGCCGCACGCATCGCATCGTAGTGGTGGACGAGGACACGCCGGTATGCAGCATATCGTCCGACATCTGCGCCCGCGCCGCCGAGGAAGCCTTTGACTACCTGGACGCCCCGCCGTCCCGGGTAACGCCGCCGCACACGCCGGTGCCCTACAGCCGCCCGCTGGAAAACCTCTATGTCCCCAATGCCGACCGGGTAGTCGCCGCCGTCCGCAACTTGATGGCGTAGGCACGTCGTCAAAAGACGCCGACAATCCGGCCGCCAACCGCCATTCCGACCCTCAACCGTCATTCCGAACCCCTTACCGTCATTCCAATCCCCCAACCGTCATTCCAATCCCCCTACTGTCATTCCGAACCCCCAACCGTCATTCCGGCGAAAGCCGGAATCTATGGTTGCCGATTACATTGGCGTTGCGGCGGATTGCGCCGCCGGATTCCGGCTTTCGCCGGAATGACGGTTGGGTGGTCGTAATGACGGTTGTAAGGATGCTGGAATGACGGCGTTAGGATGCCGGAAAGATGGTATTGTAATGCCGTAATGACGGTTGCATTGGCCGGCAACGGAGGTTTTCCAATGACGCAGCAAACATCCCCCATCGAACCATACGAATCCGACGATGCCGTTGGCGATTACCGCCAGCAGGCGCGGCAGTTTATGGTCAAAAGCCGGCAGTACCTGGCCGAGGACGACCTGCATCAGGCGTCCGAAAAAGGCTGGGGCGCCGCCTCTTGGATGGCCAAGGCCGTGGCAATGGCGCAGGGGTGGGACTATACGCGGCACGCGCAATTCAGCGTCGTGCTGAATAACGCCCGCCAGATTACCGGCGATGCCCGGATCCCCGGTATGCGTAGCATCGCCAACGAACTGCACGGCAACTTTTACACCCGCAAGCGTTTCCTAGACGCCGTCGCCATTGGCGAGGATCTGGACCAGATTGCCGTTCTGCTGGACATCCTGGAACCGCTAGCGGCCGGCGAATAAACCGGACATTCTAGCTTGCGCCGGAATGTCGGCGTCGGGATGCCGGAATACCGGTAGAATTATTGCCACACTGGGGAGATTAAAATGGAATCCAAAGACCCCATCGTAGGGCGGATTATAGGGGCCAATGTCGTAGCTTAGATAGGTGCCGGCATCGGTTGGCTTATCGATCGGACAATCGGAAACGATCGCCGCCGCATTGGCTACTATGATTTCCTTGACCGTCTCACGGACGAAACCAGCACCAACACCCCCTACCATTGAAGTTAGCAACCAGGAGGCAAAACCATGACCACCGTCGGCACCGGCAAGCACACCTATACCCTCACCGCGGACTGGGCCAAAATGCCCGCCGCGCATCCCATGGGCGCCGTAAGCGCCTTGGCCAGCGACTCCGCCGGCAGCATCTATGTCTTTCACCGCGCCGACCCGCCCGTGGCCATCTTTGACCGCAGCAGCGGCGCTTTCACCAGCGGCTGGGGCAACGGCGCTTTCGTCTATGCCCACGGCTTCTACATTGAGGACGACATCGTCTATCTGACCGACCGGGATACCAGCGTCTGCCTGATGTACACGCTGGACGGCAAGCCCATCCAGATGCTGGGGCGGCACGGCGTCCATTCCGACACCGGCTGCGAAGTGGCCGGCGCCCTGGTGCCGCGCGCCGCCGGCCCGTTCAACTACCCCGCCGAGCTGGTGCCGTCGCCCAGCGGCGATTTGTTCGTGGCCGACGGCTACCGCAACGCCCGCATCCATCGCTTTGACAACGACGGCAATCATAAGTATTCCTGGGGCAAGCCCGGCAAGGAGCATCCCTACGAGTTCCACCTGCCGCACAGCCTGCTGGTAACCCGCGACGACCGCGTGTATGTGTGCGACCGCGAAAACAGCCGCATCCAGGTGTTTGACACGATGGGCAATTTCCTGACCATGTGGACGGATACCTGCCGCCCTACCGACATTGCCGAAACCCCGGAAGGCGATTTCGTGGTCAGCCAGCTGGCTCCACTGGACGATTCGCATAGCCCCCGCGTCAGCATCTTTGACCGGGACGGCAATGTGCTGGCCCGCTGGGACAGCCGCTCGGCGCACGGCATCTGGTGCGACGCCCACGGCGACATATTCCTCGCCCTCACCGGCGACAAAGCCGTGGACAAATACGCCCGCAACTAGGGCGCGCCCTCAAATTCGCCGCCATCCCGGCGCCCCAACCGCCATTGCATCCCTCAACGGCCTGGCAATCGCGTGCGCCGGCCGGATGACCAACCGTCATTCCATCCCCCCAACCGTCATTCCATCCCCCCAAACCGTCATTCCGGCGCAAGCCGGAATCTATGGTTAGGGGATGCAATCGCGGTTGAGGGGATGGCAACGACAACGGGTATCCAAATGCACGTCGGAATAGCCCGCATCGCATTGCGTATCCCGCACAGCCACAGCCTGAAAGAGCGGCGGCAGGCGGCCCGCAGCATCGCCAGCCGCATCCGCAGCCGTTTCAATGTGTCCGCCGCCCAGGATGCGGCGGCCGACGGCGATGCCTGGCAAAGCCTAACCCTCCTACTGTCTTGCGTCAGCAGCGACGCCAACCACGCCGACGCGCTGCTCTCCGGCGTGGCCGATTACATCTGCGAAAGCCGCCCCGACCTGGAACTGCTGGACTACGGCGTTGAGATAATCAGCGGCGTATGATGCGGGGCGTGTCATCGTCGTCATTCCGGCGCAAGCCGGAATCCGGCGTCATAACCTGCTACTATGGTAAGTGGCGCCGGCAAGCATAGATTCCGGCTTGCGCCGGAATGACGGTTGGGGGAATGGAATGACGGTTGGGGGAGTGGAATGACGGCGTTGTCGGAACGGCGGCGTTGAGAGTTGGAATGACGGTAAATTTGACGCTACGCCTACCAGGTTGAAATCGTTGACTATCATTGAAAACATAGGTGAGCATTTATGAACAGCCGGACGCCCGGCATCGCCGCACAGCTGCCCCCCATCCATCCCGGTGAAATCCTCAACGAGGAATTCCTCCGCCCTTTCAACATCACCCAGTACCGCCTTGCCAAGTCCATCGGCGTGGACGCCCGCCGCATTCACGCTATTGTGCATGGCCAGCGCGCCGTTACGGCGGACACCGCCTTGCTGCTGGGACGGTTTTTCGGCAACAGCCCGGCGTTCTGGATGGGGTTGCAGAACCAGTATGACCTGGAAACCGCTGCCGACAACCTTGCCGACCGGCTGGATCAAGTAGCCGTCTGGCAAAGCCCAGCCGGCTGACTTGCGCGGCTAATTTCACCCCGTCGCCGCCGGCAGCGCAAACTCATCCGCCAGCCAGCCGCACAACGCCGTCCAGAACTCCGGGGTTTCGCCGATGTCCAAATGGCCGACGCCCGGCAGCTCCGCATAGCGTTTGGGCGCGCGCGCCGCATCGTACAGCTTGCGCCCCTGGCTCGGCGGCACCAGCTCGTCCTCGCTGCCGTGCAGCGCCAGCAGCGGGCAGCCAATCGCATCCACATACGCTACGGAATTAAACCGCCGGCCCACCGCCAAGCCGCCCAGCGTCAATACCGGATGCAGCAGCCGCCCCATATCCCGCAGCGATGCGAATGGCGCTACCAGCGCTATGCCCCGTGGATTGCGCTCCGCCGCCAGCCGCACCGCCACCGCGGCCCCCATTGACACGCCAAAGAAATGCGCCAGCTCCGGCGCCGTGCCATAGCGCCGCCCCAAGTGTTCCAGAGCCGCGCGAGCGTCGTGCGCCGTGTTGCGAACCGACGGCGGCCCCTGGCTTTTCCCGAACCCCCCGTAGTCAAAGGCCATTATGCCGCCGCCGGTATGCTTTCTTACCGCCGCAAAATCCTCCACCCGCAGCCCCAGATTGGCGCCAACGCCGCCAAACCACAGCCAGGTCAGGTTGACGCCCGGCTCCCCCGGAATGTACCAGCATTGCAGAGTGCGGCCGTCGGCGGTATCCGTCTGCGACGCCTCAAAGTCCAGGCCATAGTCGCCGGGGGTAGCGGCGCACCACGGACGGGGCCGAAACAGCAGCCGGCGTTCCAGAAAGTCCAGCATCAGCGCGAATGAAACGGCATCGTCTTGCGACGGGTTGGCAGTCAAGACGGCAGTCGTCCGGGACGGATTGCGTTAGTCGTCGGCCAGGCTGTCCGCCAGGATCTCCAGCACATCCCGCGCTTGCTTGACCTCGGACTGCCCTTTGGACTGAATGCCTTCGTTCATCATCTGGAGGCAGAACGGGCAGGAAACGCCCACCGTATCGGCGCCGGTTTCCAGAAAATGGTCGGTGCGGACATGGTTGATGCGTTCCCCCTGGCTTTCCTCAATCCACATATGACCGCCGCCGGCGCCGCAGCAGAAGCCCCGCTCCCGGCAGCGCGGCGACATCTCTACCAGCGTCAGGCCGGGAATCGCGCGCGCCACATTGCGCGGCTCGTCATACACCCCGTTATGCCGGCCCAGGAAGCAGGAATCATGGTACGCCACCGATACATTCATCATCTTGACCGGCTTGATGCGCCCCTCCTGGATTAATCCGTCCACGAACTGGCTGTAATGCAGCACTTCGTAGTTGCCGCCAAACTGCGGATATTCATTCCGCATCGTATTAAAGCAGTGCGGGCAGATCGTTACAACAGTTTTGACCTGGTATCCGTTCAGCGTTTCAACATTCTGCTGCGCCAGCATCTGGTACAGATATTCGTTGCCCATACGCCGCGCCGGGTCGCCGGTGCAGGACTCCTCCTCGCCGAGGATGGCGAAATCCACGCCGGCCGACCGCAGCACTTTCGCCATAGAACGGGCAATGCCCTGGCTGCGCTGCTCCAATGCGGCGGTGCAGCCCACCCAGAACAGCACGGCGGCGTCCGGTTTCTCCGCCAGCGTCGGTATGTTCAGCCCCTCCGCCCAGTCCGTCCGCGAAAAAGTGGTGCCGCGCCAGGGATGCCCCCGCTGCTCCATACTCAACAGAGCATTCATCCCGGTTTCGGGGATGCGCGACTCCTCCAAAACCAGGCTGCGGCGCAGATCCATAATCGTGGGAATATGCTCCACCACTACCGGGCATTCCTCCATACAGGCGCCGCAGGAAACGCAGTCCCAAACCGCCTGCTCCGGTATGGCGCCGTCAATCAGCGGCATCGGCTCGGTATGCTGCGCGTCCCGCGGCCCCTGGTGGCCGATGGCAATCATATGCTCTTTGAGGTTCTCCACAATATGCATCGGCGACAGTACTTTGCCGGTAGTGTGCGCCGGGCAGGCATCGGTGCAGCGTCCGCACACCGCGCAGGCGTACCCGTCCAGCAGCTGCTTCCAGGTAAAATCCTGCACCCGCGACGCTCCGAACCGCGCATTTTCGTCCATACTCTCCAAATCTATGGTATCCACCTGCAACGCTCCGCGCGGTTCCAGATTGCGGAAATAGGCGTTCAGCGGGGCGGCCACCATATGGATATGCTTGGAAAAGGGAATGTACAGGGCAAAGCCCAGTATAATCAGCAGATGTATCCACCAGAAAACGGCCTGCCCAACGGACGCCGTCGCCTCCGACATCCCCAGCGCGTTGAGCCAGCCGCCGATGGCCCCGCCAATCGGCACGCCCGCCTCCGGCCCCGTACCGCCGGCCGCCACATAAAAAGAATGCACCAGCAGCGTCGCCAGCATCAGCCCTCCCGTCAAGCCCACGATGATGACCGACTCGCCCTTGCGGGTCAGGTCAAAGCGCAACCGGTGCGGCTGGGCAATCCAGCGGCGGAACAGCGCCCACGCCAGCGCCGCCAGCACTACCACCGCCAGCACATCCAGATAAACGCTGTACGCCAGCACTCCGGCCGGCGTCAATATGGTTTCGCCCAGCGGATGCCAGATTGAACCGCCAAAGATAAATATCAGATAGGACAGGCTGAACGACAGAAATCCCCAGAAAATGGCGGCGTGTCCGATGCCGGCCAGATCGATGCGGCGGGAACGGGGATCGGTGCGTCCCACGCGCTGCAAAACCTTGCGCTGCCCTAGCACGATGCTGATAGCGCCGGCCAGCCGCGTCAGCGGACGGTCAAACCGCGCTGCCGGCTGCCCTTGCAACGCCAGCCGGAATACCCGGCGATACACCGCATATCCCGCCGCCGCCAGCGTCAGCAGAGTCAAAAAATACACGCCGGCCCAAACCGGAATAACGCCAAACAAGCTGTCGGGAGGAACCATAATCGCCAATCGCCTTGCCGGAAAGCCGCCCGGCGCAACGCCGGCCGCTCCTAGCTAATCAAAAACTGCCCGCCAGTGTACCACACCCCAACCGCTAACCGCCCGCCATTCCCTTGGTGAGTGTGGTCATATTCGCCGTCATTCCGGCGCCAGCCGGAATCCACGCCCGCCGCCCTGCTATACTGCCATCCCCAATACCCCCATCACATCACACCCCGAATCGGAGCAAGTGAACCTTATGGAAACCGTTGGATTCATCGGACTGGGCAACATGGGCGGCGGTATGTCCGCCAACATTCAGCGCGCCGGCTACCCCATGACCGTGTACGACCTGCGCGAGGAAGCCGCCCTGCCGCTGCTGCAAGGCGGCGCCCGTCTCGCCAATACCCCCGCCGAAGTGGCCGCCGCCAGCGACATCACCTTTACCTCGCTCCCCGGCCCCTACGAAGTGGAATCCGTAGCCCTCGGCAATGCCGGCGTGCTGGAGGGCATCAGCCCCGGCAGCGTCTATATTGACCTGTCATCCAGCCGCCCCACGCTGATTCGCGCAATTGAACCCAAGTTCCGCGCCAAAGGCTGCTATGTGCTGGACGCCCCGGTCAGCGGCGGCAAGACCGGCGCCGCCTCCGGCAACCTGGCCGTAATGGTCGGCGGCGACCGGGAAGTCTTTGACCGCGTCAAGCCCATACTGGACGCTTTCGGCGACAAAGTGTTTTACGCCGGCGCCATCGGCGCCGGCAGCGTCGCCAAGCTGGTGCACAATATGATCGGCCACAGCGTCCGGCAGGCCATCGCCGAGGGGCTGACCTTGGGCGTCAAAGCCGGCGTCGAGCCGGAAGCGCTGTGGGAATGCGTCCGGCGCGGCTCCCTGGGCCGGATGCGCGTTCTGCACGAAGGACTGGTGCGGACGATGTTCCGCGGCGAGTTCGAGCCGGCCAGTTTCGCCCTCAACCTCGCCTACAAAGACATCTCCCTGGCCACCGAACTCGCCCGCGAGTACGACGTCCCCATGCCCATGTCCACCCTGGCCGAGCAAATCGCTATGCAGGCGATGAACCGCGGCTGGGCCGAGCACGACAGCAGCATCACCGTCCGGCTGCAAGAGGAACAGGCCGGCGTTGAAGTGCGCGCCCCGCACCTTGACCCGGCGCGCGCCGGCCGCTTCATCACCACCCACCCGGACGACGAGGAATAGCAAACGCCGGCCGGCGGCGGGATTGCGCTAAAACGGAGATGTCGCCAATCCCGCCGCCATACCGGATACAATGATAATAGCCAACCGCCGCCGCAACCGGAGCGAACCGCTATGACTATGAAAGAGATGTCCGCCCTGGAACACGCTCAAACGGCGCGGGATTTCCTCGCCGCATCCGACCGTGAGTTTGACGCTGGCGACCACCGGCAAGGTTCGGAAAAGCTGTACGGCGCGGCTACGCAGGCCATCAGCGCCATCTGCCGGCAGCGGGGTTGGCAGTACGATAACCGCCGCGCGCTGAAACAGGCCGTAGTCGGCATTGGGCGGGAGCATGACGGCGACATCTACGCCGGCCTCATCGGCGGGTTTATCGCGGCGGAACGCTTTCACGAAAATTTCATTCACGATCATCTTGAGGATTACGAAAGGGATGCCGATCGTCCGTTGGTGCGTCACTTCGTCAATAGGCTGCTGGCACTGCTGGACATGGGTGACGACAGCGCGCCGTAACCCAGCCGGCCCAGTATAATGATACAACCCACGCCGCAGCCAGGGAGAACCGCTATGACCACCAAAGAAATGACCACCCAGCAGCACGCTCAAACGGCGCGCGATTTCCTCGTCGCATCCGACCGGGAATTCGCCGCCGGCGACCACCTCCAAGGCTCCGAAAAACTCTACGGCGCGGCCACGCAGGTAATCATCGCCATCTGCCAGCAGCGGGGTTGGAAGTACAACAGCCACCGGTCGATGAAATGGGCCGTAGATGAGTTGGCAAAGGAAATTGAAGAGCCTTACATCTCCGGCGGGTATATCGCCGCCGAGAATTTCCACCGCAATTTCTTTCACGACCACATGGAGGATTACGAAAGGGAGTCCGACCGTCCGACGGCGCACCTTTTCGTGAACCGGATGCTGACAGTGCTGGACAGCGACAACGGCAAAGCGCCGTAACCCAGCCGACCCAGTATAATGATACAACCCACCCCACAGCCGGGGAGAACCGCTATGACCACCAAAGAAATGTCCCCATTGGAACACGCCCAAACCGCCCGCGATTTCCTCGCCGCCTCCGACCGGGAATTCGCCGCCGGCGACCACCTCCAAGGCTCCGAAAAGCTCTACGGCGCCGCTACGCAGGCCATCATCGCCATTTGCCAGCAGCGGGGTTGGCGGTACAAGAGCCACCGCGCGATGCAGCAGGCCGTAGCCAGCATTGCGCGGGAGTATAACGACGACAACATCGCCGACGGCCTCACCGGCGGGTTTATCGCCGCGGAACGCTTTCACGAAAATTTCTTTCACGGCCATCTTGAGGATTACCAAAGAGAGGCCAACCGCCCGACGGTGCACCGCTTCGTCGCCCGAATGCTGACACTGCTGGACAGCGACAACGGCAGCGCGCCGTAAGCCGGCCCGCCCGCCGCCGCCGCCAAGCAGTCCCGCATCCGCCCGCCAACGCACCGGAGCATATCACTATGAACCTCAACACTTACCTCAACTTCAACGGCGATTGCCGCGCCGCCTTTGACTTTTACCGCTCCGTTTTCGGCGGGGATTTCACCTTTCTGGTAACCTTTGCCGACGGCCCCTCCGATCTGCCGCCGCTTTCCGACGCCGAAAAAAGCCTGATCATGCACGTCAGCCTGCCCGTCGGCAATAACATCCTGATGGGCAGCGACAACATCTCGGCATTCGGCCCCCCGTCCACCGTCGGCAGCAATTTCTCTATCAGCATCGGCGCCGACAGCAGGGCGGATACCGACCGCCTGGTCAACGGCCTCGCCGCCGGCGGCGCCGTCTTGATGCCGCCCGACGATATGTTCTGGGGCGCTTACTTCGGTATGTGCCGCGACCGCTTCGGCGTCAACTGGATGGTCAGCCACGAACCGGCGCAGGAGTAGCTGGGGCCAATCGGCAATCCGGCGCTACTATTTGATACAACGTCGCCCTGGCGTCCGGGATGTAAGCGTTGCGCCGACGGCGCGGCGGCGATTCCGGCCAACGCTAGATACTACGGAGATTTCACGATGCAAGCCATTGATATGCACGTCCATGTGCCCCGGGAACCGGGCCTGCCCGAAATTGAAATTGAGGCCGAACTGCTGCGCTACTTCCGCGCGCCGCCGCCCCCGTCGGACCCGGCGGAAATGGCCGCCCGTTTCCGCAGCCTTGACCTGTTCGGCGTCATCTTTTCCGTGGACACTACCACCAACACCGGCGAAAAGCCCGACAGCAACGATTGGGTCGCCAGCATCGTCAACGCCCATCCGCAGCAGTTTATGGGCTTCGCTTCCGTTGACCCCTGGATGGGCAAGGCCGCCTGCTACGAACTGGAACGCGCTGTCAAGGAACTCGGCCTCAAAGGACTGAAACTGCATCCCATACATCAGGCTTTTATGCCCAACGATACCCACTTTTATCCCCTGTACGAAGTTGCCGACGGGCTGGGCATTCCGGTTCTGTTTCATTCCGGTTTCGCCGGCGCCGGTTCCGGTACGCCCGGCGGCAGCGGCCTCAAGCTCAAGTACAGCCAGCCCATCCCCTGCTTTGACGATGTGGCCGCCGATTTTCCCAACCTCACCATCATTATGGCCCATCCCGCCTGGCCTTGGATTGACCAGCAGATTGCCGTCGCCCTGCACAAATCCAATGTGTACCTGGACTTGTCTGGCTGGATGCCCCGGTTCATCCCGGAGCCGCTGCTGCGGGAAACCAACACCCGCTTGCAAGACAAGGTAATGTTCGGCTCCGACTACCCGTTCATCCAGCCCGATGCCTGGCTGCATGACTTTCAGAACCTGCAAATGCGCGACCATGTCATCCCCAAAGTGCTGATTGAAAACGCCCGCCGCGCCCTCAACATCCCGGCCTGACCGCCCCATTTCCCGCCTTACCAGGTGATAGGATAAATGGAACGACAGCGCGGCTTTGGCGCGGTTCTTTCAATGACCGCAGCATATAGCGTCGGCTGCCGGACGGCGGTTATAGTAGCGGCGCAAAAGCAGCCGTCCCATGCCGCCCGGCGCCGGCTTGCTGTACGCCTGATTTCCGATTCGCACCCATGACCTCCCAAGTCTATTACCGCAAATGGCGACCGGCCCGGTTCAGCGACCTGGCCGGCCAGGAACATATTACCGCTACCCTGCGCCAGGCCGTCATCCAGGGGCGGGTCAGCCACAGCTATCTGTTCTGCGGGCCGCGCGGCACCGGCAAAACCACTACGGCACGCGTCCTGGCCAAGGCCGTCAACTGCCTCAACCCGCAGCAGGGCGACCCCTGCAACGAGTGCGCCCCTTGCCAGTCTATCAACCAGGGCCGCAATATGGACATCATTGAGCTGGACGCCGCCAGCAACCGGGGCATTGACGAAATCCGCGACATCCGCGACAAAGTGCACTTTCTGCCCGCCGAAAGCGCCCGCAAAGTGTACATCATCGACGAAGCCCATATGCTCACCGCCCAGGCGTCCAACGCTTTCCTGAAAACCCTGGAGGAACCGCCGCAGCACGTCATTTTCATTCTCTGCACTACCGAAGCCCACAACATCCTGCCGACCATCATTTCCCGCTGCCAGCGTTACGACTTCCGGCGTCTGCCCGGACAAGTCATCTTTGACCGTTTGGCGCACATTACCGACCGGGAAGCCGTCGCCATTGAACCGGAAGCGCTGCGGCTGGTCGCCCGCAATGCCGGCGGCTCGCTGCGCGACGCCGAAAACATCCTGGAGCAGCTGGTAGTTTCGGCCCGTGATACCGTCAAGGCCGCCGATGTTGAGGAACTGCTCGGCTTGGGCCGCGGCGACGCCTACCTCAAACTGGCGCAGCAGCTCCTGCTAATGGACGCCCCCGGCGCTTTGTCCACCATCAACGAAGCCCTATGGGAGGGCGCCGACCCTCGCCAGATGCACCGCCAGACCCTAGACCTCCTCCGCGCGGCGCTGCTGCTGTCCTGGGATGCCGCCGACACGGTGGACTTGCCCGATGCGGCGTTGGAAACGCTGCGCGCCGCCGTACCGCAGGCCGACCGCAGCCGGATTTTGCGCGCCGTCCGCATCTGGGCCGAAGCCAATCTGCGCTATGACGCCCCGTCCGCGCTGCCGCTGGAAGTAGCCGCCGCCGAAATCGGCAGAGACGAACCCATCGCCCCGGAACTGCCGGCAGCGGAGCCGGCAACGCGGCCGGCCGCAGCCCCGCAGCGTCCGCGCGCGCCGGCGGACGCCCCATCCCGAGCGCCGGCCGCGTCATCGCCGCCCCCGGCGCCGCGCCCGAATACGCCGGCGCCCGACCGCGCTCCGCCGCGTCCGCCGTCCCCGTCACAATCGCCAACGCCGCCACAACGCAGCGCGCCGCCGCCGGCCGGCAGCCTGCAAGCCCAATGGGAGCAGGCCGTCCGTGATTTAAGCCGCACCAAAGGCAGCAAGTACAGCATCGGCGCCCTGCTACGCGACTGCCGCTCCGACAGCGTCCATCTGTCCGCCGACGACGCAACGCTGATCCTGCCCTTTCGCAACATCGCCAATCTGGACCGGATGAAAGAGGAACTGGATACCCCCGGCGCCCGAGTCCGTGATACCATCGAAAACGCAATTGAGCAGATTTTTGGCACCCGCTATTCCTTTGAGGTAACGCTTGCCAACGGCAATAGCGCTGGCAATGGCAATAGCGGCGGCAACGACGCCCGCCCGGCCCGCAGCAGCCTGCAAGACAGCCATCTGATGCGTACGGCAATGGGACTGGGCGCCCGTATCATCGAAGACCAACAGGAGACGCCAAACTGATTATGGTAAATCGCAGAATGATGCGCCAGGCCCAGCAGTTGCAGAACCGCCTGGCCCAAGCCCAAGAGGAACTGGCCGAAATGACCGCCGAAGGCTCCGCCGGAGGCGGCGTAGTGCGCGTCACCATGAACGGACGGCAGGAAGTATCGGCAGTGGTCATTGAACCGGAAGCGGTTGAGGATATTGACCTGCTGCAAGACCTGGTGGCCGCCGCCTTCAACGACGCTTCTACCCGCACCCAGCAGATGGCCGCCGAAAAGATGAACGCCCTGACCGGTGGCATGAACATTCCCGGCCTGGTCTAGCCGCGCGCCGCCGGGCCACCGGCGGCGCGCTAAAGCGGACGGCGTTTTATCCATACGGTATTACGGCGTTCTATCCATACGGTATTAGGGTATAATGCTCTTATGACTACCAGCATAACCGACATCGCTGACCTCGCCCGCATCCTCAACGAGCAGCCGGAATGGCGCGACGCCGTCCGCAGCATCCTGCTCAGCCAGGCGCTGATTGACTTGCCGCAGCAGATCGCAGAATCCACGCAGGCCGCCAACCGCCGGCTGGACGCCTTGGAAGCCGGCCCATCCCGACTGGAAACCGCCTTGGCCGCGTTTATGGAGGCTACCAATCGCCGGCTGGACGCCCTGGAAGCCGGCCAAGTTGAGCTGCAAGCCGGCCAGGTTGAGTTTCCAGCCGGGCTTGGCCGGCTGGAAACCGCCTTAGCCGAGTTTATGGCGGCCACCAACCGCCGCCTGGACGCCCTGGAAGCCGGCCAAACCCGGCTGGAAACCGCCTTGGCCGAGTTTATGGAAGCCACCAACCGCCGGCTGGACGCCTTGGAAGCCGGCCAAGCCCGTTTGGAAACTGCCTTGGCCGAGTTTATGGAATCTACCAACCGCCGGCTGGACGCCCTGGAAGCCGGCCAAGCCCGACACGATGCGGATATTGCCGAGGTGAAAGCGGGAATCGCCGAATTGCGGACAGACCTCGGGCGGCTTGAACAGAGGGTCAGCCGGTTGGAGGGCACCGTAGGCTGGCTGGTCGGCGCCGAACTGGAACGCTCCGTCCACGCCAACATCATCAGCATCGCCAGCCGTCAGCTGGGCCTGAACCGCGCCCGCATCCTCCAAAGCAAAATCGTTGCCAGAGGGCCGGATTTGCAGGACATCATTGACGACGCTGAGGAACAGGGCGTCATCACCGCCGACCAGGGCCGCCATCTGGAACTGTCCGACATCATCATCAGCGGGCGGCGCAAAAGCGACCGGCAGCATTGCTATGTCGTTGCTGAAGTCTCCGCCGGCATCCGCGACGCCGACATTACCCGCGCCCGCGACCGGGCGCAAACCTTGGCCGCGGCGCAGCAGCTGCCCGTGATTCCGATGGTAGTCGGCGCCAGCATCTCCCATCAGCAGCGCAGCCTGGCGGACAGCGCCGGCGTGTCGGTAGTAATCGCGCTCAGCCTGGCGCAGGATACCGATGATGACCCGCCGGCGGACGAATGACTGCCCGCGCCGGCCCGCCGGACACGCCCTCGTTAGCCGCTAACCGGATGGCGCAGCATTATGCTTGGCGATTCCCTCCCTGGCACTACCCGCTCCCTGGCGCAGCTTACCGAGGAACTGCGCCGGCTGCCCGGCGTCGGCCCCAAAAGCGCCCAGCGCATCGCCTACTATATCGCCCAGATGCCGGCCGAGGAAGCCCGATCCCTCTCCGACGCCATTATCGCCGTGAAAGACCTGATCCTGTTCTGCGACGAATGCCGCAACCTCACCGATGCCTCGCCTTGTGATATTTGCGCCAACCCGCAGCGCAACCGGGACCAGATTTGCGTAGTTGAGGAATCCCGCGACCTCGTGGCGCTGGAACGCACCCGCGCCTATCGCGGCCTTTACCATGTGCTGCACGGCGTCCTCTCTCCCCTCAACGGCGTCGGGCCGGAGGACATCCATCTCCCCCAGCTCCTGGCCCGCCTTGACGGCGCCGCCGACCCCTTGCAGGAACTAATTATCGCTACCAACCCCACTTTAGAGGGCGATGCTACCGCCGACTTTATCCAGCGCCGCCTGTCCGGCTCCGGCATCACCGTTACCCGCTTGGCCCGGGGATTGCCCGTTGGCGGGTCCCTGGAATTCGCCGACGAAACTACCCTGACCCGCGCCTTGGCCGGCCGCAGCCCAACGGAATAGCCCGGCGATGGCGCAGCCGCGCACCTACCGCGCCACGGCGCTTACCCTACGCAAGCGCATCGCCGGCGAATCCGACCTCATCGCTACCCTGCTTACCCGTGAGCATGGCAAGGTTGAGGCGGTAGCGCGCGGCGCGCGCCGCTTTACCAGCCGGCTGATGGGGCATTTTGAGCCCCTTACCCTGCTGCGCGTGTCTCTGGCGCGCGGCCGTTCTCTGGACACGGTTAGCGAAGCCGAAGTCATTTCCGCTTTCAATGCCCTCAAAAGCGACTACCGAACTACCGCCCGCGCCCTGTATGTCGCCGAACTGCTGGACGGATTCTCCGCACTCTCCGCCGTCAATCCCGAACTCTTTGACCTGGCTACCCGAACTTTGGCCGCTATTTCCGCAACGCCGGACGCCGACCTGCCGCTGCGCTGTTTCGACCTGCAACTGCTCAACCTCTCCGGCTTTCTCCCCGAACTTTACTGCTGCGTTGACTGCGGCGATGAGCTGGCGCCGGAACAGCATCGCTACGCCGCCGGCGCCGGCGGTACGCTTTGCCCCGACTGCATCCCCGACGATACCCCGATTCGCCCGCTTTCGCTCCCGGCCCTCAAAGTGCTGCGCCTGCTGCACCGCACCGCCCGGCCCGACCTGCTGCCCGATATTCACATCCCGCCCGACATCCATAGCGAAGTGAGCGCCGCCCTTTCCGCCAGCCTCCGTTACTGGATGGACGGCCCGGTGCGTTCCCAAACTTTCCTGGACGGCATCGCCGCTGCTACGGCAGCGCATCCCGGTACTGCTATAAAGTAATGCCGTGTATAAAACGATGCCGTGTATAAAGCGATGCCGTGAAATCCGCCGGAACTTGCCCCGTCGTCTATTGAACCGGCAGCGCCAAAAGGATTACAAAGAGCGTCATTAACGCGGCGCGGCCGCCATCCTCAACCGGGCACACCGTACCGCCCCCGTCCCGACCCGCCCGCCGGACGGACGGAATACGCCAAGAGTGGTAAGACGATGCCGGAGAGCGCAAGATGTTCAGCAAAGTACTGGTCGCTAACCGCGGCGAAATCGCCGTCCGCATCATTCGCACTTGTCAGCGGTTGGGCGTGCCCACCGTGGCCGTCTATTCCGAAGCCGACGCCGGCGCCGCCCACACCCGGCAAGCCGACGCAGCAGTCTGCATCGGCCCCGCCGCCGCCGCCGATTCTTACCTCAACATTGACGCCGTGCTGTCCGCCTGCCGCGCCACCGGCGCCGCCGCCATCCATCCCGGCTACGGATTCCTGTCGGAAAACAGCGAACTTTCCCGCCGCTGCAAATCCGAAGGCATCATCTTTATCGGCCCCGGCGAGGAAGTCCTCAACCAGATGGCCGACAAACTCTCGGCGCGTCGGGTCGCCCGCAAATCCGGCCTCCCCGTTATGCCCGGCACCGAGGAGCCGGTACAGGACGACGAAGCCATCGCCAAAGCCTGGGAACTGGGCTTTCCGATGATGGTCAAAGCCACTGCCGGCGGCGGCGGCATCGGCATCCACGTCGTGCATAGCATGGCGGAACTGGAACCCGTCATTGAGCGGACGCGCAAAACCGCCGCCGCCGCTTTCGCCGACTCCAGCCTGTTCTACGAGCGCTACCTGCAAGGCGCTTCCCATATTGAAGTGCAAATTGTCGCCGACCACTTCGGCAATGTGCTGCACCTTTACGAGCGCGACTGCTCCATCCAGCGCCGCAATCAAAAGCTGATTGAGGAAACGCCGGCTACCGCCAAGCTCAACCCCGAAGTGCGCGGCCAAATCCGCCGCCTGTCCCGCCAGCTGGGTCGCGAAGTCGGCTACACCAATGCCGGCACCGTCGAGTTTCTGGTTGCCCCCGACGGCCATTTCTACTTCCTGGAAATGAACCCCCGCTTGCAAGTGGAACACGGCGTTACCGAACTGCTTACCGGGCAGGACATTGTAGCCTTGCAATTACAAGCCGCCGCCGGCATCCCTTTTGAACTGCGCCAGCGCAACATCCGCGCCCACGGCCACGCCATCGAAGCCCGCGTCTATCCCGAAAACCCCGATACTTGCCTGCCCACCGTCGGCACGGTAACCGATCTGCGGCTGCCGGAGGGCCGACATATCCGCGTAGATACCGCCCTCTATGTCGGATACGAAGTGCTGCTGCATTACGAGCCGCTGCTCGCCAAAGTGATGGTCAGCGGCCCCGACCGTCCCGCCGCCATCGCCCGGCTGGACGCCGCCCTGGCCGATTTCCACCTGGACGGCGTAACCACCAACATCCCCCTGCTGCGGGATGTGCTGGCCAGCCCGGAGTTCGCTTCCGGCAATTACCACACCGGCACGCTGCCGCAGATTATAGAACGCCGGCGGCAGTCGCACGGCCTCGCCCAAAATCAAAATGGCCGGAATGCGCCGGGCAAAACGCCGCAAAACGGGTATAATGCTGGCTTGGCGCAAAACCCGCGAGCATTGGCCGCCGCCATCGGCGCCGCCGTAGTGGCGGCCCAAGCCGGCCAGTCAGCCAGCGTTACGCCGGAACCCGCCGGCTCCCGCTGGCGCACTACGGGACGCCGGGAACTTTTCCGCTCGCGGCTCGGCAGCGCAACCTGGTAATTTGACCACCGTAACCGTACGCATCGGCGAACAATGGTACACCGTTGAAGTCGGCGACCTCTCTCAGTCGCCGGTTACGGTTACCGTTGACGGCGAAACCTTTCTGATTGACGTCGCCGTGGAACGCGGGCCGGCCCTGGCGGCGCCGCCGCGTTCCGGCCGGCCCGCCAGCAGCCTCAGCGCCCCCGATGCCCCGACTCCCGCATCCCCCTCCGGCGGCCCGGCGGCCCCTGCCAGCGACGACATCCTGCGTTCCCCGATGCCGGGGCGCGTTATGTCGGTGCTGGTTCGCCCCGGCGACGCCGTAGCCGCCGGCGCCGAAGTATGCGTGGTGGAAGCCATGAAAATGGAGCAAAGCATCCTGGCGCACCGCAACGGCATCGTCAAAACGGTGTTCGTCCAGCCTATGGACTCGGTCAACGCCAACGATCCGCTGGTAGAATTGGAATAGCAAACCCGATTGAACAAGGAGAGCCGTTATGTCGGTAAAAGCCGGACGCCGTTCCATAGAACTGGTCGGCGAAGTGCGGGGAATGACGCTGAATGATGACGGCATCGGCGGCGCATTTCAGCTCCGCCTGGACGACGGCGCAACCGTCGCCGTTGATTTTGGCGCCGAGCATGAGCCCGGCATCGTAATGGCGTTGTTGCAGCGTACTTATCAACGCCTCAAAATTACCGGATTGGGCGATTTCGGCGCAGACGGCAAACTGCGCCGCGTCTGCCGCCTGGACACCAAAACGCCGGCGCGAATTCCATCGCCGGCGGAAGCGCAGCCGGCAACCCCGGGCAGCGCGCGGGAGTTTATAGAGGAGTGGATTGCATTCGGCAAGACCATCCCGGAGGAGGAATGGGCCAAGTTCCCCACCGATTTCGCCGAAAATATGGACCACTATATGTACGGATTGCCCAAGCGAGGTGAGGAATGACGCCGGTTTTCGCCGATACTTCCTACTGGTTTGCCGCTCTGGATCCGAGCGACCAATGGCACGAAGCGGCGATGCGCGCCGCCGCCGCTATCGGCGACCGCGAAATCGTTACTACCGAAATGGTCCTCGCCGAACTCCTGAACGCCGTCAGCCGGCTGGGGCCGACATTCCGGGCCGACGCCGCCGCGCGCATCCGGAGAATGCGGCGCATACCGAACATTACCATCATTGAGCAAACCGCCGATCAGTTTGAGGCAGCGCTGACCTATTACGAAGCGCGGCTGGACAAACGCTGGGGCATTACCGACTGCGCCAGCTTCCTGACCATGCGCGCCGCCGGCATCACCCACGCCCTTACCGCCGACCGCGATTTTACGCAGGCCGGATTCTCCCTCTTAATGTGAAATCGTCCCGCCAATCCGCTAAAATAACCCTATGCCGCAAGAAACTATCTACATCAAGGGCGCCCGCGAGCACAACCTCAAAAACGTGGACGTCACCATCCCCCGCGACCGGCTCGTGGTCATCACCGGCGTGTCCGGCTCCGGCAAAAGCAGCCTCGCCTTTGACACCATCTACGCCGAAGGCCAGCGCCGCTATGTGGAGTCGCTGTCCGCTTACGCCCGCCAGTTCCTCGGCCGGATGGACAAGCCCGACGTCGACTACATTGAGGGCCTGTCCCCCGCCATCTCCATTGACCAGAAAGGCGTATCCCACAACCCCCGCTCCACCGTCGGCACCGTTACCGAAATCTACGACTACCTCCGCCTGCTGTTCGCCCGCATCGGCAAGCCCCACTGCCCCAAGTGCGGCAACCCCGTCGCCCGACAGACCGTACAGCAGATTGTGGACGCCATCCTCAACCTGCCCGAAGCGTCCCGCATCTCGCTGCTCGCCCCCAAAGTGCGCCGCAAAAAGGGCGAACATCGCGAGGTCTTTGAGGCGGCCCGGCGCGGCGGTTTCGTCCGACTGCGCGTCAACGGCGCAACAATGCCCATTGAGGACACCGACGGCCTCACCCTGGACAAGCAGAAGTGGCACTACATTGACATCGTCGTTGACCGCCTGATTATCCGCAGCGATACCGAATACGGCCGCGTTACCGAATCGGTGGAAACCGCCCTCCGCGAAGGCGAGGGCGTGCTGGCCGTAGCGCGGGACGGAATGGACGACCTCGTGTTCAGCGAGCAGTTCGCCTGCGTCGCTTGCGGCGTCAGCCTCCCCGAAATCGAACCCCGCACTTTCAGCTTCAACAGCCCCCACGGCGCCTGCACCGCCTGCGCCGGACTCGGCTACCAGCTGGAAGTTGACCCGGCGCTGGTCATCCAGAACCGCAGCCTGTCGCTGCTGGAGGGCGCCGTAGTCCCCTGGGCCCGCTCCGGCGCCGCCAACGCCTGGTACGCCAGTATGATGGAAGCCGTCGCCCGCGAGTTTGACTTTTCGCCCCACTCTCCCATCCGGGAACTGGCCGATGAGCAGGTGAACATCGTCCTCTATGGGGCCGGCCGGAAGCAGGTTTCCGTGCGCCATCGCACCGGACGCGGACGCACTTACACCTGGAAAACCACCTACGAGGGCGTCATCCCCAACCTGCAACGCCGCTACCGCGACACCGAATCCGACCATACCCGCAGCGAAATTGAGCGGTATATGGCGCAGCGCGCCTGCCGCGCCTGCAACGGCGCGCGCCTCCGCCCCGAAGCCCTCGGCGTGCTGGTCTGCGGCCACAACATTATGGAAGTTACCGGCCTGACCATCGGACGCGGCTTGCAGTGGATCCGCGCCATCAAGCCGCACGGAGACTCCGCTTCCAGTAATGCCGCCGCCGCCAATGACAACAGGAACGGACATCACGCATCCGACCACAACGGCCATTCCGCAACCGCTGCCGCCATCCTTGATGACCTATTCGGCAACGGCAGCGCCCCCGACTCCAGCTCTAACGGCAATGGCGGCGTCAACGGTTCCGTTTCTAACCAAGGCCGCCGCCGCCGGCGCAACGGACGCCAGGCCGCTAACCAGCCGCCGCCGCCCGCCGCCGTTACTCTTACCCCCCGCGAAATGACCATCGCCGACCAGATCCTCAAAGAAATTGAGGGCCGCCTCCATTTCCTGGACGGCATCGGGCTGGACTATGTAACCATGAACCGCACGGCGCGCACCCTCTCCGGCGGCGAAGCCCAGCGCGTCCGCCTGGCTACCCAAATCGGCAGCGGACTTACCGGCGTACTCTATGTCTGCGACGAACCCACCGTCGGCCTGCATCCCCACGACGACCACCGGCTGATTGACACCCTCACCCGGCTGCGCGATATGGGCAACACCGTCATCGTCGTCGAGCATGACGACGCTATGATGCGCGCCGCCGACCACATCGTTGACCTCGGCCCCGGCGCCGGCGAACACGGCGGCAAAATCGTCGCCGCCGGCAATGTCGCCGAAGTGATGGCTAACGAAGCCTCCCTCACCGGCGCCTACCTCAGCGGACGCAAGCGCATCCCGACGCCGGCAGAACGCCGCCCCGGCAACGGCAGCGCCATCGCCGTCAAAGGCGCGCGCGAGAACAACCTCAAGGGCATTGATGTTGAATTCCCGCTGGGGCTGCTGGGCTGCGTTACCGGCGTCTCCGGCAGCGGCAAAAGCACCCTCGTGTACGACATCCTGTACAAGCGCCTGGCCCAGGCCGTTGCCCAAGGCCGCGACCGCCCCGGCGAACACGATGCCGTCACCGGCATTGAGCATATTGACAAGGTAGTCAACATTGACCAGTCCCCCATCGGGCGCACCCCCCGCAGCAATCCCGCCACTTACACCGGCGCCTTTACGCCCATCCGCGAGCTGTTCGCCACGCTGCCGGAGGCCCGCATCCGCGGCTACAAGCCGGGTCGCTTCTCTTTCAATGTCAAGGGCGGACGCTGCGAATCCTGCCAGGGCGAAGGCTACATTCAGATCGAAATGCAGTTCCTCCCCGATGTAACCGTCCCCTGCGAAATCTGCCAGGGCCGCCGCTACAACCGGGAAGCCCTGGAAGTAACTCTCCGCGACCAGTCCATCGCCGACGTCCTGGCAATGACCGTAGAGACGGCGCTGGACTTTTTCTGGAACTATTCCCGCATCCGCACCCGGCTGCAAACCCTGCGCGATGTCGGACTGGGCTACATTCGGCTCGGCCAGCCGGCCACCACGCTGTCCGGCGGCGAAGCGCAGCGCGTCAAGCTGGCTACCGAACTGTCCCGCCGCGCCACCGGCCGCACCCTCTACCTGCTGGACGAACCCACCACCGGCCTCTCCTTTGAGGACTGCGCCGCCCTCCTGCGCGTCCTGCACCGCCTGGTTGATCAGGGCAACTCCGTGCTGCTAATTGAGCACAACCTGGACCTGATCAAAAACGCCGACTGGATCATCGACCTCGGCCCCGGCGCCGGCGACAAAGGCGGCCGTCTCCTCGCCTGCGGCCCCCCCGAAACCCTGGCCCAAGTACCCGAATCCCACACCGGCCGCTACCTGCGGGAAGCGTTGGCTATGGGAATGGCAGCGGACGCGGTTACCGTCTCCCGCTGACCCCAATGCTGAATTTCCGATCAATCATCATTCTCTGAAATCACCAAATCACGGGGATTGTGCAACGTCCAACGCTGTCCTTCACGCCGCAAGTCCCCTTCTAACGAAACCACCAACCTCAGATTATGAGCGTCCGTAATCCGTCCGTAATCCGCTGGTGAGAAATCGGCCCGTATCGACCGCATTGCGCCCTCAACGACCGCCTTGAGGGTTACACGCCCCTGATGTTCCGACTGTTCGCGCGCCAAGGATGTTACATAACCCTCGATCCTCTCGTCTGGATGCTCTTGCCGGTCTTTCAATGTGCGAGACGCTTCCCGCAAAATAGGCAAATCGGATGCTACGAACTGCGCTTGCGCCCGGTTTTCTTTCGCGTTGCGGATTGCAGCCCAACTGACCGATATGTCAAGCGCTTTGCCGTTCTCGACGCCAAGCAACGCGGTGATGGCATCGCAGAAATTTGCGCTGATACCTTGTGCAATTTTCCGCTCGAAAGCTTGGATGTCTTCCCCCTGGTTGACTGCCACTATTGCTTCGCGCGTAGAGTGCAAGCTGGAAGCAAGTTTGCGTGTTACTTGCCGCTCGAACGGTTCCTCAGGAGCGGTATCAAGTAAGGCGCCCTGCCCGGCGGACAGAACGGGCGGCACCGGCGAAAGCAAATTAGCAACGAAGCTGCCTTGTTCGGTCTGACCCAACCTAACGCTACGCATATAGTCGGATGCCTGCTGATTCCGCCCCGCCCGGAAAAATCGTTGCGGACGCACTGTAGAGCAAGCCGCCGCTAGCAGCAAATTGTGCGCCTCGCGGAACAGCGTTACGCCGGTATCTATTGATACCGACCCGTCCTCTGCGGCTTCTGGCAAACGGACGCGCAGCAAGTCATAGCCCGTTAACCTGATGTCATGCAGGATGGCGCGGCCGTCCCTATTTTCTACCCGCGTCAAGGTTTTGATTATTTCGTTCAGTCGGATCGCATAATCCGCAAAATTCTCCGCCGCCGGCACCAGCACTTCATCGTTGCGATCCGCCGAAGTATAAACGCTCCCCATATCACCATACGGTCGCACCCCCTCCCAGCCGTGAGCGCCAAGATAGGCGTGCACCAACCGAGACGGAACCCTGGCTAGGGAATCTAATCCGACCGTTTGCCACTGCGTTGTCATTTCTACTCAATCGGAATTCCCTGGACTGCCATATCCATCAATTGCTGCAATCTGCCCGGGTTCAGAATCTGCGATTCAGGCAGGATTACAACCTTGGAGCCACTGTCAATCTCCGGGTATCCACGCAACGACAGCCACCATACCCTGCGTCGCAACGCCAGTTGTTCCGCGTCGCATTTGCCCCAATCATCCGCGTCAGTCGGCAATTCCAAGACCGCTAGGATAATCGGACAAAATCGCGGCGATTCCCGAAGGTGTTCGTAATTAGGATTGCGTACCTGGTAATGGAGGCCGTCTTTCAGTAAGTTCGGCGCTGATGTTGCTTTGAGCTGAACGTCTATCTGTCCAGTTGGCGGCCGTCCGGTTCGCACTACTGCATCGACGCTTGTTACATCTGGCTCCGGCCCTCTTTCACAGGTATAGCCCGCCAAAGCGGCCAGTGCGGATAGCCACGCAAACGACAGATTAGCCTTGCGTTCATCGTCATTCAAGAATCCGCCGGTCATTGCGTTGCCCCGTCATCGGCCAAAGCCTTCGGTGCCGGTAGTATAACGATAATTGTCGCATTTGCAACCGCCGCCCCGCAGCCCTACTCCCCCCGGCAATCCTCAAACTTCAGTATCCGCCCCACTTCCGCTATATTCCCGTACAGCGTTATCGTATCCCCGATGCTGAACGCCAATACATCGTCCAGCTCCTCAAACCGGCACTCCACATAGTCATCCTTCTTCATCGCCCGCCGCGCCAGATGAAACTGCACTTTCGTCCCGTCTATCTTGCTGACGATGCCCGTGAACCCATACACCCCCTTTTCGTCCATCATCTTGTCAAACCGCACCGGATTCCGTTCCCTTTCATCCTGAAACCAGGCGTACAGCAGCGATGCCGGCTGCGCGGTCGGCGTCGGCAGCGGCGCCGGCGTGTAAATCGCCGTTTCGCCCCCACCGCATCCCAACCCCACCCCGGCGAGACCCAACGCCAGCAGCAGCCAGGCCGCCGCCGCAATCGCCATCACGCCCGGCCGCCGCCGGCCGCCGATGGCAGAGGATTGATTACGCTGATACCCCAACATAGCTAATGCCTTGACGCACTCCGATTATACACCGGCTCAACTTCCCGCCATTCCGGTTTGATTTCCCATCACTCCAATTTGACTTCCCGCCATTCCGATTTTTCCCCCGTCATTCCGGCGCAAGCCGGAATCCGGTTGCGTTTTCTAGCCTCCCACTTGCTCCAAAACGACGACCTTACGGATAATACCCCCGCAAACGAACCCTACCGTGCCGCCGGCCGACCCGGCCGCGTCGCCGACAGCATCAGCAGCGATACCGCCGCCAGGTTGATGCCGAATGCCGTAAAAACCCCCTGGTAGCTGCCCACCGCATCCACTACTATGCCCGCCGCCGTCGGCCCGCAAGCCTGCCCCGCTACCTGCGCCGACAGCCCCCACGCCCGTATCGCCCCCAGATGCGTCCGCCCAAAGTAATCCGCCCAAGTGAGACGGCTGATGATGTGCAGTCCCCCTACGCCAAACCCCAAAATGAATGCGCCCAGTATGCCCACGCTTATGTCGCCGGCGTATGCCGTTACCGCCGCGCCCCCCGCTACTACCAGCCCCGCAACCGGCATCACGAACCGCGCCGCCGCCCGCTGTGCAATCAGCGACCACAAAATGCTGGCCGGCACCTGCGAAATCGCAAACGTGCTGGCCGTCCACACCGCTACCGAATCCGGTATCCCCTGATCCTCAAAATGCGGCACCTGATGCAGCGATACCCCCGCCTGCACGATGAACCCCGCAAAGGCGAACAGCATCATCAGCCAGAACGCCCGCGTCCGCATCGCCTGCCGCAGCGTAAAGTTGATTTCGTCCGCCGCGCTCCGCGGACGCCGCCCGGATGCTGCTGTTGCCCCTGTCGCTGCTGACGCTGACGATGCTGACGCCGCCGCCGTCCCCCCGGACGCCCCGGCGGACGCTCCCGATGCTGCTGTTGCCGACGCTCTGGACGATTGCGATGGCGCCCTCGCCGCTCCCCCGTCCGGTTCCAGCCCCAAATCCTCCGGACGCCGCCCCATCAGCGCTATCGTCGGTGCTACCCCCACCGCCAGCGTCCAGATACCCAAAGCGTACCACGCCGTCTGCCAGCTCCACGCTCCGATGATGGCCTGCGCGATCAGCGGCATCACCGCCAGCCCGGAACCTTGCAAAATGTGATTCACCGCCAGCGCAAAAGGCCGCCGCCGGATGAACCAGTTGCTTACCGCCGTCGCCGTTCCCAGCTCCAGCGGGCTGGCGAATACCGCCCGCCCCGGCACATACACCAGATAGAACAGCGTAATGTGGTTGACCGCCCCCAGCCCCACGGCGCACAGCCCGGCGATGCCCGTTGACACTCCTACCACCAGGCCCGACCCGTAGCGGTCTATCAGCGGCCCCACCAGCGGCGACAGCACTACGGCGCAGACCCCGCCCAGGCTGACCGCTACCGATACTGCCGTCCGCGACCACCCCAGCTCCGTTTCCATCGGCACCACGAATACCGTCAGCACCGCCACCGCCATCAGCGGGCGCGACGAATACGAAGCCAGCCCCGACAGGCCGAGGATTATCCATCCGTAATAGAACGGAACGGTCCGCGCCGTCCGCGCCTGCAACGCCCGCATCAGCGGCCACCGGCCCGGCGGCGGCAATTCGTCAACCCGGATACGAACAACCCGGATACGAACCGCCCGGATGCGAGCAGCCCGGATAGGAACGGCAGGACAGTCAAAACGGCAATGCGGCTCCGCGAAATTCTGCGGCGGCGGGACCGGTTCAACCCGCAGTTCCCGCCGATTATAGCAGGTAATGTTCGCCATCCCGGCCTATTTTCCCCCATCCCGCCGCCCTATCCGAAAAGAACGCCGCCCCCGGATCATCCCTATGCCCCGGATTGCGCTATAATACCCCCATGCAACGCACCTTCAGGCTGGCCCTGGCCCAGTTCAACCCTACCGTGGGCGATGTTGCCGGGAACACTGCTCGCATCATTGACCTCATCGGCGCCGCCCGCGCGGCCCATGCCGACCTCGTGGCCTTCCCGGAACTGGCCGTTACCGGCTATCCGCCGGAGGACCTGCTGTTCAAGCCCTCCTTTCTGGACGACAACGCCGCCGCCGTGCAGCGCATCGCCGCCGCCACCCGGGGCATCGCCGCCGTAGTCGGCTGCGTCGCCGTGGATGGCGACATCGCTAACGCCGCCGCCGTCATCCACGACGGGCGCCTGATTGACCATTACCGCAAAATTTACCTGCCCAACTACGGCGTCTTTGACGAAGATCGCTACTTCCGGCCCGGCGAAACCTGCCCGGTCTATGTCATCAACGGCGTATCCGTCGGCGTCAACATCTGCGAGGACATCTGGTATCCCGTCGGCCCGGCTGCCGTGCAACGCGACGCCGGCGCCGAAATTATCGTCAACATCAACGCCTCCCCCTTTCACGCCGGCAAAGCCGCGCAGCGCGAGCGCATGATTGCCACCCGCGCCGCCGACCACGGCATCTATGTCGCTTATCTCAACACCGTCGGCGGCCAGGACGAACTGGTCTTTGACGGCAGCAGCATCGTTTGCGGCCCGGACGGAGCGGTCGTCGCGCGCGGCCCCGCCTTTGAGGACTGCCTGCTCGTGGCCGATTTGGACAGCGACGCTGTGTTCCGGCAGCGCCTCCGGGATTCCCGTCCCCGCAAGGAACAACCCGGCATCCTCTCCGCAATCGGCCAGCCGCAGGTTACCGTGGTTTCCCAGCTCGGCTTTGCCGCGCCCCGCAATCCGGTTGCGCCGGCAATCCATCCCGTCCTTGATGATATTGAGGAAATCTATCAGGCTCTGGTAGTCGGCACGCGGGATTATGTCCGCAAGTCCGGCTTCCACAGCGCCCTCGTCGGCCTTTCCGGCGGCATCGATTCTGCCCTAACCGCCGCCATCGCCGCCGACGCCCTCGGTGCCGCTAATGTGCTGGGCGTTACGATGCCGTCCCGCTATTCATCCGAAGGCAGCGTCGCCGACTCCGCGCAGCTGGCCGATAACCTCGGCATCACGATGTGGCGCATCCCCATCGAGCCGGCGCACCTCGCCTTTGACGAGCTGCTCGCCGACCATTTCGCCGGCGCCGCCCCCGATGTTGCCGAGGAAAATGTCCAGGCCCGCATCCGCGGCAACCTCCTCATGACTATATCCAACAAGTTCGGCCGGCTGGTATTGACTACCGGCAACAAGAGCGAACTGGCTATGGGCTACGCTACCCTGTACGGGGATATGGCCGGCGGTTTCGCCGTGCTGAAAGATGTCCCCAAAACCCTGGTGTACGCCCTCAGCCGCTGGCGCAACGACCGCACCCCCGACGGCCATCCCCTGATTCCCCTGTCCATCCTGGTCAAACCTCCCAGCGCCGAACTCCGCCCCAACCAGGCCGACCAGGATACCCTGCCCCCCTACGACCTCCTGGATCCAATCATCAAAGCCTATGTTGAGGACGACTGCGGTTTTGCCGATATGGTCGCAATGGGCCACAACCCCGACTGGATCCGGCAGGTAATGGCCGCCGTCGACCGCAACGAATACAAACGCCGCCAAGCCCCGCCCGGCGTCAAAATTACCCCCCGCGCTTTCGGCAAAGACCGCCGCCTGCCCATCGTCAACCGCTACCGCCCCGAAACCGCGGCCTGGCCGCAGCCCTGATACCCTCTGCGCCGACCGGCCGCCCGCATCCGCTATAATTTCAATCGCAAGACTGGCACCGGACTGGCGCCGGATTGGAGGAGAACCTCTTATGGAAATTGAACGCAAACTGGCTGAAATGGGCCTCGCCGTCAGCGAACCCAACCCCTCTATCGGCAATTTCGTGCCGGCGGTACGCGCCGGCAATCTGCTGTTTGTGTCCGGCAACCTGCCCCGGCTGCCCGACGGCAGTATGGCCGCCAGCGGCAAGCTGGGCCGCGAAGTCAGCGTTGATGAGGGCTACGCCGCCGCCCGGCAGTGCGCCGTCAACTGCCTCTCCGCCGCCCGCAGCATCATCGGCGACCTGGACAAAGTGCAGCGCATCGTCAAACTGCTGGTAATGGTCAACAGCGACCCCGCTTTTGACCAGCAGCCCCAGGTCGGCAACGGCGCCTCCGACCTGCTGGTCGAGCTGTACGGCGCATCCGGCCGGCACGCCCGTTCCGCAGTCGGCATGGCCGCCCTCCCCCGCAACGCCCCGGTAGAAGTG
The DNA here is from genome assembly GCA_965203855.1 of Dehalococcoidia bacterium. Classification (GTDB taxonomy): domain Bacteria; phylum Chloroflexota; class Dehalococcoidia; order Lucifugimonadales; family UBA3495; genus Bin87. The sequence continues at coordinate 88,282 of CBDBDN010000005.1, forward strand.
GAAATGGTGCTGGAAGTGGCCGACTAAACGCTGCGGACTAAATGCGGAGACGCCGGAGCGCGCAGACTAAATGCGCCGCCGGGGCGAGTAGTCATTCGCCTTTATTGACCACAGGAAAGCCGCTTACTGCCGGGTAAGCGGTAAAGCCGGCGATATTGTTTCGCTGCCCCTCCGGCTTAGCATAAAGCAGACGATGGGGGATGCAATGCCGGCTGCGATGATAACGCTAATCATCATACGGGTAGCGGCAAGGATAACGATTTCAACAGCAACGGAGCCCGGCGCGACCCCAGGGGGATACGGCAGTGCCACATTAGCGATAAACCCCAATCCCATCAGTATGATTCCACCGGGCAGCGCTGCGATAGTTGCGCCAACTACCCCGGCGGCTATACTGCCAGGGGTGCGAATCAGAATGTGCCGCCAAGTAGGACAGGATTTTGTCCGGCAGTAGATCGCGGATCCGGCGATTGCGCCGATAGCGGCAGCGATGGTCACAGCAAAAGCCATATCGTAATCACCTTCGCCTGGCGGGGTGACGGTGAGGTTTTCCAGCAGCACGACATAACCGGCGGCAGCAGAGGCGATGATAAATACGGCGATAGTGATTATCATAGGAATCCTCCAAAACCGTCATCCCGACGCAAGCGGCGGTAGCCCGTATCATAACCGTTCCGGCGGCGGCGTCATGCGGGGTCGATGCCCGGCGGTATCAATTACACAATATCCCGCACCCGGCAAGCGAACCCCGGCAGTATGCCCCCAAGCTCCAGCGCATCGTCAACAGTCAAGTCCACCGCTGGACGGTTAGGGCGGCGCACGCTTATAGTAAGCGTTTCCGGGTTGACCGCCAAAGCCGCCCGCGCCCCATAGCGCAGCCACATCGCCGCCTTGTCATCCGCCGCCGCCACTCCATCCGATGGCGATACGATTTCAACCACCAGATCAGGAACAACGGGGCAGTAGCCGCTAATGGCAATGTCCAACGGCAGCCGTTCCGCAGACACATAAGCCACATCCGGCTCCCGCACGGTATCCGGGTTGCGTTCCAGCAGTACGCCGGCATCGGAACCAAAAACGCGCCCCAGCCGCCGGGGGCGCACATACGCCAGCAGAATCGCCCCCAAGGTCATCGCTATTTCACCGTGCTTCAAACCGACGGACATAGTTGCGTGCAGTTCTCCCCGGATTAGTTCGCCTTTGACGCCTTTGCTGTGCAAACGCAACAGGTCATCGGCCGTCAGCAGCCGCGGCTTGGCAATCGTCGTTGTCATGTCAGTTCCCCCAATCAGTCAATCGCCAACGCGCCGGGCGGTTCATGCCATCGGCCGGCCGGACAAATCCAGTTCCGACTCATCCCGCCGCGGCGCGAACTCGTGACCGCCGCGCGAGGATTCCCGGAAAGTTATGGCGTTGTAATAATCATCCAACGGTATGAAAACGCCGTTGGCTTCCGCCCAAAGACGCATCCTCCGATTGCAGGAATGCTGCCACGACAGTATTTCTACCCGCCAGCCCCGCCGGTGCATCCGTTCCAGTGTGCTGTGAAAACCGCGTCCTTCAACATAGCCCGCTCCGTCGCCGGTCAGCAATGCCACGATACCGGGGTTGCCGTTGTAATCCAGCGCATCCTCCAACATACGCAGTTGCAGCCATTGGTCGGGCGTTTCCTGTTCGCCGCTGGCGCGCTCGCCCCGATCGAAAAGATGCACTTCTACGCCCCGGTTTTCCAAACGGTTCCAGAGCTGGCGCATTTGCGGCGGAATTGAGCCGGCCGCCAACGCCTTGGTTAGAGGCCGGTCGGCATGGGCCAGGCGCAGTATATTGTCAAAGTGAATGCGTACCAGCTCCCGGGCGCCGGGAGTGGTTTCAAATTCCGCAGTCAGCCGCTGCGCTTCATGGAATATGTTGGAATTGTCCCAATAGACGAAAACGCCGCTCATCGCTTGCTGCCCCTCGGTTTCAGTGTTGATTCCAGTGCCGAGTCCAGTGTATCACGCTGCCCCATCCCCCTCTGCGGCCCCCTCTCGGTAAGCGAACACCGCAAACAGCGGATCCGACGGCGGCGCAGTCTCGGCGTTGGACAGCCCGCCCCGCACGCCGGACAGCCCGCCGGCATAATGCATATAAGACGCTACCAGCTCAATATGATCCTCGTCGCTGCTGCCGCGCCACACCCGCACCGCTTTGGTAGGAAAGCACCGGTTGGAAAAAGTTGCGATGCACACCCCGCCCGGCCGCAGTATCCGGGATACTTCGGCAAACATTTCCAGCGGATGAATCAAATACTGCACCGACACCGTAATAACTACCGCGTCAAAAGAGGCATCGGCAAAGGGCAGGGACGGGTCGGCATTAATATCCCGCAGCAAGTACTCCGACAGCTGCGGATTGTCCGCCATCTCGGCCGCGTTCATCCCCAGCCCCACAATGCGGCGATACGGATGACCCGCCGGCCAGTGCGTCCGCCAGCTGCTCATCAAATCCAGCACCTCGGCGCCTTCCGGTATCAGCCGCCGAAACAGCCGCCCCACCGCCGCAATCGCCCCATCGTCAATATGCACGACCCGGCGGGGCATCGTATAAAACTCGGCGTCGTCGCTTTCATCCTCCCGCTGAAAAAACTCCGGCGGAAAGCTGCGCGGATCCATTGCCAAACCAAGCCTCCCGGCGCGTAAGCGGGCCCCATGCCCGGCGCACGACGAATCTCCCGCCATTGTACGCCGGCCACAACGCCCGGCGCAATCCCAACCCTACATCTGCCATCCCAACCCCTACGCCGTCATCCCGTCCCCCCAACCGTCATTCCGGCGCAAGCCGGAATCCATATCCGCCCCCCCAACCGTCACTCCCAACCTCAACCGTCATTCCGGCGCAAGCCGGAATCCATATCCGTCCCCCCAACCGTCACTCCCAACCTCAACCGTCATTCCGGCGCAAGCCGGAATCCATATCCGCCCCCCCAACCGTCACTCCCAACCTCAACCGTCATCCCCGGCCCCTCAACCGTCATTCCGGCGCAAGCCGGAATCCCGCCGCCATAATGGACCCCGACCGGCGCCGGGAAAACGGTCTTATAGATCAACCACCCGCAACGCAGCCGGCCCGCCGGCCGGATTAGTAGCACCAGGCCATATTAGCCCAGCGCGTATAAAGGCCGCCCGAATAGCCCGTCCGCTCAACCACTTCAATTGCTAGGTATTTAGTCCCGTCAAAACCGTCGCTGGCGCTGATAACCCCGTCGCCGTTCCGGTCTATGATCGCGATCTGCGGATCAAAATCGTCTAGCGCCCGCACATAAGCAGTCCGCCCATCCCCAACTTCAACCGGATAATGATAGTGGACATTATTCGGATCGGTAAGGGTTTCCTCAGAAATTTGCCAAGATGTTCGCAACCGCTCGTAGTAAGTAACCAAGTGAGCGGCCCCTTCCAGCACAATCGCCCAGCCGCCAGAGCTGCTCCAGTTGTTGACGCCCACTTCGTCGCGGACAACGTACCAGCGGGGCTGCTGGCCGTATTCGTGGCAAACCCGCTGGGTGTATTCGTAGCCGTCCGGACCGGCCGCTTTAGCGGGGGGGGGGGGGGGGGCGAAAATTCCCAAGGCGATGACGGCAAAAACGCCGACGCCGATCAAGGACACCGATGCAATCAGGTTAAGCATAATGTTGCCTCTTTAGCATCGGGCCTATCATCGCAATTCGGTGAAGCGATTGTACCATAGGCAGCCGGGCGTCGCAAGCGGTCTATCCCCCAAGTTAGCGTTTCTAATCAGGCAATTTGCGCTTGCGTCATTCATTCCGGCCTCCCCAACCATCATTCCGGCCTCCCCAACCATCATTCCGGCGCAAGCCGGAATTAGCCGGCCCCGATGCCCACGCGCCTATTCCGCAGTGTACGGCGGCGGGTCACCCCGATTCACCGTCCCACCCAGCTCCGGCGCATTGCGCGACCGCAGCGCACTCCACCTTGCATTGGCCTCCGCGCGCATCTCATCGAGCACCACGACGCGCATTTCGGCGCGCGCCTCATCATTCATTTCGGCCTGAACTTCCGCGCGGACTTCCGCACGCACCTCATCACGCACCGCGGCGCGTACCTCCGCGGTCACCTCATCCCGAAACCCCTCCCTGATCCGGTTGATCCTGGGCTCAATAAACTTCTCGTTGATAATTCCGGCAATAGACATCAGCATCCTCCCGCTGTTTGCGAGTATCGGCGTAGCCATCAGCGTCAGCGCCGTCAGGCCAATTACTATTTTGCTGAATTCATCCAGCAGTGTAAAGGTGTTGGCGTCAGGCTCGCGCAGGCGCGACGGCGTAATTTCCAGCAGCGGCGCCGGCGGGCTGGACGCGTAGTGCGCCCCGGCCAACGCCGCCAGCCCCAGCCCCCACGCCAGCAGCAGCAGCGGGAAAAACACCCGCGCATCCTGCCGACCGATGCTCCAAATCGCAACCCTTTCATCCGCATCCGCCTGGCACAGAAACCGGCCGATGCGGTGCAATACCGCCGCCGTCGCCCGGCCCAGCAAGAGCAGCAGGCTATTGGGCATTTCGCCTCGCAGTCAAAGCAGCCTTGCCTCCGTGTAGCGTTTCCAACTAGGCGGTTTAGTTTCCCATCATCCCGAACCCCCCAACCATCATTCCGGCGCAAGCCGGAATCCCCCACCCCGCAACCAGCATTCCGCACCCCCTCAACCGTCATTCCGGCGCAAGCCGGAATCCACCCACTCCGCAACCATCATTCCCGCCCCCCCCCCAACCGTCATTCCGGCGCAAGCCGGAATCCACCCACTCCGATGGACTCGCCCTACGCCGAAATGACGGACCCATACCCGGGCCACCCAAAAAGAAACGCCGGCCCGCCGTCCCCGCCGCCTAACTTTCGTCCACCCGGTACACCCGCACCGCGGTGTCGTGGAACATCGCCGCCCGCTCCGCAGACGAATACCCCGCCGACAGCCGCTTGAACGCGTTGTACATCACATTGTACGAGTAGGACACCTTGTCCACCGGAAAGTTGCTCTCAAACATACACCGCTCCGGGCCGAACTGCTCTATGCAGTAGTGCATCAGCGGCCCCATGCTCCGCGCCAGCTCCTCCGAACCCGCCGGAACATCCCGCAAATGCCAGTCAAACCCCGTCCGCGGCATCCCGATGCCGCCCAGCTTGATGACCACATTCGGCGCAGACGCCGCCGCCGCAATGCCCCGGCGCCAGGTTCCCATCACCTCATCGTCATTCCCAGCGTAAGGCCCCACCCGCAGCAGCCCGCCAATATGGTTCAGTACGATGGTCAGGTCAGGGACGGCCTTGGCGAACTCCGCCAGCTCCGGCAGCTGCGGAAAGTACATCCACCCTTCCAGCGACAGCCCCATCGCCGCCAGTACGCGCGCGCCCGCCCGAAAGTCGTCGCTGCCCATCTGCTGCGGCATACGATGCGCCGCAGTGTTCTCAACCTCCGGATGCGGATCCCAGGTAACCGAATGCCGGATGCCGCGAAAACGGTTAGGACTCGCCGCCTGCAACGCCTCCAATACCGGCTTGACTCCGTCGCCCAGGTTCAAGTTGGCGTGTCCCACGATAGACGCTGCCGCCCGCCCCGGGCCGTACAACCCGCTGGCCGATGCCGCCGCCAGCCCTTGCACAAACTCAACCTCCCCAACCGGCCGCATCTCCTCAGGCCCCGAACTGCGGTACATTGACCGCGCCTCTACGAACACCGTAGAGGTTACATTATGGCCGCTGTTGATGTCGTCCGCCAGCTCATGCAGCAGGTAGCGCTGATACGGAATCCGCTCCGTGCGGTAATCCCAAAAATGATGATGCGGGTCGCAAATCGCTATCTCCGGCTCCAGCGTCTCCTCTTCCCGAAGCGCGTGCCAGTCATTGCCTCCAAATGGCATAATCCTGCCTCCTGTACGCCGCTAATTTGCGCCCGCAGCGCCCTAACCCAATGCGATGCGCCCGCAGCGACCGCCATCATACCACAACCGCATCCCATACTCGGCCCCATTCTCCCGTTCCCCCGGTAACAGGGTAACGGTAAAATGCACCAACCCCACGTATCTGGTAGCCTGTACGCATCCAACACAACCCCCCAGCGAGGTTAGCCCCTATGCCCGAAAGCAACAACCCACAAAGCCCAGACGCCCAGCGCCTGATTAACGAAGCCGCCCAAACCCGCGGCTATACCCTGGAAATGCACCGCATCAACGCCCTCGCCGACCCGGAATGGACGCAGAAATACGGCGAATTCATCGCAGCCACCTACACCGGCCAGCGCCTCCTGGACCGCAAAACCAAAGAGCTCCTCCAAATCTGCGTCGAAACCGCCCTCCGCGCCGACCAGGAGCAGATCCAGGCCCACATCCGCGTTGCCCTCAACGAAGGCGCATCTCCCCGCGAAATCCTGGAAGCGATGCAGGCCGTCATCGCCCCCATGGGCGCCCTCGCCTTCCGCCGCGGCGTCCAGGCCTGGGCCGCCGAAACCGGCTTTCAATACTAACCTCGCAAACTGCGCCGGGATGCCCCGTTGTGTACAATAAACCACGACCGCAGCCCGGCGCAGACTGCCGCACCACGCCGCACAACCCCGGCGCAATCGCCGGCTTAATCGTAGCGGGCCTAATCGTAGCGGGCTCAATCATAGAGGTAACCCCCCAATGTCAGCGCTGAATGTCGCCAACCGCACCCTGGCGATTATGGACAATCTGCGGTTCCTGCGCCATCTCAACAACGAATGCGTTGACCTGATTGCCATCGACCCCCCCTTCGCCGCCAACGAAACCTTTACCGGCCGTCCCCGCCCGCCCGTCAGCGACGCCGAATATGCCGAGGAACTGGCGTTGGCGCAATCCCACGGCGCCCGGCACAACGAGGGCCGCGGCGAAACCCGCGTCCGCGACATCTGGAACTGGGATGCCGATACCCACCCGGATTGGAAAATGGCCATTGAGGACGACTACCCCGCCATCCACGCCGTCATTGCAGCCGTTGAAGCCTGCGCTACCGAAAACGAAGCCGCCTACATCGCTTTTATGGCCGCCCGACTGCTGGAATGCCACCGCGTCCTCAAGCCCGCCGGCAGCCTCTACCTGCACTGCGACGACCACGCCAACGGCTACCTCCGTATGCTGATGGACGCCATCTTCGGCGCCGGCAACTTCCGCAACGAAGTCGCATGGCGACGCAGCGGCGGCCGCTCCGACTCCCAGAAATGGGGCCGCACCCACGACCGCTTGCTGTATTACGGCAAAAGCGAATCGTCTGTTTGGAACCAGCAATATCAGCCCCACAACCCGGAATATGTTCGCCGCAACTATCGGTACGACGACAACGACGGGCGCGGGGCTTATCGCAAGCTGCCCCTGCACGCCGCCGGCGCCAGCGGCGGCGATTCCGGCTCCCCTTGGCGCAACTACGACCCCAACTCCCACAACCGCCACTGGTCAACCCCCATCCGCGGCGTGATGCACCAGTACATCATTGACCACAATATAATCCCCGGCTGGCCCAGCCAATACCCCACGACTCACCACAAATTGGATGCCTTGGACCAGCACGGCCTTTTGGTTCATTCCGACAACTACCTGCCCGACCTTAAAACCTACCTCGCCGCTACCAAAGGTATCGCCGCTACGGACTTCATCACCGATATTCCCATGGCGTCCGGCCGCGAGAGAACCGGCTACGCCACCCAAAAGCCCCTGGAACTCTACGAGCGCATCATCGCCGCCAGCTCCAACCCCGGCGACATCGTGCTGGATGTATTCGCCGGCTGCGCTACCACCGCCGTCGCCGCCGAGCGCCTGGGCCGCCAGTGGGTAGCCTGCGATATGGCCTACCGCGCCTGGACGATGCTCAAACGCCGTTTCTATCTCAACGGCTTTATGCTTACGGATATGACCGATGCCACCAAAGACGCCTTGGCGTCCGTCAGCAAAGGCCGGGGCTTCCAGGAACCCCAGCAGTGGACCGCCAGCCGCACCATCGGCCCCAATGAACTGCCAACCCGGACCGATACCGACCCGGCGCCGCATCACCAGCTGCCGGCCGCACAACGCCCCGGCCGGCAGAGTACGCAGTCCGCATCCTGGTCCGGCCGCATCCCCAAAGAGGACGCCAAGCAGCTGCTCATCAATCGCTTCGGCCCGGTATGCTGGGGCTGCGGCTACGAACCCCGCCGCCCCAACGGCAGCCTGGACGAAACCCTGCTGGAAGTTGACCACATCCGCGCCCGCCGCGCCGCCGCAGGTACGCCCGGCAACGACGAACTCTACAACCTGGCCCTCCTGCACCGCACCTGCAACGGCATCAAGCGCAACCGTCTCACCCTAGAGGAACTCCGCAGCCACAACGCCATGCACGGCCTCCTCTATGTCAACAGCCTTGCCGACCTGGTCGACCTATACGAAGCCACCCAGTTTGCCGCCGAGCAAATCGCCATACACACCGCCGCCCACGGCCTCCAACCCGGCATCACCTAACCCCCGGCCAAATACCGCCCTCATTCCCAACATATACCGTCACCCCGCCCGACCTACCGTCATCCCGCCCCCCACCCGTCATTCCGGCGCAAGCCGGAATCCAACCCTCAAAACCACAACCATCATTCTCCCACTACCACCGTCACGCCGTCCGCCCTACCGCCATCCCGCCTCCCAACCGTCATTCCTAGCCACCCCCAACCAGCATTCCCGCACCCCCACCCGTCATTCCGGCGCAAGCCGGAATCTATGGCTGCCAGTTCAATTACCGTCGTAGCGGATTACAACGCTGGATCCCGGCGCAAGCCGGAACGACGGCAGTAGCGCGCCCGCCGCGCGCATAAAACCCCCACCCCCACCGTCAGCCCTCACCCGGCACATTCCGATGCCCCCACAGCGGATGCCGGAAAGTAGGCGCCAGCGCCGGGTTCAGCTGCCGCCGCCGTTCCGCCGTACCGCCGTCAACCGCCGCCGCAACATCCGGTTCGGCAGCCCCCGCCATCCCCGGACGCCGCGCCGTAGCCCGATGCGCCGGCCCCCGGGCATTCAGCCGATTCAGCTGCCGCGCCAGCTCTTGCAAGCTGTGCAAGTTATGCGCCGGCAGAAAGTCATCAACATACGGCAGCGCCGCCTGCATCCCCCGCGTCAGCGGCTGGTAATCCGCCGAACCCAGCAGCGGATTCAGCCAAATCAAACGGTGGCAGCTGCGTTGCAGCCGCGCCATCTCTTTGGACAGCAGCTCCGGCTCCCCCCGATCCCAGCCGTCGGAAATTATCAATGCCACGGCGCCGCTTCGCAGCGTCCGCCGCGCCCAGCCGTAATTGAACGCCTTTATCGCCTCTCCAATCCGCGTGCCGCCCGCCCAGTCCGGCACAACCCGCGCCACTTCCGACACCGCCCGGTCAACCCCCCGATGCTCCAAATGCCGCGTGATGCGCGTCAGCCGGGTCGCAAACAAAAACGCCTCCACCGGCTGCCCGCTGCCCGCTACGGTATGGACGAAATGCAGCAGCATCCGCGTGTACCGTTCCATCGACCCGCTGACATCGCAGATTAGAACCAGCGGACGCGGACGGGCTTTACGCCGGCGATGCGCCAGTTCCAGCATTTCGCCGCCATAGGACAGGCTGCGGCGCATACTCCGCCGCAAGTCAATCGCACCGCCGGCCCGGTTGTCCCAGGCCAAACGACGAGTGCGCCGCCGCCCCAAATCCCACTCCAGCTCCGCCATCATTTCCTGCGCCGCCGCCATTTCCGACAGCGTATATTCGGCAAAATCCCGCTGCCGCAGCGCTTCCCGCGCGCTGAAAGACCGCTGCAAGTCAACCACCGGCTGCCTTTCCCCGGCGTCATCCGGCGGCAAATCATCGCCCGGCGGCCCGTCCGCCGTATCCTCCCGATGCGGCATTATGCGGGGCGTGCGGTAGCGCCGTTCCTCTCCCATTGAGCGCAAATCCCGCATACTGCGCCCGTGCGCCGGCCGCCGCCAGAACACCTGAAACGCCTCGTCAAACCGCGCCAGGTCGCTTTGACGATGCACCAGCAAAGCCCGCGCCGCCAGCCGAAAATCGTTCCGGCTCCCCCCGATGGGGATATACTCGGCAGCCCGCACCAAGTCCAGCATATTCGCCGTGCCAAAATCCAGACCTAGCCGCCGCAGCGTCTCCCCAAAAATCAGCAGGTTAGCCAGAATAGCCCCATCGCCAACATCAGCCGGCGCCGTATGCATATTAACCGGCTGCGAGCTCCCCGGATGCAAATTGCCCGGCTGCGAATCGATATATGCGGCAGTCATATCGGTTACCGCAATGCAACGCCCCGCTACGATACCGCAACGGCGTCGGCAACTATGGCGGCATCCGCAGCGTCGGGCGCGGCGGCGGCAATGCTCTCCGACCTCCCCAACGGCCGGCCGTCATACCGACTGGCGCCGTAGCTGATTTCCACCGGATGCAGCACTTCGTACTCGCCCCAGAAATAGCGTCCGTGCGTCTGCTTCAGCGTTTCCACCGATAGCGCGGAAATCACCACATACTCCATCCGACCGGCAAAAACGAGCGGCATCGGCAGCCCGGCGCAATGCCGCAGAATGTACGATATGGGAATGCCGCTGTCAATAGACGCCGGCCATACTGAATTCCAGCCCATCTTATAGTACGATTTGCCGTCATTCCGGCTTAAGCCGAAATGACGGTTGCAGGGTTCGGAATGACGAAAGAAAATCAAACCGCCTAATCGGAGACGCGGCCCTGTTGTATAACGGGCGTTGACATCATGGGGGCGGGGGTTACAATCGTTATCCCCACTCCAAACGGTAAAATTGAAATGAATTATGGAGGCGCAACGATGATCAAGGGCGAATTGGGGCCGGAGCCGATCCGCTATTACACCGAGCCGGTGCCGGCGAATCTGAAGTACCTGGAAATGCACAAGGATCCCTTTCCGACGCCGGAGGAAGCGCAGGTCTGGTTCCAGCTGGGCGACCGGCGCAAAACCGCATTTGTGCCGCTGCGGATTGTGAACGAGGCCAATGGCACCGTAACCGCATCGCTGCTTGGCGAACGCGCCGGCAAGATCCTGGTGTCGTTCCCGCCGACCAACTTCGGGCAAACCGGGTTTGCCGCTTTGGAATCGGAACTCGAGGCAATTGTGCTGGAAACCCCTTAATGCGGAGGGCATGATGGTACTGTCAAACGTTGAGATTCAAGCGGAAATTGCCCAAAAGCGGCTGGTATTTGACCCGCCGATTACCAATCCGGGTGACCGCATTGACAGCTCTACGGTGGACTTGCTGTTGCACCAGGATCTCATCCTGCTGCCGCCCCGTCCGTTGCCCGGCGTTACCATCGTGCCCAGCGATGATGAAGTCCAGGTGATGCAGCTTTTGAGCAACAACGGCGAGCATCGGTCAATCGGCGAGCATCCTTATCGGATGGAACCGCACCGGTTAGTCATCGGCAAAACCCTGGAGAAAGTGACTTTGCCTAACCATTTGGCGGCATGGGCTGATGTAACGATTGCATTGATGGCAAAAGCTCACTGGCCCGGTTTGGACTCGCCGTCCATATCACGGCGCCAACGGTGCTGGCCGGGTTTGAGGGGCGGCTTTTTCTGGAAATGTACAATGTGGGGCCATTCCATATTGAACTGGCGGCGGGGATGAAAATTGCACAACTGACGCTGGAACACGTGGGATTGCCGCCCTCGCGGGAATACCGGGGGCAATTCGCGGGGCAGGCGTAGCCGGCGTTCCGGCAAAGGATGGGCTTTAATTATGGTTGACTTGCTGTTCACTAACGGAACCGTCATTGACGGAACGGGCGCCCCCGGCTACCGCGCCAGCGTCGCCGTCGCCGGCGATACCCTGCAAATTATCCCCGGCGACCCGTCGGCGGTTGACGCCGGACGCATCGTTGACGCCAGCGACTATGTCATCTGCCCCGGCTTCATCGATATGCACTCTCACTCCGACTTGAAACTGCTTACCGATCCGGCGCACGAAGCCAAAATCCGGCAGGGCGTAACTACCGAAGCGTTGGGAATGGACGGCTTGTCCTACGCCCCGACTACTCCGCGCGGCCTGGAGCAGCTGCTGGTCTATCTGGCCGCCGTCAACGGAACGCCGCCGGATGTACGCTGGAGCAGCGTCGCCGACTTTCTGGCCCTTTTTGACGGCAACGCCGCCTGCAATGTTGTGCACTTCGTCCCGCACGCCGCCATCCGCGTGGCCGCAATGGGCTGGTCGTCCCGCCTGCCTACCGATGCCGAGCTGGCGCAGATGCAGGAGCTGACCCGGCAGGGGATGCGCGACGGCGCTTTCGGCTTTACTACCGGCCTCACATACGCCCCCGGCGCTTACAGCGACACTGCCGAACTGGCCGCCATCGCCGCCGCCGCCGCTGCTGAGGGCGGGATCTACTGCACCCATTCCCGCTACACGCTGGGCGACCGCTTGCTGGATCCGTTCCGGGAGGCATTGGAAATCGGCCGGCGTTCCGGCGCGCCTGTGCATATCTCGCATTTCCATAGCCCCGTAGCCGGGCTCGGCGCGCAAATGACCGCCCTGGTGGACGATGCCCTCAACCGGGGACAGGATGTAACCTATGACCAGTATCCCTACCCGGCGGCCAGCACTATCCTGCATTCGCTGCTGCCCTATTGGGCGCACGCCGGCGGCCCGCAGGCGCTGCTATCCCGTCTCGCCGACACCAAAGTGCGCGACCTGATGGTGCGCGCCGTAGAGCCGCAGTGGGGCGGCCAGACGCTGGACAACTACATTTTCGCGCACATCGCATCCGACAAAAACCGGGAGTGGGAAGGGCGCTCGCTGGAGGAACTGGCGCAGCATCGGGGCGGACGGATGGTTGACGCCGTATGCGACTTGCTGCTGGAGGAGAATCTCCAGGTCGCTTTCGTCGCCCGCACCGGCAACCTGGAAAACATCCGCGAAATTGCGTCGCATCCCGCCCAGATGATTGGCACCGACGCCATCCTGACCGGCGGACGGCCCAACCCGCGCACCTATGGCACCTATCCGTATGTGCTGGCGCAGTTCGTGCGCGGCGAGGGCCTGTTCTCACTAGAGGAAGCCGTCCGCAAGATGACTGGCGCGCCGGCGCAGCGGCTGGGCCTGACCGACCGGGGCGTCATCCGCAACGGCGCCAAAGCCGACTTGGCGCTGTTCAACCCCCGCCAGGTGGACACTCCGGCAACCTTTGACGACCCCACGCAGTACCCGGTAGGCATTGACTATGTGCTGGTCAACGGAACGCCGGTAATTGACAACGGCCGGCACACGGGCGCGCTGCCGGGCCGGGCGCTGCGAAGCCGGTAGCGCAGTCCAATTTAGCCGTTGGCCGGTTACAGCGGGTTGCGCCAACGCAAGCCGGGAAAGCGTCCGAAATCGGCATCTCCGGTATGCGCCTCTGCCGCGTATTCCATCGCCAACGCCGCAATATGGGCATCGGGAACCAGGTTGCCGCCGGCCCCGACCGCATCAAGGTTTTGCCGGAGCAATGCCAGATGCGCCGGCCCCGGATTGATTAGTACAATATGCTCGCAAGCCAGCCAGTCCTGAACATAGCCAACGGCCTGCGCTGGCGTCGCGGGCGGCGTTACCACTCTGGGATTGGTTATCAACCGGATGAACCCAACAATGACCAGCCAAGGCAGGCCAACGGTTTCCGTTCCGTTAACGAGACTTTCCCACCAGGTTTGGGCGGCTTTATGGTGTGGCGAATTGTTGTCATGAGCGAACACCAGCAGGTTGACGTCCGGCACAATCATTGCGATTTTTCCGGTTCCGTTGGCCCAGACCTAGCCAGCTTTGCCAGCAATTCCTCCTCCTCAAGCTGTGCGTTGAGGTGATTGAGGTTCATCTCTGCCACTCCCGGCGCGAATTTGCCGTTGTGCGGAATTACCCGGAACGGGGGTTTATCGGGCTGAGCTTCGGGTTCCGGCAAAATGTGCGCGTGGATTTCTGGATACGAATGCCAAATGCGCCGCTTGGGTTCGGCGGCAAAAGCGTAGCAGGCCAGAATGTCCTCATGCGTCAGTTCCGGGAAATCGGCCAGTACCTCCGCCTCGGTCATTCCCCCGGCCAGGTACGCCAGCACATCGTACACCGTGATATGCATACCCCGGATGCAGGGCTGTCCGTTGCGCTTGCCCAGTTCAATGGTGATGGTTTTCTGGTAGTTCGCCGACAAGCGGTTTAGCAGCTGCTCAGGAACTTGGGGCGGGATGCGATTACGACGCGCTTCCTGCCGCTGCTTGCTGCGTTCATCAGCGTATTCCCTTTCCATATTGAGAAAGAGCTTCCACGCCGCGGTGGCATAGGCCATCCATGCGACCTTATACTCCCGCTCCACGACAGCAACATCGAGACTGATATTCTCGTAGTAAAGCCACTCGACAAATTCATCGCTTTGGTTCCTACCCCATCCGGGGTATTCGTCAAGCCTGTCATCAAAACTCTTTACATCAGGGATACGCGGAGGTGTTGGAGCATCGTCAGGACGGCCCTGGCGCCGGAGGTGTTTTTGGCGTTTGAGTAAATCCTGCCAGTCATCCCACGTCGCCGCCTGTACCCAAGCCGCCGCATCCTCGTACCCCAGCTGCTCCCAATCCATTTCGATAACCGCCCGGAATTCCTTTTCCTGTTCCCAAACGCGGGCCATCGCCTGTTGTACCGACGGGTTGTCAAGGTTGGCCCGCATCCGCTCGTGGCTGGACGCCTTGGCGGCCAGCGCCTCGCGGCAAACCTGCGATATGTTCAGTTCCGGCTTGAGCGGTTCCAGCCGCTTGTGCAGTTCGTTGGGGATGTTGATGCCGATACGCATTTGGAGCCTCCATAGAACGGCGTATGCCGTATGCTTGCATTAAGCATACGGCATACGCTTGGCGGATGTCAAGGTGGCCCTTGATGAAAGCCGGAATGACGCTAAATGCGCTTATGTTGCGTAGCCCAGGATGTCCAGGCCCGGGCGGCAGGCTTCCGCAACCGCTGCCTGCTCGGCGGCGTCCAAACCGGCATAGCGTGAAGTCGTGGGGCGCGGTATGGTTGCGGCGGCATTCACCCACGCTTCGTCCTCCAATTCCGGCGCCAGAAAGCGGATTAGACGGCGAATCTGCCCCTCCGGGTCGGCCTGCATATCCTCAAACTTGACATTCAGCAGCGCGCCGGGCGGCAAGCCCTGAAACAGCCGATGCCCGTATTCAACCATCGCGCTCCAATAGGCGCCGAAATCGGCCAGCGTCAACCGGTCATAGTTCAGCCGGTCGGGTCGGAACAAAGCGCTTGCCGTCGGCTCCATCCAGAGGCTGGCGCGGTCCCAGTTATGTCCCCGCCGCAGCATCCCCAGCAGGTCAATGCCCAGCCGTCGCAGCGCGCGCATCGTCGCTACAATCATCCGAAAGAGGTAATGCCGCTGCATCGACAAAGCTACTTCCCGGCCATCCCGGTACACGTGGATGACCCGCGCCTCCGGGAATTCCCGCAGCAGCCGCGCGGCCAGCATCAGCGAACCGCCGGAGCGTTCCGCCCATACCGCCCGGTTGAACAGACGGCACAGCCAGGCGAACAGCGCCCGGTAATGTTCCGCAACCCCCTGCTTCGGGACGGCGCACACTGCCGGCCCCAGCTCGTCGTACAGGGCTTCGTAATGCTCGGTGATATGCGGCAGCGTAGCGCACAGGATGGGCGGCACATTCTGCCGCGTGAAACGCGCCGCCGGGTCGTCAACCGGATACAGCAATTCCTCAAACCGCCCTTGCAGCATCATCCGGGTGCGCCGCTGCTGACGGCTGTAAAACCGCCACATATCGGCGCCGCAACGGCGCCGGCGGCGAAACGGCCCCAGCCCGACGAAACTGAAAAACTCGGAGAGGCTCAATACTTGCGGATGCCGGTTCAGAATGTCCGACACCATCGTTGACCCGCAGCGTCCGGTGCTCAGCACCAGCGCCGGCGGGATGGCCGGCAATCGGTCGGTCGGCGTTGTCATACCGGATCCATTAACCGGGGCTGTCATACCGGAGCAGCCGTACCGGGGGTTACCACGGCGTGGCCCGTTCCGCTGCCAGGTGGTCAGGCAGGCGGTAGCCGGCAAGGTCATTGGGCTGGGCGGCATCAAGCAGAAAGACGAAGTTCCGCCCCCGCCAGCGCTCCGCAATGCTAGGCGCCAGACGCCGCGCCGCCCGATAGCAGTTCCGCCGCCAGCGGAGCCAAGCCAGCAGGCCGGCGGTATGCTGCCGGGGGAATTCCAGCCGGTCGGCCATATCATTGCCCAGGAGGGCGCGGGAAACCCGATAAGTGTGGCTAACCATCGCTTGCTGGCCCTCCGAGTCGGTGATGCCGGCGATGGCGGGCAGGGCGTTGACCAGGGCGTTGGCAATCGCTACCGCTTCCGGGCCGGGCGGCGGCTCGCACACTCGGGCGATGCGGTACAGCTCGTGGGTCTGCGCTTCATCGCCTTCAAACAGCAGAGACTCCGGCGTGCCGATTAGATAGGACGCATAGCGCCAGATTTGCATAAAACTTTCCCGCGCCTCTGCGTCCAGGCGCGCGCCCAGCCGTTCCACCTGCCGCAGCATCGTGGCCGAAAAGTTGGCAGAGGCCAGACCCATATGGGCGGCGCTCAGCGGCATACCGCAGGCGGCGACATCCCAATCATCCGACTCCAGCAGCAAGTGGCGTATCTGTGCGTGAACCAGCCGGATGCGAACCGACAATTTCCAGCCGTCCCCGTGACGCTCCAGCGCGCCGGGCAGCATAATCTCAATGAAATGACGCGTGTTTTGCCGGATGCGCCGCGGACCGTAGCCGGTCAGCACCCGGCCCGTCAGATAGAAAGCGCGGCTAATCAGCGTGGCGGCATTCTGTAGGGTTACAACGAAAAAGGCGGGGATGAAAAGGTCGGAGTGGTCATGAAAAGCGCGGCGGCCCGGATAGACCGCAGCCGGGTCAAACCACGGCGGCGGCTCCGCAATCTGCTCAAAGAAGTCGCGCAGCGGCTGCGGGGCGTCCCGAAAAACCGTTTCCCGCCCATCCATCCCGGCCTGGATCAGGCGGTGCACTTCCCGCGGTTCGTACCCGACCAAAGACGCTATGGCCGCATCGGCCAGCGGGTCGCCGATATGGGTCTGGGCCATATAAGATGCGGCCAGTTCGGGGTTCAAAGCCTGCGCGTTTTCCAATCCCGGCTGACAGAGCAGTGGCGTTTGCATTGCTACTCTCCGTTTGCTGCCGCACCATCAACAGCTGTACTCAATATATCACAATACCACTTGGGCGGTTATAGCCGCATTTTGCGCCATTCCGAACCATCTTATTTGTCATACCGGCCGGCTTTCGCTCGAATCCAGTGTGGCAATCCAACACTGCGGCGATGAAACTGGCAACCATAGATTCCGGCTTTCGCCGGAATGACGATGAATATGGCCGCAACCCCTGGGCAACCGCTGCCGATGCAAGGCGCATTGCCCGGTTGCCCGCCGCCGCCGCATAGGGCATAATTGCGCTTGTAACCACATCAGCAAAACCCGCATCAACAGAACCCGCATCAAATCGGCAACCGCCCCCGATTGCCCGGCGGCTGCCCCCGGAGTGCCATTATGGATTTTGAACCGCGCTACACCGCCGAGCAGGAAGCTTTTCGCACCGAAGTGCAGGAATGGCTCCGCGACAACATCCCCGCCGGCATTGAGCATCCCGCCGACTCCGGCGACTTGACCTATGAGCAGTACCAGCTGCGCCGGGAACTGGGCCGCCGGCTGGGCGCCAAGGGCTGGCTCTGGCCTACCGCGCCGCAGGAATACGGCGGCGGCGGCCTCACCGTCGACCATTCCGTCGTCCTGGAGGAGGAAATTGACGGCTACAACCTGTCGCTGCCGCCGTACTACGACTCCGGCGGACGGCTGGGCGGCAACTCCATCCTGGTCTGGGGATCCGAGGAACAGAAGCAGGAATTCCTACCCAAAATCTTCCGCGGCGAAATCCGCACCTGGCAGCTCCTTACCGAACCGGAGGCCGGCTCCGACCTGGCCAACGCCAAAGCGTCGGCCCGCCGCGACGGCGACGAGTATGTCATCAATGGGCAGAAAGTTTATGTCGGCAGCGCCCACGGCTCCGACTATATGTGGACGATTACCTGCACCGACCCGGAGGGCGACCGCCATCAAAACCTCAGCTGGTTTATGATGCCGTCCGATTTGCCCGGCATCAGCGTGTTCCCGATGGATCTGCTCTCGTCGGCTGGCGAATCGGGCGCCGGTTCCGGCGTCAAGAACATCGTCTATTTTGACGATGTGCGCGTTCCCGCCCAAAACCTCATCGGCGGCGAAAACGAAGGCTGGAAAGTCGCTACCACGCATCTGGAACTGGAGCATGGCACCGGCGGCAAAATCGGCCGCAACTGGATTGTGGACCGCATCTTTGACTACTGCCAGTCCAACAACCGCCGGGGCGAGCCTTTGAGCAAAGATGCGGATGTGCGGGAACGGCTGGTTGACATTTACATTGACGCCGAGATTGGCCGTCTGTTCCAGCTGCGGAACTACTGGATGCGGCACAGCGGTGCCCACATCACTTACGAAGGCCCGCAGGCGTCTTATTTCCGCAAGCAGTCCGGCCTCCGCATCGCCACCGGCATCCTGGACATCCTCGGCCCGGCCGCCCTGACCAAAGACGCGCAGTGGGGCGCCGGCGAGGGCCACATTGAGGCGCACCAGCGCGCCGCCATCATCGCCCTGCATCCCGGCGGCACTACCGACATCCAGAAAGTGATTATGTCCCGGCGCATCGGCATCGGACGGCAGCAGCGGGAACGGGCCGGCGCCCTGGCCTGACGGCAGACACGGAACGGAACCGTTGATTTCGCGGCGCGATTACCGACGTCAGCGTCAGCCCGTCGCCGTCGCGTCGGGCGCGCGCCGCAGGAGCGATTGAGCTATGGACACTACCCTTGCCGCCGCGCGGGAAACGCGCCAAGCCGGCGCGCTCGCGACGGATACCGCCGCGCTGTACAAAAAAGCGGCGGCCCTCGCAGTCGGAATCGCCAAGTTCCCCGAATACCCGCCGCGTGACGATATGATGAACCCGATGTACCTCCACAAGCCGGCGCACCTGGCGGCCCTGGAATGGCATTTCGGCAACCTGGACGACACCATCGTCCTGGGCGAAGTGCCTATCGCCTGGGAAGTCCCCAGGGGACAGGAAGGAGTGCGAATACCCGACCTGATGGTCGCTTTCGACATTCGCCATGCCCACATTCTGGCGCAGCGCGGCTATGCCATCAACGAACAGGGCAAACCGCCCGATTTCGTGCTGGAAGTAGCCTCTGACAATACCGCCAGAAACGATGTAACGCGCAAGTGGCACGACTACGCCAACTTCGGCGTAACCGAATACTGGATGTTTGACCCGGACTGGGGCCGGCGTTACGCCACCGGCCTCTCCGGGTGGACGCTGGTTGACGGAACTTATCAGGCCATCCCCATAAATCAGCTTTGGCATGGTGTACACTACGGCGACAGCGCAGCGCTGGGGTTGCAGGTGTGCTGGGAATATGGGCATCTGCGCTGGTACGACCCGGCGGAAGCGCGCTATCTGGATACCTACCACGGCCTGCTTGCTGCGCGGGACGCCGCCGTGAACGCGCGGGATTACGCCATTGCCGAAGCGCAGCGCCTGCGGGACGAACTCGCCCGGCTGCGCGCCGGCCGGGAATAGCTCTGCATTACTTGGCCCTACCGAAAGTTAGCACCCCGGTCAAATCAGCCGGCCAGTCAAATCCATCGCAACGACGGATTGACCATTACGAACAGGAGCAGCTTACCAATGGACTTGTCCCTCACGCCCGAACAGGAAATGCTCAAAACCGCCGTGCGCCGCTTTGTGGATACCGAATATCCCAAAGATACGCTGCTGGAGCTGGCCGCCACCGGCCAGACCGCGCCCTCCGAACCCTGGCAGAAACTGGCCGCTACCGGCTGGCTGGGCATTATCATTCCTGCCGAATACGGCGGCGAGGGCGGTTCGTTCACCGACGCCGGCGTCCTCTTTGAGGAGCTGGGGCGCGGGCCGGTGCCTGGCCCCCATTTGAGCAGCGCCGTCCTGGGCGCCCTATCCATTTTGGAAGCCGGCACGGACGCCCAGAAGCGCGCCATCCTGCCCGACATCGCCGCCGGACGCCGCACCATCGCCCTCGCCGTTACCGAAGCCGATTACCAGTGGGACGAGTCCGACGTGCAGGCCGTCGCCGTGGCCGACGGCGACGGCTACCGCATCACCGGCAGCAAGGTGTATGTCTTTGACGCCGCCGCCGTTACCGACCTGATTTGCGCCGTCCGCACCGAAAACCGCCAGCACGTCGGCCTGGCGATGATACCTGCCGACGCCCCCGGCGTTTCCATCCGCCGCCTGGAAGGTTTCGCCTGGAACCTCGCCGAAGTGCGGCTGGACGGCGTGCAAATTGAACGGTCAGCGGTACTGTCGGGCCGCGCTATGGCCGGCGACAACCCCTTTGCCGGCGGCTGGGCCGCTTTGGAGCAGGCCGTTGCTACTGCCGTACCGCTGCTCTGCGCTTATCAGGTTGGCGGTTCCCAGCAGGTCTATGAAATGTCGGTGGAGTACAGCCGCACCCGCATCCAGTTCGGCACTCCCATCGGGCGGTTTCAGCGGGTTCAAGATCACATCATCAACCTGGTCAACGAACTGGACGCCGCCCGCTGGACTACCTATGAAGCCCTCTGGAAACTGGACACGGAGCGCATAGCCGCCGACAGCATCCATCTCGCCAAAGCCGTCAGCAGCGCCGCTTATTACAATGCCTGCAACCATGCCCACGAAGTGCACGCCGGCGTCGGCAGCACTACCGAATACGGCCTGACGCTGCACACTACGGCGTCGCGCACGCTCTACCAGTTCCTCGGCGACCCCAAGTTCCACCGCCGCCGCCTGGCCGACGCGCTGGGGCTGTGAAACGAAAAGGAAAGCGGGCAATTTTACCAGTGCGCGGATCAAGTCGGCTTGTACAAAGTCTGCGTTGGTGATATAATAGCAATATCCCGTCAGGGATGTTATACGGCCCCGTTGGGGTTCTGGCCCGAAACCCAGGCTTAAAAAGGGGTTGCCTACGGCCTCGTTGAGGTCACAATGCGGCTCTGTCGCCAGGGCCGCATCTTGTTTGCTGAACCTGATATTATGCGCCCGACTTACTCATGCCTGGTTGATGTCGGTTTCCTGCGCGCGGAAGGGGCCAAAGCTATTGGAGCCGCCCCAGCCGCCGTTCAGCCTAATCCGGGCGCAGTTGTGGATTGGACTCGCTCCCTTGCTGGCAACGAACTGTTCGGGCAAACTTTTCGCCGCGCCTACTGGTATGATGGCAAATTTGCGCCAGCGCATCCTATGTATCGCCAACAGCAGGTTTTTCTGGAAGCCGTAGCCCGTAGTGACGATATAGAGCTGCGGCTTGGGAACGTTGTAGAACGGCGCAACCGATATGAAGTGCCGATACGCAGCGCTCTGATAGAAACTGCTCGGGGTTTGGAGATTCAGCCGGAAATTTTGTTGCAAGAATTCGGAAAGCGCTGGGAATTTCGTAAAGAAATACAGCAAAAGGGCGTGGATACGCTGATTGCTTTGGATCTGGCGCTTTGTGGGGTTCAATCCCTTGACGCTACTGCCATCCTGATTTCGGGAGATCAGGATCTGCTTGAGCCGGCGCACGTCGCGCGGCAGTATGGCGTCAATGTAATCATTGCTACGCCCAAGCGCAATAGCGTTGCGCCGCAGTTGCGTAATTTGGCCAATGCTGTCATCAACATTGCCGGCGACGATTTGCGGCGTATGTTGTCAGTTGCGCCCGATTAAGCCATCGTGCGCCGTAGCAGTAAGCCGGGGCTATTTCGCCCTCACCCCAGCCGGCGCCGCCCCAACTTCCTCCGGCAATGCGCGGCGTTTTGCCGGGCGAATCAAACTGCTAGCCGTCCGGGAATAGCAGCGCCGCCCCGGCAAACCCTAATCCTGGTACAGGCTGGCGATGCTGCGGTGCCGGCGCGTTATTTTCAGCCCGATTACCGCGCTGGCGATGCTCAACGGTTCCCGCCAGCGGCGGCGCCAAATCGCCAGGCTGCGCGGCCGCAAGGCCCGCCACAGCGGCAGTTCCTCGTTGTCGTAAAGATTGAGCATCTGGAAAAACAGCCGCATTTGCCACATTGACGCGCCGTTCAAGCGCACCCGCAACCGCTTGGACGGCGCCCAAACGGTGAACATCCGCTTACGCACGCAGTCATTCAGCACCATGGCATTAACGCTGATTATTACCTGTCCGGCGCCGGGGTCGGCCGTTTCCGTGACGCGACGGGCCGACGGCTCAATCAGCCAATAGCGTTCACCATCGCCCTCGGCCACGGCGAAAACCACGCTGGGCAGCAGCCGTCGCAAAGGCCAGCCCGCCGCGCGCAGCAGTTCCTGTACATAGCGTTCAAAGCGGGGGAAGTTGCCTTTGGCGGCGGCCTCCCGACGGTATTGCGCTTCCAAACGGTCGGCGTAACGGCGCGTCAAATCCGCCACATAATCGGTATGCCTGGAGTAGTCAAAATCCCGCAGTTGGAACCCTTCCGCGTCGCTCCATGAACTTCCCGGCGACATTACTATACAGCGGGGAAAGCCGGGGGGAGTGGGGGAATTCTCCGGCGCAGCCTGTTCCATATAGTCGGCGACCTGATTAGGCAGGACGGCGGTGCCATTGAAACGGCGGGTTTCCTGATGCACGAAACAATGGTTGCTGGCAAATGGGATGGCGTAGCGGGCGCGGACTGCATAAGTAAAGGCGGCAAACTCGCTCATATATGCTTCTTTGCTGCGAAAGTCGTCCACTGCCGGGTCATATCCCTCAATGCAATAAGGGAAAGCGTTGGCATTGGTATGGCTCCTCAATACAAAATCGATATTGGGAAACCGACGGTTAATCTGTCGCAGGCTGGCGCCGAATATCTTGCAGTCGTTGGCGTCCAATACAGTAGTATTGCCGTCTTGCAATACTGCCGCCGAATCGGTGGTAAAGGGGCCAAACTGGAAACTGTGCAGCCGGAAGCCGTCCGCAAGTTCTACCGACTTGCCATGCGGAATTTCCTTGATGTCGGTAAAACCCATATCGGTAAGGTCTTTAACCATGCGCGGCGACGGTATTTGTGGAATCAATACCGGCGTACCGGGATCAAACCGGCGCAGGCTGGGGCCGTGAAAATGATCCCAGTGCAGATGTGTGATGTAAATGTAATCCGGCTGTAATCCCCGAATCAGCGCGCGTTCCGGTTCCGGGAAATTGAACCAGCTGCGCCAGTAACAGGAGCCAACCAGCCAGGGGTCAATGACTACCGAAGTTCCGGCGGATTCGGCCAGCAGCCCGGCGTGGGAAAGAATCGTGAATTTCATTACGCTTGCTCCCAGGTTCGGGGGAGTGCGCCGCCATTGCCGCAGTAGCGATAGGGATTACGCAGAGCCCATCCCCACCAGCGCCGCCCTTACTTCCTCCTGCAATGCCTGGAACACATCGCCCACGCTGCCCCGCGCATCCACCGTCACAAAGTTGTGCTCCCGCGCCAGGTTGCGGAACTCTCCAATCAACGCCCCCTGATAGCGGATAAAGTTGTCGTAAAGGTCGGGGCCGCGCAGGAAATCCTCTCCCGATTCCCAGTGATCCAGCTGGCGCACCGACAGGACGCGCGGCAGCAGGTGTTCCACATCCACATCCAGATAAAGCACCCGGTCGGGCACGACGGCGAACTCAAATACGTCGTTGAGCCAGCGCGCCGGCACTCCGCGCACCCGCGCCCGCGCAATGATGGAGAATATGTAGCGGTCAACCAGCGCTACCATCCCCGTCCGCAACGCCGGCACAATGTTTTTCTCCAGCCGATCCCAAAAGTCGGTGGCGTAAAAAAGGTTCAGCGTCAGCGCGTCCAGCGTGTTCCCCCGCATCGCCCGGTCGATGCCGGTGGCCGCCAGCGTGGAGCGGCGAAACCCCGTTACCAGCACGGCGTACCCTTCCGCTTCCAGCCATTCCTGCAACATCGCAATCTGGGTAGAACGGCCGACGCCGTCGGTGCCTTCCAGCACAATCAGGCGGCCCGGCGTCGGTTCCTCGCCGGCGCCCGGCGGCGTGTGTCCGTAAAATCTGACAGTGTTCATCGCAATGCCCTCAATATGATTCCGGCAGACAGATTGGCATGGGCCGGCCGTTGCCGGCCCGGCGGATTGGCGGATGTTACAGGTCGGATAGTTCGGTTGCGGTAAGACGGCGAGACATTGGCTGCGTGATGTAGCGTCCGGTCAGGCCGGAGCGGCTCAACGCTTCCGGCACGCTCTGCCCCCGCACCGGCATCGCATCATCGATGATCGGCTCCACATACCGCCGCACCTGCTGCTGCTGCACTGCGATGGGCTGCGTGGCGTCTATCGTCATCAGCCCGAACTCCTCCGTCATCGCATCATATTCCTCCAGCAGCCGCCCTTGAAAGATGCGGAACGACTCCTCCCGGTCATCGGAGAAGCCCATATCCTGCCCCGATTCGTAGTAGCCCAGTTCCTCCCGCCCCGTATTGATGCGGTGGATGGACACATCCAGCGGCACCTTGAAATACAGCGCCAGCGAGGGCTGCACCGCAAAAGAGTAGATGCGCCGCAGCCAGTCCCGGTTGACGCCGCGCGCCGAATCCCGCGCCAGGGCGGTATAGACATAGCGGTCGGCCAGCACGATGGCGCCGGCCCGCAGCGCCGGCAGTATCTGCGCGTGCACCCGGCTGGCGAAGTCGGCGGCGTGTATCAGGCTGAACGACATCGGCGTCAGCAGTTCCTCTTGCTTGCCGCGCTTGGTGGTGCGGCGCACAATGGGCGACGAGTTCCATTCCGTGAACACCGTTACCAGATTGCGGCTGTTCAGCCACTTGCACAGCAGGTCAATCTGCGTGCTTTTCCCGGAGCCGTCAATGCCCTCTACGATAATCAGCGTCCCCGGATATTCGCCGTCGTCGGGATGCCGCCCGTAGCGTTCCCCCATCTTGTAAGCCGGCGTCGGGTGCGTTTGCAATGTCGTCATAGTCCACCTCTTGCGATGCTGATGGCTTCCCCAAATGTCTCTTGCCAGCGCGCGGCAAGTCCGGGCGCCGCCACCGCAGACCAGCCCGGCGTCTTTATAGTCAACATACCCGATTTTCGTCCAATCCGCACGGTTGCGGCCGGCATACCCAAAGGCAAACGGCTGTCCAGCCGGTCGGCCAGTTCCAGCATCATAGCGGCCTGGTCAATCAGCCGGAGCTCCTGCCGGGACAGCAGCCGCGACCGCCGAAACCGGCGGGGCAGCCGTCCGATTTCCGACATCAGCAGTATGGCGGCGATGCGCGCCGATTCCTGATGCGTGTATCCCGGCAGATCCGTCCGCACTATTATACTCGCCGTCCGGTTCGCCCGGTTATAGAAATCAACGGCGTCGCCAATGTCCAGCAGAAATGCGGCGCACTGTAATGCCTCTGTCATTGCGGCGGTAGTCTCCGCTGCCGCGTCGTCCGGGTCCAGTTCCGTGCCCGGGTTCGGCCAGACGGCGGCGGCGATGCGGCCGGCCAGCGCAGCGCGGCGGCGGCCCCGGCCCGAATAGCGCGGCGCAAACCGCTGCGCCAGGTCATCCGTCGCCGTTTTGCGGACGGCGTCCAGCGCCGGCAGCCCGATTGTTTTGCCGGATGCCGGCCTTGGCAGCATTTCCGGCCGCCGCGCCAGTCCCTCCCGCAGCCCTTGCCCGGATACGGTCAGACTGCCGGCGCCGGCGTGCTGCGCCAACGCGTGGGCAATTACGGCGCCGCCTACGATAGAATGGGCGCGTTCCGGGTTCATTCCTGCCATCCCGGCCCGTTCCTGCCGGGAGAGGCCGGCCAGCGTCCGCACCAGACCCTCCAGCGCGGCGGCGTCAATTTCGTACCCGTGCATCCTGATGATAGGATAGATTTCCTCCCGCGTGCGCGCCAGCCGCGCCAGCAGCCGCACCGACCCGCCGGAGCCGACCAGCGTGTGCGCCGCCGACGCTGTTTGAGAGCCATCCGGCGGACGGGCAACGCTGGCATCGGCCAGTATCTCGCCAACATAAGCGTAGGCCGCTTGCAATCCCGCTGCGCTGGGACGGTCGGTAAGCCTGAACCGATTGGCGATACGCAGGCTGCCCACCGGCAGCGATGCCGCCGTCTGCATCGTGCGATTGGCGAAGCGCACGATTTCCGTGCTGCCGCCGCCGATGTCCGCCAGCAGCCCGTCGGCAACGGGCAGCCCGTGAATGGCGCCGATAAAGCAATACGCCGCTTCGTCATCGCCGTCGATAATCCGCAGCGGTATCCCGAAGCGTTCCGCCGCCGCGTCGGTAATGGCGGCGGCGTTGCCGGATTCCCGCAAAGCCGCCGTGCCGACGGCGTGAATCGTCTTGATGCCGTAGCCCCCGGCCAGCAGCGCAAAGTCGTCCAAAGCGTCCAGCGTACCCGCCACGCCGTCCGCGTTCAGAATGCCGTCCGCGCCGACATGGCTCATCAGGTTCAGGTTGACCCGCTGCTGCGCCACAATCTCAATGCCGCCGCCCGCGTTGACCTGCATTATCACGGCCCGCGCCGACCCGGAACCGATGTCAATGATGGCCGTATAGCCCGGAGCGGCGCCGTTCCATTCCGCAGAGGACGGCGTCGGGAGCGTAGCGACGGTTTGAAGCGGCATCATTGGACAACGGCTATGGGAAACTTCCGGCATCCGGCAGCGCTACGGCGCGGACGGCGCCGGGCCGAGGATGCGGAACCCGTGGTTCTCCGGCGTCCGCTCCGACACCGGCAGCGGTGCCACTATGGAAGTGGACAGCCCGACTATCTCGCCATCCGCGTCAAAGCTGTAACTTTCACTTACGGCGCCGCTCCAGGTGATGCCGTACAAACAGTCCCGAATGCCGTCAGCGTCCTGGTCATCGCCCGTCTGTTTCAGACACTCCGCAATCAGATAGACGTCGTCGTAGCCGCTACCGACGAACCAGGGCAGGGGCGAATAGCCGTAGCGTTCCCGGAAATTCGCCACCACTTCTTGTACTTTGGCATTATCCGGACCTAGCGCGACCATTACGCCTTTGACGCCCACCGCCGCATCGCCGGCAATTTTCAGCGCCTCGCTGCCCATCGTTACTACTTCGGCATAGATTAGGCCGTCGTAACCCATTGCCCGCGCTTCTTTGATAATCTGCCCCCCGCTGGCTTCCGCCTGCGGCGCAATATGCAACGCATCCGGGTTGGCCGCCAGCAGCGGTTCCAGTACCGGCCGGAAGTCGCTATCCCCGGTCTCAAACTGCTCCGATGCCGTTATGCTGCCGCCCAATTCCTCAAACCGCGCAATCGTAACATCCCGCAGCCCTATGGCGTAATCCGTGTTTTCGGTAATCGTTGCCAGCGTCCGCGCTCCGTCCGCCCACATTGTGTTGCCCGTGTCAATGCCAATCTGACGGCTGCTGAACGAAGTCCGAAAGATGTAATCGCCCGCCTTGGCGATGTCCGGGTGCGTCGCCGACGCCGACAGCATAACTACGCCGTCCGGCTCAGCCAAGGCCGACGCCGTCAGCATTGATGCGCTGCATGAAGTCCCCAGAATAACCTTGATGCCCTCGTCATCGGTCAAACGACGGTAGGCGTTGCGGGCGCCTTCCGCGTTGCACATCGCATCCGCGGGCACCAGTTCCAGCATCCGCCCGTTGATGCCGCCGGCTTCGTTGATTTCAGCGGCGGCTATCTGCTTGGCCTCCCAAATGGTATTGCCGTAGGTTGCCCCCGCGCCGGTCAGCGAATCCATTACCCCGATGCGAAAGGATGTGTCATTGCCGCCGCCGCAGGCAATCGCGGCCGCCGCAAGCGTGGACAGTGCGCCGATCGCCAATGTCGACCGGCGCATCCGATGCCGGAAAGACACGGATATTTTCATTTTGCCTCCTGTGGAGTTGTGATTAGGGTCGCAATTTCCCCTTCCAGCCGCTCAATATCGGCTTCGTCCAGGTTAAAATACCTGGCGTCGGGATGATGAAAGACGATTGCGGACACCGAACCTTCCGGATCCATCATATAGCCGTCGGTAAGCTCAACGCCGATGTTTTCCGTAACCTTGAGCAGGGCGAACAGCTTTTCCTGATCCTCCAGCCGGGGACAAGCCGGGTAGCCGAAAGAGTAGCGTTTGCCCCGGTAATTGGCCCGGAACAGTTCGCGCAGTTCGGCAGCGCCCGATACTTTCAACCCCGACGGTTCTCCGATGCCCCACATCGTGCGGATGCGCTTGTGCAGCAGCTCGGCGAACCCTTCCGCCGACTCAATCGCCAATGCCTGTAGGGTATGGGAATCCAGATAGCGGCCGGCTTCTTTCCAGCGTTCCGACAGCGCGCGCACGCCGGGGCCAACGGTGGTAGCGAACATTGCCACATAATCGGCCGGCCCGGCGCCGACCGGGCGGGCGTAGTCGGACAGGCATAGTCCATCCCGCTGCTGCTGCCGGCCGAAGTAGAACCGTTCCAGCTCCGTAGCGCCGTCTGCGTTGTAGATAATCAGCCATTGCCCGTCAGAGCGGCAGGGAAAAAACTTGAACACGGCAGAGGCGGCAATGTCGGAACGGGACAGCATAATATCCTCAACCCGCTGCGCCTGCCGCCGCAGCACCACGGCTTTGGGTTCATCCTGCGCCAACGCTTCGGCAAAGCGCCCCCGGTAGCCCAGATGCCGGACATACAGCATCTGCGGATTAATGTACCCAAAAATTTCGTCCAGGTCATAATCGCGCAGGACATGGAGACGCAGGTCCGGCGGCTGCGGAGAGGCGTCCAGCCGGCGGAGGGGGCGCGCGTTGTCGGCATTAACGATAGTCATATTGACGCCGTCCTAATTATGTCATTGTTTTCTGAGATCAGGTTAATGCGAATTGTAAAGATTAACTTTGCAACCGCGTCTCGCGCAAGCACAAACCGGCGAGAGCCGTTGCAGTGGTGGAAATCAATGCGCCAAATAGGTACAAGAACGCAAACGCACTCTGCAAATCCAGGATAAACGCGAGCCACGCCAATACAGCGCCAATAACCAGCAGCCCAAAGCAGGTCTTGCGCAGTGCATAGGGCAAAGCCCCTCCCAATAAGAGAAACGGCGAGCTCACCATCGCTACAATCCCGGCAGTGACGAGAGAGCCGGTATCGTCGCCAAACACCGCGCCGCCTACGCCCAAAACAAATGCCCCGGAGCACCCACTGATGAAAAGCCCCAAGCTGGCAATAATGCCCAAAATGATGACGGAAATTTTCACTGTGGCGCACCTCGGTTTACCGGCAACGAATCTTGCTGTGCTACTCAATCAAACAGCCGTTCAATGTTACGGCCTCTAGCGCTGCTTCGCCTTCGCTCTTGGCGCACAATAGCGTTACCACATCCCCGGCGTTTAATTTCAGGGCATCACTGCGCGCGTCAGGAAATAGGTAGGCTTCAACGCCATCCAGAAAGCCCGTAGGGCCAAGCAGAATTATAATAATCCTACCATCGGATTCGCCGGCAGCCCCAATGTCTCCTATATTCCCGGATATGCGAATTGCCCGGCCGCTTTCATAGGTATCAGCAACCCGGAGCTCGTTGTCAGTGTATTCCTGGACGATTTCGGCAACGGAGGTATCGATAACGCCGTTTGCTACCGCCTGCTCCAAGTCAGTGGTAGTCAAAACACGGGGTGCACAAGCAAGTAAGGCACAGCACACCAAAAACGGGGACATAATGCCAATGAACCGACTGGTCATAATCATAAGGCGGCAGTCTCACTTTACCGGCTAACCGCCGCCGGCACCTGGAATACGGTGCGCCCGTCGGTGTCATGGGTGTGATTTGCCAGCGCCGCCAGCATCTCGTTGCTCTGCTGAACTTCGGCGCGCAACTCGTTGAGCGCTGCGGTTTGCGCTTGATTGTTCTCCCGCATTTCGGCGCGCAACTCGTTGAGCGCTGCGGTTTGCGCTTGATTGTTCTCCCGCATTTCAGCGCGCAACTCGTTGAGCGCTGCGGTTTGCGCTTGGTTGTTCTCCCGCATTTCGGCGCGCAGTTCCTGGTTGCTGCGCTGCATTTCAGCCCGCCACTCCTCCCTGCTGTGCTGCATTTCAGCCCGCCATTCCTCCCTGCTGCGCTGCATTTCAGCCCGCCATTCCTCGCTGTTACGCTGAACCGCCGCCCGCCATTCCTCGTTGCTGTGCTGAACCGCCGCCCGCCATTCCTCGTTGCTGTGCTGAATTGCCGCCCGCATCTCCTCGTTGCTCTCCCGCATCTCAACGCGCATCTCGCCGACGGCTGTGGTCAATCCCTCAACCTGGTTGGACATCCGGCCCAGCATAAAGCCGCCCCTGACTACCAGCACAATCAGCGTGACCGCGATCCCCGAGCCGGTTAGAGCGGCAATCGCAATGGCGGCAATAGTGGCGGCGTCCATAAAGTCCTCCGTTGCCCAAATCTGTTACGACGGTTCGCACCGCAACTATACCACACCGGCCCGCGCTGTCTTGCCCAGACCCGGCCATCAGCTCCGCGCCGCCGCATCCGCCTGCATCGCCGCCGTTTCCTCCGCCAGCTGCGCCGCCATCCGTTCCCGCTCGTCGGCATCCTGTATCCGGTTGGCCAACGCCAGGCCGCTCATCGCGTCCGGCGAGTAGGCCACCAGCCCATCGTATTCTGGCGCAATCCGCAGCCGCGTGAAACGGTTGGACAGGGCGGCGCCGCCCACCAGCACCGGCTCCCTGATGCCCGCCGTGCGGAAATCCTGCACCGTCTCTACCATCATCTGCGCCGATTTCACCAGCAGGCCGGACAGCCCGATGATGTCGGGGCGATGCTCCCGGCAGCCGGCAATCAGCTCCTGCGCCGCTACCTTGATGCCCAGGTTCACTACCCGATACCCGTTGTTGGACAGGATAATCTCCACCAGGTTTTTGCCAATGTCATGCACATCGCCTTTCACCGTGGCCAGCAGCACCGTGCCGCGCGCCGCCGCATCGGCCCGTTCCATATGCGGCTCCAGATGCGATACGGCAAACTTCATCGCTTCGGCGCTTTGCAGCACTTCGGCCACAATCAGCTGGTTGGCGTTGAACTGCCGCCCCACTTCGTCCATACCCGCCATCAGAGGGCCGTTGATGATGGCCAGCGGTTCCCGTTCCCGCAGCGCCAAATCCAGGTCGTCGGCCAGCCCTTCCTTGCTGCCTTCAATGATGCACTGCGCCAGCCTCTCGTCCAGCGGCAGGGCGGAGCGTTCCTCCGCAGTGGCCCGCGGCGCGCGATCGCGGAAATGGGCGGCGAAAGCGGCCACCGGGTCAGCGCCCCGGTTCCAGATCAAATCCTCCGACAGCCGCCGTTCCTCCTCCGGTATGGTGGCGTAACGCTGCATCATCTCCGAGTTGACAATCGCCAGATCCAGCCCGGCCTGCGTACAGTGATACAGGAACACCGAGTTGAACACTTCCCGGCCGGCCGCCGGCAGCCCGAAAGAGACATTGGAAATGCCCAGCGCCGTTTTAGTGTTGGGCAGCGCATCCTTAATCAGCCTTACGCCCGCAATAGTTTCGGCGGCGGAACCGACATAGTTCTCGTCCCCGGTGCCGGCCGGAAACACCAGCGGGTCAAAGATGATGTCCTGCTCCGGCACCCCGTACTTTTCCGTCAGCAGACGATGCGACCGCAGCGCAATCTCCAGCTTGCGTTCTTTGGTGATGGCCTGCGCCTGGTCGGGGTCGTCGTCAATGCAACCCACGATCAGGGCGGCCCCATAGCGGCGCGCCAGCGGCACTACCCGCTGAAAGCGTTCCTCGCCATCCTCCAGGTTGATAGAGTTGATGATGGACTTGCCTTGCAATCGTTGCAGCGCCTCCTCAATCACGGCGGCGTCAGTGGAATCAATCATTATCGGCGCCTTGACGCGGCGGTTGAGCTGGTCCAGGAACCGGATAACATCGGCGGTTTCGTCCCGGTCGGGGTCTTGCAGGCAGACATCCAGGATATGCGCTCCGTTGCGAACCTGCCGCCGCCCGATTTCGGCAGCTTCCTCAAACCCGTCCCGCGCAATCAGCCGCTTGAACCGCCGGCTGCCCAGCACATTAGTGCGCTCCCCGACGATGGTCGGGCGGGTATCGTCGTTGACCACTACCGCCTCAATGCCGGACACCCGCGTTTCCGGCGCCGGACTGGCGATGCGCGGCGTCTTGCCCGCCATTGCCGCCGCAATCCGGCTGATATGTTCCGGCCCCGTGCCGCAGCAGCCGCCGGCAATGTTGAGCCAGCCGTTGTCGGCGAACCGTTCCAGCGCGCCGGCCAGCATCTCCGGCGTTTCGTTGTAGTTGCCGTCCTCATCCGGCAGGCCGGCGTTGGGAATGCAGGCGATGCCAAACCGCGACAAGCCTTGCAGCGTCCGCAGGTGGTCGGTCATAAACGCCGGGCCGGTAGCGCAGTTGAACCCGATCCACAGCAGCTCGCGATGCGACAGCGAAGTGTACAGCGCCTCGGCGTCTTGCCCGGCCAGCAGCGTCCCCATCGGCTCAATAGTGCCTTGCACGGCTACCGGAATGACGGTATTCAACTCAGCAAAAGCCCGGTCAATTCCTTCCAGGCCGGCCTTGATATTGATGGTGTCCTGACTGGTTTCCAGCAGCAGCACGTCGGCGCCGCCCTCAATCAGGCCGGCCGCCTGCTGATGATAGTCGGCGGCCAGTTCGGCAAAAGTAAGTCCGCCGGTAACCGAGATGGTCCGCGTCGTCGGCCCCATTGCGCCGGCCACAAAGCGGGGCTTGCCGGCATCGGCGGCGGAATAGTCGGCGGCGGCGCGGCGGGCAATGGCGGCGGCCTCCCGGTTGATGCGCCGCGCGTGTTCCGCCAGCGCATACTCGCCCAGCACCACGGCGGTAGCCCCAAAAGTGTTGGTCTCAATAATATCGGCGCCGGCCGCCAGATAATCCCGGTGGATGCCGTCAATCACATCCGGACGGGTGATATTGAGATATTCGTTGCAGCCCTCGTATTCGGCGCCGCCAAAGTCGTCCGGCCCCAGGCCGCGCGCCTGTATCTGCGTGCCCATTGCCCCGTCCACCACCAGGATGCGGGTTTGCAGCGACGCCTTCAGTTCATCGGTTCGGTCGGTAGCAGTCATCGTATGCGCTCTCACCAATCAGGTTAGTTTGACAATCAAGGCTACCCGCAACGGCAAGCAGTGTCAAACCGGGCGCGCTGCGGGCATTGTCAACATACGCTGATTATGTAAATATGCTGCGCTGCCGGCGTCTGGCACATTGAACTAGAACTAGGGGTTGCACTCGTGGTTGCGCGGCAAATCGAATCGTCTGGATCGTCATACGATGCGAAAGGATACAGCGGCGGGAGCGAGGACTGTGGGGCACCTTGGCGCTGGCGTGGATCCGGGGCCTAATCTAATGCCGGAACGGGTTAATAATACTCCCGGCAAGTCGGCATTGCGCCTTACCCCAGGCACGCCTACAATGGCGGGCGTATCACCGGCCCCATCTAACCCTATCCCGCCGCATCACGCACTACGCCGGCCGTTGCCGGCGGACGACGCCATAGGAGGCGCAACTATGCCCATTGAGAGAATCAATCCCGCTTTGGACGCAATCATTGACGCTGATGCTCCCATCTCCGAACACGGCTCCGGCTATGGCGGCGCAGAAGGGCCGGCCGAAGGGCCGCTGTGGTGGGCCGACATTGCCGGAAATGGCGACGGCGGCTATCTGCTGTTCAGCGACATCCACAACAACCGCCGGATGCGCTATACCCCCGGCAGCGGCGTAACCGTGGACGCGGAGCCGGTCAACCGGCACAACGGCCTGACGCGCGACTTGCAGGGGCGGCTCATCGCCGCGGAGCATGACGGACGGCGCGTCAGCCGCCGGGAACATGACGGCTCTACTACCGTGCTGGCCAACCAGTTCCAGAGGCGCCAGCTCAACCGTCCCAACGACGTGGTAGTCAAATCCGACGGCAGCATCTACTTCACCGACCCCTGGACTTTTCGGCGCCCCCGGGAGCAGTGGGAGCAGACCATTTCCGGCGTCTTTCGTCTCTCCGCCGACCTCGGCACGCTGACCCTGCTGGTGAGCGACTTTGTGGTGCCTAACGGCTTGGCGTTCTCGCCGGACGAAAGCGTCCTGTACATCAACGACTCGCGACGGGGGGTTATCCGGGCGTTTGAGGTGCAGGATGACGGCAGCCTGGCGCTGGCGTCCGACCGGCTGTTTGCCGACCTGCGGGGCGAGCGCGACGGCGTACCGGACGGGATGAAAGTGGATGTGGCGGGGAATGTGTACTGCGGCGGCGCCGGCGGCCTGCACATCCTCAACGCCGGCGGCGAGCGGCTGGGCATCATCGCGCACGGTCAGACGGCCACTACCAACCTCTGCTTTGGCGGCGATGACTGGCGAACCCTGTATTTCACCAGCCGCAACACGCTGGGCAGCGTCCCCGTGAAAATCGCCGGCATCCCGGTGCCGGCGAAGTAACCCGGATGCGCTATTGTGGGAAGCGGACGGCTGATAATCTCCACAATAGCGCATCGCGCCCGGCGTGATAAAATGCCGGTATGTACGAAGTTCTTGCTTACACTAACAACAGCGGGCGTAATCCCTTCGCCGCTTGGCATGAACGGCTACCTACGACGGTACAACCCAGAAGCGATGTGGTTATTGCCCGAATGGTTGCCGGGGACTGGGGAGATACTCGCAGCGTTGGGGAAGGAGTAATCGGGCGTCGGGTGCATATCGGCCCCGGCTATCGGCTCTATTTCGCCTGGGACGGGCCGACGCTGATAATCCTGCTGGGCGGCGGGGACAAGAGCAGCCAGCGCAACGATATTGCCACTGCCAAAGAGCGTTGGCTGGATTACAGGATACGGACGCATCAAGGAGGCCGATGATGAATCCGGCGGCGGAGGATTGGAAAATTGCGGCGCGCCGACGGGCGCAGAGCAGTCCCGAATATCGCACCGAGTTGACCCTGGCCATTGCGGAATTGTTGGAAACCCGCGATGCAGCAGACCGGCGGGCGGCTCACCACTTGGCGCAGGGGATTTTGGAGCTGGATTTCGCCAACGACGCCGAACTGCTGGCGTTGCTGCGTGAGCCGGCCGTCGTCTAAGAGCGTGTCTAAAAAGTCGTTAATTGGCGGCGCGGCGTAGCGGCCGGCTCCGGCCATTCTGGTGGCATCGGACCATACAACAACCATCTTACCCCAGCGCCCCCCTACGCCGAATGGCGGCTGGAACCCCTGTTGCCGCCGTCTCAACCCGGTGCCGCCATTCATTATTGACAATCAATCGGTGAAAACTACCGAAAAAGAGGGCCGCGCGGCTACGACGCCGGCAAAAAAGCGCTGGGGCGCAAGCGTCATATCGTAGTCGATACGGCGGGGCTGCTGCTGGCGGCAGTGGCGCATCCGGCGGATGTTAAAGACCGAGACGGCGCCCAGCTGGCGCTGTCCGGACTGGCTGGAAAGTTGCCGTCTCCAGCTGCCGGCCGGCCGGGTCTGCCGTGCGTCGCCGCCACCGGCGGCGCAGCCGGGAGAGTGTGGCCGCCCCCCTTTTTGACCCACCGGCACACCGTCGGCTGCGTTACGCCAACAATGCGCGCAACGGCGCTCTGGGATACGCCTTCCCCAAGCAACGCCAAAGCCTGTTCCCGGTCGGCGGCGCCGGGGTTGGTGCGGGCGGCGCCGTGGCTGTAAGCGCGCACAGGCGATGTGAAGCCTCAGGGATGGGGATAATCCGGCTATAACAGCATTGGCAGTTTGTGTTGAGAATGCCGTTCCTTTCGTAAGAACGCCTCAGATGCGCCGTATCAGAAGTTGAAATTGCCATGGCTGCCCAGCCTCTAAACGCCGCAAATGATGCCGGCGGTGATTAGCCCCGGCACAACGATGAATCCGGAAAGGATGACCCCAAGTCACCCCGAATCCCCCGATGCTGAGAGCACGGACGGCATCCATCGCAGCACAACAACCGAGAGCAGCAGTATTGCGATGGCAATCACGGCAATTTGCCAGAATTTCATTTGACAGCCCTCGCTTGGCTTGCCGGGATTACTTACCGGCCGA
Source organism: Dehalococcoidia bacterium (assembly GCA_965203855.1). Taxonomy (GTDB): domain Bacteria; phylum Chloroflexota; class Dehalococcoidia; order Lucifugimonadales; family UBA3495; genus Bin87. The sequence continues at coordinate 124,427 of CBDBDN010000005.1, forward strand.
TTCAGCATATCACACCGCCGGCCGCGCTTTTACCCCGATTCCAGCAACGCCCGCTCCGCGAACTCCGGGCGCACCAGGCTGGCGTAGGGATGATAACCCTGCACCAGTCCGCCGGCGATTAGGGCGTCCCGCATCCGGTCGTAGCCGGCAGGGCGAATTAGCGGGTCAGCCGCCCATACTCCCGCTGCCTGGTAGCGGCGCACTCCCTCAATCAGGACATCGCGCGCATATTCGGGAAAGACGTCGGCGATGCAGTCGGCAACCGCATCGGCATCGCTCTCCGCAACCCAACGCTGCGCTTTGCCGTAGCCCGTTACGAAACGCTGCACCGTGTCAGGATTATCCGCGAGGTACGATTCCATTGCCGCAAAGCTGCTGTAGCAGATGTGGCCGCTTTCGTTAGCCAGCGTGGCCGCCAGGTATCCGGAGCCTTCCCGCACCAACTCTCCGGCAAAGGGATAGGGAACCTGGATATAGTCGGCGTCGCCGTTGCGGAAACGGGCCAGCATCTGCTCTGCCGACAAGCCGTCCAGCAGGTTGACGCGGGCCGGGTCAACGCCATGCCAGCGCATCGCCGCTTGCAGCGTGGTATAGGGGACGGGCGTGAACCCGACGGGTATCAAAGTTGCGCCCTCCAGGTCGGCCCAGCGCCAGCCGTCGGTAGGCCGTCGCGCCAGCAGAAAGAAGCCGTCCCGCCGGTTGATTTCGGCGATGTGCAACGGCGGGTTGGGGCTGCCGGCGTCCAAATCCATCAGGCTGCGGCTGATGCCGCTTTGGGTGATGTCAATGGCGCCGGCCTTGAGCAGGTCGGTGCTGGACTGGCCGGCGGGGATGTGGGCAAAGTCAATGTCCAGCCCCTTAGCGGCCAGAAATCCGCCCTCAACGGCGGCATAGATGGTGGTGTAGAACATATTGCGAAAGGCCACCCGCAGGCGGATGCGGCCAGTATCTTTGGGTTCGGTCATCATCATTCCTCTCAATGCAGAGTGTTGGGCGGCAGCGGGACAATGTCAATTGTCGGAACGGTGCGGCGAATAGCAGTTACCGTCATCATCGCAGTACAGAATTGCCGGCGCCGGCGTCGGGGGCAATGTCGGGGCGTTATGGTCAAAGCTTGGATTTGGGGTTGACGACCTACAGCCGGCGCCCCGATGTCGCGGGCTGGGGCTCGGGCTCCGCCCATCGGGACTGGCCTCCGCGATGTCGGCATCGAAGTAGCCGGCATCGGTATAGCCCAATGTGCCAACACTAACGGCGGCCAGGGCGAAAGACAGCAGTACAATAACTTTGATGCGCCGACGGCTGAACATTATATTACCTCATGCCGGCCGCTAGACCATTGCCGGCCGGCGCACATAGCCATCGGACAGCACGACGCCATCCTCGCAGATGCATTCTATGCCGCCGCTTTCGTACTGCTGTTCGTACAGCTCGGCATAGAGGCCGTTGCGCGCCAGCAGTTCCTGATGCGTCCCGCGTTCTACGATGCGTCCCCGGTCAACGACAAAAATCACATCCGCCGCCAATATGGTGGACAGGCGGTGCGCGATGGCGATGGTAGTGCGCCCCCGCATCAGCGGTTCCAGCGCCGCCTGCACATAGCGCTCGCTGGTGGTGTCCAAAGCCGAGGTGGCTTCGTCCAGTATCAGCAGGCGGGGCTGATGCAGGATGACGCGGGCGATGGACAGCCGCTGCCGCTCCCCGCCGGACAAACGGTAGCCGCGTTCTCCCACCACAGTATCATAGCCTTCAGGGAATTGTATGATGCGCTCGTGGATGTAAGCCGCCTGCGCCGCGGCGTGCAAGTCGGCTTCAGCAGCGTCCGGGTTGCCGTACATCAGGTTCTCCCGGATGGAAGCGTGAAAGAGGTAACTTTCCTGCGATACATAGCCCACCATCCGGGCCAGGCTGTCCAGCCGGATGCGGCGCACATCAACGCCGTCAATGGACACCGTGCCGGCGGTCGCATCGTACAGGCGGGGTATCAGGTAGGATATAGTGGTCTTGCCGGCGCCGCTGGGGCCAACCAGAGCGGCCAGCTGCCCCGGTCTGACCTCAAAGCTTACGCCGTCTAAGGCCCAGGCGTCGGCAGCGTCGGGGCCGGCGCCGGTAGCGTCGGCATCATCATAACCGGCATCGCCGGCCAGAGGCGGGCGGCGGTAGTTGACGCGGACATCGTGGAAATGGACGGCGCCGCGCACCTGCGCCGGCGGCATCGCTACGGCGTCCGTAGCGTCCACAATCTCCGGGCGTATGTCCAGATAGCCGAATATGCGCTCAAACAGCGCCAGCGACGATTGCAACTCTACCGCCGTCCGCAGCAGCGTGCTGATGGGGAAATACAGCCGGGTTTGCAGCGTGGTAAAGGCTACGATAGTGCCGGCCGACACGCCGCCCAAGCCCAACGCGCCGTTGAGCAGATAGCCGGCCAGTACATAGATTACCACCGGGCTTAACGAAAAGAAAATCTGGATGCCGGCCCAGATGGCCTGCCCGGTCATCTCCCGGCGCACTTCCAGGTCGGAAAGGCGCACATTCTGGCGGTGAAAGCGTTCAATTTCCCGCCGCTGCGCGCCGAACAGCCGGGTCAGCATTACGCCGGACACCGACAGCGTTTCCTGCGTGATGGCCGTCATCTCCGCCGTGGATTCCTGCACCAGCGACGACATCGCCCGGCGGCGTTTGCCGACCCAGTAGCTGAATACGGCGAACAGCGGGGTAACGCCCGCCGCAACCAGAGTCAGCTCCCACGACAGCACCAGCATTGCAATCAGCGTGCTGATGAGGATGACGATGTTGGACAGGATGTTGCTGACGGTGCCGGTAACGACCACGCGGATGCCGGCGACATCGTTGGCGACGCGGCTCTGTATTTCGCCGGTGCGGGTGGCCGTGAAAAAGCCCAGCGACAGAGATTGCAGATGCGAATAGAGGCGGTCGCGCAAATCCCGCATCACTCGCTGGCCCACCTGTTGCGTCAGCCAGGTTTGCAGCACGCCAAGGCTGCCGGTAACGACTACGACGCCGGCCATCACCCCGGCGATAGTCCAGACCAGCGACAGATTCGGCCCGCCCGCCGCAAAGAGGGCCGAGTCAAACATCGTCTGGATCAGCACCGGATTGACGACGCCCAGCCCGGCGGTTACGACAATCAGCAGCCCGATGGCCGTTACTGACCGCCAGTAAGGGCGGAATGCCGCCGCAATGCGCCGATTCAAGCCGGGCATTGTGCACCGGCGCGGCCGGCCGCGGCCATCGCTGCCACCGTTCCCGGATACGCCGGCGGCGGATGCCGGCAGCGGCCGGCGCGGCGCATTGGGCAGATAGGAACGCATAGCGGCAGCGCAGTCAGCCTATCGCTTCTTTCAGGCGGCGGATGGCGTCAATGTGGTCGTCGGGAGCGGCGGGGCCCCGCCGGCCGGCGGCGATATGCGTTGCGCCCATTGCCTCCCAGGAACGCAGTTCGTTGAGCCAATCCTCCGGGTTGTTGTCGGCGGTAATAGTGATGCGCCCCTCAAAGCCGATTTCCGACGGGTCGCGGCCGGCGGCGTCGGCTTGCTGTCGGATCCGGTTCAGGATGGCCTGTCCGCCGGCGTCGGGCGCAAACATCGGAAAATAGCCGTCGGCCAGCCGGCCGATGCGGCGGATGGCGGCGGCGGGCGGCGTCGGCGCAGTGCTGCGGCCGGCGCCAATCCAAATGGGGATGGGACGCTGCACCGGCAGCGGGTTGATGCCGGCGTGAGTAATGTCGTGATATTCGCCGTGGTAGTCAATGACTTCCTCAGTCCAGAGCCGGCGCAGCACTTCAATTTGCTCGGCGCAGCGGCGGCCCCGGCTGGCAAAGTCCACGCCCAGCGCTTCGTACTCAACCGAGTTCCAGCCCACGCCGATGCCCAAGCGCAGCCGCCCGCCGGAAAGCAGGTCAACTTCGGCGGCCTGCTTGGCGACCAGGGCGGTCTGACGCTGGGGCAGGATAAGGATGCCGGTAGTGAGGCCGATGGTTTTGGTGACGGCGGCCAGATACGCCATCAGCGTAAAGGGTTCGTGGATATAGGATTCGTGGGTATAGGGAAACTGCGGCACTTCGGGATGCTTTTCCGGCACGGCGCCAAGGACGTGGTCCAGGATACGGACGTGCGAATAGCCCAGATCCTCGGCGGCCTGGATGTAATCCCGCAAGGCCCCAAAGTCGTCGCCAAGCTCAACGATAGGAACGGAAACGCCAATTTGCATGGTGATAAAAACCTCCCGCTGCGTATGGCAGGGCCGGATGGGACGGGTTGGGTTGTCGGTGCGTCCGGCTTGAGGGGAATGATACCACTGGCGCTGGGGGGATGGGATGGGGGCAGCCCAAAGAAAAAGCCGGCTGAAATTGACCGGCCCGCATCCGCAGCATAGAGGGAATAGCGGGCGGGGCTTGACTATCTCAAGCCCCGCCCGCTATTCCCTGCGCTATTCGGTTTCTACGCCACTGGGTCCGGCAGTTTGTGTTTTTCCCAACCCGGGCCGTGAATGTGTTCAAGTAGAGCGTTGGCTTCCTCATCGGTCAACTTGGCGCCGCCAAGATGGGCGATGAATTGGCAAGCGCGGTTGACGGCAGTGCCGCCGGACATAACGCGCCCGTTGGGATTCATCAGAACGCCATGCCAAAGCTCGGCATCGGCGCTCCAATTGATGCGATTCAATCGGTCGCACAGCTCCTCATCCGATACGCCGACGCACTTGTCCCGCATCAGCAAGTATGCCCTTACAAGGGAAAGCTGACCTATGGGCTTTCCTAGCAAAGTCTTTTCCCGAATTTCAATGCGGGTTTTATCTCCGGCAGGGGACGGGTCGGAAATGGCTTTCGCCCAAGGGGCAATGTGCGACAGCAAACGTTCCCACACCAATTGGATTTGCTCCTTGACCAGCGGTTGCCGTGGCTTTGGGAGGTCCTTCGGCTTGCCGGAGCCTTCAATTTTCAGACCGTTGACGATTGCCATATTGGCGTCGTAGAAAGTCGCCAGCGTAGTGAACTCGCGGGACGTTCTGTTGAGGCTGTTGGAGCTGATTTTGACGAGGCCCGGGTCGAGAATCCCTACCTCTTTCCGCAACAACTCTCGCGTAATGACAGCGATTGCGTCATCATCGTCGGTTATCAGGTTATCTCCCTTGACCGTCGGTTTGGCGTAGCGATTGATTTTGTTAAAAATCCGTCGGGAGCCTTGGTCTGTGAAACGCACCAAAATGACTGCAACGTCGTCTTTGCCAAGTTCGATATTGCTTTCAATGCTCTCAATCTCCCGGTTGTTTTGGTCGATTCCTTCAATGGCAAACCTGAATGCCATCAAACGATGTTGCCCGTCAAGCGGCACCAGTATTTCACTGCCGCTCAAAACCACAAAACCCAAATCCCGAGCGTGGCTCTGATACGTCCGGCGAAACACCGATTTCACGTCCATGAACTCCGACAATGGCTCAAAGTCCATATCAGCGTCGTTCAAAGCCGCCAGTACAACAGCCCCCGAGAAACGATCTTCGTCTTTATTGGCGAAGTACGGAGCGATTTCTTTGCGGATCCGAGTAAAGTTGATTTCGCGTTGGTAGCGTTCCTCGATAGTGGTGTCCTCCCATCCTTTGAGGTCTTTCGGGAATCGCACTTTCTGCAAAATTTCCCCTACCTTCATTGTGGATAGATAGTACTCAATGTTTCCGAAAGTCCCGCGCATAGCAGGAATAACCGTTGACATGGTTTCCTCCTTTTGATTCGTGCGTTCTGTTACGCGATGTTGTTGAAAGGCCGCAATTTTGCTACGGCCTTACCTTCCACTGTCCTCAATTCAGACGCAGAGTATCCAGGCAATGCAACATAGGATACCATAATTTCCCCATAGAACGCAGAGAAATACCGTTGCAACCCAGTGTTGTGCGTACCCATGCGATGGCGGCCTATTCGCTGTTGAATGTCCGTTGTCATTCCAACGTAGAGGCAAGCGCCGCCAGAAAGCCAAAACGCGTACAAGCCACGTAGTCCAGGTTGCACGCGATAGTGAAACCCGAAATCAAAACCTTGCCGCTGTGTTCGCAGTACGTTCACAGCGCAACACGCCGTAGCCATATCACACCCCGCATAGCCCTTCGCATTCGTCGCCAAACAACTGCATCTGCGATGATGCCGCAAACGCCACTTCGTCCAATGGCTGTAGGCTGCTGTGCAGGTACATTTCGCCGCCAAAGCGTTCTGCACGGCCTGATGCGCGTAGGGCAGCGTCAACAAAAACGGCGTCATCCCAGGATTCCCGGTCAAACTGCTTCATCGCCGCCCATTCGGAGTCAGTATGATACGGGCAACCGATGCAGGCGCTGCGCGGCAAAGTCCGCCCCGGGTAACGCTCGGAGAACCATCGCTGGCAGTCGGTGCGCGTCATTTTTAACAGTTGGATCAATGGCCAATAATTTGTGATCCACCGCTGACGGCTCTCCTTCATACGGATGATTTCGTCGCGGCTAATGCCAATCCACAACTCAACGAAAACGCCCTCGGGAACCGCCTGCCGATAGCCAAGCCCCAACAGGTCGCGCAGTTCCGTTTCAATAGGCGTCAGTTTGTATTCGCGAGTGCATTGACGCTTGGCAAGGCCGCTTTTGCCGCTTTTGGAGCGCACAAAAGCGGGGATGGAGCTGAACGACTGCCCGGTGGAGTTCGTGCCGGCGAGGATGTCGTCTCGGATGTTGCTTTTCTGGATTCGTCGCACCGGGAACGGCAGTTGCGTCTCCAGCCAATCCAGATGGCGATAGACGCCAGCCGGCTCCCACCCGGTGTCGGCGAAAATAGCGAAATCCGGCATCGGCTTGATGAGGCCCTCGGCCGCCATCAACGCCATTACCGAACTCTGCACCCCGCCACCTAGCGAGATGACGGTAAGATCTGCCAGTCCGTTCATTTTCCCTCAAAACCGCAGCTGCGTATGCCCACTCTCCCGCCCTTGCGATTTAGATTGACAGCCCTCTTATACCATAGTGGTAGCCGCTATGCAAATTAGGGCTGCTACCCGCAAAGCCGAAAAATCCCATCCATCCCCGGATTGCCCCCGTCAAATCATAAAGTTCATTTCCCCCACTATCCGTTCCCCCAGAGCGCGGTTGCCGGCGATGGCTACCGCATCCGCGGCCAGCGCGGCCTCCGCCGTCCAGCGGCCCGTGCCCAAGGCGTTGAATGCCGTCAGGTCCATGGTCAGGCGGACAGTGGGGGATGCCGGCGCGGCGGCGGCGTCCATCCGGTGGGCGCGACCGCCGTCCATATTGAGGGCGATGCTGCCGCCCACTGCGCCGGTGATGTCAAACACTACCGTGGTGCCGTCATCGGGTTTGACTTTGCGCCCCACTACGAAGGGCATCGCCATCTCGGTGCGCCCGTAGGCGTGTCGAGCCACCGGCCCGTCCAGGTGGCCGGGAATGTCTAGCGCGCGGCGGATGTCCTGCTCGTGAACCCAAGCGTCATAGATGCGGATGCGGAGCAGGTCGGTGTAGGGGCCGCGCCCCAGCGGATTGTCGGCTTCGGCGGCGAAATCGGCGTCGGTCATCGCCCGTAGCGCGGACAGCCGTTCCGCCGTAATCTCCCGAAATTCGGCCAGCACTGCGGCGCCGCTGAACTGCCGACGGTAATCCACCAGCCGCTCGTTGCTCTGCCCGACTTCGTTGCGGACATTGGAAGTGTCGGCGGGCTCGTGTTCCGGCGCCGGCCGGCCCAGCAGCCGGCATTCGCTGCCCACCAGATGGGAAATCTGGTCCTGCACCGACCAACCGGGACATTCCGTCGGCGTGGCCCACTGTTCCGGCGTAAAGCCGTCGCACAGGTCGGATAGGGACTGCCACACGGTTGCCATCAGGTCAACGATTTGCTGCGACATTTTGCGTACTCCACAGGGCGGTCAGATGAGATGGATAGTTTGTTGGTCCGCTGCGTACCCAAGCCGTCGTCGCCGGCGTGATAGGCGGCTCCGGTTCAGTCAGATTTACGATGTCGGCCATTGCTGTGCTTCCCAATTTCCGGTTGCCGGCGCGTTACGCCGGGTCGTGTGGAGGGATATGGTTCAGCAGCTCCGCAACGGCGGCGGAGATTTGACGATACAGCTGCTGGCGGTCGCCCAGCGCCGGCTGTTCACTAGCATAGCGGCCAACGCCGGCATAGGCCGTTAGCGATTGCCATTCCCGCCCCGGAACCTGGAAACCAGTCCCCATAGCTTCCTGTGCGCGGTTGGCCAGTATCCGCAGATTGTGGCCGTCGCGGCCGCCGGTAGGATAACGTTCCCCCCCGGCTGGCGATTAGCGCTTTGTAGGCGTCTTCCAGGCATTTGTTGGGCGATATAGCCAATCATTTTTTCCGACGCTCTGCCAGAGGACGCCATTATCTCCAGGTCTGTTACCAAGCCTTGGGCGTCTCTCGCCTTGTCGTTAACATCAGACCAGTTGATGGCATCCTCCTCAAAGCCGGAGCTGTATCCGGCGGATTCCTCGTGTATCACGGGCGTGCCTTCCCGGGCAATGTTGTTGGCTACCGTATTTTTGCGGACGCGTTCATCCAGAAACTTGGCGACAGTCAAAAAGGCGACATGGGCCGACGGCGTTTCGGGATGGCCGGCGGCGGCCTGCTCGGCAATGCGGTCATAGGCATCCCGAGCGTCCTCGGCGACTGCCTCAGTGGTGATGATGGCGATGTCAATGTCCGAGTCCGGGCGGTGAGTGCCGCGGGCGCGCGAGCCGAACAGGACGGCCTGCAACGGCTGCGTCTGTTCGTACACCGCTTGCGCGACGGCTACGGCGTCGGGGTCGGGCCGACCGCTGAATGTTTTGGAAGTCGTCATCAGAAAAAGAAAGGCCGGTTGTTGGCAAGCAGCGCATTCTAATCCAGAAACACCAGCCGGGACGAGATGCGCCGCTACGGCCCTTACCGTTCCTTGCGGGCGATTTCCGATTGGTACAAGTAGTCAGCGTTGACGAAAATCTATCGGCTGATTATCCCTTGATTGCGGTCAACCGTACCGCTGTAAGCGCTGGGCTGCAATGTAATGGCCGTAATGCGTAGCCCCCTCCGTGCATAGATTGTCCGGGAACATAGTAGCACACCCCGCCGCTTGCCGGCGATTCAAAACGGGTTAGGATCTGCCGCAAGATTCCATAGCGGCGCTCACGAGCGTCAGACATAACCCCGTGGTATCCCCTACCACCTTGTCGGCCAATGAAATCTAGTAGTTAATTATCGAATATGGAATGCCAAAGATATACTTATCATCCGGCATTATCGCTTTAATCGCTTCGCCTTGGGCGCGACCGGCGAACCATATCGTTATGTTGGCTTTGCCTGGGCAGCGACGAAAAGAATTCATTGTATCTCCGACCGATATTGAGATATAATCAGGGCTGATTTCCTCAATCTGCTTGAAAAATGCGGCGCGCGTTTCAATTATGCGTTCAGCTTCGGCACGGGTAGGCCATTTCCGACAAGGCACCCGATGTACCATACTGGCATCCTGGCTTATCCAGTAATCGCGCACCCAAGCCGTGTTGCATTCCACCACAATGGCGATCAGCAGGAAAGCGGCGATTATGTACCGCGGCCGCCGCAACCGGCGCAGTATTGCGACTGTTTGATTATACATTAGACGCCAAACCATCAGTCCATCAAGTTGTCAACTCCGACTTTATGCCGACCTTACCCGTCCCGCAGTTCTGTCCCCGCCATAAATTCCAGCACCCGCGCCACTGCCGGATACCCTGCACTGCCCAGGCCGGCGTCCTGCGCCGCTTTGTAAATCAGGTTGGCGACGCCGCCGGCGTTGGCCGGCGCGCCCAGCCGTTCCGCCAGTTCGCAGTCCAGGTCAACATCTTTCGCTACAAGATCCAGTGCGCCGCCGGCGGTGAAAGAGCGGTTCAGGATGGCGTCGGGAATGCTGTTGAAAGCGCGGCTGGCGGCGGAGCTCGCCGGCACAATCTCCGCCAAAACCGCCGGGTCAACGCCGCCCATCTTGCCAATCAGCATACCCTCAATGGCGGCAATCAGGTTGGTGCAGCCCATATATTGGGTGGCCAGTTTGGCGGTGCAGCCGGCGCCCGCCTCGCCGACATAAAACACTTGCGCCGCTACGGTGTCCAGAGCCGGCCGCGCCGCGTCAAACGCGGCCCGGTCGCCGCCGGCCATCAGCGTCATCGTAGGCGGCCGGCCGCTGACCGGGGCGTCCAGCATTGCGATGCCACGCTCATGGCAGGCCGCTGCGACCCGGCGCGCCACATCCGGGGCATTAGTGGTGGTATCTATCAGAGTGGCGCCGGAGAGCATCGCATTGAGGGCGGCAGCGCTGCGGCCCAAAAGAACCGATTCCACTTCCGCCGGCCCCGGCAACGACACCCAGACTATTTCGCAGTCCGCCGTGGCCGCTGCCGGAGAGCCGGCCCAGCGCGCGCCGCGTGCCAGCAGCGATGCCGCGGCGGCCCGGCGCCGGTCGTGAACCGTCAGTTCTACGCCGGCGTCCAGCAGGCTGCCCATAGTACCGACGCCGATAAAGGCTTGGCGCTGCGGTAATCCGTCAGTCATATTGTCGCTCCAGTTAATACTGTTTGCTAGGATGGAGGCTCATAGGCAATATAATCGTAATGCTGTTCGGGAAACCAGGCGATTTTCGTCCGGGTTTTAGGCATTGGAAGGCTTCCTGGGCGGGGATGCGGTGCGGGTTGTGTTTGGAGGCAGTATCGGGCGGAGAGGAGGGGCGGGGGGTTGCGCCGTAAAATCCAATCTGGTAAAATCGGCAAAACCGCCGGCGAAAATACGCCACGCACTTTATATCCAGCTAGCGAACAAAGGCAACAGCGCATTCCGAGAAGACAATTATGGACGCAAGCATTTTGACCCCACGCGATCTGTTTACTAAGCCTGTACGCTACGAAGTCCCGCCGTTTCAGCGCCGCTATGTTTGGGACGAGCAACAGCAGTGGGAGCCGCTGTGGGACGACGTTAGGACCGCGGCGGAAAAATATCTCGAGGAAGGTCCTGCGTCGCGCGAGACGGCCACCCATTTTCTAGGGGCTATCGTTTTGCAGCAACGCTCGCATACCTCGTCAGAGGTAGAGACGCGTCTGGTAATCGATGGGAGCCAACGGCTTATCACGCTCCAACTGCTGTTGGGAGCGATGCAAAAAACGATTACCCAACGCGGCATTGATCGTGCTTCCAGGCGGTTGAGGCGCTTTGTGCTAAACGACGACGAATATACGGGCGATGATCCCAATCGCTCCGTAAAAGTTTGGCCTAGTATGGGCGATCAGGATGATTTCCGTCTAGCAATGAGCGGTGAAACGCCAGACTATGACGGCAAAGAATCCAACGTTCTATCAGCACATGGATTTTTCATGCGCGAAATCGATCATTGGTTGGATGAACAACCCGAAAAAACGGATGAACGGGCTGAGGCATTGGAAGAATCAATCACCATGCTCATCAAAATCGTTGTGATTGATATTCAAAACACGGAAGATGAGCAGCTCATATTCGAAACGCTGAATGCACGTGGCACTCCGCTACTGCAATCTGACTTGATCAAAAACAAAGTGCTACACGACGCCCATGCACAGGGGATCTCGGATCATTCCGCTCAGTTGTGGGATTTTTCTGACAACTGGTGGCATGAAGAAGTACACGACCAGCGCACTCGCCGTCCGCGGATTGATGTTTTCCTGAACCGCTGGATTGTTATGCGTACCGGCGATCTTATCAAGGCGGGAGATGTATTTTCAGCCTTCCGAAAATACTCGGACACGGAGAATGTTGAGAATATATCATCAGACATTCATAAATTCGCCGAAGTCTATCGGCAAATTGAACAATCTGGGTATCCATCCAGGGAAACTTTCTTTTACCGGCGCAGGACCATGGAGTCTGGCACCGTCACTCCGCTTTTGCTTTGGCTTTTTTCGTCGGAGGTCCCCGAACAACAAATGGACAAAGGTCTCAAAGCTCTTGAGAGCTTTCAGGTGCGGCGTATGCTTTGCCGTATGAATACCATGGGGTATTCTTGGCTCTTTCGAGGTTTGGTGGAGCGATTGAAAAATTCTATGCCTTCGATAGCAGGAGATGTTATCGTCGAATACCTGGCTACCCAAACCGCGAATCAGCGTCTTTGGCCTAATGATAGGATGCTGGAAGATGCATTCGTAAATATATCTCTTTTTACCACTCTGAGGCGAGACCGCCTTCGCATGGTCTTGGAAGGGATAGAAATGGCGTTGCGGACGCAAAGGACTGAATATCAGTCTGTGCCGTCCGACCTGACGATCGAACACATCATGCCCGTGAAGTGGGCCCAAAACTGGCCGTTGCCTACAGATGTGCAAAACGACATCCGGGCAACGGATGAGCGCAATCGCTTGGTTCAATCGATCGGTAATCTTACCCTCGTGACAGCGCGCCTGAACGGCGAACTTTCCAACGCTACTTGGCAAAATAAGCAATTGGCATTGCGTGACCACAGCGTTATGTTTCTTAACAAAGATGCGTTGGAAAACGCCCCCGATGTCTGGGACGAAACCGCTATCGCCGCCCGAGCCCGCCGCCTTTGCCAGGCCGCCATCAAAGTTTGGCCCCACGCTGACGGCATCTAGCATTTCCCGCTCCTTTTGGAGGTTGCGCTGATGAATGTACGTACCGCTCGCGGATCTGTCCACCCGCTTCCAGCGGGTCAGCCACGGCCCCACAACGGCGGCCATGTCAACGATGCCGGTCAAACACCGTCAAAAATACTTTCAGACCCCAACGCCGCGCTGGTTGACTATCGTGGCCTGGACTTTAAGGAAATGCTGGCCGCTTGCCCGATTGACGGCCTTGACCTGGAACGCAACCCGGAGCCGCCGCGTCCAGTCGCTCTGTGATGTTCCTGCTGGATACTAACATACTCTCCGAACTGCGGCGGGGGCAGCGTTGCAACCCGGGCGTTGCCGCCTGGTTCGCCACTGTAGCAGCAACTGGCCTTTTCGTCAGTGTTTTGACCATCGGCGAACTTCACAAAGGGGTTGCGCTGGCCCGCCAACGCCGGGATTACGTCCAAGCCGATAACCTGGATGCTTGGCTGGGATTGCTGTCGTCCCAATTTGCCGATCACATTCTGCCGGTTGACGCCGCCGCAGCCCTGATGTGGGGGCAGATGTATTCCATTCCCAATGTGCCGGTTATAGATGGATTGCTGTCGGCTACCGCCAAAACGAACCATCTTACTTTGGTTACGCGCAACATCGCGGATGTCCGCGGCTTGGGCGCAAACTTGCTCAACCCTTTCACCGTATAACCGCAGCAGGCAGTATTGTTATAAATTTCACTGTCCCCACTTCATTAGTGATTACGCTTGCCGCCCATCCATCCTACTCCGTAGGCACCCGCGCCCGGTAGATGCGCCCGTACTGCACAAAAGCGATTACGGCTGCTATTGCCAGCGCGATAATCGCCAAGTCAAGCGCAGTAACGGCAATCAAGCGCGCAGTCTCCCATATTGGCGCCGCGCCGCCGGCGAACTGGAACAGCAGCGTTGCGGCGACGCGGACAGCAACGACTCCGACAACGCACCACGCCAGCCGTCGCCGTTGCAGGGCCAACCATTCTTTCATATCAGCGGCCTTGAAACCACGCCTGGCGCTTCTGCGCGAATGCCTGTATGCCTTCTTGGAAATCTCCGGTTAGCGCGATGTTGGCGATGGCGTCGGTTTCGGCGTCCAGCTGTGTTGCCAGGTCGGAGTGCCAGCCGGCGTCAAACAGGGCCTTGACCTGTCCATAGGCGCGGGTTGGCCCCTGAGCCAGGCGGTCCGCGGTTTCCATAGCGTGCCGATCGAAGTGGGCCGGCTCAAAAACCTGGCTGACCAGCCCCAGTTCCAAGGCATATTGGGCGCCGATGGGCTGGCGGGCGAGGTAAATCTCCATAGCGCGCCCCTGGCCGACGATGCGCGGCAGCATATAAGTGGAGCTGCCGTCGGCCGTCCCGCCGATGTTGGCGTAGGCCAGCAGGAAACGGGCGTCCGCGGCGGCTACGCGCAGGTCGCAGGCCAGCGCCAGGCTGAATCCGGCGCCGGCGGCAACGCCGTTGACGGCGGCCACTACCGGCTTGTCCAGCCGGCGGATGCCGATGATGACCTCCCGATGCAGGTCATCGGCCAGGCGGCGCAGGTGAGCCGATAATCCCGCCGGGCCGCCGGATTCCAGTTGGGCGGCAAAGTCGCGGACGTCGGCGCCGGCGCAAAAGGCGCCGCCGGTTCCGGTGAGCAGCACGGCGCGTATGTCCCCGGCGCGGCAGGCGGCGACGGCTTGCCCCAGCTCAGCTACCATTTCAGGCGACAAGGCATTGCGAGCTTCAGGGCGGTTCAGGCGGATGACCCCCAGCGAACCTTTGCGCTCAAACAAGATGCGTTTTTCAGCGGCCATTTCGCAAGATCCTCCTCCGGCGGCGGCGGCCCTGCGCGGTGGCAACCCCGGCGTCGTAGCCCTTTTGATAGCCTTCCTCCCGGCCTTCTTGGCGGCCTTCCTCCCGGGCTTCGGCAAGTTCCCTTTGTTGCCGCTGCCAGATGGCTTGCCGGGCGGCGTCAATTCCGAACAGCATTCTGTTGCCTCCCATTTCAACCAGCGGCCAGGAGGGTGCCTAACCGTTCTTTTCGGTAGCCTCTTCCTGGGATCTGTTTATGGTAAAGGCGCGACTGGCGTTGAAGCCATCGTCATAGCCTTGCCGGTAAGTAGCGTCATCCAAAATGGCGAAGGTGTTGCCGTTCTGGCGCTGCCGACACTTTGTGTCGGCCGCATTGTACCCGCCTTGGTATGCCTGCGCTTCCTTTTCCCGCTTCTTTCGCATCAAGTCGCGGGCATAGTCAATGCCGAAAAGCATCACATTCCTCCTGGCGCCAACCGACTGAAGGCGTTAACGCTCATCAGTGAAATTGGCGGATGTTGAATCATCTTCCGCCATTCTGGCATTGTAACCTTTCCAGTACGCTTTTTCCAGCCTCCCTTGCCACCATGCGCGCCACAATCCGGCCAGCCATCGCCTAAATTTTCTGCCTAGATAGCAGATGCCGAGGAAAATACCGCCGGCCAGCGCTTCAACGACGAGCCATAACAGACCCGACAATGGAATAAGGTCGGACGCTGTAACCAGCGTTTCCAATCCCTCCCACTGGCGATCGCCGAAAATCAGCACTAGCGCGGCGTTTATTGCCAGAATAGTGATTGCCGCGGCCAGTATTTTGAGACGCGGCTGAAACCGTTTCGGTTCTTGCATTGCGCTTACCTGGTTACCGCCCCTTCCGCCGCCGAGGATACCAGCTTGGCGTACTTGGCCAGCACTCCGGTAGTGTACTTCGGCGCCATCGGATGCCAGGACGCCCGGCGGTCGGTAAGTTCCTCCTCGGTGATGCGGGCGTCCAGGCGTCGGTTGGGGATGTCCAGCGTGATGATGTCGCCTTCGCGCAGCAACCCGATGGGGCCGCCGGCCATCGCTTCGGGCGCCACATGGCCTACCATCGGGCCGTGGGATGCGCCGGAGAAACGCCCGTCGGTTACCAGCGCTACGCTGTCGCCCAGCCCCTGGCCAATGAGGGCGCCAGTAACGGCCAGCATCTCCCGCATTCCCGGCCCGCCGCGGGGGCCTTCGTAGCGGATGACCACGATGTCGCCAGCCTTGATTGCGCCGCGCTGTATCGCTTGAAACGCCGGTTCCTCCTGGTCAAAGACGCGGGCCGGCCCTTCGTACACCTTTTCCTGATGGCCGGCCACTTTGATGACGGCGCCGTCCGGGGCCAGGTTGCCCCGCAGAATCGCCAGCCCGCCGGTAGGGCTGCGCGGGTTGTCGGGATGGCCGATAACCGGCTGGTCGTCCACGATAGCGGCGGCGTTGAGGTTTTCGGCCAAGGTTTTGCCGTTGACGGACACAGTATCGCCGTGCAGCAGGCCGGCGTCCAGCAGCCTCTTGCCGATCAGCGCAATGCCGCCGTACCGACTCAAGTCGGCCATCACATAGCGGCCGCCCGGCTTCAGGTCGGCGATGTACGGAGTGTTGCGGCTGATGCGGTCAAAGTCCTCCAGCGTCAAGTCAACTTCCGCCTCCCGGGCAATGGCCATCAGATGCAGCACAGCGTTGGTAGAGCCGCCCATCGCGACGACAACGGTAATGGCGTTCTCAAAAGCCTGGCGGGTCAGAATGTCGCGGGGGCGGATGCCCTGCTCCAGCATCCGCATCACGGCGACGCCGGCCTGCCGCGCTTCCACCGTCTTGTTGGGGTCAACCGCCGTCAGCGAGGCATCGCCGGGCAGCGACAGACCCATCACTTCAATGGCGGTGGACATCGTGTTGGCGGTGAACATACCGGCGCAGGAACCTTCGCCGGGGCAGGCGTTGCATTCCAGTTCGGTCAGCTGCTCGCGGGTCATCCGGCCGGCGGCGTAGGCGCCAACGGCCTCAAACACATCCTGGATGTTGACATCGCGTCCCTCAAAGCGGCCGGGCAGGATGCTGCCGCCATAGACGAACACGCTGGGAATGTTGAGGCGGGCAATGGCCATCATACAGCCGGGCATATTCTTGTCGCAGCCGGCTACCGTAACCAGGCCGTCCATCCGCTCGCCAAAGGCCACCGTTTCAATGGAATCGGCGATTACTTCCCGGCTGACCAGCGACGCTTTCATCCCCTCGGTGCCCATAGAGATGCCGTCGCTGACGGTGATGGTGCCGAACTGAAACGGAGTGCCGTCGCCCGCTTTGATGCCGTCTTTAACGGCGGCGGCGATGCGGTCCAGATGCACATTGCAGGGGGTAACATCGCTGGCCAGGTTGGCCACGGCGACGAAAGGCTTTTCCAGGTCGGCGGCGGTTAGCCCCATCGCCATCAGCATCGCGCGGGCCGGCGCGCGTTCCGGCCCCTCGGTAATCTCCCGACTGCGGTGCTTCAGTACGGCTTGCGGACTGCGTGTCGTAGTAGTCAAAATGTCCTCCTGGTTGGGCCGCTCCGCCTCGGGTTGTGCGGCAGCGCAACGGGCGAGAGTCGGTTGGCAATCCCGGCGGCTGACGGCGGGGTTGGTTAGGTTGATTGACTGATTATAGATTGGGGCTTGGAGTGCGGCAAGCAACCCGGCGGCAGGGACGGCCATCACTCTGGCCATCTCTATGGCGTGTGGTCATATTCCCCGTCATTCCGAATCTGTGGATTCGCATTTCAAGTGCAACGCGGCGGCGAATACTGCGGCGGGCGTCCGGCAGCCCAGGCACTGCCGGGGCGTATTGTGGTACGCCTGGATTGCGCCGGCCTATGGCATTCTCAATTCCCACCTTCTGCCACTGCGACCTGACATCGCAAAAGTAAGTCCGAATGCCCAAGGTGTGCCGCCGGTAGCGCCGGGCAATCTCTGTGCCGTTGTCAAAGGTTACGCTGCGGCACAGCTCCGGCGGCAGCGACGACAGAATTCGCCGGGAATGGCGCTCGTGCAGCAGCAGCGCTTGGCCGTGATTGCCGAATAGCATCAAGGCAGCCTCCCAGTGGCCGGGCGTGCGGCGGTCAGCGGCCTCCGGACCGCGCCCGGACTGTATTGGGATTAGTGGCGGCGTCCAGCCCGGAATGCAGACGATAGCATTGCCGCCGCGCCGCCCGCGCCAACCCCGTTTGGACTTGCCCCGCGGCAGGTAAAGCCGCCAGGAATAGTCCTTGGTGCGGGCCAGTTGAGCGTAGATGAAGCGGTAGATGCTTTCGTGGGAGATGACCGGGCGTCCGTAATCCAGGTGCGGGCCGCCTACCGCAGGACGGCGTCCCGTTCCAAGCGGGCGCCGCGCCAGTAGCGGGCCGGCGCCCGCTGCTGCGCGTATGCGGGCTGATAGCCGCCGTTGGCGGAGGCATTACGTTTTAGCTCCCGCGAGATGGCAGACGACGCGCGATCCAAAACTGCCGCAATTTTGGGGACGGAGCAACCCGCGGTCCATAATCGGGCAATTTCGCAGCGCTCAACGATCCTGAGTTGCTGATAGCGCGTTCCCATGGCAACACCATACCCTGGCGTTGCACTTGTTGGTGAGTTTAGAGCATCTTCATCCCCCGCCGCTGCCGCACCGCGGCCAGCCCCAACAGCCCGGCCGGTATAGCCAGCAGGGCGGCGGACGCCAGCTCCGTCGGAATGCCGCCGTTGCCCGACTGCGGCGGCGGCGCGGAACAGCTGCCGCCGGCCGGCGCCGGCGCTGCCGGCTCCGCCGCGGCTTCCGCCCGGCGCGTTGGCGACGGCAGCGGCGTGTAGGTCGGCGCCGGCGTAGCCGTCGGGGCCGGCGTTGCGGTGGGCGCGTCCGACTGCGCCGGCGCGGCGGCCACCGCCGGCGCAGTTGCCGGCAGCGGCGCCGCCGTCGGAGTCGGCGTAGGACGGCGGGTGGGCAGCTGCTGCAACGGCGGCAGCGCCGGCGTCGCCGCCGCCCGTACATCCAGCCCTACCGACTGCCGCCATTCGTTGTCCAGATCCAAAATCGTGAGCCCGTAGGCCGCTTCCAGCGCCTTGTCCGTACCGCGCGTCGTGGGCAGGCTGGCAAACAGCGCCGCCATCTTTTCCGGCCCGTAAGTATCCAGCATATACGAAACTACGGCGTAGCCCTGCCCGTAATTCCGCAGCGTTTCGCTCGGCGTGCCGGCATAATTAACCAGCGACGACAGCGGCGGCACATCATCGTTCCGAATGGCGGCCCCGATGTAGCGTCCAAACTCGCTGCCCGGATTCCGTTCCGAGTACACCGCCAGCCCTTCGTTCAGCCAGGTATGGACGCCGGAATAAGCGGAGCCGGCGGTGTCGGCTACCAGCAGATGCGTGAATTCGTGGGCGGCGGTGCCTAATACGGTTTCATCCGAAAGCGTCCCGTCCGCGTCCACCAGCAGCGCCCGCTCGTTGGTGAACGCCTTGCCCAGCACCCGCAGCTGCTGCGCCGCCACCTGCGACCCCACGCGCATCGCATCCAGCATATGCCCATAGTGGGAATACACCACAATGTTCATCGGCTCCGTCAGTTCAACGCCCAGTATGGGCTGCATAAACTGATAGGTGTCGGCGGCAACTTCCAGCACGGCCTCGGCCCGCGCCTGCGACTGCCGGTTGTGCCGGTAGTAATACACATTGATGAAGCCGTCGGATACCGTCTGCCAGTCCAGGCCGGTGTTGAGGTACACCACCGTTTGCGGCGCGGTTTCGGTAACTGCGCCGTCCGCAGTGCGGATTTCAAAATAGTACGACAGCCGAGCGCCGGTAGGGATATATTCGTTGGCCGTCTTGCTTCTGAACAGCGTCTCCCCCGATACGGCCCGGCCCGGCTCAAACTCAACCGTGCGGTAAGTGGTGCGGCTGGACTGCCCCAGCTTGCGTACATAGACGCGGATTTCCTCAATCTCGCTGTCGCTGGCGGCCTCAATATGAAACCGCAGCCCGTCCGGGAACCGGTTCTCGTGCCCGGAGTCGCTAACCGTAACCCCGCCCTGCGCGTAAGCCGGCGGCGCAACGCCAACGCCCGCAACGCCAACTCCCGCAACGGCAGCAATGACGGTAAAGGCGGCGGCGAACCCGGCAATGACAATAGCGATGATAACGGCGGGCCGGACGGCAATCCGGCGATGGCAATGCAGCATAGTTAGATCCGGCAATGTCCTGATGTCGCAGCGAATGGGATGTTGGGATGGCAGAGATACGCCCGGCGGCGGCATATCGGTTTGACGCAGCGGCGCCGGGCCGCTAGATTATAGCAAATCTCCGCCCGCGCCTGCGCCCGTCATTCCGGCACAAGCCGGAATCCCCCCCCCAGCCCAATCCAAAATCCCGTCCATCCTGTCCATCGGTGTAAAAACCGCCCCTACTCCTCCGGGGTAAGCCCGTCCGGTTCTTGACCAACCGCCCCGCCCCGCCCTACAATCTTACCTGCTCCGGGGCCTGCCGGCCCAATTCCTGCGGTTGCGTTGCGGTGGCGACAGCTATGCCCATCAAAGTCGGCCGTGTGCCGTATCTGGAAGCCGAACCGTTCTACTTTGACATGGAACGGCGCGGCATTGAACTCCACAATGTTACTCCCCGCGCGCTGGGCAATGCCCTGGCCGCCGGCGAACTCGACGCCGGCCCGGTCCATTTGAGCGACGCCTTTCGCCTGGAGGACGACTTTGAGCCGGTAAGCGGTTTCTGCATCGCCGCCGTCAGCCGCGCCGTCAGCGTCCTCCTCTATTCGCAAACCCCGCTGGCCGAACTGGCCGGCGTTGCCATCGGCATCTCCGACGAGGATGTTGCCGGCGCGCAGCTGCTGGATGTCCTGCTGCGCCAGAAATACGGCATCGTCCCCGGCGATTTCGCCGTCCGCCCCGGCGATGTCATCAGCCCCGACGAATCTTTTGACGCCTTTCTGCTGGTCGGCAGCCGCGCCCTCCGCCGCCGCCGCGGCGCCCGCGGCTACGCCCACCGCACCGACCTCGGCGCGGAATGGACGCAATGGACGGGACTTCCTTTCGTATTCAGCCGCTGGATCGTCCGCAAAAACCTGGACCACCGGAGCAAAGCCCTGCTGGAGGATACCCTCTATGTCGGCCTCGAGGAGGGCGTGGACGGCCTCTATCACCTCAACGAACCCCGCGACGAACTGCTCATGTTGCCCCGCGACGTAGTTGAATACATCCAGGGCATCCGCTATTATGTAGGCCGTTCCGAGCAGCAAAGCATCGCCCGC
The DNA here is from genome assembly GCA_965203855.1 of Dehalococcoidia bacterium. Lineage (GTDB taxonomy): Bacteria > Chloroflexota > Dehalococcoidia > Lucifugimonadales > UBA3495 > Bin87. The sequence continues at coordinate 145,147 of CBDBDN010000005.1, forward strand.
TTCCGCCAGTGCCTTGCCGACTTGGGAATTGCTTCTAATCAGCCCGTTTAACTTTGCCGCCATTCCCGACAACTTGTTCCCCCTCGACCGTTCCGACTATCCTGTCATCATTCCCGCCAATCCTATCCATCACTCCAACCGCTCCGCCCCTCACTCTGGCTTGCGCCGGATTCCGGCTAGCCCTCTCCCCCAGGTATAATGTTGGGCAAGGGGGGCTAACGCTGTGAAGGTAACCGACCGCTGCTATGCCGCTACGGGCCATCCCGCCTTCATCTGCGATTATTCGCCCCCCCGCTCCGGCCGGCCGGAGGACACTCCACCGCCGCCGCCGCAAGCCGACTTCATATCGGCGGCCTATAATCCGGGCCGTTCCGTCCGCGTCAATTCCGTAGCGATGGCGGCGGCGCTGCGCCAGCGCCACGCCGCCGCCGCCGTCTTTACCTTGGCCACGCGCGACAGCAACCGCCTGGCGCTGGAATCGCTGCTGCTGGGCGCCCAGGCTTTGCAGCTGGAAAATGTCATCGTCGTCGCCGGCGACCCGTTCCCGCCATCCGACAACGCCGCCATCGCCGTCAACGACTATCAGCCCACCGAACTCATCGCCGCCATCGCCAACCTCAACGCCGGCGTTGACTACCGCGGCCGCCCGCTGCGCGCCCCCACCGATTTCTGCATCGGCGCCGCCGTCGACTTGGGGATGGGTACAAAGCCAATGTCGGGTCCAGGCCGCGGCGGGAATAGTGCGGGCAGTATTGTTGCGGCGGCCCGCCTCGCCGCCCGCAAGGTTAAGGCCGGCGCCCACTTCCTGATTACCCAGCCCGTATATGACCCGGCGGATCTAGCGCGGTTTGCCGATGCCTATGCCGACTGCGCCGGCCAGCCGCCTGACATCCCCATATTCTACGGCGTCGGCCTAATGGAGCCGGACGGCGTATCCTTCGCCAGCGTGCCGGATTGGGCGCAACGCGACCTGGGCGCCGGCCGTTCCGGTGTGGACCTTGCGCTGGCAGTCTGGGCGTCCCTGCGCGCGGCCGGCGCCAACGACTGCTACCTGGTGCCGCCCATCCGGCGCAGCGGCGCCCGCAACTACGCCGCCGCCCGGGAATTCCTGGCGCGCTGCCCCCGGTAAATTAAGCGCCGAACACCGGCGAACCCGCCGCCGCCGCCCTAGCCAAGTACGGCCGCCAGCCGGACACATGAGAAAACCAAGGCTAATAACACCCCGATAAAGCCCAGCAGGATAGCGATGACCACGCCCATTAGCCCAATAATGATGGTGGCTTTCAAATCATACCAGGCACGCCAGAGGCCAACCATTTCGCTGTGAATGCTGCCCCGTTCATCGGAAGCGCCAACATCCTGCAAGCGACGCCGCATCCGCAGTACATCCAGTGTCATATTTGTGTTCTCCTTGTCCGTAAGCCCGCAAAGGCCAATCCGTTCCCCCGGCGCCGGCTACGGCCCCCACGGCGGCGCCGCCGCCCTAGCCAAGAGCCGCCGCCAGCCGGAAAACGGACAAGACCATAGCCACCGACATTCCGGCAACCCCCAGCATGATAGCGACAATCAGACCCACAACCCACTTGGTGATGCCGGTTTTGAGGTCGGCCACTTCGTTGCGAAGCTCGGCCATTTCGTTGCGAAGCTCGGCGATCCTGGTAGCGAGTTCGGCAATCTTTTCATTCACTTCGGCAAACTTGCTGTCCACGCCGGCAAACTTGCCGAGCATCTCAGCGAACTTGCCATCCACTGCGACAAACTTGCCATCCACCTCGATAAGTTTGCCGAGCATCTCAGCAAACTTGCCGTCCACCTCGGCAAACTTGCCGAGCATCTCGTTCCTGAGCTCTTGCAGGTCAGCCTTGGTCGCTACCTGGCTGGCCAGGATATGCGCGACTTCCTCCGCAAAAACCTCAGCCTGCTCTTGGGGGACGCCAACATCCTGCAAGCGACGCTGCATCCGCAATATATCCAGTGTCATAATCGTGTTCTCCTTGTCCGTAAGCCCGCAAGGGCCAATTCGTTCCCCCGGCGCCGGCTACGGCCCCCACGGCGGCGCCGCCGCTATATCGCCGTCGCTTACGATGTCCACCACCGCCGGCCGGTTCGCGCTTACCGCCTGATCCAATGCCGAATTGATTTGATTCGGGTCGGTAACCCGAATGCCCAAGGCGCCCATCGATTCCGCAATCTGTGCGAAGTTGGTGTCGTTGAACCGCCACAGTTCGCCGGAGTTCCCCTCCCGCCCGTCGTAGGCCGCCTCATCGCCCCGCCGATCCTGGTTCAGTCCCCCGTTGTTGTGTACCACTATAACGGCGTTGATGCCGTAGCGCACCGCAGTTTCCAGCTCCCCGATGTGATACCACATACCGCCGTCGCCCGTCCAACAGACCACCGGACGGTCGGGCGCGCCGCACTTCGCCCCCAGCGCCGCCGGCAGTCCCCAGCCCAGCGACCCGGCCGCCCGCAGATACGACTGCCCGGGATGATGCAGCTCAACCATGCTCCCCGTCCAGATGCCGGCGTGTCCCGTATCCGCTACCAGCACCGCGTCCGACGGCAGAAAGTCGGTCAATTCCTGGCATAGCCGTTCCGGGCGAATCGGTACGGCGTCCGAGCGCAGCAGCGGCTCGTGTTCGTCCCGCCAGTTCTGCACCTGTTCCTGCGCGCGGGCCACCCAGTCGGCGTTGCCGCCCGTCGGCTCCAGCACATCCAGCATCCGTTGCAGCGTCCGCTGCGCGTCCCCCAGCAGCCCATAAGTGCCGGGATACGACCGCCCCAGCTCCGCCGCATCCAGGTCAATCTGTATCACCGGCGTGCCAACCGCCGGCAGCCGCCAGTCCAGCGTAACCTGGCTCCCCGTATGGCTCCCGATGAACAATACCAGGTCGGCTTCGGATACCACCCGGTTGGCCGACCGGCGGGAATAGCTGCCCACCACGCCTACCGACAGCGGATGATTCTCCGGGATGCAGCCCTTGGCGTTGAGCGCCGTCGCTACCGGAATGTTCAGCATCTCCGCCAGCCGCACTACTTCGGCTTGCGCGCCGGATGCCGTTACGCCGCCGCCGGCCACAATAACCGGACGCTGCGCCTGCGACAGAATCCGCGCCGCCTCCCGCACCCGTTCCGGCTCCGGCTCCGGCCGGAATGCCGGCCGCTGCGTGAACGACTCCTCGACGATGACATCCGTATCCAGGATGCCGTCAGTGATGACATCGCCGGAGATGCCGGAGAAATCCAGATGCGCCGGCAGCGTCTGCCCGGTCGTAACTTCCCGGAACGCCTGCCGCAGCAAATGCGGCAGCTGCTCTACCGTTTCAACCTCGGCGCTGTACTTCGTAACGGACGCAAAAGGCCGGGAATGTTCGATCTCCTGGTACGAATTGCGATGCCGATGCAGCGGCGGGCGATGCCCTGTAATCGCGATGACCGGCGAAACCCCCAGGTAGGCGTCCTGCAAGCCGGCCGCCAGGTTCGCCGCACCCACCGACTGCGCGAAACACAGCCCGGGCTTGCCCGTAACCCGCGCGTAGGCATCCGCCATATACGCCGCCGACTTTTCGCCATGGCTGATAATCCGCTTGATGCCAACATCCTCCATCTCCACCAGCGCCCTGCGGATGATGGCGGGGACAAAGAAAACATGGGTTACGCCGTAGTCCCTCAGGGTTTCGGCAAGAAATCGCGCTCCGGTCATCTGCGGCATCGGAAAGCCTCCAGCAGTTTCGTAGTCTCGTCGGTATCAACCCCTCACTCAACCCTTGCCCAGCCCTTTCCCGGGTAAGAGTTCCCGGGTAAGATGGGCCGGGCGCGCGCGGCTAGACGCCCCGTTCCTCAAACACTTCTTTGGCAACGCGGACGGCGTTGGCGGCCACCGGCCAGCCGGCGTAAAACGCCATATGCGTAATCACCTCGGAAATCTCCTCCCGCGTAACGCCGTTGTCCAGCGCCCGGCCGATATGCCCGCGCAGCTGGTCCGTCCGGTACAGCGCAGTCAGCGTCGCCACGGTGATCAGGCTGCGGTCGCGCTTGGACAATTCGGGCCGTTCCCAAACATCCCCGAACAGCACATCCGCGGAAAGCTCCGCCAGTTTCGGGGATACTTCCTGCATTACGGTGCGCGCAGTAGTCATAATTCGTCATTCCTCCATTTTTGAGCGTGTAGCCATACTGCGATTTACCGCAGCCCGGCATATATCTGCGTCATTCCAACGCAACTACAACCATCATCCCGGCACAACTGCAACCGTCATTCCGGCGCATCTACAACCGTCATTCCGGCGCATCTACAACCGTCATTCCGGCGCATCTACAACCATCATCCCGGCACAACTGCAACCGGCATACCATCCCCCTCAACCGCCATTCTATCCCCCAACCGTCATTCCGGCGAAAGCCGGAATCTATGGCTGCCGTCTCCATTGCCGTCGCTGCGAATTACCACGCCGGAGCCCGGCTCGCGCCGCAATAACGGTTGAATATAACCCCACGCCCCGGTTGTGCAATTGGATTAGGCAGTTCGGTTGCGCCCATTGTTCAGTAAGGACGGCAGACCGGTTGAACGGAACGGCGTCATCATGCCGGCAGAAACATCGGCAGCGTGATGTTGTCGTCCAGCGGCTCAAAGGTTACCCTAACCGCCATACCGCACTGCACGGCGTCCGGACGAATTTCCCCCTCCGCAAAGTCAATCCCCACCAGCCAGGACGGCATCCGCGCCCCTTCCTCAAGTTCCACCACGGCGGTGATGTAGGGCGTCTTGCTGCGAAAAGCCGGCGTAGGCGCGCGGTGCACGATGGCAAAGGTATGCAGCGTGCCGCGTCCGCTGCTCTGGATCCATTCCGTCTCCCGCGAAAAGCATTCCGGGAACGGGCAGATGTCGCGCGGATAAAAGTAGGCGCGTCCGCAGACGGTGCAACGGCGCAGCCAAAGCTCGCCGTCCTTGCACTTGTCCCAATAAAAATCCGATTCGGGCTGCGGCGCCGGCGGCGTGATGGCAGGGGCGGGCTGTGTCATAATTTCGTTCTCCCGTTCAGCGTCAATTGGTTGGGTCAATTGGAATTGGATTGAGATAAGATAGCGCAGCGCAGTTAGGTTGCGCTTTGCCGTAGCGTTGCCTTGCCGGATTGACGAATTGCTGGATTGGCGAATTGCTGGATTGACGAATTGCGGTTCGCCTGAACGCAGTAAGCATAACTGCGAACCCCCAACGGCGCAACCGCCCAACGGTCACTTAAACTAAACGCAACAACGCCTCTTTATACCATCCTACCCGTCAACCGCCATACCATCGTACCCCCTACCCCCCAACCATCATACCGGCCCGCCCCCAACCGCCATACCATCCTACCCCCCCAACCATCATACCAGCCCGCCCGCCAACCGTCATACCATCCTACTCCCCAACCATCATACCGGCCCGCCCCCCCAACCGCCATACCATCCTACCCCCCTAACCATCATACCGGCCCGCCCCCCCAACCGCCATACCATCCTACCCCCTACCTCCATTCCGGCCCCCTAACCGTCATTCCGGCCCCCCCAACCGTCATTCCGGCGAAAGCCGGAATCTATGGCCGCCGGCTCCATTACCGTAATGACGGATTACAACGCCGGATTCCGGCCTACGCTGGAATAACGATGAATTTGACGATACCCCCTAGTGTATGATTGTTTGAATCAATGACCAGTCAGCCCGGTTCGGAGAATAGGAGCATAGCAGTATGAAAGTAGCGGTTATGGGCGCCGGCAGCATCGGCGGTTACTTCGGCGGTATGCTGGCCCGCGCCGGCCACGATGTTACCCTTATCGCCCGCGGCGAACACCTGGACGCCATCCGCCGCAGCGGCCTGCATATGCAAACCGAGTCCGGCGATTTCACCGTGCCTTGCCAGGCCACGGACACGCCCGCCGCCATCGGCCCCGTCGACCTGGCCCTGCTCACCACCAAAACCTACCACAACTCCGCCGCCATACCGGCAATGGCCCCCCTGATTAAGCCCGGCGCCGCCAACGCCGGCCACTCCGACAGTAGCGACGCCAGCAGTAGCACCGCCGCCACCGCCATCCTATCCCTGCAAAACGGCATTGACTCGTATCTGCCCCTTGCGGAGCAATTCCCGCAGGCGATTACGCTGCCCGGCGCCGCCTACATCGAAGCCAGCCGCCTGGGGCCGGGCGCAGTGCGCCAGGGCGGCGCCGTTGTCCGCATCGTAACCGGCGCTATGCGCGGCCGCCCGCCGGCGCACCAACACCGTGCCGCCGCAATCGCCGCCGCCTTTCGCAACGCCGCAGTGCCGGCCGAAGCCGCGGACGACATCGCCGTTACTCTGTGGACCAAATTCCTCTTTATCGCGACGATGGCCGGCGTAACCTCCCTGGCGCGCGAGTTCCTCCGGGAACTGCTCCCCCAACCCGAATGGCGCAAGGTCATCATCGGCTGTATGCAGGAAATCGCAACCGTCGCCCGCGCCTCAAATGTCAAACTGCCGCCCGACATCGTGTCCAGCACGCTGGACTATATGGAATCGGCCCAAAGCGCAATGCGCGCCTCAATGCACTCCGACTTGATGGCCGGCCGCCCGTTGGAGCTGGAAGCCCTCAACGGCGCCGCAGTGCGCGCCGGCGCCGCTGCCGGCTCCCCCACGCCCATCAACGACGTAATCTACGCCGCCCTGAAGCCCTACGCCAACGGCACGGAATAATTGACCGGACGGCAATCTTATGGCATACTATCCCGCAATCTGCAATGAGGTGATCATTATGAACGAGGAGCAGCGCCAACGCGAATTTGAGGAGCTGGAGCGCGAACTTGAACGACGATTTGCCCACATTGACCAACTCCTCGCCAAGTTCTACAAACTCCACAACGCGCATATGGAGGCCAAGAAAGCGCGGGAGGCGAATGTTGCATCCTAACGATCAACAATCGGTAATGGACGAGTTGCTGTGGTACGACGGGCGCGCCGTTATGCAGGATGCCCGTAGCGCCCTTTTGAGCATCCTGCGACTCGTCCAGGAGTATTACGCCGGGCAAGCGCAGCACGATGCCGTCCAAAGATTGCAGCAAAACATCATCAACCCTGCAACAGAGGGCGAATATGAAATAGCATGGCTTGCTTTGGCGGAAATGATTGAAAGCCGGACGGAAATACCATCGCCAATGCGCCATGCCGAACAGATTTTGACGGCGTTGGCAACTTATTGCGAATACTACAACTTGCCATAACCAAGCCAAAGTCTGCTCAAAATACCTTATCCCAATGCGGATCTGTCATGGCGCGGGCCTCACATAACCCTCAAATAACTCCCGCGCCGCCAGCTTGTCCGCCATAGTGCCGAATGCCATCGTATAAAACCCGTCATACCCCGCCCCTTCCAGCCGCCGGAACATCGCCCGAAAGTCTATATTCCCCTGTCCCGGCGGCAAATGCACTTCCACCTCCCCGGTGTTGTCGGCCAGCCGCACTTCTCCGATGCGCCCCACGCCGAACTCGTCTATAAAACCGTCAATCCCCTCCGGCTCCAAGTTGGCATGGTTCACCGTGAACGCCCAGCCGAAATGCTCCGCTACGATGGCGTCAAAGAAATAGCGGCATTCGGCAATGTTATGCCCCAGATAATGCACTTCGGCGGCGTCCGGTTCCCGATTCAGGTTCTCCAAGAACAGCCGCACGCCGCTGCTTTCGGCGTAATCCACCGCGCGCGCCAGCCGTTCCCGCGCCGCCGCCATCCGCTCCGCAATCGCCGCGCTGAAGTGCATCCCGCCATGCACCACCACGCCATAGGCCCCAATGCGCCGCGCCAGGTCAATGTTCGCTTGCAGGTAAGCATCCACCGCATCGCTGACCCGCGGCGCAAACTCAGCGATATTTACCGACGACCCGGTATGCACAGTTACGCTTACGCCATACCGATCCATCAGGCCCCGCGCCGCCCGCAGCCGTTCCTCCGGCCAGTTGTCCACCCGGTTATCCCCGGCATCGGCGCAAAAATCCAGGTAATGAAACCCATGCCGCCCGGCAGCGGACAGCGCATCCTCCAGCCGAACCGCCCCGGCGTCATATCCAATCCGTTCCCCAAGCGTCATATCAGCAACCCCCTCCGCGCGGCGTCCCTCACCTAGGGCGTGTAGCCCTATTCGCAATCATTCCAACCCGCATACCCAGCAATCCAACCCGCATACCCAGCATTCCCAACCCCATACCCAGCAATCCAACCCGCATACCCAGCAATCCAACCCGCATACCCGTCATTCCAAACCACATACCCGTCATTCCAAACCACATACCCGTCATTCCAAACCACATACCCGTCATTCCAAACCACATACCCGTCATTCCAAACCACATACCCGTCATTCCAAACCACATACCCGTCATTCCGGCTTGCGCCGGAATGTGGATTCACATTTCAAGTGCAACGCGGCGGCGGCGAATACTTCGGTGGGCGTCCGGTAGTTCAAGCACTGCCGGGGCGTATTGTTGTACGCCTGGATTGTGGCGGTAAGTTGCGCCGCCTGGATTTGCTCCAAGTTCGCCCGGCGCGGCAAAAACCGCCGCCGCCGGCCGATGGCATTCTCCACTCCCCCTTTTTGCCACGGCGACTTGACCTCGCAAAAGTAAGTTGGGATGCCTTGGCTGTGCAGCCGATAGCGCCGGGCAAACTTCATACCGTTGTCAAAGGTTACGCTGCGCCGCAGCAACAGCGCTTGGCCGTGATTGCCGAACCGCATCAGGTCGACCTCCCAGCGCTCGGGTATCCTGTGGTCATCAGCCTCCGGGCTGCGCCCGGGCTATGTTGGAATTAGCGGTGGCGTCCCGCCCGGAATGCGGACGATAGTATTGCCGCCGCGCCGCCCGCGCCAACCCCGTTTGGACTTGCCCCGCGGCAAGTAAAGCCGCCAGGAATAGTCCTTGGTGCGGGCCAGTTGAGCATAAATGAAGCGGTAGATGCTCTCGGGGGAGATGACCCGGCGTCCGCAATCCAGAGCCAGCCGGCCGGACACCTGGGCCGGCGACCAGCCGGCGCGCCGCCGGGACCGCACCGCATCCCGCAAGGGGGCGTCCCGTTCCAAGCGCGCGCCGCGCCAACAGCGGGCTTGGGTCTGCCGCTGCGCGTATTCGGGTTGATAGCCGCCGTTGGCGGAGGCATTGCGGTTTAGCTCCCGCGTAGTGGTAGATGTCGCGCGATCCAAAGTTGCCGCAATTTCGGGGACGGAGCAGCCCGCGGTCCGTAATCGGGCAATTTCGCAGCGCTCAACGATGCTGAGTTGTTGATAATGCGTTCCCATGGCAACAACATAACCCGGCGTTGCACTTCGTTGGTGAGTTTAGAGAATCTACGCCCCCCCGGCTCCATACCGCGCAGCCGCGCATCACCCCCCCGGCCCCCGGCGCATCCCGAAATAACCAATGCAACAACCCCAACCATGCGCGAACCGCGCTCCCGTGATATGGTATCCCCAATTCACCGCCCGGACCGCGCCAACCCGCTGTCCGCCCCTTGGGAGCGTCAGATGCAAGACTCTTTTCGCAATTTCAGCTGGATACTGCACGGCTCTCTGGCCGGCTCCATGGGGCCTACCGAGCGGCGGCATCTGATTTACTGGGAACGCAACGACATCACCGCCGTTGTCCGCATGGAGGAAAACACCATCTCCGCCAGCCCCTGGGGCTTTGAGGAACTATACGACCCGGTGCCCGACTTCGGCGCCCCCCCCGTAGAGCAAATCGACCGCATCGTTTCCTTCATCGAGCAGCAAATCGAAACCTGGGAACGCCCTACCGTAGTTACTTGCGCCGCCGGCCTCGGACGCACCGGAACCATCCTCGCCGCCTACCTCGTCAACACCGGCTGGGACGCCGACGCATCCATCGACTACATCCGACAGCTCCGCCCTGGCTCCATCCAAACCCCCGCCCAAGCGGACGCCGTGCGCGAATACGCCCGCTTCGTCCAGACCCGCAACGACCGCAGCGCGCGCCGCAGCCGCCGCCTCTAAAACGCTGCGGGGCCTCGTCAACACCGGACGAAACCCCGCAGCCCAGCGTCGGCCAGACCCGGCCCAGCCGGCCGCCCGTTCCGCCGGCCGCCCGTTCAAGCCGCCGCGCGTTCCGCAACCGCCCGCCGCCCCGACCGCCGTTCCGATCCGCCGGCCCCGGCCGTCGCCATCAGCGCCTCCGGCGCAATCTCCCGGCTGCACTGCAAGCACTGGCGATAAGACCCGTATATGTCCCGCACCAGTCGGACATCCCCCCCGCAGTGCGGGCAGCGGCGCAGCAGCACCGGGCGCAGCCCGGCGGCATCGGCGCGGCGGTTAATCAAAACATTCCTCTCCATTTTTCCTACTCTCCATTCCCAAATTCGCTTGGCCGGGGCCAGTTGCGCCGCGCCAATTACGATGCGATACGATGCGATACGATGCAATGCCGTCTCTCTCTGTCGGATACTAGCGGCGATTGGTTAAGAAGTTGTGAAGGCCCTTTCCATAACGGTTTTCATCGCGGTGCGCCGTGCCTCGGCCCTGCGCCGCATCCGCTGCGAACCAGCCGCCGCCCCGGCCGATTAAAAGAAAACGGCCCCGATACAAGACCGGGGCCGTTCCCTGCGGTTGCTTGTACGCGCTGCGCTGATTTACACCACCAGCTCCATCTTATGTTCGGTCGGATTCCCGGAAACGCCCATCCCCTTGGCATTGGCGCTGGCATTGGCCCCGGCCTTCGTATTGACGGCCACGCCGGCATCCCCGGCATCCAGCGGAGACCCGCTCATCCCGATGCGAATCTCCCGTCCGCACTGGGCGCACTGGTGATACACTCCAAACGTGTCCCGCGTGCGGCATATGTCGCCGCCGCACCGGGGGCACGACTTCAACTTCAAATTCAATGACTGGCGAATTGCGGTTTCCATTTCCCTGTCTTTCCTGTCCTCCGGGCGCTTGCCCGTATTCCCGCCTAGCGGCGCCTCGTTCCCATCTCTTCACGCCAGTTTAGCGCAAGCGTATTACCGAAGTATTACGATTATGCCCTATCCGGCGATGGAATCAGCATATCACATAGTCGCATTTCGTAACAAGGGGGTTTTTATGGACGATTTCACCAATCCGCTGTCAATTCCGCCGGCCATCCTCAACGCCGTGTACCGCGAAGCCCGCGCCGCCTTCCCCGCCGAATGCTGCGGCTGGCTTGCCGGCCCGGCCAACTCCCCCGCCGTCGACCGCATCCGCCCGGCCGTCAACGCCCAGGACTCCGGCGGCCATCCCACCGCCGCCGACCGCACCGCCGAAAGAGCCTATGTCTTCGCCCCCGCCGACCTGATCGCCCTCAACGACAGCCTGGACACCCCCACGCCGGCCCGCATCATCTACCACTCCCACCCCAACGGCATGGCCTACCTCTCCGACACCGACCGCGCCGTCGCCGCCAGCCCCTGGGGCGACGGCCCCGCCTACCCCGTGCAACAGCTCGTCGTAGGCATCAACGCGCAGCAGATAGTAGCCGCCGCCCTTTTCGGCTGGAATGACGCCGCCGCCGCCTTCACCGAAATCGCCCGCTACCCCGGAGCCGAGATCTAGCCCGGCCAAACCCCGCGGACGACATCAGCAGCCGCAGCCGCCCCCCCGCCCCCGTCCGGCGCCCCCAGCAACGCCGCCCACACTGCCCCCACCGCATACACCACCCCCATCAGCGCCAGCCCCCCCATAATCACCCGCTGCGGAAAACGATTGCGCCCCCACAGCATCAGCCCCCCCAGCAAAATCAGCAGAATGGCAACGCCGCCCGCTACATAATGCTCCGGCGCCGAGCTGTTCAGAACGATCCCCTTCCGATAAAAGAAGTCCGCATAGGCCAATATCGTTATGTTGAACACGCAGCTCCCGTACACCCCCGCAAACCCCAGATCCGCCGCCCCAATCCGCGCCGCACCCACCGTCGCCGCAACCTCCGGCATACTCGTTACCAGCGCCACCGCCAAAATCCCCAGCACCCCGGACGATACCCCCGTCGCATGGGCAATGCGGTCAACGCTCTGCGCCAGCAGCACCCCCGACACTATTACCCCGGCGGACACCAAAATGAACATCAGCCACGCCCGCCGCAAGGTAATCCCCCCCTCATCACCATCCTCATCCGCGCCCCCCGGCCGCCGGCGGTACACCAACCACATCCCCGCCAGATACGCCGCCAGGACGATTAGCGACGACAGCCCAATCTGCCAGATCTGCGTCTCGTTCTTATAAACGGCGAATATCATCGCCAGGATGCTCAGCGCAGCCGCCAGCAGTATCAGATACCCCTGCTCCGGCGCTACCCGTTGCAGAAACCGCTTGCCCCCAAACACCAGCGCAACCATCGCCAGTATCAGAATATTGAGCATATTTGACCCCAGCACATCCCCCAGGGCCAGCTCCGGGTTGTCAATCCGCACCGCCGTTATGTTGTTGGACAGCTCCGGCAGCGACGTCGCCAGCGCCACCAATATGCTCCCCACAAACAGCCGCCCCCATCCCGTCAATGCCGCCAGCGCATCGCCGTACCTCGCCAGCAGCATCCCCAGAAAAATTACCCCGGCGGCGCTGCCCAGAAACACCAGGACGACCACCGTCATGCCGGCGCCGTCCAGCAGGTTGAACATCAGCGTTCTCCCCCGCTCAGCCGATCGCCTGGACGATTAAATCGCCCATGGCCACAGTGCCAACCGCACTGTCGCCGCCGGCGGCAATGTCCGCCGTCCGATACCCTTGCTCCAGTACCGACTGCACCGCCCGTTCTATCGCCGCCGCTTCCTCCGTCAGCCCCAATGAATAGCGCAGCATCAGCGCCGCGCTCAACACCGAACCGCACGGATTGGCAATCCCCCGGCCCGCTATGTCCGGCGCCGTGCCGTGTATCGGTTCGTAAAACCCCGCTGTCCGCAGCCCCGCCTGCGGCACCCCCGACAAACTCGCCGACGGCAGCAGCCCCATCGACGCCGCCAGTATCGCCGCCTCGTCCGTTAAAATGTCCCCAAAAGTGTTTTCGGCCACAATCACATCGTAAGACGCCGGACGCAGCACCAGCTGCATCGCGCAGGCGTCAACCAGCGCGTGTTCCAGCTCCACATCGGGATACTCCGCAGACAGCCGGGTTGCCGTAGCGCGCCACAGCCGCGAAGTTTCCAGCACATTCGCCTTGTCCACCGAGGTCAGCTTCTTGCGCCGGCCCCGCGCCAGCTCAAAGCCCACCCGCAGCACCCGTTCAATCTCCTGCTCCGTGTAGCGCATCGTATCCACGCCCACAATCCCCTGCGGAGTTTCGCTGCGGCCCTTCGGCTTCGCGTAATACAGGCCGCCCGTTAGCTCCCGCACCACCACCATATCCACGCCCTCCAGCACATCAGGCTTCAGCACGCTGGAGCCGGTCAGTTCGGGATACACCTTGACCGGGCGGATGTTGGCGAACACATTCAGATGCGCGCGCAGCGCAAGCAGCCCGTCTTCAGGACGCGTCGCCGCCGCCGGATCGTCCCACTTCGGCCCCCCCACTGCGCCAAAAAGCACCGCGTCCGATGCGGTAGCCAAGTCGCGCACCGCATCGGTAAGCGGGACGCCATGCTTGTCAATGGAAATGCCCCCCACATCCCCATATTCCAAATGAAAATTGTGTCCAAAAGCCCGGCCCACGGCCTCCAGCGCTCTCACGCCTTCCGCCGTAACTTCCGGCCCGATGCCGTCTCCCCCAAGTACCGCCAAATTAAAGTCCATAGCTGCTGTCCTTGCCCCTTGCCAATTCCCGCCTCGCCCCCGATTGCCTCCCACTCAAGAGGCCGGCGCAAGGCCGCCAACCAGTATAGCCCATACCGCCGCCAGTATCAAACCACACCCCCTATGAACCGTCATTCCGGCGCAAGCCGGAATCCATCCCCCAAACCGTCATCCGCCCCCGAACCGTCATCCGCCCCCCCAACCGTCATTCCAACCCCCCCAACCGTCATTCCGGCGCAAGCCGGAATCCAATATCCCCGTCCATCCCCTTTATCCATGCCATAAAAACCCATCCTATCCATCCTGTCCATCGGTGTAAAAATTCCCTCCCGCCAATGACACAACCCCTTTGCTAACCCGTACAGCCGTGCTATAATCAGATTCGTCAGGCAGCCAATCTCCGAGCCCACCAGTTTCCAGGTCGTTACGGTCATTCAGCATCCAAGTCGCACCGGCGTTCCCTACTCGCCCACGGTCCAACTAACCGAAGGAGTCGGGTCCTGCCAAGGCGCCAGACGTAGCGCCCCGTCCTCGGACGAAAATCCAGCCGCGTGAAAAGCAACGCGCAAAACCTCCGGCCGTAGGGCTGAAACCGACCTGGAAACCAAAAAACTCGGAAACCCGAACCCCGCTAGCAAGTTCAATCAACCGCCTGACACGCCTGACACCAGCCTGACAACCCCATCCTGTACCAACGGAGGCACCGCCACCCCAGCAAAATCAACCTAACGCCGCAGCGTCAGATGGGCGGGAACCCATCCCGTCCATCCTGCCCATCGGTGTAAATAACCCAGCCGGCATCCCGACCTCACAACCGGAATGCCGGCCCCCCAACCGGAGTGCCGGCCCCCTACCGTCATTCCGGCGCAATCCGGAATCCAGACGCAACGAACCGACGGCCTCCGGCCCTGCGCCGGAGCAGCGGCCCTATCTCCACACCACCCGCCGGCAGCGCCGCCAGCGGGTCGCTTTTCGTTGACATCCGCAGCGGGAATACTTAAAATAACCCCCATCACCCCAACTTGCGCCGGCGTTAGCGCCAGAGCATTAAAGCGACCGCCGCCAGCAGCGCGCCGCGCCGATGCCGATTTAAGGAGGCCCTCTCGTTATGACCACTACCAACAACAGCCGGTCTCTCGTCATTATACAACTCGCCGGCGCCAACGACCCCCTCAATACCGTCATCCCCTATACCGACGGCCGTTATTACGACAACCGCCCCAATGTCGGCATCCCTACCGAACAAGTCATTGACATCGACGGGCGGCTCGGCTTCAACCCCAATATGGCCCCCATTAAAGCCCTGTGGGATGACGGCAAAGTAGCCGTCGTCAACGGCATCGGCTACCCCAACCCCAACCGTTCCCACTTCCGCAGTATGGACATCTGGCATACCTGCGAACCCGACAAAATCGCTACCGAAGGCTGGCTGGGACGCGTCATCCGCGACCTGGATCCCCGCAAGCAAAATGTGGTTACCGGCGTCAACTTCGGGCGCGGCCTGCCCCGTTCTTTGGGCGCGCCCGGCGTCCCCGTGGCCTCCGTCGGCAACCTGGAAACCTACGGCCTCTTCCCCGACGTCGAGGAAACCCGCATCCGCGGCCTCTGCCTGGACGCTTTCGGCAAAATGTACGGCGGCGCAGTCCAGGACTCCGTCATGAGCTACCTCGGACAGACCGGCCAGGACGCCCTCAAAGGCGCCGACATCCTCCGTACCGCCCCCGAAAAGTACGCCTCCTCCATCGAATACGCCGACAACCCCATCGCCCAGTCCCTCAAAAACGCCGCCCAGGTAATGTGCGCCGACATCGGCACCCGCATCTACTACGCCCAGCACGGCAGCTTTGACACCCACGGCGACGAAGTCAAAGTCCACGGCGGCCTCTGGTCCCAAGTCTCCGGCGCCGTAAGCGACTTCATCGCCGACCTGGACGAACACGGCAAGGCCGACGACGCCATCGTCCTCATCTGGACCGAATTCGGACGGCGCATCAAGGACAACGGCTCCGGCACCGACCACGGCTCCGGCGGCGCGGCCCTGATTATCGGCAGCCAGGTCAACGGCGGCTTCTACGGGGAATACCCCTCCCTGGCCGAGGAACACCAGCTGGACGGCGACCTCCATTTCAACAACGACTTCCGCTCTACCTACTCCACCATTGCCGAGCAGTGGCTGGGGCTGGACCCCGTCCCCATCGTCAACGGACAGTTCGAGCAGTGGGATTTCATCCGCAGCTAGCTCCCGTTGACCCCTTCGCCGTCATTCCCAACTCTTTCCCCTAACTCTCTCCGTCATTCCCTGGAATAACGGGAAAGCCGGGAATGACGGCTACCACAGCAGCATATATGGAGGCAATTATGAGCAGCGCCGATATTGCCCTGATGGCGCACCTGATGCGGCGGGCCGGCTTTGGCGCCAGCCGCGACGAACTGGAACAGCGCGTCGCCCGCGGCTACGCCAACGTCGTTGAAGATCTCCTCAACCCCGGCCCCGCCAACGCTATGCCGGACGACATCATCCGCCGCTACCACGTGGATATGGCCGAAATGCGCGAGCTCAACAGCGCCGGCGCTTACTGGATGTACCGCATGGTTACTACCCAGAACGTCCTGGAGGAAAAACTCGCCCTTTTCTGGCACAGCCTTTTCGCTACCGGGTACACCAAACTGAACCAGGCCCGCTCCCTGACCAACCAGATTGAAACTTTCCGCCGCCACGCCCTCGGTTCCTTCCGCACCATGCTGCTGGAACTCTCCAAAGACCCGGCAATGATTATCTGGCTGGACAACAACGACAACCACAAGGACGACATCAACGAAAACTACGGCCGGGAACTCCTGGAACTCTTCTCAATGGGCATCGGCAACTACAGCGAGGACGATGTCAAAGAGTGCGCCCGCGCTTTCACCGGCTGGACGCTGGGCAACGCCGAATACATGGCAACGCGCGCCAGCCGCGACTCCATCTGGCCCTACAGCCGCATCGCCTGGCATTTCCAGTACCGCGACTACGACCACGACGACGGCGAAAAGACCTTCCTCGGCCACACCGGCAACTTCAACGGCGAGGACATCATCGACATCATCGTCCGCCAGGAAGCAACCGCCCGGTTCGTCTCTACCCGCCTGTTCCAGTTCTTTGCCGCCGACCATGTGGACGCCGCCGGCGAGGCGGTCATCTCCGATATGATGACGACATTCCTGGAATCCGGCTACGAAATCCGCTCCGTGCTGCGGACGCTGTTCAACTCGGACTATTTCAAGTCGGCAGCGGCGCGTTTCGCCCGTGTCAAGGGGCCGGTGGAACTGGTCGTCGGCGCCGTCCGGTTGGCCGGCACCTACCAGCAGCCCACTTTCGGCGCCGACCTGCTCGCCAAGCACACCACCTACATGGGGCAAGGCATTTTCCAGCCCCCCAGCGTTGAGGGCTGGCACGAAGGCGCCGAATGGATTGACAGCGGCGCCCTGGTGGAACGCGTCAACTTCGTCGGGCAGGAACTGGGCAACCCCGGCAACCCCGGCGTCCGCGCCATCATCGACCGCTTGGCGCAGCAGTCCGACGGGCCGCTGTCCCCCGCCGCCCAAGTAGAACGCTGCGCCGACCTGCTCGGCCCGTTGCAAATCGGCGATACCACCCGCACCTCGTTGCAGGAATTCGCCGCCGAACAGGGTCCGGCCGACCTCCGCCCCGAAGCGCGCACCGACGCCGACGAACAGCGCATCGCCAACCTGCTGCGCCTGCTCACCGCAACCCGGGAATACCAGCTGGCGTAAGACAGACGCGCGCGCGCCGCTGCTGCGCCGCCAACCCCATCCGGCCGACGCCGACAGTGCAGGGGCGAACCACTTTCGCCCCTGCACTGAACCGGGCAAGTAATCGAACCGAGTACGCTATTGAACCGGGTACGCCTAAAAACAACCGGGAGATGCGCTTATGACTACCGCCGCCGTCGCTGAAACTGAAATCGCAACCGCCGCCGCCAGCCCCCAAGCCGGCCCGATAGAATATGTCAAAACCGTGGGCCTGACCACCAACCAAAGCGGACGCGGATTTACCAATCCCTACGATACTGCCGCTACCGACGACGGCCGCATCCTGGTGCTGAACCGCTGCGATACGGCGCGCGCCTCCCTGGTGCGTATCGGCATCCTCAACTGGGCGGAGGATTACCTGGGCGAATTCAGCCGGGGCTACGGACGCGGCGACGGACAATGGATCCTCCCGGTCGCCATCGCCCTGGACCGCCGCCGGCAAGTCTATGTTACCGACGAACAGCAGCATCGCATTACCGTGCTGGACCTGGACGGCAACTTTATCCGGCAGTGGGGCGAAAGAGGCTCCGCGCCGGGGCAGCTGGACGCCCCCGCCGGCATCGTCATCAGCCCGGATGACACCGTCTACGTCGCCGAGCAAGGCAACCACCGCGTGCAGCGGTTCAGCGCCGACGGCCGGTCGCTGGGTATGTGGGGCGAAGCCGGCAGCGCCGCCGGCCAGTTCAATATGCCCTGGGGCATCGGTCTGGACACCGCCGGCAATGTATATGTCGCCGACTGGCGCAACGACCGGATACAGAAATTTACGCCGGACGGCGGGTTTATCGCCGCTATCGGTGCCTCCGGCAGCGGCGATGGGCAGTTGAGCCGCCCTGCCGGCGTGTGCGTGGATTCCGGCGGGTTCATCTATGTGGCCGACTGGGGCAACGAGCGCGTGCAAGTGTTTGACGCCGCCGGCCAGTTCGTCCAGTCGCTGCGCGGGCAGGCTACCCTGTCCAAATGGGCGCAGGACTTCATGTCGGTCAACCCGGACGAGCGCAATACCCGTGAAATATCCAACCTCATACCGGAACTGCCAGCCCACTTTGATACGCCATACCTCATTTCATCGCAGACGGAGCCCTACTTCTGGGGCCCGGTATCGGTGCGCCTGGACGCCGCAGAACGGCTGCTCGTAACCGAATCCAACCGCCACCGGGTCCAGATTTACCAGCGCAGCCAAGAGTAGCCAACGCGTCAGCAGCAAGGCCAGCTTCTGTTGAGAATACCAGCCGCCCGCCGGTTGACTAGGGAACTACGGCTTGCTACAATGCCGGCAATGGACCAGGGCGGTTAGCTCAGTTGGTTAGAGTACTTGCTCGACACGCAAGAGGTCAGTGGTTCGAGTCCACTACCGCCCACCATCCCCTCGCACCCCGGCCATCCCCCGAGGGAGATGCCGCAGTAGCGCGGATTATGCCGCAGCCGGAAACGCCGCCCGACGAGTGGGCGGCGTTTCTTTATTCAGGCAGCACGTACCCAGACCGGTCGCTCCGGCGCCGGCCGGATTCCCGACGATGCGCCCGGATTCCGGCGCCAGCCAAAATGACGGTGCGGAGGCCCGAATGACGGTAGGGGTATTGACACCGATGGGCCGGATGGACGGGATTGGCTCCCATCCAGCGCTGCGGTGGACGCCGGGCGGCAGGGGATTAGCGGAATGGGCTGGCAAATCTCAAAAACGCCAACCCAAGCGGAGAATCATTTCGTCTAGGTTGACGCAGTCTAGATTAAAATGGCGGCAGACGGCCGGTATAGTGCCGGGGTGATTGTCAGACGCACTTTCCTCAGTTACAACCGTAATCGGCAGCATTGATGCCCTCGCCCTTGCAATCAGATACGGGTCAGCATCCTCAGTTCCGCGGTCCCACTTGCTAATCCAGCGATTGGCGGCAGCGGACAGCGCGGGATCGTTGCTCATTTCCTGTGCCAGCAACAGCTCCCAAAAGCTGACGAATATACCGGGGTTAAATGACCCGAATGCCTGGGAGATTGTGTTGGTGTCCAGCAAGTACAGCATAGCGGGGGCATTTTCATTGCCAAGCATAGCGTTCCAACCCCCCTAGACTTGAACCCTTTACGCCCAAAAGGCCAGCCAGCTGAAAATCGTCAATTTTGCCGTCCTCAAATGCGGTGAAAGCGGCGCGCAGATATTTTTGGCCCAAGTAGGTCGCTTGCGTGGCGTAGTAATTGCCGCCGGCGCCGGCGCTGCCCCGCTGTTCTGACCGCCAGCGGGCCACGGTTTGCCAGTACTGCACATCATCCAGCCGGCCCAAATCGCGCAGCTTACGCAGTATGACTTCCCGGCTGACGGAGTAAGTCCGGGCCAGGCGCGATACCGATTCGTCCCCGGTTACGGCGCCGTTTTGGCCGGATATGGCATTGGCAAACTCGTCGGACGGCACCAGAAACTCGCCGGCGAACCGATTGCAGGCAATCTCCGCGGCGCGGTCGGCGCCGGCAAGCTCGGCCAGGTAATGGCGGTCGTCAAGCCGCTCAATGTGGTTGAAATCAAACAGCAGATGCGCCAATTCGTGAAACAGCGTGAAAATTTGGCGCACTTTCGCCTGCCCGTTGCTCAGGTAAATTACCGGAAACACGGCATCGCCCAGGCAGAACCCGGCAATGTCATCCTGCTGGAACGACCGCTTGAATACCCAAACGCCGGCGTCGTCAACCTGGTCACGCCAGTGCTTAAGGGCATCGTCATCGTCTGTCCAGGACTTTTGCTCGTCCAGACTGACGCCCAGATACTCGCGGACGGCAGCGGCCAGCCCGTCCGGGTCGTCAATCCGGGCTTGGGCCAACAAATCCCGCAGTATGAATTTTTCGGTAGTGCCTGTCGCGCTGAGCAGCTCACCCAAGTCGGTTTGACGGGCGCGGGCTTGCCGCACGGCGTAGCGCGTATCGGGTTGCAGGTCGTCCAGCATTGCGGCGGGCAGGCGGCGAAACTCGGCGGCCAGGCCCGGTTCGTCCGGCGGGTGGTTCAGAAAGAACAGCGTGGTGGCGCGGTGATAATCGTCATAGGCCAGCTTTTCCAGCTGCCGCCAGGTTGGGTAGCCGTTGCCGGCCTCCCAATCGCGAATGCGTTCTGCCGGCACACGGCGGCGGCGGGCTATTTCATCTAAAGAATAGCCCGCCTGCTCCCGCGCCCAGCGCAGCATCGCCGGGTTAATGCCCGTTGCCCGGACTGTCATATTTGGATACTCCGGTTGGGTACTCCAGCGCTGCGGGCCGCCTCGCCTTTATCCGCCGGATTCCTCCAACGCCCGCCGCAAGTCGTCGGGGTTGACGCGCACTTGGACGCCGGCTCTTTCCTCTTGCAGCGTCATTGCGATGCGGGAATCACGGCCGGCCCAGCCCCGGTTGAGGGCTTCGGTCATTTCGGCCAGCGTGGTGTTGGCGAGTTTCATTGGCACATCGAACTCCCGGCCTACCGCGACGGCCAGGTCAACATCTTTGCGGGCGAGGCGGAGGGCGAAATCCGGCGGGTCGTAGTCGTTGATCAGGAAATGCTGGGCCAGGCCCTCAAACATTCCGCGCCGACCCCCGGCGCCTTTACGCACCGCCAGCCACAGCGCCAGCGGGTCAACGCCGGCCTTGACGCCCATCGTGAACACTTCGGCCAAGGCGGTCTGGACGATGTAGCCGGCGCAGTTGTGCACCAGCTTGGCTACGGCGCCGCTGCCGATGGGGCCGACATAATAGGCGGCGTCGCCAATGGAATCCAGGACGGCTTTGTGCTGGTCGAAAACGGCTTGGTCGCCGCCGACCCAGATGGCCAGGCGTCCGCTGGCGGCGCCGGCCGGCCCGCCGCTGACCGGAGCATCCAGCACGCTAACGCCCTGAGCGGCGGCCCGGTCGTGAATTTGTCGGATCAGAGTAGGCGAACTGGTGCTCAAGTCAAAGTACGCCTTGCCCGCCGCCATTCCCGACATAATGCCGTCCTCGCCCTGGGCTACGGCATCCACTTCCACGGGGCCGGGCAGCGAAGTGAACACGACATCGGACTGCTCGGCGACGGCGCGGGGGGTGTCCGCCCACTGCGCGCCGGCTTCCAGGTGCTGCGTAGCGGACTCGCGCCGGATGTCGTGGACGACCATAGCGTTGCCGCCGCGCAGGCAGTTGTACGCCATGCTGGCGCCCATCGTACCCAAGCCGATGAATCCTACTTTTGCCATACCGATTATCTCCTGTGGGATGCGCCGCGCTGCCGTCCGGCGGGCCGGCGCTCCGTCAAAATGGGGGTTACGCTGCGGGGGGATTATACTAGACGCGCGACTCTACCCCAAGGGGCCGGCCTCTCTACTCGGCTGCGGCGGATGCGGCCATCCCTTGTGGGAGCTCACGGAGCGGACGGGATGGGCAATGCGGCTGTAGCTATACCGGCCGGCAAGGGCGGCCCGGCATGGTATGCTTGCCGCCGCATCGGATACGGATACGGGGGCATTGAATTACCTTGTCGGTAACAGGCCGGATGGCGATTTGGGGATTGGCGCTGCTGCTGGCGGTAGCAGCGCTGTTGATGACGGGCTGCATTACCATCGGCAGCACGGATGATGTGCCGGCGACGGTGGCGGCGGAATTGACGCGGGTTGCGGCGGCGCCAACGGACACCCCGCTGCCAACGCCAACCCCGGCGTTGACAGTGGCCGAACTGGCAGCGCAAACCCGGCCCAGCCTGGCGCATATCATCACGCCGGACGGCGGCGGGTCGGGGTTCGTGTACGATGCCAGCGGGCTGATCGCAACCAATGCCCATGTGGTGGGCGAAAGCGACAGCGTCCGCGTGGCTCTGAACGGCCAAGAGTACCGGGGGCGGGTGCTGGGCTGGAACCAAGACGCCGATCTGGCGATCGTGCAGCTGCGCGATGCCGACGGCGATTTTGAGCCGGCGCCGCTGGGCAGCGCGGGACGAATCGACGTCGGGCAGGAGGTGATTGCGCTGGGATTTCCCCTGAGCTTTGCACTGGGCGACAGCCTTACCGTTACGCGGGGCATTGTATCAGCGCGGCGGCAGTTTGACGGCTACGAATACTTTCAGACCGATGCCGCGCTCAATCCGGGCAACAGCGGCGGCCCGCTGCTCAACGGCGATGGCGAAGTGATTGGCGTAATTACCTACGGCATCACCGCAACCGAGGGCATTTCATTTGCGCTGTCGGTGGACGAGCTGAACAGCCGTCTGGACATACTGTCGGCCACGCCGACGCCGCGTCCCGCGCCAACGCCCGCGCCGCCATTCGCACAGGTAAGCGCCGGATTTCATCATACCTGTGGAATCAGAGCCGGAGGCGAAGCGGTCTGCTGGGGTATTGATACATGGCCGCCGGAAGGAGCGTTACTGTACCCGGAGCTAGTAGGTTTGTATATCGGGCAAGCCACGCCTCCGGCAGGGAAATTTCAACAGGTTAGCGCGGGCGATATTCATACTTGCGGAGTACATACCGATGGCAGTATGGCGTGTTGGGGCTTGAATGATGAGGGGCAAGCCGCGCCGCCGGCGGGAAATTTTCCGCAGGTTAGCGCGGGTGGTTTCCATACCTGTGGAATAAAGACCGATAGTAGCGTGGTTTGCTGGGGTTTGAATTATGATGGGCAAGCCACACCGCCGGCAGGGAGATTCCGGCAGGTTAGCGCGGGGGTCGGTCATACCTGTGCAGTAAAGGTCGATAACAGCGTGGTTTGCTGGGGTTCGAATTATGATAGGCAAGCCACACCGCCGGCGGGAAGTTTTCGACAGGTTAGTGCCGGTGGTGGTCATACCTGCGGTGTAAAAACCGACGGCGATGTGGTCTGCTGGGGGTATGATGAATATGGGCAAGCCGCGCCGCCGGCGGGAAGTTTCCAGCAGGTTAGCGCGGGCGGTTTCCATACCTGCGGGGTAAAAACCGACGGCGATGTGGTCTGCTGGGGGTATGATGAATATGGGCAAGCGCGGCGGCCGGCCGGGAGTTTTCGGCAGGTTAGCGCGGGCGCATTTCATACCTGTGGGATAAAGACCGATGGCAGCGTGGTTTGTTGGGGTTCGAACGATGCGGGCGAAGCCGGGCCGCCATAGGTTGACATGGTTTCTCCAACGGGATAGCCTTGCCCGCTCAATCATCGCATTTCCGGCATCACACTGCCGGGGATGTAATCAGTTGCGCCAATTCCCGGAGCGGGAGTGCCTGCTCAATGGTAACTGGTCGGTCGCGGTATGGGGGACTGCCTGGCATGAACCCCTATTGATGTGGCAACGGCGATGGGCGGCAGCCGGAGTGAGGGGTTAGGGTGCGGGTTCTTGATGCCACGGCAGCCACCGCAGTATCCATTCGGCTTTGTCAATGATTTCCAGCCCAATCAGTTCCGGGTCCATCGCAACGACGAAACCGATGGCGGCGAATGCCACGACTACAACGCCGACAACGATGGCCGCCAGTATCAGCAGCAGTTTCCAGGTGGCCTTTAGCCAGCGCAAGACCTTACGCATCGCCCGTCCCGCAGAGCGGCCCAGCAGCGACGCCAGCGACCGGCGGGGCAGACGGGAATGGATGTAACGATGGATGTCTTGTCGGCCAAGGGCGCGGCGGTCGTCGCCGGGAATAGTGCCGGTTACCGTCAGCAGATGCCGTTCATTGTCAGGCAGCAGGCCGCCGATGTCGGCGAGGAACATAAAATCATGGCCCGATACAACGTACTGCTCGGCGGCGATCACCTGCGCGCCGTTAGCCATCTGCGCCGGCCAGGCGCGGCCGTCGCTGCGGCGGGGGACAATGACGATTACGGGATAAAAGCGTTGGTCGGGCGGCAAGTCCGGGTTGTGGCGGTAAATGCTGAAAGCGGCGCTTTCGCCGTTCATTACATCGGAAATCCGCGCGCCGTCGCGCAGAACGCCGGAACAGACAATGCTTTTCTCAATTAGATGGGGCGTAATCAGCCATCGAATGGGGTCGTTACGGTCCGCTTGTTCCATGGGCGATGCGCCGGGCAGGGTGGCCGATGCGGGCGCATTCCGGGGCGGCGCAGGCGCAGCATATTGCGGCGGCGGCGCGGTCGGGGACGATGGCGAGGCGGCAGGGTTTTCGGCGGCAGGCGTTGCTGCGGGCGGCGCCGTAGTCGCTGCCGCCGCCGCTGCTGTCGCTGCTGGATCTGCTGCGGTAGTCATTTCCCCGCTCCCTTTCCGATATTAGTATAGGCTTCGCCAATCTGCGCCCCGATTATACACCCGGCGGCGGCCCGCAGCAGGATTCCGGCTTTCGCCGGAATGACGAAAAACTGCCGGAATGACGAAAAACCACCAGAATGACGGAAAACCACCAGAATGACGGAAAACCACCAGAATGACAGAAAACCACCGGAGTGACGAAAAATCTGATGACGCGGTCGGCATTGACGCTGGGGCTGCCGGCGACTAGACTGGCAACGCTTATGGCCCGCCTTTTTGACTTGCACATACATACAACCCGGGGCAGCGCCGATTCCAGCCTGACGCCGGAGGATCTGATCCTGGAAGCGGAACGCCTGGGTCTGCGCGGGCTGTGCCTTACGGAACACGCCGGCCCTTGGGATCGCCACGAGTTCGCCGCCTTTGCCGCCCGGCACAATGTGGTGCTGATCCGCGCGATGGAGGCCGATACCGATATGGGGCATATCCTGGTGTTCGGCGTTGACCGGTATCAGAGCGGGTTCAACCGCGCCGCGGAATTGAGTCGGGCGGCCCATAGCGTTGGCGGGTTCGTCGTCTCCGCCCATCCTTTTCGCGGCGTGCTGGGACAGCATCATCGCACGCGGCCTTACCTCTACCCGGACCCGGACGAACCGATTCCGACGCAACCGGACGAGGCGATGCAGCATCGGGTGTTTCAGCTGGCCGACGCGGTGGAAATCGCCAACGGCGGAACATCCGATGCGGAGAATGACTTTGCGGCGGCGGTGGCCGAGCGGTTGCATCTGCCCGTTACCGGCGGCAGCGATGCCCACAGCACCCACGGCTTGGGGCGTTTCGTAACCGAATTTCCCGACGAGATTTTTGACGAAGCGCAGTTTTTGGCGGCTCTGCATCGCGGCGATTTTCGCCCCATGGAAGGACTGCGGCAGGGGTCGGTGCGCCCTTACCTGCGGCGGAACTGGAATTGAACGGAACGGATGCCGCCGCTATTGCCGGCAGAACGCCGTATCCCGGCGTCCGCCGGGGCCGGGTAAAGGGCAAGCAAGTATGACGATGCCAATGATGCAAACGCAGACCGGGCTGGAGCAGATTGACCCGTTCCGGCAAGAGTTCGTTTCCATTGACCTGGAAACCACCGGGCTGAACCCGCACGGCGACACCATCATTGAGGTGGGCGCCGTCAAGGTACGCAATGGCGAGGTTCTGGAACGGTTTCAGACCTTTGTCAATCCCGGGCGCGGCGTTCCGCAATTCATACAGCAGCTGACTTCCATCAGTCCGTCCCAGCTGGAACGGGCGCCGTCGTTTTCGCAGGTGGCAGGGCGGCTGGCGGATTTTCTGGGGGACTTGCCGATAATCGGCCACAATATCAAGTTTGACCTGGATTTTCTGGCGTCGCACCGCCTGGACTTGCTCAATCGCAGCTACAACACTTATGAACTGGCGGCGGTTTTTCTGCCGGCGGCGGAGGAATACAACCTTTCCGGGCTGGCGCAGCAGCTGGGCATTGAACATAGCCAGGCGCACCGGGCCAGCGCGGACGCCGAAGTTACGGCGGCGGTGTTTCACCGGCTGCTGCAAATCGCCGCCCAGCAGCCGGCGGCGCGCATCGCATTTATCGCGCGCACCGCGCGCATCGCCAACGCCGCCGTAGCCGACTTGCTGGAGGGACTGATACCCTACGCCGCCGGGGCCGACTCCGGCGGCAGTATCGGCGCTGCGATGGGCCCGGTTAGCGCAGTAGGATTGGACGGGCTGGACCAGGAAGCGCTGCGGCGCCGGCTGTCGGACGCCGACGCGAATCCGACGGAGCCGGCCCTGCGCCGGGAGCTTACGGAACGGCAAGTTGAGGAGCTGCTGGCGCCGGGCGGGATTTTCGCCCGGGAATTTCCCGGATTTGAGGAACGCCCGCAGCAGTCGGAAATGCTGAAAGCCGTAACCCGCGCCGTCTATCAGGGGCGCAAACTGGTAGTGGAAGGCGGCACCGGCATCGGCAAAAGCCTGGCCTACCTGCTGCCCTCGGTGATCTACGCCGCCGCGCATGGCGAAAAAGTGGTCATCTCCACCAACACCATCAACCTGCAAGAACAGCTGCTGAACAAGGATATACCGGCCGTCATCAGCATTCTGGAAAACGCCGGCATCCTGCATCCCGGCGCGGTGCGGGCGGCGCAGCTCAAAGGGCGCTCCAACTATATCTGCCTGAAACGCTGGCAGACGCTGGCACAGTCGGATACGCTGAGCGAGGAGGAAGCGCGGGTTATCGGCAAAACGGCGGTGTGGCTGGACGAAACGGACACCGGTGACCGCTCCGGGCTGAACCTGCATATTGGCGACTTGCGCGCCTGGTCGCGAATTTGCGCCATCACCGGGGAATCTTGCCCCGCTTTGCACGGCAGCGGCGGCGAACCGTGCTTTCTGCGGCAAGCCCGTCACCAGGCGGAAGCGGCGCATATCCTGGTCATCAATCACGCTCTGCTGCTGGCCGATATGGCCTTCGGCGGCAACGCGGTGCCCGAATACCATCGGCTGGTTATAGATGAGGCGCATCATCTGGAGGACGAGGCCAGCCGCCAGCTGGGATTTGAGATTGCCCAGGATGCTTTACCGCGTGAGCTGGAAAGCGTGTATCGCGCCTTGAACCGGCTGACGACGCTGGCGGGCCGGATTGAAGCGGAGGCCAATGCTGACCGGGCGCAGGACGCCGTTTCCGGCGCAATGGCGGCCTGCAATGCGGCCGGCCAATCCTGGGGAACCTTGTGGGACGCCGTCACGCTGCTCTACAAGGCCGGCGCCAATCAATCGGACAACAACGAGCGGGGGGAGCCGTTGACGCTGGACGACCGGGCGCGCCAAAGCCGCGAATGGGGCGCGGTGGCGGCCGAGTGGGAATCAGCGTTCATTCTGGTCGGCGAGTGCGTCAAGGCGTTGCAGGAACTGGCGCGGTTAGTGGGGCAGGAAGTGTTTTCGGATGCGGTCGAAGGGGCCGCCGCCGAACTTGCCGCCGGCATTGATGCCATCGACTGGTTGAATGAGCGGCTGGCGTCGGTTTTCGGACGCCACGAAACGAGCCAGATTCAATGGCTGATTATGAACCGTCGCAGCATCACCCTGCACTCTGCTCCGCTGGATGTCGGCCCCGTTCTGCGCGACCTGCTGTTTGGGCAGATTGACAGCGTCGTGCTGACCAGCGCCACGCTGGCCACGGACGCCAGTTTTGACTTTCTACGGCAGCGGGTGGGTTTCCCGGAGGACAGCGACGAGCTGCTGGTGGACAGCCCGTTCAACTATCGGCGCAATACCCTGCTGATGGTGCCGGAGGATTTGCCGGATCCGCGGCGGGGCGCCGAGCAGAATCGCAGCACGGCCCAGGCCATCATCAATATGGCGCAGGAACTGGACGGCCATGTGATGGCATTGTTCACTTCGCACAGCGCGCTCCGGGAAGCCTCTTATCAGGTGCGGAACCGGCTGCACACGGCGGGCATCGGCGTGCTGGCGCAGGGCATTGACGGGACGCCGCGCCAGCTGATTGACCGATTGCAGAAAGAGCCGCGCTCCGTGCTATTGGGGACGGCCAGTTTCTGGGAGGGCGTAGATTTAGAGTCGGGCGTGCTGCGCGGCCTGCTGTTGTGCCGGCTGCCCTTTCCGGTGCCTACGGATCCGGTAGTAAAGGCGCGCAGCAACCGGTGCGACAACCCCTTTAACGATTACCAAGTGCCTACCGCCGTACTGCGTTTCCGGCAAGGGTTCGGCCGGCTGATTCGCAACAAGATGGATCGGGGGGCGGTAGTGATTCTGGACCGGCGGATACAAACCGCCAACTACGGCGACCGGTTTTTCAACGCCCTGCCGGCCTGCGCTTTTGAGCGTTCCAGCCTGGCTACGGTGGGGCAGCAGGCGGCCCGCTGGCTGCAACTGGATCGTGCGCCTCGTCATTAAGCAGCCCTTTGACCTGGCGGAAAGCCTGGAAAGCGGCCAGGCGCATCGTTGGCGGCGCCGGGGCGACGGGTGGTATTCAGGCGTGCTGGGCCGCTATCTGCTGCACTTGCGGCAATGCGGCGACGGGGTTGAGTACCAGGCCGCCAGCGCCGATGCCGGCACAGCGGCGGATACGGACTCCGATTCCGACGGGGCGGTGTCCGAATTGCTGGCCCGTTATTTCCGGCTGGATGACGACATCGCCGCCATTTACGGCGACATCTGCCGCGACCGGCGGGTGGCCGAGATGGTAGCGCGCTATCCCGGCCTACGCATCCTGCGACAGGAACCTTGGGAATGCACGGTCGCTTTCATCTGCTCGTCCACTTCCAGCATCCCGCGCATCCATCAGAATATGGAGGCGATGGCCGACCGGCTGGGCAACCCGGTAACGCTGGACGGCGAAACGCGCCATATTTTCCCGTCGCCGCCGCGTCTGGCCGATGCCGGCGAGGGAATGCTGCGGGGGCTGGGGTTGGGGTTTCGCGCGCCGTATGTGGCAGCGGCGGCGGCCCGGGTGTGCGGCGGCGAACTGGATCTGGACGAACTGATACGGCTGCCTTACGCCGATGCCAAGGCGCAGTTGATGGAATGCTACGGCATCGGGGCCAAGATTGCCGACTGCATTGCGGTATTCGCGCTGGAAAAGCTAGAAGCCTTTCCGGTGGATGTGTGGGTGCGCCGCGCCTTGGCCGAATGGTACTTTCCGATGCAGAAAAAGCCGCCCGACAAGGCGATGGTAGAATGGGCGCAGGACTATTTCGGCCAGTACGCCGGCTATTCGCAGCAGTACCTGTTCCACGGGCGGCGCAAAGCGGGCCGGTAGGGCGATTTTTGACGCCGCTTGACCGGATGTGCAGGGATTTTGGGCATCGGTAAGGAGGGTTGCTGAAATGGCGCGGCAACTGGAAATTACGCAGCCTTTTGACCTGGAATTGAGCCTGACGATGGGGCAGGCGTTCCGCTGGCGGCGTCTGCCGGCCGACTGCGCTGCCGGCGGCAACGGCTGGTTTTCCGGCGTCATCGGCGACAGCCTGATCCACATTCGGCAGGTTGATGCGGGGGTGGAGTACCGGGTGGGCGGACCGGATGGGGAACGGGATGCCGATTTGAGCGGGTTGCTGTCGGCCTATTTCAGGCTGGACGATGATATTGAGGCGATTTATGCGGATCTCAGCGCGCGCGACCCCAAACTGGCATCCATAATTCAGGAAACGCCCGGCCTGCGTCTGCTGCGGCAAGACCCTTGGGAATGTCTGGCAGCCTATCTCTGCTCTGCGAACAACAGCGTAGAGCGTATTGGGCAAATCATCGATATGATGGCAGATAACTTTGGTACGCCGGTGTCGCTGGACGGGAAAACCCGCCGCACATTTCCGACTGCGCGGCGATTGGGCGCCAACCCGGAAGCATCCGAAGCCAAGCTGGATGAACTGCGCTTGGGCCTCAAACGCGCACACAATATAACCGCCGCCGCCAGGCAAGTTTGTTCCGGTGAGCTGGATTGGAATGCGCTGCGTCGGGAACCTTACGATAAAGTCAAGCGGCGTCTGTTGCAATGCAACGGCGTCGGCTCCAAGATTGCCGAGTGCGTTGCCCTGTTTGCCGTTGATCAGCTGGCCGCCTTTCCGATTGACCGCTGGGTATGGCGCGCCATCACCGAAGCCTACCCGGAATGGGGTTTTCCGGAGCAAAGCGGGCCGGAGAAATCAGGGGATGCAGCGATAAAGCGCGCGCAAAGCGAATTCGGAAAATATGCCGGCTACGCCAATCAGCAGCTATTCCAATGGCGCCGGCGGCATGGCGAGAAAGCACTGCCCTTTGGCGCCGTCTGGCGCGGCAAATTCAGGCTGCCGGCTGGCGTTACCCCTGATGAAGCGCGCTACGAATATCTGTCCCGCAAGTATTTACTATGCTGATTGACAACAACGTGCTCGTTGATCTGGCGCTGGATCGGAAGCCGTATTCTCTAGAGGCGGAGGAGCTGCTAAACCGGATCCAGCAGACTGCAACGCCGGCATTCGTCGCCTGGCACTCAGTAGCCACTCTCTTTTATGTAGCGAATCGCGCCATCGGCAGGAGCGCGGCGCTGACTTTCATAGAGCGGCTGGCCGACTTCATCACCGTGGTGCCTACTGGCGGCGACGCCCTTCGCTATGCTTTGTCGCTGCCGATGCGCGACTTTGAGGATGCGATGCAGGTTGCCGCCGCGCATACTGCCGGCGCTCAATACATCGTTACTCGCAACATTCGGGATTTTGTTGACTCGCCAATCCCGGCCATTGCGCCGGAACGGGCCCGGCGGGAGCTGTTGGGCTAACTCTGCGGTCGCTATCCGGGGCGCGCTCCGCCGCCGATGACCCGGAAGTGCTGCACACTGGCGGCGTCGGGGAATTCCTGCTGGGTTTGGCGGAATGCCGGCTTGCTGCGCCGCCGGCGGGCGTCCAGCAGGATGCCTACTATGGTGCCGCTGTGGGCTACATTGACGCCGACGGCGCCGGGGCCGATTGCCTGGGCCAGCGCAATCGCCCGTTCTACCCATGGGCCGGCGTCGGGGGGATGCCCGGCTTGCGCGCTGATGGTAGCCCCTCGGCCAACTAGATCCGGGTCGCTGCGGCGGATGCCCTCCCGCACCAAGTCAACGGCGGCGGCGGTTTGTGCGGATACCGCCGTCCATTGCGCCGTCCGATCCACGGCGTTGAATGCCAGAGTGTCCACCTGCCCGCCGCGGTCAATGGCGATGACTTCCAGCGGCGGCGGCGGCCCCAGCGACTCGGCAATCCGGCCTTGCCGGTGGTCAAACATTGCGATGCCGGGGAACATTACGCCGTCGGTGGGTTCAACGGCCAGGGCGATGCGGGCGATAACTGCGGGCGGCAAGGCAATTCCGGCGGCGGCGGACACGGCGGACACGGCGGCGGCAATATCGGCGCTGCTGCTGCCCATCCCTTTGCCGACGGGGATGGGGCTGGACACGGACAGCGCAGCGGACAGGTTGGCGATGCCGGCCCGCCGTTCAATTTCGGACAGCGCAATGGCAACGGCCTGCCGGGTTTTGGGCAGATGGTCAATTCCGAACACCGGCGGGCCAGATACCGATATGGCGGCATCGGCGCCATCGGCATCGGTATCGGCGGGATCGTCGGGGCCGGCGTACAGCGTGGCGGTGGCGCGGGAAAACTGATTGACCGGGCAGGTTATCAGGAAATTGATGCCGTCGGACATTCCCTGCACCAGTTCGCCGCAAGTGCCGGGAGCCAGCGCGGCAGCCGTTCCGATGACCGCTCCGGGCATTGGGCGTTCAGGCGGCGGCGCCGGGGCGTTTCACCGGCACGGGGATGCCGGCTACCAGCAAGGTTACTTCGTCCGCGACGGCGGCGACGGCCTGGTTCAGCGTTCCCAGCAAGTCCTGGAACTGGCGGCCCAGAGGCGTCATTGCTACGGGCGACTGGCCTACTTCGCTGCTGACGATAAGGGCGTCGGCTTTCAGTTGGGTTGCGAGGATGATGAAACGGAGCGCGGCGCCCGTTACCCGGGCTTCCAGTTCGGCCGGCGGCGTCCGCTCATGTTCCAAGAGTAGGTTGGAAGCCCAGCCGTCCAGCGAGTCCAGCAGCAGAACCGGACGGGTTGCCGGGTCAAGCGACGCGGCTTGCAGCGCGCCTACCGGATTGAGCGGGGCTTCCAGGGTCTGCCAGTGCGCCGGGCGGCGTTCCTGATGCCGTTGGATGCGCTGCTGCATTGCGGCATCAGCAGCGGCGGCGGCAACGCCGGCGGCGATATAGATGACGGGGCGGCCAGCGCCATCCGATGCCAGCGTTGCGGCGCGCGTCTCGGCCCAGGCGCTTTTGCCGGAACGGATGCCGCCGATTACCAAGTGAATTGTGCCTCTGGCGATTGGGGTCATACTGCCGGCGTCAATCCCGTCATAGCGTACACCAGCGGCATACGCAGGCTGCTGCGAACCCAGTCGGCCAAGCGGTCGTATTCCTGGTCGCGGGCCAGTTCGGCGCCGGCCGGGGGCAGGGCCAATCCCTTGCGCCGCGCCAGTTCTTGCAGGATGGCGCGGCGGATGCCGGCATTGTGAAAGAGGCCGTGGATATAGGTGCCCAGTATCCGCCCTGAGGCGTCTATGGCGCCGTCAAGGGCAGTTTCCGCAGTAACGGCAGCGTCGGCGCGGTCGCTGACGGCGAAAGGCGGGATGATGCCCTCGCCGACGGTGCGCCCCATATGGATTTCGTAACCGGATACCATTGCGTTGGCGGCGCCGGCCAGCAGGGCGCCGGCGCGGGCCGCTTCGGGGCGGACAGCGGCGCGGATGCGGTGGGTTTCTTTCGTGCCGGCGAATGTAGTCGTCAGCGGCAGCAGGCCCAGCCCGTCGGCGGCCGGCACCGTGGATTCGATGCCGTCAGGGTCGTACAGCTTGCGGCCCAGCATCTGATAGCCGCCGCAGATTCCGATGACGGATGCGCCCTGCCGAAAAGCGTCGGCGACAGCCGGCGTAAGGGACTGGCGTTCCATCCAGAGCAGGTCGGGGATGGTAGTTTTGCTGCCGGGCAGGATAATCAGGTCGGGGCGGCCCAGGCGGCTGCCCTGCTGCACATAGCGCAGGGACACGCCCGGCTCCCGCGCCAGCGGGTCAAAGTCGTCAAAGTTGGAGATGTGCGGCAGCTGAACTACGGCCACATCCAGAATGGCGGCGTCCGAGTCGGATGGCGGCGTCAAGTCCAAGGCTACCGAGTCCTCCTCCGGGATGTGAATGTCGCGGTAATGATGTACGACGCCGACGACGGGTTTGCCGGTGTAATCCTCCAGCCAGGACAGGCCGTCGGACAGCAGAGAGATGTCGCCGCGGAACTTGTTGATGAGCAAGCCTTTGACGGCGGCGCGCTCGGCGTCGTCCAGCAATTGGAGGGTGCCGACGAGAGAGGCGAACACGCCGCCCCGGTCGATGTCGCCGCAGAGCAGGACGGGGGCATTGGCGTGGAGGGCAACGCGCATATTGACGATTTCGGTGGCTTTCAGGTTGATTTCGGCGGGGCTGCCGGCGCCCTCAATGACGACCACATCGTACTGCCGGCGCAGGGTGTCCAGCGAATGGGCAACCGATTGCCACAGGGTGGCTTTGAGGTCAAAGTAGTCGCGGGCGCGGGCAGAGGTTAGGGGGCGGCCCATCAGCACTACCTGGGCGTGGCTGTCGGCTTCGGGCTTGAGGAGAACGGGGTTCATCTCAACGCGGGCGTCCACACCGGCGGCTTCGGCCTGGACGGCCTGAGCGCGTCCGATTTCGCCGCCGTCGGGGGTTACATAGGAATTGTTGGACATATTCTGCGCCTTGAAAGGGGCGACGCGAAAGCCGTCCTGGCGCAGCATCCGGCACAGCGCCGACACGAGGACGCTTTTGCCGACGTGGGAGGCCGTGCCTTGCACCATCAGCACACGTCCCAGCGGGGGATGCGGCCCCGGAGGTGCCAAAATGTCGGTATTGCGGCTCAAAATCTGCTGTACCTCCCGGCAAATCTGCGGAGTATGCCGCCTATTAAACCACATTGGCGCAACCTTTATTCAACCCTCTTGCGGGGTATGCCGTTAAATTCAACCGTCATTCCGGCGAAAGTCGGCAGCTAGTATCGTAATCCGACACTATGGCAATGAAGCCGGCAGCCATAGATTCCGGCTTTCGCCGGAATGACGGTTGGGGGGTTGGAATGGCAGGTTGGGGGGTGGAATGGCGGTTGGGGGGGTGGAATGACGGTTGGGTTCGGAATAATGCGTAAGGCGATTCGGGCGGTGGTGGTTGGGTTTGCTAAACTTAGCGGGGGGTGGTACGGTAGCGGGGATGGGCGCGCCAGTAATTTGCCGTTTTTGCCGGGGATGGCGTCGCTTGCCGTCGTCCGGCGATTTGCGGATAATTCCGGCATTGGCGGCGGCGGTTCTGATAGCGGCGACGGCGTTGGCCTGCCGCCCTGCCGGCCCGGCTGCCGGCAATCCCGACTTTGCTATGGGCATCAATAATACGAGCATCAATGATATGGGCGTCAATGATATAAGCATCAATCGCATCGCTTACATTGATGACGACGGCCAGCTGGAAACCGTCAACCCGGATGGTTCCTATCGACAGCTGCTGACGGCTGGCGTGGTGGCTGATGCGGGCCGGGGCATCGGCGGCGTATTGGCGCAACCGCTGCGCGCGGAGCGGGTGTACAGCTGGCCGGCGTGGTCGCCTGATGGATCCCGCATTGCGGTCTCAATGATTCAGGGGCGAGAGTCGGGGCCGCCGGAGGTTAGCGTCCAATCTTTGGAGGCGGAAACGGGCGTCGGGGGGCCGGTGTTTGTCAACGATGACCCGCTGCCGATCGCCGAGGGGACTCCGCACTATGTGCAATGGTCGCCGGACGGGCGTCTGCTGGGCATCACGGCGGCGACGCGGGAGGGATTGACGCTGTTCGTAGCGGACGGCAATCCGGGGGACGGCATCCGGGCGCCGGCAATGCCGATAGCAGTGCGTCGGGGCGCGCCCTTGTATTTTGACTGGTCGCCGGACAGCCGGTGGCTGGCGGTGCACAGCGGAGAGGAGGTGCTGGCGCTGCGCTTTGATGCGGCTTTCACGCAGGCAACGGCGCAGACGATTGGCCGGTCGCGGTCTTTTCGGACGCCGGCCTGGTCGCCGGACGGGGAGCAGCTGGCGTGGTCGGGGCCCGGCGGGGACAGCGAGGCGTTGTGGCTGTCGCGTCCGGCCCGGGCCGATTACCTACCGATGCGCCTGGCGGAAGTGGAAGGCGACTGCGCTTTTTTGTGGTCGCCTGATGGGGACATCATTGCGCTGGCCGACCGGCAGAATGACGGCGCGCCGGCGTACCGGCGGCTGCGTCTGATAGCCGCCGACGGCAGTGTGGAGCGGGTTGTCCAGGAGGATGAATGGACGCTGGCGTTTTTCTGGGAGCCGGCGGGCGAGCGGCTGGCCTGGGTATCTCTGAACGCTGAGGAGCGCACTATGGAATGGCGGATTGATGACGGCGATATTGCCGGCGGTGGCATCGGCGATGTTGAAGGTAACGGCGATGGCGATAGGCCGGCCGGGGGGTTGCAGTTTTCGCCTACGGGCGCCGCCTTTCTGATGCTGGCGTTTTTTGACCAATACGCGCGGAGCCATAGCCCATGGGCGCCCGACGGCTCCGGCATAACGATTGCGGGCGACCAGCAGTATCTGGCGCAGCGGCGCAATGGCAGCAGCGGCGGGGGCTCGCGGATATTCGTAGCGGGCGTTGAGGACGGCAGCCTGCACGACATTGCCGGGGGCAGCCTGGCGGTGTGGTCGCCGCGGTGACGGCAGAAGAGACGGATGACGGTAAAGGGGCCGGCATTCCGGCTGGGCGTATTGACACCGATGGGCAGGATGGACGGGATGGGGTAATGGCATGGATGAAGGGGATGGGGATTTTGGATTCCGGCTTGCGCCGGAATGACGGTTGGGGGTTGGAATGACGGGGATGGACGGAATAGTGCGGGTTTGACTTGATAACGGCGATTGGGGCGATATGGGCAGGGAACACTGGCGACGGGTAAGACGTTGGGCCGGGCCGGCGCTGCTGATTGTGATTGCGCTGGCCGGGGCGGCGCACCTGTGGGTTCGCACCGGGGAATACGGCCTGGGATTAACCAACGACTCGCTGAACTATCTGGCGACGGCGGAAAGCATAGCGGAAGGCAAGGGACTAAAAGACGCCACCGGAAGGCCTTCTCTGCTAACCCCGCCGCTGTATCCGCTGGTATTAGCGGGCGTCAGCCGGCTGGGGATTGAACCCGTTGCGGCGGCGCGGCTGGTGAACGTCGCCGCATTTGGACTGATGACGCTGCTGGCGGGGTTATGGCTGCGGCGTCGGGTCAAGTACGGGGTAATTGCCGTTGCCGGGGCGCTGACGGTGATGGCGGCGTCTCCGCTAGTCAATGCGGCGTCGTATCTATGGACGGAAACGCTGTTCGTTCTGCTGATTTTACTGTCGCTGCTGCAACTGGAGGCGTTCCTGAAACGACCGGAGAGGCGGCTGCCGTTGGCGGCGGCGGCGGTCTGCGCCGGCCTCGCCGCCGTTACGCGGTATATGGGGGTGGCGGGGATATTTACCGGGGTGCTGCTGATATTGGCGATCCCCAAGATGCCGGCGCGGGTGAGGCTGGCGTATGCCGCGGCTTACGGGGTAGCGGCGTCCGTTCCGTTGGCCGCTTATATGGCGCGCAACTATGCGGTGTCCGGGTCGTGGATTGTATCGCCAAATCGGGATGTGGATTACACTACTGGCGATGCGCTGCGGGACCTGGCCGACGGAGCGCTGCGTTACTTGCAGATTGCCGACACGGCAGTTGGGGATTGGTCCGGATGGTTCTGGGCGGGCGTGGGCTTGACCGCGCTGGCGGCGACGGTCGGGTTTTTGCTCTACTTGCGTTTGACTGGGGCGGGCCGGGCTGACAGCCGGGATACGGCCTCTACCTCCAGCCCGGGTACGGGTCTGGCGTCGGCGCTGCCTTTTGCGGTATTTGCGGCGGTATATGTTATGACAGTGCTTATCGTGGTCAGCGACCGGGCCGCCCAAAGCATCGACAGCAGATACCTGATGCCGATATTGACGCCGCTGCTGCTGGTCGGTGCCCTGTTTGCAGACCGGGTATTGCGGATTGAGGCGCGGGGATGGCTGGCGGCGCTGAAGTGGGTGGCGGCGACGGCGGCGCTGCTGCTCTGGGCGGCGAACCTGGCTTATGAAACCCGCAGCGGGCTGGCGGAAACGGCGACGGCGCTGGAAAGCGGCTACATCGGGGATACTTACAACACCGCGCAATGGCGGGACGGGGAGACGCCGGCATATCTGAAAGCGCATCCCGTGGCCGGGACGGTGTACACCAACCACGCGGGCCGGCTGTGGTGGTTTGTCGATTTGGAGCAGCGCAAAATATCCGTAAGAGTGCAAGCGGATGATGACTGCCCGGCGTGGCTGCGGCGGGCAATGACGAAAATTGAGCGCAATGACGCCGTCCGGCAGGATTACGCTTACATAATCTGGTTTGACCGGCGCGGGGAATACCGGAATTGGTGCGATATTGAGCCGGATGCGCTGACGCCGGGGCTGGAACGGTTGGCGGTATTTGGCGACGGGGCGGTGTACCGGGTGCGACCGTTGCACTGACCCGCTCCGGTAGGAGATGGCCGGGGCCGGCATTCCGGTTGGGGGTATTGACACCGATGGACAGGATGGACGAGATGGGGTAATGGCATGGATGGAGGGGATGGACGGCGATTTTGGATTCCGGCTTGCGCCGGAATGACGGTTTAAGGGGGCAGAATGCCGGGTTGAGGGAGCGGAATGACGGGTGGGGGGCGCTTGGGTGGAGACGCTGCGGGTGGCCGTTGGCGGATTGACGGGCAGTTGGGCGGTGGTATAATGGCGGCGGCGGTGGGTCAGTCTTTGGGGGGCGCGCGGGAGCGGCAGAAAAGATGCGATATGACTTGCTGGCGGTGAATTTGGCCGCAACCGCAATGGCGGTCGTCATACTTTGCTTTTACGGGTTCATAAGCCTGCTGACGATAATGGCGTTCTATGTGCTGACCAGTTCTACGCCTTTTGACATTGACTTTCCGGTGCAGTTCCTGTACGCCGGGCCGATAGGCGTGGCGATGGCATTGCTGTGCGCGGCGTCGGGGATGCTGGGGGCGCTAATCTGCGCCATTCGGCTGCGAATAATCGGGTGGGTGGTTACCGGAATCACCGTTGCGATGTTTATGATTATGGCTGCCTCGCCGCTGCTGTTTGCGGCGTTCATCTGAAAGGATTTACGATGAACTGCGTTTTGCCATCCGCTTTACCATCCCTGAAACCGCGGTTGCGGCGGCTCTTACCGTCGCAGCCGCGATGGTCGCTAATATCGCTGCTGCTGCTGACGCTGTTGGCAATGGCGCCGGCCGCCGCCTGCGCCGGCGGCTCGCTGGACGCCGTCCGCGAGTCGGCTCAGGGTACGCCGTCGGCATTGCAATTGCAGCCGACGCCGACGCCGGCACTCACCGCGCCGGAAATCCTGGCCGGCTCGGCAGCGTTGACGGAAGCGGCGCAGTCGATGCGGTTCACGCTGGGGCATCCTAACGGCAGCATTTTCGTGGACGGCATTTCCGCCAAAATCACCGATGCCGAAGGCATTTGGAACGCGGAGGAAGGGGCGGAGTTAACGGTCGGCGGCTTTCTGGTATCCGGGCCGGCGGCGTCCACTGATGACGGCATATTTGTGCAGTTGAAACTGGTCGTGACCCGGGACGCGTATTATCTGGTTGATCCGGCCAGCCGGGCTTGGACTAAACAGCCTTATGGCGCCGTGCCGCTGGAGGTGGAACGGCTGGCCGGCATTATGGCCGAAATCATGCGGGGGATTGAGGATCCGGAGCTGCTGGACGATGTGGCAATTGACGGGGATCCGGCCTATCAGATTCGGGGCGGCGCCCCGGCGTCGGTGATGGGATGGACGCTGCTGGAGGCGTCCGACCGGCCCGATGTAACCGTGCTGCTGTCGATTGACAAGGCGGATCTGCTGCCGCGCAAGGCGCTGATAATCGGCCCGATCGGCCCGTATGATGCGGATGACACGGCGCGGGAACTGATCATCAGCGACATCAACAGCCCATTGCCGATTACTTTGCCGCAGAACTTTGTTGATGTCAGCGGCGGGGGTTAGCCAGGCGGCTGCCGGCCTCAGGGATTTATCCGGCATCTGGCATATCCGACATCAGGGGTTTATCCGGTATCGGGCATTTATGCGGCGCCGGCCTGTTGCGCCGCACCGCGTCGCGTCGTCAATGCTGATTTTTCGCCGGCAATTCACATTGCCGCCTTGGGTGATGGTTGCCGCCATTGCCGCCGGCGTATTCATCACTGCGCTGGACCAGACGGTGGTGGTAACGGCGCTGCCGGCGGTGATGACCGATCTGAGAGTGGAGCTGTTCCGGCTGGAGTCGGTAATCTGGGTGGTAACGGCATACCTGCTGGGCTACACGGCGGCGATGCCGACATTGGGCAGGCTGGCGGATGTATATGGCTACCGACGGCTGTACCTGGCGTCGCTGGGGATTTTCGCCGTCGGCACGACGCTGGTGGCATTGTCGGGGCAGTGGGAATGGCTGAACGGAGTTGCGGCGCCGCTGGATCAGATAGTAGCGGCGCGGGTAGTGCAGGCCATCGGCGGCGGGGGCACCGTACCCATCAGCCTGGCGATTGCGGCGGCATTGGTAGCCTCCCGGCAGCGTGGCCTGGCCTTGGGCATCGTGGCCGGCGCGGCCGAGGCGGGGAGTATGCTGGGGCCGGCTTACGGGGGAGCAGTGATTGAGCTGTGGGGGTGGCGCGCGATTTTCTGGCTCAACATACCGCAGGCGGCGATTATCGCAGCGGCGCTGCTGTTTTTGGGGCGGCAGCCGCATCCGCCGGGGCCGCCGCCGCGCATGGACTATCCGGGGGCGGCGGCGCTCACCAGCTGCCTGGCGTTGCTCTGTTTCGCCTTTGCCCATGACGGCCTGTTTCGGGGGACATCGTGGTTGCCTTATGGGATGCTAGTCGGCGCGGCGGCGTGCGCCGGGCTGCTGGCGTGGTGGCAGCGGCGCGCGGCGATGCCCCTGCTGGCATCGGCTTTGTTCCGGGCGTGGACTTTTGCCGCCGCCAACCTGGCGCAGCTGCTGGTGGGGGTTGCGCTGATTATCGCAATGGCGAGCATCGTCATAATGGCGAACACGGTAATGGATGTGCCGGAGCGTCCGGTGGATTCGTTCACGGCGGCGCTGTGGCTGCTGCGGATGACGGCGACGATTCCGGTGTTTTCGGTAATCGGGGGGGTACTGCTGCGCCGGGTGGACGCCCGTCCGATAACGGTTGTCGGGCTGCTGCTCATTGCGGTCGGGATGTTCCGGCTCAGCGGCTGGGAAATCAGCATAGCCGAACCCCGGCTGACGCTGGATTTGCTGGTGTCCGGCATCGGGTTCGGGCTGGTGATTGCGCCGATAATGCACCGGGCGATTGAGGCTGCGCCGGAGGATTATCGGGCGGTGTCGGCGTCAATGGTGGTAGTAGCGCGGATGCTGGGGATGACGCTGGGGATGGCGGCGCTGTCGGCGTGGGGCGTGAACGAGTTTCTGGCGATCCTGTCGGATACGCCGTCGCCGCTGACGATGCCGGGGCTGGACGCCGCCGGCCGAGCGCAGGCTTTCGCCGAATACCGGGAGACGCTGCAAACGGCCAGCCTGTCGCTGTTTCACAACTTCTTTCGGGCCGCCGGGGTTATTGCCATACTGGCGATTGGGCCGACTTTGCTGATGCGTTCCGGCCCGACGGCGCACGGCGGGCGTTGAGCAACCGGAAAGCCCGGCGCCAATGCGGCGCCAAGCGGCCACTAATCCGGCGCCAAGCGGCCCGCCAATTCGGCGCTAATCCGGCGGGTGAGTCTTGCGCCGGTGGGTTACAATGCCCTATCGCAAAAACCGGTTGCCGACCAATCAGGTTGTCGCCCAAACCGTTTAGAGGAGGACCAGGCCGTGCCGAACTATATTTGCCGGACTTGCGGGGTGCAGCACGCCGAATCGTTGGCGCCGCCGGCGGAGTGCGCCATCTGCCGGGACGAGCGCCAGTACATTGGCTGGAACGGGCAGCAGTGGACGACGCTGGACGAAATGCGCGCCGACGGCTACCAGACCGACGTCCGCGACCTGGAGCCGGGGCTGACCGGCATTGGCATCACGCCCAGCTTTTCCATTGGGCAGCGCGCTCTGCTGGCGCAGACGCCCGGCGGCAATGTAATGTACGACTGCATCAGCTACATTGATGATGCGGGCATTGCGGCGGTGCGGGAACGGGGCGGCATTGCGGCCATCGTGATGTCGCATCCGCATTTTTACGATGCGATGGTGGAGTGGAGCCGCGCCTTTGACGCCGCCATCTACATACCGGAGGCGGATCGGCAATGGGTAATGCGGCCTGATGGGGCGATTCGCTATTGGGACGGGCAGCCGCTGGAGTTGGCGCCGGGGGCAACGCTGATTTGCACCGGCGGGCATTTTGACGGCAGCGCGGTACTGCACTGGGCGGGCGGCGCGGAGAGGAAGGGCGCGCTGTTCGTGGGGGACAGCATCACGGTGGTGCCCGACCGGCGGTATGTGAGTTTTATGTACAGCTACCCGAATTTGATACCGCTGCCGGAGGCTACGGTGCGGCAGGTAGTAGCGGCGGTAGAGCCGTATGAGTTTGACCGCATCTATGGCGGGTGGTGGGATCGGAATGTGATGACGGGGGCGAAAGCGGCGGTACGGGCGTCTATGGAACGGTACATACGGCAGATACGGGGGTAGGGGGATGATGGCGCTATCCCCTACGGCCGGCAATCAGAATTCCAATTCCGACAGGAACACGCTCACGCTGGCCCCCTCATATTCCAGAATGGAGCGATAGTCGTCCCAAGGGATTGGGCCATAGCTGAAATCAAAATCCATCAGCCGTTCCGGTTCGCCGGGATACTGGTCGCAACGGTAACTCACCAAGCCGAATTTAACGGCGGCGACGGAGTACCCCATACGGGACAGCGCAAAATCAGATTGTTCTCTGGAAATGGGTTCAGGCACTGGCGGCAGCCTCCATAGGGAAAGTGACCGGAGGGAAAGTGACCGGGCGCCGGTAGCGTATCGGGCTGACGGGCGCGTTTTCAATGACGACATTCGGGACGCCGTGGGCATCAAGATACTGCCGCAACTTCATCACGCCGTCATAGTCGGC
Organism: Dehalococcoidia bacterium; assembly: GCA_965203855.1. Taxonomy (GTDB): domain Bacteria; phylum Chloroflexota; class Dehalococcoidia; order Lucifugimonadales; family UBA3495; genus Bin87. The sequence continues at coordinate 187,622 of CBDBDN010000005.1, forward strand.
GCCGAAATGCTCCATAAAGAAATCCAGCGCCGTGTTGATGCGCTCTCTTACGGCATCCTCGGATGCAGCATAGACGGTTATCGCCGGCGGCTCGATATATGCCGCCCAGCGGTCGCCCCGGTCCTCCAAACGGACCTGGACGTCGAAGCTTATGGTTGCGGTGTGCTGCCCGGTCATTTTGGCATCTCCTCTTTCTAGCGTGGGTGTATTCTATCATAATGGGGGGGACTTTTAAACGATGGCAGCAATTCCGCAGGAGGCAATCGTGATGCGAACCAAGCCGCTTGGCCCGACTTCCGTAGCGGTTCCTGAAATTGGACTGGGCACCTGGCGTTATGCCGGCGGCGATGCGCCTTTGCGCCGGCGGCGATGCGCCTTTGCGCCGGGGCGTTGCGCTGGGCGCCAACCTGATTGACACCGCCGAGATGTACCGCACCGAGGACGCCGTCGGCGCCGCCGTTGCCGGCATCCGGGAGCAGGTTATCGTAGCTACCAAAGTGCTGGGCGGCAATCTGGGCTATGACGCCGTGCTGCGCGCCGCCGAGCAGAGCCTGCGCCGGCTGAACATTGACAAGATTGACCTGTATCAAATCCACTGGCCCAACCCGCGGATTCCCCTGTCGGAAACGATGCGGGCGATGGAAAAGCTGGTTGATGACGGCGTGGTGGACTATATTGGCGTCAGCAATTTTGCGGTGGAGGATATGGAGGCGGCGCAGGGCGCGCTGCGGAACAATCCGCTGGTGTCCAACCAGATTTTGTACAACTTGCGGCGGCGGGGCGCCGAGCGGGATGTTATTCCGTACTGCCGCCGCAATGCGATAACCGTCATCGCTTACTCTCCGTTGGCGGAAGGGACGCTGGTAAGCAACGGCAACGGCGGCGGCGGGCGTTTGCGGCACACCTTGGGCATCGGTCGGGGGCCGGATACGCTGGCCGAAATCGCGCAGGCGGTTGGCAAGACGGCGGCGCAAGTGGCGCTGAACTGGGCAGCCGACCAGCCGGGGATAATCGCCATCCCCAAGTCGGACAGCGTGGCGCGCACGGAAGCCAACTGCGCCGCGTCGGGCTGGTCGCTGACGGCGGAGCAGCGGGAGGCTTTGGACCGGGCTTTTCCGGTATAGTCCTTTTTCCAGGATAGAGAATTGGGAGAGGGGAGGGCAACGCTAAAGTCGGCAGCTGGCGAGGGCCTGCCAGCTCAGATCGGCGGCCCAGCGTCCGGCTGACCAGTCCGCGCCGGCGGCGGCGGATTCAAAGCGGATCAGGGTGATGCGCCAGGCGCGGGTAATTTGGGATACTTTGAGGTCGTCGACGACGGCGTGGGCGAATTCCAGGGCGCCGTCAAATACGGAGTCGGGCAGGCTGGCGTGGGACAGCAGGGGAATTTGGGGCGGGAAATCGGGGCCGAACACGCAGCGGGGTCCGGAGGCCGCCGGGCTGCGTTCCAGCAGGTCGGCTACCAGCGATTGCAGTCGGTAGAGGGATTCGTTGACTACTTCGGGGGAAAAGTCCAGCCGGATGCTGCCGCCGCCGGCGGCGTCGGGGCGGGCGGCGGCGATGCCGCGGTTGAACAGGGGGAAACGGGGCGCAACGCGGCGGTAGCGCGTCGCCAGCTGCTCCAGTTCGGCGGCCAAGCCGGTTTCGGATGCGGCGGCAGCGCTGCCGTTGCCGCTGCTTTCGCCATTGCCGGAGTTGGCAGCATCGTCAAGGGCAAAGTAGTCAGAGAGGGGGAGATGCACCATATGCATTTCGGCGGCCCAGCAAGCGTACTGGCCGCAGATGAGCTGGCGCGCCCGGTACACGCGGGCGGTAAAGTCGGGGTCGGCAAGCAGGCTGATGCCGTAGCGGATGGACATTGCGGTTATCCTGATGCTGGGTTGGCGGGAGGGTAATGCGGCATTTCGTCCCAGGTTCTGCCGTCCAGCAGCCGGCCGTGGCGCTTTTTGAATATGCCGCCCCACTGCTTGAAATGGAACGGGACGCCGGCAGCTATGCACTGGTCGCGGATGTCCAGCGCCCATTCCTCACGCATGGGGCGGGCGCCGGGGCCGGATTCGCCGCCTACTATAACCCAATCGATGCCGCGGAGGTCGAGGTTGGGCAGGAGGCCGAGCAACGGCTCCAGCGACAGGAATTTGACGGCGGCATCGGTCTGGCGCAGCAAGTCAATGCGGTGGGTGTACTGTTGGGATTCTACGCTGACGCCCAGCCAGACTTGGGCCGGCCAGGGCAGTTGGTCGTTGAGCGACGCCACGCGTTCCGGGCGTTTGGTTAGTACTTGGTAGCGGTGCCAATGGGCTTGTTCCATTACGGCGAAAACCTGGCGGATGAAATCCGCGGGAACATCGACGTGGAACAGGTCGCTCATGGAGTTGACGAAAATGGAGCGGGGCTTGCGCCAGCGCAGGGGGATGTCCAGCGTATCGGGGTGGATGGCGACGGCAAAGCCGTTGCGATACTTGGGCATCCCGGCGGCGTGGAGTCGGCGGGACATCCGCTCGGCATAGCAATGCTTGCAGCCGGGGCTGATTTTATTGCAGCCCGTGACCGGGTTCCAGGTGGAGTCGGTCCATTCGATTTTGGTGGTTGCCATGATGTTCGCTCAAACCGACATTCTAAATTGCCCGCTTTGCTGTCTGTTGGTGACTTTGTCCCAGAAATCAACGCCGCGTTCGTGTTTGCTGGCGAAAATCAGGCAGTACAGAGTAAGATGCCGCGAATTATCCACCACAACGTTATCCCGTATGGAGCTATACCCGATGTTCTTGAGCTCGTCGCTATATGAATCCAGCAAAACCCGTGCCGGCCTCTCACCCGGACTTTGCCGTCGCATTGCATCCTGAAACCGGCGTTTGTAGCCGGCGCCGTTCATAAACCTATCCAATTGAGGCAGTTCCTTTTCCCAGTTGCGTTTGATGTAGCCGATGGGGAAATTGACGACCAGATCAAGGCGCCGCTCGTGCGATAGATTGGCTATCGCATCAAAGGAAAAATCCCACCCCCAAGGGTCTAAAACGGCTAATCCCAACGAGCTCTCAGCCGGCGGCAAGTCGCCTAAAATTTTCTCCACGACTGCATCAGCGTCGTCATTGTAGTAATGGACTCTGGTTTGGTCCGGCAACGCCAACTTGGTGATGCGCTGTTCCAGTGCGTCAAGGGTCTCTGAATTTTTGTCGGCCAAGAAATAGTCCGTGAACTTGGCTTTGGACTTGGCAGCCAACATCGGCGATCCGTCAATTTCGGTAGTGGTTCCTCTGATGTGGCAAACCCCTGGCCCAGCAAACAGGTCAATGTAATACCGCCGGCTCCACTTGCGCTGCATTCCGGCGTTGAAAATACCGACGATCCGCTCAATCGCGAATTCCTTCTCTTTGGCGTGATCTGCTACTTCCAAAACCGGCAAACCGTCAGACCCGCGCACTAATTCTTGTCCTCTTGAAGTCGTGTTCATTTTGCTGCTCCCACTGCGTCAGATTTAGGCTATACTATGCTCCGCAACGGCTTGCCCGTGTAGCAACGACATTCTACACTCAATCCGTTCTGTGGTCATTATGCCGACGGTCACTAATTCTACCCGCATTCTAATTACCGATTTTGTTTGGCCCTCTACGGGGCCGGAGCGGGCGGTTTTGGCTGCGGGCCTCGGTGATGCCGTCCAAGTTGTAGAAGCCCCCGACGGCGCCGAATCCACCTTGGCGGCTTTGGCGGCGGACTGCGATGCTATTATGACTTGCTTTGCACAGGTTACGCCGGCCGTGGTGCGGGCTGCCGTGCGCTGCCGCGTCATCAGCCGTTATGGGGTGGGCGTGGACAACATTGCGGTGGATGCCGCTACGGAACTGGGCATTCCCGTTACCTATGTTCCCGATTACTGCGTAGATGAGGTCAGCGACCATGTGATGGCGTTGCTGCTGGCGTGGAATCGGCAGATTGGGTTCTATGACGGCATCGCCAAGGCGGGCCGCTGGGATGGGGTAGCCGCGCCGCATCCGCTTACCCGGCTGCGCGGGCAGACTATCGGCATCGTCGGGTTTGGACGCATCGGGCGGGCGGTGTCCGAGAAAGCGCGCGCTTTCGGGCTGTCGATCCTGGTTAGCGACCCCTATCTGCCGGCGGATGCCGCAATGCCGGACGGCGCAACGGCGGCGGCGCTGGACGAACTGCTGGCCGGCGCCGATTATGTAACGGCGCATACGCCGCTGAATTCGGCGACGCAGGGGCTGATTGACGCGCGCGCTTTGTCATTGATGAAACCGTCGGCTTATCTGATTAATTGCGCGCGCGGCCCGATTGTGGACGAAGGGGCGCTTTATGCGGCGCTGCGGGATGGCGTCATCGCCGGCGCCGGGCTGGATGTGATGGAGTCGGCGAACCCGCCCGCCGGCCATCCGCTGTTTGCGCTGGACAATGTAATCGTTACGCCCCATGTGGCCTTTCTGTCGCAGCAATCGGTGCGGGAGCTGGAAGTGCGGACGGCGCAGGCGACGGTGGATGTGCTGCAAGGCCGGATGCCGGAGTTTCTGGTCAATCCGGCGGTACTGCCGCATTCGCGCGTCGCACTGCGCCGGATGGATTGAGCTGCGCCGGGCGGATTGAGTTAAATAGTTGGGGAATCAATCCGTCATTCCGACACAGGCCGGAATCCGGGTATGCCGCCTTAAGCAGCGCAGGATTGGCGCAATATGATGGAGGATTATGATGGAGGATGCGGTGCAGACGGCGGGATTTACGGTCAGCTATCTGGGCACCGGGGCGGGGGGCTGCATTTTGCGGAATCATACCGCCATTGTGCTGGAATGTCCCGGCGGGGAGCGGATTTTGCTGGACGCCGCATCGGGCAATACGGTGTTGCGCCACGCCAACCGGCTGGGGATGTCGCCCGTTGAGTTTGACCACTGCCTGCTTACGCACAGCCATCCCGACCACTGCGAGGGGCTGCCGCACATTGAGATGCAGCGCAGCCGGCGCAATCCTGATGAAAGGCCGATGCAGCTTTACGGCTCCGGGGCGGCGCTGGCGGATGTGGGGGTGTTGCTGTCTTATCCGCGCCGGGGGCTGTCCGTTGACGCCAACGGGGCGCGGCGAAATGACGGACGCCGGGTCTTTGACTTCCGGCCGGCGGATCCGGGGGAGTGGATTCAGATTACGCCCGGGGTGCGGGCGAAATGCGCCCCGGTTGACCATATCGGCGGGGCTATCGCCTGGCGGATTGAAGCATCGGGGGTTGGGCCATCCGGCGGCGGGCCATCCGACATTGGGGCATCCAGTATTGAAGCGTCCGGCGGCGGGGTCATTGTGTTTTCCGGGGATACGCGGTGGTGTCCGGCGCTGGCGGAGCTGGCGGAGGGTGCGGATCTGCTGATACACGAGGCAATCTGCACGGAGGATGACCGCAGCCGGGCGGACAATGCGGCGCACGCTACGGCGGCAGAGGCCGGGCGCATCGCACAACTGGCGGGGGTACGGCAGCTGACTTTGACGCATATTGACAATGCGTTTCACGCCCATACGGAACTGCTGGCTTCCGAAGCGCGCGGGGTGTATGACGGCGGGCCGGTGTCGGTAGCCGCCGACTGCTGGCAGCAGTTGGTTTGACAAGGGGGTTAGGGTATGGCTCCGTCATTCCGGCGAAAACCGGAGTCTGTTGGAGTGCGTGGATTCCGGCTTTCGCCGGAACGACGGTTGAGGGGTTTGGAATGACGGAAAATGAGACCGGCTAATCGCCTAATTGGAAACGCTTTCCGGCTAATTGGCCGATTGAAAGCGCGGCCCGGTGACCGGCGTGGGTTGACATATCGGCCATAGTTGGTAATACAATCCCTGCGACGCGACGGCGGCGGTCGTCAAGCATCCGCCAATCGCGCATCCTTAATCATCAATCATCAGTCAGCCGCCGTCAGGCAATCATCAGTTTCGGCAGAATCGAATAATGCAATCGCCAACAGCAACAGCCGTTCAAATCAGCCCGCTAGTGCGGGCCGTCCGCATCATTCAGGAGTTTTCGCTGCCGCTGATTGCGGGCGTTGTCCTGGGGCTGATTGCGGCCAATGTTGACCATCACTGGTACGAAACGCTGGTGGAGTTCAACGTGGGCGAACTGCTCGGGACGGGTAAGGTGCTGGGGCATAAGCTGACCCTGCATTTCATCGTCAACGGGATGTTTATGTGCCTGTTCTTTGGCATCGCCGCCAAAGAAATCACGCAGGCGGCGCTGCCGGGCGGGGTGCTGAACCCGCTGCGCCGCGCCATCAACCCGCTGTTCGGCACTATGGGCGGCATATTCGGCCCGGCCGGGATGTACCTGGCGCTGGCCTGGGTGTTTTACGGGGCTACCGATGACTTTGGCGCCGTGGCCAAGGGGTGGGCGATTCCCACCGCTACGGACATTGCGCTGGCCTGGCTGGCCGCCCGCATAATTTTCGGGCCTTTGCATCCGGCGGTGAACTTCCTGCTGCTGCTGGCAGTTGCGGACGACGCCATCGGCTTGGTAATCATCGCTGCGTTCTACCCGGACCCGTCGCATCCGATCGAACCGCTGTGGCTGCTGCTGGTAGTAGGCGGGATGGCGGCGGTGCTGACGCTGCGGCTGCTGCGGGTGCAGTGGTGGCCGGCGTTCATCGTAATCGGCGGGGCGATGTCCTGGGCGGGATTGGCCAAAGCGGGAGTAGAACCGGCTTTGGCGCTGGTGCCCATCGTGCCGTTCCTGCCGAGCCGAGCCCGGGCCGATGGTCATTCGGCAAACGGTCATTCCGAAACTGGGGCCGATGCCGCGCATCAGCATAACGGGCATCATGGCGGGCATAGCGAAAGCGCGCTGGACCGCTACGAGCATCAGACCAAGCTGTTTGTGGACTTTGGCCTGTTCCTGTTTGCGTTTATCAACGCCGGCGTTGCCTTTTCCAACATCGGATGGGTAACCATGATGATCCTGATGTCGCTGATTGTGGGCAAGGCCATCGGCATTACGCTGTTTTCCTGGGTCGCCAGCCTGATTGGGTTCCCGATGCCGGACGGGATGAATGTGCGGCATCTGTTGGTAACCGCCATAATCGCCGGGTTGGGATTGACGGTTGCGCTGTTTGTGGCGGACAAGGCTTTTGCGCTAGGCACGCCGGGGGCGGCATTCGGAGAGCCGGCCAAGATGGGGGCGGTGTTCAGCATCGGCTCGGCGCTGGTTGCTTATGTGCTGGCGGTGATTTTGAGAGTGAAATGGGAGGGCTCAATGCAGCTGTACCGGCCGTCCGGACCGCAGGCCGGGTCGGCGAATGAGGAACCCGCCGCCCGGCATACCCCGGCCGACGACTAGACCGCTAACGATATAGGGGGGCAAGGAGACTGCTATATGGCACTGATTGGCGTACTTACGCATCACTGGTCGCATCCCGAAAAGGTTGCCGAGGCGAAAGCGCTGCTGGAACGCAACGGAGAGGCGCAAAGCCGCGCGCCGGGTTTCGGCGCCCGGCAAACTTTCATCTCACAGGCCGACCCGACCAAGATTTCGACGCTGGTAACTTGGGCAAGCAACGAGATTTACGACGCCTGGCGCGCCAGCCCGGAGCGCGCGGCGGCGATGGCCGGAGCCGAGGAACTCTGGGCGCAGCCGCCGCAGTCGGAACGGTTTGAGATGCAAGACTGAACGCAGTTCGCCGCTACGCCAGTCCGGTTATAACCGGCGCTAAACCGGTTATAACCGGACTGATGCGACCGGGCGGTTAGGTTACAGCAAGGCTGCTGCATCAAGCCTTGAGGCCAGGGCATCGGCCATCAGTTCGGCTTTGTGGCGGCAGTGGGGAACCGCCGCATCGGGCAGGCCGCCGATGGCGGCGGCGGCGGCGATGGTGTCGTCGTCCACCAGCAGAATGGGGATGTCGTGCTTGTCGGCCTCAACCCGTATGTATTCGGTAGGGCGACCGCCGCCGGTAAGTATCAGGCAGCGCGTGTTGTCGGTAAGGCTGGCCATCTGAATATCGGGGCGCGCGGCGCGGGTGATGACGGCCTGACGCTGATGCCGCCCGAAGTAGCCGACGCCCGAATCCATTATGTTGCCGCCAATCAGAAAGCGGTCAACCCAGGCTTCGGCATCGGAGGGCTGCCGTTCCCAGCGCCCATTGAGATGCCGTGACAGTTCATTGAGGGTTACCGACAGCATTTCGCGTCGCTCCGGCAGGGCGGCCAATGCGGGGATGCCGGCAGCGGCGGCTTCGTCGAGGACAGACTGGGCAGCGGCGGTTCGGTAAGGAGGCACGCGGTTGATGACGATGCCGGCCAGGCGGCCGCCCAGAGCGGAGGCTGCGTCGGCCAGAGCGGTTGCCGTCAAGTCGCTGCGCCAGTCAACTATGGCGAATACCCGGGCTGCCAACCGCTCCGCCAAGCCGGTCAGCAAACCGGAGGAGAGGCCGGAGCCGACGGCCGGGTTAGCCACTTCTACGAGGATGGGATCGGCGGCATCGGCGGACAGGGCGCGGACGGCGTTGGCGGCGGCGTTCATCCCCGAGTCGTCGTCGGTGGAGGCTACTGCCACGCCGCCGCAAAAGTGGGCGGCATAATATAGGGCGTCAGGATCGGCGGCGCCGGCGGGCGACAGCGGTTTGCAGGCGGCGGCGTGGTGTCCGGCGCGTTGCAGGGTGGTGGCCAATCCGGCGGCGACGGCGGTTTTGCCGGCGGCGGGAACGTCGGATGCAATTAATAGCGTGGTCATAAGCGTTTAGCCTTTGGGGCCGACAATAATCGTGAATCGCAACTACTCGGCGGCTACCGGAACACGGAACACCGGGTCGCCATCCGTATCGTGCCGGTGGTTCGCCAAAGTCAAGAGCAGCTGCTGGTTGCCGCGCCGTATCTCGTCCAGCAGCTCGTTGCGGAGTTCGTCAAACCGGCGGTCAACCTTGGCGTCCAGCCGGTCAACTTTGGCGTCCAGCTGCGCGAATTTCGCATCCAGCTGGTCGACCCGGTTGCTGAGCCGGCCCAGCCAGTAGGCGCCGCCGGCCGCTACAATCAGCAGAGAGATGATGCCTACTATCGCCGTTATGACGGCGGCATCTACTTCAATCATTGGTAGATAACTCTCGATCGGGTAGAAGCGTTAGAGCGCGCCTCCGCTGCCCGCTAATCCATTATACCGGAAAGCCGGCGACATGAGGGCTATTCGGCGGCTACCGGGATGCGGAACACCGGGTCCCCGTCCGCATCGTGCCGATGGTTGGCCAGGGACAGGAGCAGCTGCTGGTTGCCGCGCCGCATTTCCTCTAACAGCTCGGTGCGGAGCAGGTCAACCTTGGCATCCAGCCGGTCGACTTTGACGTCCAGCTGCGCGAATTTCGCATCCAGCTGGTCGACCCGGTTGCTGAGCCGGCCCAGCCAATAGGCGCCGCCGGCGGCCACAATCAGCAGAGAGATGATGCCTACTATCGCCGTTATGACGGCGGCATCTACTTCAATCATTGGTGGATACCTCTCGATCGGGTAGAGGCGTCAAAGCGTGCCTCCGCTGCCCGCTAATCCATTATACCGGAAAGCCTGGCGGGATGGGCTACTCGGCGGCTACGGGAACGCGGAACACTGCGTCGCCATCCAAATCGTGCCGATGGCTCGCCAGGGACATTAGCAACTGCTGGTTGCCGCGCCGCATCTCGTCCAGCAGCTCGTTGCGGAGATCGCTGAACTGTCGGTCGAACTTGGCATCCAGCCGGTCAACTTTGACATCCAGCTGGTCGACCCGATTGCTGAGTTTGCCCAGCCAATAGGCGCCGCCGGCCGCCACAATCAGCAGAGAGATGATGCCTACTATCGCCGTGATGACGGCGGCATCTACTTCAATCATTGGTGGATACCTCTCGATCGGGTAGAGGCGTCAAAGCGTGCCTCCGCTGCCCGCTAATCCATTATATCGGAAAGCCCTGGCGGGATGGGCTACTCGGCGGCTACGGGAACGCGGAACACCGGGTCGCCGTCGGAATCGTGCCGGTGGTTTGCCAAAGTCAAGAGCAGCTGCTGGTTGCCGCGCCGCATTTCATCCAACAGCTCGTTGTGGAGACGGTCGACTTTGGCATCCAGCCGGTCAACTTTGACATCCAGCTGGTCGACCAGGTTGCTGAGCCGGCCCAGCCAGTAGGCGCCGCCAACGGCCACAATCAGCAATGATATGATGCCTACTATCGCCGTGATGACGGCGGCGTCTGCGTTAATCATTCGGAATCAGCTCCAAGTCAATCCAGCGTTCAAGTGCGCTGTCCCTATGACCATTATACCGGATGCCGGATAGAGCAGGGGGTGAATGACGGCGGGCTAGTAATCGTCAACCCGGTTTTCAATGAACATTGGGTCAAAGCCGGGCGGGAAGGTGGTGGTGTCATCCCAGCGGCCCATCGTCATATCGCAGCGGTGGAGGCTGGCCCGGTTGAAGTTGGCGCCGCGCAGGTCGGTCATAATCCACATCGAATCGCGGATTTTGGCGTTGGTGAAATCGGCGCCGCGCATTACGGCGCGGCTGACGTCGGCGCCGTTCATATTGGCGCCCTGCCAGTTGGAGTCGGCAAGATTTGCGGAGCGCAGGTCAATTTCAATGGCAGTGGACTGGCTGCAATCGGCGCCGGTAAGGTCGGCCATCAGGAAGCAGGCGCGGTTGAGGCGGGACCAGCGCAGGATGCAACCGGTCAAGTCCGAGCGTTTCAGGTCGGCCCAGAACAGATTGACATTGCAGAGCGTAGCGCGCTGCAACTGCGCCGACGCCAGAGTAGCCCCGCCCAACTCGGCGCCGGTAAGATCGGCGTCTTGGAGCCGGCAGCGGGACAGGTTGGCCTTGCTGAGGCGGGCATCGGACAGGTTGGCGGCTTGGAGATTGCTGCCGCGCAAGTCGGCCTGGCTCAAGTCCAACCCGCGCAGGTCGGCGCCGGGCAGGTCGAGGGTATCGTCCGGGTGGCCGGCGCGCCATTCCAGGATGGCGGATGCGCCGGCGCGGACGATTTCCAGATGTTCGGGGTTGGGCATAGCGTTTGGCGGTGAATAGGTGAATGCGGGCAGATTCGGGTTCAGCCGCGGGCGGCGGCGATTTCGTCCTCAACATCAAAGACGCGCTCGGCCACAACCATTTTGAGTTCGTTGACCTTGCTGTAGCCGGGGTATTCGTCGCCCGGTTCGTCAAAACGGTCGAAGATCTTGGCGCCGTCCAGATAGATTTCCAGGCGGCCCTTGTCGGCGGGGGTCAGTTTGATGGCGATGTCGCCGGCGTTTTGAGAGCGCCAGAATTCGGTCGCCAGCCACGTGGCGAGTCCGTGGTAACCTCAAGGCACGCAGTAGATGATTTCAAGTTCCACTTTGCCGAACTGGGAACGGGTCATAGTCATGCGAGTTTCTCCCGTGAGCCGGTCGTTGAGCAGGGGGATGCGGTGGGGCGGCCGGCGTATTGTCATTTTGGTTGTTCCGGTGTGGATGTGGGGGTGATTGGTCGGGGAGGATAGAATCTACATTAGCATGACAGCAGAAGTTACGACAACAGGCCGTCTAGTCGTCATCAGTCGGTAGGGCGCGGCCAAGTCATAATAGCCAGCTCCGCCATCATATTGCTGCGTTCCTCAATGTCGCTTTCAGTCCATTCCTCTCCGGGCGTCTCCAACAGCATCCTGGTTATTTCGATTTCCTTGTGATTTAGCAGGATTTCCAGCTTTTCGGGCCATGGCAGGTCTTGCTCTTTCTGCGTCATCCGCTTTCTAGTGAGCGTAAGGTTGCCCAGCATACCGATACGCTCGTCGAGGCGGCGCTTGCGGCTTTCGGTAAGACGGCCCGGCGGGCGATAGTGCATCAGGCCGGAGTCGCTGCTGGGCATCAGCAGGGCGGACTGCGCTTTGAAATCCATCGGGGGTTTGCCGCTTTCGCGCCGGAGACGGTTTTCCAGCGCCGTCAGCACTACATCCCGCCGGGTTGCGTTCATACCGTGGGCAGTCTGGGAAATCTTGTCGTAGATTTCCCGGTCGCGCGGCCAGCGGGCATTGTCGCTGATGGCGCCGGTGAGCATATTGCGGACGGCTTCGCTATGGCTTTGCCCATTTTCGGTAGCGGCCCGCAAATGCGACAGCAAGTCAATCATGGTGTTCATCAAAGTTGCGCTCACATTCAAGCCGGCCAGGATACGGCGAATGATGTAGCTTTCGATGACGCGTAGAGAGGCTTGACGCTCGCGGATTTCAACCTGGCTGTCCCGGTCCCATAGCCACAGGATGACGGGCATAACGGTGGGGATACGCATATCAAGCAGCCGCTGCGAGGACGGCAAACTTGCGGTGAATTCGCCGGATTCAACTTCGCGGTAAATTCGGGCGGCGAGGTTTAGCCGGTCGGTTACATACTGCACTCTGGGGGTAACCGATTTTGCCTTTTGCAAGTATGCCAGGAATTCGGGGGAAACACGATTGGGAGTAACCCGTTTCTCCAACCGCGCCGTTAGCCAGTCGCTGAGGAATAGGTCCAACTTGCCGGAGCCGTCATTTTCGCGGCGCCAGTAATCGTCCTCAAAATCCTTGCTCCACAGCTGTGCGGCGCGCTTGGCGTCCTCTACGACGCCGCCCTCGTACATTACGGTGTTTTTGACCAGCTCGGACTGCTTCAGCGGCTCGGCGCGGGCATTGAGGGTTTCGAACACGATGTTCGGCTGTTCCTCCGGGTCAAGGAACAGCACGGCGGTCTGCATTTTCTGGTCCAGCGTGAGCAGCAGATACTGGCAGCGTTCTGCGCGGTTTTCCTGGCCGCGCATATAGTCGGCTGCGGCGTCGTTGAAAAACGCATAGCAGTCGGCGATGCTGCTGTAAGCATCGGTATCGGCAAAGCCCATCAGCACTTCCAGCAGAGCCGCACGGTCGCGGTCGTTGGAATGCCGGACTTTGGGAGTTGGGACACCATACCCGATTTTGTTCCAGATGCGAGACTGGAACAGTTCCGATTGTTCAGCCATGCCAAGTTCATTGGCGGCATCGCCAATAGCCTTGAGCAGGATCAGCATCGTGGTCATACGCTGTTGGCCGTCAACTACGATGTAGCCTGAGGGCCGGCCGTCGTCTGACGGCTTGCGTTCCTGGATGACCAGCGGCCCCATAAAGTGGGGCGGCACCGATTGCACATCCGCAGCGACGGCGATGGCATTGGCCTTGTTAACGATGTCGTTCCAGAGCGGAGACCATTGCTCCTCCCTTTTCCAGGCATAGGGGCGCTGGAACTGGGGGATGACGTACTCATCATCCCCCTCCAGCATCGCAGCAAGGGTAGTAACTTGGGCGTCCATAAAGTTGCTCCGGTTCGCTGCTAAATGTTCACTGCCACTCTGAGATTGCAATGCCTGCTTGCGGTTAGCCGCCGATTACCGCTGTGGCCTGGCCTACTGCCGTTTTGTCGCCATTTTGGTTTTCGCAGTAGACGTCCACTACCAGCAGGGGTGCCGCCGTTGTCCTGCGGGGTGCGGCTGTTGACGGCACCGTGTACGGAGACGGTATCGCCGTCTTTGACGGGGCGCAGGAATTTGAGGTTGACATTGCCGCTGCGGTGGAAGTCGGCGGCGCCCACGAACTTACGCATCGCTTCGGTGCAGAAAGCGATGCTCATGCGCCCGGAGGCGATGGCGTAAGTGGTGCCGAGACGCCGGGCGGCCAGCTCCGGGTCGTTGTGGATATTGGAGCGGTTCAGGATGCCGCAGGCCTCAAACTGGTTGATGGTTTCCTGAGTGATTTGCTTGGTGATGACGGGCAGGGTTGCGCCGTCTAGCCTTGGGGATGCCATTTTTTGCCTAACTCCTCCGGTTTTTTCAGCTGATAGGTACGCATTTTTTCGATGAGACGGCCGTCCTCGTCGGTAGCGGTAGCCTCGATGACGAGGTAGGGCTTGTCGCGGCGGATGTACTTGTCATAGATCCGTCCGGTAACGCGGATTTTTTTGCCGGGAACGGGCGGGTGGTGCAGTTCAATTTCGTTGCCGGCGTTGACGCCGCCGGTCTGGTCGTCGTAGGCCAGGGCCAGCGAAGTGGCGTCGTGCTTGACGGCGATGGTGGGGAACACGGCGTCGGGGTCGTCCACGGCGCGGCGGTAGAGGTCCACCATGTCCTGGGTCAGCAGGTATTCGTAGGAACCGAGTTCCTCGCCGACTTGCACGGCGTTATAGTCAAAGAGCGGCAGGTTCTGTTCAGCCATTGGAGCGCACATCCTGGTTAGTGTTGGTCCGGTTGCTGTTGGTCTGGTAAGTGTTGGTTGGGATAGCCGAGGTTGGTTGAGTTGGGGGATAACGGACCGCGGCGCGGCGGCGGGATTGCCGGCAGCAAGCGGGCGCCGGCAGCGGGTTACGACAAAAGGCGGGTTACGATAAAAGGGTAGAAACTGGGGCTACCATACCGCAGGGACGGGCTGTCGTCAATGACGCCGGCGCTAGTCCGGTTAAATCGCCCGGTAAATCGTCTTTGGGGAGGACGGGAAAGGTGTTGACAATTTGGGGCAAACTGCGTAATCTGAAATGCGAACTGGCAAAAACCGGAAAGCCCCGGGAGCGCCGGGGCTTTTTTAGCGTTGCGATGGCATGGATTTCGGGGCGGAGAACGGCGGATGCCGGTAGCCCCGGCCCCGGTGGCGCAATTGGCAGCGCAGCCGATTTGTAATCGGCAGGTTAGGGGTTCGAGTCCCCTCTGGGGCTCCAAATGAAAAACGGCGAAACTGGACAACCGAATATCGTGGAGGGGTGGGTGAGTGGTTAAAGCCACCAGACTGTAAATCTGGCGCCCTGACGGGCTTCGCAGGTTCGAATCCTGCCCCCTCCACCATCATTAATTCGTTCCCGCGCTATGCTGCGGATCCATCAGGGCCAGCAGGCCGGACAACAACCGAGAGAGAAAATTTATCAGTCAATGCCCAAGTAGCTCAGCGGTAGAGCACGTTCTTGGTAAGAACGGGGTCGGCGGTTCGATTCCGCCCTTGGGCTCCACTTCGTCCAATCTGATTGGACCAACCGATTAGCGCAATGCGCCCGCCGGGCTAGACCAGGCGCCGCGGGCCGGTACGGCGACCATTACTTTTATCAAACGGAGCAAGGAGAAACTCCCCACTATGGCCAAGCAAGTCTTTGACCGCACCAAGCCGCACGTGAATGTAGGCACCATCGGCCACGTTGACCACGGCAAAACTACGCTGACGGCGGCGATTACCCGCGTGCTTTCCGAGGAAGGCGGCGCCAATTTCCGGGATATGGACGAGATTGACAACGCTCCCGAGGAAAAGGCGCGCGGCGTTACCATCGCCATCGCCCATGTGGAATACGAAACGGGGGAGCGGCACTATGCCCATGTGGACTGCCCCGGCCACGCCGACTACATCAAGAATATGATTACCGGGGCGGCGCAGATGGACGGCGCAGTGCTGGTAGTGTCGGCGCCGGACGGCCCGATGCCGCAGACGCGGGAACACATCCTGCTGGCCCGGCAGGTGGAAGTTCCGTCCATCGTAGTCGCCCTCAACAAGGTTGATATGATGGACGACGAGGAGCTGCTGGAGCTGGTGGAGCTGGAAATCCGCGAGCTGCTGAGCCGCTACGAATTCCCCGGCGACGATACTCCCATCGTGCGGGTCAGCGGGCTGAAGGCGCTGGAAGGCGAGGCGGAAGCGATGCAGCAGGTGCGCGAGCTGGTGCAGACGATGGACGACTACATCCCGCTGCCGACGCGCATCACTGACCAGGCGTTTTTGATGCCTATTGAGGACGTTTTCGGCATCAA
Source organism: Dehalococcoidia bacterium (assembly GCA_965203855.1). Taxonomy (GTDB): domain Bacteria; phylum Chloroflexota; class Dehalococcoidia; order Lucifugimonadales; family UBA3495; genus Bin87. The sequence continues at coordinate 203,358 of CBDBDN010000005.1, forward strand.
GGGGCGCGGCACGGTAGTTACGGGCCGCGTGGAGCGCGGGCAGCTGAATGTGGGGCAGGAAGTGGAAATCATCCGCTCCGGCGATGTCCGCAAGACCGTGGCCACCGGGCTGGAAATGTTCCACAAACTGCTGGACACTACCGTAGCGGGCGACGCCGTAGGTGTGCTGCTGCGCGGCGTGGATCGGGACGAAGTGGAGCGCGGGCAAGTGCTGGTAGCCCCCGGCTCGATGAAGCCGTACCGCCGGGCGGAGGCGGAGGTGTATGTGCTGAGCCAGCAGGAAGGCGGGCGGCATACTCCGTTCTTTACGGGGTACAAGCCGCAGTTCTACATTCGGACCAGCGACATCACCGGCGAAATCGGGCTGCCCGAAGGGGTGGAGATGGTGATGCCGGGGGACAACATAACGATGACGGTGAGTCTCATCACGCCTATTGCCATTGAGGAAGGGCTTCGCTTCGCGATACGCGAAGGCGGGCGCACCGTTGGCGCCGGCGTGTTCACCAAGCTGGTGGAGTAACTTTATGGCGCGCAAATCTACCGACGCCCGGCAAGTCATCACTTTGCAGTGCACCGACTGCCGCGAGCGCAACTACTCCACAATCAAGAACCGCCGCAACCACACGACCCGGATGGAACTGCGGAAGTACTGCGGACGCTGCCGCGGCCACCAGGTGCACCGGGAAGTGAGGTAGCCGTTATGGCGCGCGCATCTACCAGAAGGCCGGCGCCGATTTCGCCCCGCGCAGTGGGGCGAATCGGCCCGGTGGGGTTCCTGCGGGAAACGGTCGCCGAGCTCCGCAAGTCGGTTTGGCCCAGCAAAGAGGAAACGGCGCGGCTTACGGCCATCGTGCTGGCTTTGGCCGTCGCTATGGGTTTCTTTTTGGGGATGCTGGATCGGCTTTTTGCGGAAGTTTTTACGCGGTACATTCTGTAACCGGCGCGGCCTCGTTCCCGTCCGGCTCTGACCGCTCCGACCCGGCTGGCGGCGGCATATCAGTGATATGTCGGCGTCCGGGTCGGGACGGCGGCCGGCTTTTCACGCATTCGTCTCCGGCAATGGACGCATAATGACGACAATTGACTACTATCCTGCCGACCTGCGCTGGTACATCGTCCATACCTACACCGGGCAGGAAGATATGGTGAAGCGGAACCTGGACTTGCGGCGGGCCAGCCTGGGCATGGAAGACCGCATTGCGCGGGTTGAGGTGCCGGCGGAAGAGGAGATCATCCGCAACAAGGGGGAACGCTCCGCGCAGCGGCGCAAGTTGTTTCCCGGCTATATCCTGGTGCAGATGATTATGGACGACGAAGCCTGGTTTCTGGTGCGGAACACCACCGGCGTAACCGGCTTTATATCGGCTGAAGAGGAGGGGGGAGACCGCCCGCGCCCGGTGCCGCTGGATGACCGGGAGGTTGACGACATCCTGGATCGGGTAGCGGCCGGGGAACCGCGCGCCGTTATCGGAATGGCCAACGGCGACATTGTGCGGATCTCGCAAGGCCCCTTTGCCGATATGGAAGGCCGCGTTGAGGCGGTGGACGAAAACCGGGGACAGGTTACGGTGCTAATATCGGTGTTCGGGCGGGAGACGCCGGTAGAACTGGACTTTACGCAGGTTGAGAAGACCTAGACCGGGCAAAATTGCGACAAGCGGAGGCCGTCAGTGGCAAAGAAGGTACGGGCAATCATCAAGTTGCAGCTGCAAGCGGGGAAGGCTACGCCGGCGCCGCCGGTGGGCCCGGCGCTGGGGCAGCATGGCGTCAACATAATGGCTTTCGTGAAAGAGTACAACGAGCGCACGGGCAGCCAGACGGGGACGATTGTGCCGGTGCATCTGACGGTGTACGAAGATCGGTCGTTCACTTTCGTAACCCGGACGCCGCCGGCGTCCGACTTGCTGCGCCGGGCCGCCAGCGTGGACAAGGGCTGGAGCGACGCGCGCAGCGGCGCAGTGGCTACGATAAGCAGCGACACGCTCCGCGGCATCGCCGAGGAAAAACTGAAAGACCTCAACGCCAATTCCGTTGAGCAGGCTATGAACATCATCGCCGGCACGGCCCGCAGCATGGGCATCGCCGTTGCGGACGAGCCGCCGCCGGGCGATTAGCCGTACCGGAGATCAGCCAGGCCAGCCGGCAGTCAGTCAATATCAGTCAATAGGGGGAGTTGCGCTATGCCCAAACACAGCCGCCGCTACAATGCCGTTGCGGAAAAGTCGCCGCCGGATGCGGTGTACCAGCCCCGGGAGGCGATTGACCTGATTAAGGAGCTGTCCAACGTCAAGTTTGACGAGACGCTGGAAGTGCATCTCCGCACTAACGCCGATGTGCGTCATGCCGAGCAGCAGGTGCGCGGCGTAACCGTGCTGCCGCACGGGCTGGGCAAATCGGTGCGCGTGCTGGTGTTCGCCAACGGCGAGGCCGCCGACATTGCGCGGCAAGCCGGCGCCGACTATGTGGGAGATGATGACCTGATTGCCCAGATCGAGGGGGGCTGGATGGATTTTGATGTGGGGCTGGCCATTCCCGAAGTGATGTCCAAAATCGGGCGGCTGGGCCGCTATCTGGGCCGCCGGGGGCTGATGCCCAACCCGCGCACCGGAACGCTGGTGCCGGCCCGGGACCTGCCCCGCGTCATCCAGGAATCCAAAGCCGGCCGCCTGGAATTTCGCACTGACCGCACGGCCATTATTCACGGGCAGTTCGGCAAGGCATCCTTTGAGAGCGATGCGCTGGTTGACAACCTGTCCGTCTTTATGGACTCCGTGATGCGGGAGCGTCCAGAGGCGGTGAAAGGAGCGTTCATCAAGTCGGCTTATATCACTTCGTCGATGGGCCCCGGCCTGGCGGTGGATGTAGGCACATTGCAGACCATGCGGCCAGAGTAGCGCGCCGGGCGGCGGCCATCCCCATTATGCCCCCTCCCTGCGGAGGGGGCATTTTATTATGACGCCGGGCCGGAGCCTATCGGCGGGCGTGGATTCCGGCTTGCGCCGGAATGACGGTTCTAGGGGATTGGAATGACGGTTGTAGGGATTGGAATGACGGTTGGGGGGATTTGGAATGATGGCAAATTAAACCTGATCGGAAATGTTGCCGGGGGCGGCGGAAAACTTGCCCGCCCCGCCGTTTCGGGTGTATAGTGCCGGACTATGCTTGCGGTATTTTTAGCGATTTCCCGGCCGGCGGCGCTTGAGCTTGCTGCCGGCGGCTGTAATCCGGCGTCACGGAGCGCTAGACGGATATGAGTATTCTGTGGCGCATCATTCGTATGGCGGCGCGCTATCCGGCGCGGCTGGGGCTGGCGTATCTGTCGGCGCTGGCGGCCATTGGGTTCTCGCTGGCATTGCCCTGGCTGTTCGGCGGCGGCATCGACCTGATGGTTGAGCAGGATCCCGATACCAAGCAATTTTTGCAGAGAAACTTTGCCATCGGCTCGCTGGTGATTTTCGGGGTTGGCATTCTGGCGGTGAGCCTGGGGCGCGGGTTCTGCGATTTCGGGCGCACTTATACTACCGAATCGCTGTCGCAGAAAGTTTCCTTTGACTGCCGGAACCTGCTTTACGACAAGCTGCAAAATGTCAGCTTCGCCTTTCACGACCGGGAGCATACGGGCGATCTGATGTCGCGGGCTACCGCCGATGTGGAGGCGATGCGGCGGTTCGTCAATTTGGGGATGATACGGTCGCTGGATGTGGTGGTGCGAGTGGTGGCCATCCCGGCCATCCTGTTTGCCGTCAACTGGCAGCTGGCGCTGGTCAGTATGCTTTTCGTTCCGTTCATCATCCTGCGGTCGTCCTTTGTGATGCGCGCGCTGCGCCGCAAGTGGCTTCATGTGCAGGTAGTGATGGGCGAGTCGGTAACCGTGCTGCAAGAGAATTTGGCCGGGATGCACGTAGTCAAGGCTTTCGCATCGGAGAATTACGAGCGCAGCAAGTACGACCGCAAGGCGGAGGAGCTGCGGGTTGAGTACTATGACGCGGAGCGGATGCAAGGCACCAACAGCGCGTGGATGACGCTGTATTTCACTTTTGCGCTGGGGGTTACGCTGTGGCTGGGCGGCTGGCTGGTTATTGAGGGGCGGCTGACGGCCGGCGAACTGGCGTCATTCCTGCTGTACCTCAACCAGCTAACTTTTCCGATACGGGCTTCGGCGCAGATAATCAACACTTTCTCGCGCGCCATATCGTCGGGGCAGCGGCTGTTCAATGTGCTGGACACGGTATCGCCGGTAGAGGAACGCCCGGACGCCGTGCCGATGGAACGTGCGGCCGGCCGGGTGCGCTTTGAGAATGTCAGCTTCGCTTACAATGACCGGGCTCCGGCGCTGCGGGAAGTCAATCTGGACGCGCGGCCCGGGCAGGTTACGGCGATACTGGGTTCGCCCGGCAGCGGCAAAACTACGGTGGTCAACCTGCTGCCGCGTTTCTATGATGTAACCGACGGGCAAATCACCATTGACGGCAGCGACATTCGCCAATTTACGCTGCAATCGCTGCGCCGCAATGTTGGCATCGTCCATCAGGATGTGTACCTGTTCAGCGCATCCATCCGGGAGAACATTGCCTACGGCGCAAGCGGGGCGACGCCGGCGGATGTGGAACGGGCGGCCAAAGTAGCGCAGCTGCATGACCAGATTATGGCGCTGCCGGGCGGCTACGATACCTGGGTGGGGGAGCGCGGGACGACGCTTTCCGGAGGACAGCGGCAGCGGCTGTCCATCGCCCGCACGCTACTGATTGACCCGCCGGTGCTGATTTTGGACGACTCCACTTCCAGCGTAGATGTGGAAACGGAACGGCAGATTCACCGGGCAATGGTGGAAGTGATGAAGGGCCGCACTACCTTTGTCATCGCCCACCGCTTGAGCACGGTGCGGGAAGCGGACCAGATTCTGGTGCTGGACAAGGGGGCAATCGCCGAGCGGGGTTCTCACGAGGAACTGATACGCAGGGGCGGCATCTACCAGAGCATTTATGAACTGCAACTGCGTCCGCAGGAGGAAGTCCTGCTGGAAGCGGCAGTGCCGGTTATGGCCGACGGGAGGGCAGCATTATGATGCGCGGCGGCGGCATTGGCGGCGGCATGATGCGGGGGATGCGCGGCACCTCTGCCGACAGTATGTTTGCGCCGTCCAACGACAACCTTACCGACGAGGATGTGGTCGGGCGCGTGTACGACAACAAGGTCGTGATGCGCTTTATGACTTACATCAAGCCGTATCGCAAGTATGCGCTGATTGCGCTGGCGGCGCTGCTGGTGTACGCCGTGGTCAACGCCAGCATTCCCCTGCTGATAATGTACGGCATCAACTGGGCGGTGGCCGACGGAATTACCGAGCGGGTGCATATCATCGGCGCTCTCTTTATGGTGATTACCGTCGTCCATTTCCTGTCCAATCGCTTGCAGTTCATTTTCATTTCCCGCACCGGGCAGCATATTCTGTATGACTTGCGGTCGGGGATGTTCAGCCATTTGCAGAACCAGTCCAACGCCTTTTATCACCGTACGCCGGTGGGCCGCATTATGTCGCGGATGCAGTCGGACGTGTTGCAGTTGCAGGAAACTTTTGAGCTGCTGGCGTTGGCCCTGGCGGAACTGGTAACGGTGGGGGCCATCATCGCCCTGATGCTGATCGTAAGCTGGCAGCTGGCGCTGGTCTGTATGCTGGTGGTGCCGATACTCACTGTCATAATGATGTACTGGCAGCGGTTCGCCCGCCATTCGTTTATGCGGATTCGGCGCGCCATCGCTATGGTCAACGGGGAATACAACCAGAACATTACCGGGGTGCGGGTAGTGCAGAGCCTGAATCGGCAGGACGAAAACCTGGAGCATTTCCGCAGCCTGAACCAGGAATATCTGGACGCCAACCTGGAAGCGGCGCGCTACTCCGGCCTGCTGCAACCGCTGGTGGAGCTGCTGATTGGGCTGGGCATCGGAATGGGCGTAGTGCTGTTCGGGGGCTGGCTGTTGCAGCTGGACGCTTTGGAAGTAGGCACGCTGGTGGCCTTCGCTTTCTGGATCCAGCGTTTCTTTGAGCCGATACGGCAGCTGACAATGCAGTACAGCCAGTTGCAGCGCGCCATGGCCGCCGGCGTCCGCATCTTTGAGGTGCTGGACCTGGAACCGGATATTAATGACAAGCCGGACGCCGTCGCTTTGCCTGAAATACAGGGGGAAATCCGTTATCAGAATGTGGATTTTCACTATATTGAGGGCGTGGATGTACTGAAAAACATCAACTTGCACATTGCGGCCGGCGAAAATGTGGCGCTGGTCGGCTCTACGGGGGCCGGCAAAAGCACGCTGGTCAACCTGCTGCATCGCTCTGCCGATGTTACCGGTGGCGCCTTGACCATTGACGGCTACGATATTCGGGAGGTGCAGCGGGCTTCGCTGGTGCATCAGATGAGTATGGTGCTGCAAGAGCCGTATCTGTTTTCCGGCACGGTGCGGGAGAACATCTGCTACCAGAACCAGGATGCCACCGATGCGGAAATAACGGCGGCGGCCCAAGCCGTTGGCGCTCACGATTTCATAATGGAGCTGGATAAAGGCTACGATTCGGAACTGGCCGAGCGCGGCGTTAACTTGAGCATCGGGCAACGGCAGCTAATCAGCTTTGCCCGCGCCATCGTGGGCAACCCGCGCATTCTGGTGCTGGACGAGGCTACGGCCAACATTGACACTCACACCGAGCTGTTGATACAGCAGGCGTTGAGCCGCATTCTGAAAGGGCGCACTTCGATAGTCATCGCGCACCGGCTGTCCACCATCCGCAACGCCGACAAAATCGTGGTGCTGGACCGGGGGCGGGTAGCGGAGGTAGGCAGCCACGACCAGCTGCTGGAGGCGGGCGGGGTGTACGCGCAGCTGTACGCCATCAACTACGGGCTGTCGGGGCCGAGCGTGGATGTGGCGCCGGTGGGCGGCGATGTCATTGGGGTAGATGCATTGTCGCCGGCGGCGGCGGGCTAGGGCGGTGGCCCCTCACCCAAGGTTGGGCCAGGAACTCTTTGATTACGCGGGCCAGTTCGGCCGGCTGGTCGTAGCCGATGTCGTGGATGGTGTTGGGGATCCAGTGCGCTTGTCCGTTGGGCAGGGCGGCTTCGGCGGCGGCTACCATCAGCTCGCGCTGGCGGGAGAATTCCGAGTTGGCGCGTTCCGGACGCGGGCCGGCGGCGACTATCAGCGTGGGCGCGGCAACCTGCGGCAGGATGACCGACGGCGGTTCGTTCCACATTGTTTGCAGCACCTGGGCGTGATTTTCGGGGCGCAGTATGTCGCGCATCTGCCCGTCATCGCCCTCGTACACCATCGTCAGCGCAATGTCGGCCAGGTCGTCATCCCAGCAGAACGACAAGTTGGAACGCAGCGCTGCCAGGTATTCGGCGCGCGTGCCGGCGACGCGGCGGGGCGCCAGCCGCTGCCGGAATGCCTCCCAGGTAGGATTGGGCAGCAGGCCGCCGTCCTGAAAGCCGCCGTCAATCAGAACGAGCCGGCTAACCCGTTCCGGGAACCGGGCGGCCAGATTGCTGGCGACATGGCCGCCCCAGGAATGGCCCAGCACGGGGACGCGCCCAATGCCCAGATAGTTCAGCAATGCAACGGCGTCCTGCGCCAGCGTCTGCCAGTCGTAGCCGGCCGGCGCCGCTGTGGTCTGCCCGTGTCCGCGCTGGTCGGGCGCGATGATGCGATAGTCGCCGGCCAGGTAAGGCGCAACGCGGCGATACCAATGGCCGGAGGAAGCCAACCCGTGCAGGGCCAGCAGCGGCGGATTGCCGGCAGCGCCGCCCCATTCCAGGTAATGGATTTCCAGGCCGTTCAGCCGCGCCCTGCGGGCGGCGTAGCCGCCCGGAACATTAGTCATTGCATTGGTCATTGCCATTAGGTACTCCAAAATCCCCGATACGGAGCCGCCGGCGTCCGAACCGCCCCGGCGCCGGCAGCCGATATGGGCAATCCAGCGATTATTGGGGATGCCAGGATGCGACAGCAAGATGGGGATATGCTAAAATTGCGGCCTACCGGGTTCTGCGCTGCGGGCCGGGTTTTACGAGCCAGGTTCTACAGGAAAGATTGCGATGACCGACTTTTATCATCTGGGCGACTGCCAGCCGCTGGCGTCCCGTATGTATGCCCGGCTGGATGCCGACGAAGCGCCGGCCCGGCTCAACAGGGGCGATTATACCTTGTGGAGCGACTCGCCGGCTGAAATCAGCAACCGGCTGGGCTGGCTGGACTTGCCGTCCACGATGCTGGAAACGGCGGGGGAGCTAGAGGAGTTCGGACGGTCGCTCCGCAAAGAGGGCTGCCGCTATGTAGCAGTGCTGGGGATGGGCGGCAGCAGCCTCGGCCCGGATGTCATCGTGCGTACGGTCGGCTCGGCACCGGATGGTTGCGGCGGCGCGCGGCTGCTGGCTTTGGACAGCACGGTGCCGCAGTGGGTGGCGGATACTGCCGCTGCTATTGACTTGGCGCACACCGTTTTTATCGTATCCTCCAAGTCCGGCTCTACTACCGAAAGCAGCGCTTTCTATACCTACTTTCGCAGCCGGCTCAACGCGGAGGTTGGAGAGGCGGCGGCGGGCGGCCATTTCGTCGCCATTACCGACGCCGGCACGGACTTGGATCGTCTGGCGCAATCCGATGGTTTCCGGCGCGCTTTTCTGAATGATCCCAATATCGGCGGGCGGTATTCGGCGCTGTCCTGCTTTGGGCTGGCGCCGGCGGCGTTGGCCGGCGTAGATTTAGGGCGGCTGCTGACGCCGGCCGTGCGGATGCAAGAACGATGCCGTCCGGACGGCGCGGTTGAGGACAACCCCGGCGCCCGGCTTGGCGCAACCATCGGCGCGCTGGTCAAGGCAGGCCGGGACAAGCTTACTTTGCTGACTACGGAGCGGGCGCGCGGCCTGGGTATGTGGGTAGAGCAGCTGCTGGCGGAAAGCGCCGGCAAAAGCGGCGCCGGCGTTATTCCTGTCGTCAACGAACCGATGCTGCCGCCCGACGGTTACCGCGACGACCGCTTTTTCGTCCAGCTGCGCCTGGATGACGATGACAACCGCGCCGTTGATGATGCCGTGTCCGCGCTCAGTGATGCCGGGCTGCCCGTAATCCGCCTGTCGCTGTCGGACGCCTATGATGTGGGCGCGGAGTTTTACCGCTGGGAGTATGCCATCGCCGTGGCCGGCCATATCATGGGCATCCATCCTTTTGACCAGCCGGATGTGCAGAGCGCCAAAGACCGCACCTTGGCGGTGCTGAACGACTACCAGCGCGACGGGCAGCTGCCCCGGCCGCGTTCCGACGGCTTTCGCCGGCTGCGCGACCTGCTGGACGGGGGCGGCGGCGGCGATTATCTGGCGATTATGGCGTACCTGACCGATACTCCGGCAATTGACGCCGCCATGCAATACCTGCGGCAGCGGGTTGGCGCCGCTTACGGCATTGCTACTACGGCCGGCTACGGGCCGCGCTATCTGCACTCTACGGGGCAGCTGCATAAGGGCGGCCCGGCGTCCGGCATTTACCTCCAGTTGACCCATCGGCACGCTGCTGATGTGGACATTCCCGGCTGGCCGTTCAGTTTTGGGGTGCTGGCCGACGCGCAGGCGCTGGGCGACCTGCAATCTCTGGACGAACTGGGGCGACGCACGGTATCGCTGCGTCTGGAAGGCGACCCGACGGACGCCATCCGCCGGCTGGCCGAATCGCTGTAATCGCCAAATCTCTGTAGTCCGGGAGGGGCTGTCTTGGAAATCGGAATGATTGGCTTGGGGCGTATGGGCGGCAATATGGCCCAGCGGCTGCTCAACGGCGGCCATACCGTCATCGCTTTTGACCGGAGTAAGGATGCGCTGTCGGCGCCGGCAGCGGCGGGCGCCGTCGGGGCGGCATCGCTGGCCGACTTGGCGCAGCGTCTGGCGCCGCCGCGCGCCGTTTGGGTAATGCTGCCGGCCGGCGACATTACGGAGGCCGCCATCGGAGAGTTGTCTCAACTACTGGACGCCGGCGATGCCGTAATTGACGGCGGCAACGCCAACTACAAAGATACGATGCGGCGGGGCGAACTGCTGGCGGAACGGGGCATCTATCTGCTGGACGCCGGCACCAGCGGCGGCGTGTGGGGATTGACTGAGGGTTATTCCCTGATGGTGGGCGGGGATGCAGCAGTGTTTGCCCGGCTGGAACCGATTTTTCAGACGCTGGCGCCGGCGCCGGATTTGGGCTATGCGCGCGTGGGGCCTACCGGCGCCGGCCATTTCACCAAGATGGTGCATAACGGCGTGGAGTACGGGCTGATGCAAGCCTATGCCGAGGGCTTTGAGCTGTTGCAGGCCAAGCAGGGCGACTTTGAGCTGGATCTGCTGTCCATCGCCAAAACCTGGCAGTATGGCAGCGTGGTGCGTTCCTGGCTGCTGGATCTGGCGGTGCGCGCGCTGGAAACGGATCCCGGGCTGGACAATCTGGCGGCTTATGTTGAGGATTCCGGCGAGGGACGCTGGACGGTGAACGAATCGGTAGAGCTGGCGGTGCCGACGCCGGCGATTACCGCCGCGTTATACCAGCGTTTCCGTTCCCGGCAGCAGGAACCTTACGGCAGCCGGATGCTGGCGGCGCTGCGGAACCAGTTCGGCGGGCATTCGGTGCGCCCGTCATCCGAATAACCGACTCCCGATCCCATTTGTCCGTCCCATTTGCCCGGAGTCCGTTTCTCGGATGCCGGCAACGCTATCGGAGGCAGGCTGCATTATGGAATCTGCGCTCCCCAATCAAGAGACAAGCCCCAGCCAGGAAACAACCTCTAATCGGGAAGCCGCCCGGAATCGGGGCGCCGCCGAGCAGATTACGGCGTTGGTGATTTTTGGGGCGCGCGGCAACCTGACACACCAGAAGCTGGCGCCGGCGCTGTTCAACCTGTACCGCAAGGGTCGGCTGCCGGATGATGTCCGCATCGTCGGCGTATCCCGGGAGGCGATGGATGATGACGGCTTTCGCGACTGGGTGCGGGGCGGAATGGGCGCCGCGGCGCCGGCGGAATGGGACGGTTTCGCGCAACGGCTCAGTTATGTAACCGCCGATGTAACCAGCGCGGACGCCCTGGCCGCCGTGCATCAGCATATTGACGACCTTACGCCGGAGTCGGACACGGAACCTAACAGCCTGTACTATCTGGCGCTGGCGCCGACGCTGTACGAACCGGCGATTACCGGGCTGCAACAGGCGGGGATGACCGCAGACGGTCCGGGCTGGCGCCGCATCGTCATTGAGAAACCTTTTGGCTCCGACATCCGGTCGGCGCGGCGGCTCAACGCCCATATTCACCGGGCTTTTCGCGAGGAGCAGGTCTATCGCATTGACCATTATCTGGGCAAGGAAACGGTGCAGAACCTGCTGGTTTTCCGGTTCGCCAACTCCATATTTGAACCGGTGTGGAACCGGAATTACATTGACCAGGTGCAGATTACCGTTGCAGAGGATGTTACGGTGGGCGACCGGGGGCCTTATTACGATGCCGCCGGCGTGCTGCGGGATATGTTTCAGAACCATCTGCTCCAACTGCTGGCCCTCATCGCGATGGATCCGCCCTACGCTTTCAATGCGGAGGCGCTGCGGAACGAAAAGGTGAAAGCCCTCAGCGCCGTGCGCCGCCCCACATTCAGCGAAGTGCGCCATAGTTTGGTAACCGGGCAGTACGAGGGCTATCACTCCGAACCGGGGGTGGCGCCCGGTTCTTATACGCCGACTTATGCGGCGCTGCGGCTGTACATTGACAACTGGCGGTGGCAGGGGGTGCCGTTTTACCTGCGCTCCGGCAAAGGGCTGTCGCGCAAGACCACGGAGATGACGGTGCAGTTCCGCTCGCCGCCCCATATGCTGTTTCCGGTGCCCGATGATATTGACATCCCGGGCAACACGCTGTCTATCTGCGTGCAGCCCAACGAGGGGATGCGGCTGGAGTTTCAGTCGAAAGTTCCGGATGCGGGCCTGGCGATGAAAGCCGTCGCATTGGAGTTTGAGTACGATGACGGCTTTGCCGGGATTGACATACCGGACGCCTACGAGCGGCTACTGCTGGATGCGCTGGCCGGGGATGCATCGCTGTTCACGCGCAGCGATGAGATTGAGCTGGCGTGGAGCGTAGTTGACCCGATAATAGACGGGCTGGATTTGCCGGGCGCGCCCACGCCGTACCGCTACCTGCCCGGAATGGACGGCCCGCCGGGGGCGGATGAGCTGCTGCAACGGGACGGGCGCCGCTGGCTGCCCGGCTGCGCGGAAGTGGGCTACCGTCTCTAAATCGCGCGTGTGCAACGAGTTGCGTCGCTCCGGTACGGCCTTGCGATTTCAGCGGCCGGCGCGGCGTATAATGTCGTCGCTGGCGATGCCGTCATATCGCCCGGAGGAATTTCTATGGTTGCCAAACCTATCGTAGCCCCGGCTCCGCTGCCGACCGCTGCCCCGGACGCCGCTGCTGCCGCTGCTGCGGATGCCGACCGTTTTCCCGACTTTCCGCCCAGGGATGATATGCAGAACACCATCTTTATCAATTTGCCCGGCTATCTGGGGGCGCTGCATCTCCATTTTGGCTTTTCTGATGCGGCCATCGTCGTGAGCGAGGTTCCGTTGGGGTGGGATCGCAGCCAGCGTCTGGGCCTGCTGATACCGGACCTGATGGTGGCATTCAATGTTGACGCCGGGGCCGTGCTGTCCGATGGCGGCTACGCCATCGAATACCAGGGCAAGCCGCCGGAATTTGTGCTGGAAGTCGCTTCCAAAACTACCAGCGCGCGGGATGAAGTTATCAAGCGGATGGGCTACGCGGCTTACGGCATTCCCGAATACTGGCGGTTTGACAATACGGACGGCGGCCTTTACACCAACGGGCTGTCCGGCGACCGACTGGTCAACGGGAACTACCGGCCGATAGAGGTACTGGGAACGGCGCACGCGCGCTACCGGGGCTACAGCGCAGTTTTGGGGCTGTATCTGTGCTGGGAGTACGGCAATCTGCGCTGGTATGACCCGGAGTCGGGCTACCTGCCCACGCAGTACGAGGAGGCGGCAAGCCGGCGGTCGGCGGAGGCGGCGCGCGCGGTTTCCGATGCGGAGCGGATTGCGGAACGGGCGGCCCGTCGGTCTGCCGAAGCCGCACAACGCGCTGCCGAAGCCGAGCGTGATGCGGAACGCGCCGCCCGCTTGCGCCTGGAGGCGGAAATCAGGCGGCTCCGCAATTCCTAGCCGGTTCAGCCATTCGTGAAAATGTCGTTGGCGATGTCCATTGCGCCCCGGGCAAAGGGGATGCCGGAGTACAGCGTCATATGGCCGAACACCTCGATAACCTGGTCGGGGGTGAATCCGATGTTGAGGGCGGCGCGGATGTGGCTGCGTAACGGCCCTTCCCGGCCCAGGGTGGCCAGGCAGGTCATCGTGCAGATACAGCGGCTGGGCAGATCCAGGCCAGGCCGCGTCCAGGTAGCGCCCCAGTAGTATTCGCCGGTGATGCGGCCCAGCTCGCGCTCGGCAGTGGTAGGCGGCGCGGGCCGGGACGGCTGCGTACCCATATAGCGGCGGCGGAACTCGTCGCCCCGCCGGAACAGGTCGTCCGGGCTTTCGTTGGCGTCGTGGATGCGGGCCGGAGTGTAGTCAACGCCTTGTTCCTCAAACACGCTTTTGCAGATGCTCAACGCATTGATGCCGGCCGGCGCGCCGCCGTACCAGGTATCGTGGATAATCAGCTCCACAATTTGCTCCGGCGTCAGGCCGACATTGAGGGCGTTGCTCAAATGGCGGCGCAGCTGGTTTTCCCGTTGCAGGACGATTAGGGATGACAGGGTAATCATCTCCCGCTGCGCCGGGGTCAGGGCCGGCCGCTGCCAGATGGTGCCGAACAGGGCCTCGCCGAGGATGCGTTCCAGGTCGGGGGCCAGTTCCCAGGCGCCGGGGGCCGAGCCGCCGGTGATTTGGCCGCCGCCAAACATACGGCGGGTTTCCTGCCCGCGTTCATAGCGGGCGTTGAGTTCGTTCATCGTATGCCTACCTTGCTTGCCGATCACCCCCACATCGGGGCGTATGGCGTATGGGATGGATGCTCGCAGTGTACGACTGCCGGCGGGATGGCGCAACAGCGGGTCATTTTGGCGGCACAGGGTTGACGCATCTTGTGACCCGTGTTAGTATCACAAATCGTAAGCGGATTATGCGTTGAACATTTGGTTCCACCGACGAATCGTTACGGTAACTTCGCATCAAAATGAGACGGCAATGATGAATGACGACTTCGAGAATTTGTGGGGCACAGGTTCAATCAGGGCTTTTATTAGCCATGTTTCAGAGGACAAAAAAGTCGCGTATGACTTGAAAAAAGCTTTGGGTAAGTACGGCATTGCTGCTTTTGTGGCGCATGACGACATCGAGCCGATGCGGGAGTGGGAAAACGAAATAGTACGCGCTCTCGACAGCATGGATCTGCTTGTCGCGTTGCTTACCCCAACATTCAGCAATAGCAACTGGACTGACCAAGAAGTAGGTTTTGCATTTGGCCGCAAGGTTCCTGCCTTGCCAGTCAGATACGGTAAAGACCCCTATGGGTTGCTGAACAAATACCAAGCAATCCCGGCTGGCAGCGACATATCAGGAGTAGCCGCAGAAATCTTCGAATTTGCATTCACCAACCAGAACTTGGCGAAGCGCGCTGTGGATTCCTGCATAGAATCGCTCAGCAAGTCCCCGAACTTCGCTAGCTCTAACCGTCTGGCTGCGTATATGCCGTGCATCACTTCCATATCAGCAGAGCAAGAAACGGCTTTGGTTGGTGCGTTCAATGCAAATGGCCAAGTGGCAAGCGCGCATAACATTCGATCCCATATAACCACCTTACTACAACGAACCACCGGCAATTCCTACGAAATTAACGACCTAGGCCATCTCCGTATAAGGCAGGATAGGCCGTAACATTTTGCTGTGCAGGCGCAGCTGCGATGCTACGAAGCACTGCGTCCGAGAGGGTGCCAGCGGCGCAACGTCGGCAGCCTATGCGTCGGCCGTCGGTTCGGCGACGAGCCAGACTTGGTGCCGGTTGTAGTAAGTATTGCCATCATCAGGGTAGTTGTTGGCGATGGCTAGGTCGTAGTCGGCAACGGCGCCGGCATTGTCGCCCTGCTGCGCTTTGGCATCGGCCCGATTCGCATAAGCACGAGGATATTCGGGGTGGATGGTGCCGGCGGCCGGCTGGCTGCTCTTGCTTCTACGACTGCGTTTTGACTTGTGGGCATTGCGGAATCCTGTATCCCGTCTATATTAGCATCCCTTAGCGCGCCGGCAACATAGCGTTGCGCGCCGCCGGCGGCTGCGGTTTATGGTATGATAGGCTGCCGATGCCGACAACCGCCGCCGGGCATATTGCCACATTGCGCCGGGCGGCTTTGCGCCAAACGCTGAACAACGATGACTACCGATACTGCCAATAGCAATGCCGCCGCTGCGCCTGAAAACCTCCGCACGGCGCTTTACGATGTCCATATCACTGCCGGGGCGCGGATGGTGCCTTTTGGCGGCTGGGATATGCCCGTCCAGTATGGGGGCGTCATTGCGGAGGTGGCCGCCGTCCGCACCGCCGCCGGGCTGTTTGATGTTTCGCATATGGGGCGGCTCAACCTGGGCGGCCCCAACGCCGCCGGCCTGCTGGACATCGTGCTGACCGGTTCGGCAACCGATTTGCGCGTCGGACGCGCCCGCTACTGCTTTATCTGCAATCGCGACGGCGGCGTTATTGACGACACCATCTTTTACCGGCTGGGCGATGACGAGTTTCTGCTGATACCCAACGCCGGCAACCGGGCCGAAGTTGCGCTATGGCTGGATCGGCAGCTGGCGCATCATTTTGACGGGCGGGGCGTGCAGATTACCGACCGCACGCTGCTAACCGGACTGGCGGCGTTGCAAGGCCCGGCTGCCGCCGGCATCATTGACCGGCTGTGCGCGGATTTTGCGCCGGGCGCGCGCGCGGCGCGGCATCCGAGCCGCAGCCCGCAGCCGTCATCGCTGCGTCCATTTACTTGGGGACGCGGGCATATCGGAGGGCGGCGCGTCTTTATCGGGCGCACCGGATACACCGGCGAGGACGGCTTTGAGCTGGCCTTTGGCGCCGCCGACGCCGTATCCATCTGGAACGCGTTGACCGCCGCCGGCGCGCTGCCCTGCGGATTGGGCGCGCGGGATGTGCTGCGCCTGGAGGCGGGGCTGCCGCTGCACGGCCACGAAATAACCGCCGATATTACGCCCATTGAGGCCGGACTGGGGCGGTTTGTGCGCCGCGACGGCGTTTTCAACGGCGCCGATGTGCTGGACCATCAGCGGGCTTACGGCACGGCGCGGCGTCTGGTTGGGCTGGAAATGCCCGGACGCAGCGCCCCCCGGGCGGGCTATCCGGTATTGGCCGGCGATGCCGTAGTCGGCGCAGTTGCCAGCGGCAGTTATTCGCCTACCCTTGAAAAGTGCATCGCAATGGCGTATGTGGATGCCGCTTACGCTGCGCCCGGCACGGAGCTGTCCGTTGACATTCGCGGGCGCGCCGCCGCCGTTACCAATGTTGAGCTGCCATTTTACCGACGGCCGGCCTGATTGATTCCGGCCCCAAGTTACGCCGTTATGCGCGCCAACCTTTCTATCGGAGGCTTTGAGCAAAGTGAATCCTGACGACCGCAAATATACTAAGGAACACGAATGGGCTTGGCCCAACGGCGGGGCCGGCGACGGCATCGTTCAGGTCGGCATTACGCATTATGCCCAGGACCAGCTGGGCGATGTGGTGTATGTGGAACTGCCGGCGGTGGGCGCAACCCTACAGGGTATGGCCAAGATGGGCGAAATTGAATCGGTCAAGGCCGTATCCGACCTGTACTCTCCGGTCAGCGGCACGGTGGCCGAGGTTAACCTGCGTCTGGCGCACGAACCGGAGCTGGTCAACAGCGATCCCTACGGCGATGGCTGGATGCTGCGGGTAAGCGTAGCCGACGCCGCCGAGCTGGACACGCTGCTGGACGCCGCGGCCTACGGCGAATATCTGGGGCAGCTGTAGGGCGGCGGAATAAACTCGTCATTCTGGCAAAAGACGGATTCCGGCTTGCGCCGGAAAGACGGTTTTTGTGATAAATCCGGCTTGCGCCGGAAAGACGGTTTCCGTGACAAATCCGGCTTGCGCCGGAAAGACGGTTTCCGTGACAAATCCGGCTTGCATCGGAATGACGGTTTCCGTGACAAATCCGGCTTGCATCGGAATGACAGTTTCCGTGGCAAATCCGGCTTGCATCGGAATGACGGTTTGTGTGACAAATCCGTCATTCGCCGATGCGGTAGAAATCGCCGCCGCCGATCCATTGCGCCCGCAGCGCTTTGCTGCCCGCGGCGCAGGTAAGCGTCCAGTGGGGCGAAGTCGGGCATAACCTAGTCCGGCGGCATTAGCGGCAATGAGGCCGGCGGCGTCCGGCGTTTAGTTTATCGGTAAGCGAAACTGCGGCAAGCGCGATAGTGTCAGGTGAGGTGGCGCAGCAGAAAGTGCGCCGTCCGCAGTAGGCTGGTCCGGGGAAAGATGCGGATGGTAACGAAAGCGTGTCCGCGCACGCCGCCATTGCGGCCGGCGTCGCCCTGGCCGCGGAGGCGGAGTCGGGCGCCGTCGGCGACATTCGGGGGGATGATGGCGCGCAGGGGCATTTCGCGGTGCAGCTGCTGTGTGCCGGAGCAACGCCAGCATTGGCTTTTGACGACGGTTTCCTCGGGTTCCAAGCCGGAGCCGCGGCAGCGGGGGCAGATTTCCAGGCGTTCCGTCCAGAAAGTTTTGCGTGTTCCGCCTTTGGCCTCGCGGCGGCTGATAAACAGCGTGCCGGCGATGTCGCTGCCGCGCTGGGGGGCCGGCGGGGCCGTCTGCGGCGTAACGACTACGCGCTGGCGGCGTTCCGAGCTGCGCGTTCCTGATGGATTGTACGGGCCGGGGCGACGGCTTTGCGGCGCGTAGCCGTTTTGCCGCGCGCGTATTATCGCCAGGTCGTGCTGATGCCGGAGCTGCGGGTCGGAGAGGGTGTTGTAAGCCGCGTTGATCGCCTGCATCCGGGCTTCGGCCTCGGCGCCGGAGTTCAGGTCGGGGTGGTAAAGCCGGGCGAGACGGCGGTAAGCGGCCCGTATTTCATCGGGCGTTGCCGTGGGCATCACGCCCAGAATGTTGTAGCAGTCCAGTGCCATCAGTCAGCGCCGCCGTCGGCCGCAGCGGATTGCGACCGAGTTTCCTAACCGGATAAATCGCATTACCGGATAAATCGCATCAGCGGTAGATTATCATATCCGGCCCGGTTTGCGCTTTATGTGATGTGAGGTATTTACGCCGATGGACAGGATGGACGGGATTTTGGATTTGGATAGAGGGATGGGGGAAAATTGGCATGGATGAAGGGGATGAATGGGGATTTTGGATTATGCCGGGGGATGGAGATTGATGGGGCGGCGGGGTTAATTTGGCGTGTTGGGGATGATGGGTTATGATTAGTTAATGGCGGCTGCGGGTTGGGGCGGTTTCGGCGGCGCTGCCGTGGCATCCGCAGCGCACGCCGCACAAGACACCGTAAATAACGCAGCGCAAAACGGGAGGAGTAATATGGCAGAGTTGGAACTGGCCTATCAGGCGCAAACTTACAGCTCCGGCACGCATGGCCGGGCCATCTGCAACGCCCGGACGCATCACTGGGTGGCGGATGACGGCGGCGGGGATGCGGTGTATTCCGGCGAGCTGTTTCTGTCGGGGATTACCGCCTGCGCGGTGAATATGGTGGAGCGAATCGCGGTAACCGACGATGCGCCGGTGGATTTTATGGAGGTATCCGCCGCCGCGTACCGGGACCCGGACAGCGCGCCCGGGGACCTGACGCTGTACGCCGATGTTCGCATCCATTTCAAGATCTGGGGCGTGGACGATGACCAGGGCAGCTATCTGGTAGATACCTGGAAAAAGCGTTGACCGCTGTATGGAGCCGTCGCCGTGGCGACGCCGAGCACTGCGGTAACCGCCGAATTCGTGGCTGAACCCCGCGCCAAGCATTCCGCCTGATTTTACTGTTGACGCCGACTGCGGCGCCGGCGGCCGGGCTTTGGCATCCGGCCGGCGGCGCCCGGAAATTCGGCAGAGAACAGCCGGCGGGAATCGTGTGCGATCACGGCGCCCCCGGCTATTTTATTGAGGGGCCCGACGCTATAGGCCCGGAGAGATTCGGCTCATAGGAATTCGGCCCCGGAGAGGTTCTGATCGATATTCTGCTGTCCATACTGCCCGTTGCCGTATCGGAGGCCAGCGCAAGCCTGCTGAAGGATTTTGCGGTAGCTATGGCGATCGCTGCCGGCGGCCTGGCGCTGGCGCGGCTGGTCTGGCAGCCGCCGGTGCTGGGCTATCTGCTGGCCGGGATGCTGATCGGCCCGTACACGCTGCCGAATCCGCTAATCAGCAACCTGGATACTATTGGGCTGCTGGCCGAGCTGGGGCTGCTGCTGCTGCTGTTCGGCATTGGGATGGAACTGGGCTGGCGGCGGATACGCAGCATCGGTTTCCGGGTGCTGGTTATCGGCGTGGTGGAAATCAGCGTACTGACTCTGTTCGGTATGTGGATTGCCAGCGCCGTGCTGGGCATTACCGGCATCTATACTCTGTACCTGGGCGGGGCGTTGGCAATCAGCAGTTCGGCAATCCTGCTGAAAGGGCTGCGGGACAGCGGGGGACTGCGCTCCGGCTGGGGCCAGACCATCGTCGGGATATTGCTGGTAGAGGATTTCGCCGCGGTAATCTTTCTTACGGTGTTGAGCGGGCTGGCGGTTACGGGTTCGGCCAGCCTGGTGGATGCGGCGCTGCTGGCGGGGAAGCTGGGGCTTTTCTGCCTGGGAGTGCTGATTATAGGCACGCTGCTGGCGCCGCGCCTGGTCTGGCTGATGCGGCGCATCCCGCGCGCCGAGTCGGATGAATCAATGCTGGTGGCCGGCCTGGGGGTGTGCTTTGTGCTGTCGCTGTGCGCCAACCTGCTGGGGCTGTCGGGGGCGGCCGGCGCCTTTCTCATCGGAGTAGTCATCGGGGACACCGAAGTGGCGGGGCGGGTAACGCGGCTGGTCAATCCGGTGCGGGATATGTTTGGCGCGCTGTTCTTTCTGTCCATCGGAATGCTGATCGACTACCGCACGATTGACGATTACATCCTGCCGGCGCTGGTGGTGGTGGGCGTGTTTATGACGGGCAAAGTAGTCGCCAACATAGTGGGTTCCATCCTGTCGGGGCGCAGTCCGCGCACGGCGGTGCAGGTGGGAATGACGATGCCGCAGATGGGGGAGTTTTCGCTGGCCATCGGGCGGGTCGCGCCGGAGGGGATAGTCGGATTGGCGGCATTGGGGCCGATACTGGCGATCGCAACGGCGATTACTTCCGCGCTGGCGCCGCTGACCTCGCGCATCGCCCGTCCGATGTGTCTGTGGGTAGAGCGGAATTCGCCGGCGACGCTGCATCAGGTGAACCTGTCCATACAGTTGGGGGTGGATACTTTCTGGTCGGCGCTGTCGGTGGGCGGCCCCAGCGAGCGGCGTCTGCACAATTTGGGGCGGCGAATGCTGGTGAACCTGTGCATCGTGGCCGTGATTACCGCCGCCGGCACGATTGCGCTATACGCGCTGCCGGATGTCGGCAGCCGGGCGTTGCAAGTATCGCCGGCGACATTCGGGCTGATAGTGTGGGGCGCGGTAGTGGTCTGCGGCACTATATCGTCCATCAATATCTGGCGGGAACTGCGGATGCTGGCGCAGCTGGCAACGGGAGAATCAGGGAAACGCGCCGAGCCGGACGCGGGGGATCCGCTGTGGCAGACGCTGCGGTCAATGGTGCAGAACGGGCTGGCGACGGCGTTTCTGGCGCTGCTACTGCTGCTGTCGGCGCCGCTGATTATCCGGCTGTATGCGCTGGGCAGCCTATCGGCGCCGCTGTCGGCGCTGTTCGTGCTGGCGCCGGCGGCGCTGATGGGGTTTATCGCATTCCGGGTGCATCGGGTGCTGGAGCCGGCGTTCAGCAACATCTTTCCGTCGCCGTCAAGCGCGGAGACGCACGCGCAACCGCAGTATGATTTCAATGACCATATGGAGATGGAGAATGCCGTCGCGGAGCCGGCGCCGCAGCCGGTCCGCGCCGCGCCTTCGCATCCGCAAACTGCGGATGATGCGCCGCGCCGCAGCCCGTATGTGCTGGTGGCAACGGCGATTGAGCATCTGGACGAGGAGGACGAGCTGTGGCAGCTGCTGGAGGAGAGGATTGCGCTGCTTCAGGAAGGCGGCGACACTCACCCCTCCACGCAGCAGGAATCGGCGGCCCGGGATGCGCTGGATCGGGAACGGCGGCGGCGGGGACGGTAACGGCATTCGCTTGTCGGCGCCGGCCGGAGCCCATCAGCGGGTATGGATTCCGGCGCAAGCCGGAATTACGGTTGGGGGGATGATGACGGCACTAGGGCCGGGACTGGATTCCGGCGCAAGCCGGAATGAATCAGGTATGTTGTTGCGGGGCGCGCCAGGGTAATGGAGCGCTTCCCATTCCTGGAGTTCCTGGCGTAAATCCTGCAAAACGCTTTTCGCCGATTCCAGCTTGCCGCGCCGTATGGCCGGCGATTCTCCCGCTCGGCTTTGCGCCGAGCCGTTTTCCAGGCGGGATACCAGCAGCGTGAACCGGCGCTCCCTCTCTTGCGTTACCCGGTACTGGTTTTCGTTGGCGATCATAGCAGTGTCCTCAGGTCTATGGCGACTATGCCTTTGGCGCGGCCCTCGCGGTCGGTTTGGCAAATCAGGCAGCATTGAAGTCGTTAGGGCGTGTGGCTATATTCATCGTCATTCCGGAGCAAGCCGGAATCTATACTTGCCGGATCCATTACCGTGATAGTAGAGGATGACGCTGGATTCCGACTTGCGCCGGAATGACGGTTGGGGGTGCAGAATGACGGTTAGGGGGCGTCAGAATGACAGGTTGGGGATAGTGGCAAGTATAGCAGTTGGGAATGGGGGTTTTGTGCTACAATTGGGCGGCTGGATTTTCGGCTAACCGCAGCCGTTAGATGCCGGCTGCGGGAATCATTATTTGCTACCGAGATGTCGCTGATGCGTATTTGCTCTTTTCTGCCGTCGGCCACCGAGATTGTGTACGCCCTGGGGCTGGAGGACAGCCTGTTCGGGGTAACGCACGAGTGCGATTATCCGGCGCGCGCCAGAACCAAACCGTGGGTGGTACGCAGCGTTTTTGAGGGCAGCAACCCCAGCAGCGGCGAAATCAGCCGCGTCATCTCCGAGCGGCTGGCGCAGGGGCTGGGCATCTATCACATTGACCAGGACATACTGGACGCCGCCGAGCCCGACCTGCTGCTGACGCAAGCCATCTGCGAAGTTTGAGCGGTGTCGTCCCGGCAGGTTGCCGAGTCCACCGCAAACCTGAACAAGCAGCCCGAAACGCTGTCGCTGGATCCGCAGTATCTGGGGGATGTGCTGGAGGATGTGCGCCGCGTCGGCCGGGCTACTGGAACGGAGGATGTGGCCGATACGGTAACGGGGCGGATGCAGGCGCGCATTGATGCCGTAACCGGGCGGGCGGCGCTGGCCGACCGACAGCCCCGCGTCCTGCATCTGGAATGGACGGATCCGCTGATGTGCGGGGGCCACTGGGTGCCGGAGATGGTAGAGCTGGCGGGCGGCGTGAACTGCTTCGGCGACAAGGAAAGCGGCTCTTTTCCGCTGGAATGGGATGCGATAGTAGCAAGCCAGCCGGAGGTAATCGTGCTGATGCCCTGCGGCTTTGAAGTGCCGCGCGCCCTGCAAGATGTGCCGATCCTTGCCGGCAAGGACGGCTGGGCGGAGCTGCCAGCGGTGCGCGACGGACGGGTATTCGCCATTGACGCCAGCAACTACACCAGCCGCTCCGGCCCCCGGCTGGTAACCGGGCTGGAAATACTGGCGGAGATGCTGCATCCCGAGCTGTTTGCGGGGATGATACCGGAGCTGGGGGGCGCGGCGGGTTTATCAGGCCGCCGGCGGGGAATAGGCGGGAATGGGATTGTGGACGGCGCCGGCCGGGGCGTATCGTCAAATTCACCGTCATTTCCAGGTGTACCGTCATTCCGGCGAAAGCCGGAATCCAGCGTCGTAATCCGCCACTACGGTAATGGAACCAGCAACCATAGATTCCGGCTTTCGCCGGAATGACGGTTGGGGGTGTTGGAATAACGGTTGGGGGTGTTGGAATGACGGTTGGGGGTGTTGGAATAACGGTTGGCGGTGCCGGGATGACAGTTCAGTAGGCGCCGGAATGGCGGTGTGGGGCGCCGGCAATACAGCCCTAGTTCAGGCGCGGCCCTTGGAATGGGGTGTTCTGCTCGGCCTGTTCGCTGATGATGCGGTTGACTTGCTGCATCAGGGTAAGCAGCTTTTCCAGCTGTTCGCCGGCGGTGGGGGTTTCCAGCAGCGACTGCCGCACGTCCGGGGGCAGCGGCAGGCTGACGGCCAGCATCGCGGCGGCGGCGCGGGCCAGCTCTACCGGGTCGTCGGGAACGGTTACTTCCCGATCCCAGCCGCCGGACATTGCGGTCAGCTGCCGGTGCAATGACGCATATTGCTCTTGGACTCCGGACAGCGCAGTATCGGAAACGACGCCCGGAGCATCCTCAATATAGCGCACCATTCCGATTTGGTAGGGCGTAGTGCGGATGGTGGACAGCAGCTCAAATCTGCGCTCGCCGCGGGTCAGTATGTTGAGACGCCCATCTTGCAGCCGCTGGGCCTGGGTAATGCGGGCGGTAGTGCCGGTGGAGTAGGGCGTAGCCGGCTCGCCGACTTCGGCGCCGTCCCGGATGAGCAAGACGCCGAAAGGGGATTCCTGGCGGATGCAGGAACCGATCATCTCCTTGTACCGTTCCTCAAAGATGTGGAGCGGCAAGGGCATACCGGGGAACAGCACGACATTGTTGAGGGGGAACAGCGGCAGTTCCTCGTGGCGGCCCGGCGGAAAGTCGTCGGGGTTGTACAGCATAATAGGGAAGTATAGCGGCGGCGGAATTGGGGCGCAAGCGAGGCGGCCCGCATTCGCATAGCAATAAGGGGCGCCTTGCCGGCGCCCCTTTGGTTTGCAGCAGGTTGGCAGCGCAAAGCTGCCGTGCTTATACGGAGGGCAGCGCGAGGATCTCCTCGGCTTCGGCCAGCACGGACGCCGTTACATCGTCCTGGCGCACTTTGACGCAGATGTTGCCGTCCTCGTCCAGGTCGATGATGGCGATGCCGCCGTCGTCGAGGCCGCCGGCGAGCAGGGCGTCGGAGAGGCGGTCTTCCACTTCGGTCTGGATAAGACGGCGCAGAGGGCGGGCGCCCAGCACTGGGTCATAGCCCTTTTCGCCGAGATGTTCACGGGCCGGCTCGGTGAGCTCAATGGTGATGCCGCGCTCTTTGACTTCAGAGCGCACCATGTCCATCATCAGGTCCACAATCCGGTTGATTTCCTGCTGGTTGAGGGCGTGGAACACGATGGTAGCGTCCAGGCGGTTGAGGAATTCGGGGCGGAAAAAGCGTTTGACTTCTTCCATCACCTTGTCTTTCATCCGCTCGTAAGCTTGGCTGTCGGTCTGGGCGGAGTCGGACTTGACGGCGAAACCCATGGCGGTGTCGCGCTTAATCAGGTCGGAGCCTAGGTTGCTGGTCATCACGATGATGGAGTTGCGGAAATCGACGCGGCGGCCGCGGGCGTCGGTAAGTTGGCCGGCGTCAAAGATTTGCAACAGGATGTTGAAAATCTCCGGGTGGGCCTTTTCGATTTCGTCCAGCAGGATGGCGCAGTAGTTCTTTTTGCGGACGCCTTCGGTGAGCTGACCGCCTTCGTCGTAGCCGACATAGCCGGGAGGCGCGCCGATGAGTCGGGCGGTAGTGTGCCGTTCCTGGAATTCGGACATATCCAGGCGGATCATATTGTCTTCGTGTCCGAACAGGAACTCGGCCATGGCACGCACGAGTTCAGTTTTGCCGACGCCGGTGGGGCCAAGGAACAGGAACACGCCGATGGGATGGCGGGGGTCTTTGAGGCCGGCGCGGGCGCGGCGGACGGCTTTGGCGATGCCGACGATGGCTTCGTCCTGGCCGATGATGCGCTTGTGCAGCTCTTCTTCCATATGGAGCAGGCGCTCAGTTTCCTCTTTGGCGAGGCGGGTTACGGGGATGCCGGTCCACATACTGACGACTTCGGCAATGTCTTCTTCGGTAACCTGGGAGCGTTCCTTGTCGCGGTCTTCCTGCCAGTCCCGTTGCAGGACGCCGACGTTTTCGGTGAGGCTGAGTTCGCGGTCGCGCAGTTCGGTAGCCACTTCGTACTGCTGGGAAGCGATGGCTTCGTCTTTTTCCTTGCGGACGCGTTCCAGCATATCCATAGCGTCGCGGACTTCCTGGGGGGCGTGGCTGCCCCGGAGGCGCACGCGGGAACCGGCTTCGTCCAGCAGGTCAATAGCCTTGTCGGGCAGGAAACGGTCAGGGAGGTAACGGGTGGACAAGGTAGCGGCGGCCTGGACGGCGTCATCGGTAATGTCCACATTGTGATGGTCTTCGTACTGGACTTTGACGCCGCGCAGGATGTCCACGGTCATATCGGTGTCCGGTTCTTCCACGCGGACGGGCTGGAGGCGGCGTTCCAGGGCGGGGTCGCGCTCCACATACTTGCGATAGTCGTCCAGGGTAGTGGCTCCGATGCACTGGATTTCGCCGCGCGCCAGAGAGGGCTTGAGGATGTTGGAGGCGTCCACGGCGCCTTCGGCGGAGCCGGCACCGACGAGGGTATGGATTTCGTCGATAAAGAGGACGCAGTTGCCGGAAGTTTTGATTTCCTCAATAATTCGCTTGAGGCGTTCCTCGAATTCGCCGCGGTACTTGGTGCCGGCGACCAGGGCGCCCATATCCAGGGTAACCAGGCGCTTGCCTTGCAGGGTATCGGGGACATGGCCGGAGGAGATTTGCTGGGCCATAGCTTCGACGATGGCGGTTTTGCCGACGCCGGGTTCGCCGACGAGGACGGGGTTGTTCTTGGTGCGGCGGCTGAGGATTTGGGTAACGCGCTCAATTTCGGTGTCGCGCCCGATGACAGGGTCGAGCTTGCCGCCAAGGGCAGCGTTGGTCAGGTCGACGCCCAGCTGGTCGAGGACGGGGGTGCGGGTTCCGGAACGGGCGCTGCCGGAGCCGCTGCCGGAATTGCTGAGGACGCGGTGGGTTTCGGCGCGCACTTTTTCCAGGTTGACGCCAAGGCTTTCCAGGACGCCGGCGGCGACGCCCTCGCCTTCGCGCAGCAGTCCGATGAGCAGGTGTTCGGTGCCGATGTAGGTATGGTTCATACGGCGGGCTTCGTCCACGGCCAGCTCAACTACTTTCTTGGCGCGGGGGGTAAGGCCGATGTCGCCCTGGGCCGGCCTTTCGCCGCGGCCGATGATGAACTCAACGGCGGAGCGGACCTTGGTAAGGTCGGCATTGAGGCCGTTGAGGACTCGGGCCGCGACGCCTTCGGTTTCGCGGACGAGGCCGAGCAGGATGTGCTCGGTGCCGATGTAGTTGTGGTTGAACCGTTGCGCTTCTTCCTGGGCGAGGGATAAGACACGCCGCGCCCGTTCCGAAAACTTCTCAAATCTGCTGCCCATGGGTCTCTCCTGAGAGTGGGGGTAGGTTAGAGGTAGCGGCCCTCTGCCGTGCGCCGGGGACGGCATTGTACCGCCGGCGGGCAAAAAAATAAAGCGGCGCAACCACCGAGTTTAGAAACGGTGGCGGGCCGCTCTGCGGGATCTAGAGAGGAAATTTTGATGGCCTGATCGTGCCGGCCGTGGTTTGGCTCAACATAGCGCCTACCCCGTCGTCAACTTGGCTATTTCCGTGATGCCCGGATAGCGGGGCCGCCGCTAGGGGCGGCCCCGATGCTATCCTGACACTTTCCGGCGGTGACCTATTTTCCCACTCCGTCACCAGAGCAGTATCGTCGGCGCTGGGGCGTTTCACTTCCGTGTTCGGGATGGGAACGGGTGGGGCCACCCCGCTTGAACCACCAGAAAGTTACGGGGGTTATTATGCACACTTCGGCCCGTTTTGGCAAGGGGATTTAACAGGCAATTTTTGTCGCTATCCGGCAGGCGGTACGGCGGCGGGCTGTGCTATACTTTAGAGGTTAGGCGCAGTCAAGGGCGCTGCGCGCGTTCAGGGGCCGTTAGCTCAGCTGGTAGAGCACCGGACTTTTAATCCGGGTGTCGTGGGTTCGATCCCCACACGGCCCACCATTTACCGGCGTTGCGGGCGTTATCGGCATCAGGGGCGGCGGCGGGCCGATACGGAAAAGATGGCAGCATTGCGCCGAATTCCGGCACTGCGAACCTTGTTCCTGCGAATCCCGGCCCTGCGAAACCGGCTCCGGCGTCCCGGTTGGTTTGCGTTGCTGCTGTGCGGAGCGGCGCTGCTGGCCGGCGGGCTGACCTGGGCGCACCAGGCTGAGACGGGGCCGGGGTTGCAGCAGGATTCCATAGAGTATATTTCCGTAGCGCGCAGCCTGCTGGCGGGAGAGGGCTTTACCCGATTTTTTGGCGGTACGCTTAAGGGGAGGCCGCCGTTGTATCCGCTGCTGCTGGCCGGCGGCGGGCTGGGCATATTTGACCCGTACCAGGTAGCCGGCCCGCTCAACATCGTCATCAGCGCGCTGACGGTCGTGTTGGTGGGGTGGTGGCTGCGGCGGCGGCTGGAATCGGGGGCGCTACTGGCGGGGAGCTGCCTGGCCGTTGCGCTGGCGGCGCCGCTGCTGTGGATGGCTTACTGGGCGCTGTCCGAAACGGCGTTCATCCTGCTGGCGATGCTTTCGCTGATCTGCCTGGATGGATACCTGGATTCCCGGCGGCGGTCGCTGCTGGCGGGGGCGGCGGCGCTGGCGGCGCTGACCTGCCTGACCCGCTATCTCGGCGTTGCTGTAATAGCCGCCGGGGTGCTGTTGCTGCTGTTGCAACGGAGCGCCGCTCCGGTAGACCGGGTCAAGGAAACTGCCGTCTATGTATTTATAGCAGCGGCCCCGGCGGCGCTCTGGATACTGCGAACTTATCTGATTACCGGAACGCCAATCGGGGCCCGGGATGACATCTATTATTCGGCGGCGGACATTTGGAACGAACTGGTTGGGATGCTGGAGCATATAGATTTTCTGCTGACGCTGGGCGGATCGGCGTCAGCAGCCTGGATTGCGGGCGGCCTGATTACGGGGGGCCTGATGCTGGCGGCGGCGGTTGTCGTCGGGGCCTTGATTCGGGCGCAGCAGATAAAGACGGGGTGGGCCGGCCGGCGCTCGTTTGTGGTATTCGCCGGGTTTGCGCTGTCGTATGCCGTTGTTTTAGTCATCGCACTGATGTCGGGAACGACCAGCAGCTGGAGCGACCCGCGGTATCTCATTCCGCTGTACCTGCCGCTGCTGATTGCGGCGCTGCTGGTGATGGATCGGGCGTTAAGTTGCGCGCGTTCCCGTGCTGTCGCCAACGCCGGGGACGGGACCGGCGTACCCCATAGGGCTGTGGCAGCGGAGTACTGGCGGCGGGGCGGCGTTCCGCTGGCGGCGGCCCTGCTGCTGACGCTGGCAATCGCCGGCCAGGCGGTGATGACGGCCCGTTCCATCGCTTTGGCGAACCGCGACTACTATCAGGGCTACCAGCACACGCGATGGACGGATTCCGCAACGCTGCGGTACATTCGGGAGCAATCGCTTACCGGGGTATTGTTCAGCGAGCCGGCGGCGGCGGCTTACTTTCATACCGACATTGACGCCGGACATCGCTATCTGCCATGCGGCATTGCGGAGCTGCGGCAGCGGCTGTCCGCAGCAAACAATAGCGATTCCGGCAGCGACGTCTATATTGTCTGGTTCCCGGACTGGGGCAATCCGAAGTGCGATGCGGGAGTTGGCGAATATGACGGCGACTGGCTGAAAGCAAGGCAGTGGCTGGAAACGGTACACGAAGCTGCCGACGGGATAATTTTGCGGTTCAACCCGAACTAATCCGACGGGAACGAGTAGGGCTGCCGCATGACGGCGCACCAGTTTATTCCGGGCTGTTACGACTCCGAACTACTGCGACAAGAGCGGATTGCGATGCTGCAAGTTAGACTGGCAAATGGGGATGACAAGGACGCTGCGCTGGGACTGGTCAGCGGGCTACTGGCAGAACTGGGCGGGACGCCGCCGCCGGCAGCGGCGATGGCGCCGGTGTTTGACACTCTAGTGTCCGGCGGCGATGCGGGGTTTGTCGTCATTGGAGAGGACGATGCGGGCAATGCGGCAGCCGTCTGCACGGTATCCTTTCTGACTGCGCTGCGAACCCGGGGGCGCTACGCCATCATTCAAGAGATGTTCGTAGAGCCGGCGGCGCGCAGCAACGGGGCGGGAATGGCGGTATTGCAGTTTGCGCTGGCGCACGCCGTATCCAAAGGATGCGACACGGTGGAGCTCGGCACGCCGTATGACGGGCGGCGGCAGATTGAGTTTTACCGGCGGGCCGGCTTTACGGAGGTTGGGGCGCGGCTGCGGTGGCGGGCGGGGTAAGGACGGGTTTTTTTGGCACCGATGGACAAGATGGACGGGATTACGGGTTATGGCATGGATACAGGGGATGAATGGGGATTTGGGGTTGAGAGGTTGGATTCCGGCTTGCGCCGGAATGACCGGCGAATTGGGGAATGACGGGTGAATTGGGCCGCACGGCATGATTGGAAACGCTGCGTGATGACCGGGGGCGGTTGCGCCGTTTTGCCGTTCCTTATAAAGTGGGCGGGCCGGCCGGATGGACGGCGGCGTCAGCTCAACTACTGCCGGGCTGATGCCGCCGCCGGGCGGCGGCTACTGCAATCGCATGGCAATCCGATGACAATAGGACACAATGACAACGGGAGGTATCCGTTATGGCCAGACTGGATGGGAAAGTGGCGCTGATTAGCGGGGGCGCGCGGGGGCAGGGGGCGGTAGAGGCGCAAATGTTCGCCGCAGAGGGCGCCAAAGTGGTTATCGGCGACATTCTAGACGATGCGGGAAAGCAGACGGAAGCGCAGCTGCGGGAGCTGGGCTACGAATGCACTTATGTGCATCTGGATGTAACCAGTGAGTCGGATTGGGCAGCGGCGGTGCAGGCGGCGGTGGACGCTTACGGCAAGCTGGACATTCTGCTCAACAATGCGGGGATCCTGATACGCAAGAACATTGAGGATACCAGCGCGGGCGAGTGGGATCGCATTTTCGCGGTCAACGCCAAGGGGGTGTTTCTGGGCACCAAGGCGGCGCTGCCGGCAATGCGGGAGAACGGCGGCGGTTCCATCATCAACATATCGTCCACCGCCGGGCTGGTGGGCAGCCCCAACGGGTCGGCCAGCTACACGGCTACCAAAGGGGCGGTGCGGCTGTTCACCAAGTCCACCGCCATCCAGCACGCCGCAGAGGGCATCCGGTGCAATTCCATACACCCCGGCCCGATTGAGACGGATATGATTGCCGACACGCTGAACGACCCGGCGAACTTGGCATTGCGGATGCAACGGCTGCCGCTGGGGCGGGTAGGCAAGCCCAGCGAAATCGCTTACGGGGCCATCTACCTGGCATCGGACGAGTCGTCATTCGTAACCGGGTCGGAGCTGGTGATTGACGGGGGTACGACGGCGATGTGATGTCAAGGGGGGTTGGCGCAGTCCAGGCCCCAGGCTTGCTGATAACGGTAATGGGGGCGTGGGCTGCGCTATAATTAACGGGAGGCCGGCCGGCAAATGCGGCGGTTGACCGGCAGAAATAGGAGAGGCGTTGCGATGAGCGGAGTTTTTGTATATCTGGACAATTCCAATATCTTTCATGCGGCCCAGGATTTGGCGGAGATTCGGAACGGCAGCTTGAATGCCCGCTATCGGGTTCGCATCCATTTTGAAAACCTGCTGCGCTTGGCCCACGCAGACCGTCCGCTGGAAAAAGCGCTGGCGGCCGGCTCAATCCCGCCGCCGTTGCGTATGCTGTGGGAGCGCCTCGGACGGACCGGGGTAGAGGTCAATCTGTACGATCGCGGGGAGCCCGGTCGTGGGGAACAGCAGCATCCCGACTTGTGGCTGCAAACGCGTATGCTGGCGGATATGGCGGATTACATTGACAACCCCGGCATCGTAGTTTTGCTCACCGGCGACGGCGCGGGGTACAACGAAGGCCACGGCTTTCACCGGACGCTGGAACGGATGCACCGCCTAGGCTGGCGGGTAGAAGCGCTGTCGTGGGAACATTCCTGCAATATGCGAATGCGGCAATGGGTAGAAGCCAACGGCGCTTTTGTGCCGCTGGATGACTATTACGACGCAATCACTTATATGATGATCCCTCGTATGGGACAGGAAGTTGCGCCGGCCTGCGATGAAACGGCGCTGGAGCTGTGGTACCGGCCGGTGGCTTGACGCCGGTAGCATCCTCAACCTGGCCGCGGGCCGGGATGATATACTTGCGGCAAGTTATCCATCCATCTTTATCTATCTATCACCGCGCTGCTGCTTGGCTTGCCATTTCCGGGCCGGCAGAGGGCGCGGCGTGCGAGGAACCTGATGACGGTTCTGGTTACCGGCGCTACCGGATTTCTGGGGCGGCAAGTGGTGCGGCAGCTGCTGGACAGCGGCCAGGAAGTGCGTGCTATGGTCAGAACGCCGGGCCGCGAGGCGGTGTTCTCCGCGCCGCCTACCGACGTATGCTACGGCGATGTCAGCGACCCGGACGCATTGGCGGAAGCGTGCCGGGACATTGACATGGTAGTGCATCTGGTGGCCGTCATTCGGGGCGGCCCGCGCCAGTTTGAGGCGGTGAATCGGCAAGGAACGGCCAATGTTGCCGCCGCCGCCAAAGCCGCCGGGTCGGTCAAGCATTTCATCCATCTCAGCGCCATCGGCGCCGCTGACGAGCCCGGCCGGCAATATCTTTATTCCAAATGGCAGGGCGAGCAGGAAGTGATTAAATCAGGGCTGCATTACACCATAATTCGCCCGTCGCTGATATTCGGCCCCGGCGATGAATTTACCCGAGCCGTGGCCGCCCTGGTGCGGATTACGCCGGCGACGCCGGTCATCGGCTCCGGCCTCAACCGGCTACAGCCCATCTATGTGGACGATGTGGCGGCTTGCGTGGCCGCCGCCGGCAGCGGGAACTTTCGCGGCAACCGGATTGTCGCCATCGGGGGGCCGCAGCAGCTTTCTTACAACGAAATTGTAGCTGCCGTTGCCGACGCGCTGGGGCGTTCCCGGCGGCGCATCAACATTCCGGTGTGGGCGGTGCGGCTGCCCATCGCCGCGATGGAAACTTTGACGCGCAACCCGCCCATCAACCGCGCAATGTTGCAACTGATTGGTATGCGGAATGTAACCGATGTTGACTCGGTAGCCGCCGCTTTCGGGTTCAACCCGCGCCCGATGGCGGGCAACATGGATTACTTGCGGGGCGTCGGTTTCGGCGCCGCGCTGCGGATGAACCTGGGTTTGGCGCGCTGAACGACGGCGCAACGCAGTGATGAACGCATCCGAACTGACCTACGCCGACGCTATTGCCCGGCTGCTGTCGATGGTGGATCACGAGCGGGCGGACCACGATGCCGGGCGGGAGGGTCGCCGGCCGCGTCAGAAACGCATTTATGACCTGCGCGGCATCGCAAGACTGCTGCGGCGGATGGGCGATCCGCACGCGCGGCCCGGCATCGTCCATATCACCGGCACCAAGGGGAAGGGCAGCGTGGCGGCGATGGTTGAGGCGATACTGCGGGCCGCCGGCTGCTCTACCGGGTTCTTTTCATCGCCGCATCTGCATTCGTTCTGCGAGCGGATTCGCTACGACGGGGAGCCGGTGCGCCCGGAGACTTTCGCCGCCCTCACCGCAGCGGTATGGCCGTGGCATCTCGCCAACGCCGCCGACCCGGACGCCGGCCCGGCGACGCTGTTTGAGTTCCTTACCGCCATGGCATTCCGACATTTTCAGCAGGAACAGACCGATGCCAGCGTCATAGAGGTGGGACTGGGCGGGCGGCTGGACGCCACGAATGTAGTCCGGCCGGCCGTCAGCGTAATCACTCCGGTAAGCCTGGATCATATGGCGATACTGGGCAATACGATTGGCGCCATCGCCGCCGACAAAGCGGGCATCATCAAGCCGGGCGCCCCGGTGGTGGTCGCGCCGCAGCAGTTTGAGCCGGCCGACGGGGTGATTCAGGCAGTGGCGGCCAGCCGGGGCGCGCCGTGCGTCCGCGTGGTCGATGCCGTGGAGTGGCGGATCCGGCAGCGCAGCGACTATGGGCAGGATATGTCGATTCACACGCGGAACAGCGACTATGGGGTGCGACTGCCGCTGCTGGGCGACTTTCAGGCGGCCAATGCCGCTACCGCCGCCGCCGCGGCAGAGGAGTTGGCCGCCGCCGGGTTTCCGATTACGCGCCGCGCCGTAGTTTTCGGGCTGAATTCGGTGGAATGGCCCGGCCGCCTGGAAGTGCTGCATCGGACGCCGTATCTGGTTGCCGACGGGGCGCACAACGACCATTCCCTGGCCGCTGCGCTGGACACGCTGGGCGATTACCTGCCGCACCGCCGCCTGATTGCCGTAGCCGGGTTTTCCCGCGACAAGCAGGTGGATGCGATGGTCAGGCTGCTGGCGGAGCGCGCCGACCGGGTGGTGGTCGTCCGTTCCCGGCATCCCCGTTCACTGCCGCCGGACGGTGTAGCGGCGGCGCTGCGGCAAGCGGGGATGCCGGCAAGCCGCGTTGAAATTTATCCAACGGTAGCTTACGGCATCGCCGGCGCATTGGTTAACGCCGACGCCGGGGATTTGATACTGGCTACCGGGTCGCTGTTTGTGTCCGCCGAAGCCCGCGAGGCCGTGCTGGACATAGCCCCGGAAGTGTACCCGGATTTGATGCCGGATTTGCCGTCTCGCTAACCCTTTCTTTCAAGGAATGGGGATGATGGCATGGATGAACGGGGCGGGAATGGATTCCGGCTTGCGCCGGAATGACGGTATTGGGAATCCGGAATGACGGTATTGGGAATCCGGAATGACGGCATTGGTAGAGAATGACGGTATTAGGGAAAATGACTGACCGCCCCAACTTGAATGCTAACTTGACTAGCCTAGCCCCGTATCCGCGCCGCCGGGTTGTGGTAACCGGGATGGGCGCCATTACTCCGCTGGGGTTGAATGCCGCCGATTTCTGGCAGGGGCTGCTGGCCGGGCAGTCGGGCATCGGGCCGATGACGCTGTGCGACCCTACCGATTACCCTTGTCGGATTGCGGGCCAGGCCGACGACTTTGACCCGGCGGACTATATCCCGGCGCGCGAGTCCCGCCGGATGGCGCGCTTTTCGCAGCTGGCCGTGGCCGCTGCGGTGCAGGCCGTCGCCGACGCCGGCCTGGATATGACGCAAGAGGATCCGTACCGGGTGGGCGTGCTGCTGGGCAACGGCAACGGCGGGTTTCCGACGCTTGAGGAGAACTGCCGCATCCTGGCGGCGCGCGGCGGAATGCGGATGTCCCCCTTTTTCTTTCCGATGGTGCTGCCCAATATGGCGGCGGCCAATGTGAGCCAGTTTGTGGGCGCGCATGGCTATAACTCTACGGCTACTACCGCCTGCGCCGCGTCCAACAACGCTATCGGCGAAGCGCTGCAAGCCATCCGTTATGGCGTTGCGGATGTGATGCTGGCCGGCGGCGCCGAGGCCGGCATCAGCCAGCTGGGGCTGGCCGGCTTTGCGGTGATGCGGGCGTTGAGCACGCGCAACGATGCGCCGCAGCAGGCCAGCCGCCCTTTTGACGCCCAGCGCGACGGGTTCGTGCCGGCCGAGGGCGCGGGCATCTTGATACTGGAATCGCTGGAACACGCCTTGGCGCGGGGCGCTGACATCCGCTGCGAACTTGCCGGGTTCGGCGCAACCTCCGATGCCGGGCATCTGGTGCAGCCGCAGGAAACCGGGGCCAGCGCCGCGCGGGCAATGTCCGATGCGCTGGCCGACGCCGGCTTGTCCATTGAGCAGGTTGACTACATCAACGCGCACGGCACTTCGACGCCGATTAACGATGCCGTAGAAACTACCGCCATCAAGCGGCTGTTCGGCGCTGGCGCCTACCGCGTGCCGGTCAGCAGCACCAAGAGTATGATCGGGCATTCGCTGGGGGCATCGGGCGCGCTGGAAGCGGTGGCGTGCGTGTCCACGCTGCTGTCGCAGCAGATTCATCCGACCGTCAACTACGAAACGCCGGACCCGGACTGCGATCTGGACTATGTGCCGAACCGGGCGCGCGCGGCGAAGGTGAACGCCGTCCTGTCCAACGCTTTCGGGTTCGGCGGGCAGAACGCTTGCCTGGTATTCACGCGGTGGCGGCCCGCCGGCCCTGGCTAACCCCGCTCCCCGGCGGAGATGGACGGGGCAAAACGCCGGCAGTCTAGACCGTCGCCTCTGCCGTTTGCTCTATGCCGCGTCCGGCCAGCATTTCGTCAAGCATACGCTGCAAGGCCATAATGTGGCTGCAAATCTGCCGGGTAGCGAAAAAGGCGCAATCGCAGCTCCACTCGCCATCGCGGTACGCCACCCGGTAGGTGTTGTGGTTGCCGATGAACGATGCCTCGAAGGTGTGGATGTTCACCCGGCCCGGTTCCTCGGCATAGCGGCGCGCCTTGTCAACCTTGCCAATGTAGCTTGAAGTCATATCAACCCCCGCAGCGCTTTCGGGAAGGCCCGGCCTGACGCCGCCGTCCCGTCAACCTCAATGGTAGCCGCAACGGGCGCAGCAGGTCAATAGATTAGGCGGATTTCACCGCTTTATTCCAATCCTCAACAACTTGCCCTCAATAACCCGGCGATTCCGACTTGCGCCGGCATCCGCGTCTCAATGTGGTATGATAGGGCATCGCTTCGGGCCTGGCCGTCTTCCTGTCCTGTTCCCGGAGACTACCGCCGTTTTGGCAGGAGCGCTTTGCCCGATGACAACCGCAGCCGTCAATGCCGTGAATCTGGAACTTGAACCCCGCGCCGTGCTGGGCAAAAAGGTGAAAATCCTGCGCCGCGCCGGCATTATCCCCGTCAACTTGTACGGCGCCGGGATGGAATCCCGCGCGCTCCAGTGCGCGGAGCGTACCCTATTGCAAGCCCTCAACGCCGCCGGGGGCGAATCCGGCGGCCCGATGCAGGTAAGCGTAGCCGGCGAATCCCGGCAATACGCCGCGCGGGCCGTGTCCATCCAATGGCAGCCGCGCACCGGCGGGATTGTGCACGTTGACTTTCACGCCGCCGCATCCTGACTTTGGCCCGGCGCAAAGCCGGCGTCAAACGCAATTGCACTAGAACTCGGACGCCAGCGCGCGCCGCCGCCAATCAACTGGCGCGCCGCTGGACAGGAGGCCCTGATGTATCTGGTTTTCCTCAGCGAATCCGGCGTAACGGGGGCCGGCGCCAACGACCCCGGCCAGCCGCATCATGTTCACGCCGGCCTGCTGGTGCACGAAAGCCAGTACATCTCAATGTCCGGCGAGTTTGACGCCTTGTTCCGGCGTCATTTTGGAGTGCGCTACGGCTCCCCTGATGCGCCGGCGCAGCTGCGGGCCGGCGCCATCTATCACGGCGCCGGCCCGTTCCGGGGCTGGGCGCCGGAACGCCGCGCCGAATTGCTTCAGGACTGCCTCAACATCCTCATTCGCCGGGAGACGCCCCTGCTGGTTTCGTACATTGACAAGGCCAAGTTCGCCGCCGCCAGCCAGGATGCCGACAACACCCTCTACGGCCACAATGACCCCAGCCGGCTCGCTTTCAGCCGTTTCCTGCTGGCCCTGACGATGTTTCTGGACGAAAATGTGATGTCGGAGATGAACCCGGAGGACATTATGCAGTCCAGCTGGAGCGTGGGCGACTACGCGATGCTGATGGCCGGTTCCGATTCCGCATCCATTCGCCAGGGGCTTGCCGAGTTCCTCAGCGACGACTCCGAGACCATCACGCCGGCGATGTACGATGACTTGCTGATTGCGCCGGCGGGCAGTTCGGTAGGGGCGCAGCTGGTTGCGATGTGCGCTTATTTTGTGCGCCGCTGGCTGAAACAGCCCGACGTTCCGCACAACTATTTTGAGGCATTGCGCGATGGTCGGGTCGTGCAGGTAATCTACCCTTACCAGTTTGACTAGCCCGGCAGGTCGCTACAACCATGACGCCGCCGGCCGTCCGCATCATCGCCGGCGCCATTGCGGCACTGCTGCTGGCCCTGCTGATGGCATTGACGCTGGCTTGCCGGCCGCCGTTGCCCGTATCCGAATCCCCCGTCCTGCTGACCCGGCCCGCGCCGGCTGCTGATGCGCCGGCCGTTACGCCGACTCTTGCCAATACCCCGACGCCACCCTTGACGCCGACTCCGGCTTTGACTCCGATGCCGGCTTTAACCGCAGCGCCGGCGCCTTACGACTCCAGCCGCAATATGTACCGCATCTGGCCAGGGGTGGGGCAGCGCGGCGGGGATACACTGGCCGCGTTGGCGGACGCCGCGGCGCAGCGGGATATTAGCCAGGTTCCCGTCATCTTGGAAGCATTGCGCTTTCTGCATTTGGATGGAGCGCGCGCCGCCGTCCGCACTCTGGAATCGCTTACCGATGGCGATTTTGCTTTTGACTTGACCGAATGGACGGAAATGGGCGAATGGCTGGGCCGCAACAGCGCGGACTATCCGCCGCCGGACGGCTATGCGGAATGGAAAATCAGCATTCTGGAGACTATTGACCCGGAAATGGCGGCGCTGCTGCGGCCCGTCCTGGACGGCGGCGCTCCGGTCAACCTAACCGAGATTATGTGGGGCGGCGTGCGCGTGGACGGCATCCCGCCGCTGGAAAGCCCGCCGCACACCACGCCGGAACTTGCCGATGACTGGCTATTGCCGGATGACCGGGTGTTTGGCGTTTCCATCAACGGCGAACACCGCGCTTACCCGCTCCGCATTATGAACGCCCACGAGCTGGCCAATGATACCCTGGGCGGCGAACCTATATCGCTGGTTTATTGAACCCTCTGCGGCACCGGAATCGTGTATTCCGGCATCGTCAACGGGCAGGCGACCACTTTCGGCACTTCCGGGCTGCTGTATCGCAGCAACAAGGTGATGTACGACCGGGCTACTCGGTCGCTATGGCATCAGTTCACGGGAGAGCCAATCATCGGGCCGCTGGCCGGCGCCGGCATCCGGCAGCCGCTGTTCCCGGCAGTGGTATCTACCTGGTCGGAATGGCGGGCGGAGCATCCCGATACTACCGTGCTGTCCCGGGATACCGGAGTCTATCCGGCGCAGTTCTATGTGCCGGAGGACGATCCCGGGGCAATCTACTATGCTTACTTTACGGATCCGGAGGTAATGTTCCCGGTGTGGCTGCGGGATCCGCAGCTGGCGCCCAAGTCGGTAGTGATTGGCGTCGCTGTTGGCGCGGCGGCCAAAGCCTACCCGACAGCCGAGCTGCGACAGGCGCGAGTAGTCAACGATACGATAGGGGGAACCGACATCGTAATTGCGGCGTCCGGGGTTTCCCGCGCGGCGCGGGTTTATCGGCGGGACGGCGTCAATTTCAGCGCAGCCCCGGACACCGGGGACGGCGCGCCCGCAACGCTGTTAGACGACGCCGGCGCCGTCTGGAATGTAACCGAGGACGCGCTGGTCAAAGCGGACGATGCATCGGCAACCCTGCCCCGCATCCCGACGCGCACCGCTTTTTGGTTTGGCTGGTATCAGTATCATCCGCACACGGAATTGTTTAGGGCCGGGGAGTAGGCGGCGCGGCGGCGGCAAATCGGCCAACATCGTGCTATAATAAATTTCTTGCCGACACCGCCGGCGCATATCCGGTGCTGGCGTGGTAGTCGGGCGTCCTGCGGAGAGGTGCCAGAGTGGACGAATGGGCGCGACTGGAAATCGCGTAGGGGTTAACGCCTCTCGCGGGTTCGAATCCCGCCCTCTCCGCCAGATTTTTTGCCCTTGCCTAGCCCTCTCCCTTGGGGAGAGGGTTTGTCTTGTGGGGAGTATTGGCATATTCGCCGTCATTCCCAATTTCGCCGTCCCCCCTGCTTCACCGTCATTCCCAATTCACCGTCATTCCGGCGAAAGCCGGAATCCAGAGTCCTAGTCTGCCGTTACGGTGATGGAACCGGCAACCATAGATTCCGGCTTTCGCCGGAATGACGGTTAGGGCATTGGCATGACGGCTAGGGTCGCCGGAATGACGGTTTTGGGGCGTCGGTATGATGAAACCATACGCTGGGCTGCGGCAAATCGTAATTTGACCGCACCATCTAGGCGGCATAGACTTCGGGGTTGGCGCAGGCTGGCATGGGCTGGCCGGTTAGGCCGGCGGCCAGGTTGCGGGCGGCGAGCTGCATGGTGTTCAGGCGCGTGGGCAGGGCGGCGCTGCCGATATGCGGCGTGATTACCAGATTTTCCAGCGTCAGCAGCGGGTCGTCGGGCGGTATCGGTTCCGGGTCGGTAACATCCAGCGCCGCCGAGCGTATGATGCCGGAACGCAGGGCATCGTACAGCGCCGCCGGGTCAACTACCGGCCCGCGCGATACATTAATCAGAATGCCGGCCGGCTTCATCGCCGCCAGTTCCGCCGCTCCAATCAGATGATGCGTTTGGGGCGTCAGCGGTACACAAAGCATCACAAAATCCGACTGTGCCAGGAGAGCGGCGAAGTCCGCATAGGTTACGCCGTACTGGCGCTCGGCAACGGGGTTGCGGGTGCGGGAATAGTAGAGGACGCGCATATCAAAGCCTTGGGCGCG
Source organism: Dehalococcoidia bacterium (assembly GCA_965203855.1). Lineage (GTDB taxonomy): Bacteria > Chloroflexota > Dehalococcoidia > Lucifugimonadales > UBA3495 > Bin87. The sequence continues at coordinate 243,240 of CBDBDN010000005.1, forward strand.
CCGGGCAATTTCCCGCCCAATCTGCCCCAATCCGACGATGCCCAGAGTTGCGCCGTGAACATCCTGCCCCAGCCAGTGAGTGGGATGAAAGGCGAGCTGCCAGCCGCCGGCGCGCAGCCAGCGCTCGCTTTCGGAAGTGCGCCGCGCCGCGCCCAACAGCAGCGCAAAGGCCAAGTCGGCGGTAGATTTGGAGAGCACCCCCGGCGTGTTGCCCACCGGAATGCCGCGCCGGGTAGCCTCGCCCAGATCCACATTGTCCAGGCCCACGGACAGCTGGCTGACGGCGCGCAGGTTGGGGGCCGCGTCAAACAGAGCTGCATCAACCCGGTCCATAATGGTGGTCAGTATGCCGTCGGCGGCGGCGGAACGACGGCGCATTTCAGCTACTGACGGCGGCCATTCGTCAGGCCACAGGTCAACTTCGGCAACCTGCTCTACGATGGCCAAGGCTTCGGGCAAGAGGGTTCTGGTGATGAAAGCATGGGGACGCGTCATAACTGCTCACCCGGTAGTTCAAATGGCGGCGTCGTTGATATGGCGGGGATATTATATCGCTTTCGGGGCTTCCGCTGCGGCATTAGGGCATAAAAAATCCCCCTCCCCGTTGGGGGAGAGGGGCCGCGCAATCCGGTGGGACGAATGCGGTTAGATGCGGGGGCGGAAAGTATCGGCAAAGCCGTTGTGCTGGGCAATATCCCGGCGCACGCGTTCCCGATCGGTCATCCCCGGCCCGGTGAGGGCGTCCCAGCAGCGCAGCAGCGTGGCGGAAATCAGGGTGTGCAGCAGCGGCTTGCGTTCCGGCGTCGCAATCACAACGGCCGGGGTCGCAATGGCGGCGGCGTCCGGGGCCGGGCGGTGCCATTCCGCCAGCAGCGCGGCGGGCGTCTCCGGCACATTGGATACATCCACGGACGGGGCTGCGGCGGGCGCGGCAGCCGCAACGGGGGCGTCAACGGCAACTGCGGCAAGGGTTTCGGCGGGGCTCTCTTTCAGCGTAGTCATAGTTCCTCCTGCGCCTCAATGCGATAGTGCGGCCTGCTTTTCATTTACAGATATGATAAAGCCGCTGTTTCATCATGTCAATAGATATGAACGGCATTTTTATATCGGATTTTACGATAATGATGATTGACGCCGCCGAATAAAAGCAAGCGCCTGCTCCCAAGGGCAGGCGCAAGCGTAAGTGGAGAACGCCGCTGCTGGCTCCGGCGGCGCGCGCGCCGGTCAATCGGGTTTCAGGCACAGCTTGTCCGGGTTCATTATGCCGGCCGGATCCAGCCGGCGTTTGAGATCCCGGATAACGGCGGCGCTGGCGCCCTGCTCCCGGCCCAACAGATGGTTGAGCTTGACGCCGACGCCGTGGCAGTACTCCATAATGCCGCCCAGGTCCTGCGCCAGTTGCAGCACTTCATCCACGGCGGCGGACAGGTTGGCGCGCACCGCCGGGTCGGACGAATCGCCGCTGCGCCGTTCCCGGCCCCGGCGTCGGCTTGGTCCGCCGGCGTCGGCTGGCGCTATCAGCATTGAGAAAAACTCCGGGCGGCTCCATAGCGAGTACTCCAATACTTGTATCCCGCGCGCCGCCAGCAGCGCATCGGCCTGGCGCCGGTAGTCCAGCACCCGGTCGGACGGCAGGCTCATATGGAGGTAGTCAAAAGTGCGGCCCCATTGCCGCTGCCAGCGCACGGCGCGCGGGCGGCCCAGCGCATTGTCCCGGTAGTTCAACGCGGAGTCATGGCGATGCTGCCAGTAATCCAGCGTCGGCTCCGGGCCGGCGTCCCGACCGCCGGCGGCCTGGCATACTGCCAGAGTGCGGGACAGCCCGGCAGCGACGCCCTCGCGAAAGCCCTCAAAGCGCAGATGCAGCAGGATGCCGGCATCGTCCTCAGTCAAGTCCAGCAGGGCCGGGCGGATGCCGAGGGCGAGCAGTTCGCTGACGGCGGCGAACCCTGCGGCAAAATCGGCAAACTCCACGGTAGCGTTGGCGCAAGCCTCCGGTATCCGATACACCCGCAGCGTGGCCTCAGTGATGACGCCGAGCACGCCCTCGGCGCCGATAAACAGATGGTTGAGGTTGGGGCCGGCAGAGAGTTTAGGCACGGCGCGGGTAGCGATAACGCGGCCGTCGGGCAGTACGGCTTCCAGGGCGACGACCTGCTCCCCCATAGGGCCGAAAGCGGCGGCGCGGTAGCCCACGCCGTTAGTGGAAATGGCGCCGCCCACGGTAGCGATGGGTACGCTGTACGGGTCATGCCCCGGCATCAGGCCGTAGGGCTCCAGGCCGTCGTAGAGGTCTTGCAAGATGATGCCGGCTTGAACCTGAACGGTCATCGCCTCCGGGCTGACGGCGATGATGCGGTTGAGACGGTTGAGGTCCAGCAGGATGCCGCCGCGGGCGGGCAGGACGCCGCCCATCACGCCGGTGCCGCCGCCATAGGGGACGATGGGGATGGCGCTGCGTTGGGCAAAAGCGACTACTGCGGACACTTCGCCGGTGTTGCCGGGCCGCACTACCACATCGGCCAGGCGCTCAAAGACGGCGTCGGCGTAATAGGCGCGGTAGGGCGTCAACGCATCGGCAGAATAGCGATCCAAGTCCGCCGGGTCGGTAACGACGTGTTCAGAGCCGACGATGGCGACTAGGTTGGCGACCAACTCGCTGCTGGGCCGGTTAATGGGGGATGGGGTATCGGGCATTATCCGCCTGCCGACTTTTCGTAGCGGGAAATGATGACGGCGACATTTTTGAACAGCGGCAGCTGGTCTTTGCCGTTCCACCATTTAAAGGCGGCCAGTTCGCCGTCATTGATTTTGGGGTTGCCGCCGGCGTGTACCCGAACTACCTTATAGGCGTTGACGCCGCCCTCAAAGTCCAGGTCGGAACGCCGTTCCGCCTTGTACGCCAGCATTCCGAGTTCCTCGCTGAGCTCGCGGCAGGCGGCGGTAAGCACGGCCTCGCCCTTTTCAATGCCGCCGCCGGGCAGAGAGAATTCCTTTTTGCCTTTGTCGCGCACCAGCAGGTATTTGCCGTCTTTGATGACCAGCGCCGTAGCGCGTCGTTTTTTAGGCATGATGCAGTTTCCTCCAGCGAATCCGATAGTGCAGCAAACCCCTACCCGGTTACTGCTTGCGGCGCGACGGTAGGGGCAATGGGGGTTTCGTCCATTCTGGGGTTAGATTGGCAGGTGGGAAAAGGGTGGAGTACCAAGCCACTCGGCATTGGACAGCTCGTAGCAACCCCCGATATGCCATCCGTCCTCATTCCGGTACAATGAGTACGTAGGCCACCGATCCGAGGAATCTACGAGCATATTGGGAACTTGTCGCGGGTACACGCGCAGCTCCTCTGCGGTGTCGTCGTCAATGTGTCCCTGCCCGGCAGCCGAGTCTTTGCCGGGAACATGGGTGATCGATCCTTTGCGAATGAACACGGAACCGTCGGTTAGAGGCTGGATCACCAGCTTCAGGGCGGGTTTGTTTTCGCCGAAAAATCGGAGGCCGTTGCCGTCAGGCTCGGCCGTAATATTCGGTGCTGACCACAGAAACACCCCGATGTAGTCGGCAGTGGGTCGCAGCCGATTGTAATAAAGCTCCGCAACGATGGCGCGGCTGACGTCGTCGCACCAAAAATGACCGCAAGCTTGATGCCGGGTTGAGACCATCCCTGCCACGGCTTCCATGCCATAGAGGGCGCACTGCTCCTTTTCCAAATTACCCCACATGGTGAGCCGGGCCGGTTGGTGCGGCAACAGTCCGCCCGTAATCGCCCCGGGGAAATTGCGCTCATCCAGGTAGCGGGGACGCCAAGCAGCGTTTCCAATAAGGCGGTCCGGTTTTTCGTCGTTCCGGCGAAAGCCGGAATCTGGTTGCGCCAGATGCCGCTTGCGCTTGAAAGGCCACATAGCTGGTACTCTCCTTTTGCCGGGCAGGGCTCACAGGGGATTGCGAAACACGGCTTGCCCGGCTTCGTCGTGGGTATGGTCGGCCAGCGCAGTTAGCAAATGCTCTGGTCTGCGCTGCTGGCCGGGGCGACGGGCGCGCATTCCGGTGCAGACCCCTTGCACTGCTGCCTTAATCCGGTCGTGGTGGAAGCCCAGCCAAAACATACCTTGGCCGTATGCGGTGGCCAGGATGGCTACCAGTATCAAATAGCCGGTAATTATCAGGATTGAATCGTTCATCGCTGGCGACTCCTTTCAATCGGATGGTTCGGTTGCCCCGGTTAGGCACCGGGCCGCTGGTACTGCCATTGGGTGCCTTGCGGCCCGTCCTCTAACTGTACGCCCTCGGCGGCCAGGCGGTTGCGGATGTTGTCGGCCAGGTCAAATTGGCGGGATTGGCGCAGTTCGGCGCGGATGGATACCAGGAGGTCGATGAATGGGGCAGCGGCCAGCTGCGCCGCATTGCCCGGCCCATCATCGGAGAAAGTGAGGCCCAGCAAATCGCCCAGTTCTCGCAGCGTCTGTTGGGCGTCGGTGATGCTGCGGCAGGCGTCCCGGCCCCGGTTGATGTCCCTTGCCAAGTCAAACAAGGCGGCTACTGCCTGCGGCGTGTTCAGGTCGTCGTCCATTGCGGCATAGAACCGGGCCGCGTGCGGTGCGGCGTCAACCGGCTCTCCGGCGCCATTGCTATCGCCGGCGCCCGGCGTCAGAGCATGGCGGAAGCGTTCCAGGCTGCGAGCGATGGCGGCGGCGCCCTCGTCGCTGTACGCCAGCGGGCTGCGGTAATGGCTGCTCAAAAAGTAGAGCCGTATCGCATCGGGATGGTAACGCTCCAACGCCTCGGCGGCCGACACCAGGTTGCCCAGCGACTTGCTCATCTTGTCGGCGCCGAGTTGCAGCAGGCCGTTGTGCATCCAGAACCGGGAGAAAGGCTTGGCGCCGGTGTAGGCTTCGCTTTGGGCGATTTCGTTTTCGTGGTGCGGAAAGACCAGATCATGCCCGCCGCCGTGAATGTCCAGCTGTTCGCCCAGGTATTCCAGCGACATTGCGGTGCATTCAATATGCCAGCCCGGACGCCCGGGTCCCCAGGGGCTTTCCCATGACGGTTCCCCGTCTTTCGCCCCTTTCCACAGCACAAAGTCCATCGGATGCTCTTTGTTTTCGTCAACCTGGATGCGCGCGCCGGCAATCATGCTGTCCAGCGTCCGGTGGCTCAATTTGCCGTAGTCATCCTTGCTGGTAACGCGAAAATAGACATCGCCGGCGGCGGCGTAGGCATGGCCGGAGTCAATCAAACCGGCAATCGCGTCCAGGATGCGGGGAATCTCCCGAGTGGCGCGGGGGTATTCCGCCGCGCGCTTGATGTTGAGCGCGTCCATCGTGCGGAAATAATCGCCGATGTATTCCTCAACCAGCGCGTCCTCGGAGATGCCGGATTCGCCGGCGCGCTGGATGATTTTGTCGTCCACATCGGTAAAGTTCTGCACATGGAGAACTTCGTAGCCCTGCCGTTCCAAGTAGCGGCGCAGCGTGTCAAAGACCACATAGCTGAGGGCGTGGCCGACATGGGTTGACGAGTAGGGGGTAACGCCGCAGACATAGAGCTTGACCAGGTTGCCGTCGGCCGGCGCAAATTCCTCAACCTGCCCGCTCAGCGTGTTGTAAAGCCGCATAGCTAACTTGTCCGCATATTAGTATTGGCAGCGCCTGAAGTAGGCCGGCGCTGATTGCCTGGCATTGAACCGCAGCGGCCCGTTGACCGGACGGGCATTTTTCTGCCGAACAGCGTTGCCGAATGCTACCCGAATATCACCGCCGGAGTGTACCTTGGCGCTTATGCACGGGTTAGCAAAGCTACCGCAATGGCGGCAATGCCCTCCGCGCGCCCGGTAAATCCCAGATAATCGGTAGTGGTGGCTTTGATGCTTACCTGCTCCGGCCCGATGCCCAGGGCGTTGGCAACCCGCCCGCGCATCGTGGCGATGTAGGGCGCCAGCCGGGGACGCTGCGCCAGCATTGTAGCATCTACATTGGCAATATACCAACCGGCGCCGGCCAGCAGCGTCCGGCAGCGTTCCAATAAAATCAGGCTGCTGATGCCGGCCAGCTCGGGGTCGCTAGAGGGGAAATGCGTACCAATATCGCCCAGTCCGGCGGCGCCGAGCAGGGCGTCGATGATGGCGTGGGAGAGGGCGTCGCCGTCGCTGTGCCCGGCTAATCCGCTGGTATGCGGCACGGCGACGCCGCCCAGCAGCAGCGGCCGGCCGGCGGCGAAAGCATGGGCATCAGCCCCGGTTCCGACGCGCAGTTCCACAATGCGCCCCTGTACGCCCTTTAACCCCGAATCCCGATAATCCCGTATCCCGTTAGCGGCGCAACGAATGGGCAGGGCGATGGGCAAGCCCGGCGGCCGGGATTACGGCCCCGGCCCCTATGCCCGGGCCCGCTATGCCCGGGCCGCTATGATTGACGCCGCAACGCCTTGAGGCGGCGGTTCGCCCGTTCCAGGTCGTTCAGCGCAGTGCCGTACAGGATGATGGGGCCGATGGCAATGGTAGTAGCGGCCACGAACATAATGAGGGATACCACGCCCACTGCCTCGGCGGCGCCCCCTACCCCCTTGCTAAAATCATCCGCCAATATCTGCATAAAGGACGGCAGCAGCGGAGTATCCGCCGTCGCGGCCAGCAACAGCAGGGCCGGGATGCCGGAAACTACGGCCAAGAGCAGCCAAAGCACTTCCCAAAGCAGAAAGCGGTTGCGTTCCCGTTGGATGCGGGTACGGAAAAATTGCAGCCGATCCGGCGCAATCGCCATATTCAGCTGCTCAACGCTGTCGCGCAGGAACAGGGTATATTGTCGGTAACGCAGGCGGTTTGCCGCGTCGACAGCCATCGCACTTTCTCCTGAATATCAGCCGAACCGGGCCGCAATCGCAGACGCCGGCGGCGCATCGTTGCGTTTTAATACTAATGCCGGCGGGCCGGATTTCGCAAGCCTTTGCGCGGCGTGTACCGGGTTACGCCGCCGGGATGCCGGCGGTCAGTATCTGCTCGGCAATCGTCAGATCTTCAGGGGTGGTTACTTTCAGGTTGTCGTAGGCGCCGGGGAAAACCGCTACCGGCCGGCCCATCGCCTCCAGCATTGCCGCATCGTCGGTATAGTCGCCGGCGGTATAGTCGGTGGCGGCGTTTTCGTGCGCCGCCAGCAGCAGGCCGTAGTCAAAAACCTGCGGGGTCTGCGCGGCCCACAGCGCGGCGCGGGGCGGCGTGTCCGTAATCAGCCCGTCCGCGCCGACTACCTTGATGGTGTCCTTGACGGGAACGGCGGCAATGGCGGCGGCGCAGCGCTGCGCCGCCGCCAGGCCATCGTCCAGCAGCTGCGGGCGCACGGCGGGGCGCGCGCCGTCGTGGACGGCCACCCAGCGGCAGCCGGCCAGCCGTTGCAGGCCGGCATAAACCGAATCCTGCCGCCGCGCGCCGCCGGCGCAGACGGCGGCAATTTTAGGAACGGCGTAATCAGCGATGACGGAACGCGCGCGCGCCACCGACTCCGCAGCAGCTACCAGAACGATGCGCTCCACAACCGCCGCGGCGGCCAGGCGGCGGAGCGTATGCACAATCAGCGGCGCGCCCAGCAGAATGGCAAAAGTTTTGTCGGTATCGCCCATGCGGGTACTGCGGCCGGCGGCCACTACTACCACCGACAGACGATTGGCGGCCGGCCCGTCATTGGTGAGAGTGGATTCCGGCTGGCGCCGTAATGCGGGATGGCGGGATGGCGTGTTGTCGGAAACCGGAGCATCGGCCGGAGCCAAATTGCCGGCATTGGCAGCGTGCGACAAGGCTAAAACCTCCACTAAAACCTCCAAAGGAATGCGGCGAAAATCAACTTGCTATCATCCCATTCCGGTGCTATACTGGCACTGTCGGGGCGGGGCGTAGCGCAGCCCGGTAGCGCACCTGCATGGGGTGCAGGGGGTCGCCAGTTCGAATCTGGCCGCCCCGACCATTTCAGAATCAGTCGCAGATTTCAAGGATAGCAAATGCCATCCTTTTTGCTTTATTTGATTCGGCGCGCCGGCCGGCGGCATTTACGGACCGGCTGCGTCAAATTCGGCGCGGTGCGGCTTGATGTCAATTACCGGCGAGCCGTCCTGCGCGTCCAGCCCGGTTACCGACAGCGTAACCGCTCCGTCTGCGGAGGGGGCGCCGATGCCGGTGATTACGGCAACCGTGGCAGCGATGTAATTGGGACGGTACTGGCTGCGGGTAGCGAACACGCCGCGCCGGGGATTATCCGGGTTATGGCCGGGATGCAGCTGCAATTCGTATCCCCGATGCGCCGCGCGATGCAGTACGAACAGCGTCAGTATCCAATCGCCCGGCGCCAGCCCCATCAACCCGTCGGCGAATTCGGGGAATACGACAATCTCGCTGGGCTGGCGGCGCATCTCGTCCGACGGCGCGTATTCCGTGAACCTGCTACGCACATAGCCGATGGGCACATAGCCGATGGGTTGGATGCTGATGTTGTCGCTGCTGTTGCGGGCCGGCATAGCTTTGCTCCGGGAGATAGCCCATTCACCAGTTAGCCAATCAGCCGGCCGACCAGTCAATCAGTCTGCCGCCGCGGCGACGGGGGCGGCCAAGGCGGCCAGCCATTCCAGCACGGCGGCGCCAGCCTCCGGCATCATATTGGTCAACGAATGGTTGCCGCCCGGCAGCACCCGATACTTGGCGCGCGGGCTGTTCACGGCGGCGATGGTCATATCCTGCGGCACATCCAACAGCCGGGTATGGGTTTCCAGCGAGCCGGCAAGGACGAAAAGCGGCGCCCGGATGCGCGGGGCGTGCCGGATAATGTTGTAGCGTTCCAGCGGCCCGTGTTTGTCCAGGTACGCCGCCGCCGAGAACATTTCCTTGATAGGAAAGTCCACATAGAAAAGGTCAAGCGCGCGGCCCTCGGCTTCCATTCGGTCGGCGGTTTCCAGGTTGGCGCGAAACTCGGCGGCGTCCGGCGATTCCAGGTAGTAGGAGCAGGACAGGCGCACCGGCGAAACCGGAATGACGGCGGCAACTCTGGGGTCGTCCTCTACGGCGGCATAGTAAGACACTTTGACGGCGCCCATACTGTGGCCCAGCAGCGCGATACGGCGGTGTCCCTGCTGCGACAGATAGTCCAGCCCGGCGCGCAAGTCTTGCCGGCTTTCGTCCAGTATTTCGTAAGCGTTGCCGGCGGCGGCGCCGGTTTGCCGATCCATCCAAACCGTGTCGTGGCCGCGCGTGTTCAGTGTCATCGCGGCGTAGCCCTGGCGCCGCAGAGCTTCGGCCATCTGCGCGGTGGCCGGAGTATAGAAGTTGCGCCCGGAGCCGTGAATGCACAGCACAGCGTCAACCGGGCCGGGCGGAGCGGCGCCGGACGCCGGCGCAAAATAAGCGCCATCCAGTTCCATACCGTCCCCGGCGGCAATGCGAATCAAGTCAACCAGCATAGCGAAACGCCTCCTTTCAATGACCGGAATAACCGACGATGCCCCGCACCGTTATATGTCGGTGTGCTTATGACGCCGGCCGGCGGCAGTGTACACGGAAATGCGGCGCAGCGGAACTATGCCGGTTAGAGAGGGGAATCCCCGGCCGGCCCCTGCGATTGACGCCCGGCGTGGACACTGGCGCCGATTGTTCCACGATTCCGGCGTCTCTCTTGGATCGGCTGGGCGTAGCGCCCCTGGAGCGGATGCGGTTTATACGGGATGACGGGAGCCGGGGCGAATACGGCATCAGTATCGACCGGTGAGCCGCGATATTAGAGACACTAACGGAGGCCAGGTGCGTGGATAAATGCCGCTCCCGCTTTATAATTGCTTTACAATTACGGCGTATTCTGTCCCCAAATCAACAGCCGCCGGTTATCAAGAGCGGCGCCAGGAGGACAAAATGTTGCAGAAGTTGAACCGGATACCCAAGCGCTGGCTGGCGGTAGTGGCCGCCACTGCGCTGCTGTCGGTCGGCCTTACCGCCGGCGCCATCGCGGCTGCCGGATTTGACGCCGCCGGCCCCAGCAGCGGCAAAGCCGGCTACGCCGGAGAGCGCGGCGGTATGATGGATGAGGACGACCGGATTATCCGGCGCGTCGCCGAAATCATCAATGTGGACGCCGCAACCCTCGCCAACGCCATTGACACCGCCATCAACGAACTGACCAACGAGGAATTCGCTGCCCAGATGAACGAGCTGGTTACCGATGGCACTATCACTGCGGAGCAGTCGGCGGCGGCCATCACTTGGTTCAATGACCGTCCCGCCGATGTCGGCCATATCGCCTTTATGGGCGTGATGGAGGACGACACTGACCGGCTTTCCCGGATGCTTTCCGAAGGCGTCCGCCACGGCGCCCTGACGCAGGCCGAAGCTGACTCCATCATCGCCTGGCACGGCCAGCGCCCCGACTTCATCCCCGCGTATGACGGCGACCGGCACGGCCGGCACCACCGCGGCGGTGACCGAAGCGGCGACGACGATACCGGCGCCAGCGCCGGGGACGACGACGGCTCCGCCGGCTAACTCCCGCGGACGCCATACCGCAACCCTTGGCAATACCTCCGGGGCGGGCGTATAGCCCGCCCCATTTGCTATACTGCCTGCCAAACCCTCCGCTCTTACCCTCTTACCCCGCAACAATAAGGATGTGCCAGATGTCCACCAGCTCTCTGCCAGCAACTCTCGGCGAACTCCGCGCCAGCGGCTATGAATCGGCATCCGTGCGCTCGGAAATCCGCCGCAACCTGATTGCCCGAATGCGCGCCGAGGAACCCGTATTCCCCGGCATTGTCGGCTTCGACCAGACCGTTATCCCTCAGCTGGAAAACGCTATCCTGGCCGGGCAGGATATTATCCTGCTGGGCGAGCGCGGCCAGGCCAAAACCCGCTTGATACGCGCCCTGGTCAACCTGCTGGATGACGCCATCCCGGTCATCGCCGGCAGTGAACTGAACGACGACCCCTATCATCCCATCAGCCCGGACGCGCGCCGCATCGTTGCCGAGCAGGGCGATGACGCCCCCATATCCTGGATTGGCCGCGACTTGCGCTATTCCGAAAAGCTGGCTACCCCCGACATATCCATCGCCGACCTGATTGGCGAAATTGACCCCATCAAAGTCGCCGAGGGGCGTCATTTGTCCGACGAAACCGCCATCCATTATGGCTTGGTGCCGCGCACCAACCGCGGCATCTTTTGCATCAACGAGCTGCCCGACCTGGCCGAGCGTATTCAAGTGGGCCTGTTCAATCTGATGGAGGAACGGGATGTTCAAATCAAGGGCTACCGCGTGCGGCTGCCGCTGGATGTGTTCGTCGTCGCTACCGCCAACCCGGAGGACTACACCAACCGGGGCCGCATCGTTACGCCGCTGAAAGACCGTTACGGCGCCCAAATCCATACCCACTATCCCCGCTCCATTGAGGAGGAAATTGCCATAATGGAGCAGGAACGCAACCGTTTCCCGGACGAAGATCTGGTGGTGGTTCCCGACTTTATGACCGAAATCGTGGCCGAAGTAACCGCCCGCGCCCGCAGCAGCAGCGAAATCAACCAGCGTTCCGGCGTCAGCGTGCGCGTGTCCATCTCCAACTACGAAACCCTCATCAGCAACGCCTTGCGCCGCAGCATCCGCCTCGGCGACGCCATTGCCTGCCCTCGCATCAGCGACCTGCCCTATCTGATTGCCTCCCTGGGGGGCAAGATTGAACTGGAAACCTTTGGCGAAGGCCGCGAAGATCGCTTGGTCGAGGAAGTGACCAAACTGTCCACCCTGGCCATCTTTACGCGCCGCTGCGATTTGGATGCCCTGGACGACATTGTAACCGCCTTTGACTTGGGCGCCGCCGTGGAAACCGGCCAGGATGTACCCGCCGCCGCCTACGCATCCGCCCTGGACAACATCGCCGGCCTGCCGGACGCCGTCGCCAGCCTTATCGCCGGCGACGACCGCCCCGAAGTAGTCGCGTCGGCGGTGGAATTCGTGCTGGAGGGGTTGCATCTGAACCGCCGGCTCAACTGCGCCCGCACGCCGGCCGGCGGCTACCGCTACGCCCGCTGAACCTAGCCGCCGCCTGACACTACCGTGCCCGTTGCCCGAATTGACGACAGCCAAACGCCCCTTGCAGAGAGGTCTGCTATGACTACGATGACTACGCAAAGCCCCCCGGCGGCAACCCGGTTGGTAACGCTGGCGGAATTTGCGGCGCTGCCCAAGCATCCCCGCTACGAACTGGTCAAAGGAAAACTGGTTGAACAAATGTCAGCATCAGCCGAACACGAGGAAGCCGTTGTATTGGCAGTTATGCAGGTTGGCGGCTATGTCATCGCTAACCGGCTAGGCAAAGTGTACGGGAGCAACCGCGGTTTCGTTACCGGCCCGGATTCGCCGGCCACTTCCCGGCTGCCGGATGTGTCTTTCGTGTCCAGCGCCCGGCTGAACCGGGCCGAACTGCACGGGATGCTTTATGACGGCGCCCCCGACTTGGCGATTGAAGTGGTTTCGCCGGGCAATTCCGCGGCCTATATGGCCCGCAAAGTTGCCGAATATCTGGCCGCCGGCAGCAAAGCCGTCTGGGTAATTGATCTGGCCCGCCGCACCCTTACCGTCCATATTCCCGACGCAGCCCCGCAGACGCTTACTGAGCGCGATAGCATTGACGGCGGGGATTACCTGCCGGGTTTCGCCTGCGCCGTCGCCGACTTGCTACCCGGCTGAATGCCGCAGCTTGCGTACCCGGACGAAACAACAGCAGTCAGACCAGGGATGCCCGCCGTCCCAGCATAATCCCGTCGGGCAGCGCAATGGCGGCTTTCAGGCTGCGCCACCAGAGGAAACGGCTGACGGACAGCGTTATCTCCTCAGCGTACTCCGCGATGCCGGGCGCCAGATACAGCTCAATGCCATCCTTTTCAACCTGCCGATAAGCGTCCAGGTTGCGCCGCCGCAAGTTGGTATCGACCGATACCTCAACCGATTCGCCGGTTCAACCTTTCCAGCAAATCAGGTCTATTATGGCCCGACCACCCCGGAGGTGTATGAATTGAGCAGCTTCTTGCGAGATGTTGATCTGCATCGGCATAGTCCGTTAGTCCAGCGGTTGGCCATCCCAAAATGCGTTAGAATCAAGGTAACGGAGCGGGATGTTGCCTCGCAAGGCGGCGCGAAATTCGTCGGAGCTGTTCATTTTTAGCTGCTTGATTGCGATGTCGCCCATTAGCGCGGCGTCGATTTCCTTGTCGCCGTGTGAAACCTTCGTCCACAGCTCTAGCCACTCATGGTAAAAGTAAGCGTGATCTCTGTTATCCCGTTCAAATCGCATCCGGCGCAACAGACGGATTAGGTCCCGTGTCCGCACATTGGCTATTCTAGGCATCGTTTATGCCGATACCAAGGTGCGACGCGGCGATACTTGACACACCCAATGGACGATGCCATCGTTAGCCAATTCTGACAGCTTTTTTGACAGCTCGTCATCCCCCGCCGCACCCGTCTTTACTTTGCCCGGCATCCGTTCCAGAAAGCCGGCCATGGTGTCGGCAACTTCGGCCAATGCTTCCGCTGCGGTATCGCCCTGGCCGTGAGCGTAACCGATTGACGGGCAGACGGCAGCATAACAAACGGCGCCGTCGGAAAGAACGCTTTGCCAAAGCACAACATCATACTGCATCAGCATCCCTCGCCGGGTCGCCCGGCGGCTACCGCGCCGGGTTGACCATCAGCAGGGCGTTCCGCGCCTCCAGCGCAGCCGGGTGCACCGGAACGCCGGCGTCCAGCAGCCTAGCGATGTTCTGGTTGAGGAACATTATCATGGCGGCGGGCAAGTCGTTTTCCGCCAGTTCCCCCAGTTCCGGCTGAAACGGATACCGCTTGCGCTTGGCCGGATCCAGCTTGTCGGCTAAAAACACCACGTGGCCCATCGCATCCCCGCCGGACGGGTTGCCGGTAGTGTGCCAATAGATGGCATCGTAAAGCGATGGGTCGTTGAGGCGATCCTCGCGGCGCAGCATCTCCGCGCCGATGGGGCCGTGCAGGATGGCGGGGTGACGTCGTTCCAACTCGCTCAGCGGCAGGTCGTATTCCTCAACCCGCAGCAGCAGCTCGGTGGCGCTGAAATGCTTGGCCGCGTCATGGGCCAAGCCGGCGATACCCGCCGCGTCGGCGTCCAAGCCGTGCCGGTCGGCCAGCCGCCGGGCGATGTTTTCAACCCGCTGGCAGTGTTCACACAGCGCCGGCGGAACGCGGTTCATCCGGCGCCGGATGCGGTCCACTACCGGGCCGGGCAGATTGACGGCGCTCATCCGTCAGCCCATATCGCCCAGCGCGCGCCCGGCCAGCAGATGCATATGCGGCCATCCGATAGTCTGGCCGGCGTCGGCGCCGTTGTTGACGACCAAGCGGTAGCCGCTGAGCGCAACGCCTTCACGCCGCGCCATCTCGGCGGCAACTACGAAAAGATGCCCCATCGTTGCCTCCATCGCCGGGCTGATGTAATCCAGCCCGTTGATGGGCATATTGGGGATAATCAGCAGATGCACCGGCGCCTTCGGCTCAATGTCCCGCACCACGAAACAACGGTCATCGCGGTAAATCACGGCGGAATGCAGCGGGTCGCGGGCCATTTCCGCAAAAGGCGAACTGCGCGCGGGGGTTATGGTGGTCATCAGGGCTACTCCTGTTCTGCGGAAACGGCAAAAGTCTTTTGGCAGGAATTGCAGCGGTAAGGATTTTGATGCGGATAATAGCGCAGCCGAACCTGCGACGGCTCCGCGCAGTGCGGGCATTCATTCGGCAAGGGCTGCTCTTTGAGCGCGGCGTGTTGGGCTTTCATTTCCGACCAGAGACGCAGGGCGCGCCGGTCGCCGCCGAATGCCAGCTCCTCGGGCCGTATTTTCTCCGGGTTGCGAAACTTTACATCCAGACACTCCCGACGTTGGAACCGCAGTTTGCCGCCGACTACCCGGGCGGCAAAGGTCTTGACCGGACGCGTCCGCCCAATCATCACCGTTGAGGTTATCTTAACCACCAAGCCGGTTTCCTCTTTGGTTTCGCGGTAGGCGGCATGACGGCTGCTTTCGCCCCGGTCCACAAAACCGCCGGGCAGCGACCACTTGCCTTTCTCTTTGCCGTACCCGCGCTGGATGAACAGGATTTCGCCCCGTCCGTTTTCAACCAGGCAGAAAGCGACGCGTCGGGCCATCATATCCTCCGGCGCTACTAGGCCGCCGCCTCAATCTCTTGCAGTGCAACTTCCTTATGGTCGTGAGCGTTGCCGTAGGAAAGTTCCTGCACCTTGGCGCGGCGCGTGTACAGCTGGAGGTTGTGTTCCATCGTAAAGCCTATGGCGCCGTGGCACTGGTGGCCCAGCGAGCATACCCGCTGATAGGCCGCGCTGCACCACGCTTTGGCCATCGCTACTTCCCGGCGCGCCGGCATCCCTTCAGAGATGGCCCATGCCGCTTGGTAAGCGATTTGCCGCGCGCCCTCAACATCGGTAGCCATATTGGCGCAGTGGTGCTGCACCGCCTGGAAACTGCCGACCGGACGCCCGAACTGGGTACGCTGCTTCACATAGTCAACGGTCATTTCCAGCACCGCATCGGCGCCGCCCACCATCTGGACGCAGTGCGCCGCAGTGGCCCGGGCCAGCGCGCGCTCAATAATCGGCCAACCCTTGCCGACTTCACCCAGCGCGGATTCGGCCGGCGCTGCCACGCCGTCCAGCCGAACTTCGCAGAGCCGCTCCCCGCCGATAGTGCTGATTTGCTCAACGGCTACTCCCGCAGCGGCGGCGGGAACCAGGAACAGCGTTATGCCCTCCTCCGGGTTGTCGCCGGCGGGAGCGGTGCGCGCGGCGACGATGATGATGTTGGCGGCGTGGGCGTCGGGGACAAACAGCTTGGTGCCGTTGATTACATAGCCGTCCCCGGATGCGGCGGCGGTAGTCTCTACGCCCCAGGCTTCGGTAGTGGCCGACGGTTCGGTAAGGGCCAGCGTGAGGCGCATTGTGCCGGCGCAGATGCCGGGCAGGATAGAGTCCTTTTGCGCGGCGCTGCCCGCGTCCAGCACGGTAAGCCCGCCCAGCGCTACGGTGGCGAAATAGGGGCCGGGCAGCAGCGCGCGCCCCATTTCCTCAATCAGCACTGCCAAATCCAGGAAAGAGCCGCCGGTGCCGCCGTACTGCTCCGGGAACGGAATGCCCGTCCAGCCCAGGCTGGATACTTGCCGCCAGAGCTCCTCGGTGAACCCCCGGTCGTCATCCTCCATTTCCCGCACCAGCGTAAGCGGAGATTCCTGCGCCAGAAATTCCCGCGCCGAGTTTTTCAGCATCTGCTGAATTTCGCTCAACCCCATATCCATAGTAAAACGCCTCTCCGGGAGCAAAGTATCAGTGCCAAACCGCCGGAATTATAGCGCACTAACTACCGTTGGGCAACGCCTGGCGCGCCGAGCAGAGTTTCCGATTAGGCAGTCTAAATTTCTGTCATTCCCCGTCCCTCAATCGTTATTCCTAGCCCCGCAACCGTCATTCCGGCGCAAGCCGTAATCCACTCACGCCGATGGACTGGCTTGCGCCGGTGCGACGAACCTTATGGATAAGCCGTCTGAAAAGAAACGCCGCTGCGCCAAATCGCGCCAACTCCGTTAGCGAACCTGTTGCTTGCGCCGCCCCGGTACGGCGAAAATAGACACCGTTTCCAGTTCCGACCCGATTCCGACCAACTGGCGGCGCAATGTTCCGGGCCAACGCCCGGAATCAACGGCGGCGCAGTGAGGAGATATGATGCTGCAACGAATGCTTGGCGCGGCGTTTTTCAACGCCCAAACTTACGAGGAAATTGAGGCCGACCAGGGCGCCTTGGGGCAGGCCATCGGCGTGGTGATGCTGGTAACCGTCTGCGGCATCATCGGCGGCATCATCGGCGGGCTGCTCTCCGGCGAGCCAACGCGAGGCATCATTGGGGGAGTGATCGGCGGCCTGCTTTTCGGCATCGTGCGGTGGGCCTTGTGGACAACTGCGCTTTACCTGGTAGGCGGCAAGATGCTGCGTACCGGCAGCACGCAAACCAGCTGGGCGAAGTGGGGCGCGTGCTGGGATTCGCCCATACACCCGGAGTGTTGTATCTCTTTTCCTTTGTGCCTTTCATCGGATGGCTGTTTGTAGTAGCGGCCTTTTTCTGGACGCTGGCCGCCGCCGTGGTAGCCGTGCGGCAAGCGATGGATTTTGAATCCACCGGGCGCGCTATTGCGACGGTGCTGATCGCCGGCGTTATTGGGTTTATTCCCTGGATCATCCTGTGGGTGATCCAGGCCATTGTGTTCTGAGGCTAATCCGCCGCTGCGGCGCACGGCGCGGCTCCGGCGGGCCGGCCTAATCTGACGGCGCATCGGGCAAACCGATGCGCCGTTCCAGTAGCTCTAGCAGGCGCGCGTACATTTGCTGGTTCTGCGCCAGCAGGCACTCCATAGACTGCTGGTTTCGAGTCAGTAGCGTAATAAGCTGCTGCTGGTATTCCCTTTGCCATGCCAGGTATTCCGCTTGTTGGGCATGACGCCGCTCGCGCTCGGCCTGAAGATCTTGCTGCATCTGCTCAACAAAGGCCTGCCGACGGCGGTCGCTCTCCCGGTTGTAGCGTATTTGCTCTAGGGTAAAAAACATATCTACCCCCGCGGCGCAACTGCGGCAACTGCGCCGGATGACCGGCCGCTAGTCCGATGCGCTGTCGGCAGAGCCGTTGCGCCGTTCCAGCAACTCTAGCAGGCGCGCGTACATTTGCTGGTTCTGCGCCAGCAGCGCGTCAATTTGCTGCTGATACGCCTTCTGCTGCGCCTGGCTGCGTTCCCGCTCCGCTTGGAAATCTTGCCGCAGCTGCGCTACCAGCCCCTCCCAGCGGCGCTCGCTCTCCCGGTTGTGGCGCATCTGCTGCAAAGTGAAAAACATATCAAACACCCCCACGAAAGTGGCCGCCGCCAGCGTAGCCGCCGTGTTCACTACCGCTGCCGAGAAAGTTTCATACACCGGACGCCCTGCTGCCAAGTACAGCCATAAGGTTGCGCCCAAAACGCTGACCGCCGCCAGCAGCGCGCCGGCCAGATATATTATCGCAGATTTGTTCAGCATTGACGCTCCCATTATACCGAAATAGCCGGCCCCCGGCGGCGCCCGGTATTACAGCAGCCCGGCCAAACCCTGCCAGCCCAGCAGGATGCCCACCGCCAGCAGCGTCAACCCCATTGCCAGAATCAGCAGGTTGAGGTTCACCTTGCCGGTCAGGTTAGCCCCCAAATAACTGCCGGCCATCGCCATAGGCCCCATCAGGATGAGTACCGGCCAGTCAATCTGCCCTTGCAACAAATGCCCCACCCAGCCGGCGGCGCCCATCACAAAGCCGATAAACAGGTTGGTGCCGGCGGCAATCCGCGGGTCAATACGCAGGATCCGCACCAGGGCCGGCAGTCGGATGCTGCCCAATATCAGCCCGACGGCGCCGCCCAGCGTGCCGACGGCAAAGCCGATTACGCCCTCTGCCGCAACCCGGCGCGGCGTGAACAAGCCGGGCGAACCCTCTAATCCGGCGCCGAACAGGGCGCCGTCGGCGCGTCCCTCGCGCATCCGGTCCCGGGCGATAATCAGAAACTCTACGCCTTGCCAGAACACCAGCGCCCCGGCCAGCGCAATCAGCAGATGCTCCGGCGTCCGGTCGCTGAACCACCCGCCGATGAATGCGCCGACAAAGGCCGGAATACCCATCGTCAGCACCACGCGCCGGTTCACCCGGCCCGCCCGCAGATGCCGTATCGTCCCCGCCAGCGACGCCAGGCTGCTGACCATAATGTTGGTGCCGCCGGCCGCCGGCGCCGGCATCCCCAGCAAGAGCATCGCCGGCAGCCGCATCGTCCCCAGTGCCAGGCCCACAAACCCGCCCAGTATGCCCACCAGAAACGAAATCACCGCCAGCAGCGCCGCGTGCCACAGCAGCAAATCAGACGGCAGGCCAATGTCGGAAAGCGTCATGGCAAGTACGGCAGTCGGTTAGGGCGTGTTGTCATATTCACCGTCATCCCGGCGCAAGCCGGAATGACGGGTTAAGGCAGCGGACGACATTGGGTAATGACTTGACCGCAGGATTTACCGCAGCGCGCGCGGCAGCGTAAAGGTTACATCCTCATCTACGCCCGTAAGTAGCGATACCCGGCTTGGTTGCAGCGCGTCAATCACCGCTTCCACCAGCACTTCGGGCGTCGACGCCCCGGAGGTGATGCCTACCCGGCTGCGTCCTTCCAGCCAGTGCGCCTCAATTTCATCCGGCCCGTTAATCAGATACGCCGGTACGCCGTTGGCTTCGGCCACTTCGCGCAGCCGATTGCAGTTTGACGAGTTCTGCGCCCCGATGACCAGCACCACATCAACCTGTCCGGTCATTTCCGTTACCGCATCCTGCCGGTTGGTAGTCGCATAGCAGATGTCGTTCCGCACTGTTGCGCCGGGAAAACGGCTGCGGATGGCGTCAATAGCGTTGGCGGTGTCGCCCACGGACAGCGTAGTCTGCGTAATGACGGCCACCTCCGCATCCGACGGCCATCCAATATGGGCGTCGCCGACGGCATCGGGCAGCGGCGATGCGTCATCGACCAGCGTCATTGGCACCTGCCCCATCGTGCCGCGCACTTCCTGATGGCCGCGATGCCCCACCAGCAGCACCCGTTTGCCCTCCCGGTGATACTTTTTCGCTTCGTTATGGACGCGCGTAACCAGCGGACAAACGGCGTCAATCACGCGCAGGCTGCGTTGCTCGGCGCGCTCAAAATCCGCCGGTGGGGAGCCATGCGCGGAAAAGACCACCAGCGCCCCCTCGGGGATTTCGTCAACATCTTCCACTGTAATGGCCCCTTTGCGTTCCAGTTCGGCCACCACATAGGGGTTATGGACAATCTGATGCTTTACATAAACCGGCGGGCCGAACCGTTCCAGGCACAGCTCCACCACTTCAATAGCGCGCACCACGCCGGCGCAAAACCCACGCGGCGAACTCAGGACTACTTCAACGCCGGCTTGCGGGCCGGTTTGCGAGAGAGCGTTGGCGCCGCCTGCCGCCGCCGCCGGCGCGCCGGAGCTGTCGGCTGTCCCGATTTCGTATGCGCGCAGATCATCTTGCAAATCCGCAAGCTGGCTGGACAACGCCTCTTGCTGCGCTTTGGCTATCAAAGGATGGACATTTGCCGACTGGCCAGAGAACTGGTTACGGTTTTCCACAGTCCGCAAAATCCGGTCAGCCTGCGCTTTGGTAATCTGATACTGCAAGTCGTTCTCAATCATCCCCAATCCTCCAAGTCAATCCCTATGATTCCTTTGGGTTGCCCCGTCATTTTATCGATTTGGAAAAATTCGTAAAAGGAAAATCCGCCGGGATTGGCGATATGTGATGCCGGGAAAAATTCGCCCCCGTACTTGGCTTTCTGCGTCGCCCGGCCGGCGTCAAAAGTCAACAGCGCCGGGTCTAGCGCCGCAGGGTCGACGCCGTATTCATCCCAGCATACGTCGTAGTCATTAGGGATGACTTTGACCGTTACAAAACTGCCGTCAAGATATGCGGCACGGCAGCCCGCGCTTTTGAGGTTTGCCAGCGCCGCCGTAAGTCCGGTTAGCAAACGCTGGCGATGCCGATTTTCGCCAAACCGGGCAGCCACCTCGTCCCATCGCGCCCAGTACACTCCGGGAGGCAACAGTCCATTAGCATCGTAATGTGGTATCACCGGGCAATGGTATCAGCGGCTCGGATAGGCCGTCAAGCCGCATCCGGCTCCCAGCCCCAGGGGCGCGGCCCCCAGCCCGCCTCATGCACCACGCCCCGTTTCACCGACAGCGCCGGCACTACCGCCCGTTCCGAGGGACGCCCGTTGCCGAGTACATCGTACACTACCCAGCTCCCGTCCACGATGTCCAACACCGAAATATCGGCCTGCTTGCCCACTGCCAGGCTGCCCAGTCGCGCTTCCTCTCCGATGGCCCGCGCCGGATTGATGGTGCACATTTCCACGACCCGGTTCAGCGTAAAGCCCATCGCCAGGAACCGCGTCATCATCTCCGTCATACTGTGGACGGTGCGGATGCGGCCCGGCACGGTCAGGTCGGTGCTGATGCAGTGCGGTTCTACGCCCTGGTCCAGCACCCGCTCGCCGATGTCAAAACTGAAATTGGCGCGTCCGTGGGCGGTGTCCAGCCAGACGCCCCGCTCGTGCGCTTCCCGCGCTTCGGGAACCAGCTTGCCGTCGCCGTCCAGCACGCCGCCCGGATTGGCCGTAAAGAAATGCGTAACGATGTCCCCCGGCTCCATAATCGGCAGCAGTTCCCGGATTACCTCTGCGGGATAACGCTTTTCGGTGTCGCCGATATGCACCATCAGCGGGATGCCGGCCTCCCGGGCGGCCTGCTTGGCCAAACGCGGCATCTCCATTCCCATAATTTCCAGCGCCGGCGACACCATCCGCGCCTTGATACCCCGGATGACGCCGTTGCTTTCCTCAACTACCTGCACCGTCCGTTCCAGGTCAATGCTGCTGGGCGCAAAAATGTCCGGCGTAGTGGCCAGCCCGGTGCGGCAAATATGCAGAAAGGGAATAATTTCGGTAGCGTTGTTGGGAATGATGTGCGCCGGAAAGCCGCCGTAAGTGTCGCAGCCGCTGCTGCCCGCATCCACCATCGTGGTAACGCCGGCGCGGACGCCCCCCAAGTCGGCATTGACGCCGTTGCCGTTGACGCCCTCATAGACATGAGTATGCAGGTCAATCAGGCCGGGGGTAACATACTTGCCCTTGACCTCAACCACGCGGGCCGCGTCATCCGCTGCGATGTCGGCGGCCACGGCGGCGATTTTGCCGTCGGCAACGGCGACATCCAGCGCGCCGTCCAATCCCTGGGCCGGGTCAATTACCCGACCGCCCTTAATCAGCAGGTCATACATAAGAGATGCCCTCCGTCCTGATGCGTGTCGCCGAATTATCCGGTGCGGGTGGACGCTCTACCGCCGCTACGCCGGCGATTCGTCCTGCTTGCTGCGGCTGCCGTTTCCGTTGCGCTGCGCCCGCAATTCCCGGATTTCATCGCCGAGCAGCCGCAGCTGTTCCATGAAAAGCGCCCTTTCCGCGGCGCGTTCCTGGGCCTCTGCGGCCCTTTCCGCAGCGCGTTCCCGCTCCTCCGTTTCCCGCCGTTCCAGCCAGACTGCATACTCCGCTTCCCACCGTTCCTGCTGGGCCGCCCGCAATTCATCGTTTTCGGCCCGGAGGCGCTCGCCCTCGGCCTTGGTGCGCCGGTGATCTTCCCGTTCCCGATCCAGATCTTCCTTTGCCCGAAAATACAGAACCATATCCCCAACTCCCAGCAGGCCAACGGTTTTTACCAGTTGGTTCAGGATGCTTCCTATAATGCTGCTTGGCAGCCCCGGAATCAACCCGTGGTCGTTGAAACCCGCGATTATTGCCGCCGCAATCGCTATCGCATACAGCAGCAGCCAGCGTTTCCGTGGCATTGACATTGCGATTGACCGGATATTGCCGGATATTGGCCGAATCCGCCGCCGCTTACTGGAACAGTTCCCCCACCGACCGCCCCTCGTGGATGCGGCGGATGGCTTCCCCCAGCAGCGGCGCTACCGACAGCACAGTAAGGTTGCCCACTTTCTGCTCTTTGCTCAGCGGCACCGAATCGGTAACCACCACTTCGGCATAAGGACTGTCGGCCAGGATGCCGGGCGCCGCCGGCGCAAACACCGGATGCGTGGCGCAGCAATAAACTTCGGTAACCCCGGCGTCCAGCAGGGCGCGGGCCGCGTTCACAATCGTGCCGCCGGTAAGGATTTCATCGTCAAAAGTCAGCGCGCGCCGGCCCCGCACTTCGCCGATGACATTCAGCGTTTCGGAGCGGTCATCGTTGCCGGTGCGCCGCTTCTCAATGACGGCAACCGGCACGCCCAGCCGCTCCGCCATATCCCGCGCCCGCTTGCTGATGCCGAAATCCACAGCCACCAGCACCAGGTCGTCCAGCCCTTTCTCCACAAAGTAATTGGACAAAATCGGCTCGGCGGTAAGCTCGTCCACCGGAATGTTGAAAAAACCCTGGATTTGCCCGGCGTGCAAGTCCAGGGTCAGCACACGGTCGGCGCCGGCCGTGCTGATTAAGTCGGCCACCAGCCGGGCCGTAATCGGCACGCGGGGCTGGTCTTTCTTGTCGGTGCGCCCGTATCCGTAATAGGAAATTACCGCCGTAATGCGCCCCGCCGACGCCCGCCGGCAGGCGTCAATCATAATCAGCAGTTCCATCAGGTTGTCGTTGGTCGGCGCCACGGTGGGCTGCACGATGAACACATCCCGTTCCCGTATGTTCTCGTGAATGCGAACAAAAGTGTTGTCATTGGCGAACTTGAACACCTCGCTGGCGCCCACCTCAATGCCCAGGTAGTCGCAGACATTCCGCGCCAGCGCCGGATGGGCGTTGCCGGAAAACACGCGGAGTTCGTTCAGCACAGACATAGCATCACCTGCGAAACCGGGATGACGGATGACAAGGATGGAGACGGAGATGGAAATAGGGAATGACGCAAAACGCCGGCGCAACCCCGGCGCCGGCCGTCATTACGCGGCGGCAAGTAGCGGCAAGTAATGGTAATTGCGCCGGCAAAACTAGTCAACTTGAAAACGAAACGCCGTTATCTTTACATAAACTGAATAAGCGGTTACAGTCGGATTATCCCCAGCCATCCCAGAGGCGCCGCCAAGGCCCGCCGGCGCGCCGATAGCCACGACATCCGCTGCCCGGGGTGCGGCTCCGGCCGGATGCCCCGGAAACGGCACTGCCAAAGGCCGCCAGATTTATCGCTGCGGCGACTGCGGACGCTATTATAATCAGGGCTCTGCCTACACTTGGCCCAGCGCCGCTGGCCGGGAACGAGCCCTGGCGTGGCACGCGGAGGGCGTCTGCCAGAACGCCATCGCCCGCAGTATTGGAATAACCCCGCTGGCGGTGAGTCGGTGGGGCAAAAAGGGGGGCTGCCGCGCTCTCCCGGCGGCGGTCGGCGGCGGCGGCGATTGCTTGCTGCAATGTGGACTTATCGGCAGGCGCAGCATGAGGCCAAGCCGCAGGATTGGCGGATCTGGACGATGGTAGTGCCGGAAACCGATGGCAGTCGCTGGGTGGACTTTGAGGTAGGCGACCGCAGCGAAGCATCTTTGCAGCGGCGGTACGCCCGCTTGCCGGAGGCCGAGCTGTACCACAGCGATGCTTATGCGGTGTACGGGAGGCTGCCGCTGGGTCAACAGGTGAAAGGGAAAGGCGGCGCAGTGAACCAGACGAGGATTTTGCATTCCTGACTGCGGAGCAATCTGAACCGGCCGGTGCGGCGGATGGAAGGGTACACCAAGAGCGCGGCAATGCTGGTGTATTCGCTGGCCTTGCTGACGGAGTGGACCGCAAAACCCAATACCGGTTTATGTTGAGAATACCGCGTAGCGATTATCATTGACATGGCAGTCGGCGGCAGACTCGTGCTCAACGCTTCAATTGTGCCGCTCCCTTTCGGGAGCGGTTATAGGCCCGCAAACGCGCTGAGGCGGCGGAAAAGCGCGCGCTTCAATTGTGCCGCTCCCTTTCGGGAGCGGTTATCCGGCCTGCATCTTGGACGGGCGGGTGGACAATGCCGCTTCAATTGTGCCGCTCCCTTTCGGGAGCGGTTATCAAAGCCGCACGCGCTGAACTGGCGGCGGTAGCCGTGCTTCAATTGTGCCGCTCCCTTTCGGGAGCGGTTATGCTGAACCGTGATGACGCCGACCGGTGGACGGAGCAGGGCTTCAATTGTGCCGCTCCCTTTCGGGAGCGGTTATGGTTTTGGGGAGCGTCGGCGTGAACTCAATTTCGGCCGGCGCTTCAATTGTGCCGCTCCCTTTCGGGAGCGGTTATGTTGTACTATCAGGGTACACCCCTCCGCACCCGATGTGCTTCAATTGTGCCGCTCCCTTTCGGGAGCGGTTATCTGATAGGCGGCGCTATCGCCGGCATCGTAGCGGTCGCGCTTCAATTGTGCCGCTCACTTTCGGGAGCGGTTATTGGACCAGGAGATGCTGGACATCATCAAAAAGACGCTGCTTCAATTGTGCCGCTCCCTTTCGGGAGCGGTTATGATAGTACCGCTGTCGCATCTGATAGCCGAGCAGATAGCTTCAATTGTGCCGCTCCCTTTCGGGAGCGGTTATGCTACAAACAGTCGGATGACATTCGCCGGCACGCCGGCTTCAATTGTGCCGCTCCCTTTCGGGAGCGGTTATGGGTTGGCCGCAGTACCTGGACGCCCGCTTGCCGGTGCTTCAATTGTGCCGCTCCCTTTCGGGAGCGGTTATTCGCCGCCGACTGCGCTGGTGGCAACCCTTACGGCTAGGCTTCAATTGTGCCGCTCCCTTTCGGGAGCGGTTATGGCCAGCAGCGGTTGCGGCAGAATGCGGCAGAATACGCTTCAATTGTGCCGCTCCCTTTCGGGAGCGGTTATAAGTCAAGACGGAAAACGAGCGTGCGCCGGCCACTGAGCTTCAATTGTGCCGCTCCCTTTCGGGAGCGGTTATTTGATTTCGCCTATGGCGGCGCCGGAGCGGTAGTTGCGCTTCAATTGTGCCGCTCCCTTTCGGGAGCGGTTATCCAAACCGGGGCCGGCCAAACGCCCCGCCGCATGGGCTTCAATTGTGCCGCTCCCTTTCGGGAGCGGTTATCGGTCGTAGGTGTCGGGTTGCGGGTTGCCTTCGCTGTCGCTTCAATTGTGCCGCTCCCTTTCGGGAGCGGTTATGATTGAGCAGCGGGTGTATGTCGCCGCGGAACCGGGCTTCAATTGTGCCGCTCCCTTTCGGGAGCGGTTATGCCGCAGCAGCGCAACCGGGCGCACTTTGCGCCGGACTGCTTCAATTGTGCCGCTCCCTTTCGGGAGCGGTTATGCTTTGAGGGGGTATCAGCCCCACTTTGAGGGCAATGCTTCAATTGTGCCGCTCCCTTTCGGGAGCGGTTATCCCAAAGTGGCACATCTAACCCCGATTCCATCCCCCGCTTCAATTGTGCCGCTCCCTTTCGGGAGCGGTTATCCCGCGTAGGCGGCCGGCGTCATCGGCAGACTGAGCAAATGCTTCAATTGTGCCGCTCCCTTTCGGGAGCGGTTATGGCGCGCCCGGCCCGCACAAGCTCTTTGTGATGGACGCTTCAATTGTGCCGCTCCCTTTCGGGAGCGGTTATCGGACAATGCAACCGCCATTGTGCTGAACCCACCCGGCTTCAATTGTGCCGCTCCCTTTCGGGAGCGGTTATTATGGACTACCACTCGCGCCGCGCCTCCGGTATGGCAGGCTTCAATTGTGCCGCTCCCTTTCGGGAGCGGTTATCGTGTGGAGAATTCCGGCAGTGCGCCGAAGTACGAATGCTTCAATTGTGCCGCTCCCTTTCGGGAGCGGTTATACGCTACCATCGGATCCGTACCCGGCCCCGACTTGGACTGCTTCAATTGTGCCGCTCCCTTTCGGGAGCGGTTATTTGGATCGTGTTGTCGTCCCGGTGCAGGACGCCGCCGCTTCAATTGTGCCGCTCCCTTTCGGGAGCGGTTATCGGCAGAGCAAGAACGGCGCCGTTTCATCGGTGCCGCTTCAATTGTGCCGCTCCCTTTCGGGAGCGGTTATGATCTTTGGACTGCCGTATGGCACAGTAATGGGATACGCTTCAATTGTGCCGCTCCCTTTCGGGAGCGGTTATGGTGCTGAACGCCGTCATTGCCGACATCGTTGCGCTGCTTCAATTGTGCCGCTCCCTTTCGGGAGCGGTTATTCTGCGGGGGGGTTATCCCTGGCAGTAGTCTCCCCAGCCGCTTCAATTGTGCCGCTCCCTTTCGGGAGCGGTTATATCATATGCTGCGGGTACATTGTCGGGCTGAACCGGGCTTCAATTGTGCCGCTCCCTTTCGGGAGCGGTTATTACGAACTGCGGGTTTGGATGGAGGAGAGCGTTATCGTGCTTCAATTGTGCCGCTCCCTTTCGGGAGCGGTTATCCGGCGGAATTGCTTGCGGACCTCAAGGCGTCGCTAGAGCGCTTCAATTGTGCCGCTCCCTTTCGGGAGCGGTTATCAGAGGGAGAGGTGGGGGCGCTGGCTTATGCAGCCGGCTTCAATTGTGCCGCTCCCTTTCGGGAGCGGTTATGTCGGTTTCCCCGCAGACCCCGAAGTCTGGCTGCGGATAGCTTCAATTGTGCCGCTCCCTTTCGGGAGCGGTTATTTCGCATCACGGGGGAGATAGAGCCTCTGCCGGGCTCGCTTCAATTGTGCCGCTCCCTTTCGGGAGCGGTTATCTGGTGCATCCGCCCCAGACCCCGGAACGGGGCCTGCTTCAATTGTGCCGCTCCCTTTCGGGAGCGGTTATGTCCGCACCGACCCTGTAAATACCAGCCGTTTTGTCGTGCTTCAATTGTGCCGCTCCCTTTCGGGAGCGGTTATACCAGACCATCCACACTCGGCACTCGGTGTCGCTGCCGCTTCAATTGTGCCGCTCCCTTTCGGGAGCGGTTATCTTAGAACGCATCGCGGAGACTGTGTTAGACCACCGGCTTCAATTGTGCCGCTCCCTTTCGGGAGCGGTTATGTTGAGGATGACAAGCCGCCGCCGCCGCCGGAGATTATGCTTCAATTGTGCCGCTCCCTTTCGGGAGCGGTTATACGCAAGAAAGCCGCAGCGCCGAGCTGCGGAAACAATCGGCTTCAATTGTGCCGCTCCCTTTCGGGAGCGGTTATGCGGCAGCGTCCGCAGTAGTACATCCTGGCACTACCGCTTCAATTGTGCCGCTCCCTTTCGGGAGCGGTTATGGGATCATTTAGCGCCAACTAACTAGCCCGCCCTGCCGCTTCAATTGTGCCGCTCCCTTTCGGGAGCGGTTATGATCCAGATGGATGATCAATTCGGGCTCGCGCACTTCGGGGCTTCAATTGTGCCGCTCCCTTTCGGGAGCGGTTATCAGAGCCGGCGGGGGCACGTGGCCGCCGCTGATTTCGCTTCAATTGTGCCGCTCCCTTTCGGGAGCGGTTATGAACCGGGGCGAAAACCGGCGCGCCGATACGATGACTGCTTCAATTGTGCCGCTCCCTTTCGGGAGCGGTTATTTGGGGTTATCGCGGCTGCCGGTGTACGCGGTACTGCTTCAATTGTGCCGCTCCCTTTCGGGAGCGGTTATCGCCCCGGTCCCCCGACCGCATCGCCTCAAGCACATCGCTTCAATTGTGCCGCTCCCTTTCGGGAGCGGTTATTCATACGCCGTCTCCGCCTCCGGCGGGGGGGGTTGCCGCTTCAATTGTGCCGCTCCCTTTCGGGAGCGGTTATCGCATCGTACATCGGCTGCCGCCGCTGCTGGCACAGGCTTCAATTGTGCCGCTCCCTTTCGGGAGCGGTTATGCTACGCTTGGCGTAGTGGACAAGGACGGGGATATTGTCGCTTCAATTGTGCCGCTCCCTTTCGGGAGCGGTTATTCGCTGGGTACAATCCTGCGGGCCTCTTACAGCATCATCAGCTTCAATTGTGCCGCTCCCTTTCGGGAGCGGTTATCCTTGCGGCAACCCGGGCGTTCCCACCAGCGGCGCAGTAGCTTCAATTGTGCCGCTCCCTTTCGGGAGCGGTTATTTCCGGCAGTGGTATCAACTGCTGCCGATCGTTGCTGCTTCAATTGTGCCGCTCCCTTTCGGGAGCGGTTATGATCTTCGCTGTAATACATCATCCCCCCCGATTGACTCTGCTTCAATTGTGCCGCTCCCTTTCGGGAGCGGTTATCAGCAGCGGGGATTACAGCCGTGCGGACCATACGCAGCTTCAATTGTGCCGCTCCCTTTCGGGAGCGGTTATCTGGGCAACCCCCGTCAAATTGCGGGCGCATATGCTAGCTTCAATTGTGCCGCTCCCTTTCGGGAGCGGTTATGGCCAGGGAGACTACTGCCAGAGCTGCCCCACCAGCCGCTTCAATTGTGCCGCTCCCTTTCGGGAGCGGTTATAAACAATACTCGTAAGAACGCGGTCATAGCTGACATCCTGCTTCAATTGTGCCGCTCCCTTTCGGGAGCGGTTATCCTTAGGGGGGTAACGCGGGAGTTTGCCGGTATGCGCTTGCTTCAATTGTGCCGCTCCCTTTCGGGAGCGGTTATCAACTTCCAGAAACGAGTATTTCGGCACTTGAAACCCGCTTCAATTGTGCCGCTCCCTTTCGGGAGCGGTTATGTCGGCGTCCAACCTCACCCCCGACATCGGGGAACGCGGCTTCAATTGTGCCGCTCCCTTTCGGGAGCGGTTATAAACTGGCGGTGCTGGGGATACCGGGCGCGCTGCTGCTTCAATTGTGCCGCTCCCTTTCGGGAGCGGTTATGTCCAGCTGGGCGACGACACTGACGACACTGATGCGGAGGCTTCAATTGTGCCGCTCCCTTTCGGGAGCGGTTATGGCAATCGTAGGGTGTGCATTATGGCATCGCAACTGCTTCAATTGTGCCGCTCCCTTTCGGGAGCGGTTATGATATAGCGACGGTGACTGCGAACCTTCGCCGCTTTTTGCTTCAATTGTGCCGCTCCCTTTCGGGAGCGGTTATATCATCGGTCGGGTCCAGGGTTACGCCGCCCAAGCCGCTTCAATTGTGCCGCTCCCTTTCGCCGGGGGGGCGACGGCAAAATGCGGCGCCATCGCGCTCCGCCCAAGCCGCTTCAATTGTGCCGCTCCCTTTCGGGAGCGGTTATGCTATCGGCAAAGCGCTGGGCATCTCGCATAATACTGTGCTTCAATTGTGCCGCTCCCTTTCGGGAGCGGTTATCCTACTACCCGCAATGTTGACAGCGCTGCGCGCTCCGGCTTCAATTGTGCCGCTCCCTTTCGGGAGCGGTTATGGGAGTGGACATCAGTACCGGGAGAGCCGTTATCAGCTTCAATTGTGCCGCTCCCTTTCGGGAGCGGTTATACCGTCGCCGCGTTGTCGACCTACGCCGAGCACGAGCTTCAATTGTGCCGCTCCCTTTCGGGAGCGGTTATGCCCAGATGCTCCTCCGCGGCGGCCAGGCCGGCCCCGCTTCAATTGTGCCGCTCCCTTTCGGGAGCGGTTATTGGAACTGTTGGGGGGGTAGGATGCCTGGCATAGAGCTTCAATTGTGCCGCTCCCTTTCGGGAGCGGTTATCCGCCGGCCCCGCCGCAAGGCGAAAGCCCGCCCTGGCAGGCTTCAATTGTGCCGCTCCCTTTCGGGAGCGGTTATAATAGGTAGTCGGCCATTTCCCGCATCTCCGTATGTGCTTCAATTGTGCCGCTCCCTTTCGGGAGCGGTTATGATAGACGCTGATAGCGCGGACGGCATAGCACTGGTGCTTCAATTGTGCCGCTCCCTTTCGGGAGCGGTTATGCTTCAGAAAACGGACGCTGACCTGGATGTACCGATGCTTCAATTGTGCCGCTCCCTTTCGGGAGCGGTTATACGGAATCCGACAGCGGGGGAAATCGCCGCCAACGCCGCTTCAATTGTGCCGCTCCCTTTCGGGAGCGGTTATGCCGTCCGACAGGGCGTCCACTGCGTCCGCAACCGCTTGCTTCAATTGTGCCGCTCCCTTTCGGGAGCGGTTATTCGCAGGGGGACGGGGCTGCGCCGGCAGAGGTTTGCGCTTCAATTGTGCCGCTCCCTTTCGGGAGCGGTTATATCCTGGCCGCGGGCAACCGCGCCAAGGCAATCGCTGCTTCAATTGTGCCGCTCCCTTTCGGGAGCGGTTATTTGTCCATAAAGCCTCGCCGACCAGCGCACAGCAGCTGAGCTTCAATTGTGCCGCTCCCTTTCGGGAGCGGTTATGGCGGTTGACGCCCAGAGCCGCGGCAATCGGCACTTTCGCTTCAATTGTGCCGCTCCCTTTCGGGAGCGGTTATAACATCCTGGACGGGCTGGAACGGGCCGGAATGCGGCGCTTCAATTGTGCCGCTCCCTTTCGGGAGCGGTTATGCCGTACCGGTGATACCCGGCCGCGCTTCGTATCTGATAGCTTCAATTGTGCCGCTCCCTTTCGGGAGCGGTTATCGGGGGAAACGACCGTTTCCCCCGTCGTACTTGTAGGCGCTTCAATTGTGCCGCTCCCTTTCGGGAGCGGTTATCCAGTACAGCGGCGGCACGATTATCGTAACGCGGATGCTTCAATTGTGCCGCTCCCTTTCGGGAGCGGTTATGCGGCCAGTTCAGCACGGGCGGCTTTGCTGCCCAGCGGCTCCTTCAATTGTGCCGCTCCCTTTCGGGAGCGGTTATAAGCGATGATGGCGCTGCCATAGAGGGCGGCGAACCCCTTCAATTGTGCCGCTCCCTTTCGGGAGCGGTTATCAGGCTATGGACATTGCCTTTGGCATCGCCGGTTGGCCTTCAATTGTGCCGCTCCCTTTCGGGAGCGGTTATCCGGATTGCAATAGGGGGGGGCGACCCTAACCGGCCCCCTTCAATTGTGCCGCTCCCTTTCGGGAGCGGTTATGCAATGCCGCCCAGCCCGTAGGTATCGGGGCATTCCCTTCAATTGTGCCGCTCCCTTTCGGGAGCGGTTATATGGTAAAGGAACTGTACGGGCAGGAATTATCCGCACTACCTTCAATTGTGCCGCTCCCTTTCGGGAGCGGTTATGATGATCGTATGGCGATGGTACCCGCACGCGCGCAGCCTTCAATTGTGCCGCTCCCTTTCGGGAGCGGTTATTCCGGCTGCGTAGCCGGCTTGCCGTTCAGTTGCCGCCTTCAATTGTGCCGCTCCCTTTCGGGAGCGGTTATGGCAGCCGACCCGTCGATGCAGGCGGCGAGTTTTGGATCCTTCAATTGTGCCGCTCCCTTTCGGGAGCGGTTATTAGCCGTGAACAACGGTATGGTGTATGTGCCGGATACCCCTTCAATTGTGCCGCTCCCTTTCGGGAGCGGTTATGGGCAGCGTGGACGATGCCCCGTTGGGGTTGCGCTTTCGCCTTCAATTGTGCCGCTCCCTTTCGGGAGCGGTTATGCGTAATGGACGGCATCGCCGCTGGTGTAGAACATCCTTCAATTGTGCCGCTCCCTTTCGGGAGCGGTTATCCGATGGCAACCCCTTTATCCCGGCTTGCCCAGCGACCTTCAATTGTGCCGCTCCCTTTCGGGAGCGGTTATTTGCGGTCAAGCGGGCCGCAACATGGTGGGGCATTCCTTCAATTGTGCCGCTCCCTTTCGGGAGCGGTTATGGTGCGCTGGCAGGAGCAGGACGCGGCGGGCAACTTCGTCCTTCAATTGTGCCGCTCCCTTTCGGGAGCGGTTATCAGGGCAATGCCGGAGCATCCGCTGGCGATGCTGCTGATCCTTCAATTGTGCCGCTCCCTTTCGGGAGCGGTTATGGCCGGGGCTGCGCCGGCAGAGGTTGGCGAACCTGCCCTTCAATTGTGCCGCTCCCTTTCGGGAGCGGTTATTCACCGGATTGAACGCGGCGATGCTGACTTTGGAGGCCCCTTCAATTGTGCCGCTCCCTTTCGGGAGCGGTTATTTGTCTATGCCGATGACGCGGTAGCCGGCCTGTCGCCTTCAATTGTGCCGCTCCCTTTCGGGAGCGGTTATATCGACGCCCACTTGAGGCCCCAGCAGGGGGTGATCGGCCTTCAATTGTGCCGCTCCCTTTCGGGAGCGGTTATTAGCCCCGGCCGGCGACCATCCGCCTCTAGGTTGGACCCTTCAATTGTGCCGCTCCCTTTCGGGAGCGGTTATTTACCACGCCGGCCTCATAAGCCGGAGACAGCGGTGCCTTCAATTGTGCCGCTCCCTTTCGGGAGCGGTTATTCGGTTGGCGTGTAGCGGTGGCATTCGTGGTCAAAGCCTTCAATTGTGCCGCTCCCTTTCGGGAGCGGTTATCGACCCGATAGCGTGGACGGCCATTCTAACGCTGTCCCCTTCAATTGTGCCGCTCCCTTTCGGGAGCGGTTATGTCGCTGGAGCTCAGCGAGACGCCGTTCCACAGCATTCCTTCAATTGTGCCGCTCCCTTTCGGGAGCGGTTATGAGATGCGGACCATCATCGGCGGGTCTATACTGGCCCCCTTCAATTGTGCCGCTCCCTTTCGGGAGCGGTTATTGATGTCCCACGCCCACCAGATGGGGTTCCGGCTCAGCCTTCAATTGTGCCGCTCCCTTTCGGGAGCGGTTATAAAACAGCATCCAAGCCAATATCGCCGATGACCAGGACCTTCAATTGTGCCGCTCCCTTTCGGGAGCGGTTATGAGCGTGGCAAGGACGGTAACAACGATGGGAATTGAGCCTTCAATTGTGCCGCTCCCTTTCGGGAGCGGTTATATGATGACACTGCATCCCACAGCAGCCGTCTATCTCACCTTCAATTGTGCCGCTCCCTTTCGGGAGCGGTTATTATGGTCAATGCCGATGACGCGATAGCCGGCCTGGCGCCTTCAATTGTGCCGCTCCCTTTCGGGAGCGGTTATGATGCGCGGTACTGCGGCGCCGGGTGCCACGCGGAGGCCTTCAATTGTGCCGCTCCCTTTCGGGAGCGGTTATAACTGGTGCAAGAGGCCCCTGGAACCCGGCGCTGCTCCCCCTTCAATTGTGCCGCTCCCTTTCGGGAGCGGTTATTCCGCATAGCGATAGCGGTATGATGGTCAATCATAGGCCTTCAATTGTGCCGCTCCCTTTCGGGAGCGGTTATTCTTCGGCCTGCCGTATCACACCGTAATGGGCATGGATCCTTCAATTGTGCCGCTCCCTTTCGGGAGCGGTTATTGCGTAGGCCGGCCAACATTTGCTTCACCGAATTGTTCCCCTTCAATTGTGCCGCTCCCTTTCGGGAGCGGTTATGAGGCCCCGCATCAGCCGGTCGTCGTACCCCAAGTTACGCCTTCAATTGTGCCGCTCCCTTTCGGGAGCGGTTATCCGCCCCGACAACGGCGATCTAAGCGCAGTGGCGCAGTACCTTCAATTGTGCCGCTCCCTTTCGGGAGCGGTTATCAGAACCAGCGACTACAAGTTGCCGCCATATATCCCCCCTTCAATTGTGCCGCTCCCTTTCGGGAGCGGTTATGCGTCATTATGCAGGCTAAGCTAATCACCCTGAACGACATCCTTCAATTGTGCCGCTCCCTTTCGGGAGCGGTTATAGCTCTGGTACTACCCGCGTGATGGGGACGGAACAACCTTCAATTGTGCCGCTCCCTTTCGGGAGCGGTTATCAGTCGGAAAATGTAGTCACCTGCCAGATTTTGGCGGCCCTTCAATTGTGCCGCTCCCTTTCGGGAGCGGTTATCTGCTCCAGAGTATGCAGGCGCAGCTGCTCGCGCCGCTCCTTCAATTGTGCCGCTCCCTTTCGGGAGCGGTTATGGTGTGCAGATTTGCCTCTATTGCGGGCTGGGCTACTGCCCCTTCAATTGTGCCGCTCCCTTTCGGGAGCGGTTATGTTGACGACCAGTCGCCAAGCGGCGCGGTAGCGTCGCCCCTTCAATTGTGCCGCTCCCTTTCGGGAGCGGTTATCGGCGCGGGGGATGAAGATGTTCGCTTCGTCCATCACCTTCAATTGTGCCGCTCCCTTTCGGGAGCGGTTATCGGCGCGGGGGATGAAGATGTTCGCTTCGTCCATCACCTTCAATTGTGCCGCTCCCTTTCGGGAGCGGTTATGGCGGCAAGGTGGCCGGGCCGGGCAATGATGATCATCCCCTTCAATTGTGCCGCTCCCTTTCGGGAGCGGTTATATGTTCGCCTGGACTGCTACTTGTGCGGGTTCTGCTGGCCTTCAATTGTGCCGCTCCCTTTCGGGAGCGGTTATGTTCGTCTTGCCCTAGCCATTCCCAGTTGTCATACCCCCTTCAATTGTGCCGCTCCCTTTCGGGAGCGGTTATCCTAGTGTGGCGACCGAATCCACCGTGCTATGACGATTGTCGGCAGTATAACACAGTGGCGGCGGCTTTTTAGGTGCGCTGCTGAAACCTGCCAAGTTGCTGTACACTGCCGCCAATCGGGCCGCGTTGCGAGAGGTTCATACTGGCGCGGTTCGCCGCCGAACCTCTCGTCCGGCTTGATGCTGCCGACAGGCCGGTTTATACCGGTACGGCAGCGGTGAAATTGAGATAGCGGTCATCAATGAACCTCCGGCTGCGATATACGGCCTTAATGCCGAGCGGAGTAAGCCGGCGCCACCTCGGGGACTCACGCTGCCGCGTCGGCTGTAACTCATCCAGTCTGAGT
Source organism: Dehalococcoidia bacterium (assembly GCA_965203855.1). GTDB lineage: Bacteria > Chloroflexota > Dehalococcoidia > Lucifugimonadales > UBA3495 > Bin87. The sequence continues at coordinate 278,470 of CBDBDN010000005.1, forward strand.
ACCGAAGCTATGGTGGCGATGTTGATGGCGTAAATCCAGATCGGCCAGCTGATCCGTGTTCCGTGGCCTCTGCGCTGCGTAAATCCGGTAGTTTGCAGATCGTCGGTACGATCAATCGCAGTGGGGAGCAGCGGCAATGCTTCAATGGCCAGCCGGTTGGCGCCGCGTTCTGTCGTCGCATCCTCTTTGCTGGGGTTGTTCCAGCGCAAAGCGTAAGGGCGATACTCGGCCGGATCCCAGCGCAGGCCCAGCTTTTTGTCGTTGCGCTGCCACGGCTCAAACAGGCTGCGGCGCAGTTGCTCAGCGCCGGTGTCCGCAACGGTTTTCCGCATAGTGCCCAGAAAATGCTGATGCCCCGCTCCCGACATCGTGCGTAAGAAAGTGTCCTGAATCGGCGGCTCCTCTTTTTTGTGGCGCGCGACCGCGTTTTCACAGCCGAATGCGGCGATGTAATCGGCATAGCGGCGGTCATCAGGCCCTGCCGCATCTTGCGCTTCTTGCGCCCAACCACGGAAGGTTGCCGCCGGGATGTTGAGGTTTTCGGCTATCTCCAACGCTTGATTGGAGGCGCCGGCCAGGTAATCGGCCAGCGCAGCGACCAGGTCATCCGGCTCCGCCGCCGTAGCGCCGTCCAGCACGGGACGCCAGGGGCCGGTTTCATTCGTCCAACGCATACGCCAGTCCGCCCCGGGTGGCATATCGGAGACCGCTTTTAGCGTACCGATTGCCGCCAGAAATCCGAGCAGGTTGCTGCCGTCCAGACCGGACAGGACGTATTCCCGGCGCATCCCGGCGGTTTCGGTTGCATTAATGGCCATCGTGGTTTTCCTCCTCCCACTGGCTGCGGCTCCAGTCGGCGACGCGCAGGATGGCTTCCAGATAGGCCAGTCCCCACCAGCCGTAGCGGCGGGTTAGACGCCAAAAGCGTTCCGCCACGCCGGAGTCCAGCCGTTCCAAACCCGTCGGCCCGGCCCATTGCAGCAATGCGCCGTCAATCTCAAACTTGGCGGCGCGCGGTTCCAAATCCGCATCGCGGAACGGGGCAAACGGACGGCAATAACCGTGGTGGCTGGCAATCAGGTGCAGCGCCAGGTCTCTGGCGTCCGGGGCGTCCGGCAACAGTTCCGCATTGCTTTCCGCCATCCGCACCGACATCAGTTCGTGGCGCACTCCGGGTCGAACCGCATTCGGCGATTTCGCCAGCGGTTCGGCATAGTAAGGGCTGCCGTTATGCATCGCTTGCTGAAAGAGCGGGTCGGCTTTGCCGATGTCGTGGAGCAGGGCGGCGCAGCGGATTGCCGCCAGCTCCGGCCCGGAGATGCCGCAGCCTTCGGCATAAGCAACGGCCCATTGCTGTACGCCCCGCGAATGCGCCGCCAGACCTACCTGCCGGGCGCGCCTGGAATGAGTAACGTCGTCCGCATCATCCGGCTGTTCCGGCTGTTCAATAATAGCGCCAACAGCATCAGCAGCGGCGGATTGGGATTGAGTCCTACGGGACTGAATAATCAATTGCCGGTCTGACCGGTAAGTCATACGAAAGCCGCCGTTGCTGTTGAGCAGCGCGGACGCATTGCATTTGACCTGCTCCGGTATCCCGGAAACCTCCGGTTTGACCAGCGATTCCAGCAATTCCCGCGTCAACGATTGGCGGGTTTCGTCAGCCGATTCGGACTCTCGGAGCTCTTGAATCAGTTGGTTAACTTCCGTATCCGCATCTGCCAACTGCTCCATAATCAGGCGGAGCGTCGGTTTGCCGCGGGTGAGGCGCATCGCGGCGTCGCCGATGTCCAGCAGCGCCGCATCATCCGGCAGCATATCGACAATGGCGTGAGGATTGCCGCTATGTTCGGTTGGTATGATGATGGTATCGCCGGGGTGAATGTCGCGTGGATTGGCTGTGATTATAGGTTGATCGTCTCGCCGACGGCTGCGGTTGGCGACGATGACCCGGGAACGGTCGCGCCGGTCGTCGGCAACGTCCAGGGTTTCCGTTTCAGAGTCGCTTGCTCCGGGCGCATCGCCGGTAGCGTCATCGTCAACAACATCGGATAATGCGGCGAGCCAGTTGCGGAAAGCGGCAAAGGGCCCCGGGGCCATTTCCATACTGCTGGGCGGGCAGAGGTGCAAGATAGTTTGGACTTGCTCCACATCGCTCAAATCCAGCCCGGCCCGCCAGCATACCTGCACATCGGCCGGCGCCGTGTTGAGGCCGTGCAGGTAGGTATCCAAAGACGGATTAGGCCCGGTGCGCGGTTCCGGCCCGGTCTGCGCCCAGGCGTCAATGTGGGCGGGCAGCATCACGGTGGCGTTTTGGGCCGGCGCCGCCAGCTTTGGACGGTCCGCTTGGGGAATGCTGCCATACAGCCTGGCAATGCTGGCGATGCCAAAATCAACCTGGTCAAACGCGTCGGCCTGCTCATTCAGCCACTGCCAGGTTGCGCTGATGGCGCCGCCGTAGATAGGATCGTCGGTTTTGGCGTCAACCTGGTCGGCGCGGATGATGATGCGTCCGGGAGCCGGCACGGGCCGCCCGGTGCGGTTCAGCCGCCCGAAACGCTGCCGCAAGGCGTCCAGGCTCGCGCATTCGGTAACCAAGCCGTCAAAGTCCAGGTCGGCGCCGATTTCCAGCGTCTGCGTTGCCACGACGATTAGCGGACGGCTGCCGGCGCGGGTCTCTGGGTATGCGTCCGGTTTCGCACGGTCCAAAACCTGCATCGCGCATTCCCGCTCCCGCGGGCGCATCCGACCGGTCAGCAAGACGGCATCGCTGCTATCTTGCTCCTTGATAATGCGGTAGGCTGCCCGCGCCGTGGCCACCCGGTTGGCGAAAACGGCTACTAACCGGATGTCTTGACCAGTCAAGTCCAGGGCGGCGTCGGCCAGTTCCTGCCCTAATGCCGCGAGCGGATTGCCGCCCCTGGCAACCCGTTTCGCTGCCGCCATGGTGGTCGGTTTGGCCGCCTGCTGCCGGCGGCCCAGCTCGTGTTTGGCGTCGTCCGGCTGGCCTGAGGTGTCGCTGAAAATTGCGGACTCAGCGATGCAGTCAGGCGGCGTCGCCGACATTATGACGGCCTGGAACGGCGTACCGGGCGCGGTTTGCGTCCATTGCCGGTATTTGCCAACCGCCCGCAGGGTTTGCAGGAACGGCTGGGCGCAGTGGGCTTCGTCCAGGATGATGATGCTGTCGTTGGCGGCGAGGCCGGCATAAACCGGCCAGGTGCGCGGGCCTTTGCCATAAGCGCTGAACAGCAGGGAGGAACCAACCTGGTCAACTGTGGTAGTGATGACGGCCGGCTGGCGGGGATTGCGCTCCCAGCCGGATGCTCCCGGTATGCCGCCGCGCAGTCGGTGAACCAGCAGCGGCTGCGGATGGTCGCCGCCGGCCAGCATCCGCAGTCGGTCGGCTACTATCTTGATGATGCCCGCTTTGGCGTCAGCCAGTTTTTCGGCGAGGGATTTGGCGCGGTCATAAGTCTGGTCAACTATGTTGCGCCGGTCGACGGTATAAAAGATGCGGCGGGGATGCGGACTAGTTGAGTTCTCGGCGTCCGCCAGGGCGGCCAGGGCAAAAACGGCGATATCGATGCACGCCGTCTTGCCGGCGGCGGTGGGCAGCGCGATAGCCTCAGGCCATGCAGTCTCGGGGGACAGCATTACCTGCTCGGCAAGACGCTGCTGCCAGTCATAGGGGTCATAGCCCCACAGCTCCCGGAAAAACTGTCCGAATTCGGCTGCGGTCAACACGGCATTTCCGATGTTCATTCCGTCTTTATCCCTCCGCTACTGCGCCGGGCGGCACAAGCCATAGCCCCGGTAGCGTCCGCTGCCGATGATTACCGGCCCGCGCACCAGCTCGGGGAATACGATGGTGGCGTGGATATGCTGCCATTCGCCGTTGCCGCCGCGGTCGCTGCGCCGGCGCAGCCGGGGGAAATCCCGCGCCGGCGGAACGCCCTCCAGCATTGACACCTGGCCCAGCGCTACCGCCGTTGGCGCCGGCAGTCCGATGCGGCGGCACTGTTCCGCTACATTTTCCCGTTCCAAGCGCGTCTTGTCCGGCCCTTTGTAGTAGCGATCCAGCGTAACCGGGGTAACGGTATGCCAGACAGTGGCCGGGCGCGTCCAGGTATCGGCCCGCAGATTGTAGCGCGCTGGCCGCTGGTCGCCGGGTTCCGGCTGGCGCAGAGTCGTCGCATTCCAGCGTCCCTTTAGAATGGTATGCGATTTGAGTTCGCCGTCATTGTTGTAACCGAGCAGGTCGCGCAGTCCTTGGCTTACTTCCGGCGGGGATACGGCGCGCGGCACGGCCACGGCCAACCCCATTATGCGCCCGTCGGCGTGATTGCGGCCGACGAAAGGCAGCGGTATCAGCGCCATATGGGGATTTTCGCTGCGCGTTCCGTCCGGGGTATGTCCGCTGACCCATTCCGGTATCGGATCCGGGCATTGAGCCATAATGCAGTTGCGCCAAGCGGCGGTGAGCAGGCCGGCAGCCCGCAAGTCCAGGCCGGAACCGGATGCTTCAAATATGACGAGATCATCGCTGAAAACGCTCTGCGGATATGCCATACCGGAATCAGCGGCGATTTTCCGGTATCCGATCCAGCGGCGAGCTTCCGGCCGCCGCCCTTCCCGGTAGGCATCTGCCAGGTCGTCAAACCGGCCGGCGTAAGGGACGCGCAGCTGATAGCCGCCCGGCCCGTCCATCGGCTGCCAGTTGGCCGGTGGCGGCGCAGCGTCAATATATGCCTGCGCCAGCGACGACGAATGCCCGACGTTAGTAACGCTGGCGGCCAGGTTTTGCAGCGCCGGCAAGTGTTCGGATGGGTCGGCGTCCGGCCAGATTAGATGGGCTATCGGGTTGTCCAGCGCCGCAGTGGCAAATTGGCGGCCCTGCCGGCTGCGGCTTTCCGGCAGCAGATGACAGCGTTCCGCCCGCGGCAAGTCGTCGTTCACCGGGACATAATGCCGAACCGACTGACGGGACATACAATCGCCGACGGCAAGGGACGGCGCATCTTGCCGTTCCAGCCAGCGCAACGCCCGTTCCCCGGCGGCGTCTTGCCCCGTTTCGCCCCAGGCGGCTACCAGCGCCATAAACACTCGGTCGGGATGCGGCGGCCATTCCACCCTAGCGCCGGCGGCGTTATAGGCGGACGCCGCGACCTGTCCGTTCAGATAGTTGATTGCGATGGACAGCATGAGCGTTAGTCTTGCTCCGGCGATTGGGCGTCCAGATCCTGGCTGCGCTTGACCAGCTCCAGCAGCTCATCCGATGGGGTAAGCGAGATGATGCTTGACCAGGGCAGGCCCTGGCCTTTGGCGTCAGCAACGGCGGCGTTGAGCAGTTGCAGTGCGGATGCTGCGTCCAGCGGAAACTCGACGGGCGGATGGCCGGGCAGCCCCACCAGTTCCCAAACTAACGGGTTTTGAGGAATCAGATGGCAGCGGGAACGCAGATCGGTATCGGTGCGCGCCATCGTGCCGGCGGCCAGCCCCAGCGCGGCCAGGGCCGTGCGGGCGGCGGCATCGATGCCGGCATCAGAATCAGCCGCGCCATTAATGGGAAACCGCAGGCGGCGAATGACGGCCAGCGACAGCGTAGTAGTCTGCGCCGCCCCGCTGATGGTAAAGCCGCCGTCGCTGATGGTTGGCGTCACATTGCTGTGATTGGCTTCGGATGGTCGCCCCTCCGAACCCCGCCCCAATGTACGGGGGCGATTGCCGCCGGCGGCCTGTTCCCGTTCTAATGTCCAGTGAGGATGTTCGTCGCTTTTGTCCTCGCGCTCGTACAACGGCCTCACGCCGGCGCGAATGCCGGCCGGGTCAATGCGGCTGGCGGTTTTTTTACCTTGTACCGCGTCGTATCCGATGATTTCGGAGGTGATGGCGCGCTGGAACTTGACGCCCAAGCCGCCCCGAGGCCCGGTGGAATCCCAGAAACCGAACAGCAGGGCCGTCGGGCAGATGCCGAAAATGCCGGCGGCGTTGCCAACGCCGGCGTTGTCCAGCAGCTTGCCCGTATCGGATTGGCGAAACATTTTGCCGTCCAGCAAACTGTCCCGGAACAGGGCGTCGGCGATGCGGTGCGGCGCTTCCAAGCTGGTTACCGTGAACTTGCGGGGCAGGTCATTCCGGTCAAACCGCACTTCCAGCAGGGGCAGGTCAACCAGCCCGGAACGGCGCGCCCGCAGCAGCTCCAGTTCCATCCGGTTGGCCTGGCTGGCTACGGAGTCCAGCAGCACGCATTCCCTGATTTCGCCGGTATCCGGGTTGATGCGCTGCTCGGTAGCGTACGGGCCGCCTTCGTAAGTTGGCGGGAATATCTTGTCGCCGGGGCCGCCGGCCGGCTGGTATCGGGTAACGCAGCGAAAGGCAGCGGCGCTGCCGGATACCGCATCTTGCAGGGTTTGCAGGTCCAAATTCATTTTGCCCTCTGGTGCCGATTTCATTGCGCCGCTCCTTTTCGGGAGCGGTTCGTTGCCGTTCCGAATTAGCGCAATTGCACTAATATGATAACTTCAATCGTGCCACAATGGCTAAACCATTGTGGTATATTGGATGATGTTCCTGCTTGCCGCAGTATCAGACCATCACGTAGGCGGGACACGCCTGCCAGACGCCATATCGTCCCTCATCACCCCCAAGGCATACGAGCAGCATATGGCCGGAAGGTGGGTTACCCCGCTATGGCTATCTGGCAGGATCTCATCGCCTAACGCCATCATAGTGCCATTGGACAAGCGTGTCAACCCTCTAATTTGATATAAGATGATTGCTTTTGGAGCGAATCTTTCAGATCACCAGCGCCTCCCGCACCGGCGGCGGCAGCTGCCGCCCCAGCGTTTTGACCGCATCGCGGCCCCGGCCGGCCGCCGGCCCCAGGTTTATGATCAGCACCCGATCCTCCCGACTGTTGATTAGTTCGGTGAGGGCTTCCTCTAACAGGACGCGTTCTTTGGCAGACAGGTCGCAGGCGAAAACTGAGTACTGCAAGGCGTCGCCGAACCCGTTCATTTTGCGGTGCACCCGCCGCAATCGGGCCGGGTCACTGATGTCATAAGCTACGATATGGCGGTTACGCATCGGCGTGGTTCCATTTCTAGCGGTGGGATGGGCTATCGGGTCGTAAAAGCGGGATAGGCGGGCAGTTCGCCCAGGAGATGCCGGCCCAGCAGCCGCGCCTGGATTTCCATTATCCGGCGGTAACTTACCGAGTAGTTGAACAGCGGATGCCGGATCAGCGTATCCAGCCGCCGCTCAAAGGCGTGGATTACGGTGCGGCGTCCGTCCGCAGTTAGCGCAACCCCGCCGGAACGATGTATGAAATCCCGTTCCTTCAACTCGCCGTTGTTGAGCAGCGTCAACGCCGCTGAATCGGCTAAGATGGGGCGAAACTCCTCGGCTAGGTCCAGGGCCAGCGCCGGCCGGCCATACTTGGGTTGATGGTAAAACCCCATATAGGGGTCAAAGCCTACCGCCAGCGCCGTTACTGCGGCCTGCCGCGCCAGCATGGAATAGAGGAACGACAGGACGGCGTTCACGGGGTCTCGGGGCGGGCGGCGGTTGCGGGTACGGAAATCGAAGGCGGCGGTGTCGCTTTTAATCAGAGCCCCGAAGTTGGAGAAATAGACCCGCGCCGCGGCGCCCTCGGTGCCCAGCAGCGTCAGCATCCCGTCGGCCTGCGCCGCATTAGCGCCCAGGCGTTCCAGCTCGCTGAGGGCCGCCGGGGGCGGGGCCGGATGGTTGCGCCGCAGCATCACCCGGCTGTTGCGTATTTTGGCCACGGTAATATCCCGCGCAATTTGCAGCGACTGCGCGGCATCGCCGGCGGTCTGGAATTGCCGGATACGCAGCTCCACATTTTTATGCGTCATCCCGGTAGTGATGCCGTTCAGCCAGCCGCCGTAGCTGAAATGGCAGATCGGGATGCCTCTGGCCAGCAGTTCCCGCGTGGCTTGCGCCGTTACCTGCACATTGCCGAACACTGATACGCTGGAGACATCCAGCAGTCGTGTCTTGGCGATAAAGTCGCCCTTGCTTTTGACGGTAAGTTCATCGCCCGATTTGCCGACTACGGCGCCTTGGGTTTGCACATACAGCGGGAGGGCGTCGTCGCGGGCCGGCGCCAGGCGGCGCACATCGTCCGGTTTGGTTACATAGCGACTGCCTTTGAGGAAGGTTACTTCATCGGGCAGGCAGATGCCGACCAGAGAGCAGCGGGGGCATTTGGGGCTGTCCTCCAACGGCGCGGGTATTCGGCCGGCTTTGGCCATGTTGCGGGCTTCTGCCAGCAGTGATTTAGTGCGCTGCTCCAGGCCGGCGTCAAGCTCAACCGTTACTCTGCGCCGGGACTGCGCGAAATACAGGATTCCCTGTCGGCATTCGTACCCGTTAGCGCGCAGCAGCAGCCCTTGAACGCACAGCTGCACCCGTTCCGGTTCGTAGGCGTTGCCGGGAATATCGGGGACGCCGCCGCGCTTGTAATCTACCGGCGTAGCGCGTTTGCCGTCCGCTTCCACCAGGTCAATGCGGGCGATGGCGCCGAGAGCGTCATCGGAAAGCGTTATGGAACGAGCGTGAATTTCGTCCCCTTCGTCTGCGTCGTCATCCGGCGGGGGCAGGGGCAGATCGCCGGCGGGGCGGTCAACGCGGCGGTGCTGAAACCTCCCGTCTATGGTATCGGCGTTGTGGGCGAATTCGCCCTGCACCCATTCCAGGTAGCAAAGCCGGGGGCAGTAGGCGAATTCGTTCAGCATTCGCGCCGGGATGAGTTCCGGTATAGCCGTGGTGGTGGTCATCTTGCGTCCTTGCCGCCCGCCGGGAGAGCGCTGGGGATTAGCGGCGTGGCGGTTGTAATCGGTTGCAGCGCGGCAGAAATTGTATTGGGGGCGTCGGTTGGCCGGCAACAGGGAAGTGTCAGCGTAGAAGTAAGAGCTGTGATGCAGAACCGGCGACAAGCGTATATGCCCAGCGCACGGATTTGCTCTAACGGGTAGGTACGCGGCCAAGCTTGGTAGCAGTCCGGCGACGATAAGCATAGCCCTCTGTGGTCGGCGCTGCGATAGTATTCCGCGGCGTCTTACCGTATGGCAGCATCATACGACTATATTTTTGCGCCAAGCGGTCGCTGCTGACGCGGTACACTCGGGGCGGCAGCGGTTAGCCTCCCGACGCGACTACGGCAGCGTCCAGTTCCTCTGCAACTTTGCATCTTTATACCCGACTGGAACTGTCATTCCCATCATAATTAGCCTTTAGGTATAACTCCGAAACCATTACTTTGAGATGTGGGAATGGCGTCGTACTGGCGGCAATCGCCGTTTTGCGGTTTGCGCGCTCCGCCGAATTCTGCTAGTATTGGGACGATTATCAAACTCGCCCCGGCCTCTCTGTATCCCTGAGGGCGCGGGGATTTTAGTTGTAGGGCCGCCGCTCGGCGCCGGCGCTGCGACGGCATTGCCACAGCATTACCCCGCATTATCACATTACCCCGCATTATCAAGGAAAGGATTTTTGCAATGACTACCGCTACCTCTGCCGTTACCGCATCGCAAGGCTGGACTGCCAGCATTACCGAGGTGGCCGGCTCCCGCGTGGAGCTGGTTGTCGGCGGCAGCGGCCCGCCGCTGGTGATTTTGCATGACGAGCTGGGGCATCCGGGCTGGCTGCGCTACCATCAGGCGTTGGCGCAGCGCCGGACGCTGTACATTCCATCGCATCCCGGCTTTGGGCAATCGGAGCAGCTGGATTGGTCGATGAAAATGCATGACATGGCAATCTGGTATCTGGGCGCGCTGGATCGGCTGGTGCCTGAGGGGGCGGACTTGCTGGGGTTTTCGCTGGGGGGCTGGCTGGCGGCGGAGCTGGCGACGATGTGTCCGCAGCAGTTTCGGCGGCTGATACTGGTGGGCGCGGCGGGTATCCGTCCGCCGGCGGGCGCGGGGCAGATCTACGACATCTTTGAGGTTACGCCGCCGTCTTACATCCGCGATTCGCTGTTTGACCCGGACGGGACGCCGGAGTACCGGACGATTTGCCCCGCGGAGCCGGAGGAGGCAATCCTGGAACGCTGGGAGACGGCGCTGGAAGGGACTTGCCGGGTGTCGTGGCGGCCGTATATGCATGACCCGGGGCTGATGCATCAGGTGTACCGGCTGGAACGGACGCCTACGCTGCTGATTTGGGGCGAGCAGGATCGCATCGTGCCGCTGTCGGCGGGGCAGGAATATCAGCGGCGCATACCCGGCAGCCGGCTGGAAGTGATAGAGAACTGCGGGCATCACCCGGAGCTGGAGGCGACGGAGGAGTTTGTAGGTTTGGTGGAGGGGTTTTTGGGGTAGATGGGGATACAGGGGACGGCGATTGACGGGGGTTGCGGACTGGGGTAGGATTGGCGGCGCACATTCACGGAGGGATGCAAAATGCCTGCGCTAACTTGGCAGTTTCAGAGAAATGAGTTTGAAGAGATCGAAGGTTTCAACAATGCGGGCATTTCTCATTTCACCGACAATCGAGAATCTAACCTGATTCGTGAATCAATCCAGAATTCGCTTGACGCCAAGGCTGGACAAGCGCCGGTCAAGGTGGAATGCAGTTTGCGGGACATCCCGTTGTCGGGATTTGCTGGCGGAGAACTGCGCCAAATTTTGGATTGGGCTATCCAGTCGCCCCACAACGACGACAAAGGCAGGGAGCAATTCGAACGCGGTAAGCGGCTGCTGGATTACAACGACAAGATGCCAACCCTTTGCATTAAAGACAGCAACACTACCGGCGCCCGGGATGTGCAGCGTCTGGGAAACGCTCCCAGCCAGTGGTGGTCGCTTACCAAAGGGTCGGGGCTGCCGGCAAAGGATGAAAAAGATGCGGCCGGCTCTTTTGGACTGGGCAAGCATTCTGCTTTTGCTGTTACCGACTTGCGAACCGTACTTTACTCTACGGCTTGGCGCGCTGCTGGCCGTCTGAACCGGAGATTCATCGGCAAGGCCATTCTGGTATCCCACGATGATGGCGAAGGTAATCCCCGCCGCGCTACTGGCTATTTGAGCTCCGGCGAGCCTACCGCACCGCCGCTTAAAGATGATGCCGTACCGCATAATTTTGGCCTTACCGAACAAGGTACGGCCATCTACATCCCCGGATACCGCTTGCCACCAAACTCTGGCCGCCCGGCGTGGCAGCGCGCTCGCATGGCCAATGCCATTGACAACTATTTTCACGCCATCGTCCACGGCAATCTGGTTGTGTCTGTGAATGGCAACGAAGTGAACGCTGACAACATCAGCGAAAAGTACAATGCGTTAGGCCCCAACGAAAAGTCGTCCCGCACCGTAAATTTCATCCGCGTATCGCAGTCACAACCCGTCGCTACCGAACATTTCGCCGGCATCGGGCAAGTCAATCTGCGGATAGAAGTTTATGACGACCAGAAAATGAAACTACGCGAGATTGCGTTAGTCCGAGATTCCGGGATGATGATTACCAGCCGGCCGGTGGATATGGCAATGGGGCTAGGCAACATACCATCGCTCTGGCGAGGGTTCACCGCCATTATTGAGTGCATTTCGGGAGGACAATCGTCGTACATACGAGAGTCAGAGTCGCCAAAACACGACAAGCTGTCCGTCGATTACATCGATGATTCGGAACGCAAGAGGGCGGCCCGCGCCCAACTGTCCGAAATAGGTCGGTGGATCAGAGCGCAAATTGAGGCTAAAGCCGGATTTCAGACGCCTGAATCCGATGATTACGTCGATGAACTGGCGAAGTACTTTCCCAACCCCGATGATGATTCCCCCGTCGGAGATTTTGACCGGCCGGCTACGGTAAGCATAACCGGACTGCGACAGTCTCGGGCTACTGGCGGCGGAGCTGGCTTGCTGATTGGTGAACATGGAGGCGGGGGCGGCAGAGGCGGACGGCGGCGTCTCCCCAGACGCGGCGACCGTTCCGGTGGCACAGGCGGTGGCGGCGGCAATACTGGCACTGGACAGCGTCCGCCGCGGTCTCCAGTAACCGGCATTCGGGTGCGCCCCGTGCGCGGCGAAACCCAATTGGTCACAGCCTCTTTTGACAATCCGGGGCAAACCCTGTCAGAAGTGCAACTGGTTGCGGTAGGCGAGGACGGCGCTCAATACCCGTTGCGTATCACGGAAGCATCGTCCGGCAGCCAGCAGATTGATGTCGCAGATGGCGTTATCCGCCAATTGCCCGACAGCGGCGAAACGCGGTATCAATTGACCATACGCACCATTGAGCCTGTAATCGGTAAAACATTCCGGCTGGTGGGTCGCAACCCGTCCAACAATCCGGCATCAGGAGGAACCGCATAATGCGCTACCGCTCCAATCGTCAGTACCTGCATCCGGTTCTGCGGCCTGACGCTGATGACTATGGCCCGGACGCATCGCTTATCACCGCCTGCGAACCTCATTATGACCCGTCTGATGGGATGTTGTCCATCACAGTGCGTTTTGAGTTGGTGGAGGATTCCTTGAATCAAGCGGTAATTGAACAGCGCGCCAAATGCGCTGCGATGGTGTACTGTGGTTCTACTTTGCACCGCAGTCGGCTTGAAGCCGCCCCAAGCGATCCGTTTGTTGCGCGTGGCAAAATCTCTATTGGACGTCTCAAAAACGAGGTGCAAGTCCATCCGGTCATACTGACCACCCGCGATATTACCCACTCAACTGACACCGCCCACCCCGAATATGAACGGCAGTCAGTGGGAATTGACCGTCTGGCACCATTAGCCCAGGATCTGAATTGGATTTTTGACATAGATTCCGACGCGCGGCCGGTACGTAGCATTTTCCGTTTGCAGCAGGACGATAGTGGGCGTCTCAATGATGGGGAATTCGATGTAAGCCCCGACATTACCCAAGACTACGTGCCGATATTTGCCAACAGGGATACTCTTACTGCGTTCAATGTCATGCGCGGTGGGGAGCATCCTATGCCTACGGTGTTCACCAGCGCCGTACTGGCAGTCCTGGCACATATCCAAAGCTTGGGAGAGGATGCAAGCGACGATGAAAACTGTGCATGGTTGCGCTGCGTAAATGCACAATTACGCAACCACAACATCAACGTAGGTGATGGGGGAATTAGTTTGTTCCTAGCCGCTCAGCGGTTGCTGGAAACACCATTCGCCGCCATGCTTTCCGAATTCTCCGAATCTGATGACGGGGATGACGAGTCTGTTGGCTACGCCCCCGACGACGTCTAGGGAGCGAACTGATTATGCCAGAGATCCGGTTAGTGAACGATTCCGGTTTTAACGCGCTGGTGACGCTGGCCGATGAGGAACCGGAAATTTTTGCCCAAGGGGACCCAGCGGCATTGCGTCGGCGTATGGAGGAAGTCGGGCGCGCTGAACACGGTCCGGACGCCGAATTGTACGGCGAACGGTTTAATGTGCGCGTCTCACTGGAATCCTTGAACACCGTAGCACAAGGCGGCCCCACATCCGACGCCGGCTATGTTCAGGCAATGCGGGAAGCAGTGGGCAGTTCCGTAGTGCCGGCAGCAGATCCCTTGCTATGGGCGACCATCAACTGCTTTGAACTCCCCCAATATGTCCCGGTGCGGTGGGAGTCAAGCAAGCTCAGTCTGACCTCGCGAACTTTCGTGTATCGGCATTGGCTGCAATACTCCGGCTCGGATGGTCGCAAATGGAATGCGGCGGCACGCCTTTGGTGGCTTGGCGAAATGGCAAATCGCGCCGCGGCGTATTCCGAACACAACTTCGATGAACTGCTGGAAACGATGGCGGGGAATGTCAATCTGTATCACCAAACCATTGACCGGACGTTTTTGTCGTCTAACCCCCAGCTACTAGCCGCAGTTTGGGATGTTTTCCTGGATGGCAACGATCACTTGCGGACAACCAAATACGCCAGCGACTTGATGATGGCGTTGAATCTGCGCGCCGCAACGATGTCTTTCGACTTCTTGGATTACAGCGAGCTCCGCGCCGTTGTAGAGGCGGCCAAGCCCCCAAAAGGTCAGGAGGATACCGGCAGCGTTCTATCCCACCCGCCCTCCGGGTGTTGAGCCTGGGCGGCGGCGTGCAAAGCACGGTGATGTGCCTGCGCGCCGAGCAAGGCGATTTCGGTAAAAAGCCCGATTGCGCCATCTTTGCTGACACCCGGTGGGAGCCGCAAGCAGTCTATGAAAACATAGAATGGCTGCAATCGCAGGTATCATTTCCGATAGTCATAACCAGCAATGGCCGCAGTTTGCGCGACGACGTCGTCAACGGCATCAACGCGCAAGGGCAGGCTTGGCTTACCCTGCCGGCATATCTGGCCGATTATGATGGGGGTCCCGCTGGCATCAACTGGCGTCAATGCACCAAAAACTACAAGCTGGATCCCATTCGCAAAGAGGTGCAGCGGATGCTGGGCGTCCGCCCCCGGCAGAGTCTCCCGTCGGAAACCAGCGTTGAGATGTGGTTAGGTATAACCACTGATGAAATGATGCGGGTCAAGCCAAGTCGCGAGTGGTGGATTAAGCATCGCTACCCGCTTATCGACGACCAGCCGATGACGCGGGAGCAGTGTTTGGAATGGTTCCACGCCCGCTATCCAAACCGCAGCCTTTCGCGTAGTGCCTGTATTGGTTGTCCGTTCCGCAATTCGTCCAGCTGGCTGGACATCAAGCACAACGAACCTGACCTGTATGCCGATGTGGTAGAAATAGACGCTATGTTGCGTTCACGCAATCACAACGCCGGGCGTATGTTCCACAATCGCGCCTACCTGCATCATCGGCGCATTCCGTTGGCGGATGCTTTGGCCTTGGACAGCCAGGAGCGCGAGGTGAACGGATTCATCAACGAATGCGAGGGGCATTGCGGATTGTAAAAAGTCCACAATGACCGCTTTACTTCAGCGACCCTACTACTGGAATCAGCCGCTCGCTGTACGGGGCGACGCCTAGGAATACGCCCTCCAGCGTGTATGCTCCCAACAGTGCGGATATTCCCTCCTCTCCGAAAATCACCCAAGTGATGGTATCGATGCCGTCCACACGGGCGCGGGCTTGGGCCGGATCCAGTTGCACCCGCTCTCCGACGGCGTATTCGAAGGTTTGCTGCTGGGAAGGAACGATGTCCAGGCCGGCCAGGATGTTGCGGGGGATTACCGTGGTGGCGGCGCCGGCGTCGACTAGCGTCTCAACATTTTGGAAATGCGCGCCGTTGAGGTTGGCGATTTGGATGGTTATGTTGAAAGCGCCCATGGTTTGGCCCGCATCTATTGTCAGCAGAATGGATTTACTACAACGACGCCGTCATATGACTGTCCCGGGTTCAAGTCCTCGGAGATAATCCGCGCGCAGCCGGCGATGGCGGCTGCCGCGACAATTTGGGCGTCCCAATATGCTATTTGGTAACGCTGGCATAGGTTAACCGCCCGTTGCATCAGCGCCAGGTCAAGGGGCACTACGGGCATAAGGGCGAACCGGGCAATGGCCTGCTCCGCATCCGCAATAGAGAGTGGAGATGGCAGTTTCCGGGTAACCGCATTGAAAAATTCGGCAAGCACTTGAGCGGACAATACGCCGGTATCGTTTGCCAAGGCATCGGCCAGCAGGTCTAATGCCCGCTGCTGCTTGGCCGGATCGCGCGGGTCATACGCATATACCAGCACGTTGGCGTCAAAGAAATCCCTACTGGTCATAATAATGTCGGTAGGGCCGGTCATAGAGGTCATCCCGCGTCCAGGAGCGGACTGCGGCCTGTTGGTCGCTATGGTCGGCAGTCTCACGCAGCCGGGCGATGCGTTCCAGGCGGATGCCGACCGCAACGGAGTCGCGGCCGTTTTTGCCGGCGTGGTCGGCCAGCGCAACCAGATAATCGGATACTATCGCCGCAACCGTGGTGTCTTGAGCGGCGGCAATTCTGCTGACTTTGGCGATGATTTCCGCATCAATGTCCAGCGTGATGTCCATTTTAGCTGCTCCCGGCGGAATGTTGGCGCTGCGGTCGACGGACGGGCAACCCGTTTGGCCGCAGCGTCATTATAGCAGCCGCTCAGTGCGTCATTATAGCAACCGCTCAGTGCGCTACGGGGCTTGGGGACCAGCCGCCGTAGCGGGGGTATTGGCTGCATATGAATTCCAGGTAGGCGGGCTGGCTGCGGTCGTTGGCGTGCAGGGCGCGGCGGAGGGCCGGGATTACTTCTGACGGCTCGGTTACGCGCTCGGAGTAGAGGCCCAGCTCGGCGACGGCGCGGGACATATTGACTTCCTCCGGCCCCATCACGCGGTGGGTGTAGGGGTCGTGGCCGTCGCCCCAGAAGCCGGGGCCGTAGCCGGCGAAGCCGCCGTTGGCGATGTGGGCTATCGTGATGCCCAATCCCTGCCGCGCCGGGACTTCCAGGTTGCCCAGCATATAGCCGACGCCGGCGTCGCCGGTTACGGCTACCGACTGGCGCTGGGGGTAGGCGAGCTTGGCGGCCATCGCGCCGGCCAGCCCGAAGCCCAGCGTGGAGATATTGCCCCAGCCCAGAAAGCCGCGCGGTATCAGGGTGTCGTACACGGTGCTGAGCTGGTCGCGGGTGTTGCCGGAGTCGTGGGTTACGAAAGAGTGGCGCGGATCCAGGACTTTCATCAGGTCGCCGAACACGCGGTAGGGATTGATGGGGGTGTCGTCGGATGCCATGGCTTGGCGGTATTCGGCCAGGCCGGCGTCGCGGGCGGCCTGGATTTCCGTTACTACATTGCCGGCGGGGCGGCCGGCGGCGTTGGTGCGTCGGGATACGGCGGCGGAGAGAGCCGCCAGGGTCAGTTTGGCGTCGCCCAGCACGGCGTGATGCGTGGGGTAGATGCGGTTGATATGGAATTCGTCCAGGTTGCACTGGATGATAGTCTTGCCGGGCGCGTCGGGGATGCCGTGGGTGAAGCGTCCCGGCGACAGGCTGCTGCCCACCGCCAGGATGACATCGCTTTTGCGGAGGTAAGCGATGGGATGCTCGCCGCGCACGCCGACAAAGAGGGGATGATCCTCCGGGAAAGCGCCTTTGGCCTTGAGGGTGGTGATGACGGGGGCGTTGAGCAGTTCGGCAAGGGCGGTTAGTTCGGCGGAGGCGCCGGCGTAGATGACGCCTTCGCCGGCGTAGATTAGCGGCTGCTGGGCGCCTAGCAGCAGGTCGGCGGCGGCGTCCACATCGGACGGGTCGGGGGCGGTTTTGTAGCCGCGGGCCGGGATGTAGGGGTCGGCGGTTTCGTCATAAGTGGCGGCGGCGTTGGGGACGGCGAGGACGACCGGGGCCGGTGCGTCCGCTGCGGAGCATCGTAAAGGCGCGGCGCAGGAACTCCGGCGTGCGCTCCGGGCGGTCAATGTAGCCGAACCATTTGGTAACGGTTTTGAGGCTGGCGGCAACATCAAACTGGGTGTTTTCGGTGCTGCCGGCGGGGATGCCGTCGGTGATGCAGAGCATCGGCGAGTTGTCCTCAAAAGCCTGGGCCAGGCCGGGGTAAGAGTACTGCAAGCCGGCGCCGTTGACGCCGCCCTGCACGGTGCAGACGCCGATGCGCTCTCCGGCGGTAACGCGGGAGTAAGCGTCGGCCAGGGCAACGGCATAGCGGTCGTCGCGCATCATAATCATGGGGACGCCCTCGGCGCCCAGGGCATTGTTGACGCGACAGACGGGGAAGGTGGAAACCCACTCCACACCCTCCTGCTTGAGGATGCGGGCGATGGCGGTGGCAACGGTGGTGGTCATGGGGGGTGTACCTCGCTGGCGGTGGTTGGGGTTGGCGGATTGGGATTGATGGGGTGAGATTGGTTGGGTGGGATTGTACCACTGCATTGCCAGGCGCTTGACAATGCCGGCAATGGGCATATAATCGGAACATAATATCGCCCGGGAGGCGCGTTGTGGCAACTGAACGACAAAAACAGCAGGCTTGGAACAATACACGCCGGATTTCGGGCAAGAACCCGAATTTGTACCGGCGGGATAGCGCCGGGAACCAAATATACAAGCCGGCTTACGGCAAGAACGGGTCGCAGAGTTGGGAAGTCGACCACATCAAGCCCAAGTCCAAAGGCGGCACCGACTCGCCGCGCAACTTGCAAGCCTTGCAAACGAGGGCTAACCGCAGCAAGGGTAATAAATACCGCTAGGGCCGGCGAATTGTTTTTATGGCAGTCGTTGCAACGCAGCGATAAAGCTGCGAACCGACAGCATATCGGCCCAAGCGTCCTCGGGATACATCATCCCGTGCCGGGCCAGGCCGGCGCCGGCCCGGGCGCCGGCGAAGCCGGCAGCTAATGCCATCTTGCCGGGCGTTTCCGCATCCAGGCGGCGCACGGCGGCGGCCAGTTCGGCGTCGCTGTCGCAGGGCCAGCCGCGCCGTTTTACTACGGCGCGCACTGCGGACACAGCGGCATCCCCAATCAGCTCCGAGCCGGCCGCCAGGTTGCCCAATGCAAACTCCCGCTCGGCGGCGTCAAGGCAGTCCTGCGGGGTTCGCGCGATTTTGCGGGATGTCATCAGGGGCCTCCGGATGATGCAGTTGGATGAGATTGTACCACTGCATTGCCGGCGGTTGTCAGCGTAGTTCCCATTGCCTATACTTTGTTGGCGATGGGCTATCTTTTATGACTGTATCCGCCAATACTGCCGCCGCCGATGCCGTTGCCGCCGTCTTGCAAGAAGGGATGCGGAATGCTGCCGACCGGGGGCATCTGCTCAACGAGGCGAGTACGCTGTCGCTGCTGATACGGCCGGCCCTGAGCGCTTTGGGCTACCCGGCCACGCACCGGATACCGGAATACGGCGAGCAACGCAACCGACTGGACGAAGCCTGCTTTCTGAACTCCGTTACCACTGCGCCCGGCCACGCCGCCGTTATCGTAGAGGCGAAACAGCCGGGCATTGACTTTGACCGCACTCCCGCCGGGCAGGGGCGCTACGGCTCTCCGGACCGCCAGATACAGCGTTATCTGAAACAGCACATTGCCAGCGGCCCCGATACCATCGGCGTACTGACCGACGGCATTAAGTGGCGCATCTACCGGCGGGCGTCTAATTCTACCTCTCCCACCGCGCCGGATGTGGAGTTTGTTACCGAATATAACTTTCAGGCGTTGGCGCAGGCCGGGCAAGCGGCGTTGTCCACACTGGAACCGGGCCTCGGGGAGCAGCTGGCGGAGCTGATTGACTGGCTGTCCCGTTCCAATATTGCCTATCGCACGGTGCCGGGCAAGGTTGCGGCGCCGGCGAACCTAGCCGACGGGCTGTTTGCCGCCGTTGCCGAAAATCGGCAGCCGGAACATATTCTGCGCCAGCTGCTCAACGAACCTAACGCCGTTATTCAGTCCAACCTGGCAGCGGATGTTGGCTTGCAGGGGGTCCGCAAAGACGCGCACGACCAGGACTGGCTGGACTACGCTTACGCCGCCGGGGCTGCGATTCAATCTGATAAGCCGGACTTGGCCGGCAACCGGGCGACCGTCGCCGCTGTGCAGTATAAAGACGCCGACGGTCGGGGATTAAGCCGTCCGGACGCCGCCCTTTGCGCCCGCACTTTCGCCGGCGCCGGCCCGTCTAACGCCGCCGCGGTGTTTGTGTACTCGGAAACGCCGGCCGGCGAACTGGAAGCCCGGCTGGCGGTGTCCGCCGGCGGGCAGGTCAATATGACGGCGGCCTTTGACCCGACGCTGCCCGCGCCGTCCGCCCGCGCCGCCATCGCCCAGCTGTTGCAGCTGCTCCACAACCCGGGCGACGGGCTCACCGCCGACCGGCTGCTGGCGCCATTGGAAGCGGCGTCTCTGCGCCAGCAGTTCTACCGGGAAGTCGCCCAATGGACGGGGCGGATGCAACGGGATAAATCCCGGCCGCAGCGCCAGGCCGTGCTGCGCCATCTGGTGCGCGTAATGTTCGCTTGGATACTGAAAGAGGAGAATATCATACCGCCGGAGCTGTTTGAGCCGGCTTTCGCGGCGGCCTATCTGGACGACGCCGGCGCTTACCATCGGAATGTATTGGGGTTTCTGTTTCATCAAAGGCTGAATGTTCCGGTGGAACGGCGGGATGAACACCCCATTGCCGCCATCCAGCAAGCGATGGAACAAACGCCTTTTCTCAACGGGTCGCTGTTCGCCGAGCATAGCGACGATGACGCACTGGACATTGCGCCGGCGGCCTACTGGAACGCGGACGAACAGGAACCGGGGCTGTTCACTATCTTATCCCGCTATCATTGGACGATGGACGAGCATCGTCCCGGCGAAAGCGAGCAGACGCTGGATCCGGAACTGCTGAGCAACCTCTTTGAGCGGCTGATTACGCCCACTGAGGAGGGCAGCGAGCCGCCGCTGCGTCAGCCGCAAGGCACTTATTACACGCCGGCCGATGTGGCGGACGAAATGGTGAAAGACGCTTTGTCCGCCGCGGTGCGCGACTATGCGCCGGCCCGCATCTCCGACGCCCAGCTGCTGGAGCTGTTCGGCAGCGCCGACGCGCCTCTGCCTCAGTTGGATACCGAGGAGCAAACCCGGCTGGCCGCCCGTATCAGGGAACTGCGGATTTTTGACCCGGCGGTAGGTTCGGGCGAATTTCTGTTCAGCGCGCTGCTGGCGTTGCAACGGGCGTTGGGGAAGTTGGCGTCGGACGCCGGCGTTAGTTCCGATACCGACAATTCCGGCGACAACTCGGCGGCCGGCATTATCCGGCGGCAGCTGGCCGGGCAGGATATTAACCCGCTGGCTGTGCAGATTACCCGGCTGCGGCTGTTTATCGCCATCACCGCGGCGCGCCGCAAAACGCCCGGCGACGAACCATTGCCCAACCTGGAGGCGCGCATCGTCTGCGCCGATACGCTGGCCACCGTGGCCGACCCGCAGTGGCGTCCCGACCGGCCCGGGCAGCTGGACACCGCCGACCCGGAACTCATCGCCGCCCTTACCGCCGTGGCCGAAAACCGCGCCCGGTGGTTTGACGCCCATACCGAGGACGCCAAGCAGGAGCTGCTGACGCGGGATGCCGAACTGCGCGACCGGCTGTCGCTGCTGCTGCAAAGCAAGGGCGAACTGGCCAGCGCGGAACTGGCCGCTTTCGCCGCCGCGCCGCTGTTCAACATCAACCCGGTGCCGGCCGCTACGGACGCGCGGCTGCTGTTTTACGAAAACCCCTGGCGGGGCTTTGATGTGGTGATTGGCAATCCGCCTTACACGGATATAAACCGGGATACCCGCAAGTCTCTTGCCGACGAAAAGCATTATCGCACAACGAATGTTGGCGATACATATAGCCTGTTCTGCGAAACCGGGATGGCTTTGACTAACCCTAATGGCGGTGTAGTTACTATGGTTGTTCCGCTGTCTATTGCATTTGGGCAGCGCCAAAAATCGCTGCGTGATGTATTTGAGGCGCGATGCAAGTTCATAGACCTACGCCATTATGACAACCGGCCTGACACCGCATTTAATGCCAGTCCCACGGTACTGTCACCGGAGAATAGGCAGCGCGCAACCGTTTTCACCGCTGTTCTCGGAAATGCGGACATTGTTGTCAGGACAAGCGGCTTACAGCGTTGGCCGGCCGCAGAGCGGAAAGAATGTCTGGGGCATAGGACATTAACCGTCTTGCCTAAATTGCCGTCCATCACGGATAAGCGAGTAGCCGGCCAGTGGCTGCGCTTACCCACAAAAGAAATAGCGGAGATGGTCGAGGCTATTGCGGCACAAACACGGACTGTTATCAGCTATGCCAGTGCATCTAGTGGCACTGGTACTGATGATAGCGAGTTGCTGGCTTTTCCGCAGACGGCATACCAGTTTATCGGCGTGATTCCGGCGGGGGCGGTTTCGCCCCGGCGAGAGACCGCGTTCCGAGTAAAAGACAAAGACACGTTGCGTTTGTTGATGGCAATGCTGAACGGACACGTTGGCTATGCTTGGTGGTTCGTGGTCGGCGACGGGTTTGACATGAAACCCGTCGCCGACCACGGCACTTTGACTGTACCGAATATATGTTCTAAAAATCCACAATCAGCGATTGAGCTCGGGCAACATCTAATCGACGCCATACCGGATTGCATTGTTGAAACGCTGAATCGCGGCACGGTCTGGCGCAATGTGAATTTCCATCTCAAGCCGGGGTTGATTGAGGAGCTGGATCGGCTGCATCTTGCGGCGTTGGGTTTGCCGGTGGAGCCGCTGCTGACGCATTTGCGGATAATGCGTTCCAGCAGCAGCTGGGATTATGGGGTGGGGTAGGGATGGGGTTATCGGGCGCGGGCCAGCCCGGTCTGGTAAAATGGGGTTGTGCAATCGGGCGCGGGTTCTGTTACAATGCGTTTGCCCGGCGGGGCCGGATGGAGGAATTAGCGTTATGACGACCGCCAGGGATGTACTTCCCGATTTGACTTGGGATGATTTGCTGGAAGCGATCAACCCGGCGCCGCCATCCGTTGAGGAGCGCTTGCGGCGCGCGCTGGTCGTGATCATCAAAGGCTGGGAGGAAGGCCAACTTACCGACGCGCAAGCCAGCGAGCTGATTCAAGCGATAGTGACCGCGCAGGAAAAGCACCGGGTTAATGAAATGTTCAGCGAAATCGTGGACGACTTTTTCACCCCACGGCGGCGGCGCAAATCCGAGCGGCGGTTGTCGGTAATCTGACCGGGGTTCGTTATGACGGCGGAACCGGGCCAGCCGCAACCGGAACAAGGCGGGTTGCCGGCGGGCAACGATGTTACGACCAGGAAAGAACCGACGGGCGCTGCGGAAACTCGGCCATCCCGATGGCCGGAAATCTTGCCGCCGGAAATTGCGGCGCTGGCGTTGCAAACGCTCGTAGCGCCGGCGGCCAGCGAAAACGCCGTTACACGGGACCTGACCGTCGCGCAAACCGATCGCCTCATTGACCAGGCGGGGCGAAAATCGGACCAGGCGCACAACTTCAAGAAATGGCTACTCGTTTTTGCCGGCCTCGCATTTTGCCTCATCCTCTTGACCACAGTTGGATTGGTCATCTTTCTAACCCTGCAAGGCGAAGTTGCTTTTGCCAGTGAAATTGTCGCCGGCGCCTTTGGCTTGATTTCCGGGCTGGCCACCGGAATTGGCGGCACCCTGGGATTCATCGCATTGCGCCAATGGTGGCAGTGACCGCCCTTTCTGGTACAATCCTAGCCATCCGAAGGAAAAAGGAGCAGCGCAATGGCAGCCGCGCAAAACGCCATCGGCGTAACCTACGATGACCTGCTGGCGGCGATTAGCCCGCCTAAAAAGACCCCGGAGGAGCTGTACGAACTGGCGCTGGACAGCATCGCAGCCGACTGGCAGGCCGGCCGCATCACCGCAGATGAGGCGGAAGCCATGCTCCAGGAATTGATGTCCGCCCGGATGCATTATGAAATACGGGGGATAATCAAAGATACCTTTTCCCCCGACTTTGGCCGGCGCGCCGGCGCCGCACCACGCCGCCGCTTTTCGCTGCTGTAGTCAAGAGGAGGGATCGTGCCTGCTGAACAAGCTCCTGATGTTGCCATGGGCGATAACGGCGGTCGGCGCCCGTCGCTATCGGCCATCGTTACCAGACGCGCCGCTACCGAAATGCACGGTGAGGAAAATCTGACAGCAGTAGCGCCTCTCAACGAGACCCACGTTTCGTCTCTCATCGAGCTGCAAGCCAGAGAACTGGAAAACTCCGACCGGCAGTCGGAGCGCGAATACGGGGAACGCAAAGACGTCGAAACGCTTGAACTTTATCCTGACTCTAGTGCTGGCCATAGCCGCTATCATTGCGGTGCTCGGCATCACCGTCTTTCTGGTCATCTATGGCGAAAGCGGGTTGTTAGGGTATATCCTGTCCGGCATTGGCGGTATAATTGCCGGCGCATTTGGCGGCTACGGCTACGCCAATCGCACGCGCTAACGCCCTTATCATCTGCTAAACTACCGCCCACCAATCTCAACTACGCACGCATCGCATCCACACACAGCGAGGCCCCACCATGCTTATCGGCCATTTTACTGAACAGCCCTGGCAGGATGAAAACTCCGGCCTGATGGGCACCCAGAGCGTTGACCTGGGCATCTCCAACTCTCACTACCGCCCGGAAGTTGGCGCACAGCTCTACAACCGCTACCTGGACGAAAAGGTGTATGCGGAGCAGATGGGCTTTGACGCCGTGATGCTCAACGAGCATCACTCTACGCCTTTCTGTATGCAGGGCGTTACCAATGTGGGCGCATCCATCCTGGCCCGCATCACCGACAAGGTGAAAATCATCATTCTCGGCAATGTGCTGCCCATCTGGGACGACCCGCTGTGGCTGGCCGAGCAGCTCTCGATGATTGATATGATTTCCCACGGCCGGCTCGTTTCCGGGTTCGTGCGCGGCGGCGGACGGGAAAGCTGGTCGCACAACTCGCCGCCTCACTTCAACCGGGAACGCTTTGAGGAAGCCCACGACCTGATCATCAAAGCCTGGACGGAACCCGGCCCCTGGCGCTGGGAGGGCAAGCATTTCCACTATCGCTATGTGAACCCGTGGGCGCGCCCATTGCAGGAACCCCATCCGCAGGTTTGGATCCCGTCCACCGTATCCGTGGAGACCGTCAAGTGGTGCGCCGAAAAGCGCTATCCGCTGGTGCTGCTGGCCACCAAACTGGAACCTACCCGCGAGGCGTTCCAGCTGTACCACGACA
Organism: Dehalococcoidia bacterium; assembly: GCA_965203855.1. GTDB lineage: Bacteria > Chloroflexota > Dehalococcoidia > Lucifugimonadales > UBA3495 > Bin87. Next base: position 303,141 of record CBDBDN010000005.1, read on the forward strand.
CCGCCGCCGAGCACGGCTACGAATCCGGCACGCAGAATGTGGCGTACCTGTGGAAAGTCCATGTGGACGAAACGGAGGAGCTGGCTGAGGAAGTGGGCAGGAAATATTTGTCGGGCGTCAGCAACCCGTTCCTGGCCGGCAACGAGGGCGGCATCAACCCCGCCATTATGAACCTGCCCGGCCATACTTCCCGCAACTCCCGGCGGCTGTCGGCATCCGCTTTTGGCCCCGCCGGACGCTTTGGCACTAACCGCCGCCCCTTTGAGGACCAGGTGGCCGACTCTACCATCATCACCGGCACGCCCAAGACGGTCATTCCCAAGATTCGCGAGGTGCTGGAATACCTGCGTCCGGGCAGCGTCTTTTTCTGGGACGGCGACGGCGCAATGACGCACGAGGATCAGATGCGGAGCCTGCGGCTGATGGGGGAGGAAGTCATTCCCGCCGTCCGCGAAATGGGGCAGGAGCTGGAGCTGTATTCGCCGTTTGAGGTGGACGCCGCGACTAACCGGCCCATCGCAGACGCCGCCCCCGCCGCGGCAACGGCTACCACCACGGCGGACTAGTCGTTTCAGCCGTTTAACCTCAACCGTCATTCTGCTCCCAAACCGTCATTCCAACCCCTAACCGTCATTCCGGCGCAAGCCGGAATCCGGCAAAGACCGGCCCCCTACTTGGTAGGGGGCCGGTTCGATTTCGGTAGGGATGGTGTCCGCCGGCCTTACCGCCGCAGCCTTGCCGGATGCTCAAACAGCTGCGCCAGCGGCAGGCGGAATTGCGGAAACAGCGGCGTATCCAGCGTATCGGCGGCTGTCAAGACGGCGCGCTCTTGATAGCGGCCGTCCGGCCCCAACGCCAGTACGGTGACAGTGTCGGCAGCGGCGTCCAGCATCCAGTATTCCGGGATGCCGGCCGCTTCGTACAGTTCGCGCTTGCGAACCAGGTCGGCGCGCCGGTTAGATGATAATATCTCAACCACGATGTCCGGCGCATCGTTGATCGCCGTACTGCCGATAATATCGGTGCGGCCAGTTCGGATAACTGCGATGCCGGGCCGCAAGGCAGTATTGTCGGTCAAGATTACACCAGTCGATGGCAACGCAACCCCCAGCCCGGCTTCTGTGATTTGTTGGGTTAGGTGGTAGGCTAGTATAGCGAGTAGCAACTGATGGTCCGGTATCGCAAAAGCGGCCATTCGCACAACCCCGTCGATGAGTTCGCAACGCTGTTCTGTTGGCGGTAGCTCCAGAAACTCGTCCAAAGTCAGCCGTATGCCGGACTGAATGTCAATGTTAGTGTCAATTGCGGTAGTCATGGCAACGCCCTGCCTGGATTGTTTGGTAGTCGGTCAGATTTGCGCCTTGCTGGATAGTATCAGCCCGGTTATGCAACCGCTACCCGCTGTCCTTCGTTGCTGGACTGGCGGATGGCGTCAATGAGGCGGTGCAGCGCGACGGCGTGGTCAAAATCGGGCAGCGGCAGCTTCGGGTTGACATCGCCCCGGATGGCCGCCGCAAACCGGCTGTAGAGCTGCCCTACATTGTAGGGAGAACCGGCCGGCAGATCGGGGGCAGGGGACAGCTCCGACGGCGGCGTCAGCTCCTGCCAGTTGCTGCGGCCTTGCGCGCCCCGGATGCTTACCGCCTGCAACTGCGGCGAATCCGATGACACTGCGACCAGCGTACCCTTGTCGCCGTAAATCTCCATCCGGTAGCCGCTGCCGGCCCACGCCGTGCTGCCAATCTGCACCGCTGCCACGCCGCCGTTTTGCAGGCTGCCGCTGACCAGCACATTGTCGGGGGAGGTTACGGGCAAGTCTTTGCCGGTGTCGGTTTCATGCCAGGTTTTGGCCTGCGTGCTGACTACGGCGGCCACGTCGGCGAACTCGCCGACTATGCTGCACAGCGCGTCTATCGTATGGCCGCAAGCGATGGTCAGCGTGTGCGCGCCGAGCTCGTTGTCTCGCTGCCAGGTGCGCCCGGAATCCCGGGACAGCACGCCGTCGCGCATCAGGCGGACATGGCAGGTCATTACCTGCCCCACATAGCCGTCGGCCACCAGGCTGCGGAGGTGCGCGATGGCGGGGTTGGCGCGCGCTTGCAAGCCGACTGCCGTGCGGACGCCCTGCTGCCGGGCGCAGTCGGCCATCTCAACCGCTTCGGCGGTAGTGCGGCCCAGCGGCCATTCGGTGAAAGTATGCTTGCCGGCCCGCAGCGCCGCCAGCGTCGGGGCGTAGTGGCTAGGGACGCGCAGCGAAATCGTAGCGGCGTCCAGACCCGGAGCGGCGTCGGCCAGCATCCGGTTGTAATCAGCCCAGGCGCTGCCGGCATTGTAGGCGGCCATTGCTTCGTCTGCCGACGCCTGCCGCGTGGTGCAGACGGCGGCCAGCTCAAAATCGGGATGCGCCGCGAGCGCGGGCAGATGGGCGCGCGGCGACCATCCCTGATGAATGTTCGCTCCGATAAGTCCGATGCGGATGGGCTGCTGTCTGGCCGTAGTCATAGCGGGTTTCTCCTGCGGGCAAGCGCTGCGGGGTTGTAGCCGGCGCAACAAGCGGAATGCGCCCATCGTACCACATCGGCAATGCGCCGTATGACGCCGGCGGCAACGGCGTGGCAACCGCCGCCGGCATCCATTTCGCAAAGATTGACGCCGCGCGCGCCGATTGCTAGTATCCGCGCAACGGGAGCGTCGCACTGTAACAACGCCGGGGAGTATGCCAATGGACATAGTAAAGTGGCGGTTTCGCAAAATGTCGCGCGCCGAGGAAAATCACGATCCGATGGAGCGCGAACTCTTTGAAGGCGAACCCATAAATACCCGACTGGTGCGGGAGGCGATACAAAACTCGCTGGACGCCGGCGACAACGCCGGATGTAAGGATACCAATGCCCCTGTCCGGATGCGCTTTTCGCTGGCCGGCATCCATAATCCGTTGCCGGCGGAGCGGGCCGCCCGCTACTTTGACGGCCTGGCCGACCACCTGAGCTATATCAGCGATCTGGACGAAAGCATCAACGAGCGCCTGTTTGCCGGAGAGATTTCCGACGGCGGCGTGCCTTTCCTGGTGATTGAGGATGCCGGAACTAGCGGACTGATCGGCAACTGGGAGCAGTACGACGACTCCGTTGCTAACCCTGCCGAGAGCAATCATTTTTACTGGTTCTTTCGCAATATCGGACGCTCCGGCAAGAGGGATGCCGACAACGGCTCCTGGGGACTGGGCAAATGGGTATTCCCCGATGCCTCCCGCATCAGTTCCTACATTGCCGTTACCACACGCTGTGACGACGGCGATACGCTGCTGATGGGGCAGTCCGTATTGACTAAACACACCATCGGGCCGCAGCGCTATGCCCCCTATGGCTATCTCGCCGTTGCCGGCGTCGACGGCCAGTCGCTGCCACTGCGCCGGTCGGCGCCGGAACACCAACCTTTCATTGACCGGTGCATCGCCGACTTTGGGCTGCAACTCCGCAGTGAACCGGGACTGTCCGTTATTATTCCCTTTCCCCGCATCGGCGGCGGCGGCGGCGATGACGACGGCATCGGCCCAGCCGAGTTGACAGACGCCATTGCCCGCAATTATTTCTATCCGGTCATCGCCGGCCGGCTGGCAATCACCCTGGACGCCGGCGATGGTTCCCCTCCGGTCGTTCTGGACGCCGATACCATTGACGGCATCACCGCCAATATGGATGAAAACGCTGCCGGCGAGCAGAGCCCCGACAGTTATCGCAAGCTGTTTGCGATGTGCCGGGAATGTATCACGCTGCCCGAGACAGGGTATCATCGGCTGCCGGCCCTGCCCGCCGGCAATGCTGACGCTGACGCCGCGGCGGCGGTGATTAACCTGCGTCCGCGCTACGAAAACGGCGAACTGCTGGCCTTTCATATCGGCGCCGACGTGCAGCGCAAGAAGGGAGAACGGGTTGATACTGCCTATCGCCTGTACCTACAGCGGGATGACGCCTTGGCCGAAGGGCAGGACTACTATGTGCGCGGCACTTTGTCCATCCCGGATATTGACAGCATCCGCCGGCGCTCGGCCCGGGCGCTGCTGGTGGTGGACGAAAACGAGCCGCTGGCGGCAATGCTGCGGGATTCGGAACCGGCGTCGCATACAACCTGGCGGCCACAAACCCGCCGCGTAACCGACCGCTGGGTTGCCCCGTCGCGCCGCATCACGGCAGTCCGCAATGCGCCGGCCACTCTGCTCAACATACTGGAAGCCCCGCCGGAGGGATTGCAGAAAGACGCTTTCGCGGACATTTTCTTTTGGGATGGCGGCAATTCGCCGGAATACCGACCTGGCCCAGCCCCCGGCCCCGTAAATGGCGGCGGGCCGCCGCCCACACCACCGCCGCCGCGCCCGCGTGATTTTGCCATCAGCCAATCCGGCTCCGGTTTTCGGGTAACCGTTGCCGCCGGCAACCAGCGTCCGCCGGGCGCGGCCGTGTTGCGCGTTGCTTACGAAACGGCACGCGGCAACCCCTTCCGAATCTGGCGGCCTGATGACTTCAGCCTGCATCACGACGGCGATCTGACCGTATCGCCGGATGGTTGTCGAGTCGCCAACGGCAAAGCCGGCAACGAACTGCTGCTGCTGGATATTGACCCGGAACGATTTGCCGTGAGCGTACAGGGATTTGCTCCGGAGCGGGATGTGGTAGTGCGAGTGGAACGATATGCCGGCACTGATGTGGAGGTGGATGATGCCGGTTCGCCGGTTTAACTACACCGGGCGCAAGCGCATCCTGCACCATCAGGTCGCAATCGTTCTGCACGAAAGCGGCAATGACGATGCGCCCACTTTTACGGCAGAGCTGAACCTGGGCAACCTGGATTTACCGCCGGACGCGCGTCTGATGATTGTATCCCAGCGCAATCGCGCGGCGATGCGGTTCCCCTGGGGAACCGTCGGCAATCCGACGCCGCCAGCAAATTGCCGGCTGGATGAGACCCCGGACAACCCGCATTTTCGGGTAATGGCGCTGGACGAATCCCGCCGGCTGCTGGCATTGGCCGACCGGGTGCAGCCCCGACGGGCCAACCGCCGGGAATCGCTGCTATGGCTGATGGAGGCTGATCTGGGCCGCGAGGTTTGGCGCCTGGACTTTGGCAGCGCCGGCGACAACCCTACGCTGCTCGTCAACCGCAATATCCCCGGCATCAGCAGAGCCGTGCGTTATGATGACGCTTTTCGCGGATTGGTTGTACCGGAAGCGTTGCGCTCCATTCTGAACAAGGCTTTCATCGTGGACGGGCATTCGCCGGACGATGACGCCGGCGATTGGGGGAAATGGGTGGGTTTCGTGCAAAGTTTCTATAGCGAGGAGCCGCCGGCCGGTTTCAACGACTCCGAAAGCGATGCCGAACCCCTGCTGAAATGGATTGACGGGGCGGTAGCCGCCTTTGCCGATAAGCGCTTCGACGCCCGGTCAATGTATGCGGCAACGATGCGGTAAGGCAATTATGACGGCCCAACCGGCTCCCCAGCAAATTTGCGAACTGACCGATGCCGGCATCAAGGCCGCTCGGGAGTATCTGGCGAAACTCCGGGCCGGTGAACGCGCGCCGTTCCCTTACGCCTTGCTTACTGACCGCCGTTACGCCCAGGCCGTTGCGCCGGCCGTCTCTGTCGAGCAGCGCCATTTTGCCAGCCGCCGGGAGGCCGGCGCATATCTGAAAGACCGGCTGGCGCCGCTGGGCAACGCGGCGATTGCCGACAACGCTGGCCTCTGGTCGTGGCTGGGGATGTTCTACTTTCATCAGATAGTGGGTATTGACGCCGCTGGCAATCCCCGGCTGGGGCGCAACCCCGATGTTGCTTACATTATTGACCCGGATGAAACCGGACGCGGCGCGCGCCGTCATTTTGCCCATCGGCTACTGCTTTGCTGGGAGATTTATGTTAGGCACGGTGAAACGGCCTGGTATCTGCTGGACGAGCCGGTTGGCTCGCTAGGGCAGCTGGCTGACCGCCTGTCCGGGGCGCCGGAGATGTTCCGCGCCGTGGGCATCGTCGAATTGGCGCATCGACTCTACGCCGATCCGGTGACACGACGCCTCAAGTCCGGCGTCCTGGGTGGAGGCCAGAACCAGCGGCCTCCCGGCGGCATTGTACGCCTGCTGGATGTGCTGAACCAGCTCTATATGACTTACGATGTGTACGGTATGACGGCGCAGCAGCTTCTGCCGCTGCTGCCCCCGGAGTTTGACCGCTGGCAGGGGGCGCCCGATTAATCGGCGCCGGCTACAATGCCGGCGGATAGCCTTTCACGCCGGCAGCGGCGCGGTACGGCGCATTGCGGTGCGCCGGCGGCATTGCCCTAATCTCCGGTATCCTGTTACTCTGGCGCACCAGCCAACCGGCGACAGCGCGGCAGCTTGCCGACCGACTCGCTGACAACAGGATAGGAGGCCGCAATGCAAATCGGCGCCATTTTTCCTCAAACCGAAATCGGGCCCGACCCGGCCGCCATCCGCGACTATGCCCAGGCTGCCGAAGCGATGCGGTTCGACTACCTGTTTATCGCCGACCATGTGCTGGGCGCCGACCCCGCACATCATCCGCACGTCCGCGACCATTACTATACGCATCGCAGCGTCATCCACGAATCGCTGACTACCCTGGCCTTTATCGCCGCCATCACGGAGCGCATTCGCCTCGTTACCGGCATCCTGATACTGCCGCAGCGCCAGACGGCCTTGGTCGCCAAGCAGGCCGCCGAAATTGATGTCCTCTCCGGGGGGCGCCTCACCCTCGGCATCGGCGTCGGCTGGAACCATACGGAGTTTGAAGCGCTAGGCGAGGATTTTACGAACCGGGGCCGCCGCTCCGAGGAGCAGATTGACTTGCTGCGCGCCCTTTGGACTAACGAAGTGGTGGATTTCGCCGGACGCTGGCACACGGTGCGCGCTTCCGGCATCAACCCTTTGCCGGTGCAGCGTCCCATCCCGGTGTGGTTCGGCGCTGGAGGCACGGCCGGCCCGGCGCCGCGCGATGTCGTGCTGCGGCGCATCGCCCGGATGGGCGACGGCTGGTTTCCCAGCTTTGGCCCGGATGATACCGCCCGCGTCGTGCTGGACAAGATGCAGACCTACATCGCAGAAGCCGGCCGCCAGCCCTCTGCTGTAGGCTTGGCCGGCCGACTGCGGATGCCCGGCAAATCGCCGGACGAATGGCAGGCCGAGGCCGAAAGTTGGCGTCATCTGGGCGCAACGCATCTGATGGCCGAAGCGCGGCGCGGCCCGCTGTCATCCGTTACCGAACATATCGCGGCGATGGAGCAGTTCAGGGAAGTGATTCCTCCCGGCTGGGGCCGGTAGGCGGTGCGCCGCGGCAGCCGTTATTCCGGCTTACGCTGAAATAACGGCGAATACGGCTACACCTCTAGCCGTATGCCATATGATTGATACATAGCTACCCGTCCTGTGCTACACTGCCCTATGCCCTACCGTGCCATCCTGCAGAGGTTTCGCTATGGCTATGCCGTCCCTTACTGCGTCAACCGTACCCGCTGCCATTCCCGATAGCGCTCAATCCGCAGCGCCCGTTTTCTATCCCATTGAGGACGACGAACCGTTGGCCGAATCGGAACACCAGCTTATCCCACTGGTCTATGCCTACCAGGCTCTCACTGCCTGGTTCGCTGACGACCCCGCTACCTGGGTCGGTTCCGATATGTTCCTCTACTACGAGGAAGGGCATCCCAGCCGGGTCGTCGCCCCCGACCTCTTTATCGTCAGCGGTACGCAGAAAACGGAACGGCGCAACACTTTCCAGACCTGGGTTGAGGGCCGCGTCCCCGACTTTATCTTGGAACTAACTTCGTCATCCACCTACGCCAACGACCGGGATGACAAGTTTGAGCTGTACCAGCGGCTCGGCGTCCGCGAATACTGGCTCTACGACCCCACGCCGGAGCAGTTCCTGCATCCTTTCCTGCAAGGCAACCGCTTGGTGGACGGGCAGTATCAGACCATCCCGGTTGCGGAGCTGCCGCTACCCGGCCGCCTGCGCGGATACAGCGAATTCCTGGGCCTGGAACTCCACTGCTCCCCCGACTGGTTCCGGCTGCTCAACCCGGCAGCCAACGCTTACCTTCGCAATTTGATCGAGTCCGAGCAGGAACTGGCCGATGAACGCGCCGCCCGCGCTGCCGCGAGTCAGGCATTGGCCGCCGAGCGCATGGCCCGCCAGGAAATGGAACGCTTGCTCCGCGAGCACGGCATCGCCCCGCCGCCACACTAACGCCCGCATCCGTCCCCGTCCGGCTAGCCAGCCCCGCCCGTCAGCGCGACCCGGTAGTGTATGGCGTATCCCCCAGCGGATGTTCCGCCCACTTGCCGGACTCTACCGCCGTCAGAAAATCGGCCACCAGCCGGTTGAACAAAGCCGGCTCCTCCAGGTTGATGGCATGGCCGCATTGCGGCAGTACGGCCAAGCCGCTGTGCGGTATGGCGCGTTTCATCATAATCGCCGGCTCCACGCACGGATCATCCTCATCGCCAATCAAAATGAGCGTCGGCACTTGGAGCGCATTCAGCTGCGGGATGAGTTGGTCAATCGTAGGACGGCGCAGCTGTACGCCGCGGAAAGTGTATGCCGACCCGCGCGCGTTGTGTCCCAGCAGCAGACGCATAAACTCCTCGTAGCCCTTCGGATCTTTGCGGCGCAGCTGCACGCGCGTCGGGCCGCTGCCGTAATCTTTCATTACCGGCGGAGTGCCCTCGGCCAGCAGCCGGTCCGCCATCGCCGCCCCGCCGCTGCGGAACGCTTCGTTATGCGTCGTGCCGGAGCCGGCCGACGCTACGATGATGGCGCGGCAGCGTTCCGGGTAGCGCAGCGCAAAGTTCAGCGCCACATTCCCGCCCATCGACAGCCCGCCAATGTAAGCCTGCTCCAGCCCCAGATGATCCATCAGCCGCCGCAGATCCTCAATGGTAATATCCTGGGAATACGCTTCCGGGTCGGTAGGGACATCCGAAGGCGGGTAGCCCCGGTCGTTGTAGGCAATCACCCGGTAGCGGCGGCTGAAATAGCGCGCCTGCTGTTCCCAGCTTTCGTAAGAGCCGGCGAACTCGTGGCTCCAAATCAGCGGAAAACCCTCTCCCGTAGATTGGTAAAATATGCGGACGCCGTCCGAGTCAAAAGTAGGCATTGCTGCGCTCCTGTCGTTGTCGTAGCCGTATTGGCAGTAGATTCGTCAATCAATCAAATCGGTCAAACCGCCGCGCCGCAAACCCGCCCCTGGCCGATTAGCGCCGCCGCCGGAACAGCCGCCACACCGGAATGCTGAACCCCGGCAGCAAATCGCCGCCGTCCAGCGCATCATCATCATACAGCGTAACCGGCGGCCGGCCCGGCCGATACCGCGTTACGCTAACCGGTTCAGCCGGCTGCGCTACCCAAACTTCGCGGCTGCCGTAGCTGAGCCACATCCGCGCTTTGTCCGACAAATTCTGCCCGGGCGACAATACTTCAACAACTAGGTCGGGGGCCAAGTTCGGGTAACCCTGCGTTCCCGGTGGGATGCGTCCCGGCGCAATCCATGCCACATCCGGCGCGCGCACCGTGTCCGGGTCAAACTCCAGCCGATACCCCGGCTCGCCCGTCTTGACTTGTCCATAGCCGGTGTCAACTTCGTATTGCGTCAGCGCGTAAGTAATCCACTTTACGGCGTCGGCGTGCGGGTTTCCGGTTGGCATTTTTTCGACCAGTTCTCCTCTAATCAGTTCGTACCGCTTGCCGCAGCCGCGCGGCATCGCCAGCAGCTCCTCAGCGGTAATCAGCGTAGTTGCGGTGGTAGTCATAACGGCGCCTGCCCATCGGAATAGTTGCGGTTGCCAGTAGTATGGCATTGTAGCACGACAAAGCGGCCCCTTTCCGCCGTGGCAAGAGGCCGCTCCGCTCTGGTTATGTTCCGCTCTGCTCTGCTCTGCGTCTTGGCGACTCTGCGTCATTTATACGACAGCGACAGCAACGCCGCCGGCCCGTCGCCTAGTCGTTGGGCGTCAACGCCAGCGAGCGGATTTCGCCAAACTCTTTGGGCAGCTTGTCCCAGCGGTCGCCGCCGTCCGTGCTGACATAGACATAGCCGTAGATGCTGGCGGCCACCATCACATCGGACACGTGCCGGCTGGCGGCGAACCAATAAACCACCGAATTGGGCGTCTGCGACAGCGGCGGCGCGTCCCACGATGCCCCGCCGTCCTGCGTGCGGCGGATGGCTCCGGTTACGCCGGGAATCGTATCCCCGTTGCCCACAAACATCACATCGGAATTGCCCGGCTTGATGACCATGCCGCGGCAGTAAGAGCGGGTATCCGCATCGTGGAAACGCGGAAACTCGTGCAGCTCCCAGCTTTCCCCCTCATCGCTGCTGGTGGAGATGCCGAAAGGCGTCGTGCAGTAGATGGCGGCGTTGGGGCCGGGTTTGAGCGCCATCCCGTGAATGTCGCCATGGAACGGATCCGGGCCGAGGTCGGGCAGCCGCGTCCAGTGGTCGCCGCCGTCCAGGCTGCGATACACGCCGTCCACCTCAATGCCGGCCCACACGGTGCGGTTGTCGCGCGGGTCAACGATGATATTGGTAGTGCGGGGGATGCCGATGGGGCAGGGCATCCGCACGCCCAGGTCCAGCGCCGCCCAGCTTTGCCCACCATCGCGGGAACGGAAAGCGTTGGGCCGCGTGCCGACGAACACCGTATCCGAGTCGTCCGGGTCAATGCCCACCGACCAAATCTGCACGTCGTCCATCGGCGATTCCAGATATTCCCAGCTAACGCCGTTGTCGTTGGAACGGAACAGGCCGTTGTCGGAGCCGGCATAGATGCGATGCCGATGGTTAGGATCCACGGCCAGGGCGCGAATATTGCACTCGCTGGGCAGGGGGTTGCGGATGCGTTGCCAGCTCTCGCCGCCATCGGGACTGACCGACAGGCCGCCGCCCACCGTGCCAACGCTGATGGTGTAGTTCCCTCCGGCCATAATGAAACCTCCTCAGTCAACTAACTGCAACTACGCGCCCGCGCCGCCGCCGGACAAAATGCCCGCCAACGCCGGATACGCAGCCGGCGGCATCATAACATAACGGGAGTAGCGGCGAGTAAATTAGTGTAGCGCGGTTAGCCGCCCCCGGCCATTTGGTGCGCTGCGCCGGCATCGCCATCCCCCGCCAGCGCATACTGCCCATCCCCGTCATCCCGTATCAGCCGCAGCCGATCCAGCGGGGCGGCGACTTGCAGCGGCAGCGCCAACTCCGGCAGCCGTTGCGCCTTGCGGGACAGGATTTCGTCAATCGTAACCGCTTGTAGTTTGGGGTAGGCATTGCCCAGAATGTCCACATCGCCGGCGCTTTCCAGCTCGCGCCGCATACCGTCCGTAATCGGATGCGCCGTTACCAGCGCCCCGGCGATGATGCCTTTTTCGCTTTCCCGTTCAATAGTGCCTCGCAAATCCCGCACCATTGACGGATTCAAGCGTGTTCCCCCTTTCACCGAAACCACTACAAACCGCCATTGATTCCGGCCAACGGCAATAGGTATCAGCCCGTCAATTCCGGTATCGCCGCCGCCGCGCCGCTCGCTGTACGGACGGCAGCCGTCTATCATGCCGAGCGCCGCCCGCTCAAACTCCATCGGATTGTCGGCTGCCAGCAGACGCCAATCCTGCGCCGAGGCCGGCATCCCGGTTAACGTGAAATCGCTGCCGAGCCGAGACGCCTCAAAACGCGCCCGCAATACCGGCAAGGCCAAGGCCGTAATGTCAATGCCAATCCAGTTGCGTCCCAGCTCCGCAGCGGCATGGCACGCTGTGCCGCATCCGCAAAACGGATCCAGCACCGTATCGCCGGGATTGCTGGACGCCCGGATAATGCGCCGCAGCAAATCCAGCGGCTTCTGCGTCGGGTAGCCCAGCTTCTCCCGCGAGAAACTCTTAATCATTATGGAGTCCAGAACATCGCCCTGATGGCAGTTCCAGGTATCCTCGATCGGTATGCCGTCCCCCGTCGGCAAACTGCCGTCCCGCCGGGTGTACCCGTCAGGGTACGGAATATATTCTTTGTTGAAAGTGAACTTGCTGCCCAGCGCATAGTAAAGTATCGTGTCGTGATTGCGGATCCAGCCTTTCTTGCGAGTCTTAAACCCGGAAACCCAGCCGATGCGCCAGATGATTTCACTACGCAGCTGCCCGCCAACCGGATGAAACACGGCGTCCATCATAACTTTGAGGTAATGGCTGGCCGTCGGGTCGCAGTGCAGGTAGATGCTGCCATTGGATTTGAGTACCCGGCGCATTTCCAGCAGGCGTATCGTCATTCGGGACAGGTACGCCAGCATCCCGCACTCGCCCAGAATCGTCCGCATCGCCTGCAACTTGGCGCCGACGTCCGGCGTTTCCTGGCAAACCAGGTCGAACTCGCGGCGGGCTTCCGCGCCCCAGTGCCAGGTATCCGCAAAAGCCTGCACCTGTGACTCCGCCGGGCTGACGCCATCGGGTCCGCTGAACAGCATATTGTAAGTGGCGTCAGACTTGAACGGCGGATCCAGATAAATCAGATCCACCGAGTTATCGGCGATGTGATGCCTCATCACCGCCAGGTTGTCGCCATAGTAAAAATTGCCGGACATATTTACAATCTCCAAGCCAGTCAAATGCTGCGCCTCGACCAGCGCACGGACGCATTCCCGCCCCGAAATACGGGGCAAGCCCGTCATACGGCTACCACCATGGCCTCAAAGCGTTCTTGCGGAGCCCGGATGCCGTCATGGGTAAAGGCTGCCAGGTACAGCTCAATCGCTTCCCTGATGTTGGCAACTGCCGCCGCTTTGGTTTCGCCCTGGCTGACGCACCCGGCCCAGACTCGGGCATTCCGCAACCCAATAACCGTCGTCGCCCGGGTAGATAATCACTTGCCGCATAGTTTCACCTGACGGCTTGCTTGGCAATTTCGTCTATGACTCGGACGCTATCTTGCCTGGCAATGCCGACCGTTTGCCGGCATCGTCTGCGTCCAATGCATTAGAATCGTGATTGGCCAGCAGCTCACGGACGGCGGGAACGATTTCGTTAGGAACTTGTACCGAGACTTTGCCTTTCAGTTTTATTCGCAATTCAGTTTCGTCTGCCGCGGGCAGCTGCGTCTCTGCCGCGGCCATTTCAGCGATAAGACGCTGCGCCCGTTCCAGATTCCAGCCGGGCGGAAAGTTGCCCTCCGGCGGCGTTGATTGCTTTGCCGGCGTCGGAGATCGTTCTGTAGCGTCGGACGGCCGCCGTTCCGGCTCAGCTTGGGCGATAATCCGCCCAACGGTGTCCGTCAGCGCGGCGGGTATTATCAGATGCGTACAGCCGTCCTGCACATAGTCGGCTTCGTAGTGTGCGATCCATTCCGCTTCGGTCAGCGAGTCGTAAAACTCGGCGATTTGGCGAATTTCCGCTTCGCTCAGCCGGTCCTCGCTCAGCCCGGATGGATAGTTGCCTGGTTTTTGTGCCATATTCATCCTGCACCTCTCCGGCGTTGGCGGCGGCGATACGCAGCCAGCGCGCCGCCGCGCAATTCATAAGCGGTAATCACGGTGATTCCTCCAGTTGCGCGGTCCCTTCTATAAACTACCATCAAATAGCGACCGCCCCGGGTTTGTCCAATTGCCGACCGGGAACCGCGACGGCTCTGCCAGTCCTCATTGTAATCAGACAGGACATCCTCAACTTCATACTCGGCAACGCCATGACGATAGATATGCGGCAACCCGGTTTCCGGGTCAATGTAAAACCGCACATCCATCGTCTTGTTACTGATTTGCCGGCGTAAGGACAAAGACTCCGGCGCTGCGCCATCATCTCGTTCCTCTATGTGAACGGCGTGGGCATCATTCCTACCGGAACTTCAATCAATGCCGGGGCGTCCGCTGCGATCGCTTCTCTCAGCGTTGTTTCCAGCGTTTCGGGGCTTGCGGCGCGCATGGCACGGACGCCATAGGCTTCGGCGAGGCGCACGAAATCGGGGTTGTGCAGGGCGGCGCCGGTAGTGCGGTCGCTGCCGAACTGGTTCACCTGGTCGCGCAGCACATTGCCATAAGCGTTGTCGTTGAACACTACCGCCACCGCATTGATGCCGTACTGCGCCGCCGTGGCCAGCTCCTGCGAGTTGAACAGGAACCCGCCGTCGCCGCACAGGGCCACTACCGGACGGTCGGGCTGCGCCACTTTCGCCCCCAGCGCAGTCGGGTAGGCATAGCCCAGGTTGCCGGAATAGCCGGAGGTAATGAAAGTGCGCGGCGCATAACTGGGCCAGAACGCGCGCGCATAGTAGCCCAGCTGCGTCATTCCCGACACCAGGATGCCGTCATCGGGGATGGCCGCGCGCATCGCCGCCAGATAGGGTTCCTGCGGCTCCGGGCGCAATGCGGTAGCGCGCCGGCGTTCCCGCAGCTCCGCCGTTGCCGCCGCAGCGGACGGACGCGGTTCGTCAATCAGATCCGCAAGCCGCTGTTCCAGCTGCTCCATTACGGCGCCGGCGTCGCCGGGGATGCCGTAAGTATTGGGCCAGTTGCGCCCCAATTCGTCCGGGTCAATGTCAATCTGGACTACCTGCTGCCCGTCCAGCCACATCGGAAAGGCCATCCGGCTGCCGATGCCCAGGATAACATCAAAGTGGGGTTCGTCTTTGGCGATGGGGTCGTTGCGGAGCCGGAGCGCGCCCAAGGCCAGCGGATGGCGGTCGTCAATAGCGCCCTTGCCCTCGTGGGTAGTGATGACGGGGGCCTGCAACTGTTCGGCCAGCCGGGTCAGGGCTGCGGAAGCTGCGGACGAGATAACGCCGCCGCCGGCCCAGATCAGCGGACGCCGCGCGCCGGCCAGGATGCGAGCCGCCTCGGCAATCTGCGCGTCGGATGCCGTTGGACGGGGATAGCCCTCCGGCTCTGACAGCGCCACTTCGCCCGGCTCGGCCATCGTCTCCGGCGGCATTTCGATTTCTACCGGACGGGGCCGGCCGGTGGAGAGCTGCCGGAACGCTTCGTGCACCGCCGCCGGCGTTTCCGCCGGCGTCATAATCCGGCGCAGATGCTTGACGATGGGGCGGATGCAGTCCTGCTGGTCGTTGACTTCGTGCAAGATGCCGCGGTCGGCGCCGATGAGGTCGCGCTCAATCTGGCCGCTGACTACCAGGACGGGCGATGATGCGGAGTAGGCGGTGCTGATGGCGGCGGCGGCGTTGAGCAGGCCCGGCCCCGGCACCATCAGCGCCGTGCCGATGCCGCCGCCGGCCCGGGCGTAGCCGTCGGCCATGTACACCGTAGCCTGCTCGTGGCGGGTTGAGATAAAGCGGATGCCGGGAACGTCGTTCAGGGCGTCCAAAGCGTGGTAGAGCTGCACGCCGGGCAGCCCGAAAATCACGCGCACGCCCTCCCGGTACAGAGAGCGCATCAAAGCCTGCCCGCCGGTCATCGTAGCCATAAAACACCGTCCTGCAACAGATTGCTTCGCTATGGGACAAAGGTAACGGCGCATACCATAGCACACCGCCGACGGCGTGTCATTCCGGCGGGGGGTTAGGATGGGCGGGGTTTGGGCTGATGGCGGGAAGGACGGGGGTGATGGCATGGATAGAGGGGATGGATGGGGATTTTGGATAGGGGCGGGTTATTGGTTCGGCTGCGGGGGGGCCAAGGTGGGGTGAACGATTCAGCCGTCGTTGATGGTCCAGTGTTCAACCGGCTCTGGGATGGCGACTGAGGGGTGGGGGTCGGCGGCGATGGCGCGGTTGACGGAGTAGATGATGCGGGCGACGCGGCGGTGGGTATTGCGGAGGGCGCGGCGTGCGGCGGGACGGTCGCGGTCGTAAAGGGAGCGGACGATGAAGTGGCGGAGGGCGTCGAATTTATAGAATGACCGGGCCGAAATATGGCTGATGTGGCCGTTGTAGGCCAGTTCATTGAGGATATGGCCGATTTGGCGGTATGTGGGTCTAGGGAAGAAGCCCCAATGGATGCCGGCGGCAGCAGCGGAGTGGGATACGGCGCGTTCCAAAGCCTCGGCGGAACGTTCGAGGTAGCCGGCCTTGGCGTCGGAGTCGGCGAGGGCCAGAAAGCGGTCGGCTTGGGTTTGGTGATGTAGAACGGCGTCCAGAACAGCGTCCATTGGGTGGCCTCACGGAGCAAAGGCGTGCGGGGGTTTAGGGATGCCAACCCCGGCCGGCTCCCGAGGGAGCCGGGGGGCAAGATGGCCCGGTGTTGGTCAATGGGCTGACCGGATGGCTGACTGCCGCAAAGCAGCGGCGGTTGGGTTCAGGTTGGGGCGATGGCGTTTCCTACGTGGTGCGGGGCGTGGTGCGGGGTTGAGCTGGTCAGGCGGTGTCAGGCAGTGAATTGGTTCGCTAGCGGGGTTCCGAGTTTAGTGGTTTCCAGGTCGGTTTCAGCCCTACGGCCGGAGGTTTTGCGCGTTGCTTTCCGCTCTTTTGGCATTTCGTCCGAAGACGAGGCGCTGTGCGTAGCGCCCTCCCTTGAGTACGACTCCTCCGGTTAATCTGCCCGCAGATAGTAGCACCCGGGTTTGCGACTTGATTGCTGAATGACCGTAACGACCTGGAAATCGGTGGGCTCGGAGATTGGCTGCCTGACGAATCTGATTATAGCACGGCTGTACGGCTTGGCAAGGGGGTTGGTGTCATTGGCGAAAATTGATTTTTTGGCATGGATAAAGGGGGTGGATGGGGATGGGGTTTGACTACACCGATGGACAGGATGGATAGGATTTTGGATTCCGGCGTGCGCCGGAATGGCGGAAAATTAAACCATCTAATTAGAAACGCTGCCCCAAAGCGGGATGCCGTTTGACACCGCACGCCGGCGGGGGTATCATTAGGGTGTACCTCATGCCGAGGTAGCTCAGCCTGGTAGAGCACGGCACTGAAAATGCCGGTGTCGGTGGTTCGAATCCGCCCCTCGGCACCATTTTATTGATTTTCGCAACCTGATGGGCGGGCCGGCGTTGGCCCGCCCATCGCTATGCCCTTGCCGGCAAGCAAGCCACCACTATGGCCCCAGCCGGTCAGTCGGCGGATCCGGCTCCCCGCGTAATCAGCCGCTGAACATCAGCCCGCCGCCGCTGCGAAGGCGACAGGCGCGGGTCGCCCAGCATCAGGAACAGCAGCGACCCCACGGCGCTTACCACCGCAATCGTGGCAAAGGGCAGCGTGTAGGTTCCGGTAATGCTGTCCCGCATCCAGGCGATATACGGCACTACGATAATGAACATTATGTTCATCGGAATCATCGAAATGCCGGTGATGCGCGCAAAGCTGCTGCGCCCGAAATAGACGCCCCGTATGGAAGTCGTCAGCGGCGTCCGTCCGCCGAACCCCACGCCCATCAGTATCGCGAACAGGAAAAACAGCGGCAGCGTTTGCGCGAACAGCAGCACGGCGATGGCGATGGATTGCAGAAACGAAAAGCCGAATATCGCCAGCCGAATGGGAATGCGGTCGCCCACCATCCCGCCAATCACCATAAAAGCCGTCGAAACCGCCGTCTGCACCGATATGACCAGGCCCACCTCTACCAGCGTAAAGCCGCGCTCCACCATCACCAGGCCCAGATAAGTCATTACGCTGATAATGATGATGGACGAGCTGGCGTGTCCCATCGTAATCAGCCAGAAAGCGCGCGTCCGTATCGCCTCCTGCCAGGTATATTCCGGGGCGGTTGCGCTGCCGGCCCCATTGGCGGCCCGGCGCCGCCCGGCGTTCTCGGCGCGGCTTGCCGGGTCAACCCCGTCGATATGTTGGCCGTAATCCTCGGGGCGGTTGCGTACCAGCCAGGCCAGCGGCAATGATGTAACCAGCGCCACCGCGCCTACTGCCAGCGCCGTGTTGCGCCAGCCCAGCCGTCCCGGTATCTCCGCAGCGGTTTGGGCATCCCAACCCATCATCCAGGCCATCAGCGGCACGATGACCACGCCGCCAATGCCGAAACCGAGCATCGGTATGGACATTGCCGTAGAACGCCGCTGTCGGAACCAGTTGTTGAGCGCCGCATTGGCCGGCAGCCAGGAACCAAGGCCGGCGCCCAGGCTGACGATGATGAAAGAGAGATAGAACATCCACAGGTTGGCGGTGCGGCTGAACACCAGGAAGCCGATGCCGAAAATAATCAGCCCAATGGCCACCATCTTGCGCGGGCCGAGCTTGTCCACGCCCCAGCCGGCAATCGGCCCCATCACCGTCCCTTCCACGCGGGTCAGCGTGAACGCCCACGACAGCTGCGTAGTTGTCCAGCCGAAATGCCCTTGCAGTACCGGCATCCACAGCGAAAGGGCCTGAAACAGCGGCACCGTGCCGATTATCATAATCACGGCGCCGATTACGGCCAGCCACCAGCCGTAGAAAATGCCGCGGGCCAGCCGCACCGGGTTGGTCAACTCTTTCGCCTGTATCAACTATGTAATCTCCCTTGCGGACGCCGCCCGGCCATTTAGCCATAATCGCAGCGCACATTATACCGCAACCCGCCTGATATTCGCATTTCCAATATCTAAAACCCGGCAGCGGGCGTTGCCTTTGATTCGCAAGCCGCCCCCGTGCTATAAATAAGATAGTCCGATTGAGCAATGACCCGCTGAGGCTAGTATGACAACTCATCAATTCACACCGGCAGTGCAAAGCCATCTGGACGCCGCCGACCGCAGCTTCGCCGCCGGCGACACACTGCAAGCTTCGTCGGAATTGTGGCAGGCGTCGCTGTGCGCGCTGCAAATGGTAGCCGACGCGCACGGCTGGGAATGCCGCACGGAAAAGGACTGGAACGCCATCGTCAACCGACTAGCGGTAAAGCTGGACGACCCCTATCTGCTACAAGCCGGCTTGGGCGCGCCCGAACTTTTCCGCGCCAACGCCGTTTATGATTTCCTGGAGGATGTGGATGCCCGGGTGTTCCGCAAGAGCGTACCCATTTTCATCCGGAATTTACTCGAGCTGGGCGGCATGACGGACTAGCGCAATGGAATATCGGGAGCATCGGGACGCCGCTAATGATTTTCTGCGGGTTATGGACGAGGGACTTGCCGCCGGGCGTCCCTTGCTGGCTTGCGAAGTGATGTGGGGCGCGGCTACCCATGCGATCCGAGCCTATGCGCGGTGGCGCGGCTGGCGGGTCGGCAAATCGCCGCGTCTGGCCGAATTGGTTGAGCGGATGGTGCGGGAACAAAACGATATATTCCTGCGCGATGGGTTCTCCAAGGCGGCGCTGTTGCACGCCAATTTCTACAACGGCTTTATGGATGCGGACTCCATAACGGAGAATCAGGCCATCGTCCGCATCTTTGCGGAGCGTGTGCTGGCCCTGGTTCCTGCTGATAGCCCAACGGCTGGCAATTAGCGCGCTCCGGTTAGTCCGTGGCCGCCGGCGCCGGCCCGTCCTCGGTGTACAGATGGCAGGCCGTGAAGTGCTGCGGGCTGTATTCGGTCAGCAGCGG
Organism: Dehalococcoidia bacterium; assembly: GCA_965203855.1. Classification (GTDB taxonomy): domain Bacteria; phylum Chloroflexota; class Dehalococcoidia; order Lucifugimonadales; family UBA3495; genus Bin87. The sequence goes on from CBDBDN010000005.1 coordinate 322,621, forward strand.
CACGGCGCGGGAGCAGCGTTCCATAACAAAGGGGCAGCGCGGATGGAAAGCGCAGCCCTCCGGCGGGTTCAGCGGCGACGGCACTTCGCCGGCCAGCACAATTTCCTCCCGCTGCTGCCGGGGATGCGCCGGCAGCGACGCCGAAATCAGCGCGCGCGTGTAAGGATGCTGCGGGTCGGTGAACAGCTCAATCGGCGGCGCTTCCTCCACAATTTTGCCCAGATACATCACGCCGACAATGTGGCTCATATAACGGACGGTCGCCAGGTTGTGGGCAATCAGCAAATAGCTCAAATCGTAGGCGGATTGCAACTCTTTGAGCAGATTCAGAATCTGCGCCCGGATGGAAACATCCAGCGCCGATACCGGTTCGTCCAGCACAATCAGCTTGGGGCGGGTGGACAAGGCGCGGGCGATGGCGATGCGCTGCCGCTGCCCGCCGCTGAACTCGTGCGGATACCGCTCGGCGTGGAACGGATGCAGTCCCACCACGCTGAGCAGTTCCTGCACTTGGGAACGCACTTCCGCCCGGCTAACCCTTTGATGCGTAATCAGCGGTTCCGCGATAATCTGGTCAACGCGCATCCGGGGATTAAGCGAGCTCCACGGGTCCTGAAAGACGGCCTGCACCGACGCCTTGAAATTGCGCCGTTCCTCTCCGGTGAAGCGGTGCATCGGGCGGCTGCCAAAGTAGATGCTGCCGTCCGTGGGGCGGTCGGCCATCAGCACCATTCGGCTGGTAGTAGTCTTGCCGCAGCCCGATTCGCCAACCAGGCTGTAAGTCTGGCCGGGCGGGATGTTGATAGAGATGCCGTCAACGGCTTTTACGGTGCCGGTGCGCCGGCGCAGCAGGTTGCCTTTGTACACCGGAAAATGGCGGCGGATGCCTTCCAGCCGGACCAGCGGCTCCCCGACCGCGGCGTTATCCGCCGTGCCGGGCGCCGGCGTAGCGACGCTAACCATATTATTCAGCCCTCCAGCAGCGGGACGAGTGGCCGGGTTGAACGATGAACTCCGGCGGGTATTCGGCGCAGCGCTCGTAAGCGTAAGGGCAGCGCGGCGCAAACGAGCAGCCCTCCGGCAGCGCGTCCAAAGACGGCGGCTGCCCCTCAATCGACGGCAGCAAATCCACATCGGTATCCAGGTCCGGCACCGACTGTAGCAGCGCCTCGGTGTAGGGATGCGCCGGCCGGTCAAACATATCCAGCACATCCGACTGCTCGACGATGCGGCCGGCGTACATCACGGCTACCCGGTCGCACATACGCGCCACGATGCCGAAATCGTGGGTAATAAAGATGATGGCGGCGCCGGTCTGCTCTTGAATGTCCTTGAGCAAGCGCAGGTATTGCAACTGGATCGTGGCGTCCAGAGAGGTGGTCGGCTCATCGGCAATCAGCAGGTTGGGCGCGCGGGATATTGAGATGGCGCCGACGACGCGCTGGCGCATCCCGCCGCTCATCTGATGGGGGAAGTTGGCGAGACGCTCCTCCGGCGCCGGGATGCGGACATTGTCCAGCAGCCGGGCGGCGCGGTCGCGCAGCGAGCGTTTAGGTTCGTTGTACTCCAGCCGTAGGGTTTCCAGCAGCTGGTCGCCCACAGTGAACACCGGATTGAGCGAAGTAAGCGGATCCTGCATAACCATGCAGATGCCGGAGCCGCGGATTTCCCGCATTTCGGCGCGGCTCTTTTCCAGCAGGTTTTCGCCCAGATAGTCAATGCGGCCGCCGATGATGCGGCCCGGGTGGGGCACCATACCCAGGATTGACCAGGCAGTCATACTCTTGCCGGAGCCGGATTCGCCGACGATGCCCAGAGTTTCGCCCCGCCGCAGGTCAAAGCTGATGCCGTCCACTGCCTTGACCACGCCGGTGCGCGTAAAGAAATGGGTTTGCAGTTCCTGAACGCTCAGGATTACATCGTCAGTCATTGAACACCTGTCAATCCGGGTCTGCCAATTCGGGGAAGGTATAGATAGCGTCGGGCTACAATACCTGTTGTTTATGCGCCGCGCAACCGCCGCAGTTCGGCTTGCAGGCGGGCGACTTCCGCTTCCGCAGTTTGCCGCCGATTACGCTCGGCCTGCGTCGCGGCTTCGGCGGCCTGCGCTATGGCTTCGGCGGCCTGCGCTGCGGCTTCGGCGGCCAATCTCCCCCGCTGCTGCTCCAGCACATTGCCCAGGAATTCACCGGTGGACGGGTTGCGGAACCACAAGCGGTCGTCGGTTGCCCATAAATCAAGCCCCAGCGTTGGGCTGTATCCCCAAACCGCGCCCGACGGGTCATCATGCAGCTCAACCGGAATGTAAGCGCCATCCGCCAGATATTCGCCGGCCAGCAGTTGGCCGTACAACTCACCGCCGCTAGGGTCGTAGCGCCAGTATTCGCCGATGCCGACCCGCGCATACAAATCCCGCTTGTAGCCCAAATCGTTCTGCCAAGTGCTTTTGGAGCCGATTTCCAGGGCGAAGGCCGGCGGCTGGCCGAAATCCCAGATGCGGTAGGCGTAGGGCCACCACAAGCGGTCGGCGTTCTCGCCAAACACTACATAGCAATCGGGGATGAACACGGCGTCGGGGTTGCCCTCCTCGTAATAGACGCCGGTGTTGCCGGAAACGAACACATCGGAGCGGTCGCCGAACCAGCTGCGGATGGCTTCCATAATGTCATTGCGGGGGCGTTCCTGCATTTCGGGATCCGGCAGCGGGGATAGGATTTCCGGGTAGGCGTCCAGCAGGTCATCGTCAATATGCGCTGGCAGGGGCGGGTAGCGGTAGTAGTAGCGGGATTTGACAACCATAGCAGAGCCTCAATCATACATACGGCCAGCCGAGCTGGGGCCGAGAATTGGCCATTCGGTTGAGCAGTTCCACTTATGCGCCGCGCAACCGCCGCAGTTCGGCTTGCAGGCGGGCGACTTCGGCTTCGGCAATCTGCCGCCGGCTGCGCTCGGACTGCGCGTCGGCTTCGGCAGTGATGCGGCCTTGCTGCTGTTCCAGGACATTGCCCAGGAATTCCCCGTTAGCCGGATTGCGGAACCGCAGCCGGTCTCCGGCGGCCCACAAGTCCAGCCCCAGCGTTGGGCTGTATCCCCAAACTGCGCCCGACGGGTCATCATGCATCTCAAACGCGATGTAAGCGCCATCGGCCAGATGTTCGCCGGCCAGCGGCTGGCCGTACAGCTCGCCGTCATTGGGGTCGTAACGCCAGTATTCGCCGATGCCGACCCGCGCATACAAATCCCGCTTGTAGCCCAAATCATTCTGCCAAGTGCTTTTGGAGCCGATTTCCAGGGCAAAGTCCGGCGGCTTGCCGAAATCCCAGATGCGGTAGGCGTAGGGCCACCACAAGCGGTCGGCGTTCTCGCCAAACACTACATAGCAATCGGGGATGAACACGGCGTCGGGGTTGCCCTCCTCGTAATAGACGCCGGTGTTGCCGGAAACGAACACATCGGAGCGGTCGCCGAACCAGCTGCGAATGGCTTCCATAATGTCCTGTCGGGGGCGTTCCTGCATTTCGGGATCCGGCAGCGGGGATAGGATTTCCGGGTAGGCGTCCAGCAGGGTATCGTCCAGCGTAGCCGGCCATCCGGCAGGGTAGCGGCGGGTTCGCACTTTGGTAGTCATAGCAGCGTCTCAAACCGGAGTGTACCCAAGGCATACCTTACGACAGCGGCCGTTTGCGCCGGCGTCAAAAAGTGGCTGCCGCGCTTCCGGCCTTTGGCGCCTATTATACCCGATACTTGCGCCAGGGTTGACGGCTGGCCGGCCGTCAGCGCGCCCGCCGCAGCCGCGGGTCAAGGTAGTCCCGTAGCCAGTCGCCAAAGAAATTGAACGCCATTACCACGACAGTGATAATCAAGCCGGGGAACAGGGCCAGCCACCACGCCTGCGTCAGGAACTCTTTGCCTTCGGCAATCATTATGCCCCAGGCCGGGTCGCCTACTTTGAGGCCCAGCCCCAGGAAGCTCAACGAGGCTTCCAGCAAGATGACCTGGCCGATGCTGACGCTGGTCAACACCATCAGCGTGTTGATGACATTGGGGAACAGATGCCGCCAGACAATCATTGAGGAGGAGACGCCGTAGATTTGGGCCAGGATGACGAAATCGCGGTCGCGTACCGACAGCACTTCGCCGCGTATCATCCTGGCGAACCGCGCCCACTGCGTAGCGGCAATGGCAATCATCACATTCCAGACGCCGGTGGCCCAGGTAGGATACAATCAGCAGGGCCACCAGGATAGAGGGGAATCCCAGCACGGCGTCGGTAATCCGCATCAGTATGGAGTCCACCCAACGGCCGGAATAGCCGGAAACCAGCCCGACTACCGTGCCGGCCAGGATGGCCACGGCGATTGACGGGACGGTAACCTGCAACATCGTCCGCGCCCCGAAAATGAGGCGGCTCAACATATCCTTGCCCAGGCGGTCGCTGCCGAGGATATGCTCGGTGCTGGTGAACGGCGGTTGCTGCTTGTTGCGGACGTCGTTTTCGCGCGGATCGTAGGGCGCAATCAGGTTGGCGAAAACGGCGCAGAAAACGATAACCAGCAGAATGGCAATCGGAATCCACGGCAGCCGGGCGTCGCGGATACGCTGCGCCAGGCTCGGGCGGGCGCGCGCTTCAAGCAGCAGGATGGGGTTTTCAGCGGTCAAAACGCGCTCCAAAGTTCCGGTGCGATGCGTGCTTTATCATCATTCAGAAAGATTGGTCTTGAAAACGGGAGCGCAAAGGCTCGGAAGCCGGGTCTTTCAATTCCTCGACGATGAGCTGGCAGATACGGGTTCCCGGAATGAGGCGGCAAACGAATGGGCCAACATTGGAGATTTCCAACCGAATGCTGCCGCGAAAATCAGCGTGGACAGTAGGTGCGGTTTGGTGTATTGACAAACCAAACCGTGCGATTGAGCTTTTGCCTTCGACTCTTGCCGCCAGATGCAACGGCATAGCCACGCGTTCCAAAGTACTGGTCAGCGCAAATGCGCCCGGCGGCAGTTCCAGATATTCACCATCCGGCACCTCTTTGTTTATACCGTAGCGGACTGCTGTGGCTTCCGGTTCGGTCTGTCCGATGGTTACGAAAATGCCGGCGCCGGGAATGGGCTGTTCAAATACCGAGAACCGGCTCCCCAGCCGCAAGTCCACCGCCGAAGTCGCAAACATCGCCTTTTCCGGCAATGGGTCGATAATCAGCTGCCCGGACTGCAAAGCGTCGGCAATGTTCTGTCCGCTGTAAATCATCACCACCAACCATCAACCACGGTAATTCCCTGCTCCGCTTTCGGCACACGCAAGAATTCCGTGGACTGGACGGTTTCCTCCGGTATCAGGACGTGCCAGTCGCCATTGTCATAATCGCCAACGATGATGGCTTTGAGCCATTTTTCGGCGACGTTGACAGAGTAGTCCGGCATCCAGCCGTGATAAATCTGGTCGCCGAGTACAAAGGATACGGTGAACTCCTCCGGGAACCAGCTGCTGTCGGCGACGGAACGCAGCCTGATTTTAGCGGCGGCTTTCTGTTTCCGGTCAGTAGGCCAATCCCAGTTGATTTTGGCGGTGGTCATTATGGTGTTCCCCGGTTTGCGAAAGTGAGGCGGGATAGTAGCGTTCCAAACCGAACCCGTCAACCGCAAACCTACCCCAGCCGCACCCGCGGGTCGGCGTAGCCGTACAGGATGTCCACCACCAACGCGGTCAGGATATAGGCCGCGCCGGATACCATAATGGCGCCGAGAACCTGCGGGTAGTTGTTGGACAGCACCCCGTCCAGCAGCATCAGCCCGACGCCGGGCCAGGCGAACACCACTTCCACCACTACCGAGCCGTTGAGCAGGCCGGCCAGGCTGATGCCGCCAAAGGTGATGACGGGTATCAGCGCATTGCGGGCGGCGTGTTTCCAGATAACCGCCCGCTCGCCCATGCCTTTGACCTGGGCGAATTTGACATAGTCGGTGTCCAGCACTTCCAGCATTGCGGAACGGGCCAGCCGCATTATGGCGGCGATGATGGCCAGGGCCAGCACCGAGGCCGGCAGTATCAGATGGAGCAGCATATTGGGGATCTGCGACCATTCGGGCAGCCAGCCCTGCGTATCGCCGCGTCCAAAGGCCGGCAGCCAGCCCCAATAGCCGGCGAACAGGATAATCAGCATTATGGCAATCCAGAACTGCGGTGCCGCCATTCCGAATACGGCGAAGGCTTTGCAGGCGCGGTCCAGCAGGGTGTCGCGCTTGACTGCCGAGATGATGCCTAACGGCACGCCGACGCCGATGGCGAGGATGATGCCGGACAGAGCCAGATGCACCGTCGCCGGGATGCGTTCCAGCAGTATTTCCTGCACCGGACGGCGCGCCGTAAAGGAGTTGCCGAAGTCCAGCCGCACCGCATTTTTGAGGAAGTTCCAGTACTGGATGATGAACGGCTTGTCCAGCCCCAGGGCGGCTTTCTGCTTTTCGTACACCGCCTCGTCGTGGTCCTCGGAGATGGGCAGCAGGAAACGGGCCGGGTCGCCGGCCAGGTGGACGCTGCCGAAAACGACGAAGCTGAGGGCGATGAGGGTAATGACGCCCTCAATCAGGCGGCGGGCGATGTAGCCGGTCATAGCGTATCAGTCCCGGAATTGGCGGGGGTAAGCGGCATTGAGCTGCGAATTGAATCGGATTTTAGATTACCGGATTTTAGATTAGACGGAACTACGCTGCGCTGATTGATGTTGTCAAGGGTTTGATGCAGGCGTCGCCGGGGCGGGCTTTTAGACCCGCCCCGGCCGGTTGGCGTACCGTTGGCCGGCTGCCTTACTTGAGCTGCACCGTCCAGATGGCGGTTACATAAGGCACCAGGCTCCAAGGTTCGTAGGAGGCCACGTCGGCGCCCAGTCCCCAGGGTACATTGGTGTTGAAGCCGTCGCCCCAATACGCCTGGTCGTACAGGTAGGCGTACATTTCGTTGTACGACTGCTGCCGGGTGTCGGGGTTGAGGTCGGCGAGGCCCTCAATCACTACCGGGGTAGTGGTGCTGGCCCACGGCTCCTTTACGGGGTCGTCGATGGCGCGCCAGGCGATGGCCTTGTTGTTGTACGCGCCTTGGGTGATGGAAGTGCCGTCGTAGCGGGCTTCGTTGGTGCGTACCAGGACGTCGCCGGGGTATTCGCGGTTGTTCCATGCCTGACGGGTGGCGGCGGCGGCGCCGACCACTACTTCAACATCCCAGCCGAGTTCGTCCCAGAAATCCTTGTAGAGCTGGGCCAGGTCGGGCAGTCCGGGCAGGTCGCCGGCTTCCCAGGTATAGACGGTGAAGGAGATCTGCTCGCCGTTGGCGTCGGTGCCGTCCAGTCCGGTTTCGCCGCCGTAGCCGATGGACTTCAGCAGTTCGGCCGACTTGTCCAGGTCATAGGGACGCGGCTCCAGGTTCGGCCCCCAGCCCAGGGAGTTGGGGGTTACATGGGACCAGCTGTTGGCGTTGATGGCCTCGGGGGAGTAGAGGTCGTTGACGATGGACTGCTTGTCCAGGGCGTGTTCGGCGGCCTGGCGGGCTTCCTTGGGGTAGCACCACAGCGATTCGTTCCAGCAGTCCACATAGACGACCCAGTTGTAGGAGGATTCGTTTTGCCAGGCGATGCTGGCGCCGTCAATGTTGTTGATGTCATCCACCATATTGATGTTGGCTTCAATCAACTGGGCGGTGCCGGAGCGGAGGGCGGCCTGTCGGGAGGCGGGTTCCGGCACCACATCCATCGTCAGGGTGTCAAATCCGACGCGGCGATCTTCGTCATAGCCGTTGCCGGGATGCCAGAAAAAGTCGTCAAACCGCTCAAAGGCGTACTTCTGCTCCAGGATGGAATCGGCCTTGTTGACGGTCATCGAGCCGATGCCGATGGGGTTGTCCTCGTAGCAGGCGAACCCGACGTTGTCGGCAACATCGGCGCAGGCGCGCATGGCGGATTCGGGGACAATCATCGGGTCGGCGCCCTGGGCGTTTTCGGACCAGTTGAAGGCGAAGTCCAAGCGCACGGTATTGAAAGTTACCGAGACCTGGTTGTCGGCCGGGCCTTTGTCCACGCTGTCCACGCGCTCGGCGAAAGCGACGTCGCGCGGTTCGTAGTAGCCGGCTTCCAGCAGTTCCTGGGCTTCCAGGCCCATGCGGCTGTCCAGATTAAAGAACACGTCGTCGCGGGTGATGGTGTCGCCGTTGTGGGCCTGGATGGTGTTCTCTTTGATGTCAAAAGTCCAGACCAGGCCGTCATCGCTTACCGACCATTTTTCGGCGACGGCGGGGGTAAGTTCGCTGCCGCCCTTGCCGCCGACGAGGGCGACCTGGAACATCCGCTGGAACTTGAGATCTTCGCCCTCAGTGAGGAACGGGTCGTACTTGCCGTTGCCGATGTTGGTAATCAGGACGGTAACATCGCCGCCGGATGATTCGGACATCATTGCATCGGTAGGGGCCGGCATGGCGGTGGGGGCGGCGCTGGCGGGGGCCGATGTGGCGGCGGGGGCCGCGGCGGAGCCGGAGCTGGCCGGGGCGGGTTCATCGGACGCGCCGCTACAGGCGACTGCGGCGATGAGCCCGGCAGAAAGCCCGGCGGCCAGCAGCAGCCTCCAGTTCAGAAATCGTTGCAGTGGCATTGTTCGGTTAGTCCTCCTACAAGTTCTATTGGCAGCGCGCGCGGCGTCAGTTTCTGCCAAGTCGGTTGGGAATGGGGCAGAATTAAACGCTGATAGCGCCATATTGTCAATAGCGGGTTGCGAAATCCGCGCGCCGGGTAGATGATATGCGGCGGCGGCTCAGGTATGATATGCGGACGGCAGCCGCCGCCGGAACGCCGTTTTGGGGATATGGTTTCTCAGGATGCCGTCTTTCGGGATGCCGAGACTCTGGGAATGCCATCTACTGGAATGTCGTCTTTTGGAATGCCGAAACTGGCGGAGAAATTCGCTCGCTGCGCTGTCGCTGGGCGGGCGTGAAACCGGAAAATAGCTGATGCCAACCTGGATGCCGACTATAACGCCGACCCGACTGCTGTATATCGTTTGCGCCGCTGCGGGCGGTTTTGGCGCCGCCGGGTATTTAATCTGGGCGGTTATCGCCCGGTTCAGTTTCATTGCGGCGCTGAACGACCGGGCGCAGCTGGAGACGAATGTGCTGGTGGTGCTGTGCGCGGCCATCGGGCTGCTGGCTTTTCCGCTGGGGGCGGCGGCGGGCCTGCTGTGCGCCGTAGTGGTGAACCGTCTGGCCGACTATGCGCGCCGGGCGCTCCGGTCGTCGGGCGACAGCCGGGGGCATAGTTCCTGGGTAACCCGGCGCGGCCCGCGGGACGGATAGGCCGCTGCCGTCGGGGTTTTACTTTTACGCCGATGGACAGGAGGGACGGGATTTCGGCTTTGGAGGAGTTGTGTATAATGCGGGGCAGTTCCGGCGGATACTGTGGCCGGCGCGTCCGGGCGGCCCAAGCAAGCGGCCCGGAATTGGACAAGGAGATTACCGATGCCGCAATTTTTACGCGTCTATACCGGGTCGGACGGGCAGTCGCATCTGGAGCCCTACGAGCCGCCATTTGAGGACTTTGTGGATACCGAGGGGGCCTACGGGCGGGGGACGCCGTTGCAGCCGACTACGGGGATGACCATACGGGTATCGCCGCCGGATTACTTTCTGGATTTCCACTGCGCGCCGCGGCGGCAATACACGGTGACGCTGTCCGGGCAGGCCGAAATCGGGTTGGGCGACGGCAGCATTTACCGGGTTGGGCCTGGCGATGTGCTGCTGGCGGAGGATTTGACCGGGCAGGGGCATACTACGCGGGTGGTGGGCGGCGGAGAGCGCGTTTATCTGGTGATACCGCTTGCCGACTGACGGCGGCGTTCCGGTAACCGTCATTCCTATAACCGTCATTTCGGTATCTACGGTAACGGAGCCGGCAGTCATAGATTCCGGCTTGCGCCGGAATGACGGTGAATATGACTGCCGGTTACGGTGAATATGACTGTCGGAAATGGCGCCGGCAAGGGTAGATTCCGGCTTGCGCCGGAATGACGGGGAATGTGCCTGCCGGTTGCGGGGAATGTGCCTGCCGGTTATGGGGCCGGCAAGGATAGATTCCGGCTTGCGCCGGAATGACAGTGCATATGACTGACGGTTACGGTGAATATGACTGCCGGTTATGGGGCCGGCAAGGATAGATTCCGGCTTGCGCCGGAATGACGGTGAATGTGCCTGCCGGGATGATGGTGAATATGACTACACGCCCGGGTTCCGCCCCTGCCGCATCCGGTTGGGGCGGCGTTTTTTATGGCTGGTGGGTGCTGGCGGCGGCGGCGGCGCTGGGGTTTTTCGCTTTTGGAGTAGTGATACCGGGGTTTCTGGCGTTTTCGGTGCCGGTGCGGGCGGAGCTGGGGCTGTCGGCGGCGCAGACGGCTTTTATCGTGGGCGCGGCCTGGGGCGTGGGCGACATTACGACGCTGCTGTCGGGCTGGCTGGCGGATCGTTACGGGGCGCGGCGGCTGGTACTGGCGGGCGGGCTGCTGTGCGGCGCCGGGTTTGCGGCGATGGGATTGGCCGGCTCTTTCTGGGGGATAGCGCTGGCGTATTCGGCAGCGGCGTCGGCCGGGCGCGGGCTGGGCATATTTCCGACGCTGATGACGGCGGTGAACCAGTGGTTTCAGCGGCGGAAAGCGTTTGCGATTACGGTAGTCAGCACGGCGGTAACGGCGGGGGCGGCGGCGCTGCTGCCGGCGATGTCATACGCGGCGGCGCAGTGGGATTGGCGCAGCGCGGCATTTGTGTGCGGCGGGCTGGTAGCGCTGCTGACGCTGCCGGCGGCGGCGATTATCCGCAGCCGGCCGGAGGATTTGGGGCTGCTGCCGTATGGCGCCGATGCGGAGGTATATGCCGAGGCGCGCCGCCGTCCGGCAAGCCGGGCCGGCCGCAATCGCCGGGATGACAGGGCTGCGGAGCCGTCGGCTTCGGCAATGCCGGATTATACGGTGGGGCAGGCGGCAGTTACGCTGGCTTTCGGGGCATTGGCCGCGGGGGCAATCCTGCGCACGGTTACCTCTGATGTGCTGGTAATTAACCAGATACCGATACTGGTCTGGAAAGGGGTTGACGCCGAGCGCGCCGGGCTGTATTTGTCGCTGACTTACTTTGCGACGATACCGGCGCGCTTTGTGATGGGACTGGCGGCGTCGTGGATTGCGCCGCGTCATTTGCTGGGCGGGAGTATGGCGGCGGTTGCGGTGTGTACGGGGGCGGCGGTACTGCTGCGGGGGGATGCGGCGGCCTGGCTGCTGATTACGGCCGCTGCGCTGGGGCAAGGGGTAAGCGCGGCGGCGTGGATTGCGCTGGGGTCGTATTTTGGGCGGCGCAGTTTCGGCACTTTGGTGGGGATGATAACGGTGGCATACGGGGTCAGCGGGCTGATATTTCCGTCGCTAGCGGGAGCGGCGTTTGACCGGACGGGGAGTTTTACGCTGGCGCTGCTGGTGATTGCCGGGTTGCAGGCGGCGTCGGCGGGGGCGTTTGCGCTGGTGCGGCGGCCGGGGGGCTAGGGGGTGTGGGCATATTCATCGCAATTCCGATTCAATGCCTCTATAACCGTCATTCCGGTGAAAACCGGAATCCCCCCGATGCGGATGGATTTCGATTTGCACCGGAATGACGGTTGTAGGGGCGCCGAAATGACGAAAAGTATACGTCCGACTGCGGTAATTTGAACATTACTATGTAAGGCCAGCTGATGACGCAAAGAAACTTGCTGCTTTCAACGCAAAGCTACGGCAAGCCAACAAACCGTCGGCTAAATCTTAACCTTGCGATGGTGCCGGGTTGCCGCTTTATTTGCGGCAACCCGGCACCATCGCAACCATCCGTCACTTCGGCTTATCCGCCGCTTTCGCCTGTGGGTTGGCCTCCGTAGGCAATTTGCCCCCCGGCGGCTTGCTGGAATCCCACGCTTTCGAGGATGTTTTCCTGGGGCCGGTCCCTATCAACTGGACTGTTTTGCCCTTGAATGTAGGCCGCTTGTCGTCTGGTGGCATAGTTCATCTCCTGCTATGTGCTGCTTTTATCGCTTTCCAGCACTATATCATGGAACGTGGTTGCAGTCCAGCCTTGCGCGGAACGCGAACCCTCCGAATGTGCATGGTTGTAGAAGTACGAATATACCAGAATCGTCCTTGTGTCCTTTGAAATTATGAATTCGCCCGGCTCATGATGAGATTCACCCGGCTCCACAATCAGTTTATTGGGATCGCGCTGACGATGAATTTCATCCAGTAAAGGCCAGTCAATATTTTGGGGATCATCGGGATTGAATGCTTGTTTATAGAGGCGTTCAACATAGTCATCGCTCAAAGGCTGTATTTGATGAATACGAAAGAAACCCTGACGAATTTCTACTTTGACCTTTGAGCTGTTGTGCAAGGTAGTCATTACGGAGATATGGGCATACTGCGTTCCAACGGCGCGGCTGGCAACCGATTGCGTGACCGTCAGATGCGGCTCAAAATCACGGAACAGTTGCAACTTGCGATATGCAAAAACGCCGCCCACCAGGATTAGCAAAGCCTACACAAAACCCTGTACGATGCTTACAACATCCCGGATTCTGCTAATCTCGGTTGGGCTGGTCTGATTCCGCGCCGCATCTGACAGCCAAAAATTCAGACCCCAAACCGCCACACCCAAGATGCCGACAACGACCAACATTTCAATTGCCAGCCGCCAGTAAGGCCGTAACCGCCGCCATAGCTTCCGCATACTGACACCCCCCGGTCTATCGCGAACCCGCTTGCCGTCCATCTGCCAGCCCTAACCCCGCAACCGCGATTGTATCATACCTTACGCCGCGCCTCGGCAACGCAGCGTAAGCCTCCCCGTTTCGCCCTTGCCTGGACGAACCACCCCATCTACGCCTGCTCCCCCTGCACCGCCGCCGCCCCATTCCCGCTACAATATAACCAGCAATTCACCCCGATACCCCGGCATCCCCCAGCAACCCCAGGAGGCCCCTCATGGTTCAGCAAGGACAGATTGACCATCTTTTGCAGGAGGCCGGCGAAATCCCGCCGCCGTCCCATGTTTCCGCCCAGGCTACCCTGGCCGACTATGACGCCGTTTATCAGCGTTCCGTTGCCGACCCGCAAGGGTTCTGGGCCGAGGCCGCCGCCGAACTGCACTGGTTCCGACCCTGGGATGCAGTGTTCCAGTGGGATTACCCCAACTTCCGCTGGTTCGTCGGCGGGCAGACCAACATCGCCTACAACGCCTTGGACCGCCATCTCGCTACGGAACGGCGCAACAAAGCCGCCCTCATCTGGCTGGGCGAGGATGGTGCGGAGCAGGTCTATACCTATGCCCGCTTGGCGCAGCAGGTCAACCGCTGCGCCAACGGCCTCAAATCTCTGGGCATCGGCAAGGGCGACCGCGTGGTCATCTATATGCCGCTTACCCCCGAAGGCGCCATCAGTATGCTGGCCTGCGCCCGCATCGGCGCTATCCACAGCGTGGTCTATGCCGGTTTCAGCGTCGGCTCTCTCCGCGACCGCATCCAGGACGCCCAGGCCAAAGCGCTGATTACCGGCGATGTCGGTTATCGTCGGGGCGGCAAAGTTGACCTGAAAAGCATCGCCGACGCGGCCGTCGTCGGCTGCGACAGCCTGGACGCCGTCATCGTCTGGCGGCGCGAACTGCCCCGCGCCGACCTGCGCCCCGGCGAAACCGACTTTGACGAACTGCTGGCCGGCCAGTCCATTGACTGCCCCGCTGAAGTAATGGACGCCGAGGATCCGCTCTACATCCTCTACACCAGCGGCACTACCGGCAAGCCCAAGGGCGTCGTCCATGTCCACGGCGGCTATATGGTAGGCACCCATTACCATTTCAAGAACTTCTGGGATGTCAAAGACAACGACGTTTTCTGGTGTATGTCCGACATTGGCTGGGTTGTCGGCCACAGCTACATCGTTTATGCGCCGCTGGTGGCCGGCGCTACTACGGTGTTCCGCGAGGGCGCGCCCGATTTCCCGCACAACGCCGTTTTCTACGAAGTCATTGAAAAATACGGCGTCAATGTGATTTTCACGGCGCCCACCGCCGTGCGGATGCTGATGCGCTACGGCGACGAGCCGGCTCGCCGCTACAACCTCCGTTCCCTCCGCTTTCTGACCTGCGCCGGCGAACCGCTGAACCCCGAAGCCCTGCGCTGGGCCTACGAGCATATCTGCGGCGGCGGCGAATGGGCGCATATGGTGGACAACTGGTGGCAGACCGAAACCGGCGGCCCCTGCCTCGGCACTACCGCTACTATGGCCGCCCGGCCCGGACGCGTCGGCAAGCCGCTGCCCGGCGCCGTTATGGACATCGTCGACCGGGAGGGCCAGTCCATTGAGGAACCGGACAAAGGCGGGCTGCTGGTCATCCGGCGTCCGTTCCCCCATTTCTCCCGCACCGTGTGGGGCGACCACGACCGCTACGCCGATACCTGGCAGCAGATTCCCGGCGTCTATTTATCCGGCGATGTAGCCCTGCGCGACGCCGACGGCTACTATATGGTCGTCGGCCGCGCCGACGATGTGCTGAATGTAGCCGGCCATCGCATCGGCTCTGCCGAAGTGGAAAGCGCGCTGGTGTCGCATCCCGAAGTCGCCGAGGCCGCCGTCATCGGCAAGCCTGACGAGCTGCGCGGCGAAGTCATCAAAGGATTCGTAACGCTGCGTATGGGCAGCGCGGGCTCCGACCGGATGATTCACGAACTGCAACAGCACGTACGCCAGGAGCTGGGCCCCATCGCCGTGCCGGCCGAAATTGAGTTCACGCCAACGCTCCCCAAAACCCGCTCCGGCAAGATAATGCGCCGCCTGCTCAAAGCCCAGGAACTGGGCCTGGACCCGGGCGACATCACTACGCTGGAGGACTGACGGCAGAACTGCGCCTTTTGACGGACGCGCCGCGGCGCCGGACCATACGGCAATGAACGGGCCGGAATTCGTGCGACGCGCCCGTCGTTACGCCAGACGCCACGGGCTGGATTACTATTTCGACCCTACGCAGGGCAAAGGGAGCCACGGGACTTTGCATCTGAGCGATCATCAAACTACGGTTCAGCGCGGAGAGATTCCCCGGAGAACATTTTTTTGCCATGCTGCGGCAGCTGCGGATTGAAGCGAAGGAGTTCTGACTATGCGATACCTTTACCCCTGCAACATTGTAGGCAGCGCGGCCGACGGAGATGGGTTTGCAGCTACATTTCCCGACGTGCCAGGCGCCGTCACCGGCGGCTTTACATTCAAGGAAACTCTCATCCTGGCCGAGGACTGCCTGGTAGCAGCTCTAGGCGCATATATTGACCGCCAGCGCGCTCTGCCCATTCCCAGCCCGATGCAAGACGGCCAGGAACTGCTGACCGTGCAGCCGGTTATCGCCGCCCAGCTTGACCTCTACACCGCTATGCGCGAGCAGAACATCAGCCGGGCCGACTTGGCAGAGCGACTGGGTATCAGCGTTGCAGAAGCGAGCAAACTGCTGCGCCTTGACTACGGCACGCCTATCAGCCGGATCAACAAGGCTCTGCATACCCTCGGTTGCGGACTGTCGACAGCAGACCGGGCCGCTTGACCATCACATATATGCAGCAAGGAGCAGCCCTATGGACATCAGCCAAATCTATCGGCAATATCCCCATCTCCGCATCGACTACGGCGGCGTGCAGGGCATCATCAAGGCCCTGCCGGCTGCCGGCGGAAGCCGCAAATACCTGGTAGCGGAGCAGCTCACCGACCGGGAAGTGGAGTGCATCGTCCCGCCCGAACTGGCGCAGCAGGCAGACGCCGCCGCCGCCGAACATCGCCGCGTGGAAATGTCCGGCAAATTGTACCGCAATGCGGACGGCGCCAAAGAGCGCGTGGAAGTCAGCCATATCTTGGTAATGCCCGAAGCCCACGAACTGCCGTCGCTGGACGAACTGGCGGGCAGCCTGCCCAACATCACCGGAGGCCGCAGCGTCGAGGAACATCTCCGCATACTCCGTAGCGAAGGCTACGACGACTACCCGGATCCCTACGATGACTAGCCCGCCACGGTTACGCTATGCTGATTCATCGCTCCTGTTGGCATTGCTCAACAGGGAGAGTATCGCGACGGGTACTGGGACGACCCGGTTCAATGCCGCGCTCCGCGTTTTCCGAAACGCCGCCGCCGGCGAATATCGGATGCTCACGTCGGTGTTGACTATTGCCGAAGTACGCACTACGCCAGGCGGTACACTAGCCTCCGATCTGCCACAGAGCGAAGGCGGCATCTTTGCGCTGCCGTACCTGCGCCTCGTAAGTGTTGATACGGAAATAGCCTTTGCTGCACAGCGTATGGGCGATGAATATGGACTGAAACCGCCCGACGCCATCCACCTGGCAACCGCTATCCAATACAACTGCGCCGAATTGCTGGTTTGGGATGACGCCTTTATCCGCCGCGTCAACCGCCGCCCCATCCCCGGCCTGCGGGTTTGCGAACCCTATTGATTGTTGCGATGGGTTATAATCGGGCCAACCTTTCCATTCTATATGGAGAACCGCAATGCCGCTTGACGACTTGACCGGCGTAATTGAAACGCTGCAACAGCGCATCCGCCAGCACGGCGCAACCTTGCGGGCCAATGAAACCCGGACTCGGATGGCCCTGATTGACCCATTGCTGTGCGCCTTGGGGTGGGATACTGCCGACCCGGCTCTCGTTACGCCGGAATATCGCGTCGACGTGGGATGGGCGGACTATGCCCTGCATGGCCCCGGAACCCAACCGATTGCCGTCATTGAAGCCAAACGGCTGGGTTCAATTGTCGACAACCACTTGGAGCAAGCAGTGGGATACTGCATCCAGCAAGGCATTGCTTACGCTGGAGTCACCGACGGCAGTCATTGGCAGCTGTACCGTACTTTCGAGCCGGTGCCGCTAGTTGATAAACTGGTGCTAGACATTCATATCGCCGATGCGCCGGCCCATCAATCTGCTCTCCAACTGCTGCTCCTCTGGCGCCCCAACTTGTCCTCGGGCCAACCGACGCCGGCCAGCGCGCCGATCCTGGCAGCGCCGCCACCACCATCTCCTGTTGAGCCAATACATCATCAAACGCCATCCGATCAATCTCAATCAGAATGGGTTGCGCTGTCGTCATTTACCTGGAACAAAGGCGCGCAGGTCCCGCCGTTAATTAAGTTCTCCGACGGAAGCGAACATCCGGCGCAACGCTGGCGGCATTTGGTAGAAATAGCCGCAACTTGGCTGTGGTCAAAGGGCCTGTTGACGCCGTCCAACTTGCCAGTATCGGTGCCTGGCGGTTCGCGCTACGTGGTTAGTTCGGAACCGATTCACAGCTCAGGTAATCCTTTCATAGCCCCGCAAGCCATACCGGGGACTACGGCAGTCATTGAGGGCAACGTTGGCGGTGCACAAGCAATCAGCTACGCAAAAACCCTACTGCAACACTGCGGCGTCAACCCCGCCGAAGTATTCCTCAAAACCGGCCCCTAACCTCAACCGCGCAACTCAAAGTGAAAACTATGGACACCATCCTCAAACCCGAGACCGCCGCCCGCATTGATGCGCTGGCCGACCGGCTTGGCTATTCCGGGTCTGATGCTGCTGAGAGGGTACTCAAAATCGCGCTGGACGACCTGGACGCCAAAGCGCCCCGTCCGCATCGCAAGCTGACGCCTGAGGAAATTGCCGCCGAATATCGGCGGTTGACCGCCGCCGGACGCCGCTATCGTCAGGAACACCCCGACGAGTACGCCGACCCTACTAATCCTCCCTCCAAAGTATGGCAGGACGACCTGTATGCCAAAACGCTCCATCCTCCTTATCGGCCAAAGCCCGCCGAAATTACTGCGGAAATGGAATACTGGGCCGAGCTCGGCCGGCGAAATCGCGCCTTGCACCCGTTTGACGATGCCAACCCGCCTTCCAAGGTATGGCAGGACGAACTATATGACGAAAACGGGTTGCCCAAATGATGGCTGGCGTCGACTTACCGCATCCCGCTGCTGTTCAAGGGCGCCGATTTTGCGCTGACCGATCTAACCCCGGCCGCGCTCTAATCCCCAATCGGTGTTAGAATATGCCCGGCGGCTAACTGCCGGCCCGCTTGCCGGCCTGCGCCGACTATGCAAATCACCGGACTGCCTTATGTACTCCAAAATCATCGTCCCGTTGGACGGCTCGGAACTTTCCGAACAAGCCCTCCCCTATGCCCAGCTGGTGGCCCGTTCCCTGTCGGCGCCCCTTGA
Organism: Dehalococcoidia bacterium; assembly: GCA_965203855.1. Taxonomy (GTDB): domain Bacteria; phylum Chloroflexota; class Dehalococcoidia; order Lucifugimonadales; family UBA3495; genus Bin87. The sequence goes on from CBDBDN010000005.1 coordinate 340,906, forward strand.
GCTGGTGCAGGCTTTCGATATTCTGTCGCCCCGCGTACTGGGGGCGTCGGCGCACCACGATGTCGCCGGCCGCCTGGAACGCAGCGCGCTGCGCCGTTCCCAGGATTATCTAGCATCGGTTGCGGAACGACTGTCCGCCGCCGGCCATTCCGCCAGTTTCACCGCTTTGCGCGGCGCCCCCGCCGAGGCCGTAGTCTCCGTGGCCAGCTCCGACCCGGACGCGCTGGTTGTAATGTCCACCCACGGACGCGGCGGCATCGCCCGCTGGGTGTTGGGCAGCGTTACCGACAAAGTTCTGCATATGATGCCCAACCCGATGCTGATTGTCCGCGCTGCGGTAACCGGCCCGGCGTCCCCCGAAAGCTCGGTCAAAACCGTCGTCGTGCCGCTGGACGGCTCCCCACTGGCCGAACTGTCCCTGCCCCATGCCCTCAGCATCGCCGCCGCCCTCGGCAGCGGCATTACGCTGCTGCGCGTAACGCATACCGAGGACTATTACCGCTACCAGCTCACGGTTACGCCGGATATGGCGTCTATCCCGGATTTTGACGGGGTATCCGCCACTGAACTGGTTGCCGCCGATGCCCAGGAAGTCGCCGACTATCTGGCCGATGTGGAGAACCGGCTGGCTACCGACCACGCCCACGGAGTCGTTTCCGACCACCAATTGCATCAGAATGTGGCCCAGGCCATCATCGCCAAAACCGCCGAGCAGCCCTCGCTGGTAGTGATGACGACTCATGGACGCAGCGGCGTGGGCCGCGTCGTCCTCGGCAGCATTACCGACCGCGTCCTGCGGCACAGCAATATCCCCGTCCTGGTAATCCGCTAATCGGCCAATCCCATTTCAACCGGCAACCCAATTCCCCGCGCCGGTAGCATAATGGTTAGGGCACAATGGTGAGGACACAATGACCGCTGCCGATACCGCCGTTGCGCCGGCCGCCCCTATCTCCGTCGTCATTCACGGCGCTACCGGGCGGATGGGTCTGGAAACCGTCCGCGCCGTTTCCGCCGCCGCCGACCTGACCCTGGCCGGCGCAACCTGCCATACGCCGCGCGGCGCTACTTTGGATACCCCGGCCGGACCGGCGCCGCTGTCCACCGACTTGGCGGCGATGCTGGACTCCGCGCAGCCGTCCGTGATGGTAGAGTTCACCCACGCCGCCGCCTGTATGGAAGCCGCGCCATTGGCCGCCGCCCGCGGCGTCCACATGGTGCTGGGCGCCAGCGGCCTGGACGCCGCACAGCTGCAAACCCTGGACGCGCTGAGTCGGGAGCATAATATCGGCGTCATCGTCGCCCCCAATTTCGCCCTCGGCGCTGTTGTCCTGAAAAAACTGGCCGAGCAGGCCGCCGCCCTGTTTGACTATGTTGATGTAGTTGAGGCGCATCACGAAATGAAAATCGACGCCCCCTCCGGGTTCGCATTAGCCCTAGCGCGCGACTTGCGCGCAGCTAGAGGCGACGATTTTCAGCGCAATCAAACCGCCGTCCATCATCTGCCGGAAACCCGTGGCGGCGCAGCCGGCGGCGTCGGCATCCATAGCCTGCGCCTGCCCGGACGCAGCGCCCATCACGAAGTCATTTTCGGCGCCGCCGGCCAGACTTTGAGCATCCGCCACGATACCCTGGACCGCAGCTGCTATATGCCCGGCGTGCTCCGCTGCATCCGCGAAGTCCCGCACCGCCCCGGCCTCACTGTCGGCCTGGAAACCGTGCTGGGCCTGTAAGCCCCGGATGCCGCAGTAGAACGACTGCGACATCCCGTAGTTTCCGCAATGCGTTACGGATTTTCAGCGCCGCGATTTTACTTTGCCATATCGGTCCTGCCTTGGTTGGCGCTGCTGGGCTGGCTGGCCGCGTTGTCGTGGTTTATCAATGATGACGCCTTCATCAGCTTCCGCTATGCGCGCAACCTGCTGGAGGGGCACGGCCTGGTTTTCAATCCCGGCGAGCGGGTTGAGGGCTACTCCAACTTTCTGTGGACGCTGGAGCTGGCCGCTATCTGGGGCGTCTTTGGCCTAAAGCCGGAACACGCCGCGCCTTGGCTGTCCGTAGCCTGCACCGTCGGCACCCTGGCCGCCCTGCTGTGGTGGGGGCTACGCGCGCCGGCGCTGCCCTACCCGAAACTAACCACCTGGATGGCGTTGGGCCTGGTGTGCAGCAGCGCCACCTTTGCCGTCTGGACTTCCGGCGGCGGTCTGGAAACGCGGCAGTTCACCCTTTTTATCGTCCTGGAGGTGGTAAGCCTGTCCCTATACCGCCGCAACCGGTGGGGTTTGCTGGCGGCATCGCTGAGTCTGGCGGCGGCATCGCTGACCCGCCCGGAGGGGCCGCTTATTGCGGCGCTCTGCTGCGGCTGGTTCGTCATCCAGAGCATGGCCGACGCCGGCCGGCTGCGCCCCGACTGGCGCGGAATGGCGCACCTAATCGCCCCGTGCGCCATCTTGATTACCGCCCATTTTCTGTTTCGCTACGGCTACTATGGCGAATGGCTGCCCAACACTTACTACGCCAAATATGTACGCCCCTGGTACGAGCTCGGCTTTCAGTATCTGTCGGCGGCGGCGCTGGAAACCGGGCTGTATCTGCTGCTGCCATTGGCCTGGGTCGGACTGCGGCAGCGTTGGCGGGAATGCCGTGACGGGAGCTATGCGCTGGTTCTGCTCCTGGTCATCGTTTATAGCGTCTATGTAATGCGTATCGGCGGCGACATTTTTGAATACCGGCCGCTGGATTTCTACTGGCCGCTGCTGGCGCTGCCGGCGGCGACGGGCATAGTGCATCTGGGCCGCCGGATTGCCGACATAACACGAACATTTATACGGGGGAGGGTAATTTGGGGTACGCCGGCCTGGGCGCTGCTGATTTTTACGCCCGTGCTATTTTACGCCAGCGCGCTGCAAATAGCGCTGAGGCTTGAAGACAACATGAGATCCAGTAAAATATATATTGAACTTACTGCGGCAAACTACCCTTGGCTGCTGGCGGCGCCGGGAATGCCCGCCTTGTCTGCTCTCTCGCACGATTTACGCGTCTCTCTTTATCCACATAAGGCACGTAAGTTCACGCGCTATGATGTAGGCCGACTTGCCAGTCGGTGGCGGGCTGAATATCAACCTTATGAGAATCTGGAGCGCGGTCTAATTCCCGATGATGCGGTGACGGCTATCAACCGGTCGGGCATAATACCTTACTATCTTGCGGATCTGAAAATTATTGACCGGTATGGCTTGACGGATGCAACCATAGCGCGCAACCCGGTCGCTAAACCCAACAGCCAGCGTGCTATCGCGCACGACCGCGAGCCGCCGCCCGGCTATCTGGCAGAGCGGGGCGTCAACATTTACGTATTCCCGGCCGTGAAAACGCCGGCCGCAGCCCTGGAACGCGCGCCCTACGCGGCGCAAGTCGGTCCCGACCTGTGGATGCCCTTTGACGCCATTGACCGGCAGTGGGTACTCCAACATTTCGGCAACTATAACCTGTTATTTCTGAACAGCGGGCCGGCTGTTGACGCGCCGCTTGCCGGCGGGCCGGCGATCCGCTCTACCTACTCCGTATATCACACTGGCAAATACCTACTGTATGTCAAAAAGGCTTGCCGGCTGACGGATTTGACAACGAATTTCATGGTGCATATAACTCCGGCTGATCCGAAAGACCTGCCCGCCGACCGGCGGCAGTACGGCTATGACAACCTGGATTTCAGTATCATAAATTATGCGGCGCCCCGCAGCGGCGAGTGCGTTGTAATCCGCAAACTGCCGTCATATCCGATTGCCGCAATCACAACCGGCCAATATAATGCGGAAGGCCGCCTCTGGGAAGGCGAAATCATCCCGGAGCCGCAATGACCCGCCGCCCGCGCAATATGCTATACTAGCCATCGGCGACCAGTATGCGCCGATGGCGGCAAATTAATTAACCGGTAACCGGCTCGTGGAGCCGGACGCTTATGCCCCGGGCCGAAACTTTCGTTGGCGCTCTCAAAATGAATGCCAGGTTTTCAGCGCCGCGACTTTATTTCGTCATCGCAGTGCTGCCCTGGCTGGGGCTGCTGGGATGGCTGGCCGCGTTATCGTGGTTTATCACTGATGACGCTTTCGTCAGTTTTCGCTATGCGCGCAATCTGCTGGAGGGGCACGGCCTGGTTTTCAATCCCGGCGAGCGGGTTGAGGGCTACTCCAACTTTCTGTGGACGCTGGAACTGGCTGCCCTTTGGGGCGTCTTTGGCGTAAAGCCGGAACACACCGCGCCCTGGCTGTCGGTGGCTTGCACTGTCGGAACCTTGGCCGCCCTGCTGTGGTGGGGGCTACGCACGCCGGCGTTGCCGCACCGGAAATTGACCACCTGGCTGGCCTTGGGCTTGGTGTGCAGCAGCGCCACTTTTGCGGTCTGGACTTCCGGCGGCGGGCTGGAAACGCGGCAGTTCACCCTTTTTATCGTCCTGGCAGTGGTCAGCCTCGCCTTATACCGCCGCAACCGTTGGGGTCTGTTGGCGGCATCGCTGAGTCTGACGGCGGCATCGCTGACCCGCCCGGAGGGGCCGTTGATTGCGGCTCTGTGCTGCGGCTGGTTCGTCATCCAGAGTATGGCCGACGCCGGCCGGCTGCGCCCCGACTGGCGCGGAATGGCGTACTTAATCGCGCCGTGCGCCATCTTAATCGCCGCCCATTTTCTGTTTCGCTACGCCTACTATGGCGAATGGCTGCCCAACACTTACTACGCCAAATATGTGCGGCCCTGGTACGAGCTCGGGTTTCGGTATCTGTCGGCGGCGGCAATTGAAACGGGGTTGTATCTGCTGCTGCCGCTGGCCTGGGTCGGGCTGCGGCAGCGGTGGCGGGAATGCCGCGATGGGAGCTATGCGCTGGTTCTGCTCCTGGTCATCGTTTATAGCGTCTATGTAATGCGTATCGGCGCCGACCATTTTGAATACCGGCCGCTGGATTTCTACTGGCCGCTGCTGGCGCTGCCGGCGGCGACGGGCATAGTGCATCTGGGCTGCCGGATTGCCGGCGCATTACAAACAATTGTATGGGTGCGAGGGGTAATTTTCAATGCGCCGGCCTGGGCGCTGCTGATTTTTATGCCCGTGCTATTTTACGCCAACATTATGCAAGCAATACTGCTGTTTGAGCACATCAACCAACCAGAGAAAGTGAGAGTTGAACTTACTGCGGCAAACTACCGCTGGCTGTTGGCGGCGCCGGGAATGCTGGCGCTGAACTCCATAGCCAACGACCTGCGCTACAGTAACTTGAAATATTTCGTCAGATCGCCCACATATCATGACTTCTTAGCCGGCTCATGGCTGGCGGAATATACTCCCTACGAGAATATGCCGGTCGGGCTCATTCCTGATGATGCGGTTATGTATTCATGGCCTGCGGGTATAATACCTTACTATCTTGCCGATGTGAAGATTATTGACCGGTATGGCTTGACGGATGCAACCATAGCGCGCAACCCGGTCGCTAAACCCAACCAGGGGCGCCGCATCGCGCACGACCGCGAGCCGCCGCCCGGCTATCTGGTAGAGCGGGGCGTCAACATCTACGTATTCCCGGCGGCGAAAACGCCGTCCGCAGCCTTGGAACGCGCGCCCTACGCGGCGCAAGTCGGGCCCGACCTGTGGATGCCCTTTGACGCCATTGACCGGCATTGGGTACTCCAACATTTCGGCAACCATAATCTGTTATTTCTGAACCACGCTCAAACCGTTGACGCGCCGTTTCTCGAAGGAAGGTTGCCGGCGATTCACTCTACCTACGCCGTATATCACACTGGCAAATACCTCGTATATGCCAAATCACGCTGCCGGCCGACCGATTTAACAACAAACTTCCTGGTGCATATAACTCCGGCTAATCCGAAAGACCTGCCCGCCGACCGGCGGCAGTACGGCTATGACAACCTGGATTTCAGTTTCCAAAATTATGCGGCGCCCCGCAGCGGCGAGTGTGTCCTAACCGTCAAACTGCCGCAATACCCGATTGCATCAATCAGAACCGGCCAGTACAATGACCAGGGCCGCATCTGGGAAGGCGAAATCATCCTGGATCCGCAATGACTTGCCGCCCCCGGCCGGCCGCTTTATGCGCTATACTATCCATCCGTCCATACCGCACCGCCGCCGGCCGCCGGCGGCGTCCAGCCAATCAGCCAACCTACCCGCACAAGGAGCCAGTCGCCTATGCCCTGGGCCGAAACCATCGTTGACACCCTCAAAAAGTGGGACACTTCACTCATCGCCTATGTCCCCGACATATCCATCGACCGCGTAACCAGCATCATTGACGCCGACCCTTTCTTTCATCTGGTGTCCTGCACCCGAGAGGAGGAAGCCGTCGGCGTGGCCGTAGGCAGCTATGCCGTCGGGCGCAACGCCGCCGTCTTTATGCAGTCCAGCGGGTTCGGCAACAGCGTCAACGCCATCGCCAGCCTCTGCCTGCCCGCCCGCACCCCCATCCCCATCTTTATGAACCTGCGCGGCCAGGTCGGCGAATTCAACATCGCCCAGGTCGCTATGGGCCGCAACACTACCCCCATCCTCGACCTGTTCGGCATCGCCCACTACACCATTGAAAGCGAGGAACGGATGGATACCCTGCTGGACGGCATAATGAAATTGTGCCACGCCCACCGCAATCCGGTCGCCGTCTGTATGACCCCTATGCTGCACGGAGGCAAAATTGCTTAGGTTTGACGCCACCCAACTGGTACTCCGCCACGCCGGCGACAGCCCCATCGTCGGCAACCTCGGCCCCACCAGCGACGAGCTGTATCACGCCGGCCATCGCGACCGCAATTTCTACACCTATGGCAGTATGGGCCTCTGTTCGTCCATCGCCCTCGGCATGGCCTTGTCCACCAACGACAAGGTGATTTCGCTGGACGGCGACGGTTCCCTGCTGATGAACCTGGGCGCCATCGCCACCATTGGACGGGAAAACCCCGCCAACCTGGTAGTGGTCGTCTGGGACAACGAAGCCTGGGGGCAGACCGGCGGCCAGACCAGCCACACCGGAACCGGCACCGACCTGGCGGAAGTCGCCCGTTCCTGCGGCATCGGCAAAACGGCTACCGTCAACGACCTGGAAACCCTGGAGGATATATTCGGGCGGGCCATGCGCGAGCCGGGTCCCTGGTTCATCGTCGCCAAAATTGAGGAAGCCCCGGAATATATGCCGGTAGCTCCGGTAGAGCCGGAGTTCACGCTGTACCGGTTCCGCAATACTTATACGGAATGATTGGCGGGCGGCTGCCGGCCGGGTTCTCCTGCCGCATCGCCGCCGTTGCCGCTGCTATTGCCATTGCCATCGCCGCTGCCATTGTGGTTGTCGGCGGCGCGGTTGATCGCCAGCTCCGAAAGTTCCAGCACTTTGGCAGCGAGGACGGCGTTGCGCTCGCCCTCGGCCTTTAGTTGCGCCAGAAATTCCGACTGCATCGCCTGCATCACTTTCCGATCCTCTGCGCGTTCCTGCTCCTGCCGGGCGCGTTGCTGTTCTCGCTGGACGCGCTCTTCCTGACGCTCCTGCTCCTGCCGGGCGCGCTCCTGTTCTCGCTGGATGCGCTCTTCCTGACGCTCCTGCTCCTGCCGGGCGCGCTCCTGTTCTTGCCGGGCGCGTTCCTGTTCTCGCTGGACGCGCTCTTCCTGACGCTCCTGCTCCTGCCGGGCGCGCTCCTCTTGGCGTTCCTGTTCCCAACGCGCCTTGTCTTCCAGGCGCTCCTGCTGGCGGGCCTGCTCCGCCTCATGGTTCTTCATAAACTGCCAGAGGGACAAAATCATCTCAAATCCTCCAACGAACCCTGACGCAGCAACCACAGCCGCCGTGTTGATTACCGCCGCCGTTACCGTGTCGGAGACCATCCGCGCATCCGTATTATACGCCCAAAGCGTTACCAGCAGCGCCGCCGCTCCGCCAATTGCCGCAGCAATCGGGTAGATTATAACGATGGCAATGACAATCCGACTCATCAGCTCCTTGCTCCCGCCCGCCGGCTGATGTAGCAATCCCGGCTGGCGCAGCGATTATAGCGGCAATACCCGCATTCCCGCCATCCGGCATAGAGATGCGAAACCCGCGCCTCAGCCGCGCCGGCCCATCCCGTTTGCGGCCGGCATCGGGTACTTCCTGCGTCGGCCCGGCGCAAACTGTACTGCCGGCGCTTCAGGCCCGTAGCAGCGCCGCAGATTTCTCCCCGAAAAATCCGGCAGCCGCTTGGTTAAGGCGCGGACGGCAGCGCAAACTCCGCTTCCCACAGTCGCGGCCCATCCGGTATGTACTGTCCAGTGTGAATCGCGGCAATAGAATACGGCGGCAGCTCCACTGTTGCGTTGCATTGTGCGCCAATCCGCCTGCCGTGTGTTGCAAAGGCAAAATCCAGGCCCTGATAGCCGTGCTGTTGTCGGTTAACTGATAAGTCTTCCGTTCTAATCGGGTAAATATGCAAAAAGAACAGAGCATCAACATCCGCTGCCGCGCAATTCTCTTTGATATAGTACAGATTGCCGTCGCCCGCATAAATATCAAAATACGCGCGCGCCAGCGGTTCGCCTCCGGCAATCGGAGTATAAACGCCGGCTTCGCCGGAGGGCGCCATCGCAAACTCCGCTTCCCAAAGTCGCGGCCCGCCCCGTGTGTACTGGCCGGTGACTAGCAGCGTTATCGGGTGTCCCGGTAGCGCTACGGACGCCGCGCACTTTCCGTCAGACAACAGGCCAACCCTTCTAAAATCAAAGTCCCGGTTCAGGAAGCCGTATTGTTGCCTACTGGCCGGCAAATCGCTTGGCTGCGCCGGGTAAATATGCAAAAAGAAGCTATCGGAAATATCCTCCGGAGAATAATTATCTTTGAAATAATATAGCCGGCCGTCTCTGCTGAAAACATTAAATACGGAACTGGATACTTGCTCAGCATCAGCAGCCGGCGTCGTGTAACTGGCCTCAAAGTACACCGACTGGTGCGTATCCGTAGTGAAATGCGCCAAAAGCGCCAGTCCGATGCCAACGGCAATTACCAGAACACATACCGCCGTGCCCAGCCGCTGCGGAGTAATCATTCCGGGCAATTTCAGGCCGCGACCCGGCCAATCCACTAATATGGCAAACCGCTTTTGCGACAGCAGTATCTCAACCGCATACCAGACGCTAATGATGCCAAGCAAATACTCGGTGAATTCCAGCGAGCGGTACGGGAAATACGCCGCCGCGTGGGCTTGCTGCATAGCATAAGCCTTGCCGCCAATGATTGCCGTGGCCGAAATTATCGCCGGCAGCAATTTGACGCGACCGCTGATTAGAGCATAACACGCCAGCAACGGCAGCAGCATAGTTATCTGGTTAAACAAAAAATACAAATATCTAGGCGACCAAACGTCATACTCATATGCGCTTGTTGCAATGATGCCCAGAATCATCAAAAACGAAGGCGCTGGAATACCCAGCAACCGATCCCGGCCGCAGAAAAATGCCGCAATCGCTATAATACACCAAATCAGGGCCGGTTGTGTGTAGAGTATATCGAACTGATCAGTGTATTTAGTACGAATGTTATGCAAATTCAATTCCTCTTGAATATTATTGTCCAGTAAATAATCCGGCGTCGCGAATCCAATAATTCGTTGCCCCCAGCTGATTTCTTCCCCGGCAACAAATACCAGCCCGATGCCGGCCAGAATGTACATACTGCATACAAACTTACTCCCCCCCCCCCCCCGAGTCCGGCGGCGAGAAACAGCGTCGCTCCGGCTACCAAGAACCAAAACGCCGTAAGATATTCTACCCAGCTGTCCTCCAGCGCGAGCGCACTGTAAGTCGCCGGTTCGATGAGAGCTAGAACGCTAAAGCATAGAATATGTAAGCACACCACTCCGTAGCCGACCGCAGCAATACGGCCACCAAAACCGGCTGCGTCCCCCAGTAGATAGCTGAGATGCGGAGAACCCGTCGTCCGCCGCTGTCGGTGTAGCCATCAGATTCCCTCCTTATTCCCAAGCTCTTCCCCACCCGGCGCCGACATTATACAGCAACACGGCCCGGCGGCAATCAGCCAGCCCGTTTGCCACTGCCCGCCCGGTAGTCTATCATTAGGGCGCGGGCGGCAGCCTCGGGCTGTCCCATTCGCGGCCCTCAGGAGATTACCAATTCTATGACACCCGCCAACGTAGCCGATTCCGATATTGCCATTGCCTCCGCTGCCCCCGGCGTTGCGAACACGCCGGCCGCCGGCGCATCCGCGCCCCTGCCCGACGGCCTCGCCGCTGCCGACCTGGTGGAAATCTGCCGCCAGCTGATCCTGGTGCGCGCCATGGACGAGCGCATCTGGATGATGAACCGGCAGGGCAAAGTGCCCATTGCCGCCTCCGCCCAAGGCCACGAAGCGGCGCAGCTCGGCTCCCTGCTGGCCGCCCGGCAGGATGGCAACTGCTTCCTGTTCCCCTACTACCGCGACCTGGCCATCAAAATGGCCGCCGGCCTCACGCCCCGCCAGGTAATGCTCTCCTTCATGGGCAAAGCCGGCGAACCCTACTCCGGCGCGCGCCAGTTCCCCTTGCAGGGCGCCGACCTCCCCCGCCGCATCATCCAAATCTCCAATGTAGTAGCCGCCAGCCTGACCCAGAGCGTCGGCTACGCCCTCGGCTGCCAAATGCAGGGCGATGACACGGTAACCCTCTGCTACTTCGGCGACGGCGCTACCAGCCAGGGCGAAACCCACGAAGCCATGAACTTCGCCGCCATTCACCGCCTCCCCATCGTCTTTATCTGCGAAAACAACAAATACGCCATATCCACCCCGCAAGACTTGCAGATGGTAGTTAGCGATGTCGCCGCGCGCGCCGAAGCCTACGGCTTCCCCGGCTTCGTAGTTGACGGAATGGATGTAATAGCCTGCTACGAGGCGGCCCGCCAAGGAATCGTCCACGCCCGCCGCGCCGGCCCGTCCCTGGTGGAAATGAAAGTAGAGCGCTTTATGCCTCACACTACCGACGATGACGACCGCCGCTATCGCGACCGCGACGCCGTGGACGCGGCCCGCGCCCGCGACCCGGTAACCGCCTTCCCCGCCGACCTGCTGCGCCGCGGCATCCTGTCCCAGCAGCAGATTGACCAGTTCCACGCCGACGCCCAGCAGCAAGTCAACGACGCCACCGACTTCGCCGACGCCGCCGCCCCGCCGGACGCCGCTACGATTTACGACCATCTGTATGCGTAGCGGCGCCGGTATGTGCAGTAGAATGTTGACGGCGCCGGCGGTTGCCGGCAGCGGGCGGCGGCACTAAAATGACTGCCAAAAGCGCTGCGCTCCCGGCCCGTCTGCTGCGTTATCTGGGGAACATCGTCCGCCTGGCGATTCTGGTCGGCATTTATGCGCTGGTGCTGTTTTATTTGAATGCCACCGCCGCCGACCTGGATACCCCGCCCATCCCGACCAAAATCACCATCGCCCTTATCGCCCTCGGCATCACCGGCAGCATCTACCGCATTCTGGCCCAAATCGCCGCCGAAGCCAAAGGAGCTATCATGGTAATCGCCGCTTTCCTCAACACCCATCTGCTGGAACCCCGCAAGCAACGCCTCCGCGCCGAAGGATTCAACGAAGGCCAAGCGCAAGGCCGCGCCGCAACCTTGGCCGAAGTCCGTTCACTTTTGCAGGAACAGGGCTTCAATCTGAACGAGATCGCGCTGCCCCATGCCGGCGATACCGAATCCGAAAACGCGGAACGCTGCTAAACCAACCTCAACCCGGCCCGACGCACCCGCAGTTCCCGAATGCAACGCCAATGGACGAAAACATTAGGGCAAAAATGACGATGTAAAAGGACATCATGGTAATCGCCGATTTCCTCAATACCCATCTGCTGGAACCCCGCAAGCAGCGCCTCCGCGCCGAAGGATTTAGCGAAGGCTACGCGCTGGGCTATTCCGAAGGATTCAGCGAAGGCCGCGCTGCAACGCTGCCCGAAGCTCGTTCACTTTTGCAGGAACAGGGCTTCAATCTGGACGAAATAGCCCTGCCCCACGCCGGCGATACCGAATCCGAAAACGCGGAACGCTGCTAAACCAACCTCAACCCGGCCCGACGCATCCGCCATTGCCGAATGCAACGCCAACGGACGAAAACATTATGCCTGAAATGACGGTTATCGAAGCAGTCCGCTCCGCACTCCACGAGGAAATGGCCCGCGACGACCGCGTTTTCGTGATGGGCGAGGACGTCGGACAGCGCGGCGGCGTATTCCTCGCTACCCAAGGCTTCATCGAGGATTTCGGCCCCCAGCGCGTGTTGGATACCCCCCTGGCCGAAGCCTCTATCATGGGCATTGCCCTCGGCGCCGCTTTCCGCGGGATGCGCCCCGTCCCCGAAGTCCAGTTCTCCGATTTCGTCTGGCCCAGCGTCAACCAGCTTATCGGCGAAGCCGCCCGCGTCCATTACGGCACCAACGGCGCGCTCAAAGTCCCCATGACCGTCCGCATTCCCTACGGCGGCGGCATCCGCGGCGGCTTGTATCATTCGCAGAATGTCGAAGCCCTGTTCTTTCACACCCCCGGCCTGCTGGTCGTAACCCCCGCTACGCCTTACGAAGCCAAAGGCCTGCTCAAGTCGGCCATCCGCGACGACAACCCCGTCATCTTTCTGGAACACAAAAAAACCTATCGGCTGGTGCGCGGCGAAGTCCCGGATGACGACTACACCATCCCCATCGGCCCGGCCGACATCAAGCGCGCCGGCAGCGATGTAACCGTAGTATCCTACGGGCTGGCGATGCATTACTGCCTCGCCGCCGCCAACACGGTAGCCGCCGAGGGCGTCAGCGCCGAAGTCGTTGACCTCCGCACTCTCAAGCCGCTGGATACCGATACCATCCTGCAATCCGTCCGCAAGACCGGCCGGCTGCTGGTGGTGCATGAGGACAACATCAGCGGCGGCATCGGCGCCGAAATCGCCGCCCGCGCCGCCAATGACGCTTTTGAGTACCTGGACGCCCCCGTCGCCCGACTCTGCGGCCCCGATGTTCCGACCATGCCATTCGCCCAGTCCCTGGAGGACGCCTATATGCCCAGCCCGGATACCATCGCCGCCGCACTCCGCCGCCTCGCCGCCTACTAACCCTGCGTCGCCCAACCAGATCGCAAACCCGTCCCGGCAGCCGGACAGCCAATAGCGCATTCCCAGTCATTAGCCGTCATTCCGGCTTGCGCCGGAATCTACGCACGCCGGTGGACTACGGCTTTCGCCGGGGATAAGGATCCATGCCCGAAAAGAAACGTTGCCATCCCAGTATTGGCTAACTAGATTGACCCAATGAGGATTAACCAGTGGCGCAATTTATTGAACTGCCTCACGTCGGTGAAAGCGTCGTCGAAGGCACCATCGGCAAGTGGCTCAAGCAGCCCGGCGAGCGCGTAGAACGCTACGACCCGCTGGTGGAAGTCGTTACCGACAAAGTAACGATGGAAGTCCCCTCTCCCGTCGCCGGAGAGCTGCTCCGCATCATCGCCCAGGAGGGCGAAACCGTGCCGATGGGCGCCCCCATCGCCGAGGTTGACACCGGAGACGCAGCCCCCGCGCCAGCCCGGCCTGCGCCCGCATCCGTGGCATCCGCAGCATCAGCGCCGCCCGCCCCGCCGTCGCCGCCCGCCGCCCCGGTTCCCGTCGCCTACCTGCTGGACGCGCAGCCCGTCGGACCTACCGGCGGCTCCGCCGTCGCAGCCCGCGCCGCTGAACAGAATGACCCGGCGCCGGCCCCAGCCACCGTTGCATCGCCCGCCCCGGCCTCGGCGTCCATCCCTCCCAACCGGCCAACCCCGCCGGCAGCAGATATTCCGCCGGCAGCCGACGCCACAGCGCCGCCCAACCGCCTCTCCCCGGCGGTACGCCGGCTGGCGCGTGAACACAATATAGATGTGAGCCGCATCGCCGGCTCCGGCATGGGCGGGCGCGTTACCCGCAACGACGTCCTGCGCTACCTGGAAACCGCCGCCGTCGCTGATGCCCCTGCCCCTGCCGCGGCCGCCGCCATTGCCGACGCCGTCGCTCCGATGCCGTCCGCCCCGGTTGCGCCAATGCCGCCCATTGCCGCTGCTGCTGCCGACGATGAACGCATCCCCCTAACCCCCGTGCGCCGTATGATTGCCGATGCAATGGTGCGCTCGGTCACGCAAATCCCCCACGCTTGGAGTATGGTTGAGGCGGACATTACCAATCTGGTAAGCCTCCGCAGTCGGGAACGCGACGCTTTCCGCCGCCGCGAGGGCGTCAGCCTCACCTATCTGCCCTTTGCCCTCAAAGCGGTAGCCGCCGCCCTGAAAGACAACCCCACGCTGAACGCATCCTGGGCCGATGACGCCATCATCCTGAAACGCCGCATCAATCTGGGCATCGCCGTTGCCGCCCCCGGCGGCCTGGTAGTGCCGGTTATCCACGACGCCGACCGTTTGAGCATCGCCGGCCTGTCCCACGCCGTCGCCGATTTGTCCGACCGCGCCCGCGCCGGCACCCTCCGCCTGGACGATGTGCAAGGCGGCACTTTTACCGTCAACAACACCGGCGCCCTCGGCAGCATCCTCGGCGGCCCAATCATCAACTATCCGCAAGCCGCCATCCTCACTACCGAAGCCGCCCAGCAACGCCCCATCGTTATCAACGACGCCATCGCCATCCGCTGGATGATGAACCTCTGCCTCTCCTTTGACCACCGCATCAACGACGGCGCCGAATCCGGCGCATTCCTGCAATCCGTCAAGCATCGCCTCGAGACGATGGATGACGCTACCCCCATTTACTGACGCTGCGTCCAACGCCAATGCCAACGCCGCCGGCGCTCCCGGCGTCTGCCGCATCATCCGCGCCGGCATCGTACCCTACCGCCAGGCGTGGGACTGGCAGCTTGAAATTGCCGACCAGGTGCGGAACGGCGCCGCCCCCGAAACCCTCCTGCTGCTGGAACACCCCCCCACTTACACCCGCGGCCGCCTGGCCCCCGACAGCCACCTCCTCCTGGACGCCGCCGCCCTGGCCGCGCGCGGCATCACTCTGGTAGAAACCGACCGCGGCGGCCTGATTACCTGGCACGGCCCCGGCCAGCTCGTAGCCTACCCCGTCATCCGGCTGCGCGGGCGCGGCGGTCCCCACTGGTATGTCCGCACTCTCGAGCAGGTAATCATCGCCGCCTTGTCCGATTTCGGAATGCCGGCGACTGCCGTTGCCGGATTGACCGGCGTCTGGACCGCCGACGGACGTCGCAAGATTGCCGCCATCGGCGTCAAAATCGCCGGCGGCATCGCCTATCACGGCTTTGCCGTCAACATTGACCCCGACTTGACGATGTACGACGGCATCATCCCCTGCGGCATCCCCGACCGGGGCGTAACCGCCCTGGCCGCCGAACTGCCCACGCCGCCGCCCCCAGACGCCGTAGCCAACGCCCTGTCCCATCATTTCTGCGCCGCCATCGGCCTGAAGCCTTTGTACCCGGATTTTTTGTAATCATCATCCCGGCGCAAGCCGGAATGACGATGAATATGTCCGCACGCCTTGATAGAGCGCTAGGGCGATGTCCCCATCTCGCAAACCTCCCGGTTGTGTTCCAGCCATTCCAGCAAGGCTTCCGCCGCCCACTGGTGGCCGGCGGGAGTCCAGTGAATATCGTTAGTCCAGACGGCTGCGGAGAGGTCTCCGCCCTGGCGGAGGATGTAATCGTGCAGGTTGATGACTGGAATGTTATGCGCGGCGGCAAGTCGGTTTAAGAGATTAAACCGGGGGTGCTGCCGACCGCCCATTGCGGTTTCGGAGAGGATAACCAGGGCGGCGCCGTCGCGTGCGGCGCGGGCCTGAAATTCGCCCAGCGCCAAGCCGGTAAGCGTAATGGCTTGCTGGTAGGCGGGGGCGGGATTGTCGGCGGCAATCTGATCATACAATGCCTGGTGGCCGGACAGCGCGGCGTCTGTTGGCTGCCAGCCGTCCAACAGGCCGGACGCATCATAATGCTGGCGGTACAGTTCCAGGTACTGGCGGCGCTCCGGCACGATGTCCACTAGATACCTGCGATGCAGCTGTTTGAACTTGAGGTCCAGCCACCGCGCGAACCAGGATACCCGGCCAGCTTGGTGAAGTTCCCGGCTAATCAGCGGCGGCGGCGTTGCCGGCGGCACATAAGCCGGATTATCCGGGTCAGGATTATGCCATTGCAAAGTTCCGTCCGGGGCCAATTCCGCAGCCAGATACTCACCCTGCCCCGGCGGTTTCCGAGTATAGACCATGGTTAATAGAGGAGAATTGTCTTGCAGGTCGTTAGGGTAAAAGACCAAAACTACCAAATCGGGGTTCAGCCGGCGCGCAAACCGGTCGTAAAGCGGCAGCTGACCAAACTGGCCGCTGCCGTTAAGTCCGTATGCGGATACAGTAAGGGCGAGCTCCGGCAGTCTCTGCTCGGCCAACTGCGCCAGCTTTACCTGAATTTTGTCGGCAATGGGTACTTCTGTCGCTGCTACGAAAGAATCGCCGATGATGCTGATGTGGCAGCCCGCCGCCGCCCGCTCCGGGCTGACGGGTTCCCGATCCATAAAGCCCAGGCTGTTGGTGCGCTCGGTTACCCAGAAATCATCGTAGTTGGTCCAGCGCATTTCGGTGTCGGGCGCAAACAAACGGCCAATGCCGGGGACAAACACCGTCAGCAACTGCCGTTCCATAAAGGGCTTGGACAGTCGGAAATAGGCTTCTCCGGCAAGCCAAATCAAGGCCAAGCCCGCTAGAATGAGCAGCGCATTCCAGCTAATCAGCCTGGCAACCCGGTAGAGTCGGGGGGGGGGGATAGAATTTAGTCGCATAGGTTGGAGCCGTAACGATAGCGGATGCGCTGGGGTTCAGCAGGATGAAATCGGCAACTGGCCAGCATCAACTAACTCTCGCATCAGTTAGCCATTCCGCTGGCAGACTTCCGGGTCTTGTTCCAGCCATTCCAGCAGGGCCTCCGCCGCCCACTGGTGGCCTTGGGGAGTCCAGTGGGAGTCGTGATTCCAGACGCCGGCGGCGAGGTCTCCGCCTTGGCGGCGAATGTAGTCGTGCTGGCTGATAACCGGAATGCCACGTGCGGTGGCCAATCTACTTAATAGATTAAACTGGGCGTGGCCGCGGCCGCCCATTTGGATTTCGGAGAGTATCACCAGCGCGGCGCCGTCCCGTTCTGCGCGGGCCTGGAATTCGCCAAGGGCCAGGTCGGTAAGCGTAACGGCTTGCTGGTATGGGGGAGGAGGATTTGCGGCGGCAAGCTGGTCGCGCAGCGCCCGGAGTTTGGACAGCGCGGCAGTTTCGGGCTGCCAGCCGTCAAGCACGCCCGCATCATCATAGCGCTGGCGGTAGAGTTCCAGGCGCCGGCGCCGCTCCACTACAATATCCTGTAGGTACTCTTTGTGCCACAATCGGTACTTGGCGCCCAGCCACTGCGCGAACCAGGATACCCGGCCGGCTCGGTAAAGCGCCCGGGTAAGCAAGGGATTTGGCCTTGCCGGGCTTGCGTAAGCCAGAAAATCCGGATCAGGCAAATGCCATTGCAAGGTTCCGTCTGGGCCCAGCGCCGCGGCTAGATACTGGTGCCGGCCCGGTACTATCCCATTATAGACCAGGTCCAGTAAAGGGGAATTATTTTCCAGGTCGTTAACGACAAATACCAGAATTACCAACTCGGGGTTCAGCCGGCGCGCATAGCGGTCGTAAAGTGGCAGCTGTCCGAACTGGCCGCTGCCGTCGAGGCCATAGGCTGATGCGGTAATGTCCAGTTCCGGCAGCCGCTGCGCCGCCAGCTGCGTCATCCGGGTCTGAAACTTGTCGGCAACAGGCACTTGCCGGGCGCCTACGAAAGAATCGCCGATGATGCTGATATGGCAGCTTGACGCCGCCCGCTCTGCGCTGACGGGTTCCCGGTCCAGAAAACCTAGGCTGTTGGTGCGCTCCGTTACCCAGAAATCCAGATAGTTGGTCCAGTTCACTGCTGTGTTGGGCGCGTACATATAGCCCACGCCGGGGACAAACACATTCGGATACGACCGTTCCATATGGGGCTTGGTCAGGCGGAGCCAGCCTTCGCCGGCAATTCCAATCAGCGCCAAGCCGACGACAATCAGCAGCGCATTCCAGCCAATCAGTTTGGCGACCCGATAAAGTCGGGGCGGTAAAATCAGGCGCATAGATTGGAGCCACAACGATAGCGGATGTGTTGGCGTTCAGCAGATGAAATCAGCGGGACAGGGCCTGCGATGTTGAGGTCCGCTACTGTACCATAAACTCCTTTTCCCACAGCCTATACTGCCCGGTGGCGATTTTATGGATGGGATAATCCGGCAGCAGCGCCGTGGCAATGCACTGCCGGCCCAGCCGCGTCCCGTTGTCCTCAAACGCAAAATCCCGGTTTTCAAATTCAACGCCGTTCTCACGGGCCTGTCGCGGCAAGTCGTCCCCGTCCACCGGATACACGTGCAACAAGAACCCCGCCTCGGTTGCGGACGCCGCGCACAAGATCTCAATGTAATACACCCGGCCCGCCTTGTGGTACACATCAAAATCGCCCCGCGCCGCCGGCTGCTCCATTGCCAAATACTCCAGCATTGCCGCGCCTAGCCATCCTTCCGACTCCCACAGCCGCGTCCGGCCATCCGAATCCACCTGCCCCGTGCGGACGCCAATCACCGTGTACCCCGGCAATGGCACGGCTGCCAGGCAGTTCCCGTCAAACTCCCCGCCGCCTTCCAGGTCAAACTCAAAGGCCAGGTTTTCATACCCGTGTGCGCGCCGCCCCTCGTCCAGGTCATTCACATCGGCCGGTATCAGATGCAGAAAGAATGTCGCCGCCGTATCCCCCGCCGCGCAACCCTCTCTGGCATAAATCAATTCCCCGCCGACTTGATATAGGTCAAAAAAGTCCTCCGCTATGGGTTCCAACCCGGCCAGCGTAGCATACTTGTCGCGCAGCGCCGGCACATCGGCCGCCGACGCCGTTGACGCCGTAGCCGCCGGCTGTAGCAGCGTCGGCACATCCGGCGTCGCCGCCGTTCCAACGCCTTGCGCTGCGTCATCCCCCGGCAGCGTCGTCGCCGTCCAAAGCCGATCCTGGCCGGGGATATATTGCCCGGTGCGGATGCCCGCCAGCGGGTAGTCGGGCAAAGGCGCGCTGAACAGGCATTTCCCGTCAATTCGCACGCTGCCCGTCCGCTCAAACCCGAAATCCCGGTTCTCGTATCCATACTCTTGCCGGCCGGCCGGCAAGTCATTCACATCATCAGGAAACAGATGCAGAAAGAAAGGCGCCGCCGTATCCGCATCAGCGCATTCCGCCCGCGCGTAAATCACCGCATTACCGCTGCGGTAAATGTCAAAAAAGCCTTCCGCTATCGGTGCCCCCGCCGTCAGCGACGCATACCGGGCCCGCTGGGCGTCAAAATAAGCGTCGGTGTAAATCTCCCCTTCCCACAGCCGGTCGTCGCCAGTAATGTATTGCCCGGTTCGTATCACCCCCACCGCATAATCGGGCAGCGGAACGGACGCCAGGCATTTGCCGTCAAACCGCCCGCCCGCTTGGCTGAACACAAAATCCCGGTTCTGAAACCCCAATTCCCGCCGGCCGTCCGGCAAATCGGCGCTGTCCACCGGTATCAGATGCAGGAAAAAGGGCGCCGCAGTGTCGTCAATGGCGCAAGATTCCCGAATGTACACCACCGCATCATCCTGGACATACACCTCAAAATCAGTGCGGAGCGCCGGCGTCCCGGCAACTGCATAGTCATACTTGCTCCGGTACAGCGTCGCGTTCACTTGCCAATGCCTTAGCTCATCAGACTGCCCGGTGCTGATATTGCCGATACTGTAATCCGGCAGGGGCGCAAACGCCAGGCACTGCTCGCCAAAAATCGCCCCCCGTTCCTCAAATCGGAAATCCCGGAATTCCAGCCCATCAGCGCGTATCCCGGCCGGCAGCCGGCTCCGGTCGTTAGGCGTGATATGCAGGTAAAACGGCGTTGCCGTATCCTCCGCAGCGCACGATTCCCGCAGATAAGACACCGTCCGCGCGCCCACATAAACATCAAACGCCCCGTCTCTGCCGTCAATCTCGGCCCCGGTCGCCACATCGTGGGCCACATACCGGCGATAAAAGTCGGCGTTGCCAACGCCCGCCGCGTCAAACCCGAAACCCACGCCGTACCCCAGCAGCGCCGTCGGTTCCAGCCCCGGCGTCGTCAGCAGCCCGGCAGTCCCGTAATCTGTGCCGCCGCCATCCGTCGCTGCCGCGCATCCCCGGTCGCCCCGGCCCGGCAGCCAGGCAATAGATACGGGGCCGGCGGCGCTTTCTACCGCCAGCGCCGCCCGCAATTCCGACAAATCGCAGGGCAGACGGCGCAGCTCCCCCGGAGTTTCTTGCGGAGTTTCCTGCGGCCTGTTCTGATGAATATACGCCGCCGCCAGGTTGTTGGTGAACACGGCCCCGCCGTCCGCCGCCGCCCGCTCCAGGTAATCCGGCAACGGCGAATCGACCCACCCCGCCCCGGCGTATCCCAGCTCGGCATCGCTGCCCTGATTGGCCGCCGCTACCGCGCGCCCGTTGGACACCGCCAGCAATGCCAGCCAGATGCCCAGCGCCGCCGCCAGTACCGCCAGCGGCAGCGGCATCGCCCCATTGCCGGCCCGCCCCTGTTCCTGCCGCCGCGCCAGAAACAGATCGGCGGCCAGCAGCCCCAGGAACAGCAGCGGCAAATAGACCGGCGCCAGCTGCCGCGCCTGGAATCCGGCCCCGCCGGCATCGCCGAGCGCCAGCGTCGTCAATAGCGCAATGAAATACAACAGCGCAAACCCGCCGAATACATAGCCGGGACGCGGCCCTTCCGCATCGTAATAGCCGCCCTCCGACCGGCCGCCATAGTCATAAGCGATTGCGAACACGCACAGCAGGATTGCCGCCAGCAGCCCCAGCGCGCCCAGCGCAATCACTGCCGCGCCTAATCCCAGCTGCGCCAGGCTGATGCCCGGCAAGTCGGGAATAACCCAGCCGAACAGGGCCGCGGGTATGCCGGCCAGCGCATCGCGGAACGAACCGGATGCGACCCCGCCGCTGGTGTCCGTTTCGCCGCCGGACAGCAGTCTCCATAGCAGCCACAGCACCAGCGGAACTACCCCAATCAGCGCATAAATGCCGATGCGTTTCACTTTATCCAACGCCGCCGTCCCGCCCTGCAACGCCAGCAGTATTATCACCGTCGCCAGTACTGCCAGCCCCATATAGTTCGTCAGGCCGGCCAGCGCGGTGAACCCCGCCGCCCACAGCAAAGCGGAGATTTTGCCCCCGCTCAGGAACCGTTCCGTATGGATCAATGCCAAAGTCGCCCAGAGGACAAACGCCGTTTCCGGCAATGCCCACGCCGCCGCTCCCGCCAGCGGTATGGACAGCATTACCGCCAAGCATCCCGCCGCCGCCAGCAAGCCGGACTGCAAACGCGTCCGCAGGTAGATCCCGGCCGCCGCTATCGTTGCGGCGAATAGCACGGCATTGAGCGGGCCGGCAACGCTGTGCGGGTCCAACACTCCCCACAGACTTGCCGCCGCCAGCATCAGCGGATACAGCGGCGGGAACGACGCATAAGGCAAGCCGCTGTATCCCGTGAACCCGTTGCCGGCCAGCAGGCTGCGCGCCGCGGCGATATGCTCCACGGCATCCCATTCCAGCCCTATGCCGTAGCCCAAGCCGCGCGCCAGAACCAGCGCGCCGCCCACCACGGCAGCAACGGCCAGCAGCGCGGCGTACCAGTCCAACCGGAATCCGCCGCCGCCCTCATATTCCACCCGATTTACCATAACCAGCGAACTATACCAGATGACGGCATCCGATTCCAGTTGCCGCCCAGGCCGGGTATTCTTAACGTTCCGGGATAATGGATTTTGCCCCCATCCGCCGGCGGACTAGCGTTACGGAATAGACCAGCACCTCGATGCTCTTTGCTGTACCCTTTCGTCCGTGGCACCAATCGGTTCAACTTGCCGCCCGGAACGAATGCCGCCCTTTCGTTCCGGTTCACCGTACCCTCTTTTCCGACCCGATGACGCCCCGGCGGCAGCCACGTACAATACACCGCGTAAGCATCGCTGCGGTACAAATCCGCCGCTACTGCCGTCCACACCCGGCGATAACGCCGTTTGACCGGCCGCCTACACCGTTGCCGAGCAACTTGCAACGCCTGCTCGTATTGACGGGATTTTTTTAACCCGTGAAACCTACCGTGCCGGCTTTGATTGGCAACGACCGCCCAATGTCGGCGACGCTCAGGCCCTCGGTGTACATCCGCACTGCCTGACTGCCTGGACTTTAGTGGTTGCGGGGTAGTAATGACGATTGCCGTCGGGGAATAAAGCGGTAAGGACACTGCTAGCAGCGATAGGTGTGCTTGCCGCGGGAAGCGCCGTGTTTCAGAGTGCGGTTAGAGCCGCAACACGGGTCAGGCTGGTCATTTGCGATAGACGGGCCGGGTCGTAGCAGCGGCCTCCGGCAGCGTTGCCATCTGCTACAATTTAGCGCCCCGACGCGTGTTGGATACCGCATATCTGAAATGCTGATGAACCGGATTATCATTGCAACCGGAACCGCTGTCGTTGCCGTACTGCGCGTAATCGGCGGCGCTCTGTATCAACCGGACGACGGGGAACGGGTATCAACCTGGAGCGTCCGCAAGCGGGATGCGCGCACTTTCTATCTGCTGCTGGCAGCGTTATGGATTGGCGCGGCGGGCGGCTTGGCGTGGGCGCAGTATGACCCGGCGCCGCCCCGTGTGGTAGAATGGGCTACATTGCCGCCCCATACTGGCGATGGCAGCGTGTTCGTGGTAGGGCAAAGGTTTGGCGTCGTGGTCATTCCGCTGCTGGCGGCGGCGCTGCTGCTAACTCCGGTCATGGCCGGCATCGGGAGAGTTCTGATGACAATTGTCAGTTTCATCAACGAAAAAATCTTGGACCCGTTTATTGAGTCCCAAGCCATTGCGCCGCGTATGGCAGTGCGCGAGGAACAGATGCAAGCCCGCGAAGCCAGGCTGCAAACCCGCGAGGAACAGATGCAAAAGGAGTTGCAAACCCGCGAGGAGCAGATGGAAACCCGCGAGCAGGAATTGCAAGCCCGCGAAGCAAGGTTGCAAACCCGCGAGCAAGAATTGCAAGCCCGCGAAGCTGAGTCTCAGGTCCGTTAGTCCGACTGGTCGCCCGGAGGGACGCCGCTATGGCGCAGGGTCTGGAGTTTAACGAACCACGCCCCGACGCAACTGGCGGCTAAACGGCAGCCCCCATCCATTCTTTCGGAAAAATGGATGGAGGCCGTCGCTTTAAGCTATCGCCGGGCGCATCAAGCCCGTTCAGTCCACCGGCGGCCGCTTTTCCCACTGCTCCGGGGCCGGATATACCGGCGTGGCGATTTTGCGGATGTTCTCGGTGGCGAACCAGTCAGCGCACTCCTGCCGCCATTTGACGAAATGGGGCGCGTTGCGGTGTGCGTCCAGCGCCGCATCGTCCTCATAAACCTCAAACAGATGCAGCTTGTTCTCGTCCTCGTTGTCTTGCAGGACATCAAAGCGCAGGCAGCCCGGCTCGTCGTTGTTGGAGCCGCGGGCGTCTCCCAGCATCGAGGCCATAAACTGGTCCTTGAAACCGGGCTTGATATTGATTTCGACAATCAGGGCAATCATTGTTCGTCTCCTTGCCGATGCGGGATTCCTGCGGCAGCGGTTCCCAATCAGTTCCCCAATCGGTTCTGTACAGCAAAACGCCGCCGCTACCCGCCGGATTATAGCATCAGCAGCCGCAAAGTTGTAGAATGCCGAACCTAACCCGCCATCGGCTGAACGGAACGGGAGGCGATTATGGCAGACATTCCCATTGTCTATACGCTTACGGTTTGCCCGGCGTGCGATTCGCTGCGCGCCGCTTGGCGCCGGGAGGGCGTGGAGTATGAGGAGCGCCGCGTTGACCAGAGCCAGGATACGCTGGACGAAGCCCTGGACTATGGCGATGCCGTCCCCATCATCGTCTGGCCCGACGGCAAAGTGGAGACGGGCTTTCGCGGCCAGCGGGGTTGAGAAATCGGATAACGGGCCGTCGGCTCGTATCCCATACCCCCTATTCCCAATCACCGACAATTGCCGACTGGCAGCGGCAATCACCAGAGCAATCAGGTAACCCCAGGAGGTGCAATTATGGCGCAGCAGACCGGCAGCGTGGTAACCCCGGAGCGCTTTGCTCAGGGAATGACCTATGACGAATACATGGACAGCGTCAAGGTGAACAAGGCCCGCATTGAGGAATACTACGCCAATGTGGACCTGGAGTCGGCGCAGGCGGCGGCGCTGCGGGAACTGGCCGACGCCGACGGCGGCCCGGCCCGGATGATGGTTATCGGCGAGGACTGGTGCGGCGATGTAGTGCGCGAGCTGCCCGTGCTGGCGCGCGTCGCCGAGGCCGCCGGCTTGGAACTCCGCATCTTTCCGCGCGACGCCAACCACGACATAATGAACGAGTTCCTCAAAGAGGGCCAGTATATGTCCATTCCGGTGGCCGTCTTTTACGACCGGGGCCACGAGTACATTTGCCACTGGATTGAGCGCTCTCAAACGGCGAACCGGGAGCAGGGCGAAATTGAGGCCGGTATCCGCGCCGAGACGCCCGACATCAGCGACCAAGATTTTGGGCGTCAACGCCGCGCCCGCACCGCCGCCCGCGCCGGCGACTGGCAGAAAGCCACGGTTGCGGAACTGGTAGCCCTGCTGCAAGAAAACGCCCACTAATAGACGCGGTCCACTATCACAGTGATAGCGGGCCGCAAACTTCAATCCTTGCTCCCTAATCCCTGCTCCCTTTGTGCGAGGGTCAGGGCGCCGGTTCCAGCGTGAACCGGAACTCCTCAATCACCGGGTTGCTGAGCAGCTGCGCGCACATCCCGCCTACCTGCGCCTCCGCTTGCGCCCGGTCAGCGCCGTCCAGCCGCACTTCCAGATACTTGCCGATGCGGACATCGGCGACGGCAGCGTAGCCCAGGCTGTGCAGGCCGCCCATCACCGTTTGCCCCTGCGGGTCGTTGACGCCGGCCTTAAGGGTTACATAAATGCGCGCAATAAACATCGGATGCTTTCCTTTCAGTCATTAACTCTCTTGGTAGGGCCGGGATGGAGCCGGCGCTGGCATTAGCACTTACGATGGCCGTACCGTACCGCCCCGTCGCCGTTCACCCACCGGACGACTGTATCAGGTCAATCCCGGTAGTGCAGGGCAGCCCGTTGGCGAATTCCGGCCCGGCGTTGCCCGGATACGCCGCAAAAAAGCGCGCGATGCGTTCCCCGTCCACTCCCAGCATCCGGTCCAGCGCGCCCCAGACGGACAGGGCTACCATACCCTCCGGGATGGCCGGATAGCGGCGCACGATGGCGAACTCCTCGGCCAGCGGGATGGCGGCCACGGCGTCCCGCAGCGCGCTGATGTCGGCTGCGCTGTCCAAGTTATAGCTGACGATGATGTTGCCGTGTTCCAGGTTGTGCACCAGCAGTTCATCCGGCAGCGGATGGTTGTAAAACCCGCACTTGCTCCACGCCCCCCAATGCGGCCCGGAAGTAGGCGGGACGGTGCTGTAGCCGTCAGGAATTACATCCGCAATGCGGTAGGTACTCGGAAAATGATCCCGGTTCGGCATTACTGCTGTCGGCACGATTCCGTCGGTCGGCGGCACATCGGTTAGCGACGGGCCGGATGGTGTAGGCGCCGGCTGCGGTGTACTTGTCGGCATCGGCGGCGCCCTGGTTCGGGTTGTTGCCGCCGTTGGAGTGGGCGGCGCTGTCGCCGTTAGTATCGCCGGCCGGGTTGGCGGCAGAGCGGTTGCGGCCGGTTCAACGCCGGTTGCAGTCGGCATCGGTGCGACCGCAGCCGTCGCGGCCGCCGTTGGGGAGGGCAGTTGCGCCGCCGGCGCCGGCCCGGTCTGGCAAGCCGACGCCGCAGCCAAGACAAACCCGCCGGCAAGCGCAAAGGCTAGAACCGCAAGCGTTTTCATCAGCATAGCCGGAAAATCCTTAAGCGGACATCGCGGCCCGGCTGCTGTACCATTCCAAGCTCTGGGGCGATTCATACTGCGAAATCGCCGGCCTTTCCCGGCAGTCAAGCCAGCCACAAAGCCAATTTGTTTCCCAATAAGACGAATGGCAGAGCGTCAGGGCGACATTACCCCGCCCTGAGTGCACGGCGCGCCGTTGGGGAACTCCGGCCCCAGCTTGCCGGAGTAGGCTTCAAAGAAGCGTTCAATACGCCCCTGGTCCACTCCGTTCATAGGCCCATCCCTTACGCCCCAGGTGGTCAGCGCAACCGTCCCTACCGGGATTTGGTCGTAGGGACGCGCTACGCCCCATGCAGTGGTCTGTCCGATGGCATCGTAGGCATCGCGCAGCTCCGCCACTTGGGCCGCATCCGGCAGGTTGTAGTGGACGATGATGTTGCCGTGTTCCATGTTATGGACAATGCGCTCGTCCGGCACCGGGTCGGTGTAGAACCCGCACGACACCCAGCCGTTCCAGTGCCGGCCCGAGGTGGGCGGCACGGTGTAGCCGTCCGGGTTGACTGCGCTGATGGAGATAGTATCCGGGAAATGCTCCCGGCTATCCTCTACATCCAGCTGTTCGCCAATGCCGTCAACATACCCGTCGGCGCTGCCCGTGCCGCCGCCCGGCCCGCCCAGCAGCGGCAACACTACCGGAACCAGCAAGGCAACTATGAATATCACCGCGATGAGGGCAAAGGCCGCCAATAGCCACTTGCTGTTGAACCCGCCGCCGATTGCTGCGGGCTGCGTGCGGCGCTGTTCGCGGCTGGCCGCTTGACGGCGGCGATGTCGTGATGGAGGCATAATCCTGCTGCTCGCCGGTTCCGGGCTGCTTAAAAGGTTTCGCCAGTGAGACGCTGATACGCCTGCCGATAGCGTTCCGAAGTGCGCGCTACCACATCAGCGGGCAGTTCCGGCGCCGGCGGCTCCTGGTTCCAGCCCTGCGCCGAAAGCCAGTCGCGGACGAACTGCTTGTCATAGTTAGGCTGCGACTTGCCGGGCGCATACCCCTCCGCATCCCAGAAACGGCTGGAATCCGGGGTCAGCAGTTCGTCAATCAGAATCAGCTCTCCGTTGCGGATGCCGAACTCCATCTTGGTATCGGCCAGCACGATGCCGCGTTCTTTGGCGTAATCGTGCGCGTACAGATACACGGCCTTGCTGGTATCGGCTAGCTGCTGCGCCATTGCCGCGCCAACCATGGCGACGACTTCATCATCGCTCATATTTTCGTCGTGGCCTTCCTCGGCCTTGGTCGTCGGCGTGAACAGCGGTTCCGGGAAACGGTCGCCCTCCACCAGGCCGGCCGGCATCGGTTTGCCGGACACGGTGCCTTGCCGCCGGTATTCGCCCCAGGCCGAGCCGGTAATGTAGCCGCGCACGATGCATTCAATGTCAATGCGCTCGGCCCGATGGACAATCATCGCCTGCCCCGCCACTTTGTCCTCAGCGTAGGCGGGATGTGCAATGACCGGACTGTCGCCCCACTTGCCGGCCCCCGGCGTATCGGCGAGGGCAATCAAATGATTGGGTACGATGTCGCCGGTCTGCGCGAACCAGAAAGCGGACATCCGGTTCAGCACGGCGCCCTTGTCGGGTATCGCCGTCGGCAGCACCACATCAAAGGCCGAAATGCGGTCGGTGGCTACCATCAGCAGCACATCGTCGCTCAGCCGGTAGGTATCGCGCACTTTGCCGCGATGGAGTCGGTTGGGAATGCGGGTTTCAATAATCATAGCGTGGCATCGTCCTGGATTCCGGCCGGCGCCGGAACGAAATTGAGTAGGTTGAGAGTGTCAAGGATTGAAAATTGCGTCGGTTGAAAAGCGTAAGACGAAGCTTTAAGCGGCGCTCCTGGCCGGCGCATCGTTCAACAGCCCGATGCGCCGAAAGTTGTCGTCAACATAACGGGTATAGTACCCGTAGTCAAAAAGTTCGTCCATCTCGTCAGCGGACAGCAGCGCGGCGGCATCGGCGTCGGCTTTGAGCAGGCTGCGGAAGTCATCGCCGTCATCCCAGGCGCGCATCGCATTGCGCTGCACAATATCGTAAGCCGCCTCCCGGGCCAGCCCCTTATCCTCAACCAGGGACAGCAGAACTCGCTGGCTGAAAATCAGGCCGCGGCTGCTTTCCAGGTTTTGCCACATCCGCGCCGTGTCCACCCGCAGCCCGCTGACCACATAGGTAAAGATGCTCAAAATGTAGTCCAGCATCAGGCAGGAATCCGGCAGGATGATGCGTTCCGATGACGAATGACTGATGTCGCGCTCGCCCCACAGGGCCACATTTTCCAGCGCCGGCACGGCGTTGCCGCGAATGGTGCGCGCCAGCCCGCAGATGCGTTCCGTAAGTTCGGGATTGCGCTTGTGCGGCATTGACGACGACCCGGTTTGCCCGGCGCCGAAAGGTTCCTCAACTTCATGGATTTCGGTGCGCTGCATCCCCCGGATTTCGGTAGCGAACTTCTCCAAAGAGGCGGCAACCAGGGCCAGCGTAGTGATGAAATGGGCGTAGCGGTCGCGCTGCACTACCTGATTGGAAACCGGGGCGACGGCCAGGCCCAGATGCTGGCAAACCCGTTCCTCAATATGCGGCGGAATTGTGGCGTGAGTGCCTACCGCCCCGGAGATTTTGCCTACCCGGACGGTTTCACGGGCCGCTTGTAATCTCTCCCGCTGCCGGCGCAGTTCGTCCCACCACAGCGCCAGTTTCAGCCCGAAAGTAATCGGCTCGGCGTGGACGCCGTGCGTCCGGCCCATCATTATAGTGTCCTTGTGGCAAACGGCCTGCTGCTCCACGGCGGCGATGGCGGCGTCCAGCTCCGCCAGCAGCAAGTCGGCGGCGGCGACCAGCTGCAACGCCTGCCCGGTGTCCAGCATATCCGAGGAAGTCATTCCGAGATGCAGCCAGCGGCCCTCTGCGCCCAGCGTTTCGGTGATGGAACGCAGAAAGGCGGTAACATCGTGGCGCGTGGTGGCGAAAATCTCCAGCATCCGCTGATGGTTGTAAGCGGCGGAGCGCAGAGCGGCCATATCGGCGGCGGGAATGACGCCGGCCTCCGTCCACGCTTCGCAGACGGCCAGCTCCACATCCAGCCACATCCGATATTTATTTTCGTCCGACCAGACCTGCTGCATCGCCGGCCGGGAATAGCGGTCAATCACGGCATCGCCTCTGGGAATTGGCAGTAACGGCTAGGTATTGTACCACAGCCTTGCTATCGGAACCGGTCGATTTGGCCGGGTGATTAGCGTATAGAAAAACTCGGCCCCGCCCGGTGTAGCACGGCCGGCAATTCGCTATAATGATCCGTCAAATCCGACCCGCTGCAGCAAGAATCTGGAGGGAATCTTGATGAACGGCGCCAACTTGCCCGCTACATATACCGCCGTTGCCCTGGCGGAAAAATGGGAACGCTGCAATCCCGATACCACCCGCACCAGCAACCTCGGCCTGCGTATGCGCCGCGCCATCAGCTGGCTGCAACGCGCCGAGCAGGAACCCGACGACCCGGACGCCGCATTCATTTTCTACTGGATCGCATTCAACGCCGTCTATGGCGAGGACCGTCCCGAGGATTATGACCGCACCGGGCGAGAACGCGACACGTTCCAGCGGTATTTTGCGAAAGTGGTCGCTTTGGACACGGACAACTCAATCTACGCGGCCGTTTGGGAAAAATTCACGGACTCGGTTCGGGGATTCTTGGAAAATCGGTTTGTCTTTGCTCCATTTTGGAAATCACGCAACCGCAACGCCCAAAACCCGGACTGGCAGCGTATGTTTGACAACAGCCGGCGAAAAGAAACTTGGGCATTTGTAGATAAGGACGCCGTCGCTATCCTGGACGCCCTGTTCGACCGTCTCTATGTCCTCCGCAACCAGCTGCTGCACGGCGGCGCAACCTGGCAAGGCAGCGTCAACCGCAGCCAGGTGCAGGATGGCGCCGCCATCATGGCGTTCCTCGTCCCCCATTTCATCAACCTGATGATAGACCATCCGCACATTGACTGGGGCAGCCCCCGCTACCCGGTAAGGCGCTGATCAGCCTGCTATCCGGCAAGACGCAGTAATCGCGGTTAGCGCCGGGTACGCCAGTCCGTCCGAAAATCCAGTTCGCGTATCAACCCAAAAATGTTGCTGTGGCGCACATTAAAATCATCGCATACGTCAGGCACTTTGCGGTTGGAGCCGCGCTTGCTGGGGCGGGAGGTTTCGTTGCTGATTACGCTTCGGCCGGCAGGGTCGGTCAGAGCATAAGCAATCAAAAAAGGATCTCGGCCGATTTTCTCAATATCAACATCGGTCAGGCCGTTGCCATAGCCTTGCTCAGTTACCAGAGCAACTAAATCCCGGCGAACTTCCTCGTCCAGCAGCAGCGCATCCCGGTTTGCCCGCAGCCAATCTACTACGGCATCCTGCCGTTCTGGCGGCGGATTTACTATTTCCTCGTAGATGTCCAGCGGAATCTTGACCAAGCCCCGCTCCCCTATTGCAGCGAGCCAGTCCCAAAACTCCGGCACCCGATCTATCGGGTAGTAATCGCGGTTAGCGTCGATCAGTACATTAGCATCCAGCAGGTAAAGCATAACTACCTCTCGGACGGATGGCCAATGTTGAGGATCGGTTGCACCTGGCGGGATTTTACCCCTAGTATCCGGGCTGCTTTGGCGGTGGAAAGGGCATCGTCCGCCATCATTCGGCGCACCAGTTCGGTGATGCGACTGCCCAAACGATGGCGCCGGACGACATAATAATTCGGCCCGCTTTCCCGCTCTCTGGACTGAATGCGCTGGCGTTCCTTTTCTTGTCGCCACTGCTGACGATATGTAGCGCAAAGACGATGATAAAATTCCTGGCTGATGCACCCCAGGCGATGCGCTTTGTAAGCCACCATTGCGCGGCTAACTTTGCATTCGCCAGCCAAATCGGCGATGCTTGCCGACAGATAATTGAAATCGCTGTCGCTGAAAACTGCCGCATCAAAATCACTGGTCGGCAGCAAAAACTCGCCGGCCACGTCGTCGCAAAATCGTTCAATCACGCTGCTTCCTTGCGCGCTGCCTACGCCGGTCTGCCCCAGCAGCAAATGCACCGTCTCATGCAGCAATGTGAATGACCATGCCGGGCGGGCGTCCTGGTCATTAATAACTATAAAGGGCGCTACCGTATCGGCGATAGAAAACCCGCGAAAAACATTCGTGTCCATTGCGGTATGATAGTTGCCCAAATCACCCTTAATCAGTACGAATATACCTGCTTTTTCCGCACTCATCCGCAGCAGATTAAAGGCAGCGGACGCATTGGGCTGCGCCCGGTATGTCGCCAAGTCAACTTCCAGCAGGTGTTGCAGCGATGCCAGGACAGCCGCTGGCCCATCCCCAATGGTGTGCGCGCCAATGAAATCCAGAGGCTCGGCTTCGTCTTCTTCATCCAGGACGGAGCGCACCATGCTTTGCCGTGCCCGCACATCCCGCACCAGCGCATCCAGCAAGGCTTCGTCCGCAGCTGAATGCTCTGCCGGCAAAGTGCGAAAATCTACTCCCCGATCCCCTTTCGCCGGCGGCTGCGACAAGTAGAAAGCGAGCAGCGGACGGCGGTACTGCTGCGACATTTTGACCAGCCGGCTGCGGCTTGGTTCCGCTGCGCCCGTTTCCAAAGCGGCGAGTTTGCTTACCGCTGAGGATCGCCCAGAGTCGCTGAGTCCCAATTTACGGGCTGCTTCCTCTGGCGTCAGACCGGCGGTTTCCCGCGCCCAAACTAGTATTTCCGGGTTAACCCTGGGCATTTCAGACACGCCATACTTGGTAGCGGATAGCGGCATTATAGGGAACGATGCCAAAATCTGCCAGGATTGCTTATCTACTCCGACCTGGCCGTATCGGCGACGCGATACGGTCAACCACTAACATACTCCCGCACCGCCTCCAATACCCCCACAAAATCCGTAAATGGCCGCCAGGCGATCCCCGCCGCATCGCACAGCTCGGCCAATTGCCGGTGGGCCAGGACGGCATCGGCAATCTCCGCCGCCTCAAAATCGGAGCGGCCGTCGCCCATAAAGAATACATAATGCCCGGCATCTTGGAACTGCCGCACGATGCGCGCCTTGCTGTTGCCCCGTTCCGGCGCATCCGGGTAGGGGAAATCGTAGCGATAGCCGGCGATGCGCCCGGCATCGTCAAAGTCGGTCGCTACGGCGTACACCGGAATAGCGGGGCCGCCGATGCCGTCCAGCAGGGCCTGGATGTAAAAGTCCAGGCCCTGGCTGACAATCACCAACGGAATATCCCATTGTCGGCAGAAGTGCCAGAGTTCGGCGAAACCGGGGCGGAAATCGGCGTTGGCCCGCACGAAATCCTGCATCTCCCTTTTGGATGCCGTTATATCCAGGAAAGTGATTTCCTGGTAATCCTTCAGCGACAGTTCGCCGTCGCGAAACCGCTGCCGCACTTCCTGCCAGTTGGGAGCTCCGAACCGATGCAGCAGCAGCTCGGCCACATTCTGCACGGCGGCGGTGTCGTCAAAGTCGGTAAGCACCGCCGGCGGCCGGACGGAACAAGCGTCGTTCCCGCCGGCCCGGTTCGGGTTGGCGTCAGTGTCAGCGTTCACGGAGGGACTGCCGGTACTGGTCCAGGGCGTCGCGGATCGCATCGTACTTCAGCGCCAGAATTGCGGCGGCGAAGTAGGCGGCGTTGCGCGCGCCCCAGCCGCCGACCGCCATCGCCGCTACCGGAATGCCCGGCGGCATCTGCGCGGTGGACAGCAGCGCATCCCAGCCGTTCAGCTCGCTGGAAGTCAGCGGAATGCCAATCACCGGCAGGGTGGTTTGGCCGGCCAAGGCGCCGGCCAGCGCCGCCGAGCCGCCGGCGGCGGCAATCAGCACTTCGATGCCCCGTTCCCGCGCGGCGGCGGCGTATTCGTGGACGCGTTCCGGCGTGCGGTGCGCCGACATTACCCGGACTTCGTAGTCAATGCCCAGGGATTCCAGAGTGTTGACGGTGGGTTGAACCGCATCCTCATCGGACGCGCTCCCCATAATTACTGCTACCAGGGGCAAGATGGTTCCTCCTGTATTGGTTGGTATCGGTATCGGTTGCGTTTTACCCGATGCTAATAGTGAAAGCGACAGGATGCTGCGCCTGTTTCGGATTAGTCGTCGTCGTCATCGCTGTCGTCATCATCGTCATCAATGTCGGCGATGTCGCGGAAGGCGTCCAGCAAGGCGTCCTGTATCTCCGCCGGCTCGTCCTCAATTTCCTCGTCCTGCACGATGATATAGCCGGAATCGTCCTCGTCAATGCCGATGCGTACCGCCAGCTCGACGGGGCTGCCGTCATACCAGAACAGGATGTACACGATCTCCTCGTCCGATTCGTCATCGGCCACATCATCATCGTCAAAGTCATACTCCCAGGAACGCTTGACGATGATGCGGCCGGCGTCGTCCAGCAGCGTGGAGTTCATCTGCTCCAGCAGGCTGGCGATGTCCAGGTTCCCGGCGTAGTTTTCCAGCAGCCTGCGCCGTTCATTAAAGTCGGCCAACAGCGGGCTGTAATCGCGCGCCATGCTGGCGCGCAGCCGGTTCAGTTCATCCTGCCAAGCCATTGGAGTTCCTCCGTAGAGTAGAAATTGAGGAGTGAAATCGTGGAGTTGAAATTTGATGACACCGCCGCAAAACAGATGCGGCTATTCGTCGTCGCCGTGGTCCGGAGATTGATGCCATATTATAGCCACATTGAGCTGCCGGGCGGTTTCTGCGATTTCCTCCGGCCAATCGCCGTAGTGCGTAACCAGAAAAGCCTGCGTCCTGACTCCGGTAACTCGGTTGATGACGGCGGCGCGGCGGGCGGCGGTTTCCAGGTCGCCCCGGTTGAATGTAATGGAACATTCGCCAACCAGCAGCAAGTCGGCATGGTCGTCATCAGCGATGTCGCGGGCGATGATGTCGGCGTACAAGCCATCCAGGAATTCGTCGCGCGTAATCAGCCCGTCCCCACGCGCCTGCAAAAGCTGCACCTTGATGCGTTCCCGGTCGGCAAGTACCGCCAAAAGCGGACATTGGTCCAGAATTATGCCGATTTCATCACGGCAGTAATCTGCGTAGTCAACGGCGTCCCAATATGCTATATCGCGGCTAATGCTCCGCTGTGTGCGGGTGATTTCGGAAATGGCAGTCATATCGCTGGTTCCAATGGGGGCGCCGGCTTATTTTGCGGATGGCGCCGGCGTTGCAATATCCCCGCTTAATACTATCACAAGCCTAGCAGCTTATTGGGCCACCGGGGCCGGCAATTCGGCAATGTCCCGCCGGCAGTAAGCGCCCTGGAAACTGATGCCGTCAATCCGGCTGTACGCCAGCCGCCGGGCATCGGCCACGGTGGCGCCGCAGCCCACCGCGCACAGCACCCTTCCGCCGGCGGTTACCGGGCGGTTGTCGGCATCAGGATTGACGCCGGCGCAAAACACCAGGCTGCCGCCCGTTCCCGCATCGCTGTGAATATCAACTCCAGCGGCAGCATCAACATCCAGCCCGGATACCGGGCAGCCCGTCCGGTAAGGGCCGGGGTAGCCGCCGGACGCCAGCACTACGCCCACCGTCGTCCGGGGTGACCATTCTACGGGCGGCGCATCGTCCAGCGACCCGTTGGCGCAGGCCAGCATCACCGCCGCCGGGTCGGTAAGCAGCTGCGGCATAATTACCTGCGTTTCCGGGTCGCCAAAGCGGCAGTTGAATTCCAGGACGCGCGGGCCGGCGTCGGTAAGCATCAGCCCGCAGTACAACGCTCCGCGATAGGGGCAGCCGCGCCGGCCCATCTCGGCAATCACCGGCAGCATAAAGTCGCGGCGGATCCGTTCCGCCAGCGCGTCATTCCAGAAATGGGGCGGCCCGTAGCTGCCCATCCCGCCGGTGTTGGGGCCGGTATCTCCGTCGCCGGCGCGCTTGTAATCCGTAGCGGCTGCCACTGCCGAAAGGTTGACGCCGTCGGTGAACCCGAAAACGCTTACTTCCGCGCCCCGTATCCAATCCTCCACCACGATAGTATTGCCGGCATCGCCGAATATGCGCTCGGCCATACACGCTTGGACGGCGGCCCTGGCGTCGGTCGGAGTGGCGCACATTGCCACGCCTTTGCCGGCGGCCAACCCGTCGGCTTTCACCACCAGCGGACGATTGGCGGCGTCAATGTAGCGCAGGGCGGCGTCCGGGTCGTCAAAGACCCGGTAATTTGGACCGGTAACGCCGGCGGCGTCCATCACATCCCGCGCAAAACTTTTGCTGGATTCCAGCCGCGCCGCCGCTTGCGACGGCCCAAATACGGGAATGCCGGCGGCATTGAGCCGATCCGCCAGCCCCATCGCCAGCGGAACCTCCGGCCCTACCGCTACCAGGCCAACCGCATAAGACGCAGCCGCGGCTACGATGCCGTCAAGGTCGGTTTCGGCCACCGGCAGATTCGTTCCCAGCTGCGCCGTGCCGTAGTTGCCGGGGGCGGTCAGCAGCTCCGTAACCACGGGCGACCGGCGCAGCCGCCAGGCCAGGGCGTGTTCCCGTCCGCCGGAGCCGATTACCAGGACGCGCATCGCCGGCTACTCCCATTCAATAGTGCCGGGCGGCTTGCTGGTAATGTCATAAACCACCCGATTCACCCCGTCCACTTCGTTGACGATGCGGCTGCTGATGCGGGCCAGCACCTCGTAAGGCAGGCGCACCCAGTCCGCAGTCATCGCATCCTCGGAATTGACGGCGCGGATGACGCAGGCGTAGCCGTAAGTGCGGTAGTCGCCCATCACGCCCACTGTGCGGTTGTCGGTGAGTACGGCGAAACTCTGCCAGATGTCCCGGTACAGGCCGGCGGCGGCAATTTCCTCCAGCACGATATAGTCGCAGCGGCGCAGCAAGTTCAGTTTCTCGGCGGTTACTTCGCCGATGATGCGGATGGCCAGGCCCGGCCCCGGAAAAGGCTGCCGATATACAATATCTTCCGGCAGGCCCAGCTCCAGGCCGATGGCGCGCACTTCATCTTTGA
Source organism: Dehalococcoidia bacterium (assembly GCA_965203855.1). Classification (GTDB taxonomy): domain Bacteria; phylum Chloroflexota; class Dehalococcoidia; order Lucifugimonadales; family UBA3495; genus Bin87. The sequence continues at coordinate 377,046 of CBDBDN010000005.1, forward strand.
ACAGATACCGCAGCGGCTCTACCAGCTCAAAGTCCATATGCTCCGGCAGTCCGCCCACATTGTGATGCGACTTGATACGCGCCGAGGCCCGGTTCTCCGGCGTTTCGCTCTCAATCACATCGGGATACAGCGTGCCTTGCGCCAGCCACTTCACAGCGTCAAGTTCGCCGGCGGCGTCCTCAAATACGCGGATGAATTCCTCGCCGATGGCTTTGCGCTTGCTTTCCGGGTCAGTTATCCCCGCCAGCCGGCGAATGAAACGGGCTTCGGCGTCAACATAACGGAGGTCAAGCCCGAAGTTCCGTCGGAAAGTTTCCTGTACCTGTTCCGGTTCGCCTTGCCGCAGCAGCCCGTTGTTGACGAATATGCAGGTCAGCTGCGGCCCGATGGCCCGGTGCAGCAGCAGCGCCGCTACTGACGAATCCACGCCGCCGCTGAGAGCGCAGATTACCCGTTCCGCGCCCACCTGCTCCCGGATGCGGGCTATGCTGTCGGCAACGAAATTGCCGGGCGTCCAGTTCGGCGCGCAGCCGCAAATATCCCGCACAAAGTTATGCAGAATCGTCGTGCCGTCCGGCGTATGCTGCACTTCGGGATGAAACTGCAACCCGTGCCACCGCCGCCCGTCGGATATGGCGGCGCAATCGGTGTTGGCGGTGCGGGCGACGGCGCGCATCCCGTCGGGCAACCGTTCCACTTGGTCACCGTGGCTCATCCATACCGGCATCCGGTCGGGCAGGCCGTCCAAGAGCCCACCGCCTGGCCGGTCCGTAACTTCCAGTTCGGCGGAGCCGTACTCCCGGCGGTCGCCCGGCGCGACCGTTCCTCCCAGCCGCAATGCTAACGCCTGCATCCCGTAGCAGATGCCCAGCACGGGCAGCCGGCAGTCCAGTATCCATTCCGGGACTGCCGGCGCGCCGGGGTCGTACACGCTGGCCGGCCCGCCGGACAAGATGACGCCTTTCGGATTGAGCCGGCCGACCGCATCCCAAGTCGCCCCGGCGGGAACGATTTCCGAGTACACGCTCAATTCACGCACCCGCCGGGCAATCAGATGCGTGTACTGCGAGCCGAAATCAACGACTACGATAGCGTCCGGTTGGGTTGCGCCGTTCATAAAGCAAGCCTGCAATATCCTGAACTGAAAATCGGCAAAATGCGCCGCCCATATTAGCACATCCGGCTCCGGCCCGGTAAGCGAAAAATCCAGCGTCTCACCCGTCGTTCCAGACCCCAACCGTCATTACAACACCCCCAACCATAGATTCCGGCTTTCGCCGGAATGACGGTGAATTGGGGAATGACGATAGAGAGGCCGGAATCACGATTGGAGGGCCGGCTGCGGGATTTACTGGCACCACATCATATTGGCCCAGCGGATGTACTGCCCGCCTCTGGCCGGAACGGCCGCTACCACCGCACTCAGGAGCCGGTAGCGGGTTGTGCCAACCTGTACAAAATCAGAGTTGGGAGTGGTGTCTCCGGGACTCCAGGGCGTATCAGCAAATCTGACAAATTGCCCGGTGTTGGGAGCAAGGTAATAATTGTTGGGGCTGGTTCTGTGAAAGACCCGGCCCATTGCGAGTACGTATGTGTGGGGCGTCGTAAGAGTGCTCCGTGCGTAACCTTGCTGCCTGGTAAGACTTAAATCAACCTCATAGCGGGCGGGTATGGCATCTATGGCCGCGACATAACCGCTGCGTTCCAGCACAATCAGCCAGCCGCTGTCGCTGTTGCCGCAGTTATACGCCGCCTGTCCGTCGCGGACATTGTAGTAACGGGGCTGCTGCCCGTATTCCTGGCAAACCCGCTGCGTGTAAGTGTAGCCGCCTAGGCTGGTAGCTTTATCGGGGGGGGCAGAATTCCGATGGCGATGACGGCGGCGAAAATGCCGATGCCGGCCGCGGCTACTGCAATTTTACTCAACATGATGCTGTTTCCTCCTGGCGTCGGGATAATTCCCATAGGTGCGCGGAGGCCGATTATATCATAAGACAGTCCGGGTGTCGCAGCGGTCTATACCTCGGCAAAATCCAAAATCCCGTTCATCCCCTTTATTCATGCCATCACCCCCCCGCCCTCAAATCACCGGGCCGGCATCCGGTTGCTCTACCGCAATCACGGTGATAGCATAACCCGCGCGGCAGTACGATATATTTTTAGGAGATAACGATGCCATCCAGCAACCACAATCTGTTTGACCTTACCGGGCGCGTCGCCCTGATTACCGGCGGCAACGGCGGCCTCGGCCTGGCCATGGCCCTGGGGGTATCCCGCGCCGTTGCCCATGTACACGCTCAACTCCCGCACCCGCCGGGCAATCAGATGCGTGTACTGCGATCCGAAATCAACGACTACTATAGCGTCCGGTTGGGCGGCGTCGTACATAAAGCAAGCCTGCAATATCCTAAACTGGAAATCGGCAAAATGCGCCGCCCATATTAGCACATCCGGCTCCGGCCCGGTAAGCGAAAAATCCGTCGGCGTTTCCGGCAGGTGGTACAGTCAAATTATGAATCACTACCGGCCGGCGTATGTTTTCGCTATTCCGACGCCCCTAATCGGAATGACGGTTGGGGGTATTGACACCGATGGACAGGATGGACGGGATTTTGGATTCCGGCTTGCGCCGGCGTTGGGTGTCCTGCTGCGCTGATGCCGTACAATGGGCGCTATGCCCGCATCTGCCTGCCCGGAAACTGAACCGACGCCTGCTGCCAGCTCTGGCCAAAGCGCCTGGCATACCTTGACGCTGGCCGGCGCGGCTGCGCTGGGTATGATGCTGGCGTCGCTGGATTTTTCGGTGAATGTGGCGCTGCCGGCTTTTCGCGATGCGTTTGGCGTTGACCTGGCCGCCGTGCAGTGGGTCATTGTGGTGTTCATCGCGACGCGGGCCGGGCTGGCGCTGGGCGCCGGAGCCTTTGCCGACCGTTTCAGCCTGCGCGCGGTGTATCTGTTCGGCACGGCGGTCTATCTGGCGTCAATGGCCTGCCTGTCGCTGTCGCCTACTTTGGAAGCGATGGTGGGGTTCCGCGTCGTGCAGGCGGTGGGAACGGGCTGCTTGTACAGCACGGCGCCGGCCATCGCCGCGCGGGTGTTCCCGGAGCATAGGAGAGGCCTGTCAATGGGGTTCACTTCGGCCAGCCTGGCCTTGGGGATGGTGGCGTCCACGCTGGCCGCCGGGGCGCTGGTGCAGAGCTACGGCTGGCCGGCGGTGTACTGGGGCCGGATTCCGCTGGCGGCGTTGGCATTGGCCGCCGGCCTGTTGAGCGTACCAGGCCGCCGCGTAACTGCGCCCAATACGGATACGGGAGCCGCAGCGTCATCCGCATCAGCGCGCCGTTTTGACTTGGCGGGAGCGACGCTGACGCTGGCGCTGCTGCTGTGCCTGATGATCGGGCTGAGGCTGGGGCAGGCCATCGGCTGGACGGATCCGGCAGTGATTGCGCTGCTGGCCGCCGCGCCCGTCGTGCTGGCGGCGCTGATAGCGGCAGAACGGCGGGCGGCTAATCCGGTGCTGCCGGGGACGCTGGCGCGGCTGGGGGGATTTCGCACGGCGACATTAGCGATGTTTCTGGGGCATTTCGCGCAGTTCGTCATCTGGTTCATATTTCCGTTCTACATCACAGATGCGCTGGGGCGGGGGTCGGTTACGCTGGGGATAATGCTGGCGACGATTTCCACAGCGAACATACTGTCGTCGCCCATCGGGGGCTGGCTTTGCGACCGCTGGAATGTGCGTCCGGTGGGCGCGCTGGGGCTGTGCGCGGTGGCAGCCGGGCTGCTGGCGATGTCGTTGCTGGACGGGGCATCGGCAATTTGGCATCCGGCGGCGGCCATCGCCGTAGTGGGGCTGGGAATTGGCTGGTTCCAATCGGCGGCTTATGCCTTGATGCTGGGAAGCGTGCCGTCGGAACGCTACGGCACGGCATCGGGGGCGATGTCGCTGGCGCAGGCGTCGGGAACCGTGCTTTGCGTGGCGGTAGTGGGAGCAGTGTTCGCCGCCCTGAATGATCATTACGCCGGCGGAGGCGCGACGGCAGCGGAAGCGTTTCTGCTGGCCTATCGGGATGCTTTTCGCATCGGGGCGGCGACGGCGGCGACGGCGGCGCTGTGGTTCGGGTTGAGGGCGCGGCGGCCGGCGCTGCGGTTCGCATCCTAACCGGGCGGCGCCGGCGCAGTGGCAGCAGGTTGGCGTTTCGTGTATCATTGCTTGGCGGCGAAATCTTTGGCAGCGAAACCCGTTGCATTTGGCGGACGGACGGTCTGAAAATCTACATCTATTGAGGGGCGGTATTGACGATGGCGACTACCAAGAGGCGCGTTACCAAGCCGGTATATGTGGGCGGCGTGAAAGTCGGCGGGAACGCCGATATATCCGTGCAGTCAATGACCAAAACCGACACGCGGGATGTGAAAGCGACGGTGCGGCAGATTCACGAGCTGGAGGAAGCCGGCTGCGAAATCATCCGCTCTGCCGTCCCCGATATGGAGGCGGCGCAGGCGATGGGGGAAATCAAGAAGCGGATACGCATTCCGCTCATCGCCGACATTCATTTTCACTACCAGCTGGCGTTGGAGTGCGCGGCCGGCGGAGTGGACTGCCTGCGTCTGAATCCCGGCAATCTCCGCAACCCCGACCAGGTGCGCCAGGTGGTGCGCGCCGCCCAGGAACGGAACATACCTATCCGCATCGGCGTCAACTTTGGCAGCCTGCCCCCGGTGGGGGGCATCGGGCGGACGCGGGGGTTCTCCCGGCATATGGATCTGGTGAACCGCCTGCCCAAAGCCGGGGAGGCGCAGTCCGGCGATTACAGCGTGGTTGACCATATGGTGGCTACTGCGCTCTGGGAAATCAGCCTGCTGGAGGAGCAGGATTTTGAGCAAATCAAGATTTCAATGAAAGCGTTTGATGTGCCGACTACGGTAGAAGCGTACCGGCGGCTGGCCGAGATGGTGCCATACCCGCTGCATCTGGGCATTACCGAGGCCGGCACGGTGCAGTCGGGTTCCATTCGCACTGCGGTCGGTTTGGGAGTGCTGCTTTACGAGGGCATTGGCGATACTATTCGCGTGTCCCTCAGCGGCGACAGCGTGGAGGAAGTAACCGCCGGCTATGAGATATTGAAGTCGCTGAACCTGCGGGACAAAGGGACTACGCTGGTGGCCTGCCCCAGCTGCGGACGGGCCGATGTTGATGTGGTGAAGCTGGCCAATGATGTGGACGCTTTGCTGAAGCGCAGCGACAAGAATATCAAGGTGGCCGTGATGGGGTGCGAAGTGAACGGCCCCGGGGAGGCGAAAGACGCCGATGTGGGCATTGCGGCGGGCGCCGGACGGGCTATTATATTCCGCAAAGGGGAGAAAATCCGAGTTGTGCCGGAAGCCGAAATGCTTACGGCGCTGATGGAGGAGATTGAAAAGACGCCGGTGGGAGTTCAGTAGCGCGTCGCTATGTATGAAATCCTGCGTACACCGGAATTTGACGAATGGCTGAACGCCCTTGCCCCGGCGGCGACGGTTCGGGTTTCCCGGGCGTTGTCGCGTATGGTTGAAGGTAATTGGGGCGATTACAAACCCCTAGCCGGCACCCAGGGCATTTTTGAACGGCGTCTGATAGGCAGAGGGCCGGGCATACGGCTGTACTTTTGCCGGCAAGGCAATCGCATCATAATAATACTGGCGGGCGGTGGTAAATCTACGCAGGAGCGCAGGGACATCAACCGAGCCCGCCTGATTCGTGAACGTTATCTATGATGGAGACGGAACAATGACGCTTACCAGACATGATGATGCTACCCGCGCGCGAGTGCAAAGGGATCCGGAATTCGCTCGCCTCTGGCGTGAGGCGGCGATTGAGCTTTTGGACGGCGATGATGTGGACCGGCGCGTTGCGAGGCGTATATTGAGCGATCATTTCGGCATGACGGATGATGAAATCAACGCCTTGCCGGTCAAAGAGGCCGCCGCGTGACCGACGCTGAAAGCGACGAACCGGCGCGCACCGTGGCAACGGAATGGTCGCGCGCATCCGTACTATCCTGGAAAGGCGGGAGCGCTTTGGTTATATTAGCCGGGGGCGACAAGGCATCTCAGCAACGGAGTGATGTTACCAAGGCGCGGCGTATTGGACTACGCTACCAATAAATGCGGAACGGGGAGTACCTTATGCAGTTGACCCGACACGATGACTACGCTAGAGACCGGGCGGCACGTGACCCGGAATTCGCACGATTGCGGTATCAAACAGCGATTGAACTACTTGACGGCAACGATGAGGACCGCCGCATCGCCTTGAGGATACTCCGCGACCAGCTCGGCTTGCCTAACGATGCAATCCGGGAACTGCAACGCAAAGAGGCGACGGCATGACCGATGCGATTGCGCCGTCTGCCGTAGCTGCGCTGGAGGATGGCGGCATAGCGGAGCTGCCGTCCGAAAGGGCCGCCTTGCGCCGCCATCTGCTGGACGCCGTGGCGCGTATCCGGCCCGTCCTGGAGGCGGACGCGGAGGCTAACGATGCGGGGGGAACGCTGGCCTGGACTTCGGCAGCGGCTTTGTACCGGGAGGGGCTGCTGTCGCTCAAAGTGCCGCGGGAGCTGGGCGGCCCGGAGGTTGACCCGCTGCTGTATTTGGAGCTGGTTGACGAACTGTCTTATATCAATCCGTCGGCCGGCTGGTGTTCTTTTATCAACAGCACCAGCACGGCGTGGAAAGGGGCTTTCCTGCCCGATGCCGGCGTAGCGCAGATATTCGGCGGGGGCCGTATGCCCATTGCGTCCGGGTCGATAATTCCGCGCGGGCTGGGGACGCCGACGGCCGGCGGCTGGCGGGTCAGCGGACGCTGGCCGTTTGCCAGCGGGTCGGCGCATTCGTCCTGGCTGTCGGCCGGCTTTCGCATCGTGCGGGACGGCGCGCCGGGGCCGGAGCATATGATACTGGCCGTTCCTACCGCCGCCGTGCAGTTTCTGGACAACTGGCAGGTGATGGGGCTGAAAGGCACCGGGAGCCGCGATTTTGTACTGGCCGACTATTTTGTGCCAGAGGAGATGGCGTTTGACCTGCTGAATACGGATCCGCGGCGGGGCGGGGCGCTGTTCTGGCTGGGGCGTCCGGGGTTCGTGACTAGCGACCATGCTGCCTTTGCGCTGGGCGTAGGCCGCCGGGCGCTGGACGAAATTGCGCGGCAGGCCGGCTCTTATCAGCGGGGTTATCTGACATCGCCAATCGCACAGCGGGGCGCGCTGCAACACGACTTGGGACGGTGCGACCAGCAGCTGCGGGCGGCCCGCGCGCTGTGCCAGGAGGCGTTGCAAGAGGCGTGGGAGTTCTGCCGGCGCCGGGAGCGGCCTGACCTGGAACGGCAGCTGCGACTGCGCGCCGCCTGCGCCTACGCTACCGACATCGCTTGCCAGGTAACGGCGGCGGCGTTCCGCTACGGGGGCGGCGATGCCATCTATAATGACCGGGTTTTGCAGCGGTGCTTGCGGGACATCAACGCCGCCGCCCAGCATTTTATGGTCAACAGCAGCGCATACGACAACCTGGGGCAGTTCCGGCTGGGGCTGACCGGCGTCAACGCGATGGGGTGAAACTGATGATGCGGTTCTTGCGGTCGCGGACGACAGGAGGGTCGGAGGCGGCGGAAAAATTGGACGCAGACCACGGCCTGACTGCGCTTCCTCTGCCGGCTATGAAACCGGATTGGTATGGCAACGCTGTTGCCATTGCCGGATACGGCTTGCTGTGCCTGCAAGTTATATTTTTCATTGCGCTGGCCCTTACCGAACCGTATGCGTACCGGGCGCTGGCGAGAGAGACCACCGCAGTGGAAATCTTTACGGCGGTATGGTATGGATGCGGCGGCTTGCTCTTGATCGTTGTCGCCATTAGGGAAAAAGTGGTATTGACGCGCAGCATATACGCTCTGGGCGCCGTTGTGATGATATTTATTGCCGGCGAGGAAATCAACTATGGTCAATTTTTTTTGAAATTTCCGACGCCGGATTTTCTGGCTAATACTAATGATCTGGGTCAATTCAATGTTCACAATATCTATGGCGACCATCGGAATTTGACTGCTCCTATTTTCCGAAACTGCCGGCTGGTATTGTGCATTGTAGCTATTGTTGCGCTTTTTCTCGGCAAAGAACGGCTGCTCGGCATTCCTTTGCCTTCAATGCCGTTGATACTGGGCATTATTGTAGCGGAATCATACGTGCATTTTTCCAACTGGATCAATACAGGGGATTTTCTTTTCGAGTCAACCAATATACTGCTGGTGGTTATAGCAGTTTATGCTATAATCACCAAACAGGTCAAGGCGCTCCCGACTTGCCTTTCTGTTATCGCCATTGTCATTGCAACAGCTTATGCTATGACTTTCATTCGCATAGGCAGCATTCCAGGGCACAAGCATCTTGAATTCCAGGAATATCTATACGCATTTGTTGCTTTGTGGTATGCCATTGAGCTGTGGCTGGGGCAGAGGCGGCTGTCCACATTTTCGGCAGTCCCAATAAAGGGCCTGCGGACGGCCGCAGCAATCAGCCGTCGCTGGGCTGGGCCGGTGGTATGCGTTTTGACGATTGCCGCCAGCGTCGGGTTGGCCCTGTTCGTGTATTTCGGCATTGAGCGTAACGACAGCTATTTTGATAGGCTCTATTATCAAGCAGTCGACGGTTTGAAGCCGATCGAACGCGCGACTTTTGATATTTACATCGAAAAGGGTAATCTGTATTACATTAAAGAGGGTTGCAATGATGAGGATATAGCCGACGCTTTCTTTTTGCATATTTACCCGGCGCAAGCAGCCGATTTGTCGGAGGTCCAGCGGCAGTATGGCTTTGCGAATTTGGACTTTGCTTTTGCGGAGCGGGGGGTAGTAGTGGACGGGAAATGCGCTGCGGTCATAGCGCTGCCGCCATACCCGATTGCTCGCATCCTTACCGGCCAGTATGCGCCGGATGGCCGGATCTGGGAAGTGGAAATTGAGCCGCCGGCGGCGCCATGAGCATTCTTGCCGGAGAGCAGGGCTGTCGGCGGGGATTGGTGGCGGGGCCGGAAAGCCGGCGACAGCGGTGTGTTAGGATAGAGGCGGTTATCCAATCTGCGCCGGCGTGTGGTTCGCCCTTGCCGACAGCCTACCAGAAATTTACTTGAGGTATGCAATGATTACCCCCCCCGTACATATGTACTGAATTGGTATGGCAGCAACGCCGCCATCGCCGGCTACGGCTTGCTATGCCTGCATATTATTGGCTTAACGGTACTGGGGCTTACGGATCCGGAAGCGTACCGCCGGGCGGCGTGGCCGGAATCGGGCTGGGCGGAGCAGTTAACGTCGGTCTGGTACGCCGGCGCCGGCTTGATTATGTTCGTCGTGGCAGCAAGGGCGCGCGGGGCGAGGGCGCCGGCCCGCAGCATTTACATTCTGGGCGGCGTTATGATGGTGTTTTTAGCCGGCGAAGAAGCCAGCTGGGGGCAATTTTGGTTTGATATTCCAGTACCGGATTTTCTGGCGGAGATTAATTATCAGCAGGAATTAAATGTCCATAACATCCGCGGCGTCCAGGATGGCTTGCTTGCGGAGATATTCCGACAATTACAGCTGGCGCTGTGTATTATAACTGTGGCCGTTCTTTTCGGCGGTCGGGAACGGCTGCTCGGCGTTCCCTTGCCGTCGATGCCGCTGGTCCTGGGGATCCTGGCAATAGAACCGATTCTGTATTATGTGGATTTGCCCAGATTGATGAATATGTTGTTTCACGAAAGCAATGTATTGCTGACGCTGCTGGCCGCTTATGCGATAATCAACGGCCCGGTTCGGGCGCTGCCGGCGGTCGTTTCCGCCCCTGCGATTGCGGTTGCGGTGGCATATAGTATGATGCAGATCCGTTTGGCGGTTGATTGGAGAAGTATAAATGAAATTCGGGAATATCTATACGCGACAATTTATTTGTGGTATGCCGTCGAGCTGCTGTTGGCCCAGGGGCGGTTTGGTATATTGGAGAGGATTCCGCACCAGGGGTTGAAGTTAACGTCTGCGACTAGCTCCTGCCGGATGGGGATGGCGGTAGGTGCGCTGGTGATTGCCGCCAGTATCGGGCTGGCGCTTTTCGTGTATTTAGGCCATGACAGCGAGGGCAGATATTTTGAAAACGTATATTTTCGGCCATTTGCCGGCCAGCCGCCGGCCGCGCGCGCGGCTTTTGACATTCATTTCAGGGATGGCCGGCTGTACTACATCAAAGAGGATTGCGCTGAGCCGGACACAGCCGCCGCCTTCTTTTTGCATCTTTATCCGGCGCAAGTGGCTGACTTGCCGGCAGTTCAGCAGGAGTATGGATTCGCGAATTTGGACTTTGATTTTGCAGAGCGGGGCGCAGTGTCCGCCGGGAAATGCGCGGTGTTCATAGAATTGCCTCAATACCCGATTGCCCGCATTCATACCGGCCAGTATAAAACAGAGGAAGGGCGATTGTGGGAAGTGGAAATTGAACCGCCGCCATGACCATTGCTCCGGGGGCAGGTCGAACAGGCGAGAGATGATGTTGCGGCTATGGAGAGCATCCGGCGGGAATATGTTAGGATAGGGGCGGTTATCCAATCTGCGCCGGCGTGTGGTTCGCCCTTGTCGGCAACCTACCAGAAATTTACTTGGTGTACACAATGATTGCCCTCTCCTCCCGCGCATATGTACTGAATTGGTACGGCAGCCGCATCGCCATCGTCGGCTACGGCTTGCTGTGTCTGCATATATTGCTATTCGGAGCGCTGGCGCTCGCCAACCCGCAGTTGTACAATGCTCTGACCTGGGAAGATCAGCTGGTTGAGAGCCTTACGGCGGTCTGGTATTTGATCGCCAGCGTACTGCTGTTCGTTGTCGCCCGCCATGAGCAGAGAGGTATCGCGCGCGGCATTTACATTATGGTCGGCATTGCGCTGGTATTCATCGCCGGCGAGGAGATCAGCTGGGGGCAGCGGATTATTGGGTTTGCGACGCCGGATTATCTGCTGGATACTAATGTCCAGGAAGAGTTCAACTTCCATAATATAAGCAACAGATTTGTTAGCTTCATTGCTATGTTCTACCACAAAGGCCGGCTAGCGCTGTGCGTCATCACGATTACGGCGTTGTTTTGCGGCCGGGATCGGCTGCTGGGGATTCCGCTGCCTTCACTGCCGCTGGTGTTGGGGTTTCTGGCGGCGGATGCGTACCTTAAGCAGCACAGCCTGTTTATTTGGCCGGCCTTTATATTGCAGGAAACGAATATGCCGCTACTGTTCCTGGGCAGCTATGCGCTAATCAACCGACAGTACAAATTGCTGTTGATTGTCGCCGTTGCCGCTCTGGTTATTGCCGTCAATGCCTATGTCATAAGCCAAACCATCCTGACGCTAACTTATCCGGCAGAAGTGACTGAATACCTGATAAGCGTTACCTATGTATGGTATGCCGTTGAGTTGCTGATGTCGCAACGCCGGGCGGCGATGCTGCCGGGATGCAAGCGGATAAGCGTGAAACTGTCCGCTGCGATTTGTCCCCGTCGGTTGGCAATCAAACTCTGCGCCATCGTAATGGTCGCAAGCATTGGGTTGATGCTTATAGCATATTCCCGGAATGTGTTTCCGGAAGCGCATTTTGAGTACATCTATGGCGCCGACGCGCCATTTGATGACACGGAGCCGACGGTGCGCGCCAATTTTGATATTTACATTCAAGATGGCCGGATATATTACTATAAAGAGAACTGCACTCAAGAGGATGTTGCTGATTTGTTCTTTCTGCATATCATCCCCGTCCAGGAGGATGATTTAGTGGAAACTTATCGGCCGCACGGTTTTGAGAATCTAGACTTTCCCTTTGAGGGGCGCGGGGTGCTGCTGGGCGGGAAATGCGCCACCCATATTGAGCTGCCGTCCTACCCGATTGCCCTGATACGCACCGGCCAGTACATACAGAACGGCGGGCGGCTGTGGGAAGTGGAGTTTGAGCCGATGGTCTCTCCTTGGGCATCTTGATTGAGTAGGGAGGATAACCTGGCGCCGCGCTATGCTGCGGCTATGCGAGCATCCGGCGGGGATATGCGGCGATATGTTAGGATAGGGGCGGTTATCCAATACGCGCCGGCGTGCGGTTCGCTTGCCGCCGGCAGCCCACCAGGAGCTTGTCTGATGCACGCAGAACAGCGTCGCGTTGCCGGCGACGGTTTGCATTATCTGGCGATATTTCCCGACGATTACGACGCGAGCGCCGACTATCCGGTAATCGTGATGCTGCACGGCTTTGGGGCCAATATGCAGGATCTGGCGGGATTGGCGCCGTCCATCAACAGCCGGGGCTATGTCTATGTCTGCCCCAATGCGCCGGTTCCTTTTGAGCTGGGGCCGGGGATGATTGGCTACGGGTGGCATCCGCCGCGCGGCCAAGCGGTTGAGGATGATTACGAACAGGCCGAAACGCTGCTGGCCGCTTTTTTTGAGCAGGCGCTGGCCGAGTTCCGGGCGGGCGACGGGCGCGCGCTGCTGCTGGGCTTTTCGCAGGGCGGCGGGATGACCTATCGGATGGGACTGGGCCGGCCGGAAACTTTCGCCGGCCTGGTGGCGTTGAGCGCATCGCTGCCGGACCCGGAGGTACTGCGTCCGCGTCTGCCGGAACGGGAACGGCGCAGCCAGCCGGTGTTCGTGGCGCACGGCAAATACGACCAGATGGTGTCAATGGACAGCGCGCGGCGGACGCGGGAGTTTCTGGACGCCGAGGGCTATGCGCCGGAGTATCGTGAATACGATATGGGGCACGAAATACCGGCGGAGGTGCTGCGGGACTTGACGCCCTGGCTGGAAGCCGTACTGCCGCCCTGGGACTAGGGACGGCGGGCGCAGAGTATGGCATGGATAAAGGGGATACAGGGGATGTTGTATTCGGAATTGACGGAACGGATCATCGGTTGCGCCTTTGATGTGAGCAACGAATTAGGGGCCGGATTTCTGGAGGCGGTGTACGAAAGCGCGCTGGCAATCGCGCTGGAGGACCGTGGAATCGCAGTGCAGCGGCAGGCTCCTATTGAGGTATATTTTCGGGGCCGGTCGGTGGGCGTTTTCTATGCCGATTTGTTGGTTGCGGGAAAGGTAATCGTTGAGCTGAAAGCGGTTCCTAAAGTCGCTCCGCAGCATGAAGCGCAGATCATCAACTATCTGGCGGCAACGGGGATTGAGGTGGGGATGCTGATTAATTTCGGCAACCCCAAACTGCAATACCGCCGCTTTAACCGGCGCAAGAATTGATGGCATGGATAAAGGGAATGAAAGGGATGAATCAGCGGAAATGCGGATTCCATCATCCGCATCTCGGAATCCCAATATCCCGTATATCCCCTTTATCCATGCCAAAACTGCGAATGGAGGTACTGTTCTATGAAAGCTACTGCGAAATTGCGGGGGATGCTGGGGGCTGAGGGGCTGGTGGTGGCGCCGTTTGTGCTGAACGCTTTGCACGCCCGCATTGCCGAAGATGTGGGCCACCAGGCGGTCTATATGACCGGCGCCGGCACGGCCGCCGAGCGCGGGTTCCCGGATGTGGGCCTGCTCACGATGACCGAAATGGTCGCCAACGCCAAATATATCGCCGATGCGGTGAACATTCCGGTCATCTGCGACGCCGATACGGGCTACGGCAATCCGCTGAATGTGCAGCGCACCGTGCGGGAATACGAGGCCGCCGGCGTGGCCGCCATCCATCTGGAGGATCAGCTGTTTCCCAAGAAATGCGGCTTTTTCGCCGGGAAGCAGGTAGTGCCGGTTGAGGAGCAGATCCAGAAAATCCGCGCCGCTTTGGACGCCCGCCGCGACCCCGATTTCGTCATCATCGCCCGCTGCGACGCTTATGCGGTCAACGGATGGGATGATACGGTGATGCGCTGCCGGGCCTATACGGACGCCGGCGCCGACCTGGTGTTTGTGGACGGCATCAAGTCGCAGGACGACATACGCCGCTACGCCCGCGACCTGGCGGATGTGCCGCGAATGTACAACGGCGACCTGGCGACTACGCAGACGATGGACGAGCTGGGCTACAAGATAATGATTTGCGGCAGCACAATCTGGCTTATCTATAAGCAGGTGCGCGCCGCCTACGCGGAACTCATCAGCGACGGCAAGGTCAATCCGGAGCGTTACGGCACCCGCTGGGATGTAGCGTCCGTGCTGGGGCTGGACGCCATTTACGAGCTGGAAAAGCAGTACGGCGTGCAGGATGTCGGCACCGATGTGGCACAGCTGGCGGCGGCGCAGGCGGCGCAAATGGCGGCGGATGCGGGCGGCGATGTCGATGCTGATGCCAACGCGGATGCCAACGCTGCTGCGGCGTCAACTCCGGCGGCGGCGGATGACTGAACCGCAGGACGGAACGGCAGAGGGGAACGCAACCGACGGGAATGGGGATGACTATGGCCGATATTTTGCCGGATGTCTTTGCCGACGGCCGGTTTCGGATGCTGTACGACGGGGCTTGTCCGCTGTGCCGGCGGGAGGTATTGGCGCTGCGCCGGCGCCGTCCGGCGGCGATTGAGGCAGTGGACATTACGGCGCCGGATTTTGACGCTGCGGCGCCGGAGCTCGGGCTGGGGCCGGAGGTGGACTATGCCCGGCTGCAAGCGGCGCTGTACGGCATCCGGCCCGACGGCAGCGTTACGGTGGGAATGGATACTCTGCGGGAGGGCTACCGCCGGGCCGGCATCGGCTGGGTTCTGGGCTGGACGGGATGGTGGCCAGCGCGTCCGGTGTTTGACGCCGGCTATCGGCAGTTCGCCCGCAACCGGATGCGGATTAGCCGCTGGCTGGGTCGGCAGGCGGATGACTGCGGGGAACGGTGCGGGTTTTAGGGTATGTCGTCGGAGCACGACTCACGGCAGTCCAGCGTATGCTTTCTCTCTAAATGTCATTCCGGCGAAAGCCGGAATCTATGGTCGCTGATTTCATTAGTGTAGTCGCAGATTACATCGCTGGATTCCGGCGCAAGCCGGAATGACGGTTGGGGTGCTGGCAGGACGAAAACTTTCGCCGGAATGACGGTTGGGGTACTGGCAGGACGAAAACTTTCGCCGGAATGACGGTTGGGGTACTGGCAGGACGAAAACTTTCGCCGGAATGACGGTGAAAGC
This sequence comes from Dehalococcoidia bacterium, assembly GCA_965203855.1. GTDB lineage: Bacteria > Chloroflexota > Dehalococcoidia > Lucifugimonadales > UBA3495 > Bin87. The sequence continues at coordinate 392,207 of CBDBDN010000005.1, forward strand.
CGGAATGACGGTGAATTTGAGGATACATTCTGATGTGGGCCGTATTTGCGTTGGGCAGTTCGCTGGCGTTTTGCTTTGTCAGCGTTTGCGACAAGCGGCTGCTGTCGTTTCACTTTCAGGGGGTGCAGCCGCTGTGCCTGTGGTGCGGAGTGTGCGGGATGCTGTACTCCAGCATACTGCTGGCCGTCATCGGCATTCCCGCCGGCACGGAATGGCAGACGGTGGCGCGCCCCATTGCCGCCGGCTTGCTGATGGGCTGCTCGGTAGTGCTGATGTTCCGGGGGCTGCGGCTGATGGAAGCGTCGCGCGCCGTGGCCATCGCGCAGACCAATCCCATATTCGTAGCGATACTGGCGATGTTCTTTCTGGGGGAGCGCATCTCGCCGGTGCAGTGGGGCGCAGTGGGACTGGTAGTATCCGGCGCCATACTGATTTCCCTGCGGCTGTTCCACGAGCAGCCTTACGGGCGGATTGGCAGCAGCGCCGGAATAGCAGTTCCGACGGCGGCGGCGCTGTCGCTGACCGGGCGGCTTACCGGGTACGGGCCGCTGCTGCTGACGGGCAGCGCAATCTGTATGGCCGGCAGCTTTGTGGTAGCCAAATCGGCGCTGAACGCCGGGCTGCCGACGCTGGCGGTGTTCGGGCTGCAACAGCTAATGGTGGGGACGGTCTTTTTTGCGGTGGGAGTGCGCGGCGGCGGGCCGGGGCTGCTGGCGGCGGCGCGGCGGCCAACGGTGCTGGGAATGCTGCTTTTCGGAGAGTCGCTGATGCCGGCAGTGTCCATACTGTTGTCGGTGTACGCTTACAGCCTGGGGCCGGCGTCGCTGGTCGCGGCGGCGTTGGCGACGCGCCCGCTGTTCGTGTTCGTGATGTCCACGCTGCTGTCGCGAGTGCGCTGGCAGCTGCTGGACGAGTCGCTGACGCCGCGCGCCTTGGCGATGAAAGGCATATCCATACTGATGATAGTGGTCGGTGTAGGGGCGTTGAGTTTGGGGTAAGGCCGGCGGCGGTGCGGCCAGCTACGGGGTATCGGCATGGATTTACGGGATGATTGGGATGTGGATTCCGGCTTGCGCCGGAATGACGGTAGGGGGCCGGAATGACGGTTGGGGCGGCGGAATGACGGTTGGGGGGCCGGAATGACGGTAAGGGGGCGTATGATTAGGTTCGGGGATGCGGGTGCGCTGATATGCGCGTTGCGGCGGCAATCGGTTGCGAATCCGGCAATGCGATAACGAATAGCGGCGTCGGAATCCCGATGCGGCGTTGACAAGCGACAGGGCAGGGATTACGATAGTTGCGCTTTTTGCGCTGCGCGGTGTTGCATTGCGCTGCGTGGCCGGAAAGCGATACCGCCGCAGGGACATTGGCAAGGGGCAGCCGGACAGATGGATGAACTTGACTTGCAGATAATCGGGGTACTGCAAGCGGACGGGCGGGCGTCCAACGCCAAGATCGCCCGTACCGTAGGGGTCAGCGAGGGTACGGTGCGCCGCCGGCTGCGCTACCTGATTGACGAGGACATCGTCCATATCATCGCCGTGCCGAACCTGGAAAAGATGGGCTACGGAACTACCGCCCTGATTGGGCTGGAAACCGGCCCCGGCAAGTCCGACATTGTGGCGGAATCCATTGCCGACCTGGACGAAGCGCATTATGTGGTGGTCGCCACCGGCCCTTACGATGTGTTCGTGTGGACGGCGCTGGAATCGGCGGAAAGCCTGGGGGATTTTCTGCGTACCCGCATCGGAGTGATTGAAGGGGTGCAGAAAACGCAGACCTTCGTAACGCTGTCCACGAAAAAGCGCTTTCAGCGGATGTAGGCGGCGCCGGCTTTTGCGCCGGCGGGCGGCGGCGCGCATCAAGGGGTGGGGCTGCCGGGGTTGCCGCAACCGTCGTTTCGGTGAAAACCGGAGGCCGGCGTTATAACCTGTCGGTACGGCAATGGAGACGGCAGCCATAGATTCCGGCTTTCGCCGGAATGACGGTTATGGGATGGGGATGACGGTCAAGGGGTTTGGAATGGCGGTTAGATGGTTTGGGATGATGGTTAGGGGGAGACGGCAGCCATAGATTCCGGCTTTCGCCGGAATGACGGTTTGGGGTTGGGGATGGCGCGGTTAGGGGTTTTGGGATGGCGGCGGCAATCAGGCGGTTGCAATCGTTGCCTGCCGTGCTATAATTCCGTAGTGAGCGCGGGCGAGCCGCCGCTGCCAATCGCCCGTCCGAACTCAGCCACACTTGGAGAGGGGAAACCGCTATGACCTACATCATCACCGAGCCGTGCGTAGGCGTCAAGGATGCCGCTTGCGTGGATGTCTGCCCGGTAGATTGCATTTACACTACCGACGACGACGATATGTACTACATCAGCCCGGATGAGTGCATTGACTGCGCGGCGTGCGAGCCGGTTTGCCCGGTAACGGCGATTTTCGCCGAGGAAGCAGTTCCTGAAATGTACAACGAGTACATTCAGAAAAACTACGACTATTTCAAGTAGTCGGCCGGCCGGTTTGCCAGGGGCATTGCGCCCGCCGGCGCCGCCGGAGCGTAACCGGCCCGCCTGTGCGCCCGGCAGGTTAGTGCCGGGCGCAAGTTTGTGCGCCGCCAGCGGCGCGTTGCAGGCGGTTTGCGGCCTAGCGCCGTCGCTGCGGCGAAGCTCTGGCATCCATTAGCGTGTATAGATTCCGGCGCAAGCCGGAATGCCGGAATGCCAAACCGCCTGATGGGAAACGCGACGCGCTGCCGGCATCATATAGCGTTCCGACGGTAGCGTTCCGGCGGCTTTGCGGGTAGAATTGCCGGCGGATGGCGCGCCGGGATTGCGGCGCCGGCCAGTCAATTTTGAGGAGGAACAAACTGCGATGAGCAACATAGACTCAACGCCGGAATTGGTGCGGGAAACTTACCGCAAGATGGACGCCAAACTGCAAGAGGTTCGGGCGCGTCTGAACCGTCCGCTCACGCTGGCGGAGAAGCTGCTGCTTTCCCATCTGGACGATGTGGCCGATGCCGACTTGCGCCCCGGCGACAGCTACATCAACCTGCGCCCCGACCGGGTAGCGCACCAGGATGTTACCGGGCAGATGGCGATTTTGCAGTTTATGCAGTCGGGCCGCAATCGGGTGGCAGTGCCGACTACGGTGCACTGCGACCATCTGATACAGGCGCGGGTAGGCGCATCCTCGGACTTGCAGGATGCGCTGAACGAAAGCAACGAAGTGTATCAGTTTCTGGAATCGGCCTGCCGGCGGTACGGGATGGGGTTCTGGCGTCCGGGCTCGGGCATCATCCATCAGGTAGTGCTGGAGAAGTACGCTTTTCCGGGCTGCCTGATAATCGGCACCGATTCGCACACGGTGAACGGCGGCGGGCTGGGCTCGCTGGCGATTGGCGTGGGCGGGGCGGACGCCGCCGATGTGATGGCGGGGCTGCCTTGGGAAGTGCGCTATCCCCAGATTATCGGCGTCAAGCTGACCGGGGCGATGCAGGGCTGGACGGCGCCCAAGGATGTCATCATCAAACTGGCCTACGAGCTGACGGTATCCGGCGGCACCAACGCCATCATTGAGTACTTCGGGCCGGGCGCCGCGTCCATTTCCGCTACCGGGAAAGGCACCATCTGCAATATGGGGGCCGAGCTGGGGGCAACCGGCGATGTATTCCCCTGGGACCAGCGGATGGCAACCTATCTGCGGGCTACCGGGCGGGGCGAGCTGGCGGAAATCGCCGCCGCGCACGCCCATCTGCTGACTTCAGACCCCGAAGTGGCAGCGAACCCGGAGCAGTTCTACGACCGCATCGTCGAGATTGACCTGTCCGCGCTGGAGCCGCACGTAACCGGGCCGCATTCGCCGGACCGGGCGCGTCCCATATCGCAGCTGGCGGCGGAGGCGGCGCAGGAGGGGTTCCCCGACCAGGTTGCGGTGGCGCTGGTAGGCAGCTGCACCAACTCGTCATACGAGGATATGGAGCGGTGCGCCGATGTGGCGCGGCAGGCGTCGGAACGGGGCGTCAAGGCGGCGGCGGGACTGCTGGTTACGCCGGGTTCGGAGCAGGTGCGGGCGACGATTGAACGGGACGGACAGCAGGCGGCGCTGGAAGCCATCGGCGCCACGGTGCTGGCCAACGCCTGCGGGCCGTGCATCGGGCAGTGGAACCGGCCGGAAGCGCGCGGCACCGACAACAGCATCGTTACCTCTTACAACCGCAATTTCCCGAGCCGCAACGACGGCAACGCCGGCACGATGAACTTTATCGCCAGCCCGGAACTGGCGGTGGCGATGGGACTGGGCGGTCGGCTGTCGTTCAATCCGTTGACGGACGCTTTGACGGACGCGGACGGCAACGAGTTTATGCTGCAACCGCCGTCGGAAGCGCCGGAAGTGCCGCCCAATGGGTTTGACCCCGGCAGCGATATGTATGTGGAGCCGCCGGCGGACGGCAGCGATGTGGAAGTGCGGGTTGACCCGGCCAGCAACCGGCTGCAAGTGCTGGAACCGTGGGAGCCGTGGAACGGCCGGGACTTTGAGGACATTCCGATTCTGGTCAAGACGCAGGGCAAGACGACTACCGATTCCATATCGCCGGCGGGTCCCTGGCTGCGGTTTCGGGGGCATCTGAACAACCTGAGCGACAATATGTTCCTGGCCGCCAACAACGCCTATACGGATGACACCGGAATGGGCAAGAACCAGCTTTCCGGCGAGGAGATTATGCCGATACCGGAAATTGCCCGCGCTTACAAGGCCGAGGGCATCCGCTGGGTAGCCGTCGGCGACGAGAACTATGGGGAAGGTTCCAGCCGGGAACACGCCGCTTTGTCGCCCCGGATGCTGGGCGCAGCGGCGATTATCACCCGCAGTTTCGCGCGCATCCACGAGTCCAACCTGAAAAAGCAGGGCCTGCTGCCGTTGACTTTTGAGGATCCGGCGGACTGGGAACGGGTGCTGGAGGACGACCGGATGAGCCTGGTAGGTTTGTCGGAGCTGGCGCCGGGCCGCCCGGTGCAGGCGCTGCTGAAGCACGCCGACGGCAGCGAGGAAAGCATCAACCTGCGGCACACGCTCAACGACACGCAGATAGAATGGTTCAAAGCGGGCAGCGCAATGAACTATATGAAGCGGATGGAGGAGGGGTAATTGCCGCCGGGCGCGCGCGTGTTGGCGCGTGTCAAGGGCAGCAATGCGGCATTCCGGCATCAAAGGGGCGTCCGTTACGGCGGGCGCCCCTTTTTGATTGATGCCTCGATCCGGTGGAGATCCCGCGTTGGTGTTGGGTTCCGGTTCTCGCCAAAATGACGGTGGGGTTGAGAGTGTAGAGGGTGTACAATGACGGCATGGATGTTAACTTGCAACCCCTACGCGATGCGCTGGCCCGACTGGATGAAGCGATTCGGGAACGGGCCGCCCATCCCGACAGCAGTTTTCTGCGGGATTCGGTAATCCTGCGGTTCACTTTTACCTTTGAAGCCGCCGTGTCGGTTTTGGGGCGGTATCTGGAATTGGCGGCCGGCATACGCGAGGCGCACCGGATGTCGCCGCGCCGCCGGATACGGGAAGCTGCCGATCTGGGGCTGATTGCCGAGTGCGACGACTGGATGCAGTATGTAGAAAATCGCAATCGCGCCGTACACGCTTACAGCGAGCCGATGGCCGATGCCATTGTGGCGCGCGCCGCAGCTTTCGCTATCCACGCCCGCGCTCTGCTGGTCGCAATGGAATGGGGCATTGCCGATGGCGGATAGGGACGAAATGGACGGACAGCAGGCTGGGGCGCGCCGGGTTGACTTGTCGGCGCGGGATCGGGCGTGGACGCTGGATATTATCCGCCGGCGATTGCCGGATGCGGTCATTTGGGTGTACGGATCCCGCGTTACGGGCAACGCGCGCCGCTATTCGGATCTGGATCTGCTGCTGGATAACGGCGGGCAGCCGATACCGGGCGCAGTGATGGGCCATCTGGACGCGGATTTTGACGAATCCAGCCTGCCGATAATCGTTGACCTGCACGATATGGCGGCGACAGATGCCGACTTTCTGAAGCGCATTGCAGGGGATTTTTTGAGGCTGGACGGTTAGCTAGGCGTAGAGATGCCCGCCGCCGCTAGCGTGGCCAGCGATGTTCGTCTGATTGAACCGCTGTGACGCTGCGGTCATTGACGGGTATTGACGCAATGCTGTACATTCAGGCCATCATATAAGAGGAGGTTTCTTGTGCAGGCATCATTTCCTACGCTGAGCAAATCTACGGAGCGTGGTCCGGCGCGCCCCGCTGATTTGTCATACCCCGAGGGAATCGTGCAACTCGGGGAGCTGTTCTGCGGTGCCGGCGGCATGGCATTAGGGGCATCTTGGGCCAAATGCGCGGGCTGGGAATTTCATCACACTTGGGCAACGGACCAGGATAAGGATGCGTGTGACACCATAGGAAAGTGGGTAGTTCAGTCCGGTCGCATCATAAAATCGGATGTGAAAAACGTTGATTTTTGCCAATTGCAAAAGCAACATGGGCAAATCCATGGGCTGGTTTTCGGGTTTCCCTGCAATGATTTCAGCGCGGTTGGAGAGCGTCGCGGTATAGACGGTGAATATGGGGAGCTGTACAAATACGGCATCAAGGCTCTGAATGCCCTTTCCCCTATGTTTTTTGTTGCGGAGAACGTCAGCGGGCTGTCGTCGGTCAACAAAAAAGCCGACTTTGAACGCATATTAACAGAGTTACGCTGTTCAGGGGAGGGATATGACGTAGTGCCGCACTTGTATAAATTTGAGCAATATGGCATACCCCAAAAAAGGCATCGCTACATCATTGTCGGTTTCCGATCTGACACCGGCATCAAATTCGTGCATCCCGCTCCATCAGGTCGTACAAAGACGGCTGATGAAGCTTTGCAGGGGTTGCCAAGTGACGTTGCTAACAACGAGCGCACTGTGCAAAGCGAGCGCGTCGTAAAGCGGTTGCGTTACATAAAGCCGGGGGAAAATGTATTCACCGCCGATTTGCCGGACGACCTGAAGCTGAATATGAAAAGCGGCGCTAAAATCAGCCAAATCTACCGCCGGCTTCGCCCCGATGAACCGTCCTATACGGTAACCGCAAGCGGCGGCGGCGGCACTCACTTATACCACTGGAGCGAGCATAGGGCTCTCACCAACCGCGAGCGTGCACGTTTGCAGTCCTTCCCTGACGATTATGTGTTCTATGGTGGAAAAGAGAGCGTACGACGCCAGATCGGCATGGCGGTGCCGCCGGAAGGCGCGAAAATTGTGTTTGAGGCGGTGCTTTCGGCAATCGTGAATCGTTTCAAAGAGGAGGCTTAACGATGATTACCGAAGATCTGTTCAACGAAATCCTGGTCAAGCCTGTCCACGAAGGCGCGAATGAGTTGCTGGTCGTCAGCGGATACGCCAACGCCAATATGGCATATCGCCACCTAGCCGAGGATGTCATCAAGGAGAGGGACGTGCGGGTTGCTCTTATCTACGGCATGGCAGCCAAGGATGGTGTTTCGCTCGCCGACCATGAAGGGTTCAAGCGGCTCGAAGGAAATGGGCTGTTCCAGTGCCATTACCGGCTTGCCCTCCCTGCTGTTCACAGCAAGGTCTATATCTGGTTGGACAGCGGCCGTCCGATCAAGGCATTTGTCGGTAGTGCCAACTACACCCAGCAAGGATTCGGGCTGGCCAGGAATCAGGGCGAAGCGATGTCAGAGGCGTCTCCTCAAAGCGCGTTCGATTACTTCGAATTAACGCGGCAAGGATCGATGGAAGCAATGCACGACGACATTGAAGATCATGTTCGCTTTCACAGCGGGGGGCAACAACCGAATGGCGATAATGATTGCCACGTCGTTACGCTGTTGGGCAGGGATGGTGAAGTGCAGAGCACTGCGGGACTGAACTGGGGGCATCGTCACAACAGGAACCGGAATGAAGCCTACATTCAAATTGGGGCGCAACTTGGCAGAGAGGATTTCTTTCCAGCCAGGCCCACCAGGTTCACAATCCACGCAGATGATGGAGCGAGCTTTGTAGTTGTGAGGGCGCAAAAGAGTGATCCGGGCGACGCGATAGAAACCCCGGAGGACAACTCGCTATTGGGGGCATACTTTCGGAACCGAATAGGCGTTCAACCCGGCGAATTTGTGACCAGAGCATTGCTTGAACGGTATGGCCGGACGGACGTCGAGTTCTGCAAGGTTGACGACGATGAATTTCTGATGGACTTTTCTGTTTAGGAAATCCGTCAGTTCAGAGGCGGCAGGATCTCTTTGAGCAATACCGCCAATTTTTCACCGGATCGAGTCAGGCATTCCCAAACCACTAGGACTGTCCATCCATCTCTCTCCAGTGATTCGTATGCCATCCGATCCCGAGCAACGTTGCGCTCGAATTTTCGTTGCCAATAGATAGCGTTGGTTTTGGGTGTTGTAGCGTGGCGGCAACCCGAATGGCGATGCCAGAAACAGCCGTTGACGAATATGACTGTACGATGGCGTGGCATGACAATATCCGGCTTACCCGGCATATCCTTGACGTGAAGCCGATAGCGGTAGCCGGCCCTATGTATCAGGGAACGCACCCGAAGCTCCGGTGATGTATCCCGGCTTCGGATGCGAGACATATTCAAACTACGCTCTGCGGGTGAACGATCATCGGCCATGATGTTCACTTTTCCCGTACTAGTTGCTTGGATTTTAGCTAGGCGGAACAAAGACGGCGCGGGTATCCCCTTAACTTGGTATTCCCTCAATGCCATATGCGATGACGGCGGCGGTTAGCGGTACTATTATTGTCAGCGCGCCCAGCCCGGCGGCCAAGTTCTGTTGCCAGACGGCACTGGCGCCGGCGGTTGCTTACGGAAGTTTTGCGGCTGGGCATACTGCGCCGGCAGTGGTGCCGGGAGCCGACGGTAACCGCCGCCAAGAAAACGGGGCCGCCGGATTAGGGGGCGATGACTAGCCGGGGTAGGCTAACGGGCGACTGGAACGCGCGTCATCTTGTCAATCTGCGCCGCCAGCACCGGAATTAGCCGTTCCAGCTGTTCCCGTTGCACTTCTCCCAGCAGGCAGATTTGTAGCCAGTTGCGGTCGCGGAGGTAGCCGCTGGCGTAGGAGGTGTAAAAGCCGTGGGCTTCCAAGGCGCGGCCCAATTGGGCCGCGTCCACTGCGGCGGCGTTTGACGCTACGGAGTCCGCGGCGACGGAGTCAGTAGCGGCGTCGTAGTTCGCATCCGTGTTTCCGGCGGCGGGGAAGGCGATGGTGGTTACGGCGCCCATGCATTCGTCCTCTGCGGGGAGCAGGGTCAGGCCCAGCTCTTGCAGCTGTTGGCGTACCCGGCGGCCGGCGGCGTCAATTTGGGCGAGCAGCGCGTCGGATTGGCGTTGCAGGCCGGCGTCCAAGGCGGCCAGCAGGTTGGATGACAGAGTAAAGGGCACCGTGCCGCTGTCGGCGCCGGCGCAGTGCAGGCCCAAATCCAAGTAGCGCGGCAGGGTCTGGTCGGGTTGCGGCAGCTCGGCGCAGAACGCCAGGCCGAGGCCGGGATAGGCGGCCAGTCCTTTGCCGCTGGCGCCGCTGGCCAGCCAGACATCTTTCAAGTCAACGGGAACCGCTCCGATGCTGCTGATGCAGTCCAGAGCCAGGCGGGTATCGTGGCGCTGGCAGATTGCCTTGATGCGGGAAAGGTCGGCCAAGGCGCCGGTGGAAGTTTCGCAGTGCACCATCCAGAGCCAGCCGTCGGGGTTGGCGGCCACGGCGTCCTCAATGCGGCGGTAATCCAGCGGCGTCCCCCATTCCTGCCGCAGCGCGGAGTAGCGCAGTCCAAAACGGTCGGCGTGGTCGCAGAGACGGCTGCCGAACTCGCCGGCGGCGACGATGACGCCGGGCCGGCCCAAGCGGGAAAGCTGGGCGGCGACTACATCGTTGGCCATAGTGCCGGAGCCGACCATTACGGCGGCATAGTTGGCGTTGGTGAGCTGGCAGAGACGGCGGCGCACGCGCAGCATCAGAGCGGCGAATTCGGGGGAACGATGCGACAGGGGCGGCTGTCGGAAGGCTTCGGTAACGGCGTCCGGCATGGCTACCGGCCCGGGCGTCAGGATGACGGGCGCGGCGGCCGGCGCGGAAACGGCGTCGTGAAAGAGGCCGGCGAACTCCATACCGACATTGCCAACCGGACGGTACATCGGCTGGTAGGGGGCGGCGTCATCGCCGACTACAGGGCCGAAAGGGATGAATCCGATGCGGCGGTACAGCTGCTGCTGGGCGACGCGGCCCGACATTACGACATAATCGTAGCCGCTTTCCTGGCAGTGCCGCGCCATCATGGTGAGCAGTCCTTGCAGGACGCGGGTGCGGCGCATATCGGGGCGCACAGCGAGCAGGCGGACTTCGCAGAGGGATGCGCCGCTGGCCTGGGGCAGGTATTTTTCCAGGCGTCCCAGTTTTTCGTCCAGCGAGAAAGGACGGCGGTCGCGGGCGCATACCATGCCGACGAGTTCCGGCCCGCGCCGGCAGATAAAATAGGTGTTTTCGCGGTGAAAGCGGTCGACGAGGGTGCGGTCGGAGTTGGCGGCGTGGGCGTGCTGGGGCACTTCCTCGACGAAAGATGCGTAATTGAGCTGGGAGATTTCGGCGAATTCCCAGTCCTGGTCGGCCTGCTTGAACACGAGGCCGGCGGCGTTGAGGCAATGCCCGTTGGCGGCGCCGGCAGCAGCGGAGCCGTTGCCGCTGCGGACTTGCGGCATAGCGACGCGCGGCCCGCCGGCAGTGGCCGTAATCTGTTGCGTCAAGTCGGTCATAAGCGGTTCCGCCCCAGCCGGATAGCATCGGCAGCGTTAGTTTGCCAGAAAATTGCCGGGTTGGGCAAGTATCAGCAGCCGATATGATTGCAGAATCAAATTAGCAGCGTTCCTCCGGGCCGCCGTTGGGTAGTTGATTGGGCAAAGCCGTTCTCTGATCGATTTACATCGGCGGCTGCCGTGCCGGCGCATATTAACATAAAATGCAACCGGAGATTGCCCAGAACGGGCCGCCGCATCGGGAACGGGATATATTTACCATAGCGGGGACGATATACGCTATTGACCGGCTGCGCTATAATACGGCAAATATCCATTCGGCGGCGTTGCGTCGGCAAACTTGCCGGCATCAGGAAGCCGATTGCCGGCGGGTTTGCCGGCGCAACGCCCTGCCGGACGGCTTGACGGAGGTAACGGTTATGTCTTACACACCGAAACAGCTGGGGCATCTGGTCATCAAGGTGCGGGATGTGGAGCGCAGCGTGGAGTTTTACAGGAACATACTGGGGCTGACGGTGATGACGGCGCGTCCCGGCGGGATGACATTTCTGTCCGCCGACACTACGATGTCGCACGAGCTGGCGCTGGTGCCGCTGGGGATGGATGCGCCCGGGCCGGAGGAGCGCCGGGTGGGGCTGGCGCATATGGCGTGGCAGATGAATTCGTTCCGCGACCTGAAAGAGCTGTACCAGCGGTGCAAGGACAACGGCGTCCGCATCAAGCGGCTGGGCGACCACGGCATTTCGATGGGCGTGTACATTTACGATCCGGACGACAACGAGATTGAGATTTACTACGAGTCGCCGGAGACGGAATGGGGGAACAAGGACGGGTTTCTGTTTGAGGGGAATTTCCCGTGGCAGCTGGATCCGGTTGAGGAGCCGGCATTGGCGGGCGCGAGCGCCGACTGAACGGCCAGCGCCCGCGCGTCAAAGTCGCCAGCGCGGGGTCGGGGCGAATTAGCTGCGATTCGTACCCGTCCCGCGCTGCCGTTGCCATTGCCGTTGCCGAACTTGGCGGCCCGATTATGACTACGCTGCCGCCGGCGGACGAGCCGGATATTTACGAATCGTTGCTGAACGCAATGGTGCAAGCAAGCGGCACGATGCGGGCGGCCAACGCCGCTTACGCCGCCGCACTGCAACCGATGCGCCAGGCTATGGAAAGGATTGGGCGGCATACTGCGCTGCTGGAACAGGTTGGCGAGTTGTCCGACCGGGCGTCGGCGGCGTCAAGGGAAGCGTTGGCGATGCCGCTCCGGGACAGCCCGGAACGGATGCGGCAAGCGGCGGCAATGTTCGGGCAGGCCGCCGAGCTGCACCGGGAAGCGGCGGTTACGGCACGGGAGATCCATTTTTCAATGTTGCAGGCCAGTCCGTTGCTGATGCAGGGCATTGAGATGCTGCTGGCGGCATCAGAGGAGCATCGCATCGGGCTGGAACGGGCGGTTACGCTGCTGCAACAGGCGCGGCGGCATCAAAGCAACGGCGGGTCGCCGGACGCGGCGGCGGCGTAGTAGCTTTTCATCCCCTGTATCCTCCACCGTCCTAATATAGTCCCACATAGCCCCTCCATCTAACCCCACCCTACCGGACTGATCTATTATGACAACGCTGCCGCCGGCGGATGAGCCGGATATTTACGAATCGCGGGCCAATGCCTTGATGGAAGCCAGCGCGGGGATTCGTCAAGCCAACGAACTGGGTTTCGCCGCCCTGGAGCCGATTGACCGGGCGATTGAGTTGACTATTAACAACCCGGCATTGTTGCAGCAGGCCCGCGAATTGTGGGGACGGGCCTGGGAATTGCGGGAGCAGGCTAACGGGTTGCCCCGGCAAGACCGCGACGCCGGCATTGAGCAGGCTGAAGGGCTGCGCCGGCAGGCCGATGCGTTGACCAGCCGGGCCATTGCACTATCCGACCAGGCTCATGCCGCCGTGCTGGAGGGTAGGCCATTGATGCGGCAAGGCATAGAGATGCTGATGGCCGCATCCGAAACCCATCGGGTGGCTTTGGAACGGGCGGCTACGCTGATGACTGCTACCCGGCGTCCGTCCGGCAACGGCGGGTCGCCGGATGCGGCGGCGGCGTAGTGGATGTGGGCATATTCGCCGTCATGCCGGTGTCCGGCGGCGTCCGCTGCTACGGTGATGGAATCAGCAGCCATAGATTCCGGCTTGCGCCGGAATGGCGGTTGCAGGGGCGTTGGAATGACGATTGTAAGTATGTCGGAATGGTGGTTGCAGGAGCATTACGCTATTGGTTGAAATGCGTTACGACTGCATTATTATTGGCAGCGGGATTGCCGGGCTGAATGCGGCGCTGCTGGCGGCGCAGCGGGGCCGCGTCCTGGTGATTACCAAGGGGCGGATTGACGACTGCAACAGCCGCTATGCCCAAGGGGGAATTGCCGCCGCCGTGGGGCCGGGCGATTCGGCGACGCTGCATCATCGGGATACGCTGGAGGCCGGGGCCGGCTTGTGCGATGCGGACGCCGCCGCGGTACTGACCGCGCAAGGGCCAGAGAGCATCGCGCAACTCATCCGCTGGGGCGTGCCTTTTGACACGACGCACGGGGAGATTGCGCTGGGATTAGAGGGGGCGCACAGCCGTCCGCGCATCCTGCACGCCGGCGGGGACGCTACCGGGCGGCACATTGAGGATACTCTGGCGGAACGGGTGCGGTCGGCGCCGGGCATTACGGTGCTGGAATACACTCACGCCATTGCCATCGGCGTGGATAACGGGGCGGCGGCGGGAGTAGAAACGCTAGACGCCATCAGCGGAGAACGCCGCACTTTCGGCAGCGGCGCAGTAGTAATCAGCTCCGGCGGCGCCGGGCAGCTGTATCGCTATACAACCAATCCGGAGGTGGCTACTGGCGATGGGGTAGCATTGGCTTTCCGCGCCGGGGCCGAGGTAATGGATCTGGAGTTTTATCAGTTTCATCCGACGGCGCTGTGGCTGGAGGGGGCGCCGGCCTTTTTGCTGTCGGAGGCGATGCGGGGCGAAGGGGCGGTACTTCGCAATGCCGCCGGCGACTGCTTTATGGAGGGTTATCACGCGCAGGGGGATTTGGCGCCCCGGGATGCGGTAGCGCGGGCTATCGCCGCCGAAATGGAGCAGGCGGGCGGGCAGCCGGTTACGCTGGACATATCGCATCGGCCGGCCGATGCCGTGGCAAGTCGTTTTCCGACCATCTATCGGCAGTGCCTGGAATACGGGCTGGACATTACGCGAGAGCCGATTCCGGTGGCGCCGGCGGCGCATTATATGATGGGCGGCGTCCGCATTGACACTTGGGGGCGCACCAGCATACCCGGCCTGTACGCCTGCGGCGAGGCGGCTTGCTCCGGGGTGCATGGCGCCAACCGGCTGGCGAGCAACTCGTTGCTGGACACGCTGGTTTATTCGCAGCGGCTGGCGCAGGCGCTGCGGTGCGATGCGCCGGAGTATCGGGCCGGCGGGGATGGCGATGACGATGACGACGGCAACCTGCGGGCGGGATTGCCGGAGCGGGCGATGGTGTGCGCCAGCGTGCCGGCAAGGGGCCGGGAAAGTTTGCAGGATTTGATGTGGCGCAACGCCGGCATTGCGCGCAACGGGACGCGGCTGCTGCTGACGGCGCGCATTCTGAATTTGTGGCAGCGCACGATGCCGGCGCCGGAGACGGCGGCGGATTATGAGCTGCGGAATATGCTGACCGCCGCGCGTCTGATTACCGAGGCGGCATTGCATCGCCGGGAGAGCCGGGGCGCGCACTATCGCGAGGATTTTGCGGAGCAGTCGCCGGAATGGCGGCGGCACATTGTGCTGCGGCAGGCCGGGCATCAATGACAGCATGGATGGAGGGGATGGACGGGATGGGGTTTGATTACACCGACAGACAGGATGGACAGGATTTTGGATTTGGCTATGGGGCGGGATTCCGGCGCCAGCCGGAATGACGGGTCTGCGGAGTTTGGTATGACGGTGAATTTGGCGATAGGCTTTAGCTAAACTCTGCGGTTCTGCCTTACAAGCGGCTCTGGCTTGCGCCCGGAATCGTTGCGCCGAACTGCTGCCCGGATTATCCCGGATTGGGGGGATACTAGATATTGTTATGGGCGGCGGCCGGGGTACGAATCGGTTGGTTGGGGTTGGCCTCTGCTGGGGGCGGCGGCGGCGGGCAGTCCGATTTTGCGGCAACTTGCGCCAACATAAGATTGGGTACTTTTTCAAAGTGGGTAGGAACTATATTTCTAATGCCTTGCCTAGCGGCAGGTTGGGGACGCCCGTAGCATTATCTCCGTACCCGAATGCCGGGATACCGGGATGCCGGGACAACCGGATACCGGGATACTTGAAGCGGAGACCGATACAACGATGGCGAAGTTCCCCGACCCGATTTCCGCCTGGCGCGCCGTGCTGGGGCGGCTGCAACTGGAAATGCCGCCGGCACAATTCAATACCTACCTGCAACCCTGCGTCGGCCATGCCTGGGAAGATGGCTGTCTGGTAGTGGCGGCGGGCAGTGCGTTTGCCGTTTCCTGGCTGGAACTGCCGATACACCGCGATATGGCGCACGAAGCGCTGGCGAAAACTCTGGGGCATTCCGCATCCATAGAGTACCGCGCGCTGCCCGGAATAGCGGCGCCGGCCGGGAATGCGGGGGCAAAAAGCGGCGCTCCGGCGCTGATTGCCGCGGCGCCGCCACGCGCGCCCATCCCGGCGGATTACGACCTGGGGAGTCGTCGCAGCCGCGGCGCCGGCCCCAGCTACGACTGGCAGTCGGCCAACGCCGCCACCTGCCACCCCGCTTACAGCTTTGCCAATTTTGTGGTTGGATGCAGCAACCAGCTGGCTTATCACGCTGCTCGTTCCATTGCCGAGAATGATGCCGGCGATGGCGCTGCCGGATGCAATCCACTGCTGCTGTACGCCGGGCCGGGGCTGGGCAAGACGCATCTGCTGCACGCCATCGGCAACTATGCGCTGGAACAGAAGCGGGCGGTCCTTTATGTAACTTCGGAGCAGTTCACCAACGAGTTTGTTGCGGCGGTGGGCAAGCGGACGATGCGGCAGTTTCGCGACCGCTACCGCAGCCTGGATGTGCTGCTGCTGGACGATGTGCAGTTTCTGGCGGGCAAGGAGCAGACGCAGGAGAGCCTGTTTCACACTTTCAACGACTTGCATCAGGCGGGGGCGCAAATTGTACTGACCAGCGACCGCGCGCCGCAAACTATCAACCGGATGGAGGAACGGCTGCGTTCCCGGTTTCAGTCGGGGCTGCTGGCGGACATAGAGCCGCCGTCGCTGGAGACGCGTCTGGCGATACTGCACGCCTGGGCGGAGGCGCGGGATGCCGCCGTTCCGTCTGCGGTGCTGGAGATGATTGCGGGGCGGGTGAGCAGCAATGTGCGGGTATTGCAGGGGGCGTTCAACCGGATAGTGGCAGCGGCGCGGCTGTTGCAGCAGGCCATCACGCCGGAGCAGGCGGCGCGGCAGCTGGACGCCGTGGCCGGGCGGGCGGCGCAGCGGGAAATCACGCCGGAGCAGGTATTGCGGGAAACGGCGGCGCGCTACCGCATCGGGGCGGATCAAATTATGGGGCGGAGCAGAACCGCCGCGGTGGCCGAGGCGCGGCAGGTGGTGATGTATCTGCTGACGGAGGAGCTGGGGGGTACGCCGACCGAGGCGGGGCGGTTTCTGGCGGGTCGCAATCACAGCACGGTCATACACGGGGCGGGCAAGATACGGGATGCATTGGCGGAGGGGGAGGAACGGATTACGCGGGCGGTGGGGGCGGTGAAAGAGGCGCTGTATGGGTGAGGGGGGGTTGACACCGATGGGCAGGATGGACGGGATGGGGGATTTATGGCGTGGATAAAGGGGATGGACGGGATGGGATGGGGATTTCGGCTTGCGCCATCATTCAGGGTTGGGCCGGAATCCGGGGTTGTAGCCGGCCCATACGGTAATGGAGACGGCAGCCATAGATTCCGGCTTGCGCCGGAATGACGGTTGGGGGTGTTGGAACGGCGGTTGGGGTGTTGGAACGGCGGTTGGGGTGTTGGAACGGCGGTTGGGGTGTTGGAATGGCGGTTGGGGTGTTGGAACGGCGGTTGGGGTGTTGGAACGGCGGTTGGGGTGTTGGAACGGCGGTTAGGGTGTTGGAATGGCGGTTGGGGGGGTTGGCGGTATGGCCGAAAGATGCGCTGAATCCGGCATGGTAAGTTGCCTGTACGGCAGTGGCGGCGGCGGGCATAGATTCCGGCTTGCGCCGGAATGACGGTTTGGGGGTTGGAATGACGGTTTGGGGGTTGGAATGACGGTTTGGGGGGTTAGTGGCAGTATTCAATATGGGCCCAGCGGATATAACTGCCGCCGCCCGGAGGGGTTTCGATGCGGTCGTAACGCACGAAGGGGTCAAGGATGGAGTGGATCACTCGGACAAAGGGGGTATGCTCCTGAACCGACCCGGGACCTATTCTCACAAACTGTCCATCCGCCTCCTGGCCATAGTAGCCTGGGGAGCCGGGGTTCCACTCGTAGCGTTGCGGATTGCCATGCGCGTCGGGTGTGAACCGGATATACTCTGCGGGGTCGCTGTTCAGTTTTTTGACATACGCACCGCTGCTGCTTTCCGGATAACTGACGGCAACCGCGACGCCGCTGCCGCCCCCGCCCCCGCCGCGTTCCAGCACAATCAGCCAGCCGCTGTCGGAGTTGCCGCCGTTGTAAGCGGCCTGGCCGTCGCGGACATAGTACCAGCGCGGAGCTTGGCCGTACTCGGCGCAGAGCCGCTGGGTGTAGGTATAACCGCCCTGGCTGGTAGCTTTAGCGGGGGGGGGGGGGGGGGGGAAGAATTCCGATGGCGATGGCGGCGAAAACAAAAGCGCCGGCGGCTGCCGCAACCGCCGAAATTTGCTTTACCATGATGATGCTCCTTATGGCGTGGGCGCTACTACTTCGGCGCGGACGAGGGATGCGAACTTACTATATTATATGGGCGGGGTCAACGGGCAATAGCCAATCCTGGCGGCGACGGGTAAAATCTTGCCGGCACATCATTGCACCGGGCTATCATCACATCGGGCTATCTCGGGCCATTAGCGACCGGGCCGTTAGCGCCGGAATTAGCAGGGCATCGTTACAGTTGCCGGAGGCATTATGACAGCAGAAGCATCGCAATCTCCCGCCATTCGAACCGTGGTTGGCACTGGGGAGGCGGGGTATTCCGGGGATGGGGGTTTGGCGGTTTCCGCTACTTTGCGGGAGCCATTTATGTGCGATTTTGACGGGGGCGGAAGTCTGTATTTCTGCGAAGCGCGGAATCATGTTGTGCGGCGGGTGGACGCCGGCAGCGGCATCGTAACTACCGTTGTGGGAACCGGCGAGGCCGGGTATGCCGGCGACGGCGGGCCGGCGGTTCAGGCCATGCTTTACGAGCCTTATTCGCTGGCGGTGGATAAGTCGGACGGCAGCATTTACATCGTGGATCGGCTGAATGCGGCGGTGCGGCGGGTGGACGGGGCTACGGGGGTTATCAGCACGGCGGCCGGCACCGGGGCGGCGGGGTATTCGGGGGACGGCGGGCCGGGGAATTTGGCGCAGCTGCGGGAGCCTAATGACTGCTTTCTGGACGGCAAGGGCGGGCTGCTGATAGCCGACATACAGGATCAGCGGATTCGGCGGCTGGATTTGGGGACGGGGGTGATTGACACTTTTGCGGGCAACGGGGAGAAAGCGCGGGGCGGGGACGGTATGCCGGCGCGGCAGGCAAGCATACTGGGGGCGCGGGCGGTCTGCATGGATGGGTCGGGGAATACTTATATCGCCGAGCGGGAGGGCAACGGGGTGCGGGTGGTTACGGCGGGGGGGATTATGGGGACGGTGGCCGGCGCCGATGCCGTGCGGGGCTATACCGGGGACGGCGGGCTGGCGCTGGCGGCGACCTGGGGGGCGCCCAAAGCGCTGCGGTGCGATGCTGGCGGCAACATCATTGTGGTGGATACGGAGAATCACGCGATACGGCGGATTGACGGGGCGACGGGGATCGTAACGACGATAGCCGGCGGGGAGTTGGGGGGACATGGGGACGGCGGGCCGGCGACGGCGGCGGGCCTGGATCGGCCGCACGGGTGCGGCATATCGGCTGAGGGGGTCTTGTATATTGCGGACAGCAACAACCATCGGGTGCGGACGGTGGCGCTGGGGTGACGGCGTGCGGGGCCGGATTCCGGCTTGCGCCGGAATGACGGCTGGGGGGTATCTACACCGATGGACAGGAGGGACGGGATTAGTTCCCGCCCGTCCCGCCCATCGGCGTTGGGTTGATTTTGCTGGGGTGGCGTTTCCTCCGTTGGTACAGGATGGGGGTTGTCAGGCTGGTGTCAGGCGTGTCAGGCTGGTGTCAGGCGGTTGATTGAACTTGCTAGCGGGGTTCGGGTTTCCGAGTTTAGTGGTTTCCAGGTCGGTTTCAGCCCTACGGCCGGAGGTTTTGCGCGTTGCTTTTGACGAGGCTGGCTTTTCGTCCGGGGACGGGGCGCTCCGTCTGGCGCCTTAGCAGGACCCGACTCCTTCGGTTAGTTTGACCGTGGGCGAGTAGGGAACGCCGGTGCGACTTGGATGCTGAATGACCGTAACGACCTGGAAATCGGTGGGCTCGGAGATTGGCTGCCTGACGAATCTGATTATAGCACGGCTGTACGGCTTGGCAAGGGGGTAGTGTCATTGGCGGGAGGGAATTTTTTACACCGATGGACAGGATGGATAGGATGGGGTTTTATGGCATGGATAAAGGGGATAAAGGGGATTGGATTTTGGGGGGATGGATTCCGGCTTGCGCCGGAATGACGGTAAGGGGGGTGGAATGACGGTTGGGTTGGGGGCGGGTTATGGTATAAACTGCGGTTGGCGGCTGCGTTGCGGCTGTATTTCGTTACGGGGGCATTGCTGGAATGGTGGAGTACAAATTGGCGGTAATTGCGGGGGACGGCATCGGGCCGGAGGTGATTGCGGAAGGGCGCAAGGTTTTGGATGAGGTGTCCGGCGGCGGGGGCTCCGCCGGGTCGGACGGGCCGGTTTTTCGCATAACGGAGTTGCCGTGGGGCAGCGGGTATTATCGGGAGACGGGGCGGATGATGCCGGAGGACGGGCTGGCGCAGCTGTCGGGGAGCGATGCGATTCTGTTTGGCGCCGTGGGGGATCCGGATATTCCGGACCATGTTACTTTGCAGGGGCTGCTGCTGCCGATGCGGCGGGCTTTTGACCAAGCCATCTGCGTGCGGCCGGCGGTGTTGTATCCGGGAGTCGTTTCGCCGATTGCGGGCAAGTCGGCGGGCGATGTGGATATGGTGATATTCCGGGAGAATACGGAGGGCGAATATGCTCCGGTAGGGGGACGGCTGTATCCGGGGACGCCGCACGAGACGGTCATCCAAAGCGGGGTATTCACGCGGCGAGGGACGGAACGCATCATACGGGCGGCGTTTGAGCATAGCGCGCGGCGCGGCGGGCGCGGCAAGGTTACATCGGTAACGAAGTCTAACGCGCAGGGGTTCAGCATGGTGTTTTGGGATGAAGTGTTCGCCGCCGTAGCGTCCGAGTATCCGCAGGTGGAGACGGAGTCGCTGCTGGTGGATCGGGCGGCGATGGACTTGGTGCGGTGGCCGGAGGATTTTGATGTCATTGTGGCGTCCAACCTGTTTGCGGACATATTGTCGGACATTGCGGCGGTAGTAACGGGGAGCATGGGGCTGGCGCCGAGCGCGAACATCAACCCGGAACGGCGGTTTCCGTCAATGTTTGAGCCGGTGCATGGGGCGGCGTTTGACATTGCCGGGCAGGGGAAGGCGAACCCGCTGGCGACCGTGTTTGCGGTGGGGATGCTGCTGGAGCATTTGGGGGAGGACGCCGCGGCGCGGCGCGTCAACGCCGCCGCGGTGCAGGTTCTCAACGACCGGGCGGCGCTGACGGCCGATTTGGGGGGGACGGCGTCCACGGGAGAGGTGGGGGATGAAGTGGTGCGGCTGCTGGGGTGATGGCATGGATGAAGGGGATGGAGGGGATGGGGTCTCTTTCAGGGATGTGGATTCCGGCTTGCGCCGGAATGACGGTTGGGGGGGAGAGGCGGAATGACGGGGGGGTAATGGCATGGATGGACAGGATATAGGGGATTTTCCGTTTTTGGGCGCTGGATTCTGGCTTGCGCCGGAATGACGGTTGGGGGGACTGGGAATGACGGTTGGGGGGCCGGAATGACGGTTGGGGTTGGCAAAGGGTGGTATAATTGCTGGCGGATTTGTCAGGCAGGAGGGAATGTTTATGACGGTCAGTTTAGCGGAGCCGCATAGCGTGGCTGCGATGCGGCCCGGGGCTGCCGATGCCGATGATGATGGCGCAGTTGCCGAGTTTGACGCCGTTGTTATCGGCGCCGGGGTAACCGGGCTGTATTCGCTGTATCGGCTGCGGGCTTTGGGGTTCAGCGCGCAGTCGCTGGAGTACGGCAGCGGCGTGGGCGGCACCTGGTACTGGAACCGCTATCCGGGGGCGCGGTTTGATTCGGAGAGTTTCACCTACGGCTATTCCTTTTCGGAGGAGCTGTTGCAGGAGTGGGACTGGAAGGAGCTGTATTCGGGGCAGCCGGAGAACGAGCGGTATCTGAACTATGTAGCGGACAAGTTTGACTTGCGGCGGCACATCCGGCTGAATTCGCAGGTGGTAGCGGCGGAGTTTGACGCGGCGGCCAACCGCTGGGAGGTGGCTACGGCGGACGGGTATCGGGTGCGCGGGCAGTTTCTGATTACGGCGGTGGGGATCTTGTCGGCGCATTATGTGCCGGATTTTGAGGGGATTGACACCTATCAAGGGGCCTGGTGCCACACGGGGCGGTGGCCGAAAGAGGGGATGGATTTGGCGGGCAAAAGGGTGGGCGTCATCGGCACGGGGGCGACCGGCGTCCAGCTGATTACGGAAATCGCCAAAGAAGTGGGGCATTTGACGGTTTTTCAGCGCACGGCGAACTACTGCGCGCCGCTGCGGAATCGTCCGATTGACGATGCGATGCAGCGGGAAATCAAGGCCAACTACCCGGATATTTTCCGGCGGTGTATGGAGACTGCGGGGTCGTTTATGCACAAGTTTGACCCGCGCTCGGCGTTTGATGTGCCGGATGCGGAACGGCTGGAGCAGTACGAGACGCTGTGGGCGGAACCCGGGTTTAAGAAGTGGCTGGGCAACTTCTACGACATAATGCTGCCGGGGCCGGCCAACGAGGACTACGCCGAGTTTGTGCGGAACAAGATACGGGAGCGGGTGCACGATCCGGAAGTGGCCGAAATGCTGGTGCCGAAAGACCATATGTTTGGCTCCAAGCGGCTGCCGTGCGAAAGCGGGTATTACGAAGTGTATAACCAGGACAATGTGCGGCTGGTGGATGTGCGTTCAGATCCCATCGCGCGGATTACGCCGCGGGGGCTGCGGCTGGAATCGGGGGCCGAATACGAGATGGAGGCGCTGATTTTCGCTACGGGGTACGATGCGGTTACGGGGTCGCTGAACCGCATCCGCATTGTGGGGAAGGAGGGGCAGACGCTGCGGGACAAGTTCGCCAACGGGCCGCGCACTTATATGGGGCTGGCCAGCGCGGGTTTTCCCAATCTGTTCACGATCAACGCCGCATCGGTGGGCAATTTTGTGCGGGCCGCGGAGCCGCTGGTGGAGTGGGTAACGGACTGCGTCCGATATGTGCGGGACCAGGGGTATGCGCGGATTGAAACGGACGCGGGGGCGGAGGATGAATGGGTGCGTCATGTGAATGAGGACGGGGCGCGGATACTGCGGTCGCAGGCGAATTCGTGGTTTGTGGGGGCGAACATACCGGGCAAGGCGCGGGCGCTGCTGACATCGCCGGACACGGCGCCGGTGATGCGGGCGAAACGGGCCGAAGTGTCCGCCAACGGCTATACCGGGTTCATTTTGAGTTGAGCCGATGGCAGGCGACGGCAACGCTAACGCCAACCGCAGCGCTGATGCCGGCGGCGGCAACGGGAACAGCAACAGCAACGCTGATGCGCCGGGCAATCCGTCGGACCGGATTGGGATGCGGATTGAGCAGGTATTGGTCGGGCCGCCGCATGATGACGGCGGCGCGGGCGCGGGCGTCGTGCTCCGCACTACGAGGGGCGACATTCGGGGGATACAGCACGCCGCTGCGGATTCCGACCGGGCGGTGGTCTGGGTGTGCGGGGCGCGCGGCGGGTTTGGGGGACCGGCAAGGGGGCTGTATGCCGAGCTGGCGGAGGAGCTGACGGGGCGGGGCATCACATCGCTGCGGCTGGATTACCGGCAGCCGAACAATTTGCAGGAATGCGCGCTGGATTTGCTGGCCGGGGTCGACTATTTGCGCGCGCTGGGCTACGGGCCGGCGGTAGTGGTGGGGCATTCTTTCGGGGGCGCGGTGGTCATCGCCGCCGCCAGCATCAGCGACTACATTGCGGGGGTAGTATCGCTGTCGCCGCAGACTTACGGGGCGCAAGGGGCGGGGCTGCTGTCGCCGACGCCGCTGCTGGCAGTACACGGCAAGGCGGACACGCGGCTGCCGTTTTCGTGCGCGGTTGCGATCTATGACTGGGCGAAAGAGCCGAAGGAGCTGGTGCTGTACGAGGGGGCGGAACACCGGCTGGACGAATGCCGGGAGGAGCTGGGGGATTTGCTGCGGGGGTGGATAGCGGGGCGGCTGGAGGCTGGTACGCTACCGGGTCAATCGGGAATATGACTGAGACACCGATGGGCGGGATAAACAGGATTTGGTATTTTATATGGGGGCGAAGGGGGATTCCGGCTGGCGCCGGAATGACGGGATAGGACATCGGCAAGGGGATTTTGGCTTGCGCGGGAATGACGACTTTATTGAATGTCCCTTTCACCAGGACGTGTGGTTAAATTACGATTTACCGCAGTCTGGCGTCCGTTTTTGTCATTTAGATGCCATTACAATCGTCATTTCGGCTTGCGCCGGATTCCGGCGTCCTAACTTTCTACTACGGTAATGGAGCCGGCAGGCATAGATTCCGGCTTGCGCCGGAATGACGGTTTGGAGGGTTGGAATGACGGTTGAGGAGGTGGTTGGGGATGTTGGAATGACGGTTGAAGGGGGGAATGGCGGGTTGGGGACGCTGGAATGGTGGTTGGGGGGGTTTGCGATGGTGGGGGCGTTGGCCTGGCTTATTTGGTATAGTAGGAGGGCGATGCGCGGGGGGCGTGTGCCGTGCGCCGTTTGTGGGAACTACTGGGCAGGAAAGAAGGATGATGCAGTACAGCAGTATTGAGCTGGAGATGGGCGACCGTATGGCGACGCTGCGGCTGAACCGTCCGGATGCGCTGAATGCGCTGAGCCCGGAGCTGATTGCCGAATTTCGTAATGCCGTGGCAGTCGTGGCCGCTGATGTATCGGTTAAGGCTTTGGTGGTGCGGGGGGCCGGGCGGGGGTTTTGCGCGGGCGCCGATTTGCTGTTTTTTGACCGGGTTTTTGACGATATGACGCTGCTGCCGGATTATGCGGAGAATTTGAATGAAGCGTTTTTTGAGCTGGAAGGGCTGCCGATCCCGACGATAGCGGTAGTGCATGGCTATGCTTTGGCCGGCGGGCTGGAGCTGATGATGGCCTGCGATATGGCGCTGGTGGACGAGGATGCGCGCATCGGGGACCAGCACGCCAATTTTGGGCTGATACCCGGCGGGGGTTCGTCGCAGCGGCTGCCGCGCCGGGTGGGGATGCCGCGCGCGATGGAGCTGCTGACTACGGGCCGCTGGCTGTCGGGCCGGGAGGCGGTGGATTGGGGATTGGCACTGCGGTCTGTGCCGGCGGCAACGCTGGACGCGGAGCTGGAAACGCTGCTGTCGGGGCTGCGGGCGAAGAGCCGCACCGGGCTGGCGCTGATGAAATCTTTGGCGCGGCGCAGCCAGGATTTGCCGCTGCGGGAGGGCGTAGCATTGGAGAGCGCTACATTCACTCATGTATTCGCTACTTCGCCGCATCCGCGGGCCGGGATAGAGGCGTTCAAAGAAAAGCGGCAGCCAGAATTCTGACGAGGGCACGGCGGCGGCGGGCCGATTACGATACAATCCGGGGACGGGCGCAGCCGGGTTGGGGCGGTTGTCGCATTCGCCGTTGTCATCCATACAATCCGGCGGCGGAGGCGGCAGGCGGGATACGGCTTCGAATTAGCGGTTACTTATCGGTTACAAGGTGCTGGTTTGAAAATAAAGGACATATTGAATCGGAAGCGGACGGTTTCGTTTGAGTTTTTCCCGCCGCGTGAGGCGGACGGCGTGCCCGGGGTGATTGAGGTCATCAAGGGGTTGCAGCGGTTCGCCCCGGATTTTGTATCGGTTACTTACGGGGCGGGCGGGGGAACGCGGGAGCATACCGAGGCGATTACGCTGCGTCTGCGGCAGGAGACGGATCTGACGGTGATGGCGCATCTTACCTGCGTGGCGCAAACGCGCCGGGCGGTGAACGGGGTTTTGCAGCGTCTTGCCGCCGCGGGCATTGAGAACATTATTGCGTTGCGGGGGGATCGTCCGCCGGGCTACGAGACCGCCGTTGCGGGGGACGACGAGTTTGCACACGCTACGGATTTGATTGAACACATCCGCGGCAATTTTGACTTGGGGGTTGCGGCGGCGTGCTATCCGGAGGGGCATACGGAATCTGCCGACCTGGATACGGATCTGAAATATATTCGGATGAAGCAGGATTTGGGGGCGGATTTTCTGATTACGCAGCTGTTTTACGACAATGCTCATTACTATGGGCTGTTGGAACGGGCGGCTCGGGCCGGGATTAGCCTGCCGATAGTGCCGGGGGTGCTGCCGATACAGAATACGGCGCAGATCAGGCGGTTCACGGCGCTGTGCGGGGCGAGTATTCCGGCGGGGCTGGACGCGCAGCTGGAACGCTATGCGGAGGACAATCGGGCGGTGCGGGAGATTGGCATAGAACACGCCGTGCGGCAGGTGGAGGATTTGTGGGCCAACGGCGTACCCGGGGTGCATTTTTATGTGCTGAACCGTTCTTATTCCATATCCCGCATTTTGGAAACGCTGGGGCTGCGGGCTGGCGGAGTGGTACAATGATTGCGACGGGGGTGGATCTGATAGAGATTGACCGCATTGCGGCGACGTTGCAGCGCTATGGGGAGCGTTTTTTGCGGCGGATATTTACGCCGGACGAGATTGCGTACTGCCGGGGCCGGGCGCCAAATTTGGCGGCGCGGTTTGCGGCCAAAGAGGCGGTAATGAAGTCGCTGGGGACGGGCTTTCGGGGGGTGGGCTGGCGGGATGTGGAAGTGGTGCGGGCGCCGAGCGGGGCGCCGAGTCCGCGGCTGCATGGGCGGGCGCGGCGGCGGGCGGAGCGGCTGGGGGTTACGGAAATTGGCATCAGTTTGTCGCATTCGCGGGGGTTTGCGCTGGCTTTCGCCGTAGCGACCCGGCCGGATACGGATGATTTCCGGGCTGCCAACGCCGCTGTTCTGTGGGGGGATGCGGTGGCTCCGCAAGCCGTCGGTTCCAGCCCGGCTGCCGGCCTTATTGCCGACTGCGATTTCAGCCCGATTTCCGGGCCTATTTCCAAGCCTATTTCCAAATTCGCTGCCAGAGAGCATTAGGATAACTGCGCTATGCCATTCATGCCTGTACCCGTTGTTACCGTCCGCGAGATGCAGTCGCTGGAGGCGGCGTCAAGTCGGCGCGGCGTTGGCGCCGATACACTGATGGAGAATGCGGGCTTGGCCTGCGCCGGGCATATCCGGGGCCGGCTGGGCGGGGCGGCGGGCCGGCGGGTACTGGTTTTAGTGGGGCCGGGCAACAATGGGGCGGACGGGCTGGTTACGGCGCGTCGGCTGCGCCGCTGGGGGGCGGAAGTCTGCTGCTATGTAGTGCGGGGGCGTCCGGATCCGGATCCCAAAATGGCGGATGCGCTGGCGGATGATGTGCCGGTGGTTGCGGCGGCGGATGATCCGCGTTTCAGCCGACTGGAGGCATTGCTGGGCAGCAGCGGAGTAGTGGTTGACGCGATATTGGGGGCGGGGCGGTATCGTCCGCTGGCGGGCCCGGTGGCGGAGGTGGCGGCGCGGGTGAACGAGGCGCGGCACGCGGGGAAGTTTCGGACTGTGGCGCTGGATATACCTACGGGGGTCAACCCGGACACGGGGGAAGTGGATCTGGAGACCATAGAGGCGGACGAAACGCTGGCGCTGCATTGCCCGAAAGCGGGCATCGCCAACTTTCCGGGGGCGGGTTTCGCCGGGGACATCACGGTACTGGACATAGGGCTGCCGGCGCAGCGTCCGACCGACACGCAGCTGAATTGCGAATGGATGACGGCGGCGGCGGCGCGCGAGCTGCTGCCGCCGCGGCTGCTTACTTCGCACAAGGGGGATTTCGGGCATTTGCTGATAGTGGCCGGCTCGCGCCACTATATCGGAGCGGCATACTTGGCGGCGCAGGGGGCGCATCGGGTGGGGACGGGGCTGGTAACTTTGGCGACGCCGGAGTCGGTGTACCGGATGGCGGCGGTAAAGCTTACGGAAACGATACATTTGCCGCTGCCGGAGGATGCGGAGGGGCGGATTCGTCCGACGGCGGTAGCGGATGAGCTGCGCCATCATATTGGGGTTTATTCGGCGTTGGCGGTGGGCTGCGGCATCGGGTGGTCGGCGGGGACGACGCAGGTGATAGACCGGCTGCTGCTGAATTCGGTGGGGGTGCCATCATTGCCGTCGCTGCCGGCGGTGATAGACGCGGACGGCCTGAATAATTTGTCGGACTGCCCGGACTGGCCGGCGCGGTTGAGTCGGGCGTCCATATTGACGCCGCATCCGGGGGAGATGTCGCGGTTGACGGGGGAGACGGCCGGCAGGGTGCAGTCGGATCGGCTGGCGGCGGCGGGCGGTGCGGCGGCGGAATGGCAGCAGACGGTGCTGCTGAAAGGGGCGTACAGCATCGTAGCGGCGGCGGACGGGCGCAAGCGGGTGCTGCCGTTTGCGAATCCGGCGTTGGCGGCGGGCGGCACGGGCGACTTGCTGACGGGCATCATCGGGGGGCTGCTGGCGCAAGGGCTGGCGGCCTATGACGCCGCTGCGCTGGGGGGATACATACACGGGCTGGCCGCCGGGGAGGTGCGGCGGCGGCATGGGGATACGGGCATTGTGGCCAGCGACTTGCTGGAGTGTATGCCGGATGTGATGGCGTCGTTGCAGGCGCAGGACGGGTAGTCAAGGCAGTGCGGCGGTGAATAACCAGCCCGGCGTCCTAACCGTGATTTTGGCGAAAGGCGGAATTCAGAGGCGTAGTTAGTTACTACTGTAATGGAAGCGGCGGACATAGATTCCGGCTTTCGCCGGAATGACGGTTTGGGGGGTTGGAATGACGGTTTGGGGGGTTGGAATGACGGTTGGGGGGTTGGAATGACGGTTGGAGTGGGCGGAATGGCGGTTGGGGGGTTGGAATGACGGTTGGAGTGGGCGGAATGGCGGTTGGGGGGTTGGAATGACGGTTGGAGTGGGCGGAATTATGGTTGGAGGGGCGGCTGTGCTGTCGGAGCAGCAGATTGGCGTTTTGCGGGATGCGCCGGTGGGGCGTCTGGCTACCGCGGACAGCGGGGGGCGTCCTCATGTGATTCCGGTATGCTTTGCGTATGATGCCGGGGTGATTTATTCGGCGCTGGACGGGAAGCCCAAGCGCAGCGGACTGACCGGCCTGCGTCGGGTGCGTAATATCGTGTCCAATCCGCAGGCGGCGCTGGTGGTTGACCACTATGCGGATGACTGGTCCCAGTTGTGGTATCTGCTGATAATCGGGCGGGCCGAATTGCTGGAGGGCGGCGGGGAAGCGGCGCGGGCGATTGCCCGGCTGCGGGAGAAGTATCCGCAGTATCGGGAGATGGCGATAGACGGGAACCCGGTAATCCGGCTGACGCCGGAAAGGGTAACGGGCTGGGGTGGCAACGCTGCCTAGCTCCAATGGCGTCTTGACCGGAAGGGCCTATACCCCTAGAATGCGGCAGTCTTGGCCGGTTGGCCCGCTTTTGCCGGCGGGCGTCAAAATGGCCGGCGCAAAGCAGATACGATGACGCAACTGGTATTTATACATGGCCCCGGCGCGGGCGGCTGCTCCGCATCTTTCGTTAATCAGCGGGCCTATTACCCCGGCAGCTTGGCACCCGACTTGCCGGGACATCCAGACGGCGCGCGTTGCGACAGCGTGGAACGCTATACCGACTGGCTGCGCGGCTGGCTGCATGGGCAGGGCATTGCCGGCGATCTCGTATTAAGCGGGTTCACGCTGGGCGCCTGCGTCGCATTGCAGTACGCCCTGGACTACCCGGATGAAGTCAAGGGATTGGCGCTGATGACTGTTGCGATGCGCCCCAAGCGGCGCAAGCCGGAGGATTTGCAGTTTCGGCTGGACGCCGCCGCCAATCCGCAAGTCTATGAACGCTGGCTGGCGATGATGGACGGCATTATGCACTTTATAGAACCCGAACTGCGCGCGAGTCTGTTGCAGAAGCATCGGGAAATCGGCCCCTTGGCGCAGCATCACGACCTTACGGTTATTGACCGGTTTGATGTGCGCGACCGCATTCATACGCTGCGAGCGCCGCTGCTGTTGATACAGGGGGTTGACGACCCGCTGGCTACGGGCGACTACGAATCGGAGATTCAGCGCGCCGTGCCGGGCTCAAAATTGATTCAGATGAAAGACGCCGGCCATTTTCCGATGGTGGAAAAGCCGGACGCAGTGAACGCCGCCCTGGAAGCTTTACTGGCCGAAATCGGCTAAACGTTGCGCGTCCGGGCAATGTCAACATCAATAATCGCCGCAGCAGCGCCGCCGAATTTTATCGCAGCAGCGCCGCCGCAACGGAGGACATTTATCGTGGACGGAGTTACCGCAGTAGCCAATGTTCTGAAAATGGAGGGCGTGGAATGGATTGGCGTAATGCCGTCCAACCCGCTGATTGAAGCCGCCGCCATTGCCGGCATCCGGCCTATAGTCTGCCGGCAGGAACGCACGGGCGTGCATATGGCCGACGGCTTTTCGCGCGTCAACAACGGCAAAAAGATCGGCATCTTTCTGGCGCAGAACGGACCCGGCGCCGAAAACGCATTCGGCGGCGTGGCCCAGGCGTATGCCGACGGGGTGCCAATTCTGGTTCTGCCGGCCGGGGTCGCGCGCAAACGCGTTGGCATTGAGCCGAATTTTCACCCGGTGCGGGCTTACGAAAGCATCACCAAGTGGGCCGCCCATGTCAACTATGCCGACCGGGTGCCGGAGCTGATGCGGCAGGCGTTCACGAAACTGCGTTCCGGCAAGCCGGGGCCGGTGCTGCTGGAAATACCGCAAGACCTTGCCGCCGATGAAATCAGCGAGGAGGATTTTGACTACATACCGCCGGCCCGGATGCGTACCGCCGCCGACCCCGACGCCATCGCCAGCGGGGTGCGCGGCCTGCTGTCCGCCCAGCGTCCCGTCATTATGGCCGGCCAGGGCGTAATGTACGCCGAAGCGACCGACGAGCTGCTGGAACTGGCGGAGTACTTGCAGATACCCGTAATGACCACGCTGGAGGGCAAAAGCGCTTTCCCGGAGAATCATCCGCTGTCGCTTGGCGTTGGCGGCTCCAGCCAGACCGGGCCGGTGCATCGGTTCCTGACCAGCGCCGACGTGGTGTTCGGCGTGGGCGTCAGTTTTACCAAGAGCAGTTTTACGGCGCCCATACCGGCCGGCAAGACGCTGATACACCTTACCAACGGCGAGGGCGACATCAACAAGGATTACCGCGCGCAGTACCCCATTCTGGGGGATGCCAAGCTGGCCTTGCGGCAGTTCATTGATGCCGTCAAGGCGCAGGGCGCGGCGCCGCGTCCGGCCAATCAGGAGCTGGCGTCTGAAATCGCGGCCAGCCGGGAAGCGTGGCTGGCCGAGTGGCTGCCTCGTCTCACCAGCAGCGAAACGCCGCTGAATCCCTATCGGGTAGTTTGGGACATAATGCACACGGTTGACCTGGACAACACCATCGTAACGCACGAGTCGGGCAGCCCGCGGGAGCAGGTATCGCCGTTCTGGGAAGCGCGCGCGCCGCGCAGCTTTATCGGCTGGGGCAAGTCCACGCAGCTGGGGTACAGCCTGGGGCTGGCGATGGGCGCCAAGATGGCGGCGCCGGAGAAAACCGTCATCAACTTTATGGGGGATGCCGCTTTCGGAATGGTCGGGCTGGATGTGGAAACCGCAGTGCGGGCGGGCATTCCCATCACAACGGTGGTGATGAACAACTCTACGATGGCGATTTACCCGGACAGCCGGACGCCTACCGCAGTGGAACGCTACGGGCTGAAAGACTTGAGCGGCGATTTTTACCAGGTCGCCCTGGCCCTGGGCGCTTACGCCGAGCAGGTTACCGTTCCGGAGGAAATTGGCCCGGCGATGCGGCGCGCGCTGGCAGCGAATCAGCAGGGCCGGCCGGCTCTGCTGGAATTCATCACTAAAGAGGAAGGGACCTTTTCCAAGTTCCGCTTTGACTAGGGAAGCGGCCGGCAGATTATCCGTCGTTCCACCTAGACAGTCATTCCGGCTTTCGCCGGAATGGATGCCTGCCGGCTCCGTTACCGTGCTAGTAGGGTATGACGCTGGATTCCGGCTTTTGCCGGAATGACGGTATGGGCGGTATGGTCAGGATGGTGGGATGGCGGCGTGGTCGGTATGGCGGGATGGCGGCGTATCTAACGATGTGCGCTGATGACAGCAGGGCGTAGCGCAAACGCTATCCGGCGGTTAAACTTTCCGGCGATGCTATAACGCGCCGGAGGGAATGATGGTAATTGCCGGGTCGCCGACTGAGCTGGCCGCATTAGAGGATTTTCAGGCTGAGCTGGCCCGAATTATGGCCGGCGATGCTCCGATGGAGCCAATGGATCTGCCGGGCGCAGCGCCGGTTACCGATGCCCCAACCGGGTTGCCGTCCGCAGCGCCGGTTACCGATGACGCGCCGGCCGCCTTGCCGGATGCGGACGCCGGCGCTACTGCGGCGTTGGCGCCGGCCCATAAAAGGCCGCCGCCCGTCCGGGCCGTAGTTCCTTATCAGCCGACGATTAGGCAGCTGCCGCCGTGTGAACGGCCCCGGGAGCGTTTGCAGCAGCACGGCCCCCGCTATCTCAACAATGCCGAGCTGATTGCCATACTGCTGCGGACGGGAATTGCCGGCGAAAATGCGGTCAGTATGGCGATGCGCGTCATTGCCGAGTTCGATGGGCTGGGCGGCCTGGCGCGCGCCGGCTATGCCGAATTGTGCGGCCAACGCGGGTTGAGCGACGCCAAAACCTGCGAGATTATGGCTGCGTTAGAGCTGGGACGCCGCATCGCATCGCTGGCTCCAGAGGAAAGGGCGCAGATTTCCGGCCCGGAGGACGCCGCCAATCTGGTGTCCGCCGAAATGTCGCTGCTGCCGCAGGAGAACCTGGTTACGCTGCTGCTCAATACCCGCAATCAGGTAGTTGCCCGCCGCACTATCTACATTGGCACTGTCAACAGCAGCGCGGTGCGGCCGGCCGAAGTGCTGCGGCCCGCCGTCCGTGAAAACGCGCCGTCGGTCATCGTGGTGCATAACCATCCGTCCGGCGACCCGACGCCCAGCCCGGAGGATATTGCGGTAACCAGAGATTTGGCAGCCAGCGGGAAACTGCTGGGGATTGAACTGCTGGACCATCTGGTTATCGGCAGCGGCGGACGCTTTACCAGCCTGAAAGAAAAGGGGCTCGGCTTTGACTGAAGCCAAGCCTATAAAATGATGCGGAACAGGTAGGGCCGAGCCCGGCGCGATTCATTATCCACAGGATGCGAAAGGAGGCGAATTACGATGAGCGATTATTTTCTGCAAGCCGACGGGCGGGGTTACAAGGAGCTGGCGCCCGGCGCTCGCACGCGCACTTTCTGGGGCGAACAGATGCTGTTCTCTCTGGTAGAAGTGGCTGCCGGCGCCACGGTGCCGCGGCATACGCACCCGCACGAACAGGGCGGCATCATCGTGTCCGGCGAGCTGGAAATGGGCATTGGCGGAGAAGTAAAGCTGCTGCGTCCCGGCGATATGTACATCATTCCCGGCGGCGTAGAACATTACGCGCAGGGGCAGGATGCCAAAGCCGTGGCTCTGGACATATTCAGCCCGGTGCGCGAGGAGTTTAAGTACTGACGCCCTACCCGGCGCCGCCGCTGATTCACGGCGCGGCTGCTAACTTGCGTCCGGGTTGAAATAGTCCGCTATTGCCAGCACCAAGCTGCCCATGTGCGGATGGCCAGGTTCGATATCTACCCGGATGCCGTACTCTTGCAGTTTGCGGGTGCATACCGGGCCTACTGACGCTATGGCGACGCCGTTGGCCAGGCTGTCACGCAGACGGTCGGCCCGGCCGGCCTGTTCCGCAATCTCCAGCAGGTTGGGAACTTGGGGGCGGCTGGTAAAGGCCAGGGCGTCAATCCGGCCGGCGGCCATTGCGTCAATCATAGCGACTGCCGGGGCGTGGTCGTCGGGCAGACCCCAGTCGTACAGGACGAGTTCCCGGGATAGCGCGCCCTGCTGCCGCAGGTAGGTGGGCAGTTCGGCGTCGGGGCCGCCGTAGCGTTGCACGATGACTTGCCGGCCGTCCAGCGGCAGTTCGGATGCGGCCAATGCCGCCGTCAAGTCTGCCGAGGTGTAGGGCTCCGGCGGCATTACGGCGATGGGGATTTGATGGCGACGCAGGACGCGGCCCGGCTTGGGGCTGCGGGCGACGACGCTGATTTCTTGCAGGGCGGCGATGAATTCGTCCTGCCGCCCCATGGCGTCGGCAATGGACAGCATAGCGTTGGCGCCGACGCCGGTCAGAAAGATGGCGGTATCAACCCGGCCGGCGCAGACGTCGGCAACGGCCTGGCGCACTTCCGGGCTGTCGGTGAGGTAGTTCTCTTGCAGCACGGGGGCGGCCAGCGGGACGCCGCCATGCCGGCGGATGAGGCCGGCCATTGCGTCGGGCATCCGGGCTTCGACGAAAGCGACTACCCGGCCGTTAAACGATGACTGCGCCATAATGCGGATTGCCGACTGCGGGCGGATGTGTCAGTTGCGCTAGACAGTGCGCCGGACGGCGTTAGACGGCGCATTCGCCTTCGCCCCGTTCCAGCACATATTGATTGGTGCGTTCCCAGTCGTAGTACATATCGCTGCCGCCCTCGGCTTCGTGGCCGATTTCCTGGGCGCGCTGCGCTACCGCCGTCATCTCCTCCAGGCCGACCCGGTCCAGGAAGTCGTTGAAGCGTTCCGACTGGTCGGTGCGGCGTTCTTTGTAGTAGGCAACGATTTCTTTCAGCACCGTCGGCGCCATCTTGGCGGGAACTTTGACTTTGGGGACGCGCGTGCCGATGCGGGAATCCTCAATGCGGTTGTCGCCGTAGTTGCCGCCGAGGAACAGTTCGTAGGCGGGGATTTGCTGGCCGTCAACGCCTTTGACGGCGGCGCCGTGGAAGCCGATGTTGGCGATGTGATGCAGTCCGCAGCCGTTGGGGCAGCCGCTCATTTTGATGCGGATGTCCTGCACGCCGGGGTCGTCAACCAGGCCGTTCCAGCCGGCCATTTCCGTCCGCAGCGCGCGGGCCAGCCCCATTGAGGCGGTGATGCCCAGTTTGCAGCTGTCGGTGCCGGGGCAGGATACGACATTGGTGATTTGGCTGTGGCCGGCTTCGCCCAGTTCCAGGGCATCCAGGGCCTGCCAAACGGCGTAAAGGCTGCCGTAGGGGATCCAGCGGAGCACCAGGTTTTGTTCTTGGGTGGCGCGGATTTTGCCGCCGGTGTGCTGTCGGACGAGAGACGCCAGGCCGCGGAACTGCTGCGCGGTCAGGTCGCCGCGCACCGTCTTGACATAGGCGGTATTGTAGCCGGGCTGCCGCTGCGCCGTTACATTGGTATCGATCCAGCGGCGGAAGTCGGGGTTGGAGTTGGCGTCGGAGTCAGGGTTGGCGTCGGCCGGCGTGGGCGGTTCCTCATGCTGGGTCGCCTCGGCGGCCATCAGGGGGCGGAAGTCGATGGGGCCGATCTGCGCCAGCTCGGCGTCCACCAGGTTGCGGAATTCGTCCAGCCCGATTTTGTCGATCAGCACTTTCAGGCGGGCCATCATCCGGTTTTTGCGGAGGATGTCGGCGTTGTTGAACACCGTCCAGACCGCCTGGGCGACGCGCAGATAGTCGTCCACAGAGACCCATTCGTAGAGGGGCTTGGCGAGCCGGGGCATAATGGAAGTGCCGCCGCCGCAGTACACCTTGAACCCCTTGCGCCGTTCCCCGTCAATCTCCCGGTACTGGGAGATAAAGGTTAAATCCTGGATTGCCGCCGCTACTTCGTCCTTTTGGTCGTTGCCGGTGAAAGCCGTCTTGAATTTGCGGGGGAAGTTTTGGGTCAGCGGATGGCGCACACCGAACCGGACATAGGCGGTGAGATAGGGGGTCGGGTCAAACACTTCGTCCGGGCTGACGCCGGCGGTGGGGGAGCCGACGACATTGCGGACGGTGTTGCCGCAGGCTTCGCGGGTGGACAGGCCGACTTGGCCCAGCAATCGCAGCGCTGCGGAAGTCTGCTCCAGGGGGATATGATGGAACTGGATATTTTCGCGGGTAGTGATGTGGCCTTTGCCCAGCGGGGCGTACTTTTCGCAGATTTCAGCCAAGGCGTCCAGCATATCGGCGGAGGCGATGCCGCCGGGCAGTTTGACTCGTATCATTTGCAC
Source organism: Dehalococcoidia bacterium (assembly GCA_965203855.1). Classification (GTDB taxonomy): domain Bacteria; phylum Chloroflexota; class Dehalococcoidia; order Lucifugimonadales; family UBA3495; genus Bin87. The sequence goes on from CBDBDN010000005.1 coordinate 427,804, forward strand.
ATCGGCCTGGCGCTGGCCGTACACGCCCTGCCGGAGACGGAAAGGCGTAAAGGCGGTGTTGTCCAGCTCGCCGGTGCGGAAGCGGTCCACTTCGGCATCAAAGCGCTGGATTTCGTCCTCCATAAAGGGGATGATGCCGGGGGCGTCGGGCGCCAGCTGCATACTGGATTCGTGGATTTCGCTGGGGGTAGGCGATGGTGCGGCGGCGGTCAAGATGGTTCCTCCTCGGCGGCTATGGCTTGGCGGCTGGGACTTTCCGGCGGTACGGCGCGGAGCGTGGGCAATAGAAAAGCCCGCCGCTGCCAAAGGCAAAAGTCGGCGGGCGCAGGTTGACGGTGCCTGATCTGTGGTCAGGTCAAGCTTATCCTGCCCCCGATGTCGGGGGACACATACAAGCGCACGGGCGGAGCGCGCTTACGGGGCGGGATTTGCAATTACGGCGCATTTGCCAAAACTATACCGCCGAGGTCGGGAATTGTCAACCGCCGCTTACCCGGCCGCTTACCGGGGTAACGCTGGCAATCAAGCGGTTTATTTTACGCCGGAACGCCGCTTACGCTATCAGCAGCACAATCAGCCATCCGACCAGAATGGACAGCAGCACGGCCACAGCCAACAGCGGATACCACCACCACTGCTGCGTGAGCGGCGTATTGGCATCCGGGTACACCGTTGCCGGGTCTGCCGGCGGGTTCGTGGGCGGGTTAGGAGGCGGCACGGTCGGTTGAGGCGCAGTCGGTTGAGGCGCAGCCGGCGCCCGGGCCGCCGGCGATGGCGCCGGTTGGGGCGTGTACGGCGGACGCGGGGTTGCCGTGGTCGGGGGGCGCCGGGTTGCCGTGGTCGGGGGCGCCGGGTTTGAGGTGGGACTAACCGCCGGCGCGGTGGGCGCGGGCGGCGGCGCAGCGATGCTCCGCGTGATTGGAGGCGGCGCGGGCGTGACTGGAACCGGCGCCGCCGTCGGGCGCAGCGTTGGCAGCGGTGTTAGGGTTAGCGCAAGCGTCGGGGTTGGCGTGGGCGTAGGCCGGGCAGTATGGTCGGGGGCCGGAACATCGCCCGCATTGCCAGTATTAGCATAATCGCCAGTACCGCCGCCATCGCCGGTATTGCCGCTCCCATCGCCCTCGCTGCCAGTATTGGCATCATCGCCATCATCACTCTCATCCCCATTATCGCCGTCATCCTCGTCATCGCCGGCGATTGCCGGGTCGCTGCCGTAGTAGTCGGCATCGGGCTCCGGCGTAGGGGGCATATCATCCTCAATGATGGTAAGCGTAGCGGAGGCGTTGTCGGTGCTGACGCCCTCCGGCGCGGTGTTGACGGCCGTTGCCGACAGCTGAATCTGTCGGTTGCCGCTGACGGTCTGGTCGTCAACCGCCGTAATGGTTAGCGTGGCGGAACTGGTCAGCTGGCCGGCGGTGATGGTCTGCGTGGCCGCGCCGGTTAGCGTGTAATAAGCGGCATCGGCCGGCATAAGGCTGATGGTTACGACGGTATCCGCCCCGGACGCCGTTACCAGCGCGGCCGATACGGTGCTGGCGCCGCCGTTTTCGGAGATGCGCTTGGGATTCAGCGGCAAGATGACATCGGGCCGGTTGTCATCCACCAGCGTGATGGCGTAGGCTGCCGCCGGGGACAGGGCCAGGTCGGCGACGCCCGGCGCGCCGACGCCGCTGATGGACACCGTAACGGTTTCGTCCACATTGTCGTCATCGTTGTCCGTTGGGGTAATGACCAGCGTGCCGTTGGCGTTGTCGGCGCCGCGCGCGATGTGAAAAGCGTCGGAACTGGCGGTAAAAATCACCGCCCGCGCCGTGCCGCTGCCGGAGGCCGTGATTTGCAGATTGCTGGCCGCGTTAGCGTCGGCAGCGACAAAGCCGGCGGCCCAGGCGGTGGCGGTGTCCAGCTGGGCGTTCACGGTGATGGTCTGCGCCCCGGCGTCCTCAACGATAGGGGCCGGCAGTCCGGACAGCGTAACCGCGCCGGCCAGCCCCAACTCTTGCAGGCTGGCAAGGCCGGTAACCAGCGCCGACGGGATGCCGCCGGTGAGACGGTTGTCGTTCAGATACAGGCATTCCAGATTGGACAGATTGCCCAATTGCGCGGGGATGCTGCCATCCAGCCGATTGTGGTTCAGATACAAGCATTCCAGATTGGACAGGCTGCCCAATGCCGTGGGGATATTGCCGGTCAACTGGTTGCGGTGCAGCGACAGCGAGGTCAAAGCGGCCAATTGTCCCAGCTCGGCGGGGATAGCGCCGGTCAATTGATTGTTTTGCAGATGCAACATCGTCAGGCTGGTCAGGGTACGCAGCTGCGGCGGGATGCTCCCGGAGAGTCGGTTGTCGCCCAGTCGCAAATCGGTCAAGGCGGACAGGCTGCCCAGTTCGGCAGGAATGCCGCCGGACAGCATATTATTGCCCAGCCGCAGCTGTTTCAGCGTGGACAAGTTCCCCAATTCGGTGGGGATTGTCCCGGACAGCCGATTGCCCTGCAAGCGCAGCTGTTCCAGCCGGGGCAGGCCGTTGGCGTTGCCGTTGCCCAGCGCGGCGGGGATGGACGGGTACAGACCGGATTCCACCTTTTGGTCTGCGGGATTGCCGTAGAGCTCCGCGACCGGGCCGGTTATAGCGATTTCGCCGCAAGTTTCACGGTGGTTGTCGTTCAAGGCAAGGATTTTCAGGTTGGGCATCGTGGTCAGCGCCGCCGGAATATTGCCAATCAGACAATTTTCGCTTAGATCCAGCGTTGTCAGATTAGACAGATTGCCCAGCTCCGGCGGCACGATGCCGGTCAGTTGGTTCCGTTTCAAGGACAGGGTCTGCAAAGCGGAGAGGTTCCCCAACTCTCGCGGCAGCGTTCCCTCTAGCGCGTTGTTGTCCAGGATCAGGGTTTTCAGCCCGTCCAAACTGCCCAACGCGGCCGGCGCCGCGCCGTTGGTGAAGCTTTTGGACGTCAGTGCGATGCCGGTTACTTTATAGCACGGGGTGGCGGGGTCGCAGACCTGCGCCGTCGTGATGCCGTCCCATTCGGACATCTTGCGGGTTATGCTCCAGTTCAGCAATCCAATGCCTTGCAACGAACCCATCACATCATCCAGCAGGGTGTTGCAGTCGCGGATGATGGTCGCAGTGGCGGCGCCGGGGTTGTAATCGGCGACGGCGACGCTGTTGACGCCGCACTGGTTGGTCTGCGCCGGCTCCGGCCCTTGCCCGACTTGCTCTGGAGCCGGCGGTTGTACGGGGCCGGCGCCAGCGTCGGGGACGCCGTGCCACGGCTCTTGGGCGGCGGCGAAAGGCGCGGGCGTAAAAATAGCGGCGGCCAGCAAACTGGCTGCCGCCAAAAAGGCGATGCCAAAGCCAAATGCGATGGTTGCTGCGCGCTTTGCTCCAAATTGTGCCGGCCGAAAGCGCCAGGCGGCTACGAACGGTACGCTCCGCAACGGAAAATCCCTCAATTGACCACAGATTGCCGGGACGGTTCCGGCCCCCTCCACACTACACGTCAGCGTTGCGTCAACTGACGGGAGTGTCCGTCATTACTTTCTAGCAGGCCCGGCGTAACCTGTCAACCGGAACGCTGGCGCTGGCGCGTTTTTTGGTAGGCCGTCGTTCCGGCTGGCGCCAGTCGCTATGGCCGCCGGTTTCATTACTGTTGTAGGGATTGCGACGCCGGATTCCGGCTGGCGCCGGAATGACGGTTAGAGGGTTCGGAATGACGGCTAGAGGGTTCGGAATGACGGTTGGGGGTTGGAGTGATGGCTAGATGTTTGGAAAGAGGGGGCGTTGCCGTTGCCGCTGTTGCTGTGTAGAATGCGGGCGCAGTTGCCGGCTTGGGCCCTGCTGCCCGTATTGGCCTATAGCGTTGGATGGAGGATGACTATGTATCAGAAACCGGCCCTCAGCCTGGCGCAGACGCGCCGGGCGATGGATGCGATGCTGGACCAGGCGATGCGGGAACCGGGCCGGCCGCTGGCTATTGCCATCGTTGACGATGCCGGACGGATGCTCAGCTACGCCCGGATGGACAACTGCCGCGCTCTGCCGCAGCGGATGGCGGTCAGCAAGGCGTACACCTCGGCGATGTCGGGGCAGGATTCGGACGCCTACGCCAAGCGCCTCAAGAACGAGGGGCGCAGCATTGCCGATTTCGGAGACCCGCAGCTGGTGGCAGTGCAGGGCGCCGTAGTAGCGCGCGACCCGGCTACCGATCTGGTATTGGGGGCGATTGGCGTCAGCGGCCTCACGGCCCAAGAGGACGAGGATTTGGCGCGCGTCGGGCTGGCGGCGCTGGAGCTGTAACCGGGGCGGAGACGCAGGAGTTGAATATGCCTAACCCGCGCGCCAATTACTCGCCCATCTTTCGGCGTCCGCCGCTGACCTTGCCCGATGACGCCCGCGTCGCCGTCTGGTTCATCATTAATGTTGAGGAGTGGGACATTACGCAGCCGATGGCGCGCACTGTGCTGCCGGCGCCGCAAGGTGCGGCGGTGTCCCCGGACATCCCCAACTATTCCTGGTTTGACTACGGCCTGCGCGTCGGATTCTGGCGGCTGCAACGGGCTCTGGACGACTTTAACCTGCCCTGCACGGTTAGCCTCAACGCCGCCGTGTGCGAGCATTACCCGGCGCTGGTGCAGTCCTGTCTGGAACGGGGCTGGGAACTGCTGGGACACGGCTACATCCAGCAGGTGCTGCACAAGGAACCGGACGAAAGGGCGGCCATCGGCAAGACTATTGATGTAATCCGGGAGTTCAGCGGCAATGCGCCGCGGGGCTGGATGGGGCCGGGCCTGGCGGAAACCTACGATACGCCGGATCTGCTGGCCGCCGCGGGCATTGAGTATGTAGCCGATTGGGTGAATGACGACCAGCCCTACGAGATGCGGGTCAAGTCGGGGCGTCTGGTAGCCCTGCCTTATACCGTGGAGCTGAACGATATACCCATCTATCTGGTGCAGCATCATTCGGCGCCCGAGCTGTACCGCAGGGCCAAGGATGCGCTGGATACGATGCTGGACGAGGGCGGGGAGTCGGCGCGGGTGATGGCCATATCGCTGCATCCGTACATTACGGGGGCGGCGCATCGCATCGGCCATTTCCGGCGGCTGCTGGAGCATTTTGCGCTGCATCCGGGGGTATCGTTTTGGACGGGCAGCGGGATTTTGGACTGGTACAACGAGCAGGTTGGGGGCGGCGGAACGGGGACGGCGGGTTGACAGGCGGGTTCGGAGGCGTGTTGACAGCGGCGGCGGTTGTGCTATTATTGGCTGTCGCAAATCTTGGCAACTATATGCTTTGGCAGGTACGATGCCAGGTAGGATGTTAGCTATGTCGGGCCACGCCGCCGCCGTTGACCGCCTGCGCGCGCAGGGCTACCGGATGACGCCCCAGCGCCTTTCCGTGCTGGACATCGTCGCCGGCCGTTCCGGCCATGTCGGCGCCGATGAGGTCTGGAATCAGGTCAAAGCGCAGCATCCCTATGTTGACCTGGCTACGGTGTACCGCACTTTACAGCTGCTGAAACGCGTGGGCGTAGTTACCGAGGTCGTCATCGGCAACAAGTTGCACTTTGAGCTTACCGACCAGCATAACCGCCATCACCATATGGTTTGTTCTCACTGCGACGCCGTGCAGACGCTGAGCCCGGCCTATCTGGAGGAGTTCAACCGGCAGCTGCGGCGGGAGTTCGGGTTTGCGCCGGATTTGGGCAATCTCACTATCGGAGGCGCTTGCGCGAAATGCCGCACGGATACCACGGATACGCCGGATGCCACGGAATAATCAGCCGGCTGTCGGAACAGTCCCCGGACGCCCGGCCCGGCTGTATCGCGCGGGGCGGTAAGATGCGCTCCGCTGCTGCCATGCTGCGCGGCGTCATCCTGCTGACGCTGCTGGCGGCGGTATTGGCGCTGCTGGCGGCCTGCGCCAATGATCCCGAATCCGTACTCGTTCCCCTGTCGGAGACGGACGCAACGGCGGATGCGGACACGCCCGCCGCCGGCGCCCTGTCCGTGGTCGCTACGGTGTCGCCCATTACCAGCATTGTGGAAAACATCGGCGGCAGCCGCATCCGCTTGCAGGGCGTAGTGCCGGAGGGCGTCAACTCGCATACCTTTGAGCCGGCGCCGTCGGTAGCGGCTTTGCTGTCCGAAGCCGACCTGGTGTTTCTGAACGGCCTGTTCCTGGAGGAGCCGACGCTGGAAATGGCGCGCGCCAACCTGAAATCCGGCGCTGAAATCATCAGCCTGGGCGAACAGACGGTTACGCCGGAGCAGTACCGCTACGACTTTTCGTTCCCGGAGTCGGGCGGAAATCCCAACCCGCACTTGTGGCCCGACCCGATACTGGGGCTGCGCTACGCCGAAATTGTGCGGGATACCTTGTCGGCCCGGGATGCGGCCAACGCCGACTACTATCAGGCTAACTACGCCGCTTTTGCCGCGCGCATCGCCGACCTGGACGCCGCCATCAAGGCCGCAGTGGCTACGGTGCCGCCGGGCAACCGCAAGCTGCTGACTTATCACGACTCGTGGGCTTACTTTGCGGAACGCTACGGAATGACGGTCATCGGCGCCCTCCAGCCCTCCGATTTCTCCGAGCCGTCGGCGCGGGAAGTGGCCGCGCTGATTGCCCAGGTGCGGAGCGAGGGCGTGCCGGCGGTGTTCGGTTCCGCCGTATTCCCCAGCGATGTGATGCAGACCATCGCCGCTGAAGCCGGCGCATCCTATATTGATGAACTCAGCGACGACGACCTGCCCGGCGGCCCCGGCGCTCCGGATCACAGCTATTTGGGGCTGGTGGTATCCAATATGCGGATTATGCTGCCGGCGCTGGGCGGCGATGCGTCCGCGCTGGACGGGTTTGCGGTCGGGCCGGTGTTCGCCGGGCCGGCAACGGCCATCTATCCGCAATAACCGCAATAACCGCAGTAGCCGCAATAACCGCAGTAGCCGCTATAACCGCAGTAGCCGCAATAACCGCAGTAGCCGCAATAACCGCAGTAGCCGCAATAACCGCAGTAGCCGCTATGCTGCATCCGCCCGAACTTGAGCATCTGCACCGGCCTGACCCGGACGCCCGGCCCATCGTGGAACTGCGGGGCGTAACGGCCGGCTACAACGGGACGCCCGTCCTGAAAGATGTTGACCTGCGGGTGATGCCCGGCGATTTCGTAGGGCTGCTGGGGCCCAGCGGCTCCGGCAAAACTACGCTACTGCGGACGGTGCTGGGCGCCGCCAATGTGCTGGACGGCCAGGTGCGCGTTTATGGCCGGCCGGGCAGCCGGCGCAATCGGGCCGGCTATGTTCCGCAACTGGCGGCCATTGACTGGAACTTTCCGGTTACGGTAGAGGAAACCGTGCTGATGGGCCGGACGATGGTCAACGCCTGGTTCCCCTGGTATCGGCGCAAGGAACGGCAGCTGGCCTACGATATGATGGAACGGCTGGGCATTGCCGACTTGGCGAAACGGCATATCCGGCAGCTTTCCGGCGGGCAGCAGCAGCGCGTCTTTCTGGCGCGCGCCTTGAGCAGCAGCCCCGAACTGCTGCTGCTGGACGAACCCACTTCCGGCGTGGATGTCAAAACGCGGGACGATGTGATGCATCTGCTGCATGACCTGAACCACGCCGGCGTTACCATCATCCTGACGACGCATGAAATCAACGCCGTGGCGGTGCATCTGCCGCGCATCGTGTGCCTGAACGGTTCCATCGTAGCCGACGGGCCGCCGCACCGGGTGATTACGCCGCACATTCTGCAAGAAGTGTACGGAGCGCGGATGCCGGTCATTCAATATCATGGGATGACGCTGGTGGCGGAGAGCGCGCATTTCTGGATGGAGCAGAACGGCGGCGAACCGCTGGCCACCGTTGCCGACCACAGCCACGATGACGCTTTGTCTCACGCCCATCCCTCGCCGGGCAACCTGCCGGCGCACCATCACCACGGCAGCGGCGCTGCCGCCGTCGCTGCGGGCTGCTGAACGGCGCTGCCGTATTGCTTGCGGCTAGGCTTGATGCGCGGCGTTTTGGATTCCGGCTTGCGCCGGAATGACGGTTGTAAGTTTGGAATGGCGGGTTGTAAGCCAGGAATGGCGGTTATAAGTTTGGAATGGCGGGTTGTAGGCTAGGAATGACGGGCGTAGGCTAGGAATGACGGGTTGTAGGTCAGGAATGACGGTTATAAGTTTGAAATGGCGGGTTGTAGGCCAGGAATGACGGGCGCAAGGTTGGAATGACGGATTATAGGTCTGGAATGACGGGCGCAAGCCGGGATATGGCGCGCGGCGTGTGATGCGGTAAATAGATATGATGTTGCTGGAACCTTTTGAACTCGGCTTTTTCGTGCGGGCGATTATTGCGGCCAGCCTGGTGGGGGGATTGTGCGGGCTGATGGGCATTTACATTGTGCTGCGCGGTATGTCCTACATTGGGCATGGCCTGTCGCACGCCATCTTTGGCGGCGCGGTGGTCAGCTGGATTATGTCCATCAACTTTTTTGTGGGCGCGACGGTTTGGGGGTTTCTGTCGGCGCTGCTGATTGCGTGGACAACGCGCCGCAATCCTATCGGGTCGGACGCCGCCATCGGCATCATCACGACGGCCAGCTTTGCCTTGGGCGTGGCTATCATCAGCCGGGGCAGCAGCTTTACCCGCGACTTTGAGGCGTCATTGTGGGGCAGCGTGCTGGGGGTGGATCGCACCGAGCTGATTGCCATTGCGGTAGTGGCGGCCATCGTAGCGGCGGTTTTCTTTGTGGCTTACAAGCTGTTTTTGTTCACAACTTTTGACCCGGATGTGGCGCAGTTTTACGGCGTGCCTACGGGCTGGATGGACACGCTGTTTTCGCTGCTGCTGGCCGGCACGGTGGTGGTGTCGATGCAGGTGCTGGGCGTAACGATGATTGCCGCCGCCGTGGTAATTCCGCCGATTGTAGCGCGGCTGCTGACCAACAGCTTCCGCATAATGGCGCTGACTTCTACGGGGATCGGCGTCGGCTGCGGCGCGCTGGGCATCTATATCAGCTATTTCGTGGATGTATCGTCGGGGGCCAGCGTAGTGCTGCTGTCGGCGGCGCTGTTCGTATTGACGCTGGCCGGCGTCAAAATCCGCAGCCGGTTCGTTAGGGCGGCGCCCCGGACAGGCGGCTTGGCGCGCCTGCCCCGGGGCGCGGGCGACGCTCTGGAATGACGGGTTAGGCAATGGTATGGCTATACAGGATGGACAGGATGGGGATTCCGGCTTTCGCCGGAATGACGGTTGTAAGTTAGGAATGACGGGTTAGGTTTGGAATGATGGGTTAGGCAATGGTATGGCTATACGGGATGAACGGGACGGGGATTCCGGCTTGCGCCGGAATGACGGTTGTAAGTTTGGAATGACGGATTGGGTTAGGGATGATGGGTTAGGTTTGGAATGACGGGTTAGGTAATGGTATGGATATACAGGATGGACGGGATGGGGATTCCGGCTTGCGCCGGAATGACGGTTGCAAGTTAGGGATGACGGGTTAGGTTAGGAATGGTAGGTTAGGGAAACAACGGAGGAGGACAATATGGCTCACGCACACCATCACCATGCCGCGCCGCCGGTTACGGAGGGGCGCACCGGGTTTCGTCGGGGCGCCGCCTTTATCATTGGCGGGCTGACCAGCGGACACGGCGTTTTTCACTGGGTAGCGCAGAGTTTCATCGTAGTGCTGCCCGAAGTGCGGGATTTGCTGCTGGGCGGCAGCACCGTTGCCGCCACTACTATCCAGAGTACCCGCGAGGTTGCATCGGGCGTGGTATCGCTGCCCGGCGGCGTGCTTACCGATGCCCTGCGCCGTTATTGGGGCTGGGTAATGGCGTTCTGCATGGCGTTGTTCGGCGTGGGCTGGCTGCTGATGGCGGCGGCGGGCTGGCAGCTGCCGGGCAGCGCCTGGCTGGTCTCCGCGGACGCCAGCGCGGCCGGCGTCGCCGGCACCGCGTTTAACCCGATGGGGTATGCGCTGCTGCTTATCGGAATGGCCATCGTCGCCGTGGCCGCATCGGTATGGCATCTGCCGGCGATGGCGGCGTTGTCGTCGCATTTCGCCCACCGCCGCGGGTCGGTGCTGTCTTTTCACGGCGTGGGCGGCAATGTAGGCGATGTGCTGGGGCCGTTCCTTACCGGCTTTCTGCTGCTGACGCTGACCTGGCAGGCGGTAATCAGCATCTATGCGGCAGTGCCGATATTCTTGGCGTTTCTGGTGTTCTGGGCATTCCGCGACATTGGGCAGCGGGCGCAGGCGGCCGCCGATGCGCGCCCCGTCAACACGATGCGGATGCAGCTGGACGAGACGAAAATCCTGCTCCGCAACCCGCGTATGTGGGGCATAACGGCAATAGCGGGATTGCGCGGAATGGCCTACATCGGGTTCATCACGGTGCTGCCTTTGTATATGGCGGATGTGCTGGGGCTGACGCGCGGCGGGGAAGGGGCCGGTTCCGGGCTGGCCGACTTTCTGGGGGCGGACGCTTTCGGCGGAGTGGCGATACGGGGCGGGCTGATTGCGCTGCTGGTGGCAGTGGGCATAATCGCCAGCCCGATAATGGGCTACCTGTCCGACCGGCTGGGCCGCAAGATAGTGCTGGTTCCCGGAATGGTTTTCCTGGCCGTCGTAACGCTGCTGATGGCGCCCTTTGGCGACAACCTGGCGATAATGACCGTGCTGCTGGCGGCGTTGGGCCTGTTCCTGTACAGCGACCAGCCCATCCTGACGGCGGCGGCGATGGACATTGTGAGGGAGGGAACGGCGGCTACTACGCTGGGGTTGCTGTCCACTTCCCGGTTCGTATTGAGCGCCATATCGCCCATCATCGCCGGCTGGCTGTACGGCATCGACCCGGCCAACCTGTTCTACTACACGGCGGGATTGTATGTCGTAGCGGCCATTTTGCTGCTGCTGGTGCGCTTGCCGCGCCCGACGCCGGAGATACACGATGACCATGGCCACGGCGGGCATGGCGGCCATCACGGCGGCGGGCCGGGTCATCACGGCGACGACCACGGCGGCCACGGCCACGACGACCACCACGGGCAGCGGGATGAACACCGGCACGGCCACGACCATGGCCACGGCGGGCATCACGATGGAGGGCATGGCCACCGCAACCACTAGGAGGCGGCAACTTCGTCATTCAGGCAAAAGCCGGAATCTAGGGCCTCCGGTTCCGTTACCGTAATGCCGAATTACGGCGTTGGATTCCGGCTTGCGCCGGAATGACGGTTGGGGCGCCGACGTTGGATTCCGGTTTGCGCCGGAATGACGGTTGGGGCGCCGACGTTGGCAAAAATACGGGGGCAATCCTAACCGGATTGCCCCCCATTGGGTCCGCAGCGCGCGGCAAGCGGGAATCAGGCCTCGTTCTGCGTGGTCTGGCTGCCTTTGACGGTAATAGTGATGTGGGACATTGCCGTCTCGCGGGAGCCGTGCCAGTGGTCCTCGCCGGCGGGGATGACGGCGACGTCGCCTTCCGTTACGGTTACTTCCTCGTCGCGGGTGGCGACGATGCCGGTGCCTTCGGTAACGATCAGGATCTGGTCGCCGCTGTGGGTATGGAACTTGTTGCGGACGCCGGCGCCGAAATGGACGATGCCGAAGTTGAAGTTATTGCTGTCGTCGGGGTCAAGGATGGCCTGGCGGCCTACCGGGCCGGTGAACAGAGGGGCGGCGCCTTCGGTGCGCGGCACTGCCGACATTTTGACAACTTTCATCGTTTTGCTCCTTTTGGGTCTGGGGGATTTGGGTTCGGGCGGCGCGGCATTGGTTTTTGAGCGCCGCCCCGGAACGATGCCGTGAATAATACGGCAGCGCCGCCAATTCGTCCATAGGCGGCCCTCTCCCTGGAGGTAATGGCATGGATGAACGGGATGAATGGGATTTTGGATTTGGATGGGGGGGATTCCGGCAGGCAGCGGAATGGCAGAGTAGGGGTAGGCATTCTGCGTTGACAGCGCCGACTCACGCCCGTACACTGGCAGATCGTTTGCCGGGTTGCTACCAGAGTTACCAGAGCTATGCCGCCATGCTATGCCATCCGCGCTATGCCGCGATGCTATGCCGGCAGGAGGTGCCGCAATGAGTTTTGACCAGTACGAAAAGGGGATGAAAGTGGAAGCGGTGGCCGATTTTGAAGTGCGCGAGGTGATGGCCTCGCCGGTTGGCTCGTCCGTCCGCAGCATCTCCGCCGGCGATGTGGGCGAAGTGCGGGAAAAGCGCACCGTTGGCCCGGCTACCTGGCTGATCGTCTATTTTGACAGCGTAAAACGCCAGATTAATGTCGACCAGACCAACATTGAGAACATCAAGCCGGCCTGAGCGGCGGCTTGCCGGCCCCGGCCTCTTGACTTGCGGAGCGCTCAACGATGACTACTAACGCCGTCGCGTCGGTCAACACGCTGACTTTTGATATTTTCGGCACGGTGCTGGACCTTGGCGGCAGCCTGGCCGAACCGGCCGGGCTGTTTCTGGCGGAGCAGGGCGCATCGGTCAGCGGCCGGGCTTTCTGGAGCGACTGGCGCGACCGGCAGCGCATTGAGCAGTACCAGGACAACCTGCTGATGCTGGGGCATAGCGGCTATCGGGAAACCTGCCGCCGCGCCTTGATCTACTGCCTGCGCCGGCACGGCGTACCCGTGGATTATGCCGCCGTGGCGCGTTTTATGGCAGTGTACGACGACCTGCGGCCTTATGATGACGCCGTAGCCGGCCTGCAACGCCTGTCCGACAGCGGACGCTACCGGCTGGCGGCGCTCTCCAACGGCGAACAGCCTTATCTGGAAAAACTGTGCCGGGAGAATATCGGCATTCCCTTTGACGAGGTCATTTCGGTGGAGAATGCCGGCGCGTTCAAGCCGCATCCCGCGGTGTACCGCACTGCTGCCCGTATGCTGGGCCGGGAGCCGGCGGAAATAATGATGGTAGCCGCTCATTCGTTTGACATCACGGGCGCGCGGGCTTGTGGCTACCGCGCCGCATATGTCAACCGCTATGGCCTGCCCAACGAGGAATCCGCCTACGGGCCGGACTTTGAGGTTGCCGACTTTCACCAGCTGGCCGCGCGTCTGCTTGACCAGCCGCCGGAGTAGGGCGCGATGGCGACCGCTGCGGGCGGCTCCAGGCGGTTCCGCACTTTCTCCGCCCTGCGCCACCGGGATTTCCGGTGGTTCTTTCTCAATATCGGCGTCCAGTCCTTTGGGCAGGGCATACAGTTCCTGGGCATCGGCTGGCTGATACTGGATCTTACCGGGCAGAAAACGCAGCTGGGCCTGGCCGTCAGCATCTTTGGCGTCGCCAACCTGTTCTTTACTTTTGTCGGCGGCGTGCTGGCCGACCGGGTGGAACGCCGGCTGTTCCTAATCGTCTGCGTGTTCGGCATTGGCGCCGTTACGCTGGGGCTGGGCGTGCTGGCGCTGCTGAACCTGGCGCAAATGTGGCACGTATATGTGGTTACATTCCTGCTGGGCGGGCTCAGCGCGATGCAGATGCCGGCCCGGTTCGCCCTGGCCGCCGACCTGGTGCCCCGCGAGGATATGATGAACGCGGTGGCGCTGCATACTTCCATTGGGCAGATTGGCAATATGATTGGCCCGCTGGCGGGCGGCTGGGTGATTCAGGCCGCCGGCGCCGGGTCGGCCATCGTGCTGAACGGCGCCAGTATGCTGCTGGGCATCGGATTTCTGCTGCTGATGTCCAAGCCGCCGCAGACTATGCGTACCGGCGCATCGCCGCTGGCCGACCTGACGGGCGCATTCGCTCACGCCGTCCGCACTCCGATGGCCGCCGTGCTGATAATAATGTCGGCGTCATTCGGGTTTTTCGGAATGGCCTATATGCAGGTAGTAACCGGGTTCGCCCAGGAGTTTCTGCGGCTCAATTCGGTGCAGACCGGCGTGTTGATGATGTGCCGGGGCGGGGGCGCATTTCTCGGCTCAATGGTAGTAGCCAGCTGGGGCAACCGCCAGGGCAAGGGGATGCTGATGTATCTGGAAGTATCGCTGTGTTGCGTGGGGCTGATTGCGATGGCGTGGGCGCCCTGGTTCTGGGTATCGTGCGTTCTGATTGCGCTGGTGGGCTCGACCAGCATCGGGGGGTTCTGGCCGGTATCCAGCTCAATAATGCAGCTGACCACTGCGGCGGAGCTGCGGGGCCGGATGATGGCGATGATGCAGCTGGCGCCGGTGTTCCATTTTCTGGGCGCCTACCCGCTGACCGGGCTGGCGCAGCTGTACGGCTGGTCGTGGGCCATCAGCAGCGGGGCGGCCGTGCTGCTGGGCATATCGCTGTCGGGCTGGCTGTACCGGCCGATGGTGCGGCGTATGAATCGGGTATAGGCGCAGCGGGGCATCCGGTCATCACTTTGCCCATAACCCGCATCTGTCGTCCGGCGTCTCTCCAACCGTTATTGCAACCCCCTACAACCGTCATTCCGGCCCCATGCCGTCATTCCGGCGAAAGCCGGAATCCAGCGCCGTAATATGCCCATACGATGATAGAGACAGCAACCATAGATTCCGGCTTTCGCCGGAATGACGGTTGTAGGGGCCGGAATGACGGTTGTAGAGACGCCGGAATGACGGTTGTAGAGACGCTGGAATGACGGTTGTAGAGACGCTGGAATGACGGTTGTAGAGACGCTGGAATGACGGTTGTAGAGACGCTGGAACGACGGTAGATATACACCACTGCGATAAATCGTAATATGACCACAGGGGCTAGGCTACCGAATAGCCGCCATCTACCGTAATCACGGCGCCGGTTACATAGTCGGAGGCGCGGCTGGCGAGGAATACCGCTGCGCCTTGGAGTTCGTCGGCATCGCCCCAGCGTCCCATGGGGATGCGGCGGTTAATCAGGTCGTAGCGCTCCGGCTGGGTTTCGGGGATGGCTTGGGTCAGGTCGGTCATAAACCAGCCGGGCAGGATGGCGTTGGATTGGATGTTGTCGGCGGCCCAGGCGACGGCAAAGCTTTTGGCGAGCTGGACGATGCCGCCCTTGCTGGAGGCGTAAGGGACGCCGCTGCCGCCGCCGCCAAAGATGCTGAACATACTGCCGATGCTGATAATTTTGCCGCCGCCCTGCGCCTTGAAGTGGGGATATGCGGCCTTGCTGCTCAAAAAGGCGGCGCGCAGGTTGACATCCAGCACATTATCCCATTCGGCGGCGGTAATGTCCTCGGGGGCTTTGCGTACCGTGGCGCCGGCGTTGTTGACCAGGATATTGAGCTGCCCGAAATGGGCAACGGCGCGGGACACCATATCGTCAATATCCGAGGCGCTGGTTACGTCGGCGGGGATGGCGACGGCGCGGCGTCCGACGGCGACGGCTTCAATAGCGACGACCGCGGCGGCGTTTTTGGCGTCATTGCGCCCGGCGACGGCAATATCGGCACCGGCGTGGGCCATTCCCAAGGCCATGGCCAGGCCGAGGCCGCCGTTGCCGCCGGTAACCAGGGCGACGCGCCCGGTAAGGTCAAATAGGTTGCGGTTACTGTCGGGCATCGTTATCTCCTGAAATATAATGTACTGCCGCGCGGGTTATGCTATCACCGGGCTTGCGGTACGGCAACCGGATGCCGGCCCGGTGATTTGAGGGCGGGGAGTGATGGCATGGATGAAGGGGATGGATAGGATTTTGCCTCGCATCGGGAGATAGACCGCAGAACGCCGGGATTGCCCTCCGGTGTAATGGGTTTTATCGCAAGCGCGGGGATAAACCCGGCGATAGTGGAGGCAGGACCGTGCTGGAATGCGGCGGCCATAGATTCCGGCTTTCGCCGGAATGACGGTTGGGGGGTATGGAGTGACGGTTGGGGGGTATAGAATGCTGGTTTGAGTTGGGGGGTATGGAATGCTGGTTTGAGTTGGGGGATGCTGGTTGAGGGTTCGGAATGCTGGGAGCGCTACCGCGTTGGCGCTGCCCATACTTGGTAGCGGGCTTTTTCTTTGGTGACCGGCGCCAGCGGGGCTACGGCTACTGTTACCGTGTCGTTGGGGCCGGCGGTGATTTCGGCGGAACCGTGCCAGACGGCGGCGTCAGCGGCGTGATGCAGCGTCATACGCGTAGCCGACGGCGGGCGGCCCTCTACAATTACCCAGACCAGCCATTCCTGTAGCACGCGGTTGTTGACGCGGACAAAGCCGTCCGGTTCCCAATCGTCAACGGGAATTGGATCGGCAGCGGAGTTGGCGGCGGCGTCAGCAGCTGCGCCGGCCGGGGCCAGCCGCGGCTCGCGGACGCAAAAGCCGGGGGCGTGGATGGCCTCATCGGTTACATACTGGAAGCGCAGCAGAATATCCCGGCCGGCGTAATCCGACAGCGACACGGCGGCGCGCTGCCAGCCGTCGCTGTCGCCGGTGTAGCCGGGGCCGTAGCTGTTGCCTACCGGGTCGGCGTCGGTAGTACCCGCGGCGGGCAGCGCCTGCCAGGTAGCCCCGTCATCGGCGGATGCCGCAATGTAAGCGTAATCCCATTCGTTTTCAATACGGTGCCAGTAGAGAAACGAAAGTTCGGCGGTCGCGCCATCCGGGTTGGCGGCCGGCACGGCGACCCGGGCGGTAAGGTTTGTCGTGATATTGTCGCCGCGGTTGCTCCACCAGCAGGAGCCGTCGGGGATGGTGGTAGGCAGCAGATTGGCGGTTGCGGCGCCGCTGAACCGGATGTCCGCCGTACCGTCCACATTGCGGACGAGGATGTAGTCCACGCCGTATTGAGACAGCTCGGCCGGCCTGGCGGTATCGTCGGGCCGGATGCGGCGGCGGTGCGCGGCGCGCACGTCCAGGTCGTTATAGCCATGCGGATGGTTGGGCCGATCCAGCAGGTTGGCAACCATCCAGTCGGAGAACAGATTGCGAAAAGTGAAGGGCAAACCGTCTGCGCCGGCCGCTGTGTTTCGGGCCAGGAAATTGTTGATGCCGGCGATGCCGTCGGCGGGTTCGGCCAGCAATTGGGCTAATCCGGCGCCGCCGGCGTAATGTTGGCGCAGGTAATGGGCGAAAAGGGCGGCGGCCCCGTAATGCAGTCCGGTATCCGGGCCGATTTCCGCCGGCCAGTTCACCAGCGAGGTGGACGGGCGTTCCAGATAAGCGAAAGCGCTGCGCGTATCCAGGCCGGCTTCCGCAACCGCCAGTTCCGCCATTCCCTCGTTGAGCCAGCCGTCCTCGGTAGCGTCGGCTTGGTTATGGATGGCGTGCTGCAATTCGTGGGCCAGTGTGGCCAGATAGTCGTTGCCGGACAAGCCGCTGTGGACGATGTTGATGTAGATGGCGTTGATTTCGTTGCTGTAAGGCGCAACGGCGGCGGGGAAAGCGTCGGCGGCGGCGACATAACCGCCGACGCCGCGCAGTCCGGCGTTGATGATATGCAGCGGCGGCCCGTTGTTATCTATTGTCCCGTCCGGCGTTATCCCGTCGGGTATTGCTCCGTCGGGTATTGTTCCGTTGGGCGTTATTCCGTTGGATATTGTTCCGTCCGGCGCAAAGGCGGCGTACACGGGAGCGAGGACGCGCCGCTCAGCCTCTGCCGCCGCGCGGGACATTTCGGCGGCGTCAATTTCAATCCCGTCCTCAAACCACCAGTAGGCGCTTGCCGAAATATGGGCCAAGCGGAAGGGGCGCTGCTCCAGCGACTGGCTGACCAGATCCGCAATCCAGAACTCTGCTGTGTGGCCCACTTGGAGGTTCTGATTGGCAAAGCGCGGCGGTTTCGGTTCGGGGAGCGTACCTTGCCAGCGGAACTGCCGGGCCAGCTCCGTTAAGTCTCGGTCCGGCGGCGTGGGGAAATCCGCTGCCGTCATCGGGGGTTCCACAGTAACGGGCGACAACCCAATCCGCAACGGAGTTGGGGTTGGGTTTGGCGGCGGCGCGGGAGTGGGCGCCGGCGCCAAGCGTCCGATGCAGGCCGTTGCCAACAGCAGCAGCGCCGCCGCAATCGCCATTGACATTGATATTGACATTGACGGCATTGACATTGACGGCAAGCAGCGCTTCATTATTGTCCGGTCAACGATTCCGATGCTGCTGCTGATGCCGACGACTCCGCAGCGACGCCGTCCGGCGGCGGGTCGGTGTTGTAGCGGTTCATTGCGATGTCAATGCCGTCGTCCAAGAGGCACTCAATGGCGGCGGCGGCGCGGACGATGGCGGCGGCGGCGATGGGCTGTTCGGCGGCGGCGAAATGTCCCAGGACATGGCCGACGCTGCCGCCGTTGGCATCGGCGGCGCCCGCGCCGTTGCGGACGGGGGCGCCGATGCCGATGCGGAGACGGGGGAACTGCACGGTGCGCGCGATGCGGATGATGTCCTTGATGCCGTTGTGTCCGGCGTCGGAACCCTGCGCGCGCAGCCGGAGTCGGCCCAGCGGCAGCGCCATTTCGTCGTAGATGATGACCAGATCCGCCGGGCGCGCGCCGAACCGGGCCAGCAGGTAGGCTATCGATTCGCCGGAGAGGTTCATAAAAGTGCGGGGCTTGGCCAGGACGACGGGGTGGCCGGCATAATAGCCTTGCGCCAGGGCGGTGGTGCGCCGCCGGTCATTCAGCGGCATCCGCCAGCGTTCCGCCAGCCGGTCAACGCAGGCGAACCCCACATTATGCCGGGTATCCCGGTAGCGCGGGCCGGGGTTGCCGAGGCCGACGATGATGGCGGGGCGGGGGTTATTTTCTGACATACCGGTTTGCCGTAAGGGGTTGCTGGCAGCGTAAAATCGTGGCGCAGACGGCCTGCTATGACGCCGGTTCGTCCGGCGGGAGGAATTGGATGTAGGGTTTGCCAACGCCCGCTTGACCTACGCAATGCCCGCCCTGGCAGTCCCACCACAAATCCTCGTAGGCGATATTGGGGTTTTTCACCTGCTTATTCTTTGGCAAGTCGGCTACCCTCGCCGCGTACTCCTGCACGGACATAGGGACGCCAACAGGTTTGTAGCACTCTTGGCGTGCGGCCCTGCTGTCAGTGCCCGAAACTGATTTGGTACTGTCCGGCAACCGCTCAAAGCTGAGGTTGCAGATACGCTGTCTCCATTCCCTCGCACCGCCTCCGTCACCAATATGACCGCAAATCAAGTCGGCGGTGTATTGATTGCCTATCAATCCATTGGGTAGGGAGCGGGATGGGCGGTAAGGGTTATTGTTTTCGTACTGCTCGTACTCTATGTATTCCATCGTTTGCGCTCCTGTTGCGCCGGCGCAACCTACCGGATACCTTTTGACAGGAATCCCTGCGGTTGCGCCGGCGGTTCGTTGGCGGGATTGGGTTAGCCGTTGCCGTTGGCTTCTTGCAAGGCGGCCAGCACTGCGGTGGGGGAGAGGGGGAGCTGGTTGATGCGGACGCCGGTAGCGTGGTAGATGGCGTTGTGCAGGGCGGCCAGCGGCGGGATGATGGGGGCTTCGCCGACGCCGCGCAGTCCGTAGGGATGGCGCGGGTTGGGCACTTCCACTACTACGGTGTCAATCATCGGCAAGTCCAGCGCGGTGGGCATCCGGTAGTCCAGGAAGCTGGAGTTGAGCATCTGCCCGTCGGCGTTGTAGGTGTAATCCTCGGACAGGGCCCAGCCCAGGCCCTGCACGGTGCCGCCCTGCATCTGGCCTTCCACATAGCTGGGATGCACGGAAGTGCCGGAGTCGATAAAGGCGGTGCAGCGCAGGATGTCCACTTTGCCGGTGTCCGGGTCAACCTCAACGTCGATGATGTTGCCGGCGAATACGGGGCCGACGCCGGTTGAGGTAGCGGACGCGGAGGCGGTAAGCGGGCCGCCGGTACGCATCATCCGGCCGGCCACTTCGGCGATAGTCATATTGTCGGCGGGATTGCGGCGGCAGGTGAACACGCCGTCGGCAAAGTGCACATCCTCCGGCTGCACTTCCCAGACCAGGGCGCAGCGGTGCGCCATCTGCGCGCGCAGGTCATCGGCGGCGGAGATGGCGGCGAGGCCGGTGTCAAAGGCGATGCGGCTGCCGCCGGTGGTAGCCGTCCAGCCGACGGTATCGGTGTCCACCACCGTGGGGGCGATGCGGTCGACGCCGATGCCGAGGGTTTCGGCAACCTGCATGGCTACGGCGGTGCGGGTGCCGCCGATGTCCACGGAGCCGGTAATCAGGTTCAATGTGCCGTCAGCGTTGACATTGATGGTGGCCGAGGATGCCTGCCCGGCCTGCCAGCGGAACCCGACGGCGATGCCGCGGCCCCGGTTGGCACCGTCCAGCGGAGTCTGATAATGGTCGCTGTTGACCATCGCTTCCTCCATTTCGCGGCAGCCGAACACGCGATGGGGGACGCCGTTGGGCATCCGGTCGCCTTCCTGGACGGCGTTTTGGAGGCGCAGATCCATGGGGTCGCGGCCCAGCATTTCGGCCAGTTCGTCAACTACCGCTTCCACGGCAAAGGCGACCTGGGGCTGGCCGGGCGCGCGGTAAGCCTGCACTTTCTGCTTGTTGCAGACCACGTCGTAGCCGTCCACCAGGTAATGGGGCATCTTGTAGGGGCCAAAGCCGGTGAGGGCGCCGCCGCCGACGGGCGAGCCGGGGAATGCGCCGGCTTCGTACACCATATAGAGCTGGCCGGCCAGCATCGTGCCATCCTTTTTGACGCCCATCTTGCAGCGCATATAGGTTGCGGAAGTGGGGCCGCTGCCGACGAACACTTCGGTGCGATCCATCGACACTTTCACGGGGCGGCCGGTCTTTTTGGAGAGTACCGCCGCTACCGGATCCAGGTAAGTGATGGCCTTGGCGCCGAAGCCGCCGCCGATTTCCATGGGGACGACCTTGACTTGGGATTCCGGCACGCCGATGATGGCAGCGGTCTGCGCGCGGATGTTGAACAGCCCCTGGGTGCTGGTCCAGACGGTAACGCGCCCGTCCGAGGACCACATTGCGGTGGATACGTGCGGTTCAATGTAACCCTGGTGCACGGTCTGCGTCTCAAACTCCCGCTCAATAACGATGTCGGCATCGCGGAAACCCTGCTCAACATCGCCTACCTTGTGCTGAATGTGGCCGGCAATGTTGCTTTTGACGCCGGTATCGTCGCCGCGGGCGAAACGTTCCACGCGGAAATAGGTAGTCATATCGTCGTGGAGCAGGGCGGCGTCCGGGGCCATCGCGTCGCGCCAGGTCAGGACGGTGGGCAGAACTTCGTAGTCAACATCCACCAGTCGCAGGGCTTCGGCGGCGATATGGGGGCTGACGGCGCAGACGGCGGCGACGGCGTGTCCCATATACAGGGCTTTGTCCTTGGCCATCAGGTTCTCGGCAATCATCCGGGCGTTGCCTTGCACTTCGGCAAAGTCCAGTATCCGGTCCTCAATGATGGGAAAGTCGGCGGCGGTGAGGACGGCGACGACGCCGGGCAGAGCTTCGGCTTTGGCGGTATCAATGCTGCGGATGCGAGCGTGGGCGTGGGGGCTGCGGAGAACTTTGGCGTGGAGCATTCCCGGGAGGGTAATGTCGGCGCCGTAGCGGGCGGCGCCGGTAACCTTGTCCACGCCGTCATGCCGGACGGGTCGGGTGCCGATAACGCGGTACTGCTGCTGTTGCTGCGAAGTTGCGGCGGCGGTTGGGGCGGTTGCGGTGGTCATCGGGAGGTTCCTCCTCAAAAGGGCGGGCGAATGTGGATAGAGCGGCGATAGAGTGGATCTGCTGGTATGGCAATGGTATCAGAGATACAGCGCCGGGGTAGTTAGCGGGTTTCGTCCGGGCGGGGTTCGGTAAAGGGAATGCCCTGGCTTTCGGCATCGGATTTTCGGGCCAGCCATTCCGCCCATTCCCGGTTGGCCTCTTGCCGGCCCTCTTGTCGACCCTCCGCTCGGCCGGCGTCTTTATGCCGTTTGATTACGGATTTGACCCATTGGTTGATGGCGAATTGGTACAGTGCCATCGGAAAAGCGGCTCCTGGCACTGCCAACAGCGGACGCAACCAATCGGTAAGAGAGACCGGATTGACTAGCCGGTTTCGTCCGGGCGGGGTTCGGCAAAGGGCAACCCTTGGCTTTCGGCGGCGTTCTTGCGCGCCAGCCATTCATCCCATTCCCGGTTGGCCTCTTGCCGGCCCTCCTGCCGGCCTTCTTGCCGGCCCTCCGCGCGGCCGGCGTCTTTGTGACGTTTGATTACGGGTTTGACCCATTGGTTGATGGCGAATTGGTACAGTACCATCAGAAAAGCAGCTCCTTGCACTGTTAGCAGCGCGTACATTGCGATGCCCCCGCCGACGGACAGGGCTACGGGCGCGGCGGCGATTACCAGCTCAAAAGGCCAGCGCCACCACACGGCGTTGACGCTAGGCGCCGTCTGCCAGAGGATGTAGGTCAGCGCCGGCCAGCCGATACCGGTAACCAGCGTGAAATAGGCGAATACGAAATGGCGCGGCACGCTCCAGATCGCTTCGCGCCAGTCGGCACGGCTGTCGGAATTATCATTTTCGGTAGTCATCAGAGTTACCTAGCCGTTCCGCAAGGCGGGCAGGAAATACTCGCGCGTCGGGTCGGGCGGCATACCGGGCATGGCGGACGGCGCGATGCCGTCGCTTTCCAACGCTGCGCGGACGATGCCCTTGTTGAACGGGCTGATGTCGGCATCATCCATAAACTGCCGGACGGGCATCCAGAGGCATTCCTCAATCTCCTTTTCGCCCATTTTGATTTCGTGGGACAGGGCGCGCAGGCGGCAGACGAAATAGATGTCGGACTTGCCGTAGCGGTAACCGTGCCAATGTCGGAAACAGGCCAACGCTTCAAATTCTGCGGCGATGCCGGTTTCCTCCATAACCTCGCGGATGATGGAATCGACGATATGCTCGCCCGGCTCCAGCGCGCCGCCGGGGAGCTTGTAAAAAGGCGGGCGGTTGTCAATGCGATACCGTTCGCAAACTACCAGCAGTTCAGCGTGGTCATTCAGCACTACGCCGCCGGCGCCCACATAATGGGTAGCGTAGGGCGGTATGAAAGAGCCGGGGATCAGCGTGAGGGTTGCCGTAAGGTAGTCATTGCCGGCGTGATGGTACATAAAGCCGCGCGCCGTGGCTGCCGGTATATGGCCGGCCAGGGCGATGGGAATGTCCAGCCAGGCCACCTCGTAGCCGGCCGCGCGCCATTCGGCAACGGAGGCGTCCAGCCGGGCGGCGAACTCGGCAGCATCCGACGGCAGTTCGGCAGTGTTGACCACTACGCCGCGAAAGGGATTTGGAGTAGCGGCCAGGGGAGCAACCATCGGGCAACCTCCGGGTAAATCTGGCGGGTAAATCTGGCAGATGCGGTAGATAGGGTTGAAATGCGGGCGGGTATTCGGCAGTCGGATGCCCGTCAACGGGAGTATAGCATATTGGACGGTTTATTCCGGGGGCGGGGCGTGACCGGGCCCGGCATTGCCCCGGGCGACAGCATCCGGTTGCGCTCGTTTTCGGCGCCGCCTATACTCGGCATAATCGCCGGTATCTATATCCGGCATCTATATCACAATGGCGAATGCGGAGCATACGAATGACGCAATCAGCAGCAACGGCAACGCAGCAGCAACCACAATCACAACCCCAACCCTCGCCGCATCAGAGGGACCTGGCCGGCGAATCCTGGGATCCGGGGCAGTACCTTAAGTTTGCCGACCATCGCCTGCGGCCGGCATTGGACTTGATGGGGCGCATTCCGTTGGAGCATCCGCAAGTTATTTACGATTTGGGCTGCGGCGGCGGGAATGTAACACGGCTGCTGGCGGAACGCTGGCCGGACGCCGCCGTAACCGGTGTGGACAACTCCCCGGAGATGCTGGAACAGGCCGGCGCAACGGAATCGGCATTAGCATCAGCATCCTCAATCGCAGCAGCGGTGCGTTGGCAGCGCGGCGATTTAGCCGACTGGCAGCCCGATGCGCCGCCGTCAATCCTGTACTCCAACGCCGTCATCCAGTGGGTGCCAAACCACCAGGAGCTGGTGCCGCGCCTGTGGGATATGCTGCCGTCGGGGGGCTGCCTGGCCGTACAAGCGCCGCTGAGCTGGGATATGCCGTCGCATCACATTATGCGGCAGACGCTGGCCGACGGCGGGCCCGGCGGCCGGCCCATCGGCCCGGCGGAACTGCGCCAGGCCGTCGGCAATCGCTGGGTACGGGACGCTGATTTTTATTACGATTTGCTGGCCGCTGAATCCGTCCATTTGGATGTGTGGACGACGGAATACCAGCATATCTTGGCCGGCGATGACGCCGTGCTGGAATGGGTAACCGGCACCGGATTGCGTCCCATCCTGAACGGACTGAATGACGCCGAGCGGGAAGTCTATCTGGCGGAATACCGGCGGCGTCTTAATGCGGCATACCCCCGCCGGGCCGACGGCGTAACCCTCTACCCGTTCCGCCGGCTGTTTTTCGTGGCAGTCCGCAAATAAATCCAGTTGGCATGGATAAACAGGATGAATGGGGATTATTTCTACATATCCCCTTTATCCTGTTTATCCATGCTAAATATCAACTGCAAGAGACTCGAGAGAGAGGTGCAATTATGACGGTTTTGGTATTGGGCGGCGCCGGTTTTATCGGGCCGCGGGTCATCCGCAAACTGGTGGAGCGCGGCGAGGAGGTCTATGCGACGGACATTAATCCGCTGCCGGACATTCCCGGCGTTGACCGCAACAGTATCCGCAGCGCGCGGGTTGACATTACCGAGTTTGAGCAGGTAGCGCGGGCCATCGTGGAAGCGCAGCCCGACCGCATCATCAACCTGGCCTATCTGCTGGGCGGCGGCGAGGGCAATCCGCACCATCAGATGCGGCTCAACATACTGGGGATGGACAACTGCTTTGAGGCCGGGCGGCTGCTGGGCGTCAACCGCATCGTCTATGCCAGTTCGGTGGCCGTGAGCGGGCAGCAGTCCAATTTCGGCGACCGCCCGGCAACCGAGGACGATGCTACCTACGGGACGAGCCAGTACGCCGTCCACAAGATTTTCAACGAGTTCCAGGCCAAAATGTTCAACGACAACTACGGTATGTCCATTACGGGCATCCGGCCGGCCAATGTAACGGGGCCGGACAAGGTGCGCGGCTCTACCGACCATGTGCGCTGCGTAACTTTGCCGGCGCGGGGCGAGCCGGTCAGTTTCCCTTACCGGGAAATGATGCGTCTGCCGATACACGTTGAGGACATTGCCGAAGCTTTTGTGCGCGTGTCGCTGGTGAATCGCAGCGAGTATCCGGTGTACAACTCCGGCGGCGTTCCGATCAGCCTGGGCGACCTGGCCGAAATGGTGCGGGGGTATCTGCCCGACGCGCAAATCGGCTTTGACCATGAGGGCGGCCGGGAGCATTCCGGCAACTACCTGGTGGACAACAGCCGGCTGCTGTCGGAGTTTGAGCTGACCTACGCGCCGCTGGAGCAGCGGGTGCTGGAAATCATCAACGAAGTGCGCGCCGATGAGGGACTGCCGCTAGTAGCGGGATAAGGCCCTGAATAAAGCGACGCTTCCGCCGACGGGAATATGCCGCTATGTGGCAGAATGTCAAATACTATGCGCTGGCTTATGCCATAATGGTGGCCGGAGCTATGCTGTCATCCGGGTTTCAGCTGCTGGGCGACCAGTTTCCCGCCGGCCACCCGGCCGGCACCATAGCGGCCAACTTGTCCGGCGTAACTATTGGAGGTTTGATTATGGTAATGGGATTCCTCAAGGACAGCCGGCTTGATGAGGAACGCCAGCGCACTGAAGCGGAACGCAAACGCACCGAAGCGGAACGCCAGCGCGCGGCAGAGGCGGAAGCTCGCACCGCAGCAGCAGAAGCCCGGGCTGAGCGCGAAAGAGAGCGGGCCGAGCGCGAGCGTGAACGCTCCGACCGGATGTTGGAACGCTACGAAGCCGCTACCGCGGCCCTAATCCAACGCTTGGAAGAGCGGAACAGCGCCGGCAGAGGCCAGGCCGGCGGGTCGGATTCGGCGTAGCCAAAGCTGCGGCAGCTGCTGATAGCAGCCTACCAGTATCTGGCAGGAATATGCCGCTATGTGGCAGAATGTCAAATACTATGTGCTGGCTTATGCCATAATGGTGGCCGGCGCATTGCTGTCATCCGGGTTTCAGCTGCTGGGCGACCAGTTTCCCGCCGGCCACCCGGCCGGCACCATAGCGGCCAACTTGTCGGGCGTAACCATTGGAGGTTTGATTATGGTAATGGGATTCCTCAAAGACAGCCGGGTTGAGGAGGAACGCAAGCGCACCGAAGCGGCAGAAGCCCGTGCTGTAGCGGCAGAAGCCCGGGCCGAGCGCGAGCGTGAACGCGCTGACCGGATGCTGGAACGCTACGAAGCTGCTACCGCGGCCCTGATCCAACGCCTTGAAGAGCAAAACGGCGCCGGCAAAAATCAGGCCGGCGGGCCGGATTCGGCGTAGCCAACGCTCATAACCGACGCTATGGCAGGCACTGAGTCTGCGATGATTGACGGCTGATGAGTTGGGTAACCAGTGAATTCGTAAGCGTCCTCACTTTCCTGCTGCCGGGGTTTGTCGGGGCTGCCGTTTTCTATGCGCTGACCTCGCATCCCCGGCCCGGCGAATTTGACCGGGTAGTGCAGGCGCTGGTGTTCACTACGTTGGCGCAGGCGATGACCTGGGCTGCGCGCTGGATTGGCGGCTGGCGCTGGCCGGGCTACGAATGGCCGGCCGGGTTGGAACTATCGGTTTCCGTAATCAGCGTAGCGGGCATAGCGCTGCTGGCCGCCGCCGTTTCCAATCACGATACGGCGCACCGCCTGCTGCGCCGCATGGGCGTAACGCGGGAAACCTCATATCCATCGGAATGGTACTCGGCGTTTGCCGAAAACTCCGGGCGGTATGTTGTGCTACACTTGAGAGGCAACCGCCGTCTGTACGGCTGGCCGGAGGAGTGGCCCGGCAGTTCCGCAGCAGGACATTTCAGGATAACCGAAGCCCAATGGCTGGACGACGTACAAAACGGCGCTGCTCTGATGGAAACCGTTGAGGTATTAGTGCCAGCCGCCGCAGTGGAAGTGGTACAATTCCTACAGGAACCGGACCCCGAAAGCGCGGGTCAATAATCCCCTATTTGGAGCGCAAATCATGGTCAGAGTAGCGAACCCTTCCCCCAGCAAGCGGCGCGCCCTGATTAAGGCCGGCAAGTGGGATCCTGCCGACCCGGTGGCCAAAATGGTCAAGCCGCCGCCCCCGCCGCCCCCCCCGCCTAAAAAACGCAGCGGCGACTAACCAGCGCACCCGACTGACCGGCGCGCCCGGCGGCTGGGCCTCCGGGCGCCCCTGCCTCACGAGCGGTTGGTGGCGTAAGGCAGATGCTCGCCGATGTAGCCGACGATGAACTTGTCGCTGGCGTCGTCCCGGTCAAAGTAAATCTGCATCCCGCTGTTGGAGCCGCGATAAGTCAGGTGCCGGGTGATGGTTACCTTGCGGCTATAATCCTGGTCGCTGAAAGAACGCTTGTCGCCGTAGCGGGACATGGTGAAATCAGACTCGTCATTGGCATGGGTCCAGCCCATCAGGTTGATGAAGTAGTTGTCCCAGTTGCCGATACTCCCGTTAGGGGTGTTGTACCAGGCTTGGGCCAGCGTGTTGATGGCGTCCAGCGCAGCGACAATTTCGGCGCCGGTGGGGCGCTGTTTGCCGAAATCGGCCAGCGGCTTGGCGCAGCTGTTCAGAAACCGCAGACGCGAGAACCGTTCCGGGTTGGTGATGGAATCCATTACCAGAGCAGTGCGGTTTTCCGCTCCCTCTGCGCCGTCATCCACTGTCGTATTTGCCGCGTCATCGCCGGCATCGGATTGCGCGCCGCCGTAATAATTTTCGTACTGCGAAAGGCGTTCCCGCAGCTCTGCTATCGTAGAGTTGGCCTCCGCCATCTGATCTTCCAGGACATAGATGCGCTGCTGCGCCGCCGTGTTGTCCGGGCTTGGGCTGTCGCCGGCGCTGGCAGGTTCGGGTTTGGCCGCTTCCTCGGCAATGCGGGTGGCGGCGGTGCGGGCGCTTGCCATCAGTTCGTTCAGCTGGCGGTCGGCGGCGCCTTCCAGCATTTCCAGCAGCAGCAGGCAGTTGCGGTTAGCGACGTCGTCCGCGATGCGCTGCCGCTCAGCGTCCAGCAGGGCTGCCGCCTGCGCGCCGTCCGTAGCCAGCAGGCGCAAGCGGGAATCATCCTGGTCGGCATAGCGGGAGAACAGGGCGATTTTGGCGTTGAGCCAGTCCAGCAGCTGATGGCCGGGCAGTTCCCGGCCAATCGTGATCTGCTCGGCGGCGGTGATGGCGGACACGGCGGCCCAATCCTGATGGCGGTCGGCCAGCGCGCCGAGTTCCTGCTCTGCCTGTCCGTCCTCGGTCACCACGATGGACAAGTCGTGCTGCCCGAAAAGGTCGGCAATGGCGGAGATGACCGGTCGGCTGCCGGACGGGTTGCCGGATGTACCGGCGGCGCGAGTGCGGTCGGCGCGCAGGGTTTGCAGTACGGCGTCCAGACCGGACGGGCCGGCTTTGTCGTCCCAAGGCAGTTCGTCGGCGTCCAGCGCTTCGGGCATCGCAATGACGGCGATGCAGTACCCGCCGGACGGCGACGCGTCGGCATTGGTATTGGCGTAGGCGCCGGTCATCAGGTAGGCGGTATAAGGCTCGGCATCCGCGGCCGGCCGGTAGCGGACGCCGACAATCTGCCCCTGCTTGACCGTGGTGGACATCGGCGCAGAGATGCGGATGCACAAATTGGCGCGCTGCCACTCGCGGGATAAAGCCGAACCGCCCAATTCTTTGCGGGCCTGGCCTTGATAGGCGCCGGCATGGGCGATTGCCCAGTCGCGGGCCAGCTTGTCGGCATTACGCAGCTGGTTCTGGCTGTTCAAATTGATTAGTTGCTGTCGGATGACTGCCATCGGTTCAGCCTCACAGTCATAGGATTGGCATTGACAGAGAATAATTATAACGGATACGCCGCAGCGGAGGGCAACGGATTGGCGGCGCATTGTATTGCGGGTTATAATGGGGGCAACGCAAGTTCTGCCCGCATCGGGCCGATTGATTCGTGCCGGAGCGCGCTATGATTTTCTCGATTGACCACCTGGCTAACGAATGGACTGCAACGCTTGAGGCGTTGCCTGAATATCCTGTGCTGGAGCTCGGGCCGCTTAAGCTGGATAAGGGCACGGGGCGATCCGGTCGCACTGAGCGTTGGTATAGCCCCAAGCTTGGGCGGTTGCTCTACGCCAAAACCCCGATAACCGTTGAATATCCGTCGCTGGAGCAGTCGGATGGCAAAAGCTGGACAATGTGGATGTCCGGCGCACAGGATGAATGCCTGGCGATGAAAAGCATGGCGCGGAGCGCGGCCGGCCACGTCCTTATTGGTGGATTGGGGTTAGGCATCTTGGCTTGGTTGTGCGCGTCCAAGCCGCTGGTGAAGTCGGTCACCGTCATCGAAATAAAGCGGGGTGTCATAGATACGGTAAGCCCGGTGGTCAATCATCCCAAAATCGCAGTTGAGCAGGGCGACATCCAGGAATACCTGGCCCGAACTACCGACAAATACGATTTCATAGGATTGGATACCTGGCCGGACGCAGGCCGGGCGGTAATGGAATCTCCGAGCGCCAAGGATTACTCACGGGGGGCATTAGCCCGCAACGGGATAGTGCGAACTTGGCTTGACGAGATTACCGACCGTCTAATCCAAAGCAATACGCTGGAAAATGCCGCGCAAACGGCGCAGAAAACGCGCGGCAAGATGCTGGACTACCCCCAAATGGTAGGCAATCGGGCTTGTGATTTCTGCGGCGCGAACCCGTTCATTGACTGCTATGGGTTCTGCATAGAATGCTTTTATCATACCGGGATCTGTGCAGAAGCCGGGGCTGAAATACCAGCGAAAGCCGAGCGACTGATGGCAAGAATGACTAATGGCGAGTTGGATTACCTTGCCGAGCCCTATCCCGAAATGTATGAGCATATCGTCGGGCAGCGCTCCGGCACGGGATGACCGCTATCGCATCTTTTCCGCTTGCCGCCGCATCGCATCGCCCATATAATGCGGGCTACGCAAGTTCACCAACCCGCAGCGCGCATCGCCGACCGTCGCCAAGCGCGGCGTTGCGGACGGCATACGAGGAGGCTTCCCTAATGGCGCTACCCGACCGCATGAAGTTCGGCATCTTTATGGGCCCGTTCCATCGGGCCGGCGAAAATCCTACCCTGGCACTGGAACGCGACCTGGAACTGGTGCAGTGGCTGGATTATCTGGGCTTTGACGAAGCCTGGATCGGCGAGCATCACAGCGCCGGCTGGGAAATCATTTCCTCGCCGGAAATTTTCATTGGCGTGGCCGCCGACCGCACCAAGCACATCAAACTGGGCACCGGCGTGGTCAGCCTGCCCTATCATCATCCCTTTATGGTCGCCAACTGGATGACCCAGTTGGATCATATGACGCGGGGGCGCGTGATGCTGGGCGTTGGCCCCGGCGCCCTGCCCGGCGACGCTTATATGATGGGCATTGACCCGGCCAGCCAGCGCATCCGAATGGACGAAGCTCTGGGCGTGATTATGCGCCTGTTCAAGGAAAAGGAGCCGATTTCGCATACAAGCGACTGGTTTGTGATGCAAGAGGCGATGTTGCAGCTGCGCCCGTACCAGACGCCCCATATGCCGATTTCGGTAGCCTCGGTGCAGACGCCCTCCGGCGTGGCGCTGGCCGGCAAGCATGGCGCTTCGGTGCTGACCATCACGACGCCGCGCGACCCCAAGATGCCGCAAGGCGCCGACCTGAAAGAGCTGTGGGACATCTGCGAGGAATCGGCGGCGGAACACAACCAGACCGTGGACCGCTTTGACTGGCGGCTGGTGCTGCCCGTCCATCTGGCCGACACGCGCAAGGAGGCTTTTGAGCAGGCGCGCATCGGCGCCGGCCGCTACCAGCGCGAGTACTTTGAGCATACGATGGGCCGCGCCCAGGTAGTGGACGGGCCTCCGGAGAAAATCATTGATGTGATGGCGGAGCGCGGCGCCTGGATCATCGGCACGCCGGACGACTGCATTGAGGGCATCAAGCGGCTGGAGGAACGCAGCGGCGGGTTCGGCGCTTTTATGGTGCAGACGGTGGATTGGGCGGCGCGCGAGCATATGCTGCACAGCTACGAACTGATTGCCCGCCATGTAATGCCGCATTTCCAAGGTTCGGCCAAGGCGACGGTGGCGTCCAATAAATGGGCCTACGAGCGGCGGGAAGCGCTGCAAGCGGGACGGAGCCGGGCATTGGATCGGGCGCGGGCGGACTATGCGGAGCGGAGCGGCTAGGCTGCGCTGGCCGACAAGGTGCGCTAATGACCTTCTGGGATGAAGTCTATAAACTGCGGCAGCAGGGTCTGATACCGCGCGTCTGGACGCGGGCCGACTTGCTGCCGCAGTTCAAATCGGAATACCCCCATGCTCTGATCTCCCTGCCGTTCTGGCACGCCATGAGCGAGGACGGCGCCATGGTGGGCTATTTCGTGCGCGCCGGTCTGCGGCCGGAAGCCTGGAGCCTGGGCGATGGCAAGTTTCGGCTGGTCATTGACCCGGAGGACGATGCGGAAATACAACAGGCCGAGCTGAAACGGGCCAACGCTGGCGCCAAAACGGCGCGGTCCCGTTTCCAGTCGCCTCTGACGCCGCCGCCCGGCGACCAGCGGTTTTGGGACGCCGTTGCTGAACTCCGCCGGCGCAACGCGATACCGCGCGTCTGGAATGTGGACTGCCTGATGCCATTGATGCGGGATACCTACGCTAGAAAGGAAATTAGAGCGTATGTCGATAGCTACAGCGTAACGCCGGACGGAATGCAGTCAGGATACAGCGTAAC
Source organism: Dehalococcoidia bacterium (assembly GCA_965203855.1). Taxonomy (GTDB): domain Bacteria; phylum Chloroflexota; class Dehalococcoidia; order Lucifugimonadales; family UBA3495; genus Bin87. The sequence continues at coordinate 459,636 of CBDBDN010000005.1, forward strand.
GCTGGTTAATGAACCACGGGTCTGGCGCGTCGGTGACGGGCAGTATCGATTGGTATCCGACCCCGCTGACGACGCCGCAACCCGGCAGGCGGAACGCCGGCGCGCCCGCGTCAGCGCCGAGCAGTCAATATCGCGCCAACTGGCTAACCCGGATTCCGGCCTCTTGCCCGAAGCGCACTATACGGAAGATCTTTGGTTTGAGCCAATGTACATTCCGCTGGATGAATTCAAGCCGTGATTATCTTGGACACGCACGTGTGGCTATGGCTGGCTACCGACTCCGCCCGACTGCGGACGGCGCAACTGGCGGCTATCGCAAACGCCAGGGAGCGCGGAACAGCCGTTGGCGTCAGCATCATCTCCTGCTGGGAAATCGCCAAAGCCGTTGAACTCAAGCGTATTGATTTGCCGAACGGTCCGCCCCGCCAAAGCTTGCGGCAGTGGTTTGACCAGGCCATCACCGCTACCGGCGTGGTAATTTTTGACCTCACCTTGTCTATCGTAACCGAATCCACCTCCCTGCCGGGCAACTTTCACCAGGATCCGTTTGACCAGATGATTGTCGCTACGGCCCGAATTTACAACTGCCCGTTGGCGACTACTGACCGGCTGATACGCGCTTATCCCTATGTGCAAACAATCTACTGAATCAGAGCGCTCGCCGGTTCGTCCCAATTCGCCGCGCTGGCAACCCGCAGTCCCGACGCCCTGACGCCCCCATGCTCAACCGGACAATGGCTAATTCCGCCCCACGCTGATTACTTTTCCAACGGCAACTCTACTTCCCAAGTGCGCGGGCCATCTTTAATATATTGGCCGGTGTTGATTACTCTGATAGCGTATAGCGGCAATTCACGCACGGCATAACAGGCGCTGCCGCTTTGCCAGCCGTAGTCGGCAAAATCAAAGCTCAGGTTGTCATAGCCGTGCTGCCGGCGCCAGCGGGGGATGTCGTCCAAATTCTCCGGTGTAAAGTGTAGAAAGAAGCGGGTTTCCCGGTCGGATTGAGAGCAAGGGTCTTTGGCATAAATCAACCGGCCGTCGTCGAGGTACACGGTATAGCCGGGCGGGATTGCGCGCGGGTCGGCGGCTGCAATAACTTTTGACACATATTCATCGGTATGGAAAAGACGACTCTGCTTGATGTCCACTGGCCCCGTTTTCGGGTTGATGATATGTACAGATCCGTCAAAAGTGGCAAGATATAGCAGGCCGCTGCGTTCCAGTATGGCGGTAGTGTAGTTCGTTCCCTTGAAAACCCGTTTCGGCAGCCAGGTGTCATAGTCAAAGCGGTCAACTACAAACCCGTCATTAGCGCCGTCCAGGGACAGATAAGCGACATAAACTCCGTCCGCATTGGCGTGGGCAAAAGTGGAAGCCGTACCGGTCAGCACTGCCACGGGTTCGCTGACATCAGCCTCCGGCGGCGCCAGGTTGGTGCCCCAAGTGGGCCAGCCGTAGTAGCCGCCGCGCACAATGGCGTTGAGTTCCTCGCGATGGCCGGAGCTCGCCAGTCCGGCGTGAAAATCGTTATCGGCGCCGTAGATTACACCGTCCGGGGCGATGGAGATGCCGTAGGTGTTGCGTAAGCCGGTAGCCCAGATCTCAACATCAATATCAACATCAGTATCGGTATCGGCAGCGCCGGGCCGAAAGCGGATGATGGTTCCCAGCAGTTCAGTGCGTATGCCGAGGTCAGCCAATTCCGGCGCCAGCTCCCGGTAGTATTGAAAATGATCGCCAGGATCTCCAATGCTGGCGTAAATCCATTCCCCGTCGTTGACCAAGCCGTTGGGTCCATGATCCACCAATGTGGTAACAATCCGATCCAAGACGATCTGCGGTTGATCCAAGCGGCCGTTCCGGTCAATCCGGTAAGACATAATGCGGGCGCTGACGCGCATTAACGCATCAAGATACCTTTCCCGGTCTTGGCCAAACAGACGGCACCAAGCGTTTTCGGCATCGGTTCCCGGCAGTTCCTCAATTACGGCGCAGAGATTGCCCAGGTCGGATACATAGAGACGGTCGTCCAGCACGGTCAATCCTCTGGGGATGGTCAGGCCGGAGATGACGGTTGCGGCTGCGCCGGTAGTAATATCGAGCAGCCGGATATTGCCGTCGTAACCGGCCAGATACATCAGGTCGTCGTCCAGCCAGGTCGCGGCGATGAGCTGGCCGCCCACTGCAAAACTGCCGCAATAGCCGTCGGCCGCGCAGGATTCGGGGAGCAGCGCAGGGTTGATTAGAACATTAGCGCGAAGAGGGGGGGTAGAATGTGGGCGCAGCCGTTGGCGTAGGCGCGGCTGTTGGCGCGAGTGTGGCTGTTGGAGCAGGCATAACCGCTGGGGTAGGCTCAAGCGCAGCCGTTAGGGTAGGCATAACCGTTGGCGTAGGCGCAGCGGTAGCCGGAGGCGGAACGGTAAGGCGGGCTGCCGTCAACGCTGCTGCCGTTAGCGCTGCCACTGCCAGCGCTAACCAATATCTCCGAACCGACATCGCACACTCCTCAAACGCCGCATTATCATAGCACACACCGCCGCGCCCGATTGCCGCCGCACCGCATTATCCATATAATGCCGGCACCGCATCCGCATCATCGCCCATACGGAGGTACTGTTATGCCCCTGCATCCCCAAGCCCAGCAAGTTATTGAGGCTACCCGCGCCCTCGGCCTGCCGCCCAATCATATGGTTACGCCGCAGGAGGCGCGGGCCAACGCCGCCAAGCGTATCCGCAGCCCCGGCCCGGAAGTGGCACGCATTGACAACCGCTCCGTGCCCGGGCCGGCCGGCGACATTCCCGTCCGCATCTATACGCCGGCGGGCGACGGCCTGTTTCCGATACTGGTCTGGTATCACGGCGGCGGCTGGGTAGTCGGCGACCTGGAATCCGCTGATGGCACGGCGCGGCATCTCTGCGTCAGCTCTGGCTGCATCGTGGTGTCGGTAGATTACCGGCTGGCGCCCGAAGCGCGGTTTCCGGAACCGCTGGACGACTGCTACGCCGCCGCGCTCTGGGCCGGCGCAAATGCGGAGTCGCTGGGCGGCGTCAACGGCATCGTCGCCGTGGGCGGCGACAGCGCCGGCGGCAACCTGGCGACGGCGGTCAGCATCCGGGCGGCGCAAACCGGCGACATCCGCATCAGCCATCAGCTGCTGGTCTATCCCGTTACCGACGCCGACTTTGACACCGGGTCTTATCTGGACAACGCCGCCGGCTACAACCTGGAGCGCGACGGGATGATCTGGTACTGGCAGCACTATCTGGACGATCCGGCCGACGCCGTCAACCCGATGGCGGCTCCGCTAAAGCTGGACTCCGACTTGCTGGGCATTGACGCCGTCGTCAACATGGCGCAGGCATTGGTCATCACCGCCGAATACGACCCGCTGCGCGACGAGGGCGAAGCCTACGCCGTCTTGCTTGACGAACTGGGGGTGCCGGCCCGCGCCAGCCGGTATGACGGGATGATTCACGGCTTTTTCAGCCTGGCCGACAGTATGGATTTGGCGCGCGAGGCGATGGACGAAGCCGGTGCGTTTCTGCGCGGCGCGCGGGACGATCTATTGGCCGAGTACCACGCCCAGCACAATGGCGATGCGGCGGCAATGCGCCAATTGCTGGACCCGCAGGCGGCCAATGTGTTGGAAATCTTTGCGTCCCTCAACATCAAGCCGTTCCAGGATATGAGCGTTGCCGAATGCCGCGAAGTGATGAACAACCGGCCCCGGCCCGAAGGCCCGGCGGTGGGCAGGGTTGAAGATCGTATCATCCGCAACGAACACGGCAAGCAGCCGGGCGATGTTCCCGTCCGCATCTACACGCCGGACACCGCCGGCCCCTGGGGTACACTGGTATGGTTTCACGGCGGCGGCTGGGTTATCGGCAATGTGGAAACTGCGGACGCTACGGCGCGGGAGCTGTGCGTGGGCGGCAACTGCGTAGTGGTGTCGGTAGATTACCGACTGGCGCCGGAGTACAAGTTCCCGACGCCCTTTGAGGACTGCCTCACCGCAACGCTCTGGGCGATGCACAATGCCGAAGCGCTGGGCAGCAGCCCCGATGCCGTCGCCGTAGGCGGCGACAGCGCCGGCGGCAACCTGGCCGCCGCCGTTGCCCTGGCGCAGGACGATATGCCGCATCCGCTGGCGTTTCAGCTGCTGGTGTATCCGGTCGCCGACTACGATTTCGGCACGCGGTCGTATCAGGTGAACGGCAGCGGGATGTTCCTGGAGACGGGCAGTATGCAATGGTTCTGGGACCATTACCTGCCGGCGGGGGAGTTGGCCGGGTACAACATCTTTGCGTCCCCGCTGCGCGCCCGGCTGTCGGACGAACTGCCGCCGGCCTTGGTAATTACCGCCGAGTTTGACCCGCTGCGGGACGAGGGCGAAGCCTACGCCGCCGCCCTGGACGAAGCCGGCGTGCCTACCGAACTCATCCGCTACGATGGCGTCATCCACGGCTTTTTCGGAATGCCTCACGCCATCGACAAAGGCCGCCAGGCCGTGGACGCCGCCGGCGTTCATCTGTCCGACGCTTTCGGGGCCATCCTCGCGCCGGAGGAAATGCTGGCGGCGGCGGGGGATTAGGCGGGGGAGCATTTCGAGCCCATGGTGGAAATCATTCGCCCGCCCGGTATCAATCTGCGCCGCTGGCGTCCGATTAGCGATGCCAGCGGCGCAGTCATCAGACCCGTCTATGGTACGATGTTGCTGAATGTCCTGGCCCAAGCGGACGATAAAATCGATGCGTAACGGAGCGGCTCGGATGACTGGCAAAGGCGTACTGCTGATCGGCGCTGCCGCTGATCGGCACCGTCGCTTTGGCCGGATGGGGATGGTCCCTAGCCGGAATTGGAACGGGCGTCGGAACGGCGCAGGCGCAGTCCGGCCCGTTGGGGCAGCCGACCAACCTTGCCGCAACGCCCGGCATCGGCGAGGTTACGCTGGAATGGACGCCCGCCGCCAACGCCGACCTGCATCCGGCGGTATGGCTGCCGGCCGGAACTGCCAACATCCGGTGGCGAGTTGTCGGCAACGACGGCCTTGCCGCCGCCACTATTGACGGATTGGAGCCGGGCCACAACTATTATTTTGTGGTAGTTGCCGCTCAGATTGGGGTAGCCTGGTCAAAAGCGAGCAACCTGGTTACCGCCATCGTCATGGCGGCGCCGTCCGCCGAATCCGGCGGCCAGTCCACCGCATCCGCAACCAACACTGACGCCGGGGATGACCGACTGCCCACCGCCCCCGGCTATTCCGCCGTCAGCGCGGGCGGCAAGCATACCTGCCGGCTGGACGCCGCCGGCATCGCTACCTGCTGGGGCGCCAACGGCGATGCCGACAAAGGCCAAGCCAACCCGCCCGACGGAACTTTCACCGTCATCTCCGCCGGCTACGAACACACCTGCGGACTGCGCCCGGACGGAACGGCAGTATGCTGGGCGATGGCCATTATGTCCAGTTGGATGCGCCTAAGGGACGCTATACCGCCATCAGCGCGGGCGAACTGCACACTTGCGCCATCAAGAGGACGGCGGGATTGCCTGCTGGGGTTCCAATGCCAGTAACCAGGCGCTGGCTACCGTAGATGGGCGATTTGCCAGCATCAGCGCGGGCGAACTGCATACCTGCGCCATCAAAACGGACGGCTATGCGTCGTGCTGGGGTAGCCGGGTGGAACTCCATGGTATCTGGGATCGCCGGGATGATCGCCCCGAATACCCCCGTAGCCAGCATTAGTGCCAGTGATACACATAACTGCTGGATGGATTCGGATGGACAAGTTGACTGCGGCGGCAGTAATCGCTACGGGGAAAGTACGCCGCTAAACCCCATCTCCGACACTTACCTATCCGTTAGCATTGGCTATGACCATACTTGCGGGGTACGGACGGACAGTACTGTGGCCTGCTGGGGTTATGACGAATACGGGCAAGCAACAACGTCGCCAGGGGGTACTTTCAAGTCGGTTAGCGCAGGCATTTACCATACTTGTGGAATACGGACTGACGGGCGCGTGGTTTGCTGGCTGAGCTAACGGCGGGTAGGTTGCGACGCCGTAGGGCAAAAATTGGGGGCTTGCATCCCATCCGATTTTGCGCTATAGTGGGTATCAAATTCAACAGGAAGGTGTGTTATGAAACCTTTAGACGAAATGACAGTCGTCGCCATTAGCGATATACTCTGCAACCTGTATTGGCCTGATTACGATCCAAACGGGCTGATGGGGTTTTTTCGTAGGTCAGATGTCGAAGTCCCCGAACAGTTCCGACCTTTTAGCGTAAGCGTGCTGCCTAGTGTATCATTCAGGTTTTTCTTGATGTCGCTCAATGGCAGTTGCAAATTTGAGAAAATTTTGACTCGTCTTGCATCTCCTAAGGAGCACGCAGGACACCGGAATCGTCATAGGTCGACTGTCCGAGATCTCAACGGAATTCTCGAGGCTGAAGGATTGCAAATCATATTGAGCAGTTCCGAACCCATTATCCGGGATTTGGGAACGAGCGAACAGGAGACGCAAATGACGCCGTCGCAAATCACCGACACCAAACGATGGCTGGAGAAAATCGCCGCCTACGAGCGTGGAGATGCCGAAGCGGTTGCTGAAGCCAATGACCGGGGACAGTTTGTCAGTATCTCTGACGAGGCTATGTTGGGCGGGGCAGAGCACAACGCTGCTGTACGTTTATATCGCAACGGGCTGATCGAGCCGCTCAACAAGAGCTGGATTCATAACCCGGAGAACTATTTTACGTCACTGGGCATTTATGCCTATCGATTAACAGAGGCCGGCCGGGAGTTCCTGTCCATCCGCAACGTCAACTCCGACACTAACCCCAAACGCCGGCTACGGGCTTTCATTACCCATGGCAAGAAGCGTGATTACATCGAAGGTACGAAAGAGGTCTGCCGGCAACTGGGCATCGAACCTGTCGTCGCCATCGAATCGCCGAACCTCTCCCGGCCTGTAGAGGACAAGGTAGCGCAAGAAATGGCCTCCAGCGACATCTACATAGTCCTACTCACACAGGACGACGGCAACGCTGCCAGTCCTAATGCCACTGGAGAATTGACCCACGCTGCGTTTAGCCATCCCGATAGGGTAATCATTTTCCGCGAACCGGGCGTAACTCTACCGCCCAATCTCGGCGGCAGAGCTACCGGATCTCTGGATGGGCAGTGGCAATTTGAACTTATGAAAGAGTTACAAATGCTCCTTTCCCAAATTACGCAAGAATAATCTGCTCTGGCGCGCCAAACGGACTTACGGCATTCGGCGTTATTCCCGCCCCTTGCCATCCCCCAAACCGCCCCATAAAGTGGTATGATGGCGGCGGTGGGGCTTTCGCTTTGCCCCGTCTTTCTGCCGCCCGCCGACGCTTGGTTTGATATAAGGAGCGATTATTATGGCCGAAACGATCCAGGAACATTACACCCGAATGAACCCCCGCTCTCGCGCTTTGCAGCCCAACTTTCAGGCGCGCTTTCCCTCCGGCAGCCCTGGCCCTTACCCCGCCGCTACGCCCGAACTTGCCGCCGAATTTGCCGCTTGCGCGGAAGCGTGGGAAAACGCCGCCTTTCTGGATATGGAGGAAATGCTCAACGACCCGGATTATCTCCATATTATTGAGATGGGCCCGGCGGTAACGCCGCTCATCTTGCAGCGCTTACAAGCCCGCCCCGGCTGGTGGTTCCCGGCGCTGGCCATACTAACCGGGGTTGACCCCACCAACGGGAAAACCCGCGGCAAACTGATGGAGACGACGGCAATATGGCTGAAGTGGGCCCAAGAGCAGAAAATCATAGCGTGAGGATGCGCCCGCTGAACAAGCGCGCCATTGACCCTAACGATCTGCGTTTTGTGGCGGTAACCTCTGAACCAACTATGGTGTACAACTGCATTGCGTGGGCTTTGGGCCAAAGGAACGAATGGTGGGAACCGTATTCGCCGGGCAGTATCCCCGAAGCACGCGTGTACTGGCCGGCCGGCTTGCCCCACAACCGTGATCCCGAGACTTTGCGGCAACTTTTTCAACAAGAGGGATTTACCGATTGCGAAAATGGCGACTTTGACCCCGCTGTCGTCAAAATCGCGCTGTACCGGATACCGGACGGAAATGGCGGTTACCGATGGACTCATGCCGCGCGCCAGCTCAAAACGGGCTTGTGGACCAGCAAACTCGGCAGCAGCTACGAAGTAACTCACCGCAAACCGGATGACCTTGACGGCGCATTGTACGGTACAGTCTATGCGTATATGTCAAAACCACGGATTGGCGACGACCCCTGACTTATCTATCCGACCTACCCACCACAAGGAGCGATTATTATGTCTGAAACCATCCAGGAACATTACACCCGAATGAACCCCCGCTCCCGCGCTTTGCAGCCCAACTTTCAGGCGCGCTTTCCCTCCGGCAGCCCCGGACACGACGGCTACACTTCCGACCCCTTTCCCATCGTTATCGCCAAAGGCAGCGGGCCGCGCAAGTGGGACATTGACGGCAACGAGTATGTGGACTACGGAATGGGTTCGGCCTCGCTGCTGCTCGGCCACGCCCACCCGGAGGTTACCGCTGCCCTGTCCGCCGCCCTCAACGACGGCTCCCACTTCGGCGCCCCTACCGAGTCAATGCTGGAATGGGGCGAGCGGGTCTGCACGCTGATGCCCTGCGCCGACAAGGTGCGGTTCGTCGGCTCCGGCGCCGAGGCTACGATGCTGGCCATCCGCGTCGCGCGCGCCTACACCGGCAAGGAAAAAATCATCCGCTGGGAGTCGCACTATCACGGCTGGCATGACTATGTAATGCCCGGCAACCTGCCGCCCTTTGATGTGCCGGCGTCCATCGGCATCCCGCAGGGCGTCATCGATTCCGTCATCGTCCTGCCGACCGACCTCACGGCGTTGGAGAACGCTCTGGCCGGCGACGACAACATTGCCGGCGTTATCACGGAAGCGTCCGGCGCATCCTATGGCACCGTGCCGCTGCCCGATGGTTTCCTGGACGGCGTCCGCAGCCTGACCCGGCAACATGGCGCCGTGATGATTCTGGACGAAGTGATTACGGGATTCCGGTGGGCGCCCGGCGGCGCGCAGCAGCGGCTCGGCGTTGATCCCGACCTGTGCACAATGGCGAAAATCCTGACCGGCGGGCTGCCCGGCGGCGCCGTCGGCGGACGCGATGAAGTGATGGCCGTAATGCATCAGACCGGCGACAGCCATCACGACCGCTATCAGCGCGTGCTGCACGGCGGCACTTTCAACGCCAATCCCTACGCCGCCGCCGCCGGCAACGCCGCCCTGCGCCTGGTCGCAACCGGGCAGTACAACGAGCAGGCCGACCGGATGGCGGAGCGGCTGCGGGTCGGCCTGCGCGAAGTTGTGGAACGGCGCGAAGTCAACGCCGCCGTCTATGGCGAAGCGTCCACTTTCCACCTGTTCTTTGGCGCGCGCAGCATTGACGGGCTGGACGCCGCGCGCCTCAAAGACCAGCCGATGCAGATTCAGCGCAGCCTGCGCCAGGCCCTGCAAGTGCGCGGCGTCGACCTGATGTCCCGCACCAGCGGCGTCCTCTCCGGCACTCACACCGAAGCCGACATTGACTTCACCATAGAAGCCTTTGACGGGGCCATAGCGGCGATGATGGACGAGGGGCTGGTGCAGCACTAGGCCGCGCCGACAAATCCCCCGCCACTTCATTCACAGTCATTCCGGCTTGCGTCGGAATCCAGATCTAGTGTGCGCCGTCGTAGTTGCTGATGATGGCGCACTTTTTGATTACTATGCCGTCGCGAGAGTATGATGGATCAGATGGCAGGTGTTTTTCCCCAATGTTCCCAGCCGCCGCTCTAACGCCGGCCTGCGACCGGGAAGATCAGCCGACTTCGCCAGCGTCGAGCAGAATCTGTAATTCCCATCGCAATAATAAATGAAATATAGCAACGAAAATTATAATTATGATATAGACTATTCAGCCCGCCAAGGGCAGGGTTTCCAACGCGAATGCTGCCACCATAGTTTTACCGGCTGCGGCGGTATCGGCAATTAGCAACGGTATTAGCAACTCTATTACGATGGAAAATTCTATGGCCGCAACGAAAGGCTCGCCGCCTCCGGTCAATGCATCGCTGCATTTTTATATTAATTTATCATAGGGTTTTCCGGTTATTAGGGTAGATTCGGCAGTATATCATACTACCGGAACATTCAGTTCATCTACAACAGCTTCAAAATCGGCCAGCAGTATTGCATCGCTACGGTATTCCGTTCCGGCCAGCGCATTGACGAACCGCGCGTCCGCCGTTACCAGAACGGCCCCGATGCGGCGGGCCAGCGCCAGATACATACAATCTGAGATGGGTTGATCCAATTCCAGCGCAATACAAAGCGCGTCGGCGGCGACGCTTTCATCGTCCGCCCAATTTATCGACCGTTCCATGACAGAGCTAATTAGCGAAGTTGCGTCGTTCCCGCCGATTACGCCTTGGCGTACCTTGCTCCACAAAGCGTTGGCGACTCGGCGGCCAACAAGCGCGGGGCGTGCAATTCGTTGGCGTCAGTGATCAGCAAATCCGCTGTTGCCGAATCCGATTCCTCCGTTACCCATTTCACGGCCACGCTGGCGTCCGGCACTATTTTCATTGCCCCGGCTCCGGCGGTAGCGGCAGCCGCCCGTGGTCACTATCCCGATCTTGCCGTATCAGCACTTCGGACGGGATTTGCGGTTTGCCGGCGGTCAACTTCAGCAGCTCGCGCGACAACTCCCGAAAGGCTTTGCGCTTGGCGGCCATCGCCTCGGCGTCGTTGGCAATCGCTTTTTCCAGGATGCCGCGCAGCTCGCTTTCCAGCGAGCGGTTATTTTGGGCCGCCAAGTTCTTGAGACGGCGCACCACATCCGCATCCACATCAGGCACGGTAATGGTAACGGTGTCGGTGATGGCAGCGGTATCGGCAGCGTTTTCCATGAGTTCCCCTCCGCAGTCGCTTACCGGACAATAATAGCACGGCGACCCAATATCGCTAACTAGCGGCATCACCCGGAATGCAACGGCGACTGCGATGTCATACGCTTACTACATCCCCTACCCGCACCAGGCCCGGCTTTTCTACGATGCCGTACACCCCGAAATAGGCGGCTAGGGGATTGGGGCGGTAGCCCAGGATGGCTTGCACCGCATCGGCATCGGTGGCGCCGGTGTTGGGATGCTGGTTGATGATGGCGCAGCGCGGGTCGGGGGCCAGGATACGGATTACGGCATCGCCAACGCGGATGGGGCGGGTGATCCAGCCGTCCTCCTGATGCGGTTCGCATCCGTCCAGTAGCAGCGTAGGCCGGAAACGGTCGGTATGCAGGCATTCGGCGCCGGGCATCCTTATCTCCGCCGACAGCCGCTCTACTGAGGCGCGGGACAATATGGACACCGGAAACTCGTCAAACGCCTGCCCCGGCAAGCCCGACATCAGCAGCGATACCGGCTGTCCGCAGAACTCGCTCAACGCCGCCGACCATTCGCCCCACAGCGGCCGGCCGCGTACCCGCCGGCCCCAGATAGTCGTCCATACCGGGCTGCCCAGTTCCGGCTGTCCCTCTAGCGCAACTCCGTCGGGGAATGCAATCCGCAGCTGCTGCGCTGCATCGTCCCAGGATGCGGACAGCTGCGCCAGCCGGCCAATCTGCCGCCTGGTCAACAGCCGTCCTTGCCCGTTGACCAGGTAAAACCGGCGGTCGTCCCGGATGCCGCCCGACTCCATGCTGGCTTCGTTAAGCGACAGCAGCGCCATTGACTTGACCGGGGCAATGTTGATTGCGGCGACGGCAATCATGTCGCATCGCTGCTTTCCGACGGCGCCACATCCGCCGCGACCGGCCGCATTCCATAGCAGCTGCGGCAGTAGTTCGGAATGTCGTCGTTGGCGATGCGCCGCCGCAAGGTACGGTATTTGTCGTTGTTCCAGATTTGAGAGAACGGTTCGGCAAAAACATTGCCCATTTTCACCACGCCGGAGTCTCCAATCATACAGCAAGGCACTACATCGCCGTTGGCGGCAATATAGGCGCTGTTCCAGGGCCAGCGGCAGCGGCGGGCGGACGAGTAACGCGGCCCGCGCGTAATAACCAGCGGCATACCGATGGCTGCGCCGGCGCTTTTCGCTTCATTCAGCAGTTGTTCAGCCCTCCGGCTGCCGCGCGAGATGTTGATGGGAACAATGGAGTCCTGCATCTCGTCCTTGCCGAAATCCGTTAGCCGGGATCTGATAGTCAGGCTGTCCGCCCCCAGTTTTTTGGCCAGCCGCACCAGGTCGGGGAGTTCGTGGATATTGCGGGCGGTGGCTACTGTGGTGATTTCAATGCGGGGCCAGGACCTGCCGTCGCGGCGGCGCGTCAGGTCGGTGATATGCTCAATGACCGCCTGGAACTTGCCGTTGACGCGAATGGCTTCAAAAGTTGCGGCGGTGGCCCCGTCTATGGAGAATGTCAGCGTGACTCTACGCAACGCCAGCAGCCGCTTGGCGATGCTGTTGGTGTAGATTGAACCGTTGCTAGTAATCTGCGTTGCGATACCCCGGCCGTCCGCCTCCGTCAGCATATCCAGCAGGCTTTTATTGAGCAGCGGCTCGCCCATGCCCTGCAACGTGATTTGCCGGATCCGGGGCACCTGCCGCAGAATGGCGCGGAACCGCTCCGGGTTCAGCCGTGTCGCCAGCTTTCTTTTCCAGTGCGTAACCTGGCAGTGGTCGCACGCAAAGTTGCAGATGTCAATAGGCTCCACATCCAGACTGTGGGGCAGGTAAGGCACCCGTTCCAGTTTGAGAAGCTGAGCAATGCGGGAACGCAGCGCGTAGTACAGCGGCGGCAATACGCGGAACTTTCCCCGCCGGCCTACCTGCATACGGCTGATGTTGTTGACGAATTTTTGCCAAGTCATAACTAATCTTGCCCTTATTGGAGCCTAATCGGATGTCCAAAAATGCGCTAGTTGGCGGCGTAGCATAGCATCGTCCGGGTACGCTGACTGCATTACCGCGGCGACCGCACGGATGCCGAATGGCGTCTTGGAACCCCTGCTGTTGCCGCCCCAACACGGGCGACGGCCCGTCAAGTGTCCTCGCCGCAAAACCGTCAACGCCATCCTCTATATCCGGCGCGGCGGCGGCGGCCTGGCGTATGCTGCCTCACGACTTGCCGTCCTGCCGCAACGTTTTTCACTGCTACCGCACCCGGCGTCTGCTGGAGGTTTGGCAGCAAGTCAACCCTGCCCTGCGCCAGCAAGCGCGGTAAATACAGGGCCGCCATCCTGAACCCGGCACCGCCATTAGCGACAAACAATCGGTGAAAGCTACCGAAAAATTGGGATTGCGCGGTTAACAATGCCGGTAAAAAGCGCTGGGGCGCAAGCGTTATATTGTGGTGGGTACGACGGGTCGGCTGCTGGCGGTAGCGGCGCATCCGGCGGATGTTCAAAACCGTGACGGCGCCCGGCTGGCATTGGCGGAATGGGTTCGGGGCCGCCTGGTGATTGTAGCGCGCCGGGCGCGGCAGCGGGGTTTGAGCAAAGATTATGCGGCACTGCCATAGAGCAGCGCGATATGGATACGGATTGCAACGAGCCGTCTGATGCTGCGCCGCTTGGCGCAAAGACCGGCTTATTGGACGCCCCCTGAAGGTTTTGGGGCAGCCAATATCGGGGGGGGGGGGGGGGGGCAGAATGGCAGTCATAATCGCACTCCGGGCTTCCCTCAATGCGGATGAATTTGTCATCGGGCAAGCCGCCGTGAAACTACCGAATCATAATAGCGGATATAGTAACCCATAATTGCCCAATAAGCAAGATGGCCGCTACACCTCTGACCGTTGTTTCAGACTATCAGCCGTCATTGCGGCGCGAACCGGAAGCGATGGTCAGAAAGCCAATCGGCTGCCATACCTGGCGGGGTTGCCTTACACGATAAACTCGCTGCCGATGGCGGCTATAGCCCCCTCCCGGTTGTCGGTTTTCAGCGCAATCATCGTGTGGCCGGCCTGCCGGTTCAGGATGTGCATACTTTCAATGTTGACGCCGGCCCGTTTCAGGCGGTCGGCAACGCCGGCCAGCGCGCCGGGCGCATCGGGCAAATGCAGCACCAGCGCGTCATCGCTGACCGCCTTGAACCCAGCCTGGTTTAGGACATACAGGGCATGGTCATAGCGGTCAGTGGTCAGGATAATCGTGCCTTGCTCGCCGATGACCTGGGCGTTGATGGATTCTACATTGATGCTTTCATCAGCCAGGGCTTTGGTGATGTCGGCGATGACGCCTACTTCGTTGTCCGCCATTACGATGATGCGTTGCACCGGGTTGATTGCGGCTGTGGACATTCGGATGCTCCTTTGGATTGCCCTTGCGAATTACCCTTATGGATTGCACTTGCTTGCCCGGCCATCTCTCCGGCCTTTTGCCGGGATGCCTTTTGCCGGGATAGCGGATTCAGGCGGTTGGCGGGCGGGCGCAGTCGTCCACCAGCTCGGCAACCATTTGGCGGGTTACATGGGGCATAGTGATGATGTGGGCGATGTCGCCTTCCGGGGCCATCTGCCACTTGCGGAACACGGACGGCGCCGGCTTGGGAAATACTACGGTAACCGAGTTTTGATGCCGCCAGGCGGGGATGCCGCGCTCATTAAACTGCCCGACGGCGTATTCGGCGGTATCCAGCATCCGGGCTACTATCTTGCGGAAACCGGCGTTGCCGTGCCGGGCGAAAGCGTACCACAGCATCAGCGGGGCGATGGCGCTGCGCGAGCCCGACAAGGTAGTATCCTCAACGCCGACATACTCAATGGCGCGGCCCACCCGTTCCACATAAGGTTTGCGAGTCAGCACGACGCCGCACGGCAGGGGCGCGCCAATCAGCTTGTGGCCGCTGACGGATACGCTGTCAATGCCGGCGTCAAAGCCGTAGGGCTGCGGGGCGTCCACGAAAGGCAGTATCATACCGCTGAGAGCGGCGTCGGCGTGGATGTAAGAGTTAGTAACGGCCAGGTCGCTGAGGATGGCGCGTAGCCGGGGAATGTCGTCCACGGCGCCGCGCATCGTAGTGCCGACATTGGCCATAATGACGGCCGGCGCATCCCGATTGACCCGTATCATTTCGTACAGGTCATCGTAGTCAATCTCGCCGTTGTCCTGCCGGCGTATCATAATGTGGCGGGCGTTGAGGACGCGCACATTTTTGAGGACGCTGTAATGGGTTTCCTCAGAGAAATAGAACATAGCGTTGGGGAACAGCTCGCGGGCCAGATAGAGGCCGTACATATTGCCCTCGGTGCCGCCGGAGGTTACATAGCCCCAGGCGTCATTCGGCGCGATATGCAGCAAGTCGGCAAAGTGCGTAATCACCTCCCGTTCAATTTCGTGGGTGTTGCCCCAGAAATTGCTGGGATGGAACGGGTCGCCCACATTGTTGATAGAGTAGCCCATAAAGGGAAACAGGGGCGAATAGTCGAAGTCCTGGTTCACCGGATAGCCAATCTGCTGCCCGGTAAGCATTTTGATGCCGTGCAGCAGCCCATCCAGCCGTTCCTGAATTTCATGCTGCGGCAGGCCGCTGTCGGCCAGGGCGGGGGCAGTAGTCATAAGTCGGCGGCTCCTGTGGGGTAAGCGCTTACTGGCGGTTACCGGATTAGCGGCGGTTGCGGACTGGTAAAGCAAGGGTATGCTAAACCGGGTAAAATCGCAATGCGCGGGCGGTCATTCGCATTCGTCGTTATTCGTCGGCCGCGGCCCGTCATTCATCCCGGTTTAGCGGCTCAACTATAATGCCTGGCACCATCTCAACCATTAGTCGCCGAATGTGGCGGCGCGTTTGGCATCACCGGCTGCTGTATTTCCGCCACGGGCTGTTGCGCTGGCGTGGACGCAGCCCGCAGTCTCGCCGGCGGTGGATTTTGGCCTTTGCGGCGCTGTCCTTGGCGGCGTTTGAAATTAGCACCGGTCAGATTATAGACGGCTTTACTGCGTTCCTGGTTCAAGGAAAGATCAACCGGATACCGTGCTACAAATGGCCGACAATCGCAGAGGTTGAGCGGATTTTGGCGGAGAATCCCGAAGCGGTTAAACGGATCGAAAATGCGCCGCCATCAGGTGCGTCCATAGCCATTGGCGCTTGGCAGAGTAGCCGGTCTAGCCTGATCTTTCGCTGCCGGGGCAAAGGCTTCCTGGATATATCCTACGGCGGCTACCGGGAAATGCGGGAGATCAAGTCCATAATTGGCGACCGCAAGTATTTTCTGGGCATTCCCTATAGGTTATGGAGCTATTAGGACGTGTTGTCAAATTCACCGTCATTCCCTATTTCGCTGGAATGACGGTTTGACTGGTTGGCTTACAATGCCTGGCAGCATCTCACCCATTAGCCGCCGAATGTGGCGGCGCATCTGGCGTCATCGCTGCCGATACCGGCTGCGGCTGTATTTCCGGTATCGCCGTCCGCAGTTCTACCGACGCTGGCTGCTGTTAGTAGCCGCGCTGATGCTAACGGGTGTTGAGGTTGGCACCGGGCAGATTTTAGACACCTGTACCGGACTCACCGCACAGGCGAAAATCAACCGGGTGCCGTGCTACAAATGGCCTACAATCGCGGAGATTGAGCGGATTTTGGCGGAGCATCCCGAAGCGGTTAAACGGATCGAAAATGCGCCGCCATCAGGTGCGTCCGTAGCCATTGGCACCGCGCGGAACAGCTGGTCCGGCCTGATCTTTCGCTGCCAGGGCAAAGGCTTCCTGGATATATCCTACGGCGGCTACTGGGAAATGCGGGAGATCAAGTCCATAATCGGCGACCGCAAGTATTTTCTGGGCATTCCCTATGAGTTGTGGAGCTATTAGGATATACTGTCAAATTCACCGTCATTCCGGCATCGTAATCTACCACATCGGTAGTAGAACCGGCAGCCATAGATTCTCTAAATTCACCAACGAAGTGCAACGCCAGGGTATAGGGTATGGCGTTGCCACGGGAACGCGCTATCAGCGACTCAGGATCGTTGGGCGCTGCGAAATTGCCCGATTATGGACTGCGGGCTGCTCCGTCCCCGAAATTGCGGCAGTTTTGGATCGCGCGTCGTCTGCCATCCCCCACGAAAGCATCTACCGCTTCATCTACGCTCAACAGGCCCGCGCCAAGGACTATTCCTGGCGGCTTTATCTGCCACGGGGCCAATCTAAACGAGGCTGGCGCGGCGGCAATGCCATCGTCCCCATTCCGGGCGGGACGCCGCCACTAATCCCAACACAGTCCGGGCGCAGTCCGGAGGCAGATGATCGCCGTACTATAAGCGTACAACAATACGACCCGGCGGCGCCTGGGCTACCGGACGCTGGCCGCAGTATTCGCCGCCGCGTTGCACTTGAAATGTGAATCCACATTCCGGCTTGCGCCGGAATGACGGCGAATATGACTACACCCCCCTAGTGAGTGAAAGTTCAACTAGGGCGTGAAGCGGATACGGCGGTGGCAGCGGTTTCGTCAAGGTTGGCGATGGGGGCGTTGGGGCCGGCTACGGCGACGGGGAAGGAGAGGGCGCGGTTGATGTCGGCGTTGCGGCGCACCAGGTACAGCGGTATGTCGTGCTGGCCGAGATAATCGGCCGCGGCTCGGAAGGTAGTTCCCGGGGCGGCGTTTGCGCCCGGCGCATCAAAAGAAGCGCGGTCAACATAACATACGGCTACATTGACGCCCTGCCGGCGTATGCTGACCAGAGCAGGCGCCCATTCGGGCCGGTTGGAAGCGGTAATGACCATTAGGGTATTGAACCCGGACAGATGCGGACGCAGTTCGTAGATGAAACGCTCCAGGGGCAGGCTGCCGTCGGCGCGCAGCCCGGCGAGGGCTTCCATCAGGGCGCCCAGCTGGTCGGGGCGCCGGTCGGGGGGCAGCATCCAGAGGCTGGCGGCGTTGGCGGCCAAGCCTACCGGCACATCGTTTTCGTCCCACTGCCGGATCAGCGATGCGGCAATCGTAACGGCCAGTTCCTCAGTGTTGTCGGGCGGTTCGCCGAGGTGAGAGCGGCGTTCCAGATCCAGCAGCGTCCACGCCTGGGCCGACACTCCGATGTCAAACTCTTTGACCATCAGGCGGTTCATCCGTGCGGTGTAGGGCCAGTGGATGCGGCGCAGGCTGTCGCCGTGGGCGTAGTCGCGCACGGCAGAGGATTCGGGAGTGATGGCCGGGGTGCGGCGCGCAAAAGCGCTGTCGCTGGGCAAGTTGGCGAACCGGCGGTCCAGGTCGGGCAATGGCACCGGGGACGGCAGCACGGTGTAGGGTCGGTCGGCCAGAAAAGTGCGCTGGAGCCGGAACATTCCGAAAGGGTCGCGGGCGGTAACGCGCACGCGTCCGGTGCGATAGATGCCGCGGCGGGTCAAGCGGGTGGCAATGCGAAAGGAACGCTGCTGTCCGCGCACCAGGGCGACTGTGCGTCCGCCGGGATTGGGCAGGTCGGTATCCTCAACCACTTCCAGCCAGGATTTGGGCATACGGGTGCGGTTGACCAGCCGGATTTGGCCTTCCAGGAAATCGCCGACTTGCCCGCGCGTGTCCAGCCGGGAGAGGTGGACATCCAGGCCGCGCAGGTTGAGCCAGGTCCAGATGTAGCCGATGCCGATAATCAGCGACAGCGTGAACAGCAGGCGGTAAAAGAAGGGGAACCCGGTGGCTACGGCGTAGAACAGCGTTGCCAGCAGCAGCGCGGCCAGCAGGAATTGGCGCCAATGCCGCCGGAATACGAGCTGAATGTAGGCGGACATGGGTTAGTTCTCCCAGAGCCGGGGGTTAGTGAAACGCTCGGGGATGTCGCCGTCCGTTGCGGCGCGGAATTCGTCAACAGTCATACGCAATTGCCCGGTGATAATCCGGCCCATCAAATCCGCATCAACTTCGCCATTGCCAAAGGATACGAAAGTCCGAAAGCCTAATCCGGGATAGCGATAGCGCCAATAGTCGTTGCGGGCGGTTTCAACAAATCCCATCCGCAGCAGCAAGCCGGCGCAAGGCTCTGGGGCGTACATTGGCATAGCGCGGCATTACGCACGGGCCAGTTCGGGGATCGGAACAGATACCCGGCGCATCCGGTAAGGGATGCTGGCGTCGGCAAGGTCGCGCAACAGGTCGGACATTGCGGCGGCGGCGGTTTCGGCGTCAATTACGCTGACGCCATCGTCCCAGGGTTCGCTGATGATGTGGGCCATGGCAGCGGCAATATCGTCCAGCGCGGCCTTTGGAGTATCGCCTTGCCCCCAAACTCCGGCAACGGCGGTACACCAGGCAGAATAGCGGGTTGAACCGTCGGAGATTTCATCTTGCCAGACGACAACATCAAAACTGGGCATAGCGGCCTCGGTGCTTTGGGGGGATAGCAGCGACGGTATCGGCAGCGGTTTAGCGGGCGCCGGGCACTGGGATGGTGTCCAGCAGTTCGGCTACCAGGTTTTCGGGGCGCACGCCGCGCATTCGCACGGCCGGAGTTACTACGATGCGATGGGCCAGCACCGCCGGGGCCAGCTCTTTGACGTCGTCGGGGAGCACATAATCGCGGCCGCGTATCAGGGCGAGGGCGCGGCTGGCCCGGAACAGTCCGAGAGAGGCGCGGGGGGATGCGCCCAGGGCGGCGTCGTGGTGGCTGCGGGTCGCTTCCGACAGAGCTACTACATACTCGCGCACCAGGCGGTCGACATATACATCCTGCGCGGCTTGCTGCAACTCGCGCACCTGCTGGGGGGTAGCGACGGCGGCCAGGTTCGCAATGGGGTGGGTATGTTCCTGCTGGGCGATGATGGAGATTTCCTCCTCAAACTGGGGATAGCCTACACTGATACGCAGCAGGAAACGGTCCAGCTGGGCTTCGGGCAGGGGGAAAGTGCCTTCGTACTCAATGGAGTTCTGGGTAGCGATTACCAGGAACGGCAGCGGCAGGGGATGGGTAACGCCGTCCACGGTAACCTGGCGTTCCTCCATGGCTTCCAGGAGGGCGGACTGGGTTTTGGGGGTGGCGCGGTTGATTTCGTCGGCCAGCACCAGCTGCGCGGCAATGGGGCCGGGGCGATAGTTGAATTCGCCGCTGGCCTGGTGATAGACGGAAACGCCGGTTACGTCGCTGGGCAGGAGGTCGGGGGTGAACTGGATACGGGAGAAAGAGCCGCCGATGGAGAGGGCGAGAGAGCGGGCCAGCATAGTTTTGCCGACGCCGGGGACGTCCTCGACGAGGATATGGCCCTCGGCGACGAGCGCGGCCAGGGCCTGTTCAATGACGTTGTCCTTGCCGACGATGACGGAGGCGACATTGGCGGCGATGCGCCGGGCAATGTCGGCGGCGGCGGCAGTGGCCGGGGGTACGGCGGCGGACGCATCGGTTACGGCGGCATTCGGCACGGGCGGCGCTCCTGACGGTTGAGCAGTGGCATCGCCCGACAGTTTATCATACCGCCGCAGTTGGAATGACGGTAGGGGGCCGGCATTCCGGTTGTGAGGTCGGAATGCCGGGTGGGGGTATTGACACCGATGGACAGGATGGACGGGATTAGTTCCCGCCCGTCCCGCCTATCGGCGTTGGGTTGATTTTGCTGGGGTGGCGGTGCCTCCGTTGGTACAGGATGGGGGGTTGTCAGGCGGTGAACTTGCTAGCGGGGTTCGGGTTTCCGAGTTTTTGGTTTCCAGGTCGGTTTCAGCCCTACGGCCGGAGGTTTTGCGCGTTGCTTTTGACGAGGCTGGCTTTTCGTCCGGGGACGGGGCGCTCCGTCTGGCGCCTTGGCAAGACCCGACTCCTTCGGTTAGTTTGACCGTGGGCGAGTAGAGAACGCCGGTGCGACTTGATTGCTGAATGACCGTAACGACCTGGAAATCGGTGGGCTCGGAGATTGGCTGCCTGACGAATCTGATTATAGCACGGCTGTACGGCTTGGCAATGGGGTTGTGTCATTGGCGGGAGGGGAATTTTTTACACCGGTGGACAGGATTGGGCTGATGGAGGGGCGGCGGGGTTTTGGGTTAGGGCTGCCGTCCCATGTAGGCAATCAGTTTGTCCAGTTGGCTGGCATCGTCCGGGACGGCTTGCTCCGGGCCGATAAAACCGGCTTGCCGCCCCATATCGGCAAACCCGGATTGCAGCATCGGAGCGGTAGGGATGCCGGCGATGCCGGCGGCGGTGAACTCCAGGCCGTCAATCAGATGGTTGAGCAGGCCGTGCACATTCCATTGGGAGCAGGGCGTGGGGTCGTCCAGCTGCGACTGGCGGACGCCGGCGATTACGGCTTTGGTGCGGGCGGTAGTCTGTTCCAGCAGCGCTACGGGGTTGGGCGTTATGGCGTCAGCGGCGGCGGCGGTCATCGGGATTAGGCCTCCGGGTGGTACGGGATTGGGATAGCGGCGGGGTATAACCGTCGTTCCGGTGCTCTAGTCATTCCGGCGAAAGGCAGAACCTTACGGTTGGCGTCTCTATTACCGTGATGGCTGATTACGCCGCCAGATTCCGGCGTAAGCCGGAATGACGGTTGGGGGGTTGGAATGACGGTTGGGGGGTTGGAATGACGGCTGGGGGGCGGAATGACGGTTTACTGAGGGAGGCATATTGCGGATATACGGCGAGTCTATGATAATGGCGTCCAAGCTGGCCGGAATGACGGTTTACTGAGGGAGGCATATTGCGATGCGCGCGGTATGGTATGAGGAGAATGGCGATGCGTCGGTTTTGCAGGTTGGGGAGATGCCCGACCCGGAACCGGGTCCCGGCGAGGTGCGCGTCCGCATTGCGGCTTCGGGGGTGAACCCGTCGGATTGGAAACGGCGGCAGACGGCCGGCCCTGGCACCAGTTTTCCGCGCGTCATCCCCAATCAGGATGGGGCCGGCGTCATTGACCGGGTAGGCGATGGCGTGCCGGCGGCGCGGATTGGGCAGCGGGTCTGGCTGTATCAGGCGCAGTTTGGGCGGCCTTTTGGCACCGCTGCCGAATATACGGCGCAGCCGGCGAACCGGGCCGTGCCGCTGCCGGACAATGCCGACTTTGAGCTGGGCGCAGGGTTGGGGGTGCCGGCATTGACGGCGCATCGCTGCGTGTTCGCCGACGGGCCGGTAGAGGGCAAAACGGTGCTGGTGCCCGGCGGCGCCGGGGCGGTGGGCAATATGGCGATACAGATGGCGCGGCTGGGTGGGGCCGCGGTCATCATCAGTACCATCAGCGGGGATGCCAAGGCGGAGATTGCGCGGCGGGCCGGCGCCGACTATACGGTGAACTACCGCACCGAGGATACTGCCGCGCGCATTTTGGAGATTACCGACGGCGCCGGCGTTGACCGGGTTGTGGAAGTGGATTATGCCGGCAATTTTGCGGCCAGCCGGCAGGTCATCCGGCGCGGCGGCAGCATCGCTATCTACGCGGCCGGCGATGGGCCGCCGCCGCCGTTTGGATTTCCGGTCAGTAATGTCAATGTGCGGCACGTGCTGGTGTACGATATGCCGGAGTCTGCCAAAACCGCCGCCGTCAACGACACCAACCGCTGGGTCGCTGCCGGGCAGCTGTTGGGTATGGACGGCCCGCATTTTCCGCTGGCCGCGACGGCCGACGCTCACGAAGCGGTGCGCGGCGGCGCGGTGGGCAAGGTGGTGATTGATGTTCGTTAGATGTTAGTTAGCGGGGCAGTGATAGGCCGGCGTGATGCAGGATTAAACGGCCCAGAGGGGATTGCGGCGCCGGTCCGGGGCAAGGCCAGCGCCGGCGCATGGAGTTCGGGGAGAGGGCGCGTCAAAAAAGGCAGCAACCCGTTCCGTCCCGGAATTGCCCGGCGGGATTTGGTTCAGCCAATAGCGGCAGATAGTGAGTAAGATGCCGATTTGATGATTCGGCAGCCTCGGCGAATGCCATTGCGGGAATTGTTGCGGACAGGAGTCTTTACCGCCTTACTGCAATCGCCATTACCGCCTTGGATCTAGCTCCCAAATACCTCAAAATAAACGTTGCCAACTCCGTCGGCCATTCTTGCATATTAAGCCGATACCGGATAGACTATCATCCTGTTACTGCCAGCGGTCTTGCGGCAGCCCGCCCGCCCGCCGCCGGCATCCCGGTGCCGGCGAAGTAACCGACGATGCGCTATTGTGGGGGCGGACGGCAGGCCATCCCTACGATAGCGCGCTGCGCCCGGCGTGATAAAATGCCGGTATGTACGAGGTTCTTGCTTACACTGACCAACGGGGACGCAGCCCGTTTGACTTATGGTTGGATCGACAGGCGCCGCCCGTGCAACGACGCATTCATCAGGTTTTAGCCCGTATGGTGGACGGGAATATGGGCGATGTACGGAGCATTGGCGGGGAAGTAATTGAGCGGCGGGTTCATTTTGGACCAGGCTATCGGCTCTATTTCGCTTGGGACGGGCCGACGCTGATAATCATGCTGTGCGGCGGGGACAAGAGCAGCCAACGCAATGATATTACCAGCGCTCGTGCGCGCTGGCAGGATTATAAAAACCGCTCAACAGGAGGTTAGCTATGCCGCACGCGGCGCGAGACTGGAAAATAGGGGCGCGCGACAGAATAAAGCGCAGCCCCGAACTGCATCTGGAGACCGTGCAGGAAGTACGGGAACTGCTGGCATCCGGGAATGTCTCAGACGCAAGGACGGCGCGCCGGATCGCGCGCGATTTGCTGGAGCTGGATTTCGCTAACGACTCCGAACTGCTGGCGCAGCTGCGCCAGCCGGCCGTCGTCTGATTCCTCTCCCGCTGCCCATTTCCGTTGCCCATTTCCCAGCAATTCTGAACACGAAAACAAACACGAACACCAAGGGAGGACCTACTATGCGCGTAGTACGCATTGCCAATGTAGAACACGTACCGCTGGGGCCGGCCGAGCCGGTTCCGGGATGGACGGGCGGCGAAGTGCATCGCAGCCGCCAGCCTATCATCGGCGAGGGGCAGAGCGAGTTTTTCAATGCCAGCGTGGTCAATTTCCAGACCGGAGCGCAAACCGGCTGGCATCGCCACAGCAGCGACCAGATTCTGGTTATCACGCTGGGCAACGGCATCGTCGCCGACGAAACTCAGGAGATTGAAGTCGGCGTGGGCGATGTGGTGCATATCAAGGCGGGCGAAAACCACTGGCACGGTGCCACCGCCAACGGCTATATGGGCCACATTACCATCACCACCAACGACAGCACGGCCAGCCGGTAAGTCGCTGCCCAATTATTGGCATGGATAAAGGGGATGAAAGGGATATAGTCTGATATATCCTGTTTGTCCGGTATATCCATGCCATACTATTCCAAAGGAGTAAATGGAAATGGACTTGATTGATGAGATTTTGGACAGTGTGAAAACCATTGCCGTAGTGGGTTTGTCGGACAACCCGGCGCGGGACAGCAATGGCGTTTCGGCCTATATGCAGGCGCGGGGCTACCGCATTATTCCGGTGAACCCGGCACTCAACGGCGCCGTCGTGCTGGGCGAGCCGTCGTATGGCGATCTGGAAACGGCCGCGGCGGCGGCATCCGAGCAGGGCATCGCTATTGACCTGGTGGATGTGTTCCGGCGCAGCGAGTTCGCCGGGGCGGTGTCCGATGCCGCCGTAAGCATCGGAGCGCGCTACATCTGGATGCAGGACGGCGTAGTGGACGCAGCGGCGGCGGAACGGGCGCGCGCCGCCGGCGTCGGCGTGATTATGGACGACTGCATCCTGCGGCAGCACAAACGGCGGCGGGGCGGGTAACGGCAGACCGCCGTATCCGGCGTGTCGGAAGCGCAATTATGCGGTACTGACAATCCGTTTCCGGGAATGAATCCGTATTTGGAACGCCGGGACATCCGGCCGAATTTTCATGAACGACTGCCAGCGGCAACAGCCAATGAACTGGGGCCGCAACTGCCCGACAATTGCCGCATTGCTATGCACCGGCGAGTTGAAGTTGCCAAGCAGGCCGGCCTGACGCCGTCAAAATCAATGTCCAGCCCGGTTATAATCAGACGGAAGTTCCCAACCGCCAGGGAGGCACGCCATCAAACCATCGGACAACTCACCGCCGGACAATGCGCGCCAACCGCTACGCATCAACCTGAAACGCAAGAGTTTCTGGGCACTGCCGGCTATCATCCTAGTTACCGCCGCCTATCAGATTTTCGGCTTTGAGCTGCGCCTGCCGGTTCCCCAGCACTGGCTACTAAACGCCATCGTTTCCGCAATCAACGACCAGTTCAACGACCGCCGTCTTACCGCCTACATCACGCTGGCCGCCGGGGCATTCGCCTACTGGATGGCCAGAGAGAACTTCCCCTACATCCTCAAGGAGGCACTGCACATGGGCATCAAAACTTTCATTCGCAATATCCAACAGGAAGTTGAGGATGAAATCAAAGATGGGCTCAGGGCTGAAGGCCGGGTCGAGGGCCGGGCCGAAGGCCGGGTTGAAGGCCGGGTTGAAGGCCGGGCCGAAACTCTCGATGAACTGCGGGCTATGCCGCCGCATGAAGCACTCGCCAGGCTGGGCCATCACAACGGCGACCCGGAGGAGCATTCCGACAACGGCAAGTCGTCGCAGGGCTAAACCGGGACGCCGGCCAGCGACTGCTGCATCCACAAGGGGCGTTGCACATGGGCATCAGATCTTTCATTCGCAATATCCAACAGGAAGTTGAGGATGAAATGCGGGCAGAGCGCAAGGCGGAAGGCCGGGACGAGGGATTTGCCCAAGGCCGGGCGGAAGGGTTTGCCGAAGGCTGGGCCGAGGGGTTTGCCCAAGGCCAAGCCGAAGTTCTCCAAGAACTCCGGTCTATGCCGCTCCGCGAAGCGCTTACTATGTTGGGCCGCCACGATGCGATCGCCATGCTGGACCGCGACGACGGCGAGCCGGAGCATTCCGACAACGGCAAGTCGCCGCAGGATTAATCCGGGACGCATCCCGAACAGCAAGCCGGCCGGCGCTGCGACTCGGCAACGCCGGCATCTATTGCCACGCTAAGCAGGGGCGTAAGGATGTACTTTTTAGCGACCTACACGCGTCAATTTGCCGCCGCAACCATAGCGGCTTTGCTGTGCGCCGTGTTGGCTTTAGCCGGGTGTGCGCCGAACCCGGCGGCCCGCGATGCGGATACGCAGGCGGCAATCGCCGATGCGGTGGCAGCAACCATCGCCGCGCAGCAGACGGCAGCTACGCTCAGCCCGGCCGGCGCAGCGGATGCCGCCGCGCCGACACTGGCGCCGCCCCCGACGCCCATCTCCATAGCAACTCCGACGGTGGCGCCACCATATCGGCGCAGTTGACTTTAATCGCCCCTACCGCTACTCCGACTGCGGTTCCCACTGCTACACCGCGTCCCACCGCTACTCCGACGCCCCGCCCTACTTTTACGCCGCTCCCGACGGCTACGCCGACGCGCCGGCCCACCCCAACCCCGGCTTATCGCCCGCCTGCCACTGGCGAACTGCTATTCCGCCCATTGGGATAAATGGGGTTTCAAGCCGCTGTACCGCTACGCTTTGACCGGGGGCGACCAGTACGCCGCCGAAAACATGAGCGGCATTGACTACTGTCCCAAGCAATCCGACCGCTACCGGCTAAACACGCCGGCCCGCTGGGAATCCGAAGTGCGGGAAACGGTGCAGGGCTGGATTGGCAACTCCGTCCACCATCGCAATCTGATTAACCCGGCGCACCGGGTGATGCACGCCGGCATCGCAATCGGCAAGTGGAGCACGGCGATGGCGCAAGTTTTCAGCGGCGACTATGTGCGCTGGACGCGTACTCCGTCCATATCCGAAGGCCAGTTAAAGTTTGCCGGGGAGTTTATCAATGGCGCTTTCTATGACGATGATGATGATTATATTCTGGCTACACTGAACTATCATCAGCCGACGCACACTCTTACTCAAGGACAATTGTCCGGCACCTATTGCTTGGCAAGCGACATTAGGGTAGCCCACTTTTATAGACCGCTACGGGAAGGGTGGCACTACATTGACGAGGAAACCGGGGCGGAATTCAAAGATCTTACTACTTATACCTATCAGAACAGCCGGTGCGTCAATCCTTACGAACTGCCGGCAGACCGTCCGTCGCCGGACTCGGGGGACGCTGCCAGCGCGCAGTACGCCGCAGCAAAAGAACTATCCCTCGCGATGCCGGATGTAGAAAGCACTAACTACATAATCGTTGCCGATGAGTTGAGCATCAGCAGCGACGGGTTGCGGTTCACCGTCAAGGTCAATTTATCGCCCGCGCTGTCGCATTATGGCCCCGGCATCTACACCGTCATTTTATGGGCTAATGTGCCGGATGGGGAAAAGCGCGGCGGCAGCAGCGACCGGGTTGCGGCATACCCCATCTGGTGGCATACCCAACCGACGGCGGGGCATCCGTACTGACTGATGACGGCGGCGGCGGTGCGGGCGCATCCCGCCATCTTTCTGGTATGATGCTGCCGACGACGCGCCCCGCCCCCGCCGGCCGGCTACGGACTCGGCCCGGCTCAATCCGGTACAATTCCAAAATCTGTTACTGCGGCGGCGCGCCGGCCTATGGAGGCTTGGCTATGACCGTGATGGTAACCGGCGGCACCGGATTTATCGGCAACCGCATCATCCGCAAGCTGGCGGAACGGGGCGAAAATGTCCTCTGCTTTGACCTGGCGCCGCCCCGCGCCAGCCTGCAATCTCTGCTGGATCGCATCGCCGTCTATCGGGGCGATGTTACCCGTCTGGACCACCTGCTGGAGGCCGTCCATCAGCACGGAGTTGAGCGCATCATTCATATGGCGGCGCTGCTGCCGCCCGACACCGAGGAGCGCCCCGCTACCGGAATGGCCGTCAACATTGACGGGACTAACAACATTTTTGAGGCGGCCCGCTGGGGCGGCGTCAAGCGCGTAGTCTATGCCAGCAGCATCGCCGTGTACGGCATCCAGGATACTTTCGGCGACCGTCCGCTTACTGAGGACGACCTGCCGGCGCCCGTCAATGTGTACGGGATGACCAAGGCGGTGAACGACTTCGCCGCCGCGCGTTATCGCGCGCTGCACGGGCTGGACCTGCGGGGCATCCGCATCTGCACGGTGTTTGGACACGGGCGGGTTACCGGAATGACGGGGATGATTGGCGGCCTGATGATGTCGCTGCCAGCGATTGGGCAGCCGGTAAGTATGGATTTTGACCCGCTGGAAGCGTCGCCGATGATCCATGCGGAGGACGCCGCCGAGATATTCGTCCGCGCCGCGCTGGCCGACCGGCTGAACCACAACATTTATATCAGCGGCGGAGAGCTGGCGACTATCGCCGATGTGGCCGACATGGTGCGGGGCTACATTCCAGACGCCAGCATCACGACGGGCAACCGTCCCGTTCCCCATGTGTATCTGGTGGACAACAGCCGGATGATGGCCGATTTAGGCTACGAGCTGCCGCCGCTGCGGATGCGGGTGCTGGATCATATTAACGACGCCCGCGCCGAGGCCGGGTTGGCGCCGATTGGCGGGTAGGGCGGCGGAATTTCCATATATCGGGCGCGTGGTCATATTCGCCGTCATTCCGGCGCAAACCGGAATCTATGCTTGTCGGCTCTATTACCGCAGCAGAGGATTACGACGCCGGATTCCGGCTTGCTCCGGAATGACGAAAAGTTAGACCGCCTAGTTTGCTACAATGATGGCAAAAGAGCCGGATGCAAGGCGAGGTGATTTTCTGATGAGCAAGAGCATAGAACTCCGCGCCGCGCCGGATGCCATCGGCCAATTTTGTCAGCGGCGCCGGATCCGGCGGCTGACCCGGCTGGACAAACCGGTGCGCCCTGGCAGCGCGGCGGCGTTTCTGGTGGAGTTTCTGCCGGCCGACATACCGCCGCTGGCCGAGCTGGCGGCGATGGAGAACGAAATCGCCGGCATCCTGGAACAGCCCGTCGACCTGCATCTGCACATCCGGGGGTTTTGCACCGGCGATATTTCGCCGCACGGCAAAATCGCCTACGACCGGGCGCACTACATGAAGTTTGACATCCCCAAAGACAAAATCGCCAGGCTCTGTGAGCGGTACGGCGTCAAGCGGCTGGCTACGATCCAGCATCCGCGGCGCGGTGCCATCATCAACGACAGCGATCTGGACTTTATCGCCGAGTCGGATCCCTATACCGGCGCCGGGAGCGGGGTGGACTGGTTTCGTCTATCGGGCGAACTGAACCGGTTACTGAGCTATCCTGTTGACATCCGGCAGGTGGACAACATCGCAGCATGGGAACAGGAAACTGTCAGCAGAGGCCGGGCCAACAAAGCGGCGGTGTTGTATGAACGACCGCACTGACGCCGAACTGCGGGACGACATTTTTCAGTACGCCGGGGATGCGCTTGAAATGCTCGGCAACTCTACCTACGCGGATTTTCTAAATGACCTCACCCTGCGCTCCGCCATTTTCTATATGGTGGGCGTAATTGGCGAAGCTGCCAGCAAAACATCCGCATCCGGACGCCAGCAGTATCCAGGCGAACATTGGCTACGCTTTCGGAGCCTACGGAATATACTGGTTCACGAGTACTACTCGGTGAAACCGGACGAAATCTACGAAGCGACGACCGCGCATTTGCCGGCGTTCATCGCCGCATTGCAACCCCAAGTCATTTAGGATAAGAATAAGGAGGCCAACTATTATGAGCGTTGCCATCGGGTATGTCCCCGGCGCATTCGGGCAAGGGGGCGACGACCCCAATTTTCTCCGCACCCTGGTGGAGCTGGGCGACCAGTACGAGTACGATTCCATCTGGCTCAGCGACCGCATTTGCAGCGAAAAGTTCAGCCTGGAGCCGATGGTGGCTCTGTCGCTGGTCGCCGGCTACTCCGACCGCCTCAAGTTTGGCACCAGCGTGCTGGCGCTGCCGCTCCGCAACCCCGTAGTGCTGGCCAAGCAGGTGGCTACGCTGGACTGGCTGTCGCAAGGCCGCTTTTTCCCGGCCGTCGGCCTGGGGCAGGAAGATCCGGACGAGTACGAAGCCTGCGGCGTTCCCAAGGCGGACCGCGCCCGCCGCACGGACGAAGCTATAACGCTGATGCGCCGTCTGTGGGAAGAGGAATATGTTACCCACGAGGGCGACTTTTTCAGCACGCATAATGTGTCGGTAACGCCGCGCACTTTCCTGAAGCCCTCACCGCCGGTATGGATTGGCGGACGCAGCCCGGCGGCGGCCCGGCGCGTCGGCCGCGTCGGCGACGGCTGGCTGGTATCCAGCGCCACGCCCGCCGAAGTGCGCGCCGGCCGGGAAATCGTCTTTGAAACGGCGCAGCAGTACGACCGGGAGATTGAGGAGGACCATGTTGGCGTCCTTATCGGCTACTACATCAGCGACGACCGGACGGCGGGAGAGGCCAAATCCGAGCAGTTCGTAACCCGGCACCGGCCCGACGCGCACTTTACCGAGTACTCGGCCATCGGCACCAGTGAGCAGATCGGCGACTTCATCCAGCAGTACATTGACGCCGGCGGGTTCAAGTTCGTCATCCGGCCCCTGTGCGCCGGCGCCGAGTCTATGGAGCAGCTGGAACAAGCCGGCGCGGAAATACTGCCCCGGTTCCACGGCCCGCGCGCCGTCGCATAGCCGGCAGGAGGCCAAGATGACTACCGCAACCGTTGCCCCTACGGCGGCCCCTGCCGCCGTCAAACCCAAGCTACGCGCCGGCATCCGGATGTCGCTGGACGAGTTCCTCGCCCTCGGCGAAACCGACGGCTGCCAGGAACTGGACGACGGAGTGCTTCACATAATGCCATCAGCCAGCCCGGATCACCAGTTTTTACAGACCGAATTGATTTGGCATCTGGTGAGCTATTTCAGGGGTTTTCAGGAACCGCCGGCATTGCTGTTCCCGGATACGACGGTCGTACTGTCCCGGGAGCAGCAGCGCGTACCGGAGCCGGATCTGGCAATTATCCTCAACGAGCGGGCCGGCATAATTGGACGGAGCCGGATTGAAGGAGCGCCGGACATCGTGGTGGAAATCCTTTCATCCGATCGGATTCGGGATCTAGTGTACAAGCGGCGCATCTACGCCGAGGCCGGCGTCAAAGAGTACTGGATTGTTGACCCGCGCCACGATACGGTTCTGCCGTTAGCTTTGCAGGACGGGGCCTATGCGGAACGGCAGCCGCTTGGCCCCGGCGACACGCTGTCCACGCCGCTGCTCCCCGGCCTGGCCATACCGCTGGCCGATCTGTTCCAGCATCGCCGCCGTCCGCACCGGGACGACGCCGCGGACAACGAATGACCACAGCAATGACGCCGGACTATCCCAACTGCGCCGGCAGGAGGCCAAGATGACTACCGCAACCGTTGCCCCTACGGCGGCCCCTGCCGCCGTCAAACCCAAGCTACGCACCGGCATCCGGATGTCGCTGGACGAGTTCCTCGCCCTCGGCGAAACCGACGAGCGCCTGGAACTTTTCGGCGGAGTGCTTTACCTGATGTCCACACCCACCAAAGACCACCAATTCCTGATGGGGCAGCTGTCATTTCACTTTGAATTGTATCTTGACAGGTTCGAGCAGCCCCCGGCGGAAGTGTACATGGACATAACCACCATCCTGTCGGTATCGCTGCAAAATGCAGTTGAGCCGGATCTAGTTGTCATCCTCAGCGGGCGCAGCGACATTGGAGGGCGCATCCATGTTGAGGGCGTGCCGGATATTGCCGTGGAAATCTTGTCATCAGACCGCAGCCATGACCTGGTGTACAAGCGGCGCATCTACGCCGAAGCCGGCGTCAAAGAGTACTGGATTGTTGACCCGCGCCACGATACGGTTCTGCCGTTAGCCTTGCAGGACGGGGCCTATGCGGAACGGCAGCCGCTTGGCCCCGGCGACACGCTGTCCACGCCGCTGCTGCCCGGACTCGCCATACCGCTGTCGGAGCTGTTCCAGCACCGCCGCCGTCCGCACCGGGACGACGCCGGGGATAACGAATGACTGCGCGGAATGAACGAACAAACGCAGCAATGACGCCCGCTTGCCCCAAGTGCGCCGGCCGGAGGCCAATATGACTACCGCAACCGTTACCCCTACGGCGGCCCCTGCCGCCGTCAAACCCATGCTACGCACCGGCGCCCGGATGTCGCTGGACGAGTTCCTCGCCCTCGGCGAGACCGACGAGCGCCTGGAACTTTTCGGCGGAGCGCTTTATCTGATGTCCACACCTACCAAAGACCACCAATTCCTGATGGGGGAATTGTACCTTTATCTTGCGCTGTACCTGAACGGCTTCGCATTGCCCCCGGCGGAAGTGTATCAGGACATAACCACCATCCTGTCGGTATCGCTGCAAAATGCCGTTGAGCCGGATCTGGTCGTCATCCTCAGCGGGCGCAGCGACATTGGAGGGCGCATCCATGTTGAGGGCGTGCCGGATATTGCTGTGGAAATCCTGTCCTCCGACCGCAGCCATGACCTGGTGTACAAGCGGCGCATCTACGCCGAAGCCGGCGTCAAAGAGTACTGGATTGTTGACCCGCGCCACGATACGGTTCTGCCGTTAGCCTTGCAGGACGGAGCCTATGCGGAACGGCAGCCGCTTGGCCCCGGCGACACGCTGTCCACGCCGCTGCTGCCCGGACTCGCCATACCGCTGGCTGATCTGTTCCAGCACCGCAGGCGTCCAACCCGGGATGACGCCGGGGCCAATGAATGACTGCGCGGAATGAACGAACAAACGCAGCAATGACGCCCGCTTGCCCGAACTGCGCCGGCCGGAGGCCAATATGACTACCGCAACCGTTACCCCTACGGCGGCCCCTGCCGCCGTCAAACCCATGCTACGCACCGGCGCCCGGATGTCGCTGGACGAGTTCCTCGCCCTCGGCGAGACCGACGAGCGCCTGGAACTTTTCGGCGGAGCGCTTTATCTGATGTCCACACCTACCAAAGACCACCAATTCCTGATGGGGGAATTGTACCTTTATCTTGCGCTGTACCTGAACGGCTTCGCATTGCCCCCGGCGGAAGTGTATCAGGACATAACCACCATCCTGTCGGTATCGCTGCAAAATGCGGTTGAGCCGGATCTGGTCGTCATCCTCAGCGGACGCAGCGACATTGGAGGCCGCATCCATGTTGAGGGCGTGCCGGATATTGCTGTGGAAATCCTGTCCTCCGACCGCAGCCATGACCTGGTGTACAAGCGGCGCGTTTATGCCGAAGCCGGCGTCAAAGAGTACTGGATTGTTGACCCGCGCCACGATACGGTTTTGCCGTTAGCTTTGCAGGACGGGGCCTATGCGGAACGCCCGCCGCTTGGCATCGGCGACACGCTGTCCACGCCGCTGCTGCCCGGACTCGCCATACCGCTGTCGGAGCTGTTCCAGCACCGCCGCCGTCCGCACCGGGACGACGCCGGGGATAACGAATGACTGCGCGGAATGAACGAACAAACGCCGTAATGACGCCCGCTTGCCCGAACTGCGCCGGCATACTATGATTGTGCCGTCAACTACCCGTACCCGGCGCGGCATCACCTAGTTACGCCGGGAGCATCTCAATCAACCGGGAACCCCTTCTATCAACCGGGAACCCTTCTATCACAAGGAGCACTTCCACAAGGAGCATTTCTACTATGAAAGCAGCTCAGCTCGTTGCCCCCAAGCGTTGGGAGTTCACCGACATTGACACGCCTGCGCCCGCCGACGGCCAAGTTCTCGTCAAAATGGAGCGCGTCAGCGTTTGCGGCTCCGACATTCGCCACACTTACGGCCCGGTGCTGGAGGAGGAACGCTACCCGCTGCCGCCCTGCCGGGGCGCCCACGAACTGGCCGGCGTCATCGTGGACAGCAAGACGGACGAGTTTCACGAAGGCCAGCGCGTCATCGTCATTCCCTACTCCGGCACCGGCGGCCTCTGCGAATACATTGTCTCCGAACCGGGGCGCATCGCCGTGCTGCCCGAATACGGCGGCCTGGACGAATGGGTTATGTGCCAGCCCCCCGGCACCGTGCTGTATTCCTGCCGGCAGCTGGGCAGCCCCTTGCAGCAGAACATTCTGATTTTCGGGCAGGGCAGCATCGGCCTCAGCTTTACGATGATCCTTTCCCGGATGGGCGCCCGCAGCGTCATCGTGGTGGACCCGCTGGACTACCGCCTGGAGAAGTCCAAGGAAATGGGCTCCACGCACCGCATCAACCCCGACCGGCAGGATGTGGGCGAGGCGGTAATGGAAATCACCAAAGGGCGCGGCCCCGACATCTGCATTGAGGCGGCCGGCTATCCCGACACGCTGAACGACTGCTTCCGGCACATTCGGCAGTTCGGGCAGGTTATCGTGTTCGGCGTGCAGAGCGACCATATGGTGCCGATTGAGCATAACCTGTGGATGGACAAGCAGCCGCGCATCATTCCGACTACCGGCGCCCGCAGCGGCGACCCCATCAGCCAGATCCAGGATATGGTTGACCTGCGCGACCGCGGCTGGGCCGACCCTGCCGAGATGATTACCCACCGCGTCGGCTTTTCCGAAATCCAGCAGGCTTACGATATGTACGAGCAGCGGCTGGACAATGTCATCAAAGTGGTGATGGACGTGAACGGCTGAACGCTGCCGTGCCCGCGCCCATTACTTTCCCGCATCCGGCCCGATGACACCGGAAAATGGCAGCGGCGCGCGCCGCGCGGCGGCTCCCCCGGATTTTACTCCGGGGGAGCGCATTCGCCTGGCGCGAGAGAACCTGTGCCTGGCGATGTCGCTTTTTGCGGCATCGCACCAGGGGCTGATTACCACCTCTTTTGTGCATCCCGCCGTTGCGCTGCGCCGGCCCACCGGGGAGGTTATAGACTCCTACGCCCGGCTGGAACTGCCCGACGACCCGGCACTGGTGCGCTGCGCCGGCAATCAGGTGCGCGGCGCTTTCGTCCTGTCCGTGCTGCAAACCGAGCGTGAGCTGGCCGGCCGGTTTGGCGAACCGTCGGAATCATCCGACCGGCCCGCTGCTGACGCCGACTTGCACGCCGCCCGCTGCGCCGTTTATCTGCTGGCCCGCAGCGTAGAGCGTAGCCTGATTGCCCCCGTATGGGATGTTCCCGCCGCCTATGCCCGCCGCTACGCCGTACCCAACCCGGACTTTACCCTGGACGCCGCCGGTTTGGACGGACGGGAAGTGCGCTGGGAACATTTCGGCGGCCTCCCCCGCTATCTGGATTTGACGCTCTACCTGTCC
The DNA here is from genome assembly GCA_965203855.1 of Dehalococcoidia bacterium. Lineage (GTDB taxonomy): Bacteria > Chloroflexota > Dehalococcoidia > Lucifugimonadales > UBA3495 > Bin87. The sequence goes on from CBDBDN010000005.1 coordinate 494,830, forward strand.
CGGCGGCTGGACGGATACGGATACGCCGCCGGCAGTTCCGACAGCTATGGCTATGGCGCGGTAGAACGGCTGGCCGCCCGTCCGGCAACAGAGGCGGCCGCATCCGGGCCGGCCGGCGTCCGTCCCGGCTATGGCGCCGGCGCCGGACGCCGGCACCAGCAACAGCGCGCCGGCGCCAACCCGTCCGGCCCTGGATTCAGCTCCGGCAATGATGCCGCTGCCGGCTGGATTCCCCCCGACGGCAGCGATGCGCCGCCCATCGTCATTGCCGCATCGGCGGCGGCGCCCGGCCCGGTGGCCGACTTCGTATCCGACGCCTGCGCTACCGGCGGCAAGGCGATGACTTTGGCCGGCGAACTTTATACCTGCTACGCCCGCTGGTGCCTGGACAACGGGTATCTGGCCGTCAGCCAGCGCAAATTCGGCCTGGAGCTGGCCGCCGGCGGCTACGAGCGCAAGCGACGCGGCAAAGGCAAACACTGGTGGATGGGCCTGCAACCGCGCGACTAGAAAATATCAATGTGCGTCATTCCGGCGCAAGCCGGAATCCCTCCGACTAATGGCCGTATGACGGGATTTGGCAATGATGCCGACGGGCAGGATGGGGATGTTTGGAATTATGGAATGGATGCAGGCGCTGAGGCGGATTTCAGGGGCATTCGTTACATAAGCGTTACATTGGCGCAAAACCGGCGAAACATTGCGGCGGCATACTGGCACTATCACCAATCGGGGCTGTCCCCCATCCTGCCTGCTGGAGAACGCTGAAATGATTGCCATTGCCGCCGCCGCCGCTTTTGTCGGACTGTTTGCTCTCTGGGTTATCCTGCCCCGGTTTATCCTGCGCCGCCATGACAACAGCGTGCGCCGCGTCTCTGCCAACCCCATCCCGCAGGCGCAGGACGATTTTGCGCCGCAAGCCGCCGACTAGCCGGCCGCTGTCGCGTTTCCATTCGCACCCCGTCTATTGCAACCCTCCCCTGTACGGGGGAGGGTTTTTAGTTATCTCAGACGGCTAGCAAGATCCCGTCTATTCCATCCCATATCCGCGCTCCGGCAAGCAAGTGGCGCATTTCGCAAGTTGGTGCGATAATGCGGGCGATGCCAACTGACCAGGAGCAACCGGAATGACTACGCCCCTGCCGCTATTGTCCGGCGGCGCTGATACTGCTGCCGATAGCGCACCCGAACCCGCCACGGCGGGCATTACCGTCAAAACCGGCCCGGAGTTGGCCCGGGTGCAGGTATCTTGCCAGCATCAGAGCGGCCTCATTTACGTCGTACCCGGCGACCGCAGCTGGGTGTGCAGCGACGAGCTGCGTCCGGCACACGCGCTGGCCGGATTTTTCCGGGAACTGATTGCGTTGGACGACCCGCGCGTGGCCGGACTGATGCAGCAGTGGGGCCTCTACTACCGCAGCCTGCCTCTGGATGCGGACGTTGCTGAAAACGCTGCCGACGCTGCGGACGGCTAGGCTTGGCGGCAGAGCTTGCCCGTCTGTTCCGATGCCGAGCAAAGGAGCCGGTCGGCGAAGGGTTCGGCTTTCCTCTGAGCCATAGATTCCGGCTTGCGCCGGAATGACGGGATACACGCCGGAATGACGGGATACGCGCCGGAATGGCGGATACACGCCCGAACCGCCTGGATCCAAACGCAGCGGGCCGGGCGGCGATGGCGATATTGGCAATATCGCGCACAATTGCCCCGTTCTAGTTATGTAATCGCAAATTGAACTGCGAAAAGCGGTAAAACGAGGCGGTTTTCGTAATCAAGGGGCGTTTTTGGACGCTTTTTAGTATTTGACACCCCCGATAAGGCGGGCTACACTGCCTCTAATCAAAGCAGGTCTGCACGACCATCAACCTGCCCTTAATCAAGGAGGCCATATGAGTGCAGCCGCGCCGCGAGCGCACATCGACTTACCGGAGCCGTACTCGGTACGGTTCCATCAAACCGGGAAGCCCAACGCGGGCTTTCCGCTCTGCGGCACCGTGGAGCGCGTCCAGATGCGCCGGTTCCGCGCCCGTCCCAAGCACCGGCTCCCCTGCGAGCCCTAGCTGCTTGCGCTGACTGCGAGCGGCGGGAACAGCATCCCGCCCAAAGCTCGCCTCTTTTCTCCCTCCGTGATTTGCCGCCGGCGTGTCATGCGCCGGGGTAGGGGCTCGCTTTAACTGCGGCCTCTGCGAATGGGCATTGCACGGAGGAGCATCGCCTACCATACCGGCAATGACGCTTGTTGCCGGCTGCGGGCGCAGCATACCGCATCGTCTGCCGCGCCGCCAATCACAAAGGAGCTCAATATGCGCGAGATCTTACGATCCAAGATTCACCGCTGCTGGGTAACCGGGTCCAACCTGGAGTACGTCGGCAGCATCATCATTGACCGGGAGTTGATGGAAAAGGCCGACATCTGGGAGTTTGAGAAAGTGGTGGTCTGCAACGCCAGCAACGGGCAGCGCTGGGAGACCTACGCCCTGCCCGGCGAGCGCGGCAGCGGCACCATATCCGTCCAGGGGCCGGGCGCCCGCCTCTGCCACAAGGGCGACTGCCTGGTCATCCTGTCCTACGAAGTTACCGACCACCCGGTGGAACAGAAAATGATTCTCACCGACGAGAACAACCACTTCCTGGAATACATCGAAGGGGCAATGTATGCCGAACCTATCCTCGCGCTTTTCTGAGCGCGACACCGAACAGTACTACGACGCCGAGGATGATCTTTACCGGTCTTTCTGGGACGCCGAGGGCAGCCTGCACTGGGGGGTCTTTGACGGGCGGGGCAGCAATGCGGCGGTCGGATCCGACGGATCCGGAGCCGGCGATGGCGCGGAGGTGCGGAGCCGCTTTATGGCGGCCTGCTCCCGCCTCAACGAGATAATGCTGGCCAACGCCGGCATTGACGGCGCGGCGCGGGTGCTGGACCTGGGCTGCGGCAACGGCAATACCGCAACCTGGCTTTGCCGCACTACCGGCGCCAGCGTTACCGGCATTGACCTCAGCGGCGTCCGCATTGACAACGCTGTCGCCGCTCTGGCCAATGTCCCGGAACTGGCAGAACGGCTGGCCTTTGAGAAAGCGTCGGCTACCGACCTGCCTTTCGCCGACGGGTCGTTCACCCATATTTGGAGCCAGGCCACCATCTACCATATCCCCGACAAAGCGCGGACGCTGCAAGAGGCGTACCGGGTGCTGCAACCCGGCGGCATTATGGTGTTTGACGACCTGACCAAGCCGAAGCCAGACATCAGCGCCGAGGCGCGGGCATTCGTGTACGACCGGCTGCTGTTTGACACCGATTACAGCTTTTATTCGTACCAGGACGCGCTGCGGCAGGCCGGGTTCCGGGTGCTGGAGGCGCGGGATTTGTCGGCGCATCTGGCGCGCAGCTACGGCTGCCTGTCGGAGATGGCGGCGTCGGGAACTGACCCGGAACGGCGGGAACGGTTCGCCGCCTTGGCCGACGCCTACCGCAAAATGGTGAACGCCGTCCGCAACGATGAACTGGGCTGGGCGCAGTATCTCTGCGTTAAATAGACGGCCCGGCCAGGCCGCCCGGCTAAACCGCCCGGCGCGGCGCGGATGCGGCGAACACGGAGCAAATCACAGGAGTTATCTGATGCAAGCGCAAGGGAACCATCACTTTACGGAACAGGAAACCGAGCAGTACTACGATGCCGAGGATGTCATCTATCGGTCGGTGTGGGATGCGGACGGCAGCGTGCATTGGGGGGTGTTTGACGCGCCGCCCGGCAGCAACGGCAGCATCCGCGACGAGTTTCTTGCGGCCGGAGTCCGCCTCAACGAGCTGATGGTGGAATACGCCGGCATTGACGCGGCGGCGCGCGTGCTGGATGTGGGCTGCGGCAACGGCACTACGGCCGCTTGGCTCTGCCGGGCTACCGGCGCGCAGGTAACCGGCGTGGATCTCAGCGGCGTCCGCATTGAGAACGCCGTTGCCGCGCTGGAAAAAGTTCCTGAGCTGTCCGACCGGCTGGCCTTTGAGAAAGCGTCCGCGGCGGAACTGCCCTTTGCCGACAGTTCGTTCACCCATGTCTGGAGCCAGGCCACCATCTACCATGTCCCCGAAAAGGACCGGGCGTTGCAAGAGGCGTACCGGGTGCTGGAACCGGGCGGCGCGCTGATTTTTGACGACCTGACCAAGCCCAAGCCGGACATCAGCGACGCGGCGCGGGAGTTTGTGTATGACCGGCTGCTGTTTGACACCGACTTCAGCTTTTACTCGTACATTGAGACGCTGCGGGAAATCGGCTTTCGGGTGTTGCAGGCGCGGGATTTGTCGGAGCATCTGGCGCAGAGCTACACCTGCCTGTCCCGGCTGGCGTCCACTGCCGAAGGGCCGGACGGCTACCAGGAACGGTTTGAATATCTGTCCGACGCCTATCTGAAAACCGTGGCGGCCATCAACAACGAGGAGCTGGGCTGGGCGCAATTCCTCTGCGTGAAGTAGCCGCCGGCGTGAAGTAGCCGCCGGCGTGAAACAGCCGCCGGCGTGAAACAGCCGCCAACCAAGCGGCCGGCCGACGGCCGCCGCAACTAACCCAATGGCAGAGTTTTCAGGCGATTCGGCCGGCAGTTCACCTCTCCGGCGCAAGCCGGAGTCCAGAAAACACACCTGGATTCCGGCGCAAGCCGGAATGACGAAAGGTTGGATCGCCTAATCGGAAACGCTGCCCCAACCTGAAACGGAGCTTTACCTAATGCCCGAACTGGAAAACATTGACTCGCAAGAGCGCGTGCAGTGGATTTATTCCTCCGCCAACAATGACGAACTGGCGGCGCGCTATGATGTGTGGGCGCAGGAATATGACGCCGACCTGAATGACACTTTCGTGTGGCTGGCGCCCCGGATAGCGTCGGAAACGCTGGCGGAATATGTACCCGCCGGCGCGCGCATTCTGGACGCCGGCGCCGGCACCGGGCTGGTGGGCGTAGAGCTGCAACGGCTGGGCTATACCGACATCTGCGCGATGGATCTGTCGGAAGGGATGCTGGACGAAGCGCGCGCCAAAGGGTGCTACAACGATTTCCGGCAGATGGCGCTGGGGGGGACGCTGGATTTCGCCAGCGACGCCTACGACGCCGTCATCAGCGTCGGCGTGTTCACTCCCGGCCATGCGCCGCCCAATTCGTTTGACGAGCTGGCGCGCATTACTAGGCCGGGCGGCCACATCGTATTCAGCCTGCGCCCGGATACCCGGCTGGAAATGGGGTTCAAGGAACAGATGGAACGGATGGAAGCGGCGGGCGTCTGGACGCTGGCAACGGCTACGGAACCGTTCCAGCCGCTGCCCAAAGGCGAGCCGGAAGTGATGCACCAGATCTGGGTGTATCGGGTGAACTAACCCGTTCTGTTATTGCAATCCCGCTGCGGGGATTGGGCTGCATTCGCGCGCCGGCCGGCTTGCCGCGTTTCCGGTTGGGCCGGCGGGCGTTGCCGCTTATTCCCGCGTTTCCATCGGCATACCCTGCGCCATTGCCTCCAGGATGCATTCCTGGCAGCGGTCGCCCGGCTGGTGGCCGGTAGCAGGCCAGATGTCGTTGCCCTTGACGCCGCAGAGAAAGATGGGTTCCACTTCCTCGATGCCCAGGCTTTCCAGATAGTGGACGAAGCCGCGGCGGTTGGGGTTGTCGTACCACCAGGGCGTCAGCGTGCGGGCGAGGGCGTGGATGTCCTCTTTGAAGTCGTCGGCGTATTCTGCGGCGTTGTCGGGGATGTCCACCATCCAGCGGGAGCCGGACGGTCCGCCTTCCCGGGAGGCCGACAGTTTGCCCTCGCGGACATTGCGGCGTATCACGTCCTGGGAAACGTTCAGAATACGGGAGGCTTCCTGAATGGTAACGCGGGGCATAATTTACCTCGAGGACAGAGCAATGGCGCCGGATTGATTCCGGCGTAGCGATTCCGGCAGGATAATTTCGGCAGAGCGATTCCGGCAGGATAATTTCGGGTTGGGCAACGGCCTATTTCTACCACTATCCGGGCGGGGTAGCAAGCCGGCCGTCCGGATTAGCAGCGTTTCCAAGCCGGCGGTCTAGCATTGCGCCGCTTCGGGCTGATTTGCGTCGTTCCGGTTATTTTTCGTCATTCCGGCGAAAGCCGGAATCCAGCGCCGTAATCTGCCACTACGATAATGGAACCAGCAGTCATAGATTCCGGCTTTCGCCGGAATGACGATGAGTTGACGGAATGACGATGAGTTGACGGAATGACGGCGCATTGATGGAATGACGGCGCATTGATGGAATGACAGCGCATTGATGGAATGACGGCGCATCTAGCCGACGGCGGCCGGCGTCGGGGCTGGCATTGTGCGGGGATCCTCCATGGTGTCAGCCAGGGAACCGCCGGGGGGAACCATGGGGTACACATTGGTTTCCGGCTCAACCACGAACTCAATCAGGAACGGGCCGGCGTAGGCTTGGGCTTCTTGCAAAGCGGCGGCTACATCCTCCTGGTGTTTCACGCGCAAGCCGGGGATGCCGTAGGCGTTAGCCAGTTTGACGAAATCCGGGCCGGGCATCGGCACCTCTTTAATGTGTCCGTCAAAGAACATTTCCTGCCACTGGCGCACCATACCGAGGTAGCCGTTGTTGAAAATGGCGAACTTGACGGGCAGTTTTTCCTGCACGGCGGTAACCAGTTCCTGCAAAGTCATCTGAAAGCCGCCGTCGCCGGCTATTGACCAGACCGTGGCGCCGGGGCGTCCCAGCTGGGCGCCCAATGCGGCCGGCACCTCAAAGCCCATTGCGCCGAGGCCGCCGGAGGTTACGAAGGAATTGGGCTGATTGAGGAACAGATACTGCGCCGCCCACATTTGATGCTGGCCGACGCCGGTAACGACGACGGAGTCAGCGTCGTGCTGGATGACGGAGTTCAGCTCGGCCAACACCTGCTGGGGCAGCAGGGCGTCGCTGCGGGGGATGTCCAGCGACGGATGCTCGGCGGTGAGGCGGGCAATGGCGGCCATCCATTCCGGGCGTTCCCGCCATTCGGTAAGCGGGATCAGGGCTTGCAGGACGGGTTTGGCGTCGCCCACCAGAGGGACTTCCGCGGGAACGATGCGTCCGACCTGGGTCGGCTCAATGTCCAGATGGATGATGCGGGCGTGGGGCGCAAACCCGGAGACGCGTCCGGTAACCCGGTCGTCAAAGCGCATTCCCAGCCCGATGAGGACATCGGCCTGGTCAACTACCATATTGCACCAGTACATCCCGTGCATCCCCAGCATCCCCAGGCTTTGGGGATGATTGCGCGGGAAACCGCTCAACCCCAGCAGGGTGTTGATGACGGGGATGCCGGTGCGCTCGGCCAGTTCGCGCAGTTCGTCAAAGGCGCGGGAGTTGACGATGCCATGCCCGGCGATTATGACGGGACGCTCGGCGTCGTTAATCAGGCGGGCGGCGCGGCGCACATTCTCCAGAGTTTCGGCGTCAAGAGACGACTCCGGGCGGGACGGTGCGGCCGGCGCGGTGAGTTGCGGGTACTCAAATTCGGCCAGCTCCAGCTGCACATCGCGGGGAACATCAATCAGCACCGGGCCGGGGCGTCCTTCCTGGGCGACGCGGAAAGCTTCGCTGACGGTACGGGCCAGGTCGTTGGCGGACAGCACCAGATAAGTGCGCTTGGTGCAGACGGCGGCGATGCTGCAAATGTCGCATTCCTGGAAGGCTTCGGTGCCCAGGGCGGGCCGCGCTACCTGGCCGGTGATGGCAACCAGCGGCACGCTGTCGGCTTTGGCGCCCATAATGCCGGTAATCAGGTTAGTGGCGCCGGGGCCGGAGGTTGCCACGCAGACGCCGGGTTTGCCGGTGATGCGGGCGTAGCCGTCGGCTGCGTGGGCGGCGGACTGCTCATGCCGCACCAGGATATGACGCAGCTGCGGGTAGGCCCAGAGCGCGTCGTAGAAGGGGAGGATGGCGCCGCCGGGATGGCCGAACAGCACATCCACGCCCTCGCGCAGCAGGCTTTCGCAGATGATTTCGGAACCTTTCAGTTTTACCACGGTAGAACTCCGTATGTGTCGGTTGTGCCATTGCCTGCCGGACAGGGGGCGGATGCGGCGCAGCGGGCTGGAATAAAAAAGCCCGCCCCTATATCGGTATAGGGACGGACGAAATCCGCGGTACCACCCTATTTGCCGGCGGTGCGCCGTGGTTGATTGAATTGTCCGGTTCAGCTAACCGAACTATCGGGTCAATCAACCGAACTGGCCGGTCAATTGATGCGATGCAATTCAATCCGGTGGGGCGGCACAGCCAACCTCTCTAGCAGGACACTATCATGCCCCGTCGTGGCTAACGGGCGACGAACCCGGCCGGGACTTACTAACCGCCGGCGTAACGGAAGGCGGCGTTCTGTCGGCAGCTCCGGAGTGATTTTCGGCGGGGCCGTTGGGCCTGCTTGCACCGGGCCAGGCTCGCTATGCCGCCGGCGTCCCGCGTACTCGTCTCCATCACAGCTTTTCGGGAAAGACTTTATCACAGGGCGGCGGCAAGCGTCAACGGGGGCGTGTGGTGCCGGGTAGGAATCTCCGGTTGCCCGGCGCGCGCCGGACATCGCCCGACGCTATAATCCGACCCCAGCAAAACTACGGTATCTTGTACCGCCAAATACCCCGCCGCTGCGGCAGCCGCATCCCCCGGCGCCGGATGCCGGGCAACCCGGGAGCAAACTATGCAGTACGGCCTGATCCTACCCAACGTCGGCCCGCTGGCCGACATCACCCACTTGGCCCAATTCGCCCATCACGCTGAATCGTCCGGCTGGTACGGCATCTTTCTCAGCGACCATATCGCCGTTCCCGCCGCGCTGCATTCCCGCTACCCCTACCGCACCGACGGCCGTTTCCCGCTAGACTCCGCCGACCCTATCCTGGAGCCGGTAGTTACGCTGTCTTACCTGGCCGCCGTAACCCGCCGCATCCGGCTCGGCTTCAGCGTACTCGTGCTGCCCTACCGACATCCCGTCCTCAACGCCAAAATGCTGTCCACCCTGGACGCCATCTCCGGCGGTCGCCTCATCCTCGGCGCCGGCGTCGGCTGGATGGCCGAGGAATTTGAGCTGCTGGACGCCAATTATGCCGAGAGGGGAACCATTACCGACGAGCATATCCGCATCCTGCGCGCATTATGGACGGATGACGCCCCCAACATTGCCGGCGAACACTACCGCGTTTCCGGGTTTCAACTTTCGCCCCCGCCGGCCCGGCGGCCCCATCCCCCTATCTGGACCGGCGGCGTTAGCCCGCCGGCCTTGCGCCGGGCCGCCCGGTTGGGCGACGGCTGGCACGGCGTCCGGCAGACCCCGGACGACATCCGCCGGGTGGTTGCCCACATTGCCGAACTGCGCGCCAACGCCGGGCTGCCGATGGACGGCTACCAGTTTTCGCTGCGCGCTGGCCTGGACATCACCGCCGCCCCGCTGGATGGCGCCGGGCGCACTCCCCTGCGCGGCGCCCCCGCCCAAATCGCCGCCGACCTGGACGAATACGCCCGCGCCGGCCTGACCTGCATCGTCCTGGAACCCCGCGCCGCCACACCGGAGCAGTTCATCGCCCAACTGGACGCTTTCCAACCCCTGCTCTCTAATGCCAATGCCGGGCCGGATACGCCGTCCGTTTAATTAGGATGCGTAGCCAGATTCACCGTCATCCCGGCGCCCCCGCAACCATCATTCCGGCGCCCCTGCAACCATCATCCCAGCCTCCCCGCAACCGTCACCCCGGCCCCCTACAACCGTCATTCCGGCGAAAGCCGGAATCTATGGCTGCCGGTTTTATTACCGCAGTAGGGGATTACAACGCCGGATTCCGGCTTTCGCCGGAATGACGGTTGGGGGCATTGGAATGGCGGGCGGGGGGCATCACAATGACGGATGGGGGCATCGCAATGGCGGCGGCTTACCGCCCCAACCGGCACGGCGATTTTCGCAGCTCCCCGGCAATCCAGTCGTAGGTAACCTTGATACCGTCCGCCAAACTGGTTGCCGGCTCCCAGCCGATAACCTCTTTCAGCGCCGAGTTGTCGCTGTTGCGCCCGCGCACTCCCTGCGGCTTGCTCAAATCGTGCTGGCGGGTCAGCCGCTTGTCGGCGGCGGCGCAGACAGCGTCCACCAGTTGGTTGACGGTTACCAGTTCGTCGGTGCCCAGGTTCACCGGGCGGTTGTAGCCCGATTCCATAATACGGCGCAGCCCTTCAATGCAGTCGTCAATGTAGCAGAAACTGCGCGTCTGTTCGCCGTCGCCCCACACTTCAATGGCCGCCCCGTCCTTGGCCAATGCCACCTTGCGGCAGATGGCCGCCGGCGCCTTTTCCCGCCCGCCTTCGTAAGTCCCCAGGGGGCCGTAGATGTTGTGAAACCGGACGATGCGCGCGTCCAGCCCGCATTCCTCCTGGTAGTAGGCGGTGAGCTGCTCGGCGAACAGCTTTTCCCAGCCGTAGCCCTTTTCCGGGTCGGCGGGGATGGCTGCCGACTCTTTCAGCGGCGTAACATCCTCGTCGTCCTGCAAAAAGCTGGGATAGACGCAGGCGGAGCTGGTGTACAGATAGCGGGCAACTCGCGCGATGCGCGCCGCTTCCAGCATATGCGCGTTGATCAACGTATTGTTGCGCGTCAGAAAGGCATGATTCGCCGTGATATACCCGATGCCGCCCATGTCGGCGGCCAGCTGGTACACATCATCCATGCCGTCGGTCGTCTGCAAGCAGCTCTCAAAATTACGCAGGTCGGCAATCAGAAACTCGTCGGCGGCGGTCGGGGCGAATTCCGGGTTTTTGACATCCACGCCGCGCACCCAATGGCCCTCCGCTTTCAGTCGGTTCACCAGATGATGCCCAATGAAGCCCCCGGCCCCGGCAACTGCGATTTTCATTCATCCCCCTTAATGCCGTTAGGCGGCGGCCCGTTTGGACTGCGGACTGCGGACTGCGGCAAGTTCACCAGCTGGAACACCTTCCGGGCCGGCTTCAGCGCCGGCACCAGAAAGCCCCCCCGCATACCGTTGTTGCGGCAGATGCGGGCCACTTCCCAATTCGCTTTCAGTATCGCCAACGCCGATTTCCCCGACGCCCCCCCCGGCGCCATCTTGACCAGCACTCGATCCAGGTAGCGCATACGGATGTCGTACTTGAAAAGCAGCCGCAGCATAAAATCGTAGTCCGCCGATATTTTATACCGCATATCAAACAGCCCGCATCGTTCATAGACGCTTTTTCGGACGAAAAACGCCTGGTGCGGCGGCATCCAGCCATAGTACAGCCGCCGCCGGCGATACGGCCCCGCCTTCCAGTAGCGAACTACCTTGCCCGCTTCATTGGGATACACCATATCGCCATAGCAGGCGTCTATATCGCCGCCCGCAAAAGCGTCCATCACATCCCGCAGCACCAGCGCGTCATTATACTGGTCGTCCGCGCCCAGTATATGCACCACATCGCCGCTGCTCAACAGCACGCCCTTGTTGAACCCGTCATAGATGCCCTCGTCCGGCTCGCTCACCAGCGCCGACAGCCGATCCCGATAGGTTTCCAGTATTTCCAGCGTGCCGTCCGTGGAACCGGCGTCAACCACTATCAGCTCCAGTTCGTGGCCGTGCTGCTGCGCCAGTATCGACTCCAGCGCGCGCCCGACCCGTTTCTCGTTAAAAACCGGCACGATTACGCTAACTTTCACTGCGGCCCATCCTCTGCTCAACTGCGCCGGCAAGATAACGCCCGGAGGAAATTACCCCCCCCCCCCCCCCGAGGTTGGCTGCCTGAAAGTTGGCTGCCTGAAAAGTGAACCCGGTTCGGCGGACCAGCAACGGAGCGGCGCGCCGTACAGTAGTGGGCCCGACAGGGTTCGAACCTGTGACCACCCGATTATGAGTCGGACGCTCTACCACTGAGCTACGGGCCCGCGTTGCGCCGGTCATCGCACTGCCGTACAGCATGGGCATTTCAGATTATCCCCCCTACGCAGATTAGTCAACTTTTGCCGCAATTCCAACCCCCCAACCATCATTCCGGCATCCTCAGCTGTCATTCCAAACCCTCAGCTGTCATTCCAAACCCTCAACCGTCGTTCCAAACCTCTAAACCGTCATTCCGGCGAAAGCCGGAATCCAGTCTCGCAATCCGCCGCTACGCCAACCTAACTGGCAATCATAGCCCTCCATCCTTCACCGCAATGACGGTTAGTATGCCGCAATCCAAGCGAATTTCCCGACCTTGGCTTGCGTCATAAAGATGGGCTTAACTTATAGATAAGCCCCCCGAAAAGCAACGCTACCCGCACTGTGGCCGGTCATCCCGCCGTCAAGCCCAGCCGCTGCCGATAATCCGCATCCCATTCCGCCAGCTGTCCCCGTTCCACCAGCTCCAACGGATCCAGCGTCGGCGACGGCTCGCCGCTGGTTGGCACGGCAGCAATCAGGCCGTCTTGCAACCAGGCGTCCACCTGCCCATCGCCTTTGCCCAGCAGCCCGGCCAGCAGCGCCGCGTTGTCCTGCCCAAAAGCCGGCGCCGGCCCGCGGATTTGCAGCGGCGTCTTGGACATCTGATAAGGCCGCCCCATCAAAAACCGCGCGCCAATGCCCCGTTCCGGCGGATACTCTACCCTTTCCAGAAAATTGCGGCTCCGATAGTGCGGGTCAAAATGCACTTCCCGCCCGCTCAACACCGGCCCGGATGCGATGCCGACCGCCTGCAAAGCGTGCATCAGTTCATACTTGTACTGCGTTGTCGTCCATTCGGAGATAGCGGCGTCGATTTCGTCGTGCCGTTCCTGCCGCCCGGCCAGCGTCCGCAAGCCGGCGTCCTGCGCCAAATCCGGGCGTTCCAGCAGAGCGCACAACGCCGCCCATTCCCGGACGTCGCCAACCGACAGCGTAATCCACTGGTCAACGCCGGCCGCCGGGTACGCCCCCTGCGGCGCCCGATAGGGATGCCGGTTGCCGATGCGTTCCCCCTCGCGGCCATTGGCGATTGCGTCCATCAGGTATTCCGACAGAAACATTACGCCCGCCTGGTACATACCGATGTCCACCCACTGCCCCAAGCCGGTGCGGTTGCGATAGCGCAGGGCGGCGCCGATGGCAAAAACGGCGCTCCAGGTTGACAGGAAATCCACGAAGGAACGCCCCGCTTTGGACGGCTCGCCGCCCGGATAGCCGGTAACCCAGCAATGCCCGTGCGTTCCCTCTTGCGTAGTAGCCTGCGCCGGGTATGCGGAATAAGGCCCGTCGCCATGCCCGTAGCCGGTGTTGGACACCATGATTATATCCGGGCGCAGCCGCCGCAGGTTGGGGTAATCCAGTCCCCAGCGGCGCATGACGCGCGGCGTAAAGTTCTCCATTACCACATCGCTGACGGCTACCAGCTCCCGGAAGATCTCCCGCCCCTCCGCGCGCGACATATCCAGCGCCAGCGACCGCTTGCCCCGGTTCAGCAATTGATAGGTAGAGGGACGGTTCCACCAGTCCTCCCCCGGTTCGTTGTCGGGAAAAGTGCCGTACAGCCCGCCACCCCGCGTAATATCAGGACGGCCCGGCCCCTCAATTTTGATGACCTCCGCCCCCAGATCGGCCAGCTGCCCGCCGGTGTACGGCAGCGCAAACACATAAGTGGAATCCAGCACCCGTATCCCGTCCAACGGCAGCCCGGACATAGTTCACAACTCCGCAATGAATGCAATGAAATGGTAGCGTTTCCAATCAGGCGGTTTATTTTCCCGTCATTCCGTCGCCTTTACAACCGTTATTACGGCGCCCTACAACCGTCATCCCGCCGCCTTTACAACCGTCATTCCGCATCCTTACCGTCATTCCGGCGAAAGCCGGAATCTATGACTGCCGTCTCTATTGCCATATGAACATATTAGGCCGCTGGATTCCGGCTTTCGCCGGAATGACGGTAAAGATGCGGAATGACGGTAAAGATGCGGAATGACGGTAAGGATGCGGAATGACGGTAAAGATGCGGCCGGTTTTCGCGGAGGTCAAGACTGCTGCCGCCGCAGCCGTTCCTCCAGTTCCCGGATCCGCGCCTCGGCAGCGGCGCCAGCCCGCTGTGACCGTTCCAATTCCGCTTGCGCCGCGACCCGTTCCCTCTGCTCGTAGGCCAGCTGCGACTCCGCAATGTGCAGCGATGCCTGCGACACCGCCAGCCGATTCTCTACCAGCGTCATATCGCACAGGTAGCGCTCCGTCCGGCGGTTGTAGAACCGCAGGTTGGTGTCATCGTCAACATCCCAATCCCACGCAGGATGCCAGCACAGGCACAAATCCAGCATCGCGCTGTAGCCCCAGATCATCCCGTCGTCCTCATGTACCAGCGGAATGTCCGCATACGCCCCGTCCACCAGCCGATCGCCCGCCAATGGCCGCCCGTAATGCTCGCCCCCGGACGGGTCAACCCGCCAGTACTCGGCGACCCCCAGCTCGGCGTACAGCCGCCGCTTGAACCCGGTATCCCGGATATGCGTGGATGACGATGCGACTTCCATCAGAAAATCCGGCGGCTTGCCCACTTCCCAGATGATATACCCGTTGCGCCGCTTGATAGACGCCACATTCACGCCGTAGGCCACGCACAGGTCGGCTTCCACCCGCACATTCATATTGGCCGGTTCGTAGTTCACCGGAATATCCCCGCTGGCCAGCGTATCCGGCTGCCCGGCGAAATGACGGGCTACGAAATACGCGCTCTTGGCGATGGTCGGCAGCTGCTGCATATCCTTCGGCTCCGGATCCGGGCAGACATAGTCATCCGGCAGCGCCGGATAGACGGCGGCAATTGGCGGTTGCGTAGTCATACCGATTGAACCTCAACTTGATTAAACCTCAGCTTGATTGAACCCCGGATTAATCGCACCCCGGATTGCTCTAACCTCAAAGGCCGGAGCGCCGGATAATGCCCGCCGGGGCATCATACCATAACGCCGCCGGCCATACGCCGCCCCGAATCTGCGCTTACAGGTAACGATGGCGACGGCGACGGCTGCTTGTTAAACTATATTCAGCTGCCGCATCACCGACCGGGCGGCGGCGTCAAAGCCCAGCCCGTCGCCAAAGATTTCCGCATTGTGCTGCCCCAGGGTTGGAGCGGGCATACGCAGTTGGTACGGCGTAGCGGACAACCGGAACAGTTCCGCCGGCACTTTGATGCGCCCAATCACCGGATGCTCAGTTTCCCGGTAGAACGCGCGGGATTCCAGCTGCGGGCATTCGGCCAGTTCCGTAGGCGTCTGCACCAACCCGAACAGCATCCGCTTTTCCGCCGCCTTGGGGAACAGCTCCCATTTTTCCCGATCTTTGATAGCCTCCAGCACTACGGCGTCCATTGCGGCGCCGTTGCGGACGCGCTGGGCGCGGTCGGCAAAGCGTGGTTCCAGCAGTTCCGGCGTCTCAAAAAAGTCGGCAATGTCCTCCCACGAAGCGCCGCCGCCCGCCTGTACGATAATCCAGCCGTCTTTGCACGGCATCGGATTCTCCCACATCGTCCCCGGCGCGCGGCGTATCTGCGACGCCCCCATAAACGGGTATATCGTCTGCGTCGCCATCATCGTGGACGCTACGCACTCGGTAACGGAGACATCAACGTGCTGGCCGGCGCCCTCCCGGTCTTGTGCGAACAGCGCCATTGCGGCGGCGCCGGCGCCGAACAGCCCGCCTTGATACTGCGCCTGAAAACCGCCGTGTTTCAGCGGAGGCATCCCCTGCACGCCGCTGATGCCCATTACCATCCCCATCGCGTAGGACACGATTTCCGCGCCGGCGTACCGGCTATAAGGGCCGGTCTGCCCAAACGGGGTTATGGAAGTCATTACCAGACGCGGGTTGACTGCCGACAACGCCGTATAGCCGATGCCCAGGTCGTCCAGATAGCCGGGACGATAGCTCTCCACCACCAGGTCAACATAGGGAACCAGTTTTTTGAGCAGGCTGCGTCCGGCTTCGGTATCCAGGTTCAGTGTAACGCCTTTCTTGTTCAGGTTGAGTATCAGAAAGAACAGGCTTTGCTCCGGGTGCGGTTCGTCGCGATAGAACGGGCCGATACGGCGCATCGCCGAACCGCCGGGCGGTTCCACTTTCAGCACATCGGCGCCGTAGTCGGCCAGCAGGCGCGCGCAAAACGACCCGGCGATGTCCTCGCTCAAGTCCAGAACTTTCAGCCCGTCAAATACCCCGCCGTCCATTACCCCGCCGTCCATAAGCCAAACCCTCTCCTTTGCCGGATTGCCGGGATTTACCCGGATTGCCGGGCAAGCCGCCCGGCAAATCCTGTCCACAAATCCGGTGCGCCCCAATTCTACACCATTCCAACATCTCAACCGTCATCCCCAAGTTAATCGTCATTCCGGCACCCCAACCGTCATTCCGGCTTTCGCCGGAATGACGGTTGGGGTAATCCGCCACTGCGGTAATGAAACCGTCAGCTACAGATTCTAGCGCAACTCGGAATGACGGCGGATTTAAGCATAACGGCAGAATTGGCGATACCCCCCTCCCCAAATGAAATGCGCCGCTAATCAATGCCGCATTTTACCGCCCGCAGTGCCCACAAAATGCGCTATGATTACAGCCATCCATACCGCACTACCCCACATCAAGCATCATGCCAAGGAGAGAGCCGCCCCGATGATTATTGACCCCAAGACCTTTGACCGTTTCAACCTGATCCTCACCGGCGTGGTAGTCCCCCGCCCCATCGCTTTCGTGTCCACCATTTCTACCGACGGCGTCGTCAACCTCGCCCCGTACAGCTTTTTCAACGCCGTGGCTTACAACCCGCCGACGCTGGTCTTTTCGTCATCCCGGCGCGCGCCCGGCTGGACGGAAAAGCGCAAGGACACGCTGACCAACATCGAGGAAACCGGCGAGTTCGTAGTCAATGTGGTAGTGGACGACATTGCCGCCGCAATGAACGCTACCGCCGCCGAGTACCCGTCGGATACCTCCGAGTTCGTCATCGCCGGCCTTACCGAAGCCGACAGCGCAGTCGTCAAAGCCCCGCGCGTCGCCGAGTCGCCCGTCAATATGGAGTGCCGCCTCGTGCAAATCGTCAACATCGGCGAACCGCCTCACCAGCACGGCCTGGTCATCGGCGAAATCGTCCGTATGCACCTGCGCGACGACATCCTTTACCAGGGGCCTAACGGCTATCGCGTCAACCACCAGGCGCTGCAACCCACCGGGCGGCTGGCCGGCAATTCCTACTGCCGCACCGACGAGGTGTACGAGTTAGTCCGCCCGCAGTATGTACCCCAAGAGGCGCAGCCGGCAGCGGCGTCGGCCGCCGACTAAACTGCCGATAGGCGGGCGGGCGGGCGGCCGACTACCCGCCGATACCCTCTCCGGTATCTGATTGCGCCGGAGCCTACTGCGCCGGCGGCAGTTGGAGCAGTTGCAGCGTGTTGCCGTCCGGGTCGCGCAGCGTAGCAATCCAGCCGCCCCAATGCTCCGGTTCGGGGGGGCGTATGAACTCAACGCCGAGCGCCGCCAGCCGGCGATGCTCGGCGCGAATGTCGGCAACGCCCAGATGCGGCATTATCCGCAGCGGTTCCCGCGATTGCCCCTGCACGGCGCGATGCAATCCCACATTGAAGCGCACTTCGCCCAGCTGAAACGCCGCAAAGCCCTCATCGTCATGCACCGAATGCAGCGGCAGCCGCAGCACATCGCGATAGAACCGCAGCATCGGCTCCAGGTTGTCCGTCCACAGCGTGATGCCGACTACTGCATTAATCATCGGTTACCGTTGCCGTTGCCATTGCTTGGGGAAATGCCGCATCGGGTCGGCAGAATAGCGTTGCGATGGCGGCGTCAGGCGTCCGCCGGGCGGCACGCTTTGCACCAGCCGTGGAAGTCAATCCGCTGCCACATTACCTGAAAGCTGGCGTCCTGGGACACTTCGTCCCGCAGCCGCATAATGACATCGCCGCCGTCATCGGCATCGGCGATATTGCCGCAGCCGATGCAGACCAGGTTGACATGGGGCAGCACATTGCTTTCGTAGCGGGATTGCCGGGCGAAAGGCAGCTCCTGTATCAGCCCGCTTTTGGACAGCACGCCCAGCGTAGAATAGACCGTGGCCAGCGTCATTGACGGGAAATGCTGCTGCACCCGCTCGTGGATTTGCTGCACGGTGGGGTGGTCGCTGGAGTTAAGCACCGCCTCGGCCACCGCCAGACGCTGCGGAGTTACGCGCACGCCTCCTTGGCGCAGCTGCTGCACTACCGCATTCTGAATCATCGGCGCCTCCTCCGGCAATCGCCGGCCCGATCAATCCGCCCCATCCCAGTCAAGATAGCTCAGTATATCATCAGACGCCCTCCCCCGAAAACCAAAACCGCCGCCCGTTTGCCGACAGCATTTCCAGGCCGGCGGCAGGTTTTCCGAGTTGCCGGTTTCCAGGTCGGTTTCAGTCCTACGGACGGAGGGGATGCGCTGGGCTTTATCCCTATTTCCATGCCGGAGCAAGGGGGTTGGCATCGTCTTGGAAATTGGAATTATGGCATGGATGGAGGGGATGAATGGGGATTTTGGATTCCGGCTTGCGCCGGGATGACGGTCAGGGGGCGGGATGGCGGAAGTTTAGAGCATTTGATTGGAAACGGTGTTGGGCGCGCGGTGCGGCTTGACAAAGCGCATATGGGTTCGCTAGATTCGGTGGGCGTTGGAATATACTGCCTTTCCGGTTACTTGGCGCGCCGCGTTATATCGCTTATTCCTGTGTTCAGCAGGCCGCACATTATGGGCACATCACCAACCGCAGCTGCGGCGGGGCAGCAATCCGCCGGCCATTCCGTTGCGCCGGGGCCGGCTGTTGCGGCGGCGCCCGCTTTGCCGGGCATCTTTGAACGCTACCGCTGTTATGTGGAACAGGCGCTTTCGGAGCGGGTGCCGGCAGTTGCCGAACATCCGGTTAATACTCCGCTGCGTTATCATCTGGGCTGGGCGGACCGTAGGGGAACGCCGTCGCCGACGCCGGCGTCTCAGGGCAAGGCGCTGCGTCCGACGCTGTGCATTTTTGCGTGCGATGCCTTTCAGGGGCAGCCGGAACGGGCCGCTCCCGCCGCCGCCGCGCTGGAACTGATTCATAACTTTTCGCTGGTGCATGACGACATTCAGGACGAGGGGGCGGAGCGACGGCATCAGCCCACGGTGTGGGCGTTATGGGGAACGGCGCAGGCGCTGGCGGCCGGCGATGCGATGCAGTCGCTGGGCGACTTGGCTGTCCTTAATGACTGCGGCCGCATCCCGGCGAATACCGCGATCCGCGTTTCCGGCCTGCTTACCAACAGCTGCCTGGAGATGATCGAGGGGCAATGCCGAGATTTGCAGTTTGAGCAGCGCAGCGCGATTGCGACCGACGAATATCTGGATATGATTGCGCTGAAAACCGGCGCCCTGATCCGTTGCAGCCTGGAAATCGGCGCCGCCATCGCTACCGACGACGCTGATACTATCCGGGATGTGGCCCGATTCGGACGCTCGGTAGGCCGCCTTTTTCAGATACGCGACGACTATCTGGGCATCTGGGGCGACGAGGCCGTTACCGGCAAGTCCGCCGACAGCGACATCGTGCAGCGCAAAAAGAGTTATCCGATCGTCTATGCGTTTCAGGAGGCGGCCGGGGCGGCGCGCGCCGAGCTGCTGCGCCTGTACGCCCTGGAAACGATGGACGAGACGGATGTATGCCGGGTGCTGGAAGTGCTGGAGGACATCGGAGCGGCTCGGCAGACCGACTATCTTACCGAACTTACCGCCGACGAGGCGCGGGCGGCGCTGGCAATGTTGGAACTGCCGGCCTGGGCCGCCGCGGACGCCGAAAATCTGGTGGATTTTCTGGCCCGGCGTCTTTTCTGAACCGCCGCGCCGCATCTATAATTCACTGCCGCCGGGAGCCACGTATCCCGCCGCGCACTGCCTGCAAGATGCGGCCCCGTTTCAATAATATAATCTCGCTCAAACCTTGCCAATCTTGCCGCACTGCCGGAGCTGCCAAATGGTGCAAACATTGAAAGACCGCCCTACTGCGCTTAAGCCGGCCAAACGGCCGATGGAGCTGGGCCTGCGGATGGGCTGGTACATCCTGAAAAACCGGATGCGCGGCCGCAAGCGGTTTCCGCTGGTAACGATGCTGGAGCCGCTGGAAATGTGCAACCTGGCCTGCGTGGGCTGCGGGCGCATCCGCGAGTATCGCGGCGTGCTGGACCAGATGATGCCGGTGGACGAAGCCCTGGACGCCGTGCACAAGTCCGGCGCTCCCATCGTGTCCATTGCCGGCGGCGAACCGACGATTCATCCGCGCATTGATGAAATCATCAACACGCTGGTGGCCGAAAAGTACTTTGTGTACTGCTGCACCAACGCGCTGCTGCTGCCGCGGATGCTGGACAAAATCCCGCCGTCCAAGTATTTCTGCTGGGTCATCCATATGGACGGTATGGAGGAAAAGCATGATGAGTCGGTAGCGCGCGCCGGGGTGTTCAAGCGGGCCGTGGAGGGCATACGGCTGGCGGTGTCGCAGGGCTATCGGGTGTGCACGAACACGACCGTTTTCCGCAACAGCGATGTGGCGGATTTGCGGGAAATGTTCCGGTATGTCGGCAGTTTGGGCGTAGAGGGTTCGATGATTTCGCCGGGCTATGACTTTGAGGATGCGCCCGACCAGGATTTGTTCCTGACGCGGCAGGAATCGCGCAGCATATTCCGCAGCCTGCTGGATCCGGCGCAGCTGGACGGGATGCGGCTGTACAACAACCCGCTGTATCTGAACTTTCTGCGCGGGGAACGGGAATACCAGTGCACGGCCTGGTCTAACCCGACTTACACGGTGATGGGCTGGCGCAAGCCGTGCTACCCGCTGGCGGACGAACATACCGACAATATGGCGGACTTGTACCAGCCGCAGCTGTGGGAGGAGCAGTACGGCGTGGGCCGCGACCCGCGCTGCAACAACTGTATGATGCACTGCGGCTTTGAGTCGGCGACGATTTTTAATGCCATCGGCAAGCCCCGGGAATGGGTTACTTTCGTCAAGTCGGGGGCCGCGCACAAGGGCGGCATCAGCGTCGGCTGACTTGGATTAAGCAGGGCGACGCTTGCGCCGGAAAGCCTATGCTTGCCATCGTAGCGCCAATGGCGATTGAAGCGACTGAAATCCGGCGCGCCTTGCGCCGTGTTCCAGCGCCCGGGGTGATGTTGCACATCAGCGGCGTCGGGCGGGAACGGGTTACCGCCGCCATTGCCCGGATTGCCGATTCGCCGCGTCCCGATGCCATAATACTGGCGGGCTTTTGCGGGGCTTTGGAGCCGGCCCTCAACGCGGGGGATATTCATATAGCGCAGTCGTTTTACTGCGCCGGGCAGCCCGAACCTATTGCGGCGGATGCGCGGCTGGCGGCTGTCGTGATGGATGCCGCTGCGACAAGCGGCGGCGGCATGGCGGCGGCGCAAGCCCCATCCGTAACCGTATCCGCCATTGCCCAGCCTGAGGCGAAAGCGGATTTGCGCCGGCAAGGGGCTACCGTCAATATGGAGGATTACTGGGCGGCGCGGGCGGCGGCGTCTGCGGGCATCCCGTTTGCGTCGGTGCGCGCCGTGCTGGACACCGCCGGGCAGTCGCTGCCGGAGTATGCCGGCGATGCCGTGGACCGACCGGCGCGTATCGCTGCCGATATTGCCCGGCATCCGGGGCGTCTGCCGGAGCTGCTGCGACTGCGCCGGCAGATGCGGCAAGCGCGGCGCAGCCTGACCCGCAGCGTGGTGGCTGCGGCCAGCGCGCTGCAATCAGCAACGCCGCCGGTTGCCGAAACGCCGGCTGCGGCAGAGGCGATGCGATGACGGCACTGGTAACCGGCGCTACCGGATTTATCGGCGGCAATGTGGCGCGGCAGCTGCGGAAGCGCGGCGATGCGGTGCGCGTCCTGGTGCGGCCCGGCGCCAATGACTTGGCCATCCGCGATACCGGAGTCATTCCGATGGCCGGCGATTTGCTGGAGCCGGATTCGCTGCGGCGCGCGCTGGAGGGCTGCGATGCGGTGTATCACTGCGCCGCCGTGTACGCATTCTGGGCGCGGCGGCCGGCGGACATCTACCGCGCCAATGTGGACGGAACGCGCAATGTCATCGCCGCCGCCCGGCAAGCCGGCGTGCGCCGGATGGTATTCACCAGCTCGGTGTCAACTATCGGGCTGCCGTCCGCTAAAACTGCTAAAAACGATAACGCCAACGCCGCAACGGGCGCCGGCGCAAAACGGCTGGGGGATGAAACGATGCCGCCGCCGCCCGGCCAGCTTATCGGCCATTACAAGCAGTCCAAGTATCAGGCGGAGCGGCTGGCGTTGGCGGCTAATGACGGCAATCTGGAAGTGGTAGTGGTCAACCCCTGCGCTCCGGTGGGCAAATGGGATGTCAAGCCTACTCCGACGGGGCGCATTCCGCTGGACTTTGCGCGGGGCCGTATGCCGGGCTACTTGGACACGGGGATGAACCTGGTGGATGTGGCGGATGTCGCCCGGGGGCATCTGCTGGCGATGGAACGGGGGCGGCCCAGCGAGCGTTACATTTTGGGAAACCGCAACCTTACCTTGCGGGAGGTTTTGCTGATGCTGGCCGACATTACCGGGCGGCGGGCGCCGCGGCTGCGGTTTCCGTACTGGCTGGCCGGCGCCGCCGCCGTGTGCGACCAGTGGCTGGAGGGCGGCCTGCTGCGCCGCGCGCCGGCCATTCCGCTGGAAGGCATCAAAATCGCCCGTCATCCGATGTATGTCAGCAGCCGGAAAGCGGTCAACGAGCTGGGGATGCCGCAGAGTCCGGTTGAAAATGCGCTGGAAAAGGCCGTCCGCTGGTTCACTGATCACGGCTATTTGCGCTAGAATCGCTATTCGTTCTATTCTCGCAATTCATTACCGCATTGTTATCCGATACGGACGCTATGTATCAACGGCAGCAATTACTGGCGGAACGGGAGATTGAGCCGGGGCCGCCGCTTACTTTGAGGGGCGCGCTGGATACTGCCATCGCCCGCACGCAGGGGTTTTTCCGCCGCAGCCAGTACGGGGCCGGCTACTGGTGGGGGGAGCTGGAATCCAACAATACGATGGAAGCGGAGTACATTATGTTATGTCGCTTCCTGGGGCGGCATAACCCGGAACGGGAGCGGCACATCGTAAATTACCTGCGGAGCAAGCAGAGCGCCGACGGGTCGTGGGCGATTTACTACGGCGCGCCCGGCGACCTTTCGACGACTGTGGAATGCTATTTCGCGCTGAAACTCTGCGGGGAAGCCCCGGATGCGGAGTATATGCGGCGGGCCCGGCAGTTTATTATGTCCAAGGGCGGGCTGCCCGGCGTCCGGGTGTTCACGCGCATCTGGCTGGCGCTGCTGGGGCAGTGGCAATGGGACGGGACGCCGCGCCTGCTGCCGGAGATGATGCTGGTGCCGAACTGGGCGCCGTTCAGCATCTATCGGTTTGCCAGCTGGGCGCGCGGTTGCATTGTGCCGCTGTCTATTGTATCGGCGCGCAGCCCGGTGCGACGCATCCCGCCGAAGCATAGGATTGACGAACTGCTGCCGGACGGGCCGGAAAATACCGACTACTCAATGCCGACGCCGCCGGGCATCAGCCTGGCCAAAGCGCTTTCGCTGCTGGAAAAGAGCGTTGTATCGCTGTATAACCGCATCCCGGCCAACCCGGTCCGCAAGTGGGCCGAAAAGAAGGCGATTCGCTGGATACTGGAACACCAGGAGCAGGATGGCAGCTGGGGGGGTATCCAGCCGCCGTGGGTGTACAGCCTGATTGCGCTCAGCGCCGCCGGGTTTCCCGACAGCCATCCGGCCATAGCGCGGGGATTTGAGGGGCTGGAAACTTTCGGCATACAGAAAGGCGACTGCTGGACGATTCAGGGTTGCATTTCGCCGGTTTGGGATACTTGCCTGGTGGTGCAGGCATTGGCGGAAAGCGGCGTTCCGGTTGAGGATCCGATGCTCGGCGCGGCTACGGAATGGCTGCTGGATCAGCAGATACTATCCGGGGGCGACTGGCAGGTTCAGGCCAACCGGCTACCGCCCGGCGGCTGGGCTTTTGAGTTCCACAATGACTGGTATCCCGATGTGGACGACACCGCTGAGGTAGCGCTGGCCTTGCGCCTTACCCGGCTGCCGGGGGATGAGGACCGGAGGCGTCAGGCGGCCATCCGGCGCGCGGTTACCTGGATTTCGGGGATGCAGAACAAGGACGGCGGCTGGGCGTCTTTTGACAAGAACAACAACCATAACTATCTTACGGCGCTGGCGTTCAGCGATTTCGGGGAAGTGCTGGATCCGTCCAGCGCGGATGTTACGGCGCACGTTTTGGAGATGTACGGGAAGCTGGGGTATCGGGCCGACCATCGCAGTTTGCAGTCGGCCTATCGCTACCTGCGCGCGGAACAGGAGCCCAACGGCAGCTGGTTCGGGCGGTGGGGCGTCAATTACATATACGGGCTGGGCGCCGCGCTACCGGCTCTGGAGGCGATTGGAGAGGATATGTCGCAGCCCTTTGTGCAGCGGGCGGTAGAATGGCTGGCGGCGCATCAGAACGCGGACGGCGGGTGGGGCGAAACCTGCGCTTCTTATGTTGACCAGGAGCAGCATGGAGTTGGGCCGAGCACGGCGTCGCAAACGGCATGGGCGCTGATTGCCCTGATTGCTGCCGGTCGCGCCGAGCATCCCGCCGCGCTGCGGGGGGCGCAGTATCTGCTGGACACGCAGCGCCCGGACGGGCAATGGGACGAACCTTATTTCACCGGAACCGGCTTTCCGGGCTATCTGAAAGGGGCGCGGGTGGACCGAATACCGCAGCCGGGCGAGCGCGGGTTCCAGGGGCCGGAGCTGTCGGCCGGCTTTATGATAAACTACCATCTGTACCGGAACACTTGGCCGCTGCTGGCTTTATCCCGTTTCCGCGCGCGTCTGGCCGCTCATTCCGATCGTTATGAATTACGCCGCAACGGACATTTTTCAGACGGAAATTCGCCAGGCTGAACTGCGAGGCCCGGCCGCTGCCGCCGGTCTGTCATCTACTGCAATCCATTCCCTCACTACCCTTTTGCAGATTATGAAAACGAAAAACTTTACGCTGAAAGTCAATACGCGGGAGGCGCCGCAGTTTATTGACATCACCGATTGGGTCAAGGAGTGCGTCGGCAAGTCGCAGATCGGCAACGGCTTGGTGGTGGTGTATTCGCGGCATACTACGGCGGCGGTATGCATCAACGAGAACGAACCGCTGCTGCTGGAGGATCTGGCCGGATTTCTGGAACGGATTTGCCCGCGTGATGCCGATTATCGGCACAATGACTTCAGCGTGCGGACCGCCAATATGACGCCGGACGAATCGCCCAACGCGCACGCTCATTTGCAGCATCTGATGCTGGGCAGCAGCGAAACGATTCCGCTGATTGACAGCGCAATGCCTTTCGGCAAGTGGCAAAGCATATTTTTCATTGAGCTGGACCATCCGCGCGCCCGGGAAGTAATGGTTCAGATTGTCGGCGACTGACCGGCGACCGGACGGTACGCAGCGCGCCAGGGGGCTTATGATGTCCAACCGGCCTTACGCCTCAACTGCCTACGCTATGCCGGACGCCGGCGGCGGAGCGTCTAGGACGCCGCCGACTCTGGAGGCGGCGCAAGAGTACTGCGCCCGGTTGGCGCGCCGTCATTATGAAAACTTTAATGTGGGCGGCCGGATTACGCCCAAAGACAAACGACCCGATGTTTATGCCATCTATGCCTGGTGCCGCACCGTGGACGATTTAGGCGACGAAACATTTTCCGATGACCCGGCGGGCGGGGCGGCCAAGGCCGGGCGGTTGCGCTCTGATATAGCCCGGCGCCGGCTGGCGCGGCTGGACTGGTGGGAATCGGAACTGGAGTCGGCTTATAATGGACAGCCGACGCATCCCGTCGCCGTGGCCTTGCAGCATACGGTGGCTCGGTTCGACATTCCTGCGGAGCCGTTTCGGCGACTGATTGAGGCCAACCGCATTGACCAGGGCGTAGGGCGGTTTGCGACGATGGATGAAGTTCTGCATTACTGCCGGCATTCCGCCAATCCGGTCGGGCATTTGTATTTGTATCTTTTCGGGTATGCGGATGCGGAACGGCAGCGGCTGGCCGATTACACCTGCACGGCATTGCAGCTGGCTAATTTCTGGCAGGATGTGGCGCGCGATTACCGCGACCGGGGCCGCATCTACCTGCCGCAAGATGATATGGCGCGTTACGGCGTGTCGGAGGAGGATATTGCCAACGGGGTTTGCCGCGACGAGTTCCGGCGGCTGCTGCGCCGGGAATGCGACTTTGCGATGGATTTGTTCCGGCAAGGCGCGCCGCTGGTCGGCACGCTGGAACGACGCGCCCGTCTGCCCGTAGCCCTGTTCACACGCGGCGGCGCAGCCGTGCTGGAGGCCATCCGCAAACAGGATTACGATGTGCTGGCGCATCGTCCGCGCATCTCCGGGCGGCGGAAAGGCTGGCTGCTGGCGTCGGCATGGTTGAGCAGCCGGCTGGGTATGGGCTATGGAATGCCGGCGGCGTCAAGGGCAGCGGAACTATGAATACGCCGCCCGTATCTGCCGCCGCTGCGCCGTCGCCGGCGGTCCTGGCCGCCGCCTATGCGGAATGCCGGCAGATTACCCGCCGGGAGGCGCGCAATTTTTACTTCGCTTTCCTGACTTTGCCGGCGCGGCGGCGGCGGGCTATTTATGTAGCCTACGCTTTCTGCCGCTATTGCGATGACGCCGTGGACGCCGCCGGAACTGCGGACGCCAAGATGGCGCGGGTCAATCAACTGCGCGCACAGCTGGACGCCGCCTATGCCGGGTATGCCGACACCCCGCTGTTCATCGGGCTGGCCGATGTGGCCGCCGCCTATGCGATACCGCAGCAGTATTTCAGCGCAGTGCTGGACGGGGTAGAAAGCGACTTGGTGAAAACCCGCTACGCCGATTTTGCCGAACTGCGCCGCTACTGCTATCAGGTGGCATCTGCCGTCGGCCTGGTCTGCATTCACATTTTCGGATGCCGGATTAATGACGAATCCCGGCAGCGCGCTATTGACCTGGGGCTGGCAATGCAGCTCACCAACATTTGCCGGGATGTGAGAGAGGATTGGGATTTGGGGCGGGTTTATCTGCCGCAGGATGAGCGGGACAGTTTCGGCGTCAGCGAGGATGACCTGGCGGCGGGAGTTGTAACGCCGCAGTTCGCCGGATTGATGCAGTATCAGATTGAACGGGCGCGCTATTATTTTGCCAGCGGACGCCGGCTGCTGCCCTACCTGCCGCGCCGCTCCCGGGCTTGTCCGGCCGCTTTGGGGCTGATTTACGGCCGCGTCCTGGATCGTATTGAGATGCGGGGCGGCGATGTTTTCAGCGAGCGCATCAGCCCGGGAAAGGGCGAAAAGGTGCGGCTGATGGCCCGCGCCTGGCTTACCGCCCCGCTGCTGAATTGACTGCGACTGCGCCGCCGGCCCCCGGTTCCGCCGCCCGTTCTGTCGTGATAATCGGCGGCGGTTTGGCGGGCATCGCCGCCGCGGTGCGCCTGGCCGAGGCCGGCTGGCGGGTTACGCTGCTGGAAGCGCGGCGCACGCTGGGGGGGCGCGTCTTTTCCTTTGACGATCCCGCCGGAAACGAGAGCGCGCTGGACAATGGACAGCACGTAATCGTGGGGGCGTGCGGCGCTTTTATTGATTTCCTGCAACACATCGGAGCGTGGCAGTACTGGCATCTGCAACCGCAGCTGGACGCTCCGATTTATGACCGCAGCGGCCGGCGGGGACGGCTGTACGGCGTCAACCTGCCGGCGCCGGCGCATTTGCTGCCGTCTTTCGTGGCATATCCCCATCTGAATGGACGGGAAAAGCTGCGCGCCGTGCGGGGACTGCTGGCGGCGATGCGGGCCCGGCGCAGCGATCCGGCTCTGGAGCAAACCTCTTTCTGCCAGTGGCTGCGGGCTAACGGGCAGTCGGAACGCGCCATCCGCAACCTGTGGAATGTGCTGATTGAAGGGACGCTGAACGACAAAGTGGGCGAGGTCAGCGCGGCGATGGGCTTGATGATTATCCAAGATGGGCTGCTGCAATCGCGCCGGGCCGCCAACATTGGCTACCCGACGGTTCCCTTGCAGGATGCGGTGGGACGGCCGGCGTGCCGGTTTCTGCAAGCGCGCGGCGTCCAGGTGCGGCCCGGCGGCCCGGCGCGCCGCATTGATATTGCCGCCGACGGCGCAGTGTGCGGCGTCAGCGCCGGCGATGGAATGACGGTATCCGCCGACGCTTATATCAGCGCCGTTCCGTTCTGGACGCTGCCGGGGCTGCTGCCGGCGGCGTTGGCATCCCGTGAACCTTTCGCCGGCATCGCCCGGTTGGAAAGCGCGCCTATCGTCAACATTCATTTGCGCTACGACCGTCCGATAATGTCCGAGCATTTCTGCTATTTTGTGGACAGCCCTTTGCAGTGGGTTTTCAATCGTTCCGCCATACACGGATATGACGGCGGCGGCGGCAGCCAGGAGCTTACGGTGTCCATCAGCGCGGCGTGGGAGTATATTGACGGCGACCGGGCGGAGCTGGCGGCGGGCACTGATGCCGAAGTGCGGCGGGTGTTTCCGGCGGCGGCTTCTGCGGTTCTCGGCGGCGTCAGCGTGGTCAAGCAGCGCAACGCTACATTGCGCTGCCGGCCTGGGGCCGCCGGCTGGCGCCCAGGGCCGGTTACGCCGGTTCCGAACCTGTTCCTGGCCGGCGAATGGACGGCTACGGGATGGCCGTCAACTATGGAGAGTGCGATAATCAGCGGCTATAATGCGGCGGCGGCGGTGATGGCGGCAGATTTACCCGTCAACCCGAATCGCAATAGTCCGAACCTCGATAATCCGAATCGCAACGCCGGGGGCGCAGCAAGTGACTGACCAGTGGCAGCAGCAGCGGCAGGAATTGACCGAGGCCACCCGTGAAATGTACCGGCGCGGGCTGGTAGGGGCCTACTCCGGCAACACGAGCCGGCGCCTCACCGGAACCGGGGCCGACGGCTTGCTGCTGGTCACGCCAACGCACCATCCCTATTATCGCTTGCAGCCTGATGAGCTGGTGGTGGTTGACCTGGAGGGCCGGCCGGTTGCGGAGAGAGGCCTTAAGCCGTCATCGGAAACGCGGCTGCACCTGGAAATCTACCGCCAGCGTCCCGATGTGCAGGCGGTGGCGCATACGCATTCCATATATGCGTCGGTGGCGGCGGTGATTGGCCGGGACATACCGCCGTTGATTGACGAAATGCTACTGACGATTGGCGGGCCGGTGAAAGTCAGCCGGTACGCGTTTCCTGGCACGCAGGAGCTGGCGGACGCGGCCTACGCCGCCCTTGGCGACCGCAACGCGGCCCTGCTGCGGAACCATGGCGCCGTTGGGGTCGGGCCAGACATTTGGGAGGCGTTGGAAGTGTGCGATCTGGTGGAACGGCTGGCGCAAATTTTTGTGCTGGCGCGCAACTTCGGCCCGCGCGCCGCAATTCCGCTGCCCGATGACGCTATTGAAACGGAGCTGGCAATGTTCCGGGAGCAGCGCTGACCGATGGCGACACAGCGTCCAACCGCGCCGGATCCGGCCGCCGTTATTGCGGTGGTCGGCACATCGTCCTACGTCGGCTCGGCCATCATGCTGCACCTGGAAGCCGAAATGTCGCAAGACGCAGCGGATGGACGCCGCCTGGTGTCGCTGGACAACAACCCGCTGCGCTGGCCGGTGAGTCGGCTTTCGGCGCATCGCATGGGGATGGCTTACGGCGGCGAGGAAATCACGCTGGAAGCGATTCCCGATCTGCTGCGGCTGGAAACGGTGGATACGGTGGTCTATGTCGGCAGCAATTATGACGGCGCCGATGCGGCGGAACGGCTGTCGGAAACGCCGCGATGGGTAGAGGCCAGCCGCGCCGCCGGCGTGCGGCAGTTCGTGTGCCTCTCCGATTATCGGGTGTATGGCATCAAACCGGGTCATACCATACCGATTACGGAGCGGGCCGAACTCGACCGGGACGGGATACACGGCCACATCGCCGCCGCTGAACCCGACTGCGGGCCGCCGGATGATGCGACAACGCCGGACGCGATGCGAATAGCAGTACTGCGTACAGCGATGACATTAGGCCCCGGCGGCGCCAGTCCGGCGGCGGATGAATTTTTGGCCCGCCGTGTCCGCGCCGGCGGCAAACACAACCCGCCGCTGCAATTTCTGCACGAATACGACTTGGCCTGCGCCGTGAGCGCAACGATCAAGGGGCGTCTGGCCGGCGTCTATAATCTGGCCGGCGACGGCACGATTTGCGTGCGGGATACCGCGCTTGCCGGCAAGGAATTGTCGTCCCGCTCCGGGAATCGGGCAGTCTTGCGAAGTCGCTGGGGCGGAAAATCCGGCGACCCGACGCGATTTCCGGTAGTAATCAGCGCCGCCAAGTTCAAGCAGGCCGCCGGTTTCAAGTACAAGTATTCATCGCAGCGGGCATTGCTCTCTTATTGCAGTTCCGTTCTGCTGGAACCGGGAGTGCGCTGATGCCGGCGCCATCCGACGCTGCGCCCATCCCCGTCATCATTGACACGGATCCCGGCGTTGACGATGCCATCGCCCTGCTGATGGCGCTGGCCTGCCCGATGCTGGACATTATCGGGGTTACCGCGGTGGGCGGGAATGTACCGCTGGCGCGCGCTACTCGCAATGCGCTGGCGCTGCTGGAATACGCCGGCCGGGCCGACATTCCGGTGTTTCGGGGGGCATCCCGTCCGTTGCGGGGAGCATTTCCCTACGCCCAAGAGGTGCATTCGCCGGCCGGGTTGACGCGCCGGCTGCCCAACCCGACGGTTAAGTCGGCAAAGATTAATGCGGTGCAGTTTCTGGCCGACGCGCTGGCCGCAGCGCCGGGCGCAATAACGATTATCGCCTTGGGGCCGCTTACCAACTTGGCGCGGCTACTGCGCCGGCATCCGGCGGCGTTCCGGGGCGTCCGCAGCATCGTGGTGATGGGCGGCGGCATCGACGTCCCCGGCAATGTTACGCCCTTTGCCGAGTTCAACTTTTACAGCGACCCGACCGCCGCGCGTTTGGTGATGGAGTCGGGCGTACCGATAACGCTGGTTGACCTGGCGGCGTGCCGGCAAGTCTATCTGACGAAAACGGAGCTGGCCGGCATCACCGCCGACAGCAGGGAAGGGCAACTGGCCGCGGAACTGCTGGACGGCTGGTTCCGCAACGACCCCAAACGGGAGCGTTTCAACCTGTATGACCCGCTGGCGGTTGCCGCATCTATTGACGCCGGCGTGATGCACACGCGCCGCTTGGCGCTAACCGTGGCCGACGCGGATACTGCCGATGACGCATCTCTATGGGGGCAATGCCGCATCGTGGATGATGCGCCCGGCACGGTCGCGGTTGCGGATGGGGATGGCGGCGTTGACTGTGAACGGGCGCGAGCTATCATTCGCAATCTGCTAGGCTGGCGGTAACGCTACCGCCAGTGTCCGAGATTGTCAACAAGGAGACGCCGCCAATGCCGCATCCCGTTTCTATCATCATAGTAGTTTTTGACGGATTGCAGCCGGCTCAGATTACGCCGGAGCTGATGCCGAACCTGGCCCGTTTCGCCAGCGGGGGCGTGGCATTCAGTAGCCACCATCCGGCCTATCCTACCGTTACCCGCGTCAACGCCGCTACCATAGTTACCGGATGCGCTCCCGGACGGCATGGGTTATCCGGCAACACTTTTCTGGCTCGCGATTTTGCCCCTCACCGGGTCATTGGCGCATTGGAACCGACGCTCCAGGCGATTGCCGACGCCGGGCGGCCCGTGCTGCTGGCGGACACGCTGGCGGATATTCTGGGGCGGAACGGGATGGAGTACATCGCCATCGGCACTGGCACCAGCGGCAACGCCTACCTGCATAACCCCAACGCCGCCGTGTCGGGCGGAGCGACGATTCATCCCGATTTTACGCTGCCGCGCCCGCTGAACGCTGAGCTGGCGGCGCGGTTCGGCGACTGGCCGGAAGCGGATTTGCCCAACACGCCGCGTCTGTCGCACGCGCGCCGCATTTTGACGGAATACATTCTGCCGGAGCGACAGCCCGCCGTTGCGCTGCTCTGGTCGTCCGAACCGGACAAATCGCAGCACGAGTTCGGCGTCGGGCTTGGGGAGGTTTCCGATGCTTTGGCGGAAGCCGATGCCGAGTTCGGCATCCTGCTGGATTATCTGGAAGCGTCTGGCCGCTCTGATACTACCGATATACTGGTATTGTCCGATCATGGCTATTCCACTATCAGCGAGACTATCCCGCTGGAAACGCTGCTGCACGCGGTCGGATTTCCCGACATTGAGCAGCCCGGCGGCGTAGCAGTGGCGAATAACGGCGGCTCGGCGTTGCTGTATCTCAACGAACCGGACGCCGGCAGCGCGGGCCGGCTGGCCGGGTGGCTGATGGAGCAGCCGTTTGCGGGAGCGATTTGCGCCGCTGCAAGACTGGGGCCGGTTGCCGGCGCACTGCCGGCGGCCCTGATTGGATGCGACGGCCTGCGTTCTCCCGACATAATGCTGTCTTTCGGCTGGAACAGCGAACCTAATGCGGCCGGCTATCCGGGTCATGCCCCATCAACCGGGGGACGGGCCGGGCAAGGGCAGCATGGCAGTATGAGCCGGCATGAGCTGAAAAATGTCGGCTTGGCGCGCGGCCCGTCGTTCCGCAACGGTACGACGCTGGAAACGCCCACCGGCAACTGCGATGTTGCGCCTACCGTGCTGCATCTGCTGGACATCCCCATCCGGCCCGGCGCTATGGACGGGCGGATACTAACTGAAGCATTGGCCGGGGTAACGGACGTTATGCCGCAAGCCGTCGTAACCACTCACTGCGCCGAACTGGGGCAGTACCGGCAGGAAATCCAGATTAGCGCGGTTGGCGATACCCGCTATGTTGACTGGGGGAACCGGGTATAAAGATACGGGCGCCGGAATATATTGGCGGAGGGAGTGGGATTCGAACCCACGATGCGCCGAGGCGCATAACGGTTTTCAAGACCGTCGCATTCGTCCACTCTGCCATCCCTCCGCTGATTGATGACGCCATTCCAGTAGTTGGCCCGGCTATCCGGCATAATGTTCCGCTACCGGGGGGTTATGCGCCGGGGGCGGCGCTGCCGCTGCGCTGCTGTTGCTGCTCTTGAACATAACTTTCAAGGTCGGTGATGCGCTGCTGCATCTGGGCGATTAGGGCGGACGGGTCGGGCGTAGTGTGGCCGTTGCGGTCGGTCAGGGCAACCAGGGCGGTCATCATTTCCAGATGGCGGCGTTCTGCGGCGGCGCGTTCCTCGCGGCGTACCTGCTCGGCTTCGGCCCGGTCGGCGGCGCGCTGACGCTCGGCTTCGGCTTGGTCGGCAGCGCGCTGCCGCTCGGCTTCGGCACGGTCGGATACGCGCTGGCGTTCTGCCATTGCCTGGTCATCGTCGCGTTCCCGGCGGCGGTCGCGGCGTTCAAAATAGTAAGTCAACATTTGCGGCACTCCCAGCACGGCCAGCACAATCGCAATGTAGGCCGCCCCTTCCAGATATTGTAGCGTATTGCAGCAGTCCATAGTCAATCCAAACCTTGCCAATCTTTGAATTCAGGGCCTTGAGGTTTCCGCTTATCGGACAGGAGAAGGCAACGCAGGCCGCTTATTCAGCTGGGCGTAGCGTCCGCGTCGGAGAAAAAGCCTTTGTCCAGGTCGGGGTCGGCGACGCCCAACAGCCCGTTAGTGTACAGACGGCAGGAGCGCAGCCAGAGCACGAGGATGGCGTTGTTGACATACATTTGCGGCAGTTCCCGCCCGTGCTGCTGCCGGGCATAGGCGCGGATGCCGGCCTCAAAGAACCGTTCCAGGAAAGGCGTCGGTTCGTTGTCCAGCGCGCAGGCTTCCAGTATTTCCTCCGGCGCATCCCGGCAGAGCATTTCCGGCATAGCTTCGGCCAGCCGCACATATTCGGATTCCTGTTCTCTGGCAATCATCTGCATAGTCCATCTACCGAATGAATACAGGATTAATACTGCCGGGGCGAATGATGCATCATTCGCCCCGGCACAACGATGGCCGGCGTTGGCGCGCTGCGTTAAAGGTTCATCTGGGGAACCATGTAGCCGTCCATCTTGTTGTAGATTTGCAGGCGGCTGCGCTGGGCGTCCAGCACTACCAGCCGGCCGTGGCTTTCGTCAAACTGCAAGTCGGTGGGCAGGGCGAACCGCCATTCCGACTCAGTGGTGGCAACTTCCCGGCGCCGCTTCAGGTAGTCGGCGTTGGCGGCCACGGTCATATCGGCCCACTTGCTGAGCTGCTGGGCGTCGCCGATGAGGGAGATGATGAAATTGCCGTCGCAGTCGAACACATGGACGCGGCCGGGATGCATCCCGTTGTCGCTCCAGTCGGCGACATAGACATCGCCCTGCGGGTCCACGGTCACTTTGACCGGCAGATGCAGCTGGCCGCGCTTGGAGCCGGGTTCGCCGAACTGCATCAGCCATTCCCCGTCGGCGGTGAATTTCTGCACGCGGTGGTTGCGGTGGTCAGCCACATAGACCGAACCGTCAGCCGGGTCAACGGTGATGCCCCAGGGGGCGTTGAACTCGCCGTTGCCATCGCCAGGGGAACCCCAGCGGGTAACCAAGTCGCCCGCGGCGGTGTACTTGCGTACTTCGTGGCTGCGCCCGTCGGTGCAGTAGATATTCCCTTGCCCGTCAACTGCGATGTTGCTGATGCCGTGTTCCTGCCCGTCGGCGGGGGCGGCGTCCCATTTGCGGACAAAGCCGCCGTCTTTGGCAAAGACGGAAATCTGGTTCAGCCATTCGTCGGAGACATACAGGTTTCCGTCCGGCCCCAGCGCCATGCCGGAGGGCCAGATAAACTCGCCGTCCCGGTCGCCGTATTTGCCGAACTCGCCGGTGAATTCCTCGTCGCCGGCGGCGTCGCCCACATCGATGATGCTGACCCGCGCGCCGTAGGCGACCTTGTTCCAGGGAACATTGGAGATGCCCTCCAGCCCCCGGTTGAGGACGAACACGGTGTTGCCCTCAAAGGCCATGGCCACGGGCTGGCTGAAGCCCATGCCGGAAGGGGCGCCCCGGCCTACGGAGTGGCTGTAGTCATAGACGCGGCCTTTTGCGATTTGCGTTAGCATAGTCTTACCTGCTCACTGCGCTTGGTGTGCTGCACTGCGATGCTCCGCACGGAGCAATCGCCGAATAAATGCGGGGCCAGCAGAGTTGCATCCACTGGCCCCGGTCGGTTTTGCCTGGCGGCGCGTCCCGTTGCCGGAACCCGGCGCGGCTAGACGAAGGCTACCTTTTCGAAGGTTCCGCCGACGACGGGGTTGGCGTCCAGCCCCATCCAATCCTCCAGGATGGTGGAGTACACGCCGCGGAAGTCGGTATTGGGAACCAGGTCGCCCTGTTCCAGGTTTTCAGGCCGGGAGGACGGGTATTCGCCGTATTCGCCGCCCTGGATGCGGTCGCCCATCATAAAGACGAGGCCGGCGGCGCCGTGGTCGGTGCCGCTGCCGTTGTCGTGCACCCGGCGGCCAAACTCGGAGAACATCATCAGGATGACATTGTCGCTGGCGTCGTTCTCGCGCAGGTCGTCAAAGAAGCTGCCGACGGCGGCGGATACATCACGCCACAGGCCGTCGTGCATCCCTACCTGGTTGGAGTGGCTGTCAAAGCTGCCGTGGTCGCAGTAGAGGACGCGGGCGCCGAGGTTAGCCTGATGCACCTGGGAGATGCCCTTGAGCTTGCGGGCGATGGCCGTATCGGGGTATTCCACCGTGCTGCTGTACTGCTCCGGGGCCACTTTGAGGATGTCGGCGGCTTTGAGGCTGTCGAGGCCGGTCTGCCCCAGGTAGTCCATCACAAAGCCGTTGCCGATGGTGGGGGAGTAGAGGCGCGTGAAGCGGTTGATGATTTTGTCGCGCTGCTGTTCCTCCTGGATGCTGGTCAGCATCCCGAAGTTGTCCAGGTCGTCCACGCAGGCGACGGGTACGCCGGGGAGGGCCAGGGCGCGGGGCAGGCTGGGGCCGAAGCTGACGGCGGTAACGACATTGCTCTTGTTGGGGTCAATGTCGCGGGTAGCGCGGCCCAGCCAGCCTTCGGTGCCCAGCTTGTCCGGCTCGCAGGTGTGCCAGATGTCCATACTGCGGAAGTGGCTGCGGGGGCTGTTGGCGTAACCGACGCCGTGGATGATGGCCAGATCGCCGGAGTCCCAGAATCGCTTGAGGGGGGATACTTCGGGATGCAGGCCGATGCGGTCGTTGAGTTTGACGATGCGGTCGTCAGCGACGCCGACGACGGGCCGGTTGTCGCGATACAAGGGGTCGGCGTGCGGGATGACGGTGTTCATATAGTCGTTGCCGCCGGTGAGCTGCAACACTACCAGAACGGGATCTTTCTTGGTTGCGGTCATTTTGCTCGCTCCTGTGAGTGTCAGTGGTTCGCGGCGCGGGACGGAATGGGATAGGAATGGGGCGGCGTCCAGTGCTGGCCGGTATTGGATAGACGCCGGACGCCGCCGGCCGGGTTCCGTCAGGCGTACTGGTAATCGCGCAGCGAAACAATCAGCTGCAACATTTCGGAGATGCGCTCCTCAGCGGAGGCGACATCGGGCTGGGTGGCCCAGGACAAGTTGCCGGCGGTCCGGGCGTGGGATACCAGCTCGTCGCGGGTAGCGGTATCCACTTCCAGCGGCCCCATCAGATCCAGGCAGTTGTCCACCATTAGCTGCGGCGTCAAGTCGCCCTGCGCCTGCATTCGGTTAATCATGGAGCGGATGCCGGGGCGGTTGACGTCGCTGACCATATCGGCGGTGAAGTTGATGCGGCGCATCAGCGAGCCGCTGTTGATCCACTCCACGCCGGTATGCCAGCCTTCCACGCTGGGCGGGTTGAGCAAGTCCTGCCCCATGTAAGTGGGCTGGCGGGCCAGTTCGCCCAGGCCGGGGGCGGGGAATTCGTAGCCGCCGACCAGCCGCAGCGTGCCGACTACTACTTCGGCGGGGCTCTTGAGGCGGGCGTAGCGGGCCTGCTTGAAAAAGTCGCTGTTGAACAGCACTCTCAGCACGGCCTTGAGGTCGCAGCCCGAATCCACAAAGGCGTCGGCCAGCAAGTCGATGGCGTCCTCATCCTTGGGCGGAATGACCTGCCAGGCGGGAACCTGCGCTTCGTCCGCCACAAAAAAGTTGTAGAGATGGCGGGCGATGAAAGCGGCGGTAGCGGGGTGCTGGCAGATGATGTTGATGATGTCTTCGCCGTTGAAATTGCCGGTTTCGCCGAGGAAAGTTTTCTCTCCGTCGTCGTGGTCTTGGGGGAGGTAAGAGAACTGCCAGTCGTGCCGGCCGATGGGGCCGCGGGGCAGTTTCGGCTCAAAAGTCCAGCCGGTAAAAGCGCGGGATGCTTCGCGGACATCAACTTCAGTGTAGGTGCCGACGCCCATGCTGAACAGCTCCAGCAGCTCGCGGCCCCAGTTTTCGTTGACGGCGTCGGCATGGTTCTCAAAGTTGTCCAGCCAGTAGATCATCGCCGGGTTCTTGGCGACTTCCAGCAGGAGTTCCTTGTAATCGCCCATCCCTTTTTCGCGGAACAGGGCTACCATGCGGGTGATTTCGTCGTAGTGGTCCACTTTGGACACGCCGGTGGCGAACACCTGGTGCCAGAACAGGGCCATCTTTTCTTCCAGGGGCCGCTTGGTGTTGGTCATAAAGTAGAGCCACTCGGCCGAGCCCATGCCCTGGATGGTGCCGGGGCGCCAGGTCCAAGGTTGGTAGCGGATGAGTTCGTAGCGGTCAATGGCCGGCTGGCTTTCGGGGTTGAGCAGTTCCTCGACGGTTTCCTCGTAGCCTACGGCGGCGCGGGCTTCCAGCTCCTCGCGGGTAGCCCCAAAACCGGCGCGACGCATCAGATGGGCCATCAAGGCAATATCTTGAGCTGCCATCACTTCGCCTCCTGTCGGGATTCGGTATCCAGAATGTTGCCGCCTATTATCCGCTATGCCGATAGCCCTGTCAAACATTGCAGAACGCCGCTGCCGCATCCGGCGAAAAAGTATTGCGTCCGCCGCCGGAAATAACGCCCGATGCGTTATCATAGATTTATAGCCGGGCCGTGTGCTGGAGAACGGCAATCGGAGGACGACAAGTTGACGCCGGGCGGCCCATCTTTGCGGAGGACATTTTCGCGATGCAAACATTGCTTTTTATCGGATGCCGGCCGGCGCGCCGGATGGCGTATGTTCTGGCGATAACCGTTGCGGCGGCGCTACTGGCGGCCTGCGGTTCTGCCGGCCCGCCCGAACCCGCCGCTACCATCGCTGCGCCGGACAGCAGCGCCCATTCGGAATCGCATTCCGCAACTGCCGTCGGCGAACCGAAAACGGCTTCCGCAATGCCCGCCGACCCGGTAGTCATTAACTTGGACATCGCCAACCGCGCCATTGGGCTAACCCGGCAAGATTTACAGGCCAAGCAGGGCGATACCGTATCGCTGCGAATTACCAGCGACGAACCGGGCGAAATTCATCTGCACGGCTACAACCTTACCGCCGCCGTGTCCCCGGACGCGCCCGGCGAGCTGACTTTTCGGGCGGATGCCGCCGGCGCTTTTGGCGTCAATTTTCACGCTTTTGCCCCGGCGCCGGCAGCGGCGACGGACGCCGGCGGCGGCGCCGGGCCTAGCGCAATGAGCCACGGGCCAATCGAGTCGGAAGTTCCGGTCAGCGTCGGCATAACGGCTGTCGCAGAGGAGGATGGGGGCGTCAATGTGCGGATTAACGCTGATAACTGGCGCTGGACGCCGGAAAATGTCAACGGGGCCAATATCGCCGGCGAGGGCCACGCCCATATTTATGTGAACGGCGCGAAAATCAACCGGGTCTATGGGCCTGATTATCACATCAAAAACCTGCCGCCCGGCGAACATCGGATCCGGGTAACACTGAACGCCAACGGCCATAATGCGTTGCTGGTGGACGGGGAGCCGGTAGAGGCGGCAACTACGGTAACCGTTGCGGAGCACGGCCATACCCACGACGCGCAGCCGGAGCCGGTGGCCGCAGCCGCCCCAATGGCGGTGGACATCAAGGTCGACGAGGATCCCGACGGCGGCTATAACCTGCAAGTCGTACCGACCGGCTTTGCCTTTGCCGGCGGCAGTGTCAATCAGCCCTTTGTGACTGGCGTCTGGGAAGGGCACGCTTATGTTGAAATTGACGGGAACAATCACGCCCGGCTGTACGAACCTTGGCTGAAACTGCCGGCGCTGGAACCCGGCGAACATACCATCGCCGTCAGCCTGGCTGCCAATGACCGGCGGCCTTACCATCGCAACGGTCAGGCGGTTGCGGATTCGGTTACGGTGAGCGTGGCGGCGGCGTCCAATGACGATGCAGGCGGCAATGCCGGGCATAGCAGCCAGGGGGACGGCCACAGCCATGGCGACGCTCACGGCCATAGCGCCAGCGACGATAGCTCAAATATGGAGATGGAACGGGGAATCGTTGCCGAAGTTCACCTGGGCAACCTGGAAATCTACCCGTGAGGCAGACGCCGACGCACGGCCAAGCTTTACCGCACCCGTCATTCCGGCTGGCGCCGGAATCCATCCAAGCAGCCCGGATATAAAAGTGCGGGGGAATGGATATTCCCCCGCATTGAACGATTGCCGCCGTCGGCCGGCGATGCGCCGCTACCGCTCCGTTATCGGCACATATTCGCGATCCATTGCGCCGACGTAGTGGAGGCGAGGGCGCAGCAGGATGTTGTTTTCGTACTGCTCGATGCATTGGGCGGACCAGCCCGGCACCCGGCCCAGCGCAAAGATGGGGATGAACAGGTCGGAGGGGATGCCCAGCAGGTGGTAAATGGAGCCGGCGTAGAAGTCCACGTTGACATAGATGCCGCGGTCGCGGTAGGGGGCCATGACATCCTCGGAGAGGTGGGTCAGGATTTGGAACCAGCGGGGGTCGCCGCGCTTTTCGCCCAGGGCTTGGGAGCGCTCCCGGAGGTGCCGGGCGCGGGGATCCTCGGCGCGATAGACGCGGTGGCCGAAGCCCATGATGCGTTCCCGGTTGTCCAGTTTGTTGCGGGCGTATTCCTCGGCGTTCTCCGGGTTGCCGATTTCCAGCGACATTTTCATCACTTCCTCGGCGGCGCCGCCGTGGGCCGGGCCTTTCAGCGTACCGACGGCGCCGGAAACGGCGGCGTGCAGCGTGGAATTGGTGGACGCCGACACCCGCGCCGCAAAGGACGATGCGTTGACGCCATGTTCGGCGTGCAGGATAAAGTCAACATCCATCAAAGCGACGGTTTCGGCGTCGGGGGTTTCGTTGAACAGCATATAGAGGAAGTTGCCGGCGTGGTTCAGGTCCGGGTTGGGCGCTACCGGCTCCAGGCCGCTGCGGAGGCGATGATGCGCCGTTACGATAGTAGGCGCCTGGGCGGTCATCCGCAGCGCTTTGCGGACATTCGCTTCCTTGGAGTTATCCTCCGATTCGTCGTCAAAGGCGGCCAGGCCAATCAGCGCCGTTTGCAGCACATCCATAGGATGGGCGTCCTTGACGGCGTCGATGACGGTGATAATGGGGTCGGGGATGCGCCGGTTGGCGCGCAGGTAGCCGTCCATTTCATCCAGCTGGCTCTGGGTCGGCAGTTCGCCGTAGAGCACGAGATGGATGATCTCCTCAAAGGTGGACTTTTCGGCCAGATCGTGGATGTTGTATCCGCGATAAAGCAGTTTTCCGATGTCGCCGTCGATGAAGCTGGACTCGGTGGTGTCCATATAAATGTTCATCAAACCGCGATGAATTTCAGGCTGGTCGGCCATTGCAGTCCTCCTTGGGTCAAGCCCTTGCCGCTGTTCGCCGGGCGGCTGATTATGCTAACATTCGCCTTGCCGAGTGTCAACCGAACCGGGCCCGAACATTGCTTGAGGCCGGGCGGGGGCATTCACGGGGGTATTGACGATGACCAATCCTATCGGCCCCGACCTGTTCCGGCGGCTGCAAACCGCTGCCGACCCGACGCTTTCGCCGGACGGCAGGCAGTGCGCCTATGTCCTGTCCTGGATTGACGCCGACACGGCGCAGAACCGTTCCCGCATTTACCGGGTTGGGGTCGGGGTTGGGGTTGACGGCGACGGCAGCGGGGCACCGCGGCCTTTTACGCGCGGCAACTCCGACACGCATCCCCGCTATTCGCCGGACGGGGCTATGCTGGCGCTGCTGCGCGCGGCATCCGGCGCGGCGGCGGATGCTCCGCGCCAGATTTGGCTGATGCCGGCGGACGGCGGGGAGGCCGGCCCGCTGACGCAGCTGCCGTTGGGCGTGCGGGAATTCGCCTGGTCGCCCGATTCCCGGCGCATCGCTCTGGTGGCCGATGTGGCGCCGGATGAACATACGCCGGATGAATATACAGGCGGCGATGCGGCCGGGGATGCGGCCGGCCTGAAGGTAAAAGAGGTGCGCCGGCTGCGGTATCGGCACGATGCGATTGGCTGGCGGGGCGACAACCATTTTCATCTGTTTATCGCTGATGTAGGCAGCGGCGCCGTTTATCAGCTTACCGGCGGCGATTGGGATGACACTGCGCCGGCGTGGTCGCCCGACGGCCGGCGCATCGCCTTTATATCGGGGCGGACGGATGACCGGGATGTTGCCGCAACCAACCAGGCGTATGTAGTTGATGTTCCCGACGCGCTGCCGGATGATGCTCTGCCGGACGACGCGCCGCTGCCGGACGCCGAACTGTGGTCGCAGGGGCTGGCCGATGTCGCCGCCTTGGCCTGGCGGCCCGACGGGTCGCAGCTGCTGGCCGTCGGGGGGACGGACGCCGGGTTATCGGTACTGTGGCAGGCGTATCTGTACATCCTGGAGCCGGGCCGGCCGCCCCGCCGGATTACCGACGACGCTATTCGCCCCTGCCTGGGCTACCCCGGCATCTACCCGCCGCTGGAGCTGCGCTGGACGGCGGGCGATGGCAGCGACGGCAATGACGGCAACGATGCCAATGATGCCAATGACGGCGGCGATGGCGGCGATGGCGGGCGGATTATTCTGCTGGCCGATGCGGCCGGGGCAACGCGGCTGTATGCGCTGCCCGTGCCGGCGTCATTGTCATCATTGGCAGAAATATCGGATGATGCGGCGGCTTGGCAACTGCCGGCGCCGCAGCCGCTTACGGCCGGCGGCGAACTGCTTTCCGGCATTGCGGGCGATGCGGCGGCGCAGCGTATCGTCATCGTATCGTCCGCGCCGGATGCGCCGTCGGATTTGCATTTGTATGAATCGGGCGGTACGCGACGGCGGCTTACCGCGCACAATGACGCTTGGCTGGCGCAGCATCCGCCGTCTATCCCGGAAAAGTTCCGCATTAATCCCAATGACTGGGAGCGCAACGGGTGGGATATTGAATGCCGGCTGTATCATCCGCCGGGGTTTGACGCCGGGCGGCGGTATCCCCTGCTGCTGGAAATACACGGCGGGCCTAACGGGGCGTTTTACGATTCCTTTGTGCCCTGGCACCAGGTTCCCGCCGGAGCCGGCTATCTGGTTTTGGCGGTCAACCCGCGCGGGTCGTCAACCTACGGCGCCGAGTTCGTCAATGCGGTATTGGGGGACTGGGGCGGCGCGGATTACCTGGATTTGATGGCCGCCGTGGACGCCGTCTGCCAGCGTCCTTATGTGGACGCCGACCGCCTGCTGGCGCATGGGTACAGCTACGGCGGCTATATGACGGCGTGGATAATCGGGCATACCGACCGTTTTCGCGCCGCCGTGGCCGGGGCGCCGTGCATTGACTTGTGGAGTATGTACGGCACTTCGGACATTGCGGCCAGTTTTGGAGAGGCGCAGTGGGCGCAGCGGCCGGCCGGCGGTAAGTTATCGGATATGCCGCCGGATATGCCGTCGGATATGCCCGACAGGCCCGGCATAGCGATGGCCGACGAACTGGCGGCCGGCGTGGATAATCTGGCGTACCGGCTGCTGCAACGCTCGCCGATTGCTTATGCGCCGCAGGTCAACACGCCCGTTTTGCTGCTGCACGGCGAAACCGACGCCCGCTGCCCGATCAGCCAAAGCGAGCAATACTTTCAGATACTGAAACGGCTGGGCAAGACGGTAGAAATGGCGCGGTTTCCCGGCTGCGGCCACGGCTTTCTACGCACCGGCTCGGTGGCATTGCGCGAGGCATACCT
Organism: Dehalococcoidia bacterium; assembly: GCA_965203855.1. GTDB lineage: Bacteria > Chloroflexota > Dehalococcoidia > Lucifugimonadales > UBA3495 > Bin87. The sequence continues at coordinate 538,119 of CBDBDN010000005.1, forward strand.
GGAACGGATGCTGGAATGGTTCGGGCGGTGGATTTGATGACGGGGGCGGTATTTAGACGGCGGGCTTTTGTGCTAAAATGGCGGGCGATGGCAACGGCGGGGGTTTGCGCGCTACACACGGCGATACGCTATCAGTACGCCATAACATCATAAGGATGGGGGATAGTTCGTTTGCAACACGGATTGGGGTAATAACGCAGAGCGACGCCGGCCCCGGTTGGGGGTAGGCGGTAATGCGGCGGGCCGGTCGCAAGCCCGGCTTTGGTCAATCGCAGGCCGCAGATTTTTACGCAAGGAGTATTAGCATGGATAAACAGCAAACGTTGATTTCGCCCGGATTTGTACGACGCAAACTACCGGATGGTGAGTGGGAACGATCCCCAATCCCCATACAGGAGGTACTCGCTTCAATGTCGGACGATGGCAAAATCAACGTCCAAGTGATGTTCGATTTCATCGTCCCGTTGTTGAACGGCTACCGCAAGAACATCGGCGAGCACCAATACGGCTTTGGATTTTTCGCATGATAAAAAGATCCAAAGCCAACTTACCGAGCCGGGCGGTATATCCCGGCAATCGCACCAAAGGATTAGTACGATGGAGCCGAACTTTGCCACTAGCGCGTTGTATGCGCTGGACAATTTGGAAGTGATGCGGGGGGGATGGACAGCGAAACCGTGCATCTGATTTACGCCGACCCCCCGTTCAATTCCAAGCGGATTTATCAGGGGCTGGCGGGGGTTGGCGCAAAGCGCACGGTAGTACGCCATAACATAAGGATGGGGGATAGTTCGTTTGCAACACGGATTGGGGCAACAACGCAGAGCGACGCCGGCCCTTTGGGGATAGGCGGTAATGCGGCGGGCCGGTCGCAAGCCCGGCTTTGGTCAATCACAGGCCGCGATCTTGAAGCAAAAGGTAAAGCGACGGTGCGATATGGAATTTTCGCTTCCTATCCAACCTCAAGGTTCAGCAACTTTGTTGGACAATCCCACGCATTGGTTGCGTAGCGTGGTGCAATTTAAGTGGTCAATTGCTGAGCGCGAATTGCATCGTTTTCGTATCAGTGTTGCCGGCAAAGATCCGGCTGAAAAGGCCGATATGCGCCGAGACTTGGAAACCCTTTGGAGGGAGAAAAGGAAGGATGCGGCGCTACGTCCGCTGATCCCATTGCTGAGCTCTGTACGCGATGCGTATAAAGACGTCGTTGACGAAAGGAACACATTAGTGCATGGATCCATAGAACTTGACGACTTTTCCTGCGAACTCCACGTGCCGGATGCTAGTCAATCAGTATCCGGTCCGTCTTTGCCATTCCATAAGCCCGGTACAGTGGTAATGGCAAGAGGGCAAATGCGGCTGACTCAAGACGCAAAAACGTTGCGTGATGTCAATGTGAAAATGGATGCTTTGTTGCAGTCCATTTACGAGTTGTGGGTCGCATCTGATCCGGTGTTGAATGTCGAGGTGAATGCAAAGATAACGGAAGCGACGCCCTCAAATATTGGCTTTGATTCGCAAGGGAAAAAGGAAGCCACTTTTTCAGGCTCTGTCAAACTACAGCAAATTCTGGCGACGGAATCAGTAGATCACTATGCTTGCAGTATGTGCAGGTACATTTGTTATGCCAAATCCTCTGATGAACCAGTTCATTGTGGATTGCCTATGACTCGGCTGGTATGGACGGAGTGTCCAGAGTGCGATATAGTGGCCGTAGAAAATGGTCAAATGTGCTGGCATATGCAGATGTCGCGCTACTACGAGAGAGACGACGAACCGTTGGTACAAATCAACTTCGATCGTTCGTTCCTCGTGCAACTACTATCGGAGTTAGAAAAAAATGATGCGAAAAAAATACACATTGCCGTGTCGTTAGCCAGCAACAAATACAGGGTTTCTGTGGGGAGTTAACCTAGCGTAACGGCTCAAGCCGCGTCATTTTGAGTGCGACCATATTGACCCGAAAGCGCAAGGGGGCAGCAACCGGATTGACAATCGGATAATGCTGTGCGGGGCGTACAACGGGCAGAAGTCCAACACGAAGGCGTTGGCGGCGCTGTGGACGGAGAACGGGGTGCGGGGCGCCGAGCGCAAGCGGATGCAGGGTCTGCTGGCCGAGGTGCGGAGCAAGGCGCGCTTGCTGGTGCAGCAGGTGGATGCCGGGCAGATGGGGGGATAGCCCCCCTTTAAGAGCGCCTTGCGCTACTCCCACCGGTGGATGCCGGGCAGATGGGGGGATAGCAGTTGCGAGTTGGTATGCAGCCGGCCGGCCTTTGTGCTAGGATAGCGGGGCTATGAACGGGCGGGAATTCGTGAGACGGGCCGGACGGTATGCCAGAAGGACGGGGCAAGAATTCATTTTTGAACCGGAACGGGGCAAAGGCAGCCACGCGCTGCTCCATATCGGCCGGCGGCGCACCATCGTGCCCTACAAAGAAATCAGCCCGGCGCTGCTGGCAAAGATGTTGAAAGATTTGGACATTGACCGGAGGCATTTCTGAACTATGCGCTACGCATATCCTTGCATCCTCACGCCGGAGGCGGAGGGCGGTTTCATGGCGCAGTTCCCGGATATTCCGGGAGCGGCAACTTGCGGCGACGACCTGACGGAAGCCTTGGAGATGGCCGAGGACGGGTTGACCGTCATCCTATGCGCTTATGTTGAAAACGACGAGGATTTGCCGGCGCCCAGCCCGGCAGCGGACGGGCAGCAGATAGTTGCTCTGCCGCTTTTGGCCGCGGGCAAGCTGTCCCTGTACGCCGCAATGCGGGAGCAAGGAATTACCCGCACTGCGCTGGCGGGAATGCTGGGCATCAGCGAGGCCGCTGTGGGCAAGCTGCTTACGCTGGACTACGATTCCCCCATCACTGACGTAATGCGCGCGCTGCACGCCGTCGGCCGCCGCGTGGTGGTAGAGGATCTGGCGGCGTAGCATTCCCCGGTAAGGAGGGCAACTAAGATGCCGGGCTTGCGGGCCGAGGTGCGGAGCAAGGCGCGCCTGCTGGTGCAGCAGGTGGACGCCGGGCAGATGGGGGGATAGCGGTTGCCAGTTGGTATGCAGCCGGCCGGCCTTTGTGCTAGGATAGCGGGGCTATGAACGGGCGGGAATTCGTGAGACGGGCCGGACGGTATGCCAGAAGGACGGGGCAAGAATTCCGATTTGATCCCGATTGGGGCAAAGGCAGCCATGGCAGAGTTTTCGTCGGCGAAAATTTTACCACGGTGTCGCAGCATGAAATCGGAACCGGCTTGCTGGCTTCAATGTTGAAAGACCTTAATATCAACCGGAGGGATTTCTAACTATGCGGTATTCGTATCCCTGCATCCTCACGCCTGAACCTGAGGGGGGATTTTTCGCGCAGTTCCCGGATGTGCGCGGCGCTTTGACCGGCGGCGCCGACCGGGCGGAAACTCTGGAAATGGCCGCGGACGCCCTGGCCGTAGCGCTGGGCGGATACGTTGAGTCCGGGTGGGAAATTCCCCAACCTGGCGCGTTGGCCGCCGGGCAATATCTGGTATCGGTGCCGCCGGTGGCTGCGGCCAAACTGTCCCTGTACACTGCAATGCGCGAGCAGCAGATCAGCCACACGGAATTGGCCGGGCGATTGGGTATCAGCAAAGCCGCTGTTGCCAAACTGGTCAACCCGGACTACGATTCACACTTTAATACCGTAATGCGGGCGCTGCGGGCCGTGGGGCGCAACTTGGTGGTAGAGGATCTGGCGGCGTAACGTTCCAGGAAAGGAGGGCAACTAATGGGATTGCAGGAACTAGCGGACAAGTTGCGCGAAATGTACGACAGCGCCCCAGCGGGCGAAAAGGTCGTGCAGATACATTTGTTCGGCATCATATATGCGGATGCGCTCCGGCGCTTTTCACCAGATGCCGTTGTCCAACGCGCCGGTCTTAATAATAGCTATGGCCGTGAAGTCCATAAAGGTCGGAACTTGGCCAAGTACGTGGAGCTGAAAAAGTAGGAGAGCCGCACCGATGACCACCGCCAACATCTCTACCGCACAAGTCAAAATGCTGGCCGGTTTGGTCGGCGTACCCGTTGATGATGCCGATTTGCCCGAAGTTGCCAATCGTTTCAGCAGCCTGATGCAGGAGCTGGAACGGCTGCAAGATCTGGACCTGGAAGGCATTGAGCCGGTGTCCGTGTTCCCCGATACCGACTTTGATGATGCGGATACGGATTCCGCCGCCGGAGCTGCCTGATGACTACCGCCGCCGTTAATACCAATATCAATACCAATCTCAATGCCGCTGTCAGGGCCGACCAAATCCCGCTGCTTTCCGCGGAGGCTACCGCCGCCGCGATCCGCGCCGGCGACTTTACCGCCACTGATGCCGTCAACGCCTATCTGCGCCGCATTGACGCCGTTGACGGCGACATCAAAGCGTATATTACGTTGTGCCGGGAGGAAGCGCTGGGCGCCGCATCGGATGCCGATGCGGCCCGGCAGCGCGGCGAGGCGGCGGCGGTGAACGCTCCGCTGTTCGGCGTACCGATTGCCGTCAAAGACCAGTTCAATACCGCCGGCATCCTGACCAGCAACGGCTCCCGCGCCTATGCGGACAATGTGCCGGACGCCGACGCTACGGTAGTGGCGCGTCTGAAAGCCGCCGGGGCCATCCTGCTGGGCAAGCTGAACCTCAGCGAGCTGGCGATGGGCGGCACTGCCGAACCGCCTTATGGCACGCCGCAAAATCCGTGGCGCGCCGGCCATACGCCCGGCGAATCCAGCAGCGGTTCGGGGGCTGCGCTGGCCGCCCAGCTGTGCGCCGCATCGGTGGGGGAGGATACGGGCGGCAGCGGGCGCGGCCCGGCGTCTTACTGCAACGCCGTCGGACTGCGCCCCACTTTTACGCGCATCAGCCGCCACGGCATCACGCCGATGTGCTGGTTTATGGACGCCGCCTCTCCGATGACCAAGACGGTTGAGGACTGCGCCCTCGTCTTGCAGGCGGTTGCGGGTTATGATCCGCTGGATCCGACGACCAGCCGCCGGCCGGTTCCTGATTATCGGGCGATGCTGGACGGCGATGCGCGCGGTATGCGTATTGGGCGCATTGCGGAGCTGTGCGATGCGCCGGATATGCATCCGGAAGTGCGGCAGGCTGTGGACGCCGCGTTGCAAACGCTGGCCGGCTTGGGCGCCGAAATCGTTAATATTTCGGCGCCGCTTACGGAGCTTGCCGGGGCTATTTTCGTGGGCATCGCCGATACGGAAGGGGCCGGAGCGCGGGACGGTCTGATGCGCCGCAGCCCGGAACTGCTGGATCGGGCGTCGCGCACGCGGCTGCAATCGGCGGCGTTAGTGCCGGCCAAAGTGCAGAACCGGGCGATGAAAGCGCGCGTGCTGCTGCGCCGGCAGTTTGAGGACGCTTTCCGGCAAGTTGATGCGCTGGTATCGCCCACTGCGCCTTACCCGGCGCCGCGCCACGATGCGCTGACCGCCCGGTTTGAGAGCGCGGACGATGTGCGGCAGCGGTTCTTTTTCCGCCGTTCCTATACCGGATGCTACCCGCTGGCGGCGATGCCGGCGGTGTCGATTCCCGGCGGCTTTACGGCGGACGGGCTGCCTATCGGATTGCAAATTGGCGGGGCACCCTTTGCGGAATCCACCATCCTGCGCGTGGCCTACGCTTATCAGCAGGCTACCGACTGGCACACCCGCCGCGCTCCGGTGTAGCAAGATGTCATTCCGACGCAAGCCGGAATCCCGTTCTCCAATCAGCAAGGATGTCAACCCCTATGGTGCGTAAAGCCGTCATTCCCGCTGCGGGGCTGGGCACGCGGTTTCTGCCGGTTACCCGCTCGGTGCCCAAAGAGCTGCTGCCCATCCTGGACCGGCCGATGCTGCAATATGTGGTGGCAGAGGCCGCGGAGGCGGGCATCAGCGAGGTTATCGTCGTAACTTCGCCGGGGAAGGAAGGCATTGCCGATTATTTCCGGCCACGCCCCGATTTGGAGGAACGGCTGAGCGGCGAGCCGGAACTGCTGGACAAGGTGCGTTCCGGCGCCTATCTGGCATCCGTATCGTTTGTCATCCAGGAGCGGCCGCTGGGGTTGGGCCATGCCGTGCTGACGGCGCGGGATGCGGTAGGCGATGAACCTTTCGCCGTCATTTTGCCCGACGACATTATCGCGCATACGCCGGGGGCGCTGTCGCAAATGCTGGCCGCAACCGCTGATGATTCGGATGGCGCAGCTGCTGAATCCGCCGCCATCGCCGTGGAGCGCGTGCCTTGGGAAATCGTGCATAACTACGGCGTGGTTGACGCTGCGCCGGACGGGGCGCGACGGCATCGGGTGAACGGGCTGGTGGAAAAGCCGCCGCCCGGCACGGCGCCGTCCAACCTGTCCATCGTGGGCCGCTACATCCTGCCGCCGGCGATCTTTGACTGCCTGGAACGGACGCCGCCGGGGGCGCGCGGCGAAATCCAGCTGACCGACGGGCTGGCCCTGCTGCTGGACGGCGGCGTGGATTTGTACGCCTGTGAGTTTGAGGGAGTGCGCTACGACGGCGGCAACCCGATGGGGCTGCTGCGGGCGTCGCTGGAGTTTGCCCTGGATCGGCCCGATACACAGGCGGCGGCGGCGGAACTGGTGCGCCGGCTGGCGGCCGGCCTGGACGGACGCACCAACGACTGAACATCACGCCGGATAATTCAGCATTCGGTATCGCATAGGGTCAAATCGTATCGGGGCAAGGCGATGGCGGCGGTTTTGCGGCGTCAATATACAGGGCTTTCAGCAGGAAAAACAGCGTCAGGAAAGAGTCCACCAGGATGCCCAGGGCGAACAGTATCATCACGCCCTCAAAAGTGGGCTGCCAGACGCCGCCGATGTAAAGCAGGAACGCAACCAGATAGACCGTGCCGTTGGTGATGAATGACTGCCACGCCATATAGTGCGTCTTGCCGAGGCCGTAGAACACCGAGTCGGTTACGGTGTTGAACGAAAAGAGTACATAGGGGACGAACAGGATGCCAAAGGCGGTAACGGCCCAACCGATGGTGGCCGGGTCGTCGGCCAGCATACCGGCGAATGCGGGAAAGGCCGGCGCCAGGGCAATCCATACTGCCATCATTATGGCGGTAATCAGCATTGCGGACTGCCAGAGGCGGCGCACCTGCGCGATGTCGTCGGAGGCGTTGGCAACCAGCGCTTTGGCGGAGTCGGCAAAGGCCAGCACCGGCACCAGCATAAAGCTCCAGAAAATCTGAATGGCAACATAATAGCCGCTAATTTCCGCAGCGCCGATGGTGTTAACGATGCGAATAATCATCAGAAAGTAGGCGATGTTGCGGATGAGGCTGTCGGCGCCGCTGCCGAGCCCGACACGCAGATACTGGCGCATATCGGCGAATGACGGCAGCGTTTTGAGGTCGCCAAGGCGGATTTCTTTTCGCAGCAGGAGCAGTATCACGCCGGCGGCGAACAGCCCGGCGGCGGAGAGCAGGGTTGACCAACCGACGCCGACGACGCCGGCGTCCAGGGAAAAGGCATGGCCGCCGAAAAACAGGCTGTCCAGCGCAAACCGCAGCAGCACATTGACGATGGCCAGGGCGAATACCAGCATCCGCAGGCCCAGCGCCTCAAACAGGACGACGATGGCGGCGGCCAGCACGGTAAAGGGGATGCTGAATATGCTGACGCCCAGATAGGCCCGCGTCAGGCTTTGGATTTCCGGGGAAGTTCCAATCAGGGCGATAAAGGCGTCGCGCAGCAGGAAAACGGCGGCGGAGAAAACCAGCGACGCCAGCAGGATGAACGCGAAAACGCTTTTGGCGCGATCCAGCTGGACGCCGGCGCCGCTGCGTATCTGCGAGCCGAGGAAAAAGAAAATCGCCAGGACGGTGGCTTCCTGGAAAATCTCTACTATCAGGCCGACGAACTGCCACTGCGATATGATGGCGAGGCCGCCGGCGTCGGGGATCTGGCTGCCGACCAGATAGACGCGGTACAGCTGGTAGATGTTAGGCAATCCCAGAAACAGCAGGATGAACAGGAACAGCCGCCAATCCCAGATTTTGAGGTAATCGCGGATGTAAGCCAGCATAATCATTGGGATGCTCCGGAGGATGCTCCGGCGGCGGTTCGGGATGGTTCAGGGGAGCGCGGCGGGGGCCAGCAGCAGGGCAGATAGCATTGGGCGGGTTCGGCGGGCAGATGGGCCAGGCCGCGTAACGGGGTGGTAGGGGATAAGTCAAACTTGGGCAGCAGTCGGTCAAACTGCGCGGCGTGTCCGTTTTCGTAGCGGCCATAGACGGTATTGGCGACGAGGTCGGCGATTTGGAGGAGGCGGTTATGCCGGGACAGCGTGAAAGCAGGTATGTCCAGTATGTTATGGATGGGGCCGTGCAGAGTGCCTTGGTTCACGAAATGCCGGACAGCATCTGCAAGCGGACGCTGCTGCGGAGAGGTTGCGATGATGACCAGGCCCTTGTTTCGTTGACCGCGTTGGCGATAGCGGCGGTTAATGAAACGGTCAAATCTGGCAAGCATTTCCGCCATAGCCTTTTCGTAAGGATCGGCGCCTTCGGGCAACGCGGATTTTTCCACTACCACGGCGAAAAGCTGCCCGCGCACTCCGTGCAGAACTGCATAAAGATCCAACAGCAACCGTCGCCGGGTTGCAGAATCCAGTTGGTCAAGAGGGGTTTCAACTCTTTCACCCTCAAGAGCGCGCAAAGGGGCGGCGTGAAACCGTATGCTGTCAGTTGCATCCGGGAAATACTGAGCTTGCAAGCGGTTCAGTTCTGCGGTGGCCCAGTGGGTGCTGTTTTCGTGAATCGCAACGCCCGCCAGTACAAAGTGGCGGGCGCGCGAATGGGCTCCCGATTCGTCCAAGTACAGCAAGTACACGGAAATTACCTGTTATAAATCTATACGAGAACCCTTACAGCGGCCGGGCGAGCGTTCCCGCTAACGGGAGCCGCTCAACGAGCCATGGCCTAGCGGCCCTCCCAGCCGCAGTTAGAGTAGCGCAGTAGCGTAGTATTGTCAAGTGTTTTGTAACCTAGCGCGACGGTTTCGTGAATCGCAACGCCCGCCAGTACGAAGTGGCGGGCGTTGGGGCTTCCCGATTCGTCCAGGTACAGCAGGTACATGGAAACTACAAGCAAAACTATTCGGGAAGCACGGCAGAGACCGGGCGAGCGCGCCATTATGGAAGCTCTCAACGGACCGATGGATGGAGGACCTCCCAGCCGTGGTTATAGTAGCAATTGGCGGGGCGGTTGTCAAATGCGGTATTCCCCGATTATCGTTATTCGCGCCAGGCTTTTACCGCCTGTCTAGCGTCGCGCTCGCGTTCCCGTTCAATGAGGGCGCGGCGTTTGTCGTACTGGCGTTTGCCGCGCGCCAGCCCCAGTTCCACTTTGGCATAGTGGTTTTTGAAGTACATTCGCACGGGAACGACGGTCAGTCCTTTTTGGGAGGTTTGGGCGGCCAGTTCGTTGATTTCGCTGCGGTGCAGCAGCACTTTGCGGGCGCGCTTGGGTTCGTGGTTCATATAGCTGGCGGCGTCGTAGGGGGCGATATGCACGCCGTGCAGCCAGAGCTCACCGCCCTGCGGACGGGCGTAGGCGTCTCGCAGGTCAACTTTGCCGGCGCGGATAGACTTGATTTCGGTGCCGGTCAGGACCAGGCCGGCTTCCATTCGCTCCAGGATTTCGTAATCGTGGAGGGCCTTGCGATTGACGGCAATCTGACGGCTGCCGCCGGCGGCGATGCCGGGTTGGGCTTTCTTTCTGCTGTTGCGGTTTTTCCGGGCCATGGCGCCGTTCCTCCGGCATTTACTATCTACTATTGTACGGCATTGCGCGGACTGACTAGCGCGGTTCCGTTTGGCGTTCCAGTATTGCCAGGGCCTGCTGTAGGGCGGCGTCCGCGGAGGGTTCCATAGGCAGCGGCTGGACTTCCGCTTCAATCAAGGTGTCGGGGGTAACGCCCTGTCCTTCGATTTGAGTTCCGTTGGGCAGATACCAGCGGCGGATGGAAAAGTAGATGGCGGAGCCGTCGGAAAGGAGGCGGCTGATGTTGACGCTGCCCTTGCCGAAAGTGGTTGCGCCGACGATGTGGGCCCGTCCGTTGACCTGGACGGCGCCGGCCAGGATTTCGCTGGCGCTGGCGGAGTACTCGTTGACCAGCACTACCATAGGGATGGCGATGCCCGGCCCGCCGCCGGTTGCCGAGTGATTGGTGCGGTTGGCCTGCACATCAATTTCGTAAAGGATTTCGCCGCCGTCCAGGAAGAGGTCGGTTACGGCGACGACTACGTGGAGCAGTCCGCCGGGGTTGTTCCGCAAGTCCAGCAGCAGGCGGTCGCCGCCGGAGGCGGCCAGTTCGCCCAGGGCATCCCGGACTTCGCGCTCGGTGGTGTTGGAGAAGCCGTAGATCCAGAGGTGTCCGGTGCGGTCGTCCAGCATACGGAAGCGGACGCTGCTGATGGGGATTTCGCCGCGCGTAATGGTAACGGTTGCGGCGGCGGCGCTGTCGGCGTGGCGTATCAGGAGGGTTACTTCGGTATCGCGCGGCCCGCGTATCAGGTTGACGGCTTCGATCAAGGTATGGTTGGAGATGTCGACGCCGTCCACTTCCAGGATGATGTCGCCGGGGCGGATGCCGGCGGCTTCGGCGGGGGCGCCGGGGATGGGTGCGATGACGGTAAGGCCGGCGTCGGTGAGCGTAACCTGCGCGCCGATGCCCTCAAAGAACCCGCGGTAGCCCTCTTGCTCGCTGGCGTATTCGTCGGCGCTCAAATAGGATGCGTAGGGGTCGTCCAAGGCGGCCAGGATGCCGCGGATGGCGCCTTCGGAGAGCTGCTCGGGCGTGATGGCGTCGTGGTCAATGTGTTCCTCGAGCAGGATATTGTAGGCTTCCACGACGTGGGCCAGTTCCGGCGGCAGTTGCTGCGCGGGCGCGGGTGGTTCTACCGGGCTGGCGGCGGCCGGGATGCATCCCAGCGCCGCCAGGCACAGCAAAAGGCCGGCCGCCATTAGGAGGGCCGCCCGGAGCAATCGCAACCTTAGATGTAGCTTCAAGCCAAGCATCGCCGTATTGTAGCACGCCGGCCGGCATAGCGGGGGCGGCGGCTTTGGAACGGCGCTATTGCGGCGTAAAGGCGTGGATTTACGGGATGGGTGGGGATTCCGGCTTGCGCCGGAATGACGGTTGGGGGTTCAGAATGACGGTTGGGGGTTCGGAATGACGGTTTGGGGCCGGCATTCCGGTTTGGGGCCGGCATTCCGGTTGTGGGGTCGGAATGCCGGGTGGGGTATTTGCGCCGATGGGCAGGGGATAGGCGGGATTGGTTCCCGCCCGGCTGCGGCAGCGGCGTTGGGTTGATTTTGCTGGGGTGGCGGTGCCTCCGTTGGTTCAGGATGGGGGTTGTCAGGCTGGTGTCAGGCGTGTCAGGCGGTTGATTGAACTTGCTAGCGGGGTTCGGGTTTCCGAGTTTTTTGGTTTCCAGGTCGGTTTCAGCCCTACGGCCGGAGGTTTTGCGCGTTGCTTTTCACGCGGCTGGATTTTCGTCCGAGGACGGGGCGCTACGTCTGGCGCCTTGGCAGGACCCGACTCCTTCGGTTAGTTGGACCGTGGGCGAGTAGGGAACGCCGGTGCGACTTGATTGCTGAATGACCGTAACGACCTGGAAATCGGTGGACTCGGAGATTGGCTGCCTGACTGGTCTAATGATAGCACATTAAAGCGGCTTAGCAAGGGGGTTGGTGTCATTGGCGGGAGGGGATTTTTTACACCGATGGAGAGGATGGAGCAACGGCATGGATGGAGGGGATGGACGGCGATTTTGGATTCCGGCTTGCGCCGGAATGACGGTTTAGGGGGGCGGAATGACGGTAGTGAGGTGGAATGGCGGAAAAATCAATTGGAATGATGGTTTGGGGTTGGCGGGCGTCTTGCTTATTAGGGCGATATAGGCTATGATCCCATTACGGTCGCCGGCTGCGGCCCGGCAATCAGCGACGCATTCATCCGCATTGAGGAATCCTAGGAGCGAAGTTATGACTGCCTTTCTGAATTCTACCCCCCCCCCCAGATTATGTAAAACAAGCCCGGCCTTTGGCATGGCTCCGGCTGGGCAAGATTGCCGTTTTCAGCATCCTGGCCGGACTGGCCGCTGCGGGCGGGCTGGCGTTTCCCGGCGGTGATGCGGCGGCGCAGGGCGCGCAAGGCGGGTACACTTATACGCAGCGGGTTTGCCAGGAGTATGGACAGCAGCCCCGTCATTACAGCGTTTGGGACGGGCAGGCGGCCTACAACGGCGGCAACAGCGACAGCGGCTGGCTGCTGGTGCTGATCAGAGGCGCCAACACCAGGACCATACATCACTTTAACGCCAGCGGGTGGATCAATGCTGTTGGCTCCACGTTTGATGTTGACGATCCCGTGGACGGCATTGCGGCCCGGCACTATGTCAACATCCACACCGGCGTGTCCTTTTTTCAAAGGCTCAACCGGGCCACCAACGAATTTTACTCCGGCACTTTTGTCCTGGACTATAACGGCGATGGCGTGTTTTCCTTTGCCGACGCACACGACCATCCCAGTATCCCCGGCACTCAGCAGTACTATCGCACCGGCACCTATTGGACCAGCCAGGAGCACTACGGCGGCAGCTATGTGCGGTGGGCGCATATGGCATGGTGCCGGTAGCATCTGCTCTACATTGCGCCGCGCGCCGGATGGCAAGCCGTCGCTGTCCCCAAGCGCATAGATCCCCTGTCATCCGGCGGTCTTTGCGGCCGCCGGCGTCCGGGCCGCATTTTTGATTTGACGCCGGGCCGCCGGGCTGTTAGAATGGGGCTGTTAACAAGCGGAATATGGCAATAAGCCTGTTGGTGGCTCGCTGTCCGCATTCCAGCTGACCGGTTAGCCGGTTGGAGAAATGCGGCGGCGGGCTAAAAGGAAATCCGGTGCGAATCCGGTGCGGTCCCGCCACTGTAATTGGCGAGACGCTTTTCCGGCGGCGTCCTGCGGGATGCCGTTCAAGCAGCCACTGCCCTGATGCGGGCGGGAAGGCGGGGAAGCGTCGTTATCAGCCATCAGCCAGGAAGCCTGCCGCAGGCGAGTTCCGACTGCACTGCGCGGAATAGTCAGCGGATGCCCTGCCGGGTCGGCGTTTATAGCGCTCCGGCGGCGGCGGCGAAAACGGGGATTTATCCTGACGGCCCGGTTGCAGTGTATGCAGCCGGGTTTTTTGCTGTGCTGTGCAGCATCGGCGCCAAGTTGGCGGCGTGCGGTGCGGCAGTGTGCTGAATTTTTCCCGCGCTGCTCCCGGCAGGGCGGTTGCCTCCTCCGCCGCTCGGTCGGGAGCAGCGTTTTGCCGTTGCCATTTCGCTATTGCCATACCGCGCCGGGCGTGGCAATCTGCTGCGCGAGTGGATTCCGGCTTGCGCCGGAATGACGGGTTGAGAGTTTTGGATTCCGGCTTGCGCCGGAATGATGGACAGGGGGTTGGCATGGATAAATGGGATGAATGGGGATTTTGGATTCCGGCTTGCGCCGGAATGACGGGGAACATATCGGAATGACGGGTTGAGGGGAATGACGGGGAACGCTGGTTATGGAGGGCAGGATTATGGCTGCTGGCAGAGATGATTCACGGAGCGACGGCGCTGGGCTGCGCGCCATTTTGGAGGAATGCCGCGACGGGGTTGACAGCATCGGGTTCAACGAAGTGGTGGTGATGCTGGAAAGCACGGCGGCATCGGCCGAGGTCTATATGGATTTTGACGATCTGCGCTTTACGCCGGACGGCCGCATCGTTACGCTGATGATGCCCGGCGGCACGCATCTGCATCTGGATCTGTCCAAAATCCGGGAAGCGGAGTTCATCCATACTACCAATGACCAAGGCTTGCCGTCCTATCAGCTGTGGATGCGGGACGGCGCCGGCAATCCGGCGATGCGCGTCTATCTCCGCAAGTCGGAAGATGATGCGACGAATCCGCCGCGGCACAACTTTTTTATGTCGCTGCTGGACAAGTATCCCGGCAAGATTGCGCTGCCGGCGGACGCTTTCGGCCCGGCGGGGGAGCATCCGTAAGATGACGGCGGCGGCGGTAGTTATCGCCGGGGTGCGTTCCGGCGTGGGCAAGACGACGATTGCCAGCGGCATAATGGGCGCGCTGGCGCGGCGGCGCGGTCTCAAAGTGCAGCCGTTCAAGGCCGGCCCGGACTATATTGACCCAACCTATCACGCCCTGGCCTGCGGCGTTCCCTCGCGCAACCTGGATACCTGGCTGCTGCCCCATCCGGTAGCGGCGGAGCTGTTCCATCGGGCGGCCGGCGCCGCGGATATTGCGGTTATTGAGGGCGTGATGGGCGTCTTTGACGGGCATTCGGCGCTGGACGAGGACGGCTCTACGGCGGAGCTGGCGAAACTGCTGGATGCGCCGGTCATTCTGATTGCGGACGCCGGCAAAGTGGCGCGCAGCGTGGCCGCCGAAATCCTCGGCTACCAGCAGTTTGACCCGGCCCTGCGTATCGCCGGCGTCATCCTGAACGGCGTAGGCAGCGCGCGGCATCTGGAGTTCTGCCAGCCGCAGATTGAGGCGACTACCGGGCTGCCGGTGGTGGGCTGGCTGCCCCGGCGGGATGACCTGGTGCAGCCGGAGCGTCATTTGGGACTGATTCCAACTGTGGAGGGGACGGTAGTCAACGAATGGTACGATGCCCTCATCGCGCAAGTTGAGGATACGGTTGACCTGGACGCCGTCATTCGCATCGCCAAGACGGCCGGCCGGCCGGAGTCGGCGGCGCCGCAAGCGTTTCCGTTAGAGCCGCAGCCGCCGCGCGCCGTCATTGCCGTAGCGCAAGACCGGGCGTTTTCGTTTTATTATCAGGATTCGCTGGACTTGCTGGCGGCGTGGGGCGCGGAGATTGCGCCGTTTTCGCCGCTGGATGACGCCGCATTGCCGGAGAATGCGGGCGGCGTCTATCTAGGCGGCGGTTTCCCGGAGCTGTTCGCCGCCGAATTGTCGGATAATGCGCCGATGCTGCGGGCGATGCGGGACGCCGTGGCCGCCGGGCGGCCGGTGTATGCCGAATGCGGCGGCCTGATGTATCTGGGGCGGAGCCTGTCGGATTTAGAGGGGCGGCAGTATCCGATGGTGGGCGCAATTCCGGTGGTGTCGTCGATGGCGGGACGGCGGCTGCATCTGGGCTACCGGGAGGTTGCGGCGCAGGCGGACGGGCCGCTGCTGCGCGCCGGCGAACAGGTGCGGGGACACGAGTTTCATTGGTCGGTGTTGCAGGAGCCGCCGGATGCCGCCGGCGCCGCCTATCGGGTGCTGAACCAGGCCGGACGCCCAGAGGGGTTTCGGGCCGGCAGCGTGTGGGCGTCTTATATCCATGTGCATCTGGGCAGCCGGCCGGGATTGGCGCAGCGGTTTGTGGAGGCTTGCGCGGCGGCGGGGCAAAGCGGGTAATATAAACGGCGTCAGCGGGAGAACGGGATTATGACTACTGCAACAATTGATACCGCAACACGGCCGGCGCCCCTGGCGGCGCCCATTGCCCCGGCCGGCGCCGTCGTTGAGAGCAGTGATGCCAATGATGATTTGTCGCCGGCGCCCGGCTATGCGGGCTACCTGCTGCTGCCGCTGGCCGAGTTCGGGCAGTCGCTGGACAATCCGGGTTTGGACTGGTGGCTTGAGGGTTTTGCCGGGCGAAACCGGGATCAGGCCGAATACGAAATTACGGCGCAAGGGGAGTTGAAAATTATGCCGCCAACCGGATTTCCCTGGGAATGGCAAGAGTCGGAACTGGCCGCCGAAGCCGTGATGTGGGCGCGTGGATACGGCGGCCGGGCCGGCGGGCCAACGGCGCGGTTCATTATGCCGGACGGTTCCAGGCTGGGGCCGGATGCTTATTGGATCTCGGCGGAACGCTGGCATTCGGCGCCGCCGGCCGCGCGCCAGCCGCCTTTCGCCGCCATCGTGCCGGATTTCGTGGCAGAAATCGTATCCCCCAGCAACCGGGGGCCGGAACTGCTGGACAAGGTGCGGCGTTACCTGGAAGGCGGGGCGCTGCTGGTGTGGGTCATCAACGCCCGGCAGCGTCGGGTTACGGTTTATCGCCCGGGTATGGAGCCGGAGGTTCTGGACGACCCGGAACTGCTGCACGGCGGGGATGTAATGCCCGGCTTTGTGTTCCAGGTGCGGCAACGCATCTTTGACTATAATCCGTAGTGTGGATGCGGATAAAAGGTTGGCGCAAGGAGACGAGCTATGACTACTGCCGTGATTACGCCCTTGGAACGGCCGGCGTCCCCGGCGGCGCCATCTGCTGCGCCGGCGCCGGCCGTCTGGGATGATGGGGACGGTTATATGGCAGCGGGCGGCGGGCCGGGCTACCTGCTGCTGCCATTGGCCGAGTTCGGGCAGTCGTTGGACAATCCGGGTTTGGACTGGTGGCTTGAGGGTTTTGCCGGGCGAAACCGGGATCAGGCCGAATACGAAATTACGGCGCAAGGGGAGTTGAAAATTATGCCGCCAACCGGATTTCCTTGGGAATGGCAAGAAGCGCAAATGACGACCGCCGTAGTAGCTTGGTCTAACGACTACGGCGGCATCGCCGGCGGGCCAACGGCGCGGTTTATTCTGCCCGACGGCGCGCGGCGCGGGCCGGATGCCTACTGGATCTCGGCGGAACGGTGGCATTCGGCGCCGCCGGCCGCGCGCCAGCCGCCTTTCGCCGCCATCGTGCCGGATTTCGTGGCGGAAATCGTATCCCCCAGCAACCGGGGGCCGGAACTGCTGGACAAGGTGCGGCGTTACCTGGAAGGCGGGGCGCTGCTGGTGTGGGTTATCAACGCCCGGCAGCGTCGGGTTACGGTTTATCGTCCGGGCATGGATCCGGAGATCTTGGACGACCCGGAACTGCCGCACGGGGAGAATGTGATGCCCGGCTTTGCGTTCCAGGTGCGGCAGCGCATCTTTGACTATAATCCGTAGCCGGTGAAATCGCCGGCGCATTGGCAATTGGCACTGGGGAGGAATACCGCTATGACGACGCAGGAACGCCGGCATGGGCCGCAATCGGTGCGGGGGCCGCGCATCAACAAGGGGCTGGTTATCGTCAACACCGGCAACGGCAAGGGCAAGACTACCGCCGCCTTGGGCGTGCTGATGCGCGCCTGGGGACGGGATCTCAAAGTGGTGATGCTGCAATTCATCAAGCATACTACCGCCAATTTCGGAGAGCAGCGGGCCGCGCAAAAGATGGGCGTAACCGTGCGCGCGATGGGGGACGGCTTTACCTGGCGTTCCCAGAACCTGGAGGCCAGCGCCGACCTGGCGCGCGCGCTGTGGGAGGATGCCAAAGAGGTCATCGCCGGCGGCGAGTACGATGTGGTCATCCTGGACGAGTTCACTTACCCGATGCACTACGGCTGGCTGCCCGTTGCCGATGTGGTTGACGCATTGAGCGCCCGCCCTGAGATGCAGCACATCATCATCACCGGCCGGCACGCTCCCGCCGACTTGGTGGAATATGCCGACCTGGTAACCGAGATGAATGTCGTCAAGCATCCTTACGATGCGGGCATCAAAGCGCAGCCGGGGATTGAGTTTTAGGGCGTGTAGGCAGATTCAGCGTCATTCCAAACCCCTACCTGTCATTTCGGGCTGCTACAATCGTCATTCCGGTGAAAACCGGATCCGGCGGTGTAATCTGCCGGTACGGTAGTGGAGACGGCAACCATAGATTCCGGCTTTCGCCGGAATGACGGTTGTAGAGGCTTGGAATGACTATTGTAGCAAGCCCGAAATGACGGAAGTTGGCTTGGAGGAATCCTGTGGCTTTTGTAACAAACATTGAGCCGGATGACCGGCAGTTCTCACGCCGGCACCCAACCGGAACTGTTTGCCGATATGCGATTGGACGCAGCAATGGGCAGCGGTTTCTGCAATTGAATTCCTATGGTTCGGCAAACCGGGAATACCCTGATCAGTTCAGTCAAACGCTACAATTTGACGAGCAGTCGGCCCGATAGCTATACGATGTCATTCGGGCGGAATTCGGGTTTTGACTATATGAGGGAGGATTGCGAGGATGTCTATATCGCCGTTAGTTGACCGGGCCATTGACGCCATTGGGCCGCTTGACGCTGCCGCCGTCGCCGCCGCTGCCGCCCGGCAGGGGATGCTTACCAAGCCGCCGGGGAGCCTGGGTCGGCTGGAAAGTTTGTCCATCCAAATGGCGGGCATTCTGGGGGAGCCGATACCACAGATTAGGGGCAAGGCGGTTATCGTGGCGGCCGGCGACCATGGAGTGGCGCAGGAGGGCGTGTCGGCGTACCCCGCCGAAGTTACGCCGCAGATGGTGTACAACTTTCTGGCCGGCGGCGCGGCGATTAATGCGCTGGCCAGGCAGGCCGGGGCCGAAATCGTGGTGATTGACGCCGGCGTAGCGGTTGACTTGGATGCGGCGGCAGCCGGCGGCAACCTGAATATCGCCAAAATCGGCTATGGCACGGCCAGCATCGCCAGCGGCCCGGCGATGTCGCGGGATGATGCCATTCGCTGCCTGGAAGTGGGCATTGCCGCCGCCAATGAACGGGCGGACGCCGGGGCCAATCTGATTGCCGGCGGCGATATGGGCATCGGCAACACGACGCCGTCGGCAGCCGTTACCGCCGCAATTACCGGTGCGGATGCGGACACGGTTACCGGACGCGGCACCGGGATTGACGACGCCGGCTTGGCGGCCAAGATTGCCGCAGTGCGCCGCGCGCTGGAAGTCAACCGGCCGGACGGCAATGACGGGCTGGATGCGCTGATGAAAGTAGGCGGCTACGAAATCGGCGTACTGGCCGGCGTGATGCTGGGCGCAGCGGCGCGGCAGTGCGTGGTTGTCGTGGACGGGTTCATCAGCGGCGCGGCGGCTCTAATCGCCTGGCGGCTCGGCCCGGCCATTGCGGAACGGATGATAGCGGCGCATCGCTCGGTAGAACCGGGGCATAACATTGCGCTGCGGGCGATGGGGCTGACGCCGCTGCTGGATTTGGAGATGCGGCTGGGCGAAGGCACCGGCGCCGCGCTGGCGATGCCGATTATCGAAGCGGCGGCGCGCTGCCTGGCGGAGATGGCAACCTTTGCCGAGGCCGGCGTATCCGACCGGGACGACTCGGGCCAGGATGACTCCGGTCGGGATGACGGGTAGGCAGTGCGGGCGGCGCGCTATCTTTTGGCGCCGCTGCTGATTGCGGCGTCTTTCTTAACCCTGCTGCCGGTGGGGGTAGCATCCGCCGCCGACCGGGAGATTTCCCGCTCCCGGGGCTGGTATCCCGTCATTGGGCTGGGATATGGCTTGCTTTTAGCGGGGGTGGCCGCATTGTGCGGGCTGCTGGGCATCGCCCCGCTGCTGACGGCGGCGCTGCTGGTGTCTATGCTGGCGCTGGGCAACCGCTTTCTGCATCTGGACGGCCTGATGGATGTATGCGACGGCATCCTGGGCGGGCATACTGTGGAACGGCGATTGGAGATTATGCGGGATTCCCGCGTAGGGGCTTTTGCCGTCGCCGGGGCCGGCTGCGTGCTGCTGGTCAAGTATGGCGCACTGGCCGCCCTGCTGGGCAACGAATTACGCGCCGTCTGGCCGATGCTGCTGCTGTTCCCGACGGTATCCCGCTGGACAATGACGCTGCTGCTAACGGCATTCCCCTACGGACGGCAGCAGGGCATTGGTACGGCATTCGCCGGCGGCGGGCGGCCCTGGCCGGCTACGCTGCTGGCGCTGCTGACCGCGCTGGCGGTAGCGACCGCGGTCGGCGGGCCGGGCGGCGTTGGCATACTGGCCGGGGCGTCGGCGCTGGCGCTGCTGTTCGGATACTGGGCATCCCGGCGATTGGGCGGCGGGCTGACCGGCGACTGCTACGGCGCGGCTAACGAAATCGTGGAAACGGCTACGCTGGTTGCGCTAGTTGCGCTGACGGCGGCGACTCCGCGCCCTTGGCTGATGCCGTTATGGACGCTTTAGCCGTGATGCCGAATGCGTTGCCGATACCGCCGGATGCGCTGGTCATACTGCTGGCGCTCCTGCTGGATCTGGCGCTGGGCGAGCCGCCGAACCGTCTGCATCCGACGGTATGGATGGGGCGGACGGTCGCATTGGCGGAACGCATCGGGCCTGGTACGCAGCGCGCGCCGGCGGCGCAGTTCGCTTATGGGGCGGCAATGGCGCTGCTGATACCGGCGGCGTGGGGCGCGCTGGCTTGGGGCGTTGCCGCCGGCCTGCTGGCGCTGCATCCGCTGGCCTATATTGTGGTAGGGGCGATACTGCTGAAAACCACTTTTTCGGTGCGGATGTTGCATCGGGTTGCCGCCGGCATCGGGCGGCTGCTGTCAGCCGGCGACATTGACGGAGCGCGGCGGCAAATGTCGTCGCTGGTAAGCCGGGACGCCGCACAACTGACGGCGGGGCAGATGGCGGCGGCGGCTATTGAATCGGCGGCCGAAAACATTACCGACAGCATCGTGGGGCCGTTGCTGGCATTTGCGCTGTTCGGACTGCCGGGCGCGGCGGCCTACCGGGCCATCAACACGCTGGACAGCATGGTTGGGTATCACGGACGCTATGAATATCTGGGCAAGGCGGCGGCGCGGCTGGACGATGCGGTGAACCTGCTGCCGGCGCGGCTGGCGGCGCTGCTGCTCTGGGCGGCCCTGCTGCCATTGCCGGGGCTGTCCGCGCGCAATGCCGGGCGCATTATGCTGGCGCATCGAGGGCGGACGGAATCGCCCAACGCCGGCTGGACGATGGCGGCGATGGCGGGAGGGCTCGGGGTAACGCTGGAAAAGGTCGGGCATTATCGTCTGGGCGACCCAGCGCCGGAGCCGTCGGCCCGGCATATTGGACGGGCTACGCAGGCGTTATATGCGACGACGGGGCTGGCGACGACGGCGGCAATCGGGTTGGCCTGGCTGCGGTGGGCATTGGCGCCGTGGTAGCGGCAAAGGTGTAGAATAGGCGCAATCCGGCCCGAGGAGGATGGCAATGACTACGGCAACGGCAACAGCAACGCAAACGCCGCGCGGCGCCAAGATGACGCTGGACGAGTACTTGGCCTTGGAGGAACGCGAGGGGATTTGGGAACTGGTCGACGGGGTACTGGAAAAGATGGCAGAACCGAGTTTTGAACACCAACACCTGATTGGCTTGCTATATCGGCTGATTGGCACCTACCTGGCGGCAACAGCGCCTTTGTCGGGCATTGCGCTGTTGGCGGTTAGCGTGGCGTTGTCCCAATCCCGAGTAGCGGTGCCGGATTTGGTGTATGTGCGCGCGGAACGGCGGCATTTGCTACAGGGGCTTATCGTATCCGGCGCGCCGGACCTGGTGGTTGAGGTGCTGTCGCAAGACCGCGCCAAGGATTTGATACGCAACCGGGAGTGGTACGCTGAAGCGGGCATTTCCGAATACTGGATTTTGGATCCGGTGAATGACGCGCTAACGGTTCTGGAACTGGCCGGCGGGCAGTACATTGAGCGGGCGGCGCTGGGGCGTAACGACACCTTGGCTACGCCGACGATACCGGGCTTGTCCATATCGCTGAACGAGCTTTTTGACGACCCGGTGCGCGCCATTCTCCGACAGGCATAAGCCAGTTTGGCAGTTTGTACAGGCTGATAAAATAGGCGCAATCCGGCCCGCAGGAGGATGGCAATGACTACGGCAACGGCAACAGCAACGCAAACGCCGCGCGGCGCCAAGATGACGCTGGACGAGTACTTGGCCTTGGAGGAACGCGAGGGGGTTTGGGAACTGGTCGACGGGGTATTGGAAAAGATGGCAGAGCCAAGTTTTGAACACCAACGCCTTATCAGCCTGCTATGCCAGTGGATTGATATTTATTTGGCCGGGGTTGCGCCACGCATTGGCATTATGCTGCCGGGGGTGGCCATAGCCTTGTCCCAATCTCGCGTGGCAGTGCCGGATTTGGTGTATGTGCGGGCGGAACGGCGGCATCTGTGGCAAGGGCGCATTATGACCGGCGCGCCGGACTTGGTGGTTGAAGTGCTGTCGCAAGACCGCGCCAAGGATTTGATACGCAACCGGCAATGGTACGCCGAAGCCGGCATCCCCGAATACTGGATTTTGGATCCAGTGAACGACACGCTGACGGTTTTGGAATTGGCCGGCGGGCAGTACATTGAGCGGTCGGCGCTGGGGCGTGATGACGTCTTGACTACGCCGGCGATACCGGGGCTGTCCATATCGCTGAACGAACTTTTTGACGACCCGGTGCGCGCCATGCTGCGTTAGGCGCCAGTGCGGTTGATCGTTTGTCCATACTGATAGAATAAGCGCGCTCAACCCGGCTGGTTGGCAGGAGGACGGCAATGACTACGGCAACGGCAATGGCAACGCAAACGCGGCGCGGCGCCAAGATGACGCTGGACGAGTACTTGGCCTTGGAGGAACGCGAAGGGGTTTGGGAACTGGTTGACGGGGTATTGGAAAAGATGGCAGAACCGAGTTTGGAACACCAGCATCTGATTGGAATGCTGCACTGGCTGATACGCTCGCACTTGGCCGGCGTCAGTTCCCTGCCCGGCATTGCGCTGTTGGCGGTTAGCGTGGCGTTGTCCCAATCCCGGGTAGCGGTGCCGGATTTGGTGTATGTGCGCGCGGAACGGCGGCATCTGCTGCAAGGGCTTATCGTATCCGGCGCGCCGGACCTAGTGGTTGAGGTGCTGTCGCAAGACCGCGCCAAGGATTTGATACGCAACCGGGAATGGTATGCCGAAGCCGGCATCCCCGAATACTGGGTTCTGGATCCGGTGAACGACACGCTAACGGCCCTGGAACTGGCCGGCGGGCAGTACATTGAGCGGGCGACGCTGGGGCGCAATGATACCTTGACTACGCCGGCGATACCGGGGCTGTCCATATCGCTGAACGAACTTTTTGACGACCCGGATCGCGCGCTGCTGCTCTCGGCGTAGGCGCGTTTGGCGTTATGACTGCGGTCGTTGAGTGTAACGCTGCTACGCCGGCGCGCCCGGTGCATGGCGGCATCAAGCCGGCCGAGCTGCGCGCGCTGGGCCTGCGCTCTGAGGACTGCCGGGACTTTTCCGCCAGCGTCAGCCCGTTGGGGCCGCCGGCCGGCGTCGTGGACGCTATCGCCGCCGTTGACCTGGCCGCCTATCCCGACCCGCATTGCCTGGAATTGACCGAAGCTATCGCCGCGCAGCATTCCGGCGACCGGGTTGCGGCGGAAAATGTCATTGTCGGCAACGGCTCTACGGAACTGATTCATCTGCTGGCGCGGGCTTATATCGGCGCGCCGCCGCCCGGATGCTCCAATTCCGCCCTGCTGCTGACGCCTACCTACGGCGAATACGACGGCGCGGTTCGCCTGGCCGGCGGGCGGATAATTACGCTGGAGGCCAACCGCAGCCCGGACGGGTTTCGCTGGGATTTGCAGCGCGCCGTCCGTCTGATTGCCGCGGACCGGCCGGCTTTGATATTCGTCTGCAACCCCAACAATCCGACCGGGGCGCTGCTGTCGCAGAACGAATTGCGGTTTTTGACCTTGACGGCCGTCGGCGCCGGCAGCCTGCTGGCCATAGACGAAGCGTATATCAACCTGGCAGAGGACGGGGCGGACGCGGCGGCTATTGCAATCGCCCTCTCTACCGAGTCGGTAATCGTCCTGCGGTCAATGACCAAAGACTATGCACTAACCACCCTGCGGTTGGGTTACGCGATTGCGCGCCCGCCGGTTGTCGCGCGGCTGGCCGCATTGCAGCCGGACTGGAGCGTGAACGGGCTGGCGCAGGCGGCCGGCATAGCCGCTCTGTCCGATGTCGGCTATTTGGAACGGGCGCGGGCGGCGGTGTCCGCATCCCGGCAGTGTATCGTTGACGGGCTGGGCGCGCTGGGCATCGGCTGCTATCCGGCGGCGGCCAACTTTGTGCTGGCGCAAGTGGGCGATGCGGCGGCGCTGCGGACAGCATTAGCCAAGCAGGGGCTGTTCGTGCGGGACTGCGCCTCTTTCGGGCTACCGGACTGCATCCGCATTGGGCTGCGGCCGGCGGCGGACTGCGCCCGTCTGGTGGACGCCATCGCCGCCATATGGAACGAAACGGCGATACCGACAGCATTGCCATCGCCATCATCATAACCATAGCGGGCAGGAAACATTGTATGGGCATTATCTACATTGCCAGGCACGGTGAGACGGAATGGAACGCGCAGCAGCGCATCCAGGGGCATACCGATGTAGCGTTGTCGGAGCGGGGCCTGGAGCAGGCGCAGCTGCTGGCCGCACGGCTGGCCGATACGCCGCTTGACGCCGCCTATGCGTCGGATCTGAAGCGGGCTGCCGATACCGCGCGCGCCGTCATCGGCAGCCGGGGGATACCGCTGACGCCGACGCCGGAGCTGCGGGAATACAACAAGGGCATCTTTGAGGGATTGACGCCGGCCGAATGTGAACGGCAGCATCCCGACATATACGCCGCCTCGCTGGTCAACGACCTGGACTTTGCGCCGCCGGGCGGGGAGACGATACGGGAGACGGGCGCGCGTATGGACGCCATCGTGCAGCAGGTACGGCGCCGGCATCAGGACGCCGCCGTCCTGATTGTGGGGCATGGCGGGAGCCTGCGGGCGGCGCTGGTATCACTGCTGGAACTGCCGCCGGAAGCCAACTGGAAGTTCGTAATGCACAACTGCTCGCTTACGGTGATCCACACTTACCCCGACAATGCCGTGCTGCATCTGTATAATGACATTTCGCACCTCAGCGGCGTCGTGAGGGCGTATTGAGTCGTGAGGGCGTATTGAGCTGATAAGGCGTATTGAACCGATGCAAAAGAGGCGATGATGCTGCACTGCAACCTTAACCGCAATATCCGGCTTGTATGGCCGGCCGGCCTGGCGCTGTTGGCAATTGGCCTGCTGGTGGCTGGCGGCTTGGCCTGTTCTGCCGGCGCAAGCCCGAACCCGGCGGCCCTGGCCGCGCCGGCGGAGCAGTCGCCCCGAACCTGGCCGCCGGAGGACATCGCCAGCCTGGAACGGGTTACGCAAACGCTGGTGGCGCCGCCCTTTCTGCCGCAGCACGAGCAGGTTAACGACGGCCCGCCCCGCGTGGTAGAGATTCGGATGGAAATTGCCGAAAAGGAAGTGGAGATTGAGCCGGGCGTGTTTTTCTGGTCGCTGTCTTTCAACGGCAGCGTGCCCGGCCCCATCGTTGTAGTGCACGAAGGCGATTATGTGGAGCTGACGCTGGTCAATCCGGCGGACAACCTGATGTTCCACAACATTGATTTTCACGCCTCAATGGGCGCGCTGGGCGGCGGCGATTTGACTAAAATCCGGCCGGGAGAGGAAGTTGTGCTGCGTTTCCGGGCGTTAAAGCCGGGCGTGTTCATCTATCACTGCGCGCCCGGCGGCGACAGCATCCCCCGTCATGTTACGCACGGGATGAATGGGGCCATTATGGTGCTGCCCCGGGACGGCCTCAAAGATCCCGCAGGCAACCCCATCCGCTACGACCGCGCTTATTACATCGGGGAGCAGGACTATTACCTGCCTCAGGATGACCACGGCGCATTCATCCGCTACGAGGACGCCGCCGCGTCCGCCGTTGACGATATTGATGTGATGAAAACCCTTACGCCCACGCATATCGTGTTCAACGGGGCGGTCGGCGCCTTGCAGGGCGAGGGCCAACTTACCGCCAATGTGGGCGAAAATGTGCTGATTGTGCATTCCCAGGCCAACCGTCCATCTTACCCCCATTTGATTGGCGGACACGGCGATTATGTGTGGGAAAGGGGC
The DNA here is from genome assembly GCA_965203855.1 of Dehalococcoidia bacterium. Classification (GTDB taxonomy): domain Bacteria; phylum Chloroflexota; class Dehalococcoidia; order Lucifugimonadales; family UBA3495; genus Bin87. The sequence continues at coordinate 563,945 of CBDBDN010000005.1, forward strand.
AGTTTCAATAACCCGCCGGCCGTTGACCTGGAAAGTTGGGTTATATCCGCCGGCTCCGCCGGCGCGTCCGTTCATACCATCCGCCAGCCCGGCAAGTATGTATATCTGTCGCACAACCTGATTGAGGCGTTCCTGTTTGACGCCAAGGCCATCCTGGTTGCGGAGGGCGAATGGAACAATGACCTGATGGAACAGGTAAAGCCGCCGGGGCCGCCGTAACGGCGCCGCCTGCCCCGGATGCCGGCGCCGTTGCATTCCGCCGCCGGTCCGGAGCTCAGGATACCGCGGCGATGGCGTCGTCCAGGATTGCCGCCGCCAAGTCCATTTGGGATTCGGTGGTGGTGAACGGCGGCACGAAACGCAGCACGGAACCGTTGCGGCGCACGCTGACAATCAGTCCGTTTTCCAGGCAGCGGCGGCCAATTTCCCGGCCTTGCGCGTAGGCCGGCGTCCGGGATTGGCGGTCGGTTACGAATTCAACGCCTTGCAGCAGGCCGCGTCCGCGCACATCGCCAATCAGTTCGTGAGTCGCCTGCAAGCGGCGCAGATGGCCTTGCCAGTAGCGGCCAATCCGGTCGGCGACATCGGCCAGGCTTTCCTCAAGGATGATGTCCAGGCTGGCGATGGCGGCGTTGCAGGTAAGCGGGTCGTTGGAATGGGAATGCGCCACTACCAGGCCGGTGTCGACGGCGCTTTCCTCGATGGCGTCGGTAGTGATGACGGCGCTGATGGCGATGCCGCCGCCGAAATGCTTGGAGATGGTGAAAATGTCGGGGATGACGCCTTCCTGCTCAAAGCCCCACATTGTGCCTAACTTGGCGAGGCCGGTCTGCGCTTCGTCCAGTATCAGCAGCATTTCCCGCTGCTCGCAGCGCAGTTTCAGCTCTGGCAGCCAGCCGGGCGGCGGTTCAATCACGCCGCCGGCGCTGAACAGCGGCTCGGTGATGACGGCGGCCATTCGTCCGTCGGATTGCGCGTCCAGCAGCTCAAAGCTGGCGTCCAGGCAAGTGTAGTCGCAGGCCGGCCGCTCTTTACAGAAAGCGCAGCGATAGCGATAGGGGGCGATGATGGGGTAGTTGCCCGGCGCATAAGGGCCGTAGCCTTGATGCCAGCCGGAGAAAGTAACGGCGCGCGCCGCATCGCTCATCCCATGAAAACTGACTACCGGGCTGGCGGTTTCGTAGCCGCCGGTGTAGCGTTTGGCGATGGCCATAGCGGCTTCGTTGGAATCGCTGCCGGAAGTGAGAAACATACTGCGGTTCATGCCGGGCGGGGCGATTTCGGCCAGGCGGGCGGACAGGATAATTTCCCGGTCGTTGAAAATGGTCATATGGCTGTGAATCAGTGATTCGCAGCTTTCGTGCAACGCCTGCACGATGCGGGGATGGTTATGGCCGAGGGCGGCGCACATCTGGCCGGAGTTGAAGTCCAGGTACTCTTTGCCGTTGCTGTCGCGCACTACCGAGCCGCGCCCCCACACGAATATGGGGCCGGTAACGGCATTGCGGTCCATACGGCTGCGGAAGCTGTACCGCTGCGCCAAGTCTAAAAGTTCGGCTTCGGAAAACTGGTTGGCCATAGCCGGACGCTCCTGCTCCGGCGCGTATCTGTCGGACCAATCGGTGGGACGCCGCCGGATGCCTGGCGTCATTCTATGCCGGCGGGCAATGCTGTCAACCCGGGGCGGAATAAGTCGTCCACGCCGCCTTGCCGGGGTTGCTATACTGGCATTCCGCAAACCCTAACGCATCCGTCAATCCATCAACCTGTCAATCCGCAAATCCTAACGCATCCGTCAATCCATCAACCCATCAATCCGCCAACCCGCTAACCCGTCAATCCATCCGCCAACCAACCAATCACTCAACCACCGCAAGGAGGCTTTGCGGATGACTACCGCTGCGCCGGTGTACACCTACACCTACGACCACATTCATGTCCGCACCAAGGATACGGAGGGGATGGCGTCATTCTTTGAGACGATGTTCGGGGCTACGGTGCTGCGCCTGATACAGAGCGACGGGGCGCCGCGCATTGACCTGGATGTGAACGGACTGGCTATCTTTATCGCCGCCGTGCCGCCGGCGGAGCATATTGAGGCCAACCCGCGCGACCCGCATTTGGGGCTGGATCACTTCGGCTTTCGGGTTGACGACATTGACGGCGCCGTGGCCGACCTGAAAAGCAAGGGGGCCGATATTTGCGTGGAGCCGCGCACCATCCGGCCCGGCGTCCGCATCGCCTTTGTGCGCGGGCCGGACGACGTGCGGATTGAGCTGCTGCAACGCGACGGCTCCGGACTGATGGAGGAATAGATTGGCAAGGCCTGTTGCCGATTCTCCGCTGCCGGGCGGTGATGCCGGCGTGAGCTACCGCAATTTTTGGGGTGCGATTGCTATACTGCTGGCAATGCTTCTGGTAGAATTAGCGTTGTTGCAGCTCTTTGCGATCGGTACAACTACCGGGATTTACCATCTGGCCCCGCAGCTGGATGTAGGCAGTCCGCGCGGTTTCCGGGACTGGCTGAGCATAATGCAGGTAGTAAGCGCAACACTGACTTTACCGGGAGGCGCAGCAATCGTGTTATCAACTTGGTTGGCGTCCCGCTGGGCACGCATGGCGGAACAGCGCGCTGATGCCGCCGAACAGGAAGCGAAAAAGTGGCATGATGAAGCCGTGGCGGCTCAATCAGAAAATTCCGTATTAAAGGCCCGGAATGCCGCTTTGCAAGATGAGGTGGAACGGCGTCCGCGCCAACGCCGCCGCCGGCTCCGGCGCTAATGTTCCACCCGAACCCTCACCCGGATGTTGGACAGTCCGCAGGGTTTCGGGATGGGCTGGGCACATTGCAGATAGTAAGCGCAAATTTGGCTTTGCCGGGAGGTAAGTCAATCGTGTTATCAGATTGGCTGGTGTACTACTGGGAGCGCAAAGCAGCACGGAGCGCCATTGTTGCTGAACAAAATCTAGCCGCAGCGCGGGCAAAATCTGAACTGCGGCAACTCGAGGCTACTGAATCCGCCGCCAAATCCGCTCAGGACGCAGCCGAATCGGCCCGTATTGCGGCTGAAGCGGCCCAAGTTGCCGTAACCGCCTTGCAATCCGCATCGGAGCGACGGTCGCGTCGGCGTCGGCTGCGCTGTTAGCGAGCCAACCGACGCCGGCTTGGTTCGGAGGGCAATCTAGTCTTTATCTAATACGCTGGCGGCGTTGCCGCCACCAGGCCCATATTGCCAACGCTGCCAGCAACAGGCCCAGCGCCGCCAGCGTCCATCCGACGCCTTTCAGCAGCAAGACGGCAACAGGCGTCAGCAGGAACAACCCCAGGCACAGCAGCGCGAGCCCGCAGCCCAATACCCCCGACGGGCCGGCGGCGCGGTGCATAATTGGGTCGGGGGAACGCATTAATCCTCCGGTCGGCCGGGCCGATTACTATTGCGACAGCGTGTAGGTTGCGGGCTGTTCAACAACTTGTCCGTCCTGCCGCAGCCGGTCCAGATGCGTCCGCACATTGCGGCCGGCCGCCGCGCGCAGCGATTTGCGGAGGTTGCGCGGATATACTGCGGATACGATTTCGTCCACAGTAGCCGCGCCGCCGGAGAGGGCAGCCAATACCTGCGCTTCGCGGCTTTGGCGATGGGCGATTTGCTGCCGGATGCGCGCTTCGCCGCGCAGTATCGTATTGCCGTGGCCGGGGCAAACTACCAGCGGATGAGTGCGCGCCATCCGATCCAGAGAGCGCAGATACTCTTTCAGATTGCGGACGCTGGACGACGAGTTGCCGAGCAGGTTATCGCCGCTGAACAGCACCCGGTCGGGCCGCAGCAAGTAGCAGACATGGTCATCCTCGTGGCCCGGCGTGAACAATGGACGCAGCCGGGCGCCGCCGCCGGCTGCGATTAGCTCGCGGGCATTCAGCGCGGCTACGGAATCGCCGCCCAGGATATGCCGCAGCCGGGGCGCCAATTTGGGATGGCAGCGCACCGGGCAGTCAAAGGCTTCCTGCAAGCGATCCAGGCCGCCGATATGGTCGCCGTGGCCGTGGGTAATCAGGATGGAGTCGATGACGGGGCGTCCCAGCTCCTGCCAGTACGCCATAATCTGCTGCGTCCAGAAGCGGTACGGCTCGCCGGAGTCAATCATCACCATCCGGTCGTCCGGGTCGCCGACAAAATAAATCTGGGTGCCGCCCGGATGCATTGCGCCGTAAGAGCCGGGATCTTCCTGGATATGGGTGCTGTACACATGGTCGGTAATCTGCATAGCGGAACTCACCACTGGCGGGAGCGGATGTAGCGGAAAGCGGCGATGGCGGCGGTGGCGCCGTCGCCGGCGGAGGCTACCAGCTGGGCCGCCGACTGCTGGCGGATGTCCCCGGCGGCGAACAGGCCCGCCCGGGGCGTGTCCATTGACAGCCCTACCGGGATATGGCCGGCGTTGTCCAGCGGCACCAGGTCGGCCACCGGCGCCGAATTGGGGTCAAGGCCGACATAAACGAACAGGCCGTGCACCGGCTCTACCGTCTCTCCGGCGTTATCGCGCACGCGTATGCCGGTAACGGCGTCCTCGCCCAGCACTTCCAGCACTTCCGCGCCGTAACGGACTTCCACTTTGGGATTGCCGGCGATGCGGTCTTGCAGCACCTGCTGGGCGTCCAGCGCATCGCTGCGGTGGAACAGGATAACGCGGTCGGCGTATTCGGTAAGGGTAAGGGCTTCGTCGGCCGCCGAATCGCCGCCGCCGGCTACGGCTACGGTCTGCCCCATATACATTGGGCCGTCGCAGGAAGCGCAGTGCGAAACGCCGCGCCCGATGAATTCCGCTTCGCCGGGGATGCCGAGGGTACGCAGGGAGGAGCCGGCGGCCATAATGACGGCCTTGCCGAGATAGCTGCCGCCGCCGTCGCCGGACACCCGCAGATATTCGCCGTCCGGCGCAATAGCGGTAACGGTGTCCATCAGCAGCTCAGCGCCGGCGTTCAGCGCCTGTTCCTGCGTGGACGGCCCCAGTTCGTAGCCGGCGATGCCTTGCGGGAATCCGGGAAAGTTTTCAATGCGATCCAGGTTGATAATCTGGGCGCCGGCCATCATCTGCTCCACGATGGCGGTACGCAGGCCGTGGCGGGCGGAGTAGATGGCGGCGGTCAAGCCGGCCATGCCGCCGCCGATGATAATGACATCGTAGTTTGGCGCTGGCACGATGGTTCCTCACTCTGTAGCGGTGGTGAAATAGTCAAAGATTTTGGCGCGGACGGCGAACCGGAAACCGGGCAGCACGGCGGCATCGCCTTCCACGAACTCCGGGTCGTGCAAGGTTTCCGGTTCCTGGCCGGGGCGGAATATGACGACTGCGCGCGTTGCGGCGTCCAGCAGCCAGGCCAGCCGCGTACCATAGCGCAGGAAAAGGTTGATTTTGTCAACCAGCTCCTGCCGACTGTTGGACGGGGATTGCACTTCGGCGATGAAATCGGGGACAAGATGGGGAAAAGGGCGATTATGCGGCAGCATTAGCAGATGCCGGCGTTCCGGGCTGATCCAGGCCGCATCCGGCCCAAACCGAGAGCCGTCAGGCAAGGTGAACCGGACATTAGCGGGGAATGCGACGCCCCCGTGTTCGTCAGTCCAGATCGACAGCGCGACGAAAAAAGTTCCTTCATACAAAACGCCGGGGATTCCCGTAGGAGGCATAATCAGCAATTCTCCTTTATGTGTAATGGCGTAGGTATGGCCGCTGTCCGAATTGCGCTCCGCGAAATGCTCAAACCAGGCATCCAGGTCGGCGTCGGCCAGCGACTTGCCGAACTCGGACAAGGGGATGGCCAGCGTACCGGATTGGCCGTAGTCGGTCGGCGTTAGTTGGGCCGGCGCAGTGATGGCCGGAGCAGCGGCGGGCGGCGGCGGTATTGCGACGGCGGTAGTCATCATTGCCTCTCGCCGCTGATTGTACCACTTTCCGCTAACGATGGACGGCGGGCTGGCGGGTATCCGCCGGCGCGCCGGCGCCCGTCAACATTTCGCGCACTTCCAGCGCGGACGGGATGGCGGGTTCGCCGGCAGCGTGTTCCAGAGACGCCCGTTCCGGCTCCGTATCTACGACGACTGCCGCCGCGCGCTGCTGCGCCAGCCGGCAGTATTCTGCGGACAGGTCAATGCCGATGTATTCACGCCCCTCCAGCAGGGCGGCTACGGCGGTGGTGCCGCTGCCCATAAACGGATCCAGGACGACGCCGGCGGTAGTGGCGGCGATGGCGCGCCGGGCCAGCTCCACCGGGAACGGCGCCGGGTGGGGATTGCCCCGATCCTGCCGGATGCGCCATACATCACCGATGCCGCCGGCTTTGGGCGCCAGCCGGAATTCAGGGTTGGCAATCAGGTAAATGACTTCGTAGGTCGGCAGGAAGTAGCCGGGATTGTGATTGAATCCGCCGGCGCGCTGCCAGATGATGATTTGCCGCACCGGAAACCCGTCCACGATGTCGGCGCGGTCTTGCAGCAGGCCGCGCTGCACCCGCCATTTGTGGTTGTAGAAAATAGCGCCGTCGGGGGCCAGGACGCGCAGCATTTCGTGGATGCATTCCCGCTGCCAGTTCACATAATCATCGTGGGGCATACGGTCGCTGTGGCCGGCGTAGCCCTGCATCAGGGCGGCGCGGGACCACTTGCCCTTGTGGCCGTTTTTCATCCCGTTGCCGCTGCTGTTGAGCAGGTTGTAGGGCGGAGAAGTTACCACTAAATCTACCGATGCCGCCGGCATTTGCGACATCAGTTCCAGGCAATCGCCATTATGGATTTGATTGAGCCAAGAGCGCATAAATCTGGGCGCATTTCTAAAAATCTGCCAAAGATGCGCCGCTTATTTAACCCGGTATGCCCGGCCGCCGCATAGCGACGGGGATGCGGATTTGGGGGGATGCGGCGGCCGGTCGCTGTGTCGCCGCGTCGCCGCAGCGATACCCGGCGCGTTGCTGCCGGGGTTTCCCGGCGATAGGCAGCGCCGTGGTGAATGCCCCCCGGCGCTGGGCGATGGTATAATTGCCCGGCCGGAATGACGTTATGCGGTTTAGATTATGTGCAATATCAATCTGATACGGACGGAAGCGGATTTTGCGGCGGCGGAGGCACGATTGTACTCGCTGCGTAGCGCCGAACCCGGTACGCCGGAGGGGACGAGTACGAACTGCTGGCCGATTTGGTGGAGCTATACGACAATCGGCATTACCCGATTGCGCCTCCGGAAGCCGACTTGGAGGCGGACGTTGAGTTCTGGATGGATCGACAAGGCTGGACTCCGCAGCAGGTCAACGCACTACTCGGTCCTGAATGGGACATTGCGGCGGTGATGACCGGCCGGCAAGCAATTACCATTCCTATGGCAAAGGAACTGCACGAACATTTGGGGATACGCCCGGAATCTCCGCTCAAGGCAATGTTTGTGGCAGTGCCAGCCGCCGCATAGCGACGGGGATGCGGATTTAGGGGGATGCGGCGGCTTTATCCCCATTGGAACAGGGCGATAACGATTTGGCCTGGTGGCTGCTGGGATTGACCAACGAGGCCGCCTAGAACCTGGGCATTAGCCGGGAGGAACGCGCGGCGTATATTGATGAAATCGCCCGGCATATTCGGGAAGTTGCCGAAAACTCACCCGATTTTGCGTTTGACGATGCGATGCTGATGCTTTGGGCCGGCGTCGTTCCCCCTTTTACCGTCATTCCGGCGCACGCCGGTATCCAACTCCCAATCCCAGATCCCCATTCATCCCCTTCAGCCATGCCATTACGCCGTTTCCCTGTAGTACAATAGCGAATGTATGCAGATCGGTTTAATTTGGAGGAAATTATGCCCAACCCGCCCGGCATCGTCGCTGACGCTCCCGCGCTTGCCCAAATGCTTGCCGACGCATTGCCGCCCGCCGGCGCCGCTGATGTCGCTGCGCTTATCGACCGCAGCCGGGGCGTCCTGCTGGGCCTGGCCGTCGGCAATGTGCTGGGATTGCCGGTAGAATTCGCCGGGTACGCCGATATTGACCGGATGTATCCCGACGGCGTCCGGGATGCCGACCCGCGCGAGGCGCATCGCCCGATGGACGACGACCTGGCGCAGGCCGTGACCTGGCGGAATCGCTGCTGGCCGGCGGCGATTTGGCAGCGGATTTTACCCGCCGTCTAATCCTGTGGGCGCGTAATAACGGGCGCGGTATGGGCATCACTACGCACGAAGTCATCACCGAGCTGGAAACCGGGCAACCGTTCCCGGAGCCGGCCCGCATCGTCTATGAACGGAAAGGCCGCATCGCCCCCAACGGCGGCGTGATGCGCTGCGCCCCCGTGGCCATCGCCCGCCGCTGCAACCCGAATCTATTGGTCAGCGACTCCGCGATTTCCTGCGCCGTAACCCATTATGCGCCAACCTGCCAGTGGTCTTGCATCATCAGCAACGCCGTTATCGCCCTGCTGCTCCACGGCGTTACGCCCGATTTGTCCGCTATCCTGGACGCCGCTGCCGCCGACGGCTGCCCCAACCTGGCTGCTGTCGCCCATCACGACGGCATCCCCGCCGACATTCTGGACGCCATCGCCGCCGGCCGTGCCATCCCGTCAAGCGTTGACTGGCTCCGGCAAGACCAGCGGCTGATTGGGCATACTCTGCTTTGCCTGCAAGCCGGCCTGTGGGCCGCCGCTGCGCCGCTTAACCTTGAGGACGCCTTGGCTGCGCTGATTGGCGGCGGCGGCGACACCGATACCAACGGCGCCCTGGCCGGCGCCGTGCTGGGCGCCCGCTGCGGCGCATCCGCCATACCCCAACGCTGGCAAGACTGCACCCCGCAGCAAGCGCGCATTGCCGGATTGGCCGACCGCTTGGCAGGGCTGGCCGGCAGCTAGCCGCCCACCGCCGGCGTCATGCCACTGGTTCGGCAGGGATGGCGAGCAGTTGTTCCAATTCCTCTGTCAACTCAATCGGCGCGAAGTAACGGGTCGGAAAGAGGTAATCCTCCTCCGAATTGTCAATGACGCGAATCATCCCTAATTCGCCGGCGTCATCATCCGGCAGCCGGCGGTAGATTTTGCGAACCTCGAGAGAGACTAAATAGCCTCCGTTGTCGATGCAGACAACATAGTCGCCTTTCATGGTCAATCGCCTCTATCGTAATAGACGCCGGACGTTTGGGGTAACGCTGCCTACCCGAAATACCCCGCCAGCTCCGACCGGTTGCGTTCCAGCCAGGCCGCGTTCAGCGCAATGCGTTCCAGCGCTTGCCGTATCGTCCGTTCCGCCGCCGGCGTCGGGTGCGCCTCAAAGAAAGCGGCTACATCGTCGCGCATCGCGGTACTGGTAAAGGCGTTGGTGATGGCTACCAGGCGCATCAGCCCGAAGCCGCCGCTGCCGTAGCGCCGGTCAAATTCGTCCCACCGCTCTTTGAGGAAATCCCAGGCCAGGCGGCGGCCTTTATGGTTGGCGGCCACCGCCGATACCACAAAGATGGTGTCTTGCAGCCGCACATCGTCGGTCAGCGCGCGTTCCAGCGTTTCCAGCAGCAGCTCCTCCTGCTGAAAGCGCGCCAGCGACATCAGCAGCCGTATCTTTTCCTCGTGCAGTGCGGCGGCGCGTTCCAGTTCCCAGATGCGGTTGTACAGCGCGCGGTCGCCCTGCTGCGCCACCAGGCTGAACACTACCCCGCGCAGGTCGGGGCGTACATTGGCGGCGTCCTGCTGATACGCCTCAAACTGCGCCTGCGCCTGCGCCAGTATGTCGGAATCGCCATAGACGCCGGCCTGACTCAAAACGGTAGAACGCAGCAGCGAGTCCAGATGCCCCTCGCCGGGCTGCGCCGCCCAGCCGGAACGATGCGCGGCCGGCGCAAACAGCCGCCGCCCAAAGGCCCGGTACGATTCCAGGTACGGCTCCTCGGCAATCAGCCCCTCAATTTCCCGCAGGTTCGTAGCCAGGTCGCTCCACACCGAGGCGTCGGTTTCATCCCGGTAGGCGTCGGCCAGCGACAGGAAACGGGTTACCGGCAGCAAGCCGGCGCGGGACAGCGCGTAAGCGTCGTTCTGGATGCCCAGCCGGTCGGTAGGCGGCAGGATGCGGTCGGCGATGGCCGGCGCCAGCCGTTCCCAGTCGGCATCGGTGTAGTTGACCCGGTAAAACCCGGTTTGGTCGGGGTTGACCTTGAACCATTCCGGCTGCGGCGGCGCGGCGACCGCAACGGTATCGCTGGCGGCGTTGACCAGCGCCGCCGTAACCCCGGCGCCGGCAGCGGTTACCGTCAGCGGCACCGGCCAGATCTGCTCGGAATCGGCATCGCTATCGCCGTCAGCGCCGGCCCCATCGGCTCCCCCGTCATACACGAACCGTTCCTGCCGCACCGACAGCGCCAGCCCGTCCGCAGTGGGCGCAGCGGCCACATCCAGCACCGGATAGCCCATCTGCCCCGTCCAGCTGCCCATAATCGTGGTAACCGGCTGGCCGGACGCTTCCTCCAACGCCCGCCACAAGTCAACGGTGCGCGCGTTCTGATAGGAATGGCGGTTCAGGTATATGTTCAGGCCGGTGCGGAAAACGCCCGCCGACAGGAAATGCTCCAGCATCCGCAGCACCGAGCCGCCTTTGCTGTAGCTGATGGCGTCAAAAAGCTGGCTGACTTCGGCGGGATTAGCCACTTCCTGTTCAATGGGATGCGAATTTTTCAACCCGTCCAGGCTGAAAGCGCGGTTGGTGTCCATATTGACGAACTGCGTCCACATCGCCCATTCCGGGAACAGCCAGTCCACCGCTTTGGTGCCGACCCAGGTAGCGAAGCTTTCGTTGAGCCACAGGTCATCCCACCATTCCATCGTTACCAGATCGCCGAACCACATATGCGCCATTTCGTGGGCTACCACTTCGGCGACCCGCTGCCGGGTGCCGGCCGACGAGTTGTCCGCATCCACCAGCAGAGCCGTTTCACGATAAGTTACGCAGCCCCAGTTCTCCATAGCGCCGGCGGCGAAGTCGGGAATCGCCAGATGGTCCAGCTTGGGCAGCGGGTAGCGGATGCCGAAGTAGTCGTTGAAAAACGACAGCAGTTTGACCGAAGTATCCAGCGCAAACTCCCCCTGCCGTTCTTTGCCCCGCGTCGTCCACACGCCGACGACGGTGCCGTCGGCGGCCTCTTTGGTAATCTGCGCCAAGTCGCCGACCACAAAGGCCAGCAGGTAGGTTGACATTACCGGCGTAGTGTCAAAGGCCACCGTCTTGACGCCGGGCGCGGCGCCGTCCCGTTCCGCAATTATCGGCGTGTTGGACACCGCCGCCATTTCCTGCGGAATATGAAGCGTAACCTGAAAAGTGGCTTTCACGGACGGCTCGTCCCAGCAGGGCAAGGCGCGGCGGGCGTCCGTAGCCTCAAACTGCGTCGTGGCCAGATAAGCGGTTTCCCCCTCCGGGTTAATGTACTGGCTGCGGTAGAACCCGCGCAGTTTGTCATTCAGCTGGCCGGTGTAGCCGATTTTGAGATGCTGATTGCCAACCAGTCCCGCGGAGGGCATGGCGGGAATGCTGATGATGGCCCGCTCCGCATCGACGTCGTAGGCGATGCCGGCGGCGGCTTGTTCGTGCTCGCCGTCGACATCCGTCCAGCTCACTGCTGCCGACTGAATGTCAATCTCAACGCAGTTGAGTACGATTTCGGCAGTACCCGGCGCCATCTGCACGGCGATGTCCACCGCGCCGTTGAAAGTGAAATCGTCAAAATTGGGGGTAAGGGCCAGGTCGTAGTGAATCGGGCGAACCGAGTCGGGCAACAGGACGGCAGCAGCGGACGGCATCGGGCAAATCCTCCGGGAAGCGATTCCAGGCGCCACAGGGCAGGCGCGCAGTAAGTATAACGCCAAGTGTAGCACATCCCGCCGCGCGGCGGGGACGGCCCTCCCCCGCCCCTCACCGCCGATACTTGCCGCACAGCCACCGCCACCGCACCGTCAGCAAGTCTCTAACCATCCGCAGCCCGTCCCGCACCGGGCGCACTTTGCTGCCCGGCTGGGCGTGCCATTCAATGGCCGTTTCCCGCAGCGCAAACCCCATGCGCCGCGCCAGAAAAAGCAGCTCGGCGTCAAATGCGAACCCGTCCAGCGTTTGCAGCGGAAACAGCGCCTGCGCGGCGGCGGCATTGAATACCTTGAACCCGCATTGCGTATCCGATATTTCCGGCGCAATCAGCGTCCGGGTCATCCAATTAAAAGACCATCGGATCCAACGGCGGGGCCGCGATGCGCTGACCGCCAGCGTCCCGGCTCTGCGCGAGCCAACTACAATATCGGCGGCGGGCGCCGTGGGTGTTATGGACGCGGCCGACGGCAGCAGCAGTTCCAGGCATTCAATCGGCATCGCCAGATCGGCGTCGCACAGGAAACGATATTGGCCGGCGGCGTCCAGCATCCCCTGCTTTACCGCCGCCCCCTTGCCCCGGTGCGGCAGCGTCAAGAGCCGCAGCTGGGGAATGGCGGCGGCGGCGGCCCGCACAATGGCGGCAGTGCGGTCAACGCTGCCGTCATCGGCAACGATTATCTCCCAATCGTATGCCTGCCGGTTCAGGTAGGCGACTATCGCTTTCAGCGTAGCCGGCAGCCGCATTTCCTCGTTGTAGGCCGGGATGACTACGGATAGATATGGCGCAGACATTCCCCCGTCCTTAAGACCAGCCGGCGTACCGGAAAGGACTGTTCCCGTCCGGCCTAGTCGCCGGCGTCCAGCTCAAAGCCCGTATGCAGCAGGCGGACGGCATCCCGCGCGTGTTCCTGCCCGATGATGCAGGAAATGCGGATTTCCGAAGTGGTAATCATATCAATGTTGATGCCGCCATCCGCCAGAATGCGAAACATCCGCGCCGCGTAGCCCGGCGCATTCTGCATCCCGGAGCCGACGATGCTCACCGATGCCAGCGTGTCATCGCTGATTACCGGACTGTCGCCAACCACGGCGCGCAGCCCGTCCATTTCACGCAGGGCGCGGGGCAGGTCGGCGGCGGCCACCGTAAAGCTGATGTCCGTTGCCGCCCGGTCGGCGCTGGTGTTCTGCACGATTGTGTCCACGCTGATGCCGGCGGCGGCCAGCGGCTCAAACAGCGCCGCCGCCACGCCGGGCCGGTCGGCTACCCCCTGCACCGTTACTTTCGCCACTTCCGACTGATAAGCGATGCCGGTTACCTTGATGCGATCTTCCATACTGCCGTCGTCCGTCGTGTTGTGAATCAGTGTGCCGGGCGCGTCGCTGAAACTGGACGCCACATAGATGGGTACATTATAAACGGCGCCCAGCTCAATGGAACGGGGGTGCATTTTGGCGCCGGCCGCCGCCAGTTCCAGCATCTCCTCGTAGCCTACCGACGCCATCTTGCGGGCTTTGTCGGTAGCGCGCGGGTCGGCGGTGTAGATGCCCTCGACGTCGGTGTAGATGTCGCAGCGGTCGGCGGCCAGCGCCGCCGCCAGCGCTACCGCCGTAGTATCCGAGCCGCCGCGCCCCAGCGTAGTAATGTCCTCGTCCGGCGTCAATCCCTGAAAGCCGGCGACGATGACCAGCCGCCCCTCCGCCAGCTCCCGCCGCACCCGGTCGGGATCCACGGCGCTGATGCGCGCCTTGCCGTAAGTGTTGTCAGTGCGGATCCCGGCCTGCGCCCCGCTGAGGCTGATAGCGTCATACCCCAAGTCGCGCAACGCCATTGACAGCAGCGTAATGGACACCAGCTCCCCGGTGGACAGCAGCAGATCCAGCTCCCGCGCATCCGGTTCCCGCGCTACCGTGCGCGCCAGGCCAATCAGCTCGTCCGTAGTGTCGCCCATCGCCGATACTACGGTAACCACCTGATGCCCGGCGTCATAAACGGACGCCAGCCGGCGCGCCACATTGACGATTTTGCCGGCGTCGGCTACCGAACTGCCGCCATATTTATGCACATACAGCGCCATAGCGTAGTTATTCGTCCGCATCCGGCGTGAATGCGGAATCCTGCGGAGCTCGGGATACGGATACGATGTGCGCCCCTTGCGCCGTCGGCTGCGTAACCTCAACCCGCCCGGCTACCCCGCAGAGCCGGGCGGCGTCAAACATTTCGTAGGCTACGGTCATCTCTTTTCCTTGCGTCAACGCCAAAATCGTACTGCCGCTGCCCGACAGAAACACTCCCAGCGCGCCGGCGTCCATTGCCGCCTTGAATATAACCCGCATCGCCGGAAAAATCGCTTGGCGATAGGGCTGATGCAGGCAGTCCTGCGTTGCGATTTGCAGATATTCCGGGCGGCTGCCCTCCAGCGCCGCTACCAGCAGAGCGGCCCGGCTCATATTGTACACCGCATCGGCAACGCTCACCTCGGACGGCAGCACGCGCCGGGCGTCCACGGTAGCGATGCGATGCTCCGGTATCAGCAGGACGGCGCGCAGCTCCGCCGGTATGTTGACGGGCGCAGTATAGATGCGGTTGTCGGCATCGGATACGACCAGCCGGAGGCCGCCGTGCACCGCCGCCGCCACATTGTCGGGATGCCCCTCAATAGTGGCCGCCATTTCCAGCAGTTCGTTGGCATTGAAAGGATTGTCCAGCAGCGCATTGGCGGCCACCAGCCCGCCGGCGATGGCGGCGGCGCTGCTGCCCATCCCCCGGCTCAGCGGGATGGCATTCTCGCAGTGCAGCGACAGCGGCGGCATTGGCGCATCGGCCTCGCCGTACAGAAACTCCATTGCCCGGTAAGTCAGGTTGTCGGTATCGGCGGACAACTCGCCGGCGCCCTCTCCGCTGATGGCAACCGACGGGCTGCTCCCGTCCGGCAGCGCGGCAACGGTAAGCCGGTTCCAGACCTCCAAGGCCATACCCAGGCAGTCATAGCCGGGCCCCAGGTTGGCCGTAGTCGCCGGAGCGCGTACCGTTACCGATACTAATTCTGCTGCTGCGGTGTCCATTATTCGGGGGCTGATATGGGGAGGGACTGCGCCATTGACCGGGCGCGGCTATTGTACCGCAATGTTGGGGTTGATGCCAGGTTCAGGTTAGGGATGAATGCGCCGGGGCTGCGCTTGCGGGTCGGTTTGCCGGGCTGATGGGGGAGTGGTAGGATTGCGCCGCCAGGGCAATCTATGGAACTGCCCGAATCAAAACACGGTTGCATACCCAATGAATGTTTGTAAGGTAGCCGCCGGCGCCGGCTTGCTGCTGGTTGCTTTCGCACTGGCGGCGGCGTGTGCGACGCCGGCGCCGGAACCGCTGCCCACTTATACGCCGGCGCCGACGGCAACGACTTATCCGACGCATACCCCTTTTCCAACTTGGACGCCGGCGCCGACGGTTACGCCCTACCCCACGCCTACCCCGTTTCCGACTTATACGCCATATCCAACCTGGACGCCGGCGCCAACGCCGCCGCCAACCCCGGCGGTTGTCCGCCCCTGGACATTGCACACGGATTCGTACCGTTGGGATGATGGAGAGGCGGCGCCGTTTGCCAGATTGTCCAAAAGCAGTTCAGTCGGCGGAGTTGCGGGCCAGCGCGGGTATATCCCCGCTGTGCTAAACTTGGAGTGCATCATCCCCAGCCACCAGCCGGCCTACTGGTGGATAGATATCGACTGGCGCGGCGTAATCAGCGCTACTGACACTTCCGCAATGACGGTCCTGGCCCAGTTTGACGGCGGCGGTTATCGTATTGAGGATTGGGAAAAGCCTGATGCCTATTTAAATTACTTGGTCGCTCCGTACAACAGCGAGGCGGCTTATATCATTGACTTTTTGCAGTACCGGACTTTCCGTCTGGAGCTGCCAGATGGCGACACGACCACCATCTGGAACGAGTGGGATTTGCGAGGGTTGGACAAATGGATTAGCCATCCTGCGGATTTGTGCGCCATCGCCGCGGGCAATCCGCCCCAAACCCGGGACGGAACACCGACGCCTGATGCTACTCTACCTCAGGAGGCGACGCCGACGCTGGACGCTACTATGGCGCCGGCCACAACCCCATCATCCGACGCAACGCCCACCCCGTCCCCGGTGCCATAACCGCAGGGAATGACGGATTGAATCAGGATAACACCTGCTGGCTGACATACCGCCCCAGATCGCGGTTTTCCCGGAACACGAACCCTCCGAAATCGCCGCCGTATCCGATGATGGGCACCGCCTGCTCGTGGGCCGACCCATGCGAGCGCAGATTCGGCGGCAGCGTAACTTCCGCCGGGTCGCCGAACACTACATCCGCCGCGCCCGTAACCAGCAGATCGCCGATGCGGTAGTCCATCAGACGGTAGCGCGCGGCGGCGTCCTCCCGCGTCAACGCATCCTCAACGCCGTCGGTCGCGCGCAGTATCCCAATGGCGTCATCCTGCGCCGTCGGGTCGTCCAGATGGACATAAATGCTGCCGCCCAAGTTGGAGTGATGCACTACATAGCGGTCTTTGATGACCGGCACCGCCTGCGCCGCAATGCCGTGCTGCGCCAGGATGCCCGGCAGATGCAGCATCCGCCGCTTGTCCGACATCCCATGGTCGGCGGTAATCAGCAGCTGCAAATCGGGAATATCGGCGGCCAGGCGTCCCAGCGCAGCGTCCAGCAAAGCAATGTGCCGCGCCGATTCGGGATGCTGCGGGCCGTAAGTGTGCATCGCATAATCGGTAGTAGCGATAAATGCCAGGTCATAATGCTCCGCCATCAGGGCGGCGCGGGCCGCCTCAATCGTCCAGCGGTTGACTTCCAGCGAATAGATGTCCGGCGGTTGGCCGGCCGCCGCCACTGCCGCCGCCGTCGGCTGCTCCGACGAAAACGCCAGGGCGGTGTCGTCGCCCAGCAGGCGGCGCAGCTTGTCTTTGGACGCCGCCAGCAGCGACCGCCCGCCGTTGCGCCGGCACTGGGCAAAAATGGTATCCGAGCAGATGAACGCGCCCGATTCCACATATTCCTCAATGCCGGCGGCCTGATCCAGCCAGTAATTGGAAACGATGCCGTGCTGCGCCGGGTAATGCCCGGTAGCCATTGAGGTGTTGTTGACATTGGTAACGCTGGGCATCATCCCGCCGCCGGTTACCTGAAAGCCCTCCGCCGCAAACCGCCGCAGGTTGGGCGCCGGGCAGGCGTCAAGGTACTCGGGATCCAGCCCGTCAATCATTACCAGCACGGTGGTTGCAGCAGACATTTTATAACCGCCGGAATGTAGCGCGCGCGGCCAAACCGCAGTCGTTACGATGCAGCCGCAAGGGCAGCGGCTGCGAAAACTGCGTTGCATTATACCGCATAGCTGGCGATTGGTCAGTCGTGAAAAACTGCGTACCGCCCCAATTGACCGATCGTCTAAAAAGGGCTAGTATATCCGCAAGGTTGAACGCGCTTCGGCCGGCGGCATGGTAATAACTGGATTGCCGTTAGAGATGCCAAGTATCTGGCCAGAGCTTGGCCGGCGGGCCGTCCCCGGAGTAGTACGGGGCGGTTCGCTAAGGGCCGTTGGGCGTGGACAGCCGGCGTCAGCTCGGACTACTCCGGGATGACGTCTACACAATAGCGGGTTGGCTTTTCGTCATTCCGGCTTGCGCCGGAATTTATGGCATTCGTTTCAGGCTTCGGATAGGTCAATCAACCCCCATCCGTGCGCTTGGCCTTGCGGGTTTTGGTACAGTTTGGCGCTTACGACGTCCCAAGCTCGGTTTTGACGCTGCGGGTTCGCTAGATGGCGGCCAATAGGAGCGGCGACCAGGTCGGCGATTTGTACCCCCGCAGTGTTATTGCCCTTGTCGTCAAATTGAATTTTAAAATTGGGCGGCGCCTGCTCGGAATCCAAGTCGTCTTGCCGTAGCGTTTGGTATTCCTGCAACAGCCCGTTGTCATCTTGTTTGCCGCGCGATTCAATGACGATGCTTGTAGCAATCTCGTGTTGCCCCCGGCTATGCAACAGGTTGTCCAAACGTATAATGCACTGTCGGAACGCCAAACGGTCAACGGCTCTGGTACTGGTATAGCGTTGCTGAAACCGATTCAATTCTACGACCGCAGCGATAACGGTAAAATTCGCATCAGCAATCAGCCGGGTCAAGTCGTCCAGAAAGACCGCCCTCCTCTGCGGATCGCCTGGAAAATCGAAGGGCGGTTGGCGGCGGCGTATCGAGTGCGCGTGCAAGATTACATCCTGTTCCCCGAAATGATACGCCTTTAGCGCAGCTACGGCCGGCGCAACCGTCGCATCGTAGTCCTGACGGCGGAACACGCAGCAACAAAACACGAAAACCGGGTAGTTGGGGTCAACGCTTTTGAGGTTGGGATTGCCGCTTTCATCGGCAAAGATGATGTATTCGCTCTGAGGCATTGCGTCGTGCGGTCTTTGATTCGCCGCTACCCGATTGCGGCGAACACCAGCGCGGCAATCCCCAGCGCAGCGCTCCACGGCGCGAACCACCGTAGCCGCCCCCCCAGCGTCCAGGCTACCGTCCAGCGCAAGGCCGCCAGCGCGATAACGAAAGTCGCCGCCAGCATCGCCGCCATAATGAGCGCCGACTGCCACGACCCGAACAGCAGCAGCGGTTCCGGCCAAACTTGCGTCGCTCGGCCAATTGCGGACGCCAGAATGACCACCGGCGCCAGCAGCATCGCAAAATGTACCGCTGCGCCCCGATCCAGGCCGGCCGTCAAGCCGGCGACAATGGCAAAGCCGGAGCGCGACAGACCCGGCGCCAAAGCAATGCCCTGCGCCGCGCCAACCATCAGCGCCGCCCGCCAGGACGGGTACGGCATACGCCCATCGTCCGGCGCGCGGCGTCCGGCAGGGGCAACGGCCAGAACGACGGCGTTGACCAGCATCATCGCCCCCACGAACCAGGCCGATACCCACCATTCGTACAGAGCAGGCTGGTTCAGCGCCAGGGCGAACAGCGATGCGATGACGCCGGTAATAACCTGCGTCAAGCCGTAGCGCAAAACCTGCCCCGGACGCCGCCGCGGCGTCCCCAAATCCTTGATGGCCTCCCAGTAGCGGCGGCGATAATAGACGATGGCGGCAATGGCGGTGGCAATATGCAGCACGGTTGCCACAAACACCCGGTCGGCGGGGGCGTTCACCAGCTGCGACAGCAGCGCCAGATGGCCGCTGCTGGAAACGGGCAGAAACTCGGTAACCGCCTGCGCCAGGGCGAACAGGAGCGCAGTCAGGAGCATAACGCGGCGCGCGGCCTCTCCCGACGTAATTACTCTACGGTTACGGACTTGGCGAGGTTGCGCGGCTGGTCCACATCGCAGCCCCGGCGCACTGCGATATGGTACGCCAGCAGCTGCAACGGTATCGTCGCCAGGATGGGCGTCAGATTGGCGGCGGCATCGGGAATGTACATTGCGCCGTCCACCTGGCGCGCCAGCTCGTCATCCCCCTCCGTCAGCACCGCCAGCACGGCGCCGTCCCGCGCCATCACTTCCTGCACGCTGTTAGCCATCTTGCCGTACAGCGCATCCCGGGGCGCAATGGCCAACGTCGGCATCTTGCGGTCAATCAGCGCAATAGGGCCGTGCTTCATCTCGCCGGCCGGGTAGGCTTCGGCGTGAATATAGCTTACCTCTTTCAGCTTCAGCGCGCCCTCGGACGCAATCGGCGCATTGACGCCCCGCGCCAGGTACAGAAAATTGCGCCTTCGGTAGAACCGCCGCGCCAGCTCGTCTATGCCGTCCGACTGCTCCAGCGCAGCGGCGATTTGTCCCGGCAGCTGCGCCAGTTCCTGCACACGCCGGCTCCGTTCCGCGCCGTCCAAATGCCCCCGCGCCATTCCAATCCGCAGCGCCATCAAGTTCAGTATGGTCAGCGATGCGGTAAAAGTCTTGCTGCTGGCTACCCCTACCTCCAGGCCGGAGCGCATCAGCAGCGTCGCATCGGCCAGCCGGGTGGCCTGGCTGCCGGCCGCGTTGCAGATGGTAACCAGCCGGGCCGGACTCCGCTTGACCTGCTCCATCGCCGCCAGGGTGTCGGCGGTTTCGCCCGACTGCCCAATGGCGACCACCAGCGTATCCGCATCCAGGTGCGGCTCCCGGTAGCGGTATTCCGACGCCGATTCCGCCTCTGCCGGGATGCCGGCCAGCCGTTCCATCAGATGCCGGCCCACTTGGGCGGCGTGTCGGCTGGTGCCGCAGCCTACCAGCGCTACCCGCCGCAGCCGCCGCAGCTCCCCGTCGCTGATTTCCCAGTCGGGCAGCGGGATGCGCCCGTTGGCAAAGTCCACCCGATCCCGCAGCGCCGACATTACCGACTGCGGCTGCTCCATAATCTCTTTCAGCATAAAGTGCCGGTAGCAGCCCCGGTCAACCAGCGCCTCGTCCAAAGACATCGGACGCAGCGGCTTGTCCACCGTCTGCCCCCGCCGGTTCAGAAAGGTTACGCCCGATTTGCTGACCAGCGCCGCCTCTCCGTCATCCAGAAAGGCTACCGGCAGGCGTCCGTTCTGCCCCAGCAGCAGCAGCGCCGGCAGGTCGCTGGACACGATGCTTTGCCCCTGATGATGCGCTACGGCAACGCCGCCGGCGTGTCCCAGCCGCAGCGCGCAGATGCGATGCCCGTCGCCTTCCTGCATCGCCACTACCGCCTGCGGCCCCTGTATCTGCTCTCCCATCCGCAGCACGGCTTGATGCAGCGGCAGCCCGTCGTTGATGCCCTCCTCAATCAGATGCGAAATCACTTCGGTATCCGTTTCCGACTGGAACCGATGCCCGCGCCGCTGCAAATCCGTTTTCAGCGTCAGATAGTTCTCTACGATGCCGTTATGGGCTACGGCGATGGCGCCGGAGCAGTCCGTATGGGGATGGGCGTTAGTTTCGGAGGGGCGGCCATGAGTAGCCCAGCGGGTATGCCCCAGGCCGGTAACGCCGCGCGGCGCCGGGGCCGCGTCCGGTTCCAGCAGCCCGGCAACCCGCCCCACCGTCTTGCGTAGCGCCAGCCCGCCGCCCGGCTCCAGCACGGCCACCCCGGCGCTGTCGTAGCCACGATATTCCAGCCGATGCAGCCCGTCCACCAGAATGGGCCAGGCCGGCCGATCCCCGGCGTATCCGATAATGCCGCACATACCGTATGCCTACCGCGATGCCTACCGCGTTCCCGGCCCGGCGGCGGACGCCGGCTGTTCTGCCGGAGATGCCGTCGGAGATATTGCCGAATGTTCTGCCGGATCTACCGCCGGCGCGCTGCCGTTGGCGTCGCCGGCCGCGACCGGCAGCTGCCACCCGGCGCCCGCCTCGTTCACGATTTCCATTATCGCCGCCGCCAACGCCGCCGGGTCGTGCCGCACGAATACCCCCGGCGCCAGCAGCGGACGCTGCACAATGCGGCCCGCCGCCGCGCCGGCGTCATCGTCAATTTCTACCGGATACTGCCCGTCGGCGGCGTAGCGTTGCAGCAGACGCGGCGGGATCGGCGCATCGTTCACCAGCAGATAATCCAGCGGCTCCCGCGTCCCCAGATACTCCGAAAGCAGTACCAGAAAATTGGACGCCCGAAAGCCGTCGCTTTCTCCCGGCTTGGTCATCAGATTGCAGATATGAATCTTGACCGCCGGCGATTCGGTAATGGCGCGGGCTACATTTTCCACCAGCAGGTTCGGCAGCACGCTCGTATAAATATCGCCCGGCCCCAGCACGATGGCATCAGCGTTGGCGATGGCCGACAGCGCCGGCGGATGCACATAGGCCGGCGGATCCAGATAGATATAGTCAATGCCCACATCCAGCTTGTCGCGACGCAGGTCTATCTCCGATTCGCCGCTCAACAACGTCCCGTCCTCCAGGCAGGCAAACAGGGTAGATTTGGTCAGCGTAACGGGCAGGATGCTGCCCCGTACATCCAGCATCCGGGCGGCGGCGGCGATAGCGCCGGTAGTGCTGCCGGTAACCTCGGTCATCGCCGACAGCAGCAGATTACCGAAGCTGTGGCCGTTCAGCCCCTGCCCGGCGGAGAACCGATACTCAAAAAGCCGGCGCATCATATTGGCCGTTTCGGATTCGCCGGCCAGCGCCAGCAGGCACCGCCGCAAGTCGCCGGGCGGCAGATGCCCCAGCTCATCCCGCAAACGCCCGCTGCTGCCGCCGCTGTCGGTCATCGCCACGATGGCCGTAAGGTTGCAGTCGTGCGCGCGCAGCCCGGTCAGCGTCGTATAATTGCCGGCGCCCCCACCGACCACAACTATGTTCTTTTTCCGCATCAGCCAATCGATCATTCAAACGGCCTACGCCGCAATTTTTGGCGCCGGCAGCCGGACCACCCGTCCCGTCTGGCGATAATCCACTAGTTCAACGAAGCAGTAGTTCAACGAGACGGCCCGCTAATCCGGTTAGTCCGGCGCAAAGGCTGCGCCAGGATAACGGGTTCCCCTGCGCCGCCGCCAGTATATTGACCGCCCCCGGCAGTGTCAATCGCCGCCAGCGCACCCGAACCATCCCACAGCCCAATCCAAAATCCCCATCTATCCCCTTCATCCATGCCATAAAGAAACCCCCTCCACTAAATGGAGAGGGTTGGGCAACGAGAACGGGAAATGGGGAACGGCCGGCCCCTAGCGGCACCACGCCATATGCGCCCAGCGGATGTACTGCGCGCCGTAGCTGGAGGGCGCTCTAACCTCCTGGTATCTCCCCCTTGAGAAGTAATGTAATACGCCGGTGGTAGTTATGTCGCCGGCATCAAGTTCCCCATTGTTGTTGCGGTCAATTACAACCCGGCGCCCGCTATTGGTTACGAATCCGCTGGTGCCATCGGAGGCGGTGATGCGGCTCCCTACCGGAGCGTTAGGGTCCGCAACGCCTTGGTGGGGTGGGGTAAGATAGTTGTTGCGCGCGTCAGCCAGAGCATTCGCAAGGCTGCCCCAGCCCCCGGTGTCCAAAATGCTGTTGAAAGTGTATTCGCCCGGTACGAAGGTCGCTCCGCGTACCAGTACAATCAGCCAGCCGCTGTCGCTGTTGCCGCCGTTGTACGCCGCCTGGCCGTCGCGGACGCCGTAATAACGGGGCTGCTGGCCGTATTCCTGGCAAACCCGCTGGGTGTAAATGTAGCCGCCAAAAGCGCCTTGCGCGGCGGCGTTGGGCGGGTTGTTGGGAAAGGCCAGCCCGCCGGCAACGGACAGCATCGCCAGGACGCCGATAACGGCAACCTTGCCCAGCCGCCACGCCCGCGCTTGCTTTACATAACTACGGGGGGGGGTAGAACGCAACAGATGATTCATAATTCGTCCAACTCTCCGCAATGCGAATATATCCGGCAGCGACTAGGCAAGCGCCGCCGGCGTCGTCAAATCAATATACCCTAGATCGCCCCGACAAGCAAGCGCCGCGCGGGCGGCAGCAAGGCAATTAGCTTCAACTTACCGTCATTCCATCCTGCTGCCCGTTATCTATACCCTTGCCCGTCTTTCACCCCTCCACCTGTCATTTATATTCTTACCCGTCATTCCCTATATGCCCCGTCATTCCGGCGCAAGCCGGAATCCCCCCCAGCCCAATCGCAAAATCCCCATTCATCCCCTTTATCCATGCCATAATAAAAGCCCCATCCCGTCCATCCCGTCCAGCGGCGTCAAAAACTCCGGCCTACCCGGAACGGGACGCAGTGGTACAATTCGGAAAACGCCCGGCTGGCAAAACCCGGTTGCGGAGGATACCCCTATTATGTCGTCAAGCAAGCAGGAATGGCGCGATTCTACTCTGGCCCGCGTTACCGGACGCTTTCCGGAACGCCGCGACGCCTTTGCCACCGACTCCGGCCTGCCCCTGGACACCGTGTACGCCCCCGAGGACCGGGAAGCCCGCGCCGCCCATTTCGCCGACGCCATCGGCTACCCCGGCGAATTCCCCTATACCCGCGGCGTCCAGCCCAATATGTACCGCGGCCGCATCTGGACCATGCGCCAGTACGCCGGCTATTCCACTGCCGCCGCTACCAATGAACGCTACCGCTACCTGCTGGACAACGGGCAGACCGGCCTCTCCGTCGCCTTTGACCTGCCGACCCAGATTGGCTACGACAGCGACCATCCGCTGGCTCAGGGCGAAGTCGGCAAGGTCGGCGTCCCCATCTGCTCGCTGGCCGATATGGAAACCCTGTTTGACGGCATCCCCCTGGATCGGGTCAGCACTTCAATGACCATCAACGCTACTGCGCCGGCTCTGCTCTGCCTCTACATCGCCGCCGGCAAGCGGCAGGGCGTCAATCCCGGCCAATTGAGCGGCACTATCCAGAACGACATTCTGAAAGAGTATATTGCGCGCGGGACTTACGCCTACCCGCCGCGCCCCTCAATGCGGCTGGTAGTGGATGTTTTCAAGTACTGCGCCGAAAATGTGCCGCGCTGGAACACCATCAGCATCAGCGGCTACCATATGCGGGAGGCCGGCGCCACTGCGGTGCAGGAGCTGGCTTTCACTTTCGCCAACGCCATCGCCTATGTGCAGGCGGCGGTGGACGCCGGCCTGAAAGTGGACGACTTTGCGCCCCGCCTCTCCTTTTTCTTTGTGGCGCAGAACAACCTGTTTGAGGAAGTCGCCAAGTTCCGCGCCGCGCGCCGCCTCTGGGCCAACATTATGCGCCGCCGTTTCGGCGCCGCCGACCCCCGCTCTCTGATGCTGCGTTTCCATACTCAAACCGCCGGCGTTACCCTTACCGCCCAGCAGCCCGACAACAATGTGGTTCGCAGCACAGTACAAGCCCTGGCCGCCATAATGGGCGGCACTCAATCCCTGCACGTCAATTCCCGCGATGAGGCGTTGAGCCTGCCTACTGAGGAATCGGCGCAGCTTTCCCTCCGCACCCAGCAAATCCTGGCCCACGAAAGCGGCGCCGCCGACGTCGTGGATCCATTGGGCGGTTCCTGGTACATTGAGGATTTGACCGACCGCCTGGAGGCCGGCGCGCGGGAATACATTGACCGGATTGACGGGATGGGCGGCGCCGTCGCGGCCATTGAGGACGGCTTTCAGGTGCGGGAAATCGGCGACGCCGCCTTTCGCCATCAGCGCGCCGTTGACGCCGGCGGACGCATCGTCGTCGGCGTCAACGAATATGTTACCGAAACTCCCCCCATTGCCGGCTTGCTGCGCGTTGACGAAACGGCGGCGGCGGAGCAAATCGCCCGTCTGAATCAACTCCGCCAAGCGCGCGACAACGCAGCGGCGCAGGCCAGCCTGGCACGCCTCGCCGCCGCCGCCCGCACCCCCGACGCCAACACCATCCCGCCCATGATGGAATGCGTCGAGAACTACGCTACCCTGGGCGAAATCTGCGGCGTCCTCCGCCAGGTATTCGGCGAATACGAACCCGCCGCCAGCTGGTAGCCGCCAACCGTCGTTCCAACCCCCAACCGTCATTCCTACCCCCCAACCGTCATTCCTACCCCCCAACCGTCATTCCTACCCCCCAACCGTCATTCCGGCGCCAGCCGGAATCTATGGTTGCCGGTTCCGTTGCCGTTATGGGGGATTAAGACGCTGGATTCCGGCCTGCGCCGGAATGACGGTTGGGGTACTACTCAAACTCAATGCGCGTTTCCCACAGCCGCCGCCCGACAGCAGGGATGTGCTGCCCGGTCAAAATGCTAACGATGTCGTAATCCGGCAGTTCCTGTTCCACCACGCACCGACCAGCCGCGTCGATTAGCCCGTCATTCGGCCTGAAACCGAGGAAGTCATAGTTATCAAACCCGTACTCAACGGCAGCCGGGCGCAAATCCCCCGCATCTGCCGGCACAATATGCAGGAAAAAGTCGGCGGCAATATGTACCGGCAAGCAGTTGTCCCGGGAGTACCGCAGCGCTCCGACGGCAGTGCGTTCCACCGCAAAGCCCCAATCCAGCGTAAGCCGAGCCCGCCACAGCATATCCCCCGTTTCGCCATACTGCCCGGTCAAAACGGTCGCAATGCCATAATCCGGCAGCTCGTACTCTACTACACACCGGCCGGCGGCGTCTATCGTTCCGCCATCCCGGTCAAAACCGAAGTCATAGCTGTTATAGCCGGGAGCGGCCCCGCCCGGCAGCAAATCGGCGGCATCCACCGGCGCAATCCGCACGAAAAAAGGCGCTGCGGTATCAGCCGGACGGCAGTCATCCTTGGCATAACGCAACATACCATCGTCCGTGACCAACACATCAAAATACAGCTTGTTGACCGTGCGGACAGGCGAGAGTTCCTGCGCTACCACATCCAGTGCCGTATCAGCAGCCATATCTACCCCCGCCCGCCCCCGACTTTCATAGACGCCAAATCCGGCCCGCTTCCACAAAGCCGGCTCCAGATGCTGCACCATACTCGCGGCCAGCAGTTCGTTGCCACGCGCGTTGAGATGGCAGCAGTCGTCTTTGTAGAGCGTTTCCCGGTTGTCGGCAAAGATCCGCGTCAGGTCATAGTAGTTAATACCCCGTTGGCGCAGTTCATCGCCCAGCCGCCGCCGCAGCTGGGAAGTATCGGGGTAGGCCCGCAGCGCCCGTTTTTGGGAATTGTAACAGCAATCCAGTTCCAGGTCGCTGAGCGGTTTGGAATCCGGCACATATTGATTAGGCTGCTGAAAATGATAATACTCGGCGCCGGCAGTGCGGCTCAAGTTGTCCAGCAACACGGAACTCCGATACCAGACCCGCAGCGCCATGCTGGACAGCTCATATTCATCGGGCACAATGGGCAGAACCGGGCCGTAGCGATGCAAGGTGTACTCGCTGGACAAAGCATCGGACAGTTCGTGGTTCAGGTACAATATCTGCGTAGCGGCGCTTTCCCGGAGATAACGATTGACGATGCCGTAGAGGGCCGACCACCGCCAAGGTTCCGCCGCCGCGCTGGCGGCAAGCCGCTCCTCACGCTGGCGCAGCGTATAGATGCGGCTGAGCGTCAGTTTCTGCGCGTCGGTGGGACTCTGATGCAACAGATGCCATAAGTGGGGAAAGAATGGGGATACTCCATCATCGTAGTAGTTTCGGAGTGCGAATATCAATTCGTTGTAGCCGTCCAGGTTGACTATGATGTCATATTCGCCGCCCAGAGACAGAGTATTGGAGATCTGCATTACCTGTTGGGGCTGTTTCATCGCAGGGCCGGCCAGCCCCAGCACTACCGGCCGCAGCGGAATGCCGTTGTCTCGAAACCAAACCGCCAGCGCATTCGCGAAGGCCGCAGTAACTCTCTGCCCTACCGAACCGCCTACCAGCCCAATCAGTACGACGCCGTCCTGCCGGCGCGGCGGTGGCACCCGGTTACTCACGTGATCCGCCTCTACTCGCGTATAGCCGTAATACGGATGTTCGGCCCGCTCAAAACCCGCCGTCGGAAAGAGTTCCACATCCTCCGCCGCATCCCCGACCGTCGGCTGCGGCCGGGACGGCCCGCCCCCATTAAACTCGCCGTAAGCAATCAGGTAAGCCGCCTGCGCCATCCCCTCAATGACCAGCAGCGTCATCACTGCCATTATGCAATAAAAGCTGATTCGCTTAATTAGGCCCATATTCACACCCCAACGCCCCAACCGCCATTCCGAACCTATACGCCGTCATTCCGGCGCAAGCCGGAATCCACTCCCCTGCCTGCCGCCCGCTACCGTTTAGCGACTGGCCGGAGCGTCCGGGTGCCCCACGCGCACCGCAATAACATCCATACCGTGATACTGCTGATGCCGCACCGACATTGCGTAACTCCGCAGCAGCCGCAGCGACAGCTCCTCCTCCTCCGGCGCCTCCTCATCGTACTGCTGCAACTGCCGTATCCGATCCTCAATGTTCTCATCGTTGCCGCCGCCGATAAACTCCAGGTCGGCTACCGCGCCCTCGCTGGATGCCACTACTACCAGCTGGCGTTCCTCTTTGGCGGCGTCATCGGCGTCCGGTTCGTCATCGTCCAGAATGGACTCCAAGTCCAGCGGCGCCAGCGTCAGCAGCGTTTCCTCGGCTACCGCGCTCAGGCGGTCTTTCATCGCGGCGTCCCAGCCCCGCCGGTCGGCGAACCGCGCCATAAAAGCGTTCAGCTCCGGCAGCGCGTCAATATGCAGCGGCGACCGGAACCGCATACTGCGCGGGTTCGTCAACTCCAGATACAGGATTAGCGCAATGGCCGAAAAGCCTCCGGTGGTAACGCCGCTGCTCAGCAGCGCATTCCCCACCGCCCCCAGGTCCGGCAGCGCAAACAGGTCAAACTGAAACGCCGCCCCAATCCAAAAGCAGATGCCCGCCGCAATCACTTTCTGACGGTTCTGCTCGGTTTGGATTACAGTACGCGCGCCGTCCACAAACAGCGTCCCCGTTACTACCACCAGATAGCCCGCCAGCACCGGCCCCGGTATGCCGCTTAACAGCCCGGATACTTTCGGCAGAAAGGCTACCAGTATCAATATGGCGCCAATGCAGTAGCCCATCCGCCGCGCCGCCACCCCCGTAATTTGCGTAAAGGCCACAATGCCCGGATGGATAATCGTCGGCACCGCCCCGGCGATGCCGGCCAGCAGGTTGCTGACGCCGGCGCCGGCCAGTCCCCGCTGCACCTGCCGAAAGTCAACGGCGCGCTGCTCCCGATGCGCTACCCGCTGCTGCGCGATGGCTTCCCCGTTGGCCTGGATGGATATAATCACCCCCAGAAACAGAAAGGCCGGCAGCAGCGTCCAGAACGATACGCCGAAGTCCACTCCCACCCCCGGCCATTCCTGCGGGATGCCCACCCACGGCGCGCGCAGCGCCGGCCCGAAATCGTAAATGCCAAAGGCAATGGCGACGACGCAGCCGCCCACTATGCCAATCAGCGGCGCCCACAATCGCAGCGCCGGCGACGCCCGCAGCGTCAGCACTACCACAATGACCAGCGTAACCAGCGCCGTCAGCGGCGCGGCCACCGGCTCTTTTATCGCTTCCTCGTCCAGCAGGTCAAACACTACCGACGCCAGCGTAACGGAAAGTATCATCATCACCGTGCCGCCCACCGTGGGCGTTACGATGCGCCGCAGGATAAACAGCCAGCGGGATATGACAATCTGCGTTATTGCCGAAACGATAATCAGCGTGGTCAGCGTAGCCGGCGTGCCGTCCACCAGCGCCGTAATGCAGAACGGTATCGTGAAAGCGGCGGTGAATATCGGCAGGACGGCCCCGGCCCCTACCGGCCCCAGCCGGCGCACCTGGATCAGCGTCGCTACCCCCACCACCAGCAGCGAGGCGAACACCATCCACACCAGATAAGCGTCGCCCCGGCCCGACGCCTTGGCCACCACCACCGGCGTTACCAGCAGGGCGGCAGAGGCAATCAGGCTGAACTGCGCGGCAAGGCCCAGCGATTTCAGCGGCGGCGGCGCCTCGTCCGCTTCATAGCGGGGATTCTGCGATACGGATGCCGTAAGACTGCCTCCCGGTCAGCAAGGTTGAGCGCGTCGGACTCTCCCGGCCCGGCTGCCGCACTGCAACACAGCCGCCGCCGCAATTACAGCGGCTGCGACTATGGTACAATTGCGGTTGACTGCCGAACCGCAAATCACGGCCGGCCGACAACGCCCGCCGCAGTCTATCAATGCCAACCCGGTATAGTCAAACCTACTCCAGCCAACCGTCATTCCGAACCCCTAACCGTCATTCCGGACCCCCAAACCGTCATTCCGAACCCCTAACCGTCATTCCAACCCCTAACCGTCATTCCAACCCCTAACCGTCATTCCAACCCCTAACCGTCATTCCAACCCCTAACCGTCATTCCAACCCCTAACCGTCATTCCAACCCCTAACCGTCATTCCAACCCCTAACCGTCATTCCAACCCCTAACCGTCATTCCAACCCCTAACCGTCATTGCGGCGCAAGCCGGAATCCAATCCCTGCATCCAAGCACCCCGGCCTGCGCCGCAATATCGGACTTATCCCTATACCGACTAAAACGGAACCCCGCCATCCGAATGAACTTGCGGCGGTACTCAACCCCATCTCCGGAGGTCTCTCGTGATTGACCTGATGCTTACCGAATCGGAAAAGATGCTGCAAAATATGGTGCGGGATTTCGCCGAGCGCGAAGTAATGCCCCGCAGCGCCGAACTGGACGAAAAGGCCGAATTTTCTTGGGACAACTGGCGCGGCATGGCCCGGCTCGGACTTGCCGGCGTTGGCGTTGACCCGGCCTATGGCGGCAGCGGCGGCGGATTCCGCCAGTCCTCCATCGCCATCTCCGAAATCGCCCGCGCCGACGCCGCCGCCAGCGTTTCCCTCGCCGCCCATCTCGGCCTCGGCCTGGAAACCATCGCCCGCTTCGGCAACGAGGAGCAGAAACAGCAGTACCTGCCCTCCCTGGCGTCCGGCGACGGCATCGCCGCCTGGGCGCTCACCGAGCCGGGCAGTGGCTCCGACGCCGCCGCTATGGCCACCGTCGCCGCCCGCCGCAACGGCTCCTGGGTGCTGAACGGCTCCAAGCAGTTCATCACCAACGCCGAAGTTGCCGAAACGCTCGTCGTGTTCGCCAATCAGGACCGTTCCGCCGGCTACCGGGGCGTCTGCGCCTTTATCGTTCCCGCCGGCACTCCCGGAATGCAGATTAACCCGCAGCACAACAAAATGGGTATCCGGGCCTCCAGCACCTGCGAAATCGTCTTTGAGGACGCTGAAATCCCCGCCGACAACATCATCGGCGAGCCGGGCATGGGCTTCCGCTACGCAATGGACATCCTGGACTCCAGCCGCATCTCCATTGCCGCCCAGTGCGTTGGCATCGGCCAGGCCGCTTTGGAGGAAGCCGTGCGCTACGCCCAGCTGCGGGAAAGTTTCGGCAAGCCGCTGGCCCAGCACCAGGCAATCCAGTTCAAGCTGGCCGACATCGCCGCCGCCGTCCATTCGGCGCGCATTGCTACGATGCACGCCGCTACTCTGCGCGACGATGGCCTGCCGTTCATCAACGAAGCGTCTATGGCCAAACTGCTGGCGTCCGAAATGTGCAACAACGCCGCCTACGAAGCGATGCAGATACACGGCGGCATCGGCTATTTCAAGGAATCCCGCATTGAACGCATTTTCCGCGACGCCCGCGTAACCACCATCTACGAAGGCACTTCCGAAGTGCAGCGCATGATTATCGCCCGCCAGGTACTGGCGCAGTACCCGGTATAAACGCCGCCGCAATCCCCCATCCCGTCATTCGTCTTACGCCGGAAACCCAGTGCCATCCCCCCAAATCCGTCATTCCGGCGCCAGCCGAAATCCAAAGCCGCATCTCTCCCATCCCGTCATTCGTCTTACGCCGGAAACCCAGCGCCATCGCCCCAACTTCGTCATTCCGGCGCAGGCCGGAAACCAAAGCCGCATCTCCCCCATCCCGTCATTCCGGCGCAAGCCGGAATCCAGCCCCCTGCGATAGAAAGGACAACCACAATGCCCGAAGTTTGCGCCGTCAACTATGTTGACCACGTCGGCATCGCCGTCAGCGACATCCGCGCCGCCCTGCATTTCTTTGGCGCCAACTTCGGCACGCCGGACGCCGCCATCGTTGACCTGGACGACCAGGGCGTCCGCGCCTGCCTCATCGCAGTCGGGGAAACCCGTCTGGAGCTGTTGCAGCCCCT
This sequence comes from Dehalococcoidia bacterium, assembly GCA_965203855.1. Classification (GTDB taxonomy): domain Bacteria; phylum Chloroflexota; class Dehalococcoidia; order Lucifugimonadales; family UBA3495; genus Bin87. The sequence continues at coordinate 595,469 of CBDBDN010000005.1, forward strand.
GTCCCCCGAAAGCGCCGTCGGCCGCTTCATAGAACGCCGCGGCGAGGGGCTGCATCATCTTGCCCTGAATGTCAACGACATCGCCGGCAAACTGCAAATCCTTTCCGACAGCGGCTTGTCGCTGATTGACGCCGCGCCCCGGCATGGACTGTCGGGAACCATCGGTTTTGTGCATCCCCGTTCCGTGTTCGGCGTGCTTACCGAACTGGTGGAAAACTAGCCGCCGCCGGCCCCGCCGCCAGTCCAGGATACAATCGTGCCGGCGCACGTAGTCTATGGCGATACCTTTCTGGTCGCCCGCCAGGCGCAGCGCATCCGCCAGGAAGCCGGCGCCGCCGACTTGATGGAATCCAACCGGCAGCGCGTGGCGGCGGCCCAGTCCCAACCCGCCGCAACGCTGGCAATGTGCCAGTCGCTCCCCTTTCTGGAACCCATCCGACTGGTCGAAATAGAGGGCGCGCTGGCTACCCAGGAAAACGCCGGCGGCGGACGCAGCAGCAGCAGTTCCGCATCCCGCAGCCGGGGCGCCGGAACCGGATCCGGCGCCGGACGGCAGCGCAACTCCGGCGCCGCTACCGGCTGGACGCAGCTGGCCGAAGCCATCCCCCAACTGCCCGACAGTACTCTGCTGATTTTCACCGACGGCGACATCGGCGCGCGCAACCCGCTGCTGCGCGCCCTGTCCGCAACGGCAACTATCCATCGCCAAACTGCCCCGTCCGGCGCGGATTTGGACCGCTGGATTAAGCAGACGGCATCGGAACACGGCGCCGCCATCACGCCGCCGGCCGTCCGCGCTCTCAACGAAATGGTAGGCGGCGACCTGTGGACGCTGGATCGGGAACTTGCCAAGCTGTCGCTGTACGCCGCCGGCCGGGAAATCGGCGAGCCGGATGTCCGCGCCCTGGTGCCTTACGCGCCGGACACCAACATATTCGCCGCCGTGGACGCCATCATTGACCGGCGCCCCGGCGATGCGCTGCGGCTGCTTACGCAGCTGATGCGCGAGGGCCGCGAACCCCTCTATCTGATTGCAATGATTGAACGCCAGCTGCGGCTGATGGCGCTGGCCCGCGACCTCGCCGACCGGGGCGTGCCGCAAGGCGAAATGGGCCGGCGTATGGGCACTAATTCCGATTTCGTCGTCCGCAAAACCCTGGGCCAAGCCCGCCGCGCCAACTTGCCCGCCATCGCCCGAATGTACCGCCGCGCCCTCCGCTGCGACCTGGACATCAAAACCGGGCGCATGGAGCCCGAAGTATCACTAGAACTGCTGGTTGCCGATTTGACGACGGGCGCATAAACTCGGCGGGCGTGTCCGGGGGTAAATGGCATGGATGGACAAGATTGGTAGATGGACGGAATTCTCACTGGTAGAGGTGCGTACAATGTTCCAGAACATCAGAAAGCAAAAGGAACACGCCCACAATGTGGGCTATGCCCAAGGCTACGAGCAAGCCCGCCATGATCTGGGGTTGCCGCCGCTGCCGGAGCCGGACGGGAATGGAGCAGCCGCACCGGCAACGCCGGCAACCCCGTCGGCCCGCCGTATGCTGGACGCTATTGAGCAGTTTGGCGTTGCCGAGGACGGAATGGTCAAGATTCCGGCGGAAACCCTGGCCGTCATCCGGTTTATGATGAACGGAACGGACGCCGCCCCCGCCGATTGATTGCTGCTTGCCGATTACTGGCTGCAATTACGGATAATCCACCGGGTTATAGCACGCCGCCCACTGCCCCGGCGCCAGCTCCGACAGCGCCGGCGGCCCGTCCGTCCGGCAGCGCGTTACCGCTTTCGGGCAGCGCGGCACAAAGGGACACTGCCCCGTCGGGTTTATCAGATCCGGCGGCGTACCCCGCAGCGTTGCCAGCCGCCGGCCCGCCGCATCCAGCCGGGGCAGCGTTTGCAGCAGCGACCAGGTATAAGGATGCCGCGGCTGCCGGAACAGCGGCAGCAAGTCGGCGTACTCCACCAGATGCCCGGCGTACATCACGCCCACCCGATGCGCCATATTAGCCACCACGCCCATATCGTGCGTAATCAGCAGGATGGCCGACCTGGAATCCCGGCTCAACCCTTTCAGCCGTTCCAAAATCTCCGCTTGCAGCGTAACATCCACGCTGGAAGTTACCTCGTCCGCAATCAGCAGACGCGGACGCATCACCATCGCCATCGCCAGCATTACCCGCTGGCACTGCCCCCCGCTCAAAGTGAACGGATAGGCCCCCATAATCCGGCGCGGATCCGGCACCCCCAGCTCCCGCAGCATCTCCTGGCACACCCCGCCCGCCGCCCGCCGGCTCAACTGCGAGTGCGTAATGATTACTTCGGTCAGCTGCGCCCCGATGGTCTGCACCGGATTCAGCGCGGCCTGCGCGTCCTGGAATACCAGCGACATCGCCTTGCCGCGCCGCTGCCGCCGCTGCTCCTCCGCTGCCGCCGCCAGGTCAACCCCGTCAAACACGATGCGCCCGCCGGTGATGGCGCCGTTGTCGGGCAGCAGCCCCATCACCGCCAGCGCCAGCGCGCTCTTGCCGGCGCCGCTCTCCCCCACCACGCAGAAGATCTCCTCCTCCCGCTGCTCAAACGACACGCCGTTGACCGCCTGCACCGTCCCGTTGGGAGTGCGGTACTCTACCCGCAGGTTTTCAACTTGCAGCAAAGCGGACATACCGACCTGATGCCCTGATGGCGTTACAACGGCGGCAATACTACCCGGCCTGAAGCGAACCGGCGTCAGCCGCCGGCCCGCAGGTTGACGGCTTCCATCCGCCCGGCCCGAATTTCGGCAATCAGGTCGTCCAGCGTAGCGATGCGCCGGTGAAACAGCGTCGCCGCGACGCCAATCTGATGCCGATAATGGGCGTCGCTGCCGCCGGTTCCCGGCAATTGTAGGCCCTGCCGCACATCCTCCGCAAAGCGGTTTTCGTCCGCGGCGCCGCGCCCGTTGCAGGATTCAATCGCCTCAAACAGCTGCATCCAGGGGTCGGCCAGCGTCCGGCGCAGCATTGCGGCGCGCTGCTCCGGGTCTTGCCCCGGCTCGGAGAGATAACGGCGGCGGTAGGGATGGGCGGCAATCAGCACGGCGCCCAGGCTGTCGGCCTCGGCCCGCAGAAAAGACGGCTTGTGCATCCCAAAGCGGTAGCGATGCAGCCCGAAAACCAGCACATGGCCGGCATCGGTATTGATTTCCGCGCCGGGCAGCGTCAGGATGCCGTGCCGCCGGGAAAGTTCCGCCGCGCATTCCGCCGGCCAGAAGTCGTCGTGCTCCGTAAGGCACACCCCGTCCAGCCCCGCCGCGCGGGCGGCGTCAACCAGCTCATCGGCAGAGATAAAGCTGTCGTCCGACTTGGGGTAGGTATGGTTATGCAAGTCAATCAGCAAAGCGACACCGGGCGGCTATCCTGCTGGCATCATACCATACCGCCAAAATCCCCTCACATCGCCAGTACCGCCATCTCCTCACATCGCCAGTACCGCCATCCCCGCCCCACATCGTCATTCCGGCGAAAGCCGGAATCCAGCGTCGTAATCACATACTACGGTAATGGAGCCGGCAAGTCCAGATTCCGGCGCAAGTCGGAATGGCGATGTATATGACCACACGCCCTAAAATGATACGGCGCCTTACAATTCTAATATCCCCCGCCGGTGCAGCTGTTCCCGCAGGTATTCCATACTGCGGTTGCCCTTGATGGCGTTGCAGGTATGGCACATCAGCTGCAAGTTGCCCAAAGTATCTACGCCGCCCAGCGACTGCGGATGAATATGGTCAATGGTAAGCACGTGCAGCGGCAGTTCATAGCGGCAGCCGGCGCAGCGGCGATCCTGGCTGGCGTACAGCAGTTCCCGGTCGGATTGCGGATTGACGGGGGCGGACAGCGCAAGATCGGTACGCTTGGGCGGTTCCTGCATTATCAGCGGGCTCCAGTCCGCCCACTCCGGTTCATCGTCCCCGTTCATCGGTATCTGCAACTCGCGTTTGGCGCGGTCGTTGAGCACTGCCGCCGCCTGCGGCAGAATATCAATGCCAATCCATTGGCGATGCAGTTTTTCGGCGGCGATGCAAGCGGTAGCGCAGCCGCAAAACGGATCCAGCACCAAATCGCCGGGATTAGACGATGCGCCGATGATGCGCTCCAATAAGGCTAGCGGTTTTTGGGTGCGCCATTCCGTCCGTTCCAGAGCATGAGAACCAATCGGCCCGATGTCGGTGACTATATCCTGTATCGGAACGCCGGCGCCTTGATCGGCATAACGCTTCTGCTGCGGGATGCGCCCGCGCGGCGGCCAGTACACTAGCCCGGCTTGATCCAGCAGGTCAAGTTTCTCCTGCGTAGTAAGCCGGTCCAAATCGCTGCGGTTGGGATAGGCTTCGGCAAGAGCCTGGCGCGGCACCGCCCAATGCCGGCCCGAATCAGTGGGATTGACGCCGCGCCATTCAGCGCCCGAATCGCCTGATGTGGTTCCGGCGCCGGTGAGCGTCACCAGTCGATACCGACCGCGTTTATCCTCGTAACGGTAGTAATTCCTGAGATAATCGTCAGAGTACGGCTGATAGACCCGATTCCAGAGATGCCGCCCCGACCCGGAATAGAACAGGAGTACATCGTGGATCGGACCCCACCGTCGGGCGCCGCCATGCGATCCGGTTCGTTTCCAGACGATCTCATTCTGGAAATTATCGGGCGCAAACAAGGCGTCCATAATGCCTTTCAGATAATGCGACGCCGTAGGGTCGCAATGCAGGTAAATGCTCCCCGCCGGTTTCAGGATGCGATGCAGCTCCAGCAAACGCACACTCATAAAAGTCAAGTAGCCGGCCATGCTTTCGCTGTGCGCCAGTTTGGCGCCGTTAATCAGGTGATACAGCGACGGACGGCGGTACTCAATTTCGTCAACCCACTCCTCTTTCATATCGCTGAGCGTCCAGACGTCGTCGAATTCGGCGCCGCGCGCTTCACTGTCCAAAGGGGCGGCATAGCTGCGGTTGGAATTGAACGGCGGATCCAGATAAATCAGGTCAACGCACTCCGAATTGACGCCCCGGAGGATGTCCAGATTATCGCCGGTAAAGATAGTTCGGCTCGGTACATTGCAGGCGCTGGGCATAATGCTGCTCCCGCCGCCGTCAGCCCGGCGGCTTGCTTGGCGGATTCTAGCAACCGCGCTCTGCGCCGGGCAAGACGCCGGCGTCACTGATTAGAATGACAGTATAGCGCGCCCTATGACAACGCCCCTCTCCGCAACTAACCGGAGAGGGGCGCAATCCTTGGCGTAGGCCGTCGCGGTTAATCCGGGGTTGTGCCTACCGCCGGCAGCGCCGCCGCCTCGTCGGCCGCCAGCATCCGGTTGACGGCGCTGAGGTACGCCTGCGCGCTGGCTACGATAATGTCGGTGTCGGCGCTGCGACCGGAAAAAGCGCGGCCCGCGTTCTCAATCCGCATCGTTACCGAACCAACGGAGTCAATGCCTTCGCTGACCGCCTGCACCTGGAAATCGGCCAGCGTGCTGCTGCATCCGATAACCCGGTCAATGGCGCGGCATACGGCGTCCACCGGCCCGTTGCCGGTAGAAGCGTCCGCCTGCACCTGGCCGTCCGGCCCAATCAGGCGCACCGTGGCCGTCGGTATTTCCTTGTCGCCGCTGCTGAACTGCACGGTATCCAGCGAATAGCTGACTGGTTCCGATGCGCTGCGGTTCTCCTCGTCCATCAGGAATTCCAGGTCGCGGTCGGTAATCTCGCTCTTTTTGTCGGCCAGCTCCAGGAACCGCTGATAAACGCCGGTTATCTCCTCCCGGGTCAGCGAATAGCCCAGCGTTTCCAGCCGGGCTTGCAAGCCGGCGCGGCCGCTGAGCTTGCCCAGCACCAGTTGCACATCCGGCGGCAGCCCGACCCGCTCCGGCTGCATCACTTCGTAAGTGGAACGGTCTTTCAGCACGCCGTCCTGATGGATGCCGGAAGCATGGCGGAAAGCGTTTTCGCCCACAATCGCCTTGTTGGACTGCACATTCATCCCGGTGATACGGCTGACCAGGCGGCTGCTGGGGTAAATCTGCGTGGTGTCCACATTGAGCGCAACGCCGAACAGGTCTTTGCGGGTGTCCAGCGCCATAATGATTTCCTCGAGGGAAGCGTTGCCGGCCCGCTCTCCGATGCCGTTGATGCAGCCCTCAACCTGGCGCGCGCCCACTTCTATGGCGGCCAGGCTGTTGGACACCGCCAGCCCCAGATCATTGTGGCAATGCACCGACAGCGTAACGCCGTCAATGCCGGGAACATTGGCCTTGATGTCGTTCAGCATCGTCTGGAAATCCGACGGAATGGCGTAGCCCACCGTGTCGGCAATGTTGATGGTAGTGGCGCCGACTTTGATGACTTCCTCCAGCATCCGGTACAGGTATTCCGGGTTGGTGCGGGTGGCGTCCATCGGCGAGAACTCAACATCGTCGCAGTACCCTTTGGCGCGGGACACCATATCCACGGCCATTGTCATCACATCCTCCCGGTCTTTCCGCAGCTGATGCATCTGGTGGATTTCCGAGGAGGACAGGAACACGTGGATGCGGGGTTTGGCGGCGTCTTTGATGGCGTTCCAGGCGGCGTCCACATCGCCCGGGACAGCGCGGGACAGCGAGCAGATAATCGGCCCTTCCACTTCGTTGGCGATGCGCTGCACCGCCTGAAAGTCGCCGGGCGAGCTGGCGGCAAAGCCGGCCTCAATGATGTCCACTTTGAGCCGGGCCAGCTGGCGGGCGATCTGCATCTTTTCGTCAACGGTCATGCCGATGCCGGCCGACTGCTCCCCGTCGCGCAGGGTAGTGTCCAGAAATTTTACTTGTGCAGCCATTTTGTTCGTTTCCTTCCCTTCTGCAAGGTGATAGTTGCCCCATCCGGGGGCCGTGCGTCGCTTCGCTTCGGTTACTTCCGGGAAAGGCGAAGCAGGCACACGCAGTCCACCGCAGCCAGCCGCGCCAGGACCGGACTGCGATGGTGAACTGCTCTGCACAGTACCTCCATCCTCATTTGTGCCTCCTGTGATTCGCCGTCATTTCGGTCCGGGCCGAATAAGTTATCCGACCCGGCGCCGGGGAGCCGTTTCGTGAAATCATTCAATCTCGCGCGGGTTCAGCCAGGGCATCATCTCGCGCAGGCCGCGCCCCACTTCGTGGATGCGGTTGGTGCGCGCCTCTTGCCGCAGCCGCAGGAAATTGTGCCGGCCCTCGTCGCATTCCGCCATCCATTCCTGCGCGAAAGAGCCGCTCTGAATGTCGTCCAGCACCCGGTGCATATTCGCCCGCACCGATTCGTCAACGACGCGCGTACCCCGCGTCAAGTCGCCGTATTCGGCGGTGTCGCTGACCGAATAGCGCATATAGTTGAACCCGCCCTGCTGGATTAGGTCAACGATCATCTTGAGCTCGTGCAGGCACTCAAAGTAGGCGATTTCGGGCGGATAGCCGCGCTCCACCAGCGTCTCAAAGGCCATGTTGATGAGGGCGGTAACGCCGCCGCACAGCACCGACTGCTCGCCGAACAGGTCGCTTTCGGTTTCGTCCTTGAAAGTGGTTTCCAGCACGCCGGCCTTGGCGCAGCCGATGCCGGCGGCATAAGCCAGCCCAACTTCTTTGGCGTGGCCGGTAGCGTCATGGTGGACGGCCAACAGGCACGGCACGCCGATGCCTTCCTGCACGAAATGCTCCCGCATCCGGTGGCCGGGCGCTTTGGGCGCGATCATCATCACATCCACCGACGGCGGAGGGACGACAAACTGGTAATGGATGGTAAAGCCGTGCGCGAACATCAGCGCCTTGCCCGGCCCCAGGTTCGGCTCAATTTCCGCCCGGTACACATCCTTTTGCACATGGTCGGGTATCGCAACCATGATGACGTCGGAAGCGGCGGCCACGGCGGCCACGCTGTCCACGGCCAGGCCGGCGTCCCGGGCCGCCTGCCGACTGGCGCTGCCTTCGTAGAGGCCCACCATCACCTTGACGCCGCTGTCGTGCAGGTTCAGCGCGTGGGCGTGGCCCTGGCTGCCGTAGCCGATAATGCCCACGGTCTTGCCGTCCAGCGCCGACAAATTGGCATCCTTTTCGGTGTAGATATTAACTGCCATTTGGTTCATCCTTTTTGCATCCCGCTCCCGGCGTTTCCGCACAGCAGGCGCGCGGGGCAGGAAAGTCATCGGTTTTAGACTGACGAATTCAGACTGACGCAACGATGGGCCGCCGACAGCGCCGGCTTAACCGGCGTCTCCGCGGAGCCGCGCGATTTCGCCCCGCAGCCGCTGCGCTTCGGCTTCGGCGGCCAGGCGCGCATCCCGCTCCAGGTCGGCCTGCACTTCGGCGGCAATGCGCCGGCCTTGCTCGGACAAGCGCTCATCCCGTTCCGCAATGCGGCCATCCTGCTGCTCGTCATAAGTCAACAGGTAGCTTTGCGTTGTCGGGTCATACCAGCGCAATTGCCCGTATTCCCAGCAGAGGTACAAGCCCAGCGCCGCGCTGTATCCGTAATGCTGCTCCGGCGAGTGCCGGTGAATTGTAACCGGTTCGTAGCGCCCCTCAACCAGCGTCCAACCGGACAATCCCGTCGCATACCGCTGGCCCCAATCCGGGTCAAACAGCCAGTATTCCCCCACTCCGAATGCGGCATAGTCGGCCCACTTCACAGTTTCATCACGCCGCGCCGTAGTGTCCGATGCTATCTCCAGCACAAAGTCCGGCGCTTTGCCCTGTTCCCTGATGGAGTAGCCCTGTTGGTCCAGGATCCGCGCGTGTCGCACCCCGAAGGCTACCAGCAGATCCGGGACGCGCACGCCGGCCCGCGTTCCGGCAACATCCCAAGCAATCGGAACTTCGCCCAGGACGATGGTAGTATCCGGGTTGCCCAGATGCCGGCGCAGCGCCGGCTGGTGCCCCGGATCGTGCAGGTAGCGCGGGTTCATCATATCGTCACGCGGCGGAAAGTCGGGAAACCGGGCCACGCCGGCCGACTCCGATGCCTCTGTATGCGACGGAGATGGAAGCCGCGGCGACGGGATAACGGTGGCAGTAGTCATTATGATGCCTCCCTGCGGATGCGCCGGCGCCGCTAAACGCCCTCGTAGTGGCCGGGTTGGAAACGGGCCGCGCCGGCCGCCGAACCGTTATGCCCCAGATGCGCGAACTCCGCCCCGACATCGTCGCTGATGCGACCGCCGGATTTGCCGCGCACCATTGCCACGCGCCCGGTACGCATCAGCTCCAGTATCCCAAAGGGGCGCAGCAAGTCATACAGGGCGTCAATCTTGTCCTCCTCTCCCGTAGTCTCAATGACGAGAGAACGCGCGCCGACATCCACTATTTTAGCGCGGAACAGGTTAGCCATTTCCAGGATTTCGCTGCGGCTGGACGGCGTAGCCCGCACCTTAATCAACGCCAGCTCCCGCGCCACCACATCCTCGGACGAAATGTTGGACACTTTCACGACATCAACCAGCTTGTCCAGCTGCCGGGTGGCCTGCTCAACCGTGTATTCGTCGCCGGTAACCACGAAAGTGAGGCGGGACAGGCCGGGCTGCTCGCTGGCGCCAACGGCCAGGCTGGCGATATTGAACCCCCGACGCCGGAACAGGCTGGCCAGCCGGGTCAGTACGCCCGGCCGATCCTGCACCAGGGCGATGATGGTGTGCTGCTGCATACTAGATGCGTTCAAGGCCCACCTCCTGCGCCGACGGCTCCGATTCCTCCATCATTTCGTTCACCGATTCGCCGGCCGGAATCATCGGGAACACGAACTCATCCTCTTTGACCACAAAGTCCACTACTACCGGGCCGGGCGTTTCCATCGCTTCCTGTATGGCGCCGGATACTTCCTCTTGCCGCGTTACCCGAATGCCCCGAATGCCGTAAGCCTCGGCCAGTTTGACGAAATCCGGGTTCCCGCTGTAAATCGTCGCAAAGAAATCTTTTTCATAGAAAAAGTCCTGCCACTGCCGCACCATTCCCAGCGATCCGTTGTTGAGGATGGCGTACTTGACATCAATGTTGTTCTCGGCGGCGGTAGCCAGGTCGCAGAGGGTCATCTGAAAGCCGCCGTCGCCGGCAATTGACCACACCGTCTTGTCGGGCCGCCCTACTTTGGCGCCCAATGCGGCGGGCACCTCAAAGCCCATTGCGCCGCTGCCCCCGGAGGTAATCAGCGAGTTCGGCTCCTTGTAGCCGTAATGCTGCGCCGCCCACATCTGATGCTGCCCCACGCCGGTAACGACGATGGAATGCCCGTCGGTAGCGTCCGACAGCTCTTTAAGCACCTGCTGGGGCAGCAGCTGGTCGGATTTACGGATGAACAAGGACGGATGCTCGGCGCGCAGGCTGTCCGTTTCCCTAATCCAGTCCAGGTGAACCGTAGCATTGACCAGCGGCAGCAGCGCGCGCAGCGTCGCTTTCAGGTCGCCCAGCACCGGCGCATCGGCGATGACATTCTTGTTGAATTCCGAGGGGTCAACATCGCAGTGGACAATTTTGGCGTGGGGCGCAAAATCGGCGATGCGTCCGGTAACCCGGTCGTCAAACCGCGCGCCCAGCGCAATCACCAGGTCGGAGCGGTCAATCGCCAGGCTGGCGTAGGCCATCCCGTGCATTCCCGGCATCCCCATATTCAGCACATGGTCGGTAGGGAGAGCGCCGATGCCCAGCAGCGTAGTGATGACCGGGATCTGCGCCTTTTCGGCCAGCTCTCGCAGTTCATCCCAGGCCCGCGCAATCAGCACGCCATGCCCGGCCAGTATCACCGGACGTTCGGCCTCGTTAATCAGGCGGGCCGCGGCTTGCGCCTGCTGCGGATCCGGATCTCCGGGCGGATGGTAGCCGGGCAGGTTGATGTCATCCGGCCACTCAAACTCAATCATTTCGCCGGCCAGCACATCTTTGGGAATGTCAATCAGCACCGGGCCGGGCCGGCCGGTGCGGGCGATGTAAAACGCCTCTTTGATGGCCGGCGCAATGTCGCGGACGTCCATCACCAGGTAATTATGCTTGGTGACCGGCAGCGTGATGCCGGTAATATCGGTTTCCTGAAAAGCGTCGCGGCCAATGGCGGCGCGCGGCACTTGCCCGGTAATGCACACAATCGGCACCGAATCCATCTGCGCCGACGCCAGCCCGGTTACCAGGTTAGTGGCACCGGGGCCGGATGTAGCCGAGCAGACGCCCACTTTGCCCGTAGCCCGCGCGTAGCCGTCCGCGGCCATAGCGGCGGCCTGTTCGTGGCGTACCAGGATATGCCGCAGCTGGGAATAGCCCGACAGCGCGCCGTAGAAAGGCAGCACCGCCCCGCCGGGCAGCCCGAATATGGTGTCCACATCCTCTTTGAGCAGGCTTTCGCAGACGATTTCCGCGCCGGTCATTTTCATAATTCGGTTTCTCCTGCTGATTTGCGGCAGCAATCACTAGGGGCAATGGGGCAAAAATAAACCCCATCCCTGTGAAGGGACGGGTTGCAGGGCCCGCGGTACCACCCTTCTTTTCCGAATGGCGGGTTGTCCGCCATGCAGAACGCTTGCTGTACACGGCCTATATCGGGGCTGAACCGCCGACCCTACGCGTCCGCCGGCCGGGATTCTGCGCTTGCGCCGCAACAAACCCGCCGGCAGCCATTTCAGGCCGGTCGCTCCGGGGCGAGTTCAAGGGCTTGCGACCGCCGGCTTGCACCAACCGCCGGCTCTCTGCTGGCCTGCCGCCCTTTACTACTCCCCATCACAGCGAACAACGGGCAACAGGTTAGCACCGCAACGCGCCGGTGTCAATAACGGGCGAGTAGCGGTATTCTTAACACACATGGACAATGGATTTTGCGCCCATCTGCTGGCAAGCCAGCACCACGGGGAATGGACCCGTGACTGCTTGGCGGCAGCTAACTTCCGTCGTCTAGATTCACAAAATCCCCTCCATCCTGCCCATCGGTGGCAGCAACTCCCCTTCTCCGGCCAAATCCAAAATCCTCACCCATTCCGTTCATCCATGCCATCATTCTCCCGCCCTCAAATCGTCATTCCGGCTGCGTGATGCTGTCCAGCATTGCGGCGGCGAATTCCGGCAAGCCGCCCTGCTGCCCACAGCCGAAGCAACGCCACCGGACGCCGTCCAGGAATACGCTCAATGTCCCCTCCCCAGCGCAGAGCGGGCAGTCGCCGCTAACCCGGCGCCGCTGCAACGGAGATGCGCCGGGCCGGGACAGCGTAGTGAAACTGCCAATCAGTTGCAGCAGCCGGCCGCGTCGCACGGCGCCGGTCGGGTCGCGGCCCATCGTGCGGCAGTCGCGCCAGCCCAGCTCCCGCCGCACCTCGCCAATCAGGTTGGCGTAAGTCAATTCGGCATCAGTCAACCCGGACCCGGCGCGTCCATCCGGCCCGCCGCTGTCGCCATTGCGGGTTACATTATTGCGGACTACACTGAAAAGCGCCGCCGCGAGTGCGTACAGGCCGGGTTCACTGGCCGCCGCCAGGCTGATTTCCGGCTGGTCCGAAATCGTCAGCATTGCGTGCCGCAGGTATTCCCGCAGCTGCGCCGCCGTGTAAGGCGGATAGGATACAACGGGCAGATTAGCCGGCGCATCCGGTTCATCCGCAGCGTCATAAACGACGCCGTCGTCCGGAGCCGGCCGCATCATTACGGTTACATCCTTCGGCAATTGGGCGATGGGTTCGACAGCGGCAGATTCCATAACGCACTTTCCCGGCGCCGGGCAATGATTTACGCCGCAAGACTAGACAGGGCAAGACAGCGCAGCGCCCCGGCGCACTAGTATCTATCCTGCATCTCAACCCGGCGCCGGCGCAACCGCCAAGTGTCAGCAGCCGACAGCATTTCCATTCAGGCGATTTGAACTGCCGTCATTTCAGCGCCTTCAACCGTCATTCCGGGGCGCCCCCAGCTGTCATTCCGGGGGCGCCCTCAACCGTCATTCCGGCGCCCTCAACCGTCATTCTGGCGCTCTCAACCGTCATTCCGGCGAAAGCCGGAATCCACCGTCCTAATCTGCCGTTACGGTGGATGGAACCGGCAGTCATTGATTCCGGCGGAAGTCGGAATGACGGTTTTGGGGCGCCAAATTACCGGCCCAGCGGTTATGCCCAATGCAGCAAGCGGCGGTGAATCTCCTCCAGACTGGTTATCTCGCCTAACAGGATAGCGCGGGCCAGGCTGCGGACGCGCGCTTTGTCGGCCTCGGCGGTGATGTACTCCACCGGCGATTTGCCGTCCACCCGCGCCAGCAGCAAAGCCCCCATTTGCCGCACTGTATCCGGCTCCATCCTGTCGGCCTGCGTTGATGGCGTATCGGCGGCGGCATATTCCGACCGAAATGCGGCGGTGGCGCGGTTGTACTGCGCGGCCAGCTCCGGGCGGTGCAGCGCCTTGAGCGTCAGATGGTTCAGCATAAATGCCAGGTCAAAAACCGGATTACCCAGATGCGCTACCTCAAAATCCAACAGCAGCACCGCTGCCGCAGACCCGGCGCCGGACACGATTACATTTTTCGGGCTGTAATCGCCATGCACCAGCGCCAGCGGACGCCCCAGCATCCGGTCGGCGGCGGCGTTTATGGCATCCGCCAAATCGGGATGCGCCGCTGCCGTTGCCCGATGATAAGGAGCAATGCGGAGCTGTACGAAACTGCGCTGGTCGGCAAACGGCAGCAGCGCCTCGGGAATATCGCCCTTCGCACCGTCTCTATCCTTATCCTTGATGGCCGTAGCCCGGTGCATCTCGCCCAGCAGACGCCCGACTTTGCCGGCGACTGCCGTATCAATATGGCCGGCCAGCAGCGCCTCTTTCCAGTTGACGCCGCCCGCTGGAGCCGCGGTCATCACATAGCAGAAATTGCCATCATCCTGGTCAACAACCTGCGGAACGGATCCCGGCGGCAGTATCCCGGACAGATAGCGGATACTGGCCCATTCCCGGTGGATGCGGCTGCGGTCGGCCCGCCATTCCTGGGCCACCCGCAGCTGCGGCAGCGACTGCTTGACCACCAAAGCGCCGCCGGGAACGCCGTCCCCGGTTACGCAAATCACGATGTTGGAAACGCCGCCGCCCAGAGTTGACGCCGTGGCCGACGCGGCGGCGGCGGGCGTTATCACCCCGCGCCCGGCAAGATAGGCGGCGGCATTGGCGGCATCCAGATGGAACGGCATCAGGCCGGAATGACGGGGGTGGTGCCGGCTATTGGCGGTGTTCGGGCGCCGCGCCGTTTTCAAGCTGAGCCAGGCGCGCGGTAAGGCGGGCAACCTCGGCTTCGGCTTGCGCGGCGCGTTCCCGCTCATCCATGGCGCGTTTCCGCTCCTGTTCGGCGAAATCGTAGGCTTCCTGAGCTTTTTTGGCGTAAATGTAGCTGGAAATCACGATGGGGGCTCCTGCGGTTACGGTGATGGTCGGGCTCACGATTTGGAACACTTTCACCCATTCGGCGAAACCGGGCTGTACGCTGGCGTCCAGCACTGGCGCCATTAAATATACAACGGTGGTCAAGCCGATGGCTATCGCTTGCAGCAGGCTGAACTCGGCCGCCGTCAGCAGCGTAGCGGCAATGTGCGACCAGAGCAGGCCACGGCCGGGCGGCGTCAGGCGGCGGGGTTTTTCGGATGTTGTCATACTTGTTACCTACGCTTGCGGCGCTATGCAAATTGCGAAATTATCCGGTAGCGCCGTCGCGATAAGGGCTGCATCGGCTACCGAAATATCCTGCCCGGCGGGCCGGACTGCCCATATTCATCATCGCCCCAGCAGTCCACGCTGCCATCGGCGCGGAGCCCGCAAGTATGTTTCCAACCAGTGCTAACCGACTGGAACTTTCCACCACCGCAAGCACTGACAGACCGGCAACTACTATTGCTGCCAACAGCATCAGCCGGTGCAATGTCAATCCAATCCCTGTGCCGTACATTCTTTTGTCCTCCCAGTCTGTACGGAGCGCATTGGCAACGCAAATCCGTACCGCATAGTTCTCCCGACACATGGTGAGGTGGATGAGGACACTGCCAGCGGATGGACGCCGCACTCTGCCCGCCTTTACCGCAAAAGCGGGCAAGTCGGCGCCATCAGCAAAACAGCATTCCTCCGCCCACATTGTACGCCGTCCCCCGGTAATCAGCGCTGCATTGCCTAGCAAGGGCATTGGTATCACCTCGTTTTGCTGGCCGCCGGGCATTGTACGGGCGGCGTTGATGGATGGGTTGGTAGATAGATAGATTGCGGCCAAGGCTGGGTTGCCGCTGTGGCAGGCTAGTCGCCGTCGCCCCGCCCGGCCAGCGCAAAGGGTTCCCGCGCGAATATCCGCCGCACCATCGGCTCAAAGAACTCCAGTGGCAGCGACTGATACTCCGGGTCAAACGACGGCTGATCCCAGCGATGGCAGAAATCTACGGCGTCCTGATACCAGGGATGGTTCCGGTAGCGGTCGCGCGCATTGCGGTCATTGCCAAAGTGATGCGCGTAATAGTAGCTCTGAAACAGCCCATGCTGCCGGACAATCCAGTAAGTGCGCTTGGTTACATAGGGGCGTAGCACGGCGGCGGCCAGCTCGCTGTGGTTGTGCGGCGACAGCAAATCGCCAATGTCGTGCAGCAGGACGGCGACGATCATTTCATCGTCGGCATCGTCCCGGTAAGCCCGCGTCGCCGCTTGCAGCGAATGCTCCAGGCGGTCAACCCGATAGCCGGCCAGCGAACCGGACAAGCCGGCCAGCTGCGCCAGCACCCGGTCGGCGGTGCCGGCGGCGAATTCGGCCTCCAGGCGTTCCAGCAGCTCGTAGTCAGCGCGGGTGCCGGCGGCCATACTGGTAAAGGATACAGTGGCGGCGTCCCGCGCGCCGGGGATAGCGTTTTCGGTCATCATAAAACTTGCTCCGAGAAAAGGTTAGGGTAAAAGCCGCCGGCAAATTGACCGCCGGGGCGCTAGATTGTAGGATATTACCCCAATATCGTCATCAGTACCGCGTACTCCAGCGCTCCGGCGCTCCAATCCCCGAACCCCAACGTCGAATGCCTTATGCCTGAAACTAACGGACAACACCCCGAACTGCGCCCCGAACCCCGTTTTGACTGGTTTGTCCCCATTGACGGGGACGGCAACCGGGCCGGCACACTGCGCCCGCAACGCCCGCCTACCTTTGACTACCTGCGCCAGGTGGCCGAAACCGCCGAGGACTGCGGTTTCTATTCCATGCTGATTCCGACCCGGTTCGCCAATGGGCTGTTCGCCGAGGATGCGCCGCTGGCAGAAACCTGGACTACGGCCACGGCATTGGCCGCCGTTACCTCCCGCATCCGCTTTCTGGTGGCCGTGCGTCCCGGTTTCATCGCTTTGGGCCTGTTTGCCCAGATGGCGGCGGCGCTGCACCAGATTTCCGGCGGACGGCTGGACCTCAACATCGTTCCCGGCGGCATTCAGAACGATTTTGAGCGCGTCGGCGAAGTCAGCGACCACGCTACCCGCTACGAGCGCGCCGCGGAGTTTATCGCCGCCTGCCGCGCCCTCTGGCAGCAGCCGCAGCCGGTAGATTACGACGGCCAGTTTTACCGGTTGGCCGGCGCCTATTGTTCGCCGGCTCCCGGCGTTGATGCGCCCCGGTTTTACCTGGGCGGCGCATCCCCGCGCGCCGTGGCTCTCTCCGCGCGCCAGGCCGACGTGCATCTGGGCTGGATTGAGCCGCCGGACGACACCGCCCGCCGCATCGCCGACCTGCGCCGTCAATATGATGACGCCAAACGCCCGCTAACTCTGGGCTTGCGTTCCCATCTGGTGATCCGAGACGACGAAGCAGCGGCCTGGCGCGCTGCCGGTGAGCTCATCGCTGATGCCGACCCGGCAGTCAAAGCGCAGCGGCAGGCGGCCATCGTCGGTACGCCAATGGTCGGGCAGCAGGCGCAGGCGCGGGCCGCCGCCGGGCATCGGCTGGGCGGCCCGCTCTGGAACGGCCTTTCGGAAGTGCGCGTCAATTGCGGCAGCGCGCTGGTTGGCACGCCCGAACAGGTTGCCGACGCCTTGCTGGACTACTGGCGGCTCGGCATTGACGAGTTCATCCTCAGCGGCTTTCCGCATATTGAGGAATGCCGGCGCGCCGCCGGCCAGCTGCTGCCGCTGCTGCGGGAACGCATCGCTGCGGAACGGGCGCAATGATTTTACGCTGTCGGCAAACGGACGGCGGGCGGCGCTGATGGGCAGTTTCAGCCTGCTGCTTTGGCTGCTGCCCCGCCGGCTGCGTTCCGCCTGGGGTTTGTTGGCCGTTACCGCTTTTGGCGTCCTGGCCGCCGTAACTATTATGGCGCTGGGCGCAATGTATTCCCACGCCCTGGCCGAGGCCGGCCTGCGCCATTCCCTGGCGGTAGCCTCGCCCAATGTGATTAATGCGCGCATCATTGTCCGCAACCGGCCGTTGAGCCCGCAGGACTATGCCGCGCTGCGTGCCGGCATTGAGGGCATTATTGACCGCAGCATCGGCTATCTGCAACGCGACCGGAACCGCTACGCCCGGATGCTGCCAACGCTGCCGTTCACCCGTGAGGATCTGCCCTACGGCATCCGGGATGTTCCGCTGGGACGCCCCTTTTTCGTTACCCGGTTTCAGGAACACGCGCAGCTGGCCTCCGGGCGGTGGCCGACGGACGCCGTAGGACAGGACGCCAACGGCCAGCCCTTGATCGAGGGCGTGCTGGGCGTCGATGCCGCCCGCAGCCTGGGCTGGACGGACGGGCAGCGCGCCTGGCTGGTGCTGTTTCCCGGTTCGGATGACCTGCCACGGCAGTATATCGCCGTGAACATCGTCGGCATTGCCGAGGCCGCCAATCCGCGCGCCGAGTACTGGATGGGCGCATCCGATTATTTCCACATCGGCGACTGGGAGGGCCGCCCGGTGGCGCCGATCTATGTAACCGAAAACGCCTATTTCAACGGCATTGGCGCCAACTACCCGTCTCTGGTTGGCGATTTCGGCTGGCTCAGTTACCTCAACCCGGATGCCATCACTTCCCGCACCGTAGCGGCGGCGCGCGACAACCTGAAGGCTCTGGAAACCGACGTCAACGCCCAATTCCCCCGCTCTTATGTGCTGACCGGCCTGGAAAACAGCCGCGGCACCGGGCTGCTGGCAACTTACCAGCGCGGCCTTACGCTGGCCCGCGCGCCCCTTTATCTGTTCATATCGCTGGTGGTAGTGGTCATCCTGTACTTTCTGGCATTGGCGGTTACGCTGCTGGCCGGCGCCCGCGCCGCCGAATCCTCGCTGCTGCGGAGCCGGGGGGCCAGCGCTTTACAAGTAGGCGGCCTCCTGGCGCTGGGCGAGGGCGCAATCGTGCTGGCCGCTACGCTGGTCGGCCCTCTGCTGGCCTGGGGCATCGGCAGCGCATTCCTGCTGGACACCATCAACCCGGTCAGCCGCCCCGGCGCCGGCGAAACTCCGCTGGGCGTGGGCCTCTCCTGGCAGATGTATGCCATTGGCGCAGTGGGCGGCCTGCTCTGCCTGGCCGTGCTGACGGCGGCCGGCGGGTCGCTGGCGCGGCTGGGGATACTGGATTTCTTGCGCGCCCGTTCCCGTCCGCCGGCGGCGCCCTGGCTGCAACGCTATTACATTGACCTCCTGGCGGTAGCGGCGTTGGGCGTGCTGGTTTGGCAAATCCGGCAGCGGGGCGGCTTTGTAGAGGGAACATTGGCCGGCGGCGGCCCCGCGCTGGATCCGCTGCTGCTGCTGGCGCCGGCGGCCGCGCTGATTGCCCTTGCTTTTCTGCTGTTGCGCGCCCTGCCCTGGGCGATGGCGGCGGCGGCATGGGCCGCCCGGCATTCCGCGCCGGCCTGGATTTCGCTGACGCTGCGGCAGATGGCCCGCCGCCCGCTGCCTTACGCCTCGCTGACGGTCGTCGTAACCCTGGCGGCGGCGTTGGGCGTGTTCGCCGGCTCTTTCCAGTCGACGCTGTCCCGCAGCGAAGCCGACCAGTCCCGGCACAGCATCGGCGGCGATATGACGCTGAACAATGCGCGTTTCAGCGGGCGCACGGCCGACGCGCGGATAGCCGAGCTGAACGCCATTGACGGAGTAACGGCAGTGTCGGCGGTCATCCGCGAGCCGGTAGGGTTCCTGGACGGCCCAATGCAGCGCGGCACGGCGCTGGGCGTTGACCCGTTGACTTTTGCGTCGGCGTCGTGGTGGCGGGATTCCTTTGCCGGCGGCGAACCGTCCGATTTGGATACGCTGCTGGCGCCGCTGCGCCGCACTTTGAATTCGCAGTCGGCCGGCGTGGCGCTGCCGGCGGGCGCCAACCGCATTGCCGTACAGGCCCGCCGGGCGGACCGCAGTATCGGCGGCGCTGTTCCGCTGCCCAGCTACCGACTCTGGGCGCGCCTTGCCAACGCCAGCGGGGCGTACCGCAATCTGGAGCTGGGTACGCTGACGGCGGAGTTCGGCGCCGGCGAGCAATGGCGGCAGCTGGACGCCGAGCTGCCCGACCCGGCGGCGCAGTGGCGGCTGGTATCGGTGCATATCTCTGGTGAATCCTTTGCCCGCACGCCGCCCGGCGCGCTGTTGCTGGACGATATTACGGCGCACGGGCCGGGACTGCCGCCGGATGGCGCATTGGTAGAAGGGTTTGAGGAAATCGGGCCGTGGACGGCGCTGCCTCAAGCGGGCGGCGTCGCCGACCGCGCCGAGCGCACTGCCGACGCCGCCCGCTCCGGCGCCGCCGGGATGCGGATTACCTGGGAGGAGCCGCTGGGCCGGTCGCCGCGCGGCATTATCGTTCCGCCGGGGCCGCTGCCTCTGCCGGCTATCGCCGGGCCGGGTTTTGCCCCCGGCCAGCCGGTTCGCATCACCGTGGACGGCTACATTGTGCCGGCGCGCGTTACCGCCACCGTAAGCCATTTCCCGACGCTGGACGAAAGGCGTTCTTTTCTGGTGATGTCCGTCCACGAACTGCAAGCCTGGCTGGCGCAGGCCCCCGGCGCGCAGCCGATTACGCCCGACGAATGGTGGTTTGCCATTGCCGACGGCGCCGACCGCCAGCAGACGGCCAACGAAATTCGCGCCGTCGGTTACCGGCTGTCGTTCCTGCGCGACCGGGCGCACACCGTATCCGTAGCCACGCGCAACCCCTTGGCCGGCGGCGCCTGGAACGCCCTTACCGGCATCGGATTGGCCGCGCTGTCGCTGGCCGTGGGGTTGGCATTGTGCGCCCACGCCGCCGTTGCCGTGCGCGGCCAGCGCATTGACCTGTCGGTAGGGGCCGCCTTGGGAACGCCGCGCTGGCAGCGTTACGCCGGGCTGGCCTTGGAACGCGGCATCATCGCCCTGTTGGGCAGCGTTGCCGGCGGACTGGCCGGCTGGGGACTGGCCTGGTGGACGCTGGGCGAATTGACCAGCGTCGGCGCCGGCGGTTCGGTTACGCCGCCCGTGATTTTCGTCGCCGAGGGCGCCTGGCTGGCGGCCACCTACGGCTGCCTGGGTCTGGCCGCCGCCGCCGCCGTTGCGCTGGCCGCCGCCGCCGCATCCCGCCTGTGTCCCGCCGAGACGCTGCGTGAAGCCGAGTAGATAGACCGCTATGACTGCCATCCTGCAACTGGGCTATGTGCTGGCGCGGCGGCGTCTGATGGCGTCGTTCCGCATTGAGCTAACGGTGCTGCTGGGGGTTACGCTGGCGGTGCTGCTGCTGGCCAGCGCGGCGGTTTTCAACGACCTGCTGGCAGAAACCGCACTGCGCCGCACCCTGTCCGAAGCAGCGCCGGGGGATGTCAACGCCTGGGTGCGCGTTTTCAACAGCCTGGACGACCCGCGCACGGCCACCGCCAACAGCGACCGCTATCTCACTTCCCGGCGGTTTGTCCGGGAACGCGTGCTGGATCCGCTGGATTACGCCTTTGCCGAAACCTCTTTCCAGATTGAAACCTCTACTTTCTACTTTGCCGGCCGCCCCAACTTGGACTTGCCCAACGACCGGCGTCCGCGGGGCCGGCTGCAATATCTTTCCGGCCTGCAAGCCAGCCCGGATGGTACAGAGGGCAAGGCGACGCTGGCCGCCGGCCGCTGGCCCGCCCTGCCGGAAAACCCCGGCTACGATGACGCCTCCGGCGACACCGACGGCATCGTTATTGAGGTAGCGGTTGACGCCGCCGGACTAGAGTTCCTGGGCCTCCCGCTGGGCGAAACCTTTCAGATTTTCCCGGCCACCGGCGGCGCCGGGCAGCACTCTACCCCCGTGCGAGTGGTCGGCATCGTTGAGCCGGTGAACCCCGATGCTGAATACTGGTTCCGCCGCGACAAACTGCTAACTTACCACGATGAGAACTGGACGCTGGTGCCGCTCTTTACAGCAGAATCCGCGCTGCGGCAGCAGGTAGGACGCCGCTACCCCGGCATCTACACCAGTTCAGCCTGGTTCCTGCAAACCGACCGGCTGGGCGTGCGCGCCGGCCGGGTGGACGACCTGCAAGACGATCTCCGCCGGATGCGCCGCGCCGTCAACAACGACCTGCCCAACGGCAGCGCATCCACCGGCCTGCCCCGCATCCTGGAGGATTACGAGGAACAGCTGCTGCTGGCCCGCATCCCGCTGTTTCTGATGGTTTTCCTGGTAGCCGGCATACTAGCGTACTATCTGACGATTACCGCCGGAATGGTCATCCGCGCCCGTTCTGCCGAAATCGCAATGCTGAAAAGCCGGGGCGCCACAACTCTGCAAATCGGCATCCTTACTCTAGTGGAGGGGCTGCTGCTGGCCGGCCCGGCATTGGCGGCCGGCACGCTGTTATCGCCGCTGCTGGCCCGCGCCCTGGGCGGGCTGGTATTCGACGCCGCTTGGACGGGCGCGCCGGTGTCGCTGTCCTGGACGGCTGTCGGGTTGGGCGCCGCCGGCGCGCTGCTGGCCGTCGTCGTGCTGTCGCTGGCCACGCTGGCGGCAGCCCGCAAAGGCATTGTTGAATTCCGCCAGGCCGGCGCGCGCCCGGCGCGGACGCCCTTTGTCCATCGCTACTATCTGGATCTGCTGGCGTTGGCGGTCATCGCCCTGCTGTGGTGGCAGATTTCCAGCCGCGGCACGGCGTTGACCCGCAGCCTGGGCAGCCGGGAGCTGGAAGTGGATTTCACGCTGCTGCTCGGCCCGGCATTGGGATTGATTGCGCTGGGGCTGCTGGTGATGCGGCTGTTCCCGTTGGCCGCCGGCCTGTCTTCGCGGATTGTCGGCCCCGTTGGCCCCGGCTGGCTGGTGCAAGGGCTGCGCCGCATCGCGCGCGACCCCATCGCGCCCGGCAGCCTGGTTGCCTTGCTGATGCTGGCCACCGCGCTGGGCGTAGTCGGCAGCGCATTCTCCGCAACGCTTACCCGCAGCCAGGACGACCGCATCCGCTACGCAGTAGGCGCCGACGTCCGCATAATGCACGACGGCGCCCGCCGCAACCGGGCCAGCGCTGGCGCATCGCAGCAAATCCCCCAATCCGCCGAAGTGATGCGAACCGAGGGCAGCCTGCTCACCGAAGCATTCGGCTCGCAGCGCATATCGGTGCTGGCGGTAGAATCGGATCGTTTCGCTTCCGCAGCGTGGTGGCGTCCCGATTTCAGCGACGGCAGTACGCTGCCGGAGCTGATGACCCGGATTACGCCCGCATCCGGCGCAGCATCGCCCGGGTTGGCCCTGCCGCCGGGCACTGAGTCGCTGGCGTTGTGGGCGCGGACGGGCGGCTTTCAAGAGCGGCTCATCAGCGTCGCCGCGCGTATCCGGGACGGCTCCGGGCGTCATTATGATGTCCCCATTGGCGATGTCAGCGGCTACGGATGGCAGCAGATTGAGGAAAGCATCGCCCTGCGGCCGGGACGTCCCGGACGGGAAAGCGAAGCCGCCGTCCGCCCCCGGCTGGACGAACCCCCGCATACGCTGATTAACTTACAGGTTATTGGACGCACCGCCAGCGACCGCCCCGGCGTCCTGTACCTGAACGGTTTGGAAGCCCGTACCGATGCGGATGCCAATGCCGACGCAGTTCCGGTAGCCCCCCTGGAATCGGCGGCCGGCTGGAATGCGATTGAGGACTATGTGCGTCCCGGCCTCTATTCGCTGGAAACCAGTTCCGGCGTAGCCCGGCCGGGCGGCGGCGGCTCGGCGGTATTCAGCTGGTCGCCGGGCGGCATTGGCGCGCCGGGCTTGTATCCCGGCGCGGTTGCGCCGCCGCTGCCCGCCATCGTCAGCCCCGGCATCCTGGAAGCCACCGGCGCATCCATTGGCGACCGCATCAGCCTTGGAATGTCCACTTTTGCGCTGCCCATCGAAATTGTCGGCGTCGCCGCATTTTTCCCGACCGTCGACCCCAGAGAGCAGCCTTTTGTGATTGCCGATCTGGACGGCTTTGTGGATTACGCCAACCGGCACAGCCGGCGCGTTTTCGGCGGCGCCGGCGAATTGTGGGTCAACGCCGGCATCGCCCCCGGCGACCGCGCCGCCGCCCAGGACGCGGCGCAGCGCGCGGCGGCGGCAGTGTCCGGCCTCGGACTGAACATCAGCCGCACTATAGTTGCCGAAAGCGAGGCCGAACTGCGCGCCCGCCAGCCCCTGGCCAACGCCGGCTGGGGCGGCTTGCTGGTGATTATGTTCCTGGCGCTGGTGCTGGCCAGCGCATCCGGCATCGCCCTGTTCTGCTGGCTGGACACGCGGGAACGCCAGACCGAGTTCGCCCTGCTGCGGACGCTGGGCAGCAGCCGAGGCCAGCTCAACGCCGTCGTCTGGTTCAACCTGGCCGTAGTGGTAATCGCCGGCGTCGCCGTCGGCACCTGGGCCGGCGCGCAAATCGGAGCCGCGTTGCTGCCGGTGCTGGAAGTATCCGAGGGCGGCGTCCGGGCCACGCCGCCGCTGACGCTGGAAACCGACTGGCGGATGCTGGCCCTGGCCTACGCCGTGCTGGGCGGCGTCAGCATCGTAACGGTAATCTGGCTGGCAGTTGTAACCGGCCGGCTGGAAGTGCAGCGGGTGCTGCGCGCCGGCGAAGGCGGCTAGACGGCGCAAAAACGCAATACTATAATGTCCGGCGGTGCGGAGTTCCGATTCAGTCCGGTTCAGCTAGACAGAATATTTCCAGAGGGATTATGCAAATGCCCAATGTTATTGCCAGCCGGCGGCCCATCCGCGGCTGCTTCCGTATCGCTTCCACAGCCCTGAAAGTCGGGGGGGGGGGGGGGGGGGGGGGGGGGAGAGAGAGAAACGCTTCCCCCTGCTGGCGGCGTTGGCAGTATTAGTCTGCGCTTCATCCCTGTTCTCCGCCGGGTCGGGGCCGGCATTAGCGCAAGACCGTTGGCTGGATTTGCCGGCGCCGACCGGCGTGGCGGCAGTTAACGGCGCAAATCCGGGCGAAGTGATAATTTCCTGGAACCCGGTTGCCGGCGCCGCTTACTACCGCATCGCCTGGATTGCCGCCGCCGATGCGGACGCGATAGCCGAAAGCGGCGGCGACTGGCTGGCAGCAATCGCTTATACCAACATATCCGCCGTTACTGATACCGGTACTGATACGGATTCCGATATACGGCATACCTTGGCCCGCCTCAACCCGGGCGTGCGCTATACTTTTCTGGTGGGCAGCTTGCGCGTCAAATCGGGAACGCCGTCCTGGTCGTCGCCGGCCGAACTTAACCTGACTATGGGCGCTCTAATCCCAGACAAGTTTCGCGAAATTACCGTGCCGGTAGGCTTAACGGTCAATGAACCGGGAGCATTTGGCGGCTATACTTTGGTCACTGCCCTTTATAAAGGAATCAGTTTTTTGATTGACGCAGGCGGACAGTTGATACGCCGCTGGGATCATACGATTATCCATACGCGGCTGCTTGAGAATGGCAATCTGCTGGGAACAAGCAGAGAAGGCGTGATTTATGAAATTGACCCGGCAGGCAATCTGCTGTGGGAATACCAGCATCCTAAGAGGCAACATCACGACTTTCTGAAACTGCCTAATGGCAATGTGCTGCTGATAGTGCGGGAGCTCAAAACGCAAGCGGAAGCCGTCGCTGCCGGTGCCAACCCCGCATTCGCGAGTCCTGACGGGCTGTATAACGAAAGGATTATTGAAATTCGTCCCATCTATCCGGATCACGCCGAAGTCGTCTGGGAATGGTCGCTATGGGACCATCTGGTGCAGGATTACGATCCCTCCAAAGTCAACTTCGGGATCGTCGCCGAACATCCGGAACTAGTTGACATCAACTATAACCTGCGTCAAATGGCGCGTACGGGACGAACTAGCCCCACCGACTGGACGCACGCCAACGGCCTGGACTACAACCCGGCACTGGACCAGATTCTGTTTTCGCCGCGCAATATGAGCGAAATCTGGATTATTGACCACAGTACTACTACCGAGGAAGCCGCCGGACATACCGGGGGCAACGGCGGCAGAGGCGGCGATTTGCTGTATCGCTGGGGCAATCCGCAAGCGTATCGGGCCGGCGCATTCGCCGACCAGCAGCTGTTCTGGCAGCATAATCCCTACTGGATACCGGAAGGATTGCCTGGCGCCGGCAACATCCTGATTTTCAACAACGGCGACGGGTATGAGGGGCGTTATCTGGATCATTCGTCGGTGGTGGAGATAACGCCGCCGGTATCCGGCTACGGCTACGCCAGAAATGAGGCCGGCGGCATCCGCTACGGCCCGTCCCTGCCGGCGTGGACTTATACGGCGGAACATCCCCCCGACTTTTTATCGCGGCGGTTTTCCAACGCACAGCGGCTGCCCAACGGCAACACAATGATCGTCAGCGGGCAGGACGGCGTGATTTTTGAGGTAACGCCGGATGGCGCCATGGTGTGGCGGTATGTGAATCCGGTAGTCGGCTGGGGGGCGATTTATCAAGGCGACCCGATCCGAGTAGCACTAGCCCCGCAAGGGCGCGCTGGCGGCGCGGGCCCGTTCTGGCGGAATTTCATCTACCGCGCTTATCGCTACGCGCCGAACTATCCGGGACTGCAACATTATGACTTGACGCCCAAAGGCACCGTGGAACGCTATCGCAATGACGGGCAATAGGCCGGCGATTTCCGCTTTTGGCTGGCCGCCGGCTTTATGGGGCGGATTCCGGCCTGCGCCCAAATGACGGTTAGGGGGCCGGAATAACGGTATTGGTAGGTAGCCGGAATGATGGCGTTGCAAAAAGTATGACGGCGCAGAGCGGCGGAACGATAGCGTGATGCGGTATAATAGCCCCCGCTTTGCGTTGCCCGCGCCCGACTGCGGCAATCCCCGGCGCAGCGCAAGCCCGTCCGCAATGGCATCAGCAAACTACAACGACGCCAACAACGCCCGTTCCGGCAGCGACGACTACCGTCGGCAGTTTATGCCCCCGGAACGCCGCAGCCGCGCCGGCCGGCCCGACGCCCCACGACTAGAGATTATGCAAATGCCCGATGTTACCGCTAATCGGCGGCCCGGCCGCAGCCGTTTCCCGATTAGATCCACTGCCCTGAAAGTCGTGGGGGTGGGGAGATGAAACGCTTCCTCTTGCCGGCGGCATTAGCGGTAGCGGCGTTAGCGGTATTAGTTTGCGCCCTGCTCCTGCTCGCCGCCGGGCCAAAGCCGGCAGCAGTGCTGGACCGCTGGCTGGATTTGCCGGCGCCGACCGGCATTGCGGTCGTCAACGGCGAAAATCCGGGCGAAGTGATTATCTCTTGGAACCCGGTTGACGGCGCCGCTTTCTACCGCATCGCCTGGATTGCCGCCGCCGATGCGGATGCGATAACCGAAAACGGCGGCGACTGGCTGGATGCCATCGCCTATACCAACATATCCGCTGCTGCCGATACGGATACTGCTGCCGATACGGATGCCGATGCCGATACCGATACGGATGCCGATACCGATACCGATACGAATGCCGATACCGATACGGATGTCTATGCCGATACGGATGCCAATACCGATGACGATACTGGCACACAGCATACCTTGACCCGCCTCAACCCGGGCGCCCGCTATACTTTTCTGGTCGGCAGCCTGCGCGTCAAAAACGGAACGCCGTACTGGTCGGCGCCGGCCGAACTTAACCTGACTACGGGCGTGCTGCCCTATGACCCGTTCCGCCGCAGCACCGTGCCGGTGGGCCTGACTGCCAATGAACCGGGCGCATTTGGCGGATATACTCTGTTTGCGGCGCGGAACGAGACACCCTATCTAGTTGACGCGGACGGCCATCTGGTACACCACTGGGATGCTGCGGAGATCATTCATGCTCGTCTGCTTGAAAACGGCAATCTGTTGGGATCTGATTACGATGGGACGATCTATGAAATTGACCCGGCGGGCAATTTGCTGTGGGAATACCGGTATCCTATCTGGCAGCATCACGACTTTCTGAAACTGCCTAATGGCAATGTGCTGATGATAGTGCGGGAGCTCAAAACGCAGGCGGAAGCCGTCGCCGCCGGCGCCAACCCCGCATTCGTGAGTCCTGAGGGGCTGAACAACGAAAGGATTATTGAAGTTCGTCCCATCTACCCGGACCGCGCCGAAGTCGTCTGGGAATGGTCGCTATGGGACCATCTGGTGCAGGATTACGATCCCTCCAAAGCTAACTACGGAAACGTATCCGAACACCCGGAACTGGTTGACATTAACTATACCCTGCGGCAGCTGTCTCTGACGCAGCGAGCAACCAAAGATGACCTGCTGCACGCCAACGGATTGGATTACCACCCGGAGCTGGACCAGATTATGTTTTCGGCGCGCAATATGAGCGAAATCTGGATCATTGACCACAGTACTACTATCGCGGAAGCCGCCGGGCATAGCGGCGGCAACGGCGGCAAGGGCGGCGATTTGCTGTATCGCTGGGGCAATCCCCAAACTTATCGCGCCGGCTCTTTCGCCGACCAGCAGCTGTTCTGGCAGCATAATCCTTACTGGATACCGGAAGGGTGGCCCGGCGCCGGCAACGTTCTGATTTTCAACAATGGCGACGAGTACGAAGGGCGTTATCTGGACTACTCGTCGGTGATAGAAATCACACTGCCGGCATCCGGCTACGGCTATGCAATGGACGCGGGCGACGGCGTCCGCTACGGCCCAACCCAACCGGTCTGGACTTATACGGCGGAAAATCCCCCCGACTTTTTATCGCGGCGGCTTTCCAGCGCGCAACGCTTGCCCAACGGCAACACATTGGTCATCGACGGCTTGCAAGGCGTGATTTTTGAGGTTACGCCGGACGGCGCTACGGTGTGGCGGTATGTGAACCCGGTAGTAGGGAAAGGGCCGATTTACCAGGGCGGTACTATTGCAGTGGCGCAAACCGCGCGGGAGCAGCCGGGGCCGTTCTGGCGCAATGCCCTCTTTCGCGCCTACCGCTACGCGCCGGACTATCCGGGCCTGCAACACTACGATTTGACGCCCAAAGGCACCGTGGAACTCTATCCCGATGACGGGCAATAGGCCGACGGTTGCCCCTTTTTGCCTGGCCGTTTGCTTCCTTTATGGGGCGGATTCCGGCTTGCGCCGGAATGACGGTATTGGTGGATAGCCGGAATGACGGTTAGGATGCCGGAATGACGGTATTGGTGAATAGCCGAAACGATGGCGTTGCAAAAAGTATGGCGGCGCAGCGGAGAGGCGAGATGATGGCGTGATGCGGTATAATAATCCCCGCTTTGCGTTGCCCGCGCCCGACTGCGGCAATCTCCGGCGCAGCGCAAGCCCGTCCGCAATGGCATCAGCAAACTACAACGACGCCAACAACGCCCGTTCCCGCAGTGACGACTACCGCCGGCAGTTTATGCCGCCGGAACGCCGCGGCAGCGCCCCCGCAGCGCCGGCCGACCCGCCCGATACTTCAATATCAGCGGCGGCGACGCCCGCGCCGTCGCAAATTGAACCGGAATCGGAACCCGCCCTTGCCGAACCTATCCCGCCGTCAGCATCGGAGAACGGCCGGCCGCCGCCCGACCTGGCGTTGGAAACGTCCCTGGCCGAATCCAACCTTGACGATGCGGCAGCCCCGGCCTATGTCGAGGCCAGCGACCTGTTCAAGATTTACAAGCCGGCCGACCTGGAAGTGGTGGCATTGCGCGGCGTTGATTTACAGGTTGCCGCCGGCGAACTGGTGGGCATCGTCGGCGCCAGCGGTTCGGGCAAGACGACGCTGCTGAACATCCTGGCCGGACTGGAACGCCCCTCCGCCGGCGGCATCCGCGTCGGCGCGCGCGACCTGCTGGACATCAGCGACCGCGACCTGGTGGAGTACCGCCGGCGCGAAGTGGGTTTCGTCTGGCAGGCTACCGGGCGCAACCTGGTGCCGTATCTGAATGTGCGGGACAACATTGAGCTGCCCCAGGCCATCGCCGGCGTCGGCAAGCGGCAACGCCGGGAACGGGCCGCCGAACTGCTGGACGCCCTGCAAATGTCCGACAAGGCCCGCCGCTATCCCGCTGAGCTCTCCGGCGGCGAGCAGCAGCGCGTCGCCATCGCAGTGGCCTTGGCCAATCGCCCGCCGCTGCTGCTCGCCGACGAACCTACCGGAGAACTGGACACCAACATGGCCGAGGATGTGCTGCAAATGCTGCGGCGCATCAACCGCCGTTTCGGAGTTACCGTCATCATCGTTACGCATTACGCCGGCATCGCCCGTTGGGTAGATCGCGTAGTACGCATTCGCGACGGCCGCATCGGCTCCGAATCCTATCTGACGGCATCTTACCGGGGCGATGACGGGCAAGAGCAGGAGTATCTGGTAGTGGATCGGGCGGGCCGGCTGCAACTGCCCCGGGAGTATGTGGAACAGGTGTCAATGGACGGACTGGCCAGCGCCGGCATTGCCGCCGACGGCAGCGCCATCACCATCCGGCCCGCCGTTGCCCCGCAGCGCAGCCGCAGCCACCGCGAAACCGCCGACCGGGCGCCGGACTCCTAAGGCGCAGGGCATTCCCCAACCCGGACTTAACTAACTGCCGGACTTGATGGACTACCGGACTTGTATGGACGATATGACACAAGCGCAAGCGCACGCCATTACTGATACCACCGCCAATGCCGCAGAGCCGGCCATGGCCGCCGCCGCGGTAGTCCGCGAATTCGGGCAGGGCGACAGCGCCGTGCGCGCCGTGAATGGCGTAACCCTCACCGTCGGGCGCGGCGAATTTGTCGCGCTGGTAGGCCGTTCCGGCTCCGGCAAAACCACGCTGCTCAACCTGCTTGCCGGCCTGGACCGCCCCACGCACGGCAAGATCTGGTTTGAGGGGCGGGATCTGGCGGCGTTTTCCGAGCGCAATCTGGTAGAACTGCGGCGGAATAAAATCGGTTTCGTATTCCAGTCCTTTGGGCTGATACCGCTGCTGTCGGCCTTTGAGAATGTGGAGCTGCCGCTGCACATCGGCGGCGTGTCCTGGCGGGAACGCCGCCGCCGGGCCAACGACGCCTTGGCGATGGTGGGGCTAACCGGCCGCGCCGGACATCGCCCCTACGAACTTTCCGGCGGCGAGCAGCAGCGGGTTGCCATCGCCCGGTCCCTGGTCGCCGGCCCTGCGGCGCTGTTCGCCGACGAACCCACCGGCGAGCTGGACAGCGTTACCGCCCTCAGCATCGGCGGCATAATGCGCGAAATCGTCGCCGAGCGCGGCGTTACCATCGTTGCCGCCACCCACGACCTGATGCTCGCCGCTATGGCCGACCGTCGCCTCCAAATGGCCGATGGCGAAGTCATAGCGGAGGATTAACGCCATTCCCGGCCCTTACCCCGACTCTCTCCCATAATGATAGGGGGATTTTTAGCGCTATTGCAATTGCGGCAAGTTGCCCGTACCCGGCCTGGTATGGTATGGTATATTTCGCAGTACGACAATTCAGCAATTCAACGCAATGTTTTGACATCAGGAGATTTGAATGGCTTATGTAACGCCTCGCGAGGGCGAAACCCCGGAAAGCCTGGTGAACCGATTTCGCGCTTCAGTACAGCACGCCGGCGTCCTGCGCGAGCTGAAAGACCGGCGCTTTTTCCGCTCCAAGGCGCAGAAAGAACGGCTGGCCGCCCAGCGCGCTGCCCGCCGCCGCCGCCGCCAGCGCCGTTAGCCTACACGGGCCGCGTATTTTTTGGAGCGATTTGTCCATAAGTTCGTCATTCCGGCGAAAGCCGGAATCTAGGCGCGGTTTCTGGGCTTCGGGTTTCTCTGGAATGACGCCGGAATAATCGCATCACGGCGTCGGCGCAGCGATAAATTGACCCGCTGTCGGGGCAGTGCTAAACTGCCTCTGCAATGTTTTGCGGCGCCGCGCAGCTACCCGTCAATGTGTCCGGCTAATGCGCCCGGCGCATCTTGCCGCATCCATCCATTCAGCAAGCCAGGAGGGACGGTTTTGCCTCGCTATGATTATCGGTGCACCGCGTGCGCCAACGAATTTGAGCTGGTGCAGACATTCAGCGAGGCCGGCAGCGGCGACTGCCCATTGTGCGGCGGAGCGGGACAGCGCGTTTTTCACGCCGTCCCGGTAATTTACAAGGGCAGCGGCTTTTACACTACCGACTACGGACGCCCCAAGCGTCCCGCCGAAAGCTCCGAAGGCGCCGAGACTGCCGCCCCATCGTCCAACGGCAGCAGCGAATCCGCAGCGGACGGATCCGGTTCCGCACCCGGCGGTTCCTCATCCGATGGCGGAAGTTCCGAATCGCCGGCGCCGGCCGTCGCCGCAACGGCCAATTCGGACTAATCCCCACCGCCCGCGCTAGTCAGCGTCAACGCCCGCGCTAACCCGACCAATGCGCGCCCTGCTGCAAAGGGTAACCTCCGCATCGGTCAGCATTGACGGGCAAACAGTCGGCAGCATCGGCCCCGGCTTGGCCGTCCTGCTGGGCATTGCCGCCGGCGACGATGCCGACGCCGCCCGCTACCTAGTGGACAAGACCGTCAATCTGCGGATCTTCGCCGACGCAGCCGGCCGGTTCAACCATTCCTTGGCCGACGTCGGCGGCGCGTTGCTGGTCGTATCCCAGTTCACGCTGTACGGGGATACCGGCCGGGGACGCCGCCCCGATTTCACGCAAGCCGCCGCCCCCGATGACGCCCGCCGCCTCTACGAGCTGGCCGTGTCAATGTTCCGAGAGACCGGGCTGAATGTAGCCACCGGAGAGTTCCAGGCATATATGCAGCTACGGCTGGAAAACGACGGCCCGGTTACGCTGCTGCTGGACAGCGCCGACCGCAGCCGACCCCGGCGCAGCTGAACCGTCTCCGCCGCTTATGGCGCCGGCGTCCGGCAGCGTAGCCGGATGCGCCGGAAATTAGAACTCCTCTCCCGTAGCCCACGCCCGTATCAAGTGGTGGGCGATGGCGATAGGGCCGGGCACGGTCAGCTCCGAGCTGCGACCCTCTAACGCCAGCAGCACTTCCGCGCGGTCAAACCACCGCACATCGGTCATCTCCTCCTTGTCCATAGCGATGTCGGTGCTGTCGGCCTCAGCGATGCAGCCAATCATCAGCGATGACGGAAACGGCCAGGGCTGCGACGAATGGTAGCGCACATTCTTGACCCGTATGCCGGCTTCCTCCATCACTTCACGCGCCACCGCTTCCTCAATGCATTCGCCCTGATCCATAAATCCGGCCAGGGCGGAATAGGCGCGCATCCGCTGCAACCGCCCCCGTGATTGCCCCAGCAGGCAGCGGTCGGCGGCCGTATCCACTACTACGGTGATGATTACCGGGTCGGTGCGCGGGAAGTGCTGCGCGCCGCAAGCGGGACACTGCCGCGACTGCCCGCCGCGCTTTTTATCGGTAGGATGGCCGCACACGGAGCAAAAGCTGTGCCGCAGATTCCAATCCAGCTGCGCGCGCGCTTGCGACAGTATCCCGGCATTCGGCCCGGACATCCTTTCGCCGGCGGAACGGCAGTCTGTGAACTGCCATCCGGCGCCGTTCTGAACCCGCGCGGCGGCGGCCTCGTCTTTGGACAGGTCAACCGCAAAGTGGCAGACGCCGTCCAGAATGCCCAGAAAAATCCATTCCGCGCCGTCCGGCAGGGGATGCATTTCCGGGGCGCGGATCCAGCCCGGCTCCGGCGGGTCGGCGTCGGTCAGCAATACATTCAGATTGTGAAAAGGCAGGAACTTGCTGGCCGGGTCGGCGGCGGCGCGGGCAATCCATTCCGCATCGCGGCGTTCTACTTCGCCCCGATTCAACGGGTTGTCGGCAAAGATATGTGGCTTTCGCATCGGCAATTCACCTACTGCGGGTTGGCATCACGGGTTGGCATCGTTAAGCGGGCGGCATTCTGCCGTTGGACCAGCTGCGCGACGGTTTCAAGCATCTCCCGCTGAGCAGCCATAAATTGACGATGTTCGTCGTGGCGTTCCTGTTCCATTCGGAGGCGATCCTGGCCCTTGATGGCGCGTTCCTCCGCAGCATCGGCCTGTTGGCGTTCCCGGCTCAGCATAACGATGTTGTAACCTCCTACTAAAGGTAGCGCAACCGGCGCCGATGCCCAGGCAGCGGGTCAAGACCGACAGGGTAATATAACTGGCGAAAACGCCGAGGTTGCCAGCCCGGTCAGGGCCGCCGCCATAGTGCAAGGCACACTGGAATAGTACCACACCGTCCAGGAACCGACGCTGTCGGCATTCTTTACATAATCTGCCGCAATGCGGTTATAGTCGGATTATCCCCATCACAGAGGCTCCGCTATGGCGCGCGCTTACAGCCCCGGCATCCCCTGCCCGGAATGCGGCCCCAACTGGATGCCTAAAAAACGGCGCCTCCAAAGGCCGCCAAGTCTATCACGGCGGCAAACTGCAAACGCTATTACACCCAAAGGCGCCGCCGGCACCCGCCCCAGCGCCGCCGACCGAGAACAGTCCCTGGCGTTGCACGGGGAGCAGCGGCAGGATTTGCGGATTTGGACGGCGGTAGTTGAGGAAACCGACGGCTGCCGCGGGGCGGATACCGGAATACTCAGGCACCAGCTTTGAGGTAGGCGACCGCAGCGAAAATACCCTTCAGCGGCGGTACGCCCGCTTGCCGGAGGCGGAGCTGTACCGCAGCGACGCTTATGACACCAACCCCCTTGCCAAGCCGCTTTAATGTGCTATTATAGCATTGTCAGGCAGCCAATCTCCGAGCCCACCAGTTTCCAGGTCGTTACGGTCATTCAGCATCCAAGTCGCACCGGCGTTCCCTACTCGCCCACGGTCCAACTAACCGAAGGAGTCGGGTCCTGCCAAGGCGCCAGACGTAGCGCCCCGTCCTCGGACGAAAATCCAGCCGCGTGAAAAGCAACGCGCAAAACCTCCGGCCGTAGGGCTGAAACCGACCTGGAAACCACTAAACTCGGAAACCCGAACCCCGCTAGCAAGTTCAATCAACCGCCTGACAACCTGCCTGACACCAGCCTGACAACCCCCATCCTGTACCAACGGAGGCACCGCCACCCCAGCAAAATCAACCCAGCGCCGCTGGCGCAGCCGGACGGACGGGAACCAATCCCGTCCCTCCCTGCCCATCGGCGTCAATACTCCCACGCTTACAACCGGCATCGCCAGGTTCGCCAGCAAGCCGCACGATGCGCCCGCGCCGGATATGCTAGAATTAGCGGCATCTCGGCGGATTAGTCGATTTTAGCAAGAGCGCACCAGTGCAGAGAGGGCTGCTTTGTCGGAACGAATTCTAATCGGCGTCGCCTGGCCTTACGCCAACGGCCCGCTCCATATGGGCCACATCGCCGGCTGCTACCTGGCCGCCGATATTTTCGCGCGCTACCACCGCATGAAAGGCAACGCCGTCCTGATGGTGTCCGGCTCGGACGCCCACGGCACCCCCATCACCATCCGCGCCGACCAAGAAGGCGTATCCCCCGCCGTAATCCTGGAACGCTACCATCAGCAGTTCCTGGACACCTGGCAGCGACTGGGCATCACCTTTGACCTGTTCACCACCACGCATACCGCCAACCACCAGCAGGTTGTGCAGGACTTTTTCCTCCGCCTCCTGGATGCCGGCTACATCTACCCGGATATGATGCTGCTGGCCCACTGCGCCCGCTGCGTCCGTTTCCTGCCCGACCGCTATGTTGAGGGAACCTGCCCCCACTGCCGCAGCGCCGGCGCCCGCGGCGACCAGTGCGACGCCTGCGGACGCACCCTTGACCCCATTGAACTGCTCAATCCCTACTGCAACATCTGCCAGGCCGAACCCGATTTCCGCGAATCGGAGCATTTTTTCCTGCGCCTCTCCGCATTTCAGGAACCATTGCTGGAATGGATTGAAAGCAAAGCGCACTGGCGCCCCAATGTCGCCAACCAGACCGCCAGTTTCCTGCGCGGCGGCCTCAAAGACCGCGCCATCACCCGCGACCTTGCTTGGGGGGTGCCGGTGCCACTGGACGGGTACGACGCCAAGCGCATCTATGTCTGGTTTGAGGCCGTTATCGGCTACCTCTCCGCCGCCGTAGAATGGGCCGCCAATTCCGGCAGCGCCGACACTGACACCGACGGCAGCGGCTGGCAAGCCTACTGGAAAGATGACGCCGCCCGCTCCTACTATTTCATCGGCAAGGACAACATCCCCTTCCACAGCATCATCTGGCCGGCGATGCTGATGGGCTACGGCGGCCTCAACCTGCCTTACGACGTCCCCGCCAACGAATTCCTCAGCCTGGAAAGCCGCAAGTTCTCTACCAGCCAGAATTGGGCGCTGTGGGTGCCCGACTACCTGGACAACTACGACCCCGACCCGCTGCGCTATATGCTGTCCATCAATATGCCGGAAAGCGGCGATACCGATTTCAGCTGGGCCGAATTCGTCCGCCGCAACAATGACGAACTCGTAGCCACCTGGGGCAATCTGGTCAACCGCGTGCTGCGGTTCACTTATCGCAATTTCGACGGCCAGGTTCCCGCCGTCGCCGCACCGCCGGGCGATGCCGAGGCCGAACTGCTGGCCGCCGCGCACCGGGCGATGGCGGCAGTGGACGACTGCATTTATCATACCCGCTTCCGGGCCGGCATCAGCGCCGCTTTCGGATTCGCCCAGGAAGTGAACCGCTACCTGGACGCCCGCGCGCCCTGGCTTTCCATCAAAACCGACCGCGCGGACGCCGCCGCCGCCCTTACCGCCGCAATCCAGGCTGTCAACTGCCTCAAAGTTATGCTGCAACCCTACCTCCCGTTCACCGGCCAGCAAGTGCACGAGTTCTTGGGATTTGACGGCGACGCAATGGCCGAACCCTGGGACTGCGCCGCCCTGGCCGACGCTGTCAAACCCGGCGCGCCGCTCCGCAATCCCGCCGCCCTGTACGCCAAGCTGGACCCGCCGGCCGCCGAACCCCCTGGCGACGACGCCTGACCCGCGCGCCCGGCCCATCGCCCCTGTCCATCGCCCCGGCTTTAGCCCCCCGTTTTTAGCAGAGGATATTGCACCGTGCCGCCCGGTTCCGACCTGGAAACCGTCTCTATCTACGCCCCGGTGGTTGACCAGCTGGCCGCGGTTGAGGAGCAGCTGCGGTCGGTTTGCCATACCGACATCGCCGACCTGAACCCGCTGCTGGACTATGCCCTCAGCTCCGCCGGCAAACGCGTGCGGCCGGCCCTGACGCTGCTCGCCGGCGGTTTTCACCAGCACGACGGCCAGCGCACCCGGATTATGGCCGCGGCGGTAGAACTCCTGCATCTCGCCACCCTGATCCACGATGACACCGTGGACAACGCCGGTATGCGGCGCGGCAAGCCCACCATCAACAAACTCTACGGCAGCCATGTGGCCGTCCTGCTCGGCGATTACCTGTTCGCTGCCTCTGCTACCTTTGTCTGCGACACCGGCGTAGTGCGCGTCATTCGCCGCTTTTCCGAAACCATTATGGAACTGGCCAGCGGCCAGCTGATTGAGTTTTTCACCACTTTTGACCCCGCCAAAGCCCGGCGGCTCTACGATGAACGCATCTACCGCAAAACCGCCTCTCTGTTCTGCACCGCAGCCGAATCCGGCGCCGTCCTCAGCGGCGCGCCGGAACGCCAGGTTGCCGCCCTCCGCAACTACGGCTATCGCATCGGGATGGCCTTTCAGATTGTGGACGACCTGCTGGACGTGCAGGGCAACGCCTCCGAACTGGGCAAGCCGGTGGGCAATGACCTGATGCAGGGCGTCCTTACGCTGCCGTCCATTATGCTGCTGGAACGCTGCCCGGACGAACATCCCATTGACGCCCTGTTCGCCGCCATCAAGTCGGACGATGCCGCCGCCGCCGACCTGCTGAACCGCACCCTGGATATGATTGACGCTGCCGACATTATCCCGGACTGTTTCGCCGTAATCCGGGAGCATTGCGCCGCCGCCGCCGCCGCCCTGGACGCCCTCCCCGACTGCCCGCCCCGCCGTTCCCTATCCCAAATGGTGGACTACATCCGGGAACGCACGCGCTAAAGCGTGCCGTCAAACGCGCTGCCGTTCCCGCGCCCAACGCCGCCATTCCGAACCCTTACAACCGCCATTCCGAACCCTTACAACCGTCATTCCGAACCCTTACAACCGTCATTCCGAACCCTTACAACCGTCATTCCGAACTCTTACAACCGTCATTCCGAACTCTTACAACCGCCATTCCGAACTCTTACAACCGCCATTCTGAACTCTTACAACCGCCATTCCGAACTCTTACAACCGTCATTCCGAACTCTTACAACCGCCATTCCGAACCCTTACAACCGCCATTCCGAACCCTTACAACCGTCATTCCGGCGCAAGCCGAAATCCTGCCTATCCGTATATCCCCCGAAAGCCCAAAATCCCCGTCCACTCTGCCAGCAACGCCCGGCCAGCCTTATGGTACAATAGGAGCCGTCTAAAACTCGCAAGCGTTAGTACAGACACTGCGCCAAAGGAGGCAGCATTATGCTGAAAAAGATTGCCCTGGCAACCGCGGCCGCCAGCGGCCTTTTCGCCGTCATCGCCATCGGAATTCTGCCCCCCCCCCTCCGCTAAAGCTACCAGCTTGGGCGGTTACACTTATACCCTGCGGGTTTGCCAGGAGTACGGCCAGCAGCCCCGTTGGTACAATGTCCGCGACGGCCAGTCCGCCTACAACGGCGGCAACAGCGACAGCGGCTGGCTCATTGTCCTGGAACACGGCAGCCATGTCGCAGCCGTAGCCGGCACGCCGGACCGCTATGTAAGAAACGACGCCAGCGGCGATTATGTTTGGAACGGTTTCGGTAGCCGCTACATCCGGTTAACCGGCAATCGCTTCACCAGACACGGACCTGATGATTACCGCTTGGATCCCGCCGGTAATCGCGTCAGAACCGCTACTACGCCTTGGAGCCCCGGCGACCCCACTCCTGCCGCGGATTTTTCCGCCTTTCTCTACCGCTACGACCGCATCCCGGGCACCCCGGACACCCCCGCAAGAGGCGGCCAATACATCCGCTGGGCCCATATGGCCTGGTGCCGATAACCCGACAATCGAGCGGGCCGCGTTTCCTTTCAAGGCGCGTCGTCATTCCGAACCCTTATAACCGTTCAAGGCGCGTCGTCAAATGCGCCGTCATTCCGAACCTTTATAACCGTCATTCCGGCTTGCGCCGGAATCCATTGCCGCATCCTGCCACGCCAAACGGCCATTTACGATGGTCAACGCCGCCCGCGCTGCCGCCAATTCCTCAACCGCCGGCAGCGCTGCCACCGCCAGATCCGCCGGCTCCCCTACCCTGATGCGCCGCCCCACAGCGTGAAGCCGCAGCGCATCTACTACGGACGGGATGGCAACGCCGCCCAAAGCGATGCCGTCCGCCGACTGCCGGGTTACTGCGGCGGCAATGCCGGCCCACGGATTCGGCTCAACCACCGGCGCATCGGAACCGAAAGCCATCGGAACGCCCATCGCATACAGCGCCCCTACCGGGTACAAATGCGGCAGCAGCTCCGGCGCAACCGTCCGGGCATAGCGTTCCCCATCATAATGTAAAAAGGCCGGATTGCCGACGACCTGCGCCCCCGACTGCCACACCAGCTTGGCCACATCCGGCGGGCATTCGGCGCAATGCTCAATCCGATGACGACTCCCCGCCGGCGGGGGTATGCCGGACAGCGACAGGGCGGCGGCCACTACTGCATCCTGCTCAACGGCGTGAATCGCCGCCGGATAGCCGGCATGACGGGCCTGCCGCACCATTTCGGTAAGCCGTTCCGGGTCGGGATGCAGCGCGCCGCCGGATGCCGTAAGCATTATCTTGGCGTGTCCCAAAGTCAGCATACCGCCGGCGGTAGTGTCGCCGTAGGCCAGGCCGGCGGCTTGCAGTTCCGGCAATTTGCCCCATCCGGCCATCATCGTAATCCGCAGCGGCAAGGCCCCGTCGCGCGCGGCGGCGGCCAGGGCGCGCCATTTGGCGATGCCGTTGCCCGCGCCGGCGTCGGTAACGGCGGTAATCCCGTAGCGCAGCAGACGCCGGCCCCAGTCAAACAGGCCGTCCGGGTAATCCGGCCCGGCGCCCGCAGCAGCCGGCCGCGCCGGCCAAGCCCACGCCGCCGGTTCCAGCAGCAGCCCGGTTGGATGGCCGGCGGCATCCCGGACAATAACCCCGCCCGGCGGATCGGCAGAGCCGGCGCCAATGCCCATTGCGTCCAGGCCGGCCGAGTTCACAACGGCGGCGTGGCCGGAACGATGGTCAACCCGCACCGGCAGGGTCAGCGACACGGCGTCCAGATCCCGGCGTTCTAGATGCCGGCCCAATCCCGCCGGTGAATCGTCATACCCGTAGCCGCGCACCCAGCCGGCGCCGGACATCGGCAGAGCAGCGCGCAAAGCGGCAATCACCCCAGCCACATCCGGCGCAATTGAGTGACGGCAATCCACTTGCGTATCACGCGCCGCCGCTGCGAAAATATGGACATGGTCATCCACCAGCCCCGGAATGACGATGCGCCCGTCGCAGTCAACTACCGCAGTATCCGGGCCAACGCCGCCGGCGATTTCCCGATACCGGCCCACCGCCGCAATGCCGCCGGCGCGCACCGCCACCGCATCGGCATCCGGCAGAACTGCCAAACCGCCATCGGCACCAGGCAAGATTGGCGAACCGCCGGCGGCGGCAAAGATCCGGGCGTTACGCAGCATCAGGCTAAAAGCGGGCAAGGTGTCAACCTCCGCATAGGCTATGGATGCCGGCTTTGCGCGGTAACCGGTAAGCGGGAGGAAGGGGCCGGAACCGGCGGCATCCTCCCGCTTAATTATAGCTATGGCAAGTGCGCGGGCGGCTTGACAAACCGCCGCCGGGTTGCTATCGAGGATCGAAATCGAAAACTCATCACAGGAGGCAGAGCAGGAATGAACGAGGATCTGATTCGGCTGATTAAGGACTATGCGATGGGGCGGCACAAAGAAATCCATGACTATCTGCTCTCCAAATCCAAAGATAACCTCATCGCTATGCTGGTCGATTTGCTTACCGTTTATTTCAATGACGTCAATTCGTCCGCAATGCGTGAGATGGCGGTAGCACTGCTGGCCGGCTACCAGCCGCAACCGGAGAAACTGGGGTTACAACGGATTTCGTCACGACGCTCTCACCGGCAACACTGAGTACTGCGAAATCAAGCCGGCCAATATCAGGACGGATTCAAATGCGAAAACTTTACGTAAGCTCAATGGCAGCGGCAATTTCACTGACTACACTTGGGCCAGGCTTGAGGACCATCAAACTGACAATCCGACATTGCTGGTAGCTGGCTTCGTTGATGCCCGCTTGGTGTACATTTTCAAGTTTGAGTTTGACGAACCAGAATTCGTTGAGCATCTGAATCGCCAGCTTGCCCGCAAATTCCCTGATGGCGACGTCAGCGGGATCTTTCTGCGGAGCGCTTCCTTTTCGTTCCGAAACTTCAAAGACTGCGCTAGTCTGGAAACGTTTTGTTTCGTAAATAAGAACGAGTTGGATAACCTACGCGGCCACATCGTGCGCGACCTTTACGCCCACTTGCGGAGATTCGCACAATGATGCACATTGACCAACTTATTTGCGGCGATGCGCTCACCGTGTTGCAATCTTTGCCCGATGATGCCGTTGATGTCGGCATAACTTCGCCGCCCTACAACAAGCAGGAAAAGCATAAGGGATGGCTGGTCAAGAACGTCGTCTATAACGCCGTTACCGACGCCGTTCCTGAGCCGGAATACCAAGACCGGCAGGCGGAGACGCTCAATGAGATTTACCGGGTTACAAAGCCCGGCGGTTCGTTTTTCTACAACCATAAAATCCGTTGGGAACGGGGCCGGATGTACCATCCTATGGACTGGCTGCGTCAAACCGGCTGGACGGTAAAGCAGGAAATCGTCTGGGATCGGGTTATCGCCGCCAACATCCGGGGCTGGCGATTCTGGCAGGTTGAGGAACGCATTTACTGGCTTTACAAGCCGATTGGCAGCAAGCTGATCGGCCGGGAACTGCAATCAGGGGATGCCAAATTAACCTCAATCTGGCGCGGTGTACCGGAAGGCAAAAATCCGCACCCGGCTCCATTCCCTTTATGGCTGCCGGCGCGAGTGATCATCTCAATTCTAGGCACGGACGAACCCGGCGTAGTGCTTGACCCATATATCGGCAGCGGCACTACGGCGGTTGCCGCCAACCTGCTGGGGCATCGCTATATCGGCATTGACATCAGTCAGGCATACTTGGACTTTGCCCAAGAGCGGTTAGAAAGCGCTCAAATTGAGATGCCCAAAATTCAGGCCGAGCTGGAATTGCACGGCGTGGAAATGACTTTCAAAGAGCGCAAGCAACAAGGGCTGAACGTAGGACGGCATCGCAACTCTCCCAAAGAACCGCAAACAGCAGCACGGCTTTTCGAGCGTACGGACGCGGGGTATCAGACACCCCAGGGCTAATTGCGGTAGCCTTATTTCCCGATTGCTTTTACTGCATCTACGCCCAAATGCCGCTCAAAGTCGGCAAAAGCCTTGCCGATGGGATCGAAAGCCACATCAATAGTATGGATCTGGCAAAATGCGCCATTGCCCTCGCTGTTGCGAGCATAAAAGCGCCAAACTTGCCCGTCCGTAATCACGGCGAGGCGAGCTGCAGGGTGCGGGCAGTAATCGTTAGGGCTTGGCGCAACAGAACCTTTGAGCACGTGTTTGGCCTCGATCAACGCCAA
The DNA here is from genome assembly GCA_965203855.1 of Dehalococcoidia bacterium. Taxonomy (GTDB): domain Bacteria; phylum Chloroflexota; class Dehalococcoidia; order Lucifugimonadales; family UBA3495; genus Bin87. The sequence goes on from CBDBDN010000005.1 coordinate 637,589, forward strand.
AACGTCGCTATCATACCCGTCCTTGAGCGTGAGATATGGCACCTGATAGCTGTACCCGGGGTAGGGCGTGCGAATCGCAATTTCGGGGAAAACCTGCGAAATGTCGAGTACAGGCCAGCCCAATGAATGCAGGGTGGGCAGCACCGCGCTATGCATTATCGCCTTTGCGTTATGGTAATAATGTTTCTCGTGAAGTGTCCGGTATTTGATCCTGTAGAATTCGGTAGGTATGTACATTTGGCACCTCGATTGCCGCTGATTTCATTTCGTATTATACTCGACAGACTTGGATTGTCAATATATTCCAGCGGCTCAAAATCGCGTACCGCTGCACGGCTTTGGCGGCCGGCCGCTGCGATTGACGCCTTGCCAGGCCGATAGTACAATCACTCAACCGCACCGCGCGGAGCGTTGACCATGCCAACTTTCAGCGTACCCATCAAAGTCGGCAACCCGGCCGGCGGCGCTTTGGCGCCGGCAACAGCCGTGGTGGATACCGGCGCCGACCATTCTATGTTGCCGGCGTCTCTCCTGGAACGGCTGGATATAGCCCCGCTGGAACGGATGCAGTTTATGCGGGATGATGGCAGCCGGGACGAATACGGCATCGGCATCGCCAGCATTGCGATTGACGGGCGGGAACGCCCCTGCCCGGTAATATTCGGCCCCGATGACGCCTATATGCTGGGCGCGTCAACGCTGGAGATTTTCAATTTGAGGGCCAATTGGACTAATGGCCGTCTGGAGCCGGAGGCATGGCTGTCGCTGGGGCGCGGCGGCGACAGCGCCGTTGCGAGTTGGGCCGGCGGAGCATCGCCAGCGCCGCTGTCGGTAAGCGCAGGCGATGGATACAGCGTCCTGTTGAGCTATGACGACGGCGCATCCGGCGCGGTTGACTTGTCCTACCTGGCCGGCCAGGGCGTATTCACGGCTTGGAACGACCGGGCCTTTTTTGAGTCAGTGCGACTATCCGAAGGCGGCGGCATCACTTGGGGAAACGAGATTGACCTTTGCCCGGACGATCTCTATATGCGGCTTACGGGCCAGGTAGCCGACGCAACGGGTATGCAACGGTGATTGAAAATGCCAGCAATCTGCCGTTTTGCACCCAACAGAATCAGCATACATATTTACTACAATGACCATATGCCGCCGCATTTTCATGTGCACTACGCTAATGGCAACGCCGCGATCGATATTGAAACATTGCTGATAATGCGCGGCGAATTGTCCGGCCGAGTACGCAAGCAGGTCGTTTCCTGGGCCCAATACCACCAATCCGAACTGCGGGAAGCTTGGAATCGGGCTCAGCAAGGCCGGCCTCCCGGCAGCATTGCTCCACCCTAGCTTCCGCACAGGGTCATTAACGGAGGCCAAGCCTAAATATGACTACCGCACGCACCTATCCCCTGGATCACGAGCCGCCCGCGCAGGTAGTTCCCCAGAGCCTGAACGACTATTTGGAAGTGATGACCAAGGCCGTTTTTCAGAGCGGCTTGTCCTGGAAAGTCGTAGCCAACAAATGGCCCGGCTTTCAGGCCGGGTTTCACGGCTTTGACGCCGCCGCCGTCGCCGCAATGGACGATTCCGCCATTGATACGCTGGCCGCCGACCCGGCTATCGTCCGCAACCGCCGCAAAATCGCCGCCACCGTCCGTAACGCCCAAAGACTGATCGAGCTGGAGGAGGAATACGGCGGGGACATACGCAACTATCTGCGCGCCCACGCCGATTTCTACGCCCTGCTCAAAGATGTCCGCAAGCAGTTCAAGTATATGGGCGACACCGGAACCTACTACTGGCTCTATGTGCTGGGCGAAGCCGTCCCCGACTACGCCGAGTTCTGCAACCGTGGCCAATGACAACCGATTTGTGGTAACATTCAGCGCAGCAAAATATCCGCCGCAATCCATCTCCTACAAGAGAGTTAATATCAGGGTAAATCTATGACTAATCATGATACCAGCCGGCCGGCACTCAAAGAGTGGGCTGTCATTATCCATTATGATTGACCTGCTGATTACCAACGGAACCGTAGTTGACGGCTCCGGCAGCCCCGGTTTCCGCGCTGCCGTTGCCGTATCCGGCGATGTTATCGCCATTCATCGGGGCGATGACGCCGACCGGCGCGCCAACGCCGTCCGCATCATTGACGCCGCCGGACTGGTGGTCTGTCCCGGCTTTATTGACCTGCATTCCCACGCCGGATTGACTATCCTGGGCGCGCCGCATCACGACCCCAAAGTGCGGCAGGGCGTAACTACCGAGCTGGTAGGCATTGACGGCATTTCCCACGCCCCATTCCGGTCGCAGGACGAGCTGCATCGCTATATCTGGCTGGACGCCGGGCTGAACGGCTACCCGCCAATGCCCGCCGACTGGCTCTCCGTAGCCGACCTGCTGGGCAAGTATGACGATGCGGTGGCCGTCAACATCGCCTACATCCTGGGCAATTCGCCCGTCCGCATTTGGAGTATGGGCTGGCAGCAGCGTCCGGCCACGCCCGCCGCAATCGCCGATATGCAGGCGGTAGTGCGCGAGGCGATGGAGGAAGGCGCCTGGGGCTTGTCCACCGGGCTGGACTATCCGCCCGGCGCCTACGCCGACACCGACGAGCTGGTTGCCCTGTCGGAAACGGCGGCGTCTCTGGGCGGCATCTACCACACGCATACCCGCGCCAGCCTGCTCAGCCAGGGATATCTGGCGCCTTGGCAAGAGGCGGTGGAGATTGGACGGCGCAGCGGCATCCCGGTGCATCTTACGCATTACCGGCAGAGCGTTTCCGGCGTCGGCAGCCATATCGGGCATCTGGAGCTGGTAGAGGACGCCCGCGCGGCGGGCATTGACTGCACTTTTGACTGCTACACCTATCCTTATTCCGGCACGACGCCTACCATCGGGCTGCCGCACTGGGCGAAAGACGGCGGCCCGGAACGGCTGATTGCCGCCTTGCAGGATGCCGATGACCGCGCGCGGATGAAACGCGAAATGTCCCCATCACGGCTGGAAAACAACTGGCTGACCAATTTCACACGCCCCGAAAACCGCATCTACGACGGCCGGCTGATTACCGACATTGCCGAAATGCGCGGGCAGGAGCCGGCCGACGCCCTCTTTGACCTGCTGCTCTCCGAGAACCTGGGCATCAGCACGGTGGGGTTAGGCACCAACGCGCAGACGCTGTATGCCTTTGTATCGCATCCCTACGGGATGATCGCCTCCGATGCCATCCTGTTCGGAGAGTATCCCAACCCGCGCACTTACGGCTGTTTCCCCATCGTGCTGGCGGAATTCGTGCGCGCCGAGAAGCATTTGCGCCTGCCGGAAGCCATTCGCAAGATGACCTCTTTTCCGGCGCAGCGGCTGGGCCTCCCCGACCGGGGCCTGCTGCGGGACGGGTTCAAGGCCGACATCGTAGCGTTCAACCCTGACACTGTAAAAACCTATGCCACGCGCGAAAACCCCAAGCAGTACCCCATCGGCATTGAGTATGTAATCGTCAACGGCCAAGTAGTGATTGAGCAGGGCGAAAACACCGGCGCGCTGCCAGGCCGTGCGCTGCGGCGGGGGCGGGCGGCTGGATGATTGACGAAAAACCGGAACGCTGCGTTGCGGCAGTTCCGGTTCCGGAGCGTCAGGTGTCATACCTACAAGGTATTCCGTCCAACGCTGGCCTCATCATAGCCCGTCCATAGGTTGCTGTCAATAGGGTTGACAGCGATAAATTTTTGGCGCAGTATCTGTCTAAAACGGAGGATCCAAATGCTGGCATTCATTGACGAGAGCGGACATCCGCACCCCAAAGACCCCAGCAAACGGCCTGTTGTAGTGGCAGTATGCTTCGACGAGCGTGATGCTCGTATGACTAGCCGGCGAGTCTATGCTATAAAGCAAGCAACTTTGGGTGCGGAACGCGCTCAAAGTGAACTCAAAGGCCGGACTTTGCTCAATCGGCCAACCCACCGGCGCAAACCCGAGGTGCGGGCTTTGGCTGACGAATTTTTCACCGCCTTTCGAACCTTGCCCGTAACGGTGTTCGCAACGGTCATGGAAGGCCCGTTTGATCACCGGCAGCAAGATGACGGTCGGCTGGAAAATCGTTTTCGGTTCCTGTTGCAGAGGATTGAACTTTTAGCGGCGGAAAGCAACGTTATGGCCAATGTAATGTTTGACGGGCATAGCGGGCAGCTCAGCGGATTGAGCGATCGATTCGCAGGCTATCTTTTCCGTTCTAACGAAGGCATCGCCAATGAGCATATTGCCGACACGCCATCATTTGTAGACTCAGCGTCAAGCGTGGGCATTCAGGTTGCCGATATGTGTGCTTATGTAGTGCGTGTTTATCAGCAAAACGAGTTACACAAGGTCTCTCCGAGCCAAGGAGACGAATATCTATTTGCAATCCGCCGTTGGTATAACGACGTTCAAGAAAAGTCTAGGGACTTGCTTGCCTCCAATGACGAGCCGCGGCGTGGATTTTATTTTATGACGCAAGGCGATTGCTGACCGCCTTATCAAGCAACTTTATGCCACCATCCCTATCCCCCGATTACCGCTACTGCCCACGCTGCGCCGGCCCTTTGGCGTCGGTAATGCGCGGCGGGCAACCCCGTCCCGGCTGCGCCGTTTGCGGATTCGTCCATTTTCGCAACCCCGCCGTTGGGGTGGCCGTAGTAGTGCGGGATGACGCCGGGCGCATCCTGCTGGGGCGCCGTTCCGCCGGCGGCAATGTCGGCGCCTGGTGCATCCCCTGCGGTTATGTGGAGTGGGGCGAGGACATCCGCGCTGCCGCCCGTCGGGAGTTCCAGGAGGAAACCGGACTTGCCATAGAGATTGGCGAAATCTGCGCCGTCCATTCCAACTTTCACAACCCGGATGCGCTGACCGTAGGCATCTGGTTTTACGGCACGATAATAGCCGGCGCGCCGCAAGCGTCCGACGACCTGGACCGCATCGGCTGGTTCCCGCCCGCTGCGCCGCCGCAGCCGCTGGCATTCCCTACCGATGCCCTGGTGTTGGCCGATTTGGCCGACTCCGATGTAACCGGCCAATAACGAGAGCAACCCTAATGACACGCCGCGCTCTTATCATCCAGCATCATCCCTATGAAACGCTGGGCGCCAATTTTACCGGCGTACTGCAAGATGCCGGCTTTGCTTTGGACAGCATCCCGGTGTACGCCGGCGCCCCGGATTTCAGCGCCTTTGACGCCCCCGACCTTGCGGATGTAAGCCTGATTATCGCCTTGGGCGGCCCGATGTCGGCCAACGACGCTTATCCGGCGCTGCGGCAGGAAACGGCCTATCTGCGGGATGCGGCTACCGGGGAGTTGGGCCGCCGCCCGGCAACGCCCGTCATCGGCATCTGCCTCGGAGCGCAGCTGCTGTCTCGCGCGCTGGGTGGGGCCGTCGCGCCCACCGGCGGCTATCAGTTCGGCCTCCGCAAAATTGATATTACGGCCGCCGGCGCCGCCGACCCGGCGTTTGGCAAAATCACTATTCCGTTGGCGCCCACGCTGCACGGCGAGCAGTTCACGGTGCCGCCCGACGCCATCCGGCTGGCCGACGGCACGGTGCTGCGGCGCGACGGCGGCTATGTCCGTATCCCGATGGCCTTTCGCTACGGCGCATCCTACGGGTTCCAGTTTGAGCCGCAACTAACGTCGGAGGAGCTGCAAATTTGGAATCGGGAGCTGGCCGGCGACTACGCGCTGATGGGCGACCGCTTTGACACGCAAGAGGAAGCCGCCCGCAATTTGCGTGAATTCGCCAAATTCGCGCCCCATCACCAGGCGCAGATGGCCGCAATGCTGCGGGCAATTCTGCAACTAAATCGGTTATAATCCCGCGCATCCGGTATAGCAATGCCGAATGGAATTAGATACGGTCTATATTAACCTGCCATTTGCTGACAGCAATGCCTTTCGGATTGACGGCGGGCGCCTAAACCCAGGAATTTGGACGCCTAAAACTGCCCCGTGCATCCGCCAGCGTGTCCGGGAATTGGCAATCTCGCAGCACTGTAGGGTTAATCATTCGCAGGGTATGGGTAGCGGCGGCGCGCAGCTCACGGCTTTGTCGCCGGGCCGGGTACGGATTTACTACTATCGCTTGCTTGCCCAGTTCGGCGGTTGCCATTGCGACGGGTGTAGTCAGGTCGGAGTCATTGGACAGGATAACGGCGGTGTCATACCGACCGGCAAAAGCGTCCAGCAGCAAATGTGCGGCGATGTTGACGTCGGTGCGCTTTTCCTCAAACACGCGAATGGTTACTACTTGCGGCGGAGTAGTTTCCGGGATAACCACGCCCCGCTTGGTACGGGATGCCATACGCCCCTCGTGGATAGTTAGCGATGGGATAGTATTCAGGGCGCGAAAGTACACCGATTGCCGCTGTGCAGCCCCAGGGCTGTCTTGGTTCTCCATTACCAGGGACGAAAAGTACTTGATGCCGAAGATATTGAGTTGAGGCAGCAGCGTTTTCAGCATCGCCGCCACATCCAACCATCTCAAAGCCGGGCGGTTCTTGAGCGACCCGTAATACAGGTTAAGGCCGTCGATGTAAGCAATCGTCGTCATACGGCATTAAATGCACAACCGCCCGTTAGGGGGCGGTTGGCGCCCATCCGACGAAGGAGGATGGGGGAGTACAGATACGATACCCGGCTCCGCCGCTGCTGTCAACCCCAGCCCCGCCATGCGCCCGGATTTTAGCAAAAGCCCGCTTTTCCGTCCGATTGAGCCGGATTCGGAAATCCCTAATGGCCGTTGCCGGAATCCGGTTCATTTATGCCTTTATGACCGATGCGGTTTGACACCGGGCAAGGCGGATAGTAACCTGCGGGGCGGCGCCGGCGGACATAACGCACGTTATCCGGGTCAAGCTCCGGGTTAGGCTCCGCCGCGCCGCATCGTGCCGATTACCGTTCAAGTCAACCCCGAATCGGAGGTACTGCAAATATGGCTTACGAAGGAATGATTGCCGAACAGGTCTGGGTGCAAGGCCACAACGGCGACGCCATCAACGCTTATCTGGCCCGCCCCCTCGGCGAAGGGCCGTTCCCCGCCGTGATGCTGTTTCATCATATGCCCGGCTGGGACGCCGCCACCAAAGAGATGGCCCGCAAGCTGGCGCACAACGGCTACATCGCCATTTCCCCCAACCTGCACTACCGCGAGGGCAGCGACGACCCGGTTGCCAACAGCAACAGCATCCGCGAAAAGGGCGGTATGCCGGACGACCGCACTCTGGGCGACGCCGCCGGCGCCATTGGCTACCTGCGCCATTTGAGCGTCCACAACGGCAAAGTGGGCATCATCGGGTTCTGCTCCGGCGGTCGCCAGGTGTTCCTGGCCGCCTGCAAGCTCAGCGGCATCAATGCGGCCGTGGACTGCTGGGGCGGCGGCGTAACCCCGCGCGACAGCGAGCCGCCTACCGCCGCAATGCCTCACGCCCCCATTGAGTTCGTCAACGACCTTTCCTGCCCGCTAATGGGCCTGTTCGGAGAGGACGACCCCCGGCCGACGGTTGACGAGGTAAAAGCGACCGATGCCGCCATCAAAGCGGCCGGCAAGTCGTGGGAGTACCACATCTACCCCAACGCCGGCCACGGCTTCTTTGCAGTGGATCGCCCCAGCTACGCCGTAGAGGCGGCGAACCAGGGCTGGGAGCGGGTGTTGGAGTTCTACGGGCGGCATTTGTCGTAGCTGCGCCGTTGACGGCCGGCCGGAAATCCAAAACGGGGCGGGTTTAATCACCCGCCCCTACGCAACTGCAACCGCGCGATATTCTCCCGGCCCGATGGCATTGACTGCCCCAACGATGTCGTCAACTCGCCGACGCTGCAATCTCCGGTCGTTAAGTATCAGTGCTATCACCGCCATTCTGATGGCTGCCAAGTTTTGCTGATGACGGATGTCGCACGACGGATGTTCTGGTCGGCGGTAATCAGCAAATGATAGCCGGTTTCTTGCGCCAGGCTAATCAGTTGATCATCCGGCCGGCGATCCCATCCCATCTGCGCGGCGGTATGAACTGTATGCCCGGGTAAATGACTCCGCAAGGCGCGCGGGGCGGAATGGTCAAGCAGAATGAGCATACGCCGGCGCTGCGTCCGCCCGCAACGCTTGCGCGGCGTGTTCTAAAACGGCTGCCGCCCGCGCCGCATCCATTTCATACCATTCGTCAAACTCCGCCAGCGTACACCCGGACGCCAGGTTGTCGTACAGGGCATACACCGCCAAGCGGGTGTTTTTGAACACCCAGGCCCCGCCAAGACGGCCCGCAGCCTGCTCAACCTCAGGGCAAGTTGCCATGCTTTCGTTTTTCACCCCGCCCGGCGGACGGTTCGTAATGTGCATATAAGGAACGCCTTGCGGATAGTCCAGCCGGTAGTCGTGCAACTCGTCCGCTTCGCAGCGCCGCGCCGCCGCCTGCTCAATGTCCACATTGTGCCGTTCCGCAAATTCGTCCACCGTACCGCCGGCCGCCAGGCATTCGTGCAGCCAATGCAGCGGCGCTCCGCCATCTTTGAATGTCCACAGTCCGCCCGGATCCCTCTCAACCGCCGGGCAATGTTCCCAATTCGCCATTGAACCGTCTCCCGGCTGTGATGGGCCGGGTCATATAGACGCCGGCCCCGTTGCGCCGCTAGTCGTCCGTTGACTCAAAGGCCAAGTTGGCGAAGCGCATAAAGATGCCGCCCCGGGGGGCCGCCAGCGGCCCGTTCAGGCACAGGCAGGCGATGACATACTGCGTCCCCGGCACGCCCGCCGTAGCGATTTCTACCCGGTGCGGCGTGTTCAGCCCGACGATGCTGCCGTAGGCCCGGTCAATTTCGCCGTTGACCCAGACCTCGCCGTAGTTGTCAAAATTGGTCTCAAACCAGACCCGGAATCCCTCTACCGGCAGGCCGCCAACCATACTGGGCATCGTAACGGTGATGCGATACCAGGCAAAAGTAAAGCCCTCGGAAAGGCTCTGCCGGATGTTGTGGCATTCCTCCCAGCCGGAATCGTCGTAGTCGGCCAGCCGGGGCGGAGCGGCCAGCAGCCGGGCCGTCAAGCCCTCGTTAGGTTCGCCGGGCACCAGGCCGGGCGCGACTCGCCAATGCGGCGCGCTCATTACCATCCGGCCGGGGGCAGAGTTCAGGTCAATTGCGAAGCGGGGCATAGCGGTTCTCCTTTGTGGTTGCTGCTTTTTCGCCCGTCATTCCGGCGCAAGCCGGAATCCATACTTTTGCAGACTCCGCTTTGCCGGCCCGGAGGCGAAACGGCATCCCGGATTCCGGTTTTCACCGGAATGACGGGTATAAAGAATGGCGGGCAAATGTGGAATGACTGGCAAGCGCAAAGATGACGGGCAGATGTCAAAAGGGCCGGCGGAGATGCATCGGGTTGCGGCAATGCTAGCGGAACTGCCACAGGCCGGCCGCCGTGCCGCCGAACACCGCATCCCGCTCTGCCGCGCTGGGGTACGGCACCAGTTCCATCGGAAAGCGCAGGGCGTTGCGGTAGCCCTCCCGGTTGGCTGCCGGCGGGAAGTCGCTGCCCCACATCAGCCGCGCGCCGCCGAAAGCCTCCACCGCCATCTCAATCAATGGCGGTATGTTGTCAAAGGGTATGGGCTGGCGGAAAGGCATCGGACGCGGGCAGAATTCGCCCAGTCCGGGGACTTTCATATAGACATTGGGGTACTGCGACAGCGCCAGCGCCCGCCGGTAGGTATCCATCGGGATTTCTTTGTCGGCGCGGCCCGGCCCGAAGTAGGCGCCCACGCCGGCCAGATGCTCCATCACTACGGTAAGGTTGGGCAGCGCCTTGATGATGTCCTCAAACTCCGGGGCGGCGTACTGCTCTACCGTCCCCATCACGCTGGCGATGACGCCGAGCTCGGCGCACTTGCGCCACAGCGCCAGGGGGTCGGCGCCGGCGGCGCGCCAGGCGCAGTTGAACCGCAGGCCGTCCACGCCCTGGTCGTGCAGCTCGGCTACCCGGTCGGCAGCGTCCGGCTCCGTATGGTCCACGATGCCGATGACGGCGAACCGGCCGGGAAACCGCTTGACAGCTTCCACCAGATAAGAGTTGTCAAACACGCCGAAAAACTGGGTCAGCACGGCCTGGTCAACGCCGGCGCGCTCCATTTCATCCAGCAGGATTTCCACCGGTTCAAACCAGTAAGGCGAAGCATGGCAATGGGTGTCAATGACGGGGGGCATAGCGGTGTAGCTCCTTGTGATGCGGTTCCGGGCCGGAAAACGGGCATGGATGAACCGGGATTAACCGGGATTGAATTGACGGGATTATAGCAAAGGATGGCGCATTCGGTTATGATGCGAACATCGCATTGGCATGGCAGCTATGGCATGGCAGCCATCGGAACGCCGGCGGGGATTTGGCGCGGCAGACCCGGCATTTTGGGGCGCAGAGCAGTTGGCGCATTCGGGCCGGAATGTAGTATAATGCCGGCCAGTATTTTGGCGGCGGCCTGAAAAATCGTTCATTTCGTTCCGGCGCAACTTGGAGTGGGTGAGAGAATGAGTGCAATCCAACTGCTCAACGAAAAGTATGACGGTACGCCGGCTGCGGTCTCGCCGGTGTCCATCCAACCCCGGGGCGACCGGACGCGGCGGGTGATGATGGTGCAGCCGGCCTCGGCCGGCGGCAACTTTGAGTATATCGCCATCCCGCGCCAGGGGATGCTGTTCCTGTCCGGCGCGCTGGCGCAGTGGGACGGCCCCTATGTGTACGAGCGGGACATCTGGTTTGAGGACCGGCTGGGGCGTATGGACCCGGACGCCGATCTGGACGGCGCTGATGTGCTGATGATTACGTCGCTCATCAACGAAACGCCCCGCGCTTATGAAATCGCGCGGCAAGCCCGGCAGTTCCATCCCAACCTGGTCATCCTGGGCGGCGGCCCGCAGATGAGTCCGCTGCCGGAGGAAGCCATCGCGCAGGGCGGCTTTGACGCCATCGTGAACCGGGAGGGCGAGGACATTATCGGGCAGCTGTGCGACATCCTGCTGACCTGGCGGGATGACCGCAAGTATGCGTACCTGGAACGGGTGGCCGGCATTTCCTATATGCAAGAAGGGCATCTGGTGCAGACCCGGCGCAAGGGCCTGGTGGCGCCGGATTTCGTGGAGCTGCCCGATTTCCGTTCCATCCGCGGCCTGTCGCCGGCTACTCCGATGGCCGGCGCCGTGCTGGAAACGGTGCGCGGCTGCACCGAAAACTGCTCTTACTGCCAGGTTATTCAGCAGTTCCTGGGCTACCGCCTGATCAGCCGGGAAACCGAGTTCAAGCGGCTGGAGCAGCTGGAAGATCTGGCGGCGGACGGGCTGATCCATACCGGGCGCAACGGCAAGTTCAATGTCTTTATCTCCGATGACCTGCACACGCCGCCGCTGCGGGCCGTCAAGTTCCGCAACGAGCGGCTGGAACGGCTGCAAGGCTGGAAAGGCCGCACCGATGCGATGAATATGATCTGCCAGGCGCGGGCCGAAATCGGGCAGGACGACGAGTTGGCCGATGCGCTGCTGGACGCCAATGTCAAGATGCTGTATCTGGGCGTGGAATCCAACAATGCCGAAAGCCTGGCGGCCGTCCGCAAGCGGCAGGAACCGGGCCAGATGGAGCGCGACCTGGTGCATCTCAACGAAAAAGGGTTCTCGGTAGTCGCAATGACCATCATCGGGCTGCCCTACGACACTGAGGAGTCCATCATGACTCTGGCGGACTGGGTTACGCAGCACAGCCGCTACCAGACGGCGAACCTGCTGACGCCGCTGCCGGCTACCTCCAACTGGAGCCTCAAGCCGCTGAACGCCGCCGGCGAACCCCTGCAAGAGGGCGAAATGCGCCCCTACGAACTTTACACCGGGCGGCAGTTCGTCCACGAGGATGAACGGTGGACGATGGCCGAAAGCCGCGACCTGTTTGACCGCTACAACGCCAAGCTCACTTCCATTGACACCCTGTACGGACGGCTGTTCCGTATGCTGGGCAGCTACCGGATGCGGCAGGCGCGCAGCGTGCAGGACTTGTCGGAAACCGCCGATACGATGCGGGACTGGTCGCAGCAGGTGCAGCAGGCGGGCAAGGAATTTGGCGAAAACCTGCATCAGCGGGTTACCGAGCTGTCGGATACCTTCCGCACGATGGGGCAGCCGCTTTCCAATGCCCGCGCCGAGTTTGTGGACAGCCTGCGTACCCATATCAACGAAGCCGCCGATTCGCTGCGGAATTACGCGGAGCGGGCCGACGCCGGCAGCAAGGATGTCGCGGCCGGCCTGGCGGTGCGCGTCGGCGAAATTACGGAACTGCTCCACACCGCGCTGGACTCGGCGACCCCCCGCCGCAAGTCCAACCGGGCCGGCTAACCGCTATGCCGGGCAATGACGCCGTCGGGCGTCGGGTGGCGGTAACGGGCTTGGGAATGGTCAGCCCGCTGGGGCTGAATACAGCCGACAGCTGGACGGGCATCGCCGGCGGCCAGTCCGGCATCAACCCGATTACCGCCTTTGACGCCCGCGCTTTTGACACTCGTTTCGCCGCCGAAGTCAAAGGCTTTGATGCGGAGAATTATCTGGACCGCAAGGAAGCGCGCCGGATGGATCGGTTCGCCCAATTCGCAGCGGTAGCGGCGCAGGAAGCCTGCAAGCAGGCCAACCTGGAGCCGCGCGCTATGGATCGCTATACCGTCCATGTGGTAATCGGCAGCGGCATCGGGGGCATCACCACGCTTACCGAACAGCACCGGGTGCTGCTGAACCGGGGGCCGCGCCGGGTTACGCCGTTTCTGATACCAATGATGCTGGCCGATATGGGGTCGGCGCAGGTTTCAATGGTTACCGGAGCCATGGGCGCCAACTACTGCGTTACCTCGTCATGCAGCAGCGGCGCGGACGCCATCGGCATCGGCTGGGATATGATACGGCACGGGCGCGCGGATGTCGTGCTGGCCGGCGGCGCCGAAGCGCCGATTACGCCGCTGGCCGTGGCCGGTTTCAATGCGCTGCGGGCGTTATCCCGGCAGAATGACAACCCGCAGCAGGCCAGCCAGCCCTTTAACCGGCGCCGCGACGGGTTCGTGCTGGCCGAGGGCGCGGCGGTGCTGGTGCTGGAAAGCTACGAACACGCCGCGGCGCGCGGCGCAGAACCCCTAGCGGAACTGCGCGGCTACGCCGCCACCAGCGACTCGCATCATCTTACCGAACCGAACCCTACCGGGCAGAGCGCCGCCGCCGCCGTTACGGATGCTTTGGACGCCGCCCGCATTACGGCCGGCGATGTTGACTATCTGAACGCGCACGGCACTTCCACGCCGCTGAACGACTGGCATGAAACCAAAGCGCTGAAAGTAGCGCTGGGCGCTGACGCCTATCGCGTTCCCATCAGCAGCACTAAAAGCATGACCGGCCATCTGCTGGGCGCCGGCGGCGCGCTGGAGGCCGCTTTGTGCGTGGTTGCGCTGGGCAAGGGCCTGATGCCGCCTACCATCAACCTGGATGACCCGGATGACGAATGCGACCTGGATTATGTGCCGCTGACGGCGCGAGAGGGCGCGCTGGACATTGTGGTGAGCAACTCTTTCGGGTTTGGCGGGCATAATTCGGTTATCGTGATGGCGCGCCCCGACCTGGAACAGCCGGTTTGACGCAAACGGCGCCGGCCCCGGCGGCTGCCGCCGCATCCGATACGGGTCGCCGCCATCGGCTGCCGCCGCGCCGCTGGCTGCCGCCGCCCCGCATCGCCGGCCATCGGCTGCCCCGCGAACTGCCGCCCGTAGTAGCGCAGCTGCTGCTGGCGCGCGGCATCGGCGACAACGCTGCGCTGCGCCGGTTCCTGCATCCTGACGGCGTGCCTTACGACCCGCGGCGCCTGGCCGGGATGGACGACGCCATACCCCGCCTGTCCGCCGCCGCGCGCGCCGGCGAAACCGTGGCCGTATTCGGCGATTTTGATGTGGACGGCATCACCGGAACCGCTATCCTGGCCGAAACCCTGCAACGGCTGGGCTGCCGCGTCATTCCCGACTTGCCCGACCCGGTGGCAGAGGGGCATGGGCTGTCCGCCGCCGCGGTAGAGCGGCTTACGGCGCAAGGCGCTGCGCTGATTGTTACGGTGGACTGCGGCATCAGCAACGCCGCCGAAGTTGCCCTGGCTACCCGCCGGGGCGCCGAAGTTATCATTACCGACCATCATTCGCCGCCGCCGCAGCGCCCGGATGCAGTGGCTATCGTCAACCCGCGTATGGACGGCAACGAGTACCCTTGGCCGGAGCTGTGCGGCGCGGGCATTGCCTACAAGTTGGCGTCCGGCCTGCTGGAATGCGCCGGCGCCGGCGGCATCACAGGCAACTCGCTGCTGGAACTGGCGGCGTTGGGAACGATTGCGGACCTGGTGCCGCTGCGGGATGAAAACCGCTATATTGTACAGCAGGGATTGGCGGCGCTGCCGGCAACGCGGCGTCCCGGCCTGCGCGAGCTGCTGCGCCGCTGCCGGCTGGACCGCAGCGATACGATTCGCGCCGAGCAGATTGCTTTCCAGATTGCGCCTCGTCTCAACGCCGCCGGCCGGATGGCGCATCCCATAACCTCGCTGAACCTGCTGCTAACCGAAAATCCGGCAGAGGGGGAACGGCTGGCGGCGCAGCTGGAAAGCTACAACGACCGGCGGCGCACGCTGACCGCCCAGGCCAGCGCCGTCGCCGTTGAGCAGACCCTGGCGCTGCCGGCCGTGCCCAGCATCATCGTTTCGCACGATGCCAGCTATACGCCGGGCATCAACGGGCTGATTGCCGGACGGCTGGCCGAGCATTTCAACCGGCCGGCGGTAGCATTGGCAACTGCGGACGCCGGGCATCTGGTAGCCAGCGCGCGCAGCCCTAACGGGTTTAATCTGATTGAGGCGATTACGCAGTGCGGCGATCTATTGACGCGCTACGGCGGGCACCGCGCGGCGGCGGGATTTACCGTTGCCAACGCTAACTATCCCGCCGTCAAGGCGCGGCTGGAGTCAATCGCCAGCGCGGCAATGGGCCTGTTTGCGCCGGAACCGACGCTGGAAATCCACGCCGAAGGCCGCCTGGACGAAGTGCTGTCGCCGGCAGTAACCCAATGGCGCAGCAGTCTGGAGCCTTTCGGCAAGGACAATCCCGCCCCCGTCTTTCTAACCCGCCGCCTGCCGGTGCAGAGCGCCGAGCGCGTCGGCGCCAACGGGCAGCATCTGAAATTGCGGGTCAAAAGCGGCGAACACAGCGTAGATGCGCTATGGTGGAACTACCCGGAGGAATGGGGCGGCCATACGCTGGTTGACTTGGCCTATCAGCCCACGCCCGACCGCTTTCAGGGCGCAGATCGCGTCTATCTGCGGATTGAGGATTTCCGCCCGGCGGTATAGGATTGCGGCAGTACTACGACGATGGAGAGTCTCTATGATGCAGCCCGCAGCAACCAAACCCCGCACCCGGTCCCGGCTAACCAATGCGGACTATCTGGCGCAAACGCCGCCGTCTCACCGCGGCCGGCGCTACCAACTCATCAACGGAGAACTGATTGAAATGGCCGGCGCTACTCTGGCACACCAGATTTTCCTGACGCGGTTGGGGGGGCAGCTGATGCAGCAGCTAGATGCGCTTGACGGCGGCGAAATCCTTGTTGCCCCTTACGACGCGCATATCGACCAGTTCAATACTTACCAGCCCGACTTGCTGTTCGTGTCCAACGCCCGCCGGCAAATCCTGCAACGCGCCGGGGCCTACGGGACGCCGGATGTAGTCGTTGAGATACTCTCCGAATCCACCCGGCGGCGCGACCTAAACGAAAAGCTGCCCGTCTATCTCGCCGCCGGCGTGGGGGAAGTGGTAGTCGTTGACCTGGACGACCGGACGGCGGCGGTCTATACCGGCGCCGGCGGCGCAATTGCGCCAGTACGGGTATTCGGAGCGAATGATGCGCTGACGCTGGACGGAATGCCCGGCGTATCGGTTCCGCTGGGGCCGATTTTTGCGCGGGCGTCGTTGGGCTAGGCCGGCCGGCGCCGACGGTATAGCATTGCCGCAAACTATGATGACGATGGAGAGGCTCTATGATGCAGCCCGCAGCAACCCAACCCCGCGTCCGCACCCGGCTAACCAATGCGGACTATCTGGCGCAAACGCCGCCGTCTCACCGCGGCCGGCGCTACCAACTCATCAACGGAGAACTGATTGAAATGGCCGGCCCCAACGACCCGCACCAAGTTTTTGCGCTCCGGTTGGGGTCCGCTCTGATGATACAGTCCGATGACTTGGGCATCGGAGAAATCCGCATTGCCCCTTACGACGCGCATATCGACCAGTTCAATACCTACCAGCCCGACTTGCTGTTCGTGTCCAACGCCCGCCGGCAAATCTTGCAACGCGCCGGGGCCTACGGGACGCCGGATGTAGTCGTTGAGATACTCTCCGAATCCACCCGGCGGCGCGACCTAAACGAAAAGCTGCCCGTCTATCTCGCCGCCGGCGTGGGGGAAGTGGTAGTCGTTGACCTGGACGACCGGACGGCGGCGGTCTATACCGGCGCCGGCGGCGCAATTGCGCCAGTACGGGTATTCGGAGCGAATGATGCGCTGACGCTGGACGGAATGCCCGGCGTATCGGTTCCGCTGGGGCCGATTTTCGCGCGGGCGTTGGGCTAGGCCGGCCGGCGCCGACGGTATAGCATTGCCGCAAACTATGATGACGATGGAGAGGCTCTATGATGCAACCCGCAGCAACCAAACCCCGCGTCCGCACCCGGCTAACCAATGCCGACTATCTGGCGCAAACTCCGCCGGCAAATGCACTGGCGGATACGCTGAGGAGGGTATAAGCGACCGCGCCGATTGCAAATCCAGCAATAGTAAAATGACACTTGCTAAATTTTAGGCTGCTGTCCATAAATCTCCCTCGGCGTGGGGGTATGATGCGCCGTTGTATCGTAGTCCGCCGGGCTTTCGGCAATCCTCCCACGGAAATGCGGGATAATATCCTTGGCGATAACCTCCAGATGCCGGCGCCGCTCCTCTGCGGGCGCGGCGATGCTGAACACGATGTAGCGCGCTCCGGCGTCAATGTATTCCTGCAAGCGTTCAATACAGGATTTCGGAGTTCCCAGCAGGCAGTAACGGCGCACAATGTTGATAAAGTCGCCGCCGTAGAGATACTGGTTTCCCAGCGCCGTCGCCGCATGGCGGGCGGCCTCATCATCGGTGCGCCCCAGTGCAATGTAGGGAAAAAACGCCCACTGGAAGCCGTCTAGGCTGCGGCCTTCGGCGGCGGCGAAAGCCGTAATTTTCGCCACGCTGTCCCGGTAGCGTTCCGGACTGTAAAAGTAGGGCAGCCACCCGTCGCCGAAGCGCACGGCTCGGCGCATTGCGGCGTCCCGCCGGCCGGCTATCCACACCGGAGGATGCGGCTGCTGCGTCGGCCTGGGGTTGATTGCCGCTGCGTCAAGCGTATAGTGTTGGCCCGCCATATTCACCGCATCCTCCGTCCACAGCCGGCGCAAGGCGTCCAGACATTCGTCGGTGCGCCGCCCCCGCTGGCGAATGTCAATGCCGGCGTTCTCGTATTCCATCGGGAACTCGCCGCCGACGCCCACGCCGAGGGTAAGCCGCCCGCCCGACGCAATGTCCAGCGTAGCCGTCATCCGCGCCAGCAGCAGCGGATGGTAAAAGGGCGCCAATGCTACCGATGACAACAGCCGTATCCGCTCGGTAGCGCCGGCGGCCACCGCCAGCAGCGGCAGCGCGGCGTGAGTCGGGCCGGGCGGCCGGCCCCGCATAAAATGCTCGCCGGCGCCCATATACTCAAAGCCCAGAGACTCCATCAGCTGAGCCTGCTCGGCGGTGCGTTCCGCCGGCAGTGCCATACTGGCTCCAAAGTGCAGTTCAACAGACGGGCTTGCCATAACCAAACATCACAACAGCAGAGAATAATGCCGGCGCCGAGCCGCCAACTCCCTCGGATATTGTGCCAGTATAGTATTATAGGCTAGGCCGCAGTGCAACCGGCCCGCCGGCGTAATCCTGCCTTACGCACACGCGCGGGGCTTGACGCACGATGCAGCCTACGGCAACTAAACCGCGCCCCCGGCTGACCAATGCGGACTATCCGGCGCAAACGCCGCCGGCTAACGGCTTTGACACCTATTCCACCCGGAGGCGCGATTTGGAGGAAAAGCTGCCGGTGTATCTAGCCGCCGGCGGTACAATGTCCCCGTCCCGCATATTCGGCGCGGACGATGCGCTGTCGCTGGACGGGATGCCCGGCGTATCAGTTCCCTTGGGGCCGATTTTCGCGCGGGCATCGTTGGGCTAGGCCGGCCGGCGCCGGAATGACGGCTAATGACGGTTTTAGACCGGCCGGACGGCGTTATCGGCTCCGGCGGCGGGCGGCGGCGCGTCCGCCGGCTGAACTCCCCGCACCCGGACGGCGCACCAGCCGCGCTTTGTAAATCAGCAACGGCACGGTTACCGCCATTATCGCCAAGGCCACCAGCTGCGCCTCGTTGAACCCGAATATGTAGGTATTCTGCTCCTCGCGCAGGAACGATATAAAGAACCGTCCCGCCGAATAGCCGGCGAAAAACAGGGCGAACAGCATTCCGCGCGGGCGGATGCGGTCTTTCAGCAGCCACAGCGCTCCGGCCCAGAGCAGGCAGAATATCAGCTCGTAGGCTACCGCCGGATGCGACGCCGGGCGTCCAAACCCCAAACTGTCCGGGTCGGTGTACACCCACGCCCATGGCAAATCCGAAAAACTGGACCAGTGTTCGCCGTTGATGACATCGCCGATGCGCCCGATGGCGAGGGCAATCAGCAGGGCCGGCGCCGCAATGTCGGCCAGATGCGGCACCGTCGGCAGTTCCGGGAAAGGCCGGTGCATCCCCGTCCAGCGCAATGCGGCGTTGTCGCAGAAGCGATGCACGCGCGGCGCATTGCGGAGCAGGATATACGCTGCGCCGCCGGCGAACCCGCCCAAATACGCGCCGAAAATGGCGATGCCGCCGCTCCAAAAGTAAAGCACCCGCAGCGGGTCGTACTGGTACACATCGTTCCAAAAGTCAATCACATGGAGGATGCGGGCGCCGATGATGCCGCCAATGATGCACCAGGTAGCCACGGACAGGATGCCGTCGCCGTTCAGCCCGTCATTCCGCCCCCAACGCCAGGTCAGATAGACGGCCACGGCCACGGCGACTACCGTAAAGAAGCCGTGCCAAGACAGCACAAATCCGGCGCTGCGGATGATGTACGGGTCAAAAGGAATGCTGATAACGGCCAGTATGTCCATAGGAAAATCGTTCCGGCAGGGCGAGGTAACGGGCAAGAGAAGGTAACGGCAAAAGCAAGGTTAATCCGGCAGCGTTGACTGCCCAGCGTCGGCGGCGGGATTGGCGGGATTAATCGTCTGTACAAGGTACGCCGTTGCGCCGGCATCCCGCAAGGCGTGGGCCGCCGCATTACGCTCATCTTGATGCGATGGGACGCAGAATATGCCGGGGCCGGCGCCGGACAGGACGGGCGGATACGCCGCAACCGCCGCCGTCTGATTCCATACGCCGGCCAGGCCGGGAAAGGTTTCCTGCGCCGCCCGGCTGAAAGCGTTACGGCAGCATCCCGTAGTCAATACGCCGGCGGCCAGCGTATCGGATTGAAACAGCCGGCGGGTGTGCCGGCCGTCGCTGAAATCGGCGGGCGTCAGCGCGCCGTACAGCGTCGGCGTCTTATTAGGAATAGTCATATCCGCCGCCGGCGCAATCAGCAGCAGTTCATAGTCCGGCGGCGCCGTCGGCAGCGGGGTGATGCGGTCGCCGCGCCCGGTTGCCAGCGCCGTGCCGCCATTCAGCAGGAAAGGCACATCGGCGCCAAGCCCGGCGGCGATGCCGGCCAGTTCCGCCATCGGCCAGTCCAATCCCCAAAGCCGGTTGAGGCCGCGCAGGGCCGCCGCCGCATCCGCCGAGCCGCCGCCCAGTCCCGCCGCTGTCGGGATGCGCTTGGCGATGCTGATCTGGGCGCGCGGCGGGATGCCGGCCCGCTGCGCCAGGGCAACGGCGGCCTGCCATGCCAGGTTGCTCTCCCCGTCCAGGCCCGGCGCATCGCATTCCACCGTCAAAGCATCGGCCTGCCGAATCGTGAGGGTATCGGCCAGGCTTACCGTCTGCATAATGGTAACGATTTCGTGATAGCCGTCATCCCGCCGCCCGATGACTTCCAGCGACAGGTTGACTTTGGCGTAGGCCGGGATGCGGATGGCGTCGGGGATTGGCAAAAGGGTTCACCTGAATAGGTTCGTCAAGCGTGGTTCGCCAGTAGAAAAGTTCGCCAAGGTGGGACATCAAGAGCAGTTCAGTTGGCAAGGCGGCGGCGGGGCGCATCCGCCGGCCATGCGGCGTCGAGGGCAGCCCATTCGGATAACGACAGCGTAGCCGGGCGGCGCTGCCCGTCCAGGCCGGCGGCGTCCAGCGCGGCGGCCACGGCGTCCGGCGTACTGCCGGAGCCTTGCAGCAGCGAATTGCGGAGCTGCTTGCGCGGCGCGGCGAACCCGGCCCGTACCAAAGCAAAAAAGTCGTCCCGACCGGCAACGGCAACGGCCGGCGCCGGGCGCACCATCAATTTAACCGCCGTTGAGGATACTTTCGGCGGCGGACGAAACGCCCGCGGCGGAACTTGCGCTACTGCCGACGCAACGGCGTAAAACTGCGTCGCCACCGACAGCAGCGACATTGCGCCGGGAACGGCGCACATTGCGTCGGCTACCTCCCGCTGCACCATCACCACTAACCGCGCCGGCGGCAGCTCGGATTCCAGGAACCGGCGCACGATGGGCGTTGCCGCATAGTAGGGCAGGTTGGCAACCAGCTTGTAGGCGGCGGCATTATTCACGGCGGCGGCGATGTCCAGCGTGCGGGCGTCGGCGTTGATGACGGACAGGTTGGCGGGGTAGTCCAGGCGTTGAGGCAGCTGCGCGGCCAGGTCGGCGTCCAGCTCTACGGCGATGACGCGTCCGGCCTGCTGTACCAGACGCCGGGTCAGGATGCCGGCGCCGGGGCCGATTTCAAGCACGGTATCGGCGGCGGCCGGCTGCGCGGCACTAACAATGCGGTTGGCAATCCGGGCATCGGCCAAAAAGTGCTGCCCCAGGGACTTGCGCTTGCGATGGACGGGCCGGGCCGCGGCGGCTGCGGACCGGGATGGAGATGCCGATGCGGATACAGTCATAGCGGGTTGCCGGGACGGTACTATGGACGGTAAAGGGGACGGTAAATCAGCGTAGTAAGTGGCCGCGCACCTCCCGTTGACACAAACTTGGGGGCGTATCAGCGGCAGCGGCTCGGGCCAGGCGCTCCCACGGCGCCCGCAGGGCATCGCTTACCGTTGCTTCCTCTCGGACCTGGCGGGGTTGGCGAGCCTGCGCCGCGTGGGACCCGGCCGTCAGCGCCGTTCCCGCAGACATTGGCCCTTGCGTCCTGCCGAGGAGAGGAGTTCCACCCCGCTATGGCGGATTGCGGGTAAAGGGCACCGCCGGCTCCCCGTGTAGCGCGACCACATTCACAATGGTAGAACGGCATCGCCGCAGTGTCAATCGCCAGCGCCTGGGTAGGCAGCCTTTCCGATTAGGCAGTTTATTTTTCGGCATTCCGGCCAAAACTGGAATCCACTTACCCCGATGGACACCGGCTTTTCGCTGGTGCGACGGATCTATACCCGAACTAGCTAGTGCGTGTGGTCATATTGCCTTGGGTCAGAGGTCTAACGCCCGTATCCGGCAAATTGCCAAGTATGCCGGGCTGTGTCATTCCTTGAACCGCTCCAATTGTTCGGCGCCGGATGACGCCGTATATGAATGGACCTGCGGCCAGAAGGAATCTGCCGCGTTGAGGATAGCCCGGTCGGATGCTGCGAATGAGGTTGTAGCGACGAGTAAAACGTTGCCGTCGTTCAGGAAAACCCGACCCAGCGCCGCCCACTTATCCATACCTGCCGGCTCCGACAAGGGGAGTATTACCCAAAGCCCATTGCCGCCAAATCAGCCGCCACGGATGGCTACCATCAACCCTAGCATTGCTGCCCAAAGGGCAAAACCCTTGGTTAAATGCAAAAAGGCTTCCATAATTCACCGCCAACAATAACCTGACGGTGCGGCGTAATTCAATACCTTTATGCTACGCCGCAATTTGCGTTGCGGCAAGCCTATCACATTGCCAATCTAGATCAACGGCGCTTTTCGCAGTTCCGCTGTTATACTGCGCCATTGCCAACCCGCTCCCGCGCGGGATGACGCTATGGTTGCCAGAAGCGCAAGCCGGCTGGATTTAGACAGCGACGGAGGTATCAACGACGATGAAATACGGGGTTACGCTGCTGCCCACATCTTACGCATCTTTTCGCCAACACGTGCGGCTGGCCGAAGCCGTTGGCTTTGACTACATTGGCGTTGCGGATTCGCAGTCGCTGTTTCGGGAACTGTTCGTATCTTTGACGGTAGCGGCGCTGGAAACCGAGCGTGTGCAGATTGGCCCATCGGTAACCAACCCGCTGACCCGGCATCCGGCGGTGATGGCTTCGGCCATTGCGTCGCTGCATGAACTGTCCGGCGGACGCGCTTTTCTGGGCATCGGCACTGGCGATTCCGCTATTCTGAATTTGGGGCTGCGGCCGGCGCGGCTGCGCGCGCTGCGGGAATATGTCGTTGCCGTCCGCACGATGCTGGCCGGCGAAACCGCCGAATATCTGGGACGCGCCGCCCATGTGCGCTGGAGCGACTGCCCGGCGCCCATAATGCTGTCGGCAGAGGGGCCGCGCACGCTGCGTATGGCCGGCGCCATCGCCGACCGCGTAATGGTGCATACCGGCCTGACGCCGGCAATACTGGCGGATACCATCGCCCACATCCGGGCCGGCGCAGCCGACGCCGGCAAAACGGACGGCGGGGCCGAAGTGTGGGCTTTTGCGAAATGCAACATCGCCGACGACCATGATGCCGCCATCGCTGAAATTAAGATGGCACTGGCCGCCAGCGCGCATCACGCTTTTCGCTTTACTCTGGAAGGCAAGCACGTGCCGGAGGAGCTGCACGAGGCGATGCAGGCGATACAGGGCGAGTATGTGCCGGCCGAACACGAGCAGGTTGGCGATACCCGCAACGCCGCCATCTCGGACGAGCTGGGCGTTACCGACTATCTTGCCGACCGTTTCGCCGTAGTTGGCACGCCGGACGAATGCCGCGCCAAAGCAGCGCAGGTTGGCGCCGCCGGCGTGGATGTGCTGCAAATCACGGCCATCAGCCACGAGCCGGGCAACATTATCCGGCGGTTTGGCGAGGAAGTGATTGCCAGAATGTAGCGGGCAAAGCGGTGGGGCGAATCAGTATTCGCCCCGGTATCGTTGCCGGCCCGGTTGTCGGCTAGAGGTTACGGGAACAGGATTTCTCCCGTTGCGGCGTCCTCCACGGTAATGGCGGTAACCGGGCAGTTTTCGGCGGCTTCCAGGATGGTTTCCTCCGGGTCGCCGGCCGGGTCTTTCACATAGGACTGGCGGTCGTCGTTGAGTCCGAAAGTGTTGACGGCAAAGGTTTCGCACATTGCGTTGCCCACGCAGACATTGTAGTCCACGGTGATTTTCAGTTGTCGCGCCATTGGGGTAACCTCCTCGTGGTATGGTGATGCGCCGGGGGTTGGTTAATTGAAGCAGCCGGCACAGCGGCAGCCGGCGGGCGTCTATCGTACGGTAACGGGCAGGTTCAGCAGAGTGCGCTGGCCGACGCTGGGCAGATATTCCAGTTCGGCCGGGTCTGATTCCAGCTCAAACCCGGCATAGCGGCGGGCTAGTTCAGCAAAGGCTTCCTGCCCCTCCAGCCGCGCCAGCGTAGCGCCCAGGCAGTGATGCACGCCGCTGCCAAAAGCGACATGGGGATTGGGATTGCGGCTGATGTCCAGGTCGTCCGGGTTCTCAAAGACTGCGGGGTCGCGATTGGCCGATGATATGACCCAGCGCACCCGGTCGCCCTCGCCGATATGGCTGCCATTCCCCAGATCAACATCCTGGGTAGCGATGCGCTGCACCGATTTCAGCGGGGAATCGTAGCGCAGCACTTCCTCAACCGCGTTGACGATGTGGGCGTCCGGGTCGGCGCGCAGCAAGTCAAACTGGTCGGAGTGCTGGGCAAAGGCCAGGACGCCGTTGCTAATCAGGTCATTCGTAGTTTCGTGGCCGGCTGCCAGGAGCAGCAGGGCGTTGGCCAGCACTTCATCCCGCGTATAGGCGCCCATAATTTCGCCCTGGCAGATTACGGAGAGCAGGTCAGCGCCGGGGTCGCGCACCCGCTGGGCCACGATGGGGGCCAGGTAGTCGGTAACGGCCTGGACGCCGGCGGCGAAATCGCGGATGCGGCCCGGGGCGTTGCCGTCAAAGCCGCACATACTGGCGCACAGGTTCTTGACGAAGGCGCGGTCGCTGGGCGGTAGGTCCATCAGGCCGGCGATGATGCCGTAAGTGAGGGGCGTGGCGAAGTCGTGCATCACATCCATATGGCCGGCGCCTTGCAGGTCGTCCAGCAGGTCATTGACTGTTTGCCGCACCAGCGGACGCCAGGTTTCCATCGCTTTGGGGGTAAAGAAGCCGTGCACTACCTTGCGCTTTTCCTTGTGCTTGGCGCCGTCGTTCTGGGTGAACCGGGCGGCCAGCCACTGCTGCACCGCCGCAAAGAGTTCCATGTCCTCCTCAGGAATGGCGGGTGATGGGGGCTGCCGGTCGCGCCGGGCGATTTCCGACGAAAAGTATTCGGGATGCCGCGCCGTCCAGACCAGCTGCTTGTAAGCGGTTACTACCCACATCCGATACTGCTCATTCCAGCGGACGGGCTGGGCATCCCGCAGCGCGCCGAAATAGGCATAGGGGTCGCGGATGGCATCCGGCGCAAAGAGGTCGTCGTGAATGGCGGCGGCGGGCATAGCGTCAACCTTTGGACAGCGGAGAGGCGGCAACGGCGGGCGGGCGTAAAGCGTCGGGCTGCGGCGCCGGGTTGGGCCGCCGTCAAATTATCACAAGCGATGCCGCATTTCAAATCCAATGCCTGGGGAACGCCGCAATCCGCTGATAGCATCCCTTGCCAACCGGCGACGGCATCCGTACAATTGAGCGTATCCAAATTGCAGGAGGCGACATTATGGCTAAAGTCTATCTATGGCTTGCCGTTGAAACTGCGGAACGATATGACCGCTGGGTTTGCCATTCTCCGCAGCTGGGGTTCACCGTGTACGGCGGGACGCGCGCGGAGGCGGAAGGTGAAGTGAATAACGCGTTGAGCGCCTTAATCGGCAGTTTTTACCAGGATCTGGATGCCGTAAAGCAGTACCTGGAAAGCCGCAAGGTTGAGTATCGTATCCAGTATGACGATGCGGCGGCGCCGGCGGAAAGGCCCTTTGCCGACGGGCTGATGCAGTATGATGTTGCGCTCGGCGAGCAAGACGGGACGGCGGAGATGCGCCTGGAGGAGGTGCTGGTTGCCTGATGCGCCGATGTTGAGCTGGTTAGAGGTAACGGGGATCCTCGAGCGACTGGGGTTTGAGCAGATTTTTCGTATGGGAGCCTATGCCGTATTTAATAACGGGGAAGGCCGACCTCCGATAACTCTCGTTGTAGAGGAATGGGACATACCGTTTGACGATCTCGCGCGCGATTTGGCGGCAATTGGCATAAGGCGGGTTGAAGTGGAAGCCGCATTTGAATCGCTATACTCCGATCACTAGCCTTAACGAAAGGCAGCCGCACTTGTCCAGGTGCGGCTGCTTTTCTGTTGACAGAGCAATGCGCCGTTTGTAGCGGTGCTCCGGGGCTCACCGCGCGTTGGTCACCGTAACCGGGAGGCTTTCTACGGCGCGGAAGGTCAGTACCCGGTCGTACTGCACGTCCTCAACGGGGATTTCCAGCTCCAGGCTTTCAAAGCGGTTGGCGAGGTTGCGGAAAATTTCCTGGCCTTCCAATCGGGCCAGCGTGGCGCCGAGGCAGTGGTGGATGCCGCTGCCGAAGGCTACGTGCTGGTTGGGGTAGCGCTCAATGTCAAAGTCGTCGGCGCGGTCAAACACTTTGGGGTCGCGGTTGGCGCCGGGGATAAACCAGCGCACCCGGTCGTTCTTGCGGATGGCCTGCCCGTTCAGCTCAATGTCGTCCATGGCAATGCGCTGGATGGAACGCACCGGGGAGTCGTAGCGCAGGCATTCCTCGGTGGCGCGCACCGTCTTGCCCTCCGGGTCGGACTTCAGGATGGCCCACTGGTCAGGGTGCTGGGTGAAGGCGAGGGTGCCGTTGCAGATGAGGTTGATGGTAGTTTCGTGGCCGGCGGAGAGCAGCAGCATCACGTTGTTGATGGTCATTTCGCGGCTGAAAACGCCGTCCGCTTCGCCTTGGGCTACTACGGAAATCAGGTCGCCGTAGGACTGCCCGCATTTGATGGCGTCCACGCGTTCCTCGACCAGCGGGGAGATGTAATCTTGCAGGTTCTGCACGGCCTGGGAGAGCGGCCCCATCCGATCCGGCCCTTCCCGGTTGAGGAAGCGCAGGTCTTTGGCGAGTTCCCGCAGCTTGGGGCGGTCGCTGTCGGGGATGCCCAGCATACGGGCGATGACAAGCAGCGGCAGTGGGGTGGCCAGGTCGGCCATGACATCCATTCGGCCTTTGTCGGCGACGGCGTCCAGGAGTTCGTCAATTGCGGACTGAACCAGCGGCCGCCACATTTCCATAGACTTGGGCGTAAAGTAGCCGTGCATCACGCGGCGCATATCCACGTGGTCGGGGCCGGATATTTCGGAGTTGTAGCGTTTCTGGTCGTGCTGGATGAACCGGGAAACCTGCCACTTTTTGATGAAGTTGTACAACTCCATGTCGTCCTCATCGATGGGCGGGTTGGGGGCGCGCACATCCCGGGCGTACACGCTGGAGGAGAACGCTTCCGGGTGTCTGGTTACCCAGACCAGATGCTCCCAGGAGGTAATCATCCAGACTTCGAACTCTGCGTTGTAGTGCACCGGCTGGAATTCCCGCAGCCGGTTGTAGAAGTCGTAGGGCTGGTAGATGGCTTCCGGCGAGAACGGGTTGTCGTTAAAGGTAGTAACCATTGGCAGCGACCTCCTGCTTGCGGCTTGCGGAGCGGGTAACGGGGGCAAGGCCGGCGGCGCCGGCCGGGGGCGTCGGTTGATGATTGGCCTATTATACGGATTTCGGGGGGCAATGCCAATGGGGTATTTGGAAGCGCTACCACTGGAATCCAGCTGGCAGCGCCCCAATCACGTCGCTGACGGGGCGCCGCCGGCGTCAAACCGATCGGTTTGCACCGTCGTATTTCATCCTGAACCGTACGGCGCATCAGGGGCGGTGTCGGTTAGGAGTATTGACAGCATTTTGGCGATAAACTGCGTTGCCAGTCGCCAATCCCGATCCAGGGTGGCGCGCTCCGGCGTTTGGTCGGCATAAGTATGGAGACGATACGCAGCGTCCCATAATGGCAGTAGATGCTCGCCCTGGAGTGTGTCCTGCACTATGCGCTTAAGTTGCCGATACTTGGCGCGGGTACTAATTGGGTCGCGGGAACGGCTGTTGGCTACCGCATTGATTGTCCTTTTGGCCGCCGCGTAAATCAGCTCCGCCGCTCCCTCGATTTCTTGTTCACTGTATAACCGCTCGGCTTGGGGCCATAAACGGACAGCGGCCCGGTAGTGCTTGCGGGCCGCTGCGTTCCACAACGGGTTTACCTTTGAATTCCGGCAATTGGGGGCAGTAGTGGACATTGTTCAAACCTACTGCATAATAAATCCCCGTCCCGATGTTTTCAGGACGGGGAATGCCCGCTCTTTCCCTGCCCGGTGCAGGGCCGCATCCGCTCCCGGAAAGGAGCTTACCACCTTGGGGAGCGTGGTGTACCCAGGCTGGCGTCAACAGCCGGCCGGCCGTTGCCCTCTGATGCTGTATGAAATCTATCAGTAAATCACCCGTATGTCAAAGCGTTCCGACGGGATGCCATACTATTTGCCGGCGCCGGGCGCTATCCGGCGCCGCAACGCCAAAGTACAGCCGGGGCGGGTTGCGAACCCGCCCCGGCCAGTGCGGCGAATCGGCCCGGCTGCCCCCGTTACGACAGGTTCACCGGCAGCCTTTCCAGCGTGCGGAAAGTGATGCTGGAAGTGTAGGTAAGGCCGTCCGGGTCGCAGTCAATGTTGAGGTTGGGGAACCGTTCGGCAATGGCCTTGAACGCTTCCTGCCCTTCCAGCCGCGCCAGGGTAGCGCCCAGGCAGTGGTGAATGCCGCTGCCGAAAGCGACGTGCGGGTTCGGATAGCGCTCAATGTCAAAGTCGTCGGGACGGTCAAAGACTTCGGGGTCGCGGTTGGCGGAAGTCATAAACCACCGCATCCGCTCGTCTTTTTGGATGGTCTTGCCGCCCAGTTCCACATCCTCGCCGGCAATGCGGGTGATGGACTTGACCGGGGGGTCGTAGCGCAGGCATTCCTCGGTGGCGCGAATCATTCGGCCGGCCGGGTCGCTCTTGAACAGATCCCACTGGTCGGGGTGCGTCATAAAGGCGCGGGTGCCGTTGCAGATGAGGTTGATGGTGGTTTCGTGGCCGGCCAGCAGCAGCAGGATGGCGTTGGCGACAACCTGTTCCTCGTCCATAATGCGGTCGCCGGCGGCGTTAGTCATCCGGGCGGCGTCGGTCATCCGGTCCAGCAGGTCGCCGTTGGGGTTTTGGAGCCGGTCTTTGACCATAGGCCGCAGGTATTCCTGCAATTCGGTGATGCCTTCGGTGAGCGGCTGCATCCGGTCGGCGTTGCCGCGCCCGATGAACAGCAGTTTCTCGGCCAGCGAGCGGATGAACTGGCGGTCGTAGGTTTCAATGCCCATCATGGCGGCGATGACCAGCAGGGGCAGCGGGGTGGCGTAGTCGCGCATCACATCCATGCTGCCGCGTTCCTCGGCTTCGTCCAGCAGCTGCTTGATGGCGGATTGCACCAGCGGACGCCACAGCTCCATCGCCTTGGGCGTAAAGTAGCCGTGGATGACCTTTCGCATATCGGTGTGGTCGGGGCCGCCGTGCACCGATACCTCTTTGCGGTCGTGCTGGATGAACCACTGGCTGAAAAACCGGCGCACATCCTCATACAGGCCCATATCGGACTCGTCAATGGACGGGTAGGGAGGCAGCGGGTCGCGGTGGAACACTTCGGACGAGAACGCTTCGGGGTGCCGCGTTACCCAGACCAGATCCTTGTACTTGGTAATGACCCAGAGCTTGTAGGGGTCGTTCCAGTGGACGGGGTCTTCCTCACGCATCCGCCCGAAATAGGAGTAGGGGTCTTTCACCACTTCCGGGGAAAACAGGTTTTCGTTGAAGGTAGTAACCATAGCGTCCCTCCCGCAAAAATTGCGGCGATTTGCTGCGCCAGCGGCGGCAATGCCGGCGTGATACCGAATAGTTGTAGCATCATTGTAGCAACGGGGCAAAGCAAGGTCAATAACGGCAGTTTGCCGATAATAACTGTATCGGAATATCGCAAAACATTGCGCCGGGCGGCGGATTTCGCTGTCGGTCATAGCTGGCGGTTTGTAAATACCGGGCTGGGCATTCTCAACATAAACTGACATTGGGTTTTGCAGGCCAGTCCGCCAGCAGCAAGGCCAGCGCATACACCAGCATGACCGCGATATTGGTGTACGCTTTCGTATCCCGCGCTGGCCAGCTCAGCTTGCCCCGCCGCCACGAATGCCAGCCCTCGTCCGGTTCACCGCGCCGTCCTTGCCTATCTTATGGCAGTCCGGCGGCAGCCAACTCCCGTACACCGGATAAGCGTCTCTGCGGTACAGCTCCGCCTCCGGCAAGCGGGCGTACCGCCGCTGAAGGGTATTTTCGCTGCGGTCGCCTACCTCAAAGCTGGTGCCTGAGTATTCCGGTATCCGCCCCGCGGCAGCCGTCGGTTTCCTCAACTACCGCCATGCCAATTCACCCAATCTTGCCACCTGGTACCATGTCTGGCTTGCTGATAAATCCACAGCACAGCATAGGAAATCAACGCCGCCGGCTGCCGCACTCTCCCGGCGGCGCCGCCGGGAGAGTGCGGCAGCCCTCCTTTTTGACCCACCGGCTTACCGCCGGCGGCTTTACGCCAATAATACGCGCAATGGCGCTCTGGGAGACGCCCTACCCGTGCAACGCACGGCCTGTTCCTGGTCGGCGGCGCTGGGGCGGGTGCCGGCGGCGCCTTTGGGTGTAATAGCGTTTGCGGTTGCCGCCGCGATAGACCTGGCGGCCTTTGGAGGCGCCGTTTTTAGGCATCCAGTTGGGGCCGCATTCCGGGCAGGGGATGCCAGGGCTGTAAGCGCGCGCCATAGCGGAGCCTCTGTGATGGGGATAATCCGACTATAACCGCATTGCGGCAGATTATGCAAAGAATGCCATGTCGCCAGGCCCGTTTCGGATGGTGCGGGGCAGTTATCGAGATCCGCTCAACCCAGCCGTTCAATCGGAAGCACTGCCAGCATAACAACTCCGCTGTCATTCCTAACCTTTGTGTGCTACCATTACTATACAACCGACAGGAGCGCATCGGACCGAAATGACTACTACCGCGGAAGCTGCCGCCCAGCCCATCCGGGTTTTTCAGGACATCCTGGACATCCTTGCCGGCCATCCGCAAGTGGCCGATATGATGCGCCAGCACCTGCTCACGCAAGAGCTGCTCAACCTGCCTCAGGTCGTGGCCCAGATCGCCGCGGACCAACAGCATACCAACGAGGTCGTGGCCCAGCTGTCCGCAGAATTGCAACGCACTAACGAAGCAGTAGAACGTACCAACGAAGCAGTAGCCCGTACTAACGAAGTCCTCGCCCAAGTGCTGGAAGTCCAGTCCCAGCATACGCAGGACATCGCGGATCTCAAAGCCGGGCAGGCCAGGCTGGAAGCCGGGCAAGCCAAACTGGAAACCGGGCAGGCCAGGCTGGAAGCCGGGCAAGCCAAGATGGAAACCCGGTTTGCCCGACTGGAAACCGGGCAGGAGAACCTCTCCGCCAAGTTCCTGCCGCTTGACGCCAAAAAGATGGTTGGCACGATTGCCGGCATATTCAACATCCGCCGCCCGGTATGGCTGGATAACACCGACTTGCTGAACATCGTTGACGAAGCCGGCGATGCGGCCGACGACATTCCAGAGAACGAACTCCAGAGCCTCATACGCTCCGACTTGGCGCTCCGCGCGATCGGCAAATCGGACCGCCAAACCCGGTATGTACTCATTGAATGCAGCGGCTCCATCACCAGAAACGACGTCAGCCGCGCCCGGCGCAACGCTAACCATCTCGCCCGCATCACGGCCTGCGAAACTTACGCTTTGGTAATCGGCAGACTGCCGCCGGAAAACATCCTCAGGGAAGCCGAAGCCAACGGCGTCCGCTGCCTGCAACCCAGCGAAAAAGTTACCCGCGTCGCATAGACGCCGCCATCATTGGCCGCCATTCCGGCAAAAGCCGGAATCCGGTTGCACCGGTAAATCGCTGCGTTTTGCCCAATTCCGCGCGCCGGTTGCGACTGCGGCGGGCGCCGTCGTATGTCTATAATAGGCGGTGATGCTGAATTTGTGCCATATCAGGAAGCGTGCGGCGGGGCCAATTTTGCTGGCGCTGGCATTGGCCTTTGCCGGCGCTGGCTGTTTTGCCGCCAACTGGTTCGGCGGCGGCCCGCCGCTGCTGGCCTATGTGTCCACTGCGGACAACGGCGCCGGGCAAGTATGGGTAATAGATCCGGACGCGGGGGAAGCGGAACGCGTATCCGGGCGCGGAGATGACGCGCGCTATCCCCGCTGGTCGCCAGAGCAACGGTTTCTGGCTTGGGTAGTCGTTGATGAACCGGCGTCCCTGCTGATGCTGTACGAAACGGACAATGCGGAAACCGGCGTACTGGCGCGGGATGTGGATCCGGAACAGCCGCCGGTCTGGTCGCCGGACGGCAGTATGGTGGCCTATGTATCCGCAGCCGACGGCGAACCCGATATTTATGTGGTTGACCTGGAAAACCGGGAGCCGACCCGGCTGACTTTCAACCCGGAACGCGAGCGCATCGGCGACTGGTCGCCGGATGGCGGCTGGCTGGTATTCACGGAGGCGGACAACGAAGGGCTGCTGCTGCGTAATCCGGACGGCGTCAACCGCATCCGACTGACCGACGACCCGGACTCGGCGCCGGTGTGGTCTCCCAAAGGCGACCGTATCGCTTTCGTGCGGCAGAACGATGCTGACCGGGATGTGTATGCTCTGAAGTCCAAAGACTGGACCTCCGATATTGAGGAAACGGCGGTTTCCAGCACCGATGCGGATGAATTTGCGCCGTCCTGGTCTGCGGACGGACGCCGCATCGCCTTTGTATCCCGTGCGGATGACGGGGACAGCCAGTCCGAAATCTATACCGTGCAGGCGGACGGCGATGACCGGCAGCAGCTGACGCATAACAAGGTGGATGACCTGGAACCGGCGTGGTCGGCCGGCGGCGACTGGATTGCTTTCGTTTCATACGCCCACGGCAACGCCGAGATACTGTATATGCAAGGGAACGGGGAAGGGCAGCAGCGGGTAACCCGGACTGCCACCGCCGACACGCAGCCGGACTGGTGATGCGTCCATAATCTTGGCTCCGGCTTACTATGTTCCGAGATAGCGGAGAGGCTATGTCAGCATCAAATCCGGGTATCGCTCCGGCGGATGTCGGCCCAATGCTGAGCGGGTTGAGCGCGCCGCTGGCCGCCGTTTCCACCCGCTGCGGGGATACGGCCAACGCGCAGATTGCGGTGGCGATTACGTCGGCGTCTATCGTGTTGCATCGCCCGCGCATCATCGTGCAGCTTTACCACACCAACTATACCTGCGAACTGGTTGCGGCCAGCGGGGTGCTGGCGGTGAATTTTCTGTCCTCCGAACAGCTGCCGCTAATCTGGCAGCTGGGGATGCGCTCCGGGCGGGAGGGCGACAAGCTGGCGGATATTCCCCTAGCGGATACCTCTGGCGCAAGCGAGCTTACCGGCAGCCCGATCCTGGCCGGATGTTTCGGCTATCTGGACTGCCGGGTAGTCAACGCAATGGACGGCGGCGATATGACGGCGTTTCTGGCCGATGTAGTGTCCGGCGCAACTTGGGGCGCAACGCCGCTGCGCTGGCGGGAAGCGCGTCCCCGACTGCCGCAGCCCTGGGCCGCGGAATGGGATCGCAAGATAGCCGGGGAGATGGCAATTGCGGAAAGCCGGATGCTGCGGCCATAGGGCGGTCACCACTAGGCCATCACTATAGGACGAGGCGCAACTCATCGTCATTCCGGCGAAAGCCGGAATCCAGCATCGTAAGCCGCCATTACGGTAACGAAACCAACAACCATAGATTCCGGCTTTCGCCGGAATGACGGTTGGGGGCTGCCGGAATTATGGATAAGTGTTGTCAGAATGACGGTTTGGGGCCGCGGGAAGTTGACCGGGTTTTGCGGAGTGGTACAATCATCCGGCTATGCAGAATATGGACGCCGACATAGCGGAACTGGCAGCGCAAATTCACGGCACCCCACATCAGGCCGTGATTGCCGTTGCGGGGGCCGGCAACTATGCGCTGGCTTGGCTGCTGGGCGTGGGCGGCGCATCCCGGACGGTGCTGGAAACACGCGTGCCTTACGGCTACCGGGCGATGACCGACTTTCTGGGCGGCTACGCTCCGGAGCAGACGGTTTCCGCAGATACGGCCCGCCGTATGGCCCGGGCCGCCTGGCAGCGCGGAATGGCGCTGCGGGAAAGCCCGCAGCCCATCATCGGCATCGCCTGCACCGCAACTATCGCTACCGACCGCGCCAAGCGCGGCGAACACCGGGCCTATGTCGCAGTGTGGGACGATGCCGGGTCGTCCGTAGATGCGCTGGTTCTGGAAAAGGGGCGGCGCGACCGGGCCGGCGAGGAGGACGCGGTAAGCCGACTGGTAATATCAGCGATAGCGCGGGCGTGCGGCCTGGACACTGCGATTGATCTGAAACTGGCGCCCTCGGAAACGGTGGACACCACGACAACGCCTCATGGCGATCCGATCCGGCGGCTGCTGGACGGCAACGCCGACTGGATCACGGTTCACGCGGACGGGCGAATGTCCACCGACGCCGACCCGCCAACCGCGCTGTTGCCCGGCTCTTTCAATCCGATGCACGACGGGCATATCCGGCTGGCCGCCGCCGGCGCGGCAATTCTGGGAAGCCCCGTTGCCTACGAGCTGTCGGTGGTAAATGTGGACAAACCGCCATTGGCCGAGGACGAGGTGCGACGCCGGATTGACGGCCTGCTGGACGGGATGAACGGCGCCGGGACGCTGGTTCTGACGCGCGCCGCAACCTTTCGTAAAAAGGCGGGACTGTTTCCAGGGTGCGGGTTTGTCATCGGGTGGGATACGGCGACGCGGCTGATTGAACCGCGCTATTACGGCGGCTCGGAGCCGGCGATGCTGACGGCGCTGGCGGAGATGTGGGCGCTGGGCTGCCGGTTCGCCGTGGCCGGCCGGGTTGACCGGGCTGACGGTGTTGATCGGGTTGACGGTATTGACGGCGCCGGCGTGTTTCACACTCTGGACGACATTGCGGCGCCCGACGGATTTCGCCCGCTGTTCGTTCCCATCCCGGAAAGCCGGTTCCGCGCCGATGTATCGTCAACGGCGCTGCGGGCGGGCGGATATACGGATGGCGCTTAGCTGCGGGTCTCTAAAACCGCTCCCAGCAGTCCCAACCCAGCTGCTCGGCATACCGCCGTTCAACCAGGTCGCCGCCGATTTCGTTGCAGCGTACTTTGTCGCCGTTCAGCCGGTCGGCGATGCCGAAGCTGGCCGCCGCTAATATGACTACAATCGCGCTGGCCAGCAGGATGCCGGCGGTTATAACCAACGCCAGCTGCCAGGCCCGCAGCTCGTTGACTTTTGCCGTCAGTGGGTTCGGCATCGGCTGCTCCTGATTGATTGCGTCAACTATTCGGCGATGCCGAACTGCCGCCGCACCTGCTCCGCGTAGTCCGTTTCGTAGCGTTGCATCCGGCCCTGCCGCACTTGCTCGTCCGGCGAAGGACGGCGCACTCCGCGCGGTGTCAGCGGGGCGTTGCCGATAATGTTATCGGCTGCCAGAGCGTCAATCTGCGCCGGCGTCCGCCCCAGCAGGTCGGCCAGCAGCTCCCGGTTGTGCTGCCCCATCAGAGGCGCGGCTTGGGGCGGAGCGGCCGGCGTGCCGGAGAGTTTCCAAGGGCGGCTGGCGTAAGGCAGCGGCGGCATTCCGGTGTCGGGATGATGCTCAATCACTTCGTAGAAACGGCGCGCATTGAGGTGTTCGTTGAAAAGCAGGTCTTTGCTGTCCAAGACGGCGCCGGCGGCGACGCCCTCGGCTTGCAGCAGATGCATCAGACGATGGTTGTCGTGCTGCTGCGTTTCCAGCGCCAGCATTTGATCCAGCTCGGCGCGGTGGGCGATGCGGCTTAACGCGTCGGCATAACGGCGGTCGGCGCCCCAATCGGCGCGGCCCATTACGCGGCACAAGGCTTGCCATGCGGCATCGCTGTCCACCGCGATGGCGATCCAGCGGTCATCGCCGGCGCAGGGATAACAGCCGTGGGGCGACATCGCCGGATCCGAATTGCCGATGCGGGGCGGCACGCGCCCGTTCACCGTCCAGTCCAGCAGCGCCTCCGGTATAGTCGCGCTGCAAGTCTGCGTCTGTGATACATCGATGAACTGGCCGCGTCCGGTATTAAGGCGGTGCATCAGGGCAAGCATTACGGCGGCCACCGTGTGTTCGCCGGCGGTGTAGTCGGTGTAGGGAATCTCGGACATTACCGGGCCGCCGTCGGGATAGCCGGTTATGTAGGCGAGGCCGGCGGCGCCCTCGGTGGACGGGCCGGTAGCGCCGAAATTGGCCCAAGGGCCGTCAAAGCCGTAGCCGGTGGACGACACCATAATGATGTCGGGGCGGATTTTGCGGAGGTCGGCGTACTCTAGGCCAAAATTGCGGATGACGCGGGGCGTAAAGTTTTCGGCGAACACATCGGCAATGGCAATCAGATCGCGCAGCACGGCGCGGCCGGCGTCGCGGCTCAAGTCCAGCGTCAGGCCCAGCTTGTTGCGGTTCTGCTCGTAGAAATTGGCGCCCCGATTCCAGAAATCGCCCTCAACATCGTTATGGTAAAGGGAATCCGTCCGATAGCTTTCCAGCCGCTGCACCGATTCCAGGCGGATGACCTGCGCGCCCATATCGCTCAGCCATTTCATCGCTGAGGGGATGGCGATGAGCTGCCCCATTTCCACGATGCGGATGCCCCGCAACGGCCCGGCCACCGCCGTATCAGATAACCCCATCAGATAACCTCCGAGGCGCGCAGGTAGGCCAGCCCCTGCGAGTCGTAGCCTAAGGCGGCCAGCGTTGCGGCGTTGTGTTCGCCCAGCTGCGGCGCCGGAGAGTGAACCCGCCAAGGCGAATCGCTCATCAGAAAAGGGGCGCCGGGAAAAGTGATTTCGCCCAGCTCGGGATGTTCCAGCGGCGCATAGTAGCCCCGCGCCCGGATTTGCGGGTTGTCCACAGTTTCGGCGGGGGAATCAATGACGCCGTAGATGAACCGCTTGGCGTGGGCGGCGTAGAAAATCTCCTGTTTCCGTTTGCCGGCAAAGATTTGATCCAGAATATCGCCCAGCGCGGCGGCGTTTTCCAGCCGGGCAGAGGCGTTGTCAAAGCGGGGGTCATCCAACTCCGGCGCTTCCAGAAAATCTACCAGCGTCTGCCAGTCCAGCGACGCCCCGATGCCGGGGTTGGGCAGCACATAGCCGTCCGACACGGCCCGCACCCGAGTCAAGTCGCCGGTGTGGTTGGGCTGGCGGCGGCGGACGGCGCCGGTGTAAGTATAGTTGTTAGTTACATCCCGCAGCGCCGACGCAATGCTTTCCTGTATGGATACATCAACGCGCTGCCCATCGCCGGTGAGCCGCTGGTGATACAGCGCCAGCAGCGTGGCCGAGGCCAGGTTAGCGCCCGCCTTGAACTGCGCCTGGTTCAGAGCGTGCTTTAGCGGTTCGCGGTCGTAGGCGCCGAATATGTACATCAGCCCGCCCAGGGCGTACTCCACGATTTCGGTAGCGCGGTAATCGCGCCAGGGGCCGGTCTGCCCGAAGTTTGACGCCGAAGCGACGACCAGTCGGGGGTTATGCGCCCGCAGCGCGGCGTAGTCCAAGCCCAGCGACGGCAGTACGCAGGGGGCAAAGTTCTCTACCAAGGCATCGGCGTCGGCCAGCAGTTCCAGCAGGATGCTGCGGCCGGTTTCCGATTTTAGGTTCAGCGTCAGGCTGCGCTTGCCGGTGTTGAGGTACAGGAAAGGCAGGCTTTTCTCGTGATGCGGTTCGTCGTGATAGAACGGGGGGAGACGCCGTGCCGGGTCGCCGCCGGGCCGCTCAATTTTGAGGACGTCGGCGCCAAAATCGGCCAGCAGTTTGGTGGCGTAAGGCCCGGCAATATGATGGGTAAGGTCGATGACCTTGACCCCGTTGAGAGCTCCGCTATTCAAAACAACCTGCCCCAAGCGTGATAAATACGGGTAGGCATTCTATCATTCCGACGATAGCGCGCCAGCCGCTACGGGTGCGATGGCAGCGGCCGGCATATCATCCCGCCGCCGGCTCCCGCCAGAACAGGGCATACAGCCGCTCCGACAATTCCTCGCACTCAATCAGCCCTTGCAGTATGAAGTACTCGGAGAGGTCGTCCTCGTAAAAGTTGGTATGGAAATCCCGGGCGGTCCTAAATGCGCTGGCGATTTGGCGGGCGGTTTCCGCATCGCCGGCGTCCGTAAGCAGCCGACACAGCTGGGCAACCACTTCCATAATGCTGCGATGGGTATGGATAATGCCGCCGTGTTGGGCGCTGACGGCCTTGACCGTTTCGGCTACCATTCCCCACGCCTTGTTAGACGCCTGGGGCAAATCGCCGCCCTCCAGGTGCTGCCAGGCGCTGCTGCGAAAATCCCGGGACATAGCGGCGTACTTTTGGGGGGAACGGGTTGCGTCCAATTCCGGATTGGGCCGGTCGTTGGCGCTGCTCAAAGCCCGCGCCACGGCGGCGGCAATGTCGGGGTACGGGTACGGGGCGGCAGCGTCGGTTATAGTCATCGCAAAAGCCTCACAGCGGGTCGGTGTTCCGTTGGGGGCAATCTTACCATACTGCGGCGCCGGCCCGCCGGCGCATCATCCCGACGCCGGCTCCCGCCAGAACAGGGCGTATAGCCGCTCCGACAATTCCTCGCACTCAATCAGCCCTTCGAGTACCAGATCGTCGGGGAGATCGTCCTCATAAAAGTTGATATGGAGCTTGCCGGCCGTTAGAAAAGCACGGCTGATTTGTCGGGCGGTTTCCGCATCTCCGGCATCCGTAAGCAGCCGGCGCAACTGGGCAACCACTTCGGTAATGCCCCGGTGGGTGTGAATGACCCCGCCGTGTTGGGCGCTGACGGCCTTGACCGTTTCGGCTACCAGTCCCCACGCCTTATTAGACGCTTGGGGCAGGTCGCCGCCCTCCAGATGCTGCCAGGCGCTGCTGCGAAAATCCCGGGACATAGCGGCGTACTTTTGGGGAGAACGGGTTGCGTCCAGCCCCAAGTTGGGCCGGTCGTTGGCGTTGCTCAAAGCCCGCGCCACGGCGGCGGCAATATCGGGGTACGGATACGGGACGACAGTGTCGGTTATAGTAGTCATCGTGAAAGCCTCGCAGCGGGTTGGTATCCCGTTGGGGGCAATCTTACCATACTGCGGCGCCGACCCGCCGGCGCATCATCCCGTCGCTGTCTCTCGCCAGAACAGGGCATACAGCCGCTCCGACAATTCCTCGCACTCAATCAGCCCTTCCATAACGATGTCCTCGGAAAGGTCATCCTCGTAAAAGTTGGTGTGAAGGTCCCGAGCCACCAGAAAAGCCCGGCTGATTTGGCGGGCGGTTTCCGCATCGCCGGCGTCGGCAAGCAGCCGGCGCAGCTGCGTAACTACCTCCATAATGCTGCGATGGGTATGAATAATGCCGCCGTGTTGGGCGCTGACGGCCTTGACCGTTTCGGCTACCAGTCCCCACGCCTTATTAGACGCTTGGGGCAGGTCGCCGCCCTCCAGATGCTGCCATGCGCTGCTGCGAAAATCCCGGGACATAGCGGCGTATTTACGGGGGGAACGGGTTGCGTCCAATTCCGGATTGGGCCGGTCGTTGGCGCTGCTCAAAGCCCGCGCCACGGCGGCGGCAACGTCGGGGTACGGATACTGGACAACAGCGTCGGTTGTGGTCATCGCAAAAGCCTCCCCGGTGGGCAGTATGCCATTGGGGGCAATCTTACCATACTGCGACGCCGGCCTGGCCTGATGTTATACTGGCAGCCGTCGGGCGGCGCGGGTTGCGCTGCGGCCCGTCGGTTATCATCCCGCTTACCAGCTTTGTGAGGTGCATTCCGTGCAGACTATTGACGCCATCGCCGAAATCCTCAAACGGGAAGGGGTGCAATACCTTTCCTGCTTTCCGACTACTCCGGTTATCGAAGCCTGCGCCGCCGCCGGCATCCGGCCCGTCATCTGCCGCCAGGAACGGGTTGGCGTGGGCATCGCCGACGGGTACAGCCGCGTTACCAACGGGCGTCCTCCCGGCGTCTTTGCGATGCAGTACGGCCCCGGCGCCGAAAACGCTTATTCCGGCGTCGCTACCGCCTTTTCCGACTCCGTGCCGGTGCTGCTGCTGCCGCTGGGCCATCCCCGGGAACGGCAGGGCGTGTTTCCGATGTTTGACTCCGTTGCGAGCTTTGCCAGCATTACCAAGCATCTGGAGCGCCTCAACCTGTCGCAGAGTACCAGCCAGGTGATGCGGCGCGCCGTCAACGCCCTGTACACCGGACGCCCCGGCCCGTCAATGGTGGAAATCCCCGCCGATGTAGCCCTGGAGGAAGTGTCCGAGGAAGCGTTCTACTGGGGCGGCAATGTGCGCCGCGCCGCATCGCAAGCGGACGACGCCGACATTGAAGCCGCCGCCCGCGCCCTCTGCGCCGCCGCCCATCCGGTAATCCACGCCGGCCAGGGCATAATGTACGCCGCAGCGACTGCCGAGCTGGTGGAACTGGCCGAGCTGCTGTCGGCTCCGGTGATGACTACCCTGCTGGGCAAAAGCGGCTTCCCGGAGCAGCATCCGCTGGCGCTCGGCAGCGGCTCCGGCGTGATGAACGGCGCCGTCTATCACTTCGTGCGCCGCGCCGATGTCATCTTTGGCGTCGGCGCCAGCTTTACCAAGCATGGAATGTCAATGAACCTGCCGCCGGGCCGCACGCTGATCCAGAACACTAACGACCCGCGCGACCTGAACAAGGATTACGATGTGCAGTACCCGCTCATCGGCGACGCCAAACTGACGCTGCGGCAGCTGATTGACGCCTGCCGGGAAATCGTGGGCGCCGGCGGGCGCGACAACAGCGCAGTCGCCGGCGAAATCGCATCCGTCCGCAACGCCTGGCTGGCCGAATGGCAGCACAAGACCGCCGCCCCCGGCCCGCTGGTCAATCCCTACCGGGTCATTACCGAATTTCAGCAGGCCGTGCCGGCCGATGATGCGATTATCACGCACGATTCCGGCAGCCCGCGCGACCAGATTACGCCGTTCTACCGGGCTGGCGGCCCGCGCAGCTATCTGGGCTGGGGCAAATCGCACGGGCTCGGCACCGGACTGGGGCTGGTCATCGGCGCCAAGCTGGCCGCCCCCGACAAGATGTGCGTCAACTTTAT
The DNA here is from genome assembly GCA_965203855.1 of Dehalococcoidia bacterium. Lineage (GTDB taxonomy): Bacteria > Chloroflexota > Dehalococcoidia > Lucifugimonadales > UBA3495 > Bin87. The sequence goes on from CBDBDN010000005.1 coordinate 678,434, forward strand.
GGGCGATGCCGCTTTCGGGATGGTAGGGCTGGACTTTGAGACGGCCGTCCGCAGCGGCGCGCCCATCACTACCGTGGTGCTGAACAACTCTACGATGGCGGTAGAGACGGGCGCAATGCAGCGTTCTCACGACCTCTACAACACGCGCGACCTGGGCGGCAACTACGCCGATCTGGGCCGGGCCATGGGCGGCTACGCCGAGCGCATCACCGACCCCAACGAAATCATTCCGGCGTTCCAGCGCGCCCGCCGCCAGAACGATGAGGGCAACGCCGTCCTGCTGGAATTCATCACCAACGAGGAGATTGACTACTCGCACAAGCGGGCGTTCTAGCCGCCGCCGTCAAACTGTCAAATCCACCGTCATTCCGGCCACCACCCCACCAGTCCCGCCACCATACCGTCATTCCGGCGCAAGCCGGAATCCAGCGTCGTAACCCGCCACTACGGTAGTGGAACCAACGACCATAGATTCCGGCGCAAGCCGGAATGACGGGTTGGGGCGTAGGAATGACAGGGGATTCGGCAACACGCTCCACATCCGCCGGCAATCACTATGACTACGCTGCGTCAACCCCAATCCGTCGCCGTCGTCGTGCATCTGCAACGGGCCGAGGCTTTGCTGCAACAGGGGAAAGCCGACGCCGCCCTGTCCGAACTGGATCTGGCGTATCTGATTGACCCGGACGATGCCGGCGTCCGCTATCGGCGGGGCCAGGCGTTGGCGATGCTGGGGCGGTTTGCGGCGGCGGTTGCCGAGTTGGATGCTGCCGTCGCTTTGTATGCCATCAGCAATGACGCCGGCAATGCGGACGCCTGGCTGCAACGGGGATTGGCCCATTTGGCGCTGGAAAATTGGGCATACGCCGCCGCCGATTGCAGCCAAGCCTTGCAACTGGACGCATCCCCGCCGGCGGCATGGCAAGCCCGCGCCCAAGCCTACTATAGGATGGGCGATCTGGACGCCGCCATCGCCGATTTCACCGCCGCCCTGTCCCGCCGTCCCGCCGACGCCGCCAGCCTTTACGGGCGCGGCCTGGCCCTCCGCGACGCCGGGCGCAATGCGGACGCCATCCCCGACTTCACCGACGCCATCGCGCTGAATGACCGCTATACCGTAGCCTATGTAGCGCGCGGCAAAGCCTACGCCGCCCTGGGCCAAATGACGGCGGCGCGCTCCGACTGGGCAATGGCGGCGCAAATGCTGCATCAATCGCACTAACGCTTATCCAACATCCCGTTCATCCTGTCCATCCACGCCAATACCCAACGGAGGTTTTACGATGGCCGACCTCAAATCCCAATACCTGTTCATCGCCAGTATGGACATTGACGCAGAGCGCGAGGCCCTGTTCAACGAAGTGTACAACACCGAACACTGCCCGCTGCTCAACCAAACGCCCGGCGTCATCGGCGTAACCCGCTACGAAACGCAGCGTCTGCTGATGGCCATGGGCGGGCAAGTGCAGGAAATTGAAATACCCGGCACGCCCAAGCATCACGCCGTCTATCAGCTGGAAAACCCCGAAGTACTGACCAGCCCCGAATGGGCCGCAGCAGTGGACGCCGGCCGCTGGCCCGAACAGGTGCGCCCCTACACCAAAAACCGCCGGCATATGCTGCTGAAGTTGACTTACCCGGAGGGATAGGCGGCGCACAGCGGGTTTGCTATCCTGTCATATCCCGCAACGCAGCAACTGCAAAAGGGGGCGCAACGATGGTTTCGGCTAACAACAACGGCGATGGACGCCCGGTATGGTTCGTCACCGGCGGCAATCGCTGGGATACTTACATTGATAACGGCTACTGGCGTTGCTATCCCGCAACCCACAAACACGATGCCCCTGCTATTGATGTCGTTAGCAGTATGCTCCCCGGTGACCGCATCGCCATCAAATTCGAGGAGTTTCGGAATTACGGCAGGAGCCCTTCTGGAGAGCCTATCCCATCCGTGGGGATCTGGGCAACCGGCTTGATTACACATAACAATTTGCCCGACCGACCATCAGTGGAGGTTAATTGGCGTTGGATTGCCGGTGGAGCGAGGGACGTCCGTAACTGCCCAACCGAATTGGTAGGGTTCGATGCGACACAATGCGTCTGGAAAGTGGAACCAGGCACCAAAGGGTGTGATGAATTCATAACGACAGCTTTCGGAATGCCTCCCGAAACCGTCGAGGTAACGGAATCTAGCGATGATGCCTACACCATCGACAGCATCATCAATGACGGCTGTTTCCTCGACCGCGCCCGATTGGAAACGATGCTGCAACGCCTTGCCGACAAGCGCAATATCATCCTGCAAGGCCCGCCTGGCACCGGCAAAACCTGGCTCGCCAAGCGGCTGGCCTATGCCTTGGTGGGCTATAAAGATGATGACCGGGTAAGGCCGTTGCAGTTCCACCCCAATATGTCCTACGAGGACTTTGTGCGGGGTTGGCGTCCGGCCGGCGATGGGCGGCTGGAACTGGTTGACGGGCCGTTGCTGCGTATGATTGACGATGCCAAGCAGAACCCTGATGCCCGCTATGTGATGGTCATTGAGGAAATCAATCGGGGCAATCCGGCGCAGATTTTCGGCGAGATGCTTACCCTGCTGGAAGCCGACAAGCGCAATCCGGGCGAAGCGATGGCGTTGGCTTACCCGCGCACGGACGACGAGCGCGTCCATATTCCGCCCAATGTGTATGTCATCGGTACGATGAACATTGCCGACCGTTCGCTGGCGCTGGTGGATTTTGCCCTGCGCCGCCGCTTTGCGTTCTTTGACCTGGAACCCACTTTGGGCAGCGTCTGGCGCAATTGGGTCAGCGACAACTGCGGCATACCGGACGCTTTGCTGCGCGATATAGAAAGCCGTCTAACCGCGCTGAACAACCAAATCGCCGCCGACCCTACATTAGGCCCGCAGTTTCGCATCGGCCACAGCGTAGTCACGCCCCCGCCCGGCGCGGACATCCCCAACCCGCAGGAATGGTTCAAGCAGGCGGTGGCAACGGAAATCGCCCCGCTGCTGCGCGAATACTGGTTTGATAATCCCAAAGCGGCGGATGATGCCCAATCCGCGCTGCTGGACGGCTTGCCGTAATAACGCCGGATTGACAGGGATTGCGGCGCCGGCGTACATTGCTAGTAGCAGATGATAGGGGTGGCACTATGCGGTACGGGGTTTTCAACAGATATTCGGAGATGGGGCAATGTTGAGGATTATCTGCATCATCCTGATAGCCTTGAGCGCCGCATTTGCCGTACTGACTTTGGCGCGGCTGATTGACAACTTCAGCATCCATCGGCTCATCGTGTTTGCCGGATTTCTGGTAAGCACAGCATCGTTGCTGCATACAATGCGCGTTCACTTCCGCCACCGGCGTTAGCAATAATGACGCCTCCACCGGACATTGCCGCCGCCGATTACGCCCCCGGCTACATCGGCCGCATTCCGGTACGCAACATCTGGCTGCTGCTGCTGTACGCCTCGCAGCTTTACCGCGAATTGCCGCCAACCCGTCGCGTTGCGGTTGAGGACGCCCCCGATGACATTCCCAACCTGGCCGCCGAAATCCTGACCTACGCCGTCGCCCGCCGACTGCGCCGCAACCTCAGCCACGACTACCAACGGCGGCAAGCCGACCTCAACCGGGTGCGGGGCCGCGTCAATCTGCTCCGCACGGAACGCCGCCAGCTGCTGCAACGGGGCCGGATTGCCTGCATCTTTGACGAACTAACCGTTGACACCCCGCGCAACCGCTATGTCAAAGCGGCGCTGCGAAAACTGGCCGGATTAGTAAAAGACCCGGAGTTATCCCGCCGCTGCCGCACCTGGGCCGGCAACCTGGAACGGGCCGGCGTAACCGACCCGCTGCATCACTTGGGCCGCCCGGAACGGCCGTCGCTGCGGGATGTCCGCACCAATGCCGACGACCGGCAAATGCTGGCGGCGGCGCAGCTGGCCTTTGACTTGTCCATCCCTACCGAGGACGCCGGCCGGTCAACCCTGGCAATGCCCAACAGAAATAAGGGATGGGAGTTGTTTGAGAAAGCCGTTGCCGGATTTTATGCGGTAACTGTATCTCCGCAAGGCTGGCGTGTCCGGCATGGCGGCTGGATTGGCTGGCCGGTAGAACGCAGCACGCCGGGCATAGATGCGATACTGCCGCGAATGCAAACCGACATTATGCTGGAACACTCCGGCATGGGGCGGCGCATCATCATTGATACCAAGTTTATGTCGGTCGTTACGCCCGGCCAGTATGATAACCGGAGACTACACAGCAGTCATATTTATCAGATATATGCCTATCTCCGTTCCCAGGAAAACCCTGCTGATCCGTTGTCTTACCGGACTAGCGGAGTACTGTTGTACCCGGCTATTAACTGCGATGTTGACGAGGCGGCGGTTATACAAGGCCACGAAATCCGCTTTGCCACCGTTGACCTTGCGGCGAATAGCCCCGTCATCCGCCAACGCCTGCTGGACATTGCCCAAACTACCCCGCTGGCCGGCGAATTGCCGGCGCCCAGCTAGTGCTGGTTATCCGCCGCCGTTGCCCGACGCCAGCGCCGCCGCAATCCGGTTGGCGCGCGGTTTCAGCACGGCGTACAGCGCCGCGTTGGCCGGAGTAGGTACATTATGCTGCCGGCCCATCCGAATGACGGTTCCGGTCAATCCCTCCAGCTCTACCGGCCGGGACTCAGCGAAGTCTTTGGCCAAGGATGCCATTCCGGTAGCCGGGAAATTGTCCAAAGCCTGCATTGACCATTCCAGCGAGTCGGGTTCCAGCGGCGCGCCGGACGCTGCGCCCACCGCCAAGGCCTCGGCGATGGCCTCTTGTATCAAAGCGCGGGTTTCCGGCACGGAACGCAGTTCGCCGTAGGGCAGCCCGCTGGCGGCGCATACCCCGGCGGAACCGCACAGGTAAGCGAACTTTTTCCACAGCATCCCCGTCATATTTTCCAGCAGTTCTACCCGCCAGCCGGCGCCTTGAAACACCGCCAGCAAACGTTCCCCGCGCGGCGTGATGCCCGGCGTGCGCTCGCCGAATGACGCCGCGCCCGGCCCGCCCTGCGTAACCACGCCCGGCGCGCTGATACGCCCTTCCAGGTATGCCGACCCAATCATCACTTGCCCATCGGGGTAGGCGGCGTTGAGCAGCTCGCCGTTGTCAATGCCGTTCTGCAAAGTCAATACGATGGTATCCGGGCCAACCAGCGGCCCAATGGCGTCAACGGCGGCGGCGTTGTCATACATCTTGACGGCGAACAGCGCCAGCTCCTGATGCCCCAGCTCAGCCGGATTGTCGGTAGCGTTGCAGTGAACGGTAAAATCCCCGTCATTGCTGCTGGACACGCGCAGCCCGCTGCGCCGGATAGCGTCCAAATGGGCGCCCCTTGCGATAAAAGTAACCTCGTGGCCGGCGCGCGCCAGCAAGCCGCCAAAGTATCCGCCTACGCCGCCGGCGCCCATAACTGCGATTCGCATAGTTAGTTACACCTGCTGTTGAAATTGGCCTTCGTAACCCGCCTCAGCCGGCAAGCCGGTGTGTTCCAGTATCAGCTGGGCAATTTCCATCCCGCGGCGCAGCAGGATGCGATAGGGGCCGATGTTGTTCATCTCCAAATACAACGGCCCGACAAACCCGGCATGGACGCTGGGCGCAGTAACGTGTATGGACAAGCCCAGGCGCGCCAGTGAACTTTTGCCCTCAATCCGCCCGGCTATATGCAGCGGGAGTTCAATCGTTTCCAGCGTCCGCCCAATCACCAGCTGATTGGACGGCATTTCATAGGAACCGTCATCAGGGATGATGACCTCCCGCCCGTTCCGCCGCAGAAATGACATTACATTAAATCCAGTCGCCGACGGGTCAACTACGATGCCTGCTGTGCCGTTGCCGGCTACAACGGTGAGCTCTTTGTACAGCAGCAAATCTATCGACGAGCTGCCTATGCGGTCGCTTTCCAGCGGAATGGGCGGGTCAAAACCCAGGCGCTTCGCTCTGATTTCGGCCCGCATTTCAATGTCGGAAAGAGCCATACGCTACCTCCCGGAAACGATGGGCAGGCGGGCGATTGACAGCAGCTCTTCCTCAGTGGCATAGAACCGGGTCTGTCCCCAGTTGGTGGGGGGAAAATGGACGAAAATTTGCCCGTCGCCCCTTTCGCCCATCAGCGAGGCGCGCACCGTGCCGTTTTCCTCATTGACCAGAAACAACGGAGCAAAAATTTTCTGGAGCCGGTCGCCAAGGCGCAGCCGGATTTCCGCTTCCCAGGGTTCTGAGAACGGATCTTTGCACATATCCGCGTAGTAGAGGTCCACGATGATAGGCCTTTTGTAGATCTCCAGCGTATCGCGTAGCGGACGCAGTTCACCGCGCAGCATTTTTGCCTCCTGTGGATTGGTTGCTTGCGGATGCGGTTGCTTGCGGATTGGCTGCCTGATATTGCCCCATCCAATGCTTGCCGTCAACGGACGCGCGTCAACGGACCCAAGTCAGTCGGAGTTGGCCGTTATCGGGTAGCCAAATTCCTCTCGCAAATCCCGTTTCAGCACCTTGCCCATCACATTGCGGGGCAGGGCGTCCACGAACACTATGGAACGAGGCCGCTTGAAACCGGCCAGCCGCTGCCGGCAGTGTTCAATCAATTCGTTTTCGGTTACCGCGGCGGCATCGCCGGCGGCGTGATTGCCGGCCGCGTTGCGGACGACTACCGCCCGCACTTCCTCCCCCCATTCCAGATCAGCGATGCCGATGACCGCCGCCTCGTCCACGCCGGGATGCTCAACCAGCGCCTGCTCCACTTCCTCCGGCGCAATCATTTCGCCGCCCCGCTTGATAAAGTCCCGCGCCCGCCCGGCCAGATAGATGTACCCGTCGGCGTCCTGCCACGCCAGATCCCCGGTATAAAGCCAGCCGTCGCGGATAGCATCGCCGCTGCCGCCGCCGGCGTTGGCATCGCCGTTATCGCCGCCGGCATTGGCATTGGCGTTGGCAGCGCCGTCGGCATTGGCATTAGTGTTGACATTGGCAGCGCCGCCGGATGCGCCCGGCTGCCAGTACCCTGTCATAATGCGGGGGCCGCGCGCTACAATCTCGCCGGTTTCGCCGACCGGAACGGCCTCCCCGTCCTCGCCTACAATCATCACCTCTACATCGTCCAGGGGCTTGCCGATGGAAGTCAAACGCCGCAACTTGCGCTCAATTTCGCCCGGTTCGCCCTCCAGGATATGGTCGTCAGGCGGCAGCATCGTGATGGTGGACGCCGTTTCGGTCTGCCCGAAAGCGTTGATGAACCGGGCGCCGGGAAAGGCGGCGATGGCGTCCCTGATGACCGGCAAGGGCATCGCCGCCGCCCCGTATGTGATGACATCCAGAGCGGAAAGGTCGTACTCGGCAAAGCGGGGATGCTCTATTACCCGTTTGAGCATCGTCGGCACCAGCATCGCCCGGTTGACGCGATGCTCGGCCGCCAGCGACAGCCAGCCCTCCGGGTCAAACTGGGGCATCACCACCAGCGTGCGCCCGCCGAACACCGCCGCCAACGCCGCCTGCATCCCGGCCACATGATACATTGGCACCGTGAGCAGGTTGGTTTCGGCAACATCCGGGTCGGCTGGGGCGACATTGGACAGCAGAAATGTCGCAAAGCTGTCGTGCGACAGCCGCGCGCCCTTGGGGATGCTGGTAGTGCCGGAGGTGAACATTATCACCGTAGTGGCATCCGCATCGTCCTCCGGGAAATGCTGCTGCTCCGGGTCGGAATCGGACAGCAGGGCGTCATAGCCGATATTGCCGCCGGCCGCCGGCGCATCCAGCATTACGATGCGGTCGCTGGCGATAGAACCGTCGGACGGCGCCAGGGCACGATAGCGTTCCCCCAGAAACAGCAGCCGCGGCTCTACGATGGACAGCATCGTTGCCAGTTCGTCCGCTTTGGCGCGAAAGTTGACCGGCACATAGATGGCGTCTCGCTGGGCGGCGGCAAAGTAAATTTCCAGCAGCTGATTGCAGTTGGTTTGCATCGCCGCCACCCGGTCGCCACGCCCGATGCCCAAAGCCGCCATCCCGTTGGCCAGGCGGTTGACCCGCTCTTGCAGCCGCTCAAAGCTGATGCGCCGCCCGTCATAGATCACCGCCGTGCGGTCGGGAACGATGGCGGCGGCCAGCGTCAAAATTTCGGTAGTGTTCATCCTCTGATAACCCGTCCATGCCGTGATTAGGCAGTGATTATAGCGGATGGGGCTGCGGTTGCGGTGGCGTCCCCGCTGCCATCCGCCCCGTTGCCATCTCCATCCCCGTCCAGCAGAGTGGCCGCCAGCATCCGTTCCTGCCGCAGCGCAGCGGACAAGGGCAAGTCAAGCCCTTGCCGCAATGCGATGCGCGCGGCGGTGGATACTAGAGGCGGGATACGGGCCAGCCGGCCGGCAGTATCAAACGCCGCCGGCAGCAAGGCGTCCGGCGCGACTACCCGACTGACCAATCCCCAGCGCAAAGCGTCATCCGCGCCAAACCGGCGCCCGGTAAGCAGCAAGTCCATAGCGTTAGACGGCCCGGCATTGCGGGGCAAAGTCTGCGTGCCCCCGGCGGCGGGAATCAGCCCCAGCCGCGTTTCCGGCATCGCCAAGATAGTACCCGATGCGGCAATGCGGACATCCCCCAGCAGCATAATCTCCACGCCCGAACCGATGCAGTAGCCATGCACCGCAACGACAATCGGCTTGTCCAGGCCAATCAGCTGCCCCCAGACATCCCGCTGCCAGCGCGCCCGGCGCGCGGCGTCCTGCGACGGCGCCGTGCCAAACTCCGACAAGTCCGCCCCGGCGCAGAACGCCGGCCCCTCCCCGGTAATCAGCAATGCCCGCGCCTCCGCATCATCGGCCACGGCGGACAAGTCGGCGGCAAAGTCATCCCGCATCTGCACCGAGTAAGCATTGCGCCGCCGCAACCGGTTCAGCGACAGATGCGCCACGCCGCCAGCGGTTTTGGAATAAAGCAGCGTAGCAAATGCGGCGGATGGGGATGATGGGGTTGCCATAAGATTTGCGGCCTAACTAGCGCAAGACGGTAAAACTTTTGAGGGCAAAGTCCACATTAGCCCAGTTTTGCGCTGCGGTTTCCGTAGCGTAGTGCATACGGACGCGAAAGAGCGCGCCAGTGTCCGGGTGGATGTAAAACCCGGATACTGAAGTTCCCGGCGTATCATTCCTGTATGTGAATTCCCAGCGGATGAGTTCCATAGTGCGGCCCTGTTTGGTATGTATCCGGTCCCTATACGCCTCGCTGTAATCGGGATCTCTTTGCCAATCTGCCGCAACCTCGTCAACCCATTCGGCAGTGTTGCGGCTGGCGCGGTTCAGACTAGGCGGCCATTCCTTGATGTATATGCGAATCAGTACATCTTGCGTGCACCGCAATTCGTTTTCCCACCAGCCATTCTCCTGGAGTTCCAAATGATGGCAGCCGCCGGGATACTGTATCCAGAAAGCGCCCTGCTCGCTTTTCCAAGTCAGCATTCCCGTCGGCGGCGTACCGTAGAACGGCGTCGGATCCGGCCGTCGGGTGAGCGATGTAAGCTTGTTGACTGCGGCGGTCAGTTCGTCAATGTCATCAGCGGAATAGTTGTTCAGCTGCGCCAGCGTCAATGCTTCCGTAGCGTATTCTAATGCTTCCGGCAGATTGCCTTGTTCCTCATAGCATCGGGAGGCTACTGTGTTAGCCTTAACATGGGCGCGCGTTCCATCAGTATAGGCTTCGTCCGGCAGTCGCAAAGCCCGCTGCGCCTCTTGAATTGCCGAAGTACAGAGTTCGTTCCGATAATAAACCCAGGCCAAGTTGGTGCGAGTGCCCGAATCGTTTTCTATGTCCAGGGATTTCTGATAATGGACGATGGCTTTGTCATCGTTCCGGTCGCCGGAATAGGCCAATGCAATCTGATGCTCCAAGTATGCATTGGGCTGCCTTTGCGCGTCAATCGCTTGCAAGTAAGTTCTGATTGCAGCCTTGTAATGCCCGGCGTCATAATATCCCTCTGCTTCATTTGCCAGACGACGGGCTTCACGCGTTAGCACGCTGGGATCCGGCGTAGCAGTCGGCCAAGGCGTCGCTGTTGGCCGTGGCGTACGCGTAGCGATTCGCCGCGGGGTAGGCGGTGGCGGCAAGGTAGCCGTCGGCGCCGGCGTATAGGTAGGCTGCGGCGTCCAAGTGGGCGCCGGCATAGGGGTAGGCGTCAAAGTAGGCGCCGGCGTGGGCGTCCAGGTGGGTACTGGCGTCCAGGTTGGCGCCGGCGTAGCGGTTGGCGCAGTTGTCGGGCTAGGGGCGGGTGTCGGGACAGCAGTTGCCGTCGTTGCTGCGGGAGCCGGCGTTGCCGCATCCGGCGCCGGCCCGGCATTGCAGGCGATGGCGAATGCCGCCGCAGCAATTACGATAGCGATGGCGGCGTATTTCAACATAATCAACCTGCCTTGTGGTATCCGTATGGGTTATGGTTAGGTGGGCTAGTTTTCGTCATTCCGGCTGGTTTTCGTCATTCCGGCTAGTTTTCGTCATTCCGGCTTGCGCCGGAATCTATGGCTGCCGGTTCCATCACCATCATGGCCGATTACGACACTGGATTCCGGCTTGCGCCGGAATGACGTTTTAAGGATGCCCGAACTACGAACTGTCGCATGGTAATCGCCAAGGTTGGCCTCCTTTTTGAATTGATTGACGTCGACAAAGCGGATAGCGCGTCCGTGCTCCAAAGTTCCCTTGACATTATCCTTGATGCGGGCTACATAGTCCGCCTGAATTTCAGTCATAAAACAGTACCGGCCCCGGTTCATCGCCGCTTTGCCCAGCGTACCGCTACCGGCGAAAGGATCAAACACTAAATCCCCAACAAAAGAGTACAAGCGTACCACCTGGTCGCAAAGTTTGATGGGGAAAACCGCGCTGTGCACCCTGTCCACCACAGGCGGGATGTTCCACACATTTGACCGTTCAAAGTCGTCGCCCATTTTGCTCTCGCTGGTTACGCGATACGGATATTGGCGCAAATTCCAGTCAATAAGCTTCAATGACTTCTTGCGATATACCATGACATACTCGGTCCTGGCATTAGCCTTATAGGTCAGCGGTTTGCGGTGCATTTCAAAGCCGGCTACCCGGTTCTTGGCGCTCTTTTCCGGCTTGGCCCAAATAATGTCGTCAATGAATTCCCATCCCATCTGCGCCAGCCTGGCATGGAGGTCAAAAGGCACCGGGTAACGCCGGCTGGCGTACTTGCGGCCGGCCCGCGGCACGATAATCGGGGACGTGTTCAACACGAAAAAACGCCCCTCTTTAGTTATCCGAAACACTTCCGCAAAAACGGATTCCAAAAAATCCAGGTATTCGCCATAGTTGCGGTATATTGAATAGTCGCGCGCATTATAGTACGGCGGCGAGGTGAAGGTAAGATGCACCGACCGGTCCGGAGTGTATGACAAAGTTTCCAGTACATCGCCTTGCACTACCAGGTTTTTCATAAAATCCGGCGATGCGACGTGCGAATCCTCGTCCACCGCATCGTTGCCGTGAACCTCTTTTTGCGCTACATCACGAATCATATCATTAGGATGGTCGCACAGCGTCGCCAAATACTCTTTGACTACCGGATCGTTGCGGAACGCCAGCAAGCCCCGGATCGCCTGCATCGCAACTTCCGGGTTAGGATCGCCCGTATATCTGATGAGGATGCCGATGAGATTCGGGTCGCGCTTGCGCCCGACCGATGACATGGCCTCTTTCTTGGCGGTCGTGCTGGAATCCGGGTTTTCCAGAATAACCAAGCTGTGATGCAACGGAAATTTGGCCGACCCCAGTCCGTCCAAGGCGGCTTCCGTATCGGTATGTACGCTTGCCATAGTGCAATGCCTTGCGTGAGACGCATCAGTCCGTAAGGCACAATAGCATACGCAGGGAGAAATTCAAGCCCCGCTACCGAAAGGCGCTCCCTCGCACCTTGATGCGCTTATGCTGGCAATACCGGATCATCCCCAACCCGGCATACCACAACGCCCAACTCCGCCGCAACAATTACGATAGCGATGGCGGTGTATTTCAACATAATCAACCTGCTTTGTGCTACCCGTATGGGTTATGGTTAGGTGGGCTGGTTTTCGTCATTCCGGCGAAAGCCGGAATCTATGGCTGCCGGTTCCATCACCATCATGGCCGATTACGACACCGGATTTCGGCGCAAGCCGGAATGACGGTTCAAAGATGCCCGAATCACGCAAGCATACCCTAGTCCAGCGCCATCGCCCGCCGCATCATCTCATCCCAATCCACCGCCGTGCTGCCCGCCCCGATCTCCCCCAGCGCGTTGGCGTCGCTGACGCTGAAAGTTAGCAGCCCATGCGCCTCGGCAATCCGCTCTACCTGCGGGCGGCGGATGTGCCAGTTGTGGTGGCTGTTGGCAACCTCAATGCCGTGTATGTTGTCCTCAATCACAATGTTGGGCGTGTAGTATCCGGGATGGCAGTAAGTGCGAAACAGCCGCCCGCCGGGCAGATAAAGTTCGGTGCAGTGGTACTCGTCAAAGGGGCTGCTTGCCGGACGCACATCAATTTCCTGGCCGGGGATGATGATGGCCTGCCCGCTGAAATGCCGTTCTACGACACGATACAGCTCCATCCCCCAGTCCAGCCGCCAGTGGTCGGTGATGGCGATGCCGTCCAACCCGGCGGCGCAGATTTGGGCAATGACCGCCTCCGCAATCTCCGGCGTAGGCGGCCGGAAACCGAACATTTCGCCAACATGAGTATGAATATCAAGCCGCACGGTCATTGCGCTAATCCTCTGCTGATGGGCCGGTTACCCGGTGATTGCCGGACAGTAATTGTCCGATGCTGATTGCTCGGTTACCCGATGATGATTGCCGGACAGTAATTGCCCGATGCTGATTGCCCGGTTGTCCGGTTTAAATCAGTGTCCGGTGAAAACGGGCGGGCGTTTTTCATCAAAAGCGCGCAGTCCCTCTACGCGGTCGGCAGTGCTGTGCAGCAGGATGCTCAAATCGGCCTCCAGCCGCAGCCCCTGCTCCAGCGTCAAGTCGGCGCCGGCCCGCACCGCCTCTTTGACATAGCGGCTGGCGATGGGCGCGGCGGCGGCGATTTCGGCGGCCAGCGCGGACACCGCATCATCCAGCTGCCCGGCGGGAACCACGCGGTTGACCAGCCCAATGTCCAGAGCCTCGGCAGCGGAGAGCAGCCGGCCGGCAAGCAGCAGCTCGCGCGCCCGACCGGAGCCGACCAGCCGGGGCAGCCGCTGCGTCGCGCCGTCAAAAGGAAACGGGTATTCGTCCAGGCCGCCGCAGCCGATGCGGACGGTGTCGGCGGCAACCCGTAAATCTGCGGCTAGGGCCAGCTCCAGGCCGTGGGCAACGGCATCGCCGTTCAGTTTGGCGACAACCGGCATGGGCAGGGCGGCAACGGCATCCGCAACCGCTATCGCGTCCAGCCAGGCAATGCGCTGCGGCATTGGGGCTTGTCGGATGTCGTCGGGCGGATTGGCGCGCCCGACGGCGAACACCGGGCCGGCGCCCGTGATAACCGCCACGGCAATATCGTCGCGCAGCGACAAGGCGGCGCAGCAGTCGCGCAGCTCGGCGGCAGCCGCTGCGGTGATAGTGGCCGTCGGGCTGCCGGGCGCAATGGCAATGTCGGCCTGCGGCGGCGCAATCCGATTGGCAATGTATCGGTAACGAATAAGCGGCCTTCCAGGATGGCGCGGGATGGGGCAATGGATGGCGATCGGTGTGGGATGCGGCAATGGTAATAGGGTACGATGGGCTTGGCAAGTGCCGGGCGGCCCGATGACATTCTGCCGGCATTGCGTTAGAATGGCGGGTGTTTGACGAGTTGGGATATGCCGTTCCGCAAAGTATATGACAGCGCCGCCGCCGCGATTGCCGATATTGGCGATGGCTCTACCGTGCTGATTGGCGGCGCCGCGCCGCATAGCGCGCCGTCCGGCCTGCTGGACGCGCTCCGCGCCGCCGGCGTCCAGGGGCTTACCGTAGTCTGCGATTTTGATGATGCGGACGGCTCCGGGGCTGGCGCGGCGAAAATTGCAGAAATGGCCGCTGCCGGCGTCATCTCCCGGCTGATTACTCCGTCATCTTTGACGGACGCAGCGTGCGGAACATTCCGGCCGCTGCTGGAATCGGGGGAGTTGGCGATTGATATGGTGCCGCGCGGGGTTTTGGCGGAACGGCTGCGCGCCGGCGGCGCCGGCATCGGGGGCGTATTCGTTCCCGCAACGGCCGGCGGGGCCAACGCGGACGCCGGCTTGGAAACGCGTACCATCAATGGGGTGGATTGCGTGTTGCAGCCGCCGCTGCGCGCCGATTTCGCCCTGCTGCGCGCCGCCCGCGCCGACACTATGGGCAACTTGACCTATCAGGGAGCGCAGCGCGGCTGGAACGCCGTAATGGCCGCCGCCGCCCGCATTACGATTGCCGAGGCCGACTGCATCGGCGAGCCGGGGACGATTGACCCGGAGTTGGTGATTACTCCCGGCATCTATGTCAACCGGAACGTTGCCGGCCGCGCCGCCAATGACGCCGGGCCGGACGGGTAACGGGTATGCCGCCGGTTAATCCCGCCAGACTCAACGCCGACGCAATGGCGCAGCGCGTGGCCGGCCTGATTCCGCCGGGCGCAGTAGTTGCGGTTGACGCCGGATTGCCGGCCTTGGTGCCGGGCGCAACTCCGCCGGCACTGAGGGCCTGGTTTCTGTACGGCAGCGGGATGCTGAACGATACGCCGCTGGCGATGTCGGATGCGGCGGCCATTGCGCGCGGCGGATATGTGGACATTGCCATCGTCAACGCCGCGCAGGTTGACGCCGGCGGCAGTTTTGCCGGCGCATCCGTCGCCGCCGGCGGCATATCGGATTTCACGGCCAGCGGCATATCGGATTTCGCCGCCGGCGCCGCGCGCATCGTGGCAATGCTGCCCCATGCCGATGCCGGCGGGATGCCCAACATCGTTGCTTCGCTGACGCGGCCCGCCGCCGGCGTCGGCTGCGTCAGCGTCATCGTTACCGATGCGGCGGTGATTGCGGTTGACGGCGGCGGGCTGACGCTGACCGAGCTGGCCCCCGGTTGGACGGCGGATGCGGTACAAGCCGTTACCGGAGCGCCTTTGTCCATAGCGCCGGATTTACGGGATATGGATTTGAGCGAGCCGGATTTGCGGGAAAAAGACTTGGCGCCGCCCGCCGGCCGGCCGGACCGCAAAGTATATTCCGATGGTCGGTCGGCATTGGCGGATTTGCCCGACGGCGCGACGGTGTTCATTGACGGGTTCGGCGGCCCCGGCGGGATGGCGCACTATCTGCTGACCGCGCTGCGGGATCGGGGCAGCCGCAATTTGACCATCGTCAGCAATACGGCGGGCATCGCCCGGGTGGTCAGTTTCGGTACGCCGCCGGGGCGCACGGCGATTGACCACAGCCTGCTGATTGAGAACGGGCAGGTTGCCAAAGCCGTCGCCTCTTTTCCGGTGTCGCCGTCGGTGTCCCGGCCCTCGCAGTTTGAGCTGGCCTATCGGCGGGGCGAGGTTGAGCTGGAGCTGGTGCCGCAGGGTACGCTGGCGGAAAGGCTGCGGGCCGGCGGCGCCGGCATCCACGCTTTTTATACTCCCACCGGCGCCGGCACGCTGATCGCCGAGGGCAAAGAAAGCCGGGAAATTGACGGACGGCAGTACATTCTGGAGTACGGGCTGCGCGCCGATTTCGCCATTATTCGCGCGCACCGGGCCGATACCGACGGCAACCTGGTGTATCGCGGCACTTCGCGCAATTTCAACGCCGTGATGGCGCCGGCGGCGCGCATTACGGTAGTTGAAGTTGATGAAATAGCGCCGGCCGGGACGCTGGATCCGGAGGAAATCGTTACGCCGGGCGTGTTCGTGCAGCGCATCGTCCGGCGTCCGGCCGGCTTTACCGGGTACGAATAGCTATCGGAACAGCAATCGGAATGGCAAAAATGCTGCGGGGTATGGCGCTATGGCGATGACGGACGGCAAGGAACGGCTGGATCGGGCGATTATCGCAATGCGGGTAGCGAAAGAGCTGCCGCCGGGCGGGTATGTCAACTTGGGCATCGGCATACCGACGCTGGTTTCGATGTTCGTTGACGATGACAGCGTGGTGTTCTACCACAGCGAAAGCGGCGTGCTGAACTGCGGCCCGCTGGCCGACGATGGCAACGAGGATATTGACCTGATTAACGCCGGCGGGCAGTTTTTGCAGCCGGCGCCAGGGATGGCCTATTTCTCGTCGGCGGACGCTTTTGCGATGATCCGCGGCGGCCATGTGGATGTTACCGTGTTGGGGGCGCATCAGGTATCGGCTACCGGCGATCTGTCCAACTGGATGCTGCCGGAACGCGGCGTCGGCAACATTGGCGGCGCAATGGATCTGGCGGCCGGCGCCGGCCAGGTAATCGTCGCTATGGAGCATAACGACCGGCAGGGCAACCCCAAAATAGTGCCGGAATGCGACTATCCGCTGACCGGCAAGGGCTGCGTTTCGCTGGTAGTAACCGATGTAGCGGTGCTGGCGCCGACGCCGGCGGGGATGGTGCTGCGGGAGACGGCGCCGGGCTGGACGCCGGCGGAAGTGCAGTCGGTAACCGGGGCGCGGCTAATCATACCCGCAACGGTGGGGGAGTACGAGGTCTAGGCGCGGGCGGCTTGCGCCCCGGCTCTCGTCCTGGGGGAATGCGAATGATGGCATGGATGAAGGGGATAAAGGGGGATTGGGGATTTTTAGGCGTTGGATTCCGGCTGGCTACGGAGCGACGGCAGGTGACCGGGAATAGCCGATACTCCGATGTTCAATGCCAATACTGATACCGATGCCAATGCTGTTTATGCCGCCAAGATTTGCTGTGCCGACCTGTATGCTTCGGAGCTGGCGCGGCTGATACTGGGGGACAGCCTGCATCCCGGCGGCTTGCGCGCTACTAACCGGCTGGGCCGCGCGCTGGGGCTGCAAGCCGGCTGGAGAGTGCTGGATGTGGCCTGCGGGCTGGGAACCAGCGCCACGGCGTTGTCCCGCGTGTTTCGCTGCCAGGTCGTGGGGCTGGAGTTGGGCGCAGCGGCGGCCCTTGACGCCCGGCGTCGCGTTCTGTCGCAGCCCGTGCCGGCCAATGCCGTATTCGTGCGCGGCGATGCCGAAATGCCGCCCTTTCGCGACGCCGCCTTTGACGCCGTAATTGTAGAATGCGCCGCCAGCCTGTTCCCGGACAAGGCCGCCGCCGTCGCCGAAATCCGCCGGATGCTACGTCCCGGCGGCGTAGTCGGCATCTCTGATGTAACGGTGGCGCCGGGCAGCTTGCCGCCGGAGCTGGACGGCACAATCGGAATGATGCTCTGTCTTGCCGATGCGCTGCCGGCCGACGGCTACGCCAATCTGTTACAAGACGGCGGCTTTACCGCAACCGGCCGAGAGGACTGGTCGGGCGAAGTGTTGTCGCTGCTGGCCGAATTGAGGGGCAAGCTGGCATTGGGGCAATGGGCCGGCGCCGCAGCGGAGATGGCCGATGATTTGGCGGGCGTTGCGCCGGGCTTGCTGGAACGGGTTGACGAGCTGGTACGGCAGGGGCAAATCGGCTATTGGCTGTACACGGCCCGAAAGGGGGAATAGACGCGCGGGACGGCGTATCTGTGATGCGCGGGGCTGTGGTATAGTGCGCTTGTGACGCTCTGATTATTTATCCTCGCTTTTATTACGATTCGTTATGCTGCCGGAAAAACTGCAATGCTGATGGATGAAATCCTTGGGCTGGCGCCGCGGATGCTGGCGGCGATTCTGGTAGGGTATCTGCTGGGCAGCATACCCTTTGCCTACTTCGTAGCGCGGCTCAAGGGCGTGGACATCTTTGCGACCGGCAGCGGCCGGGCCGGGACGGCCAATGTGTTCTGGCACGTGGGGCGATACCGGGGGATGCTGGTGTTCGCCTGCGATGCGGTAAAAGGGCTGGTAGCCGTCTATGTGGCCTGGATGCTGGGCGTACCGGAACTGGCGGCAGTGGCAGCCGGGCTGGCGGCGGTTGCCGGGCACTGGAAAAGCGTATTCACCGGCTTTAAGGGCGGCGATGGCATGGTAGTGCTGGTGGGGGTGTCGCTGGCCTATCTCAACTGGTATATCCTGGTCGGAATCGGAGTGGGGTTCGTGTCGGTGCTGCTGTTTCGGCGCTCGCCGTTCCGCTCCTCGCTGGGCATCACGCTGGGGTTCGCCGCGATGCTGGCGCTCAACACGCTGCGCGGGGTTGACTGGGCGGTGATGCTGTCGCTGACGGCGTTGGCGATGGTGGTAGTTAGCCACAATGTCTTGACCCACGCCGACCATCGTCCGGAAACTGCTGAGCCGGCCCGCAGCGACGAATTGCTGATTGAGGACGCGCCCGAAGTGCTGAATGAGGCGGCGCAGCTCAACGAGGACGCCATCTTGAACCGGGTAATCGCCGCCGATGCTGTGGACGGCGATGCCGAGCCCTCGGCCCGGCGGCCTTAAGGCGCCGGCGTTCCCAGGGCGTGTGGACATATTCACCGTCATTCCAACGCAAGCCGGAATCAAGAGGCGTAATTCCCCTGCTGCGGTAACGGAGCCGGCGAACATAGATTCCGTCTTGCGCCGGAATGACGGTTGCAGGGGGCCGGAATGACGGTTGCAGGGGGCCGGAATGACGGTAAGCAGGGGCGCTGGCTGTCCGGCCCGCAGCGGCTAGTTGTAGGCGCGGGGGCGGAATTCGGAGGAACAAAAGCTCACCTTATCCCAGAATGACGGGTCGCTAGCGGAGGAACGGATCTGGTCGGTTACGCCCTCTACGCCTATTGCGGACAAACCGGGAGTCTGCTGTACGGTCGCAGCCACCAGTTCGCGGAAGCGCAGCTGTTCCTCTCGAGGCAGCAGGGCTTCGCGGCTGATTTGGTCCAGGATTTCGGGGCTGGCGCCGGCGGCGCCAGCGATGTTGGATAAGGCGAAGTAATTGGTGGGCGTGTCATAGATGATGCAGGGCGCCCACAGCGCAATGTCGGGGAAAGCGAACAGCAGCGCAATCACCGCCGCCATACAGCCCATAAAGGGCAGCACGCCGATATAGACGTCGGTAATGGTGCTTTCCGCTAAAGCTTCTTGGGCGGCGGCGGTCTGTTCGGCCATTTCAGCGTCCACATCCTGGCGCACGCCGTGCAGAATATAGAGGTTGATGCCCTCCGGCGGGCTAATCAGGGCGGCTTCAACCAGAATCACCATAATGATGCCGAACCAGATTAGGTCGACGCCGACGGCTTCCAGCGACGGCGTCAGGATGGGGATGGTGGTTACCAGCATGGCGAAACTTTCCATGAAAGTTCCGAGCAGCAGATAAAAGAACACCAGAATGATGACGAACTGCAAGGCGTTGAGCTGCAAGCCGGTAATCCATTCCGAAATGTCGGAGGATATGCCCAGCCGGGCAAAGGCGAAACTGAGGGTGAACGCCGCCATCACGATGAGCATAATCATTGACGAAGTGCGGACGGTAGAGATGATGGCGTCCAGCAGCATAAAGCGGATGCCGCGCATTGAGGCGTTCCAGTCGGCGTAGATGCCCTGTAGTTTCTTGTAGAGTTCGTTGGCGATGGCGACGACCAGCGCGCCGAACACGCCCAGGGCGGCGGCTTCGGTGGGCGTGGCCCAGCCGGTATAGATGGAGCCGAGGACGACTACAATGATAATCAGCACGGGGATGATGGCTACCATCCCGACCAGGGCTTCGCCGAGCATCCGCAGCCATTCGCGGGTAGCTTCGCCATAGGACAGCATAGTGCGGTCGGCCATTGGCATCCCGGCGGCCTGTTCCCGGCGCAGCGTTTCCGACTGTTCCGGGGTGTAGCGGCGGATGCCGACGCCGTTGAACCAGGCGCGGTAAAGGCGGCGCACTTGTTCGTCCATCGGGGCGGTGCGGGGAAAGATGATTGAGGTAGCAACCATCATCAGTATCATCGTAAAGGCCAGCAGGAATCCGGGGATGAATCCGCCCATATAAAGGCGTCCGATGGATTCCTCAACAAGGACGCCGTAGATAATCAGTCCGATGCTGGGGGGAATCAGGATGCCCAGAGTGCCGCCGGCGGCTAGGGAGCCGATGACCAGGCGCTCGCTGTAGCCGCGCTGTCGGAAAGAGGGCAGCGAAACGCGGCTGATGGTAGCGGAAGTGGCGACGCTGGAGCCGGAGCAGGCGGCGAACACGGCGCAGGACGCAATGTTGGTGTGCAGCAGGCCGCCGGGCAGGAAAACGAGCCAGCGGGACAGCGCGCCGTACATTCGCTCGCCCATGCCGGAGCGCAGCATCAGCTCGCCCATCAGCAGGAAAAGGGGGACGGCAACCAGGATGAAGTTGGTGTTGCTTTCCCAGGCTTTGTTGCCGAGGATGTTCCAGAGCGGGGCGTCGGAGAACGCCTGCATCATAACGAGGGACAGGATGCCGAGGGCGCCGGCGACATACAGGCCGACCAGGAAAAAGACCCCCATCATGCTGAATGCGGTTATGATTGCCATAGGGCTGCGTCCTCCGGTCGGGCGCTGAACGGGTCAGGCCGGATTGGGATGGCGTATGACTGATGCGGCTAGTGAATGACGGGCGTGCGGGCGGCGTTGCGCCGGAGTATGACCGGCGGCGGCCGGCGTTTAGACGCCGGATGCCGCTTCCTGCTGGACATTAGAGGGCAACGCCAGGTCGGCGACATCGCCGCCGGAATTTTTGTGCCAGATTTCCAGCAGTCCGCGCAATACCATACTGAGCATCCACTCAAAAGCGGTAAAAGCCAGCATCGTGAAGCCGACGGCTACTATCATCTGGAACATCCAGAGTTCGGGCAGGAAGCTGCCGATTAGATAGGTGTTCGCCAAGGCAGGCTCGCATTCGCCGGCGGAATTGGTGCGGATGCAGCGGGATTCAAAGACTTCCTCCCAGGATTTGATGGCGGTAATCAGCCCAAAAAAGCCGACGGACGCCAACGCCAGCCAGTCGGCGGCGGAACGCAGGTAGGGATGGATGCGCGAAAACAGCGGCAGCAGCACATCAATGCGGACATGGGAGCCGGTGCGTAGGGAGTAGGAAAAAGCCCAGGTGCCGGCGAAAGCGAGGACATAGCCGCCGACGAGTTCCTGATTGCCCAGCACCGGCCCGCCGACTTTGCGGACGATGACCTGATAGGTAATGTAGATGCCGAGCAGCAGCAGCAAGGAGCCGCAGACATAACCGAAGCCGCGATAAACCACGTCCAGCGCACTGTCGATTTTGTGGATGAAACGGGTCAGCGTAACCGTTGCCGGGGGATTGGCGCTTTGCGTGGTCAAGTTGAGCCTCCGGGTTGCGGTATCAGGTTAGGTAGGCGATGGGCAAGTCTATGCGCCGGGCAAGGGGATGTCAACGGCAAGGGATTGCCGGCGGGTAGTTGCGATTACGCTCCGGGCTGGTCGTATTTGGATTGGTAGAAAATGACGGTTACGCCTTTGCCGGCGGCGTAATCGGACAGGGTTTCGGGCCAAGGTTTGCCGGCGATGCAGAAGGCTCTAGTTGGGATGCCGGTGGCCCGCCGGACGAGAGCGCAGCGACGGACGGCCAAGTCAATATCGCGTCTGTTGGGGTTGGGGGAAATCTCAACGACGGCGTATTCGGTGATGGCGCTGCGCTCTGCGGCGTCGTAGGCTGCGGCGTCAATGGAGCGTATTTGCTGGTATTCGTCGCGGGAGATGACGCCACGGATACGGCTCTGCTGCAACTCATCGCGGAATTGGTCGGGGTCGACCGGAACCGGGTAGTCAAGATGGTGGATGAGAATAGCGTCAATCAGCCGGCAGCATTCGTCCGCATAGAGCAGATCGGCGAGACATTCCACGGGGTCGCGCGCGGCGACGGCTGCGCCATTGACGGACATTATTGAGCCTCTCAATTCATCTTGCGGAGGTTAGCGGCAAGGGTGCGCCGGCGTGGCAGCATAAAAGCAAGCGCCGGCGTGCCGGGCGGGTTAGTTGAGGTCCTCGGCCAGGCCGTCGGCGCCGACGCGGACGCCGAGCAGGGGCGCGACTTTGGCGTTGTAAATTTGGACGGCTTCGCTATTGGGGCCGCCGGTGCGTTCTACCCATTTGGGCAGCACATTGTTGCGTCCGGCCCCGGTAGAGGGCATCCTTGACTTCGTCGGTGAACTCTACATACTCCATGCCGCCGGCGGTGTTTTCGTCGATGCCTTCCTGTGCCCAGACGGTTTCCACCCATTCGCGGGAAGTGCGCTGATGACGCTGGCCTTCCTCCTTGATGATGGCCTGGAGGTCGGGCGGGATGGATTCCCAGACATCCTTGTTCATCGTAATCCAGGTTACGGCGATGGCGACGATGGGGCCGACCATATAGTCGGTAACTTCGTACCAGCGGACGCCGGAGCCGCAAGTGCCGCAGGACACGGCGGCGTCCAGTACGCCGCGTTCCAAGGCGGTATAGACGTCGGCGAAAGCCATAAACTGGGCGTCGGCACCCATTCCGCCCAGCAGGTCGCTGAGGACGGTGCTGTGGCTGCGGGTTTTCAGCCCCTCAAAGTCGGCCAGGGTATTCAGCTCTTTGGAACTGAAGTAGTAGTTGCTTTCGTAGTAGTTCTCCATAATGACGACGCCGTTGGACTGCTGCTCAATGATGCGATGCAAGTCCGCGCGGGTAGCGTCAATGACGGCGAAATTGGTTGCGGAGTCGGGGAAAAGCCCCCAAAGGTTGGCGACGTCGATGATAGGCAAATCGCCGCCAATGTAGCCGGAGTAGATTTCGGCCAGTTCCATAGTCTGGTCGCCAATCAGGCGGAGCGAGTCGGGGCCGTTGATGCCCAGTTCCGGGAAAGAGCTGATCTGAAATTCCACGCGTCCATTGGTGCGGTCTTTGACGCGTTCAATGAAGCCGTCAATGCCGTGTTCCTCCATGGTGGAGTAGATCAGGGTACAGGGGTTGCCGGTGCGGTTGATGCAAACGAGCTGGATTTTGAATTCGGGTTCAGCCATCATTGCGCTGTCGCCGGAACCGGAGGCCGCGGCGCCGTTGAACGCCGGCGTTGCGGTGGGAGCCGGAGCGCCGCCGCCGCAAGCGGCAAGCGCGACAATCAAAATACTTACCAGAGAGGCCAGCAGATACCTGGTGAAAGCGCCGATGCTGTAAGGTTGCATTTTTCACCTCCCGTTGCGCTGTGCCAGGACCGGCCGGCGCGGCCGGCGGCTGTGGGTTGAGCCGCCATATTTAAACTGTCAAGCTGCCGGGCCGCCGGGCGATTTTATGGCATATTAATATGACTGTCAATCGTAATAGAATAAGATGATGGCAGCCTGATAATATGCGAATATCGTATTGTGATGGCTGTATTTCGCAGCATATATGCAGGATTGGTTCGCGAATTGAGCATAGGCTTGGCGCAAGCGGTGGAGAGGAGATGGCGATACGCCGGCATTGATAAGTTCAGTCCGCATTTTCCAGGCGAGCCAGCAATGCCGCCGGGGTGATAATCGGAATGGAAAACACGCCGGCCAGCGCGAGCAAGTCAGAATCTCCGGTAACCAGGGCGTCGGCTGCGGCATAACGGGCGAGTTCTAAAAAGGGCCGGTCGCCAGGATCGGGGCAGTAAGGGATTGCCGGCGGCAGCGCAGGCATGGCGGTCATTTCACACCAGGGCAAGTAGTCGTCAAGCAGCAGCCGGATTCGCTCTGGCGCCAGGTTGAATTTGGAATACCGCAATACCCGTTCCAGTTCCGCTACGGTATCCGGGCTGACCAGGGGATATAGCGTCTGGGTTTGCCAAGCGGGGCGCAGGCGGGACAGAGCATCCGAGGCAAATACCAAAGCGGACACCAGCACATTGGTGTCCAGAACAACGCGCAGAGCGGGCATTTATTGGCTCCGCGCCCAGGCTACCGCGTCGGATATGTCCTGCTCCGTGATGCCCTGCGCGTCCAGCATACGGCGGACATCGGCAGCCGTTTTGGGTACGAAAGGCGATAGTGCGATACGCCCATCAGCAACGCTGACTTCAAAGCAGTCGATGCCGGGGAAAGCGGCAAGGACGCCGGCCGGCACGGTGATTGCGTTGGATGAACTCAAGACGGCAAGCGGGAGCGCCGGTTTTGCCGGCTGCCCGGTTGCCGACGGGCTTGGGGATACGCGGGTTATGACCGTTGCCATTGTCGGCTGCTCCTGGACAAATAAGTATAATGGGGCAATCCGGCGACTGCCCCATCATTGTAGCATTGCCGGCGGCCCGGCGTCATTCAGTGCCGGAGGCGGAGCCGTCGTCGTTGATGCGTACCTTGACGATGGGCGCTACCAGTTCGTTGAAGATCTGCGCGGCTTCGCTGTCGGGGCCGCCGACGCGGGCAACCCAGCCGGGCACTACCCGGTCGATGGCGGACTGCCGCTGCGCCGCTTTCATTTCGTCGGTGAACTCCACCAGTTCCATGCCTTCGGCGATGTTCTCCGCAATGGCGGCGGGCGCATAATGCTCAAACAGCAGCTGCCGGTTGAGATACGCATGGCGCGCGCCCTCCTCCAGGACGATGTTCTGCAAGTCGGGGGGCATTTGGTCCCAGCGGGATTGGTTGATAGTGAACCAGCTGTGTCCCACCGAGATGATGGGGCCGACCAGGTAATCGGCCACTTCGTACCAGCGCAGGCCGTGTCCGCAGGAGCCGCAGGAAAGGGCGCCGTCAATGACGCCGCGTTCCAGTGCGGTATAGACATCGGCGAAAGCGATGAACTGCGGGTCGCCGCCCATGCCGGAAATAAGGTCGCTGAGGACGGTGCTGTGGCTGCGTAGTTTTTTGCCTTGCAGATCGTCCAGGCTGCGGATTTCCGGCTGGGAGAAAATGTAGGTGTGGGCGGTCATCATATAGGCTACCTGGACGCCGCCCTGCTCAGCGGTTACTTCCGCCATTTTGGGCTGAATGGCGTCAATGACGGCCAGCTGATCTTCCTGGGTCGGATAGAGGCCCCAGAGGTTGCTCATATCCATAATGGGGAAGTCGCCGCCGATGTAGCCGGAGTAAATCTGCGCGGAGTCCAGCGTGCCGTCCTCAACCAGGCGCAGCGTGTCCGGGCCGGCAACGCCGAGTTCCGGGAATGACGACACTTCAAAGATGACTTGGCCGTTGGTGCGCCGCTTGACGCGTTCCACGAAGCCGATGTCCTCGGTTTCGGCGTAGTTGCCAATGGCCAGGCCGCAGTCCACCAGAGTGCGGTTGATGCAGGCCATCTGCATCTCAAACTTTTGGCCGGAGGAAGTCAGCGGCGTCAGGTCGAAGTTGATGCCGTTTTCCTCGCCGCAGGACCAGCCGGACGGGCTGCCGCCGCCGTGCTCGGCAGGCACGGATGCGGCGGCTTCGCCGTCGCACTGCGTAGATGCGATGGCTTCTTGGCCGCCGTTGGGGGAGTCCACGATGTTGATGCATATATCGCCGACTATGCGGCCGGCGCAGTCCCCGGCGCCAGAACTGGGGAGCATCATGGCTTCGGTTTCGGAGGCGGAGCCGTCGGGGTTGATGACGACGCCGACGATGGGGCCGACTTTGTCGTTGAAAATCTGGACGCCCTCGGAGTTGGGGCCGCCGGCGCGCTCTACCCAGTTGGGGATGATGGTTGCCAGGGCGGCGACGCGCATCCGGGCTTTGACATCATCGGGGAAGTCGCTGTACTCCATTCCCTCGGCGACATTGAGGTTGATGCCGTCCGGGTCCCACACCTCTTTAATCAGGCGGCGGTTTTCGGCGTCAAACTCCTGGCCTACCTCTTTTAGGATACGCTGGGCCTCGGGGGTAAGCTGGTTCCATTTTTCGCCGTTGATGGTGATGTAGGTAACGGCGAGGGAACCGACGATGGGGCCATAGAGGTAGTCGGTAACTTCGTACCAGCGTTGGCCGTAGCCGGGAGTACCGCCGGTGATGCCGGCATCCAGTATGCCCCGCTCCAGAGAGGTATAGACATCGGCGAAAGCGACAAACTCTCCCTGGGCGCCGAGCCCTAACAGCAGGTCGCCGAGGACGGTGCTGTGCTGGCGTATTTTTTTGCCCGAATAGGCTTCCAGGTTGGGCAGCGGCTCGCGGCTGAATATGTACTGGTTGGGGTAATAGGCGCGGAATACGGGTTCACCGCCGGTGGCTTCCCGCAGAATGCGTATCATATCGTCCTCAATGGCGTCGCTGAGGACGAGATGGGCTTCGTTGCTGGGGGAGACGCCCCACAGGTTGCCGACATCAATGACCGGCAGGTCGCCGCCGACATAGCCGGAGTAGATTTCGGCGAATTCCAGGGTCTGGTCGTTAACCAGACGAACGGTGTCAGGGCCGGCGAGTCCGAGCTCGGGGTAAGAGGAAATCTCAATCCTGACTTCGTCGGTGCGTTCATGAACCCTGGGGATGTAGAAATCGCGGATGAGTTCGCAGGGGCGCAGGGTGCGGTTGATGCAAACCACTTGCAGAGTTACCACTTCCGCAGGCGCGGCCGGGGCCGCGGTAGGCTGCTCGGCGGCGGGCGCGGCGGCGGTAGTAGGCTGTTCCGCGGCCGGGTCCGACTGGTCGCCCTGACAAGCCGCCACTGCCAGCATCAGCAGCAGAACGGCGGCGCCGACGGCGATTAGGCGCCAGTACGCGCCGGCAATCCGGTAAAAGCGCAATCTGCTTGAAGTAAGCATAAGATTTCCCTCGCAGTTCCGTTTGCACAGGGCCGACCGACGCCGGGCCAATCGCAGCGGCATCCCCGGCGGAATCAGCCTTGCGGTTTTGGCGCATTACGCTATCAGCACGCCGGCGCAGTGTCAATACCGGATGCGAATTAGAAATATCATAGAATAGGATGATGCTGAAGTATTATGTAATGCGGCGGTAGTTTATGTAACGACGCAATGCCCGGCCATCTCCCCGGTTATCTCCGGAGGGACATACGGCCGGCTGCGGGGCGTGGATTCCGGCTTGCGCCGGAATGACGGGTGGGGCCGGAATGACGGGTGGGGATGGAACGGGATGGGGATGGAACGGGATGGGGATGGCGCGTCGAGGTTGGGGCGGTATGCCAAGGTTGGGGCGGTATGCCAAGGCTAGGCCGGCAGGCCGGGTTTGTACCGGAATAGCGCACGGGGCAAGCCTTGCGGTTTTTACGGCAATCGGGGATTATGCTGCGTAACCGATTATAGTAGCAGGGGGAACAGCTATGCCTTATCCGGGATTGGATTTGACCGGGCGCAAAGCCCTGGTAACCGGCGCCGCCCGCGGCATTGGCGCCGCGCTGGCCGTCGGATTGGCGCAGGCCGGCGCGGATGTGGCCGTCAGCGACCTGCCGGCTCCGGAAGCGCGCGCCGGCCTGGCCGATACGGCGGAACGCATCCACAGCGAAGGGCGGGCCGCGCCAGCCTACGCTTTGGATGTGCAGGACATTCCGTCAATAGACGGCGTAATGCGGCAGGCCGCCGCCGATTTGGACGGGCTGGACATTCTGGTCAACAATGCCGGCATCCGCCGCCGCGCGCCGGCGCTGGAAGTTACCGAAGCGGATTGGGACGCCGTGCTGGACACCAACCTGAAAGGAGCGTTTTTCTGCGCGCAGGCCGCCGCCAGGCTGATGATACCGCAGGGGTTTGGGCGCATCATAGGAGTGTCGTCGCAGTTCGCGTTGGTGGGCGCGCCGCATCGGGCGGCCTACTGCGCCAGCAAAGCCGGGCTGGCTAACCTGACGCGCGTGCTGGCGCTGGAATGGGCGCAGTACGGCATCACCGTCAACGCCATCGGGCCGGGGCCGACGACTACGCCGGGGCTGCTGGAAGCCGACGCGCGGGACGCCGACCAGGTGCAGGCCGAACTATCCATAAAGATGCCGCTGGGTCGGCGAATGGCAGCGGAGGAACTGGCGGGCGCGGCCATCTACCTGGCCAGCAATGCGGCATCGGCCACCACCGGGCATCTGCTGGTAGTGGACGGCGGCTGGACGGCGATTTAGCGATTTAGCATCGTTACAATGGCATGGATAAAGGGGATAGACGGGATGATATGATTTATCCGGTTCATCCCCTTTATCCATGCCAAAAATTATTGACGAGGGATTTTGATGACTACGATTGAACGAGTTGCGCCCGCTGCCCGAACCGCCGTATCCCGGCCGGCGACCACGCAGACGCCGACGGTGGCGGTAGTGTCCACGGCGCCGGCAACCGTGCTGTCCGATGTGGAACGGGCGATGCGGCTGGCCGGCGCGGAGCAAGCGCTACTGCCGGAGTACGAAACGCTGCTGAAAATCAACATATCCTGGCAGCACTGGTATCCCGGCTGCTCTACCACGCCCTGGCAGCTGGAGGGGGCGATTTGCGCCTTGCAGCAGATGGGGCATCGCGGCCTGATTGCGGCGCACAACGGCACGGTGGTAGTGGACTCTTTTGAGGGCGAGGCGAACAACAAGCATAAGCCGGTGCAGGACAAGTACGAACTGCGGACGGTGCATCTGGATACGCCGCCGGAGCCGTGGATGCGCTACGAACCGAAAGCCGAAATGCTTGTCCTGAACGACATCTACCCGGAGGGCATTGAGATACCGGAACTGTTCGCCGGCAAGAACATTGTCCATCTGCCGACGATGAAAACCCATGTGTTCACCACGATGACCGGGGCGATGAAAAACGCCTTCGGCGGGCTGCTGCACCGCAAGCGGCACTGGACGCATTCGGTAATCCACGAAACGCTGGTTGACTTGCTGGCGATACAGCAGGAGATACATCCGGGCATCTTTGCGGTTACGGACGGGACATTCGCCGGCGACGGCCCCGGCCCCCGCGCGATGCGCTGGCACATCAAGAACCGCATCGCCGCCGGCGCCGACCAGGTAGCCGTGGACGCCGTAGTCGCGCGGATGATGGGCTTTGACCCGCTGTCCATTCCGTTCATCCGCATCGCCCACGAGCGCGGGCTGGGCGTGGGCGACATCCGCGACATTGAAATCGTAGGCGACGAGCCGGAGTTCGGCAAAGTCAACTGGAAGTTCAGCAGCAACGAAAACACTTTCGCCAGCCGCGGCCAAAAGCTAATCTACTGGGGGCCGCTAAAGCCGTTGGAAAACGCCCTGCTGCGCTCCCCGCTGGCCGGCTGGGCCTACGCCGCCAGCAACCTCTACCACAACGGCTACTGGCTGAACACCATCGGGCGGCGGCGCATCGAGGCGGCGCTGGAGACGGAGTGGGGGCGGTTGTGGCAATCGTATTAGAGCCGGGGTTTGGCATGGATGAACGGGATGGACGGGATTTTGGATTTTGATTCAGGCGTGTGTCCATATTTGCCGTCATTTCGGTAAATGTGGCCGCACTCCTTGGACGGCAGCGGCTAACCTGGCTACAATGGCCGGCAGAGGTATGTTCTGATGCGTATGGTACGAATGGAGATCGGCGAAGTTCCGCCGTTCACAAATCCGGTCGAGTTTGAGCTGGACGAGCGGGTGAACCTGTTCGTCGGCCCCAACGCGACGGGCAAGACTACTTTGTTGCAACAGGTGCTGGAAAAATTCAACCTGTCGGTTACGGAACCCGAGCCCGTCCTGTCCTACATCAAAGAGCAGCCGGCTTACCTGCTCAGGGGCGATCAATGCACTTTTGCCCGGGACCTTGACGATGATGGCCACGATGGAATGCGTGCCTGGAACATCATTAATGTGCCGGCTACCCGTGTGCGTTATGGAACTTTGTCCAAAGAGAGAGGGTTGGCAATAGATGTCAAGTACCCTGAATTCAAAGGGTCGGTAGCGGATAACGAGATGCATCATTTTTATGGCGCCAGAGATTTTTCGCAAGCGCTGTACGAGGATTACATCCACAATGTTGTATCAGCTTTGTATCGCGTTATTGTAGAAGGGCAAGACTATGAAGGCAACGAGATTCTGGATCATGTCGTGTTAGATGACGCCAAACATAACCCTGATGCTGGCAAAAGCTTCGGAGAAGCTATGCAGTTGGCATACGCGTGCTCCGTGCAAATCTGTCGGGAAGTGCTCAGGGGAGTCGCCCCGTTGAACGAGCATACGGTGAAGGAGGTTGAGAAATATGGGTTGCCAACACTAGAGCCGCATCTTGAATATGGGGTGCGTGTTGAAACTTGGGATGACGGCGTTCCGTCGCTTGATATGCAATCGGTGTCGGCCGGCACTGAGGGAACACTTTGGTGGATCAGGTTGGTGGCTATCAGCTTGATATTGATGAACAACTTCGATCCGGGATGGGAAAAACGGTGCGTCCCGCTGCTGATTGACGAAATTGAGAACCACTTGCATCCTACCTGGCAGCGGCGGGTCATTCCGGCTCTGCTGAAATACTTTCCGGGTTTGCAGATTTTCGCCACTACGCACTCGCCCTTTGTAGTGGCCGGGTTGAAAGCGGGGCAAGTGCATATACTGAGACGAGATGCCCATGGCAACATCACCGCCAGCACCAACACCGAGGACGTCGTAGGCTGGACGATGGACGAAGTGCTGCGGACTTTTATGGGGGTTGAGGATCCGACGGATGATGCGACGGCGGCGGCGGCGCGGGAGCTGCGTCAGTTGCGGGATGCCGGGCCATCCGGGGATGCACGGGAGGAGGAACAGCGACAGGCGCGGATGCAGGAACTGCGGCAAAAAGTGGATCGGGATTTGCTGGCCGGCGGGCCAATGGCGGCGCGGCGAGAACGCTTTGAGCAGGACTTTGCTGCGGCGTTGGAAAAATACCGTCAATCGCAGAGCTTGAATCAAGACGGCGGCTGACGATGCGCGCGGTTGAACGCTCTGCGGAGCCCGGGTTTCTGGCCGAAATGCGGGCCGCTTATGCGGAATGGGGTAATCTGGATGGCGAACATCGGCGTCGCATCAGGGCGGCATTGCGCGCCGATTTTGGGCAGCGCTGCGCCTATTGCTAAAATGAATGCCAAGAAGGCGACGGCGCCGCCGGCAATCGCGGCACAATTGACCACTTTCGTCCCCGCAGCCGGTTCCCCGAGCGATGGCTAGATTGGCTCAATCTGGTGTACGCCTGCCGGCGCTGCAACGATACCAAGGGCAACCTTTGGCCGGAAATATCCGATGCAGTCAATCAGCGATTATCACGCATCAGCCGCTACCGCCCGGTGTCGGAGTATGTGAACCCCAGCGCAGTTGCGGGCCAGCGCGCGGCCCAGGAATTCTTTGCCTTCCATTTTGAAAGCGGACGAATACAAGCGGCGGATGATCTGGAACCCGCCGAATGGTCAACGGCGTACCGTACGGTTGATGACCTGGATCTGAATTCCGACTATCAGGTTGTCGGCGACATTCTGCCTTATCTGCGCCGGGAACGGCTGGACTTTTTTATACAACGCATCAGCAGTATGACCGCCGATATAGGACAGACCGTATCAGTGCTGCGGGAGTTTATGCAGCCCGACCAGCCGTTTGCCAGTTTTATCACGGCGTACATAAACGACCGCTTTCCGCTATTCAGAGAGTTTCTCTGACTGCGTTAGCAACGGACGACAAACCTACCCCGTGCGCTTGCGCCGCCGCAACCACGTCGTCATACTCCGGCGCCGCGCTAACTAGCTCCCCCGCCAGCCACTTGCGCTTGACTCGTATCGGGCCGTATTCCGTTTCCGCCGTTATCGTATCCCGTTCGGCCACATAGCGGCCTACCGGGCGGATGCGGACGCCCAGCGTTGGCGTGTCCCGCAGGAATACTTCAGCCAATGCGGTTTCCAGTTCTGCCGGCCCCAATGCCGACAAGATTATGCCGGGCCGCTGCTTTTTCATCTGGATGGGCGTGTGCCAGACATCCAGGGCGCCGGCGGCGAAAAGGCGTTCCATCGCGTAGCCCAGCTGCTCCCCGGTAGCGTTGTCCAAGTTGGTTTCCAGCAGGATGATATTGTCCTGCCAACGGGCGAGGGGCGGCTTGTCGCTGTCGGCAGCATCGGCGGTTTCGCCAAGCCAGAGCCGCAGCACATTGGGAAAGGCCGCCGGGTCTTTGCCGCCGGCGCCTACTCCGATGCGATGCAGCGTCATTGCCGGCTGGCGGTAGGCGTCGGCCAGCGTGGCAATCAGGGCGGCGCCGGTGGGTGTAGTCAACTCGCCGGCGCCGGCGTGAAAGGGACGCTCCGGTGCGACGGGCGCATTGGCGGCGGCGATGATTTCCAGCGTGGCCGGCGCCGGATTGCTGTAGCCGCCGGCCCGTCGGGGGCCGCCGGCCGCGCCCAATACCAGCGGCGATGCGTAAATCCGGCGGATGCCGAGCTGCTCCAATCCGTGAATTACGCCTACAATGTCAACCAAAGTGTCGGCGCTGCCCAGTTCGTCCAGATGGATGGCGTCGGCGTGGCCGTGGACGCGGGCTTCGGCGGCGAACAGGGCGTTGAGGACGGCGGCGGCGCGGGCGCGAGTCTGCTCCGACAAGTCCGCTGCGCCGACTACGGCGTCCAGCATTTGCGACGGCGTGTAGCGCGGGGCGGCGGATACATCAACCAGCGCGCGACTGCCGCGCACTTCACAGCGAGTTGCGGCGGCGGAGTCAATTCGCACGCCGGAGATGCCCAGCGCGGCAACGGCGGCGCGCACGGCGTCCGGCGGCAGGCCGGCGTCAAGCAGCGCGCCCAGCAGCATATCGCCGCTGGCGCCGCCTACGGACTGGATATAGGCGGTTTTCACCGGGTTTTTCTACACCGATATACAGGATGGACGAGATGGATTCCGGCTTGCGCCGGAATGACGGTTAGGGACGCCGGAATGACGGTTAGGGACGCCGAAATGACGGTTAGGGACGCCGGAATGACGGTCAGGTAGCCGTCAGTACGTCGTTGAGGCTGCCGGAGCGCAGGCCGGTCAAGTCCAGCGATACCCATAGATAGCCCAATGCTTTGATGCGGGACACGATTTCATCCCGCTGCTCAAAGGCGGACGGCAGGTCGGCGGCGGCCACCTCAATGCGGCACAGGTTGTCGTGATGGCGGGCGCGCACTTCGCGCAAGCCTAGTTCCCGCAGGATGTCCTCCGCCGCCTCAATGCGCCGCAGCGACGCCACCGTTACCGGCGTGCCGTAGGGGATGCGGGACGACAGGCAGGGCTGGGCCGGCTTGTCCCACAACGGCAGGCCCAGCCAGCGGGCGGCGGCGCGCACCTGCGCCTTGTCCATCCCGGCCTCTACCAGCGGGCTGCGGATGCTATGCTCGGCGGCGGCGGCCATTCCGGGGCGGTAGTCGCCCTGGTCATCAGTGTTGGCGCCGTTGGCAATCCACGCGTAGCCCTCGGCGGCAGCCAGGGCGGCCAGCCGGTCATAGAGTTCTGTCTTGCAGAAATAACAGCGTTGCGGGGTGTTGGCAACATAGCCGTCCCGCGCCAGCTCGTCGGTATGGATGACCCGATGATTGATGCCGAACTGCCGGGCTGCGTTTTCGGCATCGGCCAAGTCGCGGGCGGCCAAGGCCGGCGAGATGGCGGTAACGGCCAACGCGCGGCGGCCCAATGCCCGGTGCGCTGCCACCGCTAGCAGGGCGCTGTCCACGCCGCCGGAATAGGCGATGACGACCGACTGCATTTCATGCAGCACGGCTTCCAGACGGGGTAAGCAGTCAGGAGGGGCGGTTTGTGTCATAATGGCTAGTATTCTACTACATTAGCGGAGGATATTGCGATGACGGTGCAGAGCATCAGCGCGATTACGCTGGCGGTGCGGGATATGGCCCGCGCGGTGGCTTTTTACCACGATGGCGCCGGCATCCCCATCCTGTACGGCGGGCCGGACGCCGCCTTTACATCGCTGCAAATCGGCGACGGCTACCTGAACCTGATACTGACGCCGGACGCCAACATCCGCTGGTGGGGCCGCTGCATCCTCTATGTGGACGATGTGGACGCCCACCACGCCCAAATGCGCGCCGCCGGCTACACGCCGGACACCGAACCGGCCAACGCGCCCTGGCGGGAACGCTACTACCACATCACCGACCCGGACGGGCATGAGGTTAGCTTTGCGCGGCTTAATTCGCAGGAATCAAAGCCTTCTGAACAAAAGTAATTGCCT
The DNA here is from genome assembly GCA_965203855.1 of Dehalococcoidia bacterium. Lineage (GTDB taxonomy): Bacteria > Chloroflexota > Dehalococcoidia > Lucifugimonadales > UBA3495 > Bin87. Next base: position 712,518 of record CBDBDN010000005.1, read on the forward strand.
TCTGGCTAAAATTCCTCGCCATACAGTCTGAGTAGTTGGTTCCAGTAATTTCCGATAGCAACGCCGTGTCCAATATGTACATACCACCTTGCAATGATACAATGCCTTCTAATTTCATCAGTTCCAAAACAGACTGCCCAGAACCCTTGGTCATGCGAGTGCTTTCAATTTTGTTCGCAGAACGCGCAAGTACTCCACGCCCATGGGATCGAAAAGATATAACAAATTGTCGAAACCGACGCAGTGCTTCATCTAGACGAGGATCCTGAACAGCTGAAGGTTGGGTGGCGAAGCGCGTCCACGGGTGGCGGTCAACACCAGGCCAATATACGGACAAATTGACTTTTCCTCTGCGGACGTGAACAACCGTAGGCGTCGACAAACTATCCAGAGATCCAGCCTCAATATGAATATCGGAATGGATTCCCTCCGATCGTGACGGGTTTTCAACAATCACCTTGTCAACGGCTAGCGATAGCTCTTTGCAATGAATGTCAACCGAATTTACCAACACAGCTTCAGAACCGGGACCAACCTCGACCCTAGCCATAGGCATTTCGATGCTGATGCTTTCAACTTGGGTGCCTAAGCAAATTGTCCCATCAGACGATGTCTCAAATTGCAACTCGCGCAAGTCTTGCTTTTGCCGCGAAAGCACAATATCAACGTCCGCAACCAGGTCGTCACCATGTATAATTTCGTCGGGACCGTACACAAAGAGAGCGCACTCCTCTCCCAATGCCAATCCTGCTTTCAAAGAAGCATATATTGCCCCGATATGTTCAGGTTGAATAAATTTACCTCCCTCTGCGGTGTAAAATTCAAACAAGAACGGATTGGCAGCAGCTCCTCTCCCGATTTCTTTGTGAAGAGCATCTTGGGATGTTGCCCTATTCCGCAGAGCTTTTGTGCTTACCATAGCTTCGAAAACTGCTGATGAAAAACCATCACTACCGTCCAAAAATGGATGTTCGCCAACCCATGACTCCAAGGCGGTAGTATAAGCTTGCTCGTCGCTAGTACTCATATTAGGTAATTGCGGCAATGGGCAGTTGTACAAACGTGCAACCAACCGGTCGAGTTGCTCGTCTGGTGAATACAACTGTTTAACCAAAGAAGGATCCTCGAAAGTCACGTTCCGTATCTTACGCTGCTCACGCTCTAGCAATGCCACGGCAATATCTTGGAGAGTAATTGATTGTTCACCCCTGGTAATGCGAGAGATCAGTGCTTGAGCATCGCTTTCGCCCTCGACCTGCTTGGCGATAGCTAAAAGTACCGGCGCATAGCCAGCAAACCGATCACCATCACTGCCAGTCTGATTACGCAATCGTTCCACCAGCAAATCCAACGCTTGCCGTTCTGCCACAGCATAACGATCATCCGATTTGGAAGCTCGCAAGCACGTTTCGGCAAATTTCACAGCTTCTTCTTTTCCGTAATAGCCGATCTCTAGCACCGCAACGTTGTTAGTGTGATCAGTTAGAACAAGCCAAGCGTCTTGGATAGCTCCGGTGCGTCCAAAGAGTACAGTAGGCAGACCACGCTCAATTGACTGCTTTGCAACGTCCGAAAGAAAAGACTCAAAAGCTTCCTGCGTAACCCTCAATTTAGCTTCATCCAGTCCATCTAGCAAAACGGATACTGAGCCATTACTCCAACTTTCGTAGAGCCCAGAATTCGCTATGCCGCCAATCAGAGTGTTCGCACCAACGGGCTCGGCTTCTGATAGGTCAACGTAAACCGCGTTGACCTTGGATGCTATTTGACGCGCAAGTGTGGTTTTCCCCACTGCACCTGGTGCCGAAACGAGCAAAAGCGAACTGGTTATCGGGTCATCATCTACGCCAAACTCACTACTCAGCGTCAGAGGAGCTTCAATGAACGTAGCCAGCCCCTCGTCCAGCGATGACCACCCTTGAATGAGGCCTTCTGGTCGAGCATACGGCTGGATTCCCAGCCGGGGAATCCAAAAATCGGCAATCGTGTAATTCATCATTGGAATTGTTCTCTCCAGCCTGATTGCCAGTAGCATAGCACCGCTTGCAAGCGGACGCAACCTGCCTGATGCCGCGCCCGGTCTCCGACGCGATCATAGCACCGCTTGCAAGCGGACGCAACCCTATCTCACCAGAATTTCTAGTTGCATTCTTGGCGTAATTCAGAAATCAATAGCGTACTGATACAGTGTCAGCGTAAGCGAATAGGGCGGCTCCGCGTCCACAACCCGGGCGTAGCCGCGCCCTTCGTAAAAGCTGATAGCCGCCGTAGTGTGGCTGGAGGTCCACAGCATCAGGCGGGGGTAGCCGGCGGCGCGGCAGAAATCCTCGGCCCTTGCCATCAGCCGGGAGGCCAGCCCTTGCCACTGGATGGCGGGGTCAACTACCAGCCGGCGCAGTTCTACATCCCCGTCATCGTGGCGGTACACGCCGACGCACCCGACTATCGCGCCATCCTGCTCGGCAACCCAGAAATCGCAGCCGGGTCGCTGGATATAACTGCCGGCCACATCGCCCAGGTCGTCGGCCAAGGATGCGTCGATGAATGCGCTGAACTCCCGAAACTGCGCGTCGTCCAGGCCGCTTTGCGCCGCCGCTAGGTGGGTGCGCCGGTACAGGCGGCGCACGGCGTCGCCATCATCGGGTTGGAACTGCCGGATGCTTGCCAATTGTCGGGGATTTGCCAGGGAGTTTGCCATCGGACGCTTGCCTCCGGGCGGGCTAGGCCAAACGGGCCGGCGCTAATCAGCCGGTTAGGTATTAATCAGAAAATGGATGATGTCGCCGTCCCGGACGGGGTAGGTTTTGCCTTCGGAGCGGAGCAGCCCCTCTTTGCGGCCCTGCGCCATACTGCCGCAGGCGTAAAAATCAGCGTAAGCGATGACTTCGGCGCGGATAAAGCCGCGCGTAAAGTCGGTATGGATGACGCCGGCGGCGTCCACGGCGGGCATCCCCTGCGGCACACTCCAGGCGCGCACTTCGTCATCGCCCACGGTAAGGAATGACGCCAGGCCGAGGGTATCATAGCTGGCGCGGATGACCTGCTCGGTGGCCGATGCGCCTAGCCCGAAGTCGGCGCGCAGCTCGGCGGCTTCGGCGGCGTCCATCATCCCCAGCTCGGCCTCAATGCGCGCGCTGATGCTGACCTCGCCGATGCCGCAGGCCAGATCGGCATCAATGTCCAGCTCCGATTGGCGCACCGCATCATCATCCTCGCCGATATTGAAAACGGCAATCACCGCCTTGTCGGTCAGCAGCTGGTAATTGACGAGGATGCTGCGTTCCGAGTCGGTCAACTGCTGCAATCGCATTGGAACGCCGTTTTCCAGCGACTGCCGGGCTTTGGAGACGGCATCGCGCTGGCGCACTACGGCCGGGCGGTCGGCGGGTTTCGTCTTTTTGAGCTGGTCGTCCAGCCGATCGGCGGCGCGTTCCAGCACTTCCAGGTCGGCAAAAGCGAGTTCGCCCAGCATAGTTTCCAGGTCGCGGGCCGGATTGACGGCGCCGGCGGGATGGGGAACGGCGCTATGCTCAAAGGCGCGCACCACCACCAGAAAAGCGGTTGCCGACTGCAAGACATTGCGGTAACGCCCGCTGATGCCCTGCGACTTGGCCATTGATTCCGGGCCGGGCAGGTCGGTGTAGCGGATTTCGGCAGGGACGATGCGGCGGGGACGATAAATGCCGGCCAGATAGTCCAGGCGCGGGTCGGGTACTTTGACAACGCCGATGTGCATTTCGGCAGCGCCGCCGCCGCTGGCGTCGGATTTGCCCAGCGTGAGGGCGTTGAACAGGGTAGTCTTGCCCGATTGGGGCAGGCCGATGATTGCGATGTCCATAATTTCAGATGCTGCGGGCGGTATCGTCGATTACTTTGAGGATTTCGGATACGGGTATCGGATCCCGAGATTCCTTGCCTTTGCGTTGGCAGTACTCTAGCAGGGCGGCCCGGATGCGCTGGCGGGCCTCCTGCCGGCCTTTGGCGTGGCTTTGCGCGTAACTTTCTGCGTAGCCTTCGGCATGGCCTATTGGGTAGCCTTGGGCATAGCCTTGCGCTTTGATTTTTCTTACCGCATCAGGGATCAGAAGTACCATACTGCTGCCTGCCTGCAAAATGGATGCCGCCGCCGGGCAATGATGGCGGGCCGATGGGGTATCAGGACTTCTCCGGAGCATCGCCATCCAGGATTTTGCGGACTGCGTCGGCGTCCAGGATGACTTGCGCGCCATTGCCTTCGTGAAGGCCCAGCTCTGCCAGAGCTTGGCCGATGCGCTGCCGTTCCTCTACCAGACCCTCCTGCCGGCCCTCTACCAGACCCTCCCGCCGGCCTTCTACCAGACCCTCCTCACGGCCTTCTACCAGACCTTCCTCACGGCCTTCCTCACGGCCTTGCGCTTTGATTTTTCTCACCGCTGCGGGGATTAGGAGTACCATGCGTCCGCTTACCTCCAAAATGATGGCTACCGCCAGGGCGATGCCGACCGCCGTTCCGAAAATGGCGGCCAGCAGATAGATGCTGTCGTTGTGCAGAAGCGGCTGCCTCCAGTACCACAGCAGCCGCGGCCAGTAGTACCACAGCCCCGCCCCGGCAGCGCCCAGATAGACCAGGTAATAAATTACCCAGTACCTTTCGGCGGCCGACTTCACATCTGACATTGTAGCACGCGGCGCGGGGCGAGTCGGTTGATTAGTCGGCCAACCGCGTCAGCCCGTCGCCAGCGCCACGGTGCCGGTGGACGACAGCGAGCCGCCGGTGCCGTTGACCAGGCTTGTCGCCGCCGGCTGATTGTCGGATCCTTTGCGATACACCTGTCGATCGCCGCACTCGCCCCGCAGCTGCCGGACGGCCTCCACCAGCAGAAAACTGCCGTACATCCCCGGATGGCTGTATGACAAGCCGCCGCCGTTGGTGTTCAGCGGAAAATCGCCGCCCGGAGCAGTGCGCTGGTTGGCGACGAAATCCGGCCCCTCGCCCGGGCCGCAGAACCCCAGCCCTTCAAGGGTTACCAGCGTGGTATAGGTGAACGAATCGTAGATCATCGTCAGGTCGATGTCGTCGTGCGTCAGGCCGGCGCGTTGCAGCGACAGCGGCCCGGTTTCCCGCGACCAGGTTGAAGTGTGGTCGGGCATAAAACTGATGAGGTTATGGTCGTGTCCCTCGGCGGCGCCCAGCACCCACACCGGCGCTTTGGCGCAGTCGCGCGCCTTTTCCGCCGTGGTAACGATAATCGCCGCCCCGGAGTCGGTAACCAGGCAGCAGTCAAAGAGATGGAACGGCCAGGCCACCCAGCGGGAATTGTGGTAGTCGTCAAAGGACATCGGCGCGTCGTGCATATAGGCCACCGGGTTGAGGTTGGCCCATTTGCGGGTGGAAACGGCGATTTCGGCCAGCGCCTGCCGGGTGCGTTCCTCGCCGTACTCGTGCATATAACGCGTGCAGGCCATCGCATAATTGACGGGCTGCCCAATCATCCCGTAGGGCGTTTCGTACTGCGCCACCGGCAGGTTGCGGTCGGGCAGCGCCGGCACGCGGGTAGAGCGTCCGGCCTGGCCGTGGGTAATCAGCACGGTGTCGCAGTAGCCGGCGCGGATGGCGGCGGCGGCGTGGGCCACATGGATGACGAAAGACGAACCGCCCACCGAAGTGTTGTCGGTGAACGAAGGTTGCAGCCCGAAGTATTCCGCCGTAGCCAGCGTGCTGAAGCCGGCGGTCATCAGGCCGTTGATGTCCGACATTTTCAGGCCGGCGTCGGCCAGGGCGTTGTGCGCCGCCTCCGCATGGTGTTGCAGGGACGACTTGTCGGGCACATTGCCCATTAGGTCGGATTCGGCGACGCCGACGATGGCGATTTCACGGTCGCGGGCGCTGACGCTGGTCATAAGATTCCCTCCCGAAATGCAGCGTAGGTTGAAGTCAAGCGATGGTACAACATTAGATGCGGCGGGACAAATGCGGCCGGGCGCGGCGATGCTCTGCGCGTTGCAATCTAGACCAAGCGGGCAACGGCGGTGGGAGTAGCCGGCTCTTTACGCGCGGCAGCCGGCGCAGCGGGCAAGTCGCCGGCCGCAAAGCATTCGCTGGCCACGACGGCGTCCAGCAGGGCCATCTGTTCCGGCTGCATCGCTATCGTAGCTTCCAGTACCCACAGCAGTTCCAGCAACTCGGTTGTGAATTGCGCCGGCCAGACTTCCGGGCGAATGTCGTCCAAAGGCGATGACTTGCGCCCGGCCCCGTCCCGCATCCGGTACTTCAACCAGGACTGAACCACCTTTAGGCCGGATACCGCGTAGTCATAGACTTTCGGCGCTACCGGGGCGAATTGGCCGCTGCCCACATACAGAGTTTGCGCGCCGGCATCATAACGGAACCGCTGCGGATAGCCGTCGGCATCCTGCGGCACGGCGCTGGTGCAACGGGCTGCGCCGTTAGGCAGCCGACCGGGAGACTGCCCCGCCGGAACATAACGCTGCCCATAAGTATGCCAGTGCAGCAGCGATGCTCCCGCCGCTGCCGCCCGCTCAAAGAGGGCGGCATCTTTAGTCAACGGGACGCGCACTTCGCGCGTGGCTAGTTCGGCGTAATAACGCTCGGTGTAGGCCGGCTGGGCCATAATCCCGTAAAGATAGGCGGCAAAATCCTCCGGGCTTACCGGACGCCCGTGAGCATCGGCCAGCAGTTCCAGCAAGCCGGGCAGGATGTTTGGCTCCGCAGCATCGGCATCGCGATACAGCGGCATCACATCTTTGCCGCCACCGCCCAGATAGTGTATATCCAATAACAATGACGATGCGATTAACGCCGGCCCATCGCCCAACAGCTGGGTAAGCCGGCCCATCAAATATACTTGACGGTCACCGTATGCGGCCCACAGCGGGGGGCGGGCGAAAGATATTATTCGCCCGTCAGCAAACACATACTGCCGGTCCAGAAATCGGTAAGAGTACCGCTGTATGGTCGGCGGCGGCGCGTCAGTTGGCAATTCTGCAATCGGAGTAGTATCGGCTTTGCCCGGCAATTGGACATTGTATGACCGGGTAATTTTGCGGTCTCTGTCCTCACGAAACGCCGCTGCCCGGTCATCTGCCGCCAGCAGCGCGGCCCACCGCCGGCGCAGCGTAGCGGGGTCGGCGCTGATGGGCCAGGTGCGTTTGAGCTGGACGCCGGAATGTTGCCAGGGCATCAGGTCGGACAACAGCGGCCAGTCAAAATAGACGCCGGCCCCGGCCGGCGCAAAGGGGGCTTGCCAGTCCGCCGGGCAGTCCTGCCAGTCGACGCTGCTGAAATCGGTTATGCCGTCCAGGGCGGCCAGCTTGGCGTCGCGCGTTCCGTCAAGGCGCGCGTAATGTATAGTTGCCGGGCGGTCGTCGCCGGGGCGTCTTTCCGGTAAGCAATGGCAATGGCTACCGGAGTCTGGATGTTAAAGACGTTCTGGCTGCGCCGCGTACCGCGGCCCTCGCCGCCCAGGTCCAGAATCCACACTTCATCGCAAAGGCGGCGGATTTGTTCCCGCATCCCGGCGAAAGCCTTGCCGTCCAGATAACTGGAGGCGCTGATAAAACTGACGATGCCGGGGCCGCCGCCGTCATCCTGCTCAAACACTTTCCACAAGGCCCAGCGCCAGAAATAGACATAAAGGTTGTACAGATTTTTGAGCTGCACGCCCTGGCCGGCGTCTTTGACGGGCTGGATAAAGTCGTCCAGCAGCGGGCGGTTTTGGCGGCCTGCATCGCCAATGTCTCCGTAGCGCACCCAAGCGCCCTGGGCTGAACCGGCGGGATGGCGGTCATATGGCGGGTTGCCCAGGCAGACCAGCACATTGACTTCCTGCTTGACTTTCAGCGCTAATTCCTGCTCCCGGGCCAGGGTACGCTCTAGCAGAAAATTGCCTTGCGGGGGCTGACGGTTAGGGCTTTCCAGCGTATCGGTGAGGTAGATGGGCGCGCCGTTTTGCGGCAGGTCGGCCCCGGCGCCAAGCAGGGCGGCGGTAACGCGCAAGTCGCTGACGGCGTAGGGGCCGACCATCATCTCAAACCCATGCAAGTTTCTGCCCAGCTGGGTTGCCTGCCCGGCCAGGGCGCCGGCGCCCTGCTGCTGTGCGACTTGTCCCAGAGTATGCTCAATAACGCCGAGCAAATAGGTTCCGGTGCCCGTTGCCGGGTCCATAGTAACGACATCCGGGGCGGCAAAGCCCTGGGGCTTGCCTAAACGGTGCACCAGCAGATGGTCAATCAGCCGCACCTGGGCATTTACCACCGGCACCGGCGTGTAAAAGACGCCGGCGTCCTTGCGAAGCTGCCGGTCGTAGTGCGCCAGGAAATCCTCGTAAAAGTACAGCCAGAGGTTGGCGTTGGCGTCCAGGGCAGCGACGGGAACGGCTCCGATTAGCCGCAGCAGGGCGTTGAGGCTGGCGGGAAGTTCGCGCCGCACTTCGGCATCGGTAAGGGCTTCCAGGGCCGCGGAAAGCAGGTTGTGCTGATCGCGCAAAGCGCTGCGGGCGTCGGCAAAAGTTAGGGCGGCGTCATTCCCGGCGCCGAGGCTCCGCGCCAGCAGCAGGGCAAAGGCCACCGTCTGGGCATAAGCATCGGCAAACTGCTCGTTGCTGGCCTCCGGGAACAGCAGCCGGCGCCAGCCGGCAGCCACGTCGTTGAGCGCGGAGGCGTCATCCTGCAAAGCGTCAACCACATCATCACGCAGGAAACGGCACAGTGGGGCCAGCAAATTGGCAAAGCCGGCCAAGTCAATGCCGCCTTGACTAGTTAAGGGAATGTTCGGCTGCCAAGTGAGAAAATCCTGGAGCAACGGGAGCAGCGCCGCAGCATTGGCATTGTTGACAGCGGCGGCCCCGGCGTCAGCCACATCGCCGACAAGGCGCACCACTTTCCGTTCCCTTTGTCCACTCCGGTAAAGCGCCCATTCGTTGCCGTCGGTATAAAGTATGTTGGGAAGTTGAGCAAAGCGGACGAACTGGTACAGGTCGTGGCCGGAGAACCGGGCTTTGGCAGCGCCTTTGCCCGGGGCTTTCAGCTCGGCATAGCCAACGATTACGCCGTCCGCGCGAACAGCGTAATCGGGGCGGCCCAAACGGTTGGGCAACTGTGTTTCGCCAACGCATTCAACATTGCAGCCCACGGCGTGGCCGACCGCCTGCAACAGCGTATCAAAAGGACCGCGCAGCTGTTCCTCCGGCTGCCCGGTTGCGCCGCTGCCGGATGATTTAGCGGTAACTGCTTCGGCAAAGTCGCGCAAGGCGTCGTAGATGCGGGCGTGGTTGTTCATAATTTACGCTTGGGATTCCGGCTTGCGCCGAAATGACGGGTAATGAAGCAAAATGACAAGTAGAGAGAATGTAGCATTAGGGCGTAGCGTTGGCAATTGCTGTGCTAAACTGGGGGCGTCTCGCGCCGCCGGCGGCGGACGCCCGGAGTACGCTTATGCCGCATAACTTTTGGATGATTAACTGCAATCAGCCCAACTTCAATGTTACCCGCCGGCTGGGTTTTACCAGCCAAGGGCTGAAAGCCGAATATCGGCGCAAAGTGCAGCGGGTGGAGCCGGGCGACCGCATTATCTACTATGTAACCGGCATCCGCGCCTTTGCCGCCACGGCCACCGTTACCAAATCCTATACCGAGACCAGTTCCGGCCCCTGGCTGCCGGAGGGTCGCGCCGGCTGGCCCTACCGCATCGGCATCAAGCCGGATGTGGTGCTGGACGAAGCGCAGTACATTCCGGCCGGCCTGCTGGCCTACCGGCTGGAATACATCCGCAAATGGCCGCCCGAGGATTGGCCGCTGGCATTCCAGGGCAACCTGCATCTGCTCTCCAAAGGCGATTTCTTTATGCTGGAGTGCGAGATGCTGAAGTTGCGCGACGGGCGGGCAAAGGCGCTGTTGGAAATTGAACGGCGGCTGGACGAGGAAAACGAAAGGCAGGCTGCCCAGCGGGAACGCCGCCGCCCCGCCAAGCCCAAAGCAAGCGGGCCGGCATCCGAAAAAGAGCCAAAGCCGGATACGGAACGCCGGCCGGCATCTGCTCAACGCCAAGGCAGCGCGCCAAGCGCGGCGCAATCACCGCCGGAAGCGCCATCAGCCGGGGCCGGGCGGGCAAAACGGGGCGCCATCCCCTGCCGTGCCGCGCGCAGCCGACGCCGGCGTTCCGGGGCAAACCCGGCAGCGCCATCAGCAGGATAACTCGTCCAGCGCCAGCCTGATTTCCTCGCGGACTGCGGCGTCCGTTTCATTAGCCAGTGCGCCGCGCAGGGCGGTGGCGGCGTCCTTGCTGCCGATGCGTCCCAGGGCCCAGGCGGCGTGCCGGCGCACCAGCGGCTCCGGGTCGGCCAGGGCCTGCGCCAAGGGCGGCACAGACTCTGGCGCGCCGGCATTGCCGAGGGCAACGCAGGCGTTGCGGCGCATTCCGTTCCGCTTGGCGCGCATCAGCGGCGTGCCGGCGAAACGCTCCCGGAACTGTGCTTCGTCCATCTGCAACAGCTCTACCAGGTCAAGATGCGCCAGGTCGCGGCGGCCAAAATTGGCGTCGCCGGTCGCCTGCGCCTTGCGGTTGACCGGGCAGACGTCCTGGCAGATGTCGCATCCGAACACCCAGTTGCCGATTGCCGTTCTCAACTCGCGCGGAATGGCGCCCTTGTGTTCAATAGTAAGGTAGCTGATGCAGCGGCGGTTATCCACCACATAGGGGGCAACGATGGCATCGGTAGGGCAGGCCGGAATGCAGCGGGCGCACTGGCCGCAGGTTTTGGCAAGGGGCGCATCGGGCGGCAGCGGCAAGTCGGTAACAATCTGGCCGAGCAGTATCCAGGAACCCAACTGCGGCGTCAGGATATTGCCGTTTTTGCCGAACCAGCCCAAGCCGGCGCGCGCGGCGGCGGCCCGGTCCAGCATCGGGCCGTCATCTACGTGCCAGCGCGCGGCAAACTGCCGACCCAAGGCAGCGGACAAATCCAGAGTCAGCCGCCGCATCCGCCTTTTCATAACCCGGTGGTAGTCGCGGCCCCGCGCGTAACGGGCCACGATGCCATGGCCAGGGCCGGCGTCCGGCGCCGCATCATCATCATCCCTATCCCTATCCCTATCCGTATCCGGCACATAGTAGTTCAGCCCCAAGGTAATGATGGAACGCGCCCCAGGCAGCAGTTCGTGGGGGCGCGTCCCGCGTTCCACCCGGTCTTTGGTGAACCAGTGCAGTCCGTCCATCAAGCCAGCGTCAATGCGGCGCAGCGCTTGTTCCCGGTCGGCGTCAAAGTCGGCGGCGTCGGCTACGGCCACCAGGTCGAACCCTGCGGATCGGGCCAGACGGTCAACCAGCCGGCGCAGTTCCGCCGGATCCCGCGCCAATGTCGGATCGGCGTTGTCGGTATGCTCCGGCATTAGAGATTTTCTCGCTGATAGCGTCCGGCGTAGCCGGCGGCGTCCGGCGCAGACAGCGGCAGAAACACCATCTGGGCGATGCGGGCATTCTGCTGGACGCGCCAGCCGGCGGGATGATTCACTGCCAGCAAGGCTTGCGACCGTCCGGCGTAGCCCGCATCCCAAACGGCGGTGTGCAGAGCGACGCCGGCGCGCAACAGGCTGGAACGGGGGCGGCACAGCGCCATCAGGCTGCGGGGCAGGCTGACGATTTCGTTGAAAGTTATCAGATAGGGGCCGGGTTGCAGCAGCAGCCAGCCGTTGGCGTCAAAAGGCAGTGCGACGGCGTCCGGCAGCGCGCGGTCGGCATCGGCTACGCCAACGGCGCCGGCAGCATCTGGCGTATAGGCGGCAACGGAACGCAGCGTCAGGTCAAACCCGTTAGGCTGCAACTGCTGGGCCAGGTCAACATACCCCGACAGCAGCGGAGTACCTGCATCGCCCACGCGGCCGGCGTCGTCAATCAGGGCCGCGATAGCCGCCCGGTTGAGGACGCCAGAGAGATACAGGGGGTTGGCGACGGTCGCCGTATCGCTACCCATCTTGCGGCACGACGAAAAAGCGGACGCCTTCCCGCTCGGCCTGCGCTTTAATATCGGCGTCCGGTTCCTGGCAGCCGATGACTACCGGGTGGACGGCGGCGTTGACGGCCTGGCCCAGCATTTGCGCGCGCCGCGCCGCATGGCTTATGTCATCCTGGTTGGCAGTCAAGGCGACTTCGCCCAGTACATAGGAGCGGGTTGCGTAACTTTCCGGCTCGGCGATAATGAAAGCGGCGGCGCTGATGTCATCGCTTTCGTCCGGCGTAATGCGGTCGGCATCCGCTGCGTCGTACAGGATGTCGTTGAGACGCTGCGGGTCGGTTTTGCCGTCGGATTCGTATAGCAGGTTCGGGCGGCGCAGTTGCAGCTGCCGGTAGGCGATACGCACGGCCTGCTGCGCGGCCCGGCCCCGAAAATGATGCCGGTCAAAGCGGGCCAGCGAACTTTCCAGCGCGACCAGCTGCCGGGCATGGCCGGTTACGATTTCCATCAGGCGGCCAACCTGCTGAGTGAACTCCAGCAGGGCGGCTTCCAGCTGTTCGTCCCGCTGCGTAAGGCGGAGCAGGATGACTTCCGATTGTTCCAGCCGCTGGACAATCTGTAGTAGTGGGAATTCCAGCAGTTCCAGTCGTTTGGCAATCTGCTGTAAGGCGGTTTCCAGCAAGGAATTAGTTTTGCTGACGCCGTTGGTAAGCTCGCCCATAGCGTCAACCAGCTGGGCGACAATTCCCGGCAGGGCGCGCACTTCCTCGTCCAGGATGTAGCCGCGCATCACATTCCGCAGGCCGGCGTCGCTTTCCATAGCCTGCAAGATGTCCTCAAAGGTGGCAATTGGCGTGGGCGTAGTCATTGGCAGAATCCGTAGATTGGGGATGATGGGGCTATTGTAGATAGCGATGCAGTCGGACAATATTGTACTGCGGCCGACGAATATAGCATAGGCGGGGCCTGCCCATCGGCAAACCCCGCCCGGTAGGTTCCGTCTGCGGCGCCGAACCTGTCCGTCGGACTAGTCGTGCATAAAGTCCTGGATGTCGGCCGGCAGCGGTTCGTGCTTGGGGATTTCGGTTACTACGGCCTGCGTGGTCAGCAGCATTCCGGCTACCGACCCGGCGTTTTCCAGGGCGGAGCGGGTTACTTTGGCCGGGTCGATGATGCCGCGCGCCACCAGGTTGGTGTACTCGCCCTTGTCGGCGTCAAAGCCGTAGTCGCCATCGGCGTGATACACCTTGTCCACCACTACATCGCCTTTGTAGCCGGCGTTTTCGGCGATGGTCTTGAGGGGGGCTTCCAGGGCTTCCTGCACCAGCCGGATGCCGAGCGCCACATCGCCGTCCTTGCTGTCGGAGAGGTTGGACAGGGCGTGCCGGGCGCGCAGCAGGGTAACGCCGCCGCCGGGGATGATGCCTTCCTCTACAGCGGCGCGGGTGGAGGCTAGGGCATCCTCGGCGCGGCTCTTGCGCTCGTTCAGTTCCGGCTCGGTAGCGGCGCCAACGCGGATGACCGCCACGCCGCCGGCCAGGTTGGCCAGCCGTTCCTGCAACTTTTCGCGGTCATAGTCGGAGGTAGTGTCCTCAATCTGAACGCGCAACTCGGAGATTCGCCCGGCGATGTCGTCCTCATGGCCGCGCCCCTCTACGATGGTAGTATCGTCTTTCGTGGCTACCACCCGGCGGGCGGAACCGAGTTGCTCCAGCGCAACGGAGTCCAGGCGCATCCCGGTGTCGGCAGTGATGACGGTGCCGCCGGTCATAATGGCCAGATCTTCCAGGAGAGCCTTGCGCCGCTCGCCGAAGCCGGGGGCTTTGACGGCCAGGCTGCTGACCGTGCCGCGCAGCTTGTTGACGACCAGCGTCGCCAGCGCTTCGCCCTCAATGTCCTCGGCGATGATGACCAGCGGGCGCCGTCCGCCTTGGGCGACGGCTTCCAGAGCCGGCACGACATCGGCGGCGGCGGAAAGCTTCTGGTCGGTCAGCAGGAAAAACGCTTCGTCCAGCGATACTTCCATCCGGTCAGTATCGGTAACGAAATGGGGGGACAGATAGCCGCGATCCAGCTGCATCCCCTCTACGACATCCAGTTCGTCGGACAGGCTGCGGCTTTCCTCAACTGTGATGATACCCTCGCGTCCCACTTTGTCCATCGCCTCGGCAATCAGCGCGGCGATGCCCTCCTCGTGGGCGGAGAGGGCGGCCACGCGGGCTACCTGCTCGGTGCTTTCCACCGGCACGGCCTGGGAGCTGATTTCGCCCTTGACGGTGGCCACCGCCTGGTCAATGCCGGCTTTCAGCGCCAGCGGGTTGGCGCCGGCGGCGATATTCTGGAACCCGCTGCGGATGATGGAACGGGCCAGCACTACCGAGGTAGTAGTGCCGTCGCCCACGACGTCGTTAGTCTTGGATGCCGCTTCCTTGACTACCTGCGCGCCCATATTTTCGTAAGGGTCGGGCAGCTGCACTTCTTTGGCGATGGTAACGCCGTCGCTGCAAACGACGGGCAGGGTCCACACTCGGCCCAGGATGACATTGCGGCCGCTGGGGCCAAGGGTGAGGGCAACGACGCGGCCCAGCTGGTCAACGCCGTCCATCAGGCTTTGTCGGGCGGTTTCATCAAAAATCAGTTGCTTTTCCGGCATTGGTGGAATCCTCCGGCGCAGGGTAAAAGGCTGCGTTAATTGGGCAATATACGTACGAAATCGCGCGCCGGCAACTTGCCGTGAGCGCAGTTTTGACGGCGACTATTGTCCATTAAACCGCCCCGGGTTGTCAACCGGAACGGCGGGCTGGCATTCCGGTTGCAAGGCGGAGTGCCGGCTAGGGCATTGACGCCGATGGGCAGGGGATAGGCGGGATTGGTTCCCGCCCGGCTGCGGCATCGGCGTTGGGTTGATTTTGCTGGGGTGGCGGTGCCTCCGTTGGTACAGGATGGGGGTTGTCAGGCTGGTGTCAGGCGTGTCAGGCGGTTGATTGAACTTGCTAGCGGGGTTCGGGTTGCCGAGTTTAGTGGTTTCCAGGTCGGTTTCAGCCCTACGGCCGGAGGTTTTGCGCGTTGCTTTCCGCTCTTTTGGCATTTCGTCCGAAGACGAGGCGCTGTGCGTAGCGCCCTCCCTTGAGTACGACTCCTCCGGTTAATCTGCCCGCAGATAGTAGCACCCGGGTTTGCGACTTGATTGCTGAATGACCGTAACGACCTGGAAATCGGTGGGCTCGGAGATTGGTTGCCTGACGAATCTGATTATAGCACGGCTGTACGGCTTGGCAAGGGGTTGGTATCATTGACGGGAGGGGAATTTTTTGGCATGGATGGAGGGGATTTACGGGATGGGGTTGACGCAGAGGCGCAGAGAGGGGATTTTGGATTCCGGCTTGCGCCGGAATGACGGTTGGGGGGAATGATGGTTGGGGGGAATGATGGTTGAGGTTGGGAGTGATGGTTGGGGGTTTGTGGGGCGTCTTGCTTATTGGGGCGATATGGGCTATTATTCCGTCGCTGCCGGCGGCGGTTTTACGGCGGTTCATCTGCGTTGAGAAAAGCCCGGAGTTGAAATTATGACTGCCTTTCTGAATTCTGCCCCCCCGACATTGGCTGACCAAAAACCTAACGATGGCTTGGCTGCGGCTGGGCAAGATTGCCGTTATGGCAGTCCTGGCCGGGGGGCTGGCTGTTGCCGTTGGGGCGGCTTTTCCCGGCGGTGATGCGGAAGCGCAGGCTTATGGCGGGTACACTTATACCGCGCGGGTTTGCCAGGAGTATGGACAACAGCCCCGCTGGTACAATGTGCGGGACGGGCAAGCGGCTTACAACGGGGGCAACAGCGACAGCGGCTGGCTGATTGTGCTGGAAAGGGGCGCCTATGAAGCCGGCACGGCGGGAACTTACAATCTACGCACTGACGGCGTAGGCGATTTTGTAAGGCTGCGGGTTACGCCGTCATCGCCGTTTAGCTTTGTCCGGATAACCGGCAATCGCTGGCGCAGAGTGGCCGCCAACAATTATGTTCTGGATCCCAATGTCGACTACCTCACCGGCACCGCTTATGTCAGAAGAGCAGGACTTGCCGGTTGGAGCGCTGGAGATCCCACTCCTGACTCCGACTATTCCCCAATTAGCGCCACCCGTTACCAATATATTCCGGGGGCGCCGATTAGAGGGGGCGGCCAGTATGTGCAGTGGGCGCATATGGCGTGGTGCCGGTAGCGTCGCAAAAGCCGGCGGCGTCTGCTTCGGCTTACGGCGACCGGCGACTGGCGCTCTGTTACACTGCACTGTTAGGAGGGAATGGCAGCAATGGAATATCGCATCAACCATGTACACATCCGGGCGGCGGACCCGCACACGACGGCGGCGTGGTACGAAAAGCATTTTGGCGCCCGCATCGTGTCCGAGCGCGAAGTGATGCCCAACACCATCACCATCGGGATGCAGATGGGCGGGCAGTGCCGGCTCAATGTATCGTCGCAGCCGCCGGGGTCGTCGGAGGAGCGCGGCGCGGCCGAGCTGAACCGGCTGGGGTTGGAACACTTCGGCTTTGATGTGGACGACCTGCAAGCGGAGCTGGAACGGCTGGACGCCGCCGGCATCCGCATCGTGCTGCCGTACACGGAGACGCCCAGCGGCACCCGCCTGGCCTACATTGAGGGGCCGGACGATGTGCTGATTGAGCTGGTGCAGGCGGCGGTTTAGGCGCTTTCTTGCCGGCTAATCGGCAGCCGGCGTCCGGTTGACATTCGGCGCGGCGCCGGCGGCGGCCAGCGCCGCCAATGCCATCAGCGGGTCCATTATCTGCCAGATGACGGAGGCGTTCAGGAAATAGGCGTTGACGAAAGTAACGATGCCCAGCGCCGCCGCGATAATCGCCCCAACCTTGCCGGCGGCGCATCCGCAGCGCCACAGATAAACGGCGGCCACGCTGCAAAAGGGGATGAACAGGGCGTTGACCACTTCCCAGACATTGCCCCAATCCGCGCCGAACCAAGCGCGGTTGTAGGTGTTGATAAAGACGACCAGGGCAAAGGCGGCTAAAGCCAGGCTGCGTACCCAAGGAACGCCGCGCGTAGCGAACCACAGCCGCCAGACGCCGGCGAATGTCAGCAGCAGCGTACCCAGCTGCCAGAGCTGCCACAAGGGGTTGTCCAGGCTGGACACGCCCTCCCGGTCAACCGTCAGCTCGGTGGCGTGCGCCCATGCGAACAGCGCTACGGCGAGGATAGCGACGCCGGCCAGCGCGGGTATGGGGCGCAGTTCGCAGCCTAGCCAAAGGTTACGCATCATATCACCTCAAATTGGACGGCCCGGGCAGGCAGTGTTTTCAGTTGGCGGGTTTGATGAACCGTCATTCCGGCGGGGTTGTGGATTCCGGCTTGCGCCGGAATGACGGTGGGAGGGATGGGATTCCGGCTTGCGCCGGAATGACGGTTGGGGGGGATGGGATTCCGGTATGGGCCGGAATGACGGTTGGGGGGATGGGATGGGATTCCGGCTTGCGCCGGAATGACGGTTGGGGGGATGGGATTCCGGTTTGCGCCGGAATGACGGTTAGAGGGGATGGGATTCCGGCCTGCGCCAGAATGACGGGGGTGGGTTTGGGATGACGAAAAACCGGGCGGCGGCGGCTTACCAGTTGACGAGGCCGGGTTTTTGCGCGCGCCAGCCGTCATCGGACGGGAACACCGTTTCCATTTCCACGCGGCCGAGGTCGCCGTCAAACATATGCTCCACGGCGGAACGCCAGGCGGTGTAATGGGGCTGCTCGCGGTGCGTGGCGTGGGCTTCCCGGTTGGCGTACACTTCGTAAAGGTAGAAGCGGTTGGGATTGTCGGGGCTGCGGAGGATGTCGAAGCGGAAGCAGTTCGTTTCGTCGCGGACGCTGCCCTGCCCGTCGCCCAGGCTGGCCGCCGCAAACTCGTCGGCATACCCGTCCTTGATGTTGATGGTAACGAAAATGGCGTACATTGTCGGATGTCCTCCCGTAGTATGGAGTATGGCGTGGGCCGCATTATAGCAGGCCGCTTGCCGCCCGGCTATCGCCGGCGCCAAGTGGTACAATAAGCCTCAATTTGCGCTACGCTATGGCAATTTACGCTACGCTATGGATGGACGGGGCTGCCGATGACTTATCCCCAAGACTACTACCTGAACCGGCGCGGCCTCTCTTTTCACTACCGGGATTGGGGCGGCGCCGGGCGGCCGATACTGCTGCTGCACGGCCTGGCGTCGACTTGCCGCATCTGGGATCTGGTTGCGCCGCTGCTGGCTGCCGACTGCCGGGTTGTCGCTCTGGACCAGCGGGGGCATGGGCAGTCGGCGCAAGTGGATGAGGGGTATGACTTTGCCAGCGTGGCGGCGGATGCGGCGGCGTTTATCGCGGCGCTGGGCTGGCGGCGTCCGCTGATTGTCGGCCATTCGTGGGGCGCCGATGTAGCTTTGGAACTGGCCGCGGCGCAGCCGGACCGCGTCACCGGCCTGGTGTTTGTGGACGGCGGGATGATTGAGCCGGCGGCGCGGCCCGGCTGGACGCCGGAGCAGGCGCGCATTGAGCTGGCGCCGCCGGTCTTTACCGACTTTACGCCGGAGATGATGCGGCAGCGGATAATCGCATCCGGCCGGTTCGGGTCGGCGCCGGCGGCGGCAGTGATTGACGCCGTGCTGGCCAATTTCCATACTTTGCCGGACGGCAGCATCCGCGCCAACCTGCGCCGGGAGAACCACCTCCGCATCATCGACGCTTTGTGGGAACACCGGCCGTCGCAGCTGTACCCAACTTTGCAATGCCCGGTATTGCTGCTGCCGGCCCGGCAGGCCAACCCGGACGAAAGCGACCGCCGGTTCCGCCGGGAGGAATCCATCGCCCGCGCCGAAGCCTTGCTGCCAACCAGCCGGACGGTGTGGCTGGAGGACAGCATCCACGATGTGCCGCTGCAACGCCCGGAACTGGTCGCAAGGGTAATTCAAGAGCAGATTCGGGCCGGCTACTTTGACGCCGCCGCCGGCTGACATCGGTTAGAACCGGCTACCCATTTCAACCGACTTTCCGCCCAGCCAGGGCATGACTGCATCAGGAGGCATCGCTATGACAACCGTAGGTTCCGGTAAATACACTTACGCCCTCGAGGAAAACTGGGCGCATCTGCCCGAGGGTATGACGATGGGGAATGCGTCGGCGGTGGCTACCGATTCGCAGAGCCGCGTCTATGTGTTTCAGCGCAAAGACCCGCCGGTGCTGATATTCGGGCCGCGCGGCAACTATCTGGGTTCCTGGGGGCTGCGCGCCATTGACGAAGCGCACGGCATTTACATCCAGGACGACATCGTGTATCTGACGGACCGCACGGACTCGGTCTGCGTCATTTATACGCTGGACGGCAAGCCGTTGCAGGTAATCGGGCAGCGCGGCGTCCATTCGGATACGGGATGCGAAATACCGGGCGAAGTGTGCCCGCGCTCGGCCGGCCCGTTCAACTATCCGACCGAAATAGTGCCGGCGCCCAACGGCGATTTGTATGTATCCGACGGCTACCGCAATGCGCGGGTGCATCGTTTCTCCGCCGACGGGCAACACAAGGCGTCCTGGGGGGAACCGGGCAAAGGCGGCCCCGGGCAGTTTCATCTGCCGCACAGCATTGTGGCCCATCCCAACGGCAACCTTTATCTGTGCGACCGGGAGAACAACCGCATTCAGGTTTATTCGCCGGACGGCGATTACATCACAATGTGGGATGACTTGCGCCGGCCGCTGGACATATCGGTGGATAGCGAGGGCGCGCTGGTCATCAGCGAGGGCGGGGTCAACGGCGCATCGCCGCGGGTCAGCATTATGGACGCGGACGGGGGCGTGCTGGCGCGCTGGGATGCGGAGTCGGCGCACGGCAGCTGGGTGGACGCCGACGGCAACATCTATATGGCGCTGGGGGCGCAGGAACGGGTGGACAAGTATGTGCGGCAGTAGGGCGATGCCGCAGCGCGCGCAATAGCGCAGCCCAGACAATGTATTGCAGAATCGTCGGGAGGCCGGTATGTGCGCCGGACAGGAAACCTTTACGCTGCAAAAGGACAAACTGGTTGAGGCCGTTATCTATCTCGCCGAGCGTTCCGCCGGCGACCCCAATTTCGGGCTGACCAAGCTGACCAAGCTGCTGTATTTTGCGGATGCGGCGGCTTACCGCAAGCATGGCATCCCGATTACCGGCGCTACCTACCTGCATTTCCCGCACGGGCCCTACCCGGCGCACTGGCATCAGCTGCGGCGGGAAATGCAGGCCGCCGGCGATGTGTGCGTAGATTATGACCGCAGCCAGGGCGGCAATCGGCATTACTGGCTGCGTCCCAACCGGGCGGCGCGCCTGGAAGCATTGAGCGCCGCCGACTGCGCCATCCTTGACGAACAGCTGGATAAGTTTGCACACTACAACGCCGCCGGCATCGTGGAGCATTCGCAGTATGGACTGGGCTGGCTGGCTACGGAGGACGGCGAACCTATCCCCTACGCAATGTCCGGCTGGAGCGCCCCGCCGGCCGACGCGCGCACCGCCGAAAAGCGGCGGCAGGCAGCCAATGACTTACACGGACGATAGCGGGGACGATAGCGGCCTCTATCGGGTCATCTACACCGCTCCCTTTGAGGACGCCTGGCAAAGAGCGCAGGAACGGGGCTATCTGGATTCAATCCGCGACGCGCAGGGGCTGCTGGCGTTACGGAGACGGCTGGAGGAAAACCCCTACTTTGTGCCGGCGCAGCGCGGCCTGTCGTCCGATTTGCGCGTGTTCACGGTCAACCCCAATGTTGACCTGTGGTACTCCATAGTTGAGGACGACCGTATCGTCTATATGGAGGCGGTAATCACGACTGACGATGCGGGGTAGTCGTGGGCGGCGGCAGCGGCGTTTTGATGACAACCGGCCCGTTGCCGCCATTGGGCATTCGCCATACAATGCGGGTAACCCGTCCGTGATTTGGTTGCGGAGAGAGGACGCGCCATGACTGAAAACGCCCGATTCGCCACCGACCTGGACAAGCTCGCCGCCGCCGTAGCCTATCTGTCCCAGCGCTCGCGCAACGATGACGCTTTTGGCGAAACCAAGCTGGTCAAGCTGCTGTATTTCGCCGACTGCGCCGCCTATCTGCGCTACGGCAAGCCCATCACCGGCTGCGCTTATATCCGTATGGAACATGGGCCGTATCCGCAGGATTGGGCGGCGACGGAACGGATGCTGGAACGCAGCGGCATCGTCAGCGTAGTTGCGGAACCGATACCGGGCGGATACCGACGGCAGCGGTGGCTGCCCTTGCCGGCGGCAAATGCGGCGGCGCTAACCGATGCGGAACGCGACATCCTGGATGAACAGCTGCGCCGGTTCGCCGATTTCAACGCGGCCCAGATTGAGGAATACTCCCATGCCGAGGTCGGCTGGCGCATCGCCCAACCCGGCGCGGTAATACCCTACAACCTGGCCGGATTCAGGATGCCGCCGCCGCCAAATGCCGAAACCCGCGCGCGCGGGCGGCGCATCGCCGACACCATACGGGAAAAGGGGTACGGGAAGGTCACTGATGTCACCCCGCTATAGGGTTTTCACCACGGAGCAATTTGAGGAGCTATGGCGGCGGGCGATAGATGCGGGCATAGTTGATGCCTTGGTCGGCGCAAGCCAATTGAACGGTCTGATTGCGTTCTTATCCGTCGATCCTTACCACTATCCGTTGTTGGAAGCGGCGGGCGAGGCGATCAACTTGCGTTGGCTGGATTTTATGCCCGGAACGACGACGCGGGTTGAAATCTGGTACGAAATCGTTGAGGAT
This sequence comes from Dehalococcoidia bacterium, assembly GCA_965203855.1. Classification (GTDB taxonomy): domain Bacteria; phylum Chloroflexota; class Dehalococcoidia; order Lucifugimonadales; family UBA3495; genus Bin87. Next base: position 734,280 of record CBDBDN010000005.1, read on the forward strand.
TACCGGAGCGTGTATTTAGTATCCGTAGAAATCTACTACCCGCCGCAACTTGGACTGCCCGGTTTTGAGTAACCGACAGCCGCAAATCATGCCGCCGCCGCATCCAATTTGTGCTATAATACCCGCCGCCATTAGCGCCGGCGCCAGTCATTCTATCCATCCCGACCGTGGCGCCAACGCTAAAATCGGAATTGCCCCCATTGGAACCATTCCTTATGAAAGCATCAGAACTTGTTCCCACTGAAGCCAACGAAAGCATTCCCGAATTCGGCCCCGGCGACACGGTGCGCGTGAACTTTCGCATCCGCGAAGGCACGCGGGAGCGGGTGCAGGCGTTTCAGGGGGTGTGCATCCGGCGCAGCAACGGCAAGGGGCCGGCGGCCAATTTCACCGTCCGGCGCATCACCGCCGGAATTGGCATTGAGCGCGTATTCCCGCTGTACTCGCCGCTGATTGAGTCGCTGGAAGTAACCCGGCAGGGCAAAGTGCGCCGCGCCAAGCTGTACTACTTGCGGGGACGCCAGGGACGCGCCGCCCGCATCAAAGAGCGCACGAATTACCGCCCCAATCGTTAGCCGTCCGGTCGCAATGACCGCGCCGGCGTCGCTGCCGCTGCCATCGCCGAACTGCGCGCCGTGAACTACGCCGATGTCGCCATTGACGCCGACCGGATTGCGCCGGGCAAAACCTTTTCCTACCGCATTCCGCCCCATCGGGCGGTAGAGCCGGGGCAGCTGGTCTGGGTGCAGTTCGGACGCCGCTTTGTGCAGGGGCTGGTAGTCGGCCTCTCCACAGCGTCGGCCGTTGCTGAGGAGCAAACCCGCGACATCTTGCATCCGGTAGAGCCGGCGCCGCTGGTGGGCGCGCTGGGCCTGGAGCTGGCCGAGTGGCTGGGGCAGTCGTACTTTTGCGCGCCTTTTGAGGCGGCGGCGCCGCTGCTGCCGGTCGGGTTTCACGCTCAACAGCGTTCCCGATTAGCCGCAGTTCCCGGCGCCAATGACGCGGCGGATCTGGCATCGTTGCGCGCGGCGGCCCGCGCGGCCTGGGTTGCGCTGGCAGAGTCGGGCGATACTGTGGACGAAACGGCTTTTCTGAAACGGATTGACGCCAGAAACGACAACCTGGCCCGCCGGGAGTTGCAGCGTCTGGTTGACCGGGGGATGGTAAGCAAAACGGTCAGCCTGCCCCGTCCGCGCGCGCATCGCTACAACCGAATGCTAATCCCCGGCCACCTCCCGCCGGAACCCGCTGCCAGTGCGGACGGGGATGGAGATGCAGAGGGGGATGCGGCGCGCCGGCCGGCGGCAGCGGGCGCGCTACGCAGTGAACGACAAATCGGCGCATTGGCGGCCATCCGGGAATCGCCATCCGCCTATGCCGCCGCCGACATCAACAAGCGGTTTGGCGGCGCCGCTGTGGCCAACGCGCTGCTCCGGCGCGGCCTGATTGCCGAGGAATGGGTGCGGGAATCGCCCGATGTATCCGCCGGAACTGCGCCGGCCAACCCTGCGCCGACGACGCTGACGCCGGCGCAGGAGGACGCCGCATCCCGCATCATCGCCGCGCTGGACGACCCGGACGCCCAGCCGCGCAGTTTTCTGCTGCACGGCGTTACCGGCAGCGGCAAGACCGAAGTCTATCTGCGCGCCATCGCCCATGCCTTGCAGCAGGGCAAATCGGCCATCTACCTGGTGCCGGAAATTGCCCTTACCCCGCAGACGGTGGGCTTGGTCAGCGACCGTTTCCCGGAGCGCGTGGCAGTCTTGCACCATCGGCTTACGGCGCGGCAGCGTTTTGACCAGTGGTGGCGCATCCGGGACGGCGGCGCATCCGTAGTCGTGGGGCCGCGCAGCGCGGTGTTCGCTCCGGTGTCCAATCCCGGCATCATTATCGTGGACGAGGAACATGAGCCGGCCTACAAGCAGGTTGAGCAGCAGCCTTATTATCACGCGCGGGACACCGCCCTGGCCTTGGCCAGGCGCAGCGGCGCGGTTGTCGTGATGGGGTCGGCGACGCCGGATGTGGCAACCTATTACCAGGCGCAGCAGGGGCGGCATCGTCTGCTGCATCTGCCGGAGCGCATTCCCGGGCCGGACGGCGCTCCGATTCCGCTGCCTCAAACCGAAATCGTGGATATGCGCCAGGAACTGCGGGAGGGCAACCGCAGCGAGTTCAGCCGGCCTTTGGCAGCGGCTTTGGACGAGGTCATTGCCGCCGGGCGGCAGGCGGTGCTGTTTCTGAACCGGCGGGGCGCCGCCGGCTTTATGCAGTGCCGGGAATGCGGCTATGCCATCGGATGCAGCCGCTGTTCCGTAACCTACGCCTACCATTCGGAAACGGGCCGGCTGCTGTGCCATTACTGCAATCGGAGCCGCCGCCGGCCGCGCGCCTGCCCGCAGTGCCGCAGCGGACGCATTCGGGAGATGGGCGCCGGCACTGAAACGATAGTGGCCCGGCTGGAACAGCGCTATCCCGGCCTGGCCGTAGAACGCTGGGATTCCGATGCGGTGCCGGATCCGGCGGCTTTGGAACGCGCGATGACCCGGCTGGCGCAGGGCAAAGCGCAGGTTCTGGTCGGGACGCAGATGGTAGCGCGGGGGCTGGACTTGCCGGGCGTTACGCTGGCGGCGGCGCTGCTGGCCGACCTGGGCTTGAACCGTCCTGATTTTCGGGCCGGGGAGCGCGCTTTCGCATTGCTCTGCCAGGTAGCCGGCCGCGCCGGCCGCAGCGGCGAACCGGCCCGCGCCATCATCCAGACCTATCAGCCCGACCACTATGCCATTGCCGCCGCCGCCGCGCAGGATTATGACGGGTTTTATCGCACTGAAATAGCGGCCCGGCAGCAGCAGGGCAACCCGCCGTTCAGCCGTCTGGCGCAGATAATATGCGCCGCCGCCAGCGTCCGCGCGGCGCAGCAGACGCTGGACGAGCTGGCGGAACGCTGGCGGACGCGCGCGCAGCAGATGGGCGACAGCGATGTATCGGTGATTGGGCCGACGCCGTGCGCGCCGGAACGGGTGCGCGGACGCTACCGCTGGCGGCTATTGCTGCGCGGTCGTCGCCTCAACCAGTTTTTGGACGGGCAGAACCTGCCGCCCAACTGCCGATTGGAGATCGACCCGATGCGGCTGGACTAGCCGGCATCGTTAAAAAATCCCCTCTGCGTCATCCTGCCACCCCATCCTCGTCAACCGGGTCGGGTTGGCCTATTTTCTACAGGATCGCTTTCGATAATGCCAAAATAAATGAGGCATACAATCCCAAGTCCCGGCGCCAGCAGGTACAACACAACCCAAGTCGGTATGCCGGCATCACGGCAGCGCGCTACCGCCATCACCAGGCTGATGTAAATATGCGCCAACGCCAACGCTATGATGACGATCAAGGGCCAATCGTATTGGACTGAGAGCCACACGGAGCTGGCGCCGATTAGCCAGCCGGCAATGGTAATTTTCCAGTACAAGTACCGGCCGGCGCGTACCGGGGCGAATACCGCCGCGCGCAGCAATGCCATTGGGAACCCCCCTTGCGGCCATAAGGATGGCGTCTTGCTAGGGTCGCCGGGTCCCGTTGTTGGGATCGCAAGGGAGGCGCGTAGCCATCCCCAGCGCAAATACCTCAACAACGGGCGGGGCGTGCGACGCCCCGAGACCCTGACCCTAGCGGGGGCAATTTAGCGCAGCCGGGGGCGTTTGTCAAATGAACAGCGGCCCCGGCCGGCGTTATCCAATCAGCCGGTCTAATTTTCGCCATCCCGCCCTCTACCGTCATTCCAACCCCCAACTGCCATTTCACTCCTAACCGTCATTTATCCTCTTACCCGTCATCCCGGCGCAGGCCGGAATCCAGCGGTATAATCCGCTATTACGGTAATGGAGGCAGCAACCATAGATTCCGGCGCAAGCCGGAATGACGGGTATAGGGACGGAATGACGGGGGATGTGGGAATAAAATGGTGAGTTAGGGAATGACGGTCAATTTGACGATACGCCCTAGCCGCAGCGACGCGGCCAGCCGATATGCGCCGGGCCGCCGTCCTGGGCAATCAGCGCCGCGGCCGGCGGGCCTGCCAGCGCCGCCGCTATCGCCCCGCCGCCGTCAGGGATGGGGATGGCGGCAAAGTTGGTGAAACCGCAGTCCGCCGCCGTCTGCAACCGCCAGGGCTCACGCCGGACGCGGTATTCCCGCAGCGCGCCGCCCGCGCCATAGTAGCCCGAATAACTATAGCCCCAATAATTGTATCCCCAATAGCGGGCGGTTAGAAATTCGGACAGGGAGCCGGGCGCAGCGTATTCCGCCGGGGCGGCGCTTTCGGCCCAGAACCCGGCGGTTTGTCCATTGCGGCGCCAGCGGTAAGCGATGCGGCGTTGCCCGCCGGGGGCGCCGGATGTCGCAGCGCTGCCATCGTCCGTTATGGGGGAATCCGGCGGGGCATTCGGTAGTATCGGGGTATTCGGCATCGGCGCATACTGAAAGGGTTCACGGTAGAGCATCCGGGCGGCCATGGCGGCAATGCGATGGGGAACCAGCTGCCGGATGAAAACGACGCCGGGACGATAGCCACCGCCGGCAATCACGCGCCGCGCGTAGAACCGGAAATTCACCTGCCGATAGCGGCGGGGCCATACCGGAATGCCGGCTATGCGGCTGTTGGCGACGGTCAACCCTACTGCGCTGATATAGGCTGCGCCGTCAAAGCGGTCAATTTCCAGGCCGGGCGGCAGATAAGGCAGCAGCAGCGGGGCCTCAACCGGCCAAGAAAGGATTACGATATTCCGCCAGTCTGCGGAAAGAAAAGCGTTTGTTTTCGTCATTCCGACAACCCCCGACCATCATTCCGACAACCCCCGACCATCATTCCGGCGCCCCCGACCGTCATTCCGGCGAAAGCCGGAATCCGGCGTCGTAATCTGCCACTACGGTAACGGAACCGGCAACTATAGATTCCGGCTTTCGCCGGAATGACGGTGAATATAGGTATGACAGGGGGTTCACGACCGCCGGAATGACGGGGGATTTGCCGATGCGTCTAACCTGTTGCGCTGGCGGTGGCGGAGTATTCGGAGAGGCGCTGTTCCAGGCGGCGCTGCTGCAAGGAAATAGTCAAGTCGCCGCGAGTGCGTTCCAGGACGCCCCGCATCGCATCGGTACTGCGACGCAAGCCGCCGGTTACATTTTCGGGAAAGTCCACGGTAACCAGAATGCCGTAGATTTCATCCATCAGCGCCAGCAGTTCCTCGCACCGGCTAATATCATCGCGGCGCAGGGCGTCCAGGATGTAGCGGCGCAGTTCCCCGATGACTTCGGCCATTCCGTTAAGGTAAGCCGGCGGGTCAATGCCCAAAGCGGCGGCGTCCGGGATGTCGGTTCCCGAAATCGCCGCCAGGGTGATGTTGGCTTCGGTGAACTCTTTGCGGGCGTCGGACAGAAAGCCGGCGTAGTAGATTTCCGGGTTGGCGCTGCGGATGGCATCGGTTTCGGACAAGCGGGCGGCGGCTTCGTCAATCAGACGGCGGGCGGCGTCAAAATCGCTGCGATGTACGGCGCGGATGGCATTGGCGGAGTTGCGGATGACCTGCCGGGAGATGACGAGGGCCGTTTCGCGAGCCTGATGGCGCGCCGCCAGTTCGTCAATAGCGGCCGCCGACACTGCGGAAAGCGTCGGCCAATATCGGGATGGCATAGTCAACTGTCCTGGCTAAACCCGTGTCCTGGCTAAACTTGGTCGCTCCGGCTAAACCCGGTTGCTCCGGCTACATACGGTCGCTAAACCCGGCCGCCGGCGGCGCGGATGGCGTCAACGAGCTCAGCGGCGGCGGCTTCCGGCTCCGGCGCGCGGCCTACCGCCGCCGTTACGCAGACGGCATCCGCCCCAGCCTCTACTACCGGCGCCACATTCTGCGCCGTGATGCCGCCGATGGCAACCAGCGGCACGCTGGCGGCGGCGCGCGCCTGCTTCAGCCGTTCCGGGCCTTGCGGAGCGCGGGTTACCGCTTTGGTAGTCGTGGCGTACATTGCGCCAAAGGCTACATGGTCGGCGCCCATCCGCTGCGATTCTACTATCAGCTCAATCTCGCGGTTGGAGCGTCCCAAAACCTGGCCGGGCGCCAGGATGCGGCGGGCGGCGGCAACCGGCAGATCAGTCTGGCCGACGTGCAGGCCGACATTATCGGGGCCGATGGCGGCGGCCAAGTCGGCGTGGTCGTTGATAATCAGCAGGGCGTCGTGGGCGGCGCACAAATCGCGCAGGGCGATGGCCAATGGGAGCTGTTCGCCCTTGTCGCGCAGTTTGTCGCGCAGTTGCAGGATACGGGCGCCGCCGTTGATGGCGGCGCGGGCGATGTCCAGCGGGTCGCGGCCGGCGGTAACTTCGGGGTCAATGATGACATAGAGGCCGCGGATGCGCTGGGCCTGGGCGCGGCGCAAGGCGCGTCCGATGCGGTCGGCGGCGTCGGCCAGGGCGCGGCGCATTTGGAGGGCGGTATCCGGGGCGACGGCGCCGGCGGTTTCCAGCAAATCCAGCAGACTGACGGCGGCGCGGGCCTGTTCCAGGGCGGCGGCCTGGCTAACCGGCCGGGGCGCCGGCAGCGGTGCCGGGAGCGGAGATGTCAGCCCGCTGGTCAGCCAGCCGATTTCGCCGCGCATCAGCCCTTCGGGCAAGGCGTCGGAGGCGGTAATGCCCTCCAGCAGGCCAAGCAGCGACGGCAGCAGCGCGGATGGAGCAATGGCGCCGGCGTCCGATTCCGGCCCAGTAGCATCCGATGCAGGCGTATCCGGTGCAGTCATAAGTCCATTCCTGGGGGAGCTTCGCCGGTGCGCGCGGCGGCGATGGTCTCACGGACGCCGGCCGGCATCTCTACGCCGTGCCGGGCAAAAGATTCCTCAACATTGCGGCCAATGTTGCGGGGGTCGTTATAGAATTCCCGGCTGCCGCCGCTGCCGTTTAGCGGGTTGGCCGCGTGGACTCCGGCCACAGTTTTGCCCATCGCAAAGGCGGACATCATCCGCTGCGTATCGCCGCTGCCGCATTGGTCGCAAGCCGGCGGCGCGGCGCGGCTGATGGAGCGGACGAAAACCGAAGTAACGGCCCGGCACTGCTGGCAGCGATATTCGTAGATGGGCATAGCGGCAGAGTCAGGCGAAAAAGCGCCACGTTGGGAGGAGAAAGCAGGTTGACCGGACCCAGTCTGAGCCGACGGCGCAACCGGGAGCAATGCCGTAGGATACGGCAAGCAGCACCCAGACCACCACGGCGGCGATAAAGGTCAGGTAGGCTATGAAAATGAATCGCGCCATTTTCGGATCATCCTCCATAGATTGCGAAACTTGACTGGCATATCCAGCAGCCCGTTGATAATCAGTATAACAGTTAATACGACCCCCAATGACAAGGCGGCGTTGGTTAACCATGATGGCGATTCCGATGGCATTTTGGGCTCCTACCCTTGCGTTCATTCGCCGTGGCTGGCGTTTCGGTTCGTAGTTTAGCCGTCCGGGTTGGCGATTTCGCGGCGGTGTTCGTGGAAATCCGGGGTTACGATGCCGCCCATGGCATCGCCCATTCGGCCCAAATGGGCGTCAACGCTGCCGGCGTGCGCGTTGTCCAGGTCGGCGGCGGCGTTGTCGGGCATCCAGTTCAGGCTGTCGCCCCAGGAACGATGAAAGGAGAACCCTGACACCAGGCGGGTCAGGCTGCCGCCGCCGCAGCCCCGGCAGGCCAACGCATCGGCCGGCGACCAGCTGTACACCAGGCGGGATTGTCGCTGCCCGCAGGCATCGCATTGGTATTCGTAAATCGGCATCAGGCAAAGTTCCTATCCGGCTTGGGCGTGTTGTCAGAGCCACGATATATTCTGTGGATTCACATTTCAAGTGCAACGCAGCGTCAGCGAATACTGCCGCGGGCGTCCGGTAGTCCAGGCGCTGCCGGGGCGTATTGTGGTCGCCTGGATTGCGGCGGTGAGCTGCGACGCCTGGATTTGCTTCAAGTTCGTCCGGCTCAGCAAAAACCGCTGCCGCCGGCCATTCTGGTAGCAGCAGCCCACGCAACAGCCATCTTACCCCAGCGACCTCGCCGACGCCGAATGGCGGCTCTTGGCACCACTGCCGCCGCCTCAACCCGGCGGACGCCAAGTCCAATACCCCCGCCGCGCAATCGTCAACGCCATCCTCTGTATCCGGCGTACCAGATCCGGTACGCCGGCGCCGCCTGGCGTATGCTGCCCCACGATATGCCGCCTTATCGCAGCGTCTTTCACTACTACCGCACCTGGCGGCGGACGGGCGTTTGGCAACAGGGCAACGATGCTTTGCGCCGGCAAACGCGGCAAAGCCAAGGCCGCCATCCCGAACCCGGCGCCGCCATTATTGGAAGTCAATCGGTGAAAACTGCCGCAAAAGGGGGGCGCGTGGCTACGACGCCGGCGAAAAAGCGCTGAGGCGCAAGCGTCATAGCGTAGTCGATACGGCGGGGCTGCTTGACGGCAGTGGCGCATCTTGCGGATGTGCCAGATCGCGGCGGGGAGCGGCTGGGCATCGTCGTGCACGGGCAGACAGACGGCCACTGCCAACCTCTGCTTTGGCGGCGACGACCGCATTTGCGTACTGGCCGGAATCTATGGTCGCAGCCTTCATTGCCATATAGGCGGACTACCACGCCGGATTCCGACCTTCGTCGGAATTACGGAAAACTGAACTGCCTGAACAGAAACGCCGCCAACCCCGTCGCCCGTCTTGCTTATTGGGCCAACATAGGCTACTATTCCGTTGCTGCCGCTAGCGGTTTTACGGAGCAGCCCGTCCGATACCGTCGGCATCCGTTGCGGCAAGGCAATCAACGCCGCATCCATCCGCATTGAGAAAAGCCAGGAGTGAAATTATGACTGCCATTCTACCCCCCCCCCCCCCCCCGATATAGGCTGACCAAAAACCTGTCCACAGCGCGGCTGCGGCTCGGCAAGATTGCCGTTATCAGCATCCTCGCTATGCTGGCCGTCGCCGGCGGGATGGCCTTTCCCGATGCCCAGGATGCCGCCGCGCAGGGCGCTTTTGGCGGCTACACCTATACGCAGCGGGTTTGCCAGGAATACGGCCAGCAGCCCCGTTACTACGGCGTCCGCGACGGCCAGGCTGCCTACAACGGCGGCAACAGCGACAGCGGCTGGCTCATTGTGTTGCAGCGCGGCGGGGGAACGTCGGAACGGTGGGTGGGAGTGAGCGCGGATTTAGTCCCCGCCGGCACGACTCCCCGGTTCGGAACCCACTTCGGGGATGGCACGGATTTCATACTACAGTCTGGCGCCCAGCTTTACCTTCGCGATCCGTGGCGGGTAAGTGTGACCGGGACTTACGCGAAAATACGCAACAACGGCGACGACAGCGATTATATTCTCGTTATCGCCCCAGGCGCCCAAGCCAGAAATAATTACATCAAGATTCCAGCAGTCGCGGGCGGACAATTCGTCCGCTGGGCCCATATGGCGTGGTGCCGGTAGCAGCCGAACCATCGTTGCCCATCCATAGCGGTATTCGCTATTCCGGCGCAAGCCGGCATCCACTGCCGTCGGAGCCAACGGCATCCCACCCCTTGCGCCGCCGGGCCGCCCGGAGTAGGATGCCATTATGACGATTGACACCTACAGCGATGCCGCTGCCAACGCCAACCAAGCCCAAATCACTATTACCGTCAACGGCGCCGCGCATCCCCTGACCGTGCGGCATCACTGGTCGCTGCTGGATGTGCTGCGCGACGCCCTGCAACTCACCGGCGCCAAGCGCGGCTGCGACCGCGGCGAATGCGGCTCCTGCACCGTCCTGCTGGACGGTCGCCCGGTCAACGCCTGCCAGGTACTGGCAATGCGCGCCGCCGGCCGCAGCGTTCTGACCGTGGAGGGCCTGACGGCGGAACAATCAGCGGCGCCAGAATTGTCGGCGCCAAAAATGATGGCGCCAAAACTGCCGGCGGATAATGCGCTGTCCCCCTTGCAGCAGGCGTTTCTGGACGAGGACGGCGGCCAGTGCGGGTTCTGCACTCCCGGTTTCGTAATGGCGGCCCGCGCCCTGCTCAACGACAACCCCACCCCATCGGATGCCGAAATCCGCGCCGCCCTCTCCGGCAACCTCTGCCGCTGCAACGCCTACGGACGCATCCTCGCCTCCGTCCGCAACGCCGCCCAACGCCGCGCCTAACCGGATTGTTCCCCTGGTGGATGTAGGCAACCCTAAACCGTCATTCCGGCGTGCGCTGGAATGACGGTCTAAGGATGCGGTTTGACACTGCCAAACTGCGGCGCATATAGTGTCGCCAATCCATCTATCCCTATCCATCCCTACGCCGCCCATCCATTCTGGCTACGGAGGCCAATCCCGATGACTACCGCCCACACGCACGACCACGACCATCCCCATACGCATCCCCAGGCCGCCGGCGAAATGCGCGCCGCCGCCACTGCTCTGCTGTCCGGCCTGGACGCATCCCAGAAAGCCGCCATCAGCTACAGCTACTACGATGGCGAGCGCATTTTCTGGTACTACCCGCCGCTGAACCGGCACGGCCTTTCCCTGCGGAATATGACGCCGGAGCAGCGCCCGCTGGCCTACGCCTTGATGGCCACCGGCCTCACCGACGACGCCAACCGCAAAGCCCGTCTGATTATTGACCACGAAGCCGTCCTCGGCCCGCTGGAAAAGGAACGGGGCCGCGTTACCTGGGAGCGCGACCCGCTGCTCTATTCCTGGACGATTTTCGGCGACCCGGACAACGCCGCTGAACCTTGGGGCTGGCGCGTTGAGGGGCATCATGTTTCCCTCCATTACAGCATCTGGGGCGACCGGGTGCTGTCGGCGACGCCTTTCTTTTTCGGCGCCAATCCCGCCGAAGTGCCGCCCGGCCGCGACAAAGCCGGCCTCCGCATCCTCGGCGCCAGCCAGGACATCGCCCTGGAACTGATGGACAGTCTGGACGCCGGCCAGCAGTCCCGCGCAATGATTTACGACGAAGCCCCCGCCGACATCCTCACTTTCAACGCCTCTCGCGCCTCGCTCCCCAAAGAGGAGGGGCTGCCGGCCAGCGCAATGTCCGGCGCGCAGCGGGAAATGCTGATGTCCCTCGCCTCCGAGTATGTCAGCCGCATCCGCACCGACCTGGCCGAGGAAAAGCTAACCGCCTTGCGGCAAGGCGGCTTGGAGCAGATCCATCTCGCCTGGGGCGGCCCCATCGACCCCAGCAAGCCCCACTACTACCGGTTGCACGGCGGCGATTTCGTAGTTGAGTACGACAACCGACAGAACGGCGCCAACCACATTCACTCCGTCCTCCGTGATGTGGGCAACGACTTCGCCAGCGACGTAATGCGCGACCACCTGCTGATGTACCACATCCTGTAAGCCCCTGCGCCTATGATGCTTACAGCGCCATCCGGGGTCCGCACGATAGCGTCGTGCGGACCCCGGATGCGATTCCACAGCCGCAGCCATCCGACAGACCGGCAATGCTATAATCAGAAAACCCCCGCCCCAGGTTCAAGTTTGAGGTGCAGTATGCAAATCGGCAAACAAGTCAACAAAGAGGAAGTGCATATCCTCGGCAAGCAATACTACGAGCAAATCCGCGCCGAAATGGAAGCCAACCACTGGGGACGCATGGTCGTCATCGACGTCACCAACGGCAACATCGAAATTGACGATGACGACCTGACGGCCACCACCCGCCTCTTTGAGCGCAACCCCAACGCTATGACCTGGGGAGAACGGGTCGGCTACACCGCTCCCTACAGCATGGTCGGCGGGCTGATCGAAATCGTCCGGGATGCCCCCGCCAATGATTAGCGGCGAAGTAGTGGCTAGACGACGGGATGGCCGAAAACTTGTCAAAACCCCTAGGGGCAGGCTATAGTAAGCACCGCCGCCATAGGCGCACTGCTGGAGTATTTGGGGATTGCTGATAGCGATAGCTCATGAAACGCCCGGAACAAAGACCCCAACGCCGGCTTTCAGAAACGGCCCGCCAGGCTTTGGCCGCACGGGCTCGCTATACCGGAAGCTACGAGCACAAAGAACGGCGGTCCTGGCTCGGATTAGGAGCATCTCAACTGCGAGGCGGGCGGATTGAACGTCCGGGCAAGCAAACGACCACGATTTGCCCACTAACCGATGATGCGGACCGGGAACGGGCCACCGGCTGGGTTCGCAGCGCCATCATCGCCGAGCAGTATCGGTTCTTTGAGTCGGATCAGGATTTCCCTAAAAAGATCTGGTATGAAGCCGACGGCAGCATTTGGTATGGATTTTGCTCCAACCCGGGCTCCGGCGAGTACAAGGGCTGGCCGATTAACGAGAGGGAACGCGATGTGGTTTTTGGTAGATTGGATTGACGGCGCGCGCAATGCCAGCGCCGAGGAACGGGTAACGCTGTGCGACTTGCAAATTTTCGTTGGCGCCGCAAACGCCTGCCGTTGCTACGATGCGGTAGAGCAGCGCGTTTTTGACCACATTACGGTGCCGGCCGTTCATCTGGCCGAGGGCATTGCCACGGATTGGTGGGCTATTTTTGGCGGCCGCGATCGCCCGCGGTCCGTACTGCCCTACCGCACCGGCTTTGCCCTGCCCAACCTGCAATTCCGTTGCGACGGCGCCGACTTTACCGTGTCCGCACAAGCGCATACCTATGAAAACCCCCAGTTGCATTTCTCGCAAGCCGGAGACGAAACAATGCCGCGCTCCGACGCCGAAAATATACTGGCTGAATTCATCCGGCTGGTCGTTGACAAACTAGCGGACCAGGGCGTCCACAACAGCGAAGCCGCGCTTTGCTGGCAGCGTATTTCCCGGTCAATGCAAGACCCTGATGAACAATCTTTCTGCGAAGCCGCCGGCGGGTTGGGTTTGGATCCGTACTCTATATCCGAAACCGACGCGCATTTTATAGAAACTTCCGGCAACTGGTTCGCCGGCGAGGAACTGATCGAATTCCTGGCCGGCGCTGCGCCGGATCACCACGATGCCCGCATCTCAACTATCCAAAGCATAGAGCAAGCAGAATCTGAACTGCCGGACGGTTACCGGCTGCCGGAGCTGGATGATGCGGCGCGCCAAATCAGCAGCGCGGCGCAGCGCCATCCCGGTGAACGCGCCTGGGCGCCGGGCTACCGGGCCGCGCAAGCCTTGCGCGCCGCCGCCGGAATCCAATCCGATGCAACTTTGCCGTCTTTTGACGCCATCGCCCGAAAATTCGGCGGCAGCGGCTTCCGCAATTCCGGCATTCTGTCCGGCGTTATTGCTCTGGTATCGCGCAATGACAATGACCGGCGCATTTATCTGCCGGAGCGCGAAGTGGAAACTTTCGCTTTCGCCAGAGCGATTGGCGCCGCCGTGTGCTTCCCTAGTGTGCGTCGCTCCGTAGTTAACGGATTGCAGGGCGCCGAGCAGCAAGCGGCCGGCCGCGCTTTCGCTGCCGAATTTCTGGCCCCTGTGAGCCAAGTCCTGGATATGCGCCTCTCTGGCCGTACAGACGGCGCAATCGCCGGCCATTTCAATGTTTCCACGCAAGTTATCGAGCATCAGATTGAAAATCAAGACCGCATACGCCTGGCTTGCGCCGCTTAATAGCGTTGGCTAGTTGCACCACCTCAACCCTCCAGGAGCATTCCGTTTATGTCCAATACCCTGCTTGACCGCATCGACCCCGCCGTTGCCGACGCTATTGCCGGCGAACACCGCCGCCAGCGCGATTCCATCGTCCTGATTGCATCCGAAAACTACGCCAGCAAAGCCGTCTTGCAGGCGCAGTCCCAGTTGATGGGCAACAAGTATGCCGAAGGCTACCCCGGACGCCGCTACTATGGCGGCTGCGAATTCGTCGATGTCGTCGAATCCCTTGCCATTGAGCGCGCCAAAGAGCTGTTCGGCGCCGAACACGCCAATGTCCAGGCCCACAGCGGCGCCCAGGCCAATATGGCCGCTTACTTCGCCGTCCTCGAGCCGGGCGATACCGTGCTGGGGATGCAGCTGGATATGGGCGGGCATCTTACCCACGGCGCCAGCGTTAATTTCTCCGGCCAGCTCTACAACTTCATTCCCTACGGCGTGGACCGGGAAACCGAAGCCATTGACTACGACCGGGTGGCGCAGCTGGCGCGGGAGCATCAGCCCAAACTGATTGTTGCCGGGTGCAGCAGCTACTCCCGCATCCTGGACTTTCCCCGTTTCCGCGCCATTGCCGACTCCGTCGGCGCCCGGCTGATGGTGGATATGGCGCACATATCCGGGCTGATTGCCGGCGGCGCGCATCCCTCTCCGCTGCCGCACGCCCAGATTGTTACTTCCACTACCCAGAAAACCCTGCGCGGGCCGCGCGGCGGTATGGTGCTGTCCGATGCCGACCTGGCACGCAAAATTGACTTCGCCGTGTTTCCCTATATGCAGGGCGGCCCTTTTATGCACGTCATCGCCGCCAAAGCCGTCTGCTACGGCGAAGCGTTGCAGCCCGACTTCGCCCGCTACGCCCATCAGGTGGTTGCCAACGCCCAGGCGATGGCGCAGGAACTCTCCGAGGGCGGCGTCCGCCTGGTTGCCGGCGGCACCGACAACCATCTGATGCTGGTTGACCTTACCCCGCTGGACATCACCGGCCGGCAAGCCGAGCGCGCCCTGGAATCCGTCAACATCGTCGCCAACAAAAACGCCATCCCCTACGACCCGCAGCCGCCGCGCACCGCCTCCGGCCTGCGGCTCGGCGCTCCCGCCATCACCAGCCGGGGTATGGACGAGGATGACGCCCGGCAGGTGGCCCGGCTGATCATCCGCGCTTTATCCGCCGTCGGCGATGACGCCGCCAAGTCGGTTATCGCCGACGAAGTGCGGCACCTCGCCGGCAAGTTCCCCGTCCCCGGCCTGGACGACGAATAACCCGCCGGCGCAAGGCGCAACCGGCGTTTATGACGCAGCGGCGCGGAGACGCAAAGTTGAGCCGGTCTATCCCCGGATCGGCGCAACCGGGATCGCCAAAACCGGGAGCGGCGAAACCGGCGTCTCCGCATCCTCCCGCAGCGTCCCTATGAACAGGTTGCCGCCGAACCCGCCCTCGTAGTCCTGCGTCCGCAGATACTCGGCGTCAAACCCGGCCCGATCCAGCATTGACAGCCATACCGACCGCGGAAACAACCCGCCGGTGTGCCGGTCCTGTTCTACGGTAATCTGCCCATCCCGGTTGATGATGAAAAAGAACACCGACTCAATCGTAGTATCGGTCGGGTCCGGGTCGGCAACATACTCAATGAATGTAACGCTGCGGTCGTCCGCTTCCCGGCTCCATTCCCGGCTCCATTCAATCACCCGCGGGCCGTGAAAGTCGTCCCGCAGCCAGTCCGGCGCCAGCAGCAGCAGCCCGCCGGGTTTCAAATGCGCGGCCCCCGTCGCTATCGCCGCCGCCAGGTCCGACTCGGTCAGCATATAGTTCACCGAATCGTAGATGACGGCCACATCAAAAGACATTCCCAGCCGCACCGTCCGCATATCGCCCTGGTGGTGCGGCGTGTAGGGATTGAGCGCGCGCGACAGCTCCAGCATTTGCGGCGCAAGGTCAACCGCCGCAGCGTCAAAGTGCGGCGTCAGCTGCGACAGGAAATGCCCGCCGCCGCAGCCCAGTTCCAGCAGCGTCGGCCGCCGCCCGTCTTGCCACAAATTGCGCCGGCTGCGAATCAGATCCAGCCATTCCTGCGCCTCAACGATGTATTCCGCCGGCGGGCTGACGATAGGCCACAGCCACGCCAAGTCATTATACAGACGCATTGCGCCATCCCCGCGTAGCCGGCGCTCCGGCGCCGGCCGGAATCCACAGCGGCGTTATTCCTCTGCCAAATCGTCCAGCACCGATTCAATCAGAGCAACTCCCCGCGCGCCGGTGCTGCTGCGCGCGATGCGTCCATTCTTGTCCAGAAACACATAGGTAGGCACGCCGGGCACGCCATAAACTTGCGCCAGCACCGCATCGGCGTCGTAGAGGTTGGGAAAGGTTATGTTGTTGCGTTCCACGAAATCAATCGTATCGGCTTCCGTAGTGTCAAACTGCGATATGCCGATGATATTAATCCCGGCCGCTTCCAGTTTGTCGCGGTACAGCGCAGCGACAGCGGGCAACTCCCGCTGGCAGTGGGGTCACCAGGGCGCCCAGAATGCCAGCAGCGTGGGCGTACCCAGCGTTGCCTCCTCCATATTGAACTCGCTGCCGTCCAGCAGGATCGCCTCAAAGAATAACCCCGGCGCCCGCTCCGCGGCCGCAATCCCGGCATCGGGCAGCGGACGCGGCGTATAGGTTGGGCGCGGGCGCGGCGTGTAAGTCGGCAGCGGAGTAGGCGCAGCGGTATCGGTCGGCTGCGGCGTCGCCGACGGCGGCGTTGCAGTTTCCGTTGGCGGCGCAGTAGCCGTCGGCTGCGGCGTCGCTGTCGGATCCCAAGTCGGCGCCAGCGCATTCACGGTAGCGGCGTAATCGGGCGGGCCGACGCCAACGCCGCTGCCGGCCCCGGGCTCCGGCGGCGCGCAGGACACGCCTGCCAGCAGCAGGGCACCCGCCGCAGCGCCCAAAACGCCCGGCCCAAACCGCAGTATGTTTCGCAATGCGCCAATCATCGCATCCTACGATAGCACACTTTCGGCAAAATGGGGCGGCGCATTTATTTTTCGTTGAAAGCAGCAAAGCAAAGCAGCGCCGCCGCAAAGTGGTAAAGTAAGCCGGCAATTTTCAACAAGGAGCAGGCAGAATGCCTACCGGCGTGTCATTCCATCAAGCAGACTCAATAGCCACTCTGTCCATCGCCGGACGAACCCATCTCAACCTGCTGGGGCCGGGCGTCTTTCACGAGCTGGCCGAGCGCATTGACCAGTGCGCCGCCGACCCGGAGATGCGCGCCGTCATCTTGCGCGGCGCCGGCGACCGCGCTTTTTCCGCCGGCGTTGACCTGCACGAAATGAAAGACCTGCAACCGCTGGACGCCGAGCAGTTCATCCGCGTCCTGCACCGCGCCGCCCGCAAACTGCTGCATACGCCGCTGCCGGTCATCGCCGCCGTGCGCGGCCCCTGCCTTGGCGGCGCCCTGGAACTGGCGCTGGCCTGCGATCTCCGTATCGCATCCGATGACGCCGTGTTGGGATTGCCGGAAGTGCGTGTCGGCCTGCCCTCCGTGATTGAAGCGTCGCTGCTGCCGCCGACCATCGGGCTGGGCCGGGCGCGCCGCCTGCTGCTCACCGGCGCAACCGTAGCGGCCGCCGACGCCCTGGCCATCGGCCTCGTTGACCAGGTTGTGCCGGCCGCGGATCTGGACGCCGCCGTCAATGCCGCCGCCGGCGAATTCATGGGTATGAGCCGCCACATCCTGGGCGTCCAGAAGCAGATTGTAGCGCAGTGGCTGGAATCAGACGCCGAAGCCGCCGCCGAATACAGCATCAAAGCCTTTGCCCTCTGCTTTGCCACGCCCTACCCCAACGAAGCAATGACCGCCTTCCTGGAAAAGCGTCCGCCCCGTTTCCAATAAAAGCGCCGTCATTCCCAAATATGCTTTCACTCTCCGGAAATACCATCGTTCCGACTGGCGCCGGAATGACGGAAAATGCACTGCTGGCTGCGGACGCTGCTCCGAATAGGCGGCGGCCGGGCGGCGGGGGGCTTGGCGGTGTGGTAGGATTGCTGCGGCGCAGAGGTGCGCCAGTCCATAGCAATGCAGGGTTGGTATTATGCAGGATAGGAAGTCATATTTGTCGCGCGTCCTGGGGGTGGAACTGTTGCCGGAGGAGGAGGTGGGGGCGATACTGGACACCAACGCGGGGATGGTTGGCGAACCGCCGGCGGGCGGCGCCGCCCTAATCGCTACCAACGCCCGGCTCATTTATATGGCGGCGGAACCGCAAGGGCAGGCGACGGAAATGTTCGCTATGGATACGGTCTGCGCGGCCCGCATTACGGACGAAAGGAGGCGGGGGCTGTCCTGGGGACAGTGGGTTATGCTGGCGGCGGTTGGCGCCGTCATCTATTTGGCGCTGGGGTACTGGCTGGCGGATCGGCTGCCCCTACCGATGATTCCGGTCATCAATATGAATCCGGCCGCATTGGGATTGCTGGTACTGGTCTTGTTTATCGGGGGCTGGATTTGGCGGGGAACAGCGCGGTCGGCAGTACGCAAAATCCGGGTAACCGGAACGAACTGGACGACGGAGACGCCGGTCAAGGCGCCGACGGCCGATCTGATTGAGTTCAGCACGGCGTTGATGGCGCTGCGACAAGCGTCATCGGATAGGGTTAATGGCGACAGAGTTCGCCGCGACGGGGTTTGCGGCGGCTAATCGTCCGCAGTGATGGCGAAGCCGAGGGACGGGTCAACATCCAGCGACAGGTCGTCAACCAGGCCGCGCTGATACTGGTAAAAGGCGCCGGCGGCAATCATTGCGCCGTTGTCGGTGCAGAGTACGGGGGGCGGGATGACGGCGGGCAGAGGGGATTCGGCCAGGATGCGCTGGCGCAGTCGGGCGTTGGCGGTTACGCCGCCGCCGAGGATGAAGCCGCGCACGCGATAACGATCGGCCATATTCAGCAGTTTGGCGACGAGGACATCAACCAAGGCTTCCTGAAATTCGGCAGCCAGGGCGGATACCAGCAGGTCCGTGTTGTCGGCATCGGTATTGGCATTGGCGGCGGCGGGTTGCGGGTAGAGTCCGACGCGCTGGGCGCGGTGCAGCAGGGCGGTTTTCACGCCGCTGAAGCTGAAATCCAGGGTGCCGCGCATCCAGGCGCGGGGCAGCGGAGCTGCGGCCTGCTCCAAAACGGCGGCGGCGGCGGAATCGGCAGCGGCGGCAGCGTTGGCGTCGGTATTGGCATCGTGGTGCAATGCGGGCCGGTTTTCTGCGGCGCGCTGGATTTCGGGGCCGCCGGGGAAGCCCAAGCCCAGCACGCGCGCCGCCTTGTCAAAGGCTTCGCCGGCGGCGTCGTCCCGGGTGCGGCCTACCAGACGATAGTCGCCGTGGCCCTGCATTAGAATCAGGTCGGTATGGCCGCCGGAGGCGACGAGGCAAGCCAGCGGGAAACCGGGGGCGTCGGCGGGCGAGCGGTCGGCAGCAGCCGTTAACCAGGCGGCGTAGATATGGCCTTCCAGATGGTTGACGCCGAGCAGCGGCACATTCAGAGTAAGCGCGAGGGCTTTGGCAGTATTGAGGCCGCTGATGAGGGAGCCGGCCAAACCGGGGCCGTGGGTTACGGCAACGGCGTCGATGTCGCTCAACCGGGCTTCGGCGGCGGATAGGGCGCGTTCCAAAGTGGGCTGTAGGTCGCGGATGTGCTGTCGGGAGGCCAGCTCCGGGACGACGCCGCCGTGGGGGGCGTGGAGGGCGGCCTGGGATGCGATGGCGTTGGCGCGCAGGATGCGGCCATTTTCAACGATGCCTACCGCGGTTTCGTCGCAGGATGTTTCAATGCCCAGGATCAGCATAACGCTGACCAGCATAACACGCCGGGGGCGGCGGCGGTAGGGTCGGGCGGAATCCGGTTGCGAGGATGGAATGACGGTGTGGGGCCGGCTTGCCAATCGTTAGCCGTCGCATTCTCCACCCGATTACCGCAGCAGCCGATCGCCGCACTGGCTGCAATAATCGGCATCGGGGCGGTTGCAATGCCGGCAGTAGCCGCAGTAGATCGGCGTCGACCGGCGGGATAACATTACGGCAGAGCCACAGAAACGGCAGTAACGGCTGATTATCCTGATGCGCTGCCCGCAGTCGCCGCAGTCAATGGTCGGATAATTGCGACGGTAGCGGAACGGTGAAACGCGCTGTCCCCAGGCAAAACGCCCCAGCGTCCACGCCACGCCCAGGATGACCAGCAGCGCCGCAGCCGGCCAGAATGTAAATACGGCCACATTGAACAGCCCGTGAACTACTGCGCCGGCGGCGATGCCGACCGGCGTTTTCCAGCGTCGTACTTCGCTCTCTTGAACTTGCTGCCCCAGCGCATAGCCCCAGAAACTGCCGAAAACGACGTGCGCTGCCGTGCTCAGGGGCGCCCGCAGCAGCATCACCGCCGGGCTAAATGTCAGGATATAGAGAACATTTTCCAGGGATGCAAAACCCAAGCTGGCGGCGACGCTGTACACCAGCCCATCGCTGGGTTCGTCAAAGTAGCGGGAGCGGTACGCATAAGCCCAGACCGCCAGAAACTTGCAGGTTTCCTCGGTTGGCCCCACCACGAACAGCATCCCGGACGCCAGCGATGCCAAACTAGCGGTATCAAGCAAAACGGCGTCGTCCAGAAACAGCGCGTTGATGATGGCGGCCGGTATGGTTGAGACCATTCCCAGCAGGAACGTAATCGCCAGCATCCGGCGCGGTTCCGGGCGATAGACGTCCTTGCGGACAAAGAACCATAGCCAAAACATTCCCGGCGCAAAGGCCAGCAGCGGGATGAGCGCCAGTTCCAATTGCCGCCGCCTATTGCTATCGCCGGGTTACTACAGTGCCGCAAATCAGATCGTGCAGCCCACGCTTGTCGCGGCGCAACGCAATCAGCAGGTAACCTATGCCTAAAAGGGCTGCTGAAAGAAAACCGGCCAAATACCGGGAGATTGCCCTCCCGACCCCTGCTTTGCTCCCGTCCGGGCGCAGCACGCGCAAGCCGAGCAGTCGTTTGCCGACGGTAGTAGCCCACACCGACACTCCTACGGTGTAATAGATACCGGCCACTAAAACACCGAGCAAATCGACCCAGTGCAAGTCTGCGCCAACGGCGAAGTATTCATCAAACCCGGGCCATACTGCAATGATACCTATATCAAGTATGATCAGGATAATCCAGTCAATCAGCCAGGCGGCAAACCGACTCCAGAAACCGGCCGGATGCCTGGCGCCGAGCACCGGGTAGTCCACCGGCTCCGGCGCAGCGTCATCCAGCGGCAGCCCGCAGGAAAAGCAGAACAGCGATCCGGGTTCACTGATACGATGGCAACGCGGGCAGGATACGGCGGCAACGGCGGACGCTTCCGCCGGTTGCAGATTCGCATCTGCTTGATGCGGCGTCGCTGAATGCGACGTCGGCCCCGCCGGCGTACCGGGTCGATACGGCTTGAGGAGTCCGACCAGCGATTTTAGGCGGGGAACGATGGCGGTTCCAACATACACCATCCCTTGCCATAACCGAGCCGCGACGGCGACGCTCAATCGCCAAGCCGCCCGACTCAGCCTTTTGATGCGCGGAGCGGAATAAGATGCCACATCAACAGTGAGTACCCTCAAATCCGTTCCAATATCACTGAGACGGGCATCAGGGCCGGCAGTGCGCCGCGGAGGCAGCGCATCGGGCAATGGCGGCGATGCCTCAGCGACTGACTGCGGGCCTTCCGGCAAAGCATCGCCGCAGATGTGGCAGAAGTGACTGCCCGGCGGGTTGTGCGCCCGGCAGCTCGGACATACGGCCGGCATCTGCGTTCCGCAGTGGTTGCAGAAAATGGCGCCGGCCGCAGCGTCCTGCTGGCAGTTGGGACATTCCATAATCGGCAACCGGATTGGCGTCGCCCGACCCTCGTTTAATGCCCCACCCGATCCTGAAATTCCCGTTCCGTAGTGGCCGCTTCTACCGCCTGATATTCGGGCAGGCTGATTAGGGCTTCTACGGCGGCGCGGCGCGCGGCTACATCGGCGGCGCCGATGCCGATATGTCCGGTGTCCCGCAGGCTGGCATAGACCCGTTGCAGCCCTTCCAAGGCGGCGATGGCCGGCGTGGTGGCGTAAATGATGACCTGGTAGCCCAGCGCCTCGTACTCGGACACGGCAATGTCGTCGGTGCCGGCGATGACCAGCAGCGGTACATCGGGAACCCCGGCGCGAAAAGTCGCCAGGTCGTCCGGCTGCCGCACGCCGCGCGGCATCACCACATCCACGCCCAAATCCCGCAGGGCGTTGCCGCGCCGTATGGCCTCGTCCATATCGCCCTCTACGGCGGTGAACGCATCGGTGCGGCCAATGACCAGAAAGTCGGGGCTGCTGCGGGCTTGCAGGGCGTAGCGCATCTTTTCCAGAAACTCGTCCATCGGGATGACGTGTTCCAGCCCGGCGTGATAGGACGCGCGCTTGGGAAACACCTGGTCCTCAATATGGATGCCGCAGATGCCGGCGCGCTCAAAAGTGCGGACGGTGTGCATCGTATGCACCGGGTCGCCATAGCCGGCGCCGGCGTCGCAGATGACGGGCAGGTTCACCGATTTGGCGACGCGCTGGGCGACATCCACCTGCTCGGTGAGCGTCATCAGCGGTTCGGTAACGGCCAGATGCGCGCCGCTCATATAGCCGCCGACATAGACGGTGTCAAACCCCAGCGACTGCACCAGCCGCGCCGACATCGGGTCGTAAGCCCCCGGCGCCACGATGGTTTCGCCCGCGGCCAGCCGCGCTTTCAAGTCGGATTGCAGAGACATCTCAAAGTACCTCCGGTTATGCAATTTTCGCCGCCCAGCGTGATGCGGCCGGGCGGCGTGAGGGTATCATATTTTGGCGGCGCTTATTTACACCCCATCCTTATACCCTCTATATCCCCTTTATCCATGCCAACTCCCGGTTCGGATGATGCGGTATGCCGGCGTATCCGGGCGCCGGCCCGTGTCGGGCGCGCCGGTATGTGCTACACTGGCTATAGCCAATCCGAAAATCGCCCCGTTGGCATCCATATGCCCTAGCGCATATCAAGCGCATACCCAAGTAAGGAGGCCCTTTATGCCCAGCAAACGCGGCACCGGCTTGATGATGGTCTGGTGCGAAGTCCCCGCCGATGTTGAGGAGGAGTTCAACCGGTGGTACAACACCGAACACTTGCAGGAGCTGCTGGCGGTGCCCGGCGTACTGAACGCTGCCCGCTACGAGGCAACCAGCAGCGGCCCCAAGCATCTGGCGATGTACGAACTGGAAAGCCCCGATGTCATCAACACCGAGGCGTTTCGCAACCGCCCGCCCACGCCCTGGGCGCAGCAGGTCGGCCCGCGCGCCGTGGCCACTACCCTCATCAACAATGTCTATCAGATGATCCATCCCACCGGGCTGTCTGATGAACTGGCCGGCGCCGATATGTCGCCCGCTTTGCAGATTGGCCGGATGGATGTTCCGGCAGAAAACGATGCGGAATGGAACGCCTGGTATTCCGGCGTGTATGTCCCCAACTACGAAAAGGTGTCGGGCGTAATCCGGGGCCGCCGCTGGAAGGCGGTGCGCGGCGAGCCGTCCTATGCCACGGTGTACGAATTTGAGAACCCGGAAGTGTCGGCCACGGCGGCCTGGCTGGAGCAGCGGGAAGCGCATCCCGACAACGCCCGGATGCGGGATGTGATGACGCACGCCGCCGGCTCGCCCGGCATCTGGCGCAAAACTTTCCAGCTCTAGCGCCGCGTCGCATCGCAAATGCCCGGCACTATCGCAAACTGGCTTGGCGTCGCGCTGCTGCTGGCGCTGGCGGCGTCCGTTGCGCTGCCCCCGCCGGCGTCGGCGCAGGACATCCGTGGGCTGGACACCCAAAAACGGGAGGATGTACCGGCGGGCCCTTACTTACTAACCGCAGAGGCCAAGCCGCTGCCGTCGTTGCAGGCGGCGCAGTTCTTTATCACCGTGGCCGATGCCGCATCGGGCGCGCCGGCCGGCGATGTCAAAGTGCGCGTTATCGCCTCGCTGCAAGGCAGCGACGAGTACGGGTATGCCCTGGCCACCAGAGTTGACACCCCCGGCGTTTTTACGGCCACTCTGGTTATTGAAACGCTCGGCATCTGGGAAACGGACCTGGAGATTGAAACGCCGGCCGGCGATACTTACCTGGCAGAAGGGTTTGACTTTGAGGTCATTGCGCCGACGGCCCGTCGGACGGCGGCCCGACAAGAGGCTGCGCTTATCTTTGGCGGAGTGTCCGTAGCATTGCTGGCCGGCGGCGCTTATCTGGTCTGGCAGATTCGTCGGACGCAGCGGCAGCGGGAAGCCCGCGCCGGGAATACCGTCGTATGATGGTCCGCGGTATGATGCGCCGCCGTATGCCGGGGATGATGCTACGCCGCCGGCGGCTTGCGCCATTGTCCCTAGGCATCTCGGCCGGCATCCTGGCCGGCGCCGTTGCCGCGCTATGGCTGGGCGTGGGCGCAGCGTCCGCGCACCAGGGCATCCCGCCCGGCCAGACTCCCGCCGGCGCCTGGGGGTTCCTCACCAATCCCGTACCCAGCCTGTTCCTGCTGGCCGCGCTCTATCTGTATATCAACGGCCTCGCCAACTGGCCCAACCCGACGCACCGGGTCAGCATCTGGCAAAAAGCCAGCTTTGTGGCCGGCATTCTGGTATTGTTCGCCGCCCTGCAATCGCCCATCGAACCACTGGCCGAGCATTACTTTTCCATCCACCAGGTTCAGCATCTGCTGGTGCGGATGGTAGGGCCGCTGCTGATACTGCTGGGCGCGCCGCTGACGCCCATGCTGCGGGGGATGCCGGCCTGGATGCGGCAGGGCGTCGTGCGGCGGCTGGTGCGGCTGCCGGCGGCCCGCTGGCTGTACGGCAAACTGACCAACCCCGTGTTCACCGTCGCAACCTTTCTGGCGCTGCTGTTCATCTGGCAGATGCCCGGCCCGCACAACCTGGCGGTGCATAACGACTGGGTACACGAATTGATGCACGGCACGATGCTGGCCAGCGGTTTCCTGTTCTGGTGGATCGTAATAGACCCCAAGCCGCGCCGTTCCCGCCTGCATTACGGGCTGCGTATCCTGTATCTGGGCTTGATTGTACTGCCCAACACCCTGCTGGGCGCCGCTATCACTTTCCGCGAGGAGCTGATTTATACGGCGTACCAGGAACTGCCGCGCCCGTGGGAAAGCCTGTCGTTCATCGCCGACCAGCGTCTCGGCGGGCTGCTGCTCTGGGTGCCGGGAGATATGATGAGCATTATCGCCGCCGGCATCGTAATGATGATGTGGTATCAACGGGAAATGGCGGAAAACCCCAACCCGCCAATGCCAACGCTGCCGCCGGCGCCGGACGCCGAGAGCGGCGATGCCGGCAGCGACGCCGGGGCGTAATAGTCGTCCTGCGGAACGACGGCATCGGTTATAATGCGGTTCACCGAACATTTTGAGCAACGACGCCGGCAACGGGAGCCGTATATCCTGACCGCCTGGTGCGAATCAGTCCTGAACAACCCGGTTATGCGTGAAACGCAGCCCAACGGGCGTATCCGATTTTGGGGCCTAGTGCCGTGGCCGGATGCCGAACATCCCCATTATCTGCGGGTCGTAACGCTTGATGACGCGGACACAGTACTGACCGCTTTCATTGACTCCAGTTTCCCCGGCAGATTGCAAAGGAGCCGGCAATGAAGTTTGAGTATTACCCGGAAACCGACAGCGGCTATCTGCTGCTTTCGGATGAACCGTCGGTTGAGACCCGCGAGATCCTGGACGGCGTGAATGCCGACTTCAACGCGGCCGGCGCCCTGATCGGGATTGAAATAGAACGGGTTACGCCGCCCGCCCGCCATAATGCGGCGCCGGCCGCGGCCGGCCGCTTGGCCGGTTACGGCATTGCCGCCGCTGTTGGCAGCTTGCCCTCCCCCGCCGTCCAGTAGCATCCGGCAGCATTGGCTGATTACTCCAAACCCGAAAGCGATTGCACAGGAGCAGTACGATGGCTAACCCTACTCCCGTCATTGATTGCCAGGTCCACGCTTACGAGCGCAACCGCCCGGAACGCCCCTGGATCGGATTCCTGGAAGGCCCCGACGAAGTAACCGGCGATGACATGGTTGCGGCGATGGACGCCGTCGGCGTTGACGGCGCCCTGCTGATTTCGCCCTACTCAATGTATCGCTACGACGCCAGCTATGCCCTGGAAGTGTACGCCAAACATCCCGACCGTTTCGGCCTGATTAAGCCTTTTGACCCGCATTCGGAAACCGTCGCCGACGAAATCGCCGATTGGACGGCTACGCCCGGCGTGGTCGGCGTCCGGGTGATGCTGGCCTATGCGGATTATGCGGCCGACGACCCGGGCCTGCATCGCATCTTGGCCGCCGCCGCCGCTGCCGGCGTTCCGGTGAATGTAATGGCCGCCGGCAAACTGCCCCTGCTGGCCGAGCTGGCCCGCCGCAATCCCAACACGCAGGTAGTGATTGACCATGTAGGGCTGGCCCAGCCTTTTGCGCCGCCCCCGCCGCCGCAACCTTTCGCCGACCTGCCCAATGTGCTGGCCCTGGCCGAATACGACAATGTCGCTATCAAGATTTCCGGCGCCGGCACCCTGTCGCATCAGCCCTTTCCTTACCCGGACATCTGGGAACCGCTAGGCCGGGTATTCGCCGCCTACGGGCTGGAACGCTGCCTGTGGGGCACCGACTGGACGCGCGCCGTCAAACTGCTTACCTACGAACAGGGCGTAGCGGCGTTCCGGGTTACCGATGCGTTGTCGGATGCCGAGCGCTCAATGCTGATGGGCGGCGCGCTGTCCCGCATCTACAACTGGTCGCCCAATCAGTGAGTTAAGCGTAAGATTGGCGGCGGACTAACTGCCCTAACCCCGTCAACTGCCGTCCTCCCGAAAATTCGCGCGCCAAGACGAGGAGCTACGATGAAACTCTTAACCTATGATACCGGAACCGGCCCGCGCTGCGGCGTACTGCGCGGCGATGCCGTTGTGGATGTTGCCGCCCTTATCGGAGCGCCGCTGCCCCTGCCCGACGTGCGCGCCCTGCTGGAGCTGGACGGCAGCGCAGTGGAACGCGTCGGGGATGCCCTGGCCTCCGCCGCTGCCGCCCCGGAAGTCGCCCTGGCCGAAGTGCGGCTGCGCGCTCCCGTGCTGCAACCGCCCACCGTCCGCGATTACATCGTTTATGAGGAACACGCCACCTCGCAAGGCACACGGCAAATCGACCCCGTCTGGTATCGGATGCCCGTTTTCTACTTCTCCAACCCGCTGGTCATTTACGGGCCGGATGACGCCGTGCCGTATCCGGCGGCGTCCGGCCAGCTGGACTACGAGCTGGAAATCGGCTGCGTCATCGGGCGGGCCGGACGCAATGTACCCGCCGGCGATGCTTTCCAGTACATCGCCGGTTTCTGCATCTTTAACGACTGGAGCGCACGCGATTTGCAGTTTGACGAAATGACTTTCGGCCTCGGACCAGCCAAGGGCAAGGACTCGGCATCATCCATCGGCCCCTGGATCGTGACCACCGACGAACTGCTGCCGCACATCAAGGATGGCCGTCTGGACTTGAAATGCCACGCCCGCGTCAACGGGGATGACTGGCTGCGCGACAGCGCAGCGGCCAATGCCTATTACGGCTGGGGCGAAATCATTGAGCGCGCCGCCAAAGACAGCCGCATCGCCCCCGGCGACATCATCGGCAGCGGAACGGTCGGCGGCGGCTCCGTCCGCGAAGCCATCCGCAAGGGCTACGAAACCGCCCGCTGGCTGGAGCCGGGCGACCATGTTGAACTGGAAGTCGAGAATATCGGAGTACTAGCGAACACCCTCTCCCCCAAAGCGGGCGTCAATCCCGATTACCCTTATCTGCCCAAAGGCCCCACCGCCACGCCGGAGTTTGGCACGGCGCGGGACTATCGGTATGTGCGGACGCGGTAGGCCGGCGCCAGCGGCGGCATTGCCTTGGTACAACGCCGCCGGTCGTTCCGGCGCAATCCGGTAAGCGTAACCACGCCGGCAAACGCTAGTCCCGCCCCGTCTCCCACCGGTCATAGCCGCAGACTTCTGCCAATGGCAGCCGCGTTACCGGCCCAAAGCTGCCGCGCGGGTAGCCTAAAGGCATACAATAGACGATCTGCGCCGTGTCGGGGATGCCGAACAGGGCGTGTACCCGTTCCTCAACTACCGGGTGCAGCGTGGCAATCGTGCCGCCGATGCCGAAAGCCCGCGCCGCCAGCAGCATATTCTGCGCCGCCGGCACTACCGAACCCATCGCCCCGGCCCCTTTGGCGGTAGCGCACACCAGCACCAGCGCCGGCGCATCGCCAATTTCATTAGCCAGCCGCATCGCCGACCGCATTGAGCTGCGGCCGGGCGGTATATCCTGCGGCCCGCGGATCCCGGCGTCGGCGCGCTTGGCCCACCACGCCTCATGGTACAGCTCGCCCAGCTGCCGCCGCTTTTCGGCATCTTGCACCACGATAAAATGCCACTGCTGGTTGTTGCCGCCGTTGGGCGCGCGGATGGCCGCCTGCATAATGTCGTCCATCACCGCAGCCGGAATGGGGTCAGGGCGAAAACGCCGTATCGCCCGCTGCGTGAACATTGCCTCGCCCAGCGGTATCGTATTCAGTCGGTCGGCGGTTGTCATAGATATTCCTCCTCTATTTCGTCAAGTTGCCGGCGATATTACCACAACCGACCGCGTTGCGATTGCGCCCGCGCCGGCAATGGCGTATCGTCAATTCCATATGGGGTATCGTCAATTCCGTTGGGATGATTGGCGATGATTTGACGCAGCGGCGCAGAGATGCGCTATATCTGTATCAAGGGAGATGTTTAATGATGTCAAATCGCAAGCGGCTGGACGGACGGGCCGTCCTGATTACCGGCGGCGGGCGCGGCATCGGGCAGGCCATCGCCAACGCCTGCGCCGCCGATGGCGCCCGTCTGGTATTGTCCGCCCGCACCGCCGCCGAACTCCAAGCGACTGCCGACGGTATCCGCAGCCAATACGGCAGCCAAGTGGCCACGGTCATCGCCGATGTTACCGACCGTCGCCAGGTTGAGCAGGCCGTGTCCGCAACCCTGGAACGCTACGGACGCATTGACGCCCTGGTGAACAATGCCGGCAACGCCGGCCAGGTCGGGCCGCTGTGGACGCTGGACCCGGAACGCTGGGCTTATACCATCTCGGTGCATCTGCTAGGCACATTTTACGGCTGCCGGGCGGCCATCCCGGCGATGCTGAAACAGGGCGGCGGGCGCATCGTCAATATGGCGGGCGTCGGCGGCCCCAATGATACTTCCTACGACGCCGCCAAAACCGCCATCGTCAATATGACCGAAAACCTGGCGGCGGAACTGGCCGGAACGGGCATCACCGTCAACGCCATCAGCCCCGGCTCCATACACACCCGGATGTGGGAGGAAGTGCGGGATATGGCGTTGGCCGCCGGCGCTCTGGAAATGTACGAGAAAGGCGTAGCGGTTACCTCCGGCGGCGGGGCGTCCCTGGAACGGGCGGCGGAACTGGCGGTTCTGCTGGCCGGCGACGACTGCGGAACGCTGTCGGGCCGCCTCATCCGCGCCAACCTGGACGCCTTTGAGGACATTCCGGCGCGCATTGACGAAATTATGTCATCCGACGCCTACCAGCTGCGCCGGGTTGAGCCGTAAGGGGCAGGCATTGCCGCAGCGTGTAATTGATCCGGCCGGCATATGGTTGCGCTTGCGCCGTTGCCGCATCACTGTATAATAACGGCAATCTGCTGTTGCGCTAGTCGGCTTGGTACCAAGCCGATTGAAGTAAAGGGATAAATATGACTGCCAACCTGAAAATCTGGCTGCTGACTGCCGCCGTGTCAGCGATTTGCGCCATTGCCATAGGATGCAGCACCAGCGCAGCGCCCACGGAATGCCTTGATGCCGCCAGAGACGCCGGCCTGCCGGATGCGATGCTGGAGCATATCCAAAATCCGGGCGATATGAACGCTTTGGAGCGGGTTGCGCTGCGTAAAGCGTTGGAAGCCGCCGGGCTGGATTCCCTCTGCGGCCAGCTGAATTAAGGCCGTGATGCCCGCGCAGTACACTTTGCCGAATGGCGAATTGTGCGCCGGCGTCGCCATAGCGGAGGAATACCGGAATGACTATCAACATCCGCAACACGAATGATGGCTGGTTCACGGCAGATCCCGAGAACGCTTGCGACCAGCACGACTTCAGCAATGCTATTGAAACCTTGCCAGTCCATGCACTCGGTGTTGGTACCGGTTGGTTAGCTGTCGGAGATGAAGTTATCCGGGTGTACCGGGATTCTGATGCGACGGCGTCTGATCAGCTGGTAGATGCGCTACGGGCTCTACGCGAAGCGGTACAAGGACGCGAGTTCCATATTGAGCTGTTGCCGGCCAATCTGGCCGCTGCACAACAAGAGCTGGCCGGGGTTCCCGACGAAGCACGCGAGGAAGGCTATCCCGTTCCATCCGAATCGGCGTTTGACAACGCCCGTCGGCTGCTGCCGGCAATATCCCGACTATCGCCGCGTCCGATGTCGGTTTATCCTACTCCGGATGGCGAAATCTGCATCGATATGTCCGGCGGTTTCGGTAGGTCGGTGCTGCTGCTGTGCGAATCCGGCGGCGGCGCGCTCTGCTTGGTCAACCTAGATCTGGAACACCGCCGGGTGCATTACGACGCTGTGCGTACGTTGCCCGACGGCTTTGTCCGCGAAGCCTTGGACGAAATGGAGCATAAGCCAAGAGAATGACGGCAGCAAATCCACACCTTCCCCCGGCGCCCGACTGCGTTGCCCCTAATGAGGAGTTGGGGCGTCGGGTGTTCGCCAGTCGGCAGATCCGTGGTGAGAGGGTTGACTTCAGGGCGTTCTTGGAAAAACCGGGCGTGATAACTCTATCCGTTGACCGTCTCAGCCACTCCCCGCCTGATTTCGCCGTCGTAAAGGCGGATGCGGCGGCATTGGAACGGCCCAGCGGCGCCTTTCACGGCGGGGCGTAATCATTGCCGATAAAGCCTCCGCCAATGGGCGCAGCATTCAATCTAGTCCCCTGCCGGATGGCACAAACCCGTACCATGCTGATCTGATCCTACCTGAATCGACGGCGGCCAACCGAGAGGAGCAAAAGAGCCACGCCCAGATGCTCGCAGATCTATCGCAATGGCGCGCGCGACCTGACTAGTCAACATAATTTTTACGCCGGCCCCATCCGCAGCTCCCGGTGCGCCGGCGGCCGCGCCAGCAGCAGCGCCGCCGCCGTCCCCACGCCCATTATGGCGTAGGCTACGAAAGCCCAAGTATAAGAATCGCCGGCCATCTGATACACCAGCCCGGACGATACCGCTCCAATGGCCTGCCCCAGCGAGGTGAACGGCTCCGTAACCCCGCGTATCGTACCCAGCGACTGCCGCCCGAAAAAGTTGGCGTAGGCCACTGGCGGCACCACCAGAATGCCCGCTACCGCAATCCCAAACAGCCCGGCGGCTACAAATCCCAGCAGCGCCGTGTCGGCGATGACGAACAGCCCCAGCGCCAGCGCCATCACCAGCGCAACGATGGCGTAAGTGTGCGCTACCCGCATCAGCTCCACCACGCGGCCCCATAGAATGCTGCCCAGCCCGGTGCCGGCGGCGTTCACCACGATGCTCAACTGCGCCAGCGACAGCTCAATCCCCCGCGACCGCAGCAAATCGGCCTGATATACATTAGTGCCGGATTGCAACAGGAACAGAAATCCGGTGCCGATAGCCAATACCCACAGAGCCGGCGTCCGCAGCGCTTGGCGAGTAGTCCACTGCACTGCGTCGGCGCCGACGCCGGCGGCGTTAGCCGATGCTGATGCCGATGTAGCAGCGGTATTGTTACTATTAGCAGCAGAACGGGCCGGCGGGTCGCCGTCGGGCAGCAGGCCCACATCCTCCGGACGCTGGGCCACCAGCAACGCCGCCGGCGCCAATGCGATGGCGTACACCATCACGCCCAGCACAATCCAGGCGGTTTGCCAGCCGTAAGCCACGCTGATCCAGGTAGCCGCCAGCGGAAACGCTACCATCCCGCCGGAATGGGAAAGAAACAGCAGCCCGGTGGCCCGCCCTCGTTGCCGCACGAACCAGCGTCCTACCAGCGTGGCCGCGCCCACATTGAGCGGGCTGCTGAACATAATCCGTCCGACCGCCATCGCCGCATAAAACAGGGCGATATGCACTTCCAGCCAGGCCAGCGCCATCGTGCTGATGCCGATGATGACCAGCGACAGCGTCAGCACCACCCGCGCGCCGAAGCGGTCAATCGCCCAGCCGACGGGCGGCGATGCGCCGGTAGCCAGCAATCCCCCGACGGCGGCAGCCCCGCCAATCAAAGCCCGGCTCCAGCCCGTATCCTCGGCGATGAGCGGCACAAAGACGGCAAAAGTCAGGCTGCCGGCCGCGTTCCGCACAAACATACTGCTGCCGGCCGTACCCAGCACCACCCACCCATAATAAAAGGGCAGCCGCCGGGAAAGATAGGCAATCAGTATATTCATTCGGCTATGCGCCCCGCCGTTCCAGCAATCGCACGGCGGCAATAGTATCATCCCGGAACCGGGCCCAGGACGGCGCCTGCTCCAGCACCCCGTCGGTCGGCAGACTTTGCAGCAGCTGGCGGCGCAATCTAGAGAAGTCCTGGCGATCTCTATTTCGCCGCCGGCCCCGGTTCTCACTAGCGGCCAGCAATGCGGTTTCCAAGGTCGTTTTGGGGTCGGCGATTCGCTCCACCCCGGCCAATGAGGGCAATTCCAGAGGCGCCCGGCCTTGCGGTTTTCTAACCGCCCGGCGAATGGCGGCCTCGTCCAGCAGCAGCCGGGATTCCGTCATTCGTACCGGAACGATGCCAACCCAAGGGCCGGCGTACCCCACGCTGGCAACTGCCGCGCGGATTTCCCCGTAGCGGGCCGCAGCTCCGGCGCTATTGGCATCCCGGTGTACGAACAGCAGGTCAAATGCGCCGAGGCGTTGCAATCCGTCGCGTATCTTGTCCGCCAGACGCCGGCCTTGATGCCAGAAAGCGCTGTCCGGCTCGATCTGCGTATGCTGGGCAATCAATTTCTGGATATGCGGCAGCAGCGCGACATCGGATGAACCTTCGCAGACCAGTAAAATCCTCATTGCAGGAAATCCAGCCAGAATTCGTTGGGAAAGGCGATTTGCGCCTCTTCCGGCGGCATCAGATAATGCTGCAACGAAATCAAATCCATACCCGTCTGCTTCTCGTCAGCGCAGCGCCAGGTTCCCCTATAAGGCTGGCATTTCAGCAGGTTGCTCAGTAGCTTGCCGCAGTCGGCGCGCTTGATGCGATCTCGCGCCAATACCAGATCGTCTTTGTCTTGCAGCTGCACAAAGTAAGGCGAATGCGTCGCTACGATTACCTGCCGCAGCGGATTGTACAGATCAACCGCTTTGTTCGGGTTAACCGCTATGTCCCGCAACAGCTGGTTCATCGCCCCCAGATTGGCGGGATGAATGCTGTTCTCTGGCTCCTCCATACAGAACACGGCCGGTTCGTCTGATACTTCGGACAGTATCGCCAGCGTGAGAAACCGCAAAGTTCCGTCCGAAATTGAATTTGCGCGCACTTTCAAGCCGGAATACTCCTCCAGCTCCAGCGACAGCAGCTGCCGTACATCATCCCGCACAACCTGAACTGTCTGGACCGGAACCAGATCTGATAAGCGGATGGACACCATGGCGTACACGTCCTCCGGCGTATCATCATACTGATGCGCGATGTTTGCCAGATGTTGCAATGTAGCCGGTATGTGCGCCCCGTTGCTGGCGATGCCCGGCGGCTGCGTGTAGCGGTCGGGACGCCGCATCGCCGCCGGCTCCAATGCCAGGATGCGCCAGCTCTGCATCTCCCGCCGCGCCGCCAGGATGGTAGACGTGGCCGCCGTGTTCTCCGTGCCGATGATCGTGCGGGTTGCGCCCGCCGCCGGCGCTGGCCGCCCCCGCCCGTGCGAACCGCCGTCCTGATGCACCAGGATGGCCGCCTGCCCCGTATCCGGTTCAACTTCCGTAGAGATGTACCCGGCGCGGCTGTGCCGGTGGTTGTACACTACGCTGTCCCGAAACAGCCGCTTGCTGTGCGGAAACCTCAAATGGCTTGCCGCCTGCCGGACATTGATCGTCCGCAGTTCCTCCCTCTCTAACACCAGCCCGCCCAGAGGCCCGCCTGGAGATCCAGCAGATGGGGCCGGCGGTTCGTAGCGAAAGCCCACTTCGTAACGCAGAAACGATGACGACGGTTCCGCCTGACGACCGAAATCGTCCGACACATTCCGGTCAACAATCATCTCGGCGGCGAATTCCATCCGGCTGCTGCGTTCCCCGCCGCCGTAAAAAAACAGGTCGGCAATATCGCCGGTTTCCTCCCCGGCGTTGCGGATTTGCAGCGCGGCCTGGTTGATGGTGCTTTCGGTAAGCAGCGACAAAAACCGTATCGCGTCAAAGATGTTGGACTTGCCGACGCCGTTGGCCCCGGCGATGCAGGTGTACGGCCCAAAATCCAGCGTAAAATCCACCAGATTCTTGAACCCGTTAACTTCCAGTCGGGTCAGCATAGCGGACTCCTGATAGTCGACTCCCGATAGCGGACTCCGGTCAGCCCGCGCCGTGATATTTGTCATTACGGCGCGCCGGGCCGGCGGCCACACGGCGCGGCGGCTATTGTTTCGCAAGCGCAATCATTTCGGTGGCGAACCACAGCGCCATGCCGCCCGTCCGGTCGTCGTGCCCCGATAGCGCAGTGCGGTGCAGGTAGGCCCGCGCATCCGGCATTACGCCGGTGCTGATGCAGCCGTCCACTACGCCGCCATTGTCGTCAATCCTTTCGCACAGCGCGCGCCAGCAGGCTGCCAAGCTCGCGCGATACCCGGCGCCGTCAGCGTCCCCGGACGGCAGCCAGCCCCGCCGCAGTCCCCGCGCCAGCGCATAGCCTATCATTGCGGTTGAGGTCAGTTCGCCCCACGCGCCCGGCACATCCACCAGCTCGCCGAAAGTCCCCCAGGGCTGTTGCACCCGCAGCATCGCGTCCAGATGCCGGCGATGCCGCTGCAACAATTCGGCATGGGACGGATGGCTCTCCGGCAGATAGGTTAGCGCTTCGCAGTAGCCCAGGGCGGCGAACCCGTTGCCGCGGCTCCAGCGCAGCGGCGCAGCGCGCGCGTGCTGAAACAGCCCGCTGCTTTGCTGCACATCGCCGCAGTCCGTCAAAAACGCCGTCATCATATCAGCGTAACCGGTTGCGCCGGTAATGCGGTACGCCCGCCCCAGCATCGCCCCGATATAAAACATATCCTCAACGCGAAAGTCGGGGTCGCAGGGATCAGGGGCCAAGCCGGGGCCGCGCGCCGTAAAGCGGTCGGCAGCGTAAAGCAGCGTGTCGCGGTAGCGTCTGTCGCCCGTAGCCTCGGCCAGCTGCGCGCCCCAGATAACTCCGGTAAGCGGCGCGCCCGTAACCTCGGCCAGCTGCGCCGCCGGGTCATCGGCGATATAGTCCACAATGCCGGCGATGTCGGCGGCGGGATTAGGATAGTCGGCGTCCAGCGCGGCCAGCCGCAGCCGCCCGCTGAAGCCCACGCCTTGCGTATAGTTGATTGGATCCAGAGCGTGCCCGTAGCGGCCGGCCAGGATGCGCGCCAGTTCCAGCGGAGTCCGGGCGCGGCGGGCCGCCAGCGCAACGCCGGCCGGCGACGCCGGCGCTGCGGCGCCCCGGCCGGTCAACGCCCACAGCGCCGCCAATGCTTCGGCCAGGCCCGTCCAATGCGTGGACAGCCGCAAGGCCGGTATGACGCCGGGCGCATCGTCCGCCGGCCGGCCCAGCGCGGCCGGCAGCGAATCATCATCGGCCATCTCAGTTGCGCCC
This sequence comes from Dehalococcoidia bacterium, assembly GCA_965203855.1. Classification (GTDB taxonomy): domain Bacteria; phylum Chloroflexota; class Dehalococcoidia; order Lucifugimonadales; family UBA3495; genus Bin87. The sequence continues at coordinate 769,882 of CBDBDN010000005.1, forward strand.
AATGCTGCGGCAACGGTTCCCGTGGCGGCGGCTGAGTTGGCTTCCCAATGCGCCGGGGCCGCGTCATCGTCCCGCAACGCCACTTCCACCAGCAGATCCGGCGCCTGATAACAGAGCCAGCGCCAGAGGTAGCGGCGTTCCGGCGCGGTTTCGTCAAAGTAAAAGCCGCCGTCGGGCGGGTAGCCGCCGGACAGGTCAACCCGCTGCTGCGCCGCCGGTTCCCAGTCGCCGCCGGCCAGGGCGTCCGGGTTGGCGGCCACGATGGCCGACAAGCCTACGCCGGCCGTTCCCGCCGCCGCCGACTGCACAAAGCGGTCTAACGCCGCCAGCAGACGCGGGGTATCGGCAGGATTGCCGCGCAGCCCGCCTACCAGCAGCACGGCGGGGCGATGCCGGCCGGCACCGCTGTCGGCCGGCGCAACGGATCCCGGCGCAGCGGAGCCCGGCGCGGCGTTGGATAAACGCGGCAGCGTGCGGGTATCCAGCAATGCCAGAATGGGCCGCAGCGCCGGCGTCAGCCCGATAGCGGCGGACTGCCACCAGGCCGGACTGCGCCGGCGCGCCAGGTTCACCAGGGCGGCATTAATGTCGGTAGGATGCATCGTTACCATAAAAGACTCTCTGCTCACATCTGAATTTGCGCCGTAATCAGCACAATATAGAATGCCACGGCGAAGGGTATGGCGGCGGCTTTGACGGCTTTCGCCGATGCTATCACCAGAGGGTTTTCCCCGGTTAGCAGCAGATATTCCGCTACCGCCCTGAATGCAATGGCCGCCAGTATTGGCGCCAATACGAAGCGGTAATCCAGTTCAATCCAACCCATGCTAACCCTCATTCCGAGATTCCGCGGGTGTGCGGGAGCGGACGACCGCAATGTCCGCAATACTGGTTGTCGCGGTGCGCTTCATCCGTTTTCAGGGAGTGGCCTTTGCCCCATCGGTCCTCTACGATGGCGAATACCCCTATCGCCAAGCACATCAGGCCTATGATGCCGGCCCCTACGCTGAACGACTTGGAAATTTGGCACATCGGATCGCTGCCGGAGCAGCTGAAAAACCACGCTACCGCAATGCCAATCGCAGCCAGGCTCAAAATTACTGGAAACATAACAAACCTCCCACTGGCGCCAATTCCCGTTGCCGGGCGCTTCCGGCCGCCCTGTTCACTGTACTACATCCTAACATTGTCCGCCCGCCCTGTCGCCGGCTCCCGGCCAAGGGAGTTGAAGCCACAGGCCGCCGCTTTTGACATCAGGCAGCGGCGGCGATACATTGACTGCCACCATCAATATCAGCAGCAGCATCGGGAGTTGGCGCATTATGCCGGATTTTAGCAGCTATACGGGCGAACACCTCATCCCGCCCTACCGCATCCTGGATTTGACCGACCGCCGGGCCGCCTTTTGCGGGCGTCTGCTGGCCGACTACGGCGCCGATGTCGTGAAAATAGAACCGCCGGCCGGCGACGACTCCCGCCGGCGCGGCCCCTACCCCGGCGACGCTCCGCACACGGAACGCAGCCTGGACTTTATGTTTTACAACACCAACAAACGCTCTATCACGCTGGATCTGGACACTGCGCCGGGCCAAGATCTGTTCCGCCGGCTGGCCGCCGCTGCCGATGTCATCATTGAAAGCGGCGGTTGGGAAATTGGAAACCGGGAAAGCGGGAACCGAGAAAACGGCGGACGGGAAAGCTGGAGCCGGGAAAGTGGCGGGCGGCATTACCTGCGCGACCGCGGCCTCGACTTTGACGCCCTGCGCGCCGCCAACCCCGGCCTCGTTACAGCCTCGGTAACCCCCTTCGGCGGCGCCGGAGAGTGGGCCGACTATCAGGGCGATGACCTGGTAGTGATGGCGGCCAGCGGCTATATGCAGATTACCGGCGAACCCGACGCGCCGCCCGTGCGCCAAGGCAACGAACACAGCCACTATCCGGCGGCGCAGTATGCGGCGGTGGGCATCCTGGCCGCGCTGTACTATCGCGATTTCGGCGGCGCGGATTCCGGCGGCAGCGGCGGCGGCCAGCACATTGATGTCTCCTCCCAGGAAGCCTTGATTACCTACTACACCGACGCCCATCCCGCCCTGCTGTGGCGCAAGCTCGGCCAGAATGTTACCCGCGTCGGCACCAACTCAACCCTGGTAATCCCTCTGGGCGCCTACCCCTGCAAAGACGGCTGGATCGCCGCCGGCGTCATCACGCCTCGCGAATGGGACGCCTTGGCGCAGTGGATCCACGAGGTTACCGGCAACTCCGAAGTCCTCAACGAAGCTTACAGGGGCGGCAACCAGGACCGCGCCGAGCATATTGACATCATCACCGCATTATTCCTGGAATTCGCCGAAAACTTTACGGTGCAGGAATTGTTCCACGAAGGGCAGCGGCGCAATCTGGTCTTTCTGCCCGTGAACGACGTCGCCGACCTGCTGGCCGACCCGCAGCTGGCCGAATCCGGTTTCTGGGCCGACATTGAGCATAATGACACCGCCATGGGGACGGTCAAGTATCCGCTGGGCATCTTTCACAGCGACGAAGTGGCGCCGCGCCGCCAGCCGGCCCCGGCTCTGGGCGCGGACAACCTGGCCGTCTATCAGGGCGAGCTCGGACTGTCGGCGGACGAACTGGCCCGGTTGCGCGCCGACGGCGCCATCTAACCGCCGCCAGAGTTAATGGAGGACTTTAAGATGGTTACCACAACGATGCCGGACACCGCGCCGCCGACCGCTGCGCCGGCGCCGACCGCCCCCCCATTGCCAACGGTTACGCCGGAACCGGAACCCCAAGTTGCTGCGCCGGAGCCGGCGTATCCCCACGGCTGGCCTTTGCTCGGCGAACTGCGCCTCAACCTGTCCGCATTGGGCATTGACCACCTGGCGCCCGATTTCGGGGAACGCTTTTGCCGGATGACCGCCGACAACGAACTCTGGCAGTTTGAGTATTCTGCCGAAGGGGAACTGATTATAATGCCAATGCCGTCCCAAGAAAGCGCACGCGACGAAACTGAAACCGGGAGCGACCTTACGCTATGGCGGCGGCGCAACGGGGGAATGAGCTACGGGGCCAACATCGGCTGCCACTTTCCCAGCGGCGCCGTGCGCGCGCCCGATGCCGCCTGGATTAGCCAGGAACGCTACGACAGCCTGACGCCATTGGAGCAGCGCGGCACAATCAACGGCGCGCCCGATTTTCTGGTGGAAATCCGTTCCCGCACCGACCGCCTGCCGCCTTTCCTGTCCAAGATGGCGGAATGGATGGCCGGCGGCGCCAAACTGAGCTGGGGCATCGATCCCCGCAATCGCCGCGCCTACATCTACCGCGCCGGCCAGGACGCGCCGGAAATCCTGGAAAACCCCGAAACCCTTTCCGGCGAGGACGTGCTGCCCGGTTTCACCTTTGAGGTGCGCCGCCTGATTTTCGACTGTTATGTTGAGGAAGCGTAATCCAGCCGCCGTCAACTGCCACGAGAGGTTTTTAAGATGGTTACCACAACGATGCCGGATACCGCGCCGCCGACCGCCACGCCGGCGCCGGACGCTCCCCCATTGTCAACGGTTACGCCGGAGCCGGAACCCCCAATTGCTGCGCCCGCGCCGGCTCCAGAGCCAGAGCATCCCCACGGCTGGCCCTTGCTCGGCGAACTGCGCCTCAACCTGTCCGCATTGGGCATTGACCACCTGGCGCCCGATTTCGGGGAACGCTTTTGCCGGATGACCGCCGACAACGAACTCTGGCAGTTTGAGTATTCTGCCGAAGGGGAACTGATTATAATGCCAATGCCGTCCCAAGAAAGCGCACGCGACGAAACCGAAGCCAGCGGGGAGCTGTACATCTGGCGGCGGCGCAACGGCGGAATGAGCTACAGTGCCAACATCGGCTGCCATTTGCCCAGCGGCGCCGTGCGCGCGCCCGATGCCGCCTGGATTAGCCAGGAACGCTATGACAGCCTGACGCCATTGGAGCGGCGCGGCACAATCAACGGCGCGCCCGACTTTCTGGTGGAAATCCGTTCCCGCACCGACCGTCTGCCGCCTTTCCTGTCCAAGATGGCGGAATGGATGGCCGGCGGCGCCAAACTGAGCTGGGGCATCGATCCCCGCAATCGCCGCGCCTACATCTACCGGGCCGGCCAGGATGCGCCGGAAATCCTGGAAAACCCCGAAACCCTATCCGGCGAGGACGTGCTGCCCGGTTTCACCTTTGAGGTGCGCCGCCTGATTTTCGACTGTTATGTTGAGGATGTGGCAGGATAATGCTTTACTTGCGAATTCATACCGGCGCCCCCGTTTCTCCAATTGAATCGCTGGAACGCTATTTCCGGGATGGCGGCGTTTCCATTATCCAGGCTGCATTTGCCCATTCGTACTTTGTTCACCCCGACCAGGTTAGGGCGAGGACGCCCTACTACCCGGATCATGCCCGGCGCAGCAGAGAGCATTATCCGGGTCTGGACAAGGGAAAAATCACCACTTGGCCCGGCGATGGACGGCAAGTCCGCCTGGACTATAATCATCGGGCTCAGATGGCTTGGGAAAAGTACACCGGGAGCAAGCTAAAACGCGGTTCCGGTTACGGAGTGCGCCATATCTGGGGCGAACCCTGGAACCCCGACGCGTTCACGGCCGGCTGGAACCTGTGCTATATGCCCTTCTGGGCCGGTATGCTCACCGAGTCCCAGCACCAGCACCCGGAGCTGAATCAGGCTATACGGCAGGCGTCCTGGGATCTCTATTTCAGGGCAAACCCGGTCTGCCAACCGCCGGATTTTGTTGCGGATCCTGAAATAGATTTAGCGGCAATTCTGCAAGGGCAGCCACTGCTGATTCTGTCGCAATCAACTGCGGCAAATCATCACCGTCCCTCCCGCCAGGCAAAAACCGTGTCCAATGACGCTACTGGTTCCGATGGCGCAATTATCGCGCGTGTGAAAGAAATTAGGACCAACACGCATCAAAGCTGGTCTAACATCAGCAAGGCCGCCTTATCCCTGCAAGGCAAAGCGCACGATCCTTTCGGTACGCCCAATGTAGAAAATTCGTCCAAGTCTTGCGTCCGAAAAATCTGTCGCGAAACCGGATTGACGCTTGCTGAACTGGAAGCGTTGCTGCCACAGCTGCGATCTTGACCGCTATACCGAGGAGCAGCCCCAATGACATCTACCCACCCTACCCCCGCCGCCCTTTCCGGCATCCGCGCCGTGGAATTCGGCCCCTATGTCGCTTTGCCCCTTACCGGGCGCATCCTCAGCTCGCTGGGCGCCGAAGTTATCAAGGTGGAAACCAACAAAGTGCTGGACGAAATGGCGTTCATCCCCGCCTGGTCGCGGGGCGCCGGCCAGCCCGAATACCAGCGCGGCAAGCGGCGCATCACCCTGGACGTCCGCACCGACGCCGGCCGCGACCTCATGCTGGAACTGGCCGGCATCAGCGACATCTTTATGACCAACTTCCGCCGCAATGTCCTGGACCGCTGGGGCATTGATTTTCCGGCCATCCGGCAGCGCCGTCCCGACGCCGTCATTATGTGGCAGACCGGACTGGGCGGACACGGCCCCTATTACACCTATAAGTCATTCGGTATCCTGGTGCAGCATCTTTCCGGCGTCTCGCTGATGACCGGACTACCCAACGAACCGCCGGGCGTAGTCAACACTTCCTACTCCGACTACCATACCGGCGTATTCCAGCCCGCCGCCATCATCGCCGCCTTGATGCGCCGCCGACTTACCGGCAAAACGGCTACGATGGAATCGTCCATTTTCAAATCCGGCGTTGCCACCGGCGGGCCGGCCCTGCTGGACTACCAGGTGAACGCCGGCCGGTTGCCGCAGCGCCGCGGCAATCGGGATGCCTGGGCCGTGCCGCACAATGTCTATCCCTGCGCTCCCTCGTCCGGCCGGCCGGACGACGAGCGCTACATCGCCATCGCCGTTGCCGATGACTCCCAGTGGCAGCGTCTCCGCGTTGCGATGGGCGACCCGGACTGGGCCGCCGCGCCGGAGTACGCTACCCGCATCGCCCGCCGCCGCAATGAGGATGCCTTGGACGCCGCCATCGCCGACTGGACGCGCCCGCAGGACGCCGCCGCCCTGATGGATGCCCTGCAAGCCGCCGGCGTCCCCGCCGGCATCGTATCGCAAGGGCAGGATCTGCACGACAGCGCGCATCTGCAATCCCGCCGTTTCTACCAGGATACGCAGTATTGGGAAGCGGAACGCGGCGTCAAGGCCACCGAGTGGGCCGAGGGCGAAAGCGTATCCTGGTCCATACCGGCCCGAATGTCGGAAACGCCCATCGCTTTCGGCGAATACCGCAACATCGGCGCCGACAACGCCTATGTGTTCGGCGAACTGCTGGGAATGCCGGCCGGAGAGCTCGCGCGGCTGGAGGATGCCGGCGTCATCTACTGACGCCCGGCGGCCCTCACCCAACCCGCACACTGCCAGGGCGTGTCGTCAAATTCACCGTCATTCCGGCCCCGACACCGTCATTCCGGCTTGCGCCGGAATCTATGTTGACGGTTCCCTCACCGTAGTAGCGAATTACGACTCTGGATTCCGGCTTACGCCGGAATGACGGTTGGAGAGAGGGCAGAGTAGGGGGATTACTCTGCCAGCGTCGGGATGATCTGCTGCCCGAAAGCCTGCACTTCGGCATGGGGCGGCGCAAAGGTCAGGCAGGGCATCAGGTACAGCTGGTTGACGCCGTGCTGCGCCATCTCCCGGATACGCCCGGCGCAATGCTCCGGCGTGCCGATTAGCCCCAGCGCATCGCACAGCTGTGAATTCACTTCGTCGCTGACGAACTCCGTCAACTCAATCGCCTCGTCCCAGTTGGGCGCATGGCCCAGGTCGGGATAGACTTCCCGCACGGCTTGCGGAATCTGATAATCGGGCATCTCAATGTCCGAATACGGCAGCCAGTTCGGGCCGCCCCACAGCAAGCCCCAATGCACGGCAACGGGGCGGGCCAGCCGCCGCGCCTCGTCATTGGAACCGGCCACGCAGGTACGGACGGCGAACACTATGTCCAGGTCATCCAGCGTCCGCCCGCTGCGCCGGGCGCCGGTTTCCAAATGCTCCAGCGCCTTGCCGACGATGCCCGGCGTGTAGCCCACCAGCAGCAGCGCGCCGTCGGCCACTTCGCCGGCTAGTTCCAGCGACCGCGGCCCGGACGCCGCCATCAGCACCGGAACGCCGGCGCCTCCGTCGCTGCCGGCAAAGTCCAGCCGGTTGGTCATCCTGCCGTAGTCCACCGACTCGCCCGCCAGCAGCGCCTTCACTTCGGTGATGCAGCGACGCATCTGCCGCAGGGTAGCCGGCCGCCGCCCGATGGTGCTGGCCGAAGTGTAGCCGGTGCCGATGATAAACCGAGTGCGTCCCGGCGCAATCTCCGCTACGGTCTGGGCGGCGCCGGCCAGCACGGAGGGGAGCCGCCCAAAGGGATTGGTAACGGCGGGAAAGAGGCGCAGCGTATTGGTAGCGTTGGCGGCCAGGCCCATCGTTACGAAAGTATCGCGGCAAATCATCTGGCTGTCCAGAATGCCGGCCCCGTCAAAGCCGGCCGCCTCAATCTGCTGAATCAGCGCCAGCAGCTCCGGCATCGGAGCAGTGCCGGGAACACGCATTGAAATGCGGATCGGGTTGGACATAAGAGAAATGCCTCCGGAACGGGAAAATCCGTCAGACAGCAACGCCGGCCTGCTCGCGTTCCCGCTTAATCTCCAGGTACTGGTCCAGCGTCAGGTCGTCATCGCCGAAATAGTTGCCATGGGTAACCCGGAGCGATTCCTCCGATTCCGACAGCAGCAGCACATACTCCATCCGCAGCGGAATGCCGGCTTTGACGGAAACGAGCAGTTCATCCCACTGGCTCTCCTCCAGCTCTTTCAGCCGTTCCCAAGCCGCCGCGCGCCCCTCCGGTTCCGCGTACTCGGTCAGGTTGCACAGCCGGCTTTCGTGCCGGTCATATTCAACCACAAACCATTTCAATTTCTTGTTCCTGATCATCGCCCGCCTCCTGCCCTAGCGGTAATGCTAACCCGGGGATTAGAGAAAATGTCGCTGAGGGTTCATACCGTCATTGTACACCATGGCGTTAGCCCATCCGATCAATCATTCCCCTAACCCGGTCGTACAAATCACGCGGCGGCGTCTCCCCGGCCTGGTCGCAAGCCCAATACACCGCCGACAACTCATCGAGCCCCTGTCGGATGGCCGGATCCCCGCCGCCGTACTTGACGGCAATGTCCTTGCTTGCGGCCTGCTCCGACAAGCGCGCCCATTCGCGCTGATTTGCCGTCCTAACCTGCACTTCAACGAATTTATCGCCATGGCGCACGACAACATGGACGGCGCGATAGCCGCTGTGCGGCGTTTCCCGAATGTCGTAAGCCCGATAGATGTCAAAATCGGTTTGCAGCCGAGCGTAGATTTCATCCTGCTCCGCTTTGCCATTCACTACCAGGCGGCACCCGGCGATGTCCTGCATTCGCGACAGCCTTATCCGGGAATCGCGCTCCAGCTTCGCCACTATGGATTCCGGGCGTTTCAGACGACCGCCGTCGGATTCCCCAACGCCCAACCGCCCCAAGTCGAAATTAACCGCCAGCAGCGTCTCAAAAAACGACTCCCGATATGCCGCCAACAGCGCGCCATCATCAAGCGTCGGCGTCGCGCGCAACCGATCTCCAAGGCGGTCAATCTGGCGGCGGGACAAGCCGGCTATGGCCGGCGGCGCGGCCATTTCAGCCGCCGCCGGCTACTGCCGGCACAATACTCACCTCATCGCCGGTTTTGATGGCGGTATTCAGGCCCTGGTCAAAGCGGATGTCCTCGCCGTTCACATAGATGTTGACGAAGTAGCGTAGTTCGCCATCCTCGTCCAGCAGGCGCTCTTTGAACCCCGGGTAGTCCGACTCCAGCCGGTCAATCATCTGCGAAAGGTCGGCGGCCTCCAGCTCAACCTTGTCGGCCCCGCCGGTCATGCGCCGCAGGGGTGTGGGAATGCGAACCATTACGCCCATCAGGGATACTCCTCCTGTTGTTCCGTTGTCGTTTCGTCCGCGCCGCCCGGCCCGGCATCGCCTAGCCTGTCGCAACCGGCGCGCCGCGCGGTTTCAACCGTCAGCGGGCTTTATTTGTCATACCTGTTCAGAGAGCCGGCGCGCCGCGCGGTTTCAGCCCTCAATAACATCCCCGGCAATCGGGTCCACCCGCACGCCGGTTGCGCCAACCCAGTCCAGGCCGCGCTGAATTTCGGCATCGCTGCCGTCAATCTCCAGCACCACCCAGCCCACATCCGAGCGCACGTCGGCGCGCCGGATATTGGTAACCAGGTCAAAATCCTTGCCAAGCCGATAGATAATCGGCTCCCGCACCATATCAGCGGAAAAAGTGAACCGCACCCGCTGCTTTGCCATATCCTTTTAGACCCCCACGCCGGCGCCAACGCCCGTGACCGCAGCCGCCTGCGTCCGCCCCTCCAGCGCCGCCTCAAAGGAACCCATCATCGGCTTGATGCGGAGCGGGTTGACCACTTCCTCCACGGCTTCCTGCGTTTTCAGCCCGTTGCCGGTAACATAGGCTACCGTCAATTCGTCCGGTTCAATGGCCCCGGTTTCCGCCAGGTATCGCAGGGTAGAGATGGTAACGCCGCCGGCGGTTTCCGTGAAAATCCCCTCGGTTTCGGCCAGCAGCTTGATGCCTTCCACTACCCGGTTTTCCGGTACGGCATACCCGCTGCCTTCCGATTCCCGGATCACCCGCAGCGCATAGATGCCGTCGGCCGGGTTGCCAATTGCCAGCGACTTGGCGATGCTGTCCGGGCGCACCGGGCGAATCTGATTGCGATGGTTCTCCCAGGCGCTGACGATAGGACTGCACCCGGCGGCCTGCGCCATGTGCATCCGGGTAGTTACGGCGGGATGATGCACCGTATTCTGGTCGGCGCCAAAAGGCAGCGGCGCTACCCCGTCCAGCAGGCCCAGGCAGGCCAGTTCGTTAAACCCTTTCCAGATTTTGGTGAACATTGCGCCCGACGCCGACGGCACTACCACATGGTCGGGAACCCGCCAGCCCAGCTGCTCGGCCACTTCGTAGCCCAGCGTTTTGCTGCCCTCCGCGTAGTAAGGCCGCATATTGATGTTCACAAAGGCCCAATGGTAGTTGTCGCTAACCTCGCTGCACAGGCGGTTGACTTCGTCGTAAGTGCCTTCCACCGCTACCAGCGTAGGGTTATAGACGGCGGCGCCGATCACCTTGCCCCGTTCCAGATCTGCGGGAATGAACACTACGGCGTCAATGCCGGCGCGGGCGGCATGGGCGGCCACGCTGCACGCCAAATTGCCGGTGCTGGCGCAGGCCAAAGTCTCGTAGCCGAACTCCACCGCTTTGGTGGCGGCCACCGACACCACCCGGTCTTTGAACGAAAAAGACGGGTTCACGCTGTCGTTCTTGATGTAAAGGTTGTTCAGCCCCAGCCGCTGGCCCAGATTGCGCGCTTTCAGCAGCGGCGTGTAGCCGGCCATAATGTCCACCGGATCGACGGCGGACGCCGGCAGCAGATCCTGGTAGCGCCAGATGCTCAACGGCCCCTCGCCGATGCGCTGATGGTTGACGACTTCGGCGATGGTCACATAGTCGTAAATGACCTCCAGGGGGCCGAAACAGAAATCGCAGACATTCAGCGGGTCGCCCGGATACTCCCGGCCGCATTCCCGGCATTTCAATCCTTTGACAAACGCCACTGGGCTGTACCTCCATCAAATCATCCAAACCGAATCCCACGGCTTGGGGCCGTGCATTGCCCGACTGCGGCCCGAAAGCGGCGTCGGCAATTAGCCGCAAATCGTCAACCCCATAACGGTCAACAATCGCCGCCCCTATTCTGCCAGACGCCGGCGATACTGGCAACCGCCCAACCGACATTGGCGGCGTTTCCAATCAGGCAGTTGGGTTGAGCAGTTCCCGGTTTTGCAGCAGCGCCGGCAAGTTGTGTTCCGTTTCGTCCATCATGCGCCGGCATTTGGCGTTCCGGCTGCATTTCCGGGTCATTTAGCAGTCCTAGCGGGTCGTAGCTCCGAAACGGCCGATGCCAGTATCCTGCCGCATCTTGTCCCCAAGCCATCTGATTGGAAACGCTGCCGGATACGGATAAGGGGGTTCAAGTTGACGGGGAACGGGGCAAGGGATATATTGCCGGGGCTGCGATTTTGCGCCGTCCGTCCGACCGCAGACTTGGCGACCGCAGACTTGGCATCCTTTGATATGACTACCAGCATAGATACCTACTCTGTTGCGACTGCGGCGCCGGCTGTGGGGCGCAGCGTGCCGCGGCGGGAATTGGCCGACAAGCTGACCGGAGCGGCGGTCTATTCGGCGGATATTGCGCTGCCGGGTATGCTGCACGGCGTTATCGTGCGGAGCCCGTATCCGCACGCCGAGTTGCTGTCGGTGGACGCCGGCCCGGCATTGGAACTGCCCGGCGTGTATGCCGCCATTACGCCGTCTGAAGTTCCGGCGGAACGGCTGGCGCCGGATTTGCCGATACTGGACACGAAAGTGAGGTTCGCCGGCGATGAAGTGGCCGCGGTGGCCGCCGCGGATATTGACATTGCGCGGCGGGCCGCCGGGCTGGTGCGGGTGGAATATCGCCCGCTGCCGTTTGTTACCGATCCGGTGGCCGCGCTGGAACCGGGGGCGCCGGCGATACACGCGCAAGGAAACCTGGCGATACCGGAGCCGCTGGCTTTGCAGCGGGGCGACATTGACGCCGGGTTCGCCGCCGCCGACATCATACTGGAGGAAACCTATTGGCTGCCGACGCATTCGGCAACGCCGCTGGAACCGCGCGCCGCTTTGGCCTCCTGGGCTGCGGACGGGCGGCTTACGGTGTGGAAATCCACGCGGGGCGTTCATGTGGATCGGGCGGCGTTGGCGCGCGTGCTGGGCGTCAATGCCGACTTGGTGCGGGTGATTGGCCCCAATATGGGCGGCGGCTACGGCAACAAGGATGAGTCGCGGCTGGCGGTGCTGGCGGCGCTGCTGGCTAGGCAAGCCGGCCATCCGGTGCGGATTGAATACAGCCGGGAGGAGGAGTTTGTAGCCGGGCGCACTCGGCATGGCGGACGCATCAAACTGCGGATGGGCGTAACTAATCAGGGCGACATCACGGCGATACACGGCGATGCGGTGATGGATTCCGGGGCTTATCAGGCGTCGGCGCCGGGCGTAGCGCGCCGCACCGGGCAAGGGATGCTGTATCTGTATCGCTGCCCGAATGTGCGCTTTGACGCACGGCCGGCGGCGACGAACAAGCCGGTGTCGGGCAGCTATCGCGCGCTGGGGGCGCCGCAGGGGCATTTTGCGCTGGAAACGCTGGTGGATCGGGCGGCTGAGGCCGTCGGGAATCAGCCCGGCGGAGTTCCGGCGGCGCAACCATGTGGGGATTGAGGGGCAGGCGGGGCCGCGTCTGTCGCCGCCGGATGAAATAGTGGACGGGCAGCCGGTAGAGGGCGGCATTCCCTTTTCCAGCAACGGCCTGGCGGAATGCCTGGAACGGGGCGCCGCGTCATTTGGCTGGGATGATGCCGTGAATGACGCGGCTTTAAAGCGGGATGACCCCGCCGACCCGTGCCTCAAGCGGGGACGGGGGATGAGCATAATGATATACCGGGGCGGCGTTGGGTCGGCATCGGCGGCGGGGCTGACGCTGCTGCCGGACGGACGGGCGCAGCTGTCCAGCGGGCTGATAGATGTAGGCGAGGGGGCGGTTACGGTGCTGTGCCAGATCGCTGCCGATGCGCTGGGGCTGCGGTACGCGGATATTGCGCCGGTGTTTGCGGACACGGACGCTACGCCGGACGCGCCGATAACGGCCGGCTCTACGGCCACCTTTTCCACGGGGACGGCGGTACTGCGGGCGGCGGATAAGCTGCGTGAACGCATCCTGGACGCGGCGTCCGGCCACTTGGAAACGCCGGCGGGCCGGCTGTCCATCGCCGACGGGGCCGTGTTCGTCAGCGATGCGCCGGCGCGCCGGGTTAGCTATGCGGAGCTGGCGCAGTCGGCCGGCGGGGCTCTGCTGGCGGCGGAAGCGACGGTAACGCCCGGCAGCCCCGATTACATCGTCAACTCTTTCGGGGCGCATTTCTGCGAAGTTGCGGTGGACACGGCAACCGGACGGGTGCAGGTATTGCGATATGTGGCCGCGCACGACTCCGGGCGCATCATTAATCCAAGGACGGCGCTGAACCAGGTCGAAGGGGCGATTTCGCAGATGCTGGGCTTTGCGCTGAGCGAGGAGCTGGTAACCGATGCGCCGACGGGCATTACGCTCAACGGCAGCTATCTGGAGCATAAGAGCCCTACGATCCAGGACTACCCTGATATACGGGTAATCTTTGCGGATGTGATTGACCCGGTAGGGCCGATGGGCGCCAAAGCGCTGGGCGAAGTGCCGGCGGTGGGCGTGGCCCCGGCCGTCGCCAACGCGATTTACGATGCCATCGGCGTGCGCTTTACCCGGCTGCCGATTACGCCGGATCGGGTGCTGGACGCCTTGTCGCATCAAACTCACGACGCTGATTTTGCCGGCACGGATGGCGTCCGATGACCTTTCGGCTGCTGCAACCGGATTCGCTGGGGGATGCGCTGGCTATGCTGGCGGACAATCCCGACGCGGCGATGCCGATTGCCGGCGGGACGGATCTGCTGTCGGAAATTCGGGACGGGACGGCGGCGCCGTCCGTGCTGGTAGCGCTGGACGGCATTGCGGACGCCGGGCTGCATGGCATAACGCGCACTGCCGACAGCGGGCTGCGGATTGGCGCATTGACTACCATCGCCGACATCGCCGCGCATGACGGGATCCGCCGGGATTATGCGGCGTTGGCGGAGGCGGCCGGCGGGCTGGCGACGCCGCAGGTGCGGAATTTGGGTACGCTGGGCGGCAATCTGAATCAGCGGCCGCGCTGCTGGTACTATCGGCATCCGCTGACGGTGTGCCTGAAACGGGGGGGCGACCGCTGCTATGCGCTGGCCGGAGTGGGCAAGTATCTGTGCGTCACCGGCGGCGACCGGTGCTTTATCGTGCATCCGTCGGATACTGCCGTGGCGCTGTCGGCGCTGGGCGCAGAGATTGGCATTGCCGGGGCTTCCGGGGAGGTCCGCACCGTGCCGATTGCGGACTACTTCATCGGGCCGGGGGTAGATGTTACGCGGGAGAACATATTGCAGCCGGGCGAGCTGCTGGCCGAAATCACACTGCCGCCGCCGGCGCCGGGGCAGCGCAGCGTATATGTGAAAGCGCGGGAGCGGGAATCGGGGGACTTTGCGCTGGTAAGCGTGGCCGCGTCGGTTGCCGTAAGCGGCGGTCGGGTAACGCAGGCGGCGATAGTATTGGGCGGCGTGGCGCCAACGCCTTACCGGGCGGCCGGCGCCGCGGAGTATCTGCTGGGCAAGGATGCGGGCGCAGTGGATGCGGCGGAGGCCGGCGCGCGGGCGTTGCGCGACCCCCGTCCGCTGCCGGATAACGCTTACAAGGTTCCGCTGGCGGCCAACCTGGTGCGGCGGGCGGTAGCTGCTGCGCTGGCGCAAGGGGCGAATGATGACTGAACCGGGAACGGCAGCGGATGCCAACTCTAATGCTGATACCAACTGCGATACCAACGCTGATACTAATGCCAACGCCGGCAACGCCGCCGCCGATGTCATCGTCAAGGTGGTGGAGAACGCCGCCGAGCTGGAGGGCGCCATTGCGGTGCGGATGCGGGTTTTCGTGGGGGAACAGGGGGTTCCGGCCGCGGTAGAAATGGACGATGCCGACACTGCGCCGGATACGACGCACGCGGTGGCAGTGCATCGGGGCGTGGTCATCGGCACGGGTCGGCTGCTGCCGGATGTGGACGGCAAGGGGCCGCATATCGGGCGGATGGCGGTAGCGCGGGAATGGCGGCGCAGCGGCGTAGGCGGTATGGTGCTAACCTTTCTGGAGCATCGGGCGGGCGCGCTGGGCTTTACGCAGATTACACTGCACGCCCAGGAATATGTGAAAGCGTTTTACGCCGCACATGGCTATCGGGAGGTAGGGGAGATGTTTCTGGAAGTGGATATTCCACACCGGGAGATGGTAAAGGAGCTGTAGTCCGCCGCTACGGTAATGGGGGTAAAGGCCATAGATTCCGGCTTGCGCCGTAATGACGGTTGGGGGGATGGAATGACGGTTAGGGGGTTGGAATGATGGTTGGGGGGTTGGAATGACGGCGCGTTTTCTGGGCTCCGTCTTTCCGGTTCGCTGCGCCTCTGGCGGCCGGCGGCGGAACTTGGGAAACGGCTGCCAGTCGGCGTGCGGCGGTTCGGCTGCTAACGGCACCAGGCGATGTTGGCCCAGCGGATGCATCGACCGCCACCGATTGCTGGAATATAGTTCCAGCGGTTCACAGCCTCTAATCCATTAAGTGCAAGGACATAGTCGCTGTCGGCGCCGGTGTCGCGTACTTTCACAAAGATGCCGATATTGGATGTTCGCCAAGGACTTTCAAGGTAGTAGGTAGTTTGGAGGTTGATCAGTACGAAGTCAGTCCCGTCCCCGACGTGTGTGCCGGGGCTGCCATCCGTGACTGGTTCGTACCGGCCCGAGATGCCGCCGCTGCCCCTTTCCAACACAATCAGCCAGCCGCGGTCGCTGTTGCCGCCGTTGTAAGCGGCTTGTCCGTCGCGGACGCCGTAGTAACGGGGCTGCTGTCCGTATTCCTGGCAAACCCGCTGCGTATAGGTGTAGCCGCCAAAAGCGCCCTGCGCGGCGGCATACTGGGCACCGGGAAAGGCCATCCCGCCGGCGACGGCCAGCATAGCGAGGATGCTGATAACGGCAATCTTGCCGAGCCGCAGCCGCGCTGTGGACAGGTTTTTGGTCAGCCTATATCGGGGGGGGGGGGGGGGGGGGGGGGGGTAGAATGGCAGTCATAATTTCACTCCTGGCTTTTCTCAATGCGGATGGATGCGGCGTTGATTTCCTTGCCGCAACGGATGCCGACGGTATCGGACGGGCTACTCCGTAAAACCGCCAGTAGTAGCAACGGAATAGTAGCCTATGTTGGTCGAAATAAGCAAGATAGGCGACGGGGTTGGCGGCGTTTCTGTTCAGGCAGTTCAGTTTTCCGTAATTCCGACGAAGGTCGGAATCCGGCGTGGTAGTTCGCCTATATGGCAATGGCGGCGGCGACCATAGATTCCGGCGCGCGCCGGAATGACGGTTGCGAGAGGACGGTGTTGGATGGCGGAATGACGGAGAGTTAAATCGCATCTGGGCGGGTTGCGGACGCGCCCGGTAGGGTCAGGCGGTTTAAGCGGCGGCGGTTGCGGGGATGCCGTCCATTACGCGGACTTCCATTTTGGCGATGTGGCTGGTGGGGCGGTCGCCGAGGGCGGAGCGTTCCGGGGATGCGAAATAGGCGGCCTCTTTGGCGGGGATGTCGGCGGCGCTGTCGAAGCGGCGCACCCAGATAAATTCGGTGCGGTCGGCGTTGACATAGCTAGATACTACCGGAATGCCGAGCCGGTCGTGCAGGGGGCGGATGTGTTCGTTGAACAGGGCAATCCAGGAGTCCATCATACCGCGGTTGATGGTGTAGATGCGGAGTTGGTAGGCGGACATTGGGGTTACCTCCGAATAAGGCGGTGGGTGCGGGAGTGGATTCCGGCGCAAGCCGGAATGACGGTAAAGGGGACGGAATGAAGGTTGGGGTTGCCGGAATGACGGTTGGGGGGCCGGAATGACGGTAAAGGGGCCGGGATGATGGCGGCGGGCGGGGGGTTAGTCGAGGCGGTATTGGGCGATGGCTTCGGGGCTGAATTCCAGGCCGAGGCCGGGGCGGTTGGGGACGACGATTTCGCCGTTGATGATTTCGGGGGTTTCGTTGAACAGGCGCAGCGACCAGGGCATATATTCCACGGTGAGGCCGTTGGGGATGGCGGCGATGGTGTGGGCCTGGACTTCGGGGATAAGATGGGATACTACGGGGATGTTGAAAGCTTCGGCCATGCCGGCGATTTTGCGGAAAGGCGTAATGCCGCCGGCGCGCAGCAGGTCAACCATCACGATGTCCACGCTGCGCTGCTCCAGCATATGGCGGAAGGGGCGGATGCCATAGACATATTCGCCGGCGGCGATGGGGGTAGCAAGGGCGTCGGCGACGCGGGCCAGGCCGGGGTAGTCGTCGCGGGCGACTACATCCTCTAGCCAGAACAGGTGATATTCCTCGACCATGCTGCCGATTTGGATGGCCTGGTTGACATTCCAGAGCTGGTTGATGTCGCACATGAGGTCAATGTCGGGGCCGATGGCGTCGCGGAGGGTGCGGATGCGGGCGACTTCGCGGGCGGCGGTAGGTTCGGCGCCCATCTGGGTTTTCATCTGGCGGAAACCCTGCTCTACCAGGCGGGGGCCGGCCTCGGCCAGGTATTCCAGGCCCATAGGTCGCATCAGGGCGCCGCTGGCGTAAGTTGGGGCGCGGTCGCGGTAGCCGCCGAGCAGGGAGCAGACGGTCTGGTTGAGGGCTTTGCCTTTGAGGTCCCAGACGGCGATGTCGACGGCGGCGAGGGCGAGGGAAAGGATGCCTTCCGGGCCGGCGGAGGCGCAGGAGTCCATCAGGCGGCCCCAGACGGCTTCGGGGTAGAGCGGGTCGGCGCCGACGGCGAGCTGGGCCAGGTCATCAACGGCTTGGCGCAATGACTTGACGAGGGGGCCGCCGAAAAAGGTAAGTCCGACGCCGGAGATGCCGGCGTCGGTGTGGAGTTCCAGGGTAACGAACTCGCGGGTGCCGGGCTGTGGGATGCCGACGACGAGAGGGTTGTCGGCGGGGGTTTGCAGGATGTGGGTAGTGGCGCCGGTGATTTGCATTGCGGGGCTACTCCGTGGGGTCGTGCGTGGTCAGCGCGTCCGGGTGCGTGGGTGAATAGCGGCAGGTTAGCACGGATGGAGGGGCGGCGGCAACGGCGGAGCGGCCCTTGCCCGGCCCCTCTCCCCGAGTGGAGAGGGGGTTATGGCATGGATGGAGGGAATGAAATGGATGGGATGAATGGGGATTTTGGGCTAGTCGGGCCGGCGGCGCCAGTGCGAGATGCCGTCGATCGCCAGCAAGACAACTACCGGCGGGACGATGAAGTGCCAGATCCAGATATTAGCGGCATCAACGCCCTGCGTTACCTTGAGCAGGTAGTTGTGCAGGTAAAACATCGTAGTAACGGCGGCCAGCGCGGTCAGCGCATCACGGGGGAGCTGGCCCAGATGGCTGCCGGCCGCGCCGCGAATCCGCAGCGAGTCGGCAATGTTCAGCGCAATGCTGACCGCCAGAGTTACGATGATGATGGGATCAATGATGTCCCAGATAGTTTGTCCGGCGTACATTGCGTTGGCAAAGAAATAGTAGTTGAAAAGCGTCGCCAGGCCGACCAGCAGCATAACGGCGCCCAATCCTTTACGCAGCGAATCCATAATGTTGGTCTTGTCCTCCTTGCTGGCGTGTTGCGGCGGCGTCCGGCTGTCCGGCGCAAAACCCGAACCTATCCGCTCGGCTTTACTTGCCCAACATCATAACAGCCGGCGGCAGTATGTAGCACGGCGCGGGGGTTGCGGGTTTGGGCGGGAATTGACGCCGGCTGCCGTGCTGCATATGGTTTATCGGCACACACGCGGAATATGACGCCATCAACGCCGCAGAGGTATAGCTATGCTGGAAATCAAACAGATACGGTCGGCAACGGACTACGAGGCCGCAGTGGCGCGCATCTCTGCGCTACTTAATGCCGAGCCGTACAGCCCCGATGATGCGGAACTCGACCGGCTGTCCAATTTGGCGGCGGGCTACGAAGCCGAACATTTTCCGATACCGCAGCCGTCCGCCGCGGCGTTGCTCGAGTTTATGCTGGAGCAAGGTATTGTATCCCGCCGGGAACTGCTGTCCTTGGCTGGCGGCGATGCCGGCCTTGATGCGATATTGGCGGGGCGGTTAGAGATTCCATCCGAATTGGCGCAACTGTTGCATCAGCATTCGGGGTCCCCTGTGGAAAACCCGCTCGCTGGCAGCGCAAAGCGGCCCGAACTGCTGACCGGCAGCCGTGCATAGGGTTAATCCGGTGAACGCGCAAACGATGACACCAGCCGCTTGACATTGCAACGGATTAGCTTTATTGTTCCAATGCGTTCATTAGGGACGCTGGAGGCAACTAGATGCAATCCGTCAAATCGCCGTGGCATTCTACCTTTGATCAGTTCGTTGGCTCGATTCAGGAGTCCGCGATTATCGCCGCCCCTTATATTAGCCGTTTGCCGGTGGAACGGCTGACCCAGCAATTGCGTTCCCGGCGCCGGTCGGTGCGTATTGATGTGCTGACGAGTTTGCGGGCGGACAGCCTAGTGGCAGGGTCGGTTGACGCTGCGGCGTTGGCGTGGCTGTGCCAGCGGGTTCCCGGCGCTGCGGTGCGACATCTGCGCTATTTGCACGCCAAAGCGTATGTTGCGGACGGGCATACCGCTATCGTTACTTCCGCCAACCTCACCTATGGCGGCCTCTGGCGCAACCAAGAACTGGGGGTCGCCATCACTGAACCCGATGCAGTGGCCGCAATAGCGGACGACTTGCTGGAGTATGGAAATATAGGGGTTCCGGTGCCTGTGGAAGCGCTGGTCGAATTGGATGGTATGGTGGAACAGGCCAGGCAGGACAAAGCCGCTATGGATGCTGCTGTATTCGGCAGCGTGAACGATGAGTATGACGATATTGTGCGTAACATAAATGAGCGCTTGGTGGAATTGAGGGTTTCTGAGAAACGCTTTACCACCAACCCCAAAGCGTCGCTGAATGCCCAATTCGTTGATGCGGTCAGATATGTACTGCACCGCAATGGGCCAATGAAAACCGGCGATATGAATCCGTTGATACAACAGTTGTTGCCTGAACTTTGCGATGACTCTGTGGACCGTGTTATCAACGGTGTTACTTTTGGCCGGAAATGGAAACACAGTGTACGGAACGCCCAGCTCCAGTTGCGGCGCTCCGGCCTCCTTGTTCAAGATGAGCCGGGCCGCAACAAACCGTGGCGACTAACCGAAGGAGAACAGCAATGACCACCCGCGACATCAAAAACTTACTGGTGGACATCATCCAGTACAACTACTTTTGGCCGGACTCCGCAAGCCAGGATGCCGTCTATGGTTTCACCCACAGCCGAGAGGTAAGTTGCATCTGCCGGGATATGCTGCCGCCGCACACAGTAACCCCGGTTGAGAAAGTTGTCCTCGAGGATGCCCTGTCGGATTACCTGCAACGCACCGGCGCCAGCGCGGCGGACGAATCCAGGATCCGCGCGTGGCTGGCCGGGATGCCGGATGAAGTTGCAATCATTGAGCGGAAGCCGTGATTTGCGGCGGCGTTGTCGGCCCCCATCTGCTAAAATCCTACCCAATGGAGGATGCTGATGCTGGCTCAAATTACCGATAACCACCGGATTGCGCTGCCCGATGCCGTCGCCGGCAATCTGTCCCAGGCGCGGTTCTGCGATGTGTCCAGCGAAAACGGGCGCATCGTGCTGACGCCGTGGTGCCTGGCCGACGGCGCCGCCCGGGAGCGGATACCGGAAATCATCGCCGCGGCGCAGGAATGGCTGGCGAAATCGGACCGGGAGTTTGACCGGGAACGCCCGCTGGTCGGCAGCCGTTGTCTGTGGGAAGCGGCGCTGGCCGCTCTGACCGCAGTGGGCATCAAGCGGGGCTGCCCCGTTGCCACCGATGCCGAGCTGCTTCAACTGATTATCGCCTTGGATCAAGATGCCGGCGGCGGGTTTGAGCATACGGCGCCTTTTGGAGTGGCGCGGTCTTTCCGGGACAACGCGGACGGCATACTGCACTGGGATGATTTTGAATTTGACCTGTGCCGTCCGTCCGTGCAGCGCTGGGTTGCCAATCTGCTAAAATCCTACCCAACGGAGGCTGCTGATGCTTACTGCTCTTGCCGCAATTGCCCAATCTCCCCAAGACTGGCTGGCCGAAGCCGACCGGCATTTTGACGCCGGCGATGCCCAGGCGGGCAGCCGCTGTATGTGGCAGGCCGCGCATACTGCCCTGGTTGCCGTTGCCAAGCAGCGCGGGCTGCCGTATCAGACGGACCTGGATCTGATGGATTTGACTGATCTGCTGGATGACGAGGCCGGGGAGCCGCTGGTGCGGCTGGCCGGGCTTGGTATCGCCCGCCTGTTCCGCCGCAACGCCGCGGAAGGGGTTTTCTGGGAGGATTATGCGTTTGACGCATACCGGGGCTCCACAAAGAGGTTTGTAAAATCCCTGATGGAACCGGGCGGGGATCCGTCCAAAGCAAACTCCTGATGGAAATAGCAGACCACGTTGCGCTGTCCCGGACTTACATCACGGCGTCGGTGTGGCTGGAGGAGATGGGCATTCATCAACTGGGCGCAGAGGCCGTTTGGGGAGCGGCCAATCTGGCCGTGGAAGCGGCCCGGCACGCGCGCGGCCGCCGGCACGGAAATGCCCGGGATAAGGAAAGGTTTGTTATCGACTTGGACGCCGCCGGCGCCGGACCGCTGGGATTCGCCGGCGGCTTCGACATTGTCCAAGGCGAATTGCACAACCATTTTTACACCAACCAGTTGTCCGCTGCCGAAGCATCGCGATTTTTGGTTCTAGGCCGTACTTTCGTGGCGCAAATGCTCGCAATCGCCGAACTTCCCAACCGCCAGATAAGTGCATCGTGAACGCAAACAACCCCAACCATCCCCGCACCCTCTCCGGCATCCCCATCGCCCCCCTCTATTCGCCGGAGACGCTGGACGCCGGCGGCTTTGACCCGGCGCGCGACCTGGGCGAACCCGGCGCATTCCCCTTCACGCGGGGCGCCTATCCGACGATGTACCGCGGGCGGCTGTGGACGCGGCGGCAAATTGCCGGCTTCGGCACGGCGCAGGCCACTAATGAACGCTACCGCTTTCTGCTGGCGCACGGGCAAACCGGCCTCAGCACCGACTTTGACCATCCAACGCTGACCGGCTACGACTCCGACCACGAACTGGCCGAAGGCGAAGTCGGGCGTCTGGGCGTCGCTATTGACACCGCCGCCGATATGGGCGAGCTGTTTGACGGCATCCCGCTGGATCAGGCCAGCGTGTCGCTGACCATCAACCACCCGGCCATCGTGCTGCTGGCGATGTTTCTGCATACCGCCGAAAAGCGGGGCATCCCCTGGCCGGCCCTGCGCGGCACCGTGCAGAACGATTCGCTGAAAGAGTTTCACGGGCAGAAAACCTTTGCGCTGCCGCCGGAACCGGCCCTGAAACTAACTACCGACATAGTAGAGTTCTGCGTCCATAACGTCCCCAACTGGTACACCATTTCCATCAGCGGCTACCATACCCGCGAAGCCGGCGCCGACGCCGTGCAGGAACTGGCCTTTACCGTCGCCCAAGGGATGGCCTATGTGGAGTCGGCGCAGGCGCGGGGGCTGCCGGTGGACGCTTTTGCGGCGCGGCTGTCCCACTTTTTCGGCGTGCATAACGACTTCTTTGAGGAGATTGCCAAGTTCCGCGCTGCCCGCCGGCTCTGGGCCCGGCTGATGCGCGACCGCTACGGCGCAACCCGCCCGGAGTCGCTGCGGATGCGCTTTCATACGCAAACCCTCGGCTCTACGCTGGTGCGGCAAGATCCGCTGAACAACATCCTGCGCGGCGGATTGCAGGGGCTGGCGGCAGCGCTGGGCGGCACACAGTCGCTGCACATCAGCGGCTACGACGAAGCGTATGACATTCCCTCGGAGGAAGCGATGCGCGTCTCGCTGGCGTCCCAGCTGATACTGGCCCACGAATCCGGCATAACGGCAACCCCCGACCCGCTGGGCGGCTCCGCCTACCTGGAATCGCTGACCAACGAGCTGGAACAGGCCGCACTGGCCTATATTGAACGCATCGACGCGATGGGCAGCGGCAGTATGCGCGACGGGATGCTGGCCGCCATCGCCAACGGCTACATTGAGAGCGAAATCGCCCAGGCGTCCTACCGCTATCAGCAGCGGGTAGAAAGCGGCGACTATACCGTCGTCGGCGTCAACGATGAATACCGGGATGAATGTCGGGATGCGGCGGCGTCCGGTTCATTAGAGCTGTTTGAGTTTGACCAGGCCGAGGAGGAACGGCAGATTGGCCGACTGACGGCGGCGCGGCGGACGCGCAGCGAAACGGATGCGGCGGCGGCGCTGCGCCAGGTCGTCAAAACGGCGCAGGCCAACGGCAACCTGCTGCCGGCCATCCTGCCGGCAGTAGCCGCCGGCGTAACCGAAGGCGAACTGATGGGCGCGCTGCGGGACGTTTGGGGCGAATATGTGGATCCGGGCGTGTTTTAGGTAGCGCGTTATGCGGTATAATTGCCGCACGATGGAACACTCAACGAATGATGCCGACAACCGAATGACTCTGCGCCGGGGACGCATGGCAAGCTGCCTGGAACGCTTGCTGGAACCGGAATTCTCCGCCGCCGAAATCGGGCATATAATCGCCCATGCCCTGCCTGCCGACAGCAGGTTGCCGGGCAGAGAGCTATTGCCTCGTACCAATTTCAACACGGAGAACCAGGCCAATGCGCTGTGGGAAAGGGTTGCCTTGTCGCTAATCAATGATGGCATCGGCCCGGTTAATGTACGCACGGATGTTGACGGCGTTTTTGAGGAATTGGCGCTAAACGCAGCGCAGCATTCCCGCTCGCCAGGCGGCTGTTACGCTACGGTTGAAATGGACCAACCGCAGGATGTGATAGAATCCGGCGGTGAAAACATTTATGTGATAGGAATATCCGACGGAGGCATTGGCATACCGGAGTCTTTGCGCGCAAACCCGCTGTACGCAGACATTAGCAGCGACAAAGAAGCCATCTTGCGCGCGACTGAAATGGATGTTAGCGGCACTACTGAACAGCGGGGAGCAGGGCTGTATCACGTAACGGAAAGAGTGCAAGCCTACCAGGGCGAACTGTTGATTATCGCCGGCTATGGATTACTAACCGTGCGCAACGGGGGCGAGCCGTCCGTAAGCGATTTGAGAGACCTTGACGGTAGTTATCGCCATGGCACAACTGTGATGGTTGCCCTTCCTTTTCCGGCCGAATGAGGGTTTGCTGATGACTGCAATTGCTTTACACCAAGAATCAGGAACCCGTATGTTGGGAACGCGTCCGGCGGCGCGGGCGATGGCATCGGCTTTCCGCATAGCGGCCCGCGATGGCGTTATCCTGCTGGATACCAGCGACATCCTGCGAATCGGCGTCTCGTTTTTTGACGAAGCCCTGCTGGTGCTTAGGGACATCATCAAAGAATCGGGGAACGAGGATTTGCGGCTGGTTTATCACAAGGCGCCGACGATGCAGTCTCTCAAAAACCTGGTAGCCCATCGCGGCTTTGTCCTGCACGAATCTGCGGATGGCGACTGGATCATCTCCCGGAACCCGGACGGCAATGCTGATGACGCCCGCTAATCCCGCTCACGCCGCGCCGCCGCGCATCCTGCTCGCCAAGCTGGGGCTGGATGGACACGACCGGGGCGTCAAAGTCATCGCCCGCGCCCTGCGCGACGCCGGTATGGAAGTCGTCTATCTGGGAATGCGGGTAACTGCCGACCAGGTTGCCGCCGCCGCGGTCCAGGAGGATGTGGACGCGGTTGGCATCAGTATCCTTTCCGGCGCGCATCTGCGGCTGATACCCCGCTTGGTGGCTGCGTTGGAACGGCAGGGCATCGGCGGCGGCCCCGCTAACAACGGCGTCCTGCTGCTCGTCGGCGGCACAATCCCGGACGCCGACGTTGAACCCCTGCAAGCGATGGGCGTGGACGGCGTCTTTCCCGTCGGAACCTTTACCAACGAAATGATTGACTTCATCCGCAAGTCTTTGCCGTCATCTTGACGCTATCTATTCATCTTTTTACGCTATCTATAATTGGCGCAGAGACGCAGAGGCGCAAAGGGAGGCGTGTGTTATGGACTGGCCGCCGCGCTATGACGCCGCCTACCTGCCGGAGCCCGACGCCGAGCACTGGGATGCGCGTCTGGAAACGATGCCGCCGGCTGCGCGCGACGGCATCATCCTGGAAAAGCTGCGTAGCCAGATCCGCTACGCCTGGCAGAACAGCGGGTTCTATCAGGAGTTCTGGCAGGACGCCCCGGTTGACCCGGCCAATCTCCGCAGCCTGGACGAGTTCGCCCGGCTGCCGATTCTTACCAAAGAGGATGTGCGCCGGGAGCAAGAGGCCCATCCGCCTTATGGCCGTTTCCTATGCATCCCGCCGGAGCAGGTGTTCCGGGTGCATGGCACTTCGGGAACTACCGGGCGGCCTACGGTATTCGGCATCAGCCGGGGCGACTGGGAACGCATCGGAGAGGCGCACGCCCGCATCCTGTGGGCCGCCGGCGTCCGCCCCGCCGACACCGTGATGGTGGCCGCCGTATTCAGCCTGTATGTGGGCAGCTGGGGCGCGCTGGCCGGCGCAGAACGATTGGGCGCAGCCTGCTTCCCTTTCGGCGCCGGCGCCCCCGGCCAGACCGAGCGCGCCGTAGAATGGGCGCAGCTGGCGCAGCCGACCGCGCTGTACGCTACGCCGTCTTATGCCCTTTACCTGGCGGAAACGGCCCGTGCGATGGGGGTTGACCCGCGCCATGATTTCGCCTTTCGCCTGATGTTTTTCAGCGGCGAGCCCGGAGCATCGGTGCCGGCTACCCGCCAGGCCATCGCCGACGCTTTCGGCTGCTCTGTGATTGACCAGGGCAGTATGGCGGAGATGACGCCCTGGATGACTAACGGCGGCTGCCGCCATCTGCCGCAGGGAATGCATCTGTGGCAGGACATCGTCTATACTCAGCTGGTTGACCCGGACACGCGTCAGCCCGTGCCGATGGGCGGCGAGGGCGTCCCCGTCTATACCCATCTGGAACGGGATTCGCAGCCGATGATACGCTACTGGTCGGGGGACATCGCCCGCTGGGAAATGCGCGACTGCCCTTGCGGGCGCACTTACCCGACGCTGCCGCTGGGCATCTACGGGCGCGCCGACGATATGCTGATTATCCGGGGGCAGAATGTGTTCCCGTCGCACATTGAGGATACGCTGCGGGCGCAAGATGAGTTCGGCGGCGAGTTTCGCCTGGTGGTAGAACGGGAACGGGGCTACCTGGACCGTCTCACCGTGCAAACCGAAATATCCGCTGCGGCGTGGGCCGCCGCCGGCGAGTCGGGGCCGGCCGGATTGGCCGCCTTGCAGCAGCAAATCGCCGCCGCTTTGCGCCGCGCGCTGGGCGTCAGCGTTGCCGTAGAACTGCGGCCTGAGGGCGAGTTCGAGCGGACGCAGTTCAAGGCGCGCCGAGTTATCGACCGGCGATGACGGCATTCCGGCGTCGCTCCGGCGCAACCCGGAGTCTATGCTTTTACACCGATAAACAGGATGGACCGGATTATAAGATTGTTTAGATGAAGTGTTGGCGTGGCTATAAACCGGAGTTACATTTATCGCCGGCCGGGGATACCGGGGCCGCGCGCGTCGGTTGGGGAAATTGTGCCGGGGCTGTACCAGCGTTCCCTGTTCACCACCAGCGCTTTCATCGTCATCACGCCGCCGGACGCCGCCGGCCTTGCCCTCTCCGGCCCGGACGGCGTTGCCGGCAACGCCGCATCCGATGCGCCGTCCGTGGCCATCATCGACTCCGGCTGGCGATATTTTCACAACCGCCCGGTGCTGGATTATCTGCGTCAACTGGGTTACGGCCCGGCATCGGTACAGCATCTGATTGCCACCCACTGGCATCCCGACCACATTGGCGGGATGGCCGGCTTGCAGCGCGCTACCGGCGCGGCGGCGGCGGCCCACCGCCTGGAAGCGGACGCCATCGCAGGACGGATTGGGGAAGTCATTCCCCAGCCGGCGGCGCCTCGGTGGCTGCGCGCGCTGCTGCGGCCGGTGCGGTCGTCGTTGGCGCCGCCGCCTTTTCCGGTGTCCACGCTATTGGACGACGGAGATACGCTGCCCCTGCTGGGCGGCGCGCGGGTAATACACACGCCGGGGCATACGCCGGGCAGCGTCAGCCTGCATTTCCCGGCAGAGGGCGTACTGCTGGTGGGCGATGCCGTGCAACGGGTCGGCAGCCGGCTGACGCTGCCCTCCCGCTGGTTCTCCAGCGATATGGATGCGGCAAAAGCGTCGGTACGCAAACTGGCGGAACTGGACTTTGAAACGATATGCTTCAGCCACTTCCAGCCGCTGCGCCGGGGAGCGTCGGCGGCGCTGCGGACGCTGGCGGAGTATGTGTCATAATTGGCTATGGGCACTTTTCACGCCGCCGTCAGCGTTGGCAACCCGGACGGAATGGGCCGCGCGGTACTGGTATCGGCGCTGGTTGATACCGGAGCGGCTTATACCGTGCTGCCGTCCGCTTTGCTAACCCGGTTGGGCATAATTCCGTTTGAATCCGGGCATCGGTTCCGCCTCGCCGACGGCCGGCGGGTGGAGTATGATATGGGAAACGCGTTGCTTACAATCGGAGACCGCAGGAAAATCTGCTCCGTCATATTTGGCACGGATAGGCAGTTCTTGCTGGGAGCAAATACCTTGGAGGCTTTCCAATTGATGGTCAATTCTTTCAATGAACGACTTGAACCTATGTACGCTCTGGATGAGCCGGATTTTTAGGCATCGTTCATTCTATACAGACATCAATTTTCACAACATCCCGATGGAGGTCTGCTATGGCTGCTTTCTACACTGACATAAAAATCAGCAAATACATCCCGCCCGCAGCCCGTAACAAGGACGGTTCCGGGATGGTAACGGTATCCGCACTGGTCGGAACCGGCGCGGTGCTGCCGGTGTTTCCCGCCTCACTGCTGACCTCTTTGGGCATTGAACCCACGGAGAAAACGCGCTTCCGACGTTCGGATGGCAGCCGGGTAACCTATCCGCAAGGCACCGCCCTAATCGCCATTGGCGACGGCCAGGCGCCCTGCCCGGTCATATTCGGCCCCGAAGGCCGGTTTGTGCTGGGCAAACTGGCGTTGGAAAACTTGTTCCTTGAAATTGACGATGCCGGGAAAAGCCTGATTCCCAAAGAGTACGGCCTGCTCGTCAGCGTGCTGTCCGATGACGACTATACTGAAGCAATCCGGCTGGCGCCGGCGCTAACGGAGTCCAAATGAATGACGCCGCCAACACCCCCCTGCCGTTACCCCTGGAAGGCATCCGCATCCTGGACGCTACCCACATCGTGGCCGGCCCTTTCTGCTCGCTGATACTGGCCGATATGGGCGCCGAAGTCATCAAGATTGAACGCCCCGGCTCCGGCGATTTGTCCCGCGGGCGCGGGCCTTTTATTGGCGATGACGCCGTTGGCCGGGTCAGCAGCCGCTTTCTCGGCGTCAATCGCAACAAGAAATCGGTTACGCTGAACCTGCGCCATCCGGTCGGCAAGGCGGCCTTTGAGCGCCTGGTCGCCAACTCGGATGTGCTGCTGGACAACTGGGGGCCGGGCGCATTCCGGCGGCTCGGCCTGGGCTACGACCGCCTGCGGGAAATCAACCCCCGTCTGATATACGCCGCAATCACCGGCTACGGAGATGCCCAAGTCGGCGCTGCCGCAGACGCCAACGCCGCCGCGCGCGGCCCCTACTCCGACTGGCCGGCCAACAACCAGGCCATCCAGGCGATGGCCGGCTGGATG
This sequence comes from Dehalococcoidia bacterium, assembly GCA_965203855.1. Classification (GTDB taxonomy): domain Bacteria; phylum Chloroflexota; class Dehalococcoidia; order Lucifugimonadales; family UBA3495; genus Bin87. The sequence continues at coordinate 798,633 of CBDBDN010000005.1, forward strand.
GACATTACCGGCGCGCCCGGCGGTCCGCCGCAAGCCGTGGGCGATAACATCGGCGACTCCGTGCCGGGCGTGTGGGCCGCTCTGTCCATCGTCCTGGCGTTGGAAACCCGCCGGCAGACTGGACGCGGCCAGCACGTAGATGTCGCAATGTACGAATGCATGGCGTCTCACATCATCAGCAATATGAACGCTTACCAGGCTGCCGGACGGACTCCGGGACGCACTCGCGCCGCCGCGCTGGGGCCGGGGCTGTCGCTGCGCGCCGCCGACGGCTATGTGGTGATGGCCGGCGTCCGCAGCCCGCAGCGGCTGGCCGCGCTGTGGGCTCTGGTCGGCCGCCCCGACTTGCCGGCGCAGGATGAACGCTATTTGCAGCAGTTCCCCGACCCCGACTTCGTGTTTGACGAAATGATACCGGCGATTGAGGAATGGTCGGCGCAGCGGCCCAAGTGGGAAGTGGCCGGCCGGCTTACCGAAATCGGGTTCTCAATGGGGGTAGCCCAAAGCGTGGCCGACCTGGCCGACTGCCCGCAGCTGGCGGCGCGCGGAATGTTTGTTGACGCCCCTGACACGCTGGGCGGCGCCTTCCGCGCCCTAGCCACGCCCATACGACTCACGGCCTGCCGCAAGCCGGACGCCGGCGCCCCGCCAACTTTGGGGCAGCACAACGCCGAAATCCTCTGCGGCATCGGCGGCCTAACGCCGGAGCAACTGGCGGCCCTGGAAGCGGATGGGGCAGTGTAGGGTACTGTTGCCGGGCTGGCCAATGTGGGTACACTTGTACCCAACCGGCATTAGCGAAGAGCGACGGTTACCAGTCATCGCGGCGCATCGGGTTTTCATCCGGTTTTGGCCAAAGCGATTTTTCAATCATATGGCCATATATTCCACAACCAGCAATAAGTACTACAATTAATATTGTGAATAAAATAAATAGGATCGGTTGACTGACAGCAAAATCAGCAATCCGTATGTAAAATTCGCATACTAACAGCCCAGACCTGCACTGTTGTGCATATATTGCCACAGCCATTAGCACTGGAAAAGACAAACCAACAAAAGATCCGGTAGTTGCCCCGATCCAGCGTCGCCCGCGCCTCTGTGCAGCGTCTTTGCGGCGACGTTTCTTTGAGGATGGCCAATCCGCTTCCCATGATGCGTCTGTGTCGTCTGTTCGGTGGGCTAGCGTTCTAACCCACTTTTTTACCAACTTGGTGCCGGTAATAACTGGATCAAATATGATGGCAGCAGCAGCAGCGGCTACAATGATTTCCCAAGATAGCGAATTTTCACCATCCGTTGCTGCTCTGAATAGCCATTCAATCAGTATAGCAGCGGCAACAAAATGGCCTAACCCTTTGAGGGTTTCCATCCCCAATTGCAGGTTCACCCCTCTGGTAATTTTTCTATCTAGTTTCGCATCCCTCCTCTTGGAAGCCTTCCGACAATTGCGGCATGAGCACTCAAAAGCCAAGCCGTGGGTATCGCAACGCTCACGGGACTCGCGATGTGCCCTAGCCTGACCGCAATTCTGGCAACTGGCGTGATATATGAAGCCGTGTTCTCGGCATTTAGCCTTCCCGCCCAATCGGCCGGTTACGCTAATAAGCCTCCGTAGCAAGCGCATTTTGACACCTTTGCTTGGGCCAGTGCACCGTCTGATTCCTAATCGGGCCGCATCAGGCCCCCATCTTTGCCCCGAGCATTGCTCCGATGATGACTCCCAAGGGCGTCCCCACAAACGCGCCGAAAGTTACCCCGGTCTGAAAAGAGTCGGTCAATCCGTGCCCGATGAAACCTACCAGGACTCCCATTGCAATGGCACAGAGGAGCGTTATCAAAAGCAGCGGACTCATTTTGCCTCCTGTTGGCCTTTGGCCGTATCCAGCAATTCCCCCTCAAACCACCGCTTTGCCATTTGCCACTCCGATTGCACCTCGGCGCGTAGCCTGCGGGCGGACTCGTGGCGGCAGTTCACTTCGGTAGCGACGCGGTTCTGCGTTTCTCCATCTGGTACTGGTATCAGGATTTTTGCCAGCTCCGATTCCGTAATCGCCGGGTAGAGGCTGCCGCTGGAACGCTGGCGCATCTGCTCGAGGCAGAAGCGAGCGCGCAACGCGCACCACAGATAGTCACGGCGAATGTGATTTGCCACTTGGCTGATTATAGCAAACCCGGTGGATGCAATGCAACCCCGATATTCCGGCCCCAAATGGGCGATGGAACCATAATGTGGGGCGGTTAGGCTGACAATGATGTCGTCAGCGTGAACTAGCATACGGGCGCGGCTGGGGGCTTGGGCTATTGGCGTTTCTTCCAGCGGGCTGCTCCAGTCTGCGGATTGACGCCGCTGATTTCAATGTACCGAAACGTCGGCAGGCCGTGATCTTGCGGACTCCAGGTTTCTTTGGAGAACTTCGCTACGTTGCCGAGCGGCTCGCAATGCGTTTGCGAAAGCATCCGCTCAATACGGGTAAAATCCGGCGAATGGAAATGTGGGTCAAGACGGTTAGCAGCAGATAGGCTACGAACTGCGAACACCCGCCGCGTCTCCGCCGCCGGCGGCGCCAATGCCAGCGCATCCAGCAGATAGTCGTCAATCCCGGCCAGCAGCGCATCGGCCTCGGCTAACTTGGCCTTGCGTTCCTTGCGGGCGGCGTCCATTGCGGCCACTAACCGAATTTGAGAATCCAATGGAATCTTGGGGATAAGAATTTTCGCAAGCTCATCCCTAGTGATTGCAGGATAGCTCCCGCCACTGCTACGCATCAGCATTTGGTCGGTGCTGAAAGATGCAGTCAAGCAATGCAAAAGATAGTCCCGCGTTATTTTGTCATTATCAATTTCTCGGATAACTGCGAATCCCGTAGATGCAATTGCGCCATCCTGTTCCGGTTGCACAATAGCCACTGCTCCGCGATGCGGCCGGGTCAAAGAAATCAATATATCTCCGGACCGCACTACTTGCCGGGCCCGGCTAGGGGATTCGTCAATGCGTACTGACTCAACTTCGTATTCGTTTGTACCCAACGATACGCCCGATATTTCGATGTACGGAAATACATCGCTGAAACGCCCGTCAGACTTGTCCCATATTTCGCCAGAGTATTGGGCTAGTGCGCCAATCGGTTCACTGCCGACGTTTTGCAGGTTTCGTATCAGGTTGCGAAACAGCGGCTTATGAAAATGCGGATCAAAGCGCGCATCCGCATCGCTGTACCTGATTACAAAACATCCCGCCTCGCCCGGCCCCGCCGGGCTTACGCTAAAAAAGGCGTCGGATCCCGCCGGAACGCCGCCCATTGCCCCACCAGCCCGGTGCCGGGTATCACCTCCCGCCGCTGTTCGCTCCAGTCGCCCCGCCCCTCGTTGGCCGTGCGGCTCCATTCGTAGGTTACCCGGTAGTCAAACAAGTCGCAGCTATGGCGTTCCACCTTGCTTACGCCCGGCGTTTCCTGCTCCGGCGTTATCGTAAAAGTCTTGCGCCCGGTGGCATCGTAGCCGATGTTGTCGGCCAATGCCATCAAGATGGGGGTATCGTCCGGCACGGTTTCGCCGTCGGCCAGGCGGCGCAGCAAGACGATGCTGGCCTTGACGCCGGCATCGTAGTGGCTGAATGCGAACTGGGGCAGGCTGACCACCGCCAGCAGCTGAAAGTGCGCCAGCAGCCAGTGCCGCACGCCGGCCAACGACGAGTTGGTCAAAATGCCGTCCGGCAGTACGACGGCGGCGCGGCCCGTGCCGGGTTTCAGAAAAGTATGGATCCGTTCCAGGAAAGCGATTTCGGTCTTGATGCTGGCGCGGGGGCGAAAAGATTTAGGCGTTAGCCGGGTGTCCGTTTCATCGCCGCCGCCGGTCATTTCGGTATGCAGCGGATAATCCTTGCCCAGATAGCGCATCAGCCGAAACTGCTCCAGGTAGCCGTCGCCCCTTTCCACCCGCTTGATGGCGGCGCCAAAGGGCGGGTTGGTCAGGACAATGTCAAAGCGTCCGGGGACAATGCCGGGATGGTCGGCGCGGATGCTGTCGGCAAAGTCCAGAGCGTCATGGCCGATGATATTAGTATGGCCGTCGTCATGAATAATCATATTCATCTTGGCGACGCGGGCCAGCTCGTCGTTGATTTCCAGGCCGAACAGGTTCTTTTCCGCAAATTCGTGCCAATAGTTGAAATGCTCAACGGCCTGCCGCGGGTCGGCATTGTGTTGCGGAAATCGGCCGTCGGCCTCCCGACGCACATAGTCCAGGGCGTAAAGCAGAAAGCCGCCGGAGCCGCAGGCCGGATCCAGTATCAGATCAGTGCGTTTGGGATCCAGGACGGCAACGCAGAAAGCAATCAGCTCCCGGGGCGTAAAATACTGCCCGAAGTCGCCCTTGAAAAAGCTGCCCATAAACTCCTCAAACGCTACGCCCTTGGTATCCAATTCGGTGCGATCCAGCGAGATGCCTTCCAGATGCTCCACGCACTGCTTGAGGATGGGCGGGGCAACATTAATGCGGTCGGTGAACACCTCCGGTTCCAGGGCCTGCTCAGCATCGTAGAGGCCGTTGATGCGGACGGCCAGCCCGTCCGCGGTTTCGCCGTCCCGGTTCTGAAAAGCGTAGGGCTGCCCGTTGGGGCGGTCGGGGTTTTTCTCGTCCCGATGCTTGACGAACACCAGCTTGGAGAACTCGCCAAAGGCGGCGATGGCGCTGCGGCGTCCGCCCTCCCAAAGGGTTTGGTGGCACTTGCGGATGGCGGCGCGCAATTCCTCCCGCGACACGCCGGCCAGATCCCGCCCCGTTCCGGCCGCGCCCTCGCCTTTGTAGAAACGCCATTCCGGGGGCTGGTCATAACGCGCCGGAATGTCGGCCATCCGGTTGAGGTCCCGTTCTCCCGGCGGGAACCGGTCAAAACGCAGCAGACGGCGCGTCAATCCGGCTACTGCGCCGCAATACTTTGCCCCCAGCAGATTGCGGTTGCCCACCGCCTGCTCCACGGCCTGGTCAAATTCGGCATCGGACAGGTCCGGGCGTTTGCACTCAAAGACGAAATACGGGTCTTTGAGCGCATCATCGGCATAGACCACCAGGTCGGCGTAGCGGGTCGGCGTGCGGTCGGGCAGCGTAACCTCAAAAGCGATGCGTTCCGGCGGGTATTCGTACTTGTAAATCAGTTCCGCCCACAGCGCGGCCCGCACCCCTTCCTCCGGATCGCCCCAGCGTTCCGAGTGTGCGCCGCCGCCGTATGCGCCGCCACCGTAATGGATGCGCTCACTGCGCCCCGCGCCGCTGATTTCGGCCAAGCCGTCGCCCAGCGCACGGGCCAGATAGTTTTGAGGAGCGGCATTTAAATCAGTCATCAGCGTCATTCCATATTGGCCGGATTGACCGGATCAGCAAGCCGGCGTCATGATGCGGATGCCGGCACGCCCAGCAGCCGGCTCAAATTAGCCGTAGTAACCTCCGCCACTTCGTCCACCGATATGCCTTTTATCGCAGCCAGGCATTGGGCCACTTCGGCCAGATGGCGCGGCTCCGTCCAGTTGTGGCGGTATTTCTTGAACGGCTGCGGGTAGGCGTCGGTTTCCAGCACGATGTTCTCCAGCGGGATTTGGCGCGCCACTTCCCGCAGTTCCGGCAGCCGGGTCAACGGGCGGGCCAGCGAGATGAAAAAGCCGCACTCAATGGCCGCCCGCGCCGTCTCCAAATCGCCCTGAAAGTAGTGCATTGCGCCGCCCACGCTGCCGGCGTTCTCCTCCCGCAGTACCTTGAAAACCGCCGGATGCGACTCCCGCGAATGGAATATGACGGGCAGCCCCAGGCTTTTCGCCAGATGAATATGCTGCCGGAACACTTGATCCTGCACGGCATGGTCGGGCGATTCCGGCAGGTAGTCCAGCCCGACTTCGGAGATGCAGACGACGCGCGGGTTGTCGCGAGCTAGCGCTTCCAGCCGGGCATAGGCGGCATCGTCCACCGGCTGCGCGGCCTGCATCGGATGGATGCCTACGCCGGCATAGAACATCGGATACGCGTCGGCCAGGGCGATGCAGCGCTCCGTGGATTCAATCGTAGTGCCGGCCAGCACGATATAGCCCACGCCGGCGTCCTGCGCGCGTTGCAGAATGTCGGGGATTTCATCAGGGGCATAGTCCGCATACTGATCCAGATGGGTATGGGCGTCGCAATAGACGGCAGTTGCAGGCATCGGCAGACCTCTCCGCAGCAGGTTGTCGGTTGTCCGGCGTAATGGGGCGTAACGCGGCGCAGCGCCCCGGCGCCGGAAAGTATAACATTGCGGATCGCCGCCGACCGTTCTATTCGATTCATCCGGTCTATTCGGCAGCGGAAGCCGTCTATCTTGACCCGGCGCATCCCCGCCGCCTATAATTCCCGTATCGGCGCGCCCGGCTCGTACCGGCCGGCGCCGGTTTTTCGCCCCTATCCGCAATAGCCATCGTCAATAATAACCAGCATCCCGTGTCGCAAACCGCACATACCGAACTGACGCCGGAATCGGTTGACCGCCTGACGGAAACCGCCCTCAACGAACTGGCACAAGCCGCCGACGCCGACGCCGCCGAGCAGTGGCGCATCGCCTACCTCGGACGCCGCGGGCAACTTACCGGGCTGCTGCGGGGCTTGTCGCAGCTGGAGCCGGACGCCCGCCGCGCCGTCGGCGCCCGCGCCAACCAGGCCAAGACGGCGCTGGAGGAAGCGCTGTCGCAGCGCGCCCGCGCGCTGGCCCAGGCCCGACTGTCCGCCAGCGGCCGGCTGGATGTTACGCTGCCCGGTCGTCCGGTCATCGCCGGCCGGCTGCATCCCACTACCCAAATCGTGCGCGAAATCTGCCAGGCGTTCATCGCTATGGGTTTCAGCGTGGTGGAAGGCCCCGAAGTTGAGCTGGATCACTACAACTTTGAGATGCTCAACATACCGGCCGGCCATCCGGCGCGCGATATGTGGAACTCACTCTGGATTGACTACATCAACGAGGACGGCCAGCAGCCGATGCTGCTGCGGACGCATACCTCGCCGATGCAAGCCCGTGTGATGGAAGCGCAGGAACCGCCGGTGCGCGTCATCGTCCCCGGCAAGTGCTACCGCTACGAAGCCACCGACGCCACCCACGAATGGCACTTTTACCAGATTGAGGGGCTGGCGGTAGCCGAAGGCATCACTTTTGCCGACCTCAAAGGCACGCTGTACGAATTCGCGCGCCGGGTGTTCGGCGCCGACCGGCAAATCCGCTTCCGCTGCGACTACTTCCCCTTTGTAGAGCCCGGGGTAGATATGTCCATCTCCAACTTCCGCAACCCGGATACCGGCCGCCGCCCCATCAACCGGGATGAGGACTGGATTGAAATTATGGGCGCCGGGATGGTGCATCCCAAAGTATTGGCCGATGTTGGCTACGACCCGCAGCGCTACACCGGGTTCGCTTTCGGAATGGGGCCGGAGCGCATCGGTATGCTGAAATACGGCATAGATGACATACGCCACTTTTACAGCAACGATGTAAGGTTTCTGCGGCAGTTCTGACGGGCGCGCTTGCCAGGCTCAGCCGTTGCGCCCGTCTTTACTATACCCGGCTATGTTATGATTGAAATTGAATACAGCCGACACGCGCGAGAGCGGATGACGGCAGAGGGCATATCCGAAACGCAAATTCGGATGTGTTTGTATGACCCGGATATTATTGAGCCGGATCCGGATCTAACCGTGATACGGTTCCTACGGTGTATTCCCGGACACAGTCGCAAAATTCGCGTAGTGGTACGAAATAGCCAGCGCAATTTCGTGGTCACCGCTCACCCTGACCGGAGGTTCCGATGTCCGCAACGGTAAAGCGCAACGACGTAGGTATGTATCTGCGATTTGCGAAGTCGCCGATTCCGTCCAGCCTGGAGTTTGCCAATCGCTTCATCGCCGATTTCAGCCCGGAGGACGATGTCATCGGGTTAGAATTTTTGTACCCGGACGACTGGCATATCAGCTGTGAGCCGGAAATGCTGGCATTTGGCGTTTTTGGTTCTGCCCTGTTGTGGCTAGGATACAATTACGCCGAACACGGCGGGGAAAAGATGCTCCGGGCGGCGTTGCATAAGGCCAAACAGTTCATTGACGCCACGGATCTGGAATTGCAGGTCGCCGCCAATGGCAAAACCGGTTTGACTATTACGGATGCGGACGGCAAACCGCTGCTTTGCTCCGATTTACAATATCAGCCCCACCGACTGCTTAAAGCGGCAAGCGCGCCGAAATCTGCGTCAGGCATTGACTTGCTGGACGCGCAAATGGCAGAAGTTCGTTCCGTCATTAAACACCTGTCTCAATCTGTGCTGCCGGATTACCCCGGCGCAGTTGGCGTTGCCGTTGCCTTCGACCAAATAGGCGCTTTGTATCGCCAGCCGGCCGTTGCTCCCGGCCTATGGGTCGACTGGCCGGAGGCTCGGCTGTCTAACGGCAGCCAGCTCTGGGCGCATATTGCCGTCATTCCACCGCACGACCGGGTCTATCCCTGGCTGCCGGACGGATTCCTGCCCAGCCGGGGCGCGGTTAGCCCGGCAGAACCCTCCACCGTTTTATGCTAGAATATCCTGGCAAACCGACCCATTCACCACCCCTTACATCATTAGCCCTTACATTATCAGCAAGGAACCAGCGCAATGCTAGTCAGCATCGAGGAAGCCCAGGCCCGGCTGCCGGAACTCGCCTTGCGCGTCCGCAACGGCGGCGAGGTAGTCATCACCAAAGACGGGCAGCCGTATATCAAATTGGTGGCGCACGGTGGTACGCCGGCGGCGGCCCGTTGCCTTGACGCATACCAGGGAGCGATGTCGCAAGAAGCCGTTGACACCCTCTTGGCCCCGTTCACCAAGGAGGAAGTTCTCCGGCTGTTCTGGGACGGCAAGACGGAATAATGGCGGTCTTGCTGCTGGATACGCATATTTTTGTTTGGACGGTCAACGGAGACCCCCGACTGAGGCCGACCATCAGAACGCTTATTGGCGATCCGGCCAACCAAGTTTTCGTCAGCGCCGCAACGGTATGGGAAATTGCCATCAAAAATACATTGGGACGGCAAACCGATCTCAGTCTGCCGGATACCGCGGCGAACATTGCGGATGCCCTTGGATTTACCGAGCTTCCCGTAAAATTCGCGCACGCGGAACAAGCAGCTCTGTTGCCTCCAATTCACAACGACCCCTTTGACCGTATGCTCATCGCGCAGGCTATGGTGGAAAACCTTACGCTGGTTACTGCCGACTCCGCAATCCTCCGCTACAATGTAACCATCCTGGACGCATCATAGCCCCTGCGTCTGCACACACTACCAGGCTTGATACTTTATTATGCTCATACCCCTCTCCTGGCTTTCTCAATACGTCGACATCACTCTCCCGCCCGATGAGCTGGCCCATCGGCTTACTATGGCCGGCATTGAGGTGGGCGAAGTCATCACGCGCGGCGGCTGGGACGGCTGCGTGGTCGGCTATGTCCGCGCCACGCGCCCGCATCCTAATGCCGACGCGCTGACGCTGTGCGAAGTTGACGCCGGCGCCGGCGCTCCGCCGGTTGAAGTGGTCTGCGGCGCGCCTAATGTGGCCGCCGGCCAGAAAATCTGCTTCGCCCGGCCCGGCGCCGTCCTGCTCAATATGCACACCGGGCGCCGTGAAGCGTTGCAGCCGGCCCGCATCCGCGGCATCGTTTCCGAAGGGATGATCTGCTCGGAGGCCGAGCTGGAAATCAGCGATGAACACGACGGCATTATCGTGCTGCCCGACTCTGCCGTCATCGGCGCGCCGCTGGATGATGCGCTGGGCGACACTTTTCTGGAGCTGGAACTTACGCCCAACCGGGGCGACTGCCTGTCCATCCTGGGCGTAGCGCGGGAAATCGGCGCCATCACCGGCCAGCCCGTGCGTATCCCCGATGTTGGCTATCCCGAAACCGGCCCGCCGGCGGACACTATGGCGCAGGTAACCATCGCCGACCCCGACTTGTGCCATCGCTATACGGCATCGGTGATTTCCGGCATTCGCATCGGCCCTTCGCCGGACTGGATGCAGGAACGGCTGTCCCGCGCCGGCCTGCGTCCCATCAACAATGTGGTGGATGTTACCAACTATGTGATGCTGGAATTCAACCAGCCGCTGCACGCGTTTGACCTGGACGCCGTTGCCGACCGCCATGTGATTGTGCGCCGCGCCGCATCCGGCGAAAAATTCGTTACGCTGGACGGCGTAGAGCGCACTCTGGACGCCGACAACCTGATGATTGCCGACCCGGCCCGCGCCATCGGCATCGGCGGCGTAATGGGCGGCGCCAACAGCGAAATTACCGACGCCACCTCTACAATGCTGCTGGAATCCGCCACTTTTCACCCCTTGAACAACCGGCGCACTGCCACGATGCTGAACCTGCGTACCGAAGCCAGCCTGCGCTTTGAGAAAGGGCTGCGCCCGGAGCTGGCGCTTATCGCCCTGCGCCGCGCCACGCAGCTGATACTGCAAACCGCCGGCGGCGCAGCGGCGGCCGGCATCATCGACGTCTATCCCGGCCAGGACCAGGACGCTGCTCCGGTTCCGCTTACGGAACGGCGGCTGCGCCAGGTTTTGGGCATGGATCTGGACATTGCCCGCGCTGAAGCCGTGCTGGCCGGACTGGGCATCGCTACCCGCCGCGCCGGGCCGGATCGCCTGGAAGCCGACCGCCCCTACTGGCGCAGCGACATCGCCATTGAGGAAGATCTGATTGAGGAAGTAGTCCGTATTATCGGCTATGACGCAGTGCCGACTACGATGCTGTCCTCGCCCATACCGCACCGCCGGCCCAGCCCGATGACGGAACTGAAAGAGGCTTTGCGCGACGCCCTGGCCGCCGCCGGTATGGAGGAAACCATCAGCTACCCGCTGATCAACGCCGCTGACCTGGCGCAACTGAATGCTGCGGCATCCGGCAATAATGACGACGGCAGCGGCAACGGCAACAACAATAGCGGCGGCGATTATGCCGGCCCGCTGCTGCGGGTCGCCAACCCGATGTCGGCTGAGCAAAATATAATGCGCCCTACGCTGTCGGCCAGCATCCTGAATACGCTGGCCTACAACCAGGCCCACAATGATGGCGGGTTTCGCCTGTTTGAGATGGGGCGCGGGTTTATTCCCCAAGCCTGCGAACCCCAAGCCAATAGCCCCCAAGCCGACGGACTGCCGCAGGAGTCGGAGCGGGCCGCCGGCGCAATGTCCGGCCCGCGCTATACTCCCAACTGGCACCAGGCCGGCGAACCGCTGGATTTTTACGATGCCGCCGGCGCCATCAGCGCCGCCCTGTCCGGCATCGGAATGACGGCGTCCTTTGAGCCGTCGGATTCCCCGATGTTCCATCCCGGCCGGTGTGCCGCCGTGCTGGCTTCGGACGCCGGCGGCGCCGGCTCCTCGGCAGTCAAAGTCGGGACGGTTGGCGAACTGCACCCGGAGGTTCGCGCCGCTTTCGGGCTGCGCCCCGACCCGACAGCCTGCTTTGAGCTGCGGCTGGACGCTCTGCTGTCGGTTCGGGAAAGCGCATCGGCGCAGTCAGCAGGCCGGTTCCGGCCGCTGTCGCGTTATCCGGCGGCCAACCGCGACCTGGCATTGCTGGCGCCGGCCGATGTGCCAGCCTCCCGATTACGGCAGCTGATTGAACGGGTGCGCCTGGTGGAACGGGCCGAGCTGTTTGATGTTTATCAAGGCGAAAATGTGCCGGATGGGATGCGGTCGCTGGCTTTCCGCATCCGGTTCCGCGCCGCCGACCGCACGCTTACCGCCGCCGAAGTGAACCGCGCCGTCAACGGGTTGACCCGCGCCCTGGAACGCGAAGCCGGCGCCACGGTGCGGGAATAACGACAGGAGTATCGCTATGGCTACTATGACGGCGCCGGCAGCGGTGACCGCGGCGGCCCCTGCAACTGCGGCGCCCGCGCCGGAGTTTGCGCTGCAACCGGACATTCTCGCTGAAGCCGTAATCTACCTGTGCGAAAAGTCGGCGGACGACCCCAATTTCGGCGTCATCAAACTGGTGCAGCTGCTGTACTACGCCGACTGCGCCGCCTATCTCAAATACGGCGCGCCCATCACCGGCCTCACCTATCTGCACTTCCCGCACGGCCCGTACCCGGAGCGTTGGCATCGGCTGCGGCGGGAAATGGAGGCCGCCGGCGCCGTTGAAACGCTGTATGAGGATGGCGATGACGGCTATCGTCGCTATCGGCTGCTGCCTTGCCGTTCCGCCCGACGGGAAATGCTGCCCGCCGCCGCGCGCGCCATCCTGGACGAACAGCAGAAACGCTTCGCCAATTTCAACACCGCCGGCATCGCCGAATACGCCCGTCAGCAACTGGGCTGGCGCGGCACCGAAGATGGAGAGCCCATACCCTATGTTGCCGCCGGATCCGACGCTCCCCCCCTGACTGCCAACGAAATTCGGGAGTTGCGCCGGAAACGCCTAAAAGACAATGACTACACCGGATAGTCCATATCGGTATAATGTACGGGAAACCGCGCAGTTCACCGCTGAATGGCGGCGTGCGACGCTGCTGGGCTACCTTAACCCTACGGATGATCTGGCGCTACTGGATCAAGTCAAGGAATGGCTGCGGGAGGACCCCTATATGATAGGCCAACTGCCCGGCGATGTTCCGGTCAACCGCCGGCGGATTCGCTTATCCCCCGGTGTGCAACTATGGTATTCAATCATCGAGGATGACCGGGTAGCGCTGCTGGAAAATGTTCTGCGAATCGATTCCAATTAGCCCTCCGGGACTGCGCCAGCGTGGTATCATTCGGCATCGCACTTACCTCGCAGCTATACTATTACGGACGCTTGCCCTATGACCTCTCCCACGCATACCGCCGCCCCGCCCACGCTGCACGCCCATGACGCCCACGGTGACGGCGACCACGAAAGCATCCACGACCACGGCGGGCATCACCGTCAGCATCAGGGGCGGCATGGCCACGCCGCCCACGCCCACGAGGATATGCTGGAGGTTGAGGATGCGCTGGCGCGCATCATCGCCCATTTCGCCCCGCTGGACGCCGTAGAGCTGCCCATCCTGCAAACCTTGGGCCTGACGCTGGCCGAGGAAGTTGCGGCGCCGCTGGACTTGCCGCCCTTGGCCAACTCGGCGATGGACGGCTACGCCGTGCGCCGCGCCGACATCGCCGACGCCGACGCTGCGCCGCCCACCCTGGCCGTTACCGCCAGCATCGCCGCCGGCCAAATGCCGCAGCAGGCCGTAACCCCCGGCTGCGCCATCCGCATTATGACCGGCGCCCCGGTGCCAGACGGCGCCGATACCGTAGTGCCTTTTGAGGAAACCGACGAGCTGGAACGCCGCAGCAGCGGCCAACCGTTGGACAGCATCATCATCCGCAAAGCATTGCCATTAGGCAGCAATGTGCGCCCGGCCGGCGAGGATGTATCCGCCGGCGCATCGGTGCTGCCGGCCGGCACGGTAATCCGCCCCGCCGAAGCCGGCGTACTGGCCTCGCTGGGCCTGGCTGCCGTGCGCGTCATTCGCCGGCCGATAGTCGCCGTGCTGTCCACCGGGGACGAACTGGCCGCCGTAGGCGACGCCCTGGCGCCCGGCCAGATCTACGACAGCAACAGCAGCGGCGTCGCCGCCGCTATCAGCGCCGCCGGCGGAATCCCACAGGTTATCGGCATCGCCCGGGACAATCTGGATGACCTGCATCGCTGCATTGACGCCGCCGACAACGCTGATCTGCTGGTTACTTCGGCCGGCGTGTCCAAAGGCGACTATGATATGGTCAAGGATGTGCTGGAGCAGCGCGGCGCGATGAACTTCTGGTCGGTGCGGATGCGGCCGGCCAAGCCGCTGGCTTTCGGACTGCTGCGCCGGAACGACGCCGACGCCGGCGATGCCGATGCTGATGCTGCTGGCAAACGCGCGCCGCTGCCTCTGCTGGGATTGCCCGGCAACCCGGTAAGCGCGCTCCTGGCTTTTGAAATGTTCGGCCGGCCGGCCATCCGCCGTATGCTGGGGCGCAATCTGTTGTCCCGGCCTACTGTGGAAGGCGTATTGACCGGCCCCATTTTCAACAGCGACGGACGGCGGGTCTATGCGCGCGTTGAGGTGGAACGGCGCAACGGCGTCTGGTACGCCGCGCCCACCGGCCCGCAGGGTTCCAACATCCTGACTTCGCTGTCGCGCGCCAACGGACTGGCTGTCTGCCCCGCCGACCTGCCCGGCAAAGCAGCCGGCCAGGCCGTCAAAATCATTATGCTGGACTGGAACGAAGAGGTTGCCCAATGACCACTGCCCCTGCCGCTCAGACCCGCTTGGCGGATACCGAATATCACATCAGCCTGGAACGGCTGTCGGAACTGAACCGCTCGCCGGCGCCCTTGCTGTTGACTCGCCTCAACACCGCCTGCCCCTCCTACGGCAAAACGCCCGCCAACGCCCCCGACCCGGTGCGGCTGATGGCCGAAATACGCCGGCACTGCAAGGACGACGCCGATTTCATCACGCAGGCAATGCCGTTGCAAGAAATCGTGTTCCGCACCCTGCTGCTGCACGGCGCCGAGCCAATGACGCTGGGGCAGCTGCACCAGGAACTCACGGAACGCTGGTCATCTCTCCTGCGCCCCATTTCGGTTACCGTCTCCGGCCTGGCCCGCATCCTGGACACCGACCAGTTCTACGGGTTTGAAAGCATCCCGGTAGAGGAACCGGAACCCGAGCCGGCGCCCGCGCCCGCCCCGATGCTGGCCGAATCCCCAACCGACGCCGAACTGGCCAGCCTGGCCGCCGCCATCGTCAGCAACCTGGACGACGATGACGACGATGCGGCGGATGAAGACGATGATGACGACGACCTGGATCTATATGACGACGCCGATGACGAAGATGAGGGCGATGACGATGACGGCGAGGACAGCGCCGAGGACTAGCGACTCTGCGCTGCCGCTTGCCGCATTGCTACGGCCAGAAAAAGCGCGCCTCCCACAGGCGGTAGGGCTCTCCGGGAAGGATTTGCCCGGTCAGGATGCTCTCAATTTCGTAGTCCGGCAGCTCGTATTCCACAACGCACCGGCCGTCGGCATCCAGCGTTCCTCCGTTGCCGCTGAAATAGAAATCCGCATTATTGAATCCGTACTTGGCGTATTGGGGCATCAAATCCGCCGCTTGACCCGCGCCGTTTCCTCCCGCCATTCCACCAGCCGGGGGCAAGCCCGACAAGCCACAACCAACCCTTGCACGGCGACAATACTGCCGGCAGCGGCAATTTCAGCCATTTTCACAACCATCCCTTAATTCACCGTCAAACCTAAATGCCCGTCATTCCGATCCCCCAAACCGTCATTCCGGCTGGTGCCGGAATCTACGGTTGCCGGTTCCATTGCCGCAATGGCGGATTACAGCGCTGATTCCGGCTGGCGCCGGAATGACGATTGGGGTGCTACTCAAAATCAACGCGCGTTTCCCACAGCCGCCGCCCGACAGCAGGGATGTACTGCCCGGTCAAAATGCTGGCAATGTCATACTCCGGCAGCGTACGTTCGATCACGCACCCACCAGCGGCGTCGATTAGCCCGTCATGCTGCCTGAAACCGGGAAAGTCATAGTTATCAAACCCGTACTCAACGGTAGCCGGGCGCAAATCCCCCGCATCCACCGGAGTGATATGCAAGAAAAAGTCGGCGGCAATATGTACCGGCAAGCAGTTGTCTCTGAAATACCGCAGCGTTCCGGCGGCAGTGCGTTCCACCTCAAAGCCCCAATCCAGCGTGAGCCGAGCCCGCCACAGCATCTGCCCGGCTTCGCCATACTGCCCGGTCCAGACGGTCGCAATGTCGTAGCCCGGCAGCTCGTATTCTACTACGCACCGGCCGGCAGCGTCTATCGTTCCGCCATCCCGGCCAAAACCGAAGTCGTAGCTGTTATAGCCGGAAACGGCCCCGCCCGGCAGCAAATCGGCGGCATCCACCGGCGCAATCCGCACGAAAAAGGGCGCTGCGGCATCAGCCGGACGGCAGTTATCCCTGGAATAATGCAATGTGCCGGCAGCGGTGTAGCTCACATCAAAATACAGCTCGTTGGCCGCGCGGACGGGCGAGAGTTCCTGCGCCGCCGCATCCAGCGCCGTATCAGCCGTCATACTGTCTGCCCCCCCCCCCCCGACTTTCGTAGCCGCCAAAGCGGCCCGGTTCCGCAAAGCCGGCTCCAAACGCTGCACCATACTCGCCGCCAGCAGTTCGCTCCCGCGCTCATTGAAATGACAGCAGTCATCTTTGTAAAGAGTTTCGTGATTGTCGGCAAAAATCTGCGTCAAGTCATAGTAGTTAATGCCTTGCTGCCGCAGCTCATCGCCCAGCCGCAGCAGCAGCGGGTAACTGTCTCGGTAGATGCCCACTGCCGCATATTCGGTATCATAGCGCGCCAGTTCCCGGTCGGTAAGCGGCTTGGAATCCGGCACATACTGGTTAGGCTGTAAAAAGTGGTAGTATTCGGCGCCGGCGTCCCGGCTCAACCCCGCCAGCAGTACGGAACCCCGATACCAGACCCGCAGCGCCATCCGCGATAAGTCATATTCATCAACATCCGCCGTCAATGCCGGGCCGTAGCGTTGCAAGGTGTAATCCCCCGTCGGAACGTCCAGTTCGTGGTTCAGGGCCAAAATCTGCCCGGCGGTTCTTTCCCGCAGATACCGATTGACGATGCCGTAAAGCGCCGACCGCCGCCAAGGTTCCGCCGCCGCCAGCGCATCCAGCCGACCCTCCCGCTGCCGCAGCGCATAAATACGGCTTACCAACAGCTTCTGCGCGTCGGTAAAGCTATACTGTTGCAGCAGATGCCACTGCCAGGGATAGAAAGGGGATAATCCACCTCCAAAGTAGCCCTGGTGCGATAATACCAACTCGTTGTAGCCGTCCAGGTTGACGATAATGTCATACTCTCCGCCTAGGGACAAAGTATTGGCGATCTGCATTAACTGCTGGGGCTGTTTCACACCACCGTATGCCAGCCCCAACACTACGGGCCGCGCCGGGATGCCATTGTCCCGAAACCAGGCTGCCAGCGCGCTGCGGAAAGCATCGGCAACATCCCGGCTCACCGAACCGCCCAGCAGCCCAACCAGCACGACGCCATCTTGCCGGCGCGGCGGCGGCACCTGATTTACCGGATGCCCCGCTTCCGTCCGCGTAAAGCCGTAATAAGGATGAACGTTCGCCCTCGTCCACCATTCCACCCGCGCCCCATCCCCGACCGCCGGCTGCGTACGGGACGGCCCGCCCCCGTTAAACTCCCGGTAAGCGATATAGTAAGCCACCTGCGCCATCCCCTCAATGACCAGCAGCGTCATCACAACCATTATGCCGTAAAACAATACTTTCTTGCTGCGGATCATATTCTTACCTTATCGAGGCAAATCCGGTTGCCCGGTTTCTTTGTCCAGGAAACAGTTGCCGATAGCCAGGCAGTCAATATCAGTCCCTATAAAGCAGTTATAAGCGTCCAACGGCGTGCATACGATAGGTTCCTCGTTGACATTAAAGCTGGTATTGACGATGACCGGGCAGCCGGTGCGTTCCTCAAACGCCTCAATCAGCGCATAGTACTGCGGGTTAGTATCCCGATGCACGGTCTGCACCCGCGCCGAGTAGTCCACATGGGTAACGGCCGGTATGTCGGAGCGGATTTCGTTGACCCGGTCGACGCCGACCGGCCGGCCGTCCACATCCTCCGCCGGGGGATGCCGCTTGTCATCCCGGACGCCGGCCACCAGCAGCATATACGGGCTGTCGCCGTCCATCTCAAACCAATCGCTTACTTTGGAACGCAGCACGCTGGGCGCAAAAGGCCGGAACGACTCCCGGCTTTTGACTTGCAAGTTGAGAGTGCGCTGCACACTAGGCGAGCGGGCGTCCGCCAGAATAGAACGGCGGCCCAAGGCGCGCGGCCCGAACTCCATACGCCCCTGGAACCACCCCACTGCCTTGCCGTCGGCCAGCGCGGCGGCGGCGGCGTCAATCAGATCCTCGTCCGACAATACCCGGTAGCGCGCCCCGGCGGCGTCCAGGACGCTGCGGATTTCGTCCATGCCGAACTCCGGCCCCAGATAAGCGCCGTGCATCGCATCGCTGCCGGCTTCCTGCTCGCGCAGCTGCATCGCATGGCGCGGTTCATCAAAGAGGCGATGGCTGGCCAGCAGGGCGGCGCCCAAGGCCCCGCCGGCGTCCCCGGCGGCCGGCTGGATCCAGATGTCGTCAAAATGGCCGTCGCGCATTATCTTGCCGTTGGCAACGCAGTTCAGCGCCACGCCGCCGGCCAGACACAAGTAGGGGATGCCAGTCTCTGCCCGCAGCGCGCGGGTCAGGCGCAGCACCGCTTCCTCCAGCACCGCCTGCGCCGACGCCGCCAAGTCCATTTCCCGCCGGGTCAGCGGGCCATCCGCCGCGCGGGGCGGCCCGTCGAATAAAGCGTCAAAGCGCCGCCCCGTCATTTTCAGCCCGCCGCAATAGTCAAAGTAGTCCATATTGAGGCGGAACGACCCGTCATCCTTAAGGTCAATCAGATTGTCCAGAATGGCCCGCACATACTTCGGCTCGCCGTAGGGCGCCAGCCCCATCATCTTGTACTCGCCCTCGTTCACCTTAAACCCGGTGTGATAGGTAAAGGCGGAGTAAAACAGCCCCAGCGAATGCGGAAAATGGATCTCGCGCGTCATTTCCAGCTCGCTGCCATGCCCGATGCTTACCGAAGTAGTAGCCCATTCGCCCACGCCGTCCATCGTCAATACTACGGCGTCGCGGAACGGCGACGGGTAAAATGCGCTGGCGGCGTGCGACTGGTGATGCTCCGCGAAAAGCAGCCGGTTCTGCCAGTCCACATTAGGCGCAGCGGCTTTCAGACGGCGGCGCAGCAAGTCTTTCTGAAACAGCTTTTCCTTGACCCACAAGGGCAAGGCCATCGCGAAAGACCGGAACCCGCGCGGCGCCACGGCCACATAGGTTTCCAGCAGCCGCTCAAACTTCAGAAACGGCTTGTCATAGAAAACGACCCGATCCACCTGGTCGGCGGTGATGCCGGCCTGCCGCAGGCAGTAGTCAATGGCGTTCTGCGGATAGCCGGCGTCATTCTTGCAGCGGGTAAAGCGTTCCTCTTGCGCCGCCGCAACGATGCGCCCCCCGTCCACCAGGGCGGCGGCGCTGTCGTGATAAAACGCCGATATGCCGAGGATCCGCATCGCCGGCCGCGTCTAAAACAGCGTATAGATGAACGGAGCGGTGGTCGAAGTTGAGGCCAAAACCACCAGTCCGCCCAGCGCCAGCGCCATCACGATGACCGGCAGCAGCCAGTACTTTTTGCGGACGCGGATGAACGCCCAGAGTTCCAGCAGAAAAGACATCGTCGCTCTCAAATCTCAAAACTGGTTCTGCATCGTTTCGGGCGCCGGCCCCGCCGGTTCCCGGTGTATCCAGTAGCTGCGGACGCCCCTATCGTAGCGGCGTTGCAGCGAATCTTTGCCCAGCATTCGCATTATCAGGCCGGTAGGCGTAACTACGCCGTAGAACAACACGGCCATCATAACCGGCGCAATGATAAACCGGCTGAGCAGCCGGGCCACCCAAAACCATACCCTATGGATGGGACGCAGCAGCGCCGGCCAAACGACAGCCGCTGCCAGCAAAGCGGCGGCAATGCCCAGCGCCCACCAGCGAGGCGAATGCCCAAAGGCCACCGGCAGCATCCCGATGACGCTGAACGCCAGCGTTAAAGCGATGCCAAAGACGCGGTCAGAACCGGCCGCAACTGCGCTACCGTCGCTGAGCCTCTCGTGCAAATCTCCCGAACCCGGCACTGTTTGTCCTCCCGAATGCTGACACTGCCCGGCGAATCCATTCTATATTTACAATAAACAACCCGCCCCAATTCGTCAAGCAGCGGCAAGCCCGATTCCGGCGCATCCCGCCGATAAATCAAAGTCCAGCCATATGCGAGTCTGAAAGACAATGTTGCCCTTGTCGATGTTGTGCCAAGCGGCAAACACCGCTAGCTGCGCGCAGCGCGCGCACCCGCCCCGCTGCCGCCTTGACGCGCCCCAGCACATCATCCAGATTGCCGGCAAGGTCCAAGGCGGCAACTTCCAGCATTTTACCGCAATGCCGCACCCGGTAGTTGCCGGCGTCCGCCTCCCCCTGCGCGTAAATCAGCAGGCCGCCGGGCAAATCCAGCGCAGTAGCGTAGGCCAGCAGCTGGTAAAGGTCAGCATTAGGAACGCTGCGGTCTCCGTCCAGGTTCTTATACTTCACATCCCCGACAAATACGCAGCGCGCACCTTCCCACCAGCTCAGATCCGGCTTTAACCGCACCATCCCGGCATCGTCCAAAGTAATCTTGCCCACGCCCGCATCGGAACGCAGCTCCCGCCCGGAAAGCCGCAACGACTCCCGCAGCGCTTGCGTTACAAACTCCTGAAAAACCACATTCAGATCCATCAGAAAACCGGACGCCCGCACTGCGCCCCGTCCCTGCTCAAATGCGCCATGCCGCAAAACCAGCCGCGCCAGCTCTACAACGCCCCGGTAGTGTTCGTTCAGGCGGTCATACCGCACCGCCGGCACGGCGGCCGGCGAGAACTCAACCAGCGCCGCATCCTCCAACATCGCCGTTACCCACGCCAGGCTGCGGCGCGACTTTGCCGCGCGCAGGCCGGCCCGCCCCAGCCGATACGCCGCCGCTTTCACCAGCCGATTGGGCAGTATATCCGCCGTGAACTCGTCATACCGCACCTCCGCCGGCAGCGATCTGCCAAACCGCCGCCGCAGCTGGTCGTCAAACCGGATGCGCCCCCGCACCGTGTAAAGGGCTTCCTCCTCAGCCCGATAGCCATGCAGCAGCCCCCGCGCAAAAGCCCGGCGCGCCTGGCTTGCCAATGCCAACGCCAGCGCATCAGGCAGCGCCGATTCCTCAGGAAAGTCAAAATCCTCTTGCCGAAAGCAAACCTTGCCGATAGCGTAGCAAGCCAACGACAACGCTTGCGGAATGCCCATTTTCGGCTCAATCCGTACCGACAAATTGCCGACAGTGATGGCGCCGATAGTGGATCCTGGCGTTAGGCGGTAAGCGTTATCAGAGCCTGGTACAGGCTCTATACGGATTACACCCGTATCCATCAGCGCATCCCGCTCCACTACGGAAAGTCGGTACTCGTCGCTGCGCTGATACTCTTGCAGGTTTATTTCACGCATCGGCGGTTGGGGATTCGTCGTTTGCATCAGTATCGGCATCGTCAACGGCAGCGGGGTCGGTATCGGTAAATGCGGCAACGCCCCGCAGTTTGTCCAAGTCAAAATCGCCCAGCCGCCCCTGCGGATCCCCAAAAAGCCGTTCCTCAATGTAGGGCAAGACGCTGTATTTCCAGGTGCGCCGGACGGCATCATCGTCAAGGCCGCATTTCATAAAATGGCTGGGCCCGATGGCGGCATTGCGGTCATCCCGCAGCAGTTCGTTAGCCCGGTCAACCACATCCGCAACCCACTCCATACCAACGGCCTTGTCCGCCAGATACCGCCCCAGCAAACCCTGAATGGGCGGTTTGTCGGGATGAAACTCCACAAAGTGAAAACGCCGCCGCAGCGCCAAATCCACCAGCGCAATAGAACGATCCGCAGTGTTCATCGTCCCAATGATATACAAATTGTCCGGCAGCGAGAACGCCTTGCCGCCATATTGCAGATCTATCTCTGCGTCGCGGTATTCCAGCAGGAAATACAACTCCCCGAACACTTTCGCCAAATTGCCCCGATTGATTTCGTCAATCACCAGAAAATGCCGCGCGCCCGGTTCCTTCTCCGCCCGCTGCGCCGCCCGCACCAGCGGCCCGTCCCGCAGCTCAAACCCGGCCTGCCCGTTGCCCGTAATCGCCGGACGATACCCCTGCACAAAGTCCTCATAAGCATAAGACGGATGAAACTGCGCCAGCGTAACCCGGTCATCCGACCCGCCGGCCAAATGCCGCGCCAACTCCCGCGCCACAAAAGTTTTACCCGTCCCCGGCGGCCCCTGAAAAATAACCTGCCGCTTCTCTCGCAGCAGAATGTCAACCTCTTGCAAGAACGCCACATCCAAATACAAAGATGCGGCAAGGGCGGCCAATCCCTTTTCCTCATCATAGGGCTGATTTCCTCGGTCCAGCGGTTCATGACGCACTAACCGGGGCTTATAATCCTGATGCTTGGGATTCCACAGTTTCGCGATATACGGCTCGTACAAATGAATATTGTTGCCGTGCTCGGCTTCAAGCTTCGGCCTAATTTGCATGATTTGGCAGTCAACGTCTGCGGTTTGCTCTGTTACCAAGCGCGTGAATTCTGTGGCAATGAGGTGCTTGTGGTCATCAGAAGTAATCGCTTCGAAATAGTCCGGGAAAATGAGATGATAAATTGCGTTCCGTTGCGGCCTGGCGCTATTAGGCTTCCCTCGCAACATCACGCTGCGAAACTGCAAGTTCTCTGCGAATCGCTTGAATTCCCAAGGATCATTGAGCAACTTCCTACGCTCTGCCGTTTCCTGATTTTTCAAATGCTCCGCCAACTAAATGACGAACCCTAACTGGTTTGGGCGACCCTTGGCAATAAAAAACTGACCCGGATGAGTAACGCCCTGCGCGAGGGCAGTATTAAGGTCCGCGGGAATCGCCGTCGGCGCCTCCGACCATCCCAGCACCTGATTGATACGATTAATTTTCGTATCAGATTTCATAGCATCCGAGCTCAGTATCAGGAAGTGAACGAACATTGCTTCGCCCATCAGTTGGTACACCTCCGGCGGACTGTTGGCAAGCTGATTTTCCAACTTGCCCCAAAAGCCGTTGCCGGATGCGCCCGGCTGATCCAGAAACCGCCGGCGCAGTTCCGTCAGCCATCCCGGCGTCCAGATAGCCCGACCCGGCGTAAAAAGCGCATCGTCCGCCAGCAACCCGCGCTCAACCCACGCCTGCGCCGCCTCATAGATCTTTTCAGACCCGGTTCGCCTGCTGCCCATCATTCCCTCCAAAATCTGCCCACTGCCGTGAGGACTATACCGCACCGCATCATACTACAACCGCCCCCACTGCGCCAGTGCCCGCGCCCCACCCGTTGCCCCAGCTTGCCGGCCAGCGGATGTTATAATTCAGCCCCATACCGCTTTGCGTATTTGTCGGCCTCTCTTGAGCCGCATATTGCCATTGGGCAAAACGGATTGGCAAATGCCGGCCATCAGCCGGGGCATTCCCGATTGTGCTAAACTTTCGGCGGGCGTCGCGCGCCGGCGTCCGCAGATTATTTCGGGAGGTTCCCCAATGGCCGTACAGCCCTACACCATAGCCGTTTCCGATGATGCCTTGGCCGATTTGCAGCGCCGGCTGTCTCAAGTACGCTGGCCCGATGAAATTCCGGGCGCCGGCTGGGACTACGGTTCCGATCTGGGTTACATCAAAGAGCTGGTGGACTACTGGCGGGACGGGTACGATTGGCGCCGGGCCGAGGCCGGGCTGAACGCCTTTGCCAACTTTTACGCTACTATTGAGGGGCAGGGCATCCACTTCATACACGAAAAAGGCGCCGGGCCCAACCCGATGCCTATTATCATCACCCACGGCTGGCCGGGCAGCATCTACGAGATGCACAAAATCATTCCGATGCTTACCGACCCGGCCCGCTACGGCGGCGACCCGGCCGACTCTTTTGATGTAGTAGCGCCGTCGATGCCGGGCTACGGGTTCAGCGCGCAGACCCGGGAGCGGGGCGTCAACACGCGCCGCATCGCCGAGCTGTGGGATCGGCTGATGGCCGACGAGCTGGGATACTCCCGCTATGCGGCGCAGGGCGGCGACTGGGGCGCCGGCGTAACGGCGCGGCTGGGCTTTCACCACGCCAACCATGTGCTGGGCATTCATACTACCTCGGTAACGCAGGCAATCCCTTATCAGGGCGCTCGGCTGGAAGGATTGAGTATGCGGGAACGCTTTGAGCAGGTCATCGGCACTCCGCAAGGGGGCTACCGCCGGGATTTTGCGGCGACGCTGTCCGATACGGAGCTGGCGATGATCGACCAGCGGGTTTCGTGGCAGGCGGCCGAGGGCGGATACGCGCACATTCAAGGCACCAAGCCGCAGACGCTGGCCTACGGCCTCAACGATTCTCCGGTTGGCCTTTGCGCCTGGATTGTGGAGAAATACCGCACCTGGAGCGACTGCAACGGCGATGTGGAAAGCGTTTATACCAAGGATGACCTGCTAACCACCGTGATGATTTACTGGGTTACGCAGACCATCAACTCCAGCACGCGGCTGTATTACGAAAACGGCCGGACGCCTTGGTACTTCGGGCCGGACGACCGCATCGATGTGCCGTGCGCCATCGCTGTGTTTCCGCGGGAGCTGTCCACGCCGCCGCGCGCGTGGGCGGAACGCTGCTACAATGTGCAGCGCTGGACGGAGATGGAAAGCGGCGGACATTTTGCCGCGCTGGAGAAACCTGCCGAACTGGTCGCCGATATGCGGGAGTTTTTCCGCGGCCTGCGCTGATTTGCGCCGCGGGAGTTGACCAGTAATCGCGCGATGGAGGCCGGTTATGGATGCTACCATATGGACTATCATCGGAACCGCAGTCGGCTTGTTTGTAGCCTTGAGCGCCGTTATGCAGTTGAGCATTATGTCGCTCCGAAACGAACTGCGGGCTGAATTCAGGCAGGCGATAGCCGAACTGCGGGCCGAATTCAAACAGGATCTGGCTGAACTGCGGGTCGAGTTCAAGCAGGCTATTGCCGAACTGCGGGCTGAATCCAAGCAGGGTATTGCCGAACTGCGGGCTGAATTCAAGCGGGATCTGGCTGAAACGCGGGCCGAGTTCAAGCAGGACCTGGCCGATACGCGGGCTGAGTTCAAGCAGGACCTGGCCGTGAGCAGTTCGGAGGTGAACAGCAGAATTCAGTCCATCCGCGCCGAGATTATCGCCAACCGCCGCATATTGTACCGTTTCTCACTGCATCGCCATGGCGATGACGGCCTGCCGCTGGCGCCGCTCACTGATGCGTTGGAACCGCCGGACTTCGGCGGCGACGACGGCGAAAGCGGCAATCCGCCGGCCTGACCGCAGCGGTAAAATCCGCTACGATAACCGCTCTGCATCTCGGCCTCACACAATCACCACAAGGAGGAACCGCCACAATGATTACCAAGTTTGGCAGCCTTTGGGCCGGCAATGTCGATATGGACGGACTCGGCTACCAGGGCACTCCCGCCAACGACCGCTGGCTCCCTGATGAGGAGCTCGGCGGCGGCGCAATCAAGAAAGCCGAGGAGATCGCCGTTGCTATGGATCGCCTCGGCTATGACACTTTCTGGTCGGCGGAGCATCACTTTCAGCGGGAAGGCTACGAATGCATTCCCAACCTGCTGATGCTGTGGGTGCATCTGGCGCATCTGACCAAGCAGCTGCGTTTCGGCTGCGGCTTCAACATCAACCCGATGTGGAATCCGCTCCGGCTGGCCGAGGACTATGCTACCGCCGACTGGCTTACCGACGGGCGGGTGCGCTTCGGCGTCGGGCGCGGCTACCATACCCGCGAGGTTGAGGTGTTCGGCGCCCCGATTATGGATCAGAACGCCAACCGCGAGCTCTTTGAGGAGCAGGTGGAAGTCATCTGGAAAGCGTTCAACCAGCGCAGTTTCGCCCATCACGGCAAGCATTACGACATTCCGCCCAATGTTCCCTACCGGGGCTACGATTTGGAGGAGATTACCCTCGTACCGCGCCCCAAGCACGAAGTGGAATGGTGGCAGCCGGTAGTGTCCGCCAGCGACCGCGCCATCAACTTTATGGCGAAGTGGGGCATCAAGGGAATTATTGGTGGCGGCGCGGCCACCGGCGGCGCCAGCGATGATGTCATCAAGCGATGGCAGTCCATCCACGCCAAACACGGCAAGGAATGGGAGCTGGGCGAGGGCCTCATCGTGGGCTACTCGGTGCAGATTGCCAATTCCGAAAAAGAGGCGATGGACCAGGCGCGCTACTGGATGGAGGAACGGGTCAAGATGTTCGGGCCGCTGGGTTTCATCGCCGGCCTGAGCCAGGAGCAGCTGGACGCGCTCAACGCCTTTGGCCGACCGGTGCCGCAGGGCCTCAAGATGCCGGCCATCGAGGAAGCGGTGGCCGCCGGGCAGTATCTGGTCGGCCCGCCCGACCGCATTACCGAGCAGCTGATGGACATCCAGGAACGCTATCCCGGCTTGGCGGAAATCAACATCGGCGTAACCAATATGGGAATGCCCACCAGCGCCTCAATGGAGCAGCTGGAATGGTTCGCCCAGGATGTGATGCCGCATTTTGCCGGACAAGGCGGCGGCAAGTAGGCCCGGCAACGGACACGAAGTAGGGCCGGCAAACGGTGCGTTGCCGGCCCGATATAAGGTTTCGGAGATGCGCTTTTTCGTATGGACGCATCCGATGCCGGCAACGTATCCGCAAGAGGGATGAAAGGGGCTGACGCCGCTGGGAGCTAGTCTTGTTTCTGCAATAGAATGCCTTTGCTGCCTATTTGGCGGTATGACAGATTGTGCTCCTCAATAAACTCGGTAACCGCCGGCAATGCGCCCGGCCATCTACTGTCTGCATCGCAGTCGTCAATCAGAATAGCGCCGCCCGGTATGATATGCGGCCATATGTTGGCCAATGATACTTTGGTGGGCAGGTACAAATCTACGTCCAGAAGGGCTACGGCAATGGGCCCAACCGCTTCCCAATCCACTTGCGCGCAGTCTTGCGCTATGATTTTAAAGTTATCATAGCCAAGACGCCACCAGTGTTTTGCAATGCGCTCGGGAGAATAGTTCTTGTTACGGGGCAGATCGCGTTTCGTCTTGCCATAATGCCGGATTTCATACGATATTGACTCATCTGTAAAGCCTTTGAACGTATCAATGAACAGCGCGGTGGTTGGATTTGCCGTTCTGCGTAGGTGCTCAAGCAAAAAGATTGATGTATAGCCCCGGCCAATGCCAATTTCGCAAATTACCGCTCTTTTCCCGGTGAACTGCGGGGGGGGGGGCGTCAGGCAGTCGATTAGATGCGTCAGGCAAGCCAACTGGGCCGGCTCGATGCCGAACCGGTATTTGGGCAGCAGAGGCGCAGCCAGCGATAGCGGCAAACGGTAAATCAGCCACGGGACAACGAACCGCATGATAATGTGTTTCACATACGCTTGCATATTAGATTCCTGTACAGCACAGGGTAAAGCGAAAATTGCGACCCTATCCTGACACCGTTATTCTGGTACAATTACAATACGCTACACCGTGGCTGCCGTCAAGTGAATATCGGCTGCCCGGCGTCAAGCCGTCGCTGTCTCTTGGTCTTGCGTACTTGATACCAAGCCGGCATATTTACCTTTCGCTATATTGGATCTTGCCGACCAAGCGGGAAGTTTTTCCGAATGCGTCCAAGTAACATACTTGGGGCAGGAGTTTCTGATGGCTACGATGTTACCCGATACCATCCCTCCGGGCGCGCCGCCGTCGGAGCAACTGGCGTTCCGGCTGCTGCGCGATGACCCGGCTACCGATGGCTGGGTGGTTATCCATTCGTCCGGCCATGCGTCGTCCGGCCATGCGGTGGATACCGGGCGGCCGCGCGAGATTGACTTTCTAGCCATCATCCCCAACTACGGCATACTCTGCGTTGAAGTTAAGGGCGGCGGCTTTCGGGTTGAGGACGGCCAATGGTATGCGTTGCATTCCGGCGCGCCGGTAGAGTCGCCCGTCCGCCAGGCGGAGGCGGCGATGTTCGCCCTCAAAAACGAACTGGAGCGGGAGTTTGGCCCACAGTCGGCGTTAGCCCAAACGCCGCTGGAATGCGCCGTAGTGTTCACCGATGCTAATTGGCCGGACGGCATACGCCGTCCCACACGGCGGATCATTGACCATGCCGACCTCGAATCGGGCCGTTCTTTGGGGCAACAGCTGCAAGCGGTGGCCTTGGGACTACGCCCCGCCGCCGGCCGACGGGCGTCGGCGCCGCCAACTACCGCCGCCAGGGCCGATGCGCTGCGCCGGTATCTGGCGCCGGATTTCACTGTGGATCTGGTGGCCGCCGTCGGCCCGCAGCTGGACATTATTGACGAACAGCTGATTCGTCTTACTGAGGAGCAGTACGCGGCCCTTGACTTGGCCCGTGATAATAATCGCTGCCTGTTTCGCGGCGCGGCCGGCACCGGTAAGACGATGCTGGCATTGGAATGCGCGCGCCGCGCTGCCGCTGCCGGCCAGCGCGTCGGGCTGCTCTGCTACAACCTGCTGCTGGGGAACTGGCTGCGCGAACAGGCCGGGAATCCGGGCAACCTGTCCGCCGGCGCTTTCTGGCAGCAGATCCGCCCCGTCATCGTCAGCAGCCCCGTCGGCCGCGATTTTGAGAGCGCAGAGTCCGGCGGCGTCAGTGAACAGGAGTTGTACGAACAGGTTTATCCCGAATTCGCCCGGCGGGCCTTGCAACGCAGCGGGCCGCAGTTTGACACGCTGATAGTGGACGAGGCGCAGGATTTGTGCCAGCCGCCGTATCTGGAAATCTTTGACCTAGCGCTAACCAATGGGCTGAGTCGGGGCCGCTGGGCAATGTTCGGCGATTTCAGCAACCAGGCGATTTATTTGAGCAACGCCGCCGACCCGGAGGGGGCTTTGCAGGAATACTGCGCGCATCCGGCGCGGCGCAGCCTGTACATCAACTGCCGCAACACGCCGCCCATCGCACGGGATACGGCGCGCGTGGCCGGTTTTGCGCTGCCGGAAACCCGACTGCCGGAGCAGTCCGCCCCGCGTCCGCAATACCAGTATTGGGGGGACGCCGCCGAGTTGTGCCAGTTGCTGGACGAGGAAGTGCATCGGCTGCTGGCGGAGGATGTACGCATCGGCGAAATCGTAGTTCTGGCAACAGGCCGTCTGGTCAACACCGGCCTGGATACGGAACGCACCTACGGCTCTTATCCCCTGGCCGACTACTCGCGCGGGCAGCGACTTAACCCGCCCGCTGACAATGATGGTGATGATAACGCAGCGGCGGCGCACCTGAAGTTCTGCACCGTGCAGTCGTTTAAAGGCATGGAAAGCAATGTAGTCATTCTGATACTGGACCGCCTGGATCGTCTTTCCGATGGGCCAAACGCCTATATTGGAATGAGCCGGGCGCGGGGCGCGCTGACGGCGCTGGTCGCCGCCGGGCTGCGGGGTGAAGTGGAAAGGCGGCTGGGGGGATAGCCATAGTAGCGCAGCAGGCGGGCGGCGTAGAGCTGGCGGACGACTTCCTCCGGGGTAAGGCGGATTTCCCGGTCGCGGACAATGCAGCGGGCGTAAGCGGCGCCGCTGCTGCTGCCGGCGCTGTCCGCACCGGCGGTTTTGCGGTAGGCGCGTTCCCGCAGGTCGGCGATGTCGGCGGCGTCAAACAGCGACAGGCGATAAGCGCTGTCGCGGAGCACGGATTGCAGGATGTCGGTGGGTTGGGCCATAGCGAGCGGGGGTATATTTACCATAACGGCGGCAGAGGCGCAAATGGCGGGGCCAGCGTTGCGACAGCCCACCCCGTCATTCCAACCCTCGCCCCGTCATTTCAACCCTCGCCCCGTCATTCCAACCCCTCCCGTCATTCCGGCACAAGCCGGAATCTATGTTTGCCGTTTCCATTACCGTAGTAGCGGATTATGACGCTGGATTCCGGCTTGCGCCGGAATGACGGTTGAGGTGGTGATGACGGTTGAGGTGGTAATGACGGTTGGGGAAAGGGCTGCACCGCGCGCTAGATGGCCTGCCAGTAGCGTTTGCCTTGCAGCGTTACGATTTTTCCGAAACCGGGCGCGGGCAGATGCACGGCGGCTACCGGGATGCCCTCGCTTGCCAGCCGATCCAGCACCTCTTTGCGCGTGGCAACAGCCTGGTCGGGGATGATGTCGGCGCGGGACGCCCAGTCGGTTTGCTGGATTTGCGCCGTGTTGTGCAGCACATCGCCCAGGATGAGGCCGCGCGCGCCGCCGGAGTTAATCATAATGCTCATATGGCCGGGCGTATGGCCCGGCGTGGGCAGCGTAGTGAGCTCGTCGGTGATGCTGTACTCGCCTTCCATCCATTCCACCAGGCCCATTTCGGCCAGCGGCCAGACGCAGTCGGGCGCATTGGGGAAGCGGTCAGGCTGCAACGCCGGGTCGTGGGTTGCCGCGTAGTCGGCTTTGCTGAAGTAGTAGCGCGCGTTGGGGAAAGTGGGCCGGAGCGCGCCGGCGTCATCGCGGACGGTGTTCCAGCCTACATGGTCGCGGTGCAGATGCGTCATCACGACGGCGTCAATGTCGTTGGGAGATACGCCGTTGCGGGCCAGGTCGCCCAGCAGTTCGCCCCAGGGCGTCTCCGGGGTTGGCTTGGCGCCCAGCCCGGTGTCAACGGCGATAGTCTTGCCTGCGGAGCGCACCAGGAAGCAGGCCAGGTTGAAACTGACCTTGCGCTCCGGCGTCAGATGGTCGTGAAACGGTTCCCACTGCGCGGCGGGGATGTCCGGGAAAAAGTTGCAGATGTCGAACTCCAGGAGGCCGTCCGACAGGGAAGCGATTTCAACATTGCCGATTGCAAGTTTGGCGGCGGTCATAATTCCGTTCCTCCCGTGTGTTGGGGCGATGCCCTAGGGCGGTGCGATTAGGCGATGCGCTGGGCCTGGCTGGGGACAGGATAGCGTATTCTATCATTTATGCCGCTTGGCGATACTCCGGCCGGGGCATCCCCGCCGCAATCGGGTTAGGTTAGAATAGACCGCGCAATCAGGCAGTCGGCTCCGGCCGGCGCATCAGATTAGAGCAAAGAGGCAGCAGGGGATACGATGGGCGCATACACTACATCGCAGCTGTTGAGCCGGCTGGCGGCGCTGCTGCTGGGGCTGCTGGGCGGCCTGTGCCAGCTGGTCTGGTCGCACGTCATCGGGATGAACTGCGACCCTACGCAGCTGGGCGAATATGTGATGATTTTCCAGTGTCCAAGCTGGACGGAGCTTTTCCTGCGGTTTCCGGCAGCGGCGGCGCCGGCGCTGGAAAGCGTGGCATTGGCGGCGGGCATTGCCGGCCTGCTGGCCGGCGGCGGCGCAGTATGGCGTCCCCGCTGGTCGGCGCTGCTGTTCACCGCGCTGGCGGCGGTGAACCTGGCGCTGGTCGCCGGAGCCGTCGTCAGCGCCGGAGAGGGGCAGGGCCTGGCCGCCGGGTTGGGTATCCTGGCAATAGTCATACCGCTGGCCGCCGCCGCCATCGCCTGGCGCTGGGGGGAGTATCGGGGGTAGGGGAATACGGCTGTTGGCGGCCGACGGCCGCCGCAAATTGTCCACTGACGCCGGGACGGTTGACATTCGATGCCGGCATACTTTATCCATTATCTTGGATTTCACCAGCCAGGATTACACTGAATCGTTGGGATGGGCATTGCTATGGCTATGGACGAAAAGACGCTCAACGGTTTTATCGCGCAGGCGATGGAACGGCAGTCTCCGCGCGGTTACCAAATGCAAGTTGAGCAGCACGGGCAGGCGCGGCTGGGCCATACCAGCCCCGACATCGTAGTGCAAATGCCCTACGGCTTGCGTACTATCGTGGAAACCGAGTACGACGCCCCGGCTCTCGGCGACGCCAAGACCCGGCTGGGCTACGAATTCATCAACTACGCGCTGCCGATGAAAAGCGTCCTCGCCGTCGGCATACCCCGTCATCTTGGCGATTTGGGGTTTGTCGACCTGGACCGGGAATTGATGAGCGACAATCCCCAATTCCTGATGCAGGTAGTAACGGGCAAGTCGGAAAACGACCCGGACATCCACATTATGCCGGCGCAGCCCGTCCCGGTGTCGGTGCGAGATTTGGTGCAGTACGCCTGGCTGGCCGCCATTCCCGAGGCTTACGCCGCTGCGGTGATTGACGAAGTGGTAAGCAAACTCAAAACCGCCCAAAACGAACTTTCGCAGCGGCTGCGTATGACCACCGCGTTATCGCAGAGCCGGCTGCTGGACCGCTACGGCAACCACGACAGCGACAGCGGGATGGACGGCGTGGCCGGCAATGTGGTCGGCACCCTGGCCAGTATGGTGCAGCTGCATATCAACCTGAGGCGGTGGGGCAATTTGGATTATGCGCGGGACATCGCCGACCCGGAACTTTGGCAGATCGTTGAACCGCGCTTTGCCATACCCAGTTTCATTGCCCGCGAATGGCGCAAGATTGAGGCGGTGGACTATATGCCGCTGTCCACCATCGCCGCCGCAATGCTGGAGGACTCTGATCTTGGCCCATTCACCGGGAGCACTCTGTGGCTGATACACAATGCGATGGCGCTCTACCTGCAAACCGGCATCGGAGTCACTACTAATGTGGCGGCCGAAATCTGGCAGTCGCTAATACCCGACCGCGACCAGCGCGCCGCCTACTACACCAAGCCTGCCGTAGCCGAACTGCTGGCTAACTTGACTACCGCCCGTTTGTCCAAGCCGGCCGAGGCTCGCTATAACGAAGTGTGCGCCGGCACCGGCACCCTGGCGCGGGCCACCGAGGAAAATATCCGCTTTCGCCACTACGCCAACCCGGACAATGGCAAAGACAGCATTCACGCCCGGCGAATTGAACGCTGTATTCAGCTTACCGACATCAACCCGCAGTCCGTATCGGTGGCCACCGCCAATATGGCCTCGCTGGAGCCGGAAACCGGTTTCGCGTCCAGCTCCATATTCGCCATTACCGCCGCCGGCGGCTCGCTCAACTTTCTCACGCGCGAGGGCGTGGCAGGTATGGAAGGCGAACTGGTCGGGCGCAATGGGGCGCAAAGCGAAATGCTGGTGATTGACCCGCGCACCGTGGGCATCATTTGCAACAACGACCCCTACTTTCGTCCGCGCGGCGGGGCGAAAAGCCCGATTGACAGCAAAGCGATGGCAGCGTACCGCCGCCACGCCAACCGGCGGGTTAAAGATGTCGCTAACGGGCAAGCCGGCCTGGCCACTTTTATGCACGTCATTGAGCACGAAATGCTGGGCAAGGGCTGTCCGCACGGCAAAGTTCTGCCGCTGACCGCCGCCCATGCCGAAACTTATACCGGCTTTCGCCGGAACATTGAGAACGAATACTGCGATGTTATCGCCATCAGTACGGCGTCCGGCGATGGGGCGTCAATGTCCGCCGATACCGGCATCCAGGAAATGCTGCTGGTTGGCACCAAGCATAAGCCGCCCAACGGCAGCAAGAACGGGGGGCAATACGGCGACCGCGCCGTTACCTGCGTCAATCTGAACACCACTTTTGAGAACAGGTTGCAAGCCAAGATGTTCGCCGACGCCATTCGGCGCGCCGTAGCCGCCAGCGAGTTGTCCGGCGAGACGTCCGGGGATATAAATGTCGGCGGAGTCGTCGGCACTTACTACCGGATGACCGGCTTGGGCGAGGGCAAACCTTGGTCGGCGGTGGGCATCAGCGGCAATTATGCGGTGCTGACCAACCATGTTACGCAAGGCAGCGCCTGGGACCCGGCTACGGGCCGGATTGTAAAGTTTGCGCTGCCGATGACCACCGCAAGTGGTGTGTCGGCCAAAGGCCCGACACACGACTTGCTGGGATGTCTCCCAGCAAGTCGTGACCCTCGGGGCGCATTTATCATGCACCCGGCCCGGGAGGCCAAAAGCATCAACAATCCGTCGCTGTGGGAACTCCAGGCCGGCAGCCAAGTAACGATGACTTGCGTCCCGACGCACTACGGCGAACCGCGCGGCAATGTCGAGGCCGCGCGGAGAATGCTGCGAACCGTCGGCCATTTCCACTTGTCGCGTGGCCTCAGCATGAGCGCCCAGAAAATCGCCGTCGCCTACACCGAGCAGGAATGTATGGGCGGCCGGTCGTGGACGACTATCACAGCTGCCCCGGGCGTTGCCGAGGCGATGGCCATATTTCTCAACAGCACTTACGGCCTGCTCATCAGGATCGGATACGGACAGTCCACAATGCTGGGACGTTCCCCGATACAAGTCCGGGCGATTGACAACCATCCTATCCCGGATTTTGCCCGCAACAGCAACGCTGGCCGGAAAGCGCGCCGGATTGCCGTTGAGAACTTTGACCGCCTGCGAAAACTGCCGCTGGAACGCATCAGTTTGAGCGCCCTTGACGCCAACCGCGCCGAAATTGACCGGGTGGTCACGCTGATGCTGGGCCTGGACTGGAACCCGGAGACCGAAAATATGCTGGCAGCGTGGCGCCGGCTGATGTGCTTGCAACCGGGCGTCAACGCCAACAACAAAGAGACGCTGGCCACGCTGGCGGCGGCGGGAATTAGGGGGTAGGGCAAGGCGGACGATGCCAACGCCAGACATTTCAGGCGGGCGGCATCATCTCGGCGCCGCGGAATAGCGCATTCAGCACCAATACTCCGATTCCAGCAGCGTAGCCAATCAGAATAGCCGTGATGATGAGTACCACTATCTTACTGCGAATTGTTTTGCTGCTGTCGCGCAAATGCTTGTCAACGGTAATGAACAAGTTCAGCAAGGCGAATACCAAGCCCCACCCGGCGATATGCGGCAGTACGCTTTCCAGCACGCTAGACTTCCTCCGTATTAGTGGCGTCGGCGTCCAGTGGAGAGGCATGATGCGCCTTTCCGTTGCGCCAAGGCTTGATTACGCCGTCAACGAATGCCATCCCGATGATGAACAGGCCGGCGATGCAAACCAGGAACAGAAACCCCAGCCCGACCATTTCATCGACGAGCGTATTGTTCAGATGGCAGCCCATCCGGTTCAGCAAATTAGTAATAGCAGCGCAGTCCATTTCAATCCTCGTCGTCCGGTTCGCCGCTAATCGTATGCGGTTGCGGTTGCCATTATTCTAGCACGAGTGCCATCCCCCCCGGTTGCCCCATTGCGCCTGCCGGGTTATTATCTTACCCGTTTTTGCGCTGTGCTGCGCCGGGCTTGTCCAGGCAGTACGCACATTTGTACCGCAGCGCAGCGCATCATATCCGTACCGCACACCGCAACCTCGGAGGTTCCCAATATGGCAATGTGGAGACCCGACCCTACTTTTTACCCGTCGGCGCGGCTGGCGATGGAGGCGCCGCAGGAACGCCTGGCCTATGTCGCCACCCTCAACCCCGGTTCCGGCGAGCCCGATGCGATGACCGTCGTGGACTGCGACCCCAACTCCGCGTCCTACTCGCAGGTCGTCCATTCCGTGCCGATGCCGCATATTGATGACGAGCTGCATCATTTCAATTGGAACGCTTGCAGTGCCGCACTGTGTCCGTCGTCGGCGCATCCCCATCTGGAACGGCGCTATCTGGTGGTGCCGACGCTGGCCAGCAGCCGCATCTACATCCTGGACACGCAGCCCGACCCGCAGCGTCCCCGCATCGTCAAAACCATTGAGGCGGAGCAGGTGCAGCGGGCCGGATACAGCCGTCCGCACACCGTCCACTGCGGGCCGGACGCCATCTATATCAGCGCGCTGGGCGCAGCGGACGGCGGCACGCCCGGCGGCGTAATGCTGCTGGACCACTACACCTTTGAGCCGACCGGCCCTTGGGAACTGGACCGCGGCCCGCAGAAGCTGGCCTACGACTTCTGGTGGCACATCGGGCTGGATACGATGGTAACCAGCGAATGGGGCACGCCCGAAATGTTTGAGAACGGCGTCCGCCTGGAGGATGTCGTCGGCCAGAAATTCGGCCATGCGTTGCATTTCTGGGATATGCGCCGCCGCAGCCACAAGCAGGTAGTGGATATGGGCGCGCAGCATCAGATGGCGCTGGAACTGCGTCCGGCGCACAACCCCACTCGGCACTACGGCTTCTGCGGCGTGGTAGTCAGCACCGAGGATTTGTCCGGTTCGGTGTTCCTGTGGCACCGGGACGGCGATAAATGGGCGGCGCAGAAAGTCATCAGCATCCCCGCCGAGCCGGCCGATGCATCGGTTTTGCCGCCGGCCTTGCAGCCTCTGGGCGCCGTGCCGCCGCTGGTTACCGACATTGACCTGTCGCTGGACGACCGGTTCCTGTACATATCCTGCTGGGGCACCGGCAAGCTGTTGCAGTACGATGTATCCGACCCGTTCCATCCGGTGCAGACCGGAGAGCTGGAAATGGGCGGCGTCGTCCGCAAGGCGGCGCATCCCAACGGGGCGGCGCTTACCGGCGGCCCGCAGATGGTGGAAATCAGCCGCGACGGACGCCGCGTCTATCTCACCAACTCTTTGTACTCGTCCTGGGATGACCAGTTCTACCCCGACGGGCTGAACGGATGGCTGGCCCGGATTGACACCAATCCGCAGGGCGGGATGTCCCTCAACCGGGATTTCTTTGTGGACTACGGCAAGACCCGCTCCCACCAAGTGCGGCTGCAAGGCGGCGATGCGTCCTCCGATACCTACTGCTTCCCGTAGCGGCGGGTAACGGGACGGATGCGGTAGATGCCGGGCGTACAGGGCTGATATGGGACAGGGCCGGTCGGTTGGCGGCGCCGGCGGTGCATATCGGATGCGCTGCGGTTGCGTTCATCGTTTCGTGGTTCATCTGGCGCGAAACCGGCCTGCCTTGTACCATAGAGACGGCGTCCATCCTGCTCTGCAACCCGGACGCCGCGCTGTCCGACTGGATACGGCTGGACATCATCCGGCAGTGCGCCCTCAACGACGGCATCTCACTGGCCATAACGGGAGGTAACGACGGTATGTTTTTCCTGCAAGAACGCCACGCCCGCCAACGCGAGGCCGCGCGCGCCAACCAGGCCCAAGCCCGCGCCAACCAGGCCCAAGCCCGTTTCGACCAAGCCGAAGCCCGCGCCGATCAAGAAGCGTTGGCTCGCTCCGAGGCCACCAAAAGCACCCGTAGGTGGCTGGAAAGCCTTACCGACGAGCAGAAAGACGCCATCTATACCGGCCCGGTCGCAATCGGCGAATTCATCTGGGTCAGGGCGGACGGCAAAGATACTATCGGCCCCCGCAATAATGCTGACTGGCTGCTGGAAGCGCTTGCCGCCCCGCAGCCGGAATAACCGGAGGCCGGCCTTGCCGCCGCCGGCGCCTTTTCGGTGATCCATCTACCGTTGCTGCACGCCCTGATACCGGATCCGGCAGCCCTGTCGTCGCTGGGGCCCTGGCTGGGCCTGGTTGCGCTGGGGCTGTTTCACGGATTGAACCCGGCGATGGGCTGGCTGTTCGCCGTAGCCTTGGCGTTGCAACGGCAGCGGCCGGCGCAGCTCCTTACCGCCACCGGCTATATCGCCTTGGGGCATCTGGCGTCGCTGCTGGTAGTTATGGCGGCGCTGCTGGCCGTGGGCGCATTTCTGCCGCTGCGCTGGGTGCGGCTCGCCGCCGGCGGCATCCTGCTGGCCTTTGGCATCTACCGCGTCATCCTCTACTACCGCCATCCCCGCTGGGTCGGAATGAATGTCGGGGGACGCGACCTGATACTATGGTCGTTTCTGATGGCTACGGCGCACGGCGCCGGCCTGATGCTGGCTCCCGTCGTGCTGGCGCTTACCGACCGGCTGGCCGTGTCCGGCCTGGCCGGAGAACTGGGCGAGCATGGGCAGTTCCTGTCGCTGTCCGATGCGCCAATTTGGTGGGTTATCGGGCTACTGGCGCACACCGTCATAATGCTGGCGGCGATGCTGGCCGCCGCTGCGATAGTGTACTACCGGGTCGGGTTGGCCTTTCTGCGGCGCGGCTGGGTCAACCTGGATCTGCTGTGGGCCGGCGCGCTGGCGTTGGCCGGGCTGGCAACGCTGCTGTGGGCGGCGTTGGAATGATAGCAATGGCGCGGCGCGCCCGGCCCTGCTCCACTAAATGTATCGGGGCGAATAGCTGCTATTCGCCCCGGAACCGTTGCCGATGCCGACGGTTTGCCCCGCCGTCTAATCCGGTTAGCGCGTCCGGCGCAACCGCGGATCCAGCGTGTCGCGCAGCCAGTCGCCAAAGAAGTTCATCGCCATCACCACGATGGTTATCGCCAATCCGGGGAACAGCGCCAGCCACCAAATCTCAAAAATCTGGTCGCGTCCCTCCGATACCATAATGCCCCACGCCGGCTCGCCCGGCGGCACGCCAACGCCCAGGAAACTCAGCGACGCCTCCAGCAGGATGGTCTGGCCGACGAGCAGGCTGATGACGATGAGGACGGTGTTGATGACATTGGGGAATATATGCCGCCACATAATCACCGGAGCCGATACGCCGGCGACGATGGCCAGCGTTACGAAGTCCCGCTCTTTGATGCTTAACACTTCGCCCCGCGCTTGCCGGGCAAACCGCGCCCACACCGTTGCCGCTACCGCGATGATGACATTGCTGATGCCGGCTCCGCCGGCAATCGCTACGATAATCAGCGCTAACAGCACCGTAGGGAAACCCAGCACGGCGTCCACCAGCCGCATCAGCACGATGTCCGTCCGTCCCCCGAAATAGCCGGAGATTACGCCAATGGAGCTGCCGATTACCGCTCCGGTGCCCAATGCCACCAGGCTGATAAACACCGAAGTGCGCGCCCCGTAAATCAGCCGGCTGAGAATGTCCTTGCCCGACTTGTCGGTGCCCAGCAGGAATTGGGAAGTAGTGAACGGCGGCACTTCTCGGTCGCGCTTGTTCAGCTGTTCCGGGTTGTGCGGCGCCAGCAGCGGGGCAAACACGGCGGCGATAATCAGCGCGGTCAGCACCACCAGCGGCAGCCACGGCAGCCGCAGTTCCCGCGCTTTTTGCATCCCCCGCGCGACTACATTGGGCGGCGCCGCCGGGGCGGCCAGTTCTTGCGTTGCCAAGTCAATCGCTCCTTGACGGGTGAAATCAGGGACGGGGAAATCAGCGGATGCGGCGGCGTTTAGCCGTACCGGATGCGCGGGTCAACATAGGCGTAGGCAATATCCACCAGCGTGGACATCAGTATGTACAGGAAGCCGGAAACCAGGATGGTGGCCTCAATAATGGGCGTGTCGCGGGTCTTAATGCCCTCCAGCATCAGCAGGCCCAGGCCAGGCCAGTTGAATATGACTTCCACCACGATGGAACCGTTGAGCAGTCCGGCGAAGCTGATGCCGCCGAAAGTCAGCACCGGGATGACCGCATTTTTCAGGGCGTGCTTGAAAATCACCAGCTGCTCCGCCAGCCCTTTGATGCGCGCGAATTTCACATATTCGCTGTCCAGAACTTCCAGCATCGCCGAGCGCGTGAGCCGCATAAAGCCGGCCATCGTGAACACCGCAATGGAGAAAGCCGGTATGATGAAATAGCGCGGATCCAGCCCCTCTTTGCCGAACACCGGCAGCAGGTTCAGTTGCACCGCGAATACCCACATCAAAATGATGGCCAGCCAGAATTGCGGCATTGACATTCCCAGTATGGCAAACCCTTTGCCTACCCGATCCATCCAGCTGTCCCGTTTCACCGCCGACAGGATGCCCAAGGGAATGCCAATGACGATGGCGATAAGCAGGGCGGCTAATGCCAGTTGCACAGTGTTAGGCACCCGTTCCAGCACCAGGTCGCCGGCCGGCTGCCGCTTGTTGTAGGAACGGCCAAAGTCGCCCACGAACAGGCCGCCCAGGTAGTCAAAATAGCGGGTGACGGGGTCCCGGTCGAGGCCGAGGTTTTCGCGGATTTGCTGGATTTCCTCCGGCCGGGCGTCGCCGGGTGCCATTGCCAAGGCGGCGTCGCCGGTCAGCTCGGTGCCGAAAAACACCGCCGCGCTCAGCACTACCAGCGTAGCGATTGCCTGGATGATGCGAAAAAAGATGAAGCGTGCCAATCCGTTCACCTGCCGCCGGGCGTGATTTGGCGCGGATTATAACAGAAAATGCCCGCAGTCAACGACGCCGATCGGTCAGCGCTGCCGTCGTATAGTGTTCACCACATCATCCGGGTCAGTGCCGGTAAGCTGATGGATGCGGGCGGTGATTTCCGCGGCGGTGCGGGTTACCTGTTCCAGCAGTTCCCGCGTGTCGTCAATCGGCTCCACCAGGCCCCCGTATCTGTACACTACGGCATATTTGGACAGCCAGTGCAGCCCCTCGGCAACGGTAATATGGTTTTCCGCGGGATGGCGGCGGACAATCTCCGCCAGTTCCTCTAGTTCGTGAACGGCGCGGTATTCGGCGCCGATGGCTGAGATGTAGCCCTTGAGGATGTTCTCCAGCGCCTGCTGGGCGTGCATCCCGATGTCCTCCTCATCAGCGTCGCTGGCAACCAGCGTCGTCATCGTGCGGAGGTTGCGCCGGGTATTCAGGATGCGCTGGTTGATGTCGGGCCAGTCGGTTTCCCGGTCATACTGGCCGGGTACATACCCGGTAGGTTCGCCGTTCATATTAACCCCTTGCCGGGCCGCCTGGCCGGCGACATGGTTGCGCGACTGCCGGCAGTAGCGGAATTGGCTGGCCGGCATCGTCAGGACATCCACGCCGGTTAGTTCGCCATAAACCGATTTCGCCGTCGCATAAGCGACCCGCCTGGCCTGGTCATAGCAGGAATGGCCGGCCGGCGCATCGTCCGCCGTAACAACCAGAATGTCAACATCGGACAACTCGTGATAATCCCCCCGGGCGCGGCTGCCAAAGAGGATGACATCCTCGGCGTCAACCGCGCCGGCCACGGCGCGGGCTACGGCGAGCGCTTTGGGGTCATAGGGCTGTAATGCGACGGCGGCCATAGCGTTGGCGTTACGGATGTAAAGGTGCGGCGGCGGCTGGTTGCATATCAGTAGCCGGCGGCGTAGATTGCCAGCAGATTGGCGATGAAAGTTTGCGCCTCTGCCCAAGAATCGCGAAACTGGGCATCATCCAGATTTCCCCGGTCGGCGTGAATGTGCAATCGCGAAGCTGCTAGCCATCCGGCTGCCAAAGCGTTCTGGTAGCCGGGGTGCTGCCTGGCAACATTTTCCAGGAAAGCGGTTTTAGCGCCGGTAGCGCCTGGGTTACGGCCGGCAAGATTAGCCAGAGCGTTGATGCACTGCTTCGCGGATTCATACAGCAGCACCCCTGCCGAATCGGGTTTGTCGTACCGTCCCAACAAAAGCTCGGCGTCACCCCGGAAGCTAATCGCCCGTGCATGATGCCGTTCCGCCCGTTGGCGACTACGGTTATCCGGCGGCGTCATACGGGTTATGTTCCCGGCAAGTCTCGCGGATGAATTCCAGCAAGAGGCGGTGCGCTAACTTTATTTCGTGATACTCCAACGCTTCCGTTTCAACGTGGTCTTGCGCCAGCTCTCCGGCAATCAACTGCCCCGTGTAGTGGCGCTTGCCGGGGTGCTTTTCGTCCAAAATATGGGCGATGGCGCGGATGTCGTCGGTTTCCAGCCCGTGGGCCCGGCCCAGCATCAGAAAGGTACGCTTGGTGGCTTGCCACAGGGCTTGGCAAGATGCGACATAGTTGCCGGCCTCAAACTCACACTCAATAGCGGGCAGGGATTCTAATAGAACCGCTTTGGTACTCGGCATAGTCATAGCGTCGCTCCCGTTCTGCGATTGGCAGCCCATTATACCCGATCAGCGACCGGCCTTCGGTAAGCAATGGCCCGATTACGGTAGCGGAGAGCGCGTTGCCATCCGGGGGTGTCAGTACTTATCAGGGCCAAACTCCCGGTAGCATTGGCGAATGAATTCGGGCAGCAGGCGGTGGGGAATTTCCAGCTCGTGATATTCCAGAGCTTCCATTTCAGCGTGGTCTTGCGCCAGCCCTCCGGCAATCAGCACACCTAGATAGTGCATTTTCAACCCGTACTTTCCGTCCAGCGCATATGCGATAGCGCGGGTGTCATCCGTGTGCAGCCCGTGCGCTTTGCCCAGCATCAAAAAGGTATTTTTAGTGGCCTCCCAAAGCAGCCGGGAGGATTCCACATAGTTGCCGGCGGCGAACTCTTGCTCAATGACGGGCAAGGTTTCTACGGGCAAGGTTTCTAATGGGGTTGATTTGGCGATTGGCATAGTCATAGCATCGCTCCCGTTCTGCGATTGATAGCCCATTATACCCGATCAGCGACCGGCCTTTCGGTAAGCAATGGCCCGATTGCGGTAGCGGAGAGCGCGTTGCCATCCGGGGGTGTCAGTACTTATCAGGGCCAAACTCCCGGTAGCATTGGCGAATGAATTCGGGCAGCAGCGGTGGGGAATTTCCAGCTCGTGATATTCCAGAGCTTCCATTTCAGCGTGGTCTTGCGCCAGCCCTCCGGCAATCAGCACACCTAGATAGTGCATTTTCAACCCGTACTTTCCGTCCAGCGCATATGCGATAGTGCGGGTGTCATCCGTATGCAACCCATGCGCTTTGCCCAGCATCAAAAAGGTATTTTTAGTGGCCTCCCAAAGCAGCCGGGAGGATTCCACATAGTTGCCGGCGGCGAACTCTTGCTCAATGACGGGCAAGGTTTCTACGGGCAAGGTTTCTAATGGGGTTGATTTGGCGATTGGCATAGTCATAGCATCGCTCCTGTTTTGCGATTTATAGCCCATTATACCCGATGGGCGGCTGCGCTTGACTTGGCGTTAAAAGTTGGCGGGGGCCGGGCATTGCGCCCGGCCCCCGCCGGCGGTCGTTACAGCGTGCGCCGCGTTAGCGCGCTACTTCCACTGTATCGTCCACAGGGCGCTGGGCGACGGGCGCAGCGGGCGCGGACGCCAGTCGGCGATGCGCGCGCTGACCGCATAGGGCGCGTCCAGATAACCCGGCGCAAAGTCCCAGTGGCCTTCATGCGCTTGGCGCAGCGCCTGGTAGTAGGCTTCCTGCTGGCTCTCCGGGGTGGTAGCGGCCAGGGCGGCGTCCACCAGCGGCTTGACCAGCGGGTCATAGCTGATGTAGGAACCGCTGGGGCTGGCGAAGCGTCCCACCAGCTTGGAGGCTACATCGTACTCGTGCTCGTTGGAGCGAACCAGGTACTGGCCGGGGATTTCGCCGCCATACTGCCGGTCTTTGATGGACGCTTCCTCGCCAACATTGAGCTTGCAGGTGAGGCCCAGATAGACTTTCCAGTCCTCGCAGACGAACTCCACGATTTGGAGCATCTTGGGCACCGTAGCGCCGGCTTCCCAAGTCCAGACATTCCACTCATCGCCGCCGCCGGGCATCACCGGGTCTTTGAGGTTGGTAACGGCCTCAAAAGTTCCGCCGTCCGGGTTCGGGGCTTCGGGTACATTGTAGCCGGCTTCCACGAACAGCTCGCGGGCCTTGGCGGGATCAAAGGGGAACGGATCCAGCCCGGCGTTGGCCCGATAGCCGATGCCGGACGGGGAAGCGGCCGCAGTGCCCGCAATGTGGAACACATCCGGTCCGCCCACCAGTTCCTGGATGGCTTCCTTGTCAATGGCATAGTCCAGAGCGTGGCGGACGCGCTTGTCCTGGCACATCAGCGCCGTCCCTTTGGGGTCGCCAATGTAGTCGCCGTCATCGTTCTGGTCGCGACTCTGGTCGTAGCCCAGAGTCTGCGGAGCGTCAACGCTGCAATT
This sequence comes from Dehalococcoidia bacterium, assembly GCA_965203855.1. Lineage (GTDB taxonomy): Bacteria > Chloroflexota > Dehalococcoidia > Lucifugimonadales > UBA3495 > Bin87. The sequence continues at coordinate 842,136 of CBDBDN010000005.1, forward strand.
CCAGGCATTGATCCAGATGACGGTGGACTCGGGGCCGAAGCGGTACTGCAAGCCCGCGGCTTCCAGTTCCTCGCGGGAGTCCAGGTCAATGGGGGAAATGTCGGCAGTGCCGTCCAGCAGGGCCGCCTTGCGGGTAGCCGCCTCGGAAACCAGGTTGATTTCCAGCTCGTCAAAGGGGTACGGGCGGCTGTCCAGGATGAAGTGGGAGTCGCGCTTTTCGTACACAATCTTGCTGCCGGAGGTGAAGTCAACCAAGTCGAAGGGGCCGGCCGCGCCGGGGTTGGGCTCAGCGATGTAAGCGTCCGACCGGGCCATATCGTCGTCGCCCAGGCTCTCAAAGTAGGACTTGGAGAGCACGGCGCCGCCGGTGCCGCCGTTGGACTCGCTCACGCTGGAGAAAAAGTTCAGCGTCGGCTGAATAAAGCTGATGCTGATTTCATTGGGGCCGGTAACCTTGGCGTGGCCCTCTTTCACTTTGTCCCCGTTTTCGCCGGAGTAAGCGCCGTTGTCGCACGCCTCGCCCGGCTCCATGCAAGTGCTGGACTGGACCAGGTTCCAGATGCGGACGCGCACCACCGACCGGGCGGTATCGTCCCAAATGTAGCTCAGATACCAGGCGGCGTCCTCAGCGGTAACCGGGTCTCCGTTATGGAACACGGCATCGTCCCGCAGCGTCCAGGACAGCGTCAAGCCGTCGTCCGAAACGCTCCAGTCGGTGGCCAATCCGTCCCGGCTGAACTGGAGGTCGTCGTCCGTGGTAATCATGTGAGAATGCAGCGGAAAGTGCCAAACGTGCTTGTCGCCGCTCTCAAACTTGGGATCCCAGACTTCGTTGCCGAAAGACTCGGTAAGCACTACCAGCCGCTTGCCGGCAGTGTCCACGGCGGCGGCCGGCGCCTGGGTCGGCTGCGGAGTGCGGGTCGGCACGGCGGCTACCGTGGCGGGCGCGGATTCGGTAGGCGCCGTTGCCGCGCTGTCGCCGGTTCCCGTGTCGGTAGGGGCCTGCGCGCCGCCGCACGCTACGCCAACCAGCATAGCGACTACCGCTGCCGGAATCAGCAGATGGTACAGCCGCAGCCGAAACAATTGCTTTTGTCTCATATCAGACGTTCCTCCTCCAATGAACAGGTTGCACGCCCAATCCGATGCCGGGCGAAAATTGAGCGCAATGGTAACTGCGTACCGCCCTGATGTCAATTGCCGGCCTCCCGCAAAACCGCGTTTCCAATCAGGCGGTTTATTTTCCCGCCATTCCTGGGGCATTCCTAGGAAGTGTGGTCAAATTGGGGATTGGGCGGTAAATGGGCATTGCAAGCCGGCATCTGCCAAAATGCCTGTCATCCGCTGGGGAGGTCCGGTCCAATCCAATGTACGCCGTCACTACCGCATCCTGTCATCGCCGCGACATCTCCGACCGGGCGGGGGAACTTGTGGCGCCGCATCGGCCCGGCGGCCCCGGCAAAATCGGGCACCCGGCCCAGGACAACCGCCGCTTTACCAACGCCGTGTTCTGGACGCTCCACACCGGCGTCACTGGACACGACTTGCCATCGGATTACGGCGACGGCGGCGCGGGCGGGCGGGAGCTGTACCGGTTGTGTCATTTGGTGGAGGACGGATTTGAGAGGTTCAAGGAATGGCGCAGCGCAGCGATGCGGTACGCCAAAAAGCGGCATCGTATCTGGCGATTTGCCAAATACGGGCGTTATCCCTCTGGGCCAAGATGATATGGCCACACGCCCTAGTCCGGTGGTAAACCGCCCTCGTTTTTGAGGTATTCCAGCGTCCACGCAACGATAGCCAGCGCGGTTGCCGTAATGATGCCGACTGCCAATGCGGACAGGAAGCCGTTGACCAGTCCGTTGACGATTAGAGTTGAGGACGTTGAGCCTGAGAGGCGTCCCTTGTGAGTCTGGGTGTTGGCTATATCCCTCGCATCAGTCGTCATCAGCGTCCGGGCGTCCCTTGTGGGTCTTGTTGTTGGGGTCGACGGCGTGTGGCGGCCGACGGCGCACCGCGCGACGGCCTGGCCGCTGTCTGGGAAAGGTTGTCAATTGGGGCCAGTAGCGCCTTGATGACGACGACATCTTGCCTTCTGGCATAGGCGGCGGGCAAGTCCAGGAGTTCCTGGGTAAGGATGTGTTGCTGGATAACAACGGCGTTTGGATGCCGGCCGGTGCAACCGGAGATAGCGTCGTGGTTGAGTAGCGGGTGCGGCGCCTTTGATGCCGGCTAGGTTGGCTCGGAGATGCGCCCGGCGGTTGGACAGCGATTATATCGTGCCAAAAAGCGCATCTCCGCTGACGGCGTTTAGCGCCTGGGTGACTTGGCGCAGACGCGCGATGACGTCGGCTTATCGCTCCGGTTTCCAGACCGTCGGCGATTGCCGCGAGTTCTTGACCGGGAACCGGCTGGCAGCGGCAAAGAGGATTTTGCCGGTCTGGATCAGATGCGTGTGTTACTTGATGGCAGAGACGTAATGCTCTGCCGGCGTGTCTGGCGCTGCGGCATAGTCGCTCACAAGCGGAATGCGGGAGGTATGGGGCCGTGGTACGGCGTGTGCAGTCCATGGGGAGTAATGATGTGGACTTCGCGCCGCTGGGCAACTTCTACCATCGTGGGACTGGCGTCCGGCGCAATGGCGACGGCGGCAGAGAGCCACCCCGAGGGCAGGTCGGCGCGGGCGCGCCGCAGGTCATCGCCGAGTCTGCTTATGGTGGTAGGGTTGCTAACAGCGATGGCAAGGACGATGGCATCAAAGTGCGGGCAACGGCGTAGGGGCAGACGCCGGCGCGACATGGGAAAGCAGAGGCTGGCAATGGCGTTGAGGCGGTCGTAACGATCGTCGTCAATGTCGTCGATAGCGCGATTGGGTTCAATACGGAATTCGTCCCAACGCTGGTTGAGCCGCCAATCGGCAAGGGCGATTTTGCCCCTCAGGAAGCGGTAGTAGAGTTCATCCCAAGGATAGGTGTGGTCGTAAGGGTAAAACATGGCTGGACCTGCCGGCGTCGGGCGGCATTGAGGGCGCTGTGTTGTTTGGCAATAGCGTTGACGGTCGGATTGAACTGGGCTCTACTGCCGCTATTGGTCGGCGTTGTGCTGTTATTATACCAACTGACGCGCCGGCGGATGGCGCCGTTCAGGGGTAATAACGCCGTTTCCGGGGGCGTGGTTGCCAAAAGCTGCGTAATCGTGGTTATGCTGCCGCTAGTTGTATAATGGCCGGAGCTGGTGGGCTGTTCGATACTGGAAACGGCGAGTTGCCTTCTTAGGGTGTGTCAAAAAGCCGGTTCTTGCGCCAAGCGGAGCAGCATCAGCCGGCGCATCGCAATCTGCACCCAGGTAGCGCCGCTCTCCGGCAACGCCTCATAATCTTTGATCCAACGCCGCTGCCAGCCCAGCCAGCCCAGCGTCCACTCCACTACCCAACGCCGCTACAATACCGCAAAACCCGGCTGCTCCGCCCCACGCGATACCATCTCCAAGCGGCAGCCCCACCGTATCGACTACGATATGACGCTTGCGCCCCTGCGCTTTTTTGCCGGCGTAGTAGCCGCGCGTCCCTCTTTTTCGGTAGTTTTCACCAATTGATTGTCAATAATGAATGGCGTCGCCGGGTTCGGTATGGCGGCCCTGGCTTTGCCGAGTTTGCCAGCGCAAGGCATCGTTGCCCTGCTGCTAAACGCCCGCCCGCCGCCAAGTGCGGACGATACTCAAAGGGAATGGTAATAGCCCGGGCGTCATCATCCCACCGGGCGTTTTCGGACAAGGGCAGAAAGAACCGCATTTCGCCTTTGACGTTATTCTGCTCCACATTGGCGTTGTCCAGGCGAAAGCGGACAGCGATGCCGTTGGGGGCGTTCCAGTCGTAGTTGCGAAAGTGAGCGTCGGATTTGACATAGTACTGGTCGCGGTTGGCCCAATGGAGATAGACTTCCGCGCCATTGTAAGGAATAGCGTAGCGCTGGCTGCTAGAGTAGCGGCGTTGGGAGATGAAGTCGCCGTCTTGGTAGTAACGGCGGAAAAATTGGTAGAGGCGGTTGTAGATGCCGGCGGCGAGCATCCTTGCCTCGATGAACCGCCGGATCGCATCCCGCTTATAGTTCATAATGCGGTAGATGCCGAAATCCAGGTCGGCATCGTCAAACTGGAACAGCTCGGAGAGAAGTTCCTGGAATTGGGGAGAACATCGCCGGGAGCGGCGGCGCGGTCGTGGGATCTAGTCATAAAGCGGCGCCCAGTTAGGGCAATCCGGGCCGACGGTTGGGCATAGACCGCGAAATCTGGTAGGGATTGGGGCGGATGCCAAGCGAATGCGCCGGCGCAATAACCGGAATTGGCGTTGAGGGTTCCGGCAGATTTTCGTACCATCAGGACTGTGGGCTTTCCCCATTCCAAGCCTGCAAGGGCGTATTCGTGCTTGCGGCGGTGATCCCGGCTCAAACGGGCCCGTGCGCCGGATTATGGGCGCGCTATCAGCCTTATGTGGCGGGCGCAAGCAGGGCGGCGCATTCCTGGCAGGATGCGGACAGTACTGCGTTCAACGCGTCGATTTGAGGCCGGGTAACGTTTTGCCGGTCGCCGTAGCCGTGGAGCAGGCGGAGTTCCAGGTTCACAATCGCTTCGGACTGCTTGGTGATGAAGTCCAGGTCGTGTTCCAGCGCGGCGCGGGCGCGCTCATAGTCGTAGTCGGGAAGGGTGTCGGCGGCTTTACGGGCGGCGTAAAGGCAGACCTGGCGCAGCACGACGGCCAGGTCGTCGGGATAAATTTCAATCATGGTCAAAACCTCTACCGGCGGTTGATGCGGTCTATTGAATTGAGCAGTTGAGCCATTGCCGGGTCAAGCCGGACTTTGGAGTGGCAATCACGAACAGCGCCACGAGTATGATGATGACGGCTGCGCCGCCGATGCGGAACGAGATACTTTCCGTAAGCCGTTCCCGGTTGGGGATTGAGTATAGCGTACAGCGCAGAGGATGGCCAATGCCCAGTTGCCGATGTACTCGCGGAGTTCCGCCTGCTTTTGCGCTTTAGTAGCGGATTCCCGGGATGATGACCGGGTGTTGGTCGGGGACATGGCCTTCTCACTGGTTCACCAGCAAGGCAGGCGTTGACGGCTTGGGCGGCGGCGTTGTGCATAGACCAGGTGGAATTCAGGTTGATGATGGGATGGTGGATATCAGTTTGTAACGGCAGTTCCGCTCCGGTATGCGCGATTAGCAGCAGCAGAGTTGGACGATCCAGCGCAGGCAGACTGGGTGGCAGCCATTTTGACGGGGGTGTCCAATTCATACGCTAGGGCGTGTGGTCATATTCCCCGTCATTCCGAACCTCAAACCCGTCATTCCGGCTTTCGCCGGAATCTATGCTTGCCGGCTCCATTACCGTAGTAGACAGTTACGACGCCGGATTCCGGCTTGCGCCGGAATGACGGTTGTAATGGAATCGCAATGACGAAAACAGACGCCGAACTGTGGTAAATCATAATTTGACTACACGCCCTAATTAACGGTAGGCGATTTCGCCTTTTTCGTTAGCCGGATGCCGCCCGCCGCGGGGCTTGCCGGGTGCCATTCCAGCCGGGACTTCGGGGGGCTTGGGAACTCAACCGCCTTCGGTATATTGGGCAGGGCAGGCAGCAAGGGCAGATTTGGAGGGGATAGACATATCGGTGCTCGTTCGACGGCGGCGGCTTGATGATGGTGCCGTAGTTTGCCTAGTCGGGCATGATGATCACGGCGACGCCGGCGGCACTGGCGGCTTGGCGGATGGCGTCCGGTATTTGGATGCCGACCACGGCCGGCTGGGCCAATACGCCGGCGGCGCGGCCAATGATGTCGGCCCGGTCCCGGGCGCGCGCGACGTCGCTGTTGTCCACGGCAATGGATGCCTCGATGACTGCGTAGGCGGTTTCCTGGTTGGCGGCAACGCCGCTGATGACGATGTCGACGACTTCGGCTTGGCCGGCTTCGTCATTGGTGATCAGCCCTTGGGCGCAGGCGTTGTCCAGCAGGTCGGGCAGCGCGTTGTCGTTGGGCAGGGTCACGCTGTGCACCAACACGGCGTCATTCAGCCCGAAGTGGCGGGGGGCTTGCCGGCGCAAGCGGCGGGCGATTTTACGCTCGTAATCGGTGCCGCTGAGTCGGTTGAGACTTCCTTGCATCTGGCTTTGCACGGATATAATGCGGGCTTGCCCGGCTTTGAGCTCGGAGATGTCGGCGTCATGCCGCGCTTGCCCAGCTTCCAGTCGCGCCTGCCCGTCTTTAAGCTCGGCGATGTCAGCGTCGTGTCGCGCTTGCCCGGCTTTGACCTCGGCGATGTCGGCGTCGTGCCGGTCTTGCCGCTGAACGATTTCCCGGGTGAGTGCCGTAAGCTCCTGAAAATTATCGACCAGCAACGCAACCGTGCGGGGCAGGTTCTGAAAATCTTCGTCGTGCAGATGCCGGCGCATTTCAGCTTTGAGTTCCGGGTTCTGCGCCATGGCGTCCAGGATGTCCTGGAAGGTGGCGATTGGCGCACGGGCGGCGATGGTAGTCATAACAAGTCCGAGTCTCCTGTGTGGTAGCCTTATTATAGCCGGTCGGCGTTGGCCGTGGCCGGACGTTCGTCGTCAATTGTCGGTTGCGCCAGCCAGAGGCTGAGAGGTCATCTGCAATGCGCCGTATTCGGTTTCCGCTCCGCGGAGCGGCGGCGATGCCGCGCCGCGAGTAGTCAATCGGCTTTTCGTCTTCCGTGGCCAGCCGGGCTGGCTCTTGCCAGGCGTACTCCGTCATGTTCGCAGGCGGCAAAGCGTTGGACTTGCTCGGCCAGGATTTCTTTTCAGATTGGGTAAGCGTCGCGGAATTGGCGGGCCGGTTGAGGATAATTCGGTAGCATCCGTTGCCGGGCAGCGCGGGGTTGTAATCCCGGATTTTGGCGCCGCCGCGTAGTAGAGCAGTTGGGCCGGTTTGGGGCGGTCCAGAATTGAACCTGATACGGCGGCGGGGGCTTGGCGGCGTTTTTCAAGCACAGTCATGCGCGTTGCGCCGGCACCGGAGAAAGCGGCGCTGTGATAATTGCGTTCCCGGCGGGCAATGGCTATTGCGGCGCAAAGACGAATGACTTGTCAAAAGCGGCGTCCAGCGCGTCGGCAATCGCCGGAACGGGCTGCCCGGTGTGGCTGCCGCGGACGCTTTTGCCAGCCTGCTAGGTGGTCAAGGCCGACAGGACGCTGATGGGGCGGACGCGCCCCCGGCGCAGATGCTCCGCGTTGTTGATGCGGGCGGCGATTTGCCGCGCAGTTTCGGAGAGCGACGCGATGATGTCGTCGCGGGTCGTCGGCTGGCGGCGCGACGCCTTGCGTTACCCAGGCATACCAGGCGTCATACTCGGGATTGTCCCGGCCAGCGGGATGGGCTTTAAGGATTGCCTGCTTCGCAGCAACGAAGCTCAGATCGCCAGTCCCAGTACAAGCCGTTATTGGCATTAATCAGCGTAGGCGCAGGGTTGGGCTCCGGGGTCTCGTCGGCAAGTATCGTCCAGGATTCCGCAGGTGCCTAAAATGCCGGGTTTTGCCCCAGCCAGCCTAGCGTCCGCTCCTCTAAGTTCACTGACGAAGCGCAGCGTCAATCAAAGTTCGGGGGCGGGCTTGATGCCCGCCCCTTTCTTGGCGTGTACGCGCCGGGCCAAGCCGGGCTTGGTCGGGTTCGGTTAGGGCCGGTTGCCGTCCCGGTAGCCGTTGGCCGCGGCGTATTCCCGGCTGCCGTTGTAGCCGTTGCTGTACGCGCCGGCTTCCGCGGTAGAACGACGGGCGGCTTCGCGGGCAATGCGACGCTGGGCGCCCCGGGATTGGTAGCCGTACTGCTCCAGCATTTGCAGCTCGCGCGCCCCGCTGAAGCCTCCGGTAGCGTCCATGCACAGGCCGGTGCCGAAACCGATATTGTGAGTGGAGGTATCGTCCTCCAATCGGCGGAAATCGCCGGAACGCCCCATAATCCGCTGGATGCTTTCCACGCCGGGACGCCGTAGCGGATAAAACATACTGACGTACATTTTGTGGTCGTTGTCGCTGCCGGGGAAGTGTGCCGGCGCGAAGGAGTAGGACATATTGGGGAAAGCTTCCTCAAAGTTCTCCCGCTCCAGCTGGTCGCGGACGTCCTCCTCAATTTCGCGGATGCCGTTTTCGTCGGCCGGCAGAGCGACGACGATTCGCATCACCGATTCGTCGTCAATGGGGTCATGCAACGCCATTTGCAACTCGGAGTGCTTGCCCGTGTCGGCGATTTCCCACAAGGCATCCTTAATCTGCCAAGTAAGGTGGTTGTCCTTGCCCTTGAGGATGGCGGTCTGCCGGTTGCCCAGCCCGCCCATCAGGCGGCGCGGGGAGAAGCGGTTGCGCTGGATTGGCACATCGGCCACATCCAGCCGGCGGCTGAGCACTCGCATACAGAGCCAGCCGTTGGAGTAGTCGGAGAAACTGGCCACGGTTTCGGCGAGCGAACCGCTGTCCGTCTGATACTTCACCGCGGCCTCAATGGACGCCAGGCCGATCGCCAGGTTGTCGTCCAGCGTGCGGAAGTTGCCGCGGGTGGACTGCCGATTGTCGGTCAACAGCACCGGGGGGCCATTGCCGTAATCCCCGGTCTTTTCGTTTTCCCGGCCCATGGTGAGTTCATAAGCGCCCCAGGTTTCGCGGCGCATATTTTCCTCCAGGACGTGTTCCCGGGGGAGCAGCAAGATGGGCAGGAAAGTGGCTTCCGGGAAAGCGTCCACCAATTTTTGGTGCAGCAGGCCGCCGATTTTGGCGTGGCCGCCGAAGCCGAGCCATTCAATGATAATCTGGGGCTGCGCGCTGACGGCTTCGGAGCGCTTTTCAGCGATGTCCATCATCCGGTCCAAGTCCCGGTCGATCAGCCCGTAAAAATCCTTGAACGCGTTGGGGTCGCGCAGGAAGCCGTCCACTTTCGGGAAGTATTCCGGCAGGATGATCGGCAGGTCGCTGCCGCCGCTGGCCCCGCGCATCGCCCCCATCTTGCCGTCGATGTCGGTAGTCGTCGCCTGGTTGCAGTCGTATATGAACATACTCTGCACCCGGTTCAGCGCCCCGGCTTGCCCCATGCGCTGGGCCCAGAGCCAGCTGCGCTTGTAGCCCGCTGTGCCTACCGACACGGACATAATGGGCGGCGGAATGATGTTCTCCCGGCTGTTGTCAATAGACGCCACCGGGCGGAGCGATTCTGGGCGAATTCGGAAAGTGCGTGTTTTCGGTGGCATAGTTGCTCTCTCGACCTCCTGTCCAGTATCCTGCTTGCCGTACCTGCGAAAGGTTCGCAGCAGGGTGATGCTTTACCAGGGCGGTAATCGGTGAAAATATGGCAGTTTTTATAAAACGACCGGAACTCTCCTTTATGTCTCAATAACATAACACGGAACGGATGTGATTCCGCAACGCATTTATGCAGAGCATAGCAGAGTGGCCGGCGCTTGTCAAATCGGGCAGTATTGCGGCGATTGCCTCTTTCGGCAACTCGCCGCCATGGACCCGGCCTTACGGCCCGGGCGCCCCCCCGACAGCGTCAGCATCCATATCCATACCGGGGCCGGAACCGTATGCGGCCCCGGCCTCCAGCGCCGCCGCCGCGTATGCCTCCGGGTCCGGATGATACCAGGTTCCGAACCCGGTCTCAAACGGCGATACGCCCGTTTCCGTCCGTCCATACTGCCGGCCCGGATGCAGTATATTCATTATCGGGTCAATCTCTCCATAAACCGGATACATTCGGGCGACATGGACATAAGGCGCCCGGTCAACGCCCTCGTCAAAGCGCGCCGTTGTGAAGGCAACATCCATATTGGGGTAGCGGGCGAACAGAGAAGTGCGTTCCAGCATCTCGGCGGCTTCTGAGGCTACCGGCTCCAGCGCGTCGGGGTGGATGGGCAGCGAGATGACCACTTCCTGCGGAGTACGTTCAAAACGGCCAATGCCCGCCGCCATCTGCGCGGCTTCGTCCAGCGTACCCCAGATGGCGTGGCTCAACGACGTTGAAGTGTCCTCGTCCGGGCCCAAAGCGGCGTAGTCGCTCCAGCGGGGCGGCACTTTCAGCCACTGAAACTTGCGGACAATCGGCATTCGGCGTTTCACGGCGGCGATGCCCAGCCATCCCCCCGACGAGGGAATCAGCCGTCTGCAAACCACGCTCAACGGGCTTTCCGAGGCGTCCCCATCCTCAAACTCCGCCATTTCAATGGCGGCCAAGCCGGTGGCCAGGCGAATGTCCTCATCGCCGGCGCCGGCGGACGACTGCGCGGTAAGCAGGCATTTGGAGCCGGCCAGCAGGCTTTCGTACTGCTCCCAGATATAGCGGCGCGTCCATTCCTCGCAGACATGGTCGCTGGGGAGCATTATGGTGGGCAGCATTACCGAAGACGGGAACGCCGCTTTCAGCTTTTCATAGAGCTGTCCGCCCAGCACGGCATGGCCGCCGAACCCCATAAAGACGATGATTACCGCCGGCGCGCGTCCGCAGCGGTCGGACTGGGCGGCAACCTGCGCCACTGTATTGTCCATATCCTGCCGCAGTGGGCCTTCAAACTCGTGAAAGCGCAGCGGATCCCGCAGGAACCCGTCGGGCAGCGGCACATATCCCGGAAAGACGATTTGTACGCCGCCATCGCCCCGTCCCTTGCCTAGGAAACGGTTCAGGTAGCGCCCGATGTGGCTAATGGTAGTATCGTTGCAGTCGTGGAAAACGGCGCTCTGCACCCGGTTGAGGGCCGACAGCTCGGAGAATCGCTGCAACATCAGCAGCGCCCGCCGGCAGCCGGCGGTGCCGATCCCGGCTACCACAATGCTGGCCGGGCTGAAATTGTCGCGCCGCTTGGAAGTACGCAGCAGGCTGCGGCCGCGGCCGCGCGATTTCACATAAACAGTCGGCATATTCTCAACAACGCTCCGGGGCGTATGGGCATATTACGATTTACCGCAGCCCGGCGGATGCTTTCGCCATTCCACCGCCTCTACAGTCATCATCCCTCAACCCCTATACCCGCCATTCCGAACCCGCACATCCGTCATTCCGAACCCACACATCCGTCATTCCGGCGAAAGCCGGAATCTATGACGGCGGCTTCCATTATCGTATCCCAGCGGCGGATTGCGGCGGCAAAGGACGCCAAACATTTGACCCTATTGTATCCCGCCGGGCAACGCAAGCCCAAGCAAAGCCGGCGTCAATAGTCAACAAATCAGTCGGCAAATCCCGGCGCCGACAAACCTGGTCCCGGAAAACCCGGATTTCAGGCTGCCGGTTTCAGGAACGACAGCACGGCGTCAACGAAACCCTCCGGATCCTCAATCTGGGGGATGTGGCCGACGCCCGGCATAATATGCTTGCGGGCGCGCACGATGTTGTTGTGCAGCAGCTCCTCGCCATCCCGCAGGCGGTCGTGTTCGCCGTACAGCACCAGCGTTTCCCGGGCTTGCACCCGCGGCAGCCGCGCCATTATGTCGTACCAGGCCAGCGATTCGTGCAACTTTTTGACCCAATGGCCGGCCTGCGCGCGGGTGTCGTTCATCGCGTCCACCCATTCCGGGCGGGGTTCGGCAAAGGTAGTGGATTCTTTGGCCTGCGCCACGGTGCGGAGGGCCGGCATACCGTTGGCGTCGTAGCCGGCGGCGGCTTCGGCGATGCGTTCCGGGGCAGTGCGCGCATCCCACACCGGCGCGCCGACCAAGGCCAGCTTGTCCAGCCGGTCGGGGAAAGACGCCGCCATTTCGGTAGCCAGCACCGCCCCTACCGAGTTGCCGACATAGTGGCCGCGATGGATGTTCAGTATCTGGCAGGCATCATCCAGCGCCTGGGCGTAATCGGGAATATTGAAATGGCGGGCCGGCTTGTCGGATGCGCCGTGTCCCAGCATATCAAAGGCGTAGCAGGTGTAATGCCGGCTGAAAGCGTCAATGACGGAACTCCAAGCCCAGGTAGAAGTTCCCAGCGGATGGAGCATCACCAGCGGATAGCCGGCGCCCTGCTTGATGAAATGCATATTGCCTTCGCGGGTAGCAACGGTATCGGTAAGGTCGCGTTGCACGAACATAAAGCGGAGCCTCCTTTCCGGGCTGGGCAGGTCGGGGCGGGTTGGGCGGGACGGAACGGATCGGGAATGCCGCAATGCTAACGATGCGCCGGCGCAATGTCAATCATTCCGGCCACCCCATGCCCGCCATTCCGCACCTCTTACCATCATTCCGGCTTGCGCCGGAATCCAAAATCCCCATTCATCCCCTTTATCCATGCCCAAATTTCACTTTCGCGGAATGGCTAGGGATTGCCGGCCGGCCGAATCCGCCCATCATCCCCCGCCGTCAGCAACGCCTCAAAGGGGTAGCCCCGTTCCCGTATCGCCCGGCTGCCCCCCTCGTTGCGGTCCAGCACCGCCAAAGTCAGGACAACCCGGCAGCCCGCCGCCTCCGCGGCCGCAATAGCGTGAAACAAGGATCCGCCGGTAGTGCAGGTATCATCCACAATAGCGACCCTGGCCCCCTCCCGCAGCGGCCCCTCTATCAGCTGCGCCATCCCATGCCCTTTCGCCTCTTTGCGGACGATAAATCCGGGGATAGGCGACTGCCGGCGCCAGGACGTCGCTGCAACCGCCGCAACAATCGGATCCGCGCCCAGAGTCGGCCCGCCAACCGCATCAACGCCGGCTGACGCCAGCAGCGGCAGCAGCGCCTCCCCCAACAGATGCGCCCCCTCAGGATCCAGGCTGAGCCGCCGCCCGTCAAAGTAGTAGCTACTCTTGCGCCCTGATGACAGCGTAAATTCGCCGTAGCGGATGGCGCCGCGTTCCAGCGCTAACTCCAGTATCCGGTCAACAGCCGTCTTGGGCGGGGCATTATCGGTTTGCGTCATAGATTACTCCCAGGTCTCATAGAGGGCATGGCAGCGGATGTAGTCAATTACCGCATCCGGGATTTGATAGCGCGCCGCGTGTCCGGCGGCCAGTTGGCGGCGCAGTTCCGATGCGCTGATATTCACCTGCGGCCCCGGCAAGGATACCACTGCGCCGGCAGCGACCGCCGCCGGATATTGCGCCGCCAACAGCCCCAGCGGCTGCGCCGGACCGTCGGGGCGTTCTACCACCGTCAACCGGCACAGCTCAAGGATGTGCTCCGGTTCTTTCCAGCGATGAAAATGCGGCAGCACATCAGAGCCGACGATGAAATATAAAGCGCAGTCATCAGCAAGCGTCGCTCTCAACTCTCGCAGCGTGTCCACTGTGTAGGATGGCCCGGCGCGGCGCAGCTCCGTATCGCACAGGGCAAAACGCGGGTTGTCCGCAATCGCCCGCCGCACCATCTCCCGGCGATGCGAACTCGAAGTAATGCGCTGGCCCGCTTTCAGCCAAGGTTCGCCGGCCGGCAGGAATAGCATCGCTTCCAGATCCAGCGTAACGCGGGCAGTTTCGGCAATCAGCAGATGCCCCAGGTGCGGCGGGTCAAAAGTGCCGCCCAGGATACCGATGCGGCGGGATTCCTTGCAGGTCATCACGGCCCCATCCATCCTAGAACCATTCCAGCTCGGCCCTGCCGATGCGGATAGTGTCTCCGGCGGTGATCCCGGCTTCCTCTAACCGCCGGGCCATGCCGATGCGCGTCATTTCCCGCCAAAGTTGCAGCAGCACCCGGTAATCCCGCATATCGGCGCGCGCCGCCAAGCGTTCCAGCCGCTCCGACTGCACTACATAAACCTCACCGTCCATATAGAACCCCGCCGGGGGCAGCCGTTGCCGTTGCGCCGCTGCCGGGGCTGCTGCGGAGCCATCATAATCGGCATCCCAACCGGCGTAGTCGGCGGCGGGACGCAGCGAAATTTCGGCCAGCATCATAGAGACACGGTCAAGCAGCGCATCCACTCCCTCCCCGGATACCGCCGATATGAAGTGAATCGGCACTGCATTGGCGGCATCCGCATCGCCGCCGTTGTCGGCCAGAATAGACCGGCGCAGTTCCTCCTCAATGACATCCTGCAACTCGCGGGTTTCGGTACTATCCAGCTTGTTGACGGCCAGCACCTGCGGTTTCATCGCCAGCAACGGGCTGAATTCGCGCAGTTCCCGGTTCAGCATCCGATAATCGCCGGCCGGGTCGTCGGACAACCCGTCGATAAGATGCACATAGACGCGGGCGCGCTCCGCATGACGCAGAAAACGATGCCCCAATCCAATGCCGCGATACGCCCCTTCCAACAGGCCCGGAACTTCCATCATCACGAAATCCCGGTCATGGTGAGTAACTACGCCCAAGGCCGGCTCAATCGTGGTGAACGGGTAGTCGGCAATACGGGGGCGCGCCGCAGAGCAGCGGGAAATCAGCGTTGACTTGCCGGCATTCGGCTTGGCCAAGAGACCGACATCGGCCAGCAGTTTCAGTTCCAGCCACAGCGATAAGCTTTCGCCCTTGCCCCCAGCCTGCGCCAGCATCGGTTCCTGGTTGGTGGACGATACGAAACGGGCATTGCCCCAGCCGCCATCGCCGCCTTTGGCCACCAGCGCCGGCGGGCTGCTGTCATCAACATCGGCCACGAACTCCCGGCTGCCGTCCCGCTGCAACCGCCAAACCACAGTGCCAACCGGAACCTTGATGTAGGTATCCTTGCCATTGGCGCCGCGCTGGTTTTTGCCCTTGCCGTGTCCGCCGCGTTCCAGGTAAAAGGTGCTGTTGAACTTCAGGTGCAGCAGCGTATTGATGGACGCATCGCCCACGATATAGGCGCTGCCGCCATTGCCGCCATCGCCGCCGTCCGGCCCGCCGCGCGGCTGGTATTTCAAACGCAAAAAGCTCACGCAGCCGTTCCCGCCTGCCCCCGCGTTGACGTTAATTCTAACTGTATCGATCATTGAATTGGAAACTTTAGTTAAGTGATGATAACGGTAACTGCGTTGACAACGCTGACAGTCCAGAATAGTTTCCGATTGGCGCCGGCGTTGATAACGGCCCGGCATCCGGTCGAGAACCTCAGGCGTCGCGTTGACAGATTGCTGCCGCCGACGGGACAGGCTGGTCAGTAAGCAGTTTAGCACGACTTATCAACGCTGTGCAAAGCAAAATTATCAGGTTGTCAGCGTTTATCAACGACTTGTCAACGATGCCTTGTCAGCGAATGCCGGCGGCGTAGCGTCGCTGCTGCGTGCTATAATGCCGTCCATCTATCCATCACAACGCTTGCGGACGCGCTGCGGTACTGTTCGCAGCCATTGAGGAGTTTCGTTCTATGAAAGCTGGGTTTATCGGTGTAGGCAATATGGGGAACCCGATGGCGGAAAATATGATCAAAGCCGGCCATCAGCTCACGGTGCACGACCTGCGCCGGGAGTCGGCCACCAACCTGCTGGAAATGGGCGCGGCCTGGTCGGACACGCCGGCCGGCTGCGTCGCCGGCAACGATGCCGTGTTCACCTCTCTGCCCGTGCCGCGCGATGTTGAAGCCGTGGTAACGGGCGAAAACGGCATTATGTCCGCCGCCGCTGCCGGCGATGTCTATGTTGACCTCTCCACTAACTCCCCCACCGTCATCCGGCGTATCCACGCTGAATGCGCCGCGCGCGGCGTAACCGTGCTGGACGCCCCGGTTAGCGGCGGCGTGTACGGCGCAGCGGCCGGCACCTTGGCCGTAATGGTTGGAGGCGATCGCCCCACCTACGAAAAGGTCCAGCCGATGCTGGACGCCATCGGCGCCCACGTAGTCTATTGCGGCGACATTGGCGCCGGCATGGTTACCAAAATTTGCAACAACCTGTTGTCAATGGGCATTGGCGTGCTGATGTCCGAGGCTCTGACGCTGGGCGTCAAGGCCGGCGTGTCGCTGGAAACTCTGGCCGATGTCATCTCCAACAGCAGCGGCGGCAACCGCCGGCTCACTGAAAAGTTCCCGCGCTACCTGTTCACCGGCAATTTTGAGCCTGGGTTCGCCACCGCCCTAGCCGCCAAAGATGTGCGCCTGGCCACTGACCTGGGCCGCGAATACGGCATCCCCATGGAGCTGTCCAACCTCGTTGACCAAAGGCACGTGGAAGCCATGTTCCGCGGCTGGGGCCCGGAGGATTCGGACGCCGTAGCCAAGCTCCAAGAGGAAAAGTCAGGGGTGCAACTCCGCTTTAACGGAATGACGTCGGGATAGACGGATTGGCGGGGCCGGAATAAGCTATTGCCGGCCCCCCAATCCAACTTGGCAGCAAAACCGCCCGGAGAGGATTGACGAGATGGGATTGGCCAGAGGAGATTGAGATGACGGCAGCGATTCCAACGGCAATAGTAGATGTTTCCGGCAAGACGCCGGAGCAGTTCCTGGCGGAGTCCGACCTGGCTTTTGCGGCCGGCGATTACGATGACGGTTCGGAGCTGCTGTATCAGGCGGCAGTATGCGCTTTGACGCAACTGGCCGATGCTTACAGCCGGCCCTGCGGAACGCCGGCCGAGCTCAAGGCTTTCGCCCGCTGGCTGGACGAAAAGCACGCCAGCGACGGATGCCATGCCCGGAAATTACGCACTGCGGAAACTTTTCACCACAACGCGCAATACCACTTTATACCTCCCGATGAAATTGACTTGGGCCGGCCCTTGGTTCAGGATTTTGTCGCAGCCTTGTTGTCTTACCGTCAGAAAGCGACCCGCTATGAATGAGGAGGAACATCTGGAAATAGCCCGGCAGTTGGCTGAACTTGCCGACTGGCTGTATCAGGACGGCGATGATGTAGCGACGGCGGAAATGCTGTGGGGGGCTGCCAACCGCACTCTCAACGCAATTGCGCTACAGCATATGCTGGACAACGGCGGTCAGCTGCCCCGTCGGGGCGCGGTGATGCATTATCTGATCAGCAGTCGCTTGGTCAGTGAGAATATCCAGGATGGAATGTACGCTGCCAGAGCCTTGCACGGCCATTTCTACAACAGCCATCTGGATGCGGACGGCGTGGCTGAGCGCGTTGCGGACACCAAATCGTTCATCGCCGCCCTGCTCAATCTGTACCATCAGCACCCCCGTCGGTAACGGCAAGACGAAATCATAGCCGCGCAGACTTGCAGCGTCGCCCGGTATCCGGTATGATGCCGTCGTCATTGCGGATGCAGAGCGGCAGTCGCCGACGTTAGCGGCGTTAGCGTTGGCCCTGACTGTTGCGCCCACTGCGCCCGCGCCGATGACGCCAAACTGCACAGGAGGATCGCCACTCTGATGACGACAAAGAGTCGTAAGAAGCCGGCCTTTGTTTCCCGATACATCGGGATTGACACGCACTTTACCGAGCGCAACGGCTCTACCGAGCAAGTGTACGGCATCGCTGCGGAACGGCCGGCAGGTCGCAAGCTGGCGCAAGATATTGCCCAGCACTGCAACCAGCTGGATGCTGAAGGCTACGATGTTATCTCCATTTTTCCGTTGATTAGCGGACGGACTGCGGAAGCTTCCGTAGAATCCGAGCATCCCGTACACGGTCGCACCTATTCGCGGAGCGAACCGATGCCCGAGGAGCAACCCGCATCCAACGGTGGCTTTCGCTTGGCGAGCTATCCCCGTTATGAAAACAAGCACTACGTCGACACCGGCGTAGGCTACAGCGTGACCGACGGGGTTATCATTATCGCCCGGCGCCAGTAGCTGATGCCCGATTGCACACAACCTCATCGCGCTGAACGCCGCCGGCGCGCTGAGGCAGCACGATGTTCTAGGAGGGAACACTATGGCCAAGAAAGATTTCACTATCCAGCGCGGCAACCAGATGGAACGCACCGTCGTAGGCAGGGACGGACAGACGCACGTGATGGACGGAAACAGTCCGGGCCGGGATGGCCACTTTACCGACGAGGGGCAGTACCGCCGGGCTATTGAGCAGGCCGTCTCGGAAAACCAGCGCTGACCGCGCCGCCCCGGTTCCCGGCAACCGCACCGACTGCACGGTCGGTGCGGTTGCCACCAAGCCGCCCCCAAGGTGATAATGGGGGCGGCTTTTTCGTTTCCAGTCTGGTCTTTCCTACATCTACCGACGAGGCAAACCGTGTTCCGCTCTCCCTATCCCGCCGCCGGCAAGCCCGCTTACGCTACCCGTTTTGTGTACTCCGATACGATGCTGTCCACTCACGGCGGCAGTATGGGCGATGTGCGCGTTACGGGCGAGGAACGCACCCGTTTGCAGCAGATGGCCGAGCATCTGGAACGCTGCTGCAACGACCTGGACGCCGCCGGCTACGAAGTCATCTCCATCGCCCCCATCGTCAGCGGGCGCACCGCCTATATGACACTTGACAGCGGCCGCGAATATCCCGGACACGGGTACAGCGTAACCGACGGGCTGATTGTTACCGGGCGTCTCAAAGAATGATAGACTGCCGGCGCCGCCCGGCACAGCAACAGCAGAGGCTGCCCTATGACAATGACGCAGACATCGCCCATGGAACCTTTTGACGACGCCGTTGGCGACTACCGGCAGCAGGCGCGGCAGCGATCAGCGAGGATCTGGACCAGATTGCCGCGCTGCCGGAAATCCTGGAACCGCTTACGGTAGTTGACTGAACCGGGATTCCGGCGCAAGCGGGATGACGAAATGACGAGTTGGATTTTGGATTAAGGAGACCGACTACGATGACCAGCAGCGCAGAACGCCATATCGAAACCGCCGACACCATTGAGGCCATTGAGGAATGCTTCCGTATGGGCTGGACGGACGGCCTGCCCGTAGTGCCGCCGGCCGATTACAAGGTGCGGGAAATGCTCGCCGTGTCCGGGCTGACCGGAGAGGAGGAACTGCTCAACCTGGATATGCGTAGCCGGGTGATTACTTCCGAAAACGCCGCCGCCAACGCCGTGATGGCCGGCTGCCAGGCCGAGTATTTCCCGGTGCTGGTAACCGCCTTGCGGACGCTGGAGGAGGAACGCAATTTCGTCAATATGGCGGCATCGTCCACCAGCTCCCCCAGCATCCTGATGATACTTAACGGCCCGATCCGGGAAGCGCTGGGCATCAACAGCAAGGACGGACTGTTCGGGCCGGGTTTCCGCGCCAACGCCAGCATCGGGCGCGCCGTGCGGCTCTGCTTTATGAACGGGTTTGACGCCTGGCCCGGCCAGCTGGACCGGGGTACGCTGGGGACGCCGGCCAAATACACTTTCTGCATCGCCGAGAACGAAGAGGATTCGCCATGGGAGCCGCTGCACGCCAGCCGGGGCCTGGCCGCTGCCGACAGCGCCGTTACCGTAGCGGTAGCCTACAACCCCGTCAGCGTCCCCAACAGCTACGGGCATAGCGGGCGCACTATCCTGCTGTCCATCTGCGACGCCCTGCGTTCCACCGCTCTGGCGCATCGCTATCCGGCGCAGTGGGTCATCGTCATCGGCCCGGAACACGCTTTGTCCTTGCAGCAGGACGGCTGGAGCCGCCGGGACATCCAGGAGTTTCTGATTGAAAACAGCGGGCGTTCCCGCGCCGAACTGGTGCGCCTCGGCTCCAAGCAGGGGCCGGAACGCCCCGGCGATGACGAGTTGATAATGCGCTGCGCCAACGACCCGGACGACATACTGATTATGCACGGCGGCGGCACTGGCGGGCGGTACAGCGCCATCATTGACACTACCGGCTACCGCATCCGCACCCGCAAAATTGCCCTTGACGGAGAACGACGATGACCACCGCAGCGCTGCCGACAAATCCCTTTCCGACAAACCCTTTTCCGGGGATGAATCCCTATTTGGAAAGGCCGGACTGGTGGCCGGAGATACACAGCAGAATCATCGTCGCCCTGGCTGATATTCTGACGCCCCGGTTGCTGCCCGACTACGCCGTGCAGATTGAGCAGCGGGTGTATGTCGCCGCGGAACCGGATTTCGGCGGGCCACCCCGGTTTCGCATACCGGACGCTATGGTATTGTCCCATACGGCAGCGTCTCTTAATGCCCCGAATGAACGGGGGGTTGCGGTAGCCGAGCCGCCGCCGGGTGCTGCTGCGGTGTCCGTAGCCCTCCCGGCGGCGGAGCTGGAACGGCAGCGCTATCTCCAAGTGCTGCGGGTGGACACTATGGAAGTGGTCGCCGTCATTGAGCTGCTGTCGCCGTCCAACAAATTGGGCGACGGGCGGCGGGAGTATCTGGGCAAACGAGCCGAAGTCAAGAACAGCACGGCGCACCTGGTAGAAATTGACCTGCTGCGGGCCGGGCCGCCGCTGCCGGTAATTGGCGATGTGCCGCACGGCTGCTATCGGATAATGGTCGCCAACGGGCGGCTGCGCCCGCGCGCCGATTTGTACGCTTTCGGCATCGGCGAAGCGATACCGGAGTTTGCGCTGCCGCTGGCCAAGGGTTCGGCGGGGGTAAGCGTTGACCTGAACGCAGCGGTGCGGCACGTGTACGCCCACGGCTCCTACAATATGCTGATTGACTATCGGCAAGACCCGGAGCCGCCCTTGTCGGATGACGACCGGGCCTGGGTGGACGCCCTGCTGCGGGAACAAGGGCTGCGCGCCGCCAACGCCGTAGCCAAGTGAGGAATGATGACCACCGGAACAACGCCGACAAACCCCTTTCCGGGGATGAACCCCTATCTGGAAATGGCGGGCTTGTGGCCCAGCGTCCATAGCCGGACCATCGTCGGTTTGGGGAACTTTCTGTCGCCCCGCCTGCGGCCCGAATACAGCATCGGCATTGAGGAACGGGTTCATGTGATGACGGATCCTAACGGCAACGGCAGCGGCGCTCGCATCGGAAATGGCCTGCGTATCCCGGATGTTGCCGTGCTGACGGCAAGCGCGGGCGCGGGCGCGGGCGCCGCCGCCGGCGGTCCCTTGCGGTTTCCAATGCCGGAACGCAGCAAAGACGCCATCGCCGTGCAGCTGCCATCCACTGATCTGTTCAAGGAACGCTATATTGAAGTGCGGCGCGTTGCCAATCGGGAAGTGGTCGCGGTCATTGAGCTGCTTTCGCCTACCAACAAAAGCGGCTACGGGCGACAGGAATATCTTGCCAAGCGCGCCGCCGTGCTGTACAGCTCAACCCATCTGGTAGAAATTGACCTGCTGCGGGCCGGCGCCCGTATGCCGGTAATCGGCGCTGTGCCGGATACGCACTATCGCATCCTGGTGGCTAACGCGCGGCGCGCTGAACCGATTGCCGACCTGTACGCTTTCGGCATCCGGCAGCCCATACCGGATTTCGTGCTGCCGCTGGCGCAGGACGCCGAGGGCATTGCCGTCAACCTCAACGCCGTGGTCGGCCAGGTTTATGCCGACGGTTCCTATGACCTGGAAATTGACTATGGGATGGATCCGCCGGAGCCGCCGCTGTCGGATGACGACCGGGATTGGGTGGATGCCCTGCTGCGGGAACAAGGGCTGCGCGGCGCTGCCGATTGAGAGTACAATCACGCTACACTACGGAAAACACTACCGCTTTTACGCCACAACTACCGGACGGAGGGCAAAAATGACGACCACTAACACTGATGCGATGAGCCGGCTGCGGCTGGTCAACCCCAAAGGCACGGAACTGCCGACCGCCGAATTCCGAATGCAGGACCGTTCCGGCGGCCTGGCCGGCAAGCGGCTCGGCCTGATGGAAAACTCCAAAGCCAACTCCGACAAACTGCTGCACGAACTGGGCGACATTCTCAACGCGCGGCACGGCCTTGCCGAAGTCCGCTACTACAGCAAGCATCACGCCAGCCTGCCCGCCAAGCAGGATGTCATCGATTCCATCCTGGGCGAAGTTGACTACCTGATTACCGGCGTCGGCGATTGAGGGTCTTGCAGCTCGTGCAGTGTGCACGACGGCATCGATCTGGAACGGCGCGGCGTCCCCACGGCGGCCATCATCACCCATGTGTTCCTCAACACGGCGCAGGCCATGACCCGGATGATGGGCGTGCCGGACTATCGCTATGTAGTAGCGCAGCATCCGCTGTCCAGCCTGACCGACGCGCAGGTAAAGCAGCGCGCCAACGAACTGGCGGACGAGGTGGAGGCGATTTTGCTGGGGGCGCCGGCGACGGTTGCGGCTGCTACGGCAGGCTGAACGGATTGCGCTATCCGCTACCGTTGCGGCGCCTTTTCCCACTGGGAAAGGGCGCCGCGCTTTGCCAAATCCGCATTCGCCCCATCAGCCCCGGTACGCTACGCTGCGATGCTGTATCCGAACTACGACTATGCGCCGGTTGGCATGGTCGAGTTCATACACCACCCGATAGCTGCCTACGCGCAGCCGGAATTGCCCTCTGTATTGGCCGGTTAACGCTATATGCTGCCAAATCTCGGCAGACGCGGCCATTTCAGCAATCTTGCTCTGTACCTGCCCCGCTATGTTTCGGTCTAACCGAGACAGATCGGCATCGGCGCGGCGGTTTCGGTCAACCGCATAACTCATGGGTCAAGACCGTACCCTTTTACTATTTCCTCCAGCTTGGCTATTTCCGCATCTGGAATCGTAAATCGGCCGGCCGCCCGCGCCTCACGCGCATCTTGCAGCAGTTCCGCTAAAAACTCCGGCCGCAGCTCCAGCCCTTCATCCGGGTCGATCTCAGTCCACCGATCCAACTCCAAATCCACTATCCGCATCGTCTTGACGCTTACCGTGCACAAACGCGCCAGCAGCTCAATCACCCGTTCCTTGTGGTCAGCGAACCGGTAGGTATTGAACCGCTCCCGAATTGTCGCATCCCGCGGCTTGCGCTCTTTGTACTGGTCCAGTACCCACGCCACGGCGTTGCGGCTGCCCAGCTGATACCACCAGACGGCGTCCGGCACGCCGGCCAGCGTAGTCTGCTCGTCCAGGATGATGCGGTTGCGCTCCGCGTCCAGCCGCAATATGGCCCGCCCCGGCGCCGCGCCAGCCTTGTCCTGCCGTTCCAGCGGGTAGGGTTCGATCGTCTCAAACCCCAAGTGCAAATCCAGCAGCTCCCGACCCTTTTGCGCCCACCATGCGAAATCCGGCTGAAAGTACACCCGCGGAAACTCCCGCCGCAGGTCAACTTCGTAACGCTGCTGATACGCCGGGTCGTGCAGCAGCGCATAGATATAGGCGAAAATATCCTCCGCGCCGATGCCGTCATTCACGTAATGCTCCCGAAACTGCCGCAAACCCCATTCGGTTATGTTGCTGATACGCTGCCCGTCGGCCGTATAGCGGTACAGCGGCAGGCATTGCGTGTCGCCGGTGAAGTGAAAATCGCACGGCTTATCAGTTGCCAAAGCATAGAAATCTTTGCCGTTGACGCAGAAATTGATAACCCAATTAGGCTGTTGCAAATCCGACCCGAACATTTCGTAGTGATTGCGGGTAAGTCGGTCGTTCATTATCGTTTCGGCAAAATGCCACTTGGCGACAAAGGGACGCCATAGCAACTGAATGCGGCTGCCGTCGTTATAGACAATGCGATCCCCGCGATGGAACCTGTCGCGTAGAGTGCTGCTCCACTTGATAACCGGGTTATAGGATTTGTCCCCGCGGTCCAGAAAGTCGTTGTAAGTATCGGCAAAGAAAAGCGCCTTGTCTCGCAGGCTGCGGGCATCGTAGTCATACACCCAATCGTCGCGATTGGATTTGACGGCGTTGGTGAACAGGCCGAATATCGCCTGCTCGTTGGCGGCGGATTTGGCAAACTTGGTTTCCCGGCTGGCCAGCGGAATCAAATTGTCAAAGCCGGAGTCGGACTGATTGAGCCAATTGCTTTTGCCGTCCGGTATAATATCCGCAAATGTAATGCTTTCGGGATTCGCCCGCCGTAATTGCGACAATTTGTCCGGCCCGGATTGTTCATCCGCCAAGGCATAATAATGGATCCGCACCGGTTCCCGATTTAGCGATTGCCGCACCAAGAAACCGATCGCTACTCCGGTCATAATGCCGAACACATTGCCAACCTTGCCGCTTTTGCGGATGTCGCCGCCCAAATCAACGAGGTACAAATCGCTGAACTCGTCCCGCGCTACCCGACGAAAGCCGTCATCCTGCCGGCTGTCAATGTACGAGCGGTTAGTGATAAAAGCGATAATTCCATCGCCTTCCAGCCGATCGGATGCCCAGCGCAGAAATCGCTTGTACATATCATACTGGTGCGTCTTTTGCGCCGCACTCTCCGCAATATAAGTATCGCGGATGCGCTGGTCAATTTCAGGATAGGCGCGATTGGCGCCGCCGTCGGCCCACAGCGTCGCGCTGTCGTTATACGGCGGATTGCCGATGATGACGCTGATGGGCTTTTCGTTCTGCCCCCGCACCCGCAGCAGATTTTCCTCTGAAAGTCCGCCCAAATTAAACGACGCCTGCCGCTGCACCGCATCCCCGCTGGCCCCTTGCCAGTCCATATTGTCCAGCGTGTCCACAAAGCACAGGTTGGGGAACTCCAGGTAATGCCCGGTGCGCTCTTTATAGGTGTACTCAATGTTGAGGTTGGCGATATAGTAGGGCAGTATCGCCACTTCGTTGGCGTGAATTTCGTTGCTATACTTATATTTCAGCCGATCGGCAGGCAGATAGTTGATGAGACTGGTGATGAAAGTGCCCGTGCCGGTGGCCGGATCCAGAATCTGTACATTGTCATCGGCCAAGCGGCGCCCAAAGTGCTTGGACAGCAGCCAGTCGGCGCCCCGGATGATAAAATCCACGATTTCGTTAGGCGTATAGACGACGCCCAGCCGGTCGGCGGCGGCGGGGTTATAGGCGGTGTAAAAATCCTCGTAGATGGCCTTAAGGAACTGCTGCTTTTCGGCGTTATCGGCGATTTCATCGGCGGCGCGGCCAATGGCGCCGTAATAAGTGCGGAGGCGGTCAACGGCCTGCCGCCGCACATCCCCCGTGAAAAAGGTCTGCTCCAAAGCGTCCAGCTGCCGGGCGATATTGTTTTCCCGATGAAACTGGTCCTCGGCGAACACTCTATTGAAAATATCTTTGGTCAGGATATGCTGCAACAGCATCTCCCGCACATCGGCGTCGGATACTTCCGGGCTGATGGTCTGCCGGCAGAGCGCCAAAAAGCCGGCAGCGGAGCGCTGATAGCTCAGGTTATCCTGCTCGGCCCGGACCACTACGCCGCGCAGATTGTCCAGCACGGCCGGCAAGTCCGCCTTGAACTGCTGCCGGGCCTGGCGAAACTCCTCAATCTCCGGCAGTTCGTAGTCCAGAAAATTCTGAATCAAGCGGTGCAGTTCACGGGGGCGGGACATATCAACCCGCATTGCTTCGCTGCCGTTCTGCACCAGCACGGCAGTGCGCGAGTCCTCAAAGATGATGTTGTCGCGCGGGTAACCCCGGTTGAACTTGGCCTGGATTTCGGCGTCCAGGTCGTCGCCGGCATCTTTCGCTTCCCAATAGCCGCGGTTCATCCGCAGGGCGTCTTTCACCGTGCCGTCGGGGATGCCGCGCGGCGCGCTCAATTCCGCTACCAGCGTGAACCGCTCCCGGTGCGCCCGGCAGTAATCGGCCAGGCAGTTCTCAAAGGCCCTCCGGATGCTTCGCTCGTTGCTGGAGCCGCCGGCGGCAATCAGCTCGGCCAGCTCGGCGCGATAGCGTTCAATGTGCGGGTAGGATGGCATAGCTTTTACTTCGCTGGCTTGCACAAGCGCATCCTAGTGTTAGGACTAGCGCAACAGCCGCTTGACCGCCGGTTAAATGCCGGGCTATAATTTGGCGTAGCGCGGAGGCGTGGCTGAGCGGTCTAAAGCACCCGACTTAGGATCGGGCTAGGGTGGTGCAACACCCTACACAGGTTCGAATCCTGTCGCCTCCGCAGATGATAGGATACAGATTGCCCCAATTGGCTTTCAAGGCTAAATCAGGGCTAAACCAGGGCTAGTAACAGCCAACCGCTACAAGCAACGAGGGCTATGATGAATAGGCAAATGACCAAGCGCACGATGGATGGCTTGCTCGCGGAACTTTATGCCAAGAAAGAGCGGCTGGCGGAGGAAGCCCATGAAGCCGAAATGGACATTGCCGCGGTGGAGCGAACTTTGTCCATCATTGAAAGCAGCGGCAACGAAGTTGAGGGCAAGATTTTCGACGAATCGGATGACAAGGTTGCCGCCGCCGACATCGCGCACTGCAAGACCCAGCGGGCTGCGCTCTACGAAATTGCCAAACTGAACGATGGCACCGTGCGGGCAACTAGCGCAGGGGACCTGATCATAGCTGCCGGCTTGTCTGACGGCAAGCGGGCCAGCGTTATTGCGACCACGCATCGTTTCATGAGTCTGAGCGACGAATGGGAATGGACGGAGCCGGGCACCTTTCGCCTCAAAGCATTCACCCCGCAGGAGCCCAAGCCGGCTTACCGCCAGCCGCATCAAGACTTTGCTGCTGTCATGGACGTTGACGATTTGCCGTTCTGATGCGCTTTCAGGCCAACAGCAGTTAGGACTCTGTCCCATTCTGTGCGCCGCTATCGCCCCGTGCTATAATCCCCCCACATCCGCTACCCTTGCGCCGTCTTACTGCCGGTTTGCAACCGCCCGCCCAGCGCGCGCCGTCCCGCCGCCGGCTAATCCTTTCCGTGAGGTTTCTATTATGCAGTGGGCCTCCGCCATCTCCCAGCAAAATACCCTCCGCGCCGCCCTTGCCGAGTGCGCCGACGCCGTCCGCGCCGCCCTGGACGCCGGCTCCGATGCCGATGCTAACTCCTCCCCAGATCTGGCCGTCGTGTTCGCCGCATCGGAGTACGCCGACGACTATGCCGACTTGCCCGACATCGTAGGCGAGCTGCTGGGGCGGCAAGCTTTGCTGCTGGGCTGCTCCGGCGGCGGCATCATCGGCGGCGGCGCCGAGATTGAGCAGGAACCGGCCGTATCTCTTACCGCCGCCAGACTGCCCGGCGTCCGCATCCGGCCCGTCCGCCTGGAAGCCGGCGACCTGCCCAGCCTGGACGCCCCGCCCGACGACTGGCACGACGCCCTCGGCGTCAATCCCGCCGACCAGCCGCAGTTCGTCCTGCTGGCCGACCCGATGTCCTTTCCGGCGCAGGAATTCCTGCTGGGAATGGACTACGCCTATCCCGCCGCCGCCAAAATCGGCGGGCTGGCCAGCGCCGGCCAGGGCGCGCGGCAGAACGGCCTGTTCCTCGCCGCCGACTACCACGACTCCGGCGCGGTGGGCGTGGCCCTCTCCGGCAATATCGTCGTGGAAACGGTAGTCGCGCAGGGCTGCCGTCCCATCGGAGAGCCGATGCGGATTACCCGCAGCGACCGCAATTTTCTGGTAGAGCTGGACGAGCATCCCCCCATTGATGTCCTCCGCAGCATCTACCAGCGCGCCGGCCAGCGCGACCGCGACCTGATGCAGCATTCTCTCTTTCTCGGCGTGGTGATGGACGCCCTGATTGACCGGCCCCAGCAGGGCGATTTCCTCATCCGCAATGTGATGGGAATGGATCAGCGCAGCGGCGTCCTGGCTATCGGCGAAATGCTGAAAGAGGGGCAGCTGGTGCAGTTCCATCTGCGCGATGCCGAAACCTCTGCCGATGACCTGTCCGCCATGCTGGAACGCTACGCTATTGAGAACCGGGAGAACCCGGCCCACGGCGCCCTGCTCTTTTCCTGCCTGGGGCGCGGCAAGTATCTCTACGGCAAATCCAACCACGACACCGAAGTGTTTCACGACAAAGTTGGGGCGTCGGTGCCGCTGGGCGGCTTTTTCTGCAACGGCGAAATCGGCCCGGTCAGCGGCGCCACTTTCCTGCACGGCTACACCAGCAGCTTCGGCATCTTTCGCCCCCGCCTGTAAATGATTTTCGTCATTCCGGCGCCAGCCGGAATCTATCTCTGCCGGGATAATGACAATATCCCATTCATCCCGTCCATCCATGCCATTATCCGTATGAAAGTGTAACGGGCCGAATGCTCGCCGGCATCTCCGCATCGCTTACCGGGCAGTTTGCCGTGCAGGGGCGGCAGGCTCTGGCCGGGCTGTCGGCATGGATTGAGTATGCTAACGGATGCGGCGGCCGGTCGCCGGGCGGACGGCGGCGCTACCCGGTAACGCTGCGCTGCTATGACGATGCCAGTCTAGCCGACAATGCCCGCCGCAATACGGAGCGGCTGCTCCGGCAGGACGGCGTCGACCTGCTCTTTGGCCCCTACTCCGCCGGATTGACCGCCGCCGCCGCCGCAGTGTCCGAGCAGTACGGGCGCATCCTGTGGAATCACGGCGGCGCCGGCGCGGCCGTCTATCGGCGCGGCTATCGCTATATCATCGGCATCCTGACGCCGGCCGACCGCTATCTGGCCGGATTGCCATACCTGGCCCGCGCCGCCAACCCGGACGCCCGTACTTTAGCCACGGTGCGCGTTGACGCCGGCGCATTCGCCCGTCAAGTCAGCGATGGCGCAGCGGCGGCGGCGCAGTCGCTGGGCTTTACGACTGTCCTGCATCAAACCTACTCGCCGGCAACGACGGACTTCGCCGGCATCGCCGCCCAAATCGCCGTCGCGGCGCCGGATGCGCTGGTTGCGGTGGGGCGCATCCGCCACGACATTGCCCTGGCGCAGTCGCTGGCCGGAATGCGTCCGCGCCCCCGCATCGGCTTGGCGGCGGTGGTCGCCACGCCCATCGCCGACTTTGCCGCCGCGCTGGGACCGGATGCCGACGGGTTCGTCGGCCCCAGCCAGTGGGAACCGCAGACTGCCATCGCCGCGCCCGATTTCGGCCCAACGCCGGCCGTCGCAATGCAAATGCTGGAACGCGCCGCCCGCAGCGCTGCCGTGCCGGTGGACTATCCAATGGCGCAGGCGTGCGCCGCCGGCCTGGCCGCCCAGCATTGCATCCAAACCGCCGGCACGACGGACGATGCCGCGCTGCGGGACGCCGCCGCCCATCTGGACTTTACCACTTTCTACGGCCGGTTCCGCATTGACGCCGCCGGCCGGCCCATAGGCCGCACCGTAACCCTGATCCAGCGGCAGGACGGGCGCAAGGCAGCAGTATGGCCGCCGGAGCTGGCAGATGCCGGACTGCGCTACCCTTTCTGATGCTATACTACGCCAAAAGCGATTAGCGGGAGCAATGACTATGACCACGCAGCTCGCCGGGCCGGCAGATACGCCCGCAGCCGCCATCACAGAGGATTTTGAGGTGCTGCTGGTCAAAGATGACCGCGACCAAGACTATGCGGTGTTCTGTCTGCCGCTGCCCGGCTGCAATTCGCAGGGCGATACGCGCGCGGAAGCCTTATCAATGATTGCCGACGCCATTCAAGGCTTTCTGCAATTTTCGCCCCGACCGGAAAGACGGCCCTATGATAAAGAGCGCCTGATTGCCGAGTACACTGCCGACGGCTGTTCGGTAGAAGTGGCAACTGTAATTGTACCGGTTTGCGCCGCGCCGTACCAATCAGCGCAGTTGCCGGCCCAGGCCGTTTAGCGTTTCCTGGAATGGGAGATGACACACGGCATAGGTACGAATAGCAATGCCGCCACGCATACCCGGCGTTAGCTTTGCGGATGCCTACGCTTTGCTGCAACGGTTCGGATGGCGTTTCAGCCATCAAACCGGCAGCCACGTCCACCTGGTGAACGAATCGGGATTACGCATCGCTATACCCCATCATGTCCGGCGGGATGTCAGCGCCAGAACATTGGGCAGAATAGTGGAGCAAGCCGGCATCAACCCCGACCATTTCCTCTGGGGCCTGGGCCGCGCCGACCGCCAGGGCCGCCGCCCTCCCCGCGGCTGGCGTCCCGGTTCAGAATAATTCGCACAAATAACGCTAGGGCGAATAACCAATCATTCGGAATTGGCGAATAGCAAACTGCGCTACCCTTTCTGATGCTATACTACGCCAAAAGCGATTACTGGGAGGACGATGATGATTACGCAGCTTGCCGGGCCGGCAGAGACGCCCGTTGCCGCCATCACCGAGGATTTTGAAGTGCTGCTGGTATCCGACCACCTGGAGCCGGGCTATGCGGTGTTCTGCCTGTCGATGCCCGGCTGCGCCTCGCAGGGCGACGACCGGGAGCACGCGCTGGAGATGATAACCGAAGCCATTGAGCTCTCGCTGGAATTTCCGCCCCGACTGGACCGGCGGCCCTACGATAAAGACGCAATCGCGCTCGAATGGGAATCCATTGGCTGCGAAGTGGAATTCGCTGTGGTTCGGGTACAGCGCTAAATGCCGCCGCTAATCCGCAATGTCCCATTTGCCCAGGCTTTTGCTCTGTTTCAGAGGTTCGGCTACCGTCAGACCAGGCAGCGCGGCAGCCATGTCCGTATGATGAACGCTGCGGGCAATGAAATTACCCTGACTAATCACGGTAGCCAGCCCATCCACCCCGGAACGATGGGCAACATAGTCGCCGAAGCCGGCATCAACCCCGACCATTTCCTCTGGGGACTGGGCCGCGCCGACCGCCAGGGCCGCCGCGCTCCCCGTGGCTGGCGTCCGGAACAGTCCACTTAAGCACTGCTGTGTCGAATGTCCTGCTACGACGCTGCGGATGCTATACTAGGCCGCAAGCGATTAGCAGGAGCAATGATTATGACCACGCAGCTCGCCGGGCCGGCAGAGACGCCCGTAGCCGCCATCACCGAGGATTTTGAAGTGCTGCTGGTATCCGGCGATGACCCGGCGCCAGGATACTCCGTATTTTGCCTGGCTTTGCCCGGTTGCGCCTCGCAAGGCGATGACTGGAACGACGCTCTGGCGATGATAACCGAAGCTATTCAGGGCTTTCTGGAGTTTGCGTCGCGGCCGCAAAGGCAGCGCTACGATAAAGATGCGGTCGCGCGCGAATGGGAAGCCATCGGCTGCAAAGTGGAATTCGCTGTGGTTAGGGTACAGCGCTAAATGCCGCCGCTGATTCGCAATGTCGCATTCGCCCAGGCTTTTGCCCTGTTGCAGAGGTTCGGCTACTGGCGCACCGGACAACGGGGTAGCCACGTCTATATGACTAATGCCGATGGCAATGATATAACTCTGGTAAATCACGGTAGCCGACCTATCGGCGCCGGACTGATGGGCCAAATAGTCGCCGAAGCCGGCATCAACCCCGACCATTTCCTCTGGGGACTAGGCCGCGCCGACCGCCAGGGCCGCCGCGCGCCCCGGGGCTGGCAACCCGGTTCGGAATAACCCGCATAGACCGCGCCGGGGCGAATGATAGATTGCTTGACTGATTAATCATTCGCCCCGACGCACTGCTGCCCGGCCGCATTCCCGGCGCAGCGCAGTCCTTACGCCTCCAGCTTGACCGGGTTCCGCAGCACTCCGATGCCGCTGATGTCTATTTCGCAGATGGCCCCGTCGGCCATATCCGAAGTCGTGCCGGGCGTGCCCGTAAAGATGCAGTCCCCCGGCTCCAGCGTTACATACCGCGTGATGAACTCAATCATCGTCGGCACATCAAAAATCAGGTGCGCCGTAGTTTCGTTCTGCTCCTCGTTGCCGTTGACGCGGGTTCGCAAATGCTGCGCGTGCGGGTCGGCGTCCGTTTCAATCCACGGCCCCATCGGCGAGAAAGTGTCGGCGGACTTGGCGCGCCACCAGTCGGAATTGTTCTCCCGGCGGTCTTTCTGCTGCCAGTCGCGCGCGCTGACATCGTTGCCGCAAGTGTACCCCAGCACATGGTTCAGCGCATCCGCTTTGGACACCTTGCGGCACTGGTCCTTGATGACGACGACCATCTCCCCCTCCGCGTCAAACCGCTGCACCTCTTTGGGGCGCACGATGGCATCCTCCGGGCCGATGACGCTGGTCGGCGTCTTGTGGAAAATCATCGGATACTCCGGCGCCGGCCGGTCGCCGATATGGCTGGTGTAGTTCAGCCCCATCGCCAGGATTTTGCCGGGCATCACCGGAGCCAGCAGCCGGACATCGGAGAGGGCGTGCGTGTGGTCGGTAAGGGCAACGGGCGCGTCAAAGATGCTGCCGGCAATGGCGGTAACCTGGTCGCCGTCAACAACGCCGTAATGCTCGGAACCGTGGGCCAGATAGCGGGCGATTTTCATAGCGGGAAAGCCTCCGTTAGCTAGGATGATGTGGCAAGCGGATAAATTGACGGGCGCTATTGTACCACCTGCCGCCGGCTTGCGCCGCCGCCGGCAGCCCGGTGCGTCCGAGCGTGGACAAGGTTATGCAACCCCCTTATCATACTGGCAGTTGGGCATAGAGCATTCGCTCCGGCGCAAGCCGGAATGACGGCAGAGGATTCGGGATAGCAGTTAGGGGTTCGGGATGACGGAAAATCAGACCACTTGATTGGAACGCTGTTTGACGGGTTTTCGTGTTGACAATGGGGGCTTGCGGCGATACGATTATAAACTAATAACAATTCCGCAGTTTGGCGCGGCCGCCGGCGATCGCCGTGGCGCCCGTCCGCCGTGTTGCGGGATGCCCCGCATTTGGGGTATATTTCAGACCATAAATTGGCCTGTCGGAAAAGGCGCATCACGCAAGCGCACAGACCGCAAGCGCACAAACAGAAGGAGGACCTAAATGGCAGGAAGCAATGATGTCGCACTGATGGCTCATCTGCTGCGCCGCGCCGGCTTTAACGCCAGCCGCGACGAGCTGGAAGCCGCCGCTGCGAAAGGCTACGACACCGTGGTCGCGGAGCTGCTGAGCCCGGCGCCCGACTCCGGCGTTTCGGACGACCTGATGCTGCGCTACCACCCTACCTACAACCATCCCGGCGCCATCGAAATCAACATTCAGAACTGGATGTACCGGATGGTCAATACGGAGCATCAGCTGCGGGAAAAGATGGCGCTGTTCTGGCACATGATTTTCTGCGCCGGCCACTCCAAGATTGACTCCGGCGAGGAAATGGGCCGGATGATCCAGATGTTCCGCGACCGCGGGATGGGCAATTTCCGCGAGCTGCTCATGGCGCTGTCCACCAGCCCGGCGATGGTCTATTACCTGGACAACAGCGAAAGCCACAAGACGGCCATCAACGAAAACTATGGCCGGGAGCTGCTGGAGCTGTTCTCCATGGGCGTAGGGATGGACGGGGAGTTCAACTACTCGGAGGACGATGTGAAGGCTTGCGCCCGCGCGTTCACCGGCTGGAACATCGCCCCGCCGTACCCGCCGTTCCCCTATGGCCGCAGCCCCTGGGAATTCCGGTACGACCCCGCCGACCATGACGACTCCGACAAGACCTTCCTGGGGCAGACCGGCAACTGGAACGGCGATGACATCCTGGATATGGTCTGCGAGCAGAAAGCCACGGCCCGTTTCATCGCCCGGCATATGTACAACTTCTTTGTGGCCGACGAGGTTCCCGTACCGAGCTGGCGGCAGACTCCGCCCAAGGACGAGGCCACGCTGGAGGCGCTGGAGCAGGCGTACTTTGACAGCGGGTACGACATCACCGCAATGCTGCGTACCCTGTTCAACTCCGACGGCTTCAAGCAGGCGCGCTACGCCAAGGTCAAGAACCCGGCCGAAATGGTAGCCGGCACGCTGCGGATGGTCGGCGACCACCGGGGCGAAATCAAGCCCGGAATGTTTGAGCTCAGCCAGGAGCCCAAGTATATGGGCATGGATCTGATGAATCCCCCGACGGTTGAGGGCTGGCACACCGGCCACGAATGGATTGACTCCGGCACGCTGGTGGAGCGCATCAACTTTGCCGCCGACTACCTGGGCCGCACCGAGCTGCCCGGCGTGCAGGGAATGATTTCCCGGCTGATGTCCCAGGGCGACAGCCTGTCTCCCGAGCAGTTCGTGGACAGCTGCGCCGATCTGGTGGGCTGCCTGAACCTGACCGAGGATACCCGGCAGCAGCTGATTACCCACGCCGGCCGCGGCGGCGTCCTGACCCATGCCAACGACGCCGAGCGCGCCGAATTCACCCGCCGCTCCGGTGAAATGTTCCAGATCATCGCCTCCACCTCGGAGTTCCAGTTCGAGTAACCCGCAGGCGACTTTCCCGGCTGGCGACGGGCCTGACTTTGTATCCGGCCTTTCGCCAGCCCACCGACACAGTGAAACGGCAAGCATCGTTACGGCAAGCAACCATCCTGGAGGACAGACAAATGGTCTCTACCAAAAAGGACAATGTTCTGGTAGTTCTTTCGCTTTCGGGCGGGAACGACGGCCTGAACACTGTCATTCCCTACAACAACGGGCTGTACCGCGACTATCGCCCCAACCTGGGCGTGCCGTCGGAATCGGTCATTGACCTGAACGGCGAAATCGGGATGCATCCCACGATGCGCCCGCTCAAGAAGTACTGGGACGAGGGCAAGCTGGCGATTTTCCTGGGCATCGGCTACGCCAACCCGTCGTACAGCCACTTCCGCAGTATGGACATCTGGCATACCTGCGAGCCGGACAGCATCGGCACCGAAGGCTGGCTGGGCCAGGTAATCCACGAGCTGGATCCCAAGAACGAAGGGCAGGGCGTTACCGGCGTGAACTTTGGCCGCGGCCTGCCGCGCGCGCTGGCCAAGGAAGGCGTGCCGGTTGCTTCCGTGGGCAACCTGGAAACCTACGGCCTGCTCACCGGCATTGAGGGCGAGGATCAGCGCGCCGAAGCGCTGGATCTGTTCAGCAAGATTTATGCGCCCACCGTGGGGCAGGGCTTCGTCAGCGACTACCTGCGCTCTACCGGCACCTACGCCCGCATCGGCGCCGACATTCTGGCTACCGCGCCGCCGAAGTACGCTTCCAATGTGGAGTACTCGGCCAGCACCGTCGGCCAGTATATGAAAAACATCGCGCAGACGCACCTGGCCGACCTGGGCACCCGCGTGCTGTTCACCACCAGCCCCTACAACGGCTTTGACACTCACGCCAACCAGGCGCAGGCGCACAGCGCGCTGTGGACGGATGTGTCCGCCAATGTGGACACTTTTATGACCGACCTGCGGGAGCATAACGCCAGCGACAATGTAACGCTGTTTATGTTCTCCGAGTTCGGGCGCCGCATCGGCGACAACGGCTCCGGCACCGACCATGGCGCCGGCTCCGTGGCATTCGCCATGGGCGAGCAGGTCAAGGGCGGCATCTACGGCGTCTATCCGTCGCTGGAACCCGGCGAGCAGGAGGAAGGCGGCAACCTGAAGTCCGGGATGGACTTCCGCCAGGTGTACGCCACCATCCTGGAGGACTGGATGGGCCTGGACTCCAACCCCATCAACCGGGGCGTCTTTGAGAAGGTGCCCTTCCTGTAGGCCGCCCAGCGACCGGCTGCTGCCCGACAGCCTACCGGCGCCGCGCCCTCTTGCCGTCTCTATGGCAGCGGAGAGGGCGCGGGACGCCGGCATTCCGACAATTCCACAATTCCCGACTAACGAAACGCAACGAGAGGAAAGTCTATGAGCACCCATCTGTTTGGCCTCGTGGACACTGCCTTTACCTATAGCCATTCCATTGGCCGCAACGAGTTCAATGGCACCGGGTTCCGCAATCCGGTGGACATGGCTATTGACGACGAAGGCAAAGTCTATGTACTCAACCGATCCTACGAAAACCGGCCCGACGGCGTACACGCCACCATCGCGACGCTGGACGAGCAGTTCGTAGGCGAATTCAGCAAGTTCGGCGAAGCGCCGGGCGATATGTACTGGCCGACTTCGTGCGCGCTGGACGCCGCCGGCAACCTGTATGTCGCCGACGAATGGCTGAACCGCATCACCATTTATGACGGCGACGGCGAATATCTGCGCCACTGGGGCGAGCAGGGCGACGGCCCCGGCCAGTTCAACGCCCCCTCCGGCATCACCATTGACGGCAGTACGCTGTGGCTGGTGGACAGCAAGAACCACCGCGTGCAGAGCTACGGGCTGGACGGCGCTTTCAAGAGCCAGTTCGGCGGGTTCGGCAGCGGCAACGGGGAGTTCAACCTGCCCTGGGGCATCTGCCTGGACAAAGACGGCCTGATTTATGTTGCCGACTGGCGCAATGATCGCATCCAGCAGTTCACGCAAAGCGGCGAATGGCAGGCCACTTTCGGGATGAGCGGCAACGGCCCCGGCCAGTTCAAGCGTCCCAACGCCGTGTTTGTGGACAACGACGGCGACATCTATGTGTGCGACCGGGAGAACGACCGGGTGCAGATACTGGCGCCCGACGGCCGGTTCCGCGCGCAGCTGAAAGGCGATCATCAGATTTCGGCGTGGGGCAAGAGCAAGCTCAACTCCAACCCGGATATGATTCGCCAGCGGACGATGGCGATTACGCACGACGGGGGGGCTTACGAAAAAGCATTCGCCAACCCCTGCTCCGTCCGCGTAACCCCGGAAGGCCAGGTTGCGGTGCTGGACCACACCCGCGGCCGCATCCAGGTCTATCAAAAGGAAAAGGAGCCGGTGCTGCTGTAAAAGCGGCAGCCGACACCGGACCCAAAGAACGCCGCCGGCGGGTTTATCCTGCCGGCGGCGTTCTTTAGGGTTGCGGGGTTAGCCGAAGCAGGCGGGATATAAGCAGCTCGGTACTGATTCGCATAATTGCGGCCTTGAAAGACCCATGACTGTCAATGGGCCAATTCCGGGCAACGGCAACGGACATTATGGCGTGGGCCGCCGCGCCCCACAGCAGCTCGGAGGCGATCGGCAGATCGCCGGCGTCAAATTCGCGTTGCGCCCGCTCCACAAGCCGCCGGGATTCCTGTGCGTGTTCGGCGGACTGCATTATGCGGCTCCCGGCAGGTTATGCATCCGTTCCAGGAAACAGCCGACTGCCCAGCAGTCCATTTCAATCTCCCCCTCAATGATGTCGCTGTAGCGGTAGCGGATTTTGTCGGGCAGTCCGGTGGCGTGCAGGTAAGACCCCATCAGGTTGAGTTCGTCGTTGTCCAGTTTTCCAAGAACGGCGTAGGTTTCATCCTGCGTTTTACAGGGCCAGCCGCGCTGTTTCGCCGCCTTGATGACGGCGTTATGGGCGGCGTCGCGCAGGATTTCGGCGCCAAGCATCATATTGTGGACGGCGAACTGCTGCGCGGCTTCGGCTACCGGGCCGTCCTGAGGCAGCTCAATGTTTTGCAGTACCAATGGCGGGGGAAAAGGCGACAGCATGGTTATTCCTCCGGGCCGGCGGGCATTCCGGCGTCGATCCAGGCGGCGATTTCGGCGGCCTCGCTGCGGGACAGGAACGGCCCGCGCAGCGGCATCCGGCCAAAAGTGCCGCAGCCCAGCCGCAGCGACCGCACCAGATGCGTTTCTGCCCCCGGCTTGCCCGGTTCTATGGACGGGTAGCCGTTCAATACCGAGTTCGCCAGCTCCTCCGGCGTCGCCCACCAGTATTCGTGGATGCCGGGGTAAGGCTGGCGTCCATGGCGCTCAATCCAGCGTTCCATTATGCCGTCCAGCAGTTCCTTGACGCGGGGCCAATAAACGGGAGCAGGAGCAGCGGCGGCGGTATCGGCATTCGCATTGGCATCGGTAGTCATAAGCGGCGGTTCTCCATAAGTAGGATGACGGAAGCGAGATGACGGATGACAGGCGTCGGGCGATCGATGGCAGCGGATACGGACGGGATGGGGACGGTGCGGTGCGGCGCTAACGCGGATGCTCTTGCACCGATGCGCGCCGCAGCAGTTCCAGGGCATGGGGCAGCACGGGCAGCACGACATCCAGGCATTCGCCGACGCCGCGCGGACTGCCCGGCAGCGTAATAATCAGCGTTTGGCCGCGGATGCCGGCTACGGAACGGCTCAACATCGCCATCGGAGTGAACTGCATCGTCTGCATCCGCATGGCTTCGGCGATGCCGGGCACTTCCCGGTCAATGACGGAAAGGGCGGCTTCGGGGGTAACATCGCGCGGGCCCATTCCGGTGCCGCCGGTGGTAACAATCAGGTCAACACTGCCGGCGTCGGCCAATTCGCTGATGCGGCGGGCGATTTGCTCGGCATCGTCGTCAACGATTTCGTAATGCGCTTCCGCGTAATCGGGCGGCGGCAGTTTGTCGCGGATGGCCGGGCCGCCGGCGTCATCGCGCGCGCCGCGCGCCCCGGAGCTGCTAATGGTAAGGATAGCGAATTGGTACATCAGACGCACCGCTGACGCCGGCAAGGCGGGCAGTCAGGTATTGGATTCAGCGCGGCGGCGGCCGGCTCTGGGCAATCATATCATACTGCGGCTGTAGCGTTCACTCCGTCTTGACCGGATAGGAATGGACGGGATGGCCGGCGGATTCCGGCTTGCGCCGGAATGACGGGGGTAATCGGAATGACGGGGGTAATCGGAATGACGGGGGTAAGTCGGAATGACGGGAATTATGCCGGATAGCCGGGCCGGATTTGGTATAATCGCCGGCGGTTGGCGCAATCCGCGCCGCCGGTCCGTTTCCGTCTCTGCCGGAACATCCGGCACAGAACACGAACCTAAGGAGCAAACCGCTATGCCGTCGTCCAAGCAATACCCGAACCCGCCCGGCCTGGTCATTGAGGCCGACAAGCGCTATCACGCCGTCATCAAAACCGACCAGGGCGATATGACGATTGAGCTGCTTTCGGAAGTGGCGCCGCGGGCGGTCAACAATTTCGTCTTTCTGGCGCGGGACGGGTTTTACGAGGACAACCAGTTCCACCGGGTCATCAGGGGTTTTATGATACAGGCGGGCTGCCCGCGCGGCGACGGCACCGGCGGGCCGGGCTACCGCTTTCAGGACGAGGCGGTAACGCGTCCCTATGTGCGCGGCACGCTGGCTATGGCCAATGCCGGCCCCAATACCAACGGCAGCCAGTGGTTTATCGTGCATGGCGACAATGTGGGGCTGCCGCCCAACTACACGATATTCGGCGCCCTGACCGACGGGGATGATGTGCTGGACGCGCTGGCGACGGCGCCGGTGCGCGCCAGCCGCGGCGGTGAAAACTCGCAGCCTGCCGAGCGGCTGGCCATCCACAACATTGAGATTACGGAAACCGATTTGGGGTGAGGCAGCCGCGCTCTGGCAGCCGCTGGCGGCGCTGGATTCCGGCTTGCGCCGGAATGACGGTTGGGGATATGGCCGGATGGCGGCAGTATGCCGGGTTTAGTCCGGTCTAACGGGCGCCGGAGCCGGCCGGTCTTGGGGATGCGGTCGCTGCTGCGCCGCCGTCTCCGTCTGCCGCTGCCGGCAGACGGGGGCGGCGGGCGAACAGGAAGCACACCCCGCCGGCGTAGTTGCAGGCGGCCAGTACCAGCAACGCCGTAGTGTAAGTTCCCTGCCAGTCGTACATATAGCCGGCAAAGGGGCTGGATATTAGCAGCAGGCCATTCATCGGAATGGTGCTGAGGCCCAGTATCTTGCCGAAGTTGCCCCGTCCGAAGTATTCGCCCCGGATTGAGGTAGTCAGCGGGTTGCGCCCGCCGAACCCGATGCCGAAAATGACGGCGAAAGTGTAGAACATCCAAAGCTCGCTGCTGTAAGTAAGCAGCAGGACGGCGGTGGCCTGTATCGTAGTGAAAACGAACAGGCCGATGCGCTTGGGAAAACGGTCGCCGATATAACCGCCCAGCGGCTGCGCGAACATTGAAACTACGGTGTAGAGGATTACTACCGTGCCGGCGTACTGCTCAAAGCCGGCGTCTTTCAGCAGCAGCCCCAGATGCGTAAAGATGGCCAGGATAATCATACTGGTCAATCCGTGTCCGACGGCAATCAGCCAGAAAGCCGAAGTGCGGATGGCCTGCTGCGCGGTCAGCCCTTGGGCGATGGCCGGCGCGCGCCCGCCTCGGGTTGACGGAGCGGCGGCGCCGTCCGGGTACAGCCCCATATCCTCGGGGCGGTTGCGGATAATCAGCGCCAGCGGGACGGCGGCGGCAAAGATGATGACGGCCAAGGCCAGTGCCACGCCTTCCCAGCCCAGGATGTAGCCGATGCTCAATGTTTGCTGCGTGAACGGGATGCCGATGCTGCCGTTGATGCCCAGGTCAATCAGAGGGATGACGATGAGGGCGCCGCCGCGGCTCATAAAGTTGGCCCAGCCCATCGCCGAGGCCATCCGGCGGGAAAACCAGTTGTTGATGGTAGTCATCATCGGCACCCAGCTGCCCAGCCCCTGCCCCAGCGCCATCACCATATAGGCGAAGTAGAACATATAAAGCGGCGCGACCGGCCAGAATCCGGCGTCGATTTGCCAGAAAAAGAGGAAGCCGATGCCC
Source organism: Dehalococcoidia bacterium (assembly GCA_965203855.1). GTDB lineage: Bacteria > Chloroflexota > Dehalococcoidia > Lucifugimonadales > UBA3495 > Bin87. The sequence continues at coordinate 882,180 of CBDBDN010000005.1, forward strand.
AGGATGATGAACCCCATCAGCACCATCAGGCGCCCGCCCATCTTGTCGGTGAGGTAGCCTTCCAGCGGCCCCATCAGGCCGCCCTCAATACGGGTTAGAGTCAGGGCGAGGGAGAGCTGGCCGCGCGGCCACATAAAATGCTTTTCCAGCGCTACGGCCCACAGCGTCATTGCGTGGAACAGCGGCACGGTGGCAATGGTCATCACGAAGCCGGTAGCGGCTACGATGTACCAGCCATAGTAGATGCGGGGCGCATGGGAGCGGTCGGACGCGCCGGGGCCGGCGGGTCCAGGCGGTGTAAATTGAGCAGCCATAGACGGGCGGAACGGGGAAAGGCCAAGTCGGGGAAAGACGCCGCGGCACAGCAGGATTAGCGACGCCGGCGGAATAATCTATCATAGCCGGCGCCGAATAGGGATACAAGGCGATAAAGGTTGATTATTAATATCATCAAAGCGGGGGGTGTTGGCATGGATGAAAGGGATGGACGGGATTTTGGATTCCGGCTTGCGCCGGAATGACGGTTTGGGGGTTCGGAATGACGGTTTGGGGTTCGGGATGACGGTATAGGGTTGGAATGACGGTTGGGGGGGCGGGATGACGGTATAGGATTGGAATGACGGTTAGATTGTCGGCGACATCTTGCGTATTGGGGCAAGATGGGCTACTATTATTTTGCTGCCGCCAGCGGTTTGGCGGCCTATCCGACGCCAATGCCATCTATGATGACAACCGCGCCTACTGCAACTGCCGCCGATACCATCGCTTACCATTGGGGGCGCAGCTGGCATTTCTGGGATTTGGTGGACGATGAGCTGGCGCGGGGCGAGCTGGAGGAAGCCGGCAATAAATTGTGGGGCGCCGCCGCCCACGCCATCAAAGCTGCCGCCGAAACACGGGGTTGGGAACATCACGCCCACGCCTTGCTGGAGGAGGCGGTTGACCGGCTGATCCACGAGGCAGGAGCGCCGTTGCATATTTGGGGGCAGTACATGATGGCGTCGGCCTATCATCGCCGCTTTTACGGCAATCCCCCGGACGCCGGCAAAATCCGCAATGGCAAGGAACTGATCGCTGAATTCATCCGCACCTTGGAAAGCTTGGAGTGAAAATATGACTGCCTTTCTGAATTCTACCCCCCCCCAGATTATGTAAATCAAACCCGGCCTTTGGCATGGCTGCGTCTCGGCAAGATTGCCGTTTTCAGCGTGCTGGCCGTTCTGGCCGCTGCGGGCGGGCTGGCGTTTCCCGGCGGTGATGCGGCGGCGCAGGGCGCGCAAGGCGGGTACACTTACACCTCGCGGGTTTGCCAGGAATACGGCCAGCAGCCGCGCTGGTACAATGTGCGGGACGGGCAAGCGGCTTACAACGGCGGCAACAGCGACAGCGGCTGGCTGATTGTGCTGGAACACGGCGGAGGGGTTCCCGCCCGGTGGGTGGGAGTGAGCGCGGACATAGCCCTCCCAGGCACAACTCTTAGTTTCGGAACCCACTACGGGGATGGCACGGATTTCGTACTACGGGCAACCGCCTCTGAGTACCTGCCAAACCCGTGGCGAGTAGTCGTTGCCGGGCAGTTTGCGAAAATACGCAACAACGGCGACGACAGTGATTATGTTCGCATTGTCACCCCAGGTGGATACGCCGTAAATCGTTACAACAAGCTTCACGACGCCCTCCCGGGCGGTCAATATGTCCGCTGGGCGCATATCGCGTGGTGCCGGTAGCGGGCGAACTGCCGCCGCAATCCGGGTTTGGCGCCACGGCGACGGCGTCTGATTTCCCTGCGGCCGGCTTGGCCAAGCCGGCCGCGTTTCTTTATAGACGGTTTATCTATAAGCCCGTCATTCGGGCGCAAGCCGGAATCCCATGCGCTCTGGCGGAGCGCATGGATTCGTTGACCGCTGCTGAGCAATTCCGGGCAATCAGGCCCTTGCGCGTGTTAGAACTTTTATTCTATAATGTGGGGCGGCGGCTCCCTAACGCATAGCTGGGCTGCTCATCATCCGGTTGGCCAGGGAGTTGATAGCAATGTCCAGATTCCGGTTTCGCGGGTGTCCCCGGTGCGGGGGCGACCTTTATCTTAATCAGGGGGATTGGCAATGCCTGCAATGCGGGCGGCATCCCCGTCCGGCGACAACGGCGGCGGCAGCGTTATCGTCATTGCCGGCGGAGGTCGCAGAGACGCCGGCCAACGGCGATGCCGGCGGGTTTCGTGATTTCTGGCGGCGGAGGGCGGTCTGATGTGCGGGTCGTCCGAATACCTAACCAATGCGGCGGCGGCGGCGCGGCCGGCGACGGCGGATGCGGCGGCGGCGGATGCTCCGCCGGTTCAAGCGCCGGCGACATTGCTGGCCCTGGACGCCGGCACCCGGAACACGGGCTGGGCGGTTTTTCGGGGCTATGTTCCGCATTGCACCGGGGTAATTGCGCTGCGCCGGCGTAAGGATAACGACGCGGCGGCGGAACGCATCGTCCGATTGACGGACGAGCTGGACGAACTGGCGGGGCGGTGTATGCCGGCGGCGATAGCGGTATCCCGGCCGGCGGGGCTAGGAGGGCCGAGGCCGGCGCCGGCATTGGCGCTGCTGGAAACGGCGTTGGACGAGTGGGCGCAGCGGGCCGGCGTCCCGTTGGCCGCTTATCCGGCGGCGGAAGTGCGCCGGGCGGTGGCCGGGCATCAGCGGGCTGCGCCTCAGGCGCTGGCCTTTGCCGTAATGTCGGCCCTCAATATGCTGGGCGCGGGCAAGACAGCCCACGAATGGGCGGCGCTGGCCGTCGGGGCTTATCATCTGTACCGAACCGAGTAGGCTACACTGCAAGGCGCGGCGCCGGATTAGCGGTTATTCTTTGATATGAATAGGCACGTCATTCCGGCGCAAGCCGGAATCTATGGCTGCTGGTTCCATTGCGGTAGTGATGGCTTGCGCCGTTGGATTCCGGCTTGCGCCGGAATGACGGTAATCGGGGAATGACGGTTGGGGGCGCTGGACTGGCGGGTTGGGGCAAGGGGATGGATTCTCTAAACTCACCAACGAAGTGCAACGCCAGGTTATGGTGTTGCCATGGGAACGCATTATCAACAACTCAGCATCGTTGAGCGCTGCGAAATTGCCCGATTATCGACCGCGGGACTATCAAAACGCGAAATCGCGGCGGCTTTGGATCGCGCGACATCTACCATCTCCCGGGAGCTAAACCGCAATGCCTCCGCCAACGGCGGCTATCAACCCGAATACGCGCAGCGGCAGGCCCAAGCCCGCTGTTGGCGCGGCGCGCGCTTGGAACGGGACGCCCCCTTGCGGGATGCTGTCCTGTCCCGGCGGCGCGCCGGCTGGTCGCCGGCCCAGGTGTCGGGCCGGCTGGCTCTGGATTGCGGACGCCGGGTCATCTCCCCCGAGAGCATCTACCGCTTCATATATGCTCAACTGGCCCGCACCAAGGACTATTCCTGGCGGCTTTACTTGCCGCGGGGCAAGTCCAAACGGGGTTGGCGCGGGCGGCGCGGCGGCAATACTATCGTCCGCATTCCGGGTTGGACGCCGCTGTGCCAGCGCAGTCCGGAGGCTGCTGACCGCCGCACGCCCGGCCACTGGGAGGTCGACCTGATGCGGTTCGGCAATCACGGCCAAGCGCTGCTGTTGCACGAGCGCCACTCCCGGCTGCTGCTGGCGTGGCGTCCGGGCAGCAAGGCGGCCGAACCGATCGGGGCGGCGCTGGCGCGGATGCTGTCGCCGCTGCCGGCGGAGCTGCGGCGCAGCGTAACCTTTGACAACGGTATGAAGTTTGCCCGGCGCTATCGGCTGCACAGCCAAGGCATCCCAACTTACTTTTGCGAGGTCAAGTCGCCGTGGCAAAAAGGGGGAGTTGAGAATGCCATCGGCCGGCTGCGGCGGTTTTTGCCGCGCCGGACCAACTTGAAGCAAATCCAGGCGTCGCAACTTACCGCCACAATCCAAGCGTACAACAATACGCCCCGGCAGTGCCTGAACTACCGGACGCCCACCGAAGTATTCGCTGCCGCCGCGTTGCACTTGAAATGTGAATCCACATTCCGGCGCAAGCCGGAATGACGGTTTGGGGGGACGGAATGACGGTTGGGGGATTGGAATGACGGTTGGGGGGTTGGAATGACGGTTTGGTGGGGCGGGGTGATGGTTTGAGGATTGGAATGACGGTTGGGGGGGATGATGGTTATAATGGGGGCGTTTTGGATGCTTGCCGTAATTGTTTTGTTGCCGTGTCGCTGATTCGTATTATTCTGGTTTTGGCTGCCGCGTGGTGCGTTGGGGGCGGAGTTTGGGGATGCGCTGCCGTTCAATCCGAATCCGGCTCCGGCTCCGGTTCCGATGCGGGCGGTGAAGGCGGCGGCGGTACGCTTACGGTGTTTGCGGCGGCGTCGCTTACGGAGGCTTTTGGGGAGCTGGGGGAGGCTTTTGCGGATGGTTACCCGGATGTTGCGGTGAGGTTGCACTTTGCGGGGAGCCAGACGCTGCGGACGCAGCTGGAGCAGGGGGCGCTGGCGGATGTGTTTGCGCCGGCGGACTGGCGGCAGATGGCGGCGGTCAAGGATGCGGGCTTATTGGGCGGCGTACCGGTCTATTTTGCGGCGAATCGGATGGCGGTGGCTGTACCGGGGCCGCGCAGATCCGATGCGGGTACGGATGCGGCGGCGGCGGTGTCAACTCTGGCGGACCTGGCGCGGCCGGGGGTTACGGTGGCATTGGCTACGGAGGAGACGCCGGCGGGCGCCTACGCCCGGCAGTCGCTGGATTTGATGGCGGCTGATCCGGGGTTTCCGGCGGGATTTGCCGATGCCGTCTTGTCTAATGTGGCGACGCGCGAAACCAGCGTGCGGGCGGTGGCGCAGAAGGTGGCGCTGGGGGAAGTGGACGCCGGGTTGATTTACGAAACCGACGCCATGCAGTATGCCGACGCGGTGCGGATGATTGAGATTCCCTTGCATCTGAATCCGGCGGCGCAGTATCCGATAGCGAGGCTGGCCGGGGCGGCGCACCCTGAAATTGCGGCGGCTTTTGTGGAGTATGCTTTGAGCGATGCGGGTCAAGGGATACTGCGGCGGCATGGGTTTGCGCCGCCGGCGAATGTGGCCTGTCCTTGCGCCAAGTCCGGCAGCAAGGGCGATGCCGGGATAGATGGGTTTCCGGACGGTTCCGATGGGACGGTGCGATACTGATGCTTAAGGGGCGGGTCGGGCACGGCGGGCGAGGGGCCGGGCTGGGGATACTGGCGCCGGCGGGGGTTGCGGCGACGGCGGTCTATGTAATGTTCATTGGGCTGCCGATACTGGCGCTGCTGATACGCGCCGGGCAAGACGGGGGGCTGCCGGGAAGTCTGGCCGGGCCGCTGGTTGGGCCGGCGCTGCGGCTGTCGGCGTTGACCAGCCTGACCAGCCTGGCGGTGGTTATCATAGTCGGGACGCCGTTTGCGCTGCTGCTGGCGCGGCGGAGTTCGGGCTCGCGGCTGCTGCGGGTGATCGATGCGCTGGTGGAGCTGCCGCTGGCGCTGCCGCCGGTGGTGGCCGGCGTCGCGATGCTGATGGCTTTCGGGCGCAGCGGCCTGCTGGGGCCGCCGCTGTCGGCAGTGGGCATTGCCCTGCCGTTCACGACGGGGGCGGTGATTTGCGCGCAGGTATTCGTAGCGGCGCCGTTCTACATACGGGCGGCGCGCATCGGGTTTGCGGGGGTGGATACGGCCTACGAGGAAGTTTCGCAGACGCTGGGGGTATCGCCGTGGGGGACTTTCCGGCGGCTGACGCTGCCGATGGCGTGGCCGTCGCTGGCGACGGGGGCGGCGCTGGCGTGGGCGCGGGCGGTAGCGGAGTTTGGGGCGACGATAATGTTCGCCGGCAACCTGACGGGGCGGACGCAGACGATGCCGCTGGCGATAATGACGGCGATGGAAACCGGCCTGGGGCCGGCATTGGCGCTATCGGTACTGCTGCTGGCGATGTCGGCGCTGGTGCTGCTGCTGTTGAGTTTGACGGTGGGGCGCAGTCGCAGCGCGGCTTGATGACGATGATGATGGCAACGGGAACGGGAATGACAGCGATGACGGCAACGGCGGCGACATTGTCCGCGGAGACGGCGGGTAATCGGGATACGGCGGCGGCGGGCCGGTTTCGGGTGGATCTGGGCGGCTTTCGGCTGGAATTGTCCATCGGCGCGCCGGCGGGGCAGGTATTGACGCTGTTCGGGCCGTCGGGGGCGGGGAAGACGACGGCGCTGCGGGCGATGGCCGGGCTGGTGCGTCCCGACTGGGGGTATATCCGCATCGGGGGGCGCACGGTGTACCGGGGCGGCGGTGATGATGACGGGGATGGCATTGGCGATGGCAATAGCGATGGCGGTATTGGCCCGGCGGTCTGGGAGCCGCCGCATCGGCGAGGCGTGGGGTATGTAACGCAGCAAAATCATTTGTTTCCGCATTTGACAGTTGGGGAGAACATTGCTTACGGACTGCGGCGGCGGCGCAGCCCGGAGGCGCGGCGGCGGGTTGCCGAGCTGATTGACGCTTTGCATCTGGACGGCCTGGCGGAGCGACGGGTGTCCGCGCTGTCGGGGGGGCAGCAGCAGCGGACGGCACTGGCCCGGGCGCTGGCGCCGCGGCCCGGGCTGCTGCTGCTGGACGAACCGTTTGCGTCGCTGGATATGGAGCTGCGGCGAGAGCTGGCGGGGGAGCTGCGGGCGATGGTGCGGCGGCTGAACATACCGGCGATACTGGTTACGCACAGCCGGGAGGAGGCGCTGTCGCTGGCGGATGTAGTGCAGATAATTGACGGGGGGCGGACCGTAAGCGTGGGGCCGCCGCTGTCGGCATTGGAGCAGCCGGGACAGGGGCGGGTGGCGCAGCTGGTGGGGGTAGAGAATCTGCTGGAGATGCGGGTGTTGGCGCGGCTGCCGCAGGACGGCACGATGGTATGCGGGGCGGTGGGCGGCGACGGAGCGGCGGGGGATGGGGATACGGGCGGCGGGCATACGGGCGGGCATACGCTGGAAACGCCGCTGGCGGACGGGCTGATGGTGGGGGATGCGGTTACGGTGGGCATCCGGGCGTCGGACATCATACTGGCGGCGGGGCCGCTGCCGCAGTCGTCGGCGCGGAACACCTGGACGGGGGTAGTTAGCGGAGTAGCGCAGCGTCCGCCGGGGTACGAGGTAGCGCTGGACTGCGGCGGGCGGACGCTGCGCTGCCAGATAACGGGGGCGTCGCTGGAGGCGATGGGGATTGCGCCGGGGCAGGAGCTGTGGGCGATATTTAAGGCGTCGTCCTGCTTTTTGTTGAGCGATGGGCCGCTTTCTGGCCATCTAGCCTAGGGGGTGGTCATATTGGCTGTCATTCCGGGTTGCGCCGGGGTCCGGGGTCGTAATCCGCAGCTACCGCAATGGGAACCGGCGGCCATAGATTCCGGCTTTCGCCGGAATGACGGTTGTAAGAGGGTCGGAATGATGGTTGTAGGGGTGTTGGAATGATGGTTGTAGGGGTGTTGGAATGATGGTTGCGGGGGCGCGGAATGACGGTGGCCATCTACCCTAGGGAGAGTGGTCATATTGGCTGTCATTACAGGTTGCGCCGGGGTCCGGGGTCGTAATCCGCAGCTACGGCAATGGGAACCGGCGGCCATAGATTCCGGCTTTCGCCGGAATGACGGTTATGTGGGGTTGGAATGACGGTTGTGGGGGGGGGCGGGATGATGGTTGTAGGGGGGCGGGATGATGGTTGTAGGGGGGCGGGATGATGGTTGTAGGGGGGCGGGATGATGGTTGTAGGGGGGCGGGATGATGGTTGTAGGGGGGCGGGATGATGGTTGTAGGGGGGCGGGATGATGGTTGTAGAGGGTCGGAATGATGGTTGTAGGGGTGTTGGGATGACGGTTGCGGGGGTGGGGGAATGATGGTTGTAGGGGGTTGGAGAGGGGGTATAATTCGGTGCGTTTCGGGTAGTGGGTAAGCGGTCAATTCGATATGGAGTGAATGGAGGTATTGCGATGACGCAAGGGGAGAGCAGCGGGCCGCGTTTTGCCGGGCCTGGCGCCGGCGGGGTTGAACCGGAGGATCGGTTCTATCGGGAGGAGGTTGCGCTGGCTTTGCGTAACCGGGGGATGCCGCTGGAGGCGATGCGGGATCCGATTACGCCGGCCGGGTTGCATTACCTGCTGGTTCATTTTGACATCCCGGAAGTGGATGCTGCGGCCTGGTGGCTGGAAATCGGCGGGCTGGTGGATAATCCGCTGTCGTTGTCGTTGGAGGAGCTGAAAGGGCGGCCGACGGCAAGCGTTCCGGTTACGCTGGAATGCGCGGGCAACGGGCGGGCGCTGCTGTCGCCGCGTCCGCTGAGCCAGCCGTGGCTTTATGAGGCCATCGGCACGGCGGAATGGACGGGGACGCCGCTGGCGCCGCTGCTGTCCGAAGCGGGCCTGCGTGATGATGCCGCGGAGCTGGTGTTCACCGGGCGGGACGAGGGGGTGCAGGGCGAGGAACGACAGTGGTATCAGCGCAGTATGACTATTGCACAGGCGACGGCGGATGAGGTATTGCTGGCGTGGGAGATGAACGGGGAGCCGATACCGCCGCAGCACGGCTACCCGGTGCGGCTGGTGGTTCCGGGCTGGTACGGGATGGCATCGGTGAAGTGGCTGCATCGCATTGAGGCTGTCGGCGGGCACTTTGACGGCTACCAGATGGAACGGACATATCGCTACTCGCACGGGCCGGATGATCCCGGGGATCCGGTTACGACGATTCGGGTGCGGTCGCTGATGGTTCCGCCGGGGATACCGGATTTTATGACGCGGCGGCGTTTGCTGGACGCCGGGGCGCAGGTGATCTACGGGCGGGCGTGGGCCGGGCCGGCGACGGTGGAGCGGGTGGAGTTCAGCAGCGACGGGGGGGATACCTGGCGGGACGCGCAGCTGGCTGATCCGGTGGGGCAATGGGCGTGGCGGGAATGGCGCTGCGGCTGGCGGGCTGTTCCGGGTCAATGGACGCTGCTGGTACGGGCTACGGACAGTCTGGGGAATGTGCAGCCGATAGCGCAGCCATGGACGCAGCAGGGGATGGGCAACAATATGGCGCAGCGGGTTGAGGTGGTGGTGGAGTGATTGAGGTTGATTGACTGGCTGGTTGATGCGGATGGGGCGGCTGGCAAGCGGCGGCTATGGGGCCGCCGCGTCCGGCTCTGACGGCGGCTTGGCGGTGGGGTTGAAAAGGGCCTGGCGGAGGATGTCGTTGAGGCGGGTATGCCAGTCTGGGCCGGATTTGCGGAGTCGGTCGACCAAGTCGTGGTCAAGGGGTATCGTGCAGTATTCTTTGGCCGGGCCTCTGAATCTGCCGGCGCGCCAAGATTTGACCAAGTTTGGATCAACCTCAATAGCAGGGCGTGCCTGAGCCCATTCCGCATCGGTAGGAATCCAAGCGTCCGGGTCGGTGGCAATACCGACGTTGATGGCGATTTCCTCGCCGTATATTGCTTCAATTTGGGCAAAGGACATACCGGCGATTTCGCAGTGTGGGGGCAAGGCGGCCAGTTCCTGGGGAGTAAGGCCGCTAGGTTCGTAACCGTTAGCCATATCGGTGTACCTCGCTGGAACTGGCTTTGCGGAAGCTGATGATGCGCCTAGTGCCATTGCGCTGGGCGTACACAACGGCGTACAGTCGCTTTTCAATATAACCAAAGGCCATAAAGCGGGCCTCTCCATACCGATCGCTACGAATTATAGTAACGTTATCCCAGTCAAAATTGGACACCATTTCAAAATCAATCTGATGCTTTTCAAGATTGGCGATCCGTTTGACCTCATCCCAATCGTACGATATGTACATTTTACACTCCTGGTCGGACTACGACCGCCATCTTACAGACGTCAACCGGATTTGTCAAAGCATACCGGGGCGCACCGTTGCGGCGGCGCGCCCCTTACTGCGTCTTTGCCGATTTTCGGCGGCGGACGACGGTTGCGCTATTCGGGGATTTCGTCGTAGTGGTGGAAGGTGCCGATTACTTTGGATTCGTACATTTCCTGGACTTCGGCTTCGTTGTAGTCCAGGATGCCGGTGAGGACGTCCTCGTTGTGTTCGCCGACTTGGGGGGTGCTGCCGACGACGGCGGGGGTGCGGCTGAAGTGCCAGAAGTCGCCGGATACGGCGATGCTGCCGGCCAGGAAGTCGGGGACTTCCACCATGGCGCGGCGTTCCCAGGGATGGGGGTCGGCGGCGGCCTGGGCGATGGTGTTGACCGGGGCGGCGACTACGTCGTGGTGGGTGAAGTGCGCGATGGCTTCGCGCATAGTCATATCGGCCATCAGGTCGCGCATTGCCTGGTTGACGGCGGCGCCGTTGCTGGCGCGCTCGTGGCGGGTGGTAAAGCGGGGATCTTCCAGCCATTCGGGTTTGCCGAGGGCGTTGCAGACGCGATGCCAATGGTGCTGGTCGCCGGCGGAGATCAGCACCCAGCCGTCTTTGCAGGGGTAGGTGCCGGAGGGGGGGGCTGCGGATTCGCCGCGGCGGGGTTCGATGCCGGCGCCGTGGTAGGCGGTGATGGGGATTTCAGTGTAGCTGTATCCGGTATCGGCGAGGCAGGCGTCAATGGCCTGTCCTTCGCCGGAGGTTTCGCGCTCGTGCAGGGCGGCGAGGGTGCCGATGGCGGCGTGGAGGGCGGTAGTGCGGTCGATAATGGGTACGCCGGCGCGGATGGGCGGCATACCTTCCTCGCCGGTTATCATTGCGATGCCGGACATGGTCTGTCCGATGGGGTCGTAGCCGATTTGCTCCCGGTAGGGGCCGAACTGCCCGTAGGCGGAGACATTGACCATGACAATGCGGGGGTTCAGATTGTGGAGGGTATCGTAGCCGAAGCCCATGGCGTCGATGGTGCCGGGTCGGAAGTTTTGGATGAGGACGTCGGAGACTTTGACGAGTTTGCGGAGGACTTCTTTGCCCTGCTCTTTGCGGAGGTCGATGCTGAGGCTTTTCTTGCCGCTGTTGTACTGGACCCAGTAGGCGGACTGCTTGCGTACCCAAGGGGCGTGGTAGCGGGTTTCCTCGCCGCCGAGTCGTTCCACTTTGATGACTTCGGCGCCCAGGCGGGCCAGCACCTGGGCGCAGCGGGGGCCGGCCTGATGCCGTCCCAGGTCAATTACGCGTATTCCATCCAGAGGGCCTTTCGCTTCTGCCATGACCGGTTCACCTCAACTTAATGCTGAAAATCGCTGCTGTGTTGCGCGGATGCCCGATGCCGCGCTGTTGGCGGCGTCGGGTCGGATAAGTTGCGCCATTTTACGCCGGCCGGCGTAAAACGGCAAGCGACCAGCGGAGCCGGGCGTCCGGCAGCGTTTCCAATTAGCCGGTTTAATTTTCCGCTAGCCGGTTTAATTTTCCGCCATTCCAACCCCCTCAACCGTCATTCCGGCGAAAGCCGGAATCTAGGCACTTTTATGGACTCCGGCTTGCGCCGGAGCGACGGATCCATACCCGAACCGCCCATAAAGAAACTCCGCCCATGCCGGCCCTATGATACAATACCCCTCCGATGCGCTCTCTGGATGTCGTAATTCCCTGCCTCAACGAGGAACGCGCCCTGCCCCCAAGCGTGCGCCGCCTGCACGATTGGATGACTCAGGAGCTGGCCGGCTATCGCTGGAACATCGTCATCGCCGACAACGGTTCCTCTGACGGCACTCAAGCCGCCGCCATTGCGCTTACCGATCAGTTCTCCGCCGTCCGCTATGTGCGGATGGAGCAGCGGGGACGCGGCCGCGCCCTGCGCCAAGTCTGGACGGAAAGCGCCGCCGACATTATGGCCTATATGGATGTTGACCTCTCCACCGACTTGGCGCACCTCAAACCGCTGGTGGATGCCGTGGCCGGCGGCGGCGACATCGCTATCGGATCCCGTCTGCTGCCCGATTCGGCGGTAGTCGGGCGCACTCTGAAACGGGAAATCACTTCGCGGGGTTACAGCCTGCTGTTTCGCATTATGTTTCTGACGCCGTTCCGCGACGCCCAGTGCGGGTTCAAGGCCGTAAGCCGCCGCGCCGCCGCCGACCTGGCGCCCCTGACGCAGGACAACGGCTGGTTTTTCGATTCCGAGCTGCTGATACTGGCCCAGAAGTGCGGCTATTCCATCTGCGAGCTGCCCGTCCGCTGGACGGACGACCCCGACAGCCGGGTACGCATCCTGCGTACTGCCTGGGAGGATCTAAAAGGGCTACTCCGCCTCAAGTTCGGCGGCATACGGCAGGCGCAGCGACAGTTACGGGCCGCCGGAAAACTATAACGGACGCGCCGGGCCGGGTCGGGCGGCATCGGCATAAAAAATGGCTGGGGATACAGGATTCGAACCTGTGATACCTGATCCAGAGTCAGGCGTCTTACCACTAGACTAATCCCCAGCGACAGTAGGCAATGATACCATAAGCGGCGCTGCAATTTCAATGCGTTTCGCCGTTGTTCTAATTCGTCGATTCCGAGCGTGGCCGCAGCATTAGCCGCAGTTCGGAATCGCTAATCTGCACAATTCCGTCGGCCAGCTGCACAACTTCCTGCGCCACCCCTTGGATCCTGGGCGTCGCTACAATTACCTGCGCGCCGAAATCCTGCACGGTTCGGATTGCTTCGGCAAGGTCGCGGTCGCCAGCGATAAGCAACGCCGTATTATAAACCGGCCGTTGGGCCAAGCGTACCATATCCAGCGCAATCAGTGTGTCAACGCCCTTTTGCTGACGCACAGGACGGAATGCCCAATGGCGGTTGAATGCCGCCAGCAACGCAGATGGTTCCAATCCCAAATCGGCTGCCGTGCTTTCCAAGGCGCGACGTACCAGAGGCGCCAGCGGGTTTGGACGTTCGGCAATATACCCCAAACGCAACTGAATTCCGGGCGTCCGCGCAATAGCGTTGAACAAACGCCGCTGCCCGGCATAGTCACGATGCGCCGGGTCAAATGCGCCGTCATACCAGTAAGCGCGCAAGAATTTATGGCCGGCCAGCTCTTTTTCACTTGCCAGCAACCGACTGAGCCAGTCGATAACGGCAGCAGCGTCGGGATTAACCGCTGTGGGACTCTGCTGTAACACGGCAGCCCCGCCGGCGCGCAAAAAGCCGACATCTATAAAACCGACGCAAATTTCAGACATCTGGTGAGAACCTCACAAAAAAACAGGGCCCTGGCCGGACCCTGTGAAAACGGCCCCAACGGAGCCGGGCTGCTAGACGGCCCCAACGGGGCCGGGCTGCTAATGTCCCAACGGGATGCTACTATCTTATCAGTTCCCGTTGCTTCTGGCAAGCGTCATCGGAAACCAGTATCGCCGGGCCGACAGCCGGGCTTGACGCCATCCATTCCCCAGCCGATACTTGCCTTGATTCCCCCGCTGTAAGGAGAGCCGCACTATGCAACTTGGAGCCATCTTTCCCCAAACCGAAATCGGCGCCGACCCCGCCGCCGTCAAGGATTTCGCCCAGGCCGCCGAAGCCCTCGGCTACCAGCATCTGCTCGTCTTTGACCATGTGCTGGGCGCCGACCATACCAAGCGCGCCGAATGGAACCGCCCCTACAACAAGGACGATATGTTCCACGAGCCTTTCGTGATGTTCGGCTATCTGGCCGCCGTTACCGAAAAAATCGCAATGTGCACCGGCATCATCATCCTGCCCCAGCGTCAAACCGCCCTGGTCGCCAAGCAGACTGCCGAAGTGGATGTGCTGACCGGCGGGCGGCTGCGCCTCGGCATCGGCGTCGGCTGGAACGAAGTTGAGTACGAAGCCCTCGGCCAGGATTGGGACAACCGGGGCCGCCGCTCCGCCGAGCAAATTGAAGTGCTGCGCCTGCTCTGGACGCAGGAAGTGGTCAATTACGAGGGGCGCTACCACAAGATTACCCACGCCGGCATCAATCCGCTGCCGGTGCAGCGTCCTATCCCGGTGTGGTTCGGCGGCGGAGCGCCCCAGGTAGTGCGCCGCATCGCCCGGATGGGCGACGGCTGGTTTCCGCAGTTCCAGCCCGATGCCGCCGGCCAGGAACGCATCGGCGAAATGCGCGCCTTGGCCCAAGGCTACGGACGCAGCCCCGCCGACATCGGCATTGAGGGCCGCATCGCCCTGATGGACAGCGACAACCCGGACGACTGGAACCGCCAGGCCGCCGCCTGGGACGAAGCCGGCGCCACCCATTTGTCCATCAACACCATGCGCGCCAACCTCAAAGGCCCCGACCAGCACATTGAGGCGATACGCCGGTTTAAAGAGGCGGCCGGCTGATTATCCCGACCGACGTCCGGCGTCATTCACCGGCTAGGCCGGCGGCGTCGCTGATATATTGCGCGGTTTCCCGGATGCGCCGCGCCGTGTCCGGGTTGCACCGCCCGTCATAAAAGCAGGCCCCATGTAGCTGATGGATGCGGCTGTAATAGCGGCCTTGTAGGGATTTGACGACCGGGTTGCGGCGGGCCAGGTCATCCAGCCCGTCGGAAGTTGCGGCGGTAGTAACGGGTTCGTCGCCGGTGCGCGCCAGGATCAGCGCATCGGTAGCGCGCTTGGCAGCGCACCACGCCTTTTCAGCCGCGTCGCGAATATCGCCATCGGCAAGGCATAGCATCGCCTGCGTATGCATGGCGCGGGCATCGGCAAAAAGTTCGCCCACCCGCTCTTGGACTGATATGGCGGTGGTCATAGGTTGGATCCTCCGAGAATGTGTGTGCATATTAACGGCATCATACCGCAGCAGCGTCATTCCCGCCAGCGGCGCACATATTCCCGTTGTTCGTCCGTTTCCGGCGATTGGCGGGTGCGCGATTTGGGGTTTTCCTGCCACAAATCGTGGAGCAGTTCCAACGCCGCGGCGCCGGGTTCACAGTAGCGCCGGGCCAGCCAGCAGCCGATGATGACGCCGGTGCGCCCAGCGCCGCCCCAGCAGTGGACATAGACCGTCCGCCCCTCTGCCAGATGGCCGTCAATGGCATCCAGCGCATTCTTGGTCAACTCCGGCGATGCCGGAACGGACACATCGCGGATGGGAAACCGCTGGTGGGATGGCCCGTCCAGCAGCTGGGCGTATGGTTCCAAGTGTTCATCGGCTTCGGTAAGGTCGATAAACGCCGCAACGCCGGCGTCGGTAAGTTGCGCCAGCTTTTCGCGGGATGACGCTTCGTCCAAAGTGCGCGGATACTCCCCGGCCAGCAGTTTGCCGGGGATGACCCAGTAGCATTTTTCAATCGGGCGGAGCGGGTTTTGCGTTTCGCCAGTCATTCCAATTCCTCCAAATGACCGCAGGAAGTGTCCGCAGGATAGATGGGGGGATTATAACCGCCCCACCAAATCCCGCAGCGCCGCAATGACCGCAGGATAGATGAGGGGATTATACCCGTCCCACCAAATCCCGCAGCGCCGCATAGGTCCGCCGCGCGCTGGCCCCATCGCCATCGCCGTCCCCGGCGTCAAAAATGTTGGCGATAAAATCGGTAGCCCCGGCCTCTGCGAGCCGCTCCAGCTGCCGCCGCAGCGATGCTTCATTGCCCACTACCGCCACTTCCGACGGCCCCTCTACGCCCTCAATGTCCAGGATGCGGCGGTAATTGGCCAGCTGTCCATAGCGCTCGTAGGCGGCGGCGGCGGCGCGCCGGCCGGCGGCCTCGTCATCGCATACCGCCGTCGGCAGGCCCACGCAGATGCGCGGCGCGGCGTCCCGGCCGGCGTTGTCGGCGGCGCGGTTGATGCGCGGGGCAATATGCTCGCGGATGGCGCGCGGGCCGGCCATCCAGGTGATGGTGCCGTCGGCGCGTTCCCCGGCCAGCCGCAGCATCCGGGGCGCCAATGCCGAAATCATCACCGGGCAGGTTGGCCGGTCGGGTACATCCAGCGCGGAGTTGACTTCGTAAAAATCGCCGCTGAACCGCACCCGGCCCGTTTCCAGCAGCGGACGCAAAACCGACAGGTATTCCCGCGTATGCTGCGCCGGCCGGTCATACGACAGCCCGAAACTGCCCTCAATGCCGGGGCGATGCGACGGGCCGATGCCCAGGATGAACCGCCCGCCGGACGCCGCCGCGGTCGTCAACGCCTGCTGCGCCAGCGCCGCGGGATGACGCGGATAAGTCGGCACGACGCCCACGCCCAGCGCGATGCGGCCGGTCTGCATCCCGGCCAAGGCCAGCGTCGTCATCGCATCGTAGCCGC
Organism: Dehalococcoidia bacterium; assembly: GCA_965203855.1. Classification (GTDB taxonomy): domain Bacteria; phylum Chloroflexota; class Dehalococcoidia; order Lucifugimonadales; family UBA3495; genus Bin87. The sequence goes on from CBDBDN010000005.1 coordinate 898,370, forward strand.
GCGCCGAAATGTGCGGCACCCAGAAACTGTCAAACCCGTCGGCCTCTGCCTGCTTGATGCGATTAATCAGTTCGTCCAGCCCCGTCAAATCGGCGGCGGACGCCCCTACGAAAACTCCGATACGCATTGCTTGCTGTCCTCCATAATTTAGGCCGCGTGGACGGATTCACCGCCATTACAAACCGCTTACCCGTTCCAAACCGCCTGCCCGTTCCGAACCGCCTACCCGTTCCGAACCGCCTACCCGTTCCAAACCGCCTACCCGTTCCAAACCGCCGTACCCGTTCCAAACCGCCTACCCGTTCCAAACCGCCCACCCGTCCCGAACCGCCTACCCGTCCCGAACCGCCTCGCCTACCCGTCCCGAACCGCTTACCCGTCATTCCGGCGAAAGCCGGAATCTATGCTTGCCGGCTCCATTACCGTAGTAGAAAGTTACAACGCTGGATTCCGGCTTTCGCCGGAATGACGGTTGTAGTGGCATCACAATGACGGTTGTTGTGGCATCGCAATGACGGTTGTAGTGGCATCACAATGACGAAAACCGACGCCGGCATTGCCGTGTTATGCATTAAGAATGCTTTTCGCCGTCTCCCGCGCTTCGTCCAGCGTGTTCACAAAACGGCCGTCGGGAACCTGGCGGAAAATGTTCAGCGCGCGCAGGTTCCGCTCCACTCCACCGGCAAGGCCCATCACGATAACCTCCGTATCCTCATCCCCGGCAATGTCAATCATCTGCTCTACTACCATTGCCGCGCTGTCGTCCAGATAGATGGTATCGGAAAAGTCAAATATCACTATCTGATGGTCGCTGATTTCCGCCCCGATGGTAGTAATCAGGTTGCTGGACGAGGCTACGGAAAACCGCCCCCGCAAGGCCACCATTCCCACCCGCGCCGTGAATTCGTCAACATCATCCGGTATCTCGTCCGGCGCATTATGGTACAAGAATGAATGATCCAGCAGCGGCAGCGACAGCACGCTGTCCAGCTCCTGCCGTTCCAACTGCCGCGCCGCTACCATCCCGGCGGCAATCAGCCCGATGGCAATGGCCGTAACCAGGTCCAGAAATACGGTCAGGATCAGCGTAATCCCCATCACCAGCAGATGCTCGCGCGGTATGCGATGCGCCCGCGCCAGATAGCGCCGGTCAATAATATCCCAGCCCACTTTGACCAGAATGCCGGCCAGCACGGCGTGCGGAATCGCCTCCACATAGCGGCCCAGTCCCAGCACGAGCGACAGCAGAATGACGGCGCGCAAGGCCCCGGAAACCGGCGTGCGTCCGCCGGAGCGAATGTTGATGACCGTCCCCAGCGTCGCCCCGGCGCCCGGCAACCCGCCGATGATCCCGGCCGCCATATTGCCGATGCCCTGCCCCATCAACTCCCGGTTGGCGTTGTGCCGCGTCCGCGTCAGCGAATCCGCAATCAGCGCCGTAAGCAGGCTGTCGATGGAGCCCAGCAGCGCCAGTATCAATGCCGGCGTCAGCGAGCGCACTATAAACCCCGGCGCCAGTTCCGGCAGTTGCAGCTCCGGCAGGCCCGTCGGCACTTCCCCGATAACCGGCAAGTCGTTCAGCCAGAATATCCCCAGGGCGGAACCGACTATCATCGCCGCCAGCGTGGACGGCAGGTAGCGGCTCAACAGCCGCGGCCACAGCGCCCCCACCAGCAGCGTAACCGATGCCACTATCAACGCTTGCGGGTTGGCGGTGGCAATCGCGTCCGGCAGCTTCTGCATCGCCCCCGTGATGCTGCCCACCGCTACCGACGACCCCACAAACGGCGCTACCTGCACCACAATCACGATGATGCCGATGCCGCACATAAAGCCGGAAATCACCGAGTACGGCGTATAGGCCACAAACCGCCCCACCCGCAGCAGCCCCAGCAGGAACTGGATCATCCCGGCCATTATCACGACGGTGAACGCTTCGGCCAGGGTCGTCGCATGGGTGGTTACGATAACCGCCATCGCAATGGACATCGGCCCGGTGGGGCCGGAAACCTGCGACCGGGTGCCGCCGAACACCGCCGCAAAAAACCCGACGGCGACTGCGCCGTACATACCGGCAATCGGCCCCAGCCCGGAAGCGACGCCAAAAGCCAGCGCCACCGGCAGCCCCACTACAGCCGCCGTAATGCCGCCAAAAATGTCGCCCCGCAGAGTATCCAGGCTATAGTTGATATTCACTGCGTTTTACCGGGCCAGGTATGTATCTACTATATCTGCCGTCGTTGCCCGGTCTGCCCGTGCTACCGGGACATACAAGCCGGGCAATCGCAATCCATTTCTGGCGGCTTGTAATACATCGGCAGGTCAGCCAATTGGATGATGCTCGAAAACCTTGAATCGTCCGGGTAAGGCGCTTCCCGCAGATTGCGGATACTGTACCAGCGAATAGTCCTGATTGGGCTTTGATACCAACCCCAATTCGTCAAGATACAAGATATGCCAGGCGCCTCTCTACGATTACGCCGGCAAAATGCGACGGAGTGGCACCCTCAGCGCCAACGAGCCGCGTACCGCAACTCTCCCCATCGCAGTACTATGGTAGTTTATATTGCGGCGTCGGTCAACCCTTTCACCCGCCCAAGTAGCACTTCCGATTAGGCGGCTTAAATTCCGTCATTCCCAGCCCCTCAATCGTCATTCCTAGCCCCGCAACCGTTATTCCCAGCTCCGCAACCGTCATTCCGGCGAAAGCCGGAATCCACGCCCGTAACCGCCTGAAAAGAAACGCTACCGCCCGCCCAGCAGCCCCACCACCCGATCCAGTATCCGATGCCCTACCGCGTATTTGGTCAGCAGCGGCAGCCGTTCTACTTGCAGCTCCCGGTCAATCAGCGCTACCCGGTTGGTGTCAACTCCGAACCCGCTGCCTTCCTCCGTTACATCATTAGCGACTATCAAATCCAAATCCTTGCGCCGCACCTTGTCGGCGGCGTTGGCTTCCAGGTTTTCGCTCTCCGCTGAAAATCCCACCCGCACAAAATCCCCGCGCGCCGTCGCCAGGATGTCCGTAGTCTTTTCCAACTCAATAGTCATTTCATCCGCCGCCGTCTTTTTGATTTTCTGCTCCGCCGCCGTTGCCGGACGATAGTCGGCCACCGCCGCCGCCATTATCAGCGCGTCCGCATCGGCGACCTCCGCCAGAACCGCATCGCACATATCCTGCGCCGACCGCACTGGCACCACCCGAACCAGCGGCGGGTTGGGCAGCGCTACCGGAGCGGTAATCAGCGTTACCGCCGCGCCCCGATCCCGCGCCGCCTCCGCAATCGCAAACCCCATCCGGCCCGATGAATGATTGGTGATGACCCGCACCGGGTCAATCGCCTCTTGCGTCCCGCCCGCGCTGACTACTACCCGCCGCCCGGCCAGGTCGCCGTTCCGTCCCAAAGCGGCGGCGATCTGGCCCAGCAGCTCCGCCGGCTCTAACAGCCGGCCCATTCCCGTCAGCCCGGACGCCAGCCGGCCCGGCGCCGGGCCGGCCAGCAATACCCCCCGCTGCCGCAAGCGCGCCAGGTTCTCCTGCGTCGCCGGATGGTCATACATATTGGCGTCCATCGCCGGCGCGACCAGCAACGGCGCCTCCGTCGCTATCACCGTAGTGGTCAGCGGGTCGTCGGCCAGCCCGGCGGCCAGTTTCGCGATGCAGTGCACCGTAGCCGGCGCAATCACTACGATGTCGGCCCAGCGCGCTAATGCCACGTGTTCCACGCTGTATTCGGCGCCGGCGTCAAAAGTATCCGTAACCACGCTGCGATGCGTCAGGCTGCGAAAGGCCAGCGGCGTAACGAACTGCGTCGCGCCATACGACAGGATCGTTTCCACATTGGCGCCGGCCTGCATCAGTTTGCTCGCCAGGTCCAGCGCCTTGTAGCAAGCGATGCTCCCGGTTACTCCCAGCACGATATTTTTGCCGGCCAATGCGCTGTCCATCATCCTGCCCCCTCTTGATTCTATCGCAGAACGGAACTGTCGCAGTTCCGGCGCGCGCTGCCGCAATTCCGACGATAGATGATGTCCAATCCCACCAGCGTCAATTCCTGGTTGATGTCATCAAACACCGGAGCATAGTCGGAAATTACGGTTACCAAGCCGCCGGTGCCAATCACTTTGGCATCCGCGCCGATTTCGGCCTTGAACCTTTCCACCATCCCGGTAACCAGGCCGGCGTAGCCCAGCACAATGCCGGATTGCAACGATGTAGTAGTGTTGCGGCCCACCGCCTGCGCCGGCGCTACCAGTTCCACCCGCCGCAGCTGCGAAGTGTTGTAATACAGCGCATCCGCCGACAGGTTGATGCCCGGCGCAATCGCTCCGCCCAGATACTCCCGTTCCCGCGACACGGCGTCAAACACCGTAGCCGTGCCCAGGTCAACCACAATCACCGGCGCGCCGTATAATGCCACGGCGGCCACGGCGTCCACGATGCGGTCGGCGCCCACATCGCGCGGATTGTCGTAGCGTACCGGCATCCCCAAGTCAATCTGCGACGATACTACCAGCGGTTGCACGCCGAAAAAGCGGCGGCAAACCTCTTGAAACAGCGCGGTCAGCGGCGGCACTACCGAGCAGATGCACGCCGCCCCAATATCCCCGGCGGCAATCCCCCGAAACTCCAGCAGCTGTTGCAGCAGTATCCCGTACTCGTCCGCCAGCTTGCGGGAATCCGTAGCCACCCGCAGCGTAGTCAGCAAACGCCCGTCGGTTCCCGACCCCATCGCCGCACCCGTACCCGTATTCGCCGGCGCCCCGGCGTCATCTCCCGCATCCCGAAACACGCCGATAGTAACTGCGGTGTTGCCAATGTCAATGGTAAGCAGCATAGCAATCGCCCGCCCGCGCCTGAATAAACCCGGCCCTGCTAAACCGGGCCTGATGCCGGTATTATACGGCGTACCATACATTGACGGCAATCGGCCTCTGCAAATCCTGTCCATCAGCATAATTACCCCCATCCGGCGCTCCGACCCCATAACCGGAATGCCGGCCCCTCTACCGTCATTCCGGCGCAAGCCGGAATCCAACGCAGCGGACGGACACCGCCTTGCGCCGCAATGCCGGTTTTATGGCATACTGCCGGCTTGAAACTCTGCTCCCCACCGCAGCTACGGCAGCGAATACGCCGGAGGGACTACCCCTATGAATAGCGCCAATGTATCCATAACCGGCGTGTCAATCGCCGTGCTGGAAACCCCGGTGTCCCTGGAATACACCGCCGCCGGACACGCCGTCGCCAGCAACTGGCATATCCTGGCCCGCCTGCAAACCGACGCCGGCATTGAGGGCATCGGCTGGGTCGTCGCCAACCGTGGCGGCCTGGTGCGCGCCATGGCGTCCGCCGCCGCCGAGCTCGGCAATCTGCTCATCGGAATCAATGTCCTGGATCATCAAGCCGCCTATCGGCGTATGGAGCGCGCCGCCGGCTGGGTCGGCCCCGGCGGTCTCGCTGCAATGGCAATGTCCGCAATTGACATCGCCCAGTGGGATGCCGCCGGCAAGACGCTGGGCGTGCCGCTGTTCCGGCTGCTCGGCGGCGCCGCCGACCGCGTTCCCGCCTACGCCAGCGACGGCCTCTGGTACAGTATGCCCATTGACGAACTCCAAAAGTCGGCGGCGGCCCATATCGCCGCCGGCTACGACAAAATCAAACTGAGGCTCGGCGCCGGCGGTTCCCCCGCAGCCGAAGCCGCCCGCGTCCGCGCCGTCCGGGAAGCCGTCGGCCCCGCCGTTTCCATTATGGTCGACGGCACCGAAAGCTGGAATCCGGCGCAGGCCGCAGCTACCGGGCGCGCCCTGCAAGACGCCGGCATCACCTGGCTGGAAGATCCCGTTGACCATCGCAACATTGCCGGGCTGGCCGAACTGACCGCCGCATTGGACATTCCCGTTGCCGCCGGAGAACGCCTTTACGGGCTGGATCCGTTCCGACGCACCCTGGCCGCGCGCGCCGTTGACATTGCCATCATTGATGTCGCCCGCGCCGGCGGCATTACGCCCTGGCTCAAAATCGCCGCACTAGCCGAAGCCCACGCCATCCCCGTAGCCGGCCATGTCGTCCCCGAAGTGCATACGCACTTGCTGGCCGCCATCCCCAACTCGTCCCTGGTGGAATATATGCCCCGCTCCGAACCGATTTTCACCACCCGCCTTACCCTGGCAAACGGCTGCCTGCTGGCCCCGGACGCCCCAGGCCTCGGCGTAACACTGGACGAAGCCGCCGTCCAACGCTACCTGGTAGGATAAGCGGCGAAGCGGGAGCAGGTCGACCGGCAGCGCTGGTTAATGGCGGAAACCCACCTGCACGATGCGCGGGCTGTCCACGCCGGCCGCGCCGACATACTGGAACATTGCGCCGTCCGAATCGCGCGGCTGCGGCTCCTGCGCCAGAACTTTCCGGTTGCCCAGTATCAGGTCAACGAATGGGGCGGCCTGCCGGTCCGCGTCGGGATCCATCCCGTAAGAGAATTCCCCGCCCGGCACGCTGGTGAACACCGCCACCCCGTTGGCGTCGCTGACCCAGAACTCGTCAATTACCGTTTCGCTGGCGATTTGTCGCAGAGTAGCGTTGATTTCCTCCGTGGTTTTCCCGGCGGCCACGGCGGCGGCGATATAATGCGCCGTCAGCGTCGCTTCCGCTATCTTGTGCTCCGATAATTCGGCGGCGGCTTTCCCGGTCGTTTCATCATAAGACGAAGCGCAGGCCAGCGCGGCGCCCAGCAGCAGCGCCAGCAGCATCAAGGGCAGCGTTTTCAGCATCGTAATTCCTCCCTGTGGCTAGTCGGACGGCAGTTTTCCCGGATGGCGATTTAGTTTAGAGCAGCTATCATAGGGGCAACTATCATATCACAAGCGGTGCGCCGCCCGGTTTTGTGCTAAAATCGCCCGGCGAAACCTTATTGGAGATGGGCAAAATGGCAGACATTGAGCTGGTGCAAATCGTGAAACGCGGGCGCGACGCCGTTGCCGCCTGGCGCACGGACAACCCCAACCGCGCTATGGACTTGAACGAGTGCTATATGAGCCACGCGCGCATCCCTATGGTTGACCTGCGCGGCGCCGATATGCGGAACGGCGACTTTATGGGGGCGATGATCCGCCGCGCCAACCTCTCCGGCAGCTATCTCAACGACGCCCATTTCTACCGCGCCGACCTGCGCGAAGCCGATTTGAGCCGTTCCCTGGCGCCCGGCGCCAACCTCCGCGGCGCCGACCTCCGCAGCGCCAACCTCTCCGGCATCAATATGGACCGCGCTACGCTCTCCGAAGCCAACCTCTCCGGCGCCGACCTTGCCAACGCCAACCTGGACCGCGCCAATCTGGACCGCGCCAACCTCACCGGCGCCAATCTTGCCGGCGCCAGCCTGAACGGCGCCAACCTTTCCCGCACCAACCTGTCCGGCGCTACCCTCAACGAAGCCGATTTCTACGAGGCCATCCTCAACGACATCGGCGCCGACGCCGCCGACTTTCACCATTGCATCATCGGCTATACCGTCTTTCAGAACTGCGCGCTGCACGCCGCCGTCGGCCTGGACAGCATCCGGCATGACGCCCCCAGCACTATCGGCCTGGACACGTTGCTGCGTTCCGGCGGGGCGCTGCCGCAGTCTTTCTTTCTGGGCTCCGGCCTGCCCGCTTTCGTCGGCGGCTTTCAGGACGCCGCATCCGGCCAGGACATCAGCACGGTTGAAGTGCATATCGCCTGCGCCGATGCCGACATCGCCTTTGCCCGCCAGCTGGAAACTAATCTCCGCGACAACGGCATCCGCAGCTGGGTGTTCGCCGCCGGCTTTCGCGGCAACCCTTTGGTTGACCGCCGCGCCACTTCCGGCGAGGAGGAAATTGAACGCTGGGTGCGCCATTACGACCGGCTGATTGTCGTCTGCTCCGCCGCCGGGCTGGACAGCGAAACCGTCCGCAACGACATCACCGCCGCCCAGGAAGCCCAGCGCAGCAACGACCGCTGGACGCTGTTCCTGGCGGACGCCGACGGCATAATGGGCGGACGCAGCCGCGCCGCCCGCCTGCTCGCCGAGGAACACCGCGTCTTTGACCTGTCCGGCCAGCCCAACGGCGGCGACGAATATCAGACCGCCCTTGCCGACCTGGTGTCCAACCTGCGGGACGAACAGCCGGCCAGCGCCGGCGCCCCGCCCCGTCGCCAGATTGACCCGCGCACCCTGCAACTCTGACGCCGGCGCCCTCAACCGTCATTCCGTCATCCCAACCCCCTAACCGTCATTCCCGCGCCCTTAACCGTCATCCCACCCCTCAACCGTCATCCCCCCCCTCAACCGTCATTCCGCACACTTAACCGTCATCCCACCCTCAACCGTCATCCCACCCTCAACCGTCATTCCGGCGAAAGCCGGAATCTAGGGTTGCCAGCTTCATCACCGTAGAGGCTGGTTACACCGTCAGATTCCGGCTTTCGCCGGAATGACGGTAGGGATGCCGGAGTGACGGTAGAGATGCCGGAATGACGGTAGAGACGCCGGAATGACAGTCGGAAAACATCGCAATTGCGGTTGGATAATGGGCTTTAAACGGCAACAGGGGCGGGGGTTATAACCCCGCCCCTGCCGTTGTCCGTTCCGCAGAACCGACCGATTCGGCTGGCTACACCCGTTTAGATGTAGTCCTCCTCCTCGTACATCATATCGACGTTGTCGGTGCTCTGGTTGAGGCCCTTGATGACTTGCGTGCGGAACTCCGCCAGCATCTCATCGGTAACCTCGTTGCCGTTGGCGCGGGCCGCATCCTTCAGCTGGTCAAACGCCCAGTCGCCGGTGTCGCCGTGCGGCATATTGAAAAAGCCGGGCTCAAAGACCGGCAGTTCGCCCGGCCCGAAGTAGCCCTTGCCCTCAATGTTGTAGCCCTCGAGGTCGTGGGTGCCCTTGCCCAGCACCTGGCCGGTAGCGGCGTAGTGCTCCATCGTGGCCTGCATCCCGTACTTCTGGATGGGGCAGACCTTCATGCAGACGCCGCAGCCCAGGTAGCGCGCCATCACCGGGCGGCAGCGCTTGAAGTACAGCTTGTTCTTTTCGATCCCGCGCCACCAGATCTTGTCGCGCATCAGGGCGCGGCCCGGGCAGCGGTTCACGCACACCTGGCACACCTGGCAGAACGCATGGATGCCGTAGTCCACCGGCGAGTCATAGCTGACATTGGCGTCGGTGGTAATCATCATGATGCGGCAGCGCGACCCCACGTGCGGGGTCAGCAGGTAGCCGCAAGCGCCCAGCTGGCCCAGCCCGGCGGCGACGAACATCGGAATGTAGGGGCCGGTGTTGTCGTTGGGGCTGTGCACCTGCGCGCGGTAGCCCAGCGAGCGCACGAAATTGCCCAGCTCCAGGCCGGCCGCGCCTTCGGTGCGGTAAGTGCTGGAGTGCACGATTTCGGCGTCAATGCTGGGGATGGTCTGCGTCGGCTCAAAGTCCTGCTCGTAGGCCAGGCAGATGACATGGGGGAACTTCACCCAGTCCTTCTTGCTCTGATAGACATACCGGATGTCAAAGGCGGTGATGCCGACTTCGACAAAGCCGAGTTCCCGGGCCTTCTGCTTGATGACTTCGGTAACGTCGTCGCCGGTAGCTGCGGCGGTGGGCTCCAGCTCGCCGGTGAGGCGGGCGGCCATAACCAGGTTGCGGTTGAGCTTGTCGTGTTCCTTGCGGATTTCACGCATCTCGGCGTGCTGGTCGCGCAGCGTGTTCGCCCAGTCGCGGGAAGCGCGCTCGGTAATGTTCATCGTCTCAACCGGATACTCCCGGGAGTACCAGTCAACCTCGCGCTGGTTCATAGGGATGCCGGGAGTGGTTTCCAACTCCTCCGGCACCGGGATGGTGACGGGCGCGTCGCCCAGGTACTTGCCGGGACGCCGTACCTCATGGCCAATCTTGAGCATATCCTCCTCCTTGTGGCTGGATAGCGTAGAATACGCCAAACTTTCCCGCCAAGATACTTGCCCGGTTCGCCCTTGTCAATACTCCGACGCCAAAATCATCAAATTGCTTTATTTGATGATGATTATTTGCAAGCGGCCCACCGCATCCCGGCAATGCCAGGCAGCGCCGGCTTGGCCGGAAACGCGCAACGGAAAACGACGCCGCACCCGACGGAACGCTTACGGCAATGACGGCAGTTACCGCAATCATCAGACGGCTGGAACGGCGGGCATTCGGCCCGGTGGACGGCGCGTCCGTGTCCGCCTTTCGCATCCTGTTCGGCCTGCTGGGGCTGTTGGCGGTCATCCGATTTTTCGCCTACGGCTGGATTGATGCGCTCTACATTGCGCCCGCCCATCACTTTACTTATCCGGGGTTCGGCTGGGTACAGCCCTGGCCCGGCTGGGGAATGTACGCCCATTTTGCGGCGCTGGGCCTGTTGAGCATCGGCATTGCCGCCGGGTATCGCTGGCGTATCTGCGCCGCCCTTTTCGGCATCGGTTTTACCTATGTGGAACTGCTGGACCAGACTACCTACCTGAACCATTACTATCTGGCCAGCCTGCTGGCGCTGCTGCTGGCGGTTTTGCCGCTTTCCGGGCCGGCCGTACCCCGCTGGGCCATCTGGACGCTGCGCGGCCAAATCGGCATCGTCTATGTGTTCGCCGGCATTGCCAAGCTGAACCCGGACTGGCTGATGCACGCGCTGCCGCTCCGCATCTGGCTGTACCAGCACGGCGATTTGCCGCTTGCCGGCCCCCTGCTGGCCGCAGCGGAGACGGCCTACATTATGAGCTGGGCCGGCGCGCTATTTGACCTGGCCGTAGTGACGGCCCTGCTGTGGCGGCGCACCCGGATTTTCGCCTACGCCGCGCTGGCGGCGTTCCATCTGCTTACCGGGCTGCTGTTTCCGCAGCTGGGGATTTTCCCCTGGCTGATGATCGCCGGCGCGCTGCTGTTCTTTCCCCCGGAGTGGCCCCGCCGTCTCTGGGCGCAGATACGCCGGCGCAAGTATGACGCCGCCGCTGCGCTGATGCCGCCGGCCCCCGCCCGGCGTGTCCGGCCTGTCCGGCGTACCTGGCCGGGTATCGGCAAAGCCGGCGCCGCTGCGTTGGCCCTCTTTGCCCTGCTGCAAATCGCCCTGCCGCTGCGCCATTACGCCTACCCCGGCAATGTGCGCTGGACTGAGGAGGGCTATCGCTTGGCCTGGCGCGTAATGCTTTCCGAAAAGACCGGGTTCGTGCAGTACCGGGTACGCCATCCGGCCACCGGGCAAACCTGGACGGCATTCCCGGACGACTACCTGACGCCCTTGCAAACGGAACGAATGGCGATACAGCCGGCGCTGATTTTGCAGACGGCGCACATCATCGCCGCCGATTTCGCCGAGCGCGGCTACTCCGGCGTTGCCGTATATGCCGATGCCTGGGTTGCTTTCAACGGACGCCCCAACGCCCGGCTGATTGACCCGGAGGCCAACCTGGCCGCCATCAAACCCGGCCTGTCCCCGGCGCCCCGGCGATGGATACTGCCTTATGACGATGCCGCCGGCCGGGATGACTACGCCGGCCGTTAGCCGCCATCGCCATCAGCCGCCATCACCGTCGGTATCCGCAAACCCCACCGACACGCCCAGCAGGCTGACCACTTCGGTGTTGAGGGCGCGCTGCAATTCCTGCATTTGCCGGTAGGCGTGGCGCGCCGGCTCCGGGTCGGATATGATGGTCTCCGGCAGCGGTTCCGACAGCCCGTCCAATGCCGCCAATGCCGCCGCAAAGTGCGCCGTCATCCGGTCATCCGCATCGGGGGATATGCCGCGCACCAGGGCGCCTATTCCCGGCCCGGCGCCGCCGCCCCGGTACAAATCCTGCATCCCCAATACCTGGTTGCGGATGTCGGCAATGGTGTTGTCGCCGGGGCCGGCCAGCAGAGCCTGCGGGTCGGGCGTCCCCCCGTCCATGCCGTTCCCGCCGCCCAGAGCCGCGCCCAGCCGCATATCGGTGATGCTGCGGGTCAGGAATACGGAATGCCGCACTACTTCGTCCACGGCGGCCTTGCCCAGCAGCGAACTGGCCGCGGTGCCGTTGAAATAGCCGGCATAGGCTTTGCCGTCGGCGTTGGCGCCCGTCCAGTCGGCCAGAATGCCGTCGGTTTCCGCAGCGGCTACTTGGCCCAGGGCCGTGAGATACTGGCAGCGGATGCCGTCGGCGGGCCGCAGCGCGGCGATAACGGCGGCGTCATTGTCATCTCCGGCGCCGGCGCCGTCGGCAAAAATGACATACTCAATTGCGCCCAAACCCCGCTGCGTAGAGGCCAGAAACTCCCGGACGTCGTTGGCAGTAACGGCGGCGCGCTCCGCCAGCATCGTCTCAATACGCTCCGGCTCAACGGGCGCCCAGTCCAGCAGCGAGCGGGAACGGCGTTCCATCACCGGGCCGAACCAGAACGCTTGGGAACGCGTCCAGGGCGCGCGGGCCTCCCGCCAGGCGGCGCGCGCGGCGGCCAGCGTATCCGGCGTCGGGTTGGCGCAGAGAGTATTCAAGGCATCCCACAAGCCGTCCGTCTCGGCGGCGACGGCCTGAAAGCGCGGCACGATTACGGCATCGGTCAGGTTGACCAATACCTCTTGCCGCGATACCGAACCGGCATCCGACGGCGCCGGCGTTGACGCTGTCGGCGCTTCGGTTAAGGCGTCAACCGGCGGCGCGGGCGGCGCCGATACGGCGCAAGCGACTGCCGCCAGCGGGCAAATCAGCGCAGCGGCGATGATGGCAAGAATACGCATTTTCAACGACTCCGGCTCATCGGGACTTAATTTCACCGGGACTTGATTTCACAGAGATTCCAGGAAACGCAGCACGGCTTCCCGTTCTGCGCGGGACATATTGCGGAACGCTTCCCGCGCCGCCAAACCCTCGCCGTCGTGCCACAGGATGGCCTCGGCGATGCTGCGCGCGCGCCCGTCGTGCAGCAGACGGGTATGGCCGTTCACATTATCCAGCAGCCCGATGCCCCACAACGGCGGCGTGCGCCATTCCCGGCCATTAGCCCGGAAATCAGGTCGCCCGTCGGCCAGACCTTCCCCCATGTCGTGCAGCAGCAGGTCGGTGTAGGGCAGGATGGCCTGGTTAGACAGGGCAGCCACCGGATGCTCTCCGGTGGTATAGCGCGGCGTATGGCAGGCGGCGCAGCCCGCTTGCAGAAACAGCCCGGCGCCCTGCCGTACCTGCGGGTCTGCCACATCCCGCATCGCCGGCACGGCCAGCGTCTGGTTGTAGAACGCTACTTGAGCCAGCCGTTCAGCGGGGATTTCCGGGGCGCCGCCGTTGGGCGCCGCCTGGCATTCGGTTTGCGCCGCCGGGCAGTTTTCATCGGGGAACAGCGGCGAAGTGATGCCGATGTCGCCCAGAAAAGCGCCGGCTACCTGCTGTTCCACCGTCGCTACATTCGCTTTCCAGCCGAACCGCCCCAAGGCCGGCCCGCCGCGGCGCGTGTCCCAAACCATGTTGGGACGGCCCGAAATGCCGTCGCCGTCGGCGTCATCCGGGTCGGACATCGCCAGAATGTCCGGCTCCGGTATCGCCTCCAGCAGACCGGCCCCGAAAGTAACCGGCGCAATGCGCGGCGACACCATCGCATCGGGATGCAGCGGCCCGAATTTCAGGTCGGCGAAAGAATAGCGGGGCGATAGCAGTGTGTACGGTTCGCCGTCCCCGTAAGCCCCATGGATTACATCGTAGGCGATGCGAAAGCGGCCCTCGGCCGGCGCCGTCAGTATTGCCCGATCTTGCAGCTGCCCGCCATAGTTGGGGTCGGGCAATGGGCCGCCGTTGGCGTCCGTTCCGGGTATGCTGATGCGAAACAGCAGTCCCCGTTCCGGGTCATAGTCGTCCAGCGGCGGACGCCCCCGCCCGTCCAGCACATGGCAGGATGAGCAGGATTGCGCGTTGAAAGTGGGGCCGAGGCCGTCCCGGGCCGCAGTGGACGCCGGCGCCGTTACCCAGTTCTGCTCAAAAAAGCTGTCGCCAACCTCAAAAGTGCGCCGTTCCAGGTTAGTCAAATTGCGGGCGGAGAAACTGAAAGCGTTGCGGTTGTCCGCAAAGGCGGTAGTTGCGCCGCCCAGCAGTTCGGTTAGCAGGGCGTCAATCGCGGCGTCATTAATCGCCGCGTCATCAGTCTGCCGGGATTCGGTAGCCGCGCGCTGCGCCAGCAGGCCGGCCAGCGCCAGCAGGGCAATGACGCCAATGACGGCGGCAAAGCCGTACCGCCGCGCATCCTGATTACGGACGGCGGAGATACGACTTTGCCGCGCGCTTTGCGATATAGTGGATTCGTCGGCCATCGCTCGGCCCGGTTAGCGCAGCTGATGGGCAGACGCTAGCTGACGCTGATGGTAACGCCAACGGCGGTAGCGGCGGCCACGATGGTATCGGTCTGCCGCTCCAGCGCCTCGATAGTAAGCAGCACCTGCGCGCGGCCCGGCGCGCTGTTGGGCGTGTCGCTGCCCAGATGCTGGTCAAAGGGGGCCGGTATCTGCCGCGCCAGCGCTACGCTGGACGACACTTCCGCCGCCAGCCGCATCGCCAAGGCTTCATCCTCAACCGCTACCAGATCCAGGATGCCCGGCCCGGAAACCGTGCCGTAGTCCCCGGTAAGCACTACCTGAATGCCGACGGCGTTGCCCACAATGTCGGCGGTAGTGTTGTCCGAGAAGCAGGAATGCTCATCCTCTTGGGAACGCGCTTCGTAAGCCACGGTCATCCGCTCGCCGGCCAGTTCGCCCCGGCTCAGCTCGCCGATGCCGGTAATGATGTTGGTCAGGGCGGCATTGCTGTCCAGCGCCATAAACTCGGCGCGATAGTTGCCGGCTTGTCCCGGCGCCCAGGCGTCCACCATATCCTGCAAATGCCCCAGCAGGACATCGGATGCGGTAGCCAGGTAAATGCCGCGGCGGTCGGCGTTGTCGGCGGTAGTGTAGTCCGACACCGGGCGGTCGCCAGGGCCGTTGGCATTCAGGTCCTGCCCCCAGAGCAGGAACTCAATGGCGTGCCAGCCGGTAGAGACATTTTCCTCGCCGCCTTCCTCGTTGAGGGAAACAATCAGCTCAGCGTTGATGGTCGGGTACTCGTCGGGCATATTGATGATGCCGGCGGTGGGGTTACCGTCCACATAGTCAACATAGGATTCGTCCATCGGCCAGGCGTTGAGCAGCCCTTCCGGGCCGTTTTCCTCGTTGTCAATGGGGCCGCTGTAGAAACGGAACGCCTCGGTGGGGCCGTAGTCGTCGCGGGCGCGCAGCCAGGCGCGTTTGGCGGCTTCCAGCGTGGCCGGCGTCGGATCCGCCAGGAAAGCGTCAATGGCGACATCCATCACCCGCGCCGACCGCAGGCTTTCCGAATAGAGGGCGTGTACGCCGGCGGCGTAGTTGGCAACCACTTCCGCTTTCAGGGCGGCCACATCCACTTCGGGTTCGGCCGGCATCGCCGGGGCCGGGGGCGCCGGGGGCGGCTGCTGGGTGCAGGCCAGCGCCATCAGGAACAGGCACAGTCCCAAAGCGACAATCACGATCGGGGTTCTACGCATCGGCTACCTCCGCAGGTAAGCGGACGCCTTTATTGCGCCGGCGCTGAATGCAGTCTGTACGCCGGCATCCGTGCAGTCCGCAGATAGCCGTTATTTTGTATGCACTTATTTTATTTGTCAAGCGCTAGATAGCAGATATTCAATGCGTCATTATCAATTTAATAAATTCAGCGGTAGCCCGCCGATTCGCTTGTACTATGCCCGCGATAAAGGCGATAGAAAAAGGGCCGGCGGGTACAATCCGCCGGCCCTTTGGCCGGTCGTATTGGCGCAGCGCAGTCAGGCGGAGCCGACTCCGCCGGCGTCAAGCGCGGCCGCCAGCCGGCGCAGCCCCTCAATAATCTCGTCGGTTTCGTACAGCGAAATGGCGATGCGGAGGGCGCTGCGAAATCCGCCAACTGCGGAGAAAGCGGTTCCCGGACGATAGGAAACGCCGGCCGCCTGCGCCGCCGGCAGCAAAGCTGCGGCGTCAACGCCGGCATCCCGCAGCGTAAGCCAGAAAAAATAGCCGCCGCCCGGCGCCGTAAAAGCGATGCGGTCGGACAATTCGGCGCGCAGCATCGCCGCCACGGCAGCGCGCCGTTCCCCATAAACGCGGCGCAGCCCGGCGATGTTTTCCTGCAACAGCCCCAGCTCCAGCATCGTATGCGCCAGCGTCGCGGCGAAATGGTTCAGCCCGCCTCCGCTGGCCGTCAATCCCGCATCTGCAAAGCGTCGGATGACGCCCGGCGCCGCTTGCAGCCAGCCCAGCCGCAGGCCCGGCGCCAGTATCTTGGAAAACGAACCCAAAGCGATGACGCCGCCGGAGTCGGCATCGTCCCGCAGATCCATTGCCAGCATCGCCATTGGCGGCGGCGGCGGCGGGCCGTAGTGCAGCAGCTGATAGACTTCATCGGCCAGGATGGTGAAGTCGTAGCGCCGGGCTAACTCAATCAGCCGATGACGGCGTTCCAAGGATAGCACCGACCCGTTGGGGTTCTGGTAGGCGGGGATGGTGTAGAGCAGGCGCGGACGCAGCCCGTCCCGCAGCATCCGTTCCAATGCGGCGGTGTCCAGGCCGTCGGCGTCGGCCGGCACGCTGGCAATCCGCAGGCCGTGGTCGCGGAAAATCTGCCCAATCAGATAGTAGGTAGGTTCCTCAACCAGCACGGTATCGCCCGGCGCGGCATACAAAGTAGCGGCCAGGTCAATCGCCTGGGATGCGCCGGCGGTAAGGAACAGCGATGCCGGGCTGACGACCCCGCCGCCATAAGCCTCTTGCGATGACAGATGGGCCGCCAAAGATTCCAGCAGTGGCCCATAACCCTGCGTAGCGCCATACTGCAAGGGCACGGCGGCGGTTAGGGCCGACTCCGGGCGCGTCAGCATATGTTGAGCGGCAGCGGCCATAGCATCCACCGGATGCAGCCGCGCCGAAGGATGCCCCCAACCCAGATCAATAACGCCGTCGGGGATGGAGATTAGGAGGGATGGGAGGGTGGGGGGCATAAATGCACCGTCGGCAAGCGCAAAGCGGGCTAGTTCTGACAAACCGCTGCCAAAACGCCGGATGTGGTCTATACTATCAGACAACTGCCGATGCTGAACTGGACGGGCAACGATGAACGAATACCTACCGCATTCCTATGACGCCGCGATGGTTGCGGCGGTTGCGCCTACGGCGGGGCAGTCGCTGCTCACGCAGCTGGATTCATTGCAACACACGCCTGAATCGGAACGCTGGCCTACTGCTGACTGGCCCAGCGAGCGGGCTTTTGCGGATGCCCGTTCATTTATCCGGCATTTACCAACCGGCCCCATCCTGATGCCTAACATGGGGTTGGCCGATGACGGCGAGATTAGCTTCCTTTGGGACAGCGACGCCGTTCACATTGACTTGGGAATGTACGGCACGGGTACGTTTTCTTACTTCGCGCGTACCGGCGACGGGCAGAAATTCTACGGCGACGATTGCCTGGCGACGCTCGGTTTGCCCGCCGATATAGCCCGTCTCATCCAGGCATGAATTATCAATTGCACGCCGCTCCGCTCCATCTTGATGAAAGCCTCAGCGCGGCGCCCGATTTTTCGCCGGGTATTGTGCAGGACGACGAGCGTCTCCTGCGCGCCCTGTTCAACCCGGAACACATCAGACAAGGGCAATTGCTGGACCGGGCAATTCCAGTAAAAGACCTGCGCGAAAGAGGATTTTCGGTAGATCGCGCTACCTATGTCACGCGCGCATTGGTGCAATCAAAGATCGACGGTACTCTGTCCCGGCCGCGTCAAGGGCGGCCTTGGATTGGCGAGGGCATAGCGATATTAATCACGGCTGAAATCCGCAATCTGCTTGTTGATGAACAGCAGGCTTTTGTCGTAATTGACACGGCTACTACCGACAATCCGGGCCACGCGTCTATCTACGCGGCGCAGCCCGGCAAAAAGGAATCGCAAGTCCGTGAGCTACGCGGGCTGCTATTGCCTCTGCTGGAAAATCGTTGCTCCTTGCAGGAAGCATTCAGGAACCGCTAATAAGCCAGCGGGAGGGCTTGCCGGCCGGCGCCATAGCTCTCCGGCCGGGCGTCCTTATACCCCTAAAATCAGCAATTCGTGCGACGCTTTGACATGATCCATCTCGGCTTCAATGCGGTTCTTGCCAATGCGGGTTTCGCCCTGCCCCAGCGTGTACTGCCATTCAACCTCAATGATGGCGCAGTCGGAGTACCATTCCCGCACCGTTTGGCAGTCGTTGTAGGAAAGGATGAAACCGCCCCGATGCCGGCGCAGCAAATCACGCAGCGCGGCGTGGTCAAATCCCTTGTGATGCACCGGAAAGTTGCGCTGCGGGTAGATGCCCCGAAACATCCGGCTGTGCCCGTCCAGGTAATACGGCGGGTCGCAGTACAGAAAATCGTTGCGATGGCGGGGGATGGTTTCCCGAAAATCGCCTTGCTCAACCGACAGGGTAGGGCAGTCAAAATCCCGCACTTTGCAAAGCAAGCTGTGAAAGCGGGCCGGTTCCTCGTAGATGCGCGACATCCAGCCCAGGAAACCGGGGCCGTAGGAAAGGTTGTGATTGAACCAGTAATGCGCCGCCAGTTCCATACGGTCGGCGAACGGTTCCTCTTGCGTCCATTGGCGCTTTAGCCGTGCCTTGACGGCGCGGTAAGTCTCTTGCGTCGGCGCCCATTGCGAAATGCGTTCCGCCAAAGCGACCGGGGCGCTCAACTGGACTTGCCAGTAATTCGTCAGTATGTCAAACACGTCGTAGCCTTGCACACGCATACCCAGCTCCCGGGCGCAGGCGATTTCAACGGCGCCGCCGCCGATAAACGGCGATACCAGAGCGTCAACATCATCCGGCAGGCGCTCAATGATATGGCCCACCCCCAAGGTTTTGCCGCCGGCATAACGCAGCGGCCCGCCCGGATAGCGACGATATTTGTACTTGCCTTTCCCCCGCAAGGATTGCAGAAAATCGTCTTGCGCCGCGTACTGGCGGAACAGCGGCTGCGTATCCCGGATATTGGCTATATTGGCCGTTGGGGATGCGCCGGCCGGCAATCGGCAAGGCGGGTTTGCAGTAGGGGCGAGGGCCATAGGAATCCTGGTCCAATTTCAATGGGCAATACTGATAAAGGCCGGCGGGAGGCTTGCCCCCCGCCGGCCCTCTGTGCCGGTCGGCGTGGTGAGGTTTTCGGACTGCTAGATGTAGTCCTGGTCCTCGGCCATCATTTGCAGGACGTCGCCGCTCTGCAACTGGATGGAGCGCTGGATCTGCACCTTGAGTTCCTCAACCAGTTCGTCGGGGATCTCGCCGTTGTTCTCTTTGGCGGCTTCCTTGAGCTGGTCGAAGGACCACTCGTCCGAGTTGCCGTGCGGCATATCAAAGAAGTTGCGCTCAAAGACGGGCAGTTCGCCGGGGCCGTAGTAGCCCTTCCCTTCCAGGTTGTACCCTTCCAGGTCGTGCGTCCCCTTGCCCAGCACCTGACCGGTGGCGGCGTAGTGCTCCATCACGTTCTTGAGGCCGTACTTCTGGATGGGGCAGACTTTCATGCAGACGCCGCAACCCAGGTAGCGCGCCATCACCGGGCGGCAGCGCTTGAAGTACAGCTTGTTCTTTTCGATCCCGCGCCACCAGATCTTGTCGCGCATCAGGGCGCGGCCCGGGCAGCGGTTCACGCACACCTGGCACACCTGGCAGAACGCGTGGATGCCGTAGTCCACCGGCTCGTCGTGGGTTACATTGGCGTCGGTGGTGACCATCATCAGCCGCATCCGGTTGCCGGTGTGCGGGGACAGCAGGTAACCGCAGGCGCCCAGCTGGCCCAAGCCGGCGGCGACGAACATCGGAATGACCGGGCCGGTGGCGTCGCTGGAGTGCACTACGTGCGCCTTGTAGCCCATGCTGCGGATGAAGTTGCCCAGCTCCAGGCCGGCGGCGGCCTGCGTCCGGTAAGTGCTGGAGTGCACAATCTCGGCGTCAATGCTGGGAATGGTCTGCGTCGGCTCAAAGTCCTGCTCGTAGGCCAGGCAGATGGCGTGGGGCAGAATGGTAAAGCCGCGCTTGCTCTTGTAGTCGTAGCGCGGGTCGTAGGAAGTGATGCCCACTTCCAGATAGCCCAGCTGACGCGCCTTGTCCTTGATGGCCTGCGAGACATCCGCGCCGGTGGGTTCCGCGGTGGGTTCCATCTCGGCGGTGGCGCGGGCGGCCATAATCAGGTTGGAGTTCAGCTTGTCGTGTTCCTTGCGGATCTCGCGCATTTCGGCGTGCAGGTCGCGCAGGGTGTTCGCCCAGTCCCGGGAGGCGCGCTCGGTGATGTTCATGGTTTCCAGCGGATATTCGCGGGCGTACCAGTCAACCTCGCGGCTGGTCATCGGAATGCCGGGCGTAGTTTCCAGTTCCTCCGGAACCGGGATCGTGATGCTGGCGTCGCCCCAGTGCCGACCGGGTCGTACCACCTCATGGCCGATCTTAAGCATAGTAGCCTCCTCGCTGGTGGGCTGTGCCGCAGAAAGCGGCGTACATTTGGGGCAATTTATACCCTTGCCTTACCTTTTGTCAACAGCAATTTTGGAACTTTCGGCGCAATCCGCACGCCTTAACGAATTTCGTTGCCATCAGCGTCAAAATGCGCGATAAGCGACGGCGTATGCCGTCTAATCGTAACGGCGGCGCATTGCCCGGCCATCCCCGCCAGCCATCCCGGAAACGCGCTTGCCGACAGCGGAACCGGGCGGCAATAACTCAGGGCGCACCGTCAATTTCACCGTCATACCCAACAACTTACCCGTCATTCCGGCCCCTAACCGTCATACCCAACACCTTACCCGTCATTCCGGCGAAAGCCGGAATCTATGGCTGCCGATTCTATTACCGTTACCGTAATGGCGGATGATGACGCCGGATTCCGGCTTTCGCCGGAATGACGGTAGAGGGCTGGAATGACGGTAAATTGGAGGAATGACGGGTAAGTTGGGTATGACGGGTAAGAGGATTCGGAATGGCGGGTAAGAGGATTCGGAACGACGGGCAGGGGTTCAGAATGACGGGTAGCGGCGGGCCGTGAATCGCAATTTGACGCTATGCCCTAGCTGCCCGTGCGCCGCGCAATCATCGCATCGGCCAGTGGACTGGCCCCCGACTGCACGGCAATGTTCACCAGCGCCGGCCGTCCCGAATCAATCGCCCGCTCCACCGCCGGCGCCACTGCGTCCGGCTGCTCCACCAGCTCCGCATAGCCGCCGATGCCCGCCACTACCTGGTCATAGCGGACGCCGGGTCGCAGCGCCGTCCCTACATCCCGCCCGAAGTAGGCCAGCTGGAAAGTGCGGTCAATGCCCCAGTTGCCGTCATTCCCCATAATCCCGGTGATGGGCAGGTTGTGCCGGATGCAGGTATCGTACTCCATTGAGTAGAACCCGAAAGAGCCGTCTCCCATAAAGGCCAGCACCTTGCTGTCGGGGCAGGCCAGCTTGGCCGCCATTGCGTAGGGGATGGCCCCGCCCAGATGGCTCAACGGCCCCAGCCGGATGAAATGACCGGGCGCCCGGGCCGGCAGGTAGCAGCGTCCCCACTGCACATAGTCGCCTCCGTCCATCACGATGAAAGTATCCCGGTCAATCAGATGCTCAATGCGGGTGTACACATCCAGCGGATGCATCGGCGACTGCCCGGCGGCGTTGCTGCGGAGGCTGTCTAGCCAGGCGGCCCGTTCCCGCCGCAGCGTATCCAGCCAGGGGGCCAGGCTGCGGTTGGGCCGCGCCGCCGCCGTCAGCTGCTCTACGATGGCGCCCAAATCGCCCAGCAGCCCGACGGCCACGCCCCGGTTGCGCCCGATCTCCGCCGCCGCCGGATCCGCCTGTATCAGCTTGGCGTCCGCCGCAAAGATGCCGCCGTAGCGATACCGATGATCCAGCCGCTTGCCGAGCAGCAGCACGACATCGGCCTCGCGGAACTTGCGCGCCGTATGGTTCAGCGCGCCGTCGGCGTAGCCAAAGCAGAGCGGATGCAGGTCGTCAATCAGCCCGCGCGCCTGCTCTACGGTGAACACCGGCGCCCCGGTGGCCTCCGCCAACGCCTCCAGCTGCGCCGGCTCTACGGAGTAGCGCGCCGGGTTGCCGGCGATGATAACCGGACGCTGCGCGCCGGCCAGCAGCGCCGCCGCCCGTTCAATCAATGCCGGGTCGCCGTGGGCGCGCCCGGTATGCCGGTATTCCTGCGGCAGATACGGAGGCAAGTCCTCCTCGCTGACGCTTGCTTCCTGCAAGTCAATCGGCAGCGTTAGGTGCACCGGGCCGGGGCGTCCGCTCATCGCCGTGCGAAATGCCGTCGCTACAAACTCCGGGATGCGCTGCACGTCGTGAATCAGCCAGGAGCCTTTGGACACCGGCGCCGCCATCGCTACCTGGTCAATTTCCTGGAAGGTGGACTGCCCTTTTTCGGGCAGCTCGGCGCAGCCCGCTACGAATATCACCGGGCTTTCCGAAGTGTAGATGGCCGGCAGGCCGGAGATGGCGTTGGCGAAACCGGGGCCGCCGGTGAACATCGCTACCGCCGGCTGCCCGGTGATGCGGGCGTAGCCGTCGGCCATATGCATCGCCGCCCCCTCGTGGCGGGTGTCAATGAACTCAATGCCCTCATCGGCGGCGGCGTCCACCAGCGGCAGAATGGTATCGCCCACGATGGTAAAGACTTTCTGTACGCCTCCTGCTTGAGGCAGCGAATAAAGAGATGTCCCCCGTTCAGTTCCGGCATAAACGCAACTCCTGTATGCAACGGCGCGCCATCAATACGGCCCGCAGGAATGACGACAATGTTATCACACCATCCTAATCCAAAATCCCAGTCCATCCTGCTGTCCATCCATTCCAATTGCCCAATCCCGTCCATCCTGCCCATCGGTGTAAATACCCCCTGAAACGAACCGCTGCCTTATACCCCGGCAGACGCTATACTGGCAGACGCTATGGGCATCCTCTATGTAATCGGCACCCCAATCGGCAACCTGGACGACCTTACCCGGCGCGCGGCCCGGATCCTTTCCGATACGCCGCTAATTGCCGCTGAGGACACCCGGATTACCCGGCGTCTGCTGTCGCATCTGGGAATTAGCCCGCGCTTGCTCAGTTGCAACGCACACAACTGGCGCCGCCGCCTGCCGGAGCTGCTGGCCGCCCTGTCCGACGGCGATGCGGCCCTGGTTACGGACGCCGGCGCGCCAGCGGTTAGCGACCCCGGCGCCGGCGTAGTGGCCGCCGTGGCCGCCGCCGGCCATCCCGTAGTCAGTGTGCCGGGGGTGTCGGCTGTTACGGCGGCGTTGAGCGTGTCCGGGTTCCCCGCCGACCGTTTCCGGTTTCTCGGCTTTCTGCCCCGCCGCCGCGCGGAACGCATTGCCGTCCTCACCGACGCCGCCTTTGCCGATGCCGCCCGTACCAATGCCGGCTATGCCGGCGAGACGCTGGTCGTTTTCGAGTCGCCCCACCGCCTGCGCGCTACGCTGTCCGACATTGCCGAAGTCCTGGGTGATGCGCCCCTGGCAGTATGCCGCGAACTGACCAAACTGCACGAGGAAATCTGGCGCGGCGCGGCGTCCGATGCCCTGCGTCATTTCACCGAGCCGCGCGGCGAATTCACCATCGTAATCGGCGGCGGCGCCAAACCGGCGCCGCCGGACGCCGCATCGGCGCCATCGCCGGCGCCGTCAATCGCCATCGCCGCCGCGCGCCAGGCCCTGCAAGAACGCCGCAACGCCGGAATGAGCGGCCGCGACGCCGTAGCCGAAGTAGCCGCCGGAACCGGCCTCCCCCGCCGCACGGTGTACCGCCTCTGGACGGAGCTTGCCGACTAGGGGCGTGGTCATATACGCCGTTGCACCGTCATATACGCCGTTGCACCGTCATTCACACCGTTGCACCGTCATTCCGGCGAAAGCCGGAATCTATGCTTGCCCGCTCTATCACCGTAGTAGGCGATTACGGCGCTGGATTCCGGCTTTCGCCGGAATGACGGTTAGGGGCGCCGGAATGACGGTTAGGTGCGCCAGAATGACGGTTAGGTGCGCCAGAATGACGGTTAGGGACGCCGGAATGACGGTTAGGGACGCCGGAATGACGATGCATTGACCGTACGCCCTTACGCCACTACCACAATAGCCTCGCCCAGCCCCTCTATGGCAACGCGCGCTTCCGATGCGAAACCCAGCGGCGTGGGCGGTATCAGGCTGCCGGTGATTACGGTATCCCCGGCTTTCAGCGGATGGTTCCGGGCCGACAGCTCGTTGGCCAGCCACGCCAGCGGCTCCAGGGGATGCCCCATCACATCCCGCCCGTAGCCCTCGCCCACCGGTTCGCGGTTGATGGTCATTACGCCCTTGCAGTTCACCAGATCCAGGCTTTGCCAGTCGGCAACCGGGTCGCCCAGGATGACGCCGCTGTTGAGGATGTTCACCGCAACGCCCATCAATGTGCGCTCGTCAACCGACAAGTCGGCCGGCGTCCGCAGATCCACAATCTCAAAGGCCGTCGCTACTTCCGCAACGGCGGCGGCGACGCTTTCCCTGCTGTACGGCGCGCCGGATGGCGGCAAGTCTTGCCCCAGCGTTACCCCCACTTCCAGCTCAATTCCCAGGTTGACATACTCGGTGAAATTGAGCACTACCGGCGACCGCAGTATCGTCTTTTGGAACACGCCGCCCAGCACGGGATGATTCAGGCCGGCGCGTTCTTGCATCACCGGAGTAGTGTAGGCCAGCTTGTAGCCGGCCAGCGGCCCCCACAGCGATGACAGCAGGCAGTGCAGTTCTTTCTGGATGGCATAGGCGTCATCCAGCGTTTTGGGAAAGAGCGCGTCGGGCAGGCGGTCAAAGGGCCGCACCGCCTGATAGCTCTCAAAAATCAGTTCGGCGGCCTGGCGGGCCGGGGTTGCGGCAGCCGCGGTTACGGCGGTCGGGCTTGTCGCAGTCGGACCTGTTGCAGTCGGAGTTGTCGCAGTCATCAGTCTATCCCCCTGGTCAATCCAAGTTGCCCGGATTATATCCGCCAACGCCGCCGCTGTCATTCCGCCGCCCCAACCAACCGCAATTCCGCCGCCCCAACCAACCGTCATTCCGCCGACCCAACTAACCGCAATTCCGCCGCCCCAACCAACCGTAATTCCGCCGCCCCAACCAACCGTAATTCCGCCGCCCCGGCAACCGTAATTCCCTCCCAACCGTCATTCGGTATCCCTCAACCGTTATTCCCCTCCCCTCAACCGTCATTCCGGCGAAAGCCGGAATCTATGGCTGCCGGCTATATTACCGCAGTGTCGGATTACTACGATGGATTCCGGCTTTCGCCGGAATGACGGTTAAGGGGGGAATGACCGGTTGAGGGGGGGCCGGAATGACCGGTTGAGAGGGGCCGGAATGACCGGTTAGGATGCCGGAATTAGTGCGCCGGAATCCGCCGCCGCCCCCCGCAATGCCCATCTTGCCGTAAAAAGGCCGGGGCCGGTTGAGATTAAAACCTCAACCGGCCCCGGCCCGTCATCAAACGCCGGCGTCCGGCGGCGGGTTAGCGCGCTTCGCTGGGCGCTTCAAAGCCGCAGTCCCGATGCGTCCCGTCGCAGAACGGCTTGTTGTCCGACGACCCGCAGCGGCAGAAAGATACCCACTGCCCGTCGGGAACGGCGTAATTGTTGCCGCTCTGGTCAACAATCTCAATTGCGCCTGTTACCCGCAGCGGCCCGTTGCCCCGTACTTCCACTTTGACATCTGCCATATTGACTTGCCTCCTCAATCGCAATGCCCGTCAAGGGCATACTCCCGTAACGGCGTACTCCCGTAATGAATACCCCATAACGGCATACCCCATACGGATGAATAATCCGCCGGCTGCCGTAGTTAGCGGCAACGGCAGCCGAACACGGGGATTATGCGCCAAATCGCTGATGCGGTCAATCGCTGCCGCGACGCCGCGTCATAGCGATTGACCGCATCAGCAGTCTAACCCGGTGCCATCACAGCGCAAGCCGGCAGCTGCGGCTCTCCTCAAGCCGCCGCCGTCCGTTAGGTTGGGTCGGCGTTGGGGTCTATGGCGGTGCCGCATTCGCTGGGCAGCGCCATGCGGATGGTGCGGTAGCCGCCCGTGGTGATGTCCAGGACATACACCCGGAGGTTGTCGTCGCCAACCCAGCGCACGCCGTCCATACTGCACGCCCCGCCAAAGGTGTGCGAATCCAGCAAGACCGCGCGGGAATAGCTGGTGCCCGGAACCCGTCTGCCGGTGTGAAACAGCGACGGGCATTGCGCTGCGGTCGCGGGCTGATAATCCGCTTTGTCGGCGGCGTTGGCGTCCGCAGTTTCGGACAAGGCATCGAAGTCCGCAATGCGAATGGGCGATTCCAGGCCGGCGGGGGCCGCGCCGGCCACAGTTACGGCGCACACCAGCTCCGGGTGCAGCGACAGGCATCCCCAGCCCAGGTCAACGGTATAGTCGGTCTGGTCTTGCGCGTTGGCGTCAGCAGAGGCGGGCAAGGTGTGCCATGTTGCGTGAAGTATGGGGGTTGGAACATCGGTGGGCGATGCGTTGGTGGGGTGGACTCTGAAACACGAGGGGGGCA
This sequence comes from Dehalococcoidia bacterium, assembly GCA_965203855.1. GTDB lineage: Bacteria > Chloroflexota > Dehalococcoidia > Lucifugimonadales > UBA3495 > Bin87. The sequence goes on from CBDBDN010000005.1 coordinate 924,995, forward strand.
CCGCATCCTGGTTGAATACATTGTGCGCTTCTGCCGGCGTCTGCGGCGACACGCTGAGGGCGCCGACCGCGATGATTCCGATGGCGATGAATGCGAAAACGCCGATGGCGGCAAACGCCGTAATTTTGGTAAGCATAGGCGGCAATCTCCTTGCGTTGCGATGTTGTGAGAGGAATTCGTATCATCCGGCGGGGCGGTTAGCCCGCTATTGCCGGCCGGCGCATCCGGCCCGGCGGGCGCCATTGGGGCGCGCCCGGCCCGTGCCGTGCGCCGTTAAATACACGATGGCATCCCGCGCCGGCGCGGGATGCCATCGTAAAGCCGCAGTAGGGACCGGATGTCCGGGCCGCAGTCAGGATGGAGCTGGAACCGTCATACCCCTGTACCCCCCCCCGAACACCAGTTCCAATATCAAAATCGGGCAAATCAACGGACGCCGTTCTGGCGCGTCCGTTGTCACCCAGGCGGCAATCGCCGGCCGGCGGCGCGGCGGTACGCTCCATACAGGAAATCGTAGCCGGATGCTGCTGTTGGCGATTGCAGTTTTACCGTCCATAACGGCGCTCTTACGGCCCTCTTTCGTCCAGATTGCCGCACTATATCACCGCCGCCGGCATTTGGCAACTTTGCCAATCGCTCAACCCGAACCCCCTTGCCCGGCATTCCTAACCCCCCAACCGTCCCCGCCAACCGTCAATCGGCTCCCCTGCCAACCGTCAATCCGGCGAAAGCCGGAATCCGGCCCCGTAATCTGCCACTACGATAACGGATACAGCAACCCTAGATTCCAGTGCCCCCAACCGTCATTCCGGCGAAAGCCGGAATCCAGCGCCGTAATCCCCATATTGCGGTAATAGAGCCGGTAGCCATAGATTCCGGCTTTCGCCGGAATGACGGTTGGGGGCCGGGAATGACGGTTGTTGAGGCGCCGGAGTGCGGCTTTATACCTGAAACGAAACGCTTGCCCGACACTTCACGCCGCACTGCTCCAAGCCCGGCCCGCGCTCTAACCGCCTAAAAATATGCTACAATTCCGGCCCGGGTTGCGCCGGCCCCTAATCCCGGCCGGCGGCGCCAACTCCTTACACCGGCAAAAAGTACCCCGGCAAAGCGGGTCGCAGTGAGGGCAAAACTATTCCGTTCTACGCCCGCGCCGGCCCTCTGACGAGGCTATCTATGACCACCACGACTGCCACCGCCGCGCCAATTGCCGCATCCCCGTTCCTGCGCCTCACCTTACTGCCCGACCCGCCGCAGATACCTGATATGGCTTCTCAAATGCCCGACCTGGCCCGGGCCGTCCTGATCCTGGAGGACTACTACCGTTCCCGGACTGATGCCGTCGTAATGGGCAACTGCTACCTGTGCCGGGACGCCGCCGCCTTTCGCGGCAGTCCTTACCCCGATTGTATGGTTTCCTTCGGTATGCCTTTGCCCCCCGATGTAATCAACGCCGCCAACGGCTATACCATCAGCGAGCTCGGCAAGCCGCCCGATTTCGTCCTGGAAATCGCATCCCAATCCACCGGGCAACGCGATTACACCGCCAAGCGGGAAATCTACGCCGCCTACGGCGTCCCGGAATACTGGCGCTTTGACCAGACGGGCGGCCGGTTCCACAATGCCGCGCTGGCCGGCGACCGTCTTACCCCCAACGGCGCCTATACTGCCATCCCCATATCCGCAATGCCGGACGGCACATTTGGGGGATACAGCCGGGCCCTCGGCCTGGAGCTGCGCTGGGATAGCGGACGGCTGCGTTTCTGGAACCCGTCCGCCGGCGAATATCTGCCCGACTTGTCGGAAGCCCGCGCCCAGCGTGATGCCGTCGCCGACCAGCGCGACGCCGCCCTGGCCCAACGCGACGCCGAAATCGCCGCCCGCCGCGCCGCCGCCGACCAGCGCGACGCCGCCCTGGCGCAACGCGACGCCGAAATCGCCGCCCGACAAGACGCCGCCAACCAGCGCGACGCCGCCTTGGCCCAACGCGACGCCGAAGTTGCCGCCCGACAAGACGCCGAGGCGCGCATCCGACAGCTGGAAGCCCAGCTGGCTCTCCGGCAAACCGAAAATTGACGCCGCCGCCCCGCCGGCTTACCATACCCCCCGTTATGTACGCCCTCATCCTCTCCGGCGGCAAAGGCGAGCGGATGCGCCCCCTTACGGACGCCTTGCCCAAACCGATGCTCCCTGTCCACGGACGCCCCATCCTGTGGCACCAGATACGCTGGCTCCAAGCGGCCGGCATTACCGACATCGTCTTTCTCGTCGGGCATCTTGCCGAAACCGTCATTGATTATTTCGGCGACGGCAGCCAGTTCGGCATCTGCGCCCATTACAGCCATGAGGCCGCCCCGCTGGGCCGCGGCGGCGCGCTCCGGCAGGGCCTGGCGCTCGTTCCGCAGGACATTCCCGGCCCCGTGCTTTGCGTCAATGGCGACATCATCACCGACGCCAGCCTGGACGACCTCCTTGCCGATTATCACGCCCGCCTTTCCCGCAATCCCAGCCACCAGGCCACGATCCTTACCCTGCAAATGACCAGTCCCTATGGCATTGTGGAACAGGACGGCCAGGGCCTGGTAACCGGATTTCGCGAAAAATCCCCGCTGCCCTATCATATTAATGGCGGCGTTTATGCCCTCAACCCGGCCATCAGCAGCCGCCTGCCGGAACGCGGCGACCATGAGGATACTACCTTTCCCGACCTGGCGCGGCAGGGCCTGATGTCCGCTTTCTACTCCGGCGCTTTCTGGCGCAGCGTGGATTCAATGAAAGACCTCGCCGATGTAACCGACTACCTGGCCGGGCGGACGGCAGCCGGCCACCGGACGCCGCCGTGATTACCATGGCGCAAGCCCGCTCCGTCGCCGACACCGCCGCCGCCATCCGCGCCAATATCCAGCAGGCCATCGTCGGCAAGGACGCCGTAATTGAGCATACTCTGGCCGCCCTGTTCAGCGGCGGCCATATCCTGATTGAGGATGTCCCCGGCATCGGCAAGACTACTCTCGCCCGTTCCCTTGCCTATTCCCTGGACTGCGATTTCCGCCGCATCCAGTTCACCCCCGACCTGATGCCATCCGACATTACCGGCATCCATTACTACAACCAGCATACCGCCGATTTTGAATTCCGCCCCGGCCCCGTCATTACGCAGATTGTCCTGGCCGACGAAATCAACCGCGCTACGCCCCGCACTCAATCCGCCCTGCTGGAAGCAATGGCGGAACGCCAGGTTACCGTTGACCAGAACACCGTTCCTTTGCCCCAGCCGTTCCTGGTCCTGGCTACGCAGAACCCCATTGAACTGGAAGGCACTTTCCCGCTCCCGGAAGCCCAGATTGACCGCTTTCTGCTCCGTCTGCAACTGGGCTACCCGTCCGAGGACGACGAAACGGAGATGCTCCAACGCTTTGAGGATGCCGACCCTCTGGCGTCCTTGCAACCCGTAGCCACAGCGGATGAAGTGGTACGCATCCAGCAGGCGGTGCGCCGGGTGTACGTTGACCCCGTGCTGCGCGGCTATCTCGTCCGACTTATCAGAGCAACCCGCATCCATCCCGATGTTGAGCTGGGCGCCAGCCCCCGCGCCACCATCGGCCTTTACCGCTGCGCGCAGGCCCTCGCCGCCATCCGCGGCCGGGAGTACATCACCCCTGACGAACTTAAAACCCTGGCGGAACCGGCCCTGGCGCACCGCATTATCCTCAAAAGCATGGCCCGCCTCCAAGAGCGCACCCAGCAGTCCGTCATCGCCGAAATCCTGGAAACCCAACCCGTCCCCGTCTAGGGCGTATGTCCATATTCAACGACATTTTCCAATGCCCCGGTAACCATCATTCCGGCGCCCCGGTAACCATCATTCCAACGCCCCTACAACCGTCATTCAGCACACTATAACCGTCATTCCGGCGCAAGCCGGAATCCCGTCTATCCCCTACATCCATCCCATTGCCCCATCCCCTTGTCATAAGGACGGCATGAATAGAGCCGCCCGTTTGCTTTATCCCGCCCTACTCCGTACAATCGGATACCCTTATCCCCTTTTCGGATGCTACTATCCCCTTTCAGGAGCTGCATCGTGACTACCGCAGAGACTGCCGAAATCATCCTGTACACCCATCCCGACTGCCCTTTCTCCGCGCAGGCCAAGATGCACTATCGCCGCCAGCGCGTCCCCTACACCGAAATTGATGTATCCAAGCAGCCCGACCGCATCCCCGACCTGCTGGAACTCTCCGGCGGCGAGCGCATTACCCCCATCATCGTCGAAAACGGCGCCGTAACCATCGGCTTCCAGGGCGGCTTTTGAGACTTCTAAACCACGGGAGCCGTCGGCTCCCCAAACCCAACCTCCGCCATTCCCACCCTTTACCGTCATTCCCACCCTTTACCGTCATTCCTACCCCTACCGTCATTCCGGCGAAAGCCGGAATCCAGTCCCTGCCACAACTAACCGACGCCCCAAAAATTCCGCGAAAAATGCCCAAAACCCTATTGCATAATTGGAACATTTACGCTAAAATGCCGCCATTCAACCACACGCGAGGTTAGCCACAATGCCAATCAACCCCGAAATCCTCAACCTGGACAAGGACAAGCTGGCCGCCCTGGAAATCGCCCTGGGCCGCATCGAAAAAGACCACGGCAAAGGCGCCGTGATGCGCGGCAACGAGCAGGTTGCCCACCTGATTACCAATTCCATCCCTACCGGCTCCCTTACCCTTGACCTTGCCCTCGGCGTCGGCGGACTGCCCCGCGGCCGCGTTACCGAAATCTACGGCGGCGAATCCGCCGGCAAGTCCACCCTGGCCATCCACATAATGACCGAAACCCAGAAAATGGGCGGACTGGCCGCCTATGTTGACGCCGAGCACGCCCTCGATCCCCAGTATGCCGCCAACTGCGGCCTGGATATTGACCGACTCCTCATCTCCCAGCCCGACTCCGCTGAGCAGGCCCTCGATATTACCGAAAAGCTGGTCAGCAGCAGCGCCATTGACGCCATCATCATTGACAGCGTCGCCGCCCTGGTTCCCCAGGCCGAAATCGAAGGCGATATGGGCGACGTCCACGTCGGTATGCAGGCCCGCTTGATGTCCCAAGCCCTCCGCAAGCTCACCGCCGCCATCAACCGTTCCCGCACCGCCGTCGTGTTCATCAACCAGATCCGCGAGAAAATCGGCGTCTCCTACGGCAGCCCCGAAGTTACCCCCGGCGGACGCGCCCTCAAGTTCTACAGCTCCGTCCGCATCGACCTGCGCCGCACCGAATCCCTCAAGCAGGGCTCCGAAGTTATCGGCAACCGCGTCCGCGCCCGCATCGTCAAAAACAAAGTCGCCGCCCCTTTCCGCGTCGCCGAATTTGACATTATGTTCAACCAGGGCATCAGCAAAATGGGCGATCTCCTTGACCTTGGCGTCGCCCAGGGCCACATCAAAAAGGCCGGCGCCTTCTATTCCTACGGCGATACCCGTCTCGGCCAGGGCCGTGAAAACTCCAAAAACTTCCTCCTGGAACGCGCCGACATCGCCGAAACCATCGAAGCCCTGATCCGCGGCGAAACGGATACGGACGCCGATACGCCGGACGCCACCGCTTATGCCGGCAACGGCGCCGCCGAAGTTCCCATCGGCACGGCGCACCTCGCCGGCGCCAGCGCCGTCAGCCTCAACTAACGGCAGCGCAACCCGACGACGGCATAACCCGACGATGGCGCAGCGATGAGCATGGCGCGCAACCCGGCCCAATCCCCGTTCCCGGATTTGTCCGGCGATGCTGAATACGCCGGCGATAGGGCATCGGCGGACGCTGCCGCGTTGCGCGCTGCTCTGCGCTTTATCGCTTTCCGCCCCCGCTCGGTTGCCGAAGTCCGCAAACGGCTGTCCCCCGCCTTTGCGCCCGCCGTAGTTGACCACACCGTTGAACGCTGCCGGCGCTATGGCTACCTGGACGACGCCGATTTCGCCGGCCGCTGGACGGCAAGCCGGCTGCGCCGCAATCCCCGAGGCGCCGCCCTGCTCCGCCGCGAACTGCGACAAAAGGGCATCAACGAGGATCTAATCGCAACCAGCCTGGCCGAAGTTGACGACCAGGCCAACGCCTATCGGGCCGGCTGCCGCCGCGCCGAACTATGGCTGAACGCCGCCGCTATGGGCTACCCATTGTTTCGCCGCCGGATGTTCGCCTACCTGCATCGGCGCGGCTTTTCTGCCAGCGTCTGCGGGCCGGCCATCGGACAACTCTGGCACGATTTTGCGCCCGCCGGCCCCGACGCCTAAACCCGCACCCGCCCAGTGGCGATAATCACCCCGGCCACCGTGGCCATCAGGCTCCACAGGCCAAGCGATGCCGTGCTGAATGGCAGCGCTATCAGTACGCTGATCACCACCGTACTCCCGGCAATGAAAGTTAGGATCCGTCCCCGTTTCAGGTTGACCGCGCGGCTGATTAGCACTCCGGCAACATACCCGATGGCAACCGGCATCATTATACCCAGCCAGAACCCGGCTTCGGCAATGACCCTGTCCAGCAGCACCCAGAGGATTACCCCGCCAATGATAATGCCCACCGCCGTCGCCATCGCCAGGACATAGTTGGTGGGGCGCACATCAAAAGTCGGCAGCGGCTGCGCCCGTCCGCACTCCCGACATCGTATCCCTACCGGAACCTGCACCATGCAGTCCGTGCAAATCGCCCGCCGGCACTGGCTGCACCACAGCCGCGTCTCTACCGCCGGATGCCAATGGCATTGCAGCGTTCCGGTTTGAGTTTGTTGTTCCGCCATAATCGCTGGACACCTGCCGCAGTAAAAATCGCCGCCTCAATTATACACGCTTATGCCGCGAAAACAGCCGGCTCCGGTTCGGGATTACATCAGGCCAAAATCGCATCAAGACTGGGAACGGCTGATCCATTCCGCCCGGTCCGCAATATCCCGGTCCCGCAGCGCCCGATTCAGCAGTACGGATCCTGCCGAAACATCATCGGGGAATCGTCGGCCATTGGACAGCAGCCGTTTCAGCAGAATCAAGGCCGCGCCGGCCCCGGCGTAGGCCGCAAAATGCCGCGGTTCCGCAATCAGCATCCATTCCGGCGGCCAGAACAGCGCCGCCAATGGCAATGCCGCCATCACCGCCAGCAGCCACTCCGCCGACCGTCGCGTAACCCACCAGCCGGCCAGGTATGCCGCCAACGCCGCGCCGAACAGCAGCGGCGACATCGCAATCAGCCCGCCGGCCCATACGCCCACGCCGCGCCCCCCGGTGAACCGCAGCAGCGGCGACCAGTTGTTGCCCGCCAGCGTAAATAGCGGCGTCGCCGCCAAACCCCAGGTCATCCCGTCCGTACCTGATGCGTAATAGCCCAGCAGTATCGGCCCGGCGCCGCGCGCAAAATCAATGGCGATTATCGCCGGCATCCAGGATTTGCCCAGCTGCCGCGCCAGGTTGCTGCCGCCGACATTGCCGCTGCCTTGCGCCCGCAGGTCAACCCCGCCGGCAATCCGCGCTATCAGGTAGGTAGTGGGCGCTGCGCCAACAGCGTAGGCCAAGACCCACAAGCCCGCCAGAGTAGCCGCATCCATCAGTACGCAGTAGTACGCAGTAACGCTAACGCGGCAACTTTAGCGGACGGATGCCAGGCGCCGCGCCGTTTCCTCAAGCCGTTCCACCGTCTCCGGCGGCGGCCCATTCACGCCCGGCAGCGGCTCCTGCGGGTTGCCGCTGTGGTGATAGTCGCTGCCCCCGCACGGTATCAGGTCATAAGCGCGGGCCACATCCGCCAGCCAGTCCACCGTAGCCGCATCGTACAGCGCATAGTGTACCTCCATCCCGTGCAGCCCGGCGGCTTTCAGCTCCTCAACCGTTTCAATCAGCGACTGCTCCGGTTCCGGTTCGTTGCCCCGCCGCGCAAACCACGGATGCGCGAATACTGCCACGCCGCCCACATCGGTAAGCAGCTTTACCGCATCCGCCGGCGTCAGCTTGGCGCGCTCCACATACGCCTTGCCGTTCCGACCCAGATACTCCTCAAACGCATCGGAGCGGTTCTGAAAATACCCGGCTTCCACCAGCGCATCGGCCACATGGGGCCGCCCCACCGACGCGTCGCCGGCGATTTCCAGCACCCGTTCCCATTCAATATGCATCCCGAACTCGGCCAGCTTCCGCACCATGCCCTCGCCCCGCGCCAGCCGTCCCTCGCGAAAAACGGCCAGCATATTCTGAAACCCGGCATCCGCCGTATCCATAAAATAGCCCAGCATATGCACTTCGCCGCCGGGAACATCGCAGCTAAGCTCAATGCCGGGAATCAGCCGCATCCCCGGCACGGCGTCCGCAGCCCGCTGCGCTTCCTCCAAGCCGGCGGTTGTGTCATGGTCGGACACCGATATGGTACGCAGCCCTTTGGACGCTGCCAGCTGCACCAGTTCCGTCGGCGTCAAACGCCCGTCCGATGCGGTAGTGTGCAAATGCAGGTCAACGGTTACGGGTGCGCCTGCGGTTCCGGTTCCGGCTGAAGTTCCGGTTCCGGCTGTTGAAGTTATTGAGGTTGCGGGCATCGGCCCTCCTGTAGGCATAGGCGTCAATGTTTCTGGCGGCAGCGTTTCCGGCATCATTCCGCAGTGCGGTCAATCCTGACGATGTCGGTGGCCCGCCCGGATGCGTCGTCAATCTCAATCAGGACGGAATTCAGAATGCAGGGGCCGTCGGCCGGCTCAAAGCGCTGCGGCAGTCCGGTGCGAAACCGTTCCAGCACCGGCGCCCGCTCCGTGCCGATAACCGAATCCAGCGGCCCGGTCATCCCCAGATCGCTGACATAAGCCGTGCCGCCGGGCAGGATGCGCGCGTCCGCCGTGCCAACATGAGTATGCGTGCCGACCACCGCGCTGACCCGCCCGTCCAGATACCAGCCCAGCGCCTGCTTCTCCGATGTCGCCTCGGCGTGAAAGTCAACCACGATGCAGCGGGGCTGCTCCCCCAGTTCCTGCGCCGCTTCGTCCAGCCGCCGGTCGGCTTCCCGAAACGGGCAGTCGATGGGCGGCATAAAGACGCGCCCTTGCAGGTTCAGCGCCATCACGCCGCCGTGCATCATCCAGCCGCGCCCCGGCGCGCCGTAATAGTTCGCCGGACGTAGCAGCGGCAGTTCGTCAAAATGCGGCATTATCTCTTTCTTGTCCCAGATATGGTTGCCCGAGGTCATCACATCCACGCCGGCGGCCAGCAGCGCGCGCGCTGTCTTGAGCGTCAACCCGAACCCGCCGGCGGTGTTTTCGGCGTTGGCCGTTACCACATCCACGCCCAATTCCCGCCGCAGCCCCGGCAGCAGTTGCGCCAGCGTGCGCCGCCCGGGCTTGCCGATTATGTCCCCAATCATCAATACGCGCATCGTAACTGCTCTCGGATTTCAGATTATGGCTGCTCTTGGGTTTCGGATTATAGACGCTTTCGGCCCGAACCGTCCGGCAATAAAAGACGGCAATGACGACAATGGCAGCCGCCGGGACGAATCATGATTCGTCCCGGCGCAGCCGCTGCCAATACCGGTAAGCCGGTTGCGATGTGCCGGAGACGGCTACCGGGCGATGCTTTCCTCGCGGGTTTCCCGTATCACGGTAACCTTGATTTGACCGGGGAACTGCAAATCCTCCGAAACTTTGCCGGCAATGTCCCGCGCCAGCGCCGCGCAGGATACATCGTCCACTTCCGTGGGGCTGACCATTACGCGCACTTCCCGGCCGGCCTGGATGGCGAATGACTGCTGCACCCCGGAGAAGCTGTTGGCCGTATCCTCCAGTTCTTTCAGTCGCCGGGTGTACTGCTCCACCGACTCCCGGCGGGCGCCGGGCCGGGCCGCGCTGATGCTGTCGGCCGCCGCCACCAGAAACGACTCAATGCTGGAATGGTCGTCATCGTGATGCTCCAGCACGCAGTTGCTTACCGGCAGCGCAATCCCGTTGCGAGTCGTCAAGTCGTACCCGATTTCAGCGTGCGGCCCCTGTATCTCATGCGTCAGTGCCTTGCCGATGTCGTGCAGCAGGCCGCCCGACCGCGCCACCTGCACATTGGCCCCTACTTCGTCCGCCAGCATCCCGGCCAACAGCCCCACTTCAATGGAATGCGTCAGCACATTTTCCCCGTAGCTGTACCGATATTTCAGCCGCCCCAGCAGCCGGATCAGCTCCGGGTCCAGGCCGCTGACGCCCACTTCAAAAGTAGCCTCTTCGCCGGCTTTCCACATCGTTTCATCCAGGTCGCGGGTAGCCCGATTGACGCTTTCCTCAATGCGAGCCGGCTGAATGCGGCCATCTTTCACCAGCTGGGTGATGGCCAGTCGGGCGATTTCGCGGCGCACCGGGTCAAAGCACGACAAGGTTACGATACCGGGGGTATCGTCAACCAGAATGCCGACGCCGGTTTGCGCCTCCAGCGCCCGTATGTTACGTCCTTCGCGGCCGATGAGACGCCCTTTCATCTCATCGTTGGGCAGGGAAACAACAGAAGTTGTGCTTTCCGACACTACGTCGGTAGCCAGACGGTTGATTGCCAAGGTAACGATGCGCCGCGCGTTCTCATCGGCCCGCGCCTGATGTTCCCGCTCCAGCTCGTAATAGCGGCGCGCCAGCTGATGCGACGCGGCATCCTCGCCCCGTTTGATGACGATTGCGCGCGCCTCCTCTGCGGTCAGCGTCGCAATGCGTTCCAATTCGCGAATGTGCTGCTGTTTGAGGTCTTCGGCTTTCTGCATTGCGGAGTGCGCCTGCGTTTCCCGCAGCTTCAGCTCCGCTTCCTGTTCCTCCAGTGTCGCCGATTTCTGATCCAGTTGGTCTTCGCGCTGGTTGTAACGGCGTTCCATCCGATTGAGTTCCCGCCGCTGCTCCGTAATTTCCTGGTCGCCGGCCTCGCGGATTTTCAGCGCTTCCTCCTGCGCTTCCAGGATGATGGCGCGCTTCTGTTCCTGAGCCTGCGTTAGCGTTGCGGCGGCTTCCTCGCGGCTGCGCTGCAACTCGTTTCCCTCTTTTTTGGTTCTGAACAGCAGCCATGCTGCTGCCGCAATTCCTGTTGTCAACCCTGCCGCCGCCAGGACGGACAGGATAATTTCCAACATAGAACCTCCCATGTCCGTCCGGGCTTGCGCCCGGGATATTTTTACCCTCTCTATATCCTAATGTTGCCCTATGCCAAAGTCAAGAAACGCCTACCCGCCCGCCAACAGCCTTTCCCCAATCCGGCAGTCTAACCTGCCGACATTCCATCCCAAACCGTCATTCCGCCCCTCCAACCGTTATTCCGGCGATTTTTTCGTCATTCCGGCGCAAGCCGGAATCCAAAATCCCCATCCCATTCATCCCCTCCATCCATGCCATTACCCAATCCCGTCCATCTTGTCCATCGGTGTCGGCAACGCCCTTTCCCCATAGCAAGGCGGCAATCCCGGCGCCGGCGTGGTAATATGGCAGCGCAAAATAGCGCAAACCGCGTATTATCTGCCGAGCAGGAGGTTGCCGGATGGCGTCGCATTCCCTGGGGTTGTCATTGCACGAAGCGGCCCGCCGTATGGGGGTTCCCTTCACCATTGAGAACGAGCCGACAGATCGGTTCGTCGCCGCCAACGGGCTGCGGCTGCACTACTTGGAATGGGGCGCTCCCGATTTGCCCGTTATCGTGATGCTGCACGGCATCAGCCAGCAGGCCCACAGCTGGGATTTTATCAGCTTGCCCCTCTCGGTAGATTACCGCGTACTGGCCGTCGACCAGCGCGGCCACGGCGACAGCGACTGGTCCCCCAACGGCGATTACTCCACCGACGCCTACGCCGCCGACCTCTCCGCTTTCGTCAAAGCCCTGGGCCTCAGCCACTTCCACCTGATGGGGCATTCTATGGGCGGGCGCAACAGCCTCGCCTGGGCCTCCCAAAACCCCGGCATCCTCCGCTCGCTTACCATCGTGGACACCGGCCCCGAAACCCAGCGCCGCGGCCAGAACCGCATCCAGCAGTTTCGCGAGCTCCCCGACGAACTGGATACCCTGGAGGAATTCGCCCAGCGCGTAATGGAATACACCGGCCGCAATCACGAACAGACGATGGGCTCGCTGAAATACAGCATCCGGCAGCGCGCCGACGGCAAATGGACCTGGAAGTACGACCGGGCGATACGCGCGCGCGGTTTCCGCCCCCCGGCCTGGACCCCGGAGCAGCTCTGGGATGGCTGGCGCCGCATCGACTGCCCGGCGCTCGTAGTCCGCGGCGACCGCAGCGACATTTTCGCCGCATCCACTATGGAGCGCATGGCCGCGGAACACCACGACTGCGCCACTGCCACCATCGCCAACGCCGGCCACCTCGTCCAGGGCGACAACCCCCCCGACTTCCTGGCCGCAGTCCGCCCCCACATTCGCCGCCATTCCTAGCCCCCGCAGCCGCCCATTCCTAGCCCCGCAACCGTCATTCCCAGCCCCCCGCAGCCGTCATCCCGCCCCCCGCAACCGTCATCCCTAGCCCCGCAACCGTCATCCCTACCCCCGCAACCATCATCCCTAGCCCCGCAACCGTCATCCCTAGCCCCGCAACCGTCATCCCTAGCCCCGCAACCGTCATCCCTAGCCTCGCAGCCGTCATCCCTAGCCCCGCAACCATCATCCCGCCCCACAACCGTCATTCCGGCGCAAGCCGGAATCCGGCGTCATAACCCGCCGCTGCGGTAATGGGGCCGGGCTACCATATATTCCGGCTTGCGCCGGAATGACGGACGGAGTGCTGGAACAATGACGGTACGGGCTTCAGAATCCCAGCCCCAGCGCGCGCGGCAGCAGTTCCCCCAGCAGATACCCCAGCGCCGCCGACGCCGCGCCAATCCCCAGAATTTCCAGCCCTTGCAGCAGCGGCGCCTTGCGTACCAGCCGCCCTTTCATCAGTCCCAGCGCGAACAACCCCGCCAGCGACAGCCCTACCGACCAGCCGATGGCCGCCATCCCCACCTTCAGAAACAGGTACGGGATGATGGGTATGACGGCGGACGCGCCGAATGAAGCGCACATCACCGCCGCATCTTTCAGCGGGCTGCCCCCAAAGTCGGGACTGATGCCCAGCTTCTTTTCCAACAGCGTGTTCCGCCACAGCCGCTTGTTGCCGGCAATGTCGTTAGCCAAATGCACGGCGGCGTCATAAGTCTGCCCCTCTCTCTGGAACAGAATGACCAGCTCGGCCAGTTCCTCCGCCGGCTTTTCCTCCAAGTCCCGGGTTTCCCGTTCAACAGCCGCGGCCCGCACATCCTCCTCGGCCCGCGACCCCAGATAGGCGCCCGCCGCCATGCTGATCATTCCGGCAGCGGCGGCCGTCAGCCCGGCCACCAGCACCGTAGCCGTATTCAGCCCGGCGGCGGCAATCGATGTTGTCAGCGCCACCGTGCTGATGATGCCGTCCTGCGCCCCAAACACCACTTCCCGCAGCCGCCCCAGATTGGCGATATGAAACGGCTCCCGATCCAGGGCGCGAGCCGCGTCAATATAAGTTTCCAGATCCAGCGGCAAAGCCGGCGGTTCCGCAGCGGCCGGCAACGGCCCGGCGGCGGCATTAGTTGAGGTCATCGTTGCTTGGCCGGCTGCGATGCCGTTGGCCGCAGCCGGCAGTTGCAGCTGCGCCAGCGCATCGGAAAACGCCATCTGATGCTGCCTCTCCTCCTCCATCGCCGCCGTGAGCGCGGCTGCCGCATCGGAACGCCCCTCCGCCAGCGCATCGCTAATCATACGCGGATAAGTGCGCGTGTATTCCCGCGTTTCGCCGTCTATGACCTGCCCCAGATTGGCGGCGGTATCGCCAATGGCGCCTACCACTTCCAGATACTTAATGCCGTGCGCGGTTTCGGCATTGGCCACCTGCTCAAAGACGGCGGCGGCGGCGTCTTTGCCCTCCGCGCGCGCCTTTCCGGCGTAGGCCATATAAGTCAAATGCGCCACCGCTTCCGACACAATCGCCTGCCACAGGTTGCGTTCCGTAAGCGAAAAGTCATTCAAGGCCGCAGCGGGCTGGCTGCTCATCGCAAAACCCTCCTGATTGATAGCAACGGATTGGCAGCGAATATGCGGCAACGGCCGGCGCCGGCATACTGGCGTCATATCGCACCGACGGTTAGTTAATCATAAACCCGGCAGCGTACCAAACGCCGCCGGGCCGTCTTGCGTCAAAATACCCGGGCGTTGCCCCCGAACCGTTACACCGGGTCATTACAAACGCGGCGATGCATGATGCGCCAGCAGCAGCCAGTCATTACCCGGTACAGAACCGCTGCGGACGAAAATGTTGGTCGCCAGCACTCCGAACCCCTGCGCTTGCCCGTCCACCACGCTGGTAATGCTTTCAATACAGGTTACGATGCCGCAGCCGCCCTCTACGGCGATATTTACATAATGGATATTGAAGTGCATCAGGGCCGCGCCGTTGAAAATGCTCTGCCAGGAGCGGCGTATCTCCGGCCAGCCGACAATCGGATGCCAGCCCGGATGCACGCACAGCGCGCGGTCGGACTGCTCGCATACCGCATCCATACGCTCAATGTCCAGCGACCCAAAGGCGTCGTAAAAACGCCGGTTGGCCTCTTGCAGCGCGGCGATGCCGGCGTTATGGGGCAGCATAATCGACGATGTCGGGATGATGCCCGGACGATGCCGCCGGGTTAAGCCAGCAGCTTGCCGGCGAACTCGTCCAGCTGACGCAAGGCGGCGTCCCGGGGCGCGCTTTCCGCAAACACCATCGCGCGGGATGCCCCGGCATCCTCAAACGCTTTCAGCAGTTCCGGGTCGGCCGGCTGCCCAAACACCGATACTTCGATGCCGTCCGGGTCGCGGCCGGCTGCGGCGGCCAGGCGGTTCAGTTCCGCTTTGCCGGCCCGCAGTTCCTCCGGCGTGATGCGGTTGGGCATCCACCCGTCGCCCCAGGACACCACCCGGCGGAACACATTGCGCGCGCGCCCGCCAATCAGCACCGGCGGATGCGGCTGCTGTACGGGCTTCGGCGACGAATAAATGGGCGGAAAGTCAATGTGATTGCCGTGAAACTCGCCCACTTCGTTAGTCCACAGCGCTTTCATTGCCTGCACGGATTCCCGCGTATAGTTGGCGCGCTGGGCGAACTCAACTCCGAACAGCTCCGTCTCCTCCCGCAGCCACCCGGTGCCGATGCCGAACAGAAACCGGCCGCCGCTGAAATAGTCCAGCGTCGCAATTTCTTTCGCCAGCAGGATCGGGTTCCGCTCCGGCACCAGGCAGATGCCCGTTCCCAACTTCAAGGTACTGGTAACGGCGGAGGCGCGGCCCAGCGCCACGAAAGGATCAACGCATTCGTAGTACATCTGCGGTATGACGCCATCCGGCGAACCCGGCCACGGCGACTTGGGCCCGGCGGGAATGGCGGGATGCTCGGGAACCCACAGCGACTCAAACCCATGCGCCTCGCAAGCCTGCGCCAGCTCAGCGACGTCAATGGACGATTGCGTAACAAACATTGCGATGCCGATGTTCATTGCTATCTACCTCAATATGCTCGGTTCGTATCGGTTGACGGCGCAAAATCAGCGGGTTGCCAGCCCATCCGCCAGCGCTTTGGCCCGTTCTGCGGTATGCCTGGACACATTGGATGCGCCGGCTATCATCAGCAAGGCGTCTGCGGCGCGGCCCGCTTTGATGATGCTTCGGGCATGGCTAACCCGGCTGCGGCAAGATTTTTCCGTATAGCCTTCCCGCTCCAGCAGAATTTCGGCTACTGCCCGATTGGGCAAAGCGTTGTTGGCAAATTCGCCAAAGTACTTGACGAAGCAGGCCATTCCGACTGATTGCAGATTGCGTTGCAACTGGCGGTCGTCCATCGTATTGCCCGCCAATACCGGCGTTGCCGGTGTGTGCTTGTGTCATCCCAAACCGGCCAACCATAGATTCCGGCTTGCGCCGGAATGACGGTTGGCCGGTTCGGAATGACGATGCATTTGACGCCAGCAGGCCCCAGTTGGGCTTACGCCTGCGGCGAGAAGCTGGCCGGTATCAGGATTTTCGTTTCCTGGTTGACCAGAAACTCCCGCGTCGGCGGCGGCCAGTGCGGAGTAGCCGACGCTTCGGCGCGTATCTTGTCCCGTTCCGCCAGGTCGGCATAAGGCCAGATGTGCACCCACTTGTTCAGCCCGCCGATGTCGCTGTACATACCGGCGGCCAGCGGCGAAAACTTTTCACGGTGCGGTATCGCCGCGCCCCAGATGTCCAGCACCTTGGGGATGGCGCCGTTCTGGTACTCGTAAATCCGCATCTCGTACACCTTGCCCAGCTGCTGCCCGCCGCCCATGGGCCGCATAAACGGCGCCGGCTGGAAAATCTCCGACTCCATATGCAGGATGGTGCCCTGGCTGTCCGGGGGCCAGTTGGGATCTTTGCCGGCGGCGGCGCGCACTTCGTTGCGCTCGTCCAGGCTTTCGTAGGGCCAGATGTGGATCACCTGGTTCAGCGGGCCGATTTCCGTATGGAAAAAGGCGGCCAGCTTGGAGTACTTTTCCCGATGGGGCAGCGCCTTGGCGAAAGCGTCCTCAAAAATGGGAACGCCGCCGGGCTTCAGGTCGTAAGTGCGAACTTCGTAAATCATCGGCCATAGCTCCTGTGCCAAAGATGGGCGGGCATACCAAACCGCATACCCGACGCCCGGCAGTCTAGCAGATTGACATAAGCGGGGCAACCGCCGGAATAGGCGCCGACCCGCCCGGCAGGCGGATAGCGTCAGACAGACAACGCCGCCGGCTGATGCCGCTGCAAAAGGGCATTGCGGACGCTGTCGCTGCTTACCTCTGCTGCCAGCTCAATAGTAACTTCCTTGCCGTCGGCAGTAGCGACGGTAACAGAACGCCGTCCGGTATCGGTTTCGTGAAAGGCCACGCGGGCAATATCCGCTACGCCAGCGGAGCGGGCGATGCAGTCCAGGAAAAAGGGCGCAACATCCGGGTCATATTCGCCATCGGCAATAACCTGGAGATAGGCCAGGACATCCGCGCCGTCGGCAATATGCCGTGCCGGGTCCCACCGGCGGGTTTTGATTTTCGGCATAAGAACCCTCTGATTCACATTTGCCAAGCGCGCGCCGGGCAATGCGGCAAACCGACGCAGTTCATTGCCGGCGGATCTAGGGACGCCGCGCCAAGTCAATAGGAACGGCGTCGCGGGGTTCGGCGATGGGGCGGCCCGGCTCCGGCAGTTCCAAAAAGGTTATGCTGTCGTAGAAATCGTCCAGGGCAATGAACTTGCCCTTTTCCTCGGCCCAGCTCCGCATCCGGGGGTTGCAGCTGCGTAGCCAGGACATAATCTCAATGCGCCAGCCCCGACGGTGCATTCGTTCCAAATCGGCGTGAAACCCGGCGCCGTCCACAAACCCGGCGCCGTCCCCGGTGAGCATCACTACTATTCCCGGATCGCCGTTGTAATCCGCCATATCGCGCAGCATTTCAACCTGGAGTACTTGGTCAACGCCCTGCTCGCGGCCGCCCATAGCGCCGCGTTCCAGCAGCTTGACCTCTACGCCTTCGCTTTCCAGGCGATACCAGAGGCTGCGGAGTTCCGGCGGAATGGAGCCTACCGCAATGGCGTGTTCAACTTCCCGACCGGCGCGCGCCAATTCCAGCATATTGCGAAAGTCAATCCGCACCCGGCTCCGCGCCGTGCCGCCCTCTCGTTCTGCGGCGGCGCCCTGCGCGTTGATGAAAATGTTGGAATTGTCCCAGTAGATGAAAACCTTGTCCATTGCCCAACCTCCGGCCCCGGCATCAGCATCGCCGGCAGCTGCGTACCATTGTATCATCCGTTTGGCGCATTGCCGCCCGCGATACCGGGGCTGGCTACTCGCAGAACGGCAGCCCCAGCTCGCGAAGGTCATTCCGGCCAACACCGCGTTGGGCAACATCGCGCCAGGCCGCCGGTACGCAGCCTGTCAGCCGGTTGCCGGAGAGGGATAACTCATACAGATTCGCAAGATTGCCCAAAGCCGGCGGTATCGCCCCGCTCAACCGGTTGCGGCCTAGTTCCAATTTTGACAAATTAGTAAGGCTACTTAATTCCGGGGGTATCGCCCCACTCAACCGGTTGCGGCCTAGTTCCAATTTTGACAAATTAGTAAGGCTACTTAATTCCGGGGGTATCGCCCCACTCAACCGGTTGTTGGAGAGGTCAAGTCCGTGCAGATTGGCGAGGTTATCCAGTTCCGGCGGTATCGCGCCATTCAACTGGTTGGAATGGAGATCCAAGTGATTTAGATTGGCGAGGTTGCCCAGCTCCGTCGGTATCACCCCGGTTAGCAGGTTGCGGCCCAATACCAGCGTATCCAGACTGGTAAGGCTGCCTAATTCTGGTGGTATTGGGCCGGTCAACTGGTTGTCCTCAAAAAACAGCGTCCGCAAATTGGAAAGGTTGCCCAGCTCCGTCGGTATCGGGCCGGTCAGCCAGCTATCGGTGAGTCCCAACACTTCCAGATTGGTAAGGTTGCCCAGTTCCGGCGGTATCGGACCGGTGAAAAAGCCGTTGAGGGACAAAAATCGCAGATTGGAGAGGTTGCCCAGCTCCGGCGGTATCGGGCCGGTCAGCCGGTCGTTATTGAGTGCCAACACCTCCAGGTTGGAAAGGTTGCCCAACTCCGGCGGTATCGTGCCGTTCAGCCCGTCTTTGAGGTACAGTTGTGCGACGCGTCCGCCGTCATCAGTTTCGACGCCATGCCAGTCGCCTAGCGGCGCATCACTCAGCCAATTGTCGTTATTACCCCAGTTTGCGCCGTCGGTAGAGTTGTAAAGCGCGGCCAGAGCAGCCCGGTCCGTAACTGCTCCGCCAGCTATTGGAGTGGCCGTTGTCCAATTGCTCCAACTTGACCACTGCGCCCCGTAATCATCCCCCTGCCCCGACCAACGCCCGGCGATTACCGCACATTGATACTGGGTTCCCGCTTCCAAGCCGGAGATGGCAGCGCTCCCGGCTGCTCCAACCGGCTGAAACCGGGCGCTGGCGTACCGGGCGCCGGCGTAATTGATAGCATAGTTTGGCAAACAGGCGGCAAAGTGATATTGGGCGCCGGCCGGCGGCGTCCAACGCAGCGAAACTGCATTTACCCCAGCCGCAGCCTGCAAATCGGTCGGAGTATCCACAGCAAGAGGATCGTATTGCGCGCCGGCCGCGCCCGGAGATGCGGCCAGAACCGCCAACGCGCCAATCAGCGCCGCCAACCCGACGGCCCTCCCGTACTGCCGGATGAAAGAGGAAATCATTGCGTACATTATCGTTTTACTCTCTGCCAATATCAGCGGGGATGATACACCATCGCCCAAAACCCCGCCGATTCTGCCCAGCGCAGTCCGGTGCTATAATCACCCCCAACCGGCACTCTCAAGCCGGCATTCATCGCCGCGCCACAACCAACTACGACCTACCGATTACCGACTACCCAACCCCGACAAGGAGGCTGCCAATATGGGCGCTACCGCAACCGTCGCACAATGGATTGTTGACACCACCTACGAGGACCTCCCGCCCGACGCCATCCGCGTCGCCAACGAGTCCTGCTTTGACCTGCTGGGCGTCATCCTGGCCGGCTCTGCCCAGCCCTTGGGCGACATCATCCGCGATTATGCCGGCGAGCTGGGCGGTACGCCGGAGGCTACCGTCTTGGCATCGGGCGAGCGCACTTCCGCCCTCAACGCCGCCCTGGTCAACGGCACCATGGGCCACGCCCTGGACTATGACGACTTCGGCGGTTTCGGCCATCCCACCGTTGCCATCTTTCCCGCTCTGCTGGCCCTGGGCGAAACCGTCGGCGCCACCGGACGGGATCTGATGGAAGCCTACATCATCGGCTGCGAAGTCGGCCTGGCCGTAGATTACGCCACCAACTACCACGGCCACCAGATGCATCGCGGCTTTCACAGCACCGCCATTCTAGGCCGCCTGGCCGCCGCCGCCGCTTGCGCCAAGCTGCTCAAACTGGACGAATCGCAGACGACGATGGCTCTGGGCATGGCCGGCTCAATGGCCGGCGGCGTCATCCACAACTTTGGCACGATGACCAAGCCGCTGCACGCCGGAATGACCTGCCGCGACGGCGTAATGGCGGCGCAGCTGGCGCAGCGCGGCTTTACCGCCGGCGACCAAATCCTGGAGCATCCCGTAGGCTTCACCGCAACGGTCATCGGCGATACGGACACCGACCTGGCCGCCGCCGCCGCCAAACTCGGCAAGCCTTTCCGGGTACAGGACGCGTTGGTCATCAAAAAGTATCCGTCCTGCGGCGGCAACCATGCGATGCTGGACAGCATATTCGGGCTGATGCGGGAGCATGAATTCGGCCACCAGGATGTCGCCAACGCCGAGGTGGTGCAGTCTTACGCCGCTACCGTGATGCTGTACGAGGAGCCGGAAACCGACCTGAAAGGCAAGTTCAGCGCCAAGTACAACATGGCGGCGGCGCTGGTGGACGGGCAAATCGGCATTGACACCTTTACGCCGGGCCGGGTGGCGTCCGCCGATGTGCAGGATATGATGGAACGGGTGTCAATGCGCGTACAGTCCAAGTGGGAACGCGGCGGCGGCACCGTTTCCAAAGGCGTCCCCATCCGCATCACCCTGAAAGATGGCCGCGTGCTGGAACACGAAACGCCGCGCGGCGAAATCCTGGGCAGCCAGGTTCACCCCTGGGGAATGGACAACATCGCCGGCAAGTTCCGGCAGAATGCCGCCCGCGCCCTGCCCGCAAGCCGGGTTGATGACGCCGTGCGGCAGTGGCAGGATGTAACCCAAGTGGACGACATTGGGGCGGCAATACGGGAAACGCTGGTGCGGTAGCGCGGCATTCGTCGGATTGCCGGGTCGGCTGCCGCGTTGTCGTATAATGGTACGATGACGCAGCGGCCGGCCCCGGTTTTGCTCTGACGCGGGCCTCAGGAGTAATGAAAATGTCCAAGGCTAGAATGTCCAAGGCCAGTATGTGGTCTCTGATGGTGTTTGTGGCCGGATGCCCGTTGCTGCTGATTGGGATGATGGGCCTCGCTGTGGGCGATTGCCCGCGCCCTGTTGTGCAGTTTCCGCTGCCGCAAGCGCATTGCTCGGCGTACCTGGTCGTTACCGCAGCGAGTTCTCTGCTGACGATAGGCGGCGCCGTTGGCCTTCTGGTGGCGGTAATCTGCGAAGGGGGTCAGCGAAGCCAGAGGGGCTGGCCGCAGCGCATGAACCGCAGAATCGCATTGGCCACGCCTTTTTGTTTGGCGGTTTTGCCGTGGCGGCCGGCGCGGCGGTGTGGTCGTGGCTATCTACCGGCAATTTGGACGGCACCGTCGTCGGAGCGACCATAGCAGCGTTCTTTGCTACCGCCAGCACTTTCCTGGAACGCATCACACCGATGGATCAGTGATTTGCCGGCCCCGGCCAATCTTGACTATGCCGGACGCCGGCCCGCCGCCAACCCGGCGCAGCAACCTTACTTCCCCGGTTCCAGTCGCCTGATGTCCGTCTCCAGAAACAGCGGCGTCTTGGAACTGACCAAGCTGAATGTATCTCCGGCCAGTTCAATGAACCCGCCGGTGGCAGCGTCCCGCATATAGTAGGCGTTGCAGCCAGCCCCGCCGTAATACACCCCGTCCAGTGCCGGCGCGCTGCGTACCACCCGGCTGCTGCTGCCGACATCAACCCGGTCGGGCGCGGTAATGGATACGCAGATGTTGCGCGGTTTCATATCGCTCACGATGTAAAAAAGCGGCTCTCCGGTGAACGACAGGGCGTACACATACCAGGTATGCCGCCCCTCCGTTTCCTGCAAATACCAGTTGATGTCCTCGCGGGCGGTGTACTCGGTGGGGATGTACGGCGGAATGGCGGTGAAAGCCCGACCGGAAGCTTCCTGCTGCGCCTGCCGGGATAGCTGGGTGTCGCTGGGCGTAGTCGGTTGGCAGGCGGCCAGCCCCAGCAACAGCGCAGCGATTGCAATAAGCAGCGCGGGTTTCATTTACTAGCACCTCCGCAGGGGTTCCTGAGACAAGGATTCGGGCAGGTCGGGGTCCTGCCACTGCCCTTGGGTCAGTTCGGCGCGGGATGCGGCGTTGTACTTGGCGACGATATTGGCGCGCTGCGCCAGCAAGCCCCGGCATTCGGTCTGCTGCCGGATGTCCAAACCCTGTTCCGGGTAGGCTTGTAACTTGACTTCAATGGCGACGAGCTCCTCCTGCCAGCGGTAAAACTGTTCGTAAGCCTGAATGCGGTACTGTCCCCGATTGATAATCTCCCGCTGTTCTACTGCGCCGCGCGCCGGCGCAATCAGCCAGCGGTAGCCGAGAACGCCCACTGTGCTTAAGGCAATGACGGCAACGACGCCGATAATGCCCAGTATAATCGCCTTATTCATAGCGGCAATCCTCAACCTTTTGTCGGGGGCGGCAGTTTATTGAACGCTGCCTTTACCCGGTTCAGCGCGCATCAAATGCGGAGTCCGCCACCATCCCGGAAAAGCCGTAGTCCGGGAATCGCTGCTGGATTCCGGCTTTCGCCGGAATGACGGCGGACGCGTTGTTTGCTGTGGACGGCTAATCGTCGTCCATATCGTCCGGCATTAGCACGAACTCGGGGTAGGCTTCCATCCCCAGCTCGGCGCTGTCCTGGCCCAGCTGCTCAACCTGCCGCGACACGCGGGCGCCCAGGAAGGGTATCAGGTCAAACGCTTTCCACAGTATCCAGGATACGGCGAACACGAACACGCCGATGGCCAGAATGCCCATTATCTGCGTCAGGATGTTGCCGCCGGCCGCAATGCACGCCGCCAGCGTTCCCCAGATGCCGGCGAACAGATGCACCGGCACCGCGCCGACTACATCGTCAACCTTGACCTTTTCCAGCAGCTTGATGCCGCCGGAGCTGACCAATCCGCCAATTGCGCCAATGATGACGGCCCAGAAATGATCCACCATCGTGGGGCCGGCGGTGATGGCGACCAGCCCGGCCAATGCGCCGTTCAGCCCCACCATCAGGTCAATGCGCCCGAACAGCGGGCGGCATACGCTGATGGCGGCGATGACGCCAGCGCCGGCCGCCAGGTTGGTGTTGACCAGGACAACGCTCATCGACACCGCATCCAGCGCGCTGCCTAAGGCCAGCTGCGAGCCGCCGTTGAAGCCGAACCAGCCCAGCCAGAGGATGAACACCCCCAGCGTAACCAGCACTACATTGGACGGCGGCGTAGCCCGCACCGAGCCGTCCCGCCGGAACTTGCCCAGCCGGGGGCCCACTACCAGCAGCCCGGCCAGCGCCGCCCAGCCGCCGGTGCTGTGGACAATCGTAGAGCCGGCGAAGTCCACGAATTCCATCTGGCCCAGCCAGCCGCCGCCCCAGGTCCAGGCGCCGACCACCGGATAGATGAAAGCGGTCAAGAACAGCACGAACAGGAAAAAGGTCCACATCTTGACCCGCTCGGCCAAGGCGCCGGATACGATGGACGCGGCGGTGGCTACAAACACCATCTGGAAAAACCAGTCGGACATCACCGAATAGGCTGCCCCCGATCCCAGTAGCGCAGCGATTGGCCCAGCGCGCGCATCCTCCTCCGCATTGAGCAGGGCAATCTCCTCGCCGGAGGCGGTGTACAGGTTGTTGGGGATGCCGATGAACAGCCAGCCCTCCGGCAGGTTGTACATCAGGTTGTAGCCGATGAAGTAGAACGCCAGCCCGGCGATGGAGTACAGCCCAATGTTTTTGAGGCAAATCATTGAGGCGTTCTTGGTGCGGACGGAGCCGGCTTCCAGCATTGAGAAGCCGGCGCACATCCACATCACCAGCGCGCCCCAAATCAGGAACGCAAAGGTGTTGAGGACGAACTGCGTCTCCTCGGAAACGCCGGCGGCGTGGACGGCGGACGGCCAGGCCAGATAGGCGGCCGCGCTCAGCAAGGCGGCGCCAACGATGGCCGGCAGGGGATAGCGTCGGGGCAAGATTTTGAGCAAGGTCTGCATAGTTTGTCACACTCACGTGGCCGGTGGGTGGTTGGAATGATGGGAAGTTAGGGATTGGGTCGGTTAGGGTTCCATCGGTTAGGGTTCTAGGCGAATGGCGTCGCCGACATTGATGTCGCCGCCCTGCAACACGACCGTCAGAATGCCGCGTCGTCCTTGCAGTTCGGCGCGCAGGCCGGGGCTGAGGGCGTCCATTTTCTGGCACGGCTCGCAGTCGCCGGTTACTTCCAGCGTAACCGGGCTGTCCGCGCCGCCAATAAAAAAGACATTGCCCTGCTTGGCCTGCGTCAGGTCCAGGCCGGTTACCGTGATGTTCTCCTTGACCTGGCCGGGCTGCAACCCGTAACGGTCCAGAGTTTCCCGATCCATAACCAGCACCTGGCGCAAGTTGCGCGGATTGCGGCTGCGGTCGCCTTCCAGCCCTTCGGCGGCTACGGCGCGGGCCGCATCCACCGGGTCGGATGGCGTCCCCTTGACGCGAGCAATGTGCAGGTTGACGATGCTGCCGGATTGCATAATGTCCTCCTGATGACGCCGTCCGTGTGGTCGCTGTGGTCGCACTGCTGCTGGACGCAGGGCCGCGCTGAGCCGCTGCCGGCGTGTTTTATGCGGCAGGGATTATAAGGTATGGGCGGGCGGTTGGCAAACGGATTGATGCGGCAGATCTGGCGTAAATGACAGCGCCGCCCCGGTTAGGTAAAATGGCCGCAGTTTTCACTTCGGGCGGCTTGCGCCCGGAATCGGCAATGACGGAGAGGAAAAGCGCCATGGCTTACGAATATATCAAGACGGAAGTAGTGGACGGCGTGCTGGTAATGACGATGCACGACCCGCCCACCCGCAACGCGCTGGGCATTGACATGGCCGCCGAAATGTTTGAGCGGCTGGACGAGTTTGAGAACAACCCGGAGGAACGCGTGCTGCTGTTGACCGGAACCGCCCCGTCGTTCTGCTCCGGCGCCAATGTGCGCGGTTTCCGGCAGCGCATCGCGGAACGGGAAGGGCAGCAGGATGCCGAACCGCTGACCTGGGGCAAGATGGAGTATATGCTGGGCCGGCGGCGCAGCGGCGACAGCGGCCCGCGCGTCAACTTTGTGCCGCTGCGGATCCACGAACTGCAAAAGCCGTCCATCGCCGCCGTGAACGGCCCGGCGGCCGGCGTCGGCTGCGGCCTGGCGCTGTCCTGCGACATCCGGGTAGTTGGCGACAGTGGCCGGCTTTCCGAGCGGTTCGTCCTCAACGGCCTGATTCCCGGCGACGGCAGCTGCTGGCAGCTGCCCAAACTTATCGGCACCAGCAACACGCTGCTGCTCCAGTACACTGGCGACTGGATGGGCGGCGCGGACGCCGTGCGTATCGGCCTGGCCAGCAAAAGCTTCCCCGACGACCAGCTGATGGACGGCGCCCTGGAGCTGGCAACGCGCATCGCCAAAGGCCCGACCATAGCCCATTCGCTGACCAAATACCTGGTGCAGCAGAGTATGGATCTGGACTTTCGGGAAGCGCTGGAGATGGCGTCGGCGGCCCAGGAACACGTCCGCAACACGGAGGACCACAAAATCGCCGTGCAATGGTTCCTGGACAAGAACCGGGGGATGCCGCCGTTTGTGGGACGGTAAGCGGCGCGTCTCTGGTCCCGGCCGGCCCTGGACAGCAAGGGCCGGCGCTGCGGCAGCCGGGCCCGGCATTGCGGCGGTTCGCCGACGCGGATGCGGATGCGGCGGCGTCAAAAAATCGGGGGCTAAAACCCCTTGACAGATGCGGCGGCAAGCCCTATAATTCCTTGTTACCGGCTGAACGAGCGGCTTCCTGGGGAAGCGGCCCGCCACGGCGCCAGCGTGCGCCGCAGTGCGACGGCGGTCGGGCGATTAACAACCGAATAGGAAGTTTTGAACTGCAAGAACCGAGTCTAGGGAATTTGAAGTTCCTAGCGTGGGTCAAATTATTAAGGGCTTATGGTGGATGCCTTGGGACCAAGTGCCGATGAAGGACGCGGTAAGGCTGCGAAAAGCCTCGATGAGCCGTCTAACAGGCGTAGTCGGGGATGTCCGAATGGGGAAACCTGTGCCGGCGTAGAGTCGGTACACCCGCATTGCGCGGGGGGTAAGTGGGGGAACTGAAACATCTAAGTACCCCGAGGAAAGTAAATCAACCGAGATTCCCTCAGTAGTGGCGAACGAAAGGGGAAGAGCCTAAACCGGAACGACCTAACGGCGTGAGGGCCTGTGTCGTTGCGGGGTTACAGGACGCTTCTGGGGCCGCCTCATCAGGCCCGGAGGAGTTACAAAACGCATTTCTAGCCGAAGCGCTCTGGGAAGGCGCGCCAAAGACGGTGACAGCCCGGTAGGCGAAAGGGATGCGACTCCTGAGGCAGATCCTAAGTACCATGGGGCACGTGAAACCCTGTGGGAAGTTGGGGGGACCACCCTCCAAGGCTAAATACACTTGGTCACCGATAGCGCACCAGTACCGTGAGGGAAAGGTGAAAAGAACCCCTGGCGGGGAGTGAAATAGACCTGAAACCGTAAGCCTACAGAAGGTCGCAGCCCGGAAACGGGTGACGGCGTGCCTATTGAAGAATGATCCGGGGACTTAATGTATGGAGCAAGGTTAAGGGACTGGAGTTCCGGAGCCGCAGCGAAAGCGAGTCTGAACAGGGCGACCAGTTCCATGTATTAGACCCGAAACCGGGTGAGCTACCCATGGCCAGATTGAAGGTTCGTTAACGCGGACTGAAGGATCGAACTCGTGGCTAGTACAAAAGCTTGGGATGAGCTGTGGGTAGAGGTGAAATGCCAATCGAACCCGGAAATAGCTGGTTCTCCCCGAAATGCATTTAGGTGCAGCCTCGGGAACTAGGAGGACGGAGGTAGGGCACTGAATGGGCTAGGGGGCGTGAGCTTACCAAACTCAATCAAACCACCAATGCCGTTCTGCCGATACCCGGGAGTGAGACAGTCACAGATAAGTGCGATTGTCAAAAGGGAAACAGCCCAGACCACCGGCTAAGGCCCCCAAGAGCAGATTAAGTGGGAAACGAGGTGGGGTTCCCAAAACAGCCAGGAGGTTGGCTTAGAAGCAGCCATCCTTTAAAGAGTGCGTAATAGCTCACTGGTCTAGGGATCCTGCGCGGAAAATGTAACGGGGCTTAAATCTGCCGCCGAAGCCGTGGATGTACAGGTTCAGGCTAATGCCAACGCCGGCAAAGGACAACCCTTCGGGAGCGTCCGGCGCCGACCGCGGCGGCAGCCTGGTCAACGCCTGGGCATGGTAGGGGAGCGTTCCTCGGGCGAAGAAGGTCGGTCGCGAGGCCGGCTGGAGCGCGGGGAAGTGAGAATCCCGGAATGAGTAGCGTAAATCAGGGTGAGAATCCCTGACACCGAAAGCACAAGGTTTCCTACGCAACGTTGTTCGGCGTAGGGTTAGTCGGTCCTAAGCCGTAGGCAAGCGCCGAAGGCGATGGACAGCAGGTTAATATTCCTGCACCGCCGATGTTTCGCTTTAAAGCCAAGGAGGGGCGCGGGAGGCTAGGCGGGGCGTGCCTATTGGACATGGTGCGTCCTTGCTTGTAGGCGTGCCGGGGCAGGCAAATCCACCCCGGCGTCAAGCTGAGGAGTGAGGGAATCCCGACCTACGGGAACGGAGACCTCGTTGAGGCCATACCGACAAGAAAAGCTTCGTGGCTATGGAGCAGCGGCGACCGTACCGCAAACCGCCACTGGTGTGCTGGGATAAAAGTCCCAAGGTGTTCGAGCTAACCCCCGCTAAGGAACTAGACAAAAGGGCCCCGTAACTTCGGGAGAAGGGGCCCCCTGGGAGGTGAAGCCGCAAGCCGGCGGAGCGTCCTGGGGGCGCAGAGAAGAAGGCCGGGCGACTGTTTAACAAAAACACAGGTCTGTGCTAAGGGGAAACCCTACGTATACAGGCTGACGCCTGCCCAGTGCCGGAAGGTTAAGGGGCGGAGTGCAAGCTCCAAACTGAAGCCCCGGTGAACGGCGGCCGTAACTCTAACGGTCCTAAGGTAGCGAAGTCCCTTGTCGGGTAAGTTCCGACCCGCATGAATGGTTGAACGACTTGGCCATTGTCTCGGCGGGGGGCTCGGTGAAATTGCGGTGCCCGTGAAGACGCGGGCGACCCGCGGCAGGACAAAAAGACCCCGTGGAGCTTTACTGTAGCCTGGCATTGGGCTGGGAGCTGTCATGTGTAGGATAGGTGGGAGACTGTGAAACCTCTACGCCAGTAGAGGCGGAGTCGCCGTTGAAATACCACCCTTGGCTGTTTTTGGTTCTAACCCTGGCGCAACTGGGGAACAGTGCTTGGTGGGCAGTTTAACTGGGGCGGTTGCCTCCTAAAAAGTAACGGAGGCGCCCAAAGGTTCGCTCAGGACGGATGGAAATCGTCCACAGAACGCATTGGCATAAGCGAGCTTGACTGCGAGACCTACAAGTCGAGCAGGGACGAAAGTCGGGCAAAGTGATCCTACGGCACCGAGTGGAAGGGCCGTGGCTTATCGGATAAAAGCTACCCCGGGGATAACAGGCTTATCTCGCCCAAGAGTTCACATCGACGGCGAGGTTTGGCACCTCGATGTCGCCTCGTCCCATCCTGGGGCTGAAGGAGGTCCCAAGGGTTCGGCTGTTCGCCGATTAAAGGGGTACGTGAGTTGGGTTCAGAACGTCGTGAGACAGTTCGGTCTCTATCCGCCGTGGGCGCAGGAGGCTTGAGGGAACCTTTCCCTAGTACGAGAGGACCGGGAAGGACAAACCTATGGTGTTCCAGTTGTTCCGCCAGGAGCAGCGCTGGGTAGCCATGTTTGGCAGCGATAAGCGCTGAAGGCATCTAAGCGCGAAGCATCCCCCAAGATTAGGCCTCCCTCCCTGCTTCGGCAGGGGTAAGACAGCAGCGAGACTAGCTGCTTGATAGGCCGGATGTGTAAGGCTGGCAACAGCTTCAGCAAACCGGTACTAACCAGTCGAGCGATTTGACCCACGCTAAGAACTTCTAATTCTTGGCTCGGTTCACATCGTTTGCGCGTAACCACAAACAAACGAATACACAGTTCAAACTTCCTATTCCCGGTTGACTGACATATACGGCGCAGCAAGCGCATCGTACCGTTGCGGGGTGGAGCAGTGGCAGCTCGTCGGGCTCATAACCCGAAGGTCGTTGGTTCGAGTCCAACCCCCGCTACCAAGCAATCATTGTATCTGGTGCATGGAGGTTCTTATGTTCAAGACCAATCCTATATCTTTGAAATCGCTGTTGGACGATGCCGGCAGCGGTAAAATTCAGCTGCCTGACTTTCAGCGCGGCTGGGTTTGGAATGATGACCGGATTCGCGCCTTGCTGGCCAGCATTTCGCGCGGTTTTCCGGTAGGCGCAGTTATGACATTGCAAGCTGGCGGCGAGATCCGCCTAAGGAGCCGGATGATTGAAGGAGCAGTTGGCGTTCCGGGGCAAATAGCCGCAGAATTTTTGCTGGATGGACAGCAACGGCTAACTTCGCTATATCAATCGTTACGGTATGACGGGCCAGTGGTTACCCGTGATAGCCGTGGCCAAAGCATCAAGCGTTGGTACTATGTGGATATGCGCGCTGCGATGGATCCGGACGTTCCGCGCGAGGATGCGATTATCGCTATCCCGGAAGGCAAGGTTGAAACCCGTAACTTTGGGCGGGAAGTACTCCGCGACTTGTCCCGTCCGGAACTGGAGTACGAACAGCACATGATGCCGACGGAGCGGCTGCTGGATTCAAGTACGACTTGGCTGTTAGGCTACATTTCCTACTGGCAAGGCAGCGATACAGAGCATCCCGAAGGAGATGCAGTTGCCTTTTATGACCGCTTCAACCGATCGGTAGTGCAGGCTTTTGCCAACTATGACCTGCCGGTCATTAGCCTAGACAAGGGAACGCCGAAAGAAGCAGTTTGTACCGTCTTTGAGAAAGTGAACACCGGCGGCGTCACGCTATCAATGTTCGAGCTGGTGACGGCGTCATTCGCAGCGCAGGACGAGGATTTCTCTTTGCGTGATGACTGGCAGACGCGGCGTAGCCGTTTGCGTAGTGACTACGGCGTGTTGCAAGGCATTGATGGAGACCAATTTTTGCAGGTGATAGCTCTGCTGTCCACACAGGAACGCCGCCGCCAGGCTGCTGTGGAAGGCCGTCCACAAAACCGATTGCCGGCAATCAATTGCCGCAAGAATGACATTCTTGATCTGAATGTCACTGATTATCATAAATGGGCTGACTCAGTGCAAGTAGGGTTTGTATCCGCTGCCCGATTCCTCCGCAGTCAGTTCATCCTCACAAACCAGAACGTACCCTATACCACTCAACTAGTGCCCCTGGCAGCTCTATATGTAGAGCTAATGCAGGATTTGGATACTTCCAACGCCAAGGCCAAGCTGGAGCGATGGTTTTGGTCCGGTATATTTGGCGAAGCCTATGGAGGCGCAGTAGAAACTCAGTACGCCCTTGATCTGGCGCAGGTGGCGGAGTGGATAAGGGGCGGGCCTGAGCCTGCGTTGGTCAGCGAGGCTAACTTCGTACCGGAACGTCTGCTATCGCTACGCACCCGCAACAGCGCGGCGTACAAGGGGCTTTACGCGCTGCTGATGAAAAGTGGAGCGGCCGACTGGCGCACAGCGCAGCCTCTGTCTCTGGCTAATCTGGCCGATGAGAAGGTTGACATCCATCATATATTTCCGAAAGCTTGGTGTGCGCGCGCTAACCCGCCCGTGCCGCCGCGCCTTTATGATTCCATCATCAACAAGACGCCAATTGATGCCAAGACGAATCGCAAGATTGGCGGAAACGCTCCTTCGCGTTACCTCTCCCGGCTGAGCGCGGACATCAAACCGGATACCTTGAACGAGGTTTTACGCGCACACTGGCTGAATCCTGAATTACTGTCAGACGACAAGTTCGCGGAATGCTTCGTGGAACGGGGTCAAGCAATGTTGCATTTGATTGGCCGAGTAATGGGCAAGACACTGCCGGACGGCAGTACAGCTTTCTGGCAAGCCCTGAACTCGGCAGGGTTTGTTGATGATTTTGATGACCAAGGCGACGAATTTGATGCAGTGGGCGATATGGCATATACTGATGAGGTCATCGCAGTCTGATTGAGCTAACCCCGCTCAAAAATCCACCGCGCCACCGCAAACTCAAACCCCGGCAGCACATCCTCGCCGGATAGCATGGCCGGATTATCCATCAGTTCCGGTTCGGGTTGCCCGGCGCGGTAGATATAGACGCGGCGATTGCGCGCGTCAATCAGCCAGCCCAGCAGCGCGCCGTTTCGAATATACAGGCGCATTTTGGCGTGTATCGGCGCCAGGTTGTCGTAGGTGGAACGGATTTCCACTACGAATTCGGGGCAGAACGGATGCGAATTCCCGACGATATGGGGGTGGGCATCCCATTTTGCCTGGGAGGTCCACGAGGCATCTGGGCAAAGAACATCGCCTGTAACTGGCATACGGAATGCGGAATTGGAACTGCGCGCGGCACCGTCATAGTCATCTGTCCACAGGTCAAGTCGCGTAGCCATCTTGGTTTCGTAGCTGTCGCTGGGGTGATGCACCGGTGGCATAGCGATGATTTCTCCTGCTGAAGTGAGTTCGTACTGCCAGAGGCTGTGGCGGTTCCGGTTGCAAAACTTGGTGAACAGACGCACCAGTTCCGGCCCGGTAGCGGTAATGCCCAGATCGCGCAGGTTGATGACCAGCGCATCATCCGGGGCGATGCTCGTATGTTTTTCCGGCGGCGGCGCAACAGCCACCGGAGTTGCGGTTGCCGTAGTCATAAGCCATCCATCTCCTTACGAATTGCGATTTGCAGCGGGCGGCGGCGCGGAGGCCACCCGGCGGACGCCGTCTGCTATGCCGTCAGCCGGCCCTTTCCAGCCGATGCGCCACTTCGTAAGTGTGAAATTCCCCCGGCCCCAGCAGAAAATCGGGCGGGCCGCCGGCGTGGGCGCTGCGGAATGCATCGCTGCGCGTCCAGGTCTGATGATGCTCCTCCGCTTCCCAGTGCGTTACTACCAGGAATTCCTCATGGTCGGGCGTCTGGCGCATTTTCCACAGCTCAAAGCTGATGAACCCCGGATGATCCTGGACGGCGCCGCGCGCCTTGAACATACTCTCCAAAGTGTCGCCGTAGCCCGTTTTGACCTTGATGCGGTTGGTGGCGATGAACATAGTTGCCTCCGGCGGTTTGAATTCACCCTAACCCATTCCAAAGCGCGCGGGTTGGGGCAAGGGAATGCGGTTAGTTGAGAGATTGGGCTACTTTGCCCAGCAGGTTGATGGTTTCCGCCATTGCGGCTTCCGGGTCATCGCCGGCCGTTACCGGAGTTACCAGCAGTTCGCTGATGCCCATATCCAGCATCGCCGTCATCTTTTCGCCGACGCCGTCGGCATCTCCGGTAAGCACCGTTGCTTCAATCATGCCGTCGCTCCAGGTTTCCTCGGCGGCTTCGGGATAGCCGGCGGCGGCCCACATCCGCTGGTAAAAGGGCAGGCGGGGGTAGTTGGACAGCTGCTGCTGCACGGCGGCCCGAATCGCAGCGGGGTTATCGTGGATGCAGACCGGAGCGTGGGCAATCAGCGGCGGCGTTTCCCGCCCGGCGGCGTCGGAACCCCGTCGCAGCGCCGGCAGCGCCTTGTCCCGCAGATACACCGCCGGGCTGACCCAGCTGATGGCGCCGTCGGCCTCTGCGCCGCACAGCTCAAAGGATCCCTCTTGCAAAGCGGACGCCATCACCGGAATGTTGACCGGACGGGGGATGCTGGCGTGCGCCGTGTATTCCTGCCCGTCAAAGTCAACGCTGCCGTCGTGCAGCAAGGCGCGCAGGATTTGCAGATATTCCCGCAGGTTGGTCAGCGGAGAACGCAGGTTGTAGCCGAACATCGCCCGCATCGTAGGCCGATGGCTGGGGCCAACGCCCAGCCGCAGCCGCCCCGGCGCCAGCTGATCCAGAACCTGCACTTGCTGCGCCACGACGATAGGATGGCGCGGATAGGTAGGCACAATGGAAGTGCCAAAAAGGATGTTGTCGGTTTGCACGGCAGATGCGGCAAAGAGGGTCAAGGCGTCCAGGCCGGTGCCGCCGGTGGTAAGCCAAGTTGCCTGGACGCCGGCCGCCTCGGCGCGGCGCATCAGATCCAGAGACGCTTCCGCATTGGGAGCGCCGGCGTGCAGGCCAATTCGTTGCGTGGGCATAGTGATAACCTCGCTGGATGGTGTGGGTATAGCCGGGCTATCGTAACACTGCCCGGCGCTGCTGTAATCGTTTCGTCATACGCCGTCCGCATAGTCCGTACCGATGTGTCCCATTGCAGCAAACTCGGCGTATTCCGCGGCGCTGTATCCCAGCAGTTCCCGATAGACATACTCGTTGTCCTGCCCCAGCATCACTGGCCCGCGCCGGATACCCAGCGGCGTGGCCGACATTTTGTAGAGCGGGCCCGGATACAGATGCGCGCCGCAGTCCTCTTGATAGGCTTCGGCAAAGAATGCCCGGCTTTGGAGGTGCGGGTCGGCGAAAGCGTCGGCCTGGTTCATTACGGCGCCGGCCGGTATGCCCCGCTCTTGCAGCGTCCGCATCGCCGACTTGGGCGTCTGCGTGCGCGTCCATTCGGCAATGCGGGCGTCTATAGCGTCGTGCCGGAGACGCCGGGCGACGGCGTCATCCAATTCCTTATCAGATGCCAGGTCGGATGCGCCGATGATGTCGCAAAGCCCTTGCCATTGCGCGTTGTCATAGACGGTAATGACTACCCAACGGTCGGCGTTGCCCGACTCCGGCGCGCAAGGATAGCAGCCTTGCAGCGCGCGCGGATGGCGATTGCCCAGCGTTTCGTGTGTGCGCCCGTTCATCGCATAGTCCAGGTAGTACTCGCCCAGATACGAGAATACATTCTCCGCCTGCCCCAACTCTACCAGCTGCCCCCGGCCGGTGCGCTTGCGATGATGCAGGGCGGCCAACGCCGCAAAAGCGCCCTGCGCGCCGGCGGCGGCGTCGGACATCAGCACCGTGGTATTGTACGACGGGTCGGTATCCGGGTAGCCGCGCAGCATCGTGTGGCCCACTACGCCCTCAATGTGGACGCCGTGCGCGCGGTAGTTCCGGTAAGGGCCGGTACTGCCGTAAGCCGGCATCCGCAGCATAATGATGTCATCCTTGACGGCGCGCAGCGATTCGTAGGAAATGCCCAGCTTCTCCATCGTTTCGGTGGGGTTGTTCTCAATCAGCACATCGCTGACGGCGACCAGCCGGTCAAAAATTGCGCGCCCGCCGGCGTCCAGCAGGTTGACCGTCATGCTGCGCTTGTTGCGGGCGTGGGAGTTGAACATCGGCGAGCGATTAAACGGGCGCGCGCCGGGTACGCGTCCGGGAACGCCGCCGGAGTACAGCGGCAGGTTGTCAATCACTGCCTGGTCGGGATGCGGCGCGGCGCCCCGCGTCAGCGGCACAAAAGTTTTGGTGGACTCCACGCGTATCACTTCGGCGCCCAGGTCCGCCAGAAATGATCCGCAGTAGGGGCCGGCCCATACCACCGTAATTTCCAGGACGCGCAGTCCTTCAAGCGGCAAACGCGGCATCAGTCCGGCCTCTCGTCATCGGCAGCCAACGCAATCACGCCGGCGGCGGCCAATGCTTCAATCTGCGCGGCGGCATAGCCCATTTCGGATAGCGTTTCCCCGGTGTGCTGCCCCAACATTGGGGCGGGCCGGCGTAGCTGCCATGGCGACTGCGCCATGATGAAAGGACGCCCGGGCTGCCGCAGCGCGCCAACCGCCGGATGGTCCGCCTCTACGAATACTCCCCGGGAGTTGAACGACGGGTCAACATCCAGGTCCGCCATCGTATTGATGGGGCCGGACAGGACGCGGTTTTCCTGCGCGGCCTGCCAGGCGCCGGCGCGCGTGCGTTCCAATGCCCAGGGCAGGAAGTATTCCGACTCAAACTCCTCCTGCATCGCCGGATTGCCCTGCGCCGCCGGGTCTTGCCAGTGCGGCGCCGTCAGCTCTGGCGGATTGCCCAGCAGGGCTACGGTGCGGGGAAAGTACATCCGGCTGCCATTAATCTGAAAATACCCGTCGGCGCAGGGATAAACGGCGTTGGGGTAGCCGCCGGAACCGCCCGACGCCGGACGATGGCTCAATTCGCCGGTGTACTGGTAGGCCAGCAGCGCGCTTTGCCGCCGATCCACCGAACCCAGCTGCGTTTCCATAATGGACACATCAATCTGCTGCCCCGGATGCTGCCCCGGCGGATACGATTCGTCGGAATCAGCGGCAGCGTCAAAGCCAACAGCGAAAGCGCCGGCCAGCGCCGCCCCCAGCGTTGCGGCAGCCGCCACGGCGCCGGCCTGGTACAGCCCCACATTGCCGCCCAGTTTCAGCGGCTCCCGGTCGGCCAGGCCGGTAGAGTGCATCTCGCCGCCCGTAGCGTAAAACACGATTTCCGAGCCGCGATAATCCCGGTAAGGCCCGGTCTGCCCGAAATTGGAAATGCTGGTATAAATCAGGCCGGGATTAATCCGCCGCAGCCGGGCGTAACCGATGCCCAGCCGGTCGGCCACGCCGGGGCGGTAGTTTTCCACCACAATATCGGCCCAGCGCGCCAGCCGGTCAACGATGTCGGCGGCCTCCGGCGCTTTCAGGTTCACCGCTACGCCGCGCTTGTTGGTGTTGAGATGCAGGAACAGGCCGCTCTTTTCCGGGTGCGGCGCATCGCCGGGGAAGGGGCCAATGCGGCGCGCGCCGTCGCCGCCCGGCGGCTCAACCTTGATGACATTGGCGCCGTAGTCGGCCAGCAGTTTGGTGCAGTAGGGGCCGGCGATATAGTGCGTAAAGTCCAGCACATTCAGGCCGGCCAGCGCGCCGTCGGTCATAATCGCCCCTTCGCATCAGGATGCCGCGTATGACGGCTGCCGTGTTGAGATTGAACAGCGGAGATTGAAACGCAGAGGTTGAACGCGGGGATTGAATCGCGGAAACCGAACATCCCGTCCCCGGATGCCTTTCCAATGCGTTACAATTACATAAAATTGTTGACGGGTCAACCGAGAGGTTGCGGATTGTTATGCCGATTTTCAGCCAAGCCCAAATCCTGCCCTGCGAAATGGAAACCGCCTGGAACGCAGTAACCGACTTTCCCGGCCGTACGCTGCACTCCGCGCGCTACCGCCGCGCCAATTTGCCCGACGGCCCCCAACTGGAAACGGGGCATCGCATTGAGCTGCAAATCGGGCGCGACCGCTTTACCAGCCTGGTAACCGCTATACGCGAGGCGCAATCGCTGGCGCACCGCGCCGTCGGCCCCGGTTTCTGGGTAGAATACACTTATACGCTGCGGGTGTGCAGCGACAGCGACCCCGGCTATTCATCGGATGACCTGGGCCGCGCGCATCTGTCCATCACTTCGGAATACGGCGGCTGGCTGGGTACGCTGATTGCCGCCTTGCGACCGGGCGCGTGCCGCCGCTATCTGGCCGACGAAATGGCCGCCATCGTTTCGGCGGCGCTGTTCGTGCCGGCCGAACCCGCCGATTGCTAACAGCTAACTGACATCACGCAATTGCAACGCTAAACCGGCGTCCGGCCGGCCCGCAGTACATTCACCAAACTTTCACCGGAGTAAGCGATGCCTACGCCCGATCAGCCCGATAATCTACCCGCCCCGCCGCTGGCCCCGCAGCGTCCGCATACCATAACCGTCCACGGCGATGCCCGCCCGGATCCCTGGCATTGGCTACGGCAGCAGGACGACCCGGACACGCTGCCCTACCTGCACGCCGAAAACGCTTACACCGCAGCATTCTTGCAGCCGCATTCCGAATTGCAGGAACGCATCTACGCCGAAATACGCAGCCGCATCAAGGAGGACGACAACTCCGTACCCGAAAAAGAGGGCGATTATTACTACTGTGTCCGCTACGAGGAGGGCGGGCAGTACCCCATCTACTGCCGCCGCCAGGGCGCGCCCGACGGCCCGGAAACCGTTCTGCTGGATGTCAACCGCCTCGCCAAAGGGCAAGACTATACCCGCGTTGGCGCCTTTGAGAACAGCCCGGACCATCGTCTCATCGCTTACGGCGTGGACTTTGACGGTTCCGAGCAGTTCACCATCCGCATCATTGACCTGGAAACCGGCGCCGCCTTGCCCGATGTGATACCCAACTCCTATTACAGCCTGGAATGGGTTAACGACAACCGCACGCTGTATTACTCCGTGCTGGACGAGCATCACCGCCCGGTCAGCATCTACCGCCACACTCTGGGCGACGACCCCTCTGCCGACGCGCTGGTCTATCATGAGGACGACCCCCGGTTTTTCGTTGGGCTGGGCAAATCCAACAGCGGACGGTTCATCTACATCGTCGCCGGCGGCAACAATATGTCGGAATGGCGCTTCCTGGACGCCAACGACCCGGCGGCGGTTCCCGTTCTGATTGAACCTCGCGCCGCCGATTTTGAGTACGAAGTTGCCGACCACTGCGACCGCTTTTTCATCCGGCACAACGGCGGCGGCGCCAAAGATTTCGCCATCGC
Source organism: Dehalococcoidia bacterium (assembly GCA_965203855.1). GTDB lineage: Bacteria > Chloroflexota > Dehalococcoidia > Lucifugimonadales > UBA3495 > Bin87. Next base: position 962,563 of record CBDBDN010000005.1, read on the forward strand.
CACTGCTCCGGTATCGGCGCCGGGCTATGCCAACTGGACGGAGTTTATACCCCACCGGCCGGGGCATCCTTTGATGGGCGTTGACGCCTACCGCAACCATCTGGTAGTCGCCTGCCGCCAGGACGGACTGCCTCAGGTGATGGCAATGCGTCTCTCCGATGGCGATACCCACTACATCGCCGGCATTGACGAGGACGACTTCGCAATGTCGCCGCGCGGCGGACGGGAGTTTGACACGGCCAGCCTGCGCTTTGCCTACACTTCCCTGAAAACTCCGGCGGCAGTGTATGACTACGATCTGGATACCCGGCAGCGCACGCTCCGCAAGCAGCAGGAAATACCCGCCGGCTACGATGCCGGACAATACGGTACGCAGCGCATCCGGGCAATGGCGCGGGACGGTACGCCGGTTCCCGTCAGCCTGCTGTACCGCCGGGATACGCCCCTGGACGGCAGCGCGCCCCTCTATCTCTACGGCTACGGCAGCTACGGCATCACGATGGAGGCGTCATTCAGCGTTTCCGCATTGAGCCTGGTTGAGCGGGGGTTCGTGTTCGCCATCGCCCACATCAGGGGCGGTATGGAGATGGGCTGGGACTGGTACGAAAAGGGCAAGCTGCTGCACAAGCGCAACACTTTCCACGATTTTATTGACTGCGCCGAGCATCTGATTAATGCCGGCTACACGGCGCGCGGCCGCATCGCCGCCGCCGGCGGCAGCGCCGGCGGGATGCTGATGGGCGCAGTAGTCAATGAACGCCCCGACCTGTTCGGCTGCGTCGTAGCGCACGTGCCTTTCGTGGATGTTCTCAACACCATGCTGGACGACACGCTGCCGCTGACCACGATGGAATACAACGAATGGGGCAACCCCAACGACGCTGAGTATTACCGCTATATGCGAACCTATTCCCCCTATGACAATGTGCGGGAGCAGGATTACCCGCCGATGCTGGTAACCGGCGGCATCAGCGACCCGCGCGTAACCTACTGGGAACCCGCCAAGTGGGTTGCCAAACTGCGTACCGCCAAAACGGACGCCAACCCGCTGCTGCTCAAAATCCATATGGACTCGGGACACGCCGGCGCCTCGGGCCGTTTTGAGCGCATCAAAGAAGTTGCCGAGGAATACGCCTTTATCCTGGCCGCAATGGAACTGGATGGCGATGCCGGGTAGCGCGGCCCGGCCCCCCAAACCGTCCGTCCCCCCCGACCGTCATTCCGGCCCCCCGACCGTCATTCCGGCGAAAGCCGGAATCCGGCGTTATAATTCGCCGCTACGGCAATGAAACCAGCGACCATAGATTCCGGCTTTCGCCGGAATGACGGTTTGAGGGCATTGGAATGACGGTTTGGGGGGAATGACGGTTGGAGAGTGCCGGTTAGCGCCGGCTGCCGGGGTTCACAGCCCGATGAACTGCCGGGCGTTTTCCCCCAGGATGCCCTCTAGCTGCGCCGAATCCAGCGGCAGAGACGCCAGGTACTCCGACTCGGCGGCCATATCCACCAGCGGATAATCGGTGCCGAAGCAAACCTTATGCGCGCCCTGCTTGCCGATAATGGCCGTCAGCGTGTCCGGCGTCAGTTCCCGCAGCGACGGCGGCCAGGTGGTATCCACCAGCACATTTTCCTGTCCCAGCAGCGTCCGTTCCGCCTCGTCCAGCATATAGAAACCGCCCAGATGCAGGGCAATCACTTTGAGACGCGGAAACCGGCGCACGATGTTCATAATCCGCTCCGGCGCGGCATACAGCGGAGCGTCCGGCCCCTGATGCGGCAGCCGCCCGGAGTGAATCGCCAGCGTCATATCATCCCCCAGCTCCTCATAGACCGGAAACCATTGCGGGTCGTCCGGGTAAAACCCGTTGATTACCGGATGCATCTTGATGCCCTTGACGCCGTTCTCGCGCAGATAGCGTATTTCGCCGGCTTTGTCCGCCAGGCCGGGATGCACCGCCCCGAAAGGAACCAGCATCGCGTCGGCATCGGCAAGGGAAATCAGCCAGTCATTGGCGCGGCGCACCTGGTCGGCGCGCATCGCTACCCCCAGCACAACCGACTTGTCCACCCCGGAGGCCGCCATGTGCGCTTTGATGCCGTCCGCAGTGTTGACGGCAATCGGCGCAAACCCCAGCTCCGCCTCCATACTGCCGGCCACCGCGTTGGCAATGTGGTCGGGCCAGATGTGAGTATGAACATCAACGCGCATTGGAAAACCTCCTGCCGGTTATTCTACCTGTTACAATGCAGCGCAGCCGCGCCGCTGCGCCAAATGCCGAAAAATGGCCATCGGTAAAGTGATTATCGGTAATCGGCAAATTAAATTGGAGGCCACGCTATGGCAGCGCAAAGTCCGTGTGCTGGCTTCTTTCGTAACCGATAACCGCTTGGGGCGGCGGTTCATTGCGCCAACCGACGTATATCTCTCCGATACCAATTTAGTCCACCCCGCTGCTGCCCGGCCTGCAAATTGACTTGCGCGCCGTATTCCCCCGCTGATACCGATGCGACAGCGCATCGTGCTATCATAGTCGGCGATATTATATCAGGGTAGTGTTGACCAATGATTCGTGAAGCCATATCCGCTGCCGCCGCCGGCGAATCGCTGCCCCTCGCCGCTGCCGCCTCCGTAATGCGCGCCATTATGGAGGGCGAAGCCACGCCGGCCCAGCTGGGCGCCTACCTTACCGCCCTGTCGCTCAAAGGCGAAACCCCGGAGGAAATCGCCGGCTTTGCCACCGTGATGCGCGAAAAATCCCGGCGCGTCAACTTTTCCGGTAATGCCATTGATACCTGCGGCACCGGCGGCGACCACAAAGGCACTTTCAACATCTCAACGGCGGCGGCTTTCGTAGTTGCCGGCGCCGGCCTGGCCGTTGCCAAGCACGGCAACCGGGCCGCATCGGGCGACTGCGGCAGCGCCGATGTGCTGGAAGCCTTGGGCGTCCGCATTGAATTGCCGCCAGACGCCGTAGAACGCTGCCTGCGGGAAATCGGCATCGGTTTTATGTTCGCGCCGGCCTATCATCCGGCAATGCGCTACGCCGCCCCGGTGCGCCGCGAAATCGGCATCCGCACCGTGTTTAACATCCTCGGCCCGCTGACCAATCCGGCCGGCGTTTCCTGCCAGCTGATTGGCGTCGGCTACCCGGAGGCCGCCGCCAAAATGGCCGAAGTGCTGCGGCTCCTGGGCTGCCGACACGCCATCATCGTCCACAGCGATGACGGGATGGACGAGCTTTCGCTGGGCAGCGACACCGCCGGCTGGGAAGTAGTCAACGATGCCGTCCGCCCTTATGCCGTGCGCCCGCGCGAGCTGGGCCTCCCCTTTGCCACCCCGGCAGATCTGCACGGCGGCGGCCCCGCCGAGAATGCGGACACGATGCGGCAAATCCTGTCCGGCGCCAAAGGCCCGCTGCGCGACGCCGTAATGCTCAACGCCGGCGCCGCCCTGGTCGCCGGCGACCGCGCGCCCACGCTGGCCGACGGAATTGAACAGGCCAAAGCGTCAATTGACGATGGACAAGCCCACGCCAAACTGGATGCCCTGGTTGCGCTGACGCAGGAACTTTCCCCGCCCGAACCGTAGCGTAATGTGAGACAGTGCTAGGGCTTGTCGTCAAATGCGCCGTCATTCCGGCGCAAGCCGGAATCCAGCGTCGTAATCCCCTACTATGGGAATAGAGGTAGCAGCCATAGATTCCGGCTTTCGCCGGAATGACGGTTAAGGTGCTGGAATGGCGGATGTGTAGCCGGAATGACGGTTGTGTATCTGGAATTATGGTTGTGTGGCCGGGATGACGAAAGCATACGGATGGCATTGGATACTGATTTGACTACACACGCCAGGAGATGACGAATGCCCAGCATTCTGGAACAAATCGTTGCCAAGAAGCGGGCGGAACTGGCCGCCGCCCAAGCCGCGACGCCGTTGTCGGCATTGCAGGAGCGCATCGCGGCCCGCCCGCCGGCCCTGGATTTTGCCGCCGCGCTGCGCGGCCCCGGCGTCAGCCTGATTGCTGAAGTCAAGAAAGCGTCGCCTTCCAAGGGGCTGCTGCGCGCCGATTTTGAGCCGGTACACCTGGCCGGCGTCTATGCGGACAACGGCGCAGCCGCCATTTCGGTCATCACCGACGGCCACTTTCTGGGCGAGCCGGCCCATCTTACGGCGGTCAAAGAGAGCGGCGCCTCGGGCCGCGCGCCGGTTCTCCGCAAGGATTTTATCTTTGACCCCTACCAGGTTTATGAATCCCGCGCTATCGGCGCCGATACCTTTCTGCTGATTGTGGACATTCTGACGCCGGCCCGGCTGTCTGAACTGATCGGCGTCGGCCGGTCGCTGGGAATGACGCCGCTGGTGGAAACTCACGACGCCGCTGAAATCGCAGTGGCCGTCGCGGCCGGCGCGCCGGTCATTGGCATCAACAACCGGAACCTGCACACTTTCGTTACCGACCTGGCCGTTACCGAAACTCTGGCGTCTTTGATTCCCGCCGACCGGGTAATTGTCAGCGAAAGCGGCATCAGCACTCCGGAGGATTTAGCCCGGCTGGAACCTTGCAGCGTCAACGCCGTGCTGGTGGGCGAAGCGTTGGTAACGGCTGCGGATACCGCCGCCAAAGTCCGTTCTCTCGCCGCCGGCGCCCAGGTTGCCGTCGGCGCCCGGGTGGCCGTCGGTGTCTAGCCCGGCGGTAAAAATCTGCGGCGTGCGCCGGCTGTCCGATGCGCGGGTGGCCGCTGCTGCCGGCGCCGACTATATCGGCATCGTGTTCGTACCCGGACGCCGCCGCCGTCTGGAGCCGGACGCCGCCCGCAGCATCACCGACGGCCTGCGCGTTGACGATGCCGCCGGCGCCGCTGCGCCTAAATCCGTGGGGCTGTTTGGCGACCAGCCTCTGCCCGACGCGCTGGATACTATCACCGCCGCCGGCCTGGACTGCGTCCAGCTCTGCGGGGCGGAATCCGTAGATTATTGCCGACAGGTTCAGCAATACGGCGCCGGCGTCATCAAAGTCCTGCATATTCCCGACGGCGCGTCGGATGACGAAATTGACGCCGTGAGCCGTTCTATTGATGCCTATGCCGCCGCCGGCTGTATGATTACGCTGGACAGCCAGGTTGCCGGCTTCCACGGCGGCACCGGCCGGGCTTTTGACTGGCGCATTGCGGCCCGGCTGTCCGCGCGGCATCGTTTTATGCTGGCCGGCGGATTGACGCCGGATAATGTCGCGGATGCGGTAAAATCGGCGCAGCCTTGGGGCGTTGATGTATCCAGCGGCGTAGAGACCGCCGGCGTCCAGGATGCCGACAAAATCCGCCGGTTTATCGCCAATGCCCGCAGCATCAGCCCCTAGTAATCATCCCGTCTATTCCGTCTATACCGCCCATCCTGTTTATCCATTCCATAAGGAACCCGTATGACCACGACTGCTGCAACCTACCCCAACTTGCCCGACGCGCGCGGTCGCTTTGGCGATTTCGGCGGCAAGTTCGTCCCCGAAACCGTGATGGCGGCGCTGACCGAGCTGGAGCTGGCCTATCGCGCCGCACAGGATGACGCCGGCTTTGCCGAACAGCTGCATCGCTTGATGACGCATTACGCCGGGCGGCCTACCGCGCTGTACTACGCTGAAAACCTGACCCGGCGCAGCGGCGGGGCGCGCATCTACCTCAAACGCGAGGATCTGGCGCACACCGGCGCCCACAAAATCAACAATGCCCTCGGCCAGTGCCTGCTGGCGCAGCGGATGGGCAAGCATCGCATCATTGCCGAAACCGGCGCCGGACAGCACGGCGTCGCTACTGCCACCGTCTGCGCGATGCTCGGCTTGCAGTGCATCGTCTATATGGGCGTTGAGGATACCGTGCGCCAGGCGCTGAATGTCTATCGGATGCGGCTGCTGGGCGCCGAAGTCATCCCCGTAGAATCGGGAACGCGCACTCTGAAAGACGCCATCAACGAAGCCATCCGCGACTGGGTTACCAATGTGGAAACTACCCATTACCTCATCGGCAGCGCCGTTGGCCCGCATCCTTACCCGATGCTGGTGCGCGATTTTCAGTCGGTAATCGGCCGCGAAGCCCGGTCGCAGATACTGGACGCCGAGGGGCGGCTGCCCGATGTCGTAGCCGCGTGCGTTGGCGGCGGCAGCAACGCCATCGGCGCTTTTTACGAGTTCATCGGCGACGCAGCGGTGCGGCTGGTAGGCGTTGAAGCCGCCGGCGCCGGCGTGGACAGCGGAAGGCACGCCGCCACTCTGTCCGCCGGCCGGCCGGGCGTCCTGCACGGTTCCCTATCCTATCTGTTGCAGGACGCGCACGGGCAGGTGCAGGAAGCGCACAGCATCTCGGCGGGCTTGGACTACCCCGGCGTCGGCCCCGAACACAGCTGGCTGAAATCCACCGGGCGCGCCGAATATGTATCGGTAACGGATGCGGAAGCTCTGGAGGGGTTTCGCTTGCTGTGCAGCGCAGAGGGTATTATTCCGGCCCTGGAATCGGCCCACGCCGTCTATCAGGTAAGCAAGATGGCGGCGGCAATGCCCTCCGACGCCGTCATCCTGGCCTGCCTCAGCGGCCGCGGCGACAAGGATGTGCCCGCCATCGCCGAGCGGGAAGGCATCGGGGTTTAGGGCGTAGCAATGCGTACCGGACTGGCGGTTTTAATCCTGCTGCTGGCGTTGGCCGCAGTCCTGGCCCCGGCGGCGACGGCATAGGGGCCAGCGCCGGATGCTCTCTGGTTTGCGCCGTAATGACGGCCGGTCATTATGGATTGATGCTGCGGCCGGTCATTATGGGTTGAAGTCTAAAAGGATGGTCAGGATGCCAGTCGCGCGGCGCGCGCCGCCTCCCGTTCCTGTTGCAGTTGCAGACGGCGCGGCAGACGCGGGTGCGGCAGGAACCAGTAGCCCACCGTAGCGCACAGATAGATAATCGCCAGCGGCACCAGCGCCCAGAAAAAGCTGTCCGTGCGGTCGTAAATCACGCCCATCCACATCGCCGTCCACATCGACGCCGCCTGGTCGGGCAGATGCTGCCAGCCGCGCAGCGTAGCGTAGGAACGCCGCCCGAAAAAGTCGCCCATTATCGCCCAGTTCAGCGGATTGGCGCTTTCGGCAAAAGCAATCAGCAGCACGAACACCAGCAGCTGCCACAGATAGCCGCTCTGGTTCAGCAGTGAACCCATCGCCAGCGCGCCGGACACCATACACACCGCGCTCAGTTTGCGCCGGTCGGTCTTGTCGCCAATCACCCCCACCAGCGGGTAAAACAGCATATTGATGAGGGAAAACAGCCCAACGAAACCGGCGGCAATCAGCAAGTCCGTGCTGCCCCGGTCGCCAATCAGCCCGGACAGGGTAGCTGCGATGGCGTCATAAAGCGGCGTGCCGTAAGCCCCGCCGCCTTGCAGAAACCAGACCATTATCGGCCCCATCAGAAAAGAAGTGCCGGCGTGCACTACATTGCGGAATCCGGTAGCCAGCACCAGCAGCCAGTATGACGAAGTTCGCATCGCCTCTTTGGCGGTAAAGTCGTTGGCGCCGAACTGCATCCGGCGGCGTCCGCCCGCGCCCGATGCCTGCCGAGATGCCGCTGCGGCGTCCGCGTCCGGCGCGTCGCCGTCGGGCAGCAGGCCCATATCCTCCGGCGCGCGGCGCATAAACCAGGACAGCGGGATGACTACGCCCAGGATGGCGAAGCCCAGCACGGTGCAGGCGTCGCGCCAGCCCACCGTGAATATCAGCAGCCCCACCAGCGGGGCTGATGCGCCGCCCAGCCCGTTGCCCATACTGACCAGCGACATCGCCAGCCCGCGCCGGCGCCGGAACCAGTTGTTGACCGCCGCCACCGACGCGTTGTTGTACCCCGACCGAAACCCTACCGACAGGAACCCAACGAATATCAGCAGGAAATACCAGTAGCTGCCGGTGTAGCCCAGCAGGATGAAGCCGAGTCCCGACATTAGCCCGCCGAAAGCCAGCATTATGCGCGGGCCGAAGCGGTCGGTGCAGTAGCCCATCAGCGGGCCCTGCACGCCGCCCATCAGCCGGCCCAGCCCCTCGGCCAGGCCCATCATCGCGCGGCTGAACCCTAGTTCCGTCTCAACCGGGATGTAAAACACGGTAAAGCCCCGGTTGAAGCTGCCGTGTTTCATCCCGTCGGCAATCAGGCTGACCAGGACAATCCACCAGCCGTAAAAGATGCGGGGTTGGCGGTGTCGCTGGGGCTGTTGCATCGGTACGCTGCGTTAGAGACGGGAAAATGCCGGCCGGCGCGCCGGGAAACGCCGGCGGGATGGAACCGTCCCGCTACTCTGCTACAATACGCCGCCGGTGTCAAATCGCCGGCGCAGTTGGGCGGCTTTGGAATGTCCCGGCTAACCGCAGCCGAATAATTGCCAGGGGGATGCCGGAATTGACCGATATAGCGCTTTCCGAGATAATCAACGCCATACGCAGCCGCACGGCGTTGCAGGCATGGCTTGCCGAATTTCTGGCGGCGTTTGTCGTTTTCACCATTGCGCGTTTCGCGGTTGAAGCGTTGCTGCTGCAACCGGCCGGCGCAGCAGCCGGCGCCGATGCGGCATCGTGGGCTAATTGGGTGTATGCTTACGACCAGCTACGCAGCTTTGCGGACGACGCAGCGGTAGCCGGCTTGGTTTTCGCCATCATCCTTGAAGGAGGTCTTATGTTTTTAGCCAAAAAGCGCATCCGCCTTTCGCGGGTAGAGGGCCGCGAGGAGGGCCGCCGGGAAGCCGAGGCGGCGGCGGCGGCTGAGATTTCAGCGTCCGCTGCCCGGATTGCCGAGCTGGAGGCCATGCTCAATGAGAAGCGTAATGACTCCCGCCGTGAATCCGAAGTTGTGGATCCGGCCAAAGTTGCCGAGCTGGAAGCCCGCGTCCGGGAACTGGAACGCCGCAGCAACGGCAACGCCGTCGCATAATGTCGCATAGCCCCTGCCCGGCTTCGGCGCGGACTGTGCCGTCAGCCTTGACACCGGCCAAGGTCCCGGTGTGTTATCGTTAGCGATCCCCCCATCCTGTTGCGACGGGTGGGCAGCGAACTGCCCCTAACCGGGCGGTTACGCATTTAACCGAGAGGATCCCTACGAAGTGTTTGATGAAAAGCGTACCGACGTCAATATAGCGTCGCATTTGCTGCCGGACGCTTTTGACAATCAGTACGGCGCGGCTGTCGTCTTATCCAACGACTCAGATTTGACTACGCCCATCGCAATAGCGGTGAACCGGTTGGGCAAGCGGGTGATGGTAGTCAATCCCTACCGGCCGCGCCAGCAAAGCAGCGAGCTCCGCCGCGCCGCCTCGCGTACAATTCCGTCAATCAACTCCACCGTATTGCGGCACAGCCAGTTCCCCGACCGCATCACCGACGCCGCCGGCAGTTTTACCTGCCCGCGCCCTTGGCGCTGAAAGATGCCGGGGTGCCGGTCTCAGTGATTCTCAAAATCGTTGTACCCGCCTTGCTGCCGCATCGTACCAAGCTGCAAAGCGGCATAGACCTCAAACAAGGTCTGTTCAACGGCGTCGTCTATTGCGACAACACGGATCCCCATCCTACGTACCCGTTCCTTTGCTGCGGAGAAAAGCGGCGCAAATTTCGGATCTTGCTCCAGTTCGTTACGGCTGTGATTCGCGCAATCAATCCCCTGCATACTGGCTTTTTCAACGGCCATCAGAAAAGCGAAACTCGCAGAATTGTGAGTTGAACTTGGGCGTCCGTGATCCAAAATACGCTGCTTCATCCGGTTTGTCCGCCCCACATAGATAGGGCGGCCATTTTCGTAGAACGCGTAAATGCCCCTCTGGGGAAAATCGCGAGAGTTTCGGTTCCGCGGCGTGTCAGACTTCAGTTTGCACAGCAGCTCCGGCATTTTGCCAACTATATCCTTCCAAGTTTGCGGTTTGCGATTCGTCATAGTTACACTTCTTGCCGATAGATAATGCGGCATCATTGTAGGGGCGAATGGTTATTCGCCCCTACGATAGTTGCGGTGTATCGTCCCCTTACCCAATCGGCCGGTTCGTTACCTCCGGGTCAACCTTGCGGGGCAGCCATTGCCCGCCGCCGGCCGGCGCCGTCAGCCGGCCGTCCTCTACGGCTACTGTGCCGCGCAGGATGGTCATTGCCGGCCACCCCTCAATCTCAAAGCCTTCCCAGATGCTGTAGTCGCTGATGTGGAAATCGTCCATCGTCAGCCGCTTTTTGATGGACGGGTCAATGAGTACGATGTCGGCGTCGCTGCCGGGGGCCAGCGCGCCCTTGCGCGGGTACAGCCCCATAATCCGCGCGCAATTGGCCGAGGTAACATCCACGAACCGTTGCAGCGACATCCCCCGCTTGGACACGCCCTCGCTGTAAGTGATGCCGACGCGCGTTTCGGCGCCGTTGTGGCCGCCGGTTACATCCCGCACCGACTTGCCGGCGATTTTCAGGCTCCAGTCCGTGCAGTATTCGTCGGTGGCCATGGTGTGCAGGCCGCCCCAGGCGATGCCTTTCCACAGCATTGCGGCGTCCTCCGGCGACTTCAGAGACGGGTATGTGTGATACTTCATCCCGTTCTCCTCTTTGTAGTTGTTGGAGTTGAAACAGGCGTAGTTGTGCAGCGTCTCGCCGTAGGCGGGAATACCCCGGCTGCGGGCTTCGCCGATGGCGTTGATGCCCTCCCGCGCGCTGACATGGACGAAATAGACCGGCGCGCCCGTCCATTCGGCCACCCGCAGCACCCGGCGGAACGACACATCCTCCGACTCGTTGCTGTGCACCAGGGGCATATTCCACCACTCGTTGCGTTCCTCTCGTTGCAGCTTTTCGTACATATACTGCACCATGTCGTCATCCTCGGAATGCACCAGCAGCATGGCGTCGTTGCGCTGGATGACCGTCATCAGGTCGTGCAGATGGCCCATCCCGACTTTGCGCGGCTCGCCGGACAGCTCCGGCGGGCGGATGTTGGTGGTGAATATCTTGATGGACGCCCAGCCGTCTTCGATATGCTCGTGCAGCGATTCCAGGGTGCGCTGCGGGATGTCGCCCAGCAGCATCAGATGATGGGCATAGTCGGCGTAGGAATTGCCCCGCCAGGAATTGGTGCGCTCGGCGATGGCGTCGGCGATGGTGTTGCCGGGGTGATGGATGGCAAAGTCCAGCAGGGTAGTGGTGCCGCCGAACAGGGCGGCGCGGCTGACCTGCTCCGGCGGCGCGGTTCGCAGGTTGCCCGGCCCCATAATCGGGGCGTCAATGTGGGCGTGGGGTTCAATGCCGCCGGGGACGACCACCTTGCCGGCGGCGTCAATGATGCGCCCCACATCGTCGGTCATTGTGTTGGGGGCGGTGATGGCGACAATTTTCTCGCCCTGGACGCAAACATCCCAGTCGCCCACGCCCCAAGGCGTAACAACCTGTCCGCCGCGAATAATCAAGTCCAGCATAGCAAATGTCCCTCCTGGTTACGGCGCCGGCGTTGGCCGGTTGGATGGGCGCAGTATAGCGCAAAACGCCGCTGCGTTACCGCCGCCATCGGGGTATTACGTCGCCGGCCAGTACCCGCCCTAGTATCAGCATCAGATCCCCTTACCGTCCACACGCCAACGCCGCGAATCGGGTAGATCACTGCGCCGTCGTATCGTCTTTGTACAGATAATCCTTCCAAAGTTCGCGCAAGCCCGGTGCGAGCTCCGGCGAAAGCGGCGGCTTGGGATCCAGCAGCCCATAGACGAATTTGCCGAAATTCGTCAAGCAATAGTCGCCTATAGGCAAGTTGTAAGCTTCGTTTCGCAAGAGGATGATTTCCCCGTTGATGTCTGCGAAGCGCCAGCCGGTAGTCGGCTTGTCCAGAGGCTTACTTCGCCCAAAGAGAACGTGTTCAATTAGATTAGCTTCGTCGATGTAGCGAGGCACTCCTTGCCCGGACCGCACGATCTCTCCGAGGCCGGGAACATACCAGCCGCAGTATTCCGCAAACTCGTCCAGCACCTGCTTGTCCAACCGCGCCATATCAACGAAATAGCGCAGTGGCACCGACCCCGGCTCATTGACTTCCGACGCCAACATTTTGCCCATCGCCTTTTGCCAGTCTGCGTAGCTGCGCTTGCTGGCAAGGTCAAACCACTCCGTCATCCAGTCATCGTCCGGCGCCGTGGGATTCTTTCCGAAGTCGGGCAAGGCTAGTTCTGCGGCGTTCACGATGTTGTGCATACGCCGCTGGTCTCGCCGGTAGTCATACTCCTCCGTCAAACGCCCGCCAACTGCCCGCAGCGCATCGGGGAGCAGGCTCACTACGTTGTTGAGAGATTCGCTCAGGTCGGCTTTGACTGGAATAACCATCATTCCCCCGCTAAATCGCCGCCAGCAGGTCTTTGACCCACTTGCCGCCCCATTCGTCGCGGACGCGCTGGCCCGTATCGATCGCACGGTCCATTACGACTTTCGCTTTCGTTTCGGCTTGCATCCAGCCGTCTCTGCGGTTTGTCCGCCACAAGCCGGTCAGCGTCATCGTATTGGATTTCTTGCCGTTGCATGGCTGGCACAGCAAAATCCGGTTCGTGATGTCATCCTCGCCGCGTTCCGACTTCGGCGTGCGATGGTCCAGATGCATAAACTCCGGCTCCAACTCCCGCCCGCAGCCGGCGCAGATTACCAGGCCCTGCTCGCCGCTGCGTTGGGCCTGCCGCATTGCCTGCGTCATTTGCGCCCGCGTTAGCTTCTGCCAGTCCGCGCGCTTTGCGGGACTGCGTAGCGCAAGGTTGGGCGCGGCGGTGTCGCCGGCATCAGTGCGCTCCGGCGCGGCAGTTTCGTAATGCACTTCCGGTACGCCGTCCGCCAGTAGCTGCCGGCTGTCTTGCAATCGCTGTAGTATCAGCCCGTGCGCGACTTCGGCAATGTCCATACCCACCCATTGCCGGCCCAGCCGCTCCGCCGCAACGCAGGTTGTAGCACACCCGCAAAATGGATCCAGCACCAGATCGCCTTCGTTGCTGCTGGCCTTGATGATGCGCTCGTACAGCGCCAGCGGCTTTTGCGTCGGGTAGCCGGTGCGTTCATTAGCCCGCCGCCCTACCGGGGACATACTATCCCTGTCCTCAAGCCAATAATCCTCTGGCACTTTACCCTGAGCCCGGTAAGCGCCGACGGTGTCCGGCGTAAGGCTGCCGCCGATACCGCCGCCGCCTTCCTGCTGGTGCTGTACATTTAGTTGTTTGTATTCAATCCTTACTTCATCACGGTTGAATTTTGCCGATGGCGATTTGGCATAAAACAGGATAGTGTCGTGTTTGCGCGGAAACCAGCGCGTGGTATTGCTCGGCCCGGTATAGCACCAAATAATCTCATTCCGAAAGCTTTGCTTGCCAAATATCGCATCCAGCAGCGTTTTGAGGTACGCGGCGGCAGTGTGGTCGCAATGCAAGTAAAGGCTGCCGGTCGACTTCAACACGCGGCGCATCTCCAGCAAGCGCGGCGCCATCCAGCACAGGAACGCCCCCATGTCATCCCCGTAGAGAGTACGCGACAATTCCACAGCGGCAACCACCTTCGGCAGGTCTTTGCGCGCATCCTCCAACCACTCCTCGTGATTCTCGTTCACTGGATTGCCCTCTAGGTCGAACCCTTGGGCGTCCTTCTGCCACGTCCAGGTATCGGTGAATCCCCCGGCGTCGCTAAAGAATCCACGCTGCTTTTTGAACGGTGGGTCCGTGGCAATGAGATCTACCGTTTCGCTATTCATCTCCCTCAGAAACTCCCGATTGTCCCCGTGAAAGAATGTCCGATTCTTAAAATTAGGCGTTCCCATCGCAACGATCCTCCCTGATTTGCATATTTGTCCAAAAGCCAACGGCGCATAGCCTATGCTCCATAGCGGCGCCAGTCAATATGCGCCTGTCAATAGCGGACATCGGGTTGCCCCGGCACTTCCCGGCGGATGTGCCGCCGCTGCCGGAATCCGGTCCGCCGCCAAACCGGCGGTGTTATAATACCGCAATGAACTGGCGGCGAATTGAGCGTTGGGCCGCCATCGCCATCTACGCATCCGCCGGCATCGGGCTGGCGATACTGCTGGCTGAGCCCTCGCCCCGATGATGACGTTGCGCCGCGTCCGCCCGACGTATGGCGATAATAGCGAGGAATCTGGATTATGGTGCTGATTGCCGAGGGGTGGAGCCGGCTGACCAAAATCATCCGGGAGGAGCGCAACCGGAAAAACCAGTTTGCCGAGGCGAGACGGGAACGGGGTTTGGAACCAAGCCGGGGGCGAGGCTTGGCGCTAGACTGGGAACGAGGCTTGGAGCAGGGCCGCGAACAGGGTTTAGAGCAGGGCTTGGAGCAGGGCCGGGAGCAGGGCAAAGAGGAAATGCGCGCCATCGTCCAGGAACGCCTGGAACTGCTGGGCATCAACCCGGCGGATGTGCTGCCGCCATCCGAACCTGACCCGGCGCCGGACGATGACGCCGCATCGACTGCGGACATTACCGATGCGGAACTGGAGGACCGCATCCGGCGCATCTTGCAAGAACAGCTGGGGCGGCGGGGCATCCGCAGCGATGATACGGACGCTGCGCCGCCCCAGCGCGGCCAGTAACGGCAGCGGTTCTAATCAGCGTTGGGGAACCACATCACCGACGATATTTCGCTGAACTCCCGCGCCAGCTTGTCCCACGAGCGGCCGGCGTCATCCGACTGGTACAGATAGCCGTACCGGCTGCCGGCCAGCAGAAAGTCCGGGTTCTCCGGCTGCGAGTTGACTACCCACATCGCCGTGTTCGGCTCTACCGGCAGCGGCAGGTTGGCCCAGGTAGCGCCCGCGTCATCGGAACGCATCACGACGCCGGTAGAGCCGGGGGTAGTGTCGCCAAAAGTAGTGTAGATGGTCTGCGGGGCGTCGGCCTTGACCCGGATGCCGCGCGGATAGCCCAGCGGAAAGTTCTGCCGCACGCCCAGGCTGCGCCAGTTGCCGCCGTCGTCATCGGACAGGAACACATCGTCGTTGACCATCACTATGATGCGGTGCGGCGGGCCGGCGGTTACGGCTACATTGTGAATGTCCAGATTGGGGATGTCCCGATGCGGCACCGTGGACCAGGTATCGCCGCCGTCGCTGCTGTGGCGCAAGCCGTCCACCTCAATGCCTACCCACACGCTGCTGCCGTTGTTCGGGTCAATGGCGATGCCGGTAACGCGCGGGACGCCCACCGCCGGACACTCGGCCACTACTTCAACCGGACGCTGCTCCCACGATGCGCCGCCGTCGCGCGTGCGGTAGATGCGGCAGGGGTCGGGCGTGCCGGTGCCGGCAAAGCCGATAGCCGGGTGGGACGGGTCAAAAGCGATTGCCCATACCGCCGTATCGTTCAGCGGAGTGTCAATTCGCCGCCAGGTTTCGCCGCGGTCGTCGCTCCGCAGGATGCCCCGGTCGCAGCCGGCCAGCACGCTGCCGCTGCTGGCGCCAGTTCCATTGCCGCCGCCGTCATTGCCGCCATCCGATTCGGGAACGGGCGTCAGGCAGCGCACTACGGCATCAGAGTGAATGCCCTGCGTAATGCCCACCCGCCGCCAGGACTGGCCGCCGTCCGCGCTCCGCATCACCCCCTGCCCGGCAGTGCCAACGAGGATAGTAATGTCCTTGGCCATAATGATGCCTCCTTGCCCGGCATGGGTTGATTATTGGGCTGCCTGACCGCCGCCGGCAGCGTGTAGCATATTCACTACGGTATCGGCCATTGCCGGCGCATCGTCAGGATCGGCAAGTTTCAGATGGCTTTCTACGATGGGTTCCCAGCCCGGTTTCATCCAGTAATACACATCCCGCCAGGTTTTGGCGGCATCCTGCGAATCCGGTGATTCTTGCCGGGCATCCAAACGGGACAGCATCACCGATTCCGGCGGGTCCAGATGTACGCGTACCGGAGTCAGCTCGTGTTCGTCGGCAATGGATTCCAGAGGAATGCGCGCCCAGTACCGCAGGGCGGTAGAGTCAAATATGACATTTTGCCCCTGTGCCAGCAATTCTACGGTGCGACGGTACATTGCGGTGAACAGCCTTTTGTTTTCATCCCCGTCGTAGCGGGGATGGACGATGATGGCGCGGCGCAGCCGGTCGCTGTTGAGAATTACCGACGGGATGCGTTGGGCAATCAGGTCGGCGAACCAGGATTTCCCGCTGCCTGGCAATCCGTAGAGTATCACCAGGCCGGATTGCGCCGGGTTGTCGGCCGGCGCGGACAGCGACCGGATGATCGCAAGGTCTTGTTCCAGCGCGGCGCAATCTGCGGTATCGTTGACAGGCATCAGTACTACCTCCGGCGGGCGTCAGTCCCCGTTTCCCCCGGATGGCGCCGGCGCCGGGCCGGTTGCCGTTGCCCGGCTGGCCGCCGGCGCCGGACGCAGCTCTGCCGGCAGCTCCACTTCCCAATCCGGCAGCTGGTGCCGGTGCGTGTCCGGCAGGAACAGGATAGTTACCACTCCGATAAGGCTCATCACGAATGACAGGGCGATGGTGGCCGTGTAGCCGCCGGTGAGCGCCAGCAGCAGCGCGCCCAGCCCGGCGCCGCACGCCATCCCCGCGCCGGCGCCCATCATCTGGAAACCGTAAGTAGTGCCGATGGGGGCGTTGCCGTAATACTGCCGGTTGATGATGGGAAACGCCGACATTTCGCCGCCAAACCCGATGCCGAACAGCACGGCGAACAGGTAGAACATCCACACGGCGGGGAACCACTCTACCGCGACCAGCAGCACCAGCACCGGCGCCACTTGCAACACGAAACAGGTTGCCATCACCCACTTGCTGCCCAGCAAATCGGCGGCGATGGGGACTCCAAACCGCGTTACCGTGCTGACGATGCTCATGGTAGCCGCCGCGCCGCCGGCGATGGCCCCGGCGACCAGCAACGCCGGGTCGCCGGCTGACAGGGATGCCCACTCCGGCTCCAGGGCGGCGACGATGGTCTGCGGCAGAAAGACGATGATGATGCTGTGGCCGGCGCATCCCCAATAGTGAATGCCAATCAGATTCCAGAACGCCGGCGTCTTGCGTACCTGGCGCAGGAATACTTTGGTGCGTTCTTTGGCGCTTTGCCCGGTAGTGGGCGCGCGCCGCACTGGCGCGGAACCGTCATCGCCCAGCTGCCGCAGCCCCAGATCCTCCGGGCTGTTGTAAAAGATACGCGTCAGACCCAGCAGGATGATGCCGCCCACGATGCCGGGTATCCAGAACGCCATGCGGATGCCCAGAATGTCGGGGCCGCCGAAGTCAAAGGGCAGCCATTCCGTCAAGTCGGCGCCGTTGCCCACGCTGAACCAGGTTACCAGCCCCAGCATTATCGGCAGCGCCACTACCGGCCCGAACCCCTGGGATGATTGCAGCAGCCCCATCCCGACGCCCAGATGCCGGCGGAACCAGGAGGTTACGGCTACTGTAAGCGGCACCTGGAATATGCCCATTGACGCGCTCAATACGACGCCGAAAAACAGGAACAAATGCCAGATTTCGGTCATAAATCCGGTCAGTATCATCCCCACGATGTACAGCGCTGCGCCGACGGTCATCGTGAACCGCGCGCCGTAGCGGTCGCCCAGCCAGCCCGCCGGCGGCCCGAATGCCCCGGATATGACCCATTGCAGCGAAAAGGCCAGCGTAATCAGCCAGACTTCCCAGCCGAACCCGGCGGCGATGAACGGCACCAGCGCCGGAAAGGACATCCGAAACGACGACGACACCAGCCGCATTGAGGCGGTGATGACGACAATCATCCAGGCATAATGAATGCGGCGTCCGGCAACCGACAACTCCGCCGGCCGCAGGTTTAAAGCAGTGGCCATAGTGCGCCCCCTATGAATGCCGGAGTATGCGCCCGGCGGCAACGCTATGTCAATGCTTCCGCAAGGAAAAGCCCCGCCTACTATCGCATACTGCTATAATGACGCCGCAAACCGCCATCCTATTCCCGCCATACCGAACTCTACTTACCGTCATTCCCGCCATACCGCGCTCTACTTGCCGTCATTCCGGCGCAAGCCGGAATCCCCGTCCCATCCCTTTTATGCGGTATAGCCATGTCAATGCCCGCCTCAACTACTGCCGATACCCCCACCGTCCGCAACTCGTACCCCGTAGCGGGAATGACTTGCGCCGCCTGCGTCCATCATGTGGGCGAGGCGCTGCGGGCGGTGCCGGGCGTAACCGGCGCATCGGTGAACCTGGCAACGGCTTCGGCGGCGGTGGAGCATCGGCCCGGCGCCGTGGATCCGGCCGCGCTGGCCCAAGCCGTTGCCGCCGCCGGCTACCGCCTGGATACCACGGCGCCTAACGCCAACGCCGCCGCGGCCTCCGCCGTCCGGGATGACGCCCGCCGCCGCGAGGAACGCGCGCTGCGTACCCGGCTGCTGCTGGCCGCCGCCGCCGCCGTCATCCTGCTGCTCGGCAGTTTCCCGGCATTGCCGTGGACGGATGCGCTGCTGACGCTGTGGTGGTATCCCCTGCTGCTGTGGGCGGTCGCTACGCCGGTGCAGCTGTGGGCCGGCTGGCCTTTCTATACGGCCGGCTGGGCCGGACTGCGGCGCGGGCAGCCCAATATGCATACGCTGATTGCCCTGGGGACCACCGTAGCCTATGGCTACAGCGCGGCGGCAGTGATTGCCGACTTGCTGGACACTGCGGATTGGCTGGCCGGCGGACTGCATTTTGATATGGCGGCGGTCATCATCGCCCTGATACTGCTGGGGCGATGGCTGGAAGCGCGCGCCCTTTCCCGCACTTCGGACGCCATCGTGCGGCTGATGGACTTGCAGCCGCGCACGGCGCATTTAATCGCAGCCGACGGCGCAACTGCCGATTTACCAACCTACGATGTGCCGGTGGAGCAGGTAGCCGTCGGCGATACTGTGCTGGTGCGCCCCGGCGAGCAGGTTCCCGTGGACGGCGTTGTGCAGTCGGGCGCGTCGGCAGTGGACGAATCGTCGCTGACCGGCGAAAGTATGCCGGTGGACAAAGCCGCCGGCGCCGCCGTCTATACCGGAACGCTCAACGGCGCCGGCGCATTCACGATGCGGGCTACGCGCGTAGGCGATGACACCGCCCTGGCGCAGGTCATTCGCCTGGTTGACGAAGCGCAGGGTTCGGCGGCGCCGGTGCAGCGGTTGGCCGACCGCGTGGCCGCCTGGTTTGTGCCGGCGGTAGGCATCGTTGCGCTGACGGCGGCGGCGGTCTGGCTGCTGCTGGGGCCGGAACCGTCCGCGCAGTACGCAATGCTGACCCTGGTCGCCGTATTCATCATCGCCTGCCCCTGCGCCCTGGGGCTGGCGACGCCGACGGCGATCATCGTTGGCGTCGGGCGCGGCGCCGAGCGGGGCATTCTGATGCGTAACGCCGCCGCATTGGAACGGGCGCACGCCGTCAACCTGGTCGCCGTGGACAAAACCGGCACCTTGACGCATGGGCAGCCTCAGGTCGTCGCTGTCGTGGCCGCCGCCGCCGCAAAATCAGCAGCCGATGCCAACGCCGATGCCGACATCCTGCGCTGCGCCATGGCAGTAGAGCAGTTCTCCGAGCACCCGATAGCCCGGGCGGTAATGCGCTGCGGCCAAACGCAAGGGCTGGCGCCGGCGCCGTCCGATGCTGCGCCGTCCAATCTTACGGCAGTAGATTTTATGGCGCACCAGGGGGCCGGCGTAACCGGCCGCGTTGACGGCCGGCCCGTTGTCGTCGGCAATGCCGCCCTGCTGTCGCAATACGGGATTGAGATTGACGGGATTGAGATTGACGGCGTTGAGACTAATGGCGTTGAGACTAGCGGCGCAATGTCCGCGGCGGCCAACCGGATGGCGGCGCAGGGGCAGACGCCGCTGTTCGTAGCGCAGGATGGGCGGCTGCGGGGCGTCATCGCCGTGTCGGATACGGTGCGCCCTAATGCGCCCGGCGCCGTGGCCGCCCTGCGCGCCCAGGGCGTGCGCGTGGTGATGCTTACCGGCGACCGTGCTGAAGTGGCGGCATCCGTAGCGGCGGCTTGCGGCATTGACGAATACCGCGCCGGCCGGCGGCCCGGCGACAAGGCCGCCGCCCTGCGCGAGCTGCGCGCCGCCGGCAATGTAGTGGCAATGGTTGGCGACGGCGTCAACGATGCGCCGGCGCTGGCTGTTGCCGACGTCGGCATCGCGATGGGCGGCGGCGCGGATGCGGCCCGGGAGACGGCGGACATTGCGCTGATGCGGGACGACCTGCTGGCGGTGTCCACTGCGCTGCGGCTGTCGCGCGCCACGATGCGAACCGTGCGGCAAAACCTGTTCTGGGCCTTTTTCTACAACTCGTTGCTGATACCGGTAGCGGCCGGCGCATTGTATCCGGTTTTCGCCGCATTGGGCGGCGTGCCGCCGGGGTTGGGGTTCTTTTTCGGAGATGCCGGGTTTCTCAATCCGATACTGGCGGCGCTGGCGATGGCGTTCAGTTCGGTCAGCGTAGTCGGCAATTCGCTGCGGCTGCGAAAAGCGCCGATATAGAGGGCGTCAATCCTCTGTCATACCCCAACATACCGCTATTGCTCAAGGCATCGTTATTCCGGCGCAAGCCGGAATCCAGCGGGCGTAATCCGCCATTACGGTAATGCAACCGGCAGTCATAGATTCCGGCTTGCGCCGGAATGACGGGTTGAGGGCCGGAATGACGACCGGGATGTCAGAACGATGGCCGGCCCCCGGATTTACCGGCACCAGGCCATATGGGCCCAGCGGATGTACTGGCCGCCTCTTGCCGGGAGGCCCGGGATGAGGCGGTAGCGGGTTGTGCCAAAGTTGAGAAAATCACCGTTAGGAGTGGGGTCTCCGGGGCTGTAGGGCGTAGTGGCAATTCTGATGCGATTCCCGTTGACGGGATCGAGAACATAATTGGCGGAGCTAATCCGGCGAAAGAAATTGCCCCTTACCGGTATGTAGCGGCCGCTATGCCGTACATAACCGTCGGTTACCGGGATGCTGGCGTCATATACATAGCGGTCTGCGGTGCCGGCGAAATGGCCGCCGTGTTCCAGCACAATCAGCCAGCCGCTGTCGCTGTTGCCGCCGTTGTAAGCGGCCTGTCCATCGCGGACATTGTACCAGCGGGGCTGCTTGCCGTATTCCTGGCAAACCCGCTGCGTGTAAGTGTAGCCGCCTAGACTGGTAGCTTTAGCGGGGGGGGGGGGGGGGGCAGAATTCCGATGGCGATGACGGCGAAAACGCCGGCGCCGATGGCGGCTGTTGCTACGGCAATTTGGTTCAGCATAGCGTTGCTCCTGATGGCGTTGACCTGATGGCGTTGAGTTGCCCACGGCGGTGCGGTGAAACGCATTGTACCATAAGGCGGGCCGGGCCGCCCCCTAGCCCGTCATTCCAGCCCCCCAACCGTCATTCCGGCCCCCCAACCCGCCATTCCCATCCCCCCCAACCGTCATTCCGTCCCCTTTAACCGTCATTCCGGCGCAAGCCGGAATCTATGGCCGCCGTCTCCATTATCTCAGGGGCCGAATACGACGCTGGATTCCGGCTTGCGCCGGAATGACGACTGGGGCCGGAATGACGGCCGGGATGTCAGAACGATGGCCGGCCCCCGGATTTACCGGCACCATGCCATATGGGCCCAGCGCACATATTGGCCGCCTCTTGCCGGGCTCCCCGGAACATACTCGTAGTATGGAGTTCCCAGACTGGAAAAGTGGGTATCAGGAGTGGCGTCTCCGGGGCTGTAAGGTGAATTGTGCAACCTGATCTGATTCCCGCTGGGATCAAGAACATAATTGTTGCCGGAGACTCTGCGAAATCGATTTCCGGTGATCTGTACATAGCGGCCAGCGTACCGTACGTAGTCCCCGGTTGCATCATTCCGAACGTAGCCGCCCGCCGTGGCCGCGACATGGCCGCCGTGTTCCAGCACAATCAGCCAGCCGCTGTCGCTGTTGCCCCCATTGTAAGCCGCTTGTCCGTCGCGGACATTGTACCAGCGGGGCTGCTTGCCGTATTCCTGGCAAACCCGCTGCGTGTAAGTGTAGCCGCCTAGACTGGTAGCTTTAGCGGGGGGGGGGGGGGGGGGGGGGCAGAATTCCGATGGCGATGACGGCGAAAACGCCGACGCCAATAGCGGCGGTTGCTGCGGCAATCTTGTTCAGCATAGCGTTGCTCCTTTGCTGCCGTCGGGTTGCTCCCGGCGGTGCGGTGAAACGAATTGTACCATAAGGCGGGCTTGGATATTGATAGCATGGATGGACGGAGATTTTGGCGGCCGGCACCCCCCCAACCCACCCCCCCAACCCACCATTCCATACCCCCCAACCGTCATTCCGGCGCCAGCCGGAATCTATGGCCGCCGGCTCCATTACCGTAGTGCGGCCTACGCCGCCGGCTCCCGGCGCCAGCCGCAATCTAGCCCCCCCAACCGTCATTCCGGCGCCAGCCGGAATCTATGGCCGCCGGCTCCATTACCGTAGTGCGGCCTACGCCGCCAGAACCCGGCGCCAGCCGGAACGACGGTTGATGTGCCGCAATAACGGCTAGAGCGCCGCAATGACGGATTTCGCAACCCCACTACCGCCGTTCCGCCGCCCCGCTGCGCCCCGTCAGCCGCCCCAGCGCCCGCGTCAACGCGTTCTCTTTGGCCGTCTCCGGTTCCGGCTCCTCCTCCGGCAAATCGCCAATCACTACTACCGTGCCGGCCGCCAGGTCAAACAGCGAGCGCCGCCGCTGCCGGTCGATCAGCACCAGCAGCGCCGATATGCCCGACATTACCATCCAGAAATAAGGATGACTCACCAGCAGTTGCAGCGCGCTCCGCACCGCTTTTTGCCAGGTTCGCATCGGCCGGCCCGTGCGTTCATGCACGATATTGGCGTTCACCGCCATATGCCCCAGCGACCGCCCGAAAGTGAAGTAAAACATCGCGTACATCCCCGCCCCCAGCACATGGGGCAGCCCCAGCCCGGCCAAATACACATCGTCCTCGCAGCCCCGGCACAAGCCAAAGAAAACATAGCTGACGAACTGCCAGAACGAATAATCGGGCTGCTCGATCACGCCGAAAACCGCCCGCAGCGCAATCTGCACGAAAGCGCTGGGGATTGACCCGTAAAGTGTGGAAATGCCCCGCTCGGCAATGGTCAACGGGCGCAGTCCCGGCGACTCGTCAGGCAAGGCTACTCTGCTCCCAGCATTTCGGCGGCGGCGTCCGGTACGCCGTCCAGCGGTATCATTGCCGCACCCCCCCCACTCCGCCGGCGCACTTCCGCCATCCCCTGCCGCAGGTTGCGCGGGCTGACCACCAACCGCACCGGCAGCCCAATCAGATCGGCATCGTTAAACTTGACCCCGGCGGCGGCGTCAACCCGGTCGTCATACAGTGTTTCAATCCCGGCGGCCCACAGCCGATTGTACAGGTCATCCGCCGCCGCGGCCACCGCCTCGTCCGCCAGGTTCAGCCCCACCAGATGCGCCTGATACGGCGCGATAGGCGTCGGAAAAATGATGCCGTTGTCATCATGGTTCTGCTCTATGGCGGCGGCCAGTACCCGGCTTACTCCGATGCCATAGCACCCCATTACTATAGGACGCTGCTGCCCCTCGCTGTCCAGATAGGCGGCGCCCAGTGCCTCGCTGAAAAATGTTCCCAGCTTGAAAATATGCCCCACTTCCACGCCCCGCGTCGCCCGCAGCGTATCCCCGCACTGCCCGCAGCGCTGCCCCGGTTCCGCCAGCGCAATGTCCGCAATCAAATCCGCCTCAAAATCGCGCCCGTAGTTGGCGTTCCGGTAATGCGTATCCGCACGGTTGGCCCCAACCACAAAGTTGACGCCGCTGTGAATCGACGGATCCGCGATGCGCCGCATCCCCGTAATTCCAATAGCCGACGCAGAACCGGCTACCAGCCCGGCGGCGGCCACTTCCGCGTCATCCGCCAGCCGCAGCTCGTTGCAGTGCAACGCGTTTTTCAGCTTCACTTCGTTGACTTCCAAATCGCCCCGGATCGTAACGAACACCACCTCGCCATCGGCGGCGTAGAACACCGCTTTGAGCGTCTGCGATTCCCGCACGCCCAGCAATTCCGCCAGCCCCGCAATAGTCTTGACGCCCGGCGTGCTGACCGCCTCCAGCGGCAGCAGTTCCAAGGCTGCCGCGTCGGATTCCATCGCCGGATAAACTGCGGCGGCCTTTTCCGCGTTGGCCGTGTAATCGCAGCCGCCGCAGGTAATCACCGTATCCTCCCCGCTGTCGGTAAGCAGCAGAAATTCGTGCGAATCCTTCCCCCCGATGGCCCCGCTGTCCGCCTCCGCCATCAGCACGGGTACGCCGCACCGCCGAAACACATTCCGATAAGCCTGCGCCATCGCCGCATACGACGCGTCCAGCCCATCCTCATCGGCGTCAAACGAATAGGCGTCTTTCATCGTGAACTCGCGTACCCGCACCAGCCCGGCCCGCGGCCGCGGCTCATCCCGAAACTTGGTCTGCATCTGATACAAAATCACCGGCAAATCCCGGTAGCTCTGCACATTCCCCTTGACCACATTCGTAACCACTTCCTCATGCGTCGGCGCAATCACCATCGGGCGCCCCCGCCGATCCTCCAGCGTAAAGAGATTGTCGCCAAACGCCGCCGCCCGGTCCGTCTGCTCCCAAAGCTCCCGCGGTTGCAACGCCGGCAGCCGCAGCTCCTGCCCGCCGGCGGCGTCCATCTCCTCCCGCACTATCTGCTCTATTTTGAGCAGCGACCGCCAAGCCAGCGGCAGGTAGGCGTACACCCCCGCCGCCGCCTGCTGAATCAGCCCGGCCCGCAGCATCAGCCGATGGCTGGCCGTTTCGGCTTCCGGCGGGTCATCCCGCAAAGTCCGCGTAACCAGTTGTGAAATCCGCATAACGCCGCGCATTATAACACGCCCGCGCCCAACCCCCAAATCCAAAATCCCCATTCATCCCCTTTATCCATGCCATAAAAACCCCATCCCGTCCATCGCCGTAAAAAAACCGCCCCCAACCCCATTGACAAGAACTCCAGTTCGCTGTTACCATCCCCTTGTCGGGTACGAATTCTCCAAGCCAACACCACATCCACCCCAACGCCGCCTCAAAACGGCACCCATCCCAGCCTGCCAGGAGCCAGTCCCTCAAAAAGACCGGTCGTTCACGGCCAATCAGCAACCCAAGTCGCACCGGCGTTCCCTACTCGCCCACGGTCAGACTAACCGAAGGAGTCGGGTCCTGCCAAGGCGCCAGACGTAGCGCCCCGTCCTCGGACGAAAAACCAGCCGCGTGAAAAGCAACGCGCAAAACCTCCGGCCGTAGGGCTGATAAGCGACCGCAAACCCTGGCAGACTGCAATCCAATCTCCAACGAACCCAACGCACCCGACCATCCGAACCCGACAACCCGACTACCCGACATCGCAACCCGACAACCCAACCCCAACCCCCAAAGGAGGCCCAAAAATCCCAACCATCCCCTCCATCCATACCATTACCCCTTCTCCCTTCGGCGAAATGCCCGAGCGCGGGCCGCCCCGCCTACCCGGACGCCGCATTTGATGCGATAATAGCGCCCTGTCAATCAGCGGCCCGTCAAGCAGCAAACCATCAATCAACCGCACCGGGAGGTTCCCAATATGCAGTTTGGCGTTTCCCTTTCCGCCATCGCACAGCAGCCCGCCGGCGCCGATATGCAGCAGGCTTTCGCCGACATCTGCACCTACGTCGCCGCCGCCCGCGACCTCGGCTTCGACCTCGTCTATCAAGGCCAGCACTACCTAACCGACCCCTACCAGCAGTTGCAAACCATGCCCCTGCTGGCCCGCATCTCCGCCGAAGCCCGCGGCATGGGACTCGTCGCTACCATGCTGGTGCCACTCCACCACCCCGTCGACCTGGCGGAACGGGTCGCTACTATGGATGTCATCACCGGCGGACGCTTTACCCTCAGCGCCGCCCTGGGCTACCGTGATGCGGAATACGACAACTTCGGCGTCCCCCGCCGTACCCGCGTCAGCCGCTACCTGGAATGCCTGGCCGCCATGCGCCTGCTCTGGTCCGGCGAGCGCGTCAACTACGACGGCCAGTATTTCCAACTCCGCGACGCCCAACTGATGCTGCGCCCCGTCCAGCAGCCCGGCCCGCCGGTATGGGTTGCCGCCAACAGCGACGCCGCCATCACCCGCGCCGCCCGCCTCGGCTATACCTGGTACGTCAACCCCCACGCCAAGTTTGACACCATCAGCCAGCAAGTGGAAATGTACCACGAAGCCGCCGGCGCCGCCGGTTCCGACGCCCCCGCGCGCCTCCCTATCGGACGCGAAGTGTTCGTCGGCCGCACCCACGAGGAAGCCTTCGCCAGCGCCGCCCCTTATCTCGGCGGCAAGTACGAAGCCTATGCCCAATGGGGCCAGGATAAAGCCCTCCCCGGCGACGAAAACTTCCGCGAACCTTTTGCGGATTTGGCCCGCGACCGTTTCGTAATCGGCAACCCCGACGCCGTAGTTGAGGAACTCTCCCGCTACCGCCAACTCGGAATGTCCCACGGCTGCTTCCGCATGATGTGGCCCGGAATGCCCCTAGCCGACGGCATCGCCAACCTGGAACTGTTCGCCGACCGGGTAGCCCCACACCTCAGAGATGACTAGGCCGCCCCGACTGCCGGCCCCTTCCTTATATCACACCCGATTGCCAGTCGGTTCCCCATCAAACCGGCCAACCCCCTAAATCGCTTCCCCGCCTAAACCTGCTTAAAGAGGAAAGAGAGACTGCTGCCGCGCCGCATCCGACCCCGCGCCGGCCGCAACCCGCCCAATCGCATCGTACCATTCGTCCAGCGCATAATAAGTGCGGTGCGTAAAGTTACGCAAAAACGGATGCTCCAGCCCGTCATCGTCCGGGTCGGCGTACATCAGCACCGGACGCGCCGGCTCCGCCGTATGCGAGGCGTACATCAGCTCCGAATACATCCCGGTGGACAGCCGCCCGCCCATCGTTATCCGGTAGGCCGCCACGCACTGCGCCTGCTCTACCATCGTCAAATCCCGATAGCGCACCTGGTTCTCCATATCGTCCCACACTTCCAGCGCCTCCTGCGGATTCAGCGTCAACGGGTAAGCCGCCGCCCGCCCGTCGCACAGCGCGCCCGCATTGTCCAGCGGCCACCGCGCCTCGTCCGCGCTAACCGTAATCTCAGCGAGGCCATCGGCAACGGCGGCCCGCGCTTTCTCAAACACTCGCGGCGTCCCCTCGTCCAGCGTCAGCGGGTCAAACACAATAAACCGGCGATGCAGTTCGCGCCGGATGCCGTCAATCGCAGCGTGAAAATCGCCATGCTCCCGCACGGCGGTTATCGGAAAACTGGAGTAAATTATCGGATACTGCTCCGGGCAGAATATCAGCCGGTACAGCATCGCGGCGGGATGCTTCACCCCAACCACATAGTGCGGTATCGGATGCGTTTCGTACAGGCTGCGCGCCAGCAGGTCGCCCATCGCGATTTCCGCCGTGCGCCAGGTCAGTATCTCCCGCAGCCGCAGCCGAAAATTCGTCTGCTGCTCCGCATCCCGCCGCTGCAAGGCGGCGCGAATGTCCAGCATATCGTCCACCAGCGTGATGATGCAGTCCGGCCGCCAGCACCGTATCGTCGGCAAGTCAATCAGCGAAAACTGCCGCCCGCTGACATAGTAAGTAAGATGCGCCGCAATCAGGCTGTGGCGCGGGTCAATAGATTCCAGCCGCTCGGCAATGGACTGCCCCGCCCGCCGCCAGGCCTCCAGTTGGTAAGCCGGCCGGTACGCCGCCAGAATGCCCGCCAGCTCATCGCCCTGCTCCGCCAAAGCCGCCTCAATACCGGCCACCACCAAATCCCGCCCATCAACCCCAACATCCCCCGACAATTCCCCATGAGCAGCCAGCTGCCCAATCAAATTGTCAACAACCGTATCCTTGCCAACGCCGGAAGTCCCGGCCAATAACGCACGCATAAGCGGAATAATGGGGGATAAGGCGGGGGAATGTCAAGGGCGGATGCGTTGTTCCGCGTTATTCCAACATTGCTTGACAGGCCCGCCAACAGCGTATATTATGGTTGCAGTACAACAACGAACAACGTTGCGGCGCAAGGAGAAAAGCAATGACAACCCGAATTCACACCGCCAGCAAGACCCGTTCCAACCGCCCCGGCTGGAGCGTAACTTTTAGCCACCCACGCCGCCGCGACGCCCGCGGCCGGTTCGGCCTGAAAGTACGGCGCGGCTTGGGTACTACGGACGCCGCTGAGGCCGACCGTTTGGTGGAGCAGATTAACGTTTTGCTCGCCGACGAGTCCTGGTGGAGCCAGGATCGGCGCACTGACGCCGAGCGGCAATTTGACCGCATTGCAGTAGCCGCATTCTTTGACGGCATTGAGGCGGGCAAAGTCAGTTCCAAAGACCTGCGGGAAACCATCATCCCTTTGCCTACGCCGGATGACGGCTACGCGCGCATAATGCTGCTGGGCTCTACTGGCGCCGGCAAAACTACGCTGCTGCGCCATTTCATCGGCTCCGACCACAAACGGGATCGCTTTCCGGCAACGTCGACGGCAAAGACGACGACCGCCGACATCGAAATTGTCACTGCGCCCGGTCCCTTTGAGGCGGTGATTACCTTTATGACGGAGCATCAAGTCCGTTGCGCCGTTGACGAATGCTTGGAGGAAGCCTGCGCCAGCGTAATCCGGGGGCAGGATGACACGGCGATAGCCGAAGCATTGCTGGAACACCGGGAACAACGCTTTCGGCTGTCGTACATCCTCGGCGCCTGGCGGCAAGAACTTCCCAAGCAAGGCGAGGATGACCAATCTGAAATGGATTTCGATTTCGATGATGCCGTGCCTGAAGCGGAAGCGTTGTTCGACGACGAAATCGTTGCCGGCGCAGAAATAATAAACAACAACCGTTGCCTGCAAGGTTACGTGGGCAGAATCAAGGAGATCGCCTCGGCGGTTGAGCAGCAGGTTGTTGCGGAGCGCGGCGACTTCCAGGATTTGACCAACGCTAACCAGCGGCAGGATTGGCTGGAGGCATTCACCGACCGGCTGTACGAAAGCCAGGATTTCGCCCTGCTGTCCCTCGACATCATTGACGCGGTTGAGGAACGGTTTGCTTCGGTCACGGCCGGCGATTTTGAGCGCGGCGCCACGAATTGGCCTAACCTCTGGTACTGCGAGGAAATGGACCGGGATACCTTTTTGCGCCAGGTGCGATGGTTCACCAGCAATCACGGGCAGCAGTTCGGGCGGCTCTTGACGCCGCTGGTTGACGGTATCCGGGTGCGCGGCCCCTTTGAACCCGCAACCGACGAACTGCGCCACAGCGACCGGAAGCTGGTGCTGATTGACGGCGAGGGTCTGGGCCATTCGGCAAAAGAAGCTACCAGCGTTTCCACGAAGGTAACGGAACGGTTTTCGGAAGCGGATCTGATTCTGCTGGTGGACAACGCGCAATCGCCGATGCAGGCCGCCCCGCTGGAACTGCTGCGGTCGGCCGGCTCTAGCGGTCACGGGCACAAACTGGCCGTCGCCTTTACGCACTTTGACCAGGTGCAAGGCGACAACTTAAGCGGCTATGCCCAGAAACGCAACCATGTCCGGGCCTCCATCGGGAATGCCATTGCCAGCCTGCGGGATTATCTCGGCGCTCCGGTAACGGAAATACTGCAAGAGCAGTTGAACGATAATGACTTTTACCTGGGCGGATTGAACCGTGCCACCGGCGAAATCCCCGGCGGTTTCCGCAAGAGTATGCGGGAGTTGCTGGAGCAGATGCAGCAGTCGGCAGAACGCTCCGCACTGCCCGACGTCGCTCCCAATTACAATGTCGTCCGGCTGGAGCTCGTTCTGCGCGACGCTACTGACGATTTCAAAAATCCCTGGCAAGGACGGTTGGGGCTTCGCTCTTATGAGGGTGTTCGTAAGGAACACTGGGGCCGCGTCAAAGCGTTGTGCCGGCGCATTGCCAATCGGTGGGACAACGATGAATACGACGGGCTGCGGCCACGAGCCGACTTGATTCGCCAGCTGCAAACCGGCATATCGCTCTGGTTGGACAACCCCGCCGGCTGGAATCGGCAGCCGGCAGACGCGCAGGAAGCCCAAGCGGTCATCAACGAGATACGCCAGCGCGTCTATAACCGCATCCATGCAATGGCCGAAGTTCGTCTGGTCTCCGGCCACATCGCCGATTGGGGAACCGCATTCGCATTCAGCGGCACCGGGTCGAGCCATCGGAGGGCAAAGAAAATGGCGCAAATATATGACGCCGCAGCGCCTTCTATCACCTCGGCGTTGAACATCTCGTCCCAGCAGTTTCTGGACCAGGTTATCCAGATAGTCCGGGAAGCGGTTGAGGAATACGGCGGTTCTGTGGAAGGCGCCGGGGATCGCAAACCCGTCGCAGCCGCGTGAAGGGCCAAGCGGCATATCCAATCTGGCGGGTAGCCTTACGCTATCCGCCAGCAACCAAGAGGTGCATCATGTTCAATCGCTACGACGAACAGCAAATTCGCCAGGAAGCCGCCAGCCAGGCTATCAACAAGACGATACGGCTAATCAGCGAGAGGACGAACATACCGTTCCCTACGGTTGGAACTCCATCCGAAAATAGGGCCGCTATGATAGAAATCCTGCGGAGCCGGCTCCGCTAACCGAACCGGGGCCGCTGTTGCTACAACGGCGGCCCCGGTTTCGGTTACAATCATCTGCGTCAATTGTGCTAAACTACATCCCACGCATCAACCAACCCACCCAATCCAACGCCCCGCCAACCTCCCCCCCGGAGCCTCCGCCATGACCACTACCACCAAAGACCCCATCCTCGTCGTCATCCAGCTTACCGGCGGCAACGACTACCTCAATACCGTCATCCCCTACGCCGACGGACGCTATCACGACAACCGCCCTACCGTCGGCATTCCCGCCGCCGCCTTGCCCATTGATGACAATTTCGCTTTCAATCCGGCGCTCCCCGAAATCAAGTCCCTGTACGATGCCGGCAAAGTCGCCGTCATCAACGGCGTCGGCTATCCCACGCCCAACCGCTCGCACTTCCGCAGTATGGACATCTGGCACACCTGCGAGCCGGAAAAAGTCGGCACCGAAGGCTGGCTGGGCCGCGTCATCCGCGACCTGGACCCCCATGCCGAAAATGTGCTGACCGGCGTCAACTTTGGACGCGGCCTGCCCCGCGCCATGGCCCTGCCCGGCGTCCCGGTGGCCTCCGTAGCCGTGCTGGAAACCTACGGCGTGCTGACCGGCATCACCCAGGAACCGGAACGCGCCCAGGCCCTGGACATTTTCACCCGGATGTACTCCCCCACCGTCGGCCTGGGCGCCACAATGGACTACCTGGGCCAGACCGGCCTTGACGCCCTCAAAGGCGCCGACATCCTCAAGGCCGCCCCGGATCTGTATGTCTCCGGCGTGGAATACGCCGATACCGGCATCGGGCGCAACCTGCAAGGCATCGCCAAAGTGCTGACCGCCAACCTGGGCACGCGGGTGTTCTACACGCAGCAAGGCGGCTACGATACCCACGCCAGCGAAGCCGATACGCACCCCAGGCTGCTGGGCGATTTCAGCCGCGCCGTCAGCGATTTCTACGCCGACCTGCGCGAGCATACCGACAGCGACGGCGAACCGCTGTCCAGTCGGGTAGTAATGCTCGCCTTTACCGAGTTCGGGCGGCGCGTCAAGGACAACGGCAGCGGCACCGACCACGGCAGCGGCGGCGCCGCCTTCGCCATCGGCGACCCGGTGCGCGGCGGTATGTACGGCGAATACCCGTCCCTGGCCGAACCCGACCTGGTCGAGGGCGACCTGGCGTTCAACACCGACTTCCGCGGCGTCTATGGCGCGCTGGTAGAGCAATGGCTCGGCCTGGACGCGCAGCCCATAGTAGGCGGCAACTTCGAGCAGCCGGAGTTCGTGTAAAACCGGAGCTCGTGCCAAAGGGGAAACGCCGATGCCTGCGATGCCGACGACAATACTCCCCGGCGCCGTCATTGGAGGCCCGTCAATGGGAACTTTCAACATTGATTTCTCCATTGGCAACGCCGACGGCGACGGGTCGCTCCTGTTGTCGGGAATGGTAGATACGGGCTCCCTGTACTCCATAATCCCGGAAGTTATCCTGGACGAATTGGGCATCGCACGGGACGAGCAGGAATGGTTCAGCCTCGCCGACGGTTCCATCCGGGAAATGTCAATCGGCCTGGCCCTGATTGAGATAGAGGGACGCCGCCGCACCGTCCACGTCGCTTTTGGCCCGGACAATGATGTTGTTCTGGTTGGCGCAATGACGCTGGAAAGGTTCGGCGTCGCCGCCGACCCGCTGCACCGCCGCCTGATTCCTGCCCGCATCACGATGTAGCCGGAGGATGGAAAATACGATACGCTATGTCCACGATTTCGCACACCGCCTCAGTCGCCCTCTACGCCAAAATTGCCGAAAAGTCCTGTGCGCCCGGCTTGGACTGCCACGCTTGCGCGCCGCCCGGTTGCCGGGAGACGGATTTATGTTGACATTAGAGAAAACTGTCGCCGACCCTACAATCCTGCCCGGCTCCGTCGTCGGCGTCAACCCACCGGCAACTTTCCCCGCCGAACTCACTCTGTACAGCCCGGACGGAACGCGCTGCCGGACACTCGCCGGAACGGTGGATACCCGGATGTTTTACACGGTCATACCCGAGACGGTTTTGGCCGCCCTTGGCATTGCTCCGCAGTGTGAGCAGCGCGTTCACTTCCCGGACGGCTCCGCAGCTAAACTCCCGGTGGCCTGGGCCTCCGTAGAGCTGCAAGGCAAATCCGGCGCCGCCCTAGTCGCCTTTGGCAAAAACGCCTCCCAGGCTGTCATCGGCAAAGAAACACTCATCGGACTGGCCTTTGCCGCCGACCCGGCAAACCGGCAGTTTATCCCGGTGCTGCTGCATCTGTAACCCCATGCTGTGCTATGTCCGGCTACTCCGTCGCATTTACTCTGTACGGCTCGGATACCTCACGCTCACGCACGCTTGACGGCGTGATTGACACCGGTGCAACCTTCACCGTAGTTCCGGCGCCGGTTTTGGATGATCTTGGCATACCCCGCGCGGAGTACGCCTTGTTCAGCCTTGCCGACGGTTCAGTTCAGGAACTGGCCATCGGTTATGCGATGCTGGAACTGCAAGGCTGGAACTGCAAGGCTATACCGCTCCGGTCAGAGTTGTATTCGGTTCTGACCGGCGTAAAACCCTGATTGGTTTAACCAGTTTGGAGACGCTTCGGTTAGCCATCGACCCGGTGCATCGGCGCCTGCTGCCCGTTGACCGGATTGTCCTGCTGCCGGATGATGATACGCTATAGCCCACACTGCCGCGCATCATCGCCGCTTGGCAAGTCAAATGAACCACAATCAGCAATATCGCGCCTCTGGGTTGCGCCATGTTTCCAAGTCGTCGTATCCTGCGGAACAAGTATCCTAAATCGGCGCTGCTGTGTCCGCCTGTTATTTGAAAAACAGCGCCCCGCAGTTAAGCGACTTGGGCGTTGAAATCATATCTACCAGCAGCGCCAGTCGCTATGTACGCAGGTGATGCCAAATGACTGCCAATTCCAACGGCGCCCACACCGCCCCTACCCCGTCGCCGTCCCCCGGTTCCGCCGTCTATGTGGACACCGAGAACCTCCAGGACAATGACCGGGCGCGCGACACCGTCGCCCAGGTTATCGCCGGCTGGCCGGACGGCTGCCCGCCCCTCTCCGCCCTGTCGCTCTATGTCCGCGCCGACAAAACGGCGATGTGGCAGCTCTGGGCCGATGCCGAATACCCGTCCCTGCGCGTCCGCGTCCGCGGCGTGCAGCACTTCACC
This sequence comes from Dehalococcoidia bacterium, assembly GCA_965203855.1. GTDB lineage: Bacteria > Chloroflexota > Dehalococcoidia > Lucifugimonadales > UBA3495 > Bin87. The sequence goes on from CBDBDN010000005.1 coordinate 996,443, forward strand.
AACAACAAGGCCAAAAACTCGGCCGACCTGGCAATCACCGCCGACGCCATCGGCGACCTGGCCACCGGGCAGGCCGCCACCATCGCCGTCGTCAGCAACGACAGCGACTTCGGCGCCCTGTTCATTAAAGTGAAAGAGCTGGCGTCGGCCGCCGGCGCGGAGCAGACGCCTTTCCTGTGGATCACCACCGCCGACGGCAGCAGCGGCATCTCCCCGGAAATCGAACGGTTCATCCCGGAACGGCTCCGCTGGGATTTGTCAGCAACCCCAATAGCAATGCCAGCCACCCCGGAACCGGAGCCGGCGTCTCCGCAACCGGCCACTCCGCCCACTCCATCCAAAGCGCCGCCCACAGCCGAATCCCCGCCCCCAACTCCGCCGCCCGCATCCTCAAACGGAACGGCCAGCAATGCGGCAATCGCCGCTGAGCTGATACGCCGCCTCCCCGTCGGACGATTCAAGGCCGCTGACGCGGAGGAAGTTATCAAGAGACGCTGGCCCCGACATCCGGCAGTAGGCAACACTTCGCACGTCGGGCATTTGCTCAGCGAAGTGTGGCCTCTGCTGGAAAAACGCGGGGTAGCGATGCCGCGCAAAACCTCACCCCGCACCTACGAAATCACTCAAGCATCCAAAGACAGCCTTGCGCCCAGCCGTCTGGCCGCCGGCAAAAGCCCAGCCGATGCGCCGCCGGCCCCCGCCCCGGCAACGCCCCGGCAATCCGCTGCCGAACCTACCCCGGAGCAGCTGGCCGCCGCCGTGGCATCCTCTATCACAGAGGATATTTTCAGCGCCACCGCTGCCCAGCCCGCAATCAAAGCCCGCTGGCCCCAGCATCCGGCGGCGGCCACTACCGCGCAGCGGTTTGGAACCTGGTTTGCGGAGCAGCTCTGGCCGGTTATGGAGCAGCACGGCGTCGTCCTTGCCAAAGAAAAGCCGCGCCGCTACGAAATGACGCCCGACGCGCGGCACCGCCTGACCGCCCTGTCTTAGTGGACATTGAAACGTATGCCAGGTTCGTGCCCGACGGGAGCGGCAATCCGGTTCTCCTTTCGCGTACTGCCGGCGTCGGAGTTAGATATATCCCAAGTGGGGCCGTGAGACCGTGGCTAGAAATTGCTCCTGGGTTTGAGGTTAATGACGCCGCCCGGTTGACAATCCGTCCATTCTGTAAGAACATAGGTTCGTTACGCCGCCGGCCTCCCTATTTTCGCCGGCGCCAGCGAGGAATGTTGACCTATGCTCATCAAACGGACGCCCGACCGCTACGACAAACTGCAAATCCTCGGCGGCATGGCCGCTGCCGATGACATCCTTACCGCCGGCAAAGCCGACGGCCATCAGACTGCCGGGTATCAGGCCGACGGGCATACCCTCGGCGCCAAGTTCGCCGCCGGTTCCGTCGGGCGCGGCCCCAACCGCGTCGCCTACTCCGACCCCCGCAAAAACCCGGCCCCCGGCATCTACAAGGCCAGCTTGCCCAACGGCAAGAAAATCAACCTGATGCGCGTAATGTTCACCGACTTCTGCAAGATGGACTGCGCCTACTGCCCCAACAGCGTCTATGTCCCCCGCAAGCGCTACGCTTTCAAGCGCGACGAACTGGCCGACACTTTCGCCGAACTGCACAGCCGTCTGGCCGTGGACGGCCTGTTCCTCAGCTCCGGCATCGCCGGCGACGGCTCCAAAACCACCCAGCGCCTGGTGGAAACCGTGGAAATCATCCGCAAAAAGCACGGCTTCAAGGGCTACATCCATATGAAAGTGATGCCCGGCGCCAGCCGCGAGCTGGTAGAACGAGCGCACCGCTTGGGCAGCCGTCTCTCCGTCAACATTGAGACTCCGGAGCCGGACATGATGCGCCGCATCAGCCCCCACAAGGATTTGCAGCAAGACATCCTGGATCCTATGGCCTGGATTAACGACCTGACTGGCGCCAGCAGCGGCGGCGCCGTCGGCCAGGCGACGCAGTTCGTCGTCGGCGCTGCCGACGAATCCGACCGCCAGATTTACCGCCGCGTCGATCAGATGTACACCGACTGGAACCTCAAACGGGTCTATTACCCGCCGTTCCGGCCCGCCCGCTACACTCCGATGGAGGAAAAGCCGCCGGTGCCCGCCGGCCGGGAGCATCGCCTCTACCAGATGGACTGGCTGCGCCGCGTCTATCAGTTCGGCAGCGCCGAAATTGACCTGGCCTTTGACCGCGCCGGCTTCCTCTCTTTGGAGCAGGACCCCAAGACCGTCATTGCGATGGAAAACCTGGACGCCTTTCCCGTTGACCTGAACGCCGCCAGCCGGGAGCAGCTGCTGCGTATCCCCGGCATCGGGCCGGTGTCCGCCGGACGCATCCTGGAGAACCGCCGCCGGCACACCGTTGACAACTGGCGCGACTTGCAAGCGATGGGCGTCGTCCGCAAGCGCGCCTGGCCCTATGTCATCTTCCCCGGCCAGCGTCCGCCGTCCGGCAAGCAGCTGCGCCTGGAACTGTTCGACGAAGCCCAGGACCGCCGCCAAGCCGAGGCCGCCGGCATCGCCTTGCCGCCGCCCCGTTCCTCCGGCCTGGCAACCCTAATGGAACGCCCGGCGGCCTATAGCATCGGCGCCGGCAGCAGCAATGACAACGCCTGCATCCCCGGCAGCAAGGGCGCAATGTGCGCCGGCTGCCCGGTGAACCCTACCCGCCCGGCGGGGTAGCAAACTACTCCGCCTCAACGTCCTCGGACGGGATCTCGTACCAGTGCAACCGCCCGGTTTCAACCAGGGTAGGTATATCATAATCGGAGCGCACGCCGGCTACTGCGGACAAGGCGGGCCGCCCGGTAAAGCGGGCAATATACTCGGCGTTCCGCAGCGCGCGGCGGGAATCCCGTCCGTTGACAGTAAAGGATGCTTCTACGGCGATATAGTGGATCCGGCCGTCGTAGTCGGCAGCGCGCATCACCAGGTCAGCCCGGTGAAAGCTCAACAGGTCGCCCCGCGCCAAGTCGGATGTGTCGTTAGCGCGCGTCATATCCATAAGATCAGCCCGCGCCAGCGTATCTACCAGCTCAAAGCCCATCTCCCGGGCAATCATCTCGGCCTCATTATGGGCAATATCGTAGATCATACGCTCCTTAATCCAGGTAATATCATCCTGGAGACGATCCCATTTGGCATCGCTGTCGTCTGTCGTAGTGGTCATCGTACTAACCTCTGGAACATCATAGCACGCCCCAGCGCAACTTACCGCAGCTGCCCGCCATCCGATAGCGTTTTCGATTAGGTGGTCTAAATTTCCCGTCATTCCAGCAAAGACGGAATCCAGAGGCGCAATTCGCCACAACGGTAATGGACCCGGCTATCATAGATTCCGGATTTCGCCGGAATGACGGTGAATACAACCACACGCCATAAAAATGAAACGCTGCCTACTGCCTCTGTGGTATCATTCCCCACGCAACGCATCCGTACCCCATTGCCCGGAGGCCGACCGTCCCGTGAAAAGCTACTACTTCTCCGAATTCCCCTACCACGAATACCCCGATGAGGAGGGCGAAAAGTACCCGTCCTTGCGCCTCACCTTCCCCAACACCTGGTTCAATCCGCACACCGCCAACGGCCTGTTCAAGCGCTACTTTGACGAGTGCGTCTATGCCGACGAACTGGGCTTTGACGGCATTATGCTCAACGAGCATCACAACACGCCGTCCTGTATGAACGCCGCTACCAACCTTTCGGCGGCGGTGCTGGCCCGCATCACCAGCCACTCCAAAATACTGCTGCTCGGGAACATCCTGCCTATCCACGACAACCCCATCCGCCTGGCCGAGGAACTGGCGATGATTGATGTCATCTCCGGCGGCCGGCTGATTTCCGGCTTCGTGCGCGGCACCGGCGTAGAAACCGTTTCTACCAACAACAACCCGGTAGCCAATCGGGAACGCTTTGAGGAATGCCACGACCTGGTCATCAAAACCTGGACGACGCCCGGCCCTTTCCGCTGGGAAGGCCAGCATTACAACTTCCGGGTAGTCAACCCCTGGATGGTGCCAATCCAGCAGCCGCATCCGCCGATCTGGGTGCCCGGCACTTCATCCCCGGAAACCGCCGAATGGTCGGGCCGCCACGGCTATACCTATGTCGCGTTCCTAACCGACCTGGATGTTACCGAGGAGCTGTTCGGAATGTACACCCAGGCCGCCAACGCCGCCGGCCGGGAAGCCACGCCCGACAACTTCGGCTACCTCCTCTGCTGCTATGTGGGCGATACCCAGGAAGAAGCCGACGAGCAGGCCAAGCATTTCATCTGGCGGATGGGGCCGACTTTGCGCGGCCCCCGCGAGTATATGGCGCCCGTGGGCTACCGTTCCGCCGCTGGCTCCGCCATCGCCGCCCGCCGCACCGGCCTCAAGCCCCTCAACCAGCAAACCTTTGAGGAACTGAAAGAGAACTACCATATCGTCTGCGGCACCCCCGATACCGTACTCAAAAAGCTGGAATATCTGCACAGCCGGCTGGGTATGGAGCATCTGGTGTTCTACGGCCAGGAATCCCGTATGGGCCACGAGGCCACGATGAAAAACATCGGGCTTTACGGCAAGGAAATCTTGCCCGTGATTCAGCAGTGGTAGAACCGCGCATCCTGCTTGCCGGCGGCATAGTAGCCCCGAACCCGGCAAACCCGTTCCCGATAAAGCAGAGGGGCAGGTGATACCCGCCCCCTCTCGGTTGACGCTAACCGGCGGCGGCTACACGCCGGCCAGCGCCGGCTCCTGGCGCAGGGCGGACACGCCCCGGCGTTGGTCAGCGGCGGTCTCCACCGCCCCGAAGCCCCCCGCCAGCGGCCCGCGCACCAGCAGCGTCGGCGCCGGCGAATGCCGCACTACCCGATCGGCCACGCTGCCCAGCAAGGCCCGGCCCACCCCGCTGCGCCCGTGCGTAGTCATCACCACCAGGGATTGCGCCGGTTCCCGCGCCAGTTCCGCAATCGCATCCGGTGCCGCCGCATGGGTATTCACCAGCCGCACGCCGGTGATGCCGAAGTGCGCTTCCAGCCGCCTGGCAATGCGATGCAGGTAGTCAACGGACAGCTCCGACAGCCGTTCCGACAGCGCCGCCGGGCCGCCAAAGTGCAGGCCGCCCTCGCCGTCCAGCCGTGTCCAGTCGGCGCGGCCGCTGAAGTAGTCGGCGCCGTGCGTGCTTTGGCAGAGAGTCATCCGGGCGCCGAACAGCTGCGCGATTTCGGCGGCGTGATCCAGCGCGCGCTCGGCGAACTTGGAGCCGTCCAGCGGAACGATGATCTGGTCAACGCTCTCCATCGGCACGGGCGACTCGTCATCGTTGCATCGGACGGTAAAGACGGGGTTCTGCACTCCGCCCACCACTCGGCTGGTAACGCTGCCCATCACCAGACGGGAAAACCCGCTGCGCCCGTGCGTGGACATCACAATCAGCGCGTCGGGATGCTCCGCCGCCAAGCCGGTGATAACGCCCACCGGCGCCCCCTCTCGGGCCAGCGTGTCAATAGGAACGGCAACTCCGAACTTTTCCAGCTGTCGCCGCTGTGCCAACAGGTAGGCCGAAACGCGGTCGTGTTCCGCCAGGGCCAGCGCGCCGCTGTAACGCCCGCGCTCCGCATCTACCTGCCAGTCGGGTGCGGCGGTAAAGGAACGCGCCAGCGTGATCCGCGCGCCGGCGGCCTGCGCCAGCATCCGCGCCGCCGGCAGCGCCTGCGCCGACAGCTCCGAGCCGTCAAGGGGAACGATAATGTGCCTGTACAATGCCATCATACTGCCTCCTTTCTGCCGGATATGGACAACCGCTGCGCTTGGCAATCCGGTTCCGATTTGCATCCACTATCGGAAAACCGTATAAATGCTATTGATAGATCTAATATACCTTGACCCGGCGAATCTGGCAACCCCTGCGTTAGCAGCGGCGTGATAGACTTGACGCGCGGCATTCATTCGCAGCCGTTTTCAGCACACGGAACCAGTCGGGAGGGCATTGATATGCAGCCGCTGCGCGATTTGCGAGTTCTGGCCGTTACGGTTTTTCTGGCCGGCCCCTTTTTGAGTATGACGCTGGCCCGGCTGGGCGCCGAGGTCATCAAAATAGAACTGCCGGGCCGGGGCGACCCGGTGCGCGGCAACGGCCCTTTCGCCGGCCCCGACGGCATCGTCAACGAACCGCATTCCCCCGATTATATCGCTACCCGTTTCCTCAAGCGCAGCCAGGGCGTCAAGAGCGTTACTCTGGACTTGAAACATCCGCAAGGGCGGGATCTGTTCCTGCAAATGGCGCGCCAGTCCGACATCCTGCTGGAAAACCTGGCTCCCGGCGCAATGACCCGCCTCGGCCTCGGCTATGACGACATCGCCGCCGCCAACCCCGGCATCATCTACGCCAGCATCTCCGGCTACGGGCAGACCGGCCCTTACGCCCACCAGCCCGCCCACGACCCGCAAATCCAGGGGATGAGCGGCCTGATGGACATTAACGGCGAACCCGACGGCCCGCCGACCCGCGTCGGTTTCTACATCGGCGACCTGGTTACGCCAATGTTCGCCGCTACCGCCATCCTGGCCGCCCTGCGGGAAAAGGAAAAGACGGGGCAAGGCGCCTATCTGGATGTCTCAATGATGGACACGCTGGCGTCGCTGATGCTGATGGAAAACTTGGAGGAGGACCTCGCCGCCGGCATTCCGCTGCGTACCGGCAACAACAGCCGCAGTGGGCCAACCGGCCAGTACCAGGCAAGCGACGGCGCCGTCATCATCACCGCCGCCAGCGACGACCAATGGCGCCGCCTGTGCCAGGCCATCGGCGCGCCGGAGCTGATTGACGACGCCCGTTTCGCCCGCTATCAGGTTCGTTCCGCAAACGCCGCCGCTGCCCGCGCCGCAGTACAGGAACGCATCGGCAAAATGACACGCGCCGCTGCGCTGGAATGCCTCTCCGCCGGCGATGTGCCCTGCGCCCCTGTCCGCACCGTCCCCGAAATCCTGTCCGACCCGCACTTCCGTGAGCGCGGCACCCTGCGCCCGATGCGGAACGCCGCCATCCCCAACGCAATCGTATCCGGCGCCGTTGACGAACTAGTACCCGGCTTCCCCATCCTGTTCAACGGCCAACCCCTGCCCGACGTCCCCGGCGCCCCAACTTTGGGGATGCACAACGCCGCCATACTTGCGGAGCTGTGCGGCATAGATGCGGCGGGGCTGGAACGGCTGCGGGCGGATGGGGTGGTATGATCCCGATATGCCGTCTAATCAGCGGCTTTACTACCGTTAGTCAGATGGGCTCCGACTGCCAAAAGTGAGTTCCTGATGAAAACCGTCATTGCCGTCATTATGTTGACCGCGCTTGTCGCTTGCGCTCCGCAAGAGAGCGCCCTTACGCCCCGGCCAACCTATACCCCGTATCCTACCTACACGCCGGCTGCTATCGCCACGCCGCGGCCGACTTATACCCCTTACCCTAACAGTGCGGCAGCAAGCAATGATTTTTCAGTAACCGCAATCGACGGCAGTACAGAATGGCTCTTTGGCATTGCCTCCGATGCTTACGATAAGGGGCAGGAGCAATTCGCAGACGGCGAGTATAAGGCCGCTATCTACAGTTTCAAGGAAGCCCAACGGCATCGTGGCAGGCCATCGGAGATTTTAGAGAGCCGGATTGGATTGGCGTATCACGCTTTGGGACAATACGATATGGCCATTACCCACCATTCCAATGCGGTAGTCATCAATGATGATGCCGTAAATCGCATAAACCGGGCAGTTTCGTATTGGGGTAACTCGCAATGTGAACTGGCCATCAGCGATGCACAGGCCGCCCTGGCAAAGGAAATGGCAACCGGCGAAGGTTTTAATTCTGACGCTGAGGCCAATTTTGTGCTTGTAGGGTGTTATTACGAGCAAAGTAAGTACCTCCAAGCGTTGCAGCACGCTGACGCTGGCATCGCAATCGCGAATGACCATCAGTATGTTGAATCCGAAATTGCAATAATGATCGAACTGCGCGACGTTATACGGTACGAACTTAACCGATAACCGCCGACTAACATCGGCATTTATCGGTTACCGCTCCTCAAAACCAAGCGAACTGAATATGCCCCCCATCCTAATCATCGGCAGCGCTATACCCGAAACCGTACGCCGCGCCGCAACCGGCGCCAGCGCCCTCCGCATTGGCGGCGTCGGCGCCATTATGGCGCAGGAACTGCATCGCTCCGGCTTGGATGTTGCCCTGCTAACCCTAACCAGCGACGATGCGCCCGGCCGGACGGCGCAAAACCTGCTCCGCCAGCAGCCCTTTGCCGTCCATACGACGCCGGCCGCCGGCACCGTCGGCTATACTGATGTGCTGACCACCGCCGGCGAACCGCAGGAACTGGACGCCCTATATCCGACCATATCTTGGGGCGAAATCAACGCCGCCGCCATTGCGCTAATCCCGCAGCACGATTGGGTTGCCGCCGACTGCAATCTGGACGCCAGCGCCCTGCGGGAAATCGCCCAACGCACCCCGTCCGTCCGTCTGGTCCTCAACGGCACCGCCCCCGACCGCTGCGACCGCATCTTGGCTACTGCCGATTACCCCAAAGCGGCGGTTACTCTCAACCGCAGCGAGGCTGCTATCCTCTACAGCTTGACCCAAGCTGCCAACCCGGACGAATTGGCCCGCCAACTCAATACCCAACACCTGCTGATTACCCACGACGCCGACGGCTGGCTGCTAACCGCCGCCGGCCAAACCATCCGCCGGCCCGCCGTACCCGTCCCGCCGGATACCGACTTTATCGGCGCCGGAGATGCGGCCACCGCCGGCCTGTTCTACGCCCTCGCCGCCGGGCTGCCGCCGGCCGACCACATCAACCCCGCCATCGCCCGCCGCCTGCAACGCAACTGCTTGCCGTCAACCGGCTAAATGGTATGGATGAACCGGATAAAGGGGATAATATCAGATAATATACTTATCCTGTTTATCCCCTTTATCCATGCCATCAATTGCCCCATCAGGAGGAACCCCGCAATGCCCCGTATTACCGCCAAGCCCCTGCGCTCCGTGATGTTCGTTCCCGGCAACAAAGAGGACTGGATGCGTAAAGCCCCGCAGTACGGCGCCGACGCCCTCATCCTTGACTTGGAGGACTCCGTGCCGGAGTACGACAAAGACGCCGCCCGTCCGCTGGTCGCCAGGATGATTGACGAACTGGCGGCGCGCGTCCAGACGCTGTTCGTCCGCGTCAACCGGCTGGAAACCGGCCTCACCGGCTTTGACCTGGAAGCCGTTACCCGCCCCGGACTCTACGGCATCCTGCTGCCCAAAGTGGAGACGCCGGCCGATGTAGTGGAAGCGGACATCCTGCTGCGCTACTTTGAGCGCAAGGCCGGAATGCCCCTCAACACCGTCTGCATCGACCCCGGCCTGGAAACGGCCTCCGGCATCCGAATGGCCTACGACATCGCCATGGCCTCCGACCGGGTAGCCCATATGGGCGGCAGCGGCGGCAAAGGCGGCGACACCGCCCGCAGCGTGGGCTACCGCTGGACCCTGGAAGGAACCGAAACGCTGTATCTCCGCAGCAAAGTCCTGATGGACGCCCGCGCCGCCGGCATCCAGTGGCCTATCAGCGGCGGCTGGTTTGACATCCGCGACCTGGACGGCTTGCGCTACTGGGCGAACAACCTCAAAGCGCTGGGCTACACCGGAATGCACCTGATACACCCGTCCCATGTCCCCATCGTCAACGAGATTTTCACGCCCACCGCCGCTGAAATCGCTTTCTGGCAGGGCCTGCTGGACGCTATGGAGCAGAGCCGCCGCGCGGGCACCGCCGCCGTAACCTACGCCGGCGATATGGTGGATGTCGCCCATGAGGAAACCGCCAAAGCGATGCTGGCAATGTGCCGCAGCCTCGGCCTGGTGCGGGAATAGCGCAATGCGGTCAATACTGCGCCGCTTTACCCGCCCCATCTGGAACCTGTTCGGCTACGATGCCGAATTCTGGCGCGGCCCAATGCTGGCCGGCGCGCTGCTGGCGGCAGTTACCTGGATAATCTGGTACTATACGAAAGTACCCTGCACCGCAGCGCTGGCCGCCGACGGCCTCTGCAACCCCGGCGCCCTCGCCAACTATATCAATGTGGACATAGCATCCCGTTGCACCGCAGCGTGGCTAGGCACAACCACCCTAACCGGAGGTATCAACGCCGTTATGCTGGAACGAGAACGACAACGCACCGAGGAAGCCCGCCAGCGCGCTGATGAAGCCCGGCAAGAATTGGCCGAGCACCGCAGGCTTTACGATGCCCGGATTCAGGAACTGATCAACGAAAATCGGGCGGAGCGCCAGCAGTCCGCCGCCGAGCGCCAGCAGTCCGCCGTCGAGCGCCAGCAGTCTGCCGCCGAGCGCCAGCAATTCGTCGCTACCCAGCAGACGATGCTGGACACCATGGCCGAGATGTCGGCCACCATAGCCGAACTGCGCCAGCACAACGGCGCCGGCAACGGCGCAGCCATGCCAGGCGAGCAGCCGTAACATACTCTGCACCGCCCAGTGGTTGTATCCTGCCATCCGGCCCGGAGGTATCAACGCCGTTATGCTGGAACGAGAACGACAGCGCACCGCGGAAATTTGGCAAGAAATAGCCGCGCAACGCAAGCTTTACGATGCGCGAATCCAAGAACTGCTCAACGAAAACCGGGAGGAACGCCAGCAGTCCGCCGCCGAGCGCCAGCAATTTATCGCTACCCAGCAGACGATGCTGGCCACCATGGCCGAGATGTCGGCCACCATAGCCGAACTGCACCGGCAAAACCGCAGCCGGCCATGATGACAACCCCGTACCCTCCGCAGCCTTACTTAATTGACAGGCCGTCAACCGCCCCTTAAAATTGGGCGCACCGCATCGCATCCCGCGCTTCCGGCGCATCGGATGCAGCGCCCATCGGGCAAACTTTCCGCAAAACAAGCCCCCAAAAAAGGAGACTCCAAGTTATGGCTACCAAAGCCTTCCTGCTGGTTGAAACCGCCGTCGGCCGCACCCGCGACGTTGCCAATACCCTCCGCGACCTGGACGGCATCGAGTCGGTGGACGTAGTCACCGGCCCCTACGACATCATCGCCATCATCACCGGCGCCGATATGTCGATAGTCGGCGGCATCGTCACCGAAAAAATCCATACCGTAGTCGGCGTGGTGCGTACCGTAACCTGCGTCGCCGTGGACGCCTGACGCCGCGCGCATACTACCCAGGCTCAGGCCCCGGTTCCGGCCGGCCGGCAGCAGGAGGTTCCAGTGGAGTACCGCTTTACTCCGGGCGACGCTGATTTTCGCCGCGAATTGCGTCAGTTTATAACCGATGAACTGCCCTCCGATTGGGAAGGCGGCGGCCGCTGGCCGGAGGAATACGACTGGGACTTTACGATGCAGTTGCGCGGCCGCCTCGCCGATAAAGGCTGGCTGACCATGCACTGGCCCCAGGAATACGGAGGACAGGACGCCTCCCCGGTGCGCTCCGCCATCTACAACGAGGAACTGGCCTACTTGAGGGCGCCGGGCCGCGATATTTTCGGCGTCCGTATGCTGGGGCCAACCCTGATGATACACGGCAGCGCCGAGCAGAAACGGGAACATCTGCCGCCCATCGCCGCCGGCCAAATCCAATGGTGCCAAGGATACAGCGAACCGGAATCCGGCTCCGACCTGGCATCCTTAAGCACTCGCGCCGTCCGCGACGGCGACGACTACATCATCAACGGCGCCAAAATCTGGACCACGCTGGCCCATCGCTCCGACTGGATTATGTGCCTGGCCCGCACCGACCCGGATGCCCCCCGGCATCGCGGAATCAGCTTCATCCTGGTGGATATGAAATCGCCCGGCGTTGAAGTTCGCCCCGTCATCAACATGGCCGGCGGCCACGAGTTCAACCAGGTCATCTTTGACAATGTGCGCGTTCCCAGCAGCAATGTCGTCGGCGAGGAAAACCGGGGCTGGTATGTGGCCGTAACGCTGCTGGACTTTGAGCGCTCCGGCATTGACTATTCCGCCATCGCCCGGCGGCTGCTGGACGACACCCGCAGTTACGCCGCCGGCATATTCCGCAACGGCGCCCGCGTTACCGACGCCCCCTGGATGCGGAACCTCATGGCCGACCGCTACATTGAATGCGAGGTAGCGCGGCTGCTGGCTTACAATGTGGCCTGGATGCAGGGCGAGGGTCTGGTGCCTAACAAAGAGGCGTCAATGAGCAAGGCTTTCGGCAGCGAAACTCTGCACCGCGCCGCCAATGGCGTACTGGAAATCGCCGGGCTGCCGGGAGCGTTGGGCCGCGGCGAAAAGCGGGCCCCGCTACGCGGACGGCTGCCCGAAAACTGGATGATCAGCTTCTCCCATAAAATCGCCGGCGGCACCTCTGAAGTCCAGCGCGGCATCATCGCCGGCCGCGGACTGGGCTTGCCCCGGGGCTAACCCGGACAGCCGTGGATAACCGGAGCGCGAGATCCTGCGCTGTCGGCGGGCGCATCAGTCAGGCCGCCAAGCGGCAAAATACCGCCATTTCCGTGTCCGACAGCTCCTGCGCCGCCCGTCGGCAGCGCCGCAAGATGCGAAACACCGTGCGCGTGGTGATGGCGAACCTGTCCGCTGCCTGCTCCACCGACAGGTTCTCTTCCTCAATGGCCTGCACAATGCGGAAATCGCTGGCCATCCGCCGGTGCTTCGCGTACCACGCCATATCATCGTACTTGCAGCGCGGCAGCGGGCAATCCAGGCAGCTGTCGGCAACTTCGCAGCCGGTATCCTCGTAATGCTCAATGCGGGGTTCAGATTCGAAAAGTGCGGGCGGAGCCACGGCGTTGACGGCATACATAGCTTTTCTCCGAAACTTGCGTTCTGATTTACCAAAATTATAGAACTCAAGTTTCGTTAGGGTCAATGTAGCTAAAACGCTTTTTTGTGCGATTTTTCGATCGGTTTGCCGTCCTTGCCATTCACCCCCTTGCCGGCCGACCGGCGTCCAGAAACCGGCGCAGTATTGCCGCCGCTGCTCCGGCGTCCACGGCTCCCCTTTCCCGGCCGGGACTGCGGCCAGCATCCACCAACTCCGCCGCCGCTGCCGCCGAAGTGAACGCTTCGTCCACCGTAAAAACCGGAATGTCGGCGGCAAACTCTACCGCCCGGAGCAGCGACCGTATTTTACGCCCCTGCTCGCCAAGCCGCCCCTGCGTATCTGTCGGCAGTCCCGCTACGATGGCCCGCGCCTCGCGCACGGCGGCGGCTTCCAGAACTGCGGACACATCGGCGCGCCGGCTGCGCCGTTCAATATAGCCCGCCGGCAGTATCAGCCGACCCGGCGGTATGCTGACGGCCAAGCCAATGCGCCGGTCTCCAATGTCTAGGCCCAACAGCCGCCCCGCTTGCGCCAGGCCCGCGCCGTCATTTTGCTCCGATACCGTCAGCGGCTCAACTCCGCGCGCACCAGCCCGGCTACGCTGTCTAATGCGGCGCCCAGCCGGTCGGGATGCCGGCCGCCGGCCTGGGCCGTTTCCGGCCGGCCGCCGCCCCCGCCGCCCATCACTTTGGCGGCGTCCCGCGCCAGATGCCCGGCGTGCAGGCCCCGTCCCGTCAAATCCGGCGTTACCATCGTAACCAGCAGCGGCGCCCCGTCAATCACTGCGCCCAGGACGATTACCCCGCTGTCCAGCCGCTGCTTGAGGTAATCCCCCATTTCCCGCATCGCTTCCACGCTGTGCGCCGAAGTTACGCCCGCCGCCAGCTTTACCCCGTCAACATCCCGGACGCGCGCCAGCAGCGCATCGGCCTCGCCGCGCAGCCCGCTGCGTTCCACTTCCGCCAGCCGCCGCCGCAAGGCGTCCGCATCCGCCATATAAGCGTCCAGGCGCGCTTCCAGCTCGTGCGCCGGCGCCTGCAATTTCCGGGAAATGGCCTGCAATGTTGCCGACTGCTGCACAAATAATTCCTCGGCCGCCCTTCCGGTCATCGCTTCGATCCGCCGCATCCCGCCGCCGATACTGGACTCGCCCAGCACTGCCAAGATGCCAACCTCCCCGGTAGCGTGGACATGGGTGCCGCCGCAGACCTCAAAACTGAACGGATCGGCGTTATCGGCGCCGGCCATGCTGACTACCCGGACGACATCGCCGTAGCGGTCGCCAAAGAACGCCAGCGCGCCATCCTGCACCGCATCGGTGTAAGTAGTTTCCCGCGCCGTTACCGACAGATTGGCGCGGATTTGCCGATTCGCCAGGCTCTGCACCGCCAGCTGCTCCTCGGGCGTCATTGCGCCGACATGATTAAAGTCAAAACGCAGCCGACCTGGCGCGCACAGCGAACCGGCCTGCCGCACCTGAGGCCCCAGCACCGCGCGCAGGGCCGCGTGCAGCAGATGCGTGCCGCTGTGGTTGCGCGATGCGTCCAGCCGTCGCTCCAACTCAACCTGCGCCGCAACCGCATCGCCCAGCGCAATATCGCCGTCGGCTACCTGCCCGCGATGTACAATCAGGCCGGCTACCGGACTCTGCGTATCATCCACTTGTACCCGTCCATTGGGGCCGGTAATGACGCCCCGGTCGCCGACTTGCCCGCCGCCCTCGGCGTAAAAGCAGGTTTCGGCCAGCACAATTTCAACCTGCTGCCCGTGCGTAGCGTGTCCCACCGCTTCGCCGTCCCGCAAGATGCCGACGATGCTGGATTCCAGCGCAGTGCGCCCGTAGCCGTCAAAAGCGGTGCGGCCCGCGCCCAAATTCTCGTAGGCGGTAACGATTTCCATACTGCCGGTTGTCTGATGCCCGGCCCGATCGCGTTCCCGCTTGGCGTCCATTGCGGCGTTGAACCCGTCCATATCAACCGACAATCCATATTCCCGCCGCCCGATTTCATCCACCAGCTCCGGCGGAAACCCGTAGGTATCGTACAGGACAAATGCGATGGCGCCGGGTATGGCGCTGTCGGCACGTGCGGCGTCCAGCGCGCCGGCGTCAACGCCCGCCGTTTCCAGCAACGCCGGCGCATTGTCCGCCGGCGCCTTGATGTAATGCAGGATGTCCTCCAGCAGCGGCATCCCATGCCGGATATTGTCCAGAAACTGCGTTTCCTCCAACCCGACTACTCGCTGAATAAACTCCCGGTTCTGCGCCAACGCCGGGTAAGCGGCGGCGAACCGTTCAATCACCGCATCGGCAACCTCATTCATAAACGGGCGGTCCAGCCCCAGCTGCCGCCCGTAGCGGATCGCCCGCCGAATAATGCGCCGCAGCACATAGCCCCGCTCGCTGTTGGACGGCGCTACGCCGTCGCCAATCAGAAACGCCGCCGCCCGCGCGTGTTCCGCAACCACCCGGATAGCATAGTCGGTATCGGAGTGGTTGCTATCGGCATCCGCACCGTATTCCCGCCCGGTAATCCCGCATACGGCGTCAATAATCGGTCGGAACAAGTCGGTTTCATACACATTCGGCTTGCCCTGCAACACGGCGGCGGCCCGTTCCAGCCCCATCCCGGTGTCCACGCTGGGCGCCGGCAACGGCGTCCGCACCCCGTCCAAATCCTGGTAAAACTGCATAAATACCAGGTTCCACAGCTCCACGAACCGTTCGCAGTCGCAGTTCGGATGGCAGCCGCCCGGTTCCGCCGCCGGGCCCCCGTCCGCCTCCCGACGCAGCAATGCCGTCAGTTCGTCCGGCGCCATCATCTCGTCAGTTTCCCGGTGTTGGCCGATGCCTTTTTCGGCGCCTCCGTCGTAATGCAGCTCGGAACAGGGGCCGGTCGGCCCTTCCAGCCCGGCCGGCCCCCACCAGTTGTCGCTGTTGCCGTACCGGTAGATGCGTTCCGGCGGTACGCCAATCTCGTCGCGCCACAAGTCATAGGCGTCGTCATCGTCCAGATGCACGGTTACATACATCCGCTCCGCCGGCAGCCCGAACAGCCCGGTGCACAGCTCCCACGCAAAGGTCATCGCATCCCGCTTGAAGTAGTCGCCGATGCTGAAATTGCCCAGCATTTCAAAGAAAGTGAGATGCTTGTGATCGCCCACTTCGTCAATATCGGTAGTGCGAAAAGATTTCTGGCAGCTGGTCAGCCGGCGGCGCGGCGGCGTCTGTTCCCCCATAAAAAAGGGCTTGAACGGCACCATCCCCGCCGAAGTGAACAGCAAAGTCGGGTCGCCGGCCGGTATCAGCGAGGCCGACGGCATCGCCTGATGCCCCCGCTCCTCAAAAAAACTGCGAAAAGAATTGCGAATGCGGTCGCCGTCCATAGGGTATAGCGTCTCTCCATCTCGGTTTAATCGCCAAGATTGTAGGCATATTACCCCGGCAAGGTCAACAATCCCCCTACACCATCACCTCCCCTACGCCGTCATCCCCCTATACCATCATTCCTGCTATACCGTCATTCCAGCTACGCCGCCATCCCCGCTATACCGCCGTTCCCTTTATACCGTCATTCCGGCGCAAGCCGGAATCCACGCCCGCAGCCACCTGCAAAGACGGCGTATCGTTTCCAATTAGGCGGTTTAGTTTTTCCGTCATTCCGGCGCAAGCCGGAATCCCACCGCAGCCACCTGAAAAGAAACGCTGCCGATAGGCGGCGGCAAAATCCCCCAAATCCCCTCCATCCATGCCATTATTACCCCAGCGCCCCGGCCTGTCCCGGCGCAATCCGGCCGTACAGCTGTGCCAGCGCAACCGCCAGCGCATGGGGCCGTTCCGCATACTCCGGCGTCGGATACCATTCGTAGTCAAAGCTGCGCGCCACCGCCCCATCTACGCTGACCCGCAGGCTGGACACGATGACGCGGAACCCAACGGCCGCGCTGGCCTGCTCCGCCAGCTGTTCCAGCACGACATCAGGGCAGTCAAAGATGACCATAAAGCCGCCTTCCCGCCGGCCGTCGGTAACTCGCCCCCGCAACACTTTGCCGAACCGGTCCAGCTCCACGATGGTATAAGAGCGTTCCGCAATCCCATGGTCGGGCCAGCCGATATTTATTGCGCCGCCAACAGTCCAGTGATGCATCGCAAGCAGTTCCCCCATCAGATTCCGATGCCGCCATTTTACTCCGACCGTCGTTCCTCGCGCAGCGTAATCAAAGCCAGCGGTATGGCGGATACGGCGATTAGCAGCAGCGCTGGCACGGCGGCGCGCGCAAAAAACGCTTCCTCCGCCGCCGACCATATTGAGGACGCCAGCGTAGTGAACCCAATCGGGCTTAATATCAGCGTTGCCGGCAGCTCTTTCATCGTCAGCAGAAATACCAGCGCCAGCCCGGTGAATATGCCGGGGCGCGCCAGCGGCAGCGTTACGGTCAGCAGCGTCGCCGCCGGGCTTTTGCCCAGGCTGCGCGCCGCCTCCTCAAATTCCGGCCGCACCTGCGCTAACGACGCCCGCAGCGCCCCCACGGCGGCCGGCAGAAACAGCGTAGAGTACGCCAAGGCCAGCATCGCCAGCGACTGGTACAGCCACGGCGCATAGTTGACCCCGAAATAGACCAGCCCCAGCGCAATAACGATGCCCGGCAGGGCGAACCCGACGAACCCCAGCCGTTCCAGCCATCTGCTGAACCGCCCCGGATAACGGACGGCGAGTATGGCAATCGGCGCGGCGCATAACATCGTAATGACGGCGGCCAATGCGGACACTCCGACGGAATTGGCGGCGGCCCGCCACAGCAGCTCCAGCGGTTCGCCGGCCGCTATCCCGCGCACCGCCCACAGCAGCAGTATCCCAATCGGCAGCCCCAACGACGCCAGCATTACCAGAGCGCAGTAGGCCAATGCCGGCCAGCGCCAGCGTCCCAGCGGCGTCGGCGTTTGAGGCCGCTCCGCGCCGGCCCCGCTGCGGTAGTACCGCATCCGCCCCCGCGCGGCGTGCTCGCCCCACACTACCGCCAGCGCCAGGACAATCAGCGCCAGCGACCAGGCGGCGGCCAGCGTGCGGTTCAACGCCGCGCCGTACTGAATGAATATGCTCCATGTAAAGGTTTCGTAGCGCATCATCGCAACTGCGCCGAAGTCGCTCAGCGTGTACAGTCCCGCCAACAGGCCGCCCGCCAGAATCGCCGGACGCAGCAGCGGCAGCGTTACCTCCCGAAATGTCGCCCACCGATTCCGACCCAGCGACCGCGCCGATTCCTCCAGCGTCTCATCCAGGTTCCACAGCGCGGCGCGTATCGGCAGCAGCACATAGGGAAAGCTAATGATTATCAGCGTGAACGCGGCGCCGGGAAACCCGTATATGCTGGGCAGCCGTTCCACCGCAAAGGCCGCTTCCAGCCAGCCTTGCAGTATTCCGCGCGGCCCCAGCCCGGCAATTACCGCAAATCCGGTGATATACGACGGCAGCGCCAGCGGCAGCATCGTCGCCACCCGCCAGAACCGCCGCCCCGGCAAATCAGTACGCACCGACAGCCAGGCCAGCGGCACCGCGATGACGATGCAGCCCACCATCACGGCGGCCATCAACGCCAGCGTCCGCAGCGCTATCTCCAGTGTGCGCGCCCGGAAAATCAGCTCCGCCGCCTCCGGCCCGGCGCCCACCGTCCGCACGCCCAGATACACCGGCGCAATCAGCAGCAGCGCCCCAATCAGCAGCCCCGGCAGCCATACTAGCGCCGGCGGACGCCCCGTTCCGTCAAACATTCCCGCAAACAGTCTAACGAATCGGAAACGCGGCGCAGCGACGGCCCGTTTTACGGCAGGAATCATAATGCGGCTAATCGCTAAAACGGCGGCCCGGACAAGGGGTATGGACAACAGCATAATACCAAAGTTATACTGGCCCTATCGGGAGGAGGGTCCGACAGAGCCAGTTGCCCATAAGGGGGCGGGACAGGGAGTTGCCGGCCGCTACGGCAGCCCCCTGTTTTGGTTTCTGCTAACCCCATCGGGAGGAGGGCCGACAGGGCTAGCTGCCCGGGATGGGGCGATGACGGGGTGTTGCCGGCCGCTACGGCAGCGCCCCGACTTTTTGCAGCAACGCCTGCGTGCCCGCCAAGTCGGCCAGATCCGCCAGCGTGATGTCCGGCTGCTCAATGTCCGCCAGCGGAGTCAGCAGCACGGACGGACGGACGCCTTCAACCAGCGGATACTCAAAGGTGTTGCCCGCAAAGTACTGCTGCCCGACCTTGCTCAACAGAAACCGAATGAAAGCTTCGGCGTTCTCCGCATTCTCAGCCGTTTCCAGAATCCCCGCGCCGGATACCAGGACGATGGCGCCGGGGCCGGCCCCCCGCAGATGAGCGTTGCGCGCCGCAAAATCCTCGCCTTCCTCAGCGATAAAGCGGTACAGGTAATAGTGGTTGACCAGTCCGACATCGATTTCGCCGGCGGCGGCGGCGGCAACCTGCGGCGTATTCTTGGGATATATCTGCACCTCGTTGGCCACCATTGACCGCAGCCACTGCTCGGTGCGCGCCTCGCCCCAGCCCACGCGCAGGGCGGTTACCATCGCCTGGAACGAACCATTGGTCGGCGCCCAGCCTACGCGCCCTTTCCATTCCGGCTCCGTAAAGCCCCATAAGTCGTCAGGCAGGTCGTCCTCGGTAAGGTCGTCAGTGCCATAGACCACCACGCGGGCGCGCCCGGTAATGCCTACCCAACTCCCGTCCTCGGAACGCGCCCACTCCGGCGTCATTTCAATGATGTCGCTGGGCAGCTCCGTCATCATCTCGGATACCGCAGCCAGCCCGCCCGGATCCTGAGCGTAAAACACGTCGGCCGGCGAATTGTCCCCTTCCTCCAGCAAAGTCGCGGCCAGCGCCCCCGTGCCGGCGTATTTCACCTGCACATCAATGCCGGTAGCGCCCTTGAACTGCTGAATGATGGGGTCAACCAACGATTCGCTGCGACCGGAGTAGATAACCAGCGCGCCCGGATCTTCCGTCGCCGCCGGTTCGGTAACGATGCGCGTAACCTCAACCGGCACCTCTACCTGCACTTCGCGCGTAACTTCCGGGCCGGGCTGCTCCACAATCCGGGTAACCTCCGGGCCCGGCTGTTCCACAATCCGGGTAACTTCGACCGGCACCTGCACTTCGCGCGTAACCTCTACGGGAGCCGGCGCCGCCGGCGCGCTGCCCCCTCCGCAGGCCGCGATATTCAACGCCAGCAATGCCGCCGCCGCCAGCGCCAGCCACAGCCGGGCGCCGCGCGGTATCTGTATCCATTCTGCCATTCTAATTCCTCCGTTATGCCGGCCATCAGTCAAAATTTCGCCGGAACTTGCCCAGTATATTAGTGCGTACTAATTCAATTGTCAAGTGCATACAGAGCGGAAATTTTATGCGGTACTGCGCCAATTTTCCCGGCATCACGTTTTGGCCGTTTGATTTTTGCCGTCATTCCGGCGCAAGCCGGAATCCATCGGAGTGCGTGAATGCCGGCTTCCCCCGGCGCGACGGCCTTATGGATACCCCCTTAAAAAGAAACGCCGCACATCACGCCCGGCGCATTGACAAGATTGCCGCCAATAGATAGACTGCTTGCTGCGATAAAGCAATGCTTACCATTCCGGCTAGTGCAGACTGAAAATGCGGTTCTCCCTACCTAAACGCCCGGCGCAGGATACCGACAATCCTGCCGTATGCGGCGGCAGCGCTCTACGGCTGTCGCAGGTTTCCAAGTCCTTCGGCGACACGGCGGCAGTGGCGTCTCTCAGCCTGGAACTGCCGGCCGGCCAAATCCTCTGCCTGCTGGGACCCAGCGGATGCGGCAAAACCACGACGCTGCGCCTGATTGCCGGCTTTGAGGTTCCCGACTCCGGTTCCATCCGCATCGGCAAGCGTACCGTGTACGGCAGCGGCGTCAACGAAAGCCCGGAACGCCGCCGCATCGGTATGGTCTTTCAAGAGGGCGCCCTGTTCCCCCATCTGACAGTAGCGCAGAACGTCGCTTTCGGACTGCCCCGCAGCCGGCAGCGTCAGCAGCAGGTTGCCGATGCTCTCCGCATGGTGGAGATGAACGGCTATGACGCCCGCTATCCCTACCAGCTTTCCGGCGGGCAGCAGCAGCGCGTGGCCCTCGCCCGCGCCCTGGCTCCGTCCCCCGACCTGATACTGATGGACGAACCCTTTTCCAGCCTGGACCCGGGCCTCCGCTCCCAGTTGCGCGACGCAGTGCGCGCCATCCTCAAGGAACGCCAAGCCACCGTCGTCTGCGTTACCCACGACCAGGAGGAAGCTATGCTGCTCGGCGATACCATCGCCGTAATGCAGGCCGGACGCGCCGAGCAAATCGGTTCGCCCGAGGCGCTGTTCCACCGCCCGGATACGCAGTTCGCCGCCGAGTTTTTCGGTACGGCCGATTTCCTGCCGGCCTGGCCCGACGGCGCCGAACTGGCTACCGAAGTAGGCCGACGCCCTTGGCCCGAACTCTGGCCGACGCCCGGCCCGGCCCGCCGTAACTTGCAGGTTATGGTACGCCCGGACTGCCTCGACATCAGCGCAGACGAATCGGGCGACGGCGTAATCACGCGGCGTGAGTTCCGGGGCGCATTCTATTTATACGCCGTAGCCCTGCCCTCCGGTCGCCGGGTACGCGTGCTAAAGTCCCACATCACGCATCTGGAAGTAGGCGCGCGGGTACGAGTTTTCGTCCGCCCCGGACACACCCTGCTGCCCTTTAGCGACGGCATAGCCGTTGCCGATCAGCCGGCTCAATTCGCCAATCCCGCCGCCGCCGAATGCTAACGCCGCCGCAGCGCGGTCGCCGGTTTTGACCGGCCATAAATAGCGCCGTCCCCAATAAACGGGATGGAATAGACAACACGGCAAGCAGAGCCGCCGGTTTTAGGGTATAATCCAGCCTGCCCTTTCCCGGCCATCCTTTTCCCGGGCAGCCCTTGCAGTGAGACTTGCCGTGCCGCGCCCCCGCAAATCCGCCTCCGCCGCCGACGGCAGCCCCGCCGGATCCGGCAATGACGCTGCCGAGCGGCTGTCGCCGGTTACGGAAAACTATCTGCTCTCCCTCTATAAAATGTGGGAGGATTCCGAAATTCCCACGCTGACGCAGCTGACCGAAGCCTTGCGCCAGCTGCCCCCCACCGAAGGACTAGGCACCTCGGTGCCGTCCGTATCCGGGATGCTGCGCCGAATGCAGAAGCAAGGCCTGGTGGACATCGGCAGCGATAAGCGCATTCGTATGACGGCCCGCGGCCGTAAAGAGGGCGAGAACATCGCCCGCCGCCACCGTCTCGCCGAATGGCTGGTAGTCCGCCTGCTGGGTATGGAACTGCACGAAGCCCACATCGAAGCCCACCAGCTGGAACACGGTATGTCCGAAGCAATGGAAACCAAGCTGATGGAACGCCTGGGCAATCCGACCCGCTCTCCATTCGGCTGGCCCATACCCGGCAGCGGCAGCGAACCCACGCCGGACGCCGTAACCTTGGACGCCGCCGCCGCCGGCGCCGCCTATATCGTCGACCGCGTGCCTGAGGAGGACGCTGAGCTGCTGAAGTTTCTGGACGGCGCGGCGCTGGTGCCGGAACGCTCCATTACGCTGGTCGCAGCGCAGCCCTATCTGGGCGTGATGCAGGTTGCCACGGAAGTGGAACGCGTCTCCATCGGCTACAATGTCGCCCAGCAGATTGTAGTACGCCCGGCAGACTGATACGCTGGACGGGATAAAACGCCGCCCCGGATAACGCCGGCCGCCGGCGCACCGGTCAGTCGGGATTCTGCAAGGTTTCCCGCACCGCGGCCCATCCCTGCGCCATCGGCCGGTCGGGAAACGGCGCCGGAACCGGCGCCGGCAGAGCTTTGACGGCCACCAGCGTAGGGCCGGGGCGCCGCATTATATCCTCCAGCCCAATCAGCAGTTCCTCCAGGTTGTCGTAGCGGCAGGCATAAGCGTAGCCCGCGCTGCGCGCCATCCCCGCAAAATCCACCTGATCCAGCCCCCGTATAGGAATGCCGTCGGTAGAAGTATGCCCGGCGTCCTCAATGACGAAATGCACCAAATTGGCCGGCGCCGCCTCTCCGATAGTAGCCAGACTCGCCAGGTCGGTACGCAGGGTAGCATCGCAGTCCAGCACCAGGATGCGGCGCCCCGGCTGCGCCAGCGACAGCCCCAAGCCTACCGCCGGCGCCCGATCCATACAATCGGTAAGGTCAATATCCAAATCCCGCCGTTCCGAGACCTGATGCCAGTCGCGCAGTGCGGCCGAGGTGGACACCACCAGCGCATCCTGCCGATGGTAGTTGATGGCGCGCGCCACTTCACGAGACGGAATCATAATCGGAAATTTTGACACCGCTGGACAGGATGGACGGGATGGGGTTGATTGGATGCGCCAACTAATCGTCGGCATCGTATTCCCGGTCATATTCCCGGTTGGATTGATTGCGGATTTCAGAGCGGCGGGATGACACCATCAGATAAAGGCCGCCAGGAATCAGGACGGCGCCCAGAACCGCTTTGAGCAAATTGCTCTCCACAAAACCCAGCCAAAGCAAATAAAAGCCGGCCACTACGACGGCCGATGCCAGCAACCGCCCAATGATGCCGCTCAAAGATAGTTTGGGCATAAGCGTTATAGGCCAAGCTGGCTGTGCGAGCCCAGCCTTACCAGCTCAAGCACATCATCGCCAATCTTACGGTAAAGCAGTGCCAAATCGCCGTGAATATGGCAGTTGCGATAACCGCGCCAAGTCCCGTGCATTGGATGGTCGTCGTAACGCGGTGGTATGGGCGCATCTGAGCGTAGCAGCGCGATTATCTCGTTAATATCGCCGTCTAGCGTATCTCGGTAAATGCCATGGTTCGTACGCCGGAAATCGCGCTTGAACGCGCTGGTACGCCTAATCGTCCGCATCCAAATCCGCCATCAGTTCCTCTATGCTGTTGAATTCGGGCAAACCGCCCCGTTCCGCCTCGGCAATCGCCGCCAGCGTGGTTGGGCCGGGAACGATGGGGCAGTACGGACAATCCGAATCCGTCGGAAAGGGCAAGCTTTTTTCGGCAACAATGTGCCGCATCAGCATTGCAACGGCTTCCGGCAAGGTAACGCCTATCCCCTGCAAAACGGTCTCTGTTTCCAGACGCGTCGCATCGTCAATTTCCGTTTGAATAGTAGTAACCATTGCAGTACGCTCCCGACTTAACGGCAGGCTTTGCGTTATCCATTACAACGGGCGTTGCGTTGCACATTACGGAAATTGATGGAAAACATCGCCGGGCGGGGATGAAATCCTTTCACCCCCGCTATTGTAACGCGGCAGTTTGACCGCGCTAGTCCCCCGACAGCGCGGCCGTAACTTCCCGGTACGCTTGCTGCGCCGTGCGGCTGGCGCGCTGGCGGAACTGCACCGGCGTGTTCTCAATCTCCGGCTCCACCGACAAATGCACGAACACCGGCCCCTCGGCGGCCAGCACTTCGTCAATCCCGGTAGTGAAATCCTCCAGGTTGTCGTAAGAGAACACGGCGGCATAGCCCGCGCCCCGCGCAATCTCCTCCCAGTTGCTGACCCCTTCGGAGCCGGGAATGGGCTGCCCGCCGGTTACGGCATACACGCCGTTGTTGAACAGGAAATGGTAAAAGTTCTTGGGCTGCTTGGTAGAGGTCGTAACCAGCGCCCCCAGGTTCATCAGCAGGCTGCCGTCGCCGTCCATCACAATCACTTTGCGGCCCGGCTGCGCCAGCGCCACGCCCAAGCCCACATTGCTCGCCTTGCCCATCGCGCCGGATATAGGCAGATCCAGTTCCTGGTTGCTGGTAACGGTCGGCAGCCCGAACCGCACATTGCCGGCGTTCATCGTCGGTATCAGTACGGCGTCCTCCCGCTTGCTGTCAATGATGCGGACGGCATCGGTGTTGTTAATCATCGGATTGCTCTCCTGGCGATAACTGTTTTCAAGGTTTCCGGCCCTTGCCGGAACCGTGAAAGTCGGAATAAAAGGCGGTCCGCGCTGCGCCGGACCGCTGCCGGCCCCGGCTAGGAGCCGAACTCGGTGCCAATCAGGACGCCGACGGGGCGGTTGAGCCGCTTGGATTCCTCAAAAGCGATGCTGATGCGGTCGGCGTCATCATCGGTTTCAATGAGGTAGTAGTTGATGCCCCAGGCGTGCAGGATGTGCTCAATGAAGCGGCCGGCCGAGTCGGGCGTCGGCCCCCGCCGCGTCCAGCCCCGATACCCAATCAGCATTACCAGCGGCTGGTTGAGATCCAGGCACAGGCCGCGAATGGAATCGCCCGCCTCAAATACCCCGGTGTTCTGGATCAGCACCACCGGATTGGCGCCGCCGACCCACAGCCCGGCGGCCACCGCCATCGTCTCGCCTTCGCGGCAGACCGGAACCAGATCCAGAGTAGGTTCCTCCAGCATCATGTGATACAGGAAATTCGTTTCGCTGTCGGGCAGCCAGACGACGTGCGAAACCGCGTTTTTCTTGAGTTCGTTGACCAGCGATGCCGGGTGCAGAACGGATTCGGGAATGGCCGTAGTCATTATCGCGGACTCCTTGCGGGATGCGAGGTTAGGGTTGAGGGTATTGGTGATAATTGCGCCGGCATTATATGGCGCAGAGCTAGGGGCGTCAACGGGCGGCGGTCAGCCGGCAGCGTTTCCAATCCTCAACCGTCATTCCGGCGAAAGCCGGAATCCATACACGCTGCCAGACTCCGGCTTTCGCCGCGCAATCGCCCGGCTAAAAAAGCCCCCGCCGCCGGCCCTAATCCGCCCGCCCGAACACCGCCACCGAGCAGGTGAAAGAGCCGGGCCGTCCCCCCAAGTTGTGCGTGATGCCCAGATCCGCTTTCTGCAACTGCCGCCCGCCCGCCTTGCCCTGCATCTGCTTGTACACCTCGTAAATCATTCGGATGCCGCTGGCGCCAATAGGATGCCCGAAGCATTTCAGCCCGCCGTCCGTATTCACCGGCAAGTCTCCTTCCAGCGCAAACGCCCCGTCCGCCACATCCGCGCTGGCCTGCCCGCGCGGGCTGAACCCCAGATCCTCCATAATAATCAGCTCGGTAATTGTGAAGCAGTCGTGCACCATCGCCAGGTCAATCTCGGCGCGGGGATTGCTGATGCCCGCTTCGGCGTAGGCGGCCTGGCTCGCCCGCACCGTTTCCGGGAAGTAAGTAAAATCCCAGTCGTTCCGCAAGATGCCGAAAGCGCCAACGGCCAGCCCCAGACCCTTAACCAGGATGTAGTCATCCCGCAGCGTCCGCGCAATCTCCGGCGTCGTGATAATCGCCGCCGCCGCCCCGTCGCTGACGCCGCAGCAGTCATACAGGCCCAGCGGCCAGGCAATCATCGGCGCGCCGACTATCTGCTCCTCGCTTACTTCCCGCTGAAAGTGCGCTTTGGGGTTCAGCGTCCCGTTGTGGTGATTCTTGGATGCAATCTGCGCCAGCGTCCGCTTGCCGTCGTCATACTCAATGTCGTACTGATGAAAGTAGCGCGTGGCCGCCATCGCGAACTGCGACGGCGGAGGCGTCGGCGGCTCGACATCCGAACCGGGCCCGGCGGCAATCGCCAGCCCGGAAAACCCGCTGTCCTTGAGCTTTTCAACGCCCATTGCCAGCACAATGTCATAGACGCCGGCGGCCACGGCATAGCAGGCGTTGCGGAATGCGTCTGTTGCGGTGGCGCAGGCGTTCTCCACCCGCGTAATCGGGATGTAGTCCAGCTTCAACGCCTCCGCCAGGGGCTGTCCGGTGCGAAAGCTGCTCACCGTACCCAGCCAGGCCGCCTGAATATCCGCGGCGGACAGCCCGGCGTCCGCATAAGCCTCATACGCCGCCTCGACCATCAAATCGGCAGCCGAAGCGTCCCACCGCTCGCCAAAGCGGGTACAGCCCATGCCAACTACGGCAACCCGGTCTCTGATTCCGTTCATTACATCACCCCTTGGCTGCGAAAGCCGTTATCTCTGATAGTTAGCAAATGCCGGCGTAGGTCAGATTCCACGCTGCTTTTGCCCCGTATGGTATTGTCGTAGAAAATGACGCGGAATCCGCTGATGTCAAACGGCAACTGGTCCCTTTCCTCTCGGTTAGCCAGCAGTATAGTCGGCTTCCGCAGGGCATGAGCATAACCCAGCTCGTAGAACACATTGGGGTTTCCCGGAGTGATTTCGGCGATGACAACCTGCGATTCGCCCAGCTCCTGAATGATGTCTTGGATAATTACACCCGGTCGGTAAATATCGGAAGCGCGGTACGCTTCAATCTCCAGCCCTTCGCAAACTGGATGGATTACGTCATCAAACAGTTCGTCAAAGGGCGGAGTGAACTGCATCACCACAAAGGCGGATGGCTTCCGGGCCAGTACCGATACATTCTCAAAAGTAACGGTGCCGATTTCCGAAGCGAACAACCCCACTTGTCCAATCTCTAGTGGCTGCGGCAAAAGGTAGTCAATCACCCGGATTCCGTCAACTGTCAACGATACCCTTTGTCCATTTGTATTCACTTCCAACGCATAGAAACGGTCGGGCGCCAAACTGGAACGCTCGCCAATCCCTTCCAGCCGAGTCCATCCCGTCCTGGGATCGAACTTGCCAACCACATAGGCCTCGGCATCGCCCCCACCAAGCCCCAGTGTAATGTACGGAGAATTGGGCGAGATATACCCTAGCGCAATGCAGCCAGCGGTGTTGTTACCGTCATCAGAGATGCTAATGGCGGCGGCTTGCCTGTTGCCCAACCGGCTGTATCCTAGCAGAACTCCACGCGGGGACACCGGAGAGCCTATGTAAGTAGCCCGCTTATCCTCCAGCTCCCAATAACCTGTTATCGCCGCCCAGCTGGAAAGCGGCTTGTCCGCAGCCATCATCATAACCTCTCCTGTTCGTCAACCACCGCCGCCCGCCGCGGTATCGCCTTCCAATAGTAATTGTGTATGCCGTTGACCACCCGCAGCTTGCGGAAACTCATCTCTATCGGCAGCCCTACCCGCACTTCCTCAACTTCCCGGTCGGTTAGCATACACAGCGCGCGTCCGCCGCCCTCAAAGTCCACCACCCCAACCACCAGCGGATTATCCACCGCCCCGGCGATATAGTCCAGCGAGTAAGTGAACAACACGCCGGGGCGGTCGCTGAGGCGTATCGGTTCCGCATCATCATATTGGCGGCATTCCACGCAGACCCGTTGCGCGGGATACTGCACATAGCCGCAGGCCCGGCAGCGTCCCCCGTAAAACCGCACATTCTTGTCCGCTTCCCGCCACAGCGCCGCCACCGAGGGCGCGGCCGGCGCCGGCCGCCGCGCCGCATCGTCAAGCGTCCATACCTCCCGCCAGCGGGCGTAAGTTTCGTAGCTGTCCAGCGTCCGCTTGTTCGCAATCCCGCCGGCTACGCCCAGCGCCGGACGGGCCGCCGTCGCGATGGCCGCCGTCGTGCGAAACGCCAGCACATCGCTGCCGTCCCCATAAGATACCGCCAGCAACAGTTCGTCAGGCCCGGCGGATTCCAACGCCGCCGCCAGCAGCAGCGGCGCAAACGCCGCCCCGGTATTGCCTACTGCGCCAAACAGCGGTTCCTGCACTTGCCCGTCGGCGAAACCGAGCGCGCGCGCCAGCCGGGCGTGCCGCCGCGCGTCCGGCGCATACAGCGCGACCTTGCTTACCTCGGACCAATCCAGGGACCAATCCAGGCCGGATTGCGCCCGAAACCCGGACAACGCCGCCGGCACGATGCGTTCTATCCCCTCCTCCGCAGCGAACCGATCCTCCCAGGTGCGGACGAAAGCATCCCCCGGCGACCGCCAGGCATCCAGCATATTGTCCGTGATGGAATAGCTGCCGACCGCCTTGGCGATTACCCCGCCGGATGCGCCGCCGTCATTGGCGCTATCAGCATTATCAGCGTCATCAGCGTCAGCGGCGGCGATGACAAAGGCGGCGGCCCCGTCCCCGGAAGCCCGTTCCGTTTCCCCGCGCGGCGGCCCCTGCCGGCTGTCGGCGACGACTACCAATACCTGCCGCGCGCTGCCGGCGGACACCGCGTCCAGCGCCGTCTTGATGGCCGTAGTGCCGGCCCGCAGCACGCTGGTAACATCGGCGGCGAATATATCCGACCGCAGATCCAATGCGGCGGCGACGATGGCGGCGTGCTGCTTTTCGGCGTAGGGCGGCGTCGTAGTCGCAAAGATGACGCCGTCAATCGCGCTCCGGTCCCGCCCGGCCAGACACTCGGCGCCGGCGGCGACGGCCATCGTAACGCTGTCCTCGTCAAAGTTGGCGACGGCCCGCTCCTGGCGGGAATTCCAGCCGGCGGTGTCCGCCCCCAGCCGAAAGCGGGGAATATATGCGCCGTAAGCGGCGATGCCAGCCAATTTACTTACCGCCCTTTGCTGCCCCCGGCAGCCGCTGCTGTTCTGCTGCGCCGGATGCTATCAGCGGCGGCGCAGCGGTGTCAACGCAAGGGCAGTTCCGGCATTCTCCACACCCGCTGGCATTGGCGCAGTTGCCGCCTGTGCCGGGAAACTGCCCGGCTGCCGGATTAGCGGCACCACGCCATATGCGCCCATCGCACATAGCTGCCGCCGTAGTGCTCCTGGCTGGTCCAATAGGTGCCGGTGCGATAGTACTGCTGAGTGCCGGGGATGCCGGGATGGTCGTGTGCGTCGGCAAAGGAAAACACGCCATCGCCGTTATAGTCCAGGATCATGTAGTTGCCGTAGTCATAAAATTGGTTGGTGTCCCGGTTGAGCCTATGAAAAAAGGACTCGCCGGTGTGGATGTTGACATAGTGCCGGGCCGCAATGCCGTCCGCGGGATCGTCAACATGCATCTGGGCGCCATAAGCGTTATGCCACCCGCCGGCGTTAAAGTGGTGTATGGTTCTGGTGTTGGCGCCGCTGATCAGCACCAGCAGCCAGCCGCTGTCGCTGTTGCCGCCGTTGTAGGCCGCCTGCCCGTCCCGAACGCCGTAATGACGGGGCTGCTGTCCGTATTCCTGGCAAACCCGCTGCGTGTAAGTGTACCCGCCTTGCGCGCCCTGCGCCGCCGCATCACCGCCGGGAAACGCCAGCCCGCCCGCAGCAACCAGCCCGGCCAGGATGCTGAAAACGGCAATCTTGCCCAGCCGGAGCCATGCCAAAGGCCGGGCTTGTTTTACATAATCTGGGGGGGGGTAGAATTCAGAAAGGCAGTCATAACTTCACCTCGTGCTTTTCTCAACTCGGATGATTATGTCGGCGATTCCCTGGCCGCAGCCGATGCCGCCGTCAACAATAGAATGATAGCCCATATCGGCCCAATTCGCAAGACGCCGACGGCAGTCTAACCGTCATTCCGGCGCAAGCCGGAATGACGAAAATTGACGGAATGGCGGAGGGTAGGATGGGATGGGTCGGGGAAGGGGGGAATTGATGACGGCGGGGTGCTTTACGATGTGCGGCGGGGGTGATATTCTGCGTTGCGATAATCAGAATTGCGCTGCGCCGGAAGGGGCTGAAATCAGGGACCGGCCGGGCGGCAACTAACGCAAGGGAGGCGATTTTAGGCGATGCTGGACATAGCGTCCGATGGTTTATCCGGTGGGGTCATTTTGCTGCAAGCGCAGCCGGAGTCGGGCGGCGGGTTAGCCTGGCCGCTGGGGGTACAGCTGGCGCTGCTGGCGGTCAGCTTTCTGGGCGTAGCCTTTTTTACCAGCGCGGAGGCGGCGCTGATTGCGGTCAACAAAATCCGCATCCGCTTTCTGTCGGAGCAGGGCAACGCGGCGGCGCAGGTAGTTGACCGGGTGCTGCGGCAGCACGAGAAGTTTTTCGCCACGATTCTGTTGAGCCAGAACGCTTTCACGATATTCGCTACGGCCATCGGCACGGCGCTGACGGCGCAGGCGCTGGGGGATACCGGATATGCGGCGCTGCTGACTACGCTGGTGATGACGGTAGTCATATCCATATTCGGGGAGATTACGCCCAAGACGGTGGCGGCTACCTACTCGGAACGCTGGTCGCTGGCGGCGGCGCGTCCGGTGGCGCTGATGATGCTGCTGGCGACGCCGTTCATTTACTTTTTCACGGTAGCGCCGCGGCTGATTTACAAGATGATGGGCACGGCGCCGGACCGCTGGCAGACGGCGCTTACCGAGGGCGAGCTGCGGATGATGATTGATGTATCCCGGCAGCAGGGCGAGGTGGAATTGGACGAGGCGCAGCGGCTGCACCGGGTGTTTCATTTTCGGGACCGGCGGCTGAGCGAAATAATGACGCCGCGCACGGAAATCGTCTGGATTGAAAAGGGGACGACGATGCAGGAGTTTCTGGAGCTATACGCCGAGAACAGCCATACCCGGTTTCCGGTGTACGAAGGCTCGCAGGAAACGGTGCTGGGCGTGCTGTCCAATAAGGAAGTGCTGATCGCGCAGGGGCGGGGTTTGATTCAAGCGGACGCGTCGATAACCGACACGATGCGGGAAGTTGACTTTATCCCCGAGACGGTAACCATATCGGACGCATTTGACGCGATGCAGGAGAAGCGGCTGTCAATGATGATGGTAACCAACGAGTACGGCGGCATCGCCGGGCTGGTTACGCTGAAGCAGCTGACTTCGGTTATCGTCGGCACACTGGTGGACGATGACGCCCCGTCCCCGGAGGCCGATGACAGCCTGGTGCAAACCGATGACGGCGGCTATCTGGTTGACGCCGGGATGACGATTATTGAGCTGAACGACCGGATTGACGATGCCGATTTTGCGCTGCCGGAAGGGGAATATCAGACGGTAGCCGGGCTGGTGCTGACGCTGCATGGAGAAATACCGGGGGAGTCGGACTTTGTGCGTACCGGGGCTTTGCGAATTACGGTTACGGATATGGCCGGGGCGCGCATTGACCGGGTGCGGCTGGAACGGGTAGGCGACGGCGATGGGGATGCGGGGATGGCGGAATGAAACTGCATCTGGTGCGGCACGGCGAGACGGACATCAACGCCGCCGGTCGGCTGCAAGGGGCGATGGATTCCATGCTGACGGAGCGGGGCCGGCGGCAGGCCGATGATATGGCGGCGGCGGCGCTGGTCTGGCGTCCCGCCGCCGTCTATACCAGTCCGCTGCGGCGGGCCCGGGAAGTGGCGGAAAGGATAGCGGCAATGAGCGGGGTTTCATTGACGGTGGAGCCGCGCCTCACCGAGATGGCGATGGGCGAACTGGAAGGCATCACGGTGCGGGAGATGCGGGAGGGCTGGCCGGAGCTTTATGCCGGCTGGCGGCGGGATGCGTCCGGGGTAACGATGCCGGGCGGGGAGTCGCTGCCGGCGGTGCAGCGGCGGGCGATGGCCGCCTTTGCGGAGATGGACGCGGGCCATGCGGTTGATGACGCCGTGATTGCGGTTACGCACAACTTTACGATCCGCTGCATTGTGGCCGCCGTGATTGAGCTGCCGCTGGGCAACATTAATTATATGGAGCTGGCGCTGGGCAGCCGCACTACGGTGAATACCGGGCCGCGGGGCCGGCGGTTGAGCAGTTATAACGCGGTGGAGCATCTGGCGCCGGGCAACCGGGCTTGAGGGTAAGCCGGGCAACCGGCCGGGCGGCAACGCAATGGCACGCTCTGAACAGCGGGAACCGTCGCCTCCCGTCGTGCGGCGTCTAAACCGGGGCGTACTGGCTGCGGCGCGGCGGCTGGGGTTGGGGGCGGGGGATACGGTGGTGGCAGGGGTATCGGGGGGTCCGGATTCGTGCGCGCTGCTGCTGGCGTTGGGCAATACGGCGGGAAAGCTGGGGTTTGCGGTGCGTCCGGCGCATCTGATACACGATTTTCGGGGGCAGGAACGGTATGACGACGCCGATTTTGTGCGCCGCAACTGGCCGGAGTGCATTATTGAGGAAGTTGATGTAGCGGAGTATCAGCGGCGGTATGGGGTGTCGTCATTTGAGCAGGCAGCGCGGGATTTGCGCTACGATTTTCTGGCGCGCGCAGCCCGGCAAGCCGGGGCGCAGGTGGTTGCGCTGGGGCATACGGCGGACGACCTGGCGGAGACGGCGCTGCTGCACATTGCGCGGGGCAGCGGGATGCACGGGCTGCGGGGGATGTCGGAAACGGGGGCGTGGCCGTACCCGGAAACCGGCGCCGACGCAGCGCAGTTGTCCGGCGCAAGGGCATCGGCAAACCCGGACGGCAGCGGCTTACGGGTTTGGCGGCCTTTGCTCACTTTGCGCCGGGCGGACACAATTGCTTACTGCGGCGCGCTGGGGGTGGATTATCGGGATGACAGCACGAATTATATGCGGGAATTCGCGCGCAACCGGGTGCGGCTGGATTTGATGCCGGCGCTGGCGGAACAGCTGAATCCGCAGATTGTTGATGCGCTGGGGCGGCTAGCGCGCATCGCCGCCGTTCAGCTGGAGTACCTGGAGGGGCGGGCGGCGGCGTTGTGGCCGGAAGTGGCGCCGGAGCCGGCGGGGTTAGATGGTTCGCTGCGGCTGCGTCGGGCGGGGTTGGCGGCGGCGCATCCGGCATTGCGGCCGCTGCTGCTGCGCCGGGCCTGGCGGACGGTTACCGGACACGAAAAGCGGCTTACGGAACGGCATTTGACGGCGATGGCGGGGGTGATTACGGCGCCGGGCGGCGGCGGCAAGGCGGTGCATCTGCCCGGGGGCTATATCCTGGCGGCGGGGGGGGAATGGCTGCGGCTGTACCCGGCGGCGCACAGGGATGCCGGCGGCGGCGATAGCGATATTGATACTGATATTGACGGCAACGGCGCCGGGGCGTATCCGCGGCTGGGGAGCGCGTTCCGGCTGACGCTGCCCTTTGGGGCAATCGCTATTGGGGTTACCAAGCGGGACGGCTGGGAAGTTACCTGCCGCGCGGAAACGTTGCCGGATGCCGGGGCATTGGATACCGGCGATCCGCTGGCGGCGTATTTGTCGCCCGATGCTTTGTCCGATGGGGCAATTGTGCGGGCGGCGCAGCCGGGGGACCGCATCCGGCCTTTGGGGATGACGGGGAGCCGCAAGATGGCGGATTTGTTCCGGGAATCCGGGATTCCGGCGGCACTGCGCGACCGGATGCCGCTGGTGGTTACGCCGCAAGGCATTGCCTGGGCGGTGGGGATACGGATTGCGGGGTGGGCAGCAGTGCGACGGCCGTCAACCGGCGCACTGGAAGGGGGGGCGATGCCGGCGGTGCTGGTTAGTTTCAGACTGGCATCTCCCTAGGGCGTGTGGTCATCACCGTCATTCCGGCGAAAGCCGGAATCTATGGTTGCCGGCTCTATTACCGTAGTATGGGGATTACGACGCCGGATTCCGGCTTTCGCCGGAATGACGGTTGTAGCGGCGCCGGAATGACGGTTGTAGCGGCGCCGGAATGACGGTTGTTGTGGCGCCGGGATGACGGTTGTTATGGCGCCGGCATGACGGCGAATATGACTACACTCGCTAACCCATCCCATAGGGTGGGTTATTGTAGGTTGTGGCCGCGCGGGGGACGGGGTTGGGGTTGGTTCAGGCGGCGCGGCCTAGCGCTTTGAGGCTGGAACGGAGCTCTTGGGCGATGGCGGCGTATTCCGCGCTTACGGCGTCGTCCAGTAGGACAGTAGGGCGGCTGGTATCGCGGTAGGAGCTGCGGAGGGACATACTGCCGAGGAAAGGGGCGTCGATGTCGTCGGCCAGCGCGCGGCCGGCGCCGGCGCCGAAAATATCGCCGGCGTAGTTTTCCACGATGCCGACGATGTTGAGGTTGAGTTTGCGTATCATATTGATGCAGCGTTTGGCGTCAACAATGGCGAGGTCCTGGGGGGTGCTGACGACGACAAAGCCGTCCACGGGGATGGTCTGCATTACGGTAAGGGGGGAGTCGGAAGTGCCGGGCGGCAGGTCAACAATCAGGTATTCCAGTTCGCCCCAGTCGGTGGCTTGGAGGAATTGATTGATGGCGTTGTGGATCATAGGGCCGCGCCAGATGATGGCTTCGTCCTCGTTTTCCTGGAAAAAGGCCATGGATACGACTTTGACGCCGTGGCCTTGCGCCGGGGTAATGCGGCCGTCGGAGTAGTCGGGGGGTTCGGAAATGCCCATGACGCGGGCGACATTGGGGCAGTCGATGTCGACGTCGAGCAGTCCGACGCGCTCGCCCTGGGCGGCGAGGGTAGCGGCGAGGTTGCAGGCGACGGTGGTTTTGCCGACGCCGCCTTTGCCGCTATAGACGCCGATGGTGGTGCGTATGGCGGCGAGGCGCTCGGTAATCTGGCGCTTTTGCTCCCACTGGCGGCGGATTTGCTGCAAGCGCGCGTTCTGCTGGGGGTTGTTGGGCTGTTGCGATGCCATCGGCTGCTCCGTGTGGGGAAAGGCGCGGCGGGGCGCCCGGCGGCGGGCCGGGCTAAATGCCGAGCATATTGCGGGCTTCCTCGCTAATCAGGTCGGGGGACCAGGGCGGGTCGAAGGTAAGTTCGATGTTGACTTCCTCGACGCCCTCGACGTCCTGGACGGCCCATTCGGCCTGCTGCGCGATATGGGGGCCCATACCGCAGCCGGGGAAGGTGAGGGTCATCTGGACGAAAACGTCGTTGGCGTCGCTGACCTGCACGTCGTAAATCAGGCCCAGGTCCACTACATTGACGGGGATTTCCGGGTCGTAGACGGTGCGGAGGGCTTCATAAACTTCGTCTTGCTGGACCGTTGCGGGCATAGGGGGCCTCCTGCGGCGGGCTGTGATTGCGTTCCATTATACGGGTTTGGGGAATCTTTGTACAATCGCCGGGGCGGGATTCCGGCTTGCGCCGGAATGACGGTTGTAACTGGAATGACGGTTGTAACTGGAATGACGGTTGTAAGGCGGTGTAGTGCGATTACAAACCCAAGAGGGGCGGCGGGGGCCAGGTGTCAAAAAGGGCGAGCTGCTGGGGGCCGCGGCGGCGCACATCCTGATAGGCGGAGCACCAGCGGGGGATGCCGCGCGCGGACGCATAGGCTTCAAAGACGGCGCCGTGTCCGCGGTAGCGATGCTCGCGCCAGAGCCAGGCGTGCAGGAGTTCGTGGGCGACGATGCCCTCAACGCCGCGGCGTCCGCAGCGTTGGAGGCGGGGCTGCGACAGTCCAATCAGCCAGGAACCGTCGGGGTAGCAGAAACAGCGTCCGCCGGCGGCGGAGATGCGCTCCAGCACTACCGAGCCGGCGGGGATGGGCAAATCCGACAGGCCGCAACGCCGGGCGATGTCGGCAATCCAGTCCAGGTCGGCCAGGACAATGCCGCCGGGGGCCGGCCAGGGCGGAGCCGGCAATGCGGAACGGGCTGCGTCCGGGCCGGCAGCCGGGTGGGGCGCGTATTCCCCGGCGCTCCGGGTACGGGGCGGAGCAGAGGCGATTTGCGGTGCGGCCGGCATCATTTGGATAAAGGGCGGTTGGACTGCGGGGTGTTTGCGCTGCGCTACGGGGTAAGTATCAGTTTGCCGGTGGTCGCGCGGGCGGCCAGCTGGCGATGGGCTTCGGCGGCGTCGGCCAGGGCGAAGGTATGCTCAACGCGAAGTTTGAGCGCGCCGGACTGCACCCAGCCGAGGACGGCATTGGCGCGCTGTTCCAGTTCGGCGCGGTTGGCGGTGTAGTCGCCGAGGCCGGGGCGGGTGAGGAACTTGGAGCCGTTGCCGAGGCTGCGCGGGTCAACGGGGGGAACGGCGCCGCTGGCCTGGCCGTACAGGGCGAGGCAGCCGCGCGGGGCGAGGGATGCCAGGCTGCCGTCAAAGGTATCCTTGCCGACGGCGTCAAAGACGGCGTGGAGGCCGGCGCCGGCGGTTTCACGGGCGATTTCCGACGCGAAATCCTGTTGGGTGTACAAGATGACGCAGTCGGCGCCGGCGTTGCGCGCCAGTTCCGCTTTGGCGTCGGTGGAAACGGTGGTATAGACATAGGCGCCGCGCATTTTGCACATTTGGATCAGCAGGAGGCCGACGCCGCCGGCGCCGGAATGCACCAGCACGCGGTCGCCGGGCTGGACGGCGTAGGTATCGTGGCAGAGGTAATGGGCGGTCATGCCTTGGAGCATAGCGGCGGCGCCGTCCTGCGTGGAGAGGCCGTCGGGGAGTTTCACCAGGCGCCAGGCGGGGACGGCGGCTTGTTCGGCGTAAGATCCGGGGACGCTGCAATAGGCGACGCGGTCGCCGACGCTGATGCCGCTGTTGGCAGCGTTGGCTCCGACGGACTGGACAACGCCGGCGGCTTCGACGCCGGCGATCCAGGGGAGGCCGGGGGGGTTGATGCCGGCGCGGCTGTAAATGTCGGTGAAGTTGACGCCTACGGCTGCGATGGCGACTACGGCCTGGTCGGGCGCGGCGACGGGGTCGGGCAAGTCAACATACTGCAATACTTCGGGGCCGCCGTACTCGGTAATCTGGATGGCTTTCATGGTGGTGGGGGCTCCTTGGGATGGGGGCTCTTTGCGATGGGGGTTGCTTGCGTGCTGTGCTGTTGTCGGTTTGCCAGCTGGGGTAATCAAGCGAAAGGGGCCGGCTAGGGCAGCCGGGGACGGCCGGCGTTGGCTGCGGGATAGCATAGCACAGGGCAACCGGCCGGGGGCAATGGCGGGGCGGTCATTGCTAAATTTCGCCGTAATTACGGGGTTGCCGGGGCTCCGTTACCGGAATGGCGGGTTACGGTTCTGGATTCCGGCTTGCGCCGGAATGACGGTTAGGGGGGCGGGCCGGCAGGGGTTCGGAATGACGGGGCATAGGGAATGACGGCACATATGCCCCACATCCACCTAACGAAAAGCGGCCCCTCTTTACGAGGGGCCGCTTGTGCCGGGAAACTGCCCGGCTGCCGGATTAGCGGCACCACGCCATATGCGCCCAGCGCACATAGCTGCCGCCGTACTGCTCTTGGCTGGTCCAATGGACGCCGACGCGATAGTACCGCTGAATGCCGGGGGCGGGATGGTCGTGTGCGTCGGCTAAGGAAAACACGCCATCGTTGTTATAGTCCAGGACAAAATTGTTGCCGAATGCCGGGGTATAAAATTGGTTAGTGTCCCGGTTGAACCTTTGAAAACCGGACACGCCGGTGTGGACGTTGGTATAGTACCGGGGCGCAACGCCATCCGCGGGATCGTCAACGTGCCACTGGGCGCCAGAAGAGTTAAACCACCCTCTGAAGTTAAAGTGGTGAATGGTCCTAGTGTTGGCGCCGCTGATCAGCACAATCAGCCAACCGCTGTCGCTGTTGCCGCCGTTGTAGGCGGCCTGCCCGTCGCGCACATTGTACCAGCGGGGCTGCTGGCCGTATTCCTGGCAAATCCGCGAGGTGTAAGTGTAGCCGCCTTGCGCGCCCTGCGCGGCGGCGTTGGGCGGGTTGTTGGGAAAGGCCAGCCCGGCGGCGACGGCCAGCATCGCCAAGACGCCGATAACGGCAATCTTGCCCAGCCGCCAGGCCCGCGTTGACTTTACATAACTACTGGGGGGGGGGGGGGGGTAGAACGGAACAGATGATTCACAATTTCACTCCAAGCTTTCCAGTGCGCGGATGAATTCGGCATCGGTCAAGCCGTCTAGCGGCAACGGGATGCTATCATATGATTGAGCGTATTGGCAAGGTCCCGTGTTGGCAAGATAAATGAGGCAGCGAATTAGCTTGCGCCGGGCAATTGTGGCGCGCGAGTGTGAAAGCAGGCGATGAGGCAGACGGGTTGCTGGCAAAGTACATAGCGGTTGCGCTTACTGCGGCATCGCCCATCGGGGAGGAACTGGTGTCCATACCCTTGGGCCTTGCTATGGGGCTGGACGCCGTGGCGGTGGCGTTGGTGTCATTCGCGTTCAATATGCTGCCGGCGCTGGTGATTTCGGCGCTGTTCCGGTGGGCGGAGCGCGGCAGCCGGGTAGTGCGGATGCTGCTGCGGCTGCGTCCGGCGCCGCTGCGGTATGCCGCCGTATGGGTACTGCGGCGGCGCAGCCGGCTGCTGACGCGCTGGCTGGATCGTTGGGGCGTCTGGGGCGCGCTGGCGGCAACGCCATGGGCCGGGGTGTATGCCACTACGCTGACGCTGGAAGTAATGGGGATGCGGCGGAGTCGGCTGCTGGCAGCGATTGCCGCCAGCCTGCTGCTGCACGCCGTGGTGTTCGCCCTGCTTGCGGAAGGGGCGCTGCGGCTGTTTTTTTGAGGCCGTTTTGGGATGCGACGGCCGGGCGTCTTTAAGCAAGCGTCATCTCGCTTATGCCGATTCGCTACGCTGCCGAGCCGTCCGGCCAGAACAAAGCGTACAGCCGCTCCATAAGCTGTTCGCACTGTATCAGGCCGGCCAGTACGATGTCCGCATCGAGTTCGTCCTCGTAGAAATTGCTGTGGAGTTTGCTGGCAGTAAGAAAAATGGCGCCGATCCAACGGGCGGTTTCCGCATCGCCGGCGTCGGCCGCCAAGCGGCTCAACCGGGCCACCACTTTCATAATGCTGCGGTGCGTGTGGATGATGCTGCCGTGATAGGCGCTGATGGCCTTGACCGTTTCGGCAACCATTCCCCATGTTTTGTTGGATGCCTGCGGCAGGTCGCCATCCTCCAGATGCCGCCAGGCGCTGCGGCGGAATTCCTGCGCCATAGCGGCATATTTCGGCGCGGTGCGCGCCGCATCCTCCGCCGGTCGGGGCCGGTCGTTGGCGCTGCTCAAAGCATCGGCCACGGCGGGGGGAATACCGGGGCTGGGGTATAGGGTTGCAACAGTGGCCATTGTGGACTCCGCGCCGGGGGCTGCCGGTTTTGCCGGCGTGATGCGGGGATAATCTTACCATACGGAACAGACGGCGGCGGCATTGCGTCCGTCCATCCGTCCGTCCGTTCCGGCCCGGCGGTGCATTGGCGCGCTGCGCTGATCTCCAAAGATGTCATAATCTGCAACCCCATAATCGGGCAATCGTCAAACGCGCATAGCAGAATAGGGCGCGAATCTTTTTGGCGATTCCGGTCGCAGCATTTAGCAGCGACGCAGCAATCCGGGCGGGGGCATTATGGACCGTACCGTAAATTCGTTCTTGCAGCATTTGGTGGTGGAACGGGGTTTTTCGCAGAATACGCTGGACGCGTACAGCAACGACCTGAACCAGTTCTGCAAGTTCGCGCAAGGCCGGCTGGACGCCGGCGATGACCCGGACCGCTGGGGCCGGGTGGACATCAACCTGCTGAACGCGTACATCAGCGAACTGCGGGACAACCTGGGCTACCGGGAGACGACGCTGGCGCGCAAAGTGGCGGCCGTGCGGTCGTTTTTCGGCTACCTGAGCCGCAACGGGATAATCACCGACGACCCCACGGAGAACCTGGGTTCGCCGCGGGTGGGCCGTTCAATGCCCAAATTCATCTCTGAGGATGAAGTGAAACGGCTGCTGAACACCGCCGCCGACACCGGCACGCCGGAGGGCCGCCGCGACGCCAGCATCCTGGAGCTGCTCTACGCCACCGGCCTGCGCGTCAGCGAGATGGTGAACCTGAATGTGCAGGATGTTGACTTTGAGGAGGGTTTCATCCGCACCTGGGGCAAAGGCTCCAAAGAGCGCATCGTCTATGTGTACCCGGAGGCGCTGGAGCATCTGAACGAGTACATCGGCGGCCCGCGCGTGGAGCTGCTGGGGCAGAAAAAGGGGGAAACCGCCCTCTATGTGAACCATCGGGGGGAACGGCTGACCCGGCAGTGGGTGTGGAATGTGCTGAAAGCCAGCGCCAAGAAAGCGGGCATTGACCCCAAGATTACGCCCCACACGATGCGGCACAGCTTTGCGACGCATCTGTTGCAAAACGGCGCCTCGCTGCGCCATGTGCAGGAACTGCTGGGCCATTCCAGCATCTCTACTACGCAGGTGTACACGCACCTCACCGACAACCATGTGCGTGAGGAATACGAGCAGAGCCACCCGCGCGCTTGACGGACGCGGCGGGATTGCCGGCGGGCCGGTTGCGCGCCGGCAAGAGCTCCTCCCATCTGCAAAGGCCCATCTCATCCGAGATGGGCTTATCGTTGCCTTTACGCCAGACATCTCCCGTAATCCGGCGTCTCAACCGTCATTCCGGCGCAAGCCGGAATCTACGGCTGCCGCTTTCACTATCGTAGCGGCGGGATTGCCGGCGCTGGATTCCGGCTTGCGCCGGAATGACGGTTATGGTTATTGCCGGTTTCATTACCGTAGCGGCGGGATTGCCGGCGTTGGATTCCGGCTTGCGCCGGAATGACGGTTATGGTTACGGACGGTATGTACGAAATGGGGGTATGCAGGGGTATGTAGATGACGGACGGGGCAACGGGGTGACGGGCGCTGCCTTGACATTGGCCGGCTGCTGTACCAGAATGGCGCATCCCAACTCCGCACAGGACGATGCTATGATCACAGTAACAAGCGGTTCGCGCACTACCGTAAATGTCAACGGGACTGCCGTAGAAATGTACTCCGGCGGCAGCGGCCCGCCCTTGGTGTTTTTCCACGGCGCCGGCGGTTCCAACGGCTGGCAGCCCTATCACGGCGACCTGGCCGAGGACTATACCGTCTATGTCCCCAGCCAGCCCGGTTTCAACGGCACCGAAGGCCCGGACTGGGTCAAGACCATCCCCGACGTCGCCCACTTCAACCATATGTTCATTGACGCGCTGGGCCTGCAAGATGTTGTGCTGATGGGTTCGTCGATGGGCGGCTGGGTGTCGGCGGAAATGGCGGCGATGGACGACCACAACATAGACGCCCTGATACTGGTGGACGCCGCCGGCATCAAGCCGCAAGAGGGCGAAATCGCCGAAATCTTTATGGTGTCCTCCGCTACCCGGCTCCAGCAGCGGTTCTATGACCCGGCGCAGGTGCCGAACTACGAGCAGTACAGCCGGGAGCTGACGCCGGAGGAACAGCTGGTCGTCCATTCCAATGCGATTACGGCGTCGCAGCTCTGCTGGA
The DNA here is from genome assembly GCA_965203855.1 of Dehalococcoidia bacterium. Taxonomy (GTDB): domain Bacteria; phylum Chloroflexota; class Dehalococcoidia; order Lucifugimonadales; family UBA3495; genus Bin87. The sequence goes on from CBDBDN010000005.1 coordinate 1,038,263, forward strand.
AACCCTATCTGCACAACCCCAGCCTGCCGCATACGCTGGCCCGCGTGGACACGCCGACGCTGATTGTGTGGGGACACCAGGACGCCATCATCCCGGTGGAGTGCGGCCATCTGTTCCAGCAAGCGATACCGGGCAGCCGTCTCCGCATCATCGACCAGTGCGGGCATTCGCCGGCCATTGAAAAGCGGGATGAATTCGTGGCTGCCGTGCAGGACTTTCTCAACGGCCTGGACCACTACTAGCCGGCCGGCCCGCCCGTACATCAATCCCGTCAGCGCACCCGTCAAGCAAGCGACAAGGAGCAAGCATTATGGCGCACGAGCTGGAAGTTTTCTGGTTTTCCGAACAGCCCTACGGCCATGTTACCGAGGATGACCTGGCCCCCTATGAATCGGGGCGGATGCACTTTCCGAACACCTACTTTGACCCCGAAAAGGCGCATATCCTGTACCGCAACTACCATGACCAGTATCAGCTGGCCGACGAAGTGGGGTTTGACGGCATTATGTCCAACGAACACCACAGCAGCTACTGGTGCATGAAGCCGTCGGTGAATGTGGACGCCGCCGTCATCACGCAGCGCACCCGGCGGGCGAAAATCGCCATGCTGGGCAATGTCATCGCCGTCAATGATCCGGTAAAGATGGCGGAGGAAATTGCGATGCTGGACTGCATCAGCGGCGGCCGCATCATCTCCGGTTTTGTGCGCGGCACCGCCGTGGAGACGCTGCACGCCGGCTATCCCCCGACCGAGAACCGGCCGCGCTTTGAGGAAGCGCATGACCTTATCGTCAAGTGCTGGACGCAGCCCGGCCCGTTCCGCTGGGAAGGCGAATACTGGCCGCACCGGATGGTCAATCCCTGGGTCGTGCCGATCCAGAAGCCGCATCCGCCGGTATGGTTCCCCGGCACGGGCAGCCCGGAGTCGGTCATCTGGGCGGCGAAGCATCGCTACCCGTATATGAACCTGGGGTCGCTGCTGGATTTGACGAAGCAGCTGAAAGGCATCTACCACGAAACCGCCGCCGAGGAGGGCTACGAAGCCGGGCCGGAGCATTTCGGCTATCTGATTCGCTGCCTGGTGGCCGACACGGACGAGCAGGCGCAGGAGATAGGCCGGACTTTCCTGTGGACGGAGAACCACCGCAACCGGGGGCCGATGGAGTTCAACGACCCGCCGGGCTATCAGTCGCGGGAAGCGCTCCGCATCAAAATGTCGCGCCCGCTGATTGGCACCGGGACGATGGGGCGCCGGATGACTTACGAGGATCTACAGGCGGCCTACAACATCGTCGTGGGCAGCCCGGAGACGGTAACCGAAAAGCTGCGGCACATCCGGGACGACCTGGAGCCGGGCTACATCCTGATTTACGGCAACGAAGGCCATATGCCGCACGAAGCCGTAATGCGCTCGGTAGAGCTGCTGGGCACGAAAGTAATACCGGCGCTGAAAGAGGGGTAGGCGCCAGAGTTGGCGCCGATTCCAAGCGGTACGCGCCGGCCGTGCGGGCATTGCCCGGCGGCCGGCGATGCGACAGTGAAAACGCAGGAGGCGCAATATGGCTACTACGATTGTACTTTCACCCGAAACCGAACAGCGTCTGAACTTGTTGGCATCGCAAACCGGGCGTTCCGCGGAGTTTCTGCTGCGAGAGCTCGTTGAGCGCGGGATTGACGACGCTGAGGACTACTATCTGGCGTCGGAAGTCCTGGAGCGTATCCGCAGCGGGCAGGAAAGCGTCCATACCGCAGCCGAAGTGAGGCGGGATCTTGGGTTGGACGATTGGGGGTAGATTAATTATGAACCGCTGGACGCAAATGAGCTGCGATCTCGCTAACCAGAGGGATTACCTGGATCAGCTGTTCAGGGTGTATCCTACTATCCCCGACAGCATCAGGGATATTGGCATTGCACAATGGGAACGGGTTGAAACCGCGTTGCAGGGCTATGACGATGCCGAATTGCTTAACGCGGCGTTAGGGTTGCCGCTATTTCCGATCAAGGATTCTTACATCAGCTACCTGCGTAAAGACCGCTCGGCGATAGGGCGCAACCCGGAAACCGTCCGTCGCATCGCCGCACGTCTGCGGGATATGGGAGCCGGCGAAATTTACAAAGCGGCCTCGCAGCCGAAAGAAACTAATCGTCAAATTGGCCCAATGTTCAAAGAATGGGTACGCAAGCGGACAATAACCTCAAACATTGTAACCGATGAAAGCGCGTTTATCGGCGCAACCGAAAACGCGGTCTTTGATGGCAGTGACGAATCGTGCAAAAACTTCGCTCGTGAACATCTGGGATACCAGAGGGATAAAGGGATTGACCTATTGGCGAAATTCAACGGGCAGTATGTCATCTGCGAAACCAAGTTCCTTACTGACGTTGGCGGGCATCAAAATGCTCAATTTGAGGATGCCTTATCTCTGTTGACTACCACCGTCGACGCGGTAAAAGTAGCGGTTCTCGACGGAGTGCTGTACATACCGGGCCAACATAAAATGTACACATACTTAACTTTGCATCCTGAACACAATATTGTCAGCGCGCTGGTGCTGCGCGAATTCCTCTATGCGCTGTGAGGCCAAAATGAATATGCTGATTCAAGGCGATAATCTGGCTGCGCTGGAGTATTTCGCCGATAGCTGTACTAACCGGGTTGACCTGGTGTATATCGACCCGCCGTTTGCCACTAACAACGTGTATTCTACTTCGCCGGGCCGCAGCGCGACAATTAGCGCGGCGCGGAACGGGCGGACGGCCTATGCGGACAATCTAAACGGCGCGGCGTACTTGGAATTTCTGGCCGCCCGGCTGCGCTGGGCGCACCGCCTGTTGAAACCCGACGGCTCCATCTATGTCCACATCGACGCTAAAGTCGGCCATCGCGTTAAAGTACTGATGGATGATATTTTTGGAATAGAACATTTCCGCAATGACATTACGCGCATCAAGTGCAATCCGAAAAACTTTCAGCGCAAAGGCTATGGCAACATCAAAGATATGATATTGTTCTACACCAAGTCCGACCGATTCACTTGGAACGACGCCCGCATTCCGCTAACCGATGATGAAATAAAGGCGCGGTACAACAAAGTTGACGCTTCGGGCCGCCGCTATACTACCGTGCCATTGCACGCCCCCGGTGAAACCCGCAACGGCGCGACCGGTAGCCCCTGGCGGGGTATGACGCCGCCGCCCGGGCGTCATTGGCGTTCAGCCCCCGACGAACTGGAACGCCTGGATGCGCTAGGTTTGATCGAATGGTCGGCAACCGGCAATCCCCGCAAAATCGTCTATGCTGACGCAGCGGTTGCCGCCGGCAAAAAATTGCAGGATGTTTGGGTAGTCAAAGACCCGCAGTATCCCGAATACCCGACGCAAAAGCCGATTGAGCTGCTGGAGATAATTATAAAGGCGTCGTCCAATCCGGGCGATACTGTGCTTGACTTTTTCTGCGGATCAGGTACAACTTTGGCCGCCGCCGAAAAGTTGGGGCGGCGTTGGCTGGGCATAGACCAATCGCCGGAAGCTATCACTTGTGTAAAACGGCGTATGCAAGGCAGCGAATTCAGGTTTGCCAAGCTGAGCGGCGCGGACTGCGGAACCGTCAATACGGAGCAGCGGCGGCTTTTGGAAAAGGCTTTGTACCGGACGACGCCAAGCAGCGATTAGCCTATATCCGCCTCGGCCAGGATTTTCTCTACCAGCCGGCGGACGATGACGCGGTTTTCGTCCACATCCTGGAATTCCATCCAGTCATTGTAAAAATTGGCGTGGCACGACTCGGCTACCTTGAAAGCCAGGTGTATCCTGTCGTCGTCTTTTTCCTTGGCCAGCTGCTTGACGGCGTGGTGGCGTTGGGCGTATTTGCTGTGCCGCCAGCCGCGGCTTTCGCAGAACGCTTTCAGGGCGTGGCTGGTTGCGCCCCAGAGTTTTTCTGAGGATTGCAGCAAATCGCCGGCCATTATTTCGTGGTCGGCCTGGTTCAGCAGCTGCCAAGCCAGCCGGGTATGCTTCTGCTGATGCGTTTCGGTTTCCTGATTAGTCATTCGTTACAATTCTCCTGTCGCTACACCTCGGCCAGGATTTTCTCTACCAGCCGGCGGACGATGACGCGGTTTTCGTCCACATCCTGGAATTCCATCCAGTCATTGTAAAAGTTGGCGTGGCACGACTCGGCTACCTTGAATGCCGGAAAGATGCTCTCGTCGTCTTTTTCCTTGGCCAGTTGCTTGACGGCGTGGTGGCGTTGGGCGTATTTGCTGTGCCGCCAGCCGCGGCTTTCGCAGAGCGCTTTCAGGGCGTGGCTGGTTGCGCCCCAGAGTTTTTCTGAGGATTGCAGCAAATCGCCGGCCATTATTTCGTGGTCGGCCTGGTTCAGCAGCTGCCAAGCCAGCCGGGTATGCTTTTGCTGATGCGTTTCGGGGGCGTTGGTATCGGTAGTCATAGGCGCAATTTCTCTCCAGCAGCGGGTGCGATGCCTGTAGAGTAGCATAGTTGCGCCGACAGACTCCGGCGCAACTATGCCGCCGCTTTGCGCGGCTACTTTCCGTTGCGCGGCTGGGAGCCGTCGGGATAGAGGTCGTCCCACAGGGCATCGCGCCAGTCCACGCCGGCGGGCAGGATGGCTTGGGCCGGGCGCAGCATATAGTAGTTGTCGCCGGCGCCGGGGGGAGCGCCGCCCTCGGCTACGGCGCGCGCCGCTTGCAGCAGCTGCCGGCGGGCTTGAACGATGGCCATATCGGTGCGCGACAGGTTTTCCCGCGTCCGGTCCACGATATGGCCCATGCTTTCCTGCACGGCCACATCCTGGGCGTTGACGCCGTCGATGCCGCTGAAAGTTTCGGTTTTCTGCACGGAGCGGTCAATCATCCAGTCATTGCCCCGGTTGACGCGGGTGCGGAAGCGGTCCAGCATATGCTCCGGCCCGCGCCCGTAGCTGCGGTCCATCTCCACCCGTTCCGCCGCTTCAATAGGGTCGTCATAGGACAAATCCCAGTTCCAGACCATCACGCTGTGGTCGTCCATCGGCGCCCACATATGCCCGGAGGCCAGGAAACCTACCGGCCCCGGCTTGCCGCGATAGCCGCGCTGGCTGGCGCGGATCTGGTGGAACGGCATCACGAAGTGATAGGCGCGGACATGGCTGCCCTCATCGCCCAGCGACCGGATGCCGGCGTAGCGATAGCCGTAGTCGGTAATGTCCACTTCCAATTCGGGCGGCCGGCCCTGGACATGGGCCGAGTCGATACGCAAGCCGGCGTGGGTGGTATCGGGGCGCAGGGTGCGGTGCAGGATAGTGGCGTGGGCCGAGTCAATGCCGCCTTCCAAGGCTTGCAGCCAGTTGCATTCCTGGATGTTCTTGGTGACATGGCGGTGGGTTTCCGGCGCTGCCGCCCACTCAAAACGGGGCGGCGGCGGCATATGCTCCGGCGGCCCCATATAAGCCCAGATGACGCCGCCCATTTCGACGGTGGGGTAGGCGGCAGTGGTGATTTTGGACGGGAAATCGCTGTCGGCCGGCTCGTTCATCATATCGGTGCACTGGCCGTTGATGTCGAATTTCCAGCCGTGATAGACGCAGCGCAGGCCGCATTCCTCGTTGCGTCCCAGCCACAGCGAAGCGAGCCGGTGGGGGCAGAGTTCCTCCAGCAGGCCGATGCGTCCGTCGGTGTCGCGGAAGGCTACCAGCTGCTCGCCGAGCAGTTTGACGCGCACGGGCGCGCCGTCGGGTTCGGCCAGTTCCCACGACAGCAAGGCGGGCATCCAGTAGCGGCGCATCAGTTCGCCCATCGGAGTGCCGGGGGCAACCTGCGTCAAAGTGATGTTGTCGGCTTGTGAAATCATAGGTTTGCCTCCTCGTTCTAGTCTGACACTGCGGCATAACGCCACAAATCGCGGTATGGGAAACTACCCGGCGCATAGAGTAGCAGTTGACGGCGGGTTTTGCTATGATGGCGTTGACGGCGCAGTCGCCGGGTGGCGTCCGCCCGGCAAACCGCAGTTTATCCCGGCAGATAGCGGTACGGCAGCGGCATAAGGAATAGCGCAATGACTACGATGACTACATTGGATGATGTCCGCGAGGCGATGGTGCGGCGGGGACACGCCCCCCAGCAGGTTGACGAGCTGATTGACCTGGCGGGGCGGATGGTGCTGGAAAGCTCTTTTGCGACGAAAGACGACCTGGCACGTTTTCGTGATGATTTCACGGCGTTCAAGTTTGACACCATTGAGCGGTTTGCCGAACAGCGCACCGAGTTCAATCAGCTGATCGGCGAACTACGCACCGAGATGTTGGCCCGGTTTGCGGAGCAAGATGCGAAAATGCAAACTCAATTTGCGGAGCAGGATGCGAAAATGCAGGCGGGGTTTGCCCAGCAGGATGCGAAAGTGCAAACTCAGTTTGCCGAGCTGCACACCCAGTTCAATCAGCTGATTAGTGAACTGCGCGTTGAGATGGAATCCGGGTTTGCCCAGCAGGAATCCAAGCTCCAAATCGCAATAGCCGAGCTACGCGCTGAAATGCGCGCCGCATTTGCCGAGCAGGACGCGAAAATGCAGGCCCGGTTCGAAGAGCAGGAATACAAAATGGAAACCCGGTTTGCCCAGCAGGAAGCCCGCGATGCGGTACGCGAAGCCCGTATGACCAAGTGGGTTTTCGGCGCAGTGTTTGCCGGCGTAGTGCTCAACACCGGCATAACCAGCCTGCTATTGGTAGTCTTGCCGCGGCTACTGGAGTGAGATAACGGCCGGCAGTAGGCCGGCCACTATCCGGTTCGGTGCCGATTCGGTCAGGTCATTCCCACGCTACGAAACCCATGCCGCAGCCGGTGCCGGCCGGCGAGCGGTAGCACGGCACATAGTCCAGCAGCCGCGCATCCAGATGCTCAGCGGCGCCGGCGGCGGCAATCCAGTTGCGGATTTCCGAATTCCCGGAGTTAAGCTTTTCCCGGGGCAGGCGGCACAGCGTATCGGCGTCCCGGTTGCGGAAAGCGTCAATCGCCGTCAGATCCAGCTCCTCGTCCACTACGAAGTGGCTCAGCCCGCCGGATGCGATAACGCCGACCCGCAGGTCCTCGTCCCAGGACTCTACGGCGCGGCGCACGGCGCGGCCGAATTCGTAGCAGCGCTGCGGCGTTACCTGGTTGGGCGGGTAGTAGGTGTTAATCATCAGCGGCACCGTGGGCGTCCGGCTGGGCGCCATTACGCGCTGATAAACGAATCCGAAGGCGTGGGCCATGCCCATCCCCTCCGGCAGGCGGCGGGTATGCGCCACATCAAACTGATCCTCCATCAAAGCTTCAATGATGTGAAGCGAAAGGCGATGCTGCACCGGATAGTCAATCTCGCGGTCGGCGGCCCAGCCCCAGGCGGACGCTTTGCGGCTGGCGGGCGCGTTGTCGCCCAGCGCGGGCGGCATATTTTTGATGGTTTCGCCCCAGTAGGCCGCCAGCGCCGGCATATTGTCGTCATGGAATTGTTCCTGCTGGTCGTTGCCCATAATGATGAGGGCGTCCAGGTTGGCGTCGGCAAAAGCGTTGGATAAGCCGGCGATGCCGTCCTGGCAAGCCTGGTAGCGGGCGGCGAATTTTTCCGGCGTAATCTGCCGTTCCATTGCCGGGTCGGCCAGATCCAGCAGCTGTTCGTAGGTATAGACCTTGCCGTCCGGGGCGTGCAGCGCCGGGTTGTTCATATCGCGTTTGGCGTGTTCCGCCCACAGTTCCGGCGGCGTGCTGAGCTGCGGGCTGTGCGGAGTTCCCATTCCCAAAACGATGCGGGCCATAATGCTGCTCCTGAATCAAGGCGGCGTGCGCTGCCGTGCGCTTGAGTAGAATGGCAGATGCGGATGCAGATACGCCGGCTGGCGCAGTTTGGTTTGGAGCGCATTATTGCGGATTTGCCCGGCGCGGTCAATTTGGGAATCGTCATAGGCGGCAGTAGCATGGATTGAGCCGCTGTCAGCGTTATTTATGCGATTCGGCGTTATGTTATATTGCAAGCGGAGGCGGGACTATGCAGATTGTTGACACTCATGTACATATCGGGCGCAACCATTACGAACCGGTTGAGATGCTGCTGGCGCAGATGGAGCTGAACGGGGTAGCGAGGACGGTGCTGGTGCAGTCCACGGCTACGCTGGACAATTCTTATGTGCTGGAATGCCGGGCGCGCTTTCCGGGCCGGCTGGCAGTAGTCTGCCGGGTTGATGTGGACGATCCGACGGCAACGGATACGCTGGCCGGGCTGCACGCCGCCGGCGCGGAATCGCTGCGGCTGCGTAACTTTCATCGCTCTCCGGGACAAGATCCGCTATCCATTTGGCGGGCTGCCGCCGACTTGGGGATGTCGGTAAGCGTGGGCGGCCCGGCGGCGGGCTTTGCGGCGCCGGAGTTCGCCGAGCTGGTAGCGGCGCTGCCCGGCCTGCCCGTCATCATTGAGCATCTGGCCGGAATGGGCATCCACGCCATCGGCGCGCCGGAAATGCCGGCTGAGAGCCGGTTTCGGCAGGCGTTGACGCTGGCGCAGTTTCCCAACACGGTGATGAAAATTCACGGGATGGGCGAAATCAGCGACCCGCCGTTTCCCTATCGTCATACGCCGCCCTATGTCAGAATGGCCTACGATGCATTCGGCCCGGAGCGGATGCTCTGGGGTTCCGACTGGCCCCGGGTCGCCAACCGGGAGGGCTACCGCAACTCGCTGCGGCACACGATGCGGGAAATGGAAAGCTGGTGTCCGTAGTCGGAGCTGGCGCAGATTTTCGGCGGGAATGCGCTGCGGATCTGGCCGTCCCTGGGCTGAAACGGCCCGGTTTAATACTCCGCAAAGCCGCCAGCGAATTGCCGATTTAATGCCGCCGGATGCGTTGCCAAATGCGGATTTCGTTGCTATAATCGCCGTTGTGCCTCGGTCGCTGCCGGGGTAAAAGTATGCCCCGTGCCGAAGGAGGACAAAAGGAAATGAGCCGATATATGAAGTATATTGCCGGCGCTGTAGTTTTAGTAGCGCTGGTAGCGGCCCTGGCTTGCCGGTCGGAAGAGCCGGCGCCGGCACAGCCCGCCGCAGCAACAACGGAACCCACCGCAATGCCGGCCGAACCCACCGCCGCAATGATGGAAGCCACCGCCGCCCCAACCGCTGCGGAAGCCACCGCGATGGACAACCAGGGCGACAGCCGCCTGGCTACCGTCCGGAGCCGGGGCCAGCTGGTCTGCGCCAGCAACAACTCTCTGGCCGGCTTTGGCTATGTTGACGACGATGGCAACACCAAGGGCTTTGACATTGACCTGTGCCGCGCCGTGGCCGCCGCCGTGCTGGGCGACGCCGACGCAGTGGAATATCGCCCCACTACCGCCGCCGAGCGCGGGCCTACCATGCAGTCCGGCGAAGTGGATATGATGTCCCGCAACACCACCTGGACCAGCAGCCGCAACATCACCTGGGGCAACTTTGCGCCGACGATGTTCTATGACGGCCAGGGCTTTATGGTCAAGACCTCACTGGGCGTGTCCGGTATGATGGAACTGGGCGGCTCCGCCGTCTGCGTCCAGCAAGGCACCACCACCGAGCTGAACCTGCAAGACTTCATCACCCAGAACAATCTGGACATCGATGTCCAGACTTACCCGGACAACACTTCCGCCAACGAGGCATACATTGCCGAAACTTGCGACGCCCTGACCACCGACCGCTCCGGCCTGGTCAGCACCCGCGCCGGCTTTGACAACCCGGATGACCATGTCATCCTGGCCGGCACCATCTCCGAGGAGCCGCTGGGCCCGGTCGTCCCGCACGGCGACGAGGAATGGTACGACATCGTGTCCACCGTAATGGGCATCCTGATTTACGCCGAGGCTTTTGAGATTACCAGCAGCAATGTGCCGACCTCCGCCACCGGCGAAACCGCCGTTGACCGGCTGTTCGGGCTGGAAGGCTCCTACGGGCAGGAGGAAATCGGCCTCGACGCCACCGTAGCCCAGGATGTCATCCGCGCCGTAGGCAACTATGGCGAGATTTACGACCGCCACCTGACCCCGCTGGGCCTGACCCGCGAGGGCAGCCGCAACGCGCTGTGGAGCGCGGCTACCTGCACCGACTGCCCCAAGGGCGGCCAGATCTACACTGCGCCCCTGCGGTAGAGCAGAGCAACGGCTACGGTCCCGGCGCACATTGCGTCCGGAGCCGTAGAAAGGGGCTGCCGGCATTATGCCGGCAGCCCCTTTCTGCGGTATAATCAACCCGACTGCGGGTTGAGCAATAATCGGGTTGAGCAACCGCACTGCGGTTATTTTAGCTAATCAGGAGCTGTAAAGATGCTGCGCCGATATTCTTGGCACTCCGTCATCGGAATCATACTGTTGCTGGCGTTGTTTGCCGGGCCGGCGTGCGCCGGGGGCGACGGCGGCGGGTCGGGCGATACAACAGCCCCGGCCGGCGCTGCTCCCGAGTCCAGCGGAGAGAGCCGGCTGGAACAAGTGCGCGCCCGGGGCAGCTTGGTCTGCGCCGGCAATAACGCCAACCCCGGTTTCGGGTTCCTGCAAGACGGCAACAATGTGGGCTTTGATGTTGACCTGTGCCGCGCCGTGGCCGCCGCCGTGCTGGGCAGCCCGGACGCCATTGAGTTCCGCCCGGTTTCCGCCCCGGAAATGGGCGTTACCATCCAGTCCGGCGAAGTGGATCTGATGGCGCGCACCATCACCGTTACCAGCACTCGCGAGGCGCAGTGGGGCAACTTCGCGCAGACGATGTTCTATGACGGGCAAGGCTTTATGGTGCGGCGGGACAGCGGGCTGACCGGCGCCTTGGAGCTGGCCGGCGCATCGGTGTGCGTTACGCAAGGCACTACCACCGAACTGAACTTGCAGGATTTTTCCAACAAGAACAACCTGGGCATCCAGGCGGAAACTTTTGAGAAGTTTGACACGGCGGCGGAAGCGTACCGCAGCCGCCAGTGCGACGCTTTCACTACCGACCACTCCGGGCTGTACGCCTACCGCAGCGGCTTTGAGGATGCGGACGACCACATCATCCTGCCGGAGGCCATCTCCGAGGAACCGCTGGCGCCGGTAGTTCCCCATGGCGACGAGCAGTGGTACGACATCGTAAAGGCGGTGATGGCGATTCTGATTTATGCCGAAGCGCACGGGATAACTTCGCAGAATGTGCCGACGGCGCCGACGGGCGACCCGGCGGTTGACCGCATTTTCGGGCTGCAAGGCTCTTTCGGGCAATCCGATATGGGGCTGAAAGACACGGTGGCGCAGGATGTAATCCGCGCGGTAGGCAACTACGGCGAGATTTACGACCGCTACCTGGCCCCGCTGGGGATGCCGCGTGAGGGCGGGCGCAATGCGCTGTGGAGCGCCGCCCCCTGCGCCGACTGCCCGAAAGGGGGGCAGCTGTACGCTTCGCCGTTCCGGTAGGGCCGGCCATTAAATTCATCGTCATTCCGCACCCCCAACCGTCATTCCGCACCCCCAACCGTCATTCCGGCGAAAGCCGGAATCTATGGCTGTCGGTTCTATCACCGTAGTGACGGACTATGACGCCAGATTCCGGCTTTCGCCGGAATGACGGTTAAGAGGCATAATGACGGTGATTTTTACGACGCGCCCTTATTGATGGGGCGGGTTTGCGATTTGCCGGGCTATGTTGTACTATCCCGCTTGAAAACGGTCTTGTCGTCCGGTGCCGCTATGACGCAGCAGATTCCCCGATTCCTTACCTATCAGAATATCCCGGTCTGGCGGCACGCGGTCGTCATTCAGTGGGTGGCGCAGCTCGTATCCGCTTTCATCGTCGTCGGCCTGGTAGCGGCGGCGGCGGTCAACCTCATCAGCGCCATCAATGAACGGAATATCAGCTATAGCTTCAGCTTTCTGTCCCGCGCCTACCAAACGCCGATCGGGGATCATTTCCTGCCTTATGACGCCAATGCGGATACTTTTCTTTACGCTATCGCTGTCGCGGCTACCAACACGCTTTTCGTTGCCATCATCGGCGTGATACTGGCCATTGCGCTGGGCATCATCATGGGGGTGATGCGGCTGTCGGGCAACTGGCTGGTCGCCAAAACGGCGATGGTCTATGTAGAGTTTTTCCGCAATGTGCCGCTGCTGGTGCAGCTCTTTTTCTGGTGGGTGATACTGCTGGCGCTGCCGCCGATACGGGAAAGCTATATCCTGCCGGGCGGCTTCTTTGTCAACAACCGGGGACTGTCGTTCCCCGGCCCTGCGGCAGACGGGTCGGCAGCGTGGCTCTGGCTGCTGCTGGCCCTGGCCGTCATCGCTGCCGGGGTTATCATCAGCCGCCGGCTGGCCCGGCGGGAGCTGGAAACGGGCCAGGCATCGTATCCGGTAGTGGCCGGCTGGGGAGTAGTTCTGCTGGGCGGCGCGCTGTCCTGGATTATCGTCAGCCTGATTAACGGGGCGCCGCCGCTCACGCTGTCCATACCGGAGCAGCAAGGCCGGTTCCTGAACATCGTCGGCGGCCAGACTTTTAAACCGGGAATGGTGGCGCTGCTGATTGGACTGGTAATGTACACGGCGGCTTTCATCGCCGAAATTGTGCGGGCCGGCATCCAGTCGGTAAGCCGGGGGCAGACGGAGGCGGCCCGCGCGCTGGGCCTCACGCCGATGAGTACGCTGCGGACGGTCATCTTTCCGCAGGCACTGCGCGTCATCATCCCGCCGCTAATCAGCCAGTGCCTCAACCTGACCAAGAACAGCAGCTTGGGCATCGCCGTCGGATATAGCGAACTGACCGGCATCGCGCAGACGATGACGCAGACGGCGCCGGCAATTTCCATCTTTCTGCTGATAATGCTCTGCTATCTGGCGATGAGCCTAACCTGGTCGCTGATTGGCAACATCTACAACTGGCGCATCGGCGCATCGAGCAGCAGGTAAATGATGGCCGCGCAGCCGGACATTGCGAACCGAATGACGGGGCCGCTGCCGCCGCCGGCGACCAGCGTCGGCGTACTGGGCTGGCTCCGCAGCAACCTGTTCAGCACCTGGTACAACGGCGTCATAACCGTCGTCGCCGGCGCGCTCATTGCCCTGGCGCTGTGGTACGGCCTGCGCTGGGCGCTGGTGGACGCCGACTGGGCGGTTATCGCCCGGATTGGCGGCCGGTTTGCCATCGGGGGATACAACACCAGCCAGGCTTGCCCCGGCCAGGATTGCTTCTGGCGTCCGCAGGCCATCCTGCTGCTGATCACCGTGCTGCTGGGGATGGCGTGGGGCATCGCCGGCGCCGGCTTGGCGCGCACGGCCGCGCTGGTGGTTGCCGTAGCCGCCGCCCTGTTCGCCCTGCTGCCGTACAGCCTGGAACGGATGGGGATGGATGTACGGTTGCTGCTGGTGGCGAACCTGCCGGCGGTTGCGCTGGGCTGGGCGCTGGCGCGCTACACGCCGCTGGGAACAGTGCGATGGGCGTCCATACTGGCCGTTGTCGTATTCGTAGTTTCGCTGGTACTGCTGCGCGGCCTGCCCGGCGTGCCGGGGTTGCAGCCGGTGCCGGTGAACCATTGGGGCGGGCTGACGCTCAACCTGCTGCTGGCGACGGTGGGCATAACGCTGAGCTTGCCCATCGGCATCGCGCTGGCGCTGGGGCGACGCAGCCATCTGCCGGTGCTGAAGGGGCTGTGCGTGTTTTTCATTGAGGTATTTCGGGGGATGCCGCTGATTACGCTGCTGTTTATGGCGCACGTGCTGGGGCCGCTGGTCTTTCCCGGCACCTCGCCGCTGCTGCGGGCCGGAGTAGTGATCACGCTGTTCAGCTCGGCGTATATGGCGGAGAATATCCGGGGCGGCTTGCAGGCGCTGCATCCGGGCCAGGCGGAGGCGGCGCGGGCGCTGGGGCTGCCCGGCTGGCAGACCACGCTGCTGATTTCGCTGCCGCAGGCGCTGCGGAATGTCATCCCGGCCATCGTCGGCCAGTTTATCGGCCTGTTCAAGGACACCAGCCTGGTCTATATCATCTCAATGCTGGACATTGTGGAGATTGGGCGGACGGTCATTCGCGGGAATGTTGAGTTCCAGGACAATGCGCGGGAGCTGTATGTCTTTCTGGCGATAGTATTCTGGATATTCACCTACGGAATGTCTTATGTCAGCGGGCGCGTGGAGCAGCATCTGGGGGTAGGACAGCGGTAGTAGGCAGCAGACCTGCCGGCGGCGGCTATGCTGTGAGATGGGACGCCGTTCTGCTAGAATACCGGGAACGGGAACAGGAAATTACGAAAACCACAATGCGGTATTTCAGGCAGCGACTTGGCGAAATCGCTTTCTACATCACGCTTGATATAGTAGTAGGCGGCATCGCCTATATCGCCAGCTACGGAGAGCCGGGGCTGCACCCCGGCCCGCTGATGATGCGGATACTCGGGGCGATGCTGCTGGCTAATGGACTGGTAGGAGGGCCGGACACGATGATGTACTGGAAAGAAGCGGGACGGCGCATCAAGGCGGAGGAGGATCTGGATGAGGCCAGAGAGCAGGCCGCCAAGGACGTAGCCGTAGCCAGAGAGCAGGCCGCCAAGGACGTAGCCGTAGCCAAAGAGCAAGCCGCCAAGGACGTAGCCGTAGCCAGAGAGCAGGCCGCCGAAGCCGTCAGAGAACGCGATGCCGAATTCTTGCGGGAAATTCGGGAGTTGCGGGCCGAAGTCGCCGAACTGCGGATGGAACGGCAGCGGCGGCGTCCGCTCCGGCGCCCGCTGCGGACTACGACTAATCAGGAGTGACCAGTATGTTGTTTTGGGGCGGCCCAGGCCAGCGCATCGCTGCCGATGCAATGGATCTGATGGATAAAGCTATCAAAGAGCGAGATCTGGCACGCAAAGAGCGGGATAAGGCCGCCGAGAAAGCGGTTGCAATGGCTGAACAGCTGGCGAAGGTCACCGCAGAACGCGACGCACTGCGCGCCGAGCAGGAGCAGCGCAGACGGCAGCGTCGACGCCGTCTGCGCCCATAGGTACACGCCATCCCAACCGGCGCTGCAATCAGCGCCCATCCCAAATCTATGGAGCCTATTATGAACGCTAACGGAAATCACGTCGCTGCCGACGACAACATCATCATCTGCAACGATGTGCACAAGTGGTTCGGCAACTTTCACGCCCTGCGCGGCATTACTACCAGCGTCAAAAAGGGCGAAGTGGTGGTCATCATCGGCCCGTCCGGGTCGGGCAAGTCCACTTTTATCCGCACCATCAACCGGCTGGAACAGCACCAGCGCGGCGACATCATCGTGGACGGCATCGAGCTGACCAACGACGTGCGAAACATTGACGCCATCCGCCGGGATGTGGGTATGGTGTTCCAGTCATTCAACCTGTTTCCGCATTTGACGGTGATGAACAACATTACGCTGGCGCCGAGTAAAGTCCGCAAGCTGCCGGCCAGCGAAGCGCAGGGCATCGCTATGGAACTGCTGGAACGTGTGGGCATACCGGAGCAGGCGGACAAGTATCCGGCGCAGCTGTCCGGCGGCCAGCAGCAGCGGGTTGCCATCGCCCGCGCCTTGGCGATGCAGCCCAACATTATGCTGTTTGACGAACCTACTTCGGCGCTGGACCCGGAAATGATTAAAGAAGTGCTGGAAGTGATGCGGGAACTGGCCGAATCGCAAATGACTATTCTGGCGGTTACTCACGAGCTGGGGTTTGCGCGGGAAGTCGCCGACCGCATCGTAATGTTTGACGAAGGGCAGATTGTGGAGGACCAGCCGCCGGACGAGTTTTTCAACAACCCGCGCCACGAGCGGGTAAAGTACTTCCTGTCGCAGATTTTGTAATCCGGGCCGGTTATGCACCCGGAGCAGGGGCGGAAACGGAGATGGCGTTAGCATTGGCGCGGCGCATCGGACGCTGGATCTGGGCCGGCGGCGCTGCCGAAGCGCACTGGGCGCAGCAGCGTCGGCTGCCTTTCTGGGAGCATCCGTGGTTCACGCGCGTGTACCGCATCGGCCTGCTAACCGGATGGGCGGCGGTGGTGGCATTCCTGCTGCTCTGGAACCTGGCGTGGGCCACGCCATAAGGCCGATCTAATCCGACGCACAACGAATATATCAAGCAAGGGAGGTTGCGTTATGGCGCAGCAGCAAATGCAGATTGGCGCAGTGTTTCCGCAAACGGAAATTGGCGCCGACCCCATCGCGGTGCGCGACTACGCGCAGGCGGCGGAGCAGCTGGGCTATGCCCATATCATCGCCTACGACCATGTGCTGGGCGCGGATACCCGCTATCATCAGCCGTGGACGGGCAGCTACACCAAAGAGAGTATGTTTCACGAAATCTTTGTGCTGTTCGGGTATCTGGCGGCATTGACTACCCGCGTGGAGCTGGTCTCGGCAATCCTGATTCTGGGACAACGGCAGACGGCATTAGTCGCCAAACAAGCGGCGGAAATCGATGTGCTCAGCGGCGGCCGGCTGCGCCTGGGCGTCGGCGTCGGCTGGAACCCGGTTGAGTACGAAGCCCTGGGCGAGGATTTCACCACCCGCGGCCGCCGCGCCGAGGAACAGATGGAACTGCTGCGCCGCCTCTGGACTGAGGAAGTGGTGGATTTTCACGGCCAATATCACAATGTTACCGATGCCGGCATCAACCCGCTGCCCGTGCAGCGTCCTATCCCCATTTGGATGGGCGCCGGCAGCCGGGCGCGCGGGCCAGTGCCGGCGGAACGGGTGCTGCGCCGGGTAGGACGCTGCGCCGACGGCTGGTTTCCGCAGTTCCAGCCCGACGACCCGCAGGCAGAGTCGGTAATCGCCAAAGTGCGCCAGGCCGCAGCCGACGCCGGCCGCAGCCCGGACGCCATCGGTATGGAGCCGCGCGTCAACTATGCCGACGGCGACCCGGAGTTCTGGCAGGCGCGCGCGGAGTTGTGGCGCAGCCTGGGCGCAACGCACTTCTCCATCAACACGATGTCGGCCAACCTGTCCACGCCCGACGCGCACATCAACGCCATCCGGGAGTTCCGGGAAGTAATCGCCGGGTAGCGACACTGCCCTCATCCTAACTCTCTCCATCGTATGGAGAGGTCTAATATGGCATGGATGAACAGGATGTACCAGGTGTTTTGGGCCGCTCGGTAACTACACCGATGGATAGCGCGGATAAGATTTTTGACTTGCGACGGGATGACGACGCTGGAATGATTGAATGACAGTTGGGGGTTGGGGGTTGGGGCGGTTTGTGGTATGATGCTGGACGATTTGGCGGGGGGAGCCGGCCGGTTGGCCGCGATTGCCGCTGCGTCTGCCATTGGAAATAGCAATATCAGGAGGCTTTGCCTTGTATCAAACTGTGAGCGACGCTACTCTCAAAGCGTTGTCGGGCATTGATTCGCCCAGCATCTGCAACGCTATTGAGGGGTTCAACTACCGGCCCAAGAACAGCGGGTTTATGCTGCCTGAGATCAAGGCGGTGTTTCAGGATTTCAAGCCGGTGGTGGGCTATGCCGTTACCGGCGTCATCTCCGCTAACCGTCCGGAGGGGCGCAGCGTGCCCCGGAACAAATGGTGGGACTTTATCGTATCGGTGCCTGAACCGCGCTTTATCGTGCTGCACGACATTGACAACCCGCCGCTGGGGGCCTACTGGGGCGAGGTGCAGTCCAATATCCACAAGGCGCTGGGCGCGCTGGCCGTTGCGACTGACGGGACGGTGCGGGATCTGGACGAAGTGCGCGCGCTGGGCTTTCAGTTTTTCGCCAAAGAGGTGTCGGTATCGCACGCTTATGTCCATATGGTGGATATGGGCATACCCGTTGAGGTGGGTGGGCTGGCGGTGCATCCGGGCGACTTGCTGCATGGCGACAAGCACGGCGTTACCAACATTCCCTTTGAGCTGGCCGACCGTATCCCCGATATGGTGGCAACCATTGCCGACTACGAGCAGCAGACCATCAGTTTGTGCCAGTCGGCGGACTTTACGCTGGACGCCCTGAAAGAGGTGGCGAAAATTACCCGACCCTACTGAGCCGGCCGGCCCTGCCAACCGATTGGCAGATGGACCGACCGCAATCCAACCTGACTGATTGACTGACGATTATGACGCACAAACCGCTGCTTACCCTGCTGGCCGCCGGCGTTGCATTGCTGCTGACGCTGTCGGCTTGCGCTTTTCTGGAGAACTCGCCGCTGGCAGAACCGCCGGGGGCGGAATCGCCGGCTGGGGCCGCTACGGCGGAGCCGGCCAACGCCGGCGGCGGCGCCGCCGGCAACTCTGCCGCTGCGGAACCGACCGCCGCGCCAACTACGGCGTCCACAGATGCGCCGGCCGGGGATACTATGTCGCCGGCCGCTACGCCGCTGCCGACGGCGGCGGCCGGCGCAGCCGCCGGGCCGGGCGGCGCAATGCAATGGCGGGAGCCGCCGCCGCGCATCATTGACCCGGAAGCATCGTACACGGCGGTCATCAACACGACGGAGGGTTCCATTACGGTGGAGCTGCTTACCGAGGATGCGCCGGCTACGGTGAACAACTTTGTGTTCCTGGCGCGGGAAGGGTTTTATGACAATGTAATCTTTCACCGCGCCATTGCTGGGTTTATGATCCAGGGCGGGGATCCTACCGGCACCGGAGCGGGCGGCCCCGGCTATCGGTTTGACGACGAGCCGGTGCAGCGTCCGTACACGCGGGGGATTATGGCGATGGCCAACGCTGGCCCCAACACCAACGGCAGCCAGTTTTTCCTGATGCACGCCGATTACGCTTTGCCGCCCAACTATACGATATTCGGGCAGGCGGTGTCGGGGTTGGAAACCATTGACGCCATTGCTACTGCGCCCAAAAAGCCGGGGGGAGAGGGTTCGTCTCCAGTAACGCCGGCGGTGATTCAGTCGGTGGAGATTATTGGGCCGTAAGGGGAACTGCTGCGGGGCTGGATTCCGGCTTGCGCCGGAATGACGGTATTGGGGCCGAAATGATGTAGCGGAGTTGGATTCCGGCTTGCGCCGGGATGACGGTAGAAGGGTGGGGATGACGGTATTGGGGCCGGAATGATGTAGCGGAGTTGGATTCCGGCTTGCGCCGGAATGACGGTAGAGGGGTGGGATGACGGTATTGGGGCCGGGATGACGGTATTGGGGCCGGGATGACGGTATTGGACCGGGATGACGGGAAATTAGCGATGGGGCGGACACCAGGGGGTTTTGCGAATGTCAGATCAAGCCATACTTTACGAACAGCGGGGCGCCGTCGGGTATTTGACGCTGAACCGCCCGGGCAAGCTGAACGCCCTTTCGCCGACGCTGATGGCGGAGTTGCGCGAGGCGTTAGAGGGGATTGCGGCCAACCCGGAGGTGCGGGCGGTAATACTTACCGGCGCCGGGCGCGCTTTTTCGGCGGGATTTGACATTGAAAGCGAGGCGGCCGGCCCGGACGGTGCGCCATTGTCGGTAGATGGCCGGCGTTCCCGGCTTAAGGCCAACATTGACACCTTTCTGATGGTATGGAACCTGCCGCAGCCGGTCATTGCCGCCGTCAACGGGTACGCCTTGGGCGGCGCCTGCGAACTGGTGCAGGTGTGCGATGTCAAAATCGCATCGGAACGGGCGATGCTGGGCGAACCGGAAATTCGGCTGGGCTACGGCGCGCCGTTCCTGATGACGCCGTATTCGGTCAACCTGGCGCTGGCGAAAGAGATGATGCTGACCGGCGATATTATCAGCGCGCAGGAGGCGGCGCGCATCGGTATGGTCAACCGGGTTGTTCCGCATGACGGGCTGATGGCGGAGTGCGAGCGCATTGCCCACAACATCAGCAACATACCGGCAATCGGCATCAAGACGACCAAACTGGCGGTCAACCGGGCTTTGGAGTCGGCGGGGTTCTTGTCGGCGCTGAACCACAATTTGGAGCTGATGACGCAGTTTGACACTGCGGAGACGCCGGAGCAGGCGGAGTTCAGCCGCATCCGCGCGGAGCGGGGGCTGCGCGGCGCTTTGGAGTGGAGTCGTTCCCGGTTCCGGGACGCCGCCCGCTGACATTGCTGCCGGTTGGATAATCCGCCCGCTGATCTTGCTGCCGGTTGGGTAATCCGACTGTTGGATAGTCCGCCCGTTGGCTATGCCGCCGGCGCCGGGCCGGCACAGTCGGAACGCGCTTGCCGCTTAAGTCCATTGCAGGGGATAGACGCGGCAGCGGTAGAGCATTTCGCCTGCCGAATCCAGCGCGGCCCGGTTGGGTTCGCGCACATCCAGGCGTCCGGGCAAGGTGATGTGCGCCAGCCTGGCAAGCAAGGGGCATTCCTTGACGAAGCCGTTGACGGTGGCCGCCTCGCCGCCGAGCGCCACATAGTCCAGCCGGTCGGCGTAAGGCTGCCACTGTTGGGTCAGGACCTGGGATGCTTTGGTATAGAGCCGGTGTATCTGATGTTCGCGAATGCGGCGGAAGCGTTGCTGCGAAGTGCCGCCGGCGCGGTGCTTGCTTTTGACATAGCGGGTATCGGTTTTGGAAACGAGCAGCCGGCGGCCTTGGTACACGGCTATGGCGTAGCGTCCCAGCCGGACTAGCGCGGCGCCAACCAGGTATTCGGTGTCCAGCAAGGCGCGCAGAGGGGCGTCATTGATGCCGTCGGCTAGTATCGCGTTGGTTGTCATTCCGGCGGACGGCCGGCCGGCAGCGATGCGGTCGGCGCGGAGGGGGAATGCCGGGATGATGGCGATGCCGGTATCGCCGATGCGAAAGGCGGCGACTCCGGTGGGAAAGCGCAGCGTGGGGCCGCCGGCATCCGTCAAGGCCCGCTGCCATTCCGGCCAGCGGGGATGCCGTGCCAAATCGGGCAGGAGAACCGGGCGGGCGGTAGGGTCAGCAACGGCCGGCAGGTAAAGGGTGGATGCGGCGGCGCCGGCAATCGCCGCCCGGCGCAGTTCGTCCAGCAGGGCGGCAACGGCAGCGGCGGATATAGACTGCCCGGCGCGATAGCGTGGGATGGGATGGTGATTTGCCGGCGTCATAGTTTCCGTGCTGCTGGATTGCCCGGTTGTAAATCCGTGATTACGGCTTGCGGTGAAATGACGGCGAATATGACCGCATTCCTTAAACGGCTGTGCGCTATTGTGTCATAATACGCCGGTATTCTCACAGGCGCATTGACGCCTTTTCGGTGATTGCGATGGTTAGCCACGATATGCCCGCTGACCCGGATGCCGCCGCGCGGTCGGTGGATGAACGGCGGGAACGGGCTTTGCAGCGCCTGGATGACGGCCATGCGGCTTTGCTGGACGCGCTGGCCGGCCTGGACGATGCGGAGGCGTTTCTGGGTTCGCGGTGGTCGGTTTGGGAAGTGATGCAGCATCTGCTTACGGAGAACTTTGTAGCGGCGCTGGAGGAAATTGCGGCGGGGGAACGGGATTTGCTGCCCGCTTTTGACGGGCGGGGCGACCGCATTGCCGCCGACATTGCCCGCCTGGAGTCTAACTATCAGCGGTTTCGCGCGCTGATTGGCGGGCTGTCGGCGGAGCAGCTCAACCGGCCGGCAACGCCGGCCAATCCCGAAAACGACTATCCGGCCCTGTCGCTGCTGGATTTGATTGAACGGGTAGCCGGGCATGAGGGGAATCACGCCCGGCAGGTTGCGGAAACGCGCAAGTATGTAGGGGCTTTCCGGTCGCAGGAAAGGGCGGTTACGGTTGCCGGGCTGGGCGTAAGCGCGGGCGGCGGCGATGCTGATGCTGACGGCGTGCCGCTACGGACGCGGGAACTGCTGTCCAACGCCGACTATGTGGCCGGCACCGCCGCCGCGCTGGCCGTCGGCCGCCGTTGGATCCGCGGCGTGGAGCTGGAAATGCGCCCGGACAACCGCGCGGAACTGGTCAACCGGCTGGCCCGGGATGCCCGCGCCGGGCTCTGGTCAATGGTCATTACGCTGGGCGATCCGGCGGAATCGGCGCCCGATTTGCTGCGGCAACTGGATGCGGCGGCGGATGCGGTGTCCGTGGTGGCTGCTCCCGGGTTTTACCGGGCGGCGTTGGCGGCGGCCGGCATCTCGCCGCTGGCGGCAGTGTGCGTATCGGTTACGCAGCTAGACGGTATGCAAGCGGACGGCACGCCGGCAGACGGCGTTTCCCCGCTTGGGCTGGCAGCCGGCCCGCGTACTGCCGTAATTTTGGGGGCGGATTGCGCCCTGACCTGGGGCGAGGCGACGGATGCGTTGCTGAATGCGGGGCTGGCGCCGGACCGTACGGCGCAGGTGGTATCGCAGTTGGGCGGGCGGCCGACGCTGGTATCCGGCGCTTTGGGCAGTCTGCCGGATACGGCGACGGGAGAGGGCCGCGCCGCCATTGACAGCGCGCTGATTGTGCTGCCGGGGTAATTGGGAGGGGACTACACCGATGGACGGGATGGATGGGATGGGGGGTTTGGCATGGATGGAGGGGATGAAGGGGGATTGGGGATTTTTGGGGCGTTGGATTCCGGCTTGCGCCGGAATGACGGTTGGGGATTCGGAATGACGGGTTAGCCGGAATGACGGTAGGGGGTTCGGAATGACGGGTTGGCCGGAATGACGGTAGGGGGTTCGGAATGACGGTAGAGGGTTCGGAATGACGGGTTGGCCGGAATGACGGTTGAGGATTCGGAATGACGGTAGGGGGTTCGGAATGACGGGTTAGCCGGAATGACGGTAGAGGGTTCGGAATGACGGGTTAGCCGGAATGACGGTAGGGGGTTTGGAATGACGGTTGAGGCGTTGCCGGCTGCCGGGTTGGGGGCTGACCGACCCGGCAACCGGATTTACTGGCACCACATCATGTTGGCCCAGCGGACGTACTGGCCGCCGCCTCTGGCTGGGCTTCCCGGTATGCGGCGGTAGCGGGTGGTGCCAACTATGTAAAAATCGGAGTCGGGAGTGGGGTCTCCGACATTCCAAGGTGTAAGCGGTATTCTGACACGAGCCCCGCCGGTGGGATTAAAAACGAAGTTGTTGGAGTAGAGTCTGGTAAAGAACAACCGTCCCTCTGCCGGGAAGTAGGTGTCGGGCGTCGTATCTCTGTACCGTATATAACCCTCGTATCTGCCAAGGGATAGATCAAGTACGTAGCGGTCCGCCGTGCCAACGTTATATCTGCCCTGTTCCAGAACAATCAGCCAGCCGCTGTCGGAGTTGCCGCCGTTGTAGGCGGCCTGTCCGTCGCGGACGCCGTAATAGCGGGGCTGCTTTCCGTATTCCTGGCAGAACTGCTGGGTGTAAGTGTAGCCGCCTTGCGCGCTCTGCGCTGCGGCATCAGCGCCGGGAAATATCACCCCGCCGGCGACGGCCAGCATCGCCAGGATGCTGATAACGGCAATCTTGCCGAGCCGCCACCAGGCCCGCGTTTGTTTTACATAATCTGGGGGGGGGTAGAATGCAGAATGGCGGTCATAATATCACCTCAAGACTTCAAAGGCGTATTGCCAAGGCGTGGATGAATGCGACGCTGATTTTCCGGCGGCAAGGCCGCTGGCAACGGCGGGATGCTATCATATGACGGCCCGTATAGCAAGATCAGCGAGGCGGCTGATTAGGGTATGCAGTCATATTCACCATCATTCGGACTTGCTACGGCATTCGGACTTGCTACGGCATTCGGACTTGCTACGGCATTCGGGCTTGCTACGGCATTCGGGCTTGCTACGGAATGACGGGCCGGCGGTTCGCAATGGCGGAAACTTGCGCCGGGATGGCGGACGGTGAATCAGGGAATGGCAGCGAATTTGACGGACGGCGTAAGGTGAGATGGACGGATAAGGTAAGGATGGACGGCGTAAGAGGAAATGGCGACCGGGCTGCGGTAGCCCTTGCCGGGCAAGTGTGGTACATTGCCAGCCCGTCATGCCGGCGTATGTCCGGCGGGATGCGGCACTAACGACAATACTGCCGGAATATGGACTGCGCTGCCGCTTGACTTGGCGGCGCGCTACGGATGGAGGACAGGCAATGAGTGAACGGATTGGTTTCGTGGGGCTGGGCATTATGGGCAAGCCGATGGCCCGTAATTTGATGGCGGCCGGCTACACGCTGACGGTGTATGACATTGTGGGGGAGCCGGTGGAGGAGCTGGCTACGGAGGGCGCGGCGGCGGCGTCATCGCCGGCGCAGGCGGCGTCCGGCAATGTCCGCACCATCACGATGCTGCCCGACTCGGCGGATTCGGAGCGCGCCATACTGGGGCCGGACGGGGTATTGGAGGGCGCCGAACCGGGTTCGGCCATCATTGATATGAGTAGCATCGCCCCGTCGATGTCGCAGAAAATCGGGGCGGCGTGCGCGGCAAAAGGGGTTGACTTTCTGGACGCGCCGGTCAGCGGGGGAGAGCCGGGGGCTATCGCCGGCACGCTGGCGGTAATGGTGGGCGGCAACCAGGGCGTCTTTGACGCTTGCAAGCCGATGCTGGATGTTATGGGCGGCAATGTCGTTTTGACCGGGGATGTGGGGGCCGGGAACATTACGAAGTTGGCGAACCAGATAATCGTTGCCGCCAACATAGAGGCGCTCAGCGAGGCATTGACGCTGTCGCAGAAGGCGGGCGTGGATCCGGAGCGGGTGTTCAACGCCATACGGGGCGGGCTGGCGGGCAGCGCGGTGATGGAAGCGAAAGCGCCGATGATGCTGGATCGCAATTTCCGGGCCGGGTTCCGCATCCGGCTGCATCAGAAAGACTTGCGGAATGTGCTGCAAACGGCTACGGAGCTGAATGTGCCGCTGCCGGTAACTGCGCTGGTGCAGCAGATGCTGGGTTCGCTGGTCAACGACGGGGAGCAGGAGTCGGATCATTCGGCGATACTGCACTTCGTGGAGCAGATGGCGGGGGTAGAAGTGCGGCGCGGCGGGTAACTATGGGCAAGGCGGCGGACGACAGCGTTTTGACGGCGCGCATTCTGATGACGCAGCGGTGCAAAGGCGCAAAAGTGCGGAGGTTGGGGGAATAAGCCGGTTATTGGGGCGCAAGCCGGAGTCCAGGCGTGGCTGTGGATTCCGGCTTTCGCCGGAACGACGGTTGGGGGACGGAATGACGGTTGGGGGGGCGGAATGACGGTTGGGGGGCGGAATGACGGTTGGGGGGACGGAATGACGGTTGGGGTGGTTTGGAATGGCGAGGAATCACCGCCTAATCGGAAAAGCCTACCGCCGTTGGCTTCAATAATTGACAAGCCGGTTATATTTTGTTAACTTGAACATAATCAAAGGGGGTATGTTATGGCAAGGGCAACTGAAGTTCGACTAACGCAGCAGCAGCAGCGTATCCTGGAGCAAACGGAACGCGAAGCGGCGAAGCTCGGCAAAGAGAACGCTATATTGATTGAACGGCTTCTGGCGTCCAGGTCGCGTCGTGGCGCATAGCAATTCTACACCGGAAGCCTATATGGACTATCTGGCGGAGCGTGAAGTCATACTGACTATCCGCTCCAATGTTATCGCTATCACGCAGCTCAGCATTGCCGGATTGGTGGGACTCGGCCAAGCCGGCCCGTCGTCCTACGGCTTGAGTAAAGCGGCGGCGTTGCGGGAACTGGTATTGGAACCGTTGCAACGCCGTCAATATGATCATGCGCAGCGCGGGCTATACGAGTTTTTGAGCGACGATTTAATGTTGCAAATAATGGAAAGGCTGATAAATCATGCGGCGCCCGGCATTGACTTATTAGCCAAATTGGCCGCTGAATACGATGTCTAGCTTTGCTGATATGGATACTGACGCTGCCGACGCTTTTGGGTCGGCCTTGAGGCTGCTGGAGTTTGATGAAATCCGGCAGCGGCTGGCGGCGGCGGCGCGCACTGCCATTGGCGCCGAAGCCGCCCGGGAACTGGCCCCCTCCGCTGATGCGCGGGATGTAGCGATGCGGCAGCAGGAGACGGCGGAAGCGCGGCAGCTGCTGGATACGGCCGGCGCGCCGGAGCTGGGACCCGCCGACGACTTGCGCCCGTCCGTCCAACGGACGCTGCTGGGAGGGGTACTGCGGGGAGAGGAGCTGCGGAGCATTGGCGCGCTGGCCGCCGCCGCCCGCTGGAATCGCACGGCGCTGGCGCGACGGGAGGATTTGCCGCTGCTGTCCGGCATCGCCGCCAACCTGCCGGAACTGCCGGATTTGGAAAGCGCCGTTAACCGGACGGTGAATTCCGCCGGCGAAATACTGGATTCGGCGTCGCCGGAGCTGGCGCGTCTGCGGCGGGAATCCCGTTCCGCTTACGCTGCGCTTAACGATGTGATGCAGCGTTCCCTGCGCCGCTATCAGCGTTCCGGCGTTACGCAGGAAAACATTATCAGCGAGCGCAACGGCCGGATGGTGCTGTTCATCAAGACGGAGTTCAAGGGGCAGGCGCCGGGCATCGTGCATGATGTATCCGACAGCGGCGCGACGGTGTTTATTGAACCGATGGGCGCGATAGAGCCGGGGAACCGCTGGCGGGAGACGCGGCTGGCCGAACAGCGCGAGGAGGAACGGGTACTGCGCCGGCTGTCGGCACTGGTGGGGCAGTATGCCGAGGAAATAATGCTGTCGCTGCATTTGCTGGCCCGCTTGGACTTGGCCGCCGCCAAAGGGCGTTACGCCAATGCGCTGCGCTGCGTAGCGCCGGTTATCATTGGGCCGGACGAACCGCGCCGGCTGGAACTGACCGCCGCCCGGCATCCGCTGCTGCCGGGGGAAGTAGTGCCGACCAGCGTCGTCATTGGTGAAAAGGACAGCGTGCTGCTGATAACCGGCCCCAACGCCGGCGGCAAAACCGTGGCGCTCAAAACGGTGGGTCTGCTGGCGTTGATGGCTCACGCCGGCTTGCCGGTTCCGGCGCAGGACGCCGTGATTCCGTTGCTGGACGGCATCTATGCCGACATCGGCGACCAGCAGAGCATTTTTGAGTCGCTGTCAACTTTCAGCAGCCACATCCGCAGCCTGCGGCGGATTATGGAAGCGGCGACCGACCGCTCGCTGGTACTGATTGACGAACTGGGCTCGGCTACGGATCCGGAGGAAGGTTCGGCGCTGTCGGCGGCGTTGCTGTCGGAGTTTCGGGATCGCAACACGCTGGCCGTGGCAACTACGCATCATCGCAGCGTGGCGCGCCTGGCGCAGGATGCGCCGGGGATGGTGAACGCCAGCGTTGACCTGAATCCGCGCACGCTGGAGCCGACCTATCAGCTGACGCACGGCGTCCCCGGACGGAGCTATGCTTTGACTATTGCCGCCCGGCTGGGGCTGCCGGACTCGGTAATCGCCGAGGCGCAAACTCATTTGGATCCGGCGCATCTGCAAACTGACCGGCTGTTGCAGGAATTGCAGGAGGAACGGCTGACGGTATCGGAGCTGCGCCGCCAGGCGGAGGCAACGCTGGCGGCGGCGCAGCGACGGGAACAGGAAACGGAGCAGCAGCTGGCCGCGGTTGAGGATACGAAAGCGCAGCTGGTAGAGGAGGCGCGCCGGGAGCTGGGGGAGCAGATACGGCAGGTTGCCGATGACATCCGCCGCGCTGAGCGTTCCTTGCAGCGGATGCCGGGGCCGGATGCGGCGGTTGGCGATGCGGGCGCATCAGTATCCGTATCCGCATTTGCCGCTGACTTGGCGGCGGAACGGGAACGCCTGGCGGCGGCGCAGCGGGAGATTGTATCGCCGGACTGGGAGCCCATTGCGGTGGAACGCCCGCCGTGGTATCACGACTTGCGGGCGGGCGACCGGGTGTATATTCGGGGCGTGGCGCGTCCGGTGGAAGTGGCAACCGCGCCCAACGAGCAGCAGGAGATTGAGGTAGTCATCGGCAATATGCGCGCGCGGCTGCCGGTGTACCAGCTGGAACGGCCGGCCGACCGCATCCATCCGGCGGCCGAGCAGGCGGGGGTAGTGTATCGCCGGCCGGAAAGCAAGCGGACGCTGAGCCCGGAAGTGAACCTGCACGGCTACCGGGTGGACGAGGCTATATCGGTGATTGATTCGCTGCTGGACGATGCCGCGCTGGAGGGTATGACGGCGCTGAAAATCGTGCACGGCAAAGGGACGGGAGCATTGCGGCGGGCGATACGGGAATATCTGGGCAGCCATCCGCTGGTAGCGGCGGCGCGTCCGGGCGAGGGCGGAGCGGCGGCGGGGGTTACGGTGGTGGAGCTGCGGTAGGATGGGTATAGGTAGTGGCAGAGGTAAAGGGAATGATGCGCCGGAGGTATTTTCAGTATGCGCTGGCATTAGATTAGGACGTACCACAGACACACCGGCACCTGTGCGTCACGCCGGGGCCGCTCCGGTTTGCTGTATCCTTGCGTCAGCCGCCGACTGATTACATATGCCCGCATCTTGCCGGACGAAATTACTCAGGCCAATTCTATACAGCGTTGCCGATGCTGCCGGGTTGCTCGCAGCGTTGCCGTCCAATAGTTGAATAAAGCAAGGACTTTCGGTAAAATGGACGCTTGCGATTGTGTCGGGCGGGCGTTGCGATGGGGCGGCGCGGCGGCGGCGCATTCGCGGAGACGATACGGAGGAAAGGGTGATTGAATGAACTAGGTACGCACGTGCTGCTGGAACTTCGAGACTGCGACCCCCGGCTGCTTAACGACTTGGACTACATCCGGCAGGAGCTGCTGGACGCGGCGGACGCCGTAGCTGCCCATGTCGTGGGGGAATCTTTCCACCAGTTCAGCCCGCAGGGGGTTACCGGCATCCTGTCCATTGCCGAATCCCATATTTCCATTCACACTTGGCCGGAGTATGGGTATGCGGCGGCGGACATTTTCACTTGCGGCGACCAAACGATGCCGGAGCGGGCTGCCGACTGCATCGTAACCGCGCTGCGCTGCCGCGATCCGGAAATTACGCGGATCCGGCGCGGCCCCGGCGGCGCCCGCATCGCCGATTTCCGCGCGTCCGGCCTGGCCGTCCCGGCCGGCAGATGACGCTTTGCCGACGGTCGGCCAACCGTCAAAACAACGCCGCTGAAACGGCGTCGCTTTATCCTAACCAACGCTACCCCGGTGCTACTGTGGCAAGCTATCCAATGGACGAAATCACCGGCAAGTGGGTCATCGAGACCGTGCTGCCGGAGCTGGCGATTATGCTCAAGGTGGACGATGTGCTCTATTCGGGGCATACCGACTATCAGCGGGTGGAAGTGGTCAACTCGGCGGTGTACGGGCGCAGCCTGCTGCTGGACGGCAAAACGCAGTCCACCGAGCGGGACGAACATATTTACCACGAAACGCTGGTGCATCCGGCGCTGCTGCTGCATCCTGACCCGCGCGAGGTGTTCATTGGCGGCGGCGGCGAAGGCGGCACGCTGCGCGAAACGCTGCGGCATCGCGGCGTGTCCGGCGTAACGATGGTTGACCTTGACCCGCAGGTAGTGGAACTGTGCCGGGAGCATCTGCCGCAGCACCATCAGGGGGCTTTTGACGACCCCCGCGCGCGGCTGGTCCACGATGACGCCCGCGCCTATCTCGAAAACAGCGCACAGCAATACGATGTGATGATAATGGATCTGGTTGACCCTTTGGAGGGCGGCCCGGCGTATCTGTTGTACACCAGAGAGTACTACGACATCGCCCGGGCCCGATTGAAACCGGGCGGCATCCTGGTTACACAATCCGGGCCGGCGGGATACCTCAGCCTGCGGGAATGCTTTACCGCCATCTATAAGACGCTGGACAGCATATTTGCCTGCGCCGCGCCTTATCAGGCTCATGTGCCATCGTTCATTACCTTGTGGGGATTTACCGTCGCATCCGACGCGCCTCTGCCTAGCCTGACGGCGGCGGAAGTTGACGGGCGCATTGCCGATCGGATAGTCGGCCCGCTGCGTCATTATGACGGCGAAACGCACACCGCAATGTTCGCCCTGCCCCGGCACATCCGGGAAGGGATCGCCGCCGAAACGCGGATTAACCGGGACGCTGCGCCGGTGTTTATGGTTTAGGGCGGGCCGGTATCCGAGGGAGCGTAGCCGGGAACCCATTGGGCGGCGCGGACGATAGGGTTCAGCGCGCTTTTGGTCTTGCGGCCGGTGATGTCGCAGTGGCCGGGGCCGCCGCTATCGGGGGTGCGGATGATGCCCAAGCCGTTCTCCCGCAAGACGCCGACGGCTACAATGCACTGATACGGCTGATTGCCCTCTTGCGACACTGCATCCGGAGTAGTTTCGGATAGCAGGTACACCGACACCGGACCGTCTCGCCCGTCCTGTATGAACGCTTGAGTAGAAGGGCAGACACGACCCAAGTTTTCGTCAAACGGATGTTGTCCCTCCGCAACCCGTCTGATGACAGTTTCGTCATCGCCAATAGTAGGGTCATCCATCAGTCGGCCCCGGCGCGATTGAGGCTAGGAAAACACGGAACGGGCCAGCCGGGTCAATCGCTCAATGTTGGGGAGCGCCGGCTCCTCGTATTCCTCTGTGGCGCTGCGGAAATAATACTCCAGCGCGCCATCGGGATAGGCCGCGATTTCCAGATCCACGCCGTTCCGGCTCCATTCGGCCTGGACACCGCCGCGCCAAGTGGGAACAATGGCCGGAGGGGGGGCTGCGTCATCAAGGACACGGACCAGCGTTACCAGCAAAGTGGCGGCGGCCCAGGGATGCGTGGCGACAGCACTGTCGTTCCAGTCGGCATTGTCCCACGGCAAAGCCGCAATTGCCTGGATGGTAGGTTCCATCCACGGCGGCGGATCCATGTCCATCGGCGCCGGGTCCCCGCCGGCCAAGGGTTCAATCAGTAGCAAGCCTTTGTCGGTTGGGCGCATTGCCGAAACCGCATTGCCGAAAAACCGGACCCGGTCAGAAACGGTCGCACCCGACGTTTCCGCACTGCGCGGGGCGTAGGCGTACATCGTAGTCATCAAAAATTCCCTGCTATGCCAATCTTACAGTCCCTAAATCACTAACGGGGGTTGATAGCAGTTTATATCAAGCCGGGGCTACGTCGACATCCTCCACAGGACGCACAGGAATTATCGGGCAAAACTCGCTGATCTGTCAATGGCGGCTATTTAAATAATTCCGGCGCTATATTATTTACCCATCGCCGGCTTCCGCCGCCGCCAGCTCCGGGAAACCGGATAGCGGCAACACATCCCCAGCCGCTTCCCACCTTTCAACCAGAGCGCGGATGGCATCCGGCACGGGCCGGGTGCCGCCCGTAGCGGCGTAGAACCCGACATACACGGCCTCTATCGTAGTTGCCGGTGCGGCGTCCGGGTCGGCGCCGGCCGGGAATACGCCGACTTGCAGCGTCAGGCTGGTGTTGCCGATGCGGGTAACGCGGGCGCGCAAATCCAGCATTGCGTCAACTCGCACCGGCGCCTTGTATTCCAGCGTAGCCTTGACTACTGCGCTGTCAAAATAGCCGGCGGCGGCGATGCGGTAGATGCTGAACCCCAGATTGCGAAAGTATTCGGCCTGCGCTATTTCCAGCCAGCCGAGGTAGCTGCCGTTGAAAGCGATGCCTTGGGCGTCGCATTCCTGCCAGCGGACGCGGACGGGAAAGCCGAAGCGGAAATGGCGGCGTTGGGTTGGGGCCGGCATTATGGCATGGATAAAGGGGATGGACGGGATGGAATGGCGGATTAGGTTGCGTTGTCGTCCGTCCAGCCCAGAGTGGACAGATAAGCGCGGTCGGAGTTGGACAGGGAAGCGGCTGCCAGCAGGTCGGGGCGCATCCGCATCGTGCGTTCCAATGATTGGCGGCGGCGCCAGCGTTCAATTTCGGCATGGTTGCCGGAACGCAGGATTTCCGGGACGGGCATACCGCGAAAATCGGCCGGCCGCGTGTAGAGGGGATGTTGCAGCAGGCCGGAGGTGATGCTGTCGGCGCTGACATTCTCCGCCGAACCGACTACATCGGGAACGAACCGGGATACGGCGTCAACTATTACCATCGCAGCCAGCTCGCCGCCGGTAAGGACATAATCGCCGATGCTCACTTCGTGGGTAATCAGGCCGGTGCGTATCCGCTCGTCAACTCCGGCGTAATGGCCGCAGATGATGATAAGGCCGGGCGCGGCGGCGAACTCGTCAACGATAGCCTGATTAAGGATGCGGCCCTGCGGGGAAGTAAGTACGATAGGGGTTGCGCTGCGTTCCGAATCGGGGACAGCGGCCAGGGCATCGGCGACGGCGGCGAACACCGGCTCCGGTTTCAGCACCATACCCGGGCCGCCGCCGAACTGGTAGTCGTCGGCCGTATGGTGGCGGTCGGCGGTAAAGCGGCGAATGTCGGCAGCCGCTACGGAAATCAGGCCGCTCTGCACGGCGCGCCCGATGACGCCGTAATCAGACAGGATGCGGAATGCATCGGGGAAAAGGGTGAGGATTTGGAAGCGCATGGGTAAAAATTGTAACGACTACCCAGTCGGACAATGACCAGAGTAAGAGTGATGGGCTATTCATAACCCCATCACTCTTGTAATGCTCGCTCAATTGTCAGGCGGCGATTCCAATGCCCCCACTTGCGTCTCCGACTACGTGGCGCAGATCGCCAATCTTGCCATTGAGAATTTCAACTTGGTTGCTCAATGACTCGCGTACTTGCTGGGCATTCTTTCGGATGCTGCTACTGTGGTCCTGGATAATGCGAGCAGCGTTGTCAATGCTATCCAAATTTTTGCTCTGCTGTTCAATCACCAGGATAGCTGCCTCAATTGCCTCAAAATCGGCACCTACTTCGTCGCTGTGCGTTTTGGCACGTACGCATAGAGCGGTTGCTACCGACAGTCCAGCGTCAAAAACGACATCAGTTGCAGGGTCGTCTTTATCCCAGATAACCAAAATGTCGTTCCCGTAGCGAAGGAAGGGTTCCCAGCCTTCCGGTGCGGTGCTTTTGGACATTACAAAGAGACCAACTTGGGCATCCCGGTTTTTTCGTGCAATGTCCAGCTCCTGGCGCGCTTTGTCCAAAGTATAAGACTTGTCATCTTTGGCTTCAGCGACGATACGAATTCCTGCGGCAATGTGTTCGGGTCCCATTTCAACCACCACATCGCCAACCCGACTGCGGCTGATGTTTCCCGCAACATTGCCAGTATGACTAGCCACATTGCCGGCTTTCAAGCAGCGTTCATTGATGAAATCGAACACCGCATCCTCGAACTCCAAGCCATGCCTAGTAGAGCGGCGGGACTCGTCCCGTCGGGCAGTCATTTCCGCCAGTTTCTCTCTGACCTCGGCTTGGAAATCACGATTCTCTTTGCTTTGGTCGCTGAATATTTTCATAAGATCCTGGCGCATTCGGGTCAGTGCCGACCCTTCCTCGTCAAGCGAAAATTCCCTTTTGATTTGCTGTTGCGCTCCTTCGACTTGGCTCATCAAGCGCGACAATGCCGAATCCTCTCGGTTAAGGGAAAACTCCCCGACGATGTCATTGTTGCTTTTCGTAACCTCCTTGACTAATCGGCTCAAAGCACTATCCCCATTGTCCAGCGAAAATTCGTTGAGTATCCGTTCCCGCTGGTCAGACAGTGTTTGTTCCGTGGCTTTGGTCAGCAAATTGATTATGCCACTGTTGGCATCGGGGTTGAGGGTCTGCATCAGCAGGCTGTCCTTGCCGACGTGATCTGTAAGCGTCTTGGATAGCTCGGAGCCGTTGCTGCCGATTTGCCTCCGGATGAGTTGCTCCAGCTCTCCGTCCTTGCTAATCAGGCGCTGTACCCGCTGGTCAAATCGTCCGCTTTCCGGGTAGAAGTAGTCTTTCAGCGTACTGCTGATTTTCTGCGCCATTTTGTCCTGATGTACGGAGAGCTCCTGCGCCATTTTTTGCATCAGCTGGTTGCCTTCGGCCCGAACCAATTCTGCATCAATGCGGCCTTGGGCCTGCCGCAGTGCCAACACCCCGATTCGCATGGCGTTGATTGCAAAATCATGGCGCTCTGCCCCCTCCGGATAGCTCTGCAATTCAGAGCAAAGTTCCCGGTCGGTAATGGTGAGTTCAATAGTGATTGCGGTTTCGTTAGTCATAACCTCTCGCATTTACGGCCAATTTTGTTTGGTATAGCCTTGCGGTTGCATTGTATCATACACATCCGGGAGGCGGGCAACCTTACTCGTCTCGCCCAGCGCAGTAGCAGGATGCCAGCGGCAGACAGTGGGTCCGCTCAATACAAACCGGGCTGCACCCCTGCGTTTTGATGTGCCAAACCAGTAGCTCAACGATGGCGTAGCGCATTGCCAGCACCAGGGGCAATATCAGGTGTATGCCGGCGATGGGATTGACGATGTTCATTGAGCCGTTGCCGGCATATTGACGCCGGCAGTGGATGGCACGGCTTCCGTTGGGGCTGCGGTTTGCGGTTCGGATACCGGCTTGATAAACACTACGCCGTCCTCGGTATGGGTGTGGTTGGCGATGGCGTCCAGGAAGGTGTCAATCCTGGTTTCCATCTGTACCAGCGACTGCTGGATTTCGGCGATGCGGGCGTCCTGGGCCTGGATTTTCTCGGTCAGCCGGCGTTCCGTATCAGCCAAATCTTGCCGCACGTCGGTGATTTCGCCGCGCACGTCGTTGATTTCGTTGATAACCCAGCCGATGCCGGCGCTGCCTAGCGTTAGCATCGCCAGGATGACTATAATGGCACCGCTGTTCCGGTTCAAGAATTCCAGCATGATGCCCACAATAATACCCATAGGGCCGGGTACGGTTAGCTATATTGTACCACCCGGAAGGATTGGCGGGTAACCGGGTTTGGCATTGCCGCTGCATCCATGTTGGCAGCCAACCGGCAATGCGGCAGCGGCGCGGCTACACTCCCGCCTTATCCAGCCCGTTCTTGTAGGCTTCGCCGCCTTTCATTATCAGCGACAGTTTGCTACGGTCGCGCAGAATGGAGATGTTGTCCAGCGGGTTGCCGTCCACTACCAGGATGTCGGCCTGCTTGCCGGGGGCGATGGCGCCGGTTTGCTTGCCAATGCCGCAGCACTCCGCCGCATAGCCGGTAGCCGCTTGGATCGCCAGCATCGTGGACATTCCTTTTTGCACCATCAGCTCCAGTTCGCGGGCGTTGTCGCCGTGTACAAAACCGCCGGCGTCGGTGCCGGCCACGATGCGGACGCCCTCTTTGATGGCCAGTTCCACGCTTTCAATGTGAATGTCCATCAGGGCTTGGGCGCGCGCTTTGATGTGGGGCGCGCTGACCGTGCTGTGAAAGTCATACACCTCAAAAGTAGGCGTGAAAAAAGTGCCCCGGTCGGCCATCATTTTGAGCATATCGGGGTCGGTGGCCAGATAGCAGCCGTGCTCAATGGAGCCGGCGCCGGCCTTGATGGCCGCCGGCAGCCCGGTTCCGCCCACCGCGTGGCACAGCGTACTGCAACCGAGCGCGGCGGCTTCGTTGACCAAGGCGGTGGCTTCGTCCAGCGCATACGCCTGATCCAAGGGGCCGTTGCCGGGGCGGCCGGAGGCGCCGCCGGTAGTGGCAAACTTGATCTGGTCGGCGCCGCAGCGCACCAGCTCCCGCACTTTGGCGCGCACGCCTTCTACGCCGTCGGCCACGCCGGAGGGGGACAGCGGGTCATGTCCCAAGATGGCTTTGCGGTGGCCGCTGCCGCTCACTTTGTCCTCAATGCCGCCGGTGGGGGACATAATGTTGACGGAAACAATCAGACGCGGGCCTTTGATAATGCCCTGCTCCACCGCCATTTTGAACCCGGCGTCCAGCCCGCCGGCGTCGCGCACGGTGGTATAGCCGGCGGCCAGGGTATCCTCGATGACTTGCGCCGTCTTGATGTTGGCGAGGGACAGCGGTTCGTCCATTCCCCAGCGTCCGGTCAGGCCATAGCCGCCGGAGGCCAGGTGGTCGTGGACGTCGATAAGGCCGGGCATAATGGTTTGGCCGGCGGCGTCATAGACGGTCGCATCGTCCGGGATGGTTACGGCGGCCTGAGGGCCGGCCTCCAGGATGCGGTCGCCGTCAATCAGCACGGCGGCGTTGGCAACCGCCGGGCTGCCGGTGCCATCAATCAAATTGCCGCCCACAATAGCCAGCATAATACACCTCAAATTCGTATATTCGTTGGGTTGGTCAGTTCGATTAGTTCGGTCAGCATTTTGAGCGACGCAAGGCCGGCCGCCAACTAGCGCCGGCCGCCGGATGCGATGCTAAATCGCTCCCGCGTCTCTGTCAAGGATGTAATGTCGCCGGCGTTTTTTACATAAACTGCCAACAGCGAAAATGCTTTTCTGCTGCGGTACGCCCGCCTGCCGGAAGCGCAGCAGTATGCAGCGACTGCTATGCGGTATATGCGGCGTGGTTTCCGCCGGACTGCCATAAGATCTGCAAGGGCGGCCCGGCGAACCGGACGAGGGTTGGCATTCGTGGCTGCGGAGCAAGCTGAACCGGCTGGCGCGGGATACGAAAGGCTACACCAAGAGCGCGGGTATGCTAGTGTATTCGCTGGCCCTGCTGTTGGCGGACTGGCCCGCAAAACCCAATACCAGTTTATGTTGAGAATACCGTGGCCGCGGTCGCATTTGACGCCCGGTTGCCCGGCGTGTTACGCTGATTAGCCGGAAATGTAACGGCGGGGAGACGGCAACGTTTTCCCGCAACGCAATCGCCGTCAGGAGCATTCACTATGAACGTTACCCCTCTGGCCATCGAAAAGCTCAAGGAAGTTATGGAGGGCGAGGATGAAAGCGGTTCCGCCCTGCGCGTGGTGGCAATGCCCGCCGGCCCCGGCCTGCAATATATGCTGACCATGGAAAAAGAGCATCAGGTTGACGATACCGTGCTCCGTATGGAAGGCGTGGAATTCCTGATGGATTCCGACAGCGCGCCGTTCCTCGAGGAAGCCACCATTGACTATGTGGAGGAGTTCGGCGGCCGGGTCGGATTCGTCATCGAGAACCCGATGTACGCCGGCGGCGGCGGGTGTGGCAGTGGCGGGTGCGGCTGCGGTGGCGGCGGCTGTGGCTGCGGCGGCGGCGGGTGTGGCGGCGGCTGCGGCGGCCACTAGGATACCGCCGGCTGCCGGCAATCTCCCTCCGAAATCAGGCCGATCCGCAAACGCCGGGCCGGCCCGATTTATGGCACCTTACCGAATACTGGCTGCGGCCGCCGCTGGATACGGCGGCGACCGCAATCCCCAATCATCCATACTGCCGTCATTCCGGCGCAAGCCGGAATCCAGGCCATAACCGGGTATGAGCGTATGAAATTCTGGCAGCGAATGTCGGAGCAGCGGATGCTGAATATGCTGCGCCACGATGTAGTGCGCTGGAACGAACAGCGCGCCACCAAAGGGCTGGCCGGCCTGTCGTTCCGGCAATCCCAGCTCCAGGGCCAGGATCTTACCTGGAGCAATCTGGACAACCTGGATTTCAGCGGCTCCGATTTCAGCGGCGCCGACCTGCGCGGCGCCGACCTGCGTATGACCAACCTGACCAGCGCCAATTTTCAAAACGCCGACCTGCGCGGCGCCAACCTGCAAGGCGCAATCATTCGGGGCACCAATATGGCCCGCGCCCAGCTCCAGTGCGCCAACCTCACTATGGCCGACCTGAACCAGATTAATCTGCGCGACGCCAACCTGGGCCAGGCCGTGCTGCGCGGAACTTACTGCCGGTTCTCCGACTTTTCTCAGGCCGACCTGTCCTGGGCCGATATTCAGCACGCCAACCTTACCAACTCCACTTTCTATAAATCGGTGCTCGCCGAAGCCAACCTGTCCGGCTCCGACCTGGCTAACGCCAATTTCAACCAGGCCGAGCTGGACAACACCGATTTTAACGAAGCCCGGGTGCGGGATACCGTCTTTGCCGGGCTGAACCTGTGCGGCGCGCGCAACCTGGCTGCCGTGCTGCACGAGCCGGACTCTATTTTGAGCGTCGGCACCGACACGCTGCTGGCTACTTTGCGAAGCAACGGCGGCCAGTTCTCTCCGGAGCAGCAGGATTTCTTTGCCAAAGGCGGCGTAGCCCCGGAGCTGCTGCTCACCGTCCGCCAAACCGCCGCCGCCATCGGCCAAGGCTAACCGCCTGATGCGATGCCCGTCATTCCGGCCTCTAGCCGTCCAATCAGTCCCCCCAGCCGTCATTCCGGCCTCTAGCCGTCCAATCAGTCCCCCAACCGTCATTCCTACCTCCCCAACCGTCATTCCTACCTACCCAACCGTCATTCCCCCTCCTAACCGTCATTCCGGCGAAAGCCGTAATCTATGGTTGTTGGTTTTATTATCGTAGTGGATGGTTACGACGCTGGATTCCGGTTTTCACCGGAATGACGGTTGGGGGTCCGGAATGACGGTTGGACAGCCGGGATGACGGTTGTTTCCGATTGCCGGCGCCATGCCGGACAGGAGTGTACATTATGCCCGCTACGCCTCACGGTATCGGATTTTCCGCCCATCGCCCGGTAGTGATGGGACGCAACGGGATGGTTTGCGCCGGGCATCCTCTGGCAGCCCAGGCCGGAATAACGATTCTGCAAAAGGGAGGCAACGCCATTGACGCCGCCATCGCTACGGCGGCGGCCCTGGGCGTCGTGGAGCCGCTGATGTCCGGCCTCGGCGGCGACGGGTTCATTATGGCGTACCTGGCCGGCGACGACCGACTGCGCGTCTGCAACGGCACCGGCGCGGCGCCCTACGCCGCCACGCCGGAATGCTACCGCGACGGCATCCCGATGAAAGGCATTATGAGCGTGTCCGTCCCCGGCCTGCTCAACGCCTGGCTGGATGTCCACGAAGCCCATGGCCGGCTGCCCCTATCCGATGTGCTGGCGCCGGCCATCGCTCTGGCCGATGACGGCTTTCCGGTAACGCATTATCTGTCGGCGGCCATCGCCGGCGATGCGCTGCTGTGCGAATTCCCGACCAGCCGGGCCGTGTTCACCCGCGGCGGTTCCGGTGCGCCCTTGCAGCCGGGCGACATCCTGCGCCAGTCCGACTTGGCCCGCACTCTGTCGGCCATCGCCGAGCAGGGGCGGGACGCCTTTTATCGCGGCCCCATCGGCGAGGCCATCGTCCGTTTCAGCGAAAGCCAGGACGGCCTGCTGACGATGGCCGATCTGAACGACTGCCGGGCGCGCTGGCAGGAACCGATCGCTGCCGAATACCGGGGGCATATCGTCTATGAAGCCCCGCCCAATTCCAGCGGCCATATTCTGCTGCAAGAACTGAACATCATCCGCGACTACGACCTGGCGGCAACGGGGTTCGGTTCGCCGGATTCCATACATCTGATGGTGGAGGCCAAGAGGCTGGCCTTTGCCGACCGCGAAGCCTATGTCGCTGACCCCGACTATGTAAATGTTCCGCTGGAGGGGATGCTGTCGGCGGAATACGCCCGCAGTCGGGCCGCCGGCATTGACCGGGAACAGGCCGCCCAAGCCGTAGCAGCCGGCGATCCCTGGGCCTACCAGCCCGCCGGCGCCGGCCGCGCCATCATAGCCGCCGCTGCGCCGCGCCGCGGCCCCCGCCACGAACAGGAGGATACTACCTGTTTCGTAGTCGCCGACCGGGAGGGGAACGCCGTCTGCCAGCTGCAAAGCATCCAAAGCGGCTGGGGCTCGTCGCTTATCGCCGGCGATACCGGCGTGCTGCTCAACAACCGGATGACCTACTGGCATCTTGCCCCCGACCATGTGGATTATCTGCAACCCGGCAAGCGGGTGCGTCATACGATGAACCCGGTAATGGTGTTCCGGCAGGACGCCGCAGCGTCATCGGACAACGGCAGCGCCGCCCCGCGTCGCCGGCTGCTGTACGCCCTGGGCACGCCCGGCGCAGACTGCCAGGTGCAGAGCAATATGCAGGTGCTGGTCAACCTCATTGACTACGATATGACTTTGCAGGAAGCGGTAGAGGCGCCCCGCTGGAAGCATATTCAGGACGGCACCGAGTCCACCGTGCCGCACACCGCCGAAAATCGCCTGCTGATGGAAGGGCGTTTCAGCGATGCCGCAATGCGCCGCCTGCGCGCAATGGGCCACCCGGTGCATCCGCTGTCCGAATGGGATGGAGTAACCGGCCGGGAGATGGCGCTGTACATCAACCCGGACACCGGAGCCATCCACGGCGCCGCCGACCCCCGCTATGACGGGTATGCGGTAGGGTACTGACGAATTCGCGCGCCGCTCCCTGTAGTACGGGGTTGACATTGCGTATCCCCCTGCTTTACACTAGGGTTGCGGTTGGGAGGGCTGCCCACAGCGGTCCGTTGAGACATGGCTCTCACCCGGCTGCCTTTTTTATAGGATACTGATTGCCGCACCGTCAAAGGGTTGGCACGGAACCGGTCAACGCCAAAATGTTGACAACCGGCCGGTTGACTGCTACATTACAAAAACGGTTGGGAGGGCCGGCCTGTATTCCGGTTCGCCAAGACTTGGTTCTTGCCCGGCCGTCTTTTTTATTATGCACCTGCATTTAATATGCCGACTTGGCATCGTATGCGATGTGGCGGAAATTTGAATCAGGGGACAACGAGTTTTTCAACGTAATAGCGGATTTCTTTGACCGGGACGGCGGTGTAGTTCACGGCCGGCATCACTACCGTAATCCGCACGATAGCCCATGCGATTGTCCAGGCTGTCTTTCACGCCATAGCTGAATCCGGCGCTATTTATGCGTATCCCCGGACACCGCCGCAGCCAGGAACCCGACGTCGTCGGACAGCGGGCCGGCCTCTTTGCCGAATCCATCCGCGACGGCGATATGGATCTGGCCTGGTCAATGCTCTCCAAAGAAACCCGCGGGATGCGCCTCGGCGTCTGGGCTACCCGCAACAGCATTGATATGCAGGTGGCATACCGCGCCGCCTACGACGCCGGCCACCCGATGCGCCCCTCAATGCTGGACGATTTCCGCACTACCGTACTGCGCCTCTGGCCGCTAGAGGATCTTACCGACCTGGCCGCCGCGCCTACCCGCTATGTGGACGATACCCATGCCTTCGTCTTTCTGCCCTTTGGCGTAACCGATGACGAAACCGTGGTGCAGCGCAGCCGCCTGATGTCCGGCCTGGTAATCCCCATGCTTTTGGAGGACGCCGCCTGGCAGGTTGACTTGCCCGGCTGGCGGTTTCTGAACAACGACAACCCGCCAGCGGACGGCAATGGCTAAACGGAGCGGCGGCGCAACCCGCTCACGGGGAAATTCTAACTCCCGGCAACGCTCCCGCTCCCGGCGCCGGATACCGGACGCTCCGGCCCGCCCTAACCATGAGCCGGACGAAAGCAGCCAGGCGTCCTACCCGCACCGCAGCCGGGATGACGACAACCGCTGCGCCCTGTGCCGCCGGGAAGTTGACCGCATTACCGTGCATCATCTGGTGCCGCGCGCCCGGGGCGGCAAGCACGGCCCCAAAGCGAACCTCTGCCCTACTTGCCATCGGCAGGTGCACGCTATGTTCTAGGTTGCCACCCTGGCCGATGAGCTGCACAGCGTAGAACTGCTGCGAGTGCATCCGCGCGTCGCCGGCTTTCTGCGCTGGATGATCCGGCAGCGCGGCGCCGCGTTCCCGGTGCGCCGGGCCAAAACCCGGGAATAGCGCCGCCAAGCGGACGATGCTATGCTGACATAGCGCCATCGCCCCACGCATCCCTTGCGGAAACCGATATGACTACTATGACTACACCGC
This sequence comes from Dehalococcoidia bacterium, assembly GCA_965203855.1. Taxonomy (GTDB): domain Bacteria; phylum Chloroflexota; class Dehalococcoidia; order Lucifugimonadales; family UBA3495; genus Bin87. The sequence continues at coordinate 1,079,799 of CBDBDN010000005.1, forward strand.
CCCAATTCACCGCCTCGCAAATAACCGCCGCCATCCGCAGCGGCCTCGGCAACAGTCGGACGAATGCCCGGCTTTCCACCCGACGGGCCGCCGAGCGTTCTGCCGCCCACCGGAGCATACTGGCCCGTTACCGCCAGCACGCCCGGCATAGCCTTGACGATGGCGATTATCTGCAAGCTGCCGAGAAGTCTTGGGGCGCTTACGCTCAAACCGTCAAAGCCATCGGCGCCGACCATCGCCTGCGTATCGCGCACCACGCCGGCATCGTAGCGGTCTCCAGCCGGCTGGCGTTGCTGGTTAGGGAATCCGACGCGACCGCTGGCAGCGCCTTGCGGTACGGATTAGCCATGGCGCGCAGTCTGCATCAGCACTTTTATGAAAACGACCTGCCGGATGACGAAGTGATTGAAGCCGCCGCCGATGTCGCAATCGCCATCGACTTGATGCAGCGGCTCTTTCCTGCCGAGCCGCCGGCCTGAATGCCGCCAAAACGCAATATCCTGTTCCCGACCGGCTTACCGGAGAACCGATATGACTACGCCGCCGCGATTCACTCCCCAGCAAATAACCGCCGCCATCCGCAGCCAAACCGGGAGGGGCCGGCCGCCGACCGCCCTGGATCCTGGCGAAGCGGCGGACAAGGCGGCCGCTTACCGGGACAGCCTGGCCCATTACCGCCGCCACGCCCGGCAAAGTCTCGATGACGGCGATTATCGGCAGGCCGCCGAAAAATCCTGGGGCGCCTATACCCAAACTATCAAGGCTATCGCCGCCGACCATCAATCGCTGATTCCCAGCCATTCCGGTATTATCCGCGCATCGGAACAGTTGACCAGGTTGGTTAGGGAATCCGGGTTGGGAGACCTCTCTCTGATATTAAATCGAGGTTTGGTCGCGGCGCGCGCTCTGCACCAGCATTTTTACGAAAATGATTTGCCGGCCGATGCCGTCGAAGTTGCAGTCGCTGACGTCGGCGCTGCGCTTGACCTGATGCAGCAGCTCTACCAGTCGGAACCGCCCCGATGACGGCCAACGCAATAACAGCCAGCACCACCGAAACTGCCGATGTCGTCATCATCGGCGGCGGCGTGATGGGATGCAGCATCGCCTGCAACCTGGCCCTTACCGCCGGCGCGCATGGCCTGCGCCGCATTATCCTGCTGGAACGCGCTACGCTGGGCAGCGGCTCCACCGGACGCAGCAGCGCCGCCATCCGTATGCACTACTCCACCGCCGTCAATGCGGAAATGGCCTGGCGCAGCCTGCATATTTTCCGCAACTTCGCCGACATCATCGGCGGCCAGTGCGGCTACACCCAGACCGGCTATCTGGTGTTTGCCGGCCCGGATGACCGGGACGCTTTTCGCCGCAACATCGCTACGCAGCAGTCGGTGGGCGTGCGTACCGACATCATCAGCGCCGCCGATGCCGCCGCGCTGGCGCCCGGCTTTGCGGTTGACGATGCCGCCGCCATCGCCTACGAACCTTATTCCGGCCACGCCGACGCCTCCGGCACCGCCTACGCCTACGCTACCCGCGCCCGTGATGCGGGCGTGTCCATCCGGCTGCAAACGCCGGCCGCCGCCGTAGAAACTACCCTGGAGACTACCGCCGACGGCAGCCGGGTGGCCGGCGTCCGCACCGCCGACGGGCAGCGCATCGCCGCCGGCATTGCTGTGATTGCCACCGGCCCCTGGTCCGCCCGGTTCCTGGCGCAGCACGGCATCAGCGTTCCTTTGGCCGCTACCCGGCACGAAGTGCTGCATTTTCGCCGTCCTCTGGACGCCGTGCCGCACCATCCCGGCGGCGCCGACATTGCCAACCGCATCTATTTCCGCCCGGAGGGAACGGATTTGACGCTGGTAGGCAACGGCAACCACTCCGACATCGTGGACGACCCGGAAGTATTCGCCCCGCGCGCCAGCCCGTCTTTTATCGTCGACATCTGGCAGCGTCTCGCCCGCCGCATCCCGCCCATCGCTGATGCCGAACTGGCGGCGGGCTACGCCGGCCTGTACACTAATACCCCCGACTCCCATCCGATTCTGGATCGCATTGACGGCATAGATGGCTTGTATCTGTGCACCGGGTTCAGCGGACACGGCTTCAAGCTTTCGCCAATAGTGGGCGTTTTGATGGCCGAGCTGATTGGCCGAGGCCGGGCTGTTACAATGGACATTGCTCCGCTGCGCCTTTCCCGGTTCGCCGCGGGCAATCTGAACCCCGCCGGCTACGGGTTTGATGTGCTGGCCTGACCGGGATACCCGACCGTCAACCGTCATTCCGGCGCAAGCCGCAATCCGGGTCTCGTCCGTAAAACCTTCGCATCCGTAAAACCCTCGCAAAGGACTGTGATGACCGCCGCCGCCGTATCCGTATCCGGCCTCAGCAAGCATTTTGGCCGGGTGCGCGCCGTTGACGATGTAACGCTGGACATTCCGCAAGGCAGCGTGTACGGGCTGCTGGGCCCCAACGGCTCCGGCAAGACCACGCTGCTGTCAATGCTGACCGGTTTCCTGCGCCCTACCGCCGGCGCCATCACCCTGCTGGGGCAGCCCGGCCCGGACGGACACCGCGCCGCCCTGACGCGCACCGGCGCCTTGATTGAACGCCCCACTTTCTGGCCCTATCTTTCCGTCCGCAACAACCTGCGCTGCTTGCAGGGCGTCTATGCCTCCGGCGGCGGCGCAGCCGAAATCGACCGGCTGCTGGACACCGTCGGATTGGACGGCGCGGCGTCCGGGCGCAAGTTTGGCGCCTGCTCCACCGGAATGAAGCAGCGGCTGGGCATTGCGGCCACTTTGCTCGGCAGCCCGACGCTGCTGATACTGGACGAACCGACTAACGGCCTGGATCCGGCCGGCATCGTGGAAATCCGCGAACTGATACGCACTCTGGCCGCCGACGAGCCGCGCACTATTATCCTGGCCAGTCATCTGCTCAACGAAGTAGAGCAGGTCTGCGACCGCGTCGGCGTGATGGCGCGGGGCCGCCTGCTCTACTCCGGCCCGGTAGCCGAAATGGGCGCCCCGCCGCAAGTACACATCCGCACTACCGACGACGACCGCGCCGCCGTCCTGCTGCGCCAGGCCGGCTGGGAAATCGCCGTCCAGTCCGCCGACGGACTTGAAATCGCCGCTGCGCCGGGCCGGGAATGGGAAATTACCCGCGATTTAGCCAACGCCGGCGTTTATGTCAGCGCAATGCAGCCCATCGGCGGCGGCCTGGAAGCCGGCTTCATGGAAGTTACCGGCGAATCGAATGGAGATGCGGATGCGGATGCCGCAAGCGCAGCCTAGCCTAGTCTCTAGCCTAGTTTAATGATGACGCACGCCGTCGCGCCTTTCATCACTGCGCTGCGCTGGGAATGGTTCTGCCTTTGCCGCCGGCAGCGCGGTCCTGCATTGCCCCGTTCGTCGGCCTGTCGCTAACGCTGCTAACCCGCTGGGATTTGCCGGGCGGCGGCGGATAGCGGAATGCCCCGCGCAACGGCAGCAGTATCGGAAAGCCCGCCGGCGGGTTATCATAATGCGCGCGCTGCATTGCTCCGACTGGACAACGGGTCGCAGACGAAAACGGCGCACCGCGCAAATCGCAAACCAACACAATGCCGGCGCAATGCCGGGGAGGTAAATCCGATGGCCGAATACATACCCTCAACCCGCGATTGGGTGCGGGAGCAAGTGGAACTTTACGAAAGCAGCGGCGGCACGCAGGGAACTACTCTGCGCGACACCGGCCGGCCCGTCATCATCGTAACCAACCGCGGCAACCAGTCCGGTGCCATCCGCAAGACGCCGCTGATGCGCGTCAAGGACGGCGACAACTATGTGCTGGTCGGTTCGCAGGGCGGCGCTCCGAAAAACCCGGTATGGGTCTATAACCTGCGCGCCGACGCCGGCGTGGAAATCCAGGACGAAACCGTAGTACAGCAGATGCGCGTCCGCGAAGTATCCGACGCCGCCGAGCGCGCCCGCCTGTGGGAACTGGCGGTAGCCGCGTTCCCGCCCTACGCCGAATACCAGCAGCGCACCACCCGCGCCATCCCGGTGTTCGTCGCCGAGCCGGCGTAGTCAATCCCAGCCCGCCGCCGCGCTGCGGCGGGATTAGCGAAAGGGTTAGTCGTCAAAGGGCGGGGCAAAGCCGGCTTTGCCCTCGCCCAGCTGCGGCAGCATATCCCGCAACACGCCGAAAACCATAGCGTAATGTTCCAGGTAGGCATCCTGGAACGACGCCCGGTCGCAGCCCAACTTTGTGGTCATCAAGTCAAAGGCTTGGTCGCGGGTGCCGGCCAGAAACTTGCCGCGCCGAAAATGGAACGGCTGGGCAATGAACTTCGGCACTCCGGTATCCAGCAAGGCATCGGCAAAAGCGTATGGGCTGCTGACCAGTAGCAACGGCGTCATCGTGATGCAGGTTGCGACGCCAGCATTCTGCACGCTGCCGACGCCCCGCAACCGGGCCGGATTGGACGGGCAGAACGGCTCAAAGGTGCGTCGGATGTCCTCGTCATCAGTCGTAACCGTCATATTGATCTGGACTCGCCCTCCGTTGTCCTCGATCTTCTGGAACAGGTCGCAGTCGCGGGCCACCAGCGGACTGCGGGTTTGCACGACCAGCTTGGGCTTGTGCCGTTCCGCCAGCACTTCCAGAATGCCGCGTGTAAGACGCAGCTCACGCTCAATGGGTTGGTAGGGGTCAGTTACGCTACTCATATAGATGAGCTTGCCGTCCAGCCGGCCGGGCTTGCGCTTTTGCATCAACTCAACAGCATTTTCCTTGACGGCAACCCAGTGGCCCCAAGAATCGCGCTTGGCAACATCGCGGCTGAAAAATGCCGCGTAGCAATAGGTGCAACCGAAAGAACAGCCGCTGTACGGGTTCAGCGTAAAGTTGTAGGCGTCCATAAAGCCGGTGGGCTTGGTCAGCAGCTGCGCGGTGGACGCATAGGCAACGGAGGTTTCGCCGATGCGGACGGGGCGCAACACATCAGCGGTAGCGGTGGTGGAAATGCTATCAGCGGATGCGAATAGCGAGGATTGGTAGGAGGGGCGCATAATGCGGCAGGGTTCCTTGGGATGGTTAGCCCGGTGTAGTGCGGTTAGAACGGCAAGTCGTCCACATCGCCAAATGCGGCGTAATTCCGTTGGTAAGTCAACACTGCGGTGCTGGTAGGTCGCCAGAACAAGCCGGCTTGCACCCAAGCGTGCTCAAAGACTCCCCAACGAAGGCCGACTTCTCCTGTCTTTACTGCCCTACGTTCTCTGTGGTCAAACAGGAATTCATAGCTGCTACCCTGCGTTAGGAAATAAGGCGGCAGGGCGTCCGTTCCCTTGAAAGGCGATATGCGCTTTGCTATCTGGACGCTAGGGGAGTTATCAGAACTGCCCCAGCAGGTTAGCAGGCCATTCACTGGCCGATGCTTGCTGTGTAAGGTTTGCAATGCCTGCCGAAGGGTATCACCATTCTGCTCATAGACTCCATGCAGGCAGCTCAACCAGCATTCACCGTTGCGATTCGGAACCGTATCAGCCCGTATAAAGGTTTGGGTCTTGATACGCTGGCACGCTTCTGCGACTGCCGTCAGCTTATCATCGTCGCTAACGACGTCAATAAAGCGATCCCAAGCCTTTTGCCCGGCTTGTAGCATCTTCGGGTTGATGTCAATGGAATCAACAACCATTTCCTGGATGTTTTCGCTCCGAGTTAACGCCTCGGCTACTGCGATTGCGGCGCCGAACTGCATTGCCAAAGTGCCGGCGGCCAAATCCACAATATGCAGCCGCTCATTGTCGCTAATCATCATCTTGCCGGAATTGCCCGACTGTACCATCTGATTGATGACGGCGTGCGCTAGGCCGACGTGCGATGCGTGATATTGGAGGAGATAAGCGGCGGCGGCGATGTCGTCGTTGTAATCAGGCATCCGCAAGCTGCCCAATGCGGACCGCATAGCGGCGGCAGTCTGGCTAACTTTGTCAATTCGTTCACTTTGCGACAATCCGGCAAGTTGCGGTTCTGCAAATGCGGCGTTAAGCGTGTCATCAGCGGCCTTTGCGATCGCATAGTCCAACGCCTTGACCAGGGCATCCCGGTCATAAGGCGGCAACCGCCGTTGTTGCCGCTGCGCCCTTTCCTGATGCTGGCGCGGCGGTTCTGCGGTAGTCCTTGAGCCGGTCGGCCTTGCGCTAGAGCTGCTAGCGGTTGACCGCTGCTCCTGATGCCGATAGGCGTTCTGCCCCCGCTTTTGCCGGCTTTTCTTATCTTTACGCTTTTTGATGGCAACGCCGATTGCACCGGCCGCCGCCGCAACTCCGGCCGCCGCGCCGATAGCGATGGCTGGTATTAGAAAAACTGGCATAACTATTTCTCCATTGAGAGGGGCGTTAGTAAAGTGGATAAGCGTCTGCGACAAGCGGGGCACTGTAGTTGAGAACCTCGGAGTATAGATTGTAGCCATTGCCGTGGCGGCGGGCAAGAGCGGCGGTCAAACGCCCGCGGCGCCGCGGGCAGTATCGTTAGCGGCGGCCATTGATTGATTGCCCGAAAAGCATTCCCCAAAATCGTTGCTTGCCGCCGCCTTTGGCAGTATAGTAAAGGGCGGTTTAGTTTGCCGCCGGTTTGCCTTCCCGCCTGCTGGATACGCTGATCTCGACGAATCGAACCAATCGCACTATTACAGCACAGCGTCCAACCCGTTTGGCCGGAGGATTTATCGTGGCTCTTTCCGACATTACCCTGGTGTGCAGCGACTGCGGCGCCGAATTCCCCTTTACCGTGGGCGAGCAGGAGTTCTACGCCTCCCGCGGCTTCACCAACTACCCCAAGCGCTGCGAAAACTGCCGCCGCGCCCGCCGCAGCCAGCAGCCCCGCGACGGCGGCGGTGGCGGCGGCTACGGCGCGCCCCGCGAAGCCTTCCCCATCAATTGCAGCAACTGCGGCATCGAGGCTACCGTGCCCTTCCGTCCGCGCGGCGACCGCCCCGTCTATTGCAACGACTGCTTCTCCCAGATGCGTAACTCGTAACCCCCACCCTGCCCCAACCGCCGCCGCTCGGCCGGCGCGCCGCTTCCGGCGCCCCGGCCGGCCGGATGGCTAATCTACGATGCCTTACCAGGACCTGCGCGAGTTTATCGCCTTTCTGGAAAGCCAGGGCGATTTGCGCCGCATTTCCGCTCCCGTTGACCCGGAGCTGGAAATCACCGAAATCGCCCACCGAATGCTGCGCGCCGGCGGCCCGGCCCTGCTCTTTGAAAATGTAACGGGCCACGATATGCCCGTGCTGATTAACCTGTTCTGCGCCGAGCGGCGTATGAACTGGGCGCTGGAAGTATCCGGCGCCGACGCACTGGCCGCCCGGCTGGAAACGATGATCGACCTGGCCCTGGGCGGCCCGCCCGCCGGCATCGTCAACAAACTGCGCGCCTTAGGCCGGCTGGCGCAAATCGGTTCCTACCAGCCCCGCACTGTCAGCAATCCCCCCTGCCAGGAAGTCGTGCTGTCCGGCGGCGCCGTGAACCTGTACGACTTGCCCGTCATCAAATGCTGGCCCGAGGACGCCGCGCCGTACATCACGCTGCCGCTGGTGATTACCAAAGACCCGGAAACCGGCACGCAGAACTACGGCATCTACCGGATGCAGGTTCACGACCGCAACACTACCGGGATGCACTGGCAGACTCACAAAGTGGGCGCGCGTCATTACCGAGCCAGCGCCGCGCGTTCCGATGCCCGGCTGGAAGTCGCCGCCGTACTGGGCGGCGACCCGGCGTCTATCTGGACCGGCTCGGCCCCTCTGCCGCCGGATGTCGACGAAATGACGCTGGCCGGATTTATCCGCAACCGGGGCGTAGAACTGGCGCCGGCCCACTCCGTTGACCTGCTGGTGCCGGCCCACGCCGAAATCGTCCTGGAGGGCTATGTCATCCCCGGCGAGGAACGGCTGGAAGGCCCCTTTGGCGACCACACCGGCTACTATTCCCTGGCCGAACCCTATCCGGTCTTTCATGTAGAGACCGTTACCCGTCGGCGCAATCCCATCTACCCCACCACTTTCGTAGGCCGCCCGCCTACTGAGGATTACTGGATGGGCAAGGTTACCGAGCGCGTCTTTCTGCCCCTCATCCGACTCGTCCTGCCCGAAGTGGTGGACATCAATATGCCGGCCGAGGGCATCTTTCATAACCTAGTTCTGGTGTCAATGAAAAAAGAGTACCCCGGCCAGGCGCGCAAGGTAATCTACGGCCTTTGGGGTTTGGGACTGCTCAGCCTGGCCAAAGTCATCGTAGTGGTTGACGATTTCGTAGATGTGCAGAACCCGTCCGAAGTGGCCTGGCGCGTCGCCAACAATATCAACCCGGCCACCGACCTAACGCTCTCCGACGGCCCCATTGACGACCTGGATGTAGCCTCGCCCACGCCGCGCTACGGCAGCCGGCTGGGCATCGACGCTACCCGCAAATGGCCGCAAGAGGGCTACCACCGGGAATGGCCGCCGGATATTGAGATGAGCGCCGATATACGGGAAAGAGTATCCCGCCGCTGGGCCGAACTCGGCCTTGACGACATCATCCCGCCCGCCGGTTCCTGATGCCGCAGCCGGACCGGAACCCGCCCGCCCCGGCCGCGCCGGAAAACGACGACGGCAGCCGCCCCGGCTGGCGTTTCGTTGAGGGCTCGGTATCCGTCAGCGTCAGTATGCTGCTGGCGCTGCTGCTCAGCGAATGCGCTTGCGGCGGGTTGCCGCTGCTCGGCTACCTGTCCGGGCTGACCCAAAGGGACGACGGCGTTATAATAGCGGCAACGCTATTGCTGTTCCCAACCACGCTGGCGCTATATGGAGTGTTCGCTATGTTCTACGCCGCCAAAGAATTCGTCGAAAAAAGAGCCCGCCGCATCGGCCGCGCCGAGGGCCGCGCCGAAGGTATTGAGGAGGGCCGGCAGGAGGGCCGGCAGGAGGGCCGGCAGGAAGGCCGGCAGGAAGGCCGGCAGTTAGAGCGGGAGCGCATCAACCGGGCGATGGCGTCGCAGGGCGTCCCCATACACCCGGAACTCGCCAAAATCCTGGCGGACGACACGGAGTAGCCCAAGCGCATCCCGGCTGTCGCTGTATGAAGTGTTCGCTATGTTCTACGCCGCCAAAGAATTCGTCGAGAAAAGAGCCCGACGCATCGGCCGCGCCGAGGGCCGCGCCGAAGGTATTGAGGAAGGCCGGCAGGAAGGCCGGCAGGAAGGCCGGCAGTTAGAGCGGGAGCGCATCAACCGGGCGATGGCGTCGCAGGGCGTCCCGATACACCCGGAACTCGCCAAAATCCTGGCCGACGACACGGAGTAGCCCAAGCGCATCCCGGCTGTCGCTGTATGAAGTGTTCGCTATGTTCTACGCCGCCAAAGAATTCGTTGAAAAGATAGCCCGGCGCATCGGCCACGCCGAAGGTTTCGAGCAGGGTCGGCAAGAGGGCCGGCAGTTAGAGCGGGAGCGCATCAACCAAGCAGTGGCGGCGCAGGGCATCCCTATATCCCCGGAACTCGCCAAAATCTTGGCCGACGACGCCTCGTAGCCAGCAGTCCGGCCGCATCGCCTACTCCATCCCCGGTTGTTTTTATGCATAATGCCGCCGCCGCCCCGGGCCCGCTCCGCGCCATTGCCGGCCGGGCGCCTCATTACCTGAACGCCATCAACATTACCGAATCGCTCTTTGCGATGCCTTTCGGCTACATCGGTATGGTTTTGGCGTCTTACTATTACGGCGGCAGCGGCTGGCCGGGATGGCACGCTTTTATTTGGATTACGCTGGCCTTTCTTGGCGTCCGCACGCTGGGAATGTCGGCTAACCGCATCATCAACGCCAAAGAGGATGCCCGCAACCCGCGCACCGCCGGCCGGCATCTCCCCGCCGGCATCCTCAAGCCGCTGGAAATCGGCGGTATGGCCGCCGCCGGCACCGCCATATTTTTCATCGCCGCCTGGCAGCTGAACCCGCTGGCCCTGCTCCTGGCCCCGGCCGCCGCCGTCTATGTCGTGCTCTATTCCTTCGCCAAATACTACACCTGGCTGTGCAGCCTGATGCTGGGGATCGCCTTATCCATCGCCCCCTCCGGCGCCTGGATCGGCGTTGCCGGACGGCTGGACGGGCCGCCCGTGCTGTTGACCTTTGCGGTGGCAATGTGGGCCGGCGGCTTTGAGACCATCTACGGCAGCCTGGACTACGACTTTGACCGGGCCAACGGCATCAAATCCATAGCCTCCCGGTTTGGCGTCCGCAGCGCCATCCGCACTACCCGCGTCCTGCATACTCTGGCGGCGGCGGCGCTGCTGGCGTTGGGCATCTGGATGAACCTGAACCTGTTCTACTTTATCGGCTGGGCGGTTGCCGTCATCCTGCTGATTTACGAGAACAACCTGGTCAAAACCGGCGAACCGGCGCGCATCGGCAAAGCCTTCGCCTTCAACAAATACATATCAACGCAGCTGCTGGGCTTCACGATACTGGCGGTTGCCGTCCCCCTGCCCGGCTTTTTCCCCTGGTAGCCGGCCGGCCGCGCAGTGAATGACGGGTTGAGACGATGACGCTGCTGACGCCATTGCCATCGCACAATTCGCCGGCCCATCCGGTGGTAGTCGGCATCACCGGCGCCAGCGGAGCCGTCATCGGGCGGGCGATAATTGACGCCTTGCTGCAACGGGAGCGGCCCGTTATCGCCCTCGCTTCCAACGCCGCGCGTATGGTGTGGCAAGAGGAGTTGGACGAATCCTATAATCAGGCCATCGCCCGCTGGACGGAACAGCCCCATTTCCGGCACTACGCCATCAGCGACCTTTTCGCCCCCGTGGCCAGCGGCACCTTCCCTACCGCCGGAATGGTCATTGCGCCGGCCAGTATGAACAGCGTCGCCGCCCTGTCTCACGGCATGACGCCCAACCTGCTGCTGCGCGCCGCCGATGTAACCCTCAAAGAACGCCGTCCGCTGGTACTCATCCCCCGCGAGACGCCCCTGCACGCCGTCCATCTGGAAAACCTGCTTACCCTGTCAAAGCTGGGCGCCGCCATCCTGCCGCCGGAGCCGCCTTTCTATCTGAAACCGCTGGACATTGACGGCCTGGTGGACTTCATCGCCCAGCGCGCTCTGGTCGCGCTCGGCATCTCTGCCGCCCTGCCCGATGCTATGCAGTACCAGGACCGGGAACGGCAGCCATAGCCGGCCGGCAGTATCAATATGACGCAAATCATCCTCTACATCGCCGTCAGCCTGGACGGGTTTATCGCCGATGCCGGCGGCGGCGTGGACTGGCTGCCGCCGGGCGATGGCGGCGATGATGGCGGTGATGACAAACGCCGCTATGCCGATTTCTATGCCGCCGTTTCCGCCCTGATTATGGGCCGCCGCACTTACGACCAGGTTCGGCAGTTCGGAGATTGGCCCTATCCCGGCAAGCCCGTCTATGTGTTCACTACCCGCCCGCCGGATGATACGCCGCCGCCCGGCGTCCGGTTCATCCAAATCGATGCCGCCGCTTTCGCCCGAACCGTGGCGTCTCAACATACTGCCGGCCCCATCTGGCTGGTGGGCGGCGCAGACCTCGCTAATCAATTCCGCATCGCCGGCCTGATTGACGAATATCGGGTTTTCGTCATCCCGATAATCTTGGGACAGGGCGTTCCCCTGTTTGGCGGCCCAGGCGTTGGCGATGCTCATGGCAATGACGATAGCGATGCTGATGGCAATGATGCTGGCAAGGCGGCTCCGACGCCGCTGCGGTTGGTGGCAGCGCAAACTTATGCGGACGGTATCGCAATGCTCCGCTACCGCCCGGCCGAAACGGGTTAGCCGCAATGGCGCATCTGCGCGGCGACGACAAACGCCGCTATGTAGCCGAAATGTTTGCCCGCATTTCGCCGCGCTACGACCTGATGAATACCCTGATGACCGGCGGCCAACATCATCGCTGGAAACGCGCCGCCGCCCGCCGGGCCGCCGCCGGACAGGACGGCATCGCCCTGGATGTAGCTACCGGCACCGGCGACTTGGCCTTTGCGCTGGCCCGCCGTCCGGGTATCCAGGCCGCCGTCGGGGTTGACCTGCTGCCGGAGATGCTGGCGATTGCCGCCGCCAAGCCGGACAACCGCCGCGCCCCGGCCCGCTTTGTGATGGGCGATGCCCTGCGCCTGCCCTTTCCCGACAATACCTTTTGCTGCGCCACTGCCGGCTTCAGCCTCCGCAATATGGCCGATGTCCCCGCCGCCATCAGCGAAATGGCGCGCGTCGTCGCCCCCGGCGGATGCGTGGCCACCCTGGAGCTGACGCCAATGGACGGCGGCGTCCGGGCGGCGCTGGGCGGCTTATATTTCAAGCGCATCGTGCCGCTGCTGGGGCAGCTGATTGCCGGCGACCGCACCGCTTACACCTACCTGCCCAGCAGCGTAGATTACTTTCTGACCGCCGACGAACTGGCGGCAGTGTACCGCGCCGCCGGCTTGGTAGATGTCGGCTACCGCAAAATGGGCGGCGGCGGAGTAGCCGTCCATTACGGCGTCAAGCCGCCGCCGTAGCTAACTCTTTACGACGCCGGATTCCCGGTTGCGCCGGAATGACGGTTGCGGCGCGGGATATGGCTATGTATGGCGAGGAGCGGGCTGTAGCGAGGACCGGCGGCGTAGCGGTTCGCACGCTAACGGCACCACGCCATATGCGCCCACCGGACGAATTGGCCGCCCGCGACTGCTGAAATCTTGTTGTAACGATTCAGTGCCGTGGAACTTGGGGAGATAACGCGAACATAATCACTGTCGTCGCCGTTGCTGCGTATTTTCACGTAATGCCCGGTCTGATCTACCCGCCACGGACCGGAAATATAAAACGAAGCTCCGTAAGATGGTATGAAATCCACGCCATCCCCGAAGTGGGTTCCTAAACTGGGAGTCGTGCCCGGGGGGATTAAATCCGGGCTTACTCCCACATACCGGGCGGGCGTTCCCCCGCCGCGTTGCAACACCAGCAGCCAGCCGCTGTCGCTGTTGCCGCCATTATACGCCGCTTGCCCGTCCCGCACATTGTACCAGCGCGGCTGCTGCCCATACTCCTGGCAAACCCGCTGCGAGTAAGTGTACCCGCCATAAGCCTGCGCCTCCGCTTCACTGCTGGGAAACGCCAGCCCGGCGGCAATGGCAATCCCGGCCAAAACTGCGATAACGGCGGCCTTCCCTAGCCGCAGCCAAGCCGTCGTTAGGTTTTGGGGCAGCCAATGTCGGGGGGGGGGGGGGGGGCAGAATGGCAGTCATAAGTTCACCTCAAGCCTTCCAGAGTGCGGATAAATTGGGCGGCCAATTCTTTGCCCATCAGAATAAACTCGGCGGCCGGCGGGCTGCCGTAGAACCGCTGGTGGTACGCGCTCATCGTCATATACTGCAACAGCAGATCGCGCGGCGCGTTCTCCTCATTTACCAGACGATAAACGGTTTCCTCCAGCAGGTTATGGGCGTAATGGGGCCAGCCCCGGGTCTCGGCGGCGGCTTTGATGGCGTGAGCCGCGGCGCCCCACAGCTTGTTGCTGGCTTCCTCCAGCTCGCTACGCGCCAGCTCGTCGTCCACCAATTCCAGGAAATGCCAGCTGCGCTCCCGGTGGTAAGCGACGGTATCAGCGTCGGCAATAGTCTGTGTTGCTGTCGGTGCGGTTGTCATACTGGCATATCACGCGTTGGGCAAAATCGGTTAGCGGGCAACACTAGCCGCAGCGGATGGCCCCCGCCCGCTGATGGTAAAAGATATTATCCCACATTGCCCCGATAAGCAAGACGGCCCTTTTGACGCAGCATCGTAAAGGCGCAGAGTACTGCTGACGCTTATGCTACAATTGCGCCAATAAACGGACGCCAATAACCAGACGATTGATTGTTAAATTGACTGCCAATCGGATGCCGGCGCATAGGGCAAGAGGACAATAGATGATGGCTACAGCAGCGACTACCGAGATGACGGCCCAATCGTCCCCCAACTGCCGGCCCGTGGAAATCACCGGGCGAGTATGGGGCGTACAGCTGGACCCGCCGGGCGAAAATTACACCGGCGCTTTCCGCCTGCTTACGCTGGACACCAATCAAATCATCGAAGCCCCTTTCAGCGAAAAGTGGTGGTGGGAAATCCTGCCGGCATTCCAGGCCAATGATGTGCGCCATGTGATAGTCAAAGGCATCGGCGAACATACGCCCGACGGCGAATTGCAGCGCATCGCCGTAGTTGAATCCGTAAGCTGGTTCTGGGCGCCGGCGCCTAACCGCCTGTTCGATACCGACCCGCCGCCCCGGATAACCGCTCTCGGCAGCATCAAGTAAGGGGAAGCCTGCTTTATGCCCACTTTCTTTGCCGATGCATCCTACTGGATAGCCCTGATTACACCGGATGATGAGTTCCACGAACAGGCCACTGAATACTCAACCCTGCTGCTGGACGAGCAGCTGGTAACTACGCAATTAGTGCTGAATGAACTTTTGAATCCCCGGAGCGGAACCTCGCGCCGGCGCCGTCACGCCGCTATCGCGCTGGTTGACGCAATCATCCAGCATCCCCGCATTGCCGTTGAACCGCAAACTTCGGAGCAATTCCATAACGCTTTGGCGCGCCTCCGCAACCGTCCCGACCGGGAGTGGAGCATCACCGACTGCGCCAGCTTTCTAGTGATGGAGCGGGATGGCATCCGGGAAGCGCTAACCAGCGACCGCCATTTTGAGCAGGCCGGGTTTGCGGTAATGCTGCGCTAGGGGTTGAGATGCGCGCCGCAGCGGCGCCAAGGCGCCCAGCGCTCCCGATGCTTTATGCTACAATTGCGCCAACCGGCGACGGACGATTGATTGCCAAATTGACTGCCAATCGGATGCCGGCGCATAGGGCGAGAGGACAATAGATGATGGCTACAGCAGCGACTACCGAAATGGCGGCCCAATCGTCCCCCAACTGCCGCCCGGTGGAAATCACCGGGCGAGTATGGGGCGTACAGCTGGACCCGCCGGGCGAAAATTACACCGGCGCTTTCCGCCTGCTTACGCTGGACACCAACCAAATCATTGAAGCCCCTTTCAGCGAAAAGTGGTGGTGGGAAATCCTGCCGGCATTCCAGGCCAACGATGTGCGCCATGTGGTAGTCAAAGGCATCGGCGAACACACGCCCGACGGCGAATTGCAGCGCATCGCCGCAGTTGAATCGGTAAGCTGGTTCTGGGCGCGCAACCCCCTGCTATAGTCTGGTGCCGCCCGGCGATTGCCATTGCCGTATGCGTCAAGCCGCCAGTGCGTCAAGCCGTCAGCAGGGATGGGATGGGTAGCAGAAATGTCCGCTTACTTTGCTGATACGTCTTATTGGCTGGCTCTTGCCGCGCCGGCCGACCAGCATCATCAGACGGCTGCGGACTACGCCAGCATACTTGCCAGCCAGCCGCAGGACCGCATCGTAACTACGCAGTTAGTGCTTAACGAAGTCCTGAATCCCCGCAGCGGCACCAGACCTCAGCATCGCCTGGACATCGTCAGATTAGTGGACGAAATCAGCCAACACCCCGGCATTGACATTATTCCCCAGACGCCGGAGCAGTTTGCGGATGCGTTGGCAATGTTCCGCGCCAGTACTAACGACAAAGAATGGAGCATCACGGACTGCGCCAGCTTTCTGGTAATGTATCGCTATGGTATCCAAGGGGCGCTAACCAGCGACCGCGATTTTGAGCAGGCCGGGTTTGCGGTGATGCTGCGCTAGGGGTTCCGATGCCCTTGGCCCGGATGCGGTTTGACCCGACGCCCGGCGCCGGGCTACAATGCCTCGTTGTGATGAATGCTGATAATAGCGTCGCTGACGGCGGCGACAATGCAAACCGGAACCGGCGGCAGCAGCCCCGCGTCTTTTACGGATGGTGGGTTGTCGCCGCCGCATCCGTTCTGGGAATGTTCGGCAACGGCTCCATTTCCCAGGGCTTTCCCCGCTTCTTTACGCCGATACGCACCGAGCTGGGGCTGTCGTCGGCGCAGATGTCACTGGTGTTCAGCCTGGCCCGCGCCGAAGGCAGCGCCGGCGGCCCCCTGGTCGGCTGGATTGTCGACCGCTACGGCGCCCGTCCGATGATCCTCGCCGGCGGCCTCACCGCCGGCATCGGCACTATCCTGCTGTCCCGCGCCGACAGCTATTGGGAACTGCTGCTGCTGTTCTCCGGCCTGATTTCAATGGGCAAAAGCGCCGGGTTCGGGCAGACCCTGATGGCCGCCACCAATCAATGGTTCATCCGCCGCCGCGCCGTGGCAATGTCCACTCTGATGACATCATTCGCCGGCGGCGGCGCATTCGTCGTCCTGCTGCTTGACTTGGGCATCCGCCAGCTCGGTTGGCGGGACACCCTGCTCTGGACCGGCATTTTCATCCTGGCGCTGACCTTGCCGGCCGCGTTGCTGATCCGCAGCCGCCCCGAGGACCTGGGCCTGCGCCCGGACGGCGACCCGCCGGAGCCGGAATCCGGCAGCGGCGCAGCCCGACGCAGCCGGGGCGGTGAAATCAGCTTCACTTTTCGGCAGGCCATCGCAACGCGCGCCTACTGGCTGATTATGGTCGGCGCCATCCTCCGCGTCGCGGTCACCAATGGAATGATAGTGCATATCTTTCCGATAATGGAACTGCGGGGCATCTCCGAAAGAGAGGCGTCGGTTTGGGTTGCCGGAATGTTTTTCCTGGGCATACCGCTGCGCTTTCTGCTGGGCGTTACTACCGACAAGTTCCGCAGCAATGTGCTGCTCGCGGTGGGAATGGCCGTCGGCGCTGTCGGAATGGGCGGCTTGTGGATTGGGCCGGGCCTGGTCGGGCTGCTGCTGTTCGTAGTCGGCATCGCCATCGTGGAGGGCATCACTTCGGTGAACTGGCTGATGCTCAGCGCCTATTACGGACGGGCGCGTTTCGCCACGCTGATGGGCTTTATGAGCCTCTTTATGAATATCGGAATGTTTATCTCGCCGTATGCCGCCGGCCTGGTGCAGGATGCCACCGGCAGCTATTATTGGGTGCTGGCAGTGTTCACGCCGCTATACTTGGTCAGCGCAGTGGCATTCCTGTTCGCCACATCCCCCCCGCCGCCCACCAGCGCGCGCCGCCGCTGGCCCGGCGCAGAAACCGCCGCCGCCGGACCGCACGGGTAGGCAATGGCATGGATGGACAGGATGCCAGAGATATTGGCCGGAGATATAGGGTTGACGGGGCCGGAATCCAGCCCGGTCAAACAGCCATTCACAGTTGCGATACGCCCGGTTTTTGATTAGGATTAAGGTAAGGTATGGATGATATGGATCCGCAGCCCATAGTACTTGCCGGGCAGCACATTCGCCTGGAGCCCCTCGGCCCGCAGCACGCCGCCGATCTTTACGCAGCCGGACGCGACGCCGCCATCTGGCGCTATCTGCCGCGCCCGGCGCCGTCCGACCGCGCCGATACCGAAGCCTGGATCGCCGGCCGCGCCGCCCGTCATTCCCCGCCGGAATGCATCCATTTCGCCGTAATCCTGCTCGCCGAACAGCGCGCCATCGGCTCCACCGGCTACCTGGACATCAACCGGGAACACCGCACGCTGGAGATTGGCTGGACCTGGTACGGCACAGATTACCAGCGCACCGCCGTCAACACCGAATGCAAGTATCTGCTGCTGCGCCATGCCTTTGACGGCCTGGGCGCCCGGCGCGTCTGCCTCAAAACCGACAGCCGCAACGCACGGTCGCAGCGGGCCATTGAGCGGATTGGCGGCGTGCGCGAAGGCGTCCTGCGGAACCATATGATTGCCTGGGACGGCGCAAACCGCCATTCCGTCTATTTCAGCATCATCGACTCCGAATGGCCCGCCGTCCGCGCCGCCCTGGAATCCAGACTGGCGCAGTAGCCCCGCCGCCTGACCACCATAGACCTGACAATCATAGATAGAATAGAGGGGATAGCAATGGACAGCATCAAGCGGATAATCGGCGTGTTTCTCGTTGTTCATGGCGTTGCCTGCGGCCTGTTCTCCGTCATTGAGCATCTGTTTCAATCTGCCACCGGGCTGGCGTACAGCGGGTTGGGTTACAGCCCGGTGTGGCTGTACCTGGATCCGGCAACGGCGGCGGGGATTGCGCTGGGGCTATGGTTTGCCCTGCGCGGCAAGCTGGCAATGCAGCGGGAACGGGACGGCGGCGGCATAACGCGGGGCTATCTGGAAGCCAACGCCCGGTTTTACGGGTTTCTGCTAGTGGCAATCCTGTTTTACCGGCTGTTTTTCGGCGATTTGACCGGGAGCAATACCTGGCCCGCCGCCGCCGATGTGGAATGGAGCATTGTTTATGGACTGTACCCGCTGCTGGCGGCGTCGCTGGGCATCGCCCTGGCGCGCGGCCGGCAGCCCGCAGCCTAATCCCCATTCTCCTGGAAAGCGCCGGGGCAAGGGACGGAAAACGACCGGGATAAGCCGCATTTGCGCCGGCAGCATTATCTGGGGTATTATTGTCGCCGTCCCTTGTCTTGCTTGCGGCCCGCGCCTGCGGTGGGTTGCCGCCCGGTCTGCCAACGACCGCCCGCTGCTGACAGGAGCGATTTTCGTTGCTATAATCTGCGCCGCAGGAGGTGCCCATGCGAGCTATTGAATACCAGGCCCCGGCGACCCTCAAGGAAGCCGTGGCAATTATGACCACTCACGGAGACCGCGCCAGTCCTCTGGCCGGCGGCACCGATATTTTGGTGCAGCTGCGCGGCGGACGCCGCAACTCCGACGTCCTCGTCGACACCAAGAAGATCCCCGAACTCAACGGCATCAAACTGGACGACAAGGGGTTGCAGCTCGGCGCCGCCGTCCCCTGCTACCTGATTTATCAGAATGCCGCCGTAGCCGCCGCTTACCCCGGCATCATTGACGCCGCCGGCCTCATCGGCAGCATCCAGATCCAGGGCCGCGCTTCCATCGGCGGCAACCTGTGCAACGCCGCCCCGTCCGGCGACAGCATTCCCCCCGTGATTACGCTGGGCGGCGAGGCCCACATCAACGGCCCCAACGGCTGGCGCACTATGCCCACCGAAAATTTCTGCACCGGACCGGGCCGCAATGCTCTGGAACCTGGCGAGCTGCTGGTCGCCATTCAGCTGCCGGCCCCCGCCGCCAACTCCGGCACCGCCTACCTGCGGTTCATCCCCCGCAACGAAATGGACATCGCCGTAGCCGGCGTTTCGTCCACCGTAACGCTGGACGCCTCCGGGCAGACGATCCAGTCGGCGCGCATTGCGCTGGCTTCGGTTGGCCCCACGCCCATACTGGCGACGGCGGCCGGCGACAGCCTGGCCGGCAAAGCCGTGTCCGATGACGCCATTGCGGAAGCCGGACGGCTGGCCAGCGCAGCCGCTACGCCCATCACTGATATGCGCGGCACCATCCGCCAGCGTCATCATCTGGTGGACGTCCTGACCCGCCGCACCCTGAACATTGCCATCCGGCGCGCCCGAGGGGAGGAATAACAATGCCCGGACTTGTACACGTAAGCACCACCATCAACGGCAACCAGGCCGATTTCCTCTGCGAACCGCGGCAGAGCCTGCTGGAATGCCTGCGCGACGTCGTCGGCATGACCGGCACCAAAGAGGGCTGCAACGACGGCAACTGCGGCGCCTGCACCGTCAACCTGGACGGACGCATCGTAACCTCCTGCCTGGTGCTGGGCGTTGAGGCCCAGGGCGCGCAGATCAACACCATTGAGGGCGTAGCCTCCGCTGACGGCCTGCATCCCATACAGCAGGCTTTCCTGGAAAACGCTGCCTTGCAGTGCGGCATCTGCACTCCCGGCTTCATCGTAGCCGCCAAAGCCCTGCTCGAGGACGAACCGGACGCCGACGAAGCCCGCATTCGCCACTGGCTGGCCGGCAACCTGTGCCGCTGCACCGGCTACGACAAAATCGTCCGCGCCGTCATCGACGCCGGAGAACGGATGAAAGCCTGACCCGGCGCTGTCGCCAACCGACAATCAAATAGCCCCCTGCCATACGGTAGGGGGTTATTTGATTCAATGCAATCTTTACGCCGCGCTGACGGGCGTCAAAAGCGGCTAGGCGTCTCGCAATCGCCGCAGTTCCGCTTCCAGTTCCCGCAGCCGCGCTTCGGCATACTGCCGCGCCACGCGCTCCCTGTCGGCCCGGTATTGTGCCGCATCGGCCCGGTTGCGTTCTGCGTCAAAGGTAGGGATGTGCCGTCCCGTTGCCGGGTCATGCCATTCCAGCCGGCCCTGCGTCCAGCGGAGGTTCAAGCCCAGGACGCCGCTGTACCCCTCCAAAACGCCCTCCGCTATCTCGTCAATCCGTATGGGATGGTATTCTCCGCCGGCCAGCCGGTCGCCCGCCAGCCGCGCCCCGTGATGCTCGCCCGTTTCGTCAAACCGCCAGTATTCCGGGATGCCCAAAGCCGCATAATCGTAGCGTTTCGCCCCGGTATCGGCGCCCCCCGTGCTGCGGGATGCGACTTCCAGCACAAAATCCGGCGGCTTGCCCTGTTCTGCGATGATGTAAGCGTTGCTCCGGTAATAGGCGGCGGGGTTGACGCCGAAAGCAATCAGCAGGTCGGGATAGCGCAGCCCGGCCATATCCCGGGTTGGCGCCGCGCTGATGTAATGCTCGCCGGCCACCAGGGTAGTGTCGGGATTGCCGAAGTGATGGCGCAGATGATGGACATTGCCGTTGGCGGAGAGATGGTTGAAGCTGGTCATATCGGGCGTCGGTTCTGGGGGGTCGGGCAGCCGGCAGGGGCCGGAGCGAATATCGGCGGCGCTGGCGGCGGCAATGTCGCGGTCGGCAGCGTAGGCGTTGCGAGTAGTCATCAGAAAGCCTCGTCGGGCCGGCAGAAGCGCCGGCAGCAATCCATGCCAATTATAGATGCAGTGCGGTCAGGATTCCTACGCATTCCGTATCCGCCGCAGCTCCGCTTCCAGTTCCCGCAGCCGCGCTTCGGCATACTGCCGCGCCACGCGCTCGCTGTCGGCCCGGCTGCGTTCTGCGTCAAAGGTAGGGATGTGCCGTCCCGTTGCCGGGTCGTGCCATTCCAGCCGGCCTTGCGTCCACCGGAGGTTCAATCCCAGGACGCCGCTGTACCCCTCCAAAACGCCCTCCGCTATCTCGTCAATCCGTATGGGATGGTACTCCCCGCCGGCCAGCCGGTCCCCCGCCAGCCGCGCCCCGTGATGCTCGCCCGTTTCGTCAAACCGCCAGTACTCCGGGATGCCTAAAGCCGCATAGTCGTAGCGTTTCGCCCCGGTATCGGCGCCCCCCGTGCTGCGGGATGCGATTTCCAGCACAAAATCCGGCGGCTTGCCTTGTTCTGCGATGATATAAGCGTTGCTCCGGTAGTAAGCGGCGGGATGGACGCCGAAAGCAACCATCAGGTCGGGATAGCGCAGCCCGGCCATATCGCGGGTTGGCGCCGCGCTGATGTAATGCTCGCCGGCCACCAGGGTAGTGTCGGGATTGCCGAAGTGATGGCGCAGATGATGGACATTGCCGTTGGCGGAGAGATGGTTGAAGCTGGTCATATCGGGCGTCGGTTCTGGGGGGTCGGGCAGCCGGCAGTGGCCGGCGCGGAGGTCGGCGGCAATATCGCGGTCGGCAGCGTAAGCGTTGCGAGTAGTCATCAGAAAGCCTCGTCGGGCCGGCAGCAGCGTCGGTAGTAATCCATGCCAATTATAGATTCAGTGCGGCAGGATTCCTATGCGCTCCGCAATCGCCGCAGTTCCGTTTCTAGTTCCCGCAGCCGCGCTTCGGCATATTGCCGCGCGGCGCGCTCGCTGTCTGCCCGGTTGCGTTCAGCATCGGCATGATATTGTGCAACGTTGGCCCGGTATTGTGCCGCATCCGCCCGGCTGCGTTCTGCGTCAAAGGTAGGGATGTGCCGTCCCGTTGCCGGGTCGTGCCATTCCAGCCGGCCCTGCGCCCAGCGTAGGTTCAAGCCCAAGACGCCGCTGTACCCCTCCAAAACGCCCTCCGCTATCTCGTCAATCCGTATGGGATGGTATTCCCCGCCGGCCAGCCGGTCCCCCGCCAGCCGCGCCCCGTGATGCTCGCCCGTTTCGTCAAAACGCCAGTATTCCGGGATGCCCAGCGCCGCATAGTCGTAGCGTTTCGCCCCGGTATCGGCGCCCCCCGTGCTTCGGGATGCGACTTCCAGCACAAAATCCGGCGGCTTGCCCTGTTCTGCGATGATGTAGGCGTTGCTCCGGTAATAGGCGGCGGGATGGACGCCGAAAGCAATCAGCAGGTCGGGATAGCGCAGCCCGGCCATATCCCGGGTTGGCGCCGCGCTGATGTAATGCTCCCCGGCCACCAGGGTAGTGTCGGGGTTGCCGAAGTGATGGCGCAGATGATGGACATTGCCGTTGGCGGAGAGATGGTTGAAGCTGGTCATATCAGGCGTCGGTTCGGGCGGGTCGGGCAGCCGGCAGGGGCCGGAGCGAATATCGGCGGCAATATCGCGGTCGGCAGCGTAAGCGTTGCGAGTAGTCATCAGAAAGCCTCGTCGGGCCGGCAGGAGCGCCGGTAGCAATCCATGCCAATTATAGATGCAGTGCGGTCAGGATTCCTACGCACTCCGTAGCCGCCGCAGTTCCGCTTCCAGTTCCCGCAGCCGCGCTTCGGCATACTGCCGCGCCACGCGCTCGCTGTCGGCCCGGCTGCGTTCTGCGTCAAAGGTAGGGATATGCCGTCCCGTTGCCGGGTCGTGCCATTCCAGCCGGCCTTGCGCCCAGCGGAGGTTCAAGCCCAGGACGCCGCTGTACCCCTCCAAAACGCCTTCCGCTATCTCGTCAATCCGTATGGGATGGTACTCTCCGCCGGCCAGCCGGTCCCCCGCCAGCCGCGCCCCGTGATGCTCCCCCGTTTCGTCAAACCGCCAGTATTCCGGGATGCTCAAAGCCGCATAGTCGTAGCGTTTCGCCCCGGTATCGGCGCCCCCGGTGCTGCGGGATGCGATTTCCAGCACGAAATCCGGCGGCTTCCCCTGCTCTGCGATAATGTAAGCGTTGCTCCGATAGTAGGCGGCGGGATTGACGCCGAAAGCAATCAGCAGGTCGGGATAGCGCAGTCCGGCCATATCCCGGGTTGGCGCCGCGCTGATGTAATGCTCCCCGGCCACCAGGGTAGTGTCGGGGTTGCCGAAGTGATGGCGCAGATGATGGACATTGCCGTTGGCGGAGAGATGGTTGAAGCTGGTCATATCAGGCGTCGGTTCGGGCGGGTCGGGCAGCCGGCAGGGGCCGGAGCGAATATCGGCGGCAATATCGCGGTCGGCAGCGTAAGCGTTGCGAGTAGTCATCAGAAAGCCTCGTCGGGCCGGCACAAGCGCCGGTAGCAATCCATGCCAATTATAGCGGGTTGCGCCAATAGTATAACCGCAATGCTAACAACCCGTAATCCCGGCGTCAAACACCCTTGGCTCAGGCCGTCTTGCCCGCCGCTGATTTGCGCTATAATCCGCTATCAGCAACGCTAACCTAACCCCAAGAGGTGAAACAGAATGACCACCGCCGCTAACCAGGTACTTTCCAATGTGGAGTACGCAGTAGTCGGCAAGCGCCCCGTGCGCCCCGACGGTGTGGACAAGGTAACCGGACGCGCTCAATACGGCGCCGACCTGAACCTGACCGGCCTGCTCCACGGGCGCATTCTCCGCAGCCCCCACGCCCATGCCCGCATCAAGTCGGTTGACATCAGCAAAGCCGCCGCCTTTCCCGGCGTCCGCGCCGTCGTTACCGCCGCCGACCTGCCTTTTGCGGGAATGACCAAAGAGCAGCTGGGCAGCGACTATAACCGTTTCAAGTTTCTCAGCGACAACTTCCTCGCCAGCGACAAGGCGCTGTACCGGGGCCACGCCATCGCCGCCGTCGCCGCCGACAACGCCCATACCGCCGAGGCCGCCCTGTCGCTGATCAATGTTGACTACGAGCCGCTGGAGCCGGTCATCGACGTGCGGGCGGCGATGCAGGACGGCGCGCCGCTGCTCCACGACGACCTGCTGCACACCTCCGCAATGGGCGAAGTATCCGAAAAACCCAGCAACATCGCCTCTTATATGAAGTTTGAAAAGGGCGACGCCGCTGCCGGTTTCGCCCAGGCCGATGCCATCGTGGAGCGCGAATTCACTACCGCCTCCGTGCATCAGGGCTACATTGAGCCGCACAACGCTACCGCCCACTGGCGCGCCGACGGGCAAATCAATATCTGGTGCAGCACGCAGGGCGCTTTCGTCGTCCGCGCCAACACCGCCGACGTGCTGCGCGTTGACATTTCCAACCTGCGCGTTACCCCCATGGAAATCGGCGGCGGCTTTGGCGGCAAAGTGGCCTTCTACCTGGAGCCGGTAGCCGCTCTGCTGTCCCGCAAATCCGGCGCCCCCGTCAAGGTTCTGATGAGCCGCACCGATGTATTCGAGGGCAGCGGCCCCGCCCCCGGCAGCTGGATGCGCGTCAAAATGGGCGCCAGCCGCGCCGGCAAAATCACCGCTGCCGAAATTGAACTCGCCTTCGAAGCCGGCGCCTATCCCGGCTCGCCCGTGATGCAGGGGGCGACCTGCGCTTTCGCCTGCTACGAACTGCCCAACGGCAAGGTTGAGGGCTATGATGTAGTCGTCAACAAGCCCAAAACCGCCGCTTACCGCGCCCCCGGTTCGCCCCAGGCCGCTTTTGGCGTGGAACAGGTCGTTGACGAACTCTGCCGGCAGCTGGGCGCCGACCCGGTGGAGTTTCGTCTCAATAACGCCGTCAGCGAAGGCTCTCGCAAAGTGGAAGGCCCGGTATTCCAGAAAATCGGCCTGGCCGAATGCCTGGAAGCCGCCCGCCGCCACGAACACTATCAGACCCCGCTGGAGGGCCGTAATGTCGGGCGCGGCGTCGCCGCCGGCTTTTGGATGAACCGCGGGTTCCATTCCAGCGTCAACATCACCGTCAACCCCGACGGCACCGTCAACCTCATTGAAGGGTCGGTGGACATCGGCGGCAGCCGCGCCTCTATCGCGCAGCAGGCCGCCGAAACCTTGGGCATCGCCTACGAGGACATCAAGCCGCAGGTCGTGGACACCGATTCCATCGGCTATACGATGGTAACCGGCGGCAGCCGCACTACCTTTGCTACCGGCTGGGCCGCGATTCTGGCCGCCGAGGATGTCAAGTCGCAGATGGTAGAACGGGCGGCGTCCATCTGGGATGTGCCGGCCGACGCAGTGCAGTACGACGACGGCGTCATCCGTCATCAGTCCGAGGAACTGTCCTTCACTTTCCGCGAACTGGCCCGCCAGCTCTACACCACCGGCGGCGGCATCACCGGCACCGCCAGCCTGGACCCCGCCGGCGAAGGCAACTCTTTCGGCGTCCATCTGGTGGATGTCGCCGTTGACCCCGACACCGGCAAAACCGAAATCCTGCGCTACACCGCCATCCAGGACGCCGGCAAAGCCGTGCATCCCAGCTATGTTGAGGGACAGATCCAGGGCGGCGCCGTGCAGGGCATCGGCTGGGCGCTCAACGAGGAATACTACTTCGGCGGCAACGGCCAGATGCTCAACTCCAGCTTCCTGGACTACCGGATGCCCACCTCGCTGGACTTGCCGATGATTGACACCGTGATTGTGGAAGTGGCGAACCCCGGCCATCCCTACGGCGTGCGCGGCGTCGGCGAAGTGCCAATCGTACCCCCGCTGGCCGCCATCGCCAACGCCGTCGGCCAGGCCACCGGCCAACGCCTAACCAGCCTGCCCATCACCCCCGGCAGCGTACTGGAAGCGGGGTGGAACGGGTCATAGGCCCGTCCGGACGGATCGTCGGAACGGTATAATCCGGCAAAATGCGGCTGCCCGGCCGCCGTAGCCAACGGCAGCCTGGCAGCCGCACTACGCTTTGCGCCGCGGGGGATATGACAAGATGACCAAGTACCGCCTTTATGTTGACGAAGTAGGCGATACCGGCCTGAAGCGCGTCACTCATCTTGACCATCGGTTTTTGAGCCTCACCGGAGTGATAGCCGAATCCGACTACGTGCGCCGCCGCATCCATCCCGAATTAGAAGCAATCAAGGTTCGCTATTTTGATTCCCATCCCGACGAGCCGGTAGTTCTGCACCGCCGGGAAATGGTCAACGGCCGACGGCCCTTCCAAGCCCTGGCCGACACGGAGACCAGGTCGGCGTTTTACGCCGATTTACTTGACCTGATCAGCGTTTGGGATTACCGGATAATCACCGCTTGCTTGGACAAGCAGGCGTTTGTGGCAGCCGGCCTCCCGGCAAATAGCGATCCTTACCAATACTGCTTGGGGGTACTCGTTAGAGAATTCGGGGATTGGCTGTACCAATGCGACGCAAAAGGCGATGTGATGATCGAAGCCAGAGGTGATAGAGAGGATAAAGAACTGAAAAGATATTTTCGTACCTTGTATCACGACGGCGTTGCGCCGGTTTCCGACCGGAAACTGCAAAATGTGCTTACCAGCCGGGATGTCAAAATTTCCCCCAAGGAGAGCAATGTCAGCGGTTTGCAGGTCGCCGATTTAATCGCTCTACCCTCCCATTATGATCTCTTGAATGAACGCGAGCTGTTCTACGGTTCGTTTTCCCCTATGATGCGGCAAGTCGTCGCCGCGCTGTCCGTTAAACACCTCCGTATTTCGGGCAATGACCACAGCCGGCGCTTCCTGCCATAAAAAAGAGGCCCGCAAGGGCCTCTCTCCGGCGGCTATACGATCCGCCCCCCTCCGCTAAACGGATTGCCTGTATCCTAACCGTCCCAGCCTATCTTGTCAACCGCCCCGCCATCCCGCTGGCGGTGGCAAGCCCCATTGCGCTATAATAAGGCTAAGCCTGATGCCAGCG
Organism: Dehalococcoidia bacterium; assembly: GCA_965203855.1. Classification (GTDB taxonomy): domain Bacteria; phylum Chloroflexota; class Dehalococcoidia; order Lucifugimonadales; family UBA3495; genus Bin87. The sequence goes on from CBDBDN010000005.1 coordinate 1,106,671, forward strand.
CAGGGAGCAGCTCCAATGACTACCGGCTACGTCGCAAAATCCCTTGAACTGCAAATCGCCGACCTGTTCCAGCGCAAGCTGGAGGAAAAATTCGGCGACTTTATGTCCTTCGGCCCCATCCGCGTCAAAGAGCGGGATGACCTGAACGGCGAACTGTATCTGCACGTCTACATCGTCTGCGACGGCGACTATGACCGGCTGGACTACTACTGGACCGGAATCCTGAGCAGTCACTTTAAGCCGGAGCTGCGCGCTATCGGCGTAACGCAATTCGTCCTCCATTCATTCATTGACAAGAGCGAATGGCCCTGGTTCAGCAAGGCGGAAGGCTTTGATTGCTGACGACCTGCTGGACATCGCCCGCCGACTGGCGCAAGGCAATGGCAGCCAGCCCCCAAGCCAGACCGACCTGCGCCGCGCCGTCAGCAGCATCTACTACGCTCTGTTCCACGCTATCGCGCAAAGCAACGCCGATACCCTGGTCGGCGATGACCCACTGCATCGCGACCAGTCGGCTTGGCGTCAGGCTTATCGCGCTTTAGATCATGGCTATGCCCGGCAGCGTTGCCAGCAAGCCGTTAACAACCCAAGATTTTCAACCCCCATTCAAAGACTGGCCGATTACTTCATATCTATCCAGAGACGCCGCCATCGTGCGGACTATGACCCGGATGTTAATTTTGCCCGGCATGAAATACTGCCCGCCATCACTGAGGCCACCCAGCACATCGCCGCCTTACGCGCCACTCTAACCCAAGAACGCCGCGCCTTTGCCGTGCACATCCTGATGCGCGAGCGGCAAGACTGAACCACCGACACCCGGCAATAGCCACCCGTCCGTCCATTTACCCGGGATTCACCGATTGACACGACCGCCCCCGCTGCGAATGGAGGCCAACCAATGCAAATTGACCTTGGCAACGACTGCCAAATCCGCAGCTTCCGCCCCGACGACGCCCCGTCCCTGGCCCAATACACCAACAACCGCAAAGTCTGGCTCAACCTCCGCGACGCCTTTCCCCATCCCTACAAGTTGGAGCACGCCGCCGCCTGGATCCGCATGGCAGGCCGCCAGTACCCGGAAGTCTCTTTCGCCATCGCATCCGCCGCCTCCTCAACCGCCTCCTCTGCCTCAACCGACGAAGTTATCGGCGGCATCGGCCTGGGCCTGCAAACCGACGTCAACTATCGCTCCTCCGAAATCGGCTATTGGCTGGGCGAACCCTTCTGGGGACGCGGCATTGCCACCGCCGCCCTCTCCGCCCTCTCCGACTACGCTTTCGCCCACTACGACCTGATACGCCTGTTCGCTTATGTATTTGAGTGGAACCCGGCGTCAATGCGCGTCCTGGAAAAAGCCGGCTATACTTACGAAGGCCGTCTCCGCAAAAGCGCCACCAAAGACGGCAAAACCGTTGACCAGCTCCTGTACGCCAAAGTCCTGGAATAATCCAATGCCCGCACTGCCCAAATATCGGCCCGCAGTCATCATGGCTGCGCTGATTGCGTTGGCTGCCCTGGCAACGTTGGCCTTGGCCGGCTGCTCCGGCGGCGCCGGAGATATGAATAGGTCGGCCGGCGCCGCTAATGCCGGCAGCAGCGCCGCAGCCACAACCGTCCCTGGCGCCGGCTCGCCGTCCAAATCCCGGCAGGGCGAAATCACTTTCAACGCCCGCTGCGCCATCTGCCACGGCGCCAACGCTGTCGGTACTGCTGCGGGGCCGCCCCTGGTGCATCGCATCTACGAACCGGGGCATCACCAGGATTTCGCCTTTCATAACGCCGTCCGCAACGGCGTAACTGCCCACCACTGGCAGTTCGGCAATATGCCGCCCCTTCCCGGCGTATCCGACAGCGATATTGAGGCCATCATCTGCTATGTGCGCGAACTCCAGCTCGCCGCCGGCATCTACCAGGGCGCCAGCCCCTGCTGACGCCGGCCCGCTGCCCGGCCCTAATCATCGGCAGAGGCGCATACTTTGATTATTCCGTCATTCCGGCGCAAGCCGGAATCCATCCTCGTCCGACGCATTCCGACTTTCGTACTAATGACGGTTTGCATCCGAATCGCCAAAACTTTACTCCGTTAGCTCCCGAATGCAGGAGGTGAACCCGTGCCCAAAATTTTCGTCCCCACAATGCTCCAATCCGCTACCGGCGGCGTCAAAGAAGTGGATGTGGACGCCCGCAATGTGCGCCAGGTCATTGACCAGCTGGATGAAAAATTCCCCGGCATCGCCGCGCGCCTCATTGAGGACGGCGACATCCGCCCCAACCTGGCCGTAGCCGTGGACGGCGAAGTCGCCCGAATGGGTCTGCTGGAACGCGTCGGCGCCGCCGCCGAAATCCACTTCGTGCCGGCTATCGGCGGCGGTAGATAATGCGCCCGTCCGTTTGACCCCGCAAGCATCGGCGGCTACAATAACCCCATCCCAACCTTGCCGCCGGCACCTACCTATGACCACGCCAATAACCCTGCCCGACGACCCCTTTGCCGCCTGCCCGGTTGACGCAAGCCCGCTTCACGCAAACCCGGGCGCCGCCGCCTTCGTTGCCGGAGACGCCCCTGCCGCAGAGTGCGCCACGCCCCAGGCCGGCGCGTTGGCAGTATCTGCCGGCGGCCTGGTGTTCCGTGAATGCGACAGCCGGATTGAAACCCTGCTCTGCGCCCGCAGCCGCTCCGCCTGCTCCCATTCCGCCGATCCCCCGGACAATGCTCCCCTCAGCTGGCGCCTGCCCAAAGGCACCCCCGAACCCGGCGAAACCATCGAGCAGACCGCCCGCCGCGAAGTACAAGAGGAAACCGGCGTCCGCGTCAATGTGCTGGCCCCCATTGCCAGCATCCGCTATTGCTTTGTCGGCCACGCCGACGGAATCCGCTACGACAAAACCGTCTATTTCTACCTGATGGAACCCACCGGCGGCAACACCGCCGACCACGACGCTGAATTCGACATCGTAGAATGGCTGCCCTACGACGCCGCGCTGGAACTGCTGGAATACGACAACGAGCGCAATGTGCTGGCAGAGGCGCTGCCCCTGATTCAAGCCTATCAAGGCGGCGGGCCGGCATGACCGCCAAGCCGGACATCGTCCTGCAAGGGGTCCGAGTCGTCCTGCGCGGCAAGCGCGTGGCGGACGCCGAAAAGGACTATATCTGGCGCAGCGACCCCGAAATCGCCCGCCTGGACGCTGCCTATCCCATCACCATGAAATACGACCGCTACCTGAAGCATTTTCAAGACCAGCTCCGTATGCCCACCCCCGGTTCCGCGCACTTCGGCATTGAAGTCGCCGGCGGCAAGTACATCGGCAACTGTATGTACTACGACCTGGACAGCATCTCCAAAGAGGCCGAACTCGGCATCGTCATCGGCGACAAAGACTATTGGAGCGGCGGCTACGGCTACGACGCTGTCGTTACCCTGCTGCGCTATATGTTTGAGGACATGGGGTTGCAGCGCGTCTATCTGCATACCCTGGACTGGAACCACCGCGCCCGGAAATGCTTTGAGCGTTCCGGGTTCAGCGCGGTGCGCCCGGTCAAGCGCCTTTCCCACAACTTTATCCTGATGGAAACCCGGCGCTGCGATTGGGACGCCGCCGCCGCAGAACGCCTCGCCCGGCGGCAGCGCTACCTGGACCAGCACGGCGGCATCCCCATCGTCGGCGCCGACGCTGCTACTGCCGCCGCAACCGCCGTCGCCTGACCGCCGCCGTCCGTTCCGCCGCCGTCGCCTGACCGCCGCCGTCCGTTCCGCCGCCGTCGGCCGGCGCAAAATGGCGGCATTACGCCGGACTTATCCGCCAGCGGCTGCCCGCGCCGCTGCAATGGTAATGTCCCCCGTGTACAGCGCCCGCCCGATTATCGCCGCCTCCGCCCCCGTCGGAACCAGTTTTACGATATGCGCGGCGGCGCCCACCCCGCCGGCCGCCAGCACTTTCAGCCCGCTATCCCGCGCCAGCGCCGCCGTCGCCGCATAGTTCGGCTCCTCCAGCGTCCCGTCCCGCGCAATGTCCGTGTACAGCAGGCGTACTACGCCCAGCTCCGCCATCCGCCCGGCCAGCTCCGTGGCCGTTACCGCCGCCGTTTCCGTCCAGCCCTGAATGGCCACCATCCCGTCCCGGGCGTCCAGCGCAACTACTACCCGCTCGCTGCCGAACCGACCGCACAGCTCCGCTACCAGCTCCGGGTTGGCCACGGCGGCAGTGCCGACCACGACGCGGGCCGCGCCGGCGTCAAACAATGCTGCGGCGGTATCCACGCTGCGAATCCCGCCCCCAACCTGCACCGGAATCGTCAACGCCCGCGTGATGGCCGTAATCGCCGCCAGGTTCGCCGGATTGCCGCTGTGCGCCCCGTCCAGGTCAACAATATGCAGCCGCTGCCCCCCCTCGGACTGCCACTGCTCCGCAACCGCCAGCGGGTCGTCCGAAAACACGGTTTCCCGCGCGTAATCCCCTTGATACAGACGCACACAGTTGCCGCCGCGCAAGTCAATTGCCGGAATAATCTCCATTGATGCTGCTCTCCGATAAAGTCAGGGCGCAAGCGGGCCGATGGTAATTGCGCCGTCGTAGGCGATTGCGGCAGTGAGCAAGTTGCCCAGCAAAAGGCCGACGCCGATTAGCGGCATCCCTTCGGTTTCAACAATCTGTACTTCAATTCTGTTCCCATTCCAGAGCATAGACCCATGATAGGTGTCAAACGATTCTATGGCATCGTTGGCCATCGTAAATTCGATAGCTTCTCCCGGAGCCAAGCCTAGACGCCTGATCCAATCGGATGGCAGGGTAAGTTCTCCGTTGAACCCGGTGTCAATAGCTGCTTCCAGCCGGTAAGTATGCCCGTTCTGATCCAGGATATAGACGGGTACGATGAGATCTAAATCCCGGCTGATATATCCGTGAATCATGCCGTCCCCTTGGTCGGTTTGACCAATCCTCTAAAACGATAAACCGTCGGATACCCAATCCTGACGCTGTACGGGATAGCATCGGGCCGCCGGGCCAGCAAATCCGCCGTTGCCTGCCCCAGCCGATACGGATGTATCGCATAGTCCCCGGTCGCAATGTCCAATACCAGATATTTCCCCTTTTCCTGCGGCTCCACCAGCGGACGAATCCGGGTTTCGTACATTGCCTTCCCCGCCGCTTTGCGCTCCGCATCGTCCATCTTTTCAGCAGTCATAGCAAATCCCCCTTGCGCGTGTCGTCAAATCAACCGTCATCCCGTCATCAAACCTGCCGTCATCCCGTCATCAAATCAACCGTCATCCCGGCATCAAACCACCGTCATCCCGGCGTCAAATCAACCGTCATCCCGTCATCAAATCAACCGTCATCCCGTCATCAAATCAACCGTCATACCGGCATCAAACCTGCCGTCATCCCGTCATCAAATCAACCGTCATCCCGTCATCAAATCAACCGTCATCCCGTCATCAAATCAACCGTCATCCCGTCATCAAACCTGCCGTCATCCCGTCATCAAATCAACCGTCATCCCGGCATCAAACCACCGTCATCCCGGCATCAAACCACCGTCATTCCGGCATCAAACCACCGTCATTCCGGCATCAAACCACCGTCATTCCGGCATCAAACCACCGTCATTCCGGCATCAAACCACCGTCATTCCGGCATCAAACCACCGTCATTCCGGCATCAAACCACCGTCATTCCGGCATCAAACCACCGTCATTCCGGCATCAAACCACCGTCATTCCGGCATCATATCTACCGTCATTTTAGCACCTCAACCGTCATTCCGGCGAAAGCCGGAATCTATGGTTGCCACTTCCACTATCGTAGTGCCGGATTGCGATGCTGGATTCCTGCTTTGCGCCAGAATGACGAAAACATACGCCTAACTGCGGACAATTATAACTTGCCCCCACGCCCCTTGCTCAATGCGAAACTTGCGCCGCCGCATCCCGGCTTGCCCCGCCGGCCGCCAGCCCCACGAAGTTGGCGTAAATCCGCAGCCCGTTGTCCCCGCTTTTCTCTGGATGAAACTGCGTCGCTGCCACATTGCCCCGCGCGTAGATGCTGCAAAACTCCACGCCGTACTCGGTAACGCCCGCAATGCCCGCCCATTCCGCCGGATCCGCATAGTAGCTGTGCACAAAGTAAAAATGGCTGTCCTGCGGAATGCCCGACCATAGCGGATGTTCCGCCTGAAAACGCACCGTGTTCCATCCCATATGCGGCACTTTCAGACCTCCCGGCAGACGGCGCACCCGCCCCGGAACCAGCCCCAGACACCGGACATCCGCATCCCCCTCGTCCGTCGCCTCCAGCAGCAGTTGCAGCCCCAGGCAGACGCCCAGAAAAGGCCGTCCGCCGGCGATATAATCCAGCAGCGGCTGCGCCAGCCCGCGTGCTTGCAGCGCCGCCATCGCCGCCGGCCCCGAACCCACGCCGGGCAGAATTACCCCGTCGGCATCCGCCAGCTGCGCCGGATCCGAAGTTACGCGCGGCGTTATCCCCGCTTTCGCCACGGCGCGCGCCACGCTCCGCAGATTGCCCGATTCGTAGTCAATCACCACAATGTTGGGCCGGCCGATGCCGACGCCGGCCCCATCCGCATCTGCGGCAGTCATCACCGCATTGGCATTGATCATGGCGTTTAGGCCCGCGCCCCGGTAGCCCGTTCTATCGGAATCTCCCGGTCGTGATACCGCGCCAGGACGAACAGCAAGTCCCCCAGCCGGTTCAGATACGCCAGTATCAGATTGTTGGTCAGCCCGCCGACCTCCGCCAATGCCACCACCCGCCGTTCCGCCGTCCGTATCACCGTGCGCGCCGCGTCCATCGCCGCCGATGACGGCGTCCCCCCGGGCAGGATAAACACCTTCGGCATCTCAAAATGCGTTTCCAGCTCGTCAATCACCGCCTCCAGGTTGTCCACCATCGCCTCGGTAACCGGCGTAAAGTGCTGATGAAACAGGTCATACTTTTCCGGGTCGGTAGCCAGCTCGGCGGCCACGGTGAACAGCTCCCGTTGCAGGTCGCGCAGGATGTTTTTCACCTTGTCGTCGTCGGTCAGCGCGCGGGCCAGCCCCATCAGGCTAACGGCCTCGTCCGTAATGCCGTAAGCCTCGGTATGCGGGCTCGCCTTGGAAACCCGCCCGCCATAAAGCAGGCTGGTCTCCCCCTGGTCCCCATACTTGGTATAAACCCGCTTGCGGCGCGCCCCCGACCCTGCCGACGCTGCGGACGCTGACGATACTGACGAAGTACTCATTATGGCTTGCTCCAACTGCCGAATTGGTATGACGCAGGCAATTCATTCTAGCACTGCGGCGGCGGGAACGCTACGCCTGCCCCCATACGCAGCCGCTTTATTCCGGGCGCCGATTGCCGGCGCCGATGGACCGGATTTTGGGATGGGACGTCGGTGGTAGCGTGGGCCGGCTATCCAGCTTATAATGCGGACATTCAGTCAATCAACCGTTTAGTCAATCAATTAGAGTCGGCTTGGGGCCGGCGGCGGGAGGTTTTTTATGGCGGCTTATGTCATTGCCAGTATTGAGGTTACGGACGCGGAGCGGTTTGAGGTGTATCGCGGGCAGGTGCCGGCAACGGTTGAACAGCACGGCGGCAAGTATCTGGTGCGGGGCGGAGCGGTGGAGGTGGTGGAAGGCGATCGGCCGGCGCGGCGCACGGTGGTGCTGGAGTTTGAGAGTTTGGAAAAGGCGCGGGGCTGGTACTATTCGGATGACTACGCCGGGCCGAAAGAGCTGCGTATCGCATCCACGATTTCGGAGGTGATGATTGTAGAGGGGGTATGACGGCAGCCTACACCGATTGACAGGATGGACGGGATTTTGGGGTGAAGATGGCGGCGGCCCTATCCCCGGCCCTTTCCCCTAAGAGAGGGGGTATAGGCGCCGCTTTCCCGGCGGGCGAGTCCTGCGGCGTTACGCCTCAAAGTCGATGCCGACGCCTATTATTTCGACTTGCATTGAACGGATGTCGGGGGTGCCGGCGTCGAAGGTTACTCCGACTACGACGTTGATGCCGCGATTTACGGCGGGGCTATCGGGAATGGCGATGCGGTAGTCGGGATGGTCGCCCTTGAGGCCGAGGTTCTGATGCTCGGCGATGATTTTTTCGCCGTCGTACACCAGGATTTCGTGGACATTGGCGTGGGAACGGGCGCGGAAGGCGACGGCGACGGATTCGGCTCTGGTGGGGTTGCCGTTATGGACGGTGGGCGTGGGGATGGCGAAATGGAGCCAAGTATTCTGGCCTTCGTTGCCCTCGATGCGGACGAAGGGGCCGCAGTGGCGCACTGAAGTGATGCGGTTCAGGTATTCTCCGGTCATGGCGGAGCCGTGTACCCAGGATGTGAACTTTTCGGCCATTGTGATTACCTCCGGCGGCAGGGAGTGGGTTGCGCTGCTGGCGTTATTATAGCGTATCCGACAACGCAGCCGAATTGGTTAGGGGAGCAACATTGGCTGGGGGTAGGCGGCGGCCGGCGTTGCGGACGGGTCGGCGGCGTTCCATGACAGGACGGGCGGCGTTATGTTGGCCGGGTCGGCGCCGGCAGCGAAACGGCGTTCCAGGGCCAACAGCTGGGATTTGACGGCGATGCCGCCGCCGCCGTAGCCGTGCAGCCCGCCGCCGCTGCCGATGACGCGGTGGCAGGGGATGACCAGAGGCAGCGGGTTTTGGGCCATGGCCTGGCCGGCGGCGCGGACGGCGCGGGGGCTGCCGGCGGCGCGGGCGAGCCACTGGTAGGAACGGGTTTCGCCGGCGGGTATGGCGCGGCAAGCGTCCCAGGCGGCGCTGAAAAAGGGCGGGGCGCCGGCGGTGTCAGTAGTAATGTGGGAAAGAGCGTCGAGGTTGCCGTCAAAGTAGGTGGATATGCGACGGCGCGCGGCGGCAAGGATGCGCGCGGCGGCATCGGCATGGGCATCGCCATCTTGAGGGTTGGCGTTGCCAGCAGCGTCCAGGATGGCGTGGGTGATTTCCGGGCCGAGGGCGTCCAGGGCATCTTGCCGCTCCCGTTTGAGGCTGATGCGGCGGAGGCCGGCGGGGCCGGCCAGGAGGGCCAGCCATCCGGCGGGGCACTGGTCAGCGCTGTAACGGAGTCCGACAGTTGCAGGGGAGATGGGCATATTACCAAGTCTCCATATCAGGACGGATCGGCGGGCGGTTATATTAGCGCAGATGTTTTTTAGGGCGCAAGCCGGAATGACGATAGAATAACGGGATGGCGCGGGCGGGATGGCAAGATAGAGGATAGCATAGAGTGCGCCGGGCAAGGCGGGCGGAGATGCTTGCCGGCGGCGGCAAATGCGGGTAATATAGCAACGCTGCCCAATAGCTGCCGTCCGCTGCCGGTTAGTTTGTCGGTATTTGCGCGGTTGGCGGCGCTGGCGAGCCGGCTGGCCGGCCGCCGACCAACAGGAGGAGGTAACAAGCCAAAATGTTTGACAAGGATTCGCTGGACCGGCTGTTTGAGGACCTGCGGGACGAGTTTGAGCTGGAGACGGACTGGGAGGAGATCCAGCGGGACGCTCATCTGGCGGTGGCCTACGCTGATGCCGGCGTGCTTGATGACCAGCAGGGGAACCTGGACACGCGGGTTATTGAGTACGTAGTGCGACACAATCCCGGCTAACGCGCTGCGTTTGACGGAACGGCTGGTTCCGTCCGATGCGCTTGTTGTCCCCGCCGGCGGCGCCGGCGGGGATGTTTTTTGCCGTCGCCGGCGGCGCCGGATTCCGGCTTGCGCCGGAATGACGGTTGGGGACTACCGGAATGACGGTTGGGGGCGTGGGAATGGCGGTTGGGGGGTGGAATCCACCGTTGCAATCGGCTACTGCGACGATGTAACCGGCGGCGATGGATTCCGGCTTGCGCCGGAATGACGGTTGGGGACTGCCGGAATGACGGTTAGGGGCGTGGGAATGATGGTTGGGTGGGTTGAAATCCGGCGGCGTAATCGGCTACTGCGACGATGTAGCCGGCGGCGCCGGATTCCGGCTTGCGCCGGAATGACGGTTGGGGACTGCCGGAATGACGGTTAGGGGCGTGGGAATGATGGTTGGGTGGGTTGGAATCCGGCGGCGTAATCGGCTACTGCGACGATGTAGCCGGCGGCGATAGATTCCGGCTTGCGCCGGAATGACGGTTGGAGGTTTGGGAATGACGGTTGGGGGGTGGAATGATGGTTGGAGGTGCGGGAATGATGGTTGCAGGGGTCGGAATGGTGGTTGGGGGGTGGGATTAGGGTTGGGGGGGTTGGAATGGGGGAAACTTGCGCTGGGCTGCGGCAGGTTTTGATTGGCGGATGGTGACTTTGCGCGGTTGACGCTTGGGATGACGGATGTCTAGCGTTAGGTTAGCAGCGGCGAGCTGGCTGCAAGTTGGCAAAAATCTGCGCCGCGCCGGAGTTTCGTTTATGTTGAATTGTCGCCGATGTGGGAGCCAAATGCTGATTGAGCTGGGCCGGCTGAACGGCAGCGACCATCCCGTGTATCGCTGCCGGCTCTGCGGGTTTCTGTTCAGTCCGCCGGAGCAGGATTTGTCGGTCGGGCACGATGCCGATGTGCAACGGTCGCCGGCCGACCCGGAACCCAGGCGTCCCGTATCCGCCGGCGCGTACATTGCTACGGGTCGGAGCAATACGACGAGCATGGGCAAGGCGACGACTGACGGCAACGCCAGTATGCGCTGATGCCCGCCCGCAGCGGGACGGACCATTATCAGCAGCAATCGCCATCGCTATTGGCGGCGGCAACAGCGGGGGCGGCGGCGTCCGCGCCGGCGCTGGCGTTGCCGATGCCGATGCCGGCCGGCATTCGCCCGGAATGGCAGGATCCGGTGGAGTTCGCCCGCAGCGCGCTGGGGGTGGAGCTTTGGGAACGGCAGCGGGAAACGCTGCGCGCGGTGGCCGGCTCCCGGCGGGTAGCGGTCAAGTCGGGCAACGGGCTGGGCAAGGATTTCACCGCCGCCGTCGCAATGCTGTGGTATCTGTCCTGCCATGATCCCGGCATCGTTTTGAGCACTGCGCCGACTTTTCGGCAGGTGCGGCATTTGCTGTGGCGGCAGGTGCGGTCGCTGTACCGCCGGGGCGCGGCGCAGCTGGGCGGCACGATGCTGGACACGCGCTGGGAATTGTCGGATGACCGCTACGCAATGGGGCTGTCGGCCGACGGCGCCGACCAGTTTCAGGGGTTTCACTGCGAAAATATGCTTATCGTAGTGGACGAAGCCGAGGGCGTAGCGGAAACCATCTATGAAGCGGTGGAGGCGCTGATGACCTCGGCCCGGCCGAAGCTGCTGCTGATTGGCAATCCGACAACGACGCGCGGGGCATTTCACCGCGCCTTTCACCAGGAAAGCGGCATCTACCATACGATAACGATGTCGGCGCCGGAATCGCCCAATGTGGCGGCCGGCCGGGTAGTCATTCCCGGCTTGACTACCGCCGAATGGGTTGAGGAAAGGCGGGCCATCTGGGGCGCGGACAGCCCGCTGTTTCGGGCGCGTGTGCTGGGCGAGTTCCCGGAACGGGACGACGACAGCCTGTTGAGCAACTCCGAAATTGAAGCGGCGGCGGCATTGTGGGACGAGTACGGGGACGGGTACGCCGCGCCGGTCAATGACGCCGCATCCGTCGCGCCGTCCGTTCCGGGCTTGCCCGCACTGTGGCCGCAACGGCCGGCGCCGGCTGCTGATGCGCTGCGGGTAGTGTTCGGCGTAGATGTGGCCCGACTGGGCCGCAGCAGCAGCGTCATTGTGGTGCGTCGGGGAGATGCCGTTGCCTATATGCGGGAGTTCAATGGGATTGACACGATGGAGCTGGCCGGCCGGGTCATCGTCGCTTTCCGGGAATGGCAGCCGGAGCAGGTGAATGTGGATGCGGTCGGCGTCGGCGGCGGAGTGGTAGATCAGCTGTGGCGTCAGGGGGCGCCGGTGCAGGAGTTCAACGGCGGGCTGCCGCCGCTTAAGGATTTGGATTGCGCCAACCGGCGCGCGGAGGGCTACTTGACACTGCGCCGCCGCTTCGAGGAACGCCGCATCCGCATCCCGCGCGACGCCGGCCTGATGCATGAACTGGCAGAGCTGCGCTGCACCCTCGACAGCCGGGGACGGATGCTGATGGAAAGCAAGACGAATCTGCGCCGCCGGGGGCTGCCCTCTCCCGACAAAGCGGACGCCCTGATGATGGCCTTTGCGGATGATTTGACCATCTCTCCCGGCATTTTCCGGCGGGAGTAGGAATGCGTTGGACGCGGCGATGCGGCGGCGCAGCAGGAATTCGCAGCAGAGTATTTTGGAAAACGGAGGATTTTACCGATGCTGAAAACACTGGATGAAAGGTTCGGATTGTCTCGTCTGGGGCGGGCGTTGCAGAGTGCGGCGTTATCGCGGCGGGATTCCGGGCAACGGGATTTCGGGCGACGGGATTCCGACAGGAACGGGAGCGAGAACGGGACGCAGAGTCGCCAGGGCGCAGCGGGGGTTGGCGGGATTGCGGCAAAGGCGAACCGGGCGTCATTTGCCGACCGGCTGCCGGCCGAGGAACGGCTGTCGGCGGCGGCCGGCGCTGGCGGTTCCGGCTGGGCGCGCTCGGAGTATGGCCGCTATATGGCGACATCGCCGTCGGTGTACGCCGCCATCAAACTGCGGGCTGACGCCGTTACCCGCGCGCCGCTGCTGGCGTACCGGAACGGCTCGGGGAATGGGCCGGGCGGTACGGCGGGTCTGCGTACCCGCGTAGAAGGGTCGCATCCGCTGGCGCGGCTGCTGGAACGGGTCAATCCGTGGTACACGAGGGGGGATTTGTGGCGCGCAACGGAGACATACTTGTGCCTGTGGGGCGCGGCGTTCTGGGCGATTGAGAGGGGCGATGACGGCGAACCGGAGCTGTGGCCGCTGCGTCCGGACCGGATGGCGGTCATACCCGACCGGCGGCAGTATGTGCGGGGGTTCGTGTATCAGGGGCGGGCGGCGCCGGCGGCGTATGCGCCGGACGAAATCGTGTGGCTGCGGTACTTTAATCCGATGGACGAACTGGCCGGGCTGTCGCCGCTGGCGCCGGCGCGGCTGTCCGCCGATATGGGGCAAGAGGGGCTGCGTTTCAACCGGAATCTGCTGCGGAATTCGGCGCGCCCCGATTTTCTGCTGCTCACCAACCAGGATATGGACGAAACGGAGCTGGAGGAGTTCTACGCGCGCTGGGAGAGCCGCTACCAGGGGGCGGCCAATGCGCGCCGTCCGGCTGTCGCTTCGGCAGTACGGGATGTCAAAATGCTGGGGCTGTCGCACCGGGAGCTGGACTTTATTCAGGGGCTGCGGTGGAGCCTGGAGGAAGTGAGTCGGGCTTACGGAGTGCCGAAGCTGCTGCTGGGCGACTTTGAGCGGGCTACCTATGCCAATGTGCAGGCTGCGGAGCGGATGTTCTGGCGCAATACGGTCATTCCGGAGATGCGGCTGCTGGAGGAAACGCTGAACCGGGCGCTGCTGCCCCGGCTGGGCTACCCGCAGCTGTCGGTAGAGTTTGACCTGTCGGTGATTGAGGCGCTGCAAGAGGACGAAAACAGCCGGGTGCAGCGGGAAACGGCGCTGCTGGATCGGGGCGTGCTGACCATCAACGAAGTGCGCCGGGAACGCAACCTGCCGGAAGTGCCATGGGGGAACGCAGCGCCCGTCAGTGGGCGCGCTGCCTAGGGGCAACGGTCAAATTCATTGTCATTCCAACCCTCAAACCGTCATTCCGGCGAAAGCCGGAATCTATGGTTGCGACTGCCATTGCCGTAGCGGCGGATTACGACGCTGGATTCCGGCGAAAGCCGGAATGACGAAAAGGGGGAATGACGGTTTGGCGGGGCCGCCGGATTGACGGGCCGGCGGTCAGCGGCCGCGCAGCCGTGGATCCAAAGTATCCCGCAGCGCGTCGCCCAGGAAATTGATGGCGAACACTACGATGGAGATTGCCATTCCCGGCACTATCGCCAGCCACCACGCCGTGCGGATGTACCGCTGCGCCCCTTCGGTAAGCATCCCGCCCCAGGTGGGGATGTCCGCCGACACTCCCACGCCCAGGAAAGTCAGCGACGCCTCAATGATGATGGCCAGGCCCAGCGTGATGGTGCTGAGCACGATGTAGCTGGCCAGCACATTGGGCAGGATATGCCGCAGCATTATCCGCCAGGGGCGCGCGCCGATGGCCTGCGCCGCCAGCGTATAGTCCAGCTCTTTGATGCTCAACACCTGCGCGCGGATGACCCGGATGGCGCCGGGCAGCAGTATCACCACCAGCGCGGCTACGATGTTGTTGACCGACGACCCCAGCACTGCGGTTAGTCCCAGCGCCATTATGATGGCCGGAAACGCCATCAGCGCATCTACTATCCGCTGTATCGCCAAGTCAATGACGCCGCCGATGTAGGCGCTGACGATGCCGATAATCGTCCCCAGGGTTATGCCAATCAGGACGCTGGCCAGGCCCACATACATTGAGACGCGGGAGCCGTGAATGACGCGGCTCAGCACATCGCGGCCCAGCTCGTCGGCGCCCAGCCAGGCGCCGGGGCCCGGCCGGATGAACGGGGCATGGTTGATGTCCAGCGGGTCGTAAGGCGCAATCACCGGGGCGGCGACGGCAACCACGATGACCAGGATGATGATGGCGGCGCTGACGGCGCCCATCGGCTTGGCGCGGCAGAAACTGAGCAGTTTTTGACCGAGGCTCTGCTTGGGGCGCAGCTCCACCAGCTGCTGCTCGGCGGCGGCAGCGGCGGGCCGGGGTTGTCCGGTGTTGGCAGTAGTCATCGCCGTGGCTCCGGGCGGGTTGCTTGCGTTAGGCGTAGCGGATGCGCGGGTCGAGCCAGCCGTAGAGCAGGTCAACCAGCAGGTTGATGACGACAATGGATATGGCAACGATGACGATGACGGCCTGAATGGTCGGGAAATCCCGCTGGTACACGGTGTCAATCAGCAGCTGTCCGACGCCGGGGATGAGGAAAATCCGTTCAATGATGACCGTGCCGCCGAACAGCCGTCCGAACTGCCAGCCGGAGATGGTGAGGATGGGCAGCACGGCGTTTTTCAGTCCGTGCCGGGACAGCACCAGATGCTCCGCCAGCCCTTTGGCGCGCGCCGTCCGCATATAGTCCTCGCGCAGGATTTCCAGCATTGAGGAACGGGTAACGCGGGCGATGAACGCCATATCGTAGAACCCTAACGCCAGCGCCGGCAGCATCAGCTGCTTGATGTTAGTCCAGGGATCCTCCCAGATGTCCACATAGCCCAGCGGCGGCAGCCATCCGAAAGCGCGTATCAGCAGCAGCGTCAGCAGGATGCCGCTGAAAAAGGTGGGTATGGAGATGCCCACCAGCGTGAACACGCGCGATAAATAGTCAATGGGGCTGTCGGGTTTGATGGCCGACAGGACGCCCAGCGGCACGGCGCAGACTACGGCCAGCAGGATGCCCAGCACGGCCAGCTCAATGGTAACCGGAATGCGCTCGCCCAGCCGATCCATCACCGGGCCGCCCCACCAGAAAGAGGTTCCGAAGTCGCCCCGCGCCAGGCCCGACACCCAGTCCAGGTACTGCACCACGATGTGCCGGTTGGTGCCCAGCTCAATCCGCAGCAGCTCCAGATCCTCTTGGGTATAGCCGGCGTCGTCGGCGCTGAGGATGGCCAGGGCCGGGTCGCCCGGTATCAGCCGCATCACCACAAAGACGATGACGGTAACCAGCAGCACCGTGGGGATGAACAGGCCGATGCGCTTTAGGGCGTACTGTCGCATATTGCTGCCGTGCCTTGCGGTATCCTGTCTAGTCTAATGCCCCTACCCGGCGGCGGCGCGGAGCCGACGCGGGCAGGGGGGTTGGATTCCGGCGCAAGCCGGAATGACGGTATGGGCCGGACTAGCGATCCCACCAGAGGTGTTCGTGCTTGAAGCCGTACTGGATGGTCTGCGGGGCGTTGAAGCCTTTGATGTCGCGGTGAATGACCCAGAAGTTGCGCCCCAGCGTCAGGCTGACCCAGTGGTTGTTGTGGAATTCGTGGAGCCAGCGTTCCGCTTCCTTGTTGATTTCGCGGCGCTTTTCAGGGTCAAGTTCCACCTTTTGCAGCTCAAACCACTGGTTGACTTCGGGAGCTTCCCAGTCGGTGTAGTTGCGGGTGCCGCCTTTCAGGAAAATACCGCCGTAGATGGCATCCGCGTCAAAGACGGTCATCCCGTCGGCCTGGCAGGCGATTTCCCAGTCGCCCCGGGCGTCGGCGGGGCGGGAAGTGCCGTACTTGGCATAGCCGGCGGCGCTGGGCAGCGTTTCAATATCGCCGGTGATGCCCAGATGGTCCTCCAGGTCCTGCTTGATGACGCTGCACTGCTGCGGGTAAGTGCCAACTTGGCGGACGGTGTACTGCACTTCAAAGCCGTCGGGGAAGCCGGCTTCGGCCATCAGCTCTTTGGCGCGGGCGATGTCCTCTTGGCCGCCGGGGGTATCCTTGGGGCGCATACCGGGCCAGGTTTCGCACTCCTCCAGGCTGTTGGCGAGGCCAACGAGGGGGCAATGGCCGCGGCCGGCGCTGTGCAGGGCGCGCTTGTTGTGGTTCTGGCGGTCAACGGCCAGGTTGATGGCCTGGCGCACCCGGTGGTCGCTGAACGGTTCCCGCTTCACATTGAGCATCAGGCCCTGCGTAGCGCCGCCGAACACATCGTGCGCCACATACTCGCTGTTGGTGGTCTGCTCCAGCTCGTAGTTTTCGGTAGCGTTCAGGTTGTTGGCCGCCGCATTGGACATATCAATCGCGCCGCCTTCCACCTGGGCGATGAAAGTGGCCGGCGTGGTGATGATGAAATGATCAATGCTGTCAAAGTAGGGCATCCCATCTTTGAAGTAGTTCGGGTTCTTGCTCACACGGTAGACGTTGCCGGACTGGTATTCCTCCAGGATGAACGGGCCGGAGCCGGAATTGTGCTCCAGGATGTTCTCGGCCAGGTTGAGGTCAATGCCCTGTTCCAGCAGATGCTTGGGCAGGACTTTGGCGTAGTCAATGGCCAGGAAGTTGATGAACGCGCCGGAGGCGAAAGCGAGGTTGAACTCAACGGTGTCGGCGTCAACCAGCCGGATGACTTCGTCGGCGTTGGTGGCCGTGCAGTCGGCCTTTTCCTCAATGTTGACCACTTCAATGGGGATGGTGTAGGTGCGCCAGAGGCCGGAGCGGCCGCGCCCGTTGCAGGGGTTGCCGTAGCGCTGCATACTGTACACCACATCGGCGGCGGTCAGCGGCTCCCCGTCATTCCACTGGATGCCGTCGCGCAGATGGAAAGTGTACTGCGTCCCGGCATCGTTGATTTCCCAGCTTTCGGCCAGGTCGCCCTCTACCACCGACGGATCCTCGGTGCCGAACTGGACAATCTGGTTGTACAGCTGGGAGTAAGAGATGACGCTGGACAGGGACGAGGAGCCGAGAGGATCCCAGTCTTTGGTGTCGGCGTAGGCGGACATTCGGGTGCTGCCGCCGGCCTTGGGGGCGCCGCTGGGTTCGGGGGTCGGCGCAGTGCGGGCGACTACGGTAGGCGCCGGCGTGTTGGTAGGACGCTGCGTTGCCAGCGGGGGCGGCGTGGCCGTGGCCGTAGGCGGCACGGTAGGCGCGGCCGGCGCCGCAGTGGCCGCCGCCGGGGCGGCGCTGCCGGTATCCGCCGGAGCAGGGGCAGCGGGGTCGGCGGCGCCGCCGCAGGCGATGCCCACGATAAGCAGTGCGACAGCAGCGATGCCGGCAATCAGGCCGGGTCGGTACAGGTTCGGCATAACGGCTACTCCTTGCGGGGCCCGCCCGCGCAAGCGACGGCTGCGGCCGGTCGGTCGCTGGCAGTTGCTTGATGACGGCGCTGGCCCACAGCGGCAATGGCTCAAACTAACGGCGGATTGTAATAGTAGATATAAGCACAGTCAATAGTTTGCCGGCGGCGGATTTGGATTTGGCGGCCTTTTGGCAGCGCCGTTCCGGGGCATCCGTTTGGAGCCGCAGGCCGGGCCGCGGATGTCGCGGCTATAGGCGCGCCGGCCATGTGGCGCCTCCGGGATGCGGGTAATCCGACTATAACCGCATATCCGGTTTATGCCCAGAATACCCGTTACCGCCCTTACCGTCATTCCCGCACCCTCAAACCGTCACTTCGGCGCCATCCGGAATCCCCATCCCGCCCATCCCGCACATCCTGCACATCTATGCTATCGCCTCCAAGGATAGGGCCGTAGCGAAAGCCGCCACCGCTGGCATCTTATTCCCTTGCCAATCGGTATTGACAGCAGGGCGGGCCGCTTTGTGTTACAATCCCCCTAACCCCTCTAACGCCGGGCGGGTTGCCGGCCGGCATCCCATTTTATGGCGCCCCCATCCTATGGCGCCCCAATCTTGTGGAGGTGACGCTATGGCGCAAGCCGAAACCGATTTCACCGTCTTTTACGACTTCCGTTGACCCTTCGTGTACAACGCTGCCATGTGGTGGGCGAAAGTGCGCGAGAATACCGACCATGAAATCAATGTTGACCTCAAGCCTTTCTCGCTGGTGCAGGTCAACCACGACAACAACAACGATGACGGGTTCAAGTACTGGGAGCGCGACGATTCCGACAATACCCTGCTGGAACTGCGCGCCGGCATCGCCGCGCAGCGCCAGGGGCCGGAGATCTTTGACAAGTTCTTTATCAACCTGCTGCGCGCCCGGCACGAGGATCGCATCGACCTTACCGACGCCGACGCCATCAACGCCGTGGCCGAAGCTTCCGGCGTGGATATGGGCCGGTTCGCCGAGGATCTGGCCGACCCGGATGTGCTGCGGGAAATCGGCGAAAGCCACACCGAAGCCGTGGAAGTGCACGGCGCCTTTGGCGTGCCATTGTATGTGTTCCCCAACGGCAACTCCGCTTTCGTCAAAATGTTCATCCCCACTGACGCGGAATCCGGCCCCATCTATGACAACCTGGTGGAGATGATGGCCGACCACAAGTATGTGGGCGAAGTGAAGCGTCCGTCGCCGCCGTGGCCCTACGAAGGCGTCCGGCGCTAAACCGGCCGGCCGGGTCGCATCGCACCGTGAGCGCAGACTGCGATCGCAGCCGCGTCGTCCGCGACATCCAATGCGGCGGCGGCGGTCGGCCCATCGCCGAACTAGAGCAGGCTCTGGGACTGGCTTTCCGGGACCGGAGCCTGCTGCGTCAAGCATTGACGCATACTTCTTATGTCAACGAACACGCCGCTGAACCCGACGGCCCGGCATCTTACGAGCGGCTGGAGTTTCTGGGGGATGTGGTAGCCCGGCTGATGGTCAGCGAGGAACTGTATCGCCGGCTGCCGGACTGCGACGAGGGGGGTTTAACCCGCCGCTGGACGGCGTTGCTCAATCAGCCGTCCCTGGCCAATGCCGCTATCCGGCTGGGGTTGCCCGACTACATCCGCTTGGGGCGCGGCGCCGACGCCGCCGGCAGCCGCCGCAGTCCGGCGGTGCTGTGCGATGTTGCGGAGTCCGTCATCGCCGCCGTCTATCTGGATGCCGGCATTGACGCCGCCCGGCGGTTCGTGCTGGGCGCGCTGTCCGCCGAAATTGACGCCGCCGCCCGCCCGGAATGGCGCCCGCACAACCCCAAAGCCGACTTGCAAGAAAGGCTGCAAGCCCAAGGCCGCCCGCCGCCAATCTACGATGTAATCGGAGAGGCCGGCCCGGCGCATCAGCGGCAGTTCACCGTAGCAGTCGTTCACGACGACCGTACTCTGGCCACGGGAACGGGCCGCAGCAAAGCCGCCGCCGAAACCAATGCCGCTGAAATCGCTCTGGAAATGCTGGCCGGCCGTCGGCATACGCCTGGACCCGGTTAACGGCCGGCATCCTTTCGCCATCCGGGCGTATAATCATCCGGCAGCCGACACCCGCCATATCCGCAATCAACGCAATCGTCCCCGCAGGAGTTCGTTATGGAACCGATTATCCACAACATCAGCGCCTACCCGGCCGGCGCGCCGGCCCGTCTCATCAGCGCCGACGACAACCCGTCGCTGGTTACGCTGTCCTACTCGGTGATTGAGCCGGGCGGCGCCAGCTCGCACCACATTCACGAATGGGAACACGAAGTCTATATCATTGCGGGCCGCGGCACGCTGGTAGCCGACGGCAAAGAATATCCGGTCAAGGCCGGCGATGCGATGTTCATACCGCCAATGGTGGACCATGTAACGCGCAATGACGGGGGCGACGGCGACATCCGGCGCATTGAAATCAACCCGCTTGCGGCGGCGGCCGGCGGCGCCCGTCCCGGCGGCAGCGAACCCGGCGCCGGCGTTCCGCCCGTCCTCCGCAACTATGCCGACCTGGACGCCGCAACCGGCCATACGCTGCTGGGCGGGCGCGACGGCTGCCCCAACTACCTGATGCTGTACAACGGGGCGATGGCGCCCGGCGCCGTCAGCCACCCCGAAACTGGCGGCCATACCCACGAATGGGATCATACCGTCTTTATCCTGGAGGGTACGGGCACTCTGACCGTATCCGGCCAGGACTACACCGTTACCGCCGGCGATGCCGTGCTGGTGCCGCCCAGCCAGCATCACCAATGGAAAAACGAAACCGACGCCCCAATGCTCCGCGTTACTTTCAACGACATCAAGTCGGAAGGACACGGCTAGGGGCCGGATAGCCCCATCCCTCTAGCGTGGGGTTAGGCTACGACTCCGCCGGGTCCGGTTCCCAGGGCAAACCCCATCTCCCTAGCGTGGGGTTAGGGGTTAGGAGAAATGGTTGGAACTATGCCGGATTCAACTCAAATCGCCGCCGTGCGCGCTTATGAAGCGCTGGATTCGCGGGGCAACCCGACGGTTGCGGCGGAAGTGCGGCTGCATGGCGGCGCGGTGGGCCGCGCCCTCGTGCCGTCGGGGGCGTCCACCGGGCGGCATGAGGCGGTTGAGCTGCGCGACGGCGACCCATCCCGCTATGACGGCCAAGGCGTGCGGCGCGCCGTTGCCGCCGTCAACGATGTCATCGGGCCGGCCCTGGCGGGCGATGCCGATGCCGCCGACCAGTCGGCCCTGGACGCCCGCCTTTGCGCGCTGGA
Source organism: Dehalococcoidia bacterium (assembly GCA_965203855.1). GTDB lineage: Bacteria > Chloroflexota > Dehalococcoidia > Lucifugimonadales > UBA3495 > Bin87. The sequence continues at coordinate 1,127,760 of CBDBDN010000005.1, forward strand.
CGGCACGGCGCACAAATCCAGCCTGGGCGCCAATGCCATATTGGGCGTATCGCTGGCGGCGGCGCACGCGGCGGCGGCGGCGTTCAATCTGCCGCTGTACCGCTACCTCAACCATCATTATCATAATCCCGGCGAATCTTACCGCCATCCCGGCGCATCCTACCGTCATTCCGGCGCATCTAACCGTCATTCCGGCGCAAGCCGGAATCCGGACCCCAACCCGTCAACGGCGTTCACGCTTCCGATGCCGATGGTCAATATCATCAGCGGCGGCCGCCATTCCGCCGGCGGGTTAGATATGCAGGATTTCCTTGCCATCCCCATTGGCGCGTCCACTTTTGCCGAGGCGTTGCAGATGGCCGCTGCCGTCTATCGCGCGGTGGGCCGCATCCTGTCGCAAAGCGGGCCTTATCCCTACGGCGTCGCCGATGAGGGCGGTTACGGCCCGCCGCTGCCTTGCCATGAGGATGCGCTGGGGCTGCTTTATGACGCCGCCCGGCTGGCGGGATACCGCTGTGCGCGTAACGGCGACATTGCCATCGGTATGGATGTAGCCGCCACCGAGTTCATAACGGGCGATGGCAACTATGCCCTGCAAGCCGAGGGGCGGTCGTTCACGGCTACCGAACTGGCCGACTTGCTGTGCCACTGGTGCGAAACCTATCCGATTATCTCCATTGAGGACGGGCTGGGCGAGGACGACTGGGCGGGTTGGGAATACCTGACCGGACGGCTGGGCGCGTCAACGCAGCTGATTGGGGATGACCTGTTCACTACCAACCCGCAGCTGCTGGCGCGCGGCGCGGACGCCGGCATCGCCAACGCCGTGCTGGTCAAGCCCAACCAGATTGGCACGCTGACCGAAACGCTGGACACGGTGCGGCTGGCGCAGGAACGGAGCTATCTGCCGGTAATCTCGGCGCGCTCGGGCGAAACCGAGGACGCCACGATTGCGGATCTGGCGGTAGCCACCGGCGCCGGCCAAATCAAGATTGGCTCCGTTACCCGCTCCGAGCGGCTCGCCAAATACAACCGACTGCTGCAAATTGAGGACGAGCTGGGCGATGCGGCGCAGTTCGCCGGGCGGGATGCGTTTGCCCGGTTCCAACTCGCTTGATAATCAGCGCCAATTAAGGTATATTCAGGCCAATCAGGAGGTTTATCATGGTATCCACCAGCTCTGCCAGTTTGAGCAGCACAGCAACTGAAAATCAGGTGTTCTACAAGTCCTCATCCGCTATGACGGAACTGGGGCCGTCGTCGGTTGACCTCGTTGTGACCTCGCCGCCGTATTTTTATGTAAAGAACTACGCGCAGAACGGTCATAATGGCGCTACCGAACCCGGCGATTACGCCGCAATACGCAAATACCCCGATTACATCGCAGCCATGTTGGACAGTTGGAACGAGTGCTATCGAGTACTCAAGCCAAATGGCAAATTGATAATCAATGCCCCGATGATGCCGATGCCCAAACGCGAGATGTCGACACACCATAACCGCGATATATTCAATATCTACGCAGATATCGAACATTCGATTCTTGGCAACGTATCTGGAATATATTTGATGGACCTGTACGTCTGGAATCGTACAAATTCTACGAAAAAATTGATGTTCGGCAGCTATCCATACCCGCGTAATTTGTACGCTCAAAACACTATAGAATTTATTGGAGTGTTTGTAAAAGAAGGCAAACCTGCCAAAATTTCTCAATCTGCGAAATTTGCCAGTACACTTTCGGAAGATGAATGGGTGGAGTACACCAAGCAAATTTGGAACATTCCGGTTCCAAATAAATCGGACGTTGCGTGGGGGAAACATCCAGCAATTATGCCGGAAGAAATCGCGCGTCGTTGCATTCGTATGTATTCATACGCGAGCGACGTTGTGCTTGACCCGTTTGCAGGGTCGGGGACTACGCTCAAAGTAGCAAAAGAACTTGGTCGCAAGTTCGTTGGCTATGAACTTTACGAGCATTACCAGCCGATAATCGACCAGAAAATTGCCCTCGCTGACAAAAGGAGATGCACTGATGCCCACGACAAATGATTTTATCAATATCCGAATCACTGACGATTTGGAAAGGACGGCTAGGTGGTTCGCAGAAAGACGAATTTTGTACGAATACCCGTTGCATGACAGGCGGATATTCGGAAGGTACGGCGTCGAGCATATCGACACCATACAGCGCGGCATTATGGGAGAACTCGCAACGTTTTCCTACTTGCACGAGGCTTTACTAGAGCGCCACGGCAACGAGGATGTACAAACTCGTTACCGGAGCGTACAGGGCAAGCTGACATTGAATATTACCTTGGGCGGCTTCGACCCAGGGTACGACCTCCAATTAGCAGGAAAAACTGTCGACGTCAAAACCTATGGTACTACGGTAGTCGAGCGTACCCGGTTGCCCGGCTTTAATTTGCTGGTTAACCAGCAAGAAGTTGCTAACCGTGAATCTGCCGACTTGTACGTGCAGGTTTTTATCACCACAGACCGACACCTGGTGCTTGCAGGTTATCATGAGGGCTTACCGCCACTCAGCACCAACTTTCCATCCCCTGCATACGCTTGTAGGGTGCCAGATCTCCTGCCTATGTCAAACCTTCGCCAGATGGTTATCGGTAGCGCATAATGGACATTCTGGCGGAGGGCGCCGGCCGTCTGGGGCTGTGTCTATCCGACGAGCAGCGGGCGCAGTTCGCCGAGTACACCCGGCTGCTGGCCGCCGGCAATCGGCGCGCCAACCTTACCGCCATCACCGACCCGGACGAAGTGCAGGTACGCCATTACCTGGATTCGCTAACGGCGGTTCTGGCGCTGCGGGATTGGACGGACGGCGCGCGCGTTGTGGACATCGGCGCCGGGGCCGGCTTTCCCGGCGTACCGCTGAAAATCGTCTTTCCCGGCATCAGCCTTACGCTGGCCGACTCAGTGGGCAAGAAAACCGCCTTTCTGCAAGATGTTACAACGCAGCTGGGGCTTGACGATGTTGAGGTATTGACGGCCCGCGCGGAGGATCTGGGGCGCGCCGCCGGATGCCAGGGGCAGTTTGACATTGCGCTGGCCCGGGGCGTAGCCCGGATGCCGACATTGATTGAATATGCGCTGCCGCTGTGCCGCGTCGGGGGCCGGCTGCTGGCGTGGAAAGGCAGGGATGGCCCGGCCGAAGCCCAAGCGTCGCATCAGGCGCTGCGGGAACTGAAAGGCGCAGTGGCCGGCACACAGTCGGCGGATTTAGTATCGCCGCCGCTGCCGCCCAATCGCTGGCTGATAACGGTACTGAAAACCGGGCCTACGCCGGGACGCTACCCCCGGCGGGCGGGAATGCCGGCGAAGCAGCCGCTGTAAGATGGCGGCCCTCACTCCAATTATCTTTCAGTTGGAATCCGGCGCATATAGGATACGGGGTAATTTTGCTGGACTTTTATGCCGCTGCCGTATGTTGCGCCAGTTCCAGCGCGCGGGCCAGGTCTGCCGGCCGGTTTATGTTGAAAAAGCTCAATAGTTCCGGGTCAAAACGCCGGATTTCGGTTTCGTCAACATAGCGCACTGTTACATCGCTAAAAAGGTTGGCGGTTTTGAGCCGGCCGGCCTGGAGGCGCGCGGCGATTGCCGGTCGGCAGCGGCGGGAGTAGAGGGCATGGGTCGGTTCCGGACGCCCGTTGATAACCGGCGCCACGATGTCCACGCCGTCCCGCAGCCCGGCCATATATCGCAGCAGAGGGATGGACAGAAAAGGCAGATCGCAGGCTACGGCCAGCGACCATTCAGTGCGCGCCGCCGTCAAGCCGGTATAGATGCCGCCCAGCGGGCCGCAGCCGGGAAAGGCGTCCACGGCTGTGCGATGTTCCGGCTCCAACGGCAGCGCGGCGGCGCGGGCGGGGTCGGCAACTACAACCACCACATCGCCGGCGTTGGCGTTGACGCCGGCCGCCGCCCGCCGGATTACCCGGCATAGCAGCGGCTCGCCGGCAAAAGGCTCAACCGCCTTGTCCCGGCCCAGGCGCCGGCTCCGCCCGCCGGCCAGGATAACGGCGGTGATGGCGGCAATCGCAGCAATGTCGGCGGCGCAGCGCATCTCCGTGCCAAAGCGGTTTATGCCGCGAGTAACAACGCCGCCGGCTCAGCCGGCATAGCGGTCTGCGCCAATAAATTGAGAAAAAAGTTGGCAATTAGCATAAACAGCAGCGCCAGCAGCTCGCAAACTAGATAGGCATAAACCCGCAGGGCCTGCTGCGAAATAGTGCGTCCATCTCTTTGCAATCTTTCCGGCGCCGGTACGATGACTTTGCTGGCGTCGAATAAAATTTCGACGTAAAAGCCGACTGCAAAAGCCGCGGCGCCGTATTTAACACCAAGCAGAAAGGCCACAGCCAGGGGATTAGCATTAGGGATATTCGCATCAAGTATGTTGGAGCTAAACAGGGCCACCCCGATTGCGGCAGTGGCTATGGTGACGATACCCAAGCAAATCGTCCCCCAGTGGCTATCTTGTTCCGACAGCATCTCTGCGCTTCCTATTCAACCGACGGTTCATGCTGCGGCTGCAATTTAGAGAGCCGGCGCGATTGCCGCCAAGTTTCAACGATTTGCCAGAGGGGGATCCCTACTAGCAACGCTACGCCGTCGATGAAAAGTACATTTTCGACGACGGGATGGACTACTCCCCTGACTGCAAAGGATCCCAACAGGAACGGCCCGCCGGTCGCAAACCCGGCGACAACGGACAACACCAGCCACAAGCGGTTGGCGCGCCAGGCCGACATTATCGGCTCCGCCGCTCCGGGTTCGCCGACGTCGGCGGTGGTTGCGACATCGGTTTGGTTCGGTATCGTTTCGCTTGCCATCTTGCTTTGCTCCTCTGCCGCGCCGAGATGCGTCTTGCCTTGCCGCTATTATAACCTATCGCATACGGCATCGCAGGTCTGCCGTATCTGGCGCCGGCGTGTTACCCTGTCGCAACCTCTGGCCGCACCCATTGGATACTATGCAACGGAGGAACGCCCTTATGCCCCGCGCCGCTTTTGTTTATGATGATGCGATGAGCCAGCACGTGCTGCGCTCCGACCATCCGATGCGCCCTATCCGATTGCGCCATACTTATGAACTGCTGGACGCTTATGGGGCTTTTGACGGCGCCGACTCGCTGCTGGCGGCGCCGGCGTTGGCGGACGAAAACGCGGTGGGCGCTTTTCACGCGCGCGACTACATCGCCGCCGTGCGTACTTTCAGCCTGGGCTTGACCGGCGCACAGCCGCAGCGGTTCGGATTTGCCCAAGGCGGGGACAATCCGACTTATCCCGGTATGTACGAGGCGGCGCTGTTGAGCGCCGGGGCGACGCTGACCGCCGCGCGCCTGGTAGCGGACGGCGAAGCGGATGCGGCGTTCAATATCAGCGGCGGGCTGCATCATGCGGCGGCGCGCCACGCCAGCGGGTTCTGCGTGTTCAACGATCCGGTTATCGCCATCAAATACCTGCTGGGGCGCGGGCGGCGCGTGGCCTATGTGGACATTGACGCGCATCACGGCGACGGCGTGCAGGATGCATTCTATGACGACCCGCGCGTCCTTACTGTATCGGTTCACGAATCGGGGCGTTACTTGTTTCCCGGCACGGGGTTTGCCGGCGAAACCGGGACGGGCGCCGGCGCCGGCTATGCCGTCAACCTGCCGCTGTATCCCTATACCGATGACGAGATTTACCTGGAGGCGTTTGAGGCGATTGTGCCGCCGCTGATAAACGCTTTCAACCCCGACATCCTGCTGACGCAGCTGGGCATTGACTCTTACCACACTGATCCGCTGACGCATCTGCAAGTTACCAGCCGGGGGTTTATCGCCGCGGTAACCCGACTGGGCGGGCTGGGCTATCCCTGGCTGGCGACGGGCGGCGGCGGGTACGACATCGGGGCGGTGGCCCGCTGCTGGACGCTGGCTTACGGCGTAATGTGCGGCGCCGAGTGGCCCGACCGTATTCCCGCGCCGGCTATTGAACGGCTGGGCCGCGCCACGCTGCGGGATACGGAGATTCCCGACATACCGGCGCACATCCGCGCGGATGCCCGGGCGCTGGCAGCGGAAAGCGTAGCGGCGATTAAGGATGCGGTGTTTCCGGCGCACGGGCTGCGGGCGTGATGACGGCGGCGGGTAGTGTACAATCTACCGCCGGCGCCGGGACGGCGTCGGGATTGCCTCATGACTCGCCTCACGCATCGCAGCATTGACCAGGCCCCGATTGCTAACCGCCATACGGATACGGCGGTCGGCGATGGGCAGATGATGCTGCACTGGAATGGCGGCGGCCCGTTGGCCGATGCGCCATCGCCATCGGAGTCGACGCCGGCATCCGAAAATCCCGATTACCTGTCGCGGCAGCTGATTACTTATATTGGCAACAAGCGCGCGCTGCTCGGCCAAATCGGGGATGCCGTGCAGCAGGTCAAGCGGCGGCTGGGTAAAAACCGCCTGCGGATATTGGACGCTTTCAGCGGTTCCGGGGTGGTATCCCGGTATATGAAAGCCCATGCATCGCTGCTGGTTAGCAACGATATTGAGGATTATGCCGCCGTCATCAACCGCTGCTATCTGCGGAACCGCAGCGCGGTGGATTTGGCCCGCATCGCCCGGATTGTGGCCGATTTGAACGAGCGCGTTGAGCAAGCGGCGTTTCCCAAGGGCTTTATCGAGGAAATGTACGCTCCGAATGATGAGTCAAACATTACGGCGTATGACCGGGTGTTTTATACGGTCAGCAACGCCCGCCGGCTGGACAATTACCGCCGGCTGATTGACGATGCGCCATTGGATGTACACGATATGCTGCTGGCGTCGCTGCTCAACAAGGCGTCGGTGCACGCCAACAATGCGGGCGTATTCAAGGGTTTTTACAAGAACCGGCATACCGGAGTCGGGCAATATGGCGGCACATCATCCGATGCGCTGCGCCGCATCAGGGGCAAGATTGAGCTGGAACCGCCGGTATTGAGCCGCTTTGAGTGCGACTATTCCGTATGCCAGCAGGACGCCAACGCACTGGCGCGGCAGTTGACCGACCTGGATTTGGCATATATTGACCCGCCGTACAACCAGCATCCCTATGGATCCAACTACTTTATGCTGAACCTGCTGCTGCATTACCGGCGTCCGTCCGGCATCAGCCGGGTATCGGGCATACCGAAAGACTGGCAGCGTTCCGGCTACAATGTGCGTTCCAAATCGCTGCCGCTGATGCAGGATTTGCTGACGGCGCTGGACGCCCGGTTTCTGCTGGTATCGTTCAACAACGAGGGGTTCATCAAGCCGGATGCGATGCGGGCAATGCTGGAGCAGATTGGCAAAGTGGACGCGCTGGAAATCAGGTACAACACTTATCGGGGGAGCCGCAACTTGCGGGGGCGTTCAATACACGTAACCGAGCAGCTGTTCCTGGTTGAAAAGAGGTGATGAATATGGCAGACCGCGACCAACTTCGGCGCCAACGCGCCGGCACCGTAATTAACACTACTTCCAAAAAGCAGGAAACCAATTTGATCCAAGCATTGAATCTGGTAGCCGCAGACCTGGATGCAAAGTTCCCGGGCGTAAGCTTTACCCATGAAAAGTCATGGCCGCTCAATGAAATTGTCGGAGAGCTCCGGCAAACCTACCCGGATGTGGATTTTCACTACCACCTGGAGCGGAGCAACATACTGCCCGATGGCGGTTTTCTTTACATTGAAAGCCGCGTGGAATCCAGGCTGCGGTATCCGGTCCTAATCTCCGAAGTGAAAAACCAAGGGACTAACGACGCACGTGAACGGGAGGGATTGCCCCGTCAAGGGCGTGGCAACGCCATTGAACGCTTGGGCAAAAACCTGATTGGCCTGCGGACTGCGCTGCTGCGGGAAAGCATTTTCCCGTTTGTCTGTTTCGGCTACGGCTGCGACTTTGAGGATGGGTCGTCCATTTTGGACCGGGTGTCCACAATGGCGATGTTCGGCCAATTGAACCGAACCTATCTCCATAACTTGGAAGGCGGCAAATTCAACCGGGGCAGTTTTTATTTCCGGGCGGAACCGTGGTCCGTCGCCGAGATGCATTCGGTTATGGCGAACATTGCCGAGCGGTCGGTGCAGTACTATTTTTCCAAATACGACGAAAGCCACTTTCGGTAAGTACCCGGCGGCCGGCAGTACCCGCTTTGCGGGCTGCGGGCGTAGCCATGGCGAGCCGGGAGGGCAATGCCGAAGTGCGCCGCCAGATCCGGCGCCGGGCCGGCTTTGCTGCTGCCCGCGTTTGGGGATATAAAAATAGACGCCCCTTGCGGGACGTCGGGCCAGCGGCGTCACCCGCTGGGGGGGTGAATACAATGTACACGGACGCCGCCGGTATGTCAACCAGGTTAACCCATAATCCGCGCATTGCCAACGCTGCCGGCCCGCCGCCGGAGCGGGTAGCAGCCTATGTTGACGGCCTGAATCTGTACTACGGCTTGAAGTCCGCCGGCTGGCGGCGCTACTACTGGCTTGACTTGCGGCAGCTGGTGGAGAAATTCCTGCGCCCGAACCAACGCCTGGCGGTCGTCCGTTATTTCACCGCCGCATTTTTGCCCGACCCGTATGACCCGCAGCGTCATATCCGACAGGATACTTACCTACAGGCATTGGCAACGCTCCCGGATCTGCATATTCAATACGGACAACATTTGCCCAAGTCCAGCAATAGCGCTAGATACGGTGCGCGGGCTGCTCTAGCATTATGGGCTGCGGGCGTAGCCTTGGCGGGCCGGGGGTTGGCAGCGGACTGCGGTAGTGATGAAGCCGCTGTGGGCTACCATGCGATGGGCAGGGCGGACGCTGCGGCGGGTTACATTCCAGCCGCGCAGCAGCGTCTCGGCGGTTTCCACGCGGGCGAAACTGTCGTGGTCGTTCAGGGCCAGCGCCAGCTCTTGCACTTGCAGGATGGTGGGCAGGAATGACAGCAGGATGCCGCCGGTAAGCAGGGCGTTGGCGGCGGCGTCCAGGGCGCGCCACGGTTCGGGCAGATCCAGGATTACTCGGTCAACAGCGGTTGCGGCGATGCCGTCAAAGATGCTGCCCTCGATTACTTCCAAGTTGGCGGTATCCGGGATTACCGACTGCACATTGGCCATGGCTTTGGGGATGGCGTCGGGGTTGATTTCGTAGGAATGGACGCGTCCGGTGGGGCCGACGGCGCGGAGCAGGGCGGCGGTCAGCGCGCCGGAGCCGAACCCGGCCTCTACTACGACGGCGCCGGGAAACAGGTCGGCCATTGACACGATGTTGCCCAGGTCTTTGGCGTAGATGACTTGGGGGCCGCGGGGCATCAGGCGCACATAGTCGCCCAGCGTGGGCCGGATGCCCAGCAGGATATGTCCCCGATTGGTGGAGTACCAGCCGCCAACGGGCTGGCCGATAACGGCGTCGCCGGGCAGCTCGCCGAGGTGGCAGTGAAAGCTGCGGCCGGCGGCCAGGGTATGCTGGTAGGAACGGCCTTTGCGGTCAATAAACAGCACGAGGTCGCCGGCGGCGAACCGGCTGCGGTCGGCAACGGCTGCGGCGTTATCGGCATCGCTGTCGCTGTCGTTAGCGCTGTTGGCGGCGGCGTTGGCGTCGGGGCCGAGTTCGGCGGCGGCGGCGGAATGGCTGTTGGGGTTGGGGAGTCCGTCAGGCATAAGGGCGGCGTCCGGCATCAAGGATAGGGATAGTGTATTATACCCGCATTATGGCGGAACGGCTTTTCAATTTGGACGAGGCCAACGCGCTGGTGCCGTGGCTGGAACAGCGATTTGCGGCGATGCAGCCGCTGCGGGCGGAGCTGGTAGAACAGCAGGAACGGCTGCTGGAACTGCTGGGGCGGCGGCGCAGCAACGGGCATTCCAGTAGCGAGGCGGAGATTGCGGAGGCGGAGAACGGCGTAGCGCGTCTGACCGGCCGGCTGCAAGAGGCGGTGGGGGAGATTATGGATGCGGGGATTTTGGTGCGGGACATTGGGCGGGGGCTGGTGGATTTTCCGGCGCTGCGGGATGGGGATATGGTATATCTCTGCTGGCAACGGGGCGAGGCGGCAGTGGAATGGTGGCATCCGACGGATACGGGGTTCGGGGGACGGCGGCGGCTGTAGTGGCAAGCGTCGGGCGGGCGGCGGGCGCGGCGCAATGCTAGGTTTGGGGCGTAAAGTTGCATTAGCGGCGGCTGAATGCAACGATCGTTGCATTCGGATTGGCGCAATGTAAGGAAAACCGCTAAAAGTTGCGTTGGCCGGCGGGCAATGCAAGGATCGTTGCATTCGGATGGCTGTAATGTAAGGAAAACCGCTAAAAGTTGCGTTAGCCGGCTGGCAATGTAAGGATCCTTACATTCGGATGGCTGTAATGCAAGGAAAACCGCTAAAAGTTGCGTTAGCCGGCGGGGAATGCAAGGATCGTTGCATTCGGATGGCTGTAATGTAAGGAAAACCGCTAAAAGTTGCGTTAGCCGGCTGGCAATGTAAGGATCGTTGCATTTGAATGGCTGTAACGCAAGGAAAACCGCTAAAAGTTGCGTTAGCCGGCTTGAAATGTAAAGATCCTTGCATTAGGATGGCTGTAATGCAAGGAAATGGCAAAAACCTTGCGTTGTCCAATTTTCTCCGGGTGCGTAGCAAAGCAGGTGGCAGCGATGCGAGAGAGCGATTTTACCGATGGCAGCCCCGGACGGTTGGTGCCGGCCGATACGCTGGATGGAAAATACTGGCCGGCGTTTGTGCCTAATCCGTTGCCGCCGGCTATTGAGTGGAATTCGGAGTTGGTGACTCTGCTGTCCAATGCAGATTGGGCGTTGAGCCGGCTGGATGGCAGAGGCGCCGATTTGCCGGATCCGAACCTGCTGATTGGCCCGATGTCGGCACGAGAGGCGGTAGCGTCAACCAGGATCGAAGGCGGGTTGTCGGACATCGTGGGATTGTATCAATACCAGATTACTGATATTGACGATGAAAGGCACTACGCCGAGGAAGTAGATAATCACATCAAGGCTTTGCGGTTCGGTTTGGCAAGAATGGCAGAGCTGCCGGTCAGCCTGCGGTTGATACGCGAAATGCACCAGGTGCTGATGTCCGGGGCCCGGGGACAGAACCGGCGGCCGGGCGAGTTTCGCAATGTGCAAGCTATCATCAGCGGTCCGATCGGGGGCATCCAAAATGCGCGGTATGTGCCGCCCCCGCACGGCGAAATGATGCCGGCGCTCTATGAACTGGAACGCTTTCTGCATACTAAATCCGACTTGCCGCTACTGGTGCGACTGGCGCTGATTCACTATCAGTTTGAGGCGATACATCCTTTTGAGGACGGCAACGGGCGGACGGGGCGGCTGCTGCTGACTTTGCTGCTTTGTTCTCGCAACTACCTGGCCCATCCCTGGCTGTGCCTTAGCGATTACCTGGACGCCAATCGTGAGGTTTATGTGGACTTGCTGCTGGCGGTCAGCCTCAATGGAGACTGGGAACAGTGGATACGGTTTTTTCTGCGCGCAGTTGTGGCGGTGGCCACTGACGCTTTTGACCGGGTGGAAAAGCTGTTGCACATTCGGAGTGAACACCAGAATCGGATGCGGCATCACAGAGCAGCGGGCTCGGCGTTCCAGCTGATTGATGCGCTGTTTGAACTGCCTTACATCACGGCGGGGCGGGTTGGCAGCGTTCTGGGAGTATCGCACACAGCGGCGCAAGGCTACATTAGCCGTATGGTTGATGCTGGCGTCTTGTCGCAAGTGGCCGGCAGCTCTCGTCCGCGGCTGTATGTGGCGCAGGGGATTTTGGATGTTATTGCGGCGGAGGCGGATTTGGGGGGGTTGTGATTTGGGTTAGGGCGGCGCGGATTTCGTCGGCGTGGACGGCGTAGAAGGTGCCGACGACTGTGCCGCCGGCCTCGGAGCGGCGGGCGGCGGCGCGTACCATGCCGACTACCTGGCCGGCGCGGTTGAGGACGGGGCCGCCGCTGTCGCCGGGGTCAATGGCGGCGTCCATTTCCAGGTTGCGGCCGTAGCTGTCGGGGCCGAAGTTGGTAATTTGCGACAGGATGCCGGCGTTGGCTTTGGGGGAACCGACGGCGCCTTCGCGTTTGACGCCGCTGCCGGAGTAGCCGAGGGCCAGCAGGTCGCGGGCGATGTCGTCAATAGTGGCATCGCCGAGGGGCAGGGGTACGGCGGCGGGAGAGAGCGGGGCGGCGGCGGCATCGTAGCGGAGCAGGGCGACGTCGCGGCGTTCATCCAGGCCGGCGACGACGGCGACGAAAGTAGGGGCGGCCGCCTGGCGGACGATGACTTGCCGGCGTCCGGCGACGACGTGGGCGGCGGTTACGATGCTGCCGGGTTCCAGGAGCCAGCCGGCGCCGTGATGCCCGTCAGTGGGGTCAATGTAGAACACCGAGGGGGACGCTTGCCGATAGAGGGCGCTCAAATCGGAGGGCGTTGCGTCGGCTAGGGCGGCGCTTACCGCTTGTTGGATGCGGGCGTCCAGTTGGGCATCGGTAGGGGCGCAGGCGATGACGGCGAGTAGGGTGAACGCCGCCATTAGAGTACGCATCCCGGACGGGATTGGATTCGGTCGGTGTTTCACCTTGATGACGGACGGCGGCCGGCGCCGATGGACGGGACAGGCGGGATTTCGGGGCGATGGCGTGGATGGAGGGGATACAAGGGATGTATCAGATGAAGCGGGCTTGCTGGCGGGGGGCGTCGGCGATGGACGGGATTTCGGGGGGATGGCATGGATGGAGGGGATGTAAGGGATAGATCCGGGATCTATCACGGGATACAGCATCAGATGAAACGGGCTTGCTGGCGGGGGGCGTCGGCGATGGACGGGGTTTCGGAGGGATGGCATGGATGGAGGGGATGTAAGGGATAGATCCGGGATCTATCCCGTGATATAGCATCAGATGAAGCGGGCCTGCTGGCGGGGGGCGTCGGCGTAGTCGATATAGACGGTGATGACTTCGCTGAAGAAGTCGACGGCTTCAACGCCCTGCTCGCGCTGGCCGACGCCGGAGGCTTTGAGACCGCCAAAGGGGAGGTGGACTTCGCCGCCGAGGGTAGGGGCGTTGACGTGGACCATGCCGGCGTCGACGGTGTTGATGTAGCGGAAAGCGCGGGGGATGTCGCGGGTGTACACGGATGACGACAGTCCGAACTTGACGCTGTTGGAAATGGCGACGGCGTGTTCCAGGTCGCGGGCGCGGAAGACGGTAAGGACGGGGCCGAAGATTTCCTCGCGGGCGATACGCATATCGGGGTCGACGTCGGTAAAGATGGTGGGTTCGATGTACCAGCCGGCGTCGTAGATGCCGCCGGAGAGGGCGCGTCCGCCGTAGGCGAGGGTGGCGCCTTCGGAGATGCCGACGGCGATGTAATCGGCGACGGTGCGCTGCTGGGATTCGCTGGAGAGAGGGCTGACGTCGATGCCGTCGTCCATACCGTCGCCGATGGTGAGTTGGGCGGCAGCGGCGGTAAGGCGTTCCATAAACTGGTCGTACAGGGCGTCCTCAACGATGACGCGGCTGGTGGCGGTGCAGCGTTGTCCGGTGGAGCCGAAAGCGCCTTGCACGATGCCGCCGAGGGCTTTGTCGAGGTCGGCGTCGGCGAGGAGGATGACGGCGTTCTTGCCGCCCATTTCGGCTTGCACTTTTTTGAGACTGGCGGCGCCTTTGGCGTAAAGGTCGGTGCCGATTTCGGTGCTGCCGGTAAAGGAGATGCCGGCGACATCGGGGGATGCGACGAGGGCGTTGCCGACGCTGCCGCCGGGGCCGGTAATGAGGTTGAGGACGCCGTCGGGGACGCCGGCTTCGTCAAAGACTTCGGTAAGTTTGACGGCGGACAAGGGGGTAATAGAGGCGGGCTTGAACACGATGGCGTTGCCGCAAATGAGGGCGGGGGCCATTTTCCAGGCGGGGATGGCGATGGGGAAGTTCCAGGGGGTGATGATGCCGACTACGCCGAGGGGGCGGCGGACGGTGTAGGCGACGGTGTTGGGGAGTTCGGAGGGGGTGGTGTAGCCGAACATACGGCGTCCCTCGCCGGCGGCGTACTCTATGATGTTCATAGCGCGGCGGACTTCGCCGCGGGCGTCGGGGAGGGGCTTGCCTTCCTCGGCGGTGATGGCGCGGGCGATTTCGTCGGCGCGGCGTTCCATGATTGACAGGGCGCGGAACAGGATTTGGGCGCGGGCCGGGGCGGGAGTATCGGCCCAGCCGGGGGCGGCCTGGGCGGCGGCGGCGACGGCGCGGAGGGTATCCTCGGGGTTGGAGAGCTGAAAATGGCCGAGGAGCTGGTCTTTGTGGGCAGGGTTATAGACGGGGTAGGTGCGCCCGGAGTCGGAGGGCGTCCATTGGCCGTTGATGTAGTTGTTATGGACGGCGGCGGGGTCGGCAACGGCGGCGGCAGTCATGGGGGTTGAGTCTCCTGGCGGGGATGGCTGATTGAATGGACAGGATGATGCGGCTGGGGGTACGGATACGGTAGTGGTACGGAGGGCAGAATACTACCGGCGGGGGTTGGGGGCAAGGGGGTGAATGGCATGGATATAGGGGATGGATGGGGATTGGGTTTGCCTACACCGATGGACAAGATGGACGGGATTGGGGTTGACGGCAGCGATGTAGAGGACGGGGGTGATGGCATGGGTAGAGGGGATGGATGGGGATTGGGTTTGCCTACACCGATGGACAGGATGGACAGGATTGGGGTTGACGGCAGCGATGTAGAGGACGGGGGTGATGGCATGGGTAGAGGGGATGAATGGGGATTGGGTTTGCCTACACCGATGGACAAGATGGACGGGATTGGGGTTGACGGCAGCGATGTAGAGGACGGGGGTGATGGCATGGATAGAGGAGATGGATGGGGATTTTGGATAGGGGCGGAGGGGGTTATTGGTTCGGCTGCGGGGGGGGGGGGCCGAGGTGGGGTGAATGATTCAGCCGTCGTTGATGGTCCAGTGTTCAACCGGCTCTGGGATGGCGACTGAGGGGTGGGGGTCGGCGGCGATGGCCTGGTTGACGGAGTGGATGATGCGGGCGACGCGGCGGTGGGAGTTGCGGAAGGTACGGCGGGCGGCGGGGCGGTTGCCGGCAAGGCAGGCGCGGTCGAGCGAGGTGTAGAGGTCGTCGAAGCGGTGTATTGACTTGGCGGAGGTGTAGCTGAGGTGTCCGTTGCCGGCCATCATATAGAGGACGCGGCCGAGTTTGCGGCGGGTGGGGCGTTCGAAGATATGCCAATGGGAGTTGGCGGCGGCGGCGGCGTGGGAGACGGCGCGTTCCAGAGCGTCGACGGAACGTACGAAATTGCCGGCCCGGGCGTGGGAATCGGCAAGGGCCAGGAAGTGGTCGGCTTGGGTTTGGTGATAGGGGACATCGTCCATTGGGGACCTCACGGGGCAAGGGCGTGTGGGGGTACAAGAGATGCTAACCCCGGCCGGCTCCCTCGGGAGCCGGGGGGCGAGATGGCCCGGTGTTGGTCAATGGGCTGCGGATTGGATGGTTGGCCGCTGCTGGGGCGGCGGGGTTAGGTTGGGGCGATGGCGTTGCCTCCGTGTGCGGGGGGTGATGCGGAATTGATGGTGTCAGGCGTGTCAGGCAGGTTGTCAGGCGGTTGATTGAACTTGCTAGCGGGGTTCGGGTTTCCGAGTTTTTTGGTTTCCAGGTCGGTTTCAGCCCTACGGCCGGAGGTTTTGCGCGTTGCTTTTCACGCGGCTGGATTTTCGTCCGAGGACGGGGCGCTACGTCTGGCGCCTTGGCAGGACCCGACTCCTTCGGTTAGTTGGACCGTGGGCGAGTAGGGAACGCCGGTGCGACTTGATTGCTGAATGACCGTAACGACCTGGAAGTTGGTGGGCTCGGAGATTGGCTGCCTGACGAATCTGATTATAGCACGGCTGTACGGGTTCGCAAGGGGTTGGCGTCATTGGCGGGAGGGAATTTTTACACCGATGGACAGGATGGATAGGATGGGTTTTTATGGCATGGATAAAGGGGATGGACGGGGATATTGGATTCCGGCTTACGCCGGAATGACGGGTGGGTGGGTTGGAATGACGGTTTGGGGGGACGGGATGACGGTTTGGGGGATGGATTCCGGCTTGCGCCGGAATGACGGGTGGGGGGGATTTTATTCGCTTGCCCCTGTCGTCCTTGTATGCTACCCTGCGCCCGGCCCGCCGCCGCCGTTGCCAAAGACGCCGCTCGACCCGCCCGCAGGACCCGGAATTGCCGGATTGCTTGAACCATGCCAGCGCCCCAGATTACTTTCAACTGTACCATTCAAGAGGGGATGATCCCCGACGCGCTGCGGCCCCGCCTGGCGTCCGAACTGGCCCGCATCACTACCGACATCATCGGCGGCGACCCGGACGCCGTTGCCGTCCATTATATTGAAATACCCTACGGGTTCGGCTTTCGCGGCGGCCACCTCTCCACTACCTCCGCAGTCCGCGGCGAAATACCCCCCGGCTGCGACCAGGATACCCGCGTCCAACTGATGCGCCAAATACAGGATATGTGGATGGAACTCACCGGCTGCACCACCGACGAACTGGTCGTATCCGCCCGCGATCGCCGGAACTAATCCCATCGGCTTATCCCGTCAACCAACCCCGTCAACTAACCCCCACCGCCAGGAGGAACATTATGCCGTACTACCGCTGCGCCATCCCCAAAGACGCCCTTTCTTTTGAGCAGCGCCAGGAAATTGCGCGCGCTTTTACCGACATCCATTGCGGCAGCACCGGCGCGCCGCGCAGTTTCGTCAGCGTGGCCTTTTTTGAGACGGAGCCGGGTGCGGACGCCGCCGCCGCGCATCCTACGCCCTACTATGTGGACGGCGCCAACCGGGCCGGGCGTTCCGCAGCCGTCAAGCAGCAGCTCCTTTCCGACCTTACCGATGCCTTTGGCCGCATCGCCGGCGTCGCCCCGGAGCAGGTATCCGGCCGCATCACCGAAAACCCGGCGTCCTGGACCATGGAAGGCGGTTTCGTCCTGCCCGAACCCGGCCAGGAAGGCCCGGAATGGTACGCCGCCGCCGCCGCCGCCGACTAACCTGCAACCCTCAAACTGATCCCAACCCCCCAACCCGCCATCCCGGCGCCCCCTACAACCGTCATTCCGGCGCAAGCCGGAATCCCCGTCCCCCCGGCCGGCATCGGCATATATGTACCGCCCCCCAACCCGCCATTCCGGCGCCCCCTACAACCGTCATTCCGGCGCAAGCCGGAATCCCCACACCCCGGCCGGCACAACGGCCGGCATCGGCATATATGTACCGCCAACTCCCTAAACCTGCCATCCCATCCCCCCAACCCGCCATCCCGCCGGCCCCTACAACCGTCATTCCGGCGCAAGCCGGAATCCACCTTGCGCCGAGCAGCCTTGCTATAATATAGCCATACTGCCCGGCCCCCCCGCTGTGCCTTGTACTTGGGATAAGGCCGGAATGAGGGTTCTATCTCTATGGTCTCTTTTCTCAAAAAGGTCGTCGGCGACACGCCGGAACGCGCCGCCACCAAGCTCCGCAGCAGTCTCGTCCCCCAAATCAACGCCCTTGAACCCGGCATCCAAGCGTTGGACGATGCCGCCCTGCGCGCCAAAACCGACGAATTCCGCCGCCGGCTGGACGACGGCGCATCCCTGGACGACCTGCTGCCGGAGGCTTTCGCCGTCGTGCGGGAGGCGGCGCTCCGTAAATTGGGCCAGCGCCATTACGACGTCCAACTCGTCGGCGGCGCCGTCCTCCATCACGGCAAAATCGCCGAAATGAAAACCGGCGAAGGCAAAACCCTCGTCGCTACTCTCCCCGCCTACCTCAACGCCCTCTCCGGCAAGGGCGTCCATATCGTTACCGTCAACGACTATCTGGCCCGCCGGGATCCGGTCTGGATGGGGCCAATCTATCATCTGCTCGGCCTCTCCGTCGGCTGCTTGCAGCACGACGCCGCCTATATCTACGACCCCGAATTTGACGCCCCCGGCAAGAACGGATTCCAGTATCTGCGGCCGGTTGAACGCAAGGATGCCTACGCCGCCGACATCCTGTACGGCACTAACAGCGAGTTCGGCTTTGACTACCTGCGCGACAACATCGCTACCGAAACCACCATGCTGGCCCAGCACGGGCGCGGCATTTTCGCCATCGTCGACGAAGTGGACAACATCCTCATCGACGAAGCCCGCACCCCCCTGATTATCAGCGGCCCGGCGGCGCAGCCCGTGGAGCATTACCACACTTTCGCCCGCCTCGCCCCCCGTCTCCGCGATTTTGACGACTACGGCGATGCTGCCGACTACGCCATCGACGAGCGCACGCAGGCCATTTCCCTCACCGAGGACGGCATCCGCAAAATGGAAAGCTGGACCGGCGTCAGCAACCTCTATGACCCCGAAAACTTCCACCTGGTGCAGTACATGGAAAACGCCATCGTCGCCCAGGTGCAGAAAGTCAAGGACAAAGACTATGTCGTCCAGAACGGCGAAGTCATCATCGTTGACGAATTCACCGGACGCCTCCAGTTCGGACGCCGCTGGTCCGATGGCCTGCACCAAGCCGTTGAGGCGAAAGAGGGCCTCAAAATCCAGCGCGAAAGCATGACCTATGCCACCATCACCCTCCAAAACTATTTCCGCCTTTACGACAAGCTGGCCGGTATGACCGGCACCGCCGTAACCGAAGCCGAGGAGTTTTACAAAATCTACGGGCTGGAAGTGGTGGCCGTTCCTACCAACCAGGATATGATTCGGGATGACGCCCCCGACCTGATTTTCCCCACGCAAGATGGCAAGTGGAATGCCGTCATCGCGGAAATCAAGGACCGTTCCGAAAGCGGCCAGCCCGTCCTCGTCGGCACTACTTCCGTAGAAACCTCAGAAATGCTGAGCGACCGCCTGCGGCGCCAAGGCGTCAAGCATCAAGTGCTGAACGCCCGCAACCACGCCCAGGAAGCCGCCATCATCGCCCAGGCCGGACGCGCCGGCGCCGTTACCGTCTCCACCAACATGGCCGGCCGCGGCACCGACATCGTCCTCGGCGGCGCCGACACCGACCGGGAGGACTGGCGGCAGGAACACGACCGCGTTATCGATCTGGGCGGCCTCTATGTCATCGGCACCGAACACCACGAAGCCCGCCGGGTGGACAACCAGCTCCGCGGCCGCGCCGGCCGCCAGGGCGACCCCGGCAGCAGCCGCTTTTTCGTCGCCCTCGAGGACGACCTGATGCAGCGGTTCGGCGGCGACCGCATCAAAAATGTGATGAACTGGAGCGGCCTCAACGACGACGAGCCCCTGGAAAGCAAAGTCATCACCAAGTCCATCTCCGGCGCGCAGGTCAAGGTTGAGGGCTACCACTTTGATATGCGAAAGCATCTGCTCAACTTTGACGATGTGTTGAGCCAGCAGCGCCGGGAAGTCTATAAAGAGCGCGCCAAAATACTGGACAATGAAGGACTGCGGGAAAGCTTTTTAGACATGGCGCGCGCCGAATACGACGGGCTCGCCGCTACCCATCTGCAAGCCCGCCATTCCGACGACTGGGACGCCGCCGGCTTCCTCAACGGAGTCCGGCAAATCGCCCCGCCGCCGCCGGAGCTGGACACCCCCGAAAAGCTGCTGGAACTGCGCCGCGACCAAATCAGCGACCGGCTGGACGCCCATACCGAGCAGCTGTATGACGATAAAGAACGCGTCCTGGGCGCCGAAAATATGCGCTGGCTGGTGCGCCAGCTGCTGCTCAAAGCGGTTGACGACCACTGGGTGCGGCATCTAACCGCTATGGAGGATTTGCGTACCGGCGTCGGCTTGCAAGCCGTCGGGCAGCGCGACCCCCTGGCCGTGTACCGCTCCGAGGGCCGCAACAATTTCGTAGATATGTGGCGGCAAATCCGCCGCGCCGTTACGCATACCCTATTCCATGTAACCCTGTCGCGGATTGCCCCCATGGCTGCATCGGCGGCGTCAAACGCAGCAGTAGCGGGCAATGGGTATGGCGATGACTCCGCCGCCGCAATAGCAGCGTCCGGCAACGGGGCAGCTAGAGTATCTGCCGGCCGTATGCCCGAAAGCCCCATGGCCGCAGTGAACGCCGGCGCCGGCAGCGGACGCGGCGGCGCAACCGCAACCGCCGCCCGTCCCCGTGCCGCCCGCAAAATCGGCCGCAACTCCCAATGCCCCTGCGGCAGCGGACGCAAATACAAACGCTGCTGCGGCGCCAACGCCTGACGCCGCCGCCTTGCCAGTCGTTATAACCCGAAATCCGCGGAATTCCGGCTACGCAGTTCCGCGATTCTATCGTCGGCATAGACGATTCGCCGCAATGCCGGCATAACGTCGTTGACCAGCGCGCCCATTATGCGATACATCGGCCACTCTTGCAGAAAATCGGCCAATGCGTCTTGCGCCTCTCTTATAGTTGCCGTTTTCCAGCGGCTTGATTACCCGATTAAGCAGGACATCCGCTTTGCGATACGGATCTCTGGATACGCCGGCATCGCTCAGCAATACCAGCAAAGCCACTTCGCGATGCGCCATGCGGATTATCATACGGCGTAATTCCTCTTTTGACGATTGCGCCGCACGATACAGCTGTTCGGCGTCGGGGTGATTGAACATACCGGAGCGACTAGCCGCAAGCCTAATCCTCCGTCCGCTGGCCGGCGCTGACCGGACGCGCGGTTTCGCGTTTGACGGCAGCTTCGTAGGCATCGCTCAGCGATTCAAACCGCGTCAGCTCTTTCCGCAAATCCTGCGCTATATCCTCCTGTTCCCGGCGCAATCGGTCGAATTCTTGCCGCTTATTGCGCGGCAACGCCTCGTACATAGCTTGTTCGTCCATAACCCCGGCCTCCTGGTTAGTTGGCATCTCATTATTAAGCAGATCCAAGGCGTTTTTCAAGCCCGGCATTCTGCCCGACGGACGGTAACCGCCCGGTCTGTTACCGTCGCAACAGCCGCCGCAAGACAATGGCATGGATGTATAGGATGAATGGGATTAGGATTCCGGCTTGTGCCGGAATGACGGTTGAGGGGACGGAATGCCGGCGTATTTCAGTCGTAGTGCGCCGGCTAGACCCCACGGCGTTCCCGGGACGCAAGCACCCGTTCAATCCGCTTATCGTTCTCTTTGGCGAGCTTAACTACTTCCCGTTCCACGCGCGCCGTTACACGCTCCTGCTGCGGCGTCAACCGGATTTCCGTTGCCATTGCCATAACACTGCCTCCTTTGCCTCGACGCCAGTCAAGCACAATCGGGATGACGCTGTCAATTAAGGCGGGGGATTTGGCGCGTCATTCCGAATTGCGCCGAAACAGCCGCCGCACTATGTTGAGCGGCTGCGGTTGGGATTGAGATTGAGACTGCCCTTGCGCCGCCGGCTCATCATCCATCGCAACGGGGCGGTTGCGCCCGGACGCCCAGCCCTCCGGGTCGCGCTCAAACGCAATGCGGCAGCCAGGCGCGCAGAAATAGTAGGTCTGCCCGGCGTGTTCGCTGCTCCCACCGTTGGGATTCTCAACATCAACCTGCATCAGGCAGATCGGATCGGTTGCCGTTGCCATCATAGTCCTCCTGTTCGCCCCGGCGGCGTTCCCCGACTGCTCGCCCCGGCGGCGCAGCCCGCCATCGACAAATCAATCAGTCAATCAATCAATTACTCAATCACTCAATATAGCGGTCGGCCAGCCACTGCGTAATGTAGGGCGCCGCAATGGCGTAGCCGATGCCCTCCGTATTAGTATAAATGGCGGTGTTGATGCCGATAACCTCGCCGTCCCGGTTAATCAGCGGGCCGCCGCTGTTGCCGGGATTAATCGCCGCATCCGTCCTGACGCACTGCACATCGTGGGCATCGTCCACCCAAGGACATTCCTGCACCGCCGAAACTACGCCCGAAGTTATGGAAATCTCATCCCCCAGTATGTTGGCAATCGGATACCCCAGCACGATGGCGGTATTGCCCAGTCCGATTTTATCCGTCGCCGCAAAGGGCAAGGCGAACAAATCCGCGATGCTGGGATGCTGAATATCAATAACCGCAATGTCGTCAATTTCAGAGTCGCCCGACCGCTTTGAAATCACCTGATGCCGGCTGCCGTCGCCCATTGCCACCATAAAATCGGGCGTGGCCCCAAAGTCAACCACATGGGCGTTAGTGATAATCCGCACGCGCTCCGTCCCCGATGTCTTGTAGATAAACCCCGAACCGATTGACCGGTTGCGCCATTCAATACGCACCACCGACGCTTTGGCCCGTTCAATCACTTGCGACAGCGTAAGCGCCGGCGTGGGCGTCGGGGCGATGGTAGCCGTCGGCGGCGCAGTAGGCAGCGGACGGGCTGTTGCCGTTGGCTGCGGCGTTGCGGTCGGCGGCGCCGTCGGCTGCGGCTGCGGCGTAATGGTCGGCGGCAGCGTCGGCGCCGGCTGCGGCGACGCCGTCGGCTGCGGTGAGGCAGTAGGCTGCGGCGTAACCGTCGGCCGCGGCGTAACGGTAGGGATGCCGTCAATCGCCCGGGCGACGCCGGCGGCCACCGTAGCCGGCAAGTCCGGCGTCGCCGTCGGCGTCAAGGTCGGCGTCGGTATGGCTTCCGGCTGCTGGCAAGCCGCCGCAATGATTGCGATAGCAGTGAGCAATATCAGCAGCGGCAGCCGGGCCGTCTTTGCCGGCAACCGGCGGAGCTGTGAATAGCGGCGGCGTGTCATAACGCCGTGATTGTAACACAGCAAACCACACGGCGCGCATCCCGCCATCCGGTCATTTCACCCCGGCGCTACGCCCGTCATCCCGCCCAACCCGTTATACTGCCATCCCACATCGTCATTCCATCTCCCATACCGTCATTCCAGCCCCCACATCGTCATTCCGGCCCTAGCCGGAATCTATGGTTGCCGATTTCATTGCCCCAGTGGCTGATTACAACGCCGGATTCCGGCTTGCGCCGGAATGACGGTTGGGGGGTATGGAATGACGGTAATATGGCTACACACCCTAGTTAGCTAGTGGGGCTGGCGGGGGGAGAGGAAACGGGCCAGCAGGGCCATGTTGGCGCGCAGCTGGGGGGCTAGTTCGGCGCCGCCTTGGGAGAGCAGGAGGAGCAGTCGGATTTGGGCGGCGAGGTCGGCGGCGAGTTTGGATTTGGCTTCGGCGACGGTATCGCCCTCTACGGGGACGCGCAGGCCGTGCAGGGGTAGGGCGCGGCGGGATTCGCCGGCCCAATACTTGTCCAGGCTGTCGATGATGACAATGGGGATGTTGCGGGAGATGACGAAAGGGGCGTCGGGCGGGCTGTCGGCGGGGGTGAGGGCGCCGGCAAAGGCGCGGGTAACGTCGCTGTGGTTGATGTGAAAGGTAGCGGCGTTGGGCTGGCTGGCGGAGGTATGGCTCCAGTTCCATGCGCCGGGCTGGGCATAGCCGGCGTTGGGTTCGACATCTACTGGCAGCGACAGGTCCTCGGCCAGGGGACGGCCGGCGGCATCGTTATCGTCCGGCGGGCGGAGATGGTAGCGGCGGCCGGGGTTGGAGTCGGCGGCGGCGGTCGTCATTGGTTTCTCACGGCCGGCATTCGGCAATCGGTGGCGGTGTTCGGGTGCGTCGGCGTTCATTTTCCGGGTTGGCATTAATTTTCCAGGCCGGCAGCGATTTCCGGGTCGGCGTCAACTTTCCAAGTCGGCGTCAACTTTCCAGGTCGGCGTCGACTTCCCAGGCGGCATAGACTTGTTCGGGGAGGGTGATGGGGCCGACGGCGTCCTCGTATTCTTTGACGTGCTTGCTGGCGAGGAGGGCGATGGCTTTGAGCATTTGGGGGCTGACTTTGATGCGGGCGCGCAGGATGGGTTCTCGTTCCTCCAGCTGCTCGCCGAAAAACAGCACAGCCGAATAGAGGCTGCTGAATATATGGAACGAATCGCTGTAAAAGGTGATGGGATCAAGCGGGCCGGCGGCGTCAGCGGGAGATGCGGCCCCGGTCGGGGCGGGCGCGGCGGCGGGCGCATTGACGGGCAGCGGCGCGACATTGCCCGGATTGAGGAACGCATCCTCTTGAGGGGGCTTGTCCTCCGGCGGGACATAGGGGCGTTGTATGATGGGCATAATTCCTCCCGGACTGCCAGATTGCGGCGGCAAGCGGCGGCGGTCGTTATAGCGGAGCCGTTGCTATAATGGCGGCGGTCATTATAGCGGATAACGGGGCCGTCATCATAACGGTAACGGGTTGGGCAGCGTTTCCGATTAGGCGGTTTAAATTTCCGTCATTTCCAGTCCCTCAACCGTCATCCCCAATCCTTGGAACCGCCATTCCGGCGCAAGGCGGAGTCCTGTAGCGTGCGTAGATTCCGGCTTGCGCCGGAATGCCGGTTCCATAGCCAGCCGTCCTTAAAAACGCTGCCAACGGGTTTGCGGTTATTGCGTGGTTTGGGAAAGTCCGGCGATGAATTCCAGGTTGGGCAAGCGGGATAGTTCGGCGGGGGGCATTTTTACTTTGGCGGAGCGGCTGCCGGCGCCCAGCACGACGTAGTCCATTTCCAGCAGGCGGCGGTCGGCGTAGATGGGCAGTTCCGGGGGCAGGGCCAGGGCGGTAACGCCGCCAATCAGCATTCCGGTAAGCTGGCGGGTTGCGTCGGCAGAGGCGAAAGAGGCGCGGGAAACGCCCAGCAGCCGGCGCACGGTGCGGTTGACATCCAGGCGGTCGCTGCCGCGCACGATGCAGGCGCAATGCGATGCCGGGCCGCGTTTGCCGGCGACGATGATGGTATTGGCGCAGTGGGGCAGGTCAAATCCGTATTCGGCGCAGAAATCGGCGGTGTCGCCGAAAGCGGGGTCAATGGGGATCCATTCCCAATTGGCGATGGACAGGTCGGCAAGGGCGGCGCGCACCCGGCTTTCAATCGCCGCATCCGCATTCGCATCCGTAGTCGTGGTCGTGGTCGTGGTCGTATCCAGATCCGTATCCGTATCTGCTGCGCTGCTGTGGGACGGGTTCATTGCGGTTCACCCCAGGGTTAGCGTGGCGTCGGCGAGACAGACGAGTTCGTCGCGCTGGTTGACGCCGCGGATGCGGCACTGCACTTTGCGCTGGCCATAGAGGTTGCCGCCGGCGCCGGTAACGGCGCCGCTGAAAGCGACGGTATCGCCGGCGCGGAAGGGGGTGATGGCGCGCATCAGCAGGCTGCCGCCGTTGTAGAGGGATTCGGGGGCGAAGTTGAGGCCGAGGAAGCGGTCGACATAGGACATAGTGGCCGGGCCGGCGTTGACGGCGCCGCCGAAGATGTTCTGCCGGGCGAATTCCTCGTCAGTGTGGATGTTGCTGGGGCTGGGCCGGCCGGCCAGGCGCTGGTTGTTTTTGCGGAGGATGTTTGCGGTGGTTTCGCTTACGGACAGGGTGCGGGGGAGGGGAACGCCGACGCGGGCGTTGTGCCAGTCCAGGAACTGCGCCGGGTCGGGGACGGCGTTGGTATCCGGGGCGATGGCGTTGGCGTCGGGGACGGCGGCGTCCGGCGGGGTGCGCTGGCCGGCGGCGTATTCAAAGATGCAGGTATAGTCGTAGCTGGCGACGACGGCCCCGGATGCGGCGAATGCGGAGACGCGGAAGGTTACGAATTTGCTGTCCCGGCGCTGGTATTTTTCGCGGACGCGGCGGGTTGCGGTGATGGTTTCGCCGGCGTGGACGGGGCGATACCAGCGGATTTCGCACTTGGCGAAAGGGGTTTGGCGGCGGGCGGTTGGGGAGCGTTCCTGCGCGGTGAACCCGTTGGCGTCGGCGATTTCGTCGCGCAGCAGCGGGGCATAGGTTAGGGCCATAGTAGGCATGGCCAGCATAGGGGCGGCGGCGGGGGATGCGGAGGGCTGATAGCGGGGGTCCGGGTTCTGGGCGCAGGCGGCGTATTCGGCGATGTCGGCGTTGGAGATGGCGACTTGGGTGGCGGCGCCGGCCTGTCCGACTTGAACGGCGTCGTAGGTCCAGAGCCGCTCGGGGGCGGGATTGGGTTGGGTCATTGGGGGCCTCCTGGTAGCAAACGGGGCGATTATACTCGGAATCGGGGGGGATTGCGCTGAAATTGGGGTAAAAATTGGGTTGCGGGGGCTGTTGACAAGGGGGATGGGATGGGGTATGCTAACTGGACTTGCCGTTGTTGAGGGCGTTTCGCCATCCGGCGGCGGGGGGGCAGATTAACAGCTGAATAGTGGAAGGAAGTAAGGTTCACAGTAAGAGAGTTTGATCCTGGCTCAGGGTGAACGCTGGCGGCGCGC
This sequence comes from Dehalococcoidia bacterium, assembly GCA_965203855.1. Lineage (GTDB taxonomy): Bacteria > Chloroflexota > Dehalococcoidia > Lucifugimonadales > UBA3495 > Bin87. Next base: position 1,154,023 of record CBDBDN010000005.1, read on the forward strand.
TTAATGCATGCAAGTCGAGCGTGTCCGTGGCTTCGGCCACAAAGGAAAAGCGGCAGACGGCTGAGTAACGCGTGAGTAACTTGCCCTTCGGTGGGGTATAGCCTCGGGAAACTGAGGATAATCCCGCATACGATCGGGGTCCTTTGGGGTTCTGATGAAAGGCTTCGGCCGCCGGAGGAGAGGCTCGCGTCCTATCAGGTAGTTGGTGGGGTAATGGCCTACCAAGCCGATGACGGGTAGCTGGTCTGAGAGGATGACCAGCCAGAGGGGGACTGAGACACGGCCCCCACTCCTACGGGAGGCAGCAGCAGGGAATCTTGGGCAATGGGCGAAAGCCTGACCCAGCGACGTCGCGTGGAGGACGAAGGCCTTCGGGTTGTAAACTCCTTTTCCGAGGGAAGATACAGGACGGTACCTCGGGAATAAGCCCCGGCTAACTACGTGCCAGCAGCCGCGGTAATACGTAGGGGGCAAGCGTTACCCGGAATCACTGGGCGTAAAGTGCGCGTAGGCGGTTGGATAAGTCTCTTGTGAAAGCTCCCGGCTCAACTGGGAGAGGTCAAGGGATACTATTCGACTAGAGGACAGCAGAGGTAAGCAGAATTCCCGGTGTAGCGGTGGAATGCGTAGATATCGGGAGGAATACCAGTGGCGAAAGCGGCTTACTGGGCTGTGGCTGACGCTGAGGCGCGAGAGCGTGGGGAGCAAACTGGATTAGATACCCAGGTAGTCCACGCCCTAAACGATGGGTACTAGGTATGGGGGGTATTGACCCCCTCCGTGCCGTAGCTAACGCGTTAAGTACCCCGCCTGGGGACTACGGCCGCAAGGCTAAAACTCAAAGGAATTGACGGGGGCCCGCACAAGCGGTGGAGCGTGTGGTTTAATTCGATGCTAAGCGAAGAACCTTACCTGGACTTGACATATTGGTAGTAGGAGCCCGAAAGGGTGACGACCTCGGGGTAACTCGGGGAGCCTTTACAGGTGCTGCATGGCTGTCGTCAGCTCGTGCCGTGAGGTGTTGGGTTAAGTCCCGCAACGAGCGCAACCCTCGTCGCTAGTTACACTCTCTAGCGAGACAGCCTCCCGCAAGGAGGAGGAAGGTGGGGACGACGTCAAGTCATCATGGCCCTTACGTCCAGGGCTACACACACGCTACAATGGTCGGTACAATGGGCAGCCAAAGCGCGAGCTGGAGCCAATCCCACCAAAGCCGGCCTCAGTTGGGATTGCAGGCTGAAACCCGCCTGCATGAACGCGGAATCGCTAGTAACCGCAGGTCAGCATACTGCGGTGAATACGTTCCCGGGCCTTGTACACACCGCCCGTCACGTCATGGAAGCCGAGAACGATTGAAGTCGCTGAGCTAACCCGCAAGGGGGGCAGGCGCCGAGGTCGGGTTCGGTAACTGGGACGAAGTCGTAACAAGGTAGCTGTACCGGAAGGTGCGGCTGGATCACCTCCTTTTCAGGGAGACCATCGCTCTGCAAGACGGCAACCCCGTGGCGCAGGGCACACTAACTCCCAGGTCAATCGGCGGACGTTCCCGCGACTCAACCGGACTGGTCGAGCCTTACGGCTCCCGCGGTGAGAGAACGGGTTCCTTGTGAAAATCCGCTGCAATCCGGCATCCCGCCGGAATTTCTCTGCAAACTATCTTGCTTCCTTTCACTATTCAGCTGCTAACGCCGAGAAACGCGCCGGGCCTTTTGTGAAAGGCCCGGTTTTCTTGTACACCATCCGCCGGGAACTGCTTACTTCGGTTAATTGCAATGCTGGTTTCCGAATTGGGCGAATTCGGCCTGATTGAACTGATACGGGAATGGACGCGGCGTCCGTCTCATGGAAATGGGGATCCTGGCAATGGGGCGGGCGGCGATAACCCGGCTTATCGCATTGTGGTGGGCAATGGCGATGACGCCGCCGCCGTTGACTGGCGGCGTACTCCGCTCACCGAGCTTTATACTACCGATACGATGGTGGACGGGGTGCATTTTACGGCGCGCACGACGCCCTGGCGGGATTTGGGGTGGAAGGCGCTGGCGTCTAATATCAGCGACATTGCGGCGATGGGGGGCAGCCGGCGCTGGCGCTGGTTACGCTGGGGCTGCCGCCGGATACCGCAGTGGACAGCGTGCGGGAGCTGTACGCCGGGATGGGGGAAATTGCCGATGCTTACGGGGCGGAGATTGTCGGGGGCGACCTGGTGCGTTCTCCGGCGGCGTTTATTACGGTGGCGCTTACCGGCGTAACGGACGGCGCGGTGATGGCGCGTTCCGGCGCTCGTCCGGGGCATCAGGTAGCGGTCAGCGGGCCGGTAGGCGGTTCGGCAGGCGGCTTGCGGATGCTGCTGGATGCGGATGCCGGCGGCGTTGGGGGCGGCAATGACGATAGAACCCCGGATTATCCGTCCCTGGAGCATCCGCTGGTCAAACTGCACCGGCGGCCTTATCCGCATACCGCCGCCGGCCGGATCCTGGCGGCGGCCGGGGTTGGCGCGGCGATGGATGTAAGCGACGGGCTGGCCGCCGATTTGGGCAAGCTGGGCATTGCCAGCGGCGTGGCCGCGCGTATAATGGTTGACCGGGTTCCGGTGATTCGGGAACTCAAAAGCGCCTATCCGGAGGATTGGCCGGCGTTGGCATTGTACGGCGGGGAGGACTATGTCCTGCTGTTCACGGCGCCGGCGGCGGTAATGGCGTCGGCCATCGCTCAAATCCCGGACGCCGCGGTTATCGGGGAAATCGTGGACGGGGCGCCGGGCGCGGTGGAGATTATCGGCGGCGACGGCAATCCGGTATCCGTCAATGCCGCCGGGTGGGATCATTTCGCCGGGGTTCGCTAGTTTTATGCTTCAATCGCTATTCATGCCGCAATCGCTTTTTATGCCGAAATCGCTGGTGATACATACGGACAACGCTGCCGCTACCCGCGCGGTGGGGCGGGTAATTGGCGAAAACGCGCAGGCCGGCGATGTCTATTTGCTTACCGGGCCGCTGGGCGCGGGCAAGACCTGTTTGGTGCAGGGGCTGGCGCAGGGATTGGGCGCGCCCGGCTATGCGCGCAGCCCTACCTTTGTGCTGGCAACCCGCTACCAGGGACGGCTGACGCTGCATCATGCGGATCTTTACCGGATTGACCATCCGGCGGAGGCGTGGGATTTGGGGCTGGATGATATAATCGCTGCCGGGCAGGATGTGCTGGCGATTGAGTGGGCTGACCGCGCCGATGCGCTGTTCGGCGCCGATGCTTTGCGGGTGCGGCTGGATTATGCCATTGACGCCGCCGCCGAACCGGCTGGCGAAATCGTTGCTGATGATGACGGGTCAATACCGGGTCGGCACAGCATCGTTTTTGACGCAGTTCCGGCGCGGTTTGCGCCGCTGCTGCAACTGCTGGCAGCCCGTTTTCCGGCGGATGAGGGCAACCCGGCCGGCGGCGTTGGCAGTCCGGCCGGCGGAGCCTAGTAGTTTAATGGACGACAATGCTGCTGGCGATTGACACTTCATCCCGTTTTGGCGGCGTGGCCCTGGCCGACGCCGACGGCATCGTAATAGATGCCCGGATTTGGCGTTCCGGGATGAACCACACGGCGCAGCTGATGCCGGCAGTAGCGGGCGCGCTGCGCGGGCAAGGGCTGGCGGTGTCTGGCCTGGACGGCGTGGCCGTGGCATTGGGGCCGGGGCCGTTCAGCGCGCTGCGGGTGGGGGTCAGCGCGGCCAAGGGGCTGGCAATGGCCGGGGAACTGCCGATTATCGGCGTTGACACGCTGGCGCTGGAGGCCCTACCGCACTTGACGCCCGACGGCATCGTGTGCGCCTGGCTGGACGCGGGGCGCAATGAAGTGGCAGCCGGCTGGTTTGACGGGAACGGAGCGCGCGTCCGGGATGACGCCATAGCCGCCTCGTCTGCCTTGTTGGAACAGGAACCGGAGCTGCCGGGCGGCGCCTTGCTGTACTGCGGAGAGGGGGCCAATGCGCGGCGGGATGACATTCGCGGCTATCGCCAAGATGCGGCCGGCCGGCCGGCGGGGGTTGCGCCGTGGAACTCGGCAATGCGACTGTGGACGCTGGCGGTCGAGGGCGTCCGGCGGCGACAAGCGGGGGCGGCTGATGATTTGGCGGCGGTGCAGCCTTATTATTTGAGGATGCCGACCATTACGGCGGCGCGGCCGGCGGGCCGGGTAGCGCCGGGACGGGCGGCGGCGCATTAGTCGTAAGGCGTGTTGTCAAATTATGATTCATCGCAGTGCTGGATTCCGGCTTGCGCCGGAATGACGGGTGGATTTGATAGTGATGGGTGGGTTTGATAATGGCGGGTGGATTTGCTGCGGTGATGGAGCCGGCAAATGTGGATTCCGGCTTGCGCCGGAATGACGGTTAGAGGGCTGTATAACCGGACTACCAGAAAAGGAGAAATTGGTTTTTATGGAACGAACTTTCGCAGCGATTAAACCGGACGGCGTGCAGCGCGGCCTGATTGGCACGGTGATTGGGCGGCTGGAACGGCGCGGGCTCAAGCTGGCCGCCGTCCGCATTTTGCAAATGGATGAGGAGCTGGCGAGCCGGGCGCTGGCCGAGCATATCAACCGGCCATTCTATCCGGGTTATGTGGCGCACATCATTTCCGGCCCGATAGTGGCGATGGTGTGGGAGGCTGAGAATGCGGTGGAGCTGGTGCGGCAGAGCATAGGCGCAACCAATCCGGCGGAGGCGGCGCCCGGCACGATTCGGGGGGATTTTGGCATTGACATTGGGCGCAATGTGGTGCACGCATCCGACAGCGCGGCATCGGCGGAGCGGGAAATCGGGCTGTTTTTTGGGGCGGGCGATGTGCTGGATTACAGCCGCAGCATTGACCGGTGGATTACAGAATCCTGACTACCTGGGGGGCGCGGCGCCACAGCCGTTCCAGGCCGAAAAACTCCCGTTCCTCGGGGCCGAAAATGTGGATGACTACGTCGGCGAAATCCAGCAGTACCCAGCCGGACGCCGGCGCGCCTTCCCGATGATGCCGGGTTGCGCCGGCATCTTTCAGCGCGGCGGACAGGTCATCCTCAAGGGCTTCGATCTGGCGCACGGAGTCGGCGGTCATAATGACGAAATAGTCGGCGAAAGCGGTCAGGCCGCGCAGGTCAAGCATTACGATGTCGGCGGCGAGTTTTTCGGCGGCTACATCAACGGCGAGGCGGGCCGTTGCGTTGGGGGTTGACGCTGCGGGAAGGGCGGCGGTGTCGGCGGCGGCAGTGGTCATAGTATTGGCGGCATCCTGTTCAGGGTTCGGGGCCGGCTGGCGCCGGTTGATTGGCGGGTTGGCATTGACTGACGGCATTGGCTAACGGCATTGACTGACGGCGGGCCGGGGGCGCCGCTGCGCCGGCGTCCTGCCGGTATGGGGCATAGGCCGGTATGGGGCGCAGTATAGGGCGAAGGGGCGCTGCCTTGCAATCCCCGCAGTTTGTGATATATTACACAAGCCGCCAATTTTTGACTGGCGACGATTATTGCCGTTCTGCCGGATGGGGCCGTATTTGCGGCTGCCGAATGCGCGTTTTTTCGGGCGCGCGCCCGCGTGTGGAACTGCATTCTCCAAAGGGTGCCGCTATGAATCCGCTCAAAGAGTTAGCTCAATCCGGGTTATATTCCCTGGAACACGAACACGATGCCTGCGGCGTGGGCATGGTGGCTAACATCAAGGGCGAAAAGACGCACTCTATCGTCCAGGAATCCTTGCAGGTGCTGATTAACCTGGGGCATCGGGGCGCGGCCGGCGCCGATCCGGACACCGGGGACGGCGCCGGCATACTGGTGCAGATGCCGGACGCCTTTTTGCGTAAGGCGGCGGCGGATTTGGGAATTGGGCTGCCGTCGGAGGGCGAATACGGCGTGGGGATGGCGTTTCTGCCGCAGGACGCCGCGGCCGCGGCCCGCGTTTCGGCTCACATTGAGCGGGTTGTCGCCGACGAGGGCTTGACGCTGCTGGGCTGGCGGGAAGCGCCGCTGAACTACGCCAGCATCGGGCGGGACGCGCGCGCCGTCTGCCCGACCATCCGGCAATTCTTTGTGGGCAAGGGCGCCGCGGACACCCCGGACCGGGCGGCGTTGGAACGCAAGCTGTATGTCGTCCGCAAGGTGATTGAAAACAACTGGGAGCAGGCCGGCGTCAGCGATGACGACCTGGACTACTGCTATATTTGCAGCCTCAGTTGCAACACGGTGGTTTATAAGGGGCTGCTGGTAGCGCACCAGCTGGGGCAGTTCTATCTTGACCTGGCCGATGCCGAGCTGGTTTCGGCTTTTGCGCTGGTGCATTCGCGGTTCAGCACGAACACGCTGGGGCATTGGAAACTGGCGCATCCCTATCGCTATCTGGCGCACAACGGGGAAATCAACACGCTGCGGGGCAACATCAACTGGATGCACGCCCGTGAATCGCAGTTCAGTTCGCCGCGGTTTGGCGATGACATTGGCAAGCTGGCGCCCATTTGCAACCCGCAGGCCAGCGACACGGCCAGCTTTGACAACTGCCTGGAGCTGCTGGTAATGACCGGCCGCGAGCTGGCGCATTCAATGCTGATGATGATACCGGAAGCGTGGGATCAGCACGAGACGATGCCGCAGGAGAAAAAGGATTTCTACGAGTATCATTCGGCGATGATGGAGCCGTGGGACGGGCCGGCGATGATGCTGGCTACGGATGGGAAGGATGTATGCGCCGTGCTGGACCGCAACGGGCTGCGTCCGTTTCGCTACACCGTTACGCACGATGACAAGCTGGTGATGGCGTCGGAGACCGGGGTGCTGGATTTGCCGCCGTCCAGCGTGAAAGAGAAAGGGCGCTTGCAGCCGGGCCGGATGTTCCTGGTCAGTTTTGACGAGGGGCGGATTATCGGCGATGCGGAATTGAAGCATACGCTGGCGAATCGGCAGCCCTACGGCGAATGGCTGCGGGAAAGCAAGGTTGCGCTGGAGGACTTGCCGGAAGCCGTTACGCCGGCGCCGGCCGGCGGCGACCAACTGCGTCGGCAGCAGCGGGCTTTTGGCTATACGATTGAGGAGCTGCGGATGCTGACCACGCCGATGGCGGCGTCCGGCTACGAGGCTATCGGCTCGATGGGCAACGATGCGGCGCTGGCGGCATTGTCGAACCAGAACCGGCCGCTGTTTGACTATTTCAAGCAGTTGTTCGCTCAGGTATCCAACCCGCCGCTGGACGCCATTCGGGAGGAGCTGGTAACTTCGCTGGAGGCTTTCGTCGGCAGCGAGCAGAACCTGTTTGAGGAGACGCCGGCCCACTGCCGGCAGCTGCGGCTGAAAAGTCCGCTGCTCAACGACGCGCAGCTGGCGCAAATCCGCGCGCTGGACCGTCCCGGTTTGGCGTCGGCGACGCTGTCCACGCTGTTTGACGCCAGGACGGGGGCGCTGGAACCGGCGCTGGACGAATTGTGCGCCGCCGCGTCGCGAGCCATTGCCGACGGCAAGAATATCATCGTCCTGTCCGACCGGGGCGTTGACGCCGATAATGCCGCCATACCCAGCCTGCTGGCCGTTGGCGCGGTGCATCATCACTTGACGCGCGCGGGGACGCGCACGCGGGCCGGCCTGGTTGTGGAATCGGGGGAGCCGCGGGAGGTGCAGCATTTCTGCCTGCTGCTGGGGTACGGCGCCGGCGCCGTCAATCCTTATCTGGCGCTGGAATCGGCCCGGGACCTGGCGGAGCGCGGCGAATTGAATGGGACCAACCCGGACTACGCGGCGTACAATTTCATTAAGGCCAACGAAAAGGGCGTCCTCAAGGTGATGTCCAAAATGGGCATTTCTACCGTGCAGTCGTATCGCGGCGCCCAGATTTTTGAGGCTATCGGCATCAGCGACGCCGTGATTGGCCGTTATTTTACGGGTACGCCATCCCGCATTCAGGGCATCGGGCTGGAGATTATTGAGGAGGAAACGCTGCAACGGCATCGCTCCGCATTTGCCGACCCCTATGTGCCGGGGATGCAGGAGCTGGATATGGGCGGGCAGTACCAATGGCGGCGGCACGGGGAGTTTCATCAATGGAACCCGGAGGCCATCGCCAAGTTGCAGTATGCCACGCGCGCCAACGACGTCAACGCCTACCGGGAATTCGCCGGCCAGGCCAACGACCAGAGTCGGGAGATGGCAACGCTGCGCGGCCTGCTGGATTTCAAGGCCGGCAATCCGATTGACATTGACGAAGTGGAGCCGGCGGTGGAAATCGTCAAGCGGTTTGCCACTGGCGCCATCTCGCTGGGTTCCATCAGTCGGGAAGCGCACGAGACGATGGCGATAGCGATGAACCGGCTGGGCGGGCGCAGCAACACCGGGGAAGGCGGCGAGGATTATCACCGCTATACGCGGGACGAAAACGGGGACAACCGTTCCAGCGCCATCAAGCAGGTAGCCTCCGGGCGGTTTGGCGTAACGCCCAACTATCTGGTGAACGCCACCGACTTGCAGATTAAGATGGCGCAGGGTTCCAAGCCGGGCGAAGGGGGGCAGCTGCCGGGCCACAAGGTTGACGAATACATCGGCTGGGTGCGGCACACGACGCCGGGAGTAGAGCTGATTTCGCCGCCGCCGCATCACGACATTTACTCTATTGAGGATTTGGCGCAGCTGATACACGACCTGAAAAACATCAACCCGGACGCCCGCATCCATGTCAAGCTGGTGTCCGAAGTAGGGGTTGGCACGATCGCCGCCGGCGTATCCAAAGGGCATGGCGATGTAGTGCTGATTAGCGGGCATGACGGGGGCACGGGCGCATCGCCGGAGTCGTCCATCAAGCACGCCGGGCTGCCTTGGGAGCTGGGCGTGGCCGAAACGCAGCAGGTGCTGGTTGCCAACGATCTCCGCAGCCGCATCGTGGTGCAAACCGACGGGCAGCTGAAAACCGGGCGGGATGTAGCCGTCGCCGCGCTGCTGGGCGCCGAGGAGTTCGGGATGGCTACCGCCGCCCTTATCGTCAACGGCTGCATTATGCTCCGCAAGTGCCATCTTAACACTTGCTCGGTGGGCATTGCCACGCAGGACCCGGAACTGCGTAAGCGGTTCGCCGGGCAGCCGGGGCATCTGGTCAACTATTTCTATTTCGTAGCCGAGGAGCTGCGGGAGATAATGGCGCAGCTGGGGTTCCGCACCGTGGCCGAAATGGTGGGGCGGGTGGACTATCTGGAAACGCGCCCGGCGGTTGAGCACTGGAAAGCGTCCGGCATTGACTTGTCCCGGCTGCTGACGATACCGCCGCGCGCGGAACGGGTGCCGACTTACTGCTGCATCGGGCAGGATCATGGGCTGGAACGGGCCCTGGATCATCAGTTGATTGAGCAGGCGCGGCCGGCGCTGGACAGCGGCGCTCCGGTTAGGATTGAGCTGCCGGTCAGCAACGCCAACCGCACGGTGGGCGCAATGCTCAGCGGGAAAGTGGCTGCCAAGTATGGAGAGGACGGGCTGCCGGACGGCGCTATTGACATCCGGCTAACCGGCTCCGGGGGGCAGAGTTTCGGGGCGTTTCTGGCGCCGGGCGTGTCCATTCGGCTGGCGGGGGACACTAACGACTATATGGGCAAGGGGATTGGCGGCGGGCGCATCGTGATTGTGCCGCCGGAGGGTTCGGCTTTTGTGCCGGAGGACAACATTATTATCGGCAATGTGGCGTTGTACGGGGCTACGGGCGGCGATGTATTCATACGGGGGCGGGCCGGCGAGCGGTTTGGCGTCCGCAACAGCGGAGCGCGCGCCGTGGTAGAGGGGCTGGGGGACCATGGGTGTGAATATATGACGGGCGGCGTGGTGGCCGTCATTGGCAGCACGGGGCGCAATTTCGGCGCGGGAATGAGCGGCGGCATCGCTTATGTCTATGACCCGGACGGCGATTTTCGCATCCGGTTTAACGATGGGCTGGCCGATTTGGAGAACCTGGCCGAGCCGGACGACATTGCGGAGCTGCGGGCCTTGCTGCAAGAGCATCTGGAACGCACCGGCAGCGGCCCGGCCCGGCGGATACTGGACGAGTGGCAGAACAGCGTCGGCAAGTTCCGCAAGGTGATGCCCCGGGACTATCGCCGGGTACTGCAAGAACGGGCGCGCCGCGCCGCAGGGGTTGACGCTGATGTTGACGCTGCGTCGATAACGACAGGGACGACGGCAACGACAGGGGCGGCGGCGGGATTGGCCGGGGAACGCGAAACGGCGGCGGTGCGCTGATGGGGAAAGTAACCGGATTTACCGAGTTCGGGCGCATGGCGCCGGAGCGCCGGCCGCCGGCCGAGCGCGTGGGGGACTATCGCGAGTACTATCATCGCTGGTCGGACGCGCAGGCGCAGGAACAGGGCGGCCGCTGTATGGACTGCGCCGTGCCGTTCTGCCATATGGGTTGTCCGCTGGGGAATGTCATCCCGGAGTTCAACCATCAGGTTTATCTGGGCAACTGGGAAGGCGCTCTGGAAGCGTTGTTAAGCACGAACAATTTCCCGGAATTCACCGGGCGCATCTGCCCGGCGCCGTGCGAAGCGTCGTGCGTGTTGAGCATCAACGCGGATCCGGTTACCATTGAATACATTGAGAAGGAAATCAGCGATCGGGGGTATGAGCAGGGCTGGATCAGGCCGATGCCGCCGCCGAAGCGCAGCGGCAAGACGGTGGCTGTGGTGGGCAGCGGGCCGTCGGGCCTGGCCGCCGCCCAGCAGCTGAACCGCGCCGGGCATAGCGTAACGGTGCTGGAACGGGCCGACTATATCGGCGGCCTGCTGATGCTGGGCATTCCCGATTTCAAGCTGGAAAAGTCGGTAGTGCGCCGGCGGGTAGCGCTGATGGAAGCCGAGGGCGTCGTTTTTCGCACCGGCGTCAATGTGGGCGTTGATTATCCGGCGCAAAGGCTGCTGGCGGAGTATGACGCGGTCTGCCTTACCGGCGGTTCTACGCACGCCCGGGACCTGGAGGTGCCGGGGCGGGAGCTGGCGGGCGTGCATCTGGCGATGGAATACCTGCCGCAGCAGAACCGCAAACTGGCGGGCGAAAGCGTTGCCAACCAGATTTCGGCGGAGGGCAAGCGGGTGGTCATTCTGGGGGGCGGCGACACCGGGGCCGACTGCCTGGGGACGGCGCATCGGCAGGGCGCCGAAATTGTCCGCCAGTTTGAGCTGCTGCCGGAGCCGCCGGCGGAACGCAGCGATGACAACCCCTGGCCGCAATGGCCGATGGTGCTGCGTACTTCCGGCGCTCACGAGGAGGGCGGAGTCCGGGATTACAACATACTGACCAAGTCGCTGAGCGGAGAGGGCGGGCAGGTTTCCCAACTGCACGCCGTCCGGGTCAATTGGACCAAGGGGGACAACGGACGGTTTCAGATGACGGAAGTTCCGGGCAGCGAGTTCAGCGTGGATGCGGATCTGGTGCTGCTGGCGATGGGATTTCTGCACCCGGAACACGGCGGGATGCTGGAGCAGCTGGGTGTGGAGCTGGACGGGCGCGGGAATGTGAAAGTGGACGCCAACAAGATGACATCGGTGCCCGGGGTGTTTGCCGGCGGGGATATGGTGCGGGGGCAGTCGCTGGTAGTGTGGGCTATTGCCGAGGGGCGGGATGCGGCGCGCGGCGCTGACCAGTATCTTGCCGCCGGCGCCAGCTACCTGCCGCGTTCCAGCGCGGCGCAGTAGCCGGCCGGGGGGCGTCAAGCGGCCATTAGGTTCAGAACCCGGTTGACGAACTGATGCACCGCCGGGCGGTCAACATCAATTTCGTAGTCCTCCATTTCGTCGTGAAAAAAGTTCTTGTGGAACTTTTCGGCAATGCCAAAGCCGCCGATAAAGAACTGGTCGTCGCATTCGTCGGCCAGCCGCTGGCTGGCGTTTTTCATATCGCGATGGGTGCGGTGTTTCCAGCCGCGCTGCATAGCAATGGCGGTTAGGGCTTCGTTGGCGGCGCCGTACAGTTTTTCGGATGCTTGCTGCCGCTCGCCGGCGGCGAATTCCCGGTCGGAGTCGGCCAGGAATTTGCGGGCGGCGGCGTATTCCGGTTCGGTCATGCTATTGCTCCGTGGCAGGGGTCAGCGGGATGGCGGACGCCTGTAGTCCTGCCGCTGCCGGCGGGCGCAAGGCTTGGCGGAGTCAGCCGTCCATCAGATCCAGTACCCGGTTCACATACCGATGCACATAGGGGCGGTCGGATTCAATTTCATAGCTCTCCATTTCGTCGTGGAAAAAGTTCTTATGGAACTTTTCCGCCGTATTGAATCCGGCAAACAGGAAATTGTCGTGATATTCGTCCGCCAGCCTTTGGGCGGCGTTTTTCATATCGCGATGGGTGCGGTGTTTCCAGCCGCGCTGCATAGCAATGGCGGTTAGGGCTTCGTTGGCAGCGCCGTATAGTTTTTCGGATGCCTGCTGCCGCTCGCCGGCGGCGAATTCCCGGTCGGAGTCGGCCAGGAATTTGCGGGCGGCGGCGGCGTATTCTTGTTCGGTCATTACTATTGCTCCTTGATGCAGAACCTCTTTCAAGTCGGCGCCGGGCGTGAGCATATAGTAAGGGGCGGCGTAGCCGACTAACTCGCCCCAGGTTATCGCATTGGGGCGCCGCTCAAACAGCCGCATTGTGGCCGTGAGGTCGTCAGCAGCAATTTCGTAATCGCCGGTGTTGACGTCGATAACCACCATCTTGCCCCAATGGTTTGCCTCCATTTCGGAGCGCATTTTCTCGTACATTGCCGCGCCGACGGCGGCTACGTGCTTGCTTTTTACTGACATCCGGCACCTCCTCCGGCGGCAAATCCGCAAAGGGTATGGCGGCGTATTGCCGCCCGCTTACAGTGCGGCGGCGTGGGGTACGGCGTCGCGTCCGATGTGGTTCAGGTATTCCTGGATGTTCAGCACCTGGATGGTGTTGGTGGTGCCGGATACGCCGGGGAGGAAGCCGTACACCAGCACGGCGGTGTCGGATTCGGACACCATGCCCGTAGCGAGGGCGGCGTCCACCAGCAGCATCACCAGGCTGGCCACATCCGGCTCTACGGGGATGACGCCTTTGGGGGCCAATCCCCAGGCCATGCAGACGCGGGGCTGCACGCTTTCGTCGTGGGAGAAAACCAGGATGTCGTTTTCGGGGCGGAAGCGCGCCATTTCGTAGGCGGCGCGGCCGGTGCTGGTGATGACAATGGGCTTGGCGTCCAGCGACTGGATGAGGCGGATGGCGGCGCGGCTTACGGCCTGGGTCTGGTCGTTCTGGGGAAACTCTTTGTAGTAGTCGTAGCTCTTTTCGGCCTCGACGATGGCGGCGGCGGCAATCTGAACGGCCTCTACCGGATAGTTGCCGACGGCGATTTCGTCCGAGAGCAGGATGGAGTCGCAGCCGTCCAAAACGGCGTTGTGAATATCGGAGATTTCGGCGCGGGTGGGAGTTGGGGAATTGACCATTGAGCGGAGCATCTGGGTGGCAACGGAGGATATTTTGCCGAGTTCGTTGGCGCGGCGCACCATTTTTTTCTGGATGCCGGGAACTTCTTCCATGGGCATTTCCACGCCGAGGTCGCCGCGGGCTACCATGATGCCGTCCACTTCGTGCAGGATGTCGTCCAGGTTGTCCACGCATTCCCGCCTTTCCAGCTTGGCCATGACGGGGGCGCGGCTGTTCAGCTGGTTGAGATAGGCGCGGGCGTAGCGCACATCGTCGCCGGTACGCACAAAGGACAGCGCTACCCAATCCACTGCCTGCTCGACGCCGAATTGCAGGGCGATTTTGTCGCTTTCGGTAATCACGGGCATATCCATAGCTACGTCGGGCAGGTTGACGCCTTTGTAGGAGGACAGGTTGCCGCCAATCAGCACCCGGGTATCCACGGACAGGTCGTCGCTGACTTCCAGCACTTCCAGGCATACGGTGCCGTCGGAGAGGAACACGCGGTTGCCGGGGCGGAGGTTGCGTAGTAGGGAAGGTTCGGGGAAAGGCAGCTGGGCGGCGTCGGCGGACTGCGCGGCGTTGACGATGCTGACGCGGTCGCCGACATTGAGTTGCACGGCCTGTTCCATGCGGCCCAGCCGGAACTTGTTGCCGCCGAGGTCTTGCAAGACGGCTACCGGGCGGTTGTGCTGCCGGGCCGCCGCGCGCACATTGGCGATAACGGCGGCGTGTTCCTCCAGGGTGCCGTGGGAAAAGTTGAGGCGGGCGACATCCATGCCGGCGGCCACCAGCTGGCTGAGCTTTTCCGTAGAGTTGGAATTGGGGCCGATGGTGGCGATAATTTTGGTTTTCCGCATAATACCTACCCCCGCGGTTGCTTGCGTCGCGCTGCGTTTTGCGCCGCTGCGTAGAACTGGGCTGTCTTGCTGGGCCGAACCGGGCGATTTAGCTTTGTCCCCGGCTTTCGGCATAGGACTGCGCCGCCCTTTCCAGGCCGGCGCGCCGGTTGACTTGCAAGGTATCCCGCAAGTTGGAGGCCCACTGCTGCGACCGGGTGATGCCGTCCAGGGTGCCCTGGAACTGCGGCATTACATAGCGGGCCAGGAGTTCGTAGGAACGGTGGAGTTTGTCGCGGGGCGCCCAGTCCTCAACCCGCACCAGCATTCCGCCGAACCCGCCGGAAAGTTCCTGCAATTCGTTGATGCGTTGGATGCAGTCGTCGGGGGTGCCGACGATCCACTGCTTGTTGTCGGTCATAAAGTCCACGATTTGGTCGCGCGGTACGTCGGGGACTTCGTGGCCCAGCGTGGTGCCGAAATACTCGGTAACGACGCGGGCGGAGCCTTCGCGAATGTCCGCTATGGCCTCTTTTTTGCTTTCGGCGAGGTGGACGCCTACGGACAAGCGCCATTCGGAACGCTTGACGGTCTGGCCGTGTTCGGCGGCGGATTCCTCGGCGATGGCCCACTGGTCTTTCAGGCTGGTGGAGCGCACCATATCACGGGGGACGCTCAACGAGATGACGCCGGCGCCGTACTTGCCGGCGGTGAGCACGCCGGCGGGCGACTGGACGGAGGCGACGACCAGCGGGAAGGGCTGCTGATAGGGGCGCAGTTGCAGATGGGCGTCGTGCAGCTCAAACCAGTCGCTTTGGCAGGTGTAAGGTTCCGGGCTGTCCATCAGGCGCTTGATGACGCCCAGGGATTCGTCCATCATTTCGCGCTGGCGGGCCGGGTCGATGCCGAACATATAGGCATCGGACGCCAAAGCGCCGGGGCCGACGCCGAGCATCACGCGCCCCCGGGTCAGATGGTCCAGCAGCACCATCCGGTTTGCCACCATATAGGGATGATGGTAGGGGAGGCTGACCACGCCGGTGCCGAGGCGGAGGTTGCGGGTACGCTCGGCGGCGGTGGCCATGAAAACTTCCGGCGAGGCGATAGTTTCCCAGCCGGCGCTGTGGTGTTCGCCGATCCAGGCTTCGTCAAAGCCCAGGTGGTCCAGCCACTGCAAGAGTTCCAGATCGCGCTCCAGGGCCAGGGTAGGGTTTTCGCCTACTCGGTGGAACGGGGCCATAAAAACGCCGAATTTCATACGCTTCGGGGCAGTCATCGCAGTCTCCTTAATTGGGCAAGTGGTTGGCGTGGCAAGTGCTTTGCGTGGCAATGGGTTCGCGTAGAATAGGTTCGTGGGGCAATGGGTTGGCGTGGCAATGATGCGCGGCGCGGCGGGGATTTATTCGCCGGCGGCCGGCGCGTCAACATCCGGGCAAGATGCGTCATTCTAACACGGCGGGCCGACTGTTGTACGGACGCCGGCGGTTCTTGCCGGCCAACCGGCGCCATTGCTTTGCCGCTGCGTTGCCTTGCCGCTGCGCGGGCCGTTAGACGCCGATAATCCGGCTGCGGCGTTCTACGATGACCGTATCGCGCCAGACGCCGTTGAGCATTGCGACCCGTTTGCGGCGTCCCATGATGCGGAATCCGCAGGCCAGATGGATGGCGATGCTGGCGGGATTCTCCGGGAAAATGGCGCTTTGGAGCATCCAGAACCCGGCGTCCTCGGATGCATTGGCCAAGGCGGCCAGCAGCGTCTTGCCGATGCCCTGCCCGCGTTGGGGGGCGTCCACATAAATGCTGTGCTCGGCGATGCCGGCGTAGCAGGCGCGGGAGGACACCGGAGAGAGCGCCGCCCAGGCCAGCACGGTATTGCGGTTCATAGCGTTTGCCGGCGGGCGCGCTACCAGCCGGCAGGCGGGCAGACGGCTGCGATGCCAGGCGTTCCAATCGGGCGGTTCGGTCTCAAAGGTAGCGTTGCCGGTTGCGATGCCGTCGGCGTAGATGCGCCGCACTGCGGGCCAGTCTGCCGAGGTCATGGGTTCAATCCGCAGGCGTTTCGCAGCATTCATACTGCCAGCATACTACATCCGACGAGGGGGCGGCATGGTCGTCGTCCTGGGGCGTGTCGTCGGATTTGCCGTTATTCCGGCTTGCGCCGGGTGCCGGCGTCGTAATCGGCTGCTACGGTGGTGAAACCGGCGGCGATAGATTCCGGCTTGCGCCGGAATGACGGTTGGGGTGTTGGAATGGCGAAAACCTGCGCCGGGCTGGGGTGCATTGTAAGTTGACGACGTGTCAGGGCGGGATGGGCCGGGAGGGATGGGCGGTGCAGGGCGGCGCAAGACTAGCCTAACGGCGGGAAAAGTGGTATCGTTGGCGCAATAAATATGGGGCGACGGCGCGGCGGCGCGCCGGCCCGCTACCAGGGAGGGACGCAATGCCTCAAATCAAGCACATCGCCATCGCCACTAACGACGCCGCCGGGACGGCCCGGTTTTATTCCGAAGTGTTCGGGCTGCGCCAGGTAGCGCAGCTGGACGGGGAGAATGCGCGGGGCTTTATGCTCAGCGACGGCAATGTCAATATGGCCATTCTGGATTTCCAGAACGACGCCGTCGCCGGGGAGCGGGGCAAGGACTGGGAAGGCATTCACCACATCGGGTTTGAAGTGGAGAGCCTGGAGGATATTGAGCGCCGTCTGGCGGCGAACAACTCCAAGCCGATGGATTCGGTGAACGAAGCGTTGCACGCCGGAATGTCCGGCCCGCGCACGCAGAATGTGGAGACGAAGTACGAGGGTCCCAACGGGGAGATGATTGATGTATCCCCCACGGGCTGGGTCGGCACGCGGGGGCTGGACTAGCCGCGCGGCAAAGAGCCGGCGCACCGGAACCGGGCTGACGCCGGCATAGCGAAACCGAAAACTTGATGCGGGCGATGCGGTCGGATCGGCATCGCCCAGGGGGTTGCCCAGTGAATGCCAATGCCCAAGCGCGCAAACTGACCTGCTACATCCGCAGAACCAGCATCGTTCCCGAGCAGTGGGAGGGGTTCTGCGTGGAAATGGACATCCCGGCCGTGGGGGACAGCTACGAGGAAGTCGCTCCGATGATGGCCGAGATGGTGCAGAAATACATTGACTACATCTACGAGCATCAGCCGGACGATGAGCAGCGGCTGCTGTACCGGCCGCTGCCGGCGGGGAAGGTGTGGCAGCTGCGGCTGGAGGAAAGCATCCTGCAACGGCTGCCGTTCTCCAAGCGGCAGATTCAGAAAATCCATTTGACCGCCGAGCAGGGCATTCCGGCGCAGCTGGATCCTACCTACACGCAGCTGTGCCTGAACTGCAAGAAGTATCGGAATGTGGGCCTGTTTGAGGTTTTCCACGAACCGAATTCGGCCTATGTGTGGTACGACAAGACCTGCAATGTCTGCAAAGACGGCGGGGTGGGATAGGGGCGGAATTCGGCAGCGCGCGCAGATTCCGGCTTGCGCCGGAATGACGGAAACCAAGTCGGAATGACGGAAACCAAGTCGGAATGACGAAAAACCGGCCGGAATGACGAAAAACCGGCCGGAATGACGCAAGACAAGCCGGAATGACGGAAAACCGGCTAGGCAAATGGGGGGCGGATGTATTATTCGCCCCCCGGCGTTGCTGCTACGGCAGATTCCGGCTAATCAGGCGGGACGGAATACCAGGCCGGGATGCTCCGGGTCAATGTCGGTCAAGTCCAGCGTGAGCGGCAGGCCGGTGCGGATAGATTGGGGATTGGCGGCGTCGACGCCGGCGATGCGGGCGCTGATGCGGGGGCCTTCGGCCAGGGTAACGATGCCGGTGCAGTAGGGGTTGTTGCGCCCGTAGCCTTTGGCCTCCAGCGACGCCGGGGCTACCGAGATGCAGGTAAAAGCGCTGAGGGTGGCCTGGCCGCTGAGCTCATGCCATTCCATATTGCGGCTGTGGCTGGCCGGATCGATGGGGCGCGCTTCGGCGTAGATGTTGCCGTTGTCGCGGCAGCGCACGCCCATAAACCGCCCCTCTTGCAGGAAGGCGTAGAAGGATGCGGCGTTGAAAGGACGGGTTTCGGTTGTCATAGGAATTGCCCTTACTCCAACCCTCTCCCATAATGGGAGAGGGGATTTGTTTTGCGTTTGGCTACTTCCGCAGTCGTGGCATTGGCGGGTTAGGTGCGTTGCAGCACGTTGACGACGCAGGTGCCGCCGGTGCCGCCGACGTTGTGGGTGAGGCCGAATTCCAGGTTGGGGTTGTCCAGCTGGCGGGCGCCGGCTTCGCCGCGCAGCTGCTTGTACACTTCGATGACCTGGGCGACGCCGCTGGCGCCGACGGGGTGGCCTTTGGCTTTGAGTCCGCCGCTGGTGTTGATGGGGCGGTCGCCGGCGCGGGCGGTGCGGCCTTCGTCAACGGCGTGCGGCCCTTCGCCGGGGGCAAAGAACCCCAAATCCTCACTGGCGACGATTTCGGCGATGGTAAAGCAGTCGTGGACTTCGGCGACGCCAACCTGCTCCGGCCCGATGCCGGCCATTTCGTAGGCTTGCGCCGCCGCGACTTTGGCCGCCGACAGCGAAGTTAGTTCGTCGGCATCGTGCAGGGGGCGCCCGGTGGCCTGGCCGATGCCGGCGATGTGGACGGGCTTATCGGTGAACTGGCTGGCGATTTCGCTGGCTACCAGCAGCACGCAGGATGCGCCGTCGGTGATGGGGGCGCAGTCGTAGAGACGCAGCGGCCAGGCAATCCAGGGGTTGGCGCGGGCGTCGTTGAGGAAGTCCAGCTCGTCATCCCAATCGGGAACGGGCTCGCCGCGCTGCTCGGCGCGGGCCTGCCGCCGTTCCATCATATCCCGGATGGTAACCTGGAACTGCGCTTTGGGGTTGAGCTTGCCGTTTTCGTGGTTCTTGACGCCAACCTTGAGCAGATGGTTGAGGTTGGTTTCGTAGCGGTCCATATGGGCTTTGGCGATGGCGCCGAAAATGCCGGGGAAAGTGAGGCCGGCCGGCACTTCATACAGGCCGTCGGCGGCGGAGGCCAGCACATCGGTAACGCCCTCGGTGGGCAGCGAAGTCATCTTTTCGACGCCGCCGACCAGGACGACATCATACATTCCGCTGGCGATGGCCATAACGCCCTCGCGGAGGGCGGAGCCGCTGCTGGCGCAGGCGTTTTCCACGCGGGTGATGGGCGTGGGCGTCATCCCCAGCCAGTCGGCGATGATGGGGGCGGTATGGCCCTGATGCTCAAAGAGGTCGGCAGAGTAGTTGCCGAGGTAGCCGGCCTCAATGTCGGCGGCGGAGATGCCGGCGCCGGCGTCAATGTTGTCCTGCAAGTCGTGAAAGGCTTCCACGAACAGGTCGCGGGACGATTTGTCGGGGTAGGCGCCGAAGTGGGAGAGGCCGGCGCCGACGATAGAGACGGGGCGGGCGAGGCGGCGGGGGCGGGTGGTGGTGGTAGTCATTGGGGGGTAACTCCTTAAAATGCGCCTTGATTGGAGTATGGCGACGGCCGGCTATCCAAAGCCGAATGCGCTCATTATAACCAGCACGGTAGCCGTCCATGGCAGGTAGGTGTGCATCAAGGCTTTCGGCCAGCTTTCATTTTGCGCCCAGATTCGCAAGAGCGGGTAGGGGGATAGCAAGGCGGCTGCCAGCAAACCGGCGCCCCAGAAAAGTTGGGCATAAATTGCAAGCCGCGCGGCGTCAATGGCTTCCGGGGGCATCAATCAGAATCCAATCCCGCAGTACGAGTAGAGCGAGCGCAGTATTTTGCCGCCGTAGCTGTCCATAATGGGGGTAACAGCGGGGTCAATGGCGCGGCAGACGGCGTCCGGGGCCACCAGCGGAGGGATGAACAGGGTGGCCAAGAACATCGCCCAGAGCAAGGCAAAAATGCCCAGCGGGGCCAGTCGTTTGAGTTGAACCATGCTGAGTCCTCCCTTCCCGCCAATCGGGGCCGGCGGGTTTTGGGGGGATTATAGCATAGCTGCCTTGTTTCGGTGGACAACGCGGTGATTGGAGCGGGGATTGGGGATGACGCGCAGCGGGCCTCGGAGCGGGAAGGCGTGGCCTACGTTGCTATTGGTGATGATGGTGGGTAGCCTCCCCCTATCACGTATGGCTAGACGGTGGCTTACCCGGCGTTTCCCATATACCGCCTTTGACCCGGTTAGCCCTGGGGCCCGTATATCCGCATTTGTGTAGGATTAGCGACTCCAAGTACCATTGGCCTAAATGCCAAGCCTCATACATGGCAGCGGTTGCGTAGTCATCCTTTAGCCCCTTGACGGGCTTGGTTGGGTGCTCAAAGCAGTTACGCAGGTGTCGTAGCACCACAGGCCCTGACGGTCTGGTAGGCTCTGCCCATTTTGGGTTGGCGTGGTACAGCTGTTGCAAATTAGAACATTCTATAGGAATGTCTAGATATATCCCAGCATTTTTAAGATCTATATTTAATTTATTCCAAGGATCATTATGCGCGTTGTGTGCCAAATTTATAGATGCTATATCCCCAGATATACGGTTAGATTCGGTCTGAATGAACGGGCGCATCGTGTTCGCAGTCAGATACCATTCAATGGTCCGGTTAATGCTAGTATCGCTCTTAACCAAGCGGCAGAATTCTAGAAATAATTCTGATAAGACCATCGGTTCATCAGTATTCGCTCCATCCTGTCTATTGAACCACGAAAACGACCGGCTACCGTCAGACCAATCCGCGATAGAGATATTCCAGTAGCTCCAAACGGTTGTCCAGTCCTGGTTCACCCCAGACATACGAGTTACTCCAACCCGTGCCCCATTGGCAAATGACAGAAAAGTCCTGATGGCAGTAAGCTGTGATACAACTTCGTCTTGGGAAAATGCGGAACCGTCTGTTTTGTACAACGACCCGATGTGCGTGATCTGGAATCCTCCGATAGTTCGCAAGTACTTTTGAGCGTCGCTATGATTAGGATGCTGCCTAATACAAAATGTCCATTCATCATTCTGCAATATGGCGCCTCCAATTCTTTGCCAGCCTCCGTTGAAAACAATAGTGTGCCCAAAATTATGCAAGGTAGTCATATTGATAATATTGAAATTTATTTCGGTAATACTGGCGAATGATATTGCCTGATTGACAATCTTAGAGATATAGAAATCTGCCCTAAATGGTTGACCGGAAAATGAAAACCAAAATTGCGGAAAATTGCCGGCAAACAACTCCGCTTTTAGAGACGTGGTGCCATCAGTAATAATAGCTGATATTTTTGTGCTATCCATCATAGCTCGCCATAATTTGTGCATTTTCTCATCGTCTATCATGCACTCATCTTGCGAATTGTACTCGATAGATACGACCGGCTTGGGGGCAAGTTTTTCCACTATAGTGCAAGGCAAATCAAACCGGGTCGTTTCGAGTTCGAACCGGACGCGGACATCAGCCAGCACCGTGTTTCGGACGTCGAACTGGCCTTGCCCGGACGCCAGCGTTGCAACGACTTCGCCGGCTCCATTCACGGGCGCAACCGCATAAATCTTTATCGCTTGGTCGCCATCCATGGCAAAGTCAACCCGCATACCCAAGCGAAGCAGGTCGGCTTCCATCCAGTCCTGGCCTTGAAAGGCATACTGCCGGTTGTCGTCGCCGGAAATGACGCCTGAATTGGTTTGGACCGAAAAGTCCAGGATATGGCCTTTCATTGGGATTCAACCCCTCCATCCAAGTTGTACGGAAAGCGTATCATACACACGCTACCAGCCGCAACCTACAGTGATCCATGATAGGTTGCCGTCGAGCGTCTATCCGCCGGTAGAGAAAGCATCCCATCAATGGATACCCGGCACGGTTCCGAATTTGGCGATAAGGACAACCGCTGATGAAATCACTAACGCCGCCGGTTGCCTACCGCTCTAAAAACCAAGTAGCCCACAGCAATGGCGAGGATAATGGCTACCCAAAGATCAATGCGATCAATGAACTGGCTCCAACCGTCCAGTCCAATAGCGTAAGTGATTCGCCCCATGACTATTACAAGCATAAAGGTTAGCAAGCCCGCTGCCAGCCCCGCTGCCACTGCTAGTATTCCGAACCCGCGTTGTGGCCCCTGATTCCGGCGATGCGCCGGCACCGTTGCGGATACGCCGGTAGCCCGGCCATCCAAAACCGTAAATTCCACACGGTCGCCGCGGTTGGGCGGTTCGTGGGACAGCCAGTCGCGGCCGGCAAAGCTGTAGCGGGCGCCGTCGTCGCCGGAGATGGCGCCCGCTCCGGTTTGCACCGAATAGTGCAGGATGTAGCCGAACATCGTGGGGCGCATTAGAACCAATGCTTTTTCTGGACGACGTACTCCTGCTCAAATTCGTCGTCCTGCTTGGTCAGGTAGATGATGCCCTCAATCAGTCCCATCACCGATACCCCCAGGAGGATAAAAGCGCCAACGATGAGTATGGCGGTGGCGATGCCCACAATGCCCAATACCAGCATCATTATTCCTGGAGTGGTGTACCCCAGATAGAATTTGTGGATGCCCAGCCAGCCCAGGAAAATCGCCAGCAAACCCGCCGCAACTTTGCTTTTGCCGCCAACGCTGACGCCGAGGCCGCCGCCAGTTCCTGACCGGGCCTGGTAAGACGACGCCGGCCGTGCACCCAGCGCGGCGTAAATCTGCGTTGCTTGGTCGCCGATGGTGGCGAAGTCAACCGGCATTCCGCGGCGCGGCGGGTCCTGTTCCATCCAATCTGCGCCTTGGAAGGTGTAACGCTGGTTGTCGTCGCCGGAGATGATGCCGGAGTTGGTCTGCACCGTGAAATCAAGGATGTGGCCTTTCATTGTATGGGATGCTCCTTGCCGGATTGGGGCGGGATTATAGCACGGGCGGTTGCGCAGGCATTACACTGCCGGCATCACACCGCCGGCCGCAGCGCTACTCCCAGCGCCGTTTCGCACCAGGCTGCGCCGGCCAGCAGGCGGGTTTCGGCGAAGGGCGCTGCGATCAGCTGGAGGCCCAGCGGGAGGCCGGATGCGGCGATGCCGGACGGGATGGCGATGGCGGGCAGGCCGCAGGAGGTCCAGGGTCCTTGGAAGGCGGGGTCGCCGGTGCTGGTACGGTCGGCGGGCGCGGGGGCGGGCGTGGCCGGCGTCAGCAGGAGGTCGCACTGCTGCGCCAATTGCTCCATATCGGTGATGAACTGCCGGCGGTTTTCCAGCGCGCGGGAATAGGTGATGCCGTCCACCGCCAGCCCGTCGGCCAGCATCGCGCGCAACTTGGGCTGGTAGTCCTCGGCCTGGCGGCGGTACATCGGCTCGTGGAACGCCGCCGCCTCAACCGACATAATCAGCCGCTGGTCGGAGTAGGCGGTCTCAATGCTGTCGGGCATAGGGAGTTCCTCAATTTCGGCGCCGGCCTGGGCCAGCCGCTCGGCGGCGGCGTCTAGATGGCGGCGGGTTTCGGCGTCGGCGCGCGCGTAGAAATAGCGGCGCAGCAGTCCGATGCGCGGGGCCGGCGGGTCAGCGACGGCCGACAGATAGTCGCCGACGGGACGATGCGATGACACCGGGTCGTTGGCGTCCGGCCCGGCCATCACCTGCAAGAGCAGGGCGGCGTCCTCAACGGAGCGCACCAGCCAGCCGACGGTGTCCAGGTTCCAGCTGACGGGAACTACACCGCAGCGGCTGACGCGTCCGAAAGTGGGCTTGAAGCCGACGATGCCGTTGTAGGCCGCCGGGCGCAGCACGGAGCCGACGGTCTGGGAGCCGAGCGCCGCCGGGCACATCCGCGCGGCCACGGCCACCGCCGAGCCGCTGCTGCTGCCGCCGGGCGTATGCGCCGGGTGCCAGGGGTTGTAGGTAGGCGACGGATCCAGGCAGGCGAACTCGGTAGTAACGGCCTTGCCCAGCATCAGGGCGCCGGCCCGTTGCAGCATCGTAAGCGCGGCGGCGTCATAGTCCGGCACAAAGTCTTTATAGACGGCGCTGCCGGCGCGGGTGGGTATGCCGGCAGTATAGTAGATGTCTTTGAGGCCGATGGGGACGCCGTGCAGCGGGCCGTGGGGCCGGCCGGCGGCGATGGCGGCATCGGCGGCGCGGGCGTCGGCCAGTACCGTATCCTGGTCAACATAGACCCAGGCGAGCAGGCGCGCATCCAGGGCGTCGATTTGCGCCAGGCAGGATTCGGCCAGCGCAGTAGCGGACAGTTCGCCGGCAGCGATGGCGCGGGCGGCTTGGGCGGCGGTAAGTTCGTTGGGGCTGGGCATAGCGACACCTCCGGTTAGTTAGTTCGGCCGCGACCGCAGCAGGGGGTTGGCACGGCGTTGAATTGGGTAATGATGCTTTCCGTCATATCTACGATATGCACGACGTCCGTGCGGGTAAATGCGGTAATCGGAGCGTAATCCGCGTAGTGGCGTTGGCTTTGTACGACGACAAACCACTCTCCGAAATCCTGTATTGCCCCAGGAAAGCGCGCCATAGCCGATGGTGTACATCCGTACTGCGTGGGCTTTGATGGCTTTGGGGTAGTAATGGAGATTGCCGTCGGGGGATAAAGCGGTAAGGACACTGCTGGCAACGACAGGTCTGCTTGCCGCGTGAGTCGCCGCGTTTGGGAGTGCGATTAGAGTCACAATGCGGGCCAGGCCGGTAATTGCGATAAACAGGCTGGGTCATAGCAGCGTCGGCCGGCAGAGTTGCCATCTACCCCAATTTTAGCACCCCATTGCGTGTTGGGAATACCGCTGCTGGCACCCTCTTGCCAGCCGCCGCATCTTATGCT
The DNA here is from genome assembly GCA_965203855.1 of Dehalococcoidia bacterium. GTDB lineage: Bacteria > Chloroflexota > Dehalococcoidia > Lucifugimonadales > UBA3495 > Bin87. The sequence continues at coordinate 1,179,043 of CBDBDN010000005.1, forward strand.
AACATCCCTGCTACAGGTTTCGCCGGCGCAGCGGCGTTGGCGGAATTTCCAATTGGGGACGCGCGGGTTCGACAGGCGCTGTTTCTGATGGATTGCAAGCCGAGGATGCTGTTACCCTCGTTAAAAAGGCAGCGCACAAAGTAACTGGCGAACGTGAATTCGCTCTAGCCGCCTAGACGCGGCTACGTCTGCTAACGGGTGGCCCGGAGACCGGGACGCGGACGTACTATTTTCTCCGGGATGCAACGCTCATTACGCCGATCGTGGCGCGTCAAGTTTTTATCGGCTGGCGGTTTCGGCATCCTGTCGGCGGGAGACCGGAACGGCGAGATTAAAGCGCCGGACAAGCTTGTAGCACATCCAGGCAGGGAAGTTTCTGGACGGGGAGTTCGACTCTCCCCCGTCTCCACCAATTGCCAATCAGGGGAACGGGCTGGCCGTGATGCCAGCCCGTTTTCTTTATGCCTATCGGCGCGGCGCCGGCCGTTTTGCGCTATAATTCCGGTCAAACCGGCAGCCACAGATTCCGGCTTGCGCCGGAATGACGGGTGGTAAGGTTTGGAATGACTGGCAGCAGGGTAATGGCAAGTGGCAGGGTTCGGAATGGCGGGCAGCAAGGTAATGGCAAGTGGTAGGGTTTGGAATGGCGGGTAATTTGACTATCGGCCCGGGTTGAAACAGCAGTATGAACCGAAGCAAGAAAATTTTCTTTTACTGCCTGATGATGGTGATGACGCTGGCAGTCATTGAGGGGATGGCGCAGGCGGCCTATTATATCGCTTACGGTGAAGTTAATCGCCCGCCGCCCGACCCGGCGTCCGCCGCTGCGGCGAGGGGGGATGATGTGGAATTGTTCGGGCGGCTGGATTACACGCGGATCAGCCATCCGTATTATGGCTATGCGCGACCGGGGACCCAGTGGACAATGAACCGGGTGCCGCCGCCGCGGCGGGAGGATGGCGTCATGCTGATTGGGTTGCTGGGCGGCTCGATGGCAATGTTTGCTGCGGACGCCTTTCAGAGTGCGCTGGAAGCCTGGTTCCAGGATAATGGCATCCCGCTGCGGCCTGTGGTGATGGAGCTGGCCTACTCCGGCATGAAACAGCCCCAGCAGGTGATGCAGGTCGCTAACATCTTGTCCTTAGGCGGCGAGTTTGACATCATCGTCAATCTGGACGGCCACAATGAGTTGATAATCGCTCACGAAAATTACTTTATCGAGAAAATATCCCCCTTCTTTCCTTACGGATGGCAGTTGCAGCAGGAGCTCACCGGGGCGCAAAAGCTGCTGGCCGGGCGTATTTATACGCTACGTCAGCGTGAGCAGCGGCTTGCGGTTCAGGGCCGCGCGGAACCTTGGCGCCGTTCTGCCCTGTATGGCATTGTCAATCGCTATCTCCGGAAGCGCAACGCAAGGGAAATCTCGGCCCTGAACCGCAAACTGGCTACTGTGCCGGCTGAGTACGATCTGGAAACCCACGGTCCCATCTGGCCGGCGGAATCCGATGATGGAGTGGCGCCCCACCGGGATGACTTGACCCGGATTGCGCTGCGAGTCTGGTATCGTGGCTCCGTGCTGCTGGCCGGCTTGAGCCGTGACGCCGGCGCCGAGTATTATCACTTTCAGCAGCCCAACCAGTATGTGCCGGATTCCAAGCCGTTCAGCGACCAAGAACTAGAGGACGCTTACAACCCCGGCAGTCACCGCGTCAGGATTTACCGGGATGGCTACCCGCTGCTGCTGCGACTGGGCGACGAATTGCGGCAACAGGGCATTAATTATCACGACCTGACGCGGATTTTTACCGATAACCGGGAAACGCTTTACAGAGACCTCTGCTGCCATGTGAACTCGCGCGGCAACGAGCTGCTGGCGGCGAGTATGGTACAGCATCTGGCGCCAGCGCTCCGGCATCGAGCCGCTCTGGCCGGTGTGAGAGTCGGGGGGGGGGGGGGGGGGGGGGGTATAACGGCCGGCACGGCCTTGGATGCTGCGGTGCGGGAAGTCAGCCCCGTCCACGCCGTCAACAAGCAGTATTTTGATGTGCGCCTCACCACCGCCGGCAATGTGCGTTATACGAGAGACGGATGCCGTCCCGTGGATACCGCAGCGCCCTTTTTCGTGCGGATTGCGCCGGCAGATGCCGTTGACCTGACGCCGGCCGGAGCCGAGACCGGCTATAATCGCGCTGAATTCAGATTTGACCGGGATGGCGGGGCAAGAGACGCGGCCGGCCGTTGCGTTGTAGAGTACGAATTGCCGGACTACGCCGTTGCCGATGTCGTGACCGGGCAGTACAGCCCGGAAACCGGGCGGGTGTGGTGGCGGGCGCGCCTCACACGGGATTGGGGCTTTGCAATTGAGATTACCGGCGAAGGGATGCTGCGCTATTCCCGCGACAACTGCCGACCTGTGCATCTGGCACCTGGGTTTTTCCTGCATATCACGCCGGCGGATGCCGCGGATTTAGCGCCGGGAGGCGCCGAACACGGCTACGATAACTTCGACTTTCTCGGTTTCAGCATGGCTGACGGGATGATTGACGCCGCCGGCCGGTGCACAATAGAACGGGAACTGCCGGACTATGACATTGCCAGCATTTTGACGGGGCAACACATACCCGCCGTCAGGGGCCGGCTGTGGGAATCCCGCATTGACCTGGAGTTGCCGTAGCGGGGGCCGTCCAACCCAACCGGTTTTTCCAACCTCTAACCCGTCATTCCGGCGCAAGCCGGAATGACGGTAGGGTGGGTAGAATGACGATACGGGAACGGCAACAACAAGGCGGGGCAACCATCTATGGTTGCCCCGCCCAAAACTGTCCGTCGGACTAACGACCTACAGCGGCTCCCCGGCGAACAGCGGCGACTGCTTGTGAAAGACTTGCAGGCGATGACGCGGCGTTTCTACTACGAACACGCGGCCGTCGGCGTCCACATCTACCGCGATGGGTCCCTGGAAGGGGCCTTCGCGGCCTTCCAGGTCGGGGACGCGTTGCCGGCCGCGCAGGATGGTGGGATCCAGCTCTACGCGCTCGCGCGCCCACTTGGACAGGGTAGCCTGCCCGTGCAACTGCGCCAGGTACTGGCCGTCGGCGTCAAAGACTTGCAGACGGTCGTTTTTGTAGTCGGTAACATAGATGTCGCCGTCGCGGTCAACGGCCACATCGGTAGGGCGGTTGAACTGGCCGTCGCCTGCGCCGGAGCAGCCGAACTTCATCAGAAAGCGGCCGTCGGGGGCGAACTTCTGGATGCGGTCGTTGCGCCAGTCGGCCACATAGACATCGCCGCTGTCGTCAATCGTGATGCCCCAAGGGTAGCTGAACTGGCCGTCGCCGGCGCCCTGCGTTCCCCACTTGGCGATGAACTTGCCGTCTTTGCTGAACACTTGCACCCGATGGTTGCGGCTGTCCACCATATAGAGACGGTCGTCGCGGTCAAAGGCCATGCCGGAGGGGCGGTCAATTTCGCCATCGCCGGCGCCGGGAATGCCCCACTTGCCGATCCAGTCGCCGTCCTCGGTAAAGACGGAGATGCGGTTCAGCCATTCGTCGGCGACATAGGCGTTGTTTGCGCTGTCCAGCGCTACTGATGTCGGCCAGAAAAAGGCGCCGTCGTGCGCGGTCGGCACGGCGTCCTCCGGCCCGACTTTCTCGCCGAATTCGCCCAGATATTCTTCGTCAACGGAGCAGATGGTAACCCGCTTGCAGGGAAAGAAAGCGGGGGTTTCGGTGCCGCGGCTCAACACATACAGGCGGTCGCCGGGGCCGCGTTTGACGGACACCGGATTGAAAAACCCGTTGCCGCCGCGCGTTTCCTGCCGGCCGATGGTGTGGCTGTACTGAAAAGACACCGGCGCAATTTGAGTAACCATGTTAACTTCACCTCTCACGGGCGGGCCGGCGCATTGCCCCGTCCGGCGTTGGCGTTGCGGACGGACGGGGCTTGCCGGCAGTGCGGGTTCGCGCTACTTGATGAAGTCGAAGTGTTCGTAGGCGCCGCCCAGGATTTCGTGGGAATCCACGCCAATCCACCGGTCCAGGATGGTGGCGTAGGTGCTGCGGAAGTCGTTGTTCCACTGCAAATCGCCCTCGTCCAGCTTGTCCGGCTCCAGCGACGGATATTCGCCGTACAGCCCGCCGTTGATGTTGTCGCCGATGACAAAGGCGACGCTGCCGGAGCCGTGGTCGGTGCCGGAGCCGTTCTCTTTGACGCGCCGGCCGAACTCGGTAAAGATCAGCGTAACCACTTCCTCGCCGCAGCCGTGTTCCTTAAGGTCGGCGTAGAAGTCGCTGACGGCGTTGGAGACATCCGACCAGAGGCGATGGAAAGCGGCGGGCTGGTTGGCGTGGGTGTCAAAGGCGCCGGGGTTGTACCCGGTATAAAGGATGCGGCTGCCGAACCCGGCCAGATGCACCTGGGCCACATTCTTGACCCACTGGGAGAAGTAGTCGCCGTTGTACTCAATGCTGGACGAGTACTGCTCCGGGGCGGTACGCAGAATGTCGGCGCCTTTCAGCGCGTCCAGCCCGGTCTGCGACAGGTAGTCGTTGATGGGGCCGCTGCCAACCATGGGCGAGTACATCCGGGCGAAAATGTCCAGGGCTTCGGCCCGCTGGTCGGGGCCGTCAATGCCGGTCAGCACGCCGTAGGTTTCCAGGTTGCCCACCGAGGCCACCGACACGCCGGGGGCGGCCAGGGCGCGCGGCAGGCCCCGCCCGAAGTTCACCGCCGTCAGCACATTTTCCTTGTGCGGATCCAGATGCGGTATCGTCTTGCCCAGCCAGCCCTCAGTGCCCATCTTGGCCGGCTCTGCGGTATGCCAGATGTCCATTGAGCGGAAATGCGACCGGATGGGGTTCGGATACCCGATGCCCTGGATGACGGCAACCTTGCCCTGGTCGTACATCTCCTTGATGGGGGACATGGCGGGATGGAACCCAACCCGGTCGTTGACGGCCAGGACGTGTTCCGGCTCAACTTTCAGGTGTTCCCGGTAGTCCTCATAGTGCGGGTCGCTGTACGGGATGAAGGTGTTCAGGGCGTCATAAGCGCCGGACATCTGCAAAACGACCAGCACGGGGTCTTTCTTGGTAGCAGTCACGATTTTCCTCCCCTGGCGCGAGGCGCGGTTTTCGGAGCGACGGACGGGCCGGCGGCGCAGTGCGATGCAACGCCGCCGCCGGCGGCCCGGCTAGGCGTAAAGGTACTCTTTGGTGGCGACGATCATTTGCAGCGTCTTGCTGACCCGGTCGGGGAATTCGGCGGCGTCGGTGCGGAGCGCGCCGTCCTTGCCGGCCTGTTCGGCCAGCATTGTGCGGGTGGAGTCGGGCAGTTCGTAGTGGCCCAGCAGCCGCAGGCAGCCGTCCACCATCTGCTCCGGCTCAATCACCGGCCCGGCTGCGGACAGGCGGTTGACGATGCTGCGGACGCCGGGATAGTTGGTATCGCCGACGAAATCGGCGGTAAAGTTGATCCGATGCACCAGCGTGCCGCCGTCAATCCATTCCCGGCCGGTGTGCCAGCCCTCCACGGAAGGCGGGTTGAACAGCTCCTGCCCCATATACTTCATCTCGTCAAAGATGAACTCAAAGCCGGGCTTGGGCTCCGTCCAGTCTCCGATGAGGCGCATCGTTCCCATCACGGTTTCCACCGGCCCTTTGACGCGGGCGAATCGGGCGTTTTTGAAAGCGTCGGAGTGGAACAATACCCGCAGCATTGAACGGATGTCGTAGCCGGAGCGGAAGTATTCGTCCTCCAGCATCCGTATGGTGTCCGGGTCGCGCGGCGGCGTGTCCATCCAGGCCGGCACCTGGGCTTCGTCGGCCACAAAGTAGCTGTACAGATGGCGGGAGATGAACCGGGCGGTAGCCGGCTGCCGGGCGATGATGTCGATGATGTCCTCGCCGTTGAAGTTGCCGGTTTCGCCCAGGAAAGTCTTGACGCCGTCGTCGTGGTCGGCGGGGTTGTAGGCGAACTTGGCGGCATAGCGGCCATAGGGCTGTCCCGGCACATTGTTCGCCAGCGTCCAGCCGGTGAAAGCGCGCGAGCATTCCTTGACGTCGTCCTCGGTATAGTTGAACTGCCCGTCCATGCCGACGCCCATTGAGAACAGCTCCAGCAGCTCGCGGCCATAGTTTTCGTTGATGGCGCCCTTGTGGCTGAGGCAGTTGTCCAGGTAGAACACCATTGCGGGGTCGCGGGAGATTTCCAGCAGCAGATCCCGGAAACTGCCCATCCCGAACTTGCGGAACATTTCCAGCTCGGCGTAGGAAGTGGGGTAGCTCTGGGTCTTGCTGTCGGCAGTGCAGAGGACGCCGTGCCAGAACAGCACCATCTTTTCCTCCAGCTGCCGTTTGGAGTTAATCATCCGCCAGGCCCAGTACTCCGGCACGCCCCTGACGAAATGGCTCCATTCGATGAAGTAGCGTTCCGCCAGGTCCAGATCCAGGCCGCTGGGCTGGGATTCCGGGTCCAGCAGCGCGGCGACGGTAGCGTCATAGCCCTGTTCGGCCAGGGCTTCCAGTTCCTGATACTGGGCGCCGAAGCCGGCGCGCCGCATCAAATGCGCGATCAAGGCAACATCGTGGTCGGCCATAAATCAACCTCCTCTATTCAAATAGGCTATCCGAATAAGCAAAGGGACAACGCATATTAGCACGATGCCCGGACTATCTCAACCCCGCCGCGGTCATTCATTGATTTCATTTCGCTGCCCGCCGGGTTTGGCGCGCCCGCGCCATTGCCGTTATCATTATCACCGATCGCCGATCAGCGATTGCCGACCCGCCGGTGCTGACAGCGCGCCGCATTAGTGCTATAATCCCCTGCGATGACCGACATTATCAGGAGACGCCAACTTGCGCCACTTTGAACTCGTAGCCATTCTCAGCCCGATGCTCAACCAGGAGGAGGCCGCTTCCGCCTGGAATGACATCAAGTCCTTCATTTCCAACCGGGCCGGCGAAATCACCGGCGAACAGCTGTGGGGCACCCGCCGCCTGGCCTACCCCATCCGCAAAGGGAACTTCAATTTCCTGGAAGGCGCCTATTACCTGAGCTCTTTCACCGTGGAAAACGCTTTCAACCGGGAGCTGGAAACCTACCTGCGCCTGGACGACCGCGTGCTGCGTTCTCTGGTAATGCGCTGCGACGGGCCGCTGGAGGACAAGCCGGCGCCCGGCCCGCTTACCGCGCCATCCCGCTACATCCCGCCCGGACGCGGCCCCCGACGGGGCGACGGCGGCGGCCCCATACCCGAAGGCGCCGGCGGCTTTGGCGGACGCGGCCCCCGTCCTCCGATGGGCGCGCCAGGATTCGGCGGCCCGCCGCCCGGCCCGGTCGGCGCACCACCCGCAGCGCCGGCGTCCCCGGCAACCCCGACGGCCGCACCCGCAGCCCCTATGTCCGCGCCGCCCGCTGCCATGCCGGCGCCAACGCCCCAGCCAACTGCGCCGGCAGATGATGCGCCCGCTGCTGCGCCGGCGCCCGAACCCCAACCGGCTGCGCCGGCAGCGGAGGCTATGCCCGCTGCTGCGCCGCCGCCCGAACCCCAACCGGCTGCGGAAACCCCGGCGCCGGAGCCGGCCCCAACACCCACCCCTGCGGAACCCCAATCCGCCAGCGACGCCACCGAGCAGGCCGCCCAATGAACAAAGTAATCATCATCGGCAACCTGGGCCGTGACCCGGAGATGCGTTATTCGCCATCGGGCACTCCGATGACGAATTTCAGTATCGCCACCAACCGGCGTTACACTACCGCTGCCGGCGAGCAGCGCGAGGAAACCGAATGGTTTAACTGCACCGCTTTTGGCCGTATGGCTGACACCTGCAACCAGTACCTTACGCGCGGCCAGCAGGTGTACGTCGAGGGGCGGCTCAGCTCTCGCGAATATACCCGGCGCGATGGCACTCCCGGATTTTCGCTGAATGTCAATGTTACAGACGTGCAATTCCTGGGCCGCCGCGATGACCAACCTGGCGACGGTTCTGGATTTGGCGAGCAGCGCGGCCGCTATGACCGTCCCGTTGACTCGGACTATTCCTCCGGCAGTGGCTATTCCGGCGGCGGCTACTCTGCCGGCGCCAGCCGCCCTGACGATATGGCCGATGTGGACGACCTGCCGTTCTGAAACCCGCATCCGATCTAATGACCGCTTGACCGCTACCCTACGGAATCGGAGAACTCATCTCTTATGACCACTCCCGCTACGCCAACGCCGCAATTCGCGCCGCAGCCCCCGGCTCCGGCCTCTGCTCCGACTGCTGCTCCCGCTCCCGCCGGCGGCGCGCCGGCGCCGGGCCAATCCCCGACGCCAACCCCCACCGGAACCGCGCCCCCAACCGGAGCTCCCGGCGTCCCCGGCGCGCCCGGCGGCGCACCCGGCCGGCGCCCCTTTACGCCCGGCGGGCCACGTCCCGGCGGCCCCGGCGGACGCCCCCCCGGACGGGGCGGGCCGCGCGGCGGCGGTCGCGGCGGACGCCGTTATGGCCCGCGCCGTCGCGTCTGCAATTTCACGGTGGAAAAGGTTACGCCCGACTATAAGGACGTCGACCGGCTGCGGCGGTACATCTCCGAGCAGGGCAAAATTGAGCCGACGCGGAAAACCGGCACCTCCGCCAAGAACCAGCGGCTGCTGGCCCAGGCCATCAAGCGCGCCCGCTATCTGGCGCTGCTGCCCTATGCGCCGGAGCACAGCATCAACCTGGGCATCCGCCCCGGCCGCTAGACGGCGCCCCGGCGAAAATAATGCTGCGCCTGCCGCTGCCCTGGAGACGCGGGGCGGATACTGCTCCTGTTGACGCGCCCGTTGCGCCGGCCGGCCCCCGGCCGGCGCGGCGGCCCAGCGGGGGCAGCCGTCGCAGTACCGCCGCGGCCCGCAGCGCCGCCGCCGCCAATCGGGTCAATCGGGAACGCCGCGGCGCAGAACGCCGCCGGCAGCGCATCGCCTACGCCATCGGCGCGGTTCTGCTGCTGGTTATCACCGGCGTGGTGGCCGCCGGCATCTACCGCGAATTCATCCTGCCGCCCCGCATTATGGCCGGTCAAGTCCGCGAAGTCCGCTTTACGATGGGCGACCTGGTAGAACGCATCCGGGTGTTGCAAGGCATCAACCGCTATGAGGGGGGACGGGTTGACTTCAGCCGAGCGCCTTTTGAGATGCTGATGCGACTGGTGCGCGCCGAAATCCTGCGCCAGGCCGCCCCCGGACTGCAAATCGATATTACCGACGCCCAGATTGACGAGGAACTGCGCGCGCGGTTCCGCCCGGAAGCTAATCCGGGAGAGGAACCCGCTGAATCGCAGCTGGACGCCGAATTTGACAATGCCTATGTCAATTTCCTGGAGCAGGTGAACCTCACCGACGGCGCCTATCGCCGCATCGTTGAGGAGGAATTGCAGAGAGGCGAATTGTTCACCTATATGCTGGCTGCCGTCCCCGATGAAGCCCCGCAGGTAGAAGTGCAGGCCATCACGATGGGCGTCAATTCCGACGCATCCCCCGAAGCGGTCAAAGAACGCCTGAACCTGGGCGAGGATTTCGCCAGCGTCGCCCTGGAAATCAGCGGCTCCGAAGGCTACATCGGCTGGATGCCCGAAGGCGTCGTCCCGGAGTTTGACCGCTACCTGTTCGGAGATACCGAATGCCTGGCGCAGCAGGAATCCGGCGCCGCCGACGCCCCCGCCGAATGCGCTGGGCCATCCCTGGAACCGGGCGAAACCTCAGACCCCATCTATGTCAACGAAACCATCGTGCTGCTGCAAGCCATCGGCCCGTCCGAAACCCGGGAGGTTGAGCCGCAGATGCAGTTCCAACTGGCCGGCGCCCTGGCCGAAAAATGGCATGAGGACCAAGTTGCCCAAGGCTCCAACGAAGGCTGGGTCAAAATCAACTTTAACAGCGACCGCTACGCTTGGGTTACGGACCAGGTGCGCCAGACCAGCCCGCGCGTTACGGTTACGCCCCAGCCGTAGGCCAATTGACCAACGGATGCCTGATAACGGATGCCTGATAGCGAATGAACGATATGAACGGCGGCATAGTGAACATCGGCTTGATGGGGCTGGGCACCGTGGGCGGCGGCGTGGCGGCGGCCCTGCTGGATAACGCCGACGCCATCTGGCGCAAAACCGGCGTCGGCGTCCAACTGCGCCGCGCCCTGGTGCGCGACCTTTCCCGACCCCGGCAGCCCCAACTGCCCGCATCGGCGCTAACCGCCAACCCGGAGGACATCCTGGCCGACCCGGAAATCGCCATCGTAGTGGAAATGATGGGCGGCGATACGCCGGCCGGCGATTATCTGGCGCGCGCCCTGGAAGCCGGCAAGCACGTAGTTACCGCCAACAAAGAGGTAATGTCCCGGCGCGGGCCGGAGCTGCTGGCCCTGGCCCAAAAGCGGCGCGTCCAGCTCCTGTTTGAGGCGTCCGCCGGCGGCGGCATCCCTATCGTTGGCTGCCTGATGTCCCAGCTCCTCGCCAACGACATCCGCTCCATCCGCTGCATCATTAACGGCACTACCAACTACATCCTGACCCGGATGGCCCGCAGCCAGACGCCTTTCGCCGCCGCCCTCGCCGAAGCCCAGGCGCAGGGCTACGCCGAAGCCGATCCTACCAACGACATTGAGGGCATTGACGCCGCCTACAAGTTGTCGGTGCTGGGCAGCCTGGCCTTTCACCGGCGCATCGCCCACGACGCCATCTACACGGAGGGCATCAGCCGGCTGGCCCCGGAGGATTTCCGCTATGCCGCCGAGCTGGGCTACGCCATCAAGTCGCTGGCGATTGCCGGCGCCGACGCCGACGGTCGGATACAGGCCCGAGTCCATCCGGCGCTGGTGCCCGACGACCATCTGCTCGCCAGCGTTGACGGCGTGTATAATGCCGTTGAGGTTGCGGGCGATCTGTGCGGCCGGATTATCCTTTACGGGCAGGGCGCCGGCCGCGCCGCTACCGCCAGCGCCGTTATGGGCGACATCCTGAACATTCTACGCACTGCCAACGGCGCCGCCGGCCCGCCGCCGCTGCCGTTGCCGCCGGATAACGCCGGCGCGGCGGCGGCCAATCCCGTCCGGCCCGTTGCCGAACTGGAAAGCGCCTACTATATGCGCCTTACCTGCGCCGACCGGGCCGGCGTACTGGCGCAGATTGCCCGCATCCTCGGCGACGGCAACATTTCCATCGCTACCGTCATCCAGAAAGACACCGACCCCGGCAGCGGCGCCGCCCAGCTGGTAATCACAACCCACCCGGCCCGTGAAGCCGACGTCCAGACCGCGCTGGCCGCCGTTGCCCAACTCGGCGTCGTCGCCAGCGTCAACAACCTGATTCGCATCGAATCCTGACCGGGAGCCGCCTACGCTATGCCGGCCTGCTATCCAACTAACCCGCCTGTTCCCCGTTATCCCGCCGCCGGAGCCGGCCGCTGATGGGCGTCGGCGTCCTGCAACAGTACCGGGAGCTGCTGCCGGTCAACGAGGAAACGCCCCTCTTTTCCATGGGAGAGGGCGATACTCCGCTGGTGCGTTCCCGCCGGCTGGGGCCGGAATTGGGTTGCCCGGAGCTCTTTTTCAAGCTGGAGGGCTGCAACCCTACCGGCTCTTTCAAGGACCGGGGGATGGTAGTCGCAATCGCCAAAGCATTGGAGGAAAACAGCATCGGCGTGATGTGCGCCTCTACTGGCAACACCAGCGCATCCGCCGCCGCCTATTCCGCCTACTGCGGGCTAACTTCATGGGTGCTGATACCGAAAGGGGAGGTGGCGCTGGGCAAACTCGCCCAGGCTATGGCCTACGGCGCGCGCATCCTGCTGGTGGACGGCAACTTTGACGCCGCCCTCGCTCTGGTGCGCCAATTCACCGCAGACAACCCCATTACTCTCGTCAATTCCGTCAATCCCCATCGCATTGAGGGGCAGAAAACCGCCGCTTTTGAGATTTCCGATGTGCTGGGCGCCGCCCCCGATTTTCTGTTTATTCCGGTGGGCAACGCCGGCAATATCACCGCTTACTGGCGCGGATTTGTGGAATATCATCAGCTGGGCCGCACCGACTCATTGCCCCGGATGATGGGCTTTCAGGCTGCCGGTTCTGCGCCCATCGTGCGCGGCGAACCCGTTCCGTTCCCGCAGACCATCGCTTCGGCCATCCGCATTGGCAACCCCGCCAGCTGGCAGCCCGCCGTGCGCGCCCGCGACCAGTCCGGCGGCGTCATCGACGCCGTTACCGACGACGAAATCCTGGAAGCCTACCGCCTGCTGGCATCTCAAGAGGGCATTTTTGGCGAACCGGCCTCCGCCGCCTCCGTTGCCGGGCTGCTCAAAATGCAGCGGCAGGGCCTTGACTTGACCGGCAAACGCATCGTCTGCATCATCACCGGCAGCGGCCTCAAAGACCCGGATATGGCCGTCAGCAGCGCCCAGGCCAACACCGCCGAAATCAAGCCCAACCTGGAATCCATCGAAGCCGCCGTAATGGAAACCCGTCCTTCCTCTGCTAACAGCAATGCCCATAACAACGCCCGCAGCGGCGCCCTCGCCTAACGTCCGCATGATGCCGCCGCCGCATTTCACGCTATGACTACGCCTGCCGAAATCAACCGCCCCGCCGTGGCCCTGGCCATCGGCACGGTGCTGAAATATATTGATGCGGACAGCGGACGCGAAGGGCTGTGGGACACGCCCGACCGGGTGGCCGAGATGTACGCCGAACTTTTCGCCGGCGTCGGCCGCAGCCCCGCCGATGAAATTGACGCCGTATTTACTGATGACGTCGCCGCCGACCCGGTGCTGGTGCGGGATATTCCCTTTTACTCAATGTGCGAACACCATCTGCTGCCCTTTTTCGGACAGGCCCGCCTGGTTTATCTGCCCGACCGCCATATCGCCGGCATCAGCAAAATCGCGCGCGCCCTGAACATTGCCGCCCGCCGCCTCCAGGTACAGGAACGCCTTACCGCGCAGCTGGCCGACGCCGTCCTGGAACGCGTCCGACCGCGCGCCGTAGCCTGCCGTCTGGAAGCCGAGCATCTCTGTATGTCAATGCGCGGCGTCCAGAAGCCCGGACACCGGGTAGTTACTACCGCCGTCCGCGTCAGGCCGGATGTCCAATCCGAACAACGCTGCGGCTCCGCCCTCTGGTCAAGCGGCGCGCTGCTCAATATGCTGTCGGAATGCTGACGGATTGATACCGGAATGACACCGGGCCGCGAGGCGTCTTATGGCTGCATCCCTTACTCTTATCCCCATAACCTCCTTTGGGCCGGTTCGCCGCCAGTGGCAGGAACTGCTGGGCCGCGCCGCCGTCAACAACCTTTACCTCACCCCGGCATGGCAGGAACTGTGGTGGAACGACTTCCAGGATGGCCGTTCTCTGGCCGGGTTCTATGTCGCTGATGACGCCGGCCAGCCCGCCGCCATCGCATCCTTGTCCCGTTCCGGCGGCCATTATTCCCTGCTCGGCAGCAGCGACACTTTCGACTACAACGACTTTATCGTAGCCGCCGGCGCCGAGTCCGCTTTTTACCCGATCCTGCTGGACGAACTGGACAGCAACGGCAGCCATCGGCTGGAGCTGTTCTCCATCGGAGAGGATTCGCCTACCTTGGCCATCCTGCCGGAGCTGGCCCGCGCGCGCGGGTTTGCTGTGGCCATAGAGCCGGAGGATGTGGCGCCCCGCCTGGCGCTGGCCGGCAGCTGGGACGATTACCTGGCCGGCCTCTCCAAGAAAGACCGCCACGAACTGCGCCGCAAACTGCGCCGCCTGGAAGCCCATCCCAACTGGCGCTGGTACTGCATCTCCGACCCGGATACGGCGGCGGCGCGTATGGACGACTTCATCGATCTGATGCGCCGCAGCGACGCCGCCAAGGCTGAGTTTCTTACCGCACCGCGCGAAGCCTTTTTCCGCAAGATGGCCGCCGCTACCGCCGGCCAGGACATCCTGCGCCTTTTCTTTATGGAACTGGACGACCGGCCCGTCGCCGCGTCTCTCTGCCTGGACTATGACGGCGTGCGGATGCTTTACAATAGCGGCCACGACCCCGAATATCGCTATTACAGCGTGGGCCTGCTGCTCCATTCTCTCTGCCTGCGCGACGCTCTGGAACGGGGCTATCGCTGTTTTGACTTTCTGCGCGGCAACGAACCTTACAAGTATCGGCTCGGCGGTTCCGACCGCCAGCTGTACCGCATCACTTTGAGCCGCAACGGCGCGGCGCCCAACGCCGGGAGCTGCTGACCTTGACGCTTTCGCCAAACCCGGATGCGCCCCATCGCATTGCGCTGGTGGCCTACCATGCCTGTCCCCTGGCCGCGCCCGGACAGGGCAAGTCGGGCGGTATGAATGTCTATGTGCGGGAATTGGCCCGCGCCCTGGCCGCCCGCGGCGTATTGGTGGACATCTTTACGCGCTGCCACTCCGATGCGGATGCCGACGCCGACGCCCGCAAAATTGCGCCCGGCGTATCCGTAGCCCATATCCTGGCCGGCCCGCCCGACTTGCCATTGCAGCGGCAGGCCGAATACCTGGATGATTTTCTGGACGGCATTCAGCAATACCGCCAGGAAACCGGCGCCGACTATCAGGCCGTCAACTCCCATTACTGGCTCAGCGGAGTAGCCGGCGGCAAGTTCGCCGCCGCCGTCGGCGCGCCGCATCTGGCAACCTTTCATACCTTGGCCCGCATCAAGCTTCAGTCCCGTTCCGGCGAGGACGAGCCGGCCGCGCGCCAGGATGCCGAAGCCCGCATCATTGCCGAAGCCGACCGCATCATCGCTTTCAGCCCTCACGAGAGGGACGCCCTGGTGCGCCTCTACGATGCCGACCCGGCGCGCATCGCGCTGGTGCCGTGCGGCGTTGACTTGTCCCGGTTCCGTCCTCTGGGGCGTTCCCGCGCCCGCGCCGAGCTGGGCTTGAACGGCCACAAAGTGCTGCTCTCCGTAGGCCGCATTGAAGCCCTGAAAGGCTTTGACCTGCTGCTGCATTCCGCCGCGCAGCTGGGTTCAGCCTATGATTTACAGGTTCTGGTGGTCGGCGCCGACGCCAACGGCGGCCGCGAAATCGCCCGCCTCCGCCAGCTGGCCGACGACCTCAACCTGGGCGGCTCCGTTGACTTCGTGGGCCGCGTCCCCCAGGAACGGCTGGCCTGGTACTACTCCGCTGCCGATGTGTGCGTTGTGCCATCCTATTATGAGAGCTTCGGAATGGCCGCGCTGGAAAGCATGGCTTGCGGCACTCCGGTGGTTGCGGCGCGGGTTGGCGGCCTGCCTACCATCATTCAGCACGGGCGCACCGGCTACCTGAAATCGTGGCGCTGCCCGGAGGCTTTCGCCAACTCCGTAGAAATGATTATCGCCAACCGCAGCCTGCGCGACAGCCTGGGCGAAGCCGCCCGTCGCCGCGCCGAATCTCTGGGCTGGGACGCCGTAGCCGGGCAGCTGCTGGAGCTGTGCGGACTGGACGCCGCCGCGCCCGCCGGTCAATCCGATGCCGTACCCGCCGGCCAATCCGATGCCGCGCCCCGATAATAGCGACCGCCGCCTTGCGCCCCCCGCCGCCTGCCGACCCCGGCAACCACCCCGACGAACTCTACGGCTTGCTGCCGGAGACGGAACAGCGCCGGCCGCTGCACCGCCGTCTGGTGATCCACCTGCGGGGCAGCCTGATGGCCGGCGTCCTCGTTTTTCTCCCGCTCCTCGTTACCTATCTCATCTTTCGCTTCGTTTTTGAACTCATCGGCTCGCTGCTGGATCCGCTGGTCATTGCGCTGGGCCTGTCCGCCGGGCCGCTCTGGCTGATTAATATCGTCGAAGTTGGCGTCATCATCGGCATCATTTACATCGCCGGCCGGCTGGTCGGCTGGGCTTTTACGAAGCTGCTGATTGACATGGGGCATAACCTGATTGGGCGGGTGCCGGTGATTGGCACGGTGTACAACACTACCCGCATCGGCATTGATTTTCTGTCCGACTCCCGGCAGCATACCTATCGCGGCGTCGTGCTGATTGAGTTCCCCCGTCCCGGCGTAATGTCCATCGGATTGATTACTTCCAACGTCGGCCAGCTGAACGATGTTGACGAATATCTGTCCATCTATGTGCCGACTACGCCGGTGCCGTCGTCCGGCTATCTGGTGGTGGTGCCGGTCAGCCAGGTTATCCCTACTGACATTTCGGTTGACGAGGCGATGCGGATGATAGTATCCGGCGGCATTCTGGCCGGCGACATTTTTCGCAGCCACCGCGTCCGCATCAACCCGGCCGCGCCCGGCCCTCCCGCCCCGGAACCGGCAACGAATGCTGAACCTACCCCGCCGACGCAGCCGCCGTCGGCAAACTAAAATGGCCGCCTGATTGCGCCTGGAGGATTTACCGATGGACGACATTGCGCCGGAACGCGTGCTGGTGATTACACCCCATCCCGACGATGCCGAAGTCTGGGCCGGCGGCGCGATTGCCAAGTGGGCGCGCGCCGGCGCCGCCGTCCACTATGTCCTCTGCACCGACGGCGGCAAAGGCGCCGACAACCCGGAAGTCAACCCGGCGCAACTGGCGGCGCAGCGCAGCCGGGAGCAGCAGGCCGCCGCCGCTATACTCGGCGCCGCCAATGTCGTTATGCTGGGGCGCCCCGACGGCGAACTGGAGGACACCGCCGATTTCCGCAAAGACCTGGTGCGGCAAATCCGCATCGTCAAACCCGATGTAGTGCTGACTGCCGAACCCTACCGCCGCAATATGCAGTGGCACCGCGACCATCGCATCACCGGGCAGGTAGCGCTGGACGCCGTGTTCCCCTACGCCCGCGACCATCTGCACTTTGGCGATCTGTTCGCCAACGAAGGCATTGAACCGCACAAAACCGCCGCCATTATGTTCTGGGGTTCTGAAAATCCCAACGCTTTCGTGGACATCGCCGCCGACTTTGAGGTCAAACTTGCCGCAGTGCTGGCCCACCAAACGCAGACCGGAGAGCGCAGCCCCGAGGATATAGCGGCTTTGCTACGGCAGTGGGCCGCCGCCGCCGCCGAGCAGGGCAACCGGCAGGATGACGAAAACGCCGGCGGCCTGGTACTAGCCGAAGCTTTCCGCCGGGTAACCTTCCGCACCTAACCCGGCCGGCCGCTATGGCCTATCATTAACTTCACCGCCATCGCCAACTTCGCCGCCATTCCCAACTTCGCCGCCATCGCCCAACTTTACCGTCATCGCCCAACTTCGCCGTCATTCCGGCGAAAGCCGGAATCCAGCGTCGGTAATCAGCCACTACGGCAATAGAACCAACAGCCATAGATTCCGGATTTCGCCGGAATGACGGTTGGGGGGCATACCGGGCGCCGAATGACGGTTGGGGCGCGCCGGACGACAAAGGTCATTGACTTGACGACGCGCCGCTAAAACAGATGGCAGGCCGCCTGATGCGTCGGCGTCAGCCAGCGCGCCGCCGGATCTTCCTCCGAACACTGCGCCATCACCATCGGGCAGCGCGGATGAAAATGGCAGCCCGTCGGCGGGTTCAGCGGCGACGGCACTTCCCCGGATATTACCATCTCCGACCGCTGAATGTCCGGGTGCGACGGCAGCGACGCCGCAATCAGCGCATTGGTGTAAGGATGGCTGGGGTTGGAAAACAGCTCCCGCGTCGGCGCTTCCTCTACCATCCGCCCCAGATACATCACGCCTACCTGGTGGCTCATATACCGCACTGTCGCCAGGTTGTGGGCAATCAGCAGGTAGCTAACGCCGTACTGGTCCTGCAACTGCCGCAGCAGGTTCATAATCTGGGCGCGGATTGACACATCCAGCGCCGAAACCGGCTCGTCCAGCACAATCAGGCGGGGCTGCAAGGATAGGGCGCGGGCGATGGCGATGCGCTGCCGCTGCCCCCCGCTGAACTCGTGCGGGTAATAATCCCCCTGCTCTTTCCGCAGCCCCACATCATTGAGCAGCCTTTCCAGATTCTCCTGCGCTTCGTTCTTGCCCATCGGATGGTTGGTCAGCAGCGGTTCCATAATAATGGAGCCGACGCGCATCCGGGGGTTCAGCGAACTCCACGGATCCTGGAAAACGGCCTGCACCGACGCCCGGTATTTGCGGCGGTCGGCGCCGCTGAAAGTGGTAGCGTCCTGCCCGTTAAACCGCATAATGCCGGCCGTCGGCGTCTCTACTTGCAGCACCATCCGCGCCGTAGTCGTTTTGCCGCAGCCCGATTCCCCCACCAGGCTGTAAGTTTCGCCCTCGCGCACCTGGAACGACACGCCGTCCACGGCGCGCACTTGCCCTACGGAGCGCTTCACCAGCACGCCTTTGCTGATGGGAAAATACTTGCGGATGTTTTCCAGCTCAATGATGGCGGCGCCGCTGCGGTTGGCGCCGGCGGTTGCCGCAGCCGCAGTAGCGGTAGTAGTCGCTTCCGTTTGCGCTTGCGTCATCAGCGGCCCTCCTCAACCAGCCGCCAGCAGGTAGCCATATGGCGCTGGTCAACATCAACCGCCGGCGGAAACTCCTGACGGCAGCGCTCAAAAACATAGGGGCAGCGGTCGGCGAAAGTGCAGCCCGGCGGCAGGTTGTCCAGCGCCGGCGGCTGCCCTTCTATGGAGTACAGAAAATCCACATCCTCGTCCACATTAGGCACCGACCGCATCAAAGCCTCAGTGTACGGATGCTGCGGATTGTTGAACAGATCCCGCACATCGGCAATCTCCGCCAGCCGCCCGGCGTACATCACCGCTACCCGGTCGCACATCTTGGCGACAATGCCGAAGTCGTGCGTGATAAAGATGATGGCCATTCCCGTATCCTGCTGCAACTCTTTCAGCAGCTCCAGGTACTGGTACTGGATGGTTGCGTCCAGCGAAGTTGTCGCTTCGTCGGCAATCAGCACATTGGGGGCGCCGGCCACGGCGATGGCGCCCACGACGCGCTGCCGCATCCCGCCGGACATCTGATGCGGAAAGTTGGCGAAACGCGTATCGGCGGCGGGAATTTTGACCTTTTCCAGCAGCTCAATGGCGCGGGCGCGCAGTCCGCTGCTGCGGCTGGCGTCGGCGTCGCTCTGCCGTAGCGTCTCAATAACCTGATTGCCTACTGTGTACACCGGGTTGAGCGAAGTCATCGGATCCTGCAAAATCATGCAGATTTCCTTGCCCCGGATTTGCCGCATTTCGGCCGCCGATTTTTGCAGCAGATCCTCGCCCTTGTACAGAATTGAGCCGCCCACGATGCGGCCGGCCGGCTCCGGCACCAACCCCATAATGGAGAGCGAAGTCATGCTTTTGCCCGACCCCGACTCGCCCACTACGCCCAGGGTTTCGCCCGGATACAGGTCAAAGCTTACTCCGTCCACGGCTTTTACCGTGCCGGTGCGCGTAAAGAAATAAGTTTGGAGGTCTTTCACCTCCAGAATCGGCTGTGCTGCGGCGGTAGTCACAGGTTCGTCCCCCTCCGATAATCCGGCAACAGAGTAGCGCAAAGCGCCCCGCATCGCAAGGGCATTTTGCGCCCGGCCCGGATTTCCCGCCCTGCAGCCCGATTATGCCGTCATTCCACTTGCCCGTCATTCCACTTGTCCGTCATTCCATTTGTCCGTCATTCCATTTGTCCGTCATTCCGGCGCAAGCCGGAATCCACGCCCTGCAACCCGATTTTCCCATCCCGCAGTTTGATGCTAACCGTCATTCCGGCGCAAGCCGGAATCCAAGACGCCGGCTTGTGCCGGAGCGCCGGAATTACGAGAATTACGGGAATAACGGATTTGCGCTTGAATCATCCGAAGCCGTTGCGTTATACTCTTTGCGCTACTTTATTCAAGGGTTCGGGGGATGGCAATGTCCGACATTTTCGCCAAATTACAGCCCATCGTGCAGCGGTATCAGGACATTGAGTCCGAAATGGCCCGCCCCGAAGTCGCCGCTAATTATGCCCGGCTGCGCGAGCTGGGCCGGGAACGCGCTTCCCTCGAGGAACTGGCCGCCATCAACACCCGGCACGTCCGCCTGGCCGCCGAAATCAGCGACCTGCGCGCCCTGCTCAACGAAGGCGGCGACCCCGAACTCGTCGCAATCGCCCAGCAGGAACTGGCCGCCGCCGACCACAGCCTGGCCGAGCTGGCGCAGCGTCTCAAAATCGCCCTACTGCCCCGGGACCCTAACGACGAGCGGGATGTCATCGTTGAAATACACGCCGCCGCCGGCGGGCAGGAAGCGTCTCTTTTCGCCTCCGACCTCTATCGGATGTATCACCGCTTTGCACAGGAACAGGGCTGGGCCGTAGATATACTGGACTCCAACCCGTCCGACCTGGGCGGTTTCAACCGCATCGCCTTTACGGTGGACGGCAGCGCCGCTTTCAGCCGCCTCAAGTTTGAGGCCGGCGTCCACCGGGTGCAGCGCGTGCCGGAAACCGAAGCGCAGGGCCGCATCCACACCTCTACCGCTACCGTGGCCGTCCTGCCCCAAGCCGACGAAGTTGAGGTTGACATCAAAGAGGATGACCTGCGAATTGACATCTTTCACGCCGGCGGGCACGGCGGCCAGAATGTGAACAAGGTAGCCACTGCCGTCCGCATCGTCCACGAACCTACCGGCCTGGTCGTCGTGTGCCAGGATGAACGCTCCCAGCACAAGAACAAGTCCAAGGCAATGACGATACTCCGCAGCCGTCTCTACGCCGCCGAGCAGGAAAAGCGCCAGGCCAGCATCTCCAACAGCCGCAAGGCGCAGGTCGGCAGCGGCGACCGCAGCGAGAAAATCCGCACTTACAACTACCCGCAAGACCGCATCACCGACCACCGCATCGGCCTGTCGGTGCACGGCGTGCAGCGTCTGATGGACGGCGGCCTCAGCGAAATCATCGACCGCCTCATCGCCGACGGCCAGGAGCGCGAGCTGGCCGCCATTTCGGCCTGATTCTGCTTACGGACGCCCCGGCGCTCCGCAGCCCTGATGCCCAGTCTCCGCGCCGTCATCCGCAGCGCCCAGCAAACCCTGGACGCGGCCGGCATACCCGACGCCCGCCTGGAGGCCGAGGTGATGGTGATGGATGTAATGCGGATGCCGCGCCACGCCATCTTTGCCGAGCAGGAATCCCAGGTTTCCGCAGCGCAGCAGGCCGCCTTGGACGCCATCATAGAACGCCGCCTGACCCGCGAGCCGCTGGCCTATATCCTCAACTACCGGGAGTTCTACGGCGTCAACCTGCTGGTCAACCCCGGCACTCTGATACCACGCCCCGAAACTGAGACGATGGTAGAACACGCCCTCTTTATGGCGCTGATGGGGATGGAAAGCCGGGAGCTGGTAATCGCCGACATCGGCGCCGGCAGCGGCGCCATCGCCGTCAACCTGGCGATTCACCTGCCGGCCGCCCGCATCTACGCTACCGACGCCTATGATGACGCCCTGGATGTTGCCGCCTACAACATACGGATGCACAATGTGGCCGACCGGGTAACGCTGCTGAAAGGCGATTTGCTGGCGCCGCTGCCGGAGCCGGTGGATGTCATTGCCGCCAACCTGCCTTATCTGCCCACGGCGCGCATCCCCACGCTGCAACCCGAAGTGCAATGGGAACCGGCCACGGCGCTGGACGGCGGCCCGGACGGCCTGTCTCACATCCGCCGGCTGCTGGAACAGGCCGGCGCCGGCGACCGCATCAAGCCGCACGGCGTCATCCTGCTGGAAATGGACCCGGAGCAGTTTGACGCCGCGCAAAGCATCGCCGCCGCCATCTTTCCCGCCGCCGAAATTACGGCGGAACCCGACTTGTCGGGCCGCGACCGGGTGCTGTCAATCAGCCTGCCCGGCGCCAGCGCCGATACCGATGCCGAATACTGACCGCTAATTCCGATTAGACGGCTTATCCGTAAATCCGTCATTCCGGCTTGCGCCGGAATCTGGGCCGGTTTTATGGACTCCGGCATTCGCCAGAATGACGGAAAATTAGGCGCCGGCCTGGAAACGCTGCCGTTAGGCTATGCTGCGCCCGCTGCGTATAATCCAGTCCGTGTCCAGCATCAGCTTGGGCTGGCAGATGTTGATGAACTGGACGGCATCGCCCACATAGGGCGCGCGCCCCCCGCAGCGGCGCAGGTAATCGGCAACGCGCGCCAGATTGATGATGCCCTCCCCGTCGGTAAAGGGCGAATCTTGGGCGTTGGCGGCGTCCGTCAGTTCCCAGCGGCCCGGCCCGGTGCCCTGGTTGTTGAACCAGTCCCGTTTCAGCACGCCGTCGACATCCGGGCTGCGGTCGCCCATCACCAGATCCACCGCCAGCCAGAGATCGCGGCGCCGCACCGGCTCGCCTCGGGTAATGATAATGTCGCGTATGATTTTGCCGGCCATCAAAGTGATGGAGTCATTGGGCGAGACGGCGTAATTGCCGGCCGGTTCGGCGGCAATGGCCGCAGTATCCAGGTTGTCGGTAGCGGGGGTTGCCTCGGTAGCGGGGATTGCCATTAATGTTGCTGCTCCTGTCAAAGGGGCCGGCATTGATTGATCGACGCCGGCCCTCCCGGTATCTACCCGATATGTTGCCCCACCAGCCGCCAAAGCGTCAAGGGGCCGGCGGGATTCGGCTCCTAATCCCCTACTCGTAATCCCGCCCCGCAGCCGTCATCCCGCCCCGTAGCCGTCATCCCGCCCCGTAGCCGTCATCCCGCCCCGTAGCCGTCATCCCGCCCCCACAACCGTCATTTCGGCGCAAGCCGGAATCCATTCCACCCAGTCAAATCCAAAATCCCGTCCATCCTGTCCATCGGTGTCAGTACCTCCCCATCGGAGCGGTTAGAGTGAGCGCAGCCCCGTCAGTTCCAGCGTCCGCACGGTGTCCGCCGCCAGATCCGCTACCCGTATGGCGTGGTTGTTGGTGTCGGCGATGTACAGCAGCGGCGGCCGGCCATCGTCAAACTCAGCAAAGCTGAGCCCGCTGGGTTCGCTGAAAGTCGCTTGCCGGCCGGCGCCGTCATTAAGCCCGGCGGCCCCGGCGCCCAGCAGCGTCTGCACGGAACGCGTTAGCGGCAGCAGTTTCTTGATTTTATGGTTGTAAGTGTCGGCAACGAACAGCTCCCCCGCGCGCCACTCAATCCCGATGGGGTGTTGCAACCGCACATGATGCTCTACGCCGTCCCGGTCGCCGAAAGCGAACAGGTCAATGCCCACCAGCGTAGCCACCCGCCCGGCAGCCGGATCCAGTCCCGCGCTGCGGATGCTGCTGGTTTCCGAGTCGGCGAAATACAGCAGCGGATTGCCGTCTCGGTCTAGCCCGACCGTAATGCCGCTGGGCTGCGCCAGCGTCGCCGTTGCCAAGGGGCCATTGTCAATGTTTTCCCCGCCGGTGCCGGCGTGCGGGCCGACGCCGCCGTCCGCCAGCGCCAGCCGCCACAGCTGATGGACGCCCGCCATTGCGATATACAGCGTGCCATCATAGTGCGCCAGATCCCAGGGGCTGCTCAACGCAACCTGCCGGCCCGGGCCGCTGGCCCGCCGGTCGTGGCCCTGCTCGCCCGTGCCGGCGATGGTATCCACAGTTGCCGGTGCCAGGTTGACGCGGCGGATGGCGTGATTTTCGGTATCGGCGACATACAGCGCATCGCCCACCAGCTCCATCCCCTGCGGATGGTTGAAAGTGGCGGCGGCATAGCTGCCGTCCGCAAAACCCTCAACGCCGCTGCCGATAACCGCCTGCGCCGCCCCGTCCAGATCCGTGATGACGATGCGGTTGTGGTTGGTATCGGCGATAAACAGGCGATTGCCGGGGCCGTCGGCCAATACCTTGCCGGGAAAAGCCAGCGCCGTATCCGGGACGGCATCAGGCTTGAGATTGAGCGGCCGGCGGTCAATCATCCCCTGCGCGTCAAACTCGGCAATCATCCGGCCCAGCAAATCGTCAAAAGCGGCGTAAGGCAACTCGCCCTCGTGCTTGCCGATGACTTTGCCGGCCGGGTCAACGAACATCAGCGTCGGCCAGGCGCGGCAGGCATACTGCTGCCAGACCTGAAACTCGGCATCGTTGACGATAGGATGCTTCAGCTCGTAGCGTTGAGCGGCCAGCAGCACATTGTCGGCGTACTTTTCGTTGGGGAACTTGGCCGAATGGACGCCGATAACCACCAGCTCGGCGGCGTACTTTTCCTCGAGTTTCCGCAACTGCGGAAATATGTGCATACAATTGACTCAACAGTAAGTCCAGAAATCCAGCACCACCACCTTGCCGCGCAAGTCGGCCATAGCCAGCGGACGGTCGGTATTGAGCCATTCAACGCCATCAGGAAAATCCGGCGCATTAACGGAGCCGGCGAAAGAGCGGGCGGTAGTCATATCAAGATTGGCCTCCGGCGGGAGAAGGGTAAGGATAGCGCGCAGCAGCGGCGCAGCGACGCGCCAGGGTAGTGTACACCATAGCGCAAGACGGCGGGATAGCCAGAAGGCGCTTATGCTATAATCGCGTTCCCAATGCGGAAGCCGTGGCTACGGCGCAGTTTGGAGGATGGTCCCGTGACAATCGACAGAATAGCCGACCAACAGCGGGGGCAGATTGGCTATCCCGCCAAGCCGGAAACTCTGCTGCGTGCCAATGAAACGGCGCCGCATCCGCATTGGCATCAGCCCGATGCCAACGGAACCGGGGGCGCCGTCGGCAAGATTATGGACACCGGATGCGCCCAATACCGAGTAGTCTGCTCCGACAACCGCAAGATGCTGCCGGATTTGCCTGCCGGGTCAGTGGACCTGGTAATCACATCGCCGCCGTATTTCAGCCAGAGAGAGTATGCAGCTCCGGGCTTGGGCAACGAGGAATCGGTTGACGAATATCTGGACAATATCATGGAAACATTTTCGCAGATTATACGCGTGATGAAATCCACCGGCAGCATCGTCTATAATATGGGCGACAAGATAATCGTCGGGAGCTTACAGCTGATTCCATATCGGTTTGCCATCAGAGCGTTGGATGAATTTGACCTGCGGCTGGTTAACGATATTACCTGGATCAAGCGCAATCCCACGCCGCACCAATTCAACCGGCGCTTGACGGTAAGCACCGAGCCGTTCTTTCACTTTGCGTTGAACGGCGATTACTATTACAATCGGGATGCGTTCCAGCCCGCTGACGAAGTTCCCAAGCGCAAGCCCACTGTCAAATTGGGCAGCCGCTACCGGGATTTGATTGACGGTTCGGAACTAACCGCTACGGAACGCCGCGCCGCGCATACAGCGTTGGACGAAGCAATCGCTGATGTTCGCGAGGGCCGTATTCAAAGTTTTCGGATGAAAATACGCGGCATTCACGCGCCGGCATATGGCGGGCAAGACGGTGGCCGCAAGATGCATATTGAGCGACACGGCTTTACTATCATCCGTATTTCCGGTCAGGCTATGAAGCGGGATGTCATTGAAAGCCCGGTAGAAAGTTTGCCGGGCAACGGGCATCCGGCGATATTTCCGGTTCGCGTCATTCGCGAAATTATCCGGCTGCTTTCCCCACAGGACGGGCTGGTACTTGACCCGTATCTGGGCAGCGGCTCCACAATGGTTGCCGCTGTTCTTGAGGGCAGAAGTTGCATCGGAATTGACGTCAGCGATGACTATTGCGTTTCGGCGCGGGAACGAGTCTCGCAAACGGTGCATCAGCCGGAGTTGGCCTAGCATCGCCTTATGGAGGAATTATGATGACTGAAAACGACCGGCTCGAGGCACTCTACAACCGTGCGCTGGAATTATACACAGGCGACGGCGCAAAGCCCAATCTGCCAACGCCTTATGGCGATCATCTCCAAACCATCATCGCTCGCCAAGAAAGCAATCGGGGCGTACTGGCAGTAATCGTAACTCTGCTTTTGCAGAAATTGCAGGCACCGGAGCAGGACGTCCGACGGCACCAGACCCAGCTAACCGGCGGTTTCAGCGGTCGGGGATTGGACACCAGGACTGTAACACCATTCCTACGGGATAAGCGATTCCCCTTTATGCAAGCCGGCTCCGGGTGGCTGACGCGCTCGCTGGAGCAGGCAAATCCTTACGATCTGAACTATCCCGGCAATATCAGCCCTGCGGTTGTAAAAAATGCATTCCTGCAACTAATCGACGGTGTACAGTGTCAGGGGCTGTCCGCAGAGGATACGCTGCTGGGAATTTTTATCGGGCTAATTGATTTCCGCGACCGCAATACCAATTTGGTATTGTCCCGCCCGGTCAACCTGTCCGTCGCTCAGGTGGCGGACAAGATAAGCCGCCATCACAGCGTACCTACCGGCGGCGCCTCCCGCTTGCCCGTGCTGGCGATGCACGCCATTTTGAGCATACTGGCGCGCGAAACCGACCGTTATCGCAACTGCACAGTGCTGCCGCTAGAGCAGCACAACGCCGCCGACGCCCGCACCAACCTGGCCGGCGATATAAACATCGTTGACGCCAACGGCGCGCCCTTTGAGGGCTACGAAATCAAGCACAACATCCCCATCACTTCGGATCTAATCCAGACCTCTTACGAAAAATTCCGGGGCGTCCAAATTGCCCGGTTTTACATCCTGACCACCTATCCGCACTCGGATTACGCCGAATTTGAGCCTGATATTCAGTACATCGCACAGGTTCACGGCTGCCAGCTGATTGTCAACGGCGTTGACCGCACCTTGTATTACTATCTGCGGCTGGTTGGCAGCGCCGACGCATTTCTGGACGCTTATGTTACCAATCTTGAAAACGATCCGTCGGTAACATTCCCGCTGAAAGAAGCCTGGAATGCCATCGTGGCGGCGTAGGGCAGCGCCAGCCGGTGCAGTTGCGGGCGCCAGTGCCGTCCCGCCCTACCGCGGCGGCTGCGTCTCAAAGGCCAAGTAGGCGTAGCGCATAAAGATGGCGCCCACCGGCTCCCCCAGCGGCGCATTGGCTACCAGCACGGCGATAATATGCTC
Organism: Dehalococcoidia bacterium; assembly: GCA_965203855.1. Taxonomy (GTDB): domain Bacteria; phylum Chloroflexota; class Dehalococcoidia; order Lucifugimonadales; family UBA3495; genus Bin87. The sequence continues at coordinate 1,205,952 of CBDBDN010000005.1, forward strand.
CCCGCCCGGCTGCCCCGGCTCCTCCAACAGTACCCGCTTGGGCGTGTTGTTGCCGGTGATGACGCCGATGTTGCGGTCAATCTTGCCGTCGATGTACACCTCGCCATAGTTGTCCACATTGGTCTCAAACCAGACGCGGCATTGCGCTACATCCTGCCCTTTGACGGTCTCCGGCATCGTAAAACGCAGCCGATACCAGGCAAAGGTGAACCCGACGGAGTAGCGATGCTGGATGTCGGCGCCGCTTTCCCAGCCGGAGTCGTCGTAGTCGGGCAGGCGGGCGTTGCTGCCGCGCATTTCGGCTGCCAGGCCCTGGTTGGGTTCGCCCGGTTCCAGTCCCTGCGCCACCCGCCAGCCGTCAGACTTGATGACGGCCAAATCGTCTTTGCTTTCCAAATCAAGGGCTACTCTAGGCATTGTAGGGCTCCTTTGTGTGGTGAATGCCGGCTTGGGTTGGCCGGGATTAGGCTGATGCAGTTCAGTCCAGCCGCCGGGCGGCGGTTCGTCAAAAGGCCGGCCTTGGGCTTCGGCATCCATACGGCGCTTAAGCCACTTTTGCCACTCCGCCCTTTCAGTAGCGCGGCCTTCGGCGCGGCCTTGGGCATGACCCTCAGCCTTGTGCGCCTCAATAACCGGCATCACGAATCGGTTCACCATTGCTTGATACAGCGTCATTAGGTTCCTTGTCAAAAGCAGGGCGCAGTTGCGGCCGGGCCGGTTAATCGGCCGGCGGAGGTTCGTCAAAGCGGCGCCCTTGGGCTTCGGCGTCCATACGGCGCCGGTTCCATTCCCGCCATTCGGCGCGCTCCGCTGCGCGTCCGGCTTTCATCCCCTCAGCCTTGTGCGCCTCAATAACCGGCATCACGAATCGGTTCACCATTGCTTGATACAGCGTCATCAGAAGCTCTCCTGCGATGTTCAGCGGGCGCGTCAGCAGCAATGCCATTATAGCAATTCCGATGGCGATTAAGTTGAGCTCGCCAAGAACTGCGATGACGAAATCGCCGGCGTACTGATACCAGGGCGTCCCGGGCGCAGCAGTTGCGGCGTTCCACTCTGCCGCCGGATCCTGCGCCGCCCGCCGGCAGAGATAGACTATTGCCGCAAGCCACAGCCAACTGACCAGCCGGAAAAATGTCCTGGCGTCTTTCCGGCTGATGCTCCAAATCGATTCCCGCTCCTCCAACTGCGGCGTTGCCGGCGGCAGCAGAGTGCGGGCGATCCATCGTATCCAGGCTGGCAGCATCCCGCCCTCCGGCTGCATCGGCATCGCTTTGCGGTTACGCGTGGCTACGGCGTCAGCGCGCCGGGATTCGCCAATCCCTTAAGACGCCGCCAGATGCTGCGCGAAAAACTCCAGAGTACGCGGCCAGGAACGGTCCGCCGCCTCTTTCTGGTAGCGCGGCCCGGTGAAATCCATAAAGGCGTGGTCGGCGTCTCGGTACACATAAAACTGATGCGCTTTGCCGAGGCGGTTCAGCTCTGCGTCAAACTTCCGCATATCCTCTTGCGACGGGTTTTCGTCAACCTCGCCGAAGTGAAACAGCATCGGGCAGTTGATATTGGCGGCCAGCTCAAAGGGCGGCGTTTCGCCGGCGCCCCAGCTAACCAGCAGATTGCCGCCATAGTAGGGCGCAACCGCGGAGAAGTGCGGATTGGACGCCGCCGCCAGCCATGCCACGCGCCCGCCCATGCAGAACCCGGTAACTCCGATGCGGTCGTTGACGGCATCATGATTGCGGAGCCAGTCCACAGTAGCGTTGATGTCGGCGATGATTTCGGGGTCGCTGAGCACCTCCCAGGGGCGCGGCCGCGGGTCCGCGTTCATTACCGCGTCGGGAGTGCGATGGTACAGGTTGGGCGCCACGGCGGCGTAGCCGGCCGCCGCCAGCCGGTCGCAGATGGTGCGGATGAACTCGTCCACGCCGCCGCCGTGCTGCGCCACCACTACCGCCGGATACGGCGCGCTGAACCCGGCGCTGCTGCTCGGCACGCTGGCATACAAATCCATTTCGCTGCCGTCAACGGCAACCTTTTCCCAGAAATTGGCCATAATGACCCCTCCTTTTGGCTTGGTAGCTGACGCTAACGGATTGCCGGGATGGATGGACGGATGGCCGTCCGCATACCCGGCGGGCGGTTAGCCTTTGAGCTGCTCTGCAAAGAAATCCAGCGTCCGCGGCCACGACGCCATTGCCGCCGCCTCGTTGTAGCGTCCGCCGTCCGGGTTCATAAAAGCGTGGTCGGCGCCGGCGTAGCTATAGAACCGATGCGCTTTGCCCAGCCGGGTCAGTTCGGCGTCCAGCGTCGCCAGATCCGCCGGCGACGGGTTTTCGTCAATCTCCCCGAAATGGAACAGCATCGGGCAGTTGATGTTGTCCGCCAGCGCAAACGGAGTAGTTTCGCCGGCGCCCCAGGTCGTCATCAGGTTGCCGCTGTAGTAAGGAACTACGGCCTTGAAGTGGGGATTGCTGGCCGCCGCCAGCCAGGCGACCCGCCCGCCCATGCAGAACCCGGTTATGCCGATGCGGTCGCTCTGCACCGCATCATGGCCGCGCAGCCAGTCCACGGCAGCGTTGATGTCGGCGACGATGTCCGGGTCGCTGAGCAGGGCCGGCGGACGGGGACGCGGGCCGCCAGCCGCAGAGGCGGCAATCGCTTCCTCCGTATGCCGATGGTACAGGTTGGGCGCGACGGCGGCGTAGCCCTCCGCCGCCAACCGGTCGCAAATATCCCGGATAAAAGCGTCCACTCCGGTAGCGTGCTGCGCCACTACCACCGCCGGATAAGGCGCGCTGAACCCGGCGCTGCTGCTCGGCACGCTGGCATACATCGGCAGATCCAGCCCGTTGACGCTGACGGTTTCCCAAAAACTTGCCATAACAGACCTCTCGGTTTAATTTTGCGGTGTGCGGGCGTTGCTGTCGCGCTCAGCCCACGCTAGAGCGTGTAGTCATATTCCCCGTCATTCCAAGCCCCGTACCTGTGATTCCGCACCCCATACCCGTCATTCCAACCCCCACACCCGTGATTCCGGACCCCATACCCGTCATTCCAACCCCCACACCCGTGATTCTGGACCCCAAACCCGTCATTCCGGCGCAAGCCGGAATCCAGCGTCGTAATCCCCTACTATGGTAGTGGAACCGGCAACCGTAGATTCCGGCTTGCGCCGGAATGACGGGTTTGTCGTTCATTTGCCCAAGTCCACGAAAATTTTGGCCGACAGCACGGTGAGGCAGAATCCAATCAAACCCAGCAGCCAGCCGGCGGAAAGCGCGCGCAAAACCCCGTCCTCCTGGATTGCCGAAAAGGTCAAGCCGAAAAACGAGAATGCGACCGCACCCCCAATGGCCAGCGTCAGGATTTTGACGAGCGTTACATTCATGGTACTGCCTCAATCGGTTTGCGAGTGTAGGGGCGTGGCGGATTAGAGCAATCCTTCCGCCCGCGCCTGCGCCAGCGTCGCTTCAAAAGCCGCCAGCGTCGCGTCAATGTCCGCCTCGTTGTGCGTTGCCGATACCAAAAACGCATCGCGGCCCATAATGTCCACGCCGTGGTTTTGCAGCCCCCGCTTGATGGCGGTAACCGCCGGCGTAGCCGCCGCCGCCTTGATGCGCCGGTTCACTTCCGGGCCAAACTCCCGGTCAAAGTCGCCCTCTGCCAGCGTGAAATGCACCATTGAGGCGATGCCGTAAGCGTGGCCGCCCACTTCCATACGAGTGAACGCCTCATTGAGGCCGGCTTTCAGGCGGGCCGCCATTGCGTCGGCCTGTGCGTTGACCGGCTCGGCGGCAATCATTTCCAGGCAGGTTGCGCCGGCCACCGCCGACAGCGGGTTGCCGTTGAAAGTGCCGGGATGATAGACCCGCTGCGTGTTGTCCCACTCCGGGTCGCCGCGCTGGGCAATCATATCTACGATGTCGGCCTTGCCGCCCACTGCGCCGCCGGGCAATGCGCCGGCCACGATTTTCGCCATCGTCGTCAAGTCGGGGGACACCCCGTAGCGCACTTGCGCGCCGCCCGGCGAGGCGCGGAACCCGGTAACCACTTCGTCAAAAATCAGCACGACGCCGTGCCGGTCGCACAGCTGGCGCAACCCGGCCAGATAGTTGGGCGCGTCAAAAGGCAGCTGTCCATAGTGCGCCCCGGTAGGCTCCAGGATAATGGCGGCGATGTCGCTGTCCCTTTCCATCGCCTGCGCCACGGCGTCCGGATCGCCGGCCGGCGCAATGACCATACTGCCCCAGGCTGCGGCGGGAATGCCCGGCGCCGGACGGTCGGAACCGGCCATCGCGTAATCATGCCAGCCGTGAAAGTGATCCTGTAGCTTGATGACCTTGCTGCGGCCGGTGTAGGCGCGGGCCAGCCGCATTGCCATCAGCGTCGCTTCCGTGCCGCTGCTGTGAAACCGCACCCGTTCAACGGACGGCATCAGCGCCATAATCGCCCGCGCCCAGCGCAGCTCCTCGTCGGTGCAGGCACCCAGATGCGTGCCGCGCCGGATCTGCGCGCTGACCGCCTCGGCGATGGCCGGATGCGAATGTCCCAGCAGCAAAGCCCCATGCCCCGATACATAGTCAATGTACTCGTGGCCGTCAACATCCCACTTGCGCGGCCCCTGCCCGTGCGTGATATACAGCGGAAACGGCTCGGCATAGCGGTTGTCATGCGTAACGCCGCCGGGGAAAATGCCCGTAGCCTCCCGATACCGCTCCGCAGAACCGGGATGCCGGGCAATGTATTGTTCCAGAATGGTAGTCATTTTACTGCTCCTTGCTGCTGCCAGAGGCGGTTTGCGTGATTGTCTGCTTACGAAGCCGGGGCGCCGGCGGGCGTAGCCGGCGCGGAATTGGCGATGCGTCTGCGGGCGGCAGCCCGAGCCGGCTGCGCGCCGCCGCCCGCAGTACGGCAATCTTTGACGCGTACTCCGACTCGCTAACCGGCGTCCATTCGCCATTGCGATACGATTCGATGATGTCGCGTTCCGCATCATCAAGGTAAGGGTACTGAATCTGTTCTGCCATTCACTTCCTCCCGCCAATTCCGAACCGGATCTTACTGTTTCTGACCGGGTAAATCTTTTTCGGAGCGCGGACCATTGCCGGCTGAACAGTCATCGCTGCGCTGCGCCATTCTAACACGGCGTCCGCTAAACGCTATCCGCTTTCCGCCGTCAGCTCCGGAGGCCGCTTAATCAGCAGAAAGCAGAGGCCGGCGAAAAAGGCGCAAACCGCCCCCGGCACAATGGCCCAATCGTAATTCCCGAAATAGTCGCCAACCCACCCCGCATAGACCGGCGATGCCACCAGCGCCCCGGCATAGGCAAAAGTGATGTACCCCCGCAGCGTAGCGAACCGGCTGCGTCCGTAATACTCCCCCAACGCCGCCCACACGATTACGCCGGCCCCGTCCATCATCCCCTCGCACACTACAAAGGCCAGCACCAGCGTGATGCCGGCCGCCGTCTGCCAGTCGCCTTGCCACAGCAGCAGGTAGCCGATGCCCTCCACGAAAAGGCTGATGGACATTATCGCTTTTTTGGACACCCGGTCGCCCAGATAGCCCATCGCCAAGCGGGAAACAAAGTTGATGGCCGACATTGCGCCTACCAGGTTCGCCGCCATCTGCGGGCTCATCCCCTTGTCGTCCACCAGTATGGGGAACAGGCTTACCAGTATGCCCAGCGTGGCCGTTTGGCGGAGGCCGGCGCCGGCCAGCAGCAGCCAGTATGCCTGCGTCCGCAGCGCTTCCCGCACCGTGTAATCCCGCCTTTCCCTTCGCGCCGCCCGGCGCCCGCCGCCGGCTGCCGAACCCGCCGGCCGCGTCGCTCCGTCCGGCAACAGCCCCAAATCCTCAGGACGGTTGCGAAACCAGATGCACAGCGGCAGCAGGATAACCAGGTAGAACATTCCCGACGCTGCCAGTCCCCAGCGCAGGCCGGCCCGGTCAATCAGCAGGTTCATCGTCGGAATCAGCGCCAGCCCGCCCAGCGACGCAAACGCCGCCAGCGTGGATATGGCCAGCGCCCGCCGCCGCTGAAACCACTGGTTCAGCCCGGCGAAGCAGGCGTGCTGCATCGCCATGCTGTTGCCCAGCGAAATCACGCCCAGATACAGCAGCGCAAACGCCCAGAAGCCGGGCATCCAGAACGCCATCACGAAGTAGCCGATAATGGCCAGCAGCAGCGACGGCACCAGCACCGCCCGATTGCCGAACTTGTCAATCAGCCAGCCGGCCGCCGGGCCTTCCAGCCCGCCCTCGGCGCGCGCTATGGCGAACACCAGGTTGGTCTGCGCCTGGCTGATGCCCAGCTGATTCCGTATCGGCAGCACCAGCACGCCGAAGCCGCGAAAGAAAATGCCGCTGGCAAAGAACGCCATCACCGAAGTAATGGCAACCATCCACCAGCCATAGTAAATGCCGGGACGACCGCCGCCGGCCGGCGCTTCCGCCGTGCTTGCTGTAGATGCCTCTGTAGATGCCGCCATCAGGTTTGCCAGTCGGAAAAGCGCATTGCCGGAGCAAGTATCGCCCGCGCCGCAAGCGTCGTCGCAGCAGCGGACCATAGTTGCCGAATCAAAATCGTCCGCCCTTGCGCGCAACGGCCTGCCAGTGTATCCCCCCAGCCGCTAATTGCCAATGCCGCCCTGTCATTCCGATGCCAGCATCCGCCATCCCAACCCCCCAACCGTCATTCCAAGCCCCAACCGTCATTCCAATTCCCCAACCATCATTCCGGCGCCCCAACCGTCATTCCAAGCCATCCAACCGTCATACCCCCCAACCATCATTCCAAGCCCCAACCGTCATTCCAAGCCCCAACCGCCATTCCAAGCCCCAACCGCCATTCCAAGCCCAACCGTCATTCCAAGCCCCCAACCGTCATTCCAAGCCCCCAACCATCATTCCAAGCCCCAACCGTCATTCCGGCGCAAGCCGGAATCCATTCGCCCCCCAACCCATACCTAAAATCCCTGTCATCCTGTCCATCCATTCCAACCCCGCATTCCCTTGGCAAATCGCCATGGCGCCGGCAGCCCCGGCATAGGTATGCTAAAATCCGGTACAACTCCGCATATCGGAGGCGCCCTATGCCTACCCCATCATCGTCCAGCGCCAATTCCCGCATCAGCGTAAAACGACTTCTTGCCGACCCCCGGCCCGGCGACCGCGTCGGCGTCAGCGGCTGGGTCAAAACCGTCCGTTCCTCCGGCGCAGTTGCCTTCGTGCAGATCAACGACGGCTCCGCTTTCGCCGACCTCCAGGTCATCGTTGACGCCGGATGCCCCGACTACCATCTGGTCGGACAGCTCAACACCGGATGCAGCGTCAGCATTGCCGGCGTCGTGCAGGAATCCCAGGGGCGCGGCCAGGACTACGAAATCGTCGCGCAGAGCATCGAGCTGCTGGGCGCCGCCGACCCGGAGCAGTACCCCCTCCAGAAAAAGCGGCATACCCTGGAGTTCCTGCGCGAAAACGCCCATCTGCGCCCCCGCACCAACACTTTCGGCGCGATGGCCCGCGTCCGCAACGCCCTCGCTTTCGGCATCCACCAGTTTTTCCAGCAGCGCGGCTTCCTGTATATCCAGACCCCCATCATCACCGCCAGCGATGCCGAAGGCGCCGGCGCAATGTTCCGCGCCACTACTCTCAACCTGAACGACCTCCCCCTCAGCAACGGGCGGGTTGACGATGACGCCGACTTTTTCGGACGCCCCGCCTTCCTCACCGTCAGCGGCCAGTTAGAGGCCGAAATCTTTGCCCAGGCGATGACCAGCGTGTACACCTTCGGCCCCACCTTCCGCGCCGAAAACTCCAATACTTCCCGTCATCTCGCCGAATTCTGGATGGTAGAACCCGAAGTCGCTTTCTGCGACCTGAACGGCTTGGCCGACCTGGCCGAGGAATTCATCAAAACTATATTCGCCGGCGCCCTGCAAAGCTGCCCCGACGATATGGCCTTTTTCAACCGTTTCTACGACCGGGAGCTGCTCTCTACTCTGGAAGCCATCGTCGCCGCCGACTTTGAGCGGATGACCTACACCGAAGCCGTCGCCGCCCTGCAATCCTCCGGCGAAAGCTTCCAATTCCCCGTCCAATGGGGCCTTGACCTGCAATCCGAACACGAGCGTTACCTTACCGAGCAGAAAGTAGGCCGCCCCGTCATCGTAACCGACTACCCCAGCGCCATCAAAGCCTTTTATATGCGCCTCAACGATGACGAGCAAACCGTGCGCGCAATGGACGTCCTCGTACCCCGCATCGGCGAAATCATCGGCGGCAGCCAGCGCGAGGAACGCCTCGACATCCTGCAATCCCGTATGACGGCGGCCGGCCTGGACACGGCGCCATATTGGTGGTATCTCGACTTGCGCCGCTACGGAACTACGCCGCATTCCGGCTTCGGACTCGGCTTCGAGCGCACCGTCCAATTCGCCACCGGAATGCAAAACATCCGCGACATAATCGCCTTCCCCAGAACCCCCCGCAGCGCCGAATTCTAACTGCCATATCCCCAAGGGCAAGCCTTGGATGATAAGCGTATTTGATTTTCCAATACCGGGTTGGTATCTTTGTATCAGTATCGGAGAATGATTTGAGCTATGGAACCCGTAACCGATGAAACCCGCAGCGCCGTTTGGGGTACGCTCTGCGATCTGGAATGGAACACGCGCTACTATGGCGCAATGGCGGACGCTTACCGGCGCCGGCATCGCCTGCTGCGTTTTGCGATATTGGCCGGCGTCCTGCTCGAAGCGGCTACTCTCTATGCCGCAACAACGCAAGGCTGGATATTCTACATTGCGGCGGGCGGCGGCGTGCTGCTGACGGCCTTGACAATATGGGATGTCTTGTCCGATTACGCCGAGAACGCGGCAATTTTGCGGGTAACCGCTTTTATTTGCGACGACCTCAACCGAGAAACCGGCGCATTGCGGCGCAGTGTTGCATCCGGGCGAATTGCCGCCCCGGATGCCGATATAAAGCTCAGATCAATTACGGATCGCTGGGCAACGGCAACACAGCGGGTAATGTCGGGGACTAATCACCGATTGAATCGGCAAACCTCCGCCGACGCCAACCGTGATATGGCCAGCCGTTATGCGTCTGACCTCCCAGTTAGACAGCAACCCCGTTTGCCTGGCCCGCAACGTCCGCCGGATAATCCTCGCCCCCAACCGCCGCCGCGGCCTATCCCGTTGCGCGAAGGCGAGCCTCCTGTTCCCGCGCCACGCCCGCCGCGATCCGGTCTTTCACCCTCCGATCTGCCAGCCGGCTGAAACAGCGTTTCTTTCTAGATGAGTTGACCATAAGCCAGTCGCTCCGGCGCAAGCCGTAACGATGAATTTGACGACGCGCCCTACACCGTCTGCCCCGTAAAACGCCAGCTATCCAGCAAAGCGGCCGGCGCGCGCACCGCTACCGCCGCTTCGTTCAGGTTCAGATGCGTGGCGGCGGACAGGGCGCGGCAGCCGGCCAGCGCATCTACATAGCCTTGCGTGAAGCGCAGGTTCTTGACCGGCGTCGTCAGTTCCCCGTTCTCAATCAGAAATGTGCCGTCGCGCGTCATCCCCGTCATCACGCAGCCCCGGCTGTGCGCCAGGCGAGTATAGTAAAAACGGGTGATGTACAGGCCCCGTTTCACCCCGGCTCTCAACTGCTCGGCAGTCCGGTCGCCGGGGCGCATAAACAGGTTGGTTGCCGCCGGGCCGCCGGTAGCCCCGCGCTGGTGGCCGGTGGACGCCACGCCGTCCTTGCCGGCAGTATAAGAGTTGTGCACCGGCCCCAGCGCTACGCCGTCGGTTACGATGTCCACCCGTTGACGGGGCACGCCTTCGGCGTCAAATGGAACCGGCCACCCGCCGGCGTCCGTTCCGTCATCCCAAATGGACACCAAAGGGCTCATCGCCGGCTGCCCGATTACATCGTTCATCCAGCTGCGCCCGTCCTGCACCATCTGCGCGCCCATACCGTAAAAGCTCAAAGCCTCCAGTACATCGTCAACGGCGTAATGCTCCAGCACGACCGGATATTCGCCCGGCGCCAGCGGCTGCGGGTTTTGTCCCCGCACCGCCTTGCCGATGGCTTCGTCGGCCAACGACTCGGCGTCAATGGCGGCCAGGCTGATGCCGCCGTCTTTGGCCCAGCCGCTGGCGTCATCCCGGCGCGCGGTTATCAGCAGGCTGGCGAAAGTGCCGGCATGGTAAGCGTCGGCGCCCCGCGTGCTGGCGACGGCCAATTCGGTTACGCCGGTGCGGCAGAAACCGGCGCCGTCCAGTTGCGCGGCGGCCGCTTTGCGGCAGATCATCCCGACGATAGCAGCGCGGCGTTCCGGGTCGCAGGCTAGAGTATCGGCGTCGCAGGCGTCAATCGCAGCGGCCGGCCGCGGTTCGGGAATGCCGGGAAAGTCCGGGTCGGCGGGCATCAGCCGGGCGTGTGCTGCGGCCTGCCGCACCGCATCGGCCAATCCGGCCGGCGCAAAGTTGTTGGTAACGGCCCGCCCCACGCGCCCGCTGTCGGCAACGCGAATGTGCGCGATAGCATCCTGATGCGATACATTCTGATGGATGCGGTTGTTGGCGAACCGGGTCAACGCCTGCTCGGTAGCGGCCACATAGATGTCGGCGTCAGCGGCGCCGGCATGGCGCAATGCCGCGCGGAGCAGCGGGCGGATGGCGTCGGGGCCAAGCATCGCAGGTTATCCTGGCGCCGTCCGTCAGCGCAGCACGCCGACGCGCACCTGCCGGAACCGGGCCGGACTGGCGCCATGGCTGGTATGGGCGATCTGCCCCGGCTGCCCCTTGCCACAGCGCGGCGTCCCCCAGAGCCGCCATTCCTGCGGCCCGCAAACCGCGTCGCAGCTCTGCCAGAACTGCGGCGTAATGCCGGTATAAGTACAATTACGCAGCAGCCGGCCCAGCTTGCCCTTGCGGATTTCCCGGCCCACTTCCGTACCGAACTGAAAGTTATAGCGGCGGTCGTCAATCGACCAGGAACGGTTCGTTTCCAGATAGATGCCGTCATCGGTATCGGCAATCAGGTTGTCCAGCGTCCAATCGCCCGGCTGCAAACTGACATTAGTCATACGAATCAACGGGATGCGGTTCCACGAGGACGCCCGCATACAGCCGTTGGACGGCATCCCCAGCCGGGCGGCGGCTTCGCGCGACATCAGGTAGCCGACGAACTCCCCGTTGCGGATAATGTCGGTAGCCTGCGCCGCAATCCCCTCATCATCCCATCCGAAAGTCCCCAGCCCGGTCGGGCTGATGCTGTCGGCGCTGATGTTGACCTGATCCGAACCGTAGCGAAAATTGCCCAGCAGATCCGGCGTCAGGAACGATGTTCCGGCGAAAGCCGCTTCGTCCCCTAATGCGCGGTCCAGCTCTACGGCATGGCCGCAGGATTCGTGAATCTGCAAAGCCAGCTGGCTGCTGTCAATAATCAGGTCCGTGGCAGTGTCGGACGGGCAGGATGGCGCCGTAAGCAGTTCGGCGGCTTCGGCGGCGGTGCGCGCCGCATTGCCCGGCAAGTCCATCGCCAGGATGTACTCCCAGCCGGCGCAGCCCTGCTGCCGTCCGTGCGACTGCGGATAGGAACGCCGCTGTATTTCGCCATCGCCAACCGCCGTAGCCTGTATGCCGCCGCCGGATTCGTAAATCGTTTGATTCACCATGGCGCCGTCCGTGTTCGCAAAAGCGCGTTCCTCCCGGATGAAAACCAGGTTCGCCATCCGCGCGCTGACCGGCGGCACGGACGCCATACCCGCATCGGCCGCCAGCAGCAGAGCCAGCTTGTCGTCCAGCGATACGCCGAAAGGGTCAATGTCAACCGGAGTTTGATAGCGTCCCCGACTGCTTGCCGCCGGGCCGAGCAGATCGACAGCCGGCTTGCCGGCGCCGTTGTGCCGGGCCGAAGCGCGGGCAATCTGCACCGCCTGCCCGGCGGCCTGGTCGGCGGCGCCGGCAGTGATGGCGCGCGTGGACGCAAACCCCCAGGAACCGTTATACAGAGCGCGAATGCCCAGCCCAACCGACTCGTCGGCGGACAGCGTTTCCACCACGCCGTTGCGGACAACGATACGCTCCTCCCGGTTGGAAACCAGGCGGACATCGGCGTATTGCGCCCCCCGCTGCCGCGCGGTGTCCAGCGCAGTTGCGATGACGGCGTCCATAACTCTCTTTTGCCGGAACTGCTATCGCCAAAACAGGCGGCCAAACGGCAGTCCAATGGCGTCTAGACGGGCAGGAACGGCTCGTCGGAGGCCGGCGGCAGCTGCTCAAAGGCGTTGATGTTGAACGCCAGCACGGAGTAATACCCCATCAGGTTCGTCAATTCCACCAGGCCCCGGTCGCCGAACTCGGCGCGGGCGGCGTCAAAGGCGGCCTGCGATACCCGGCGGGTGCGGAAAAATTCGCGCCCATAGTTAATGACGGCCGACTCGCCGGCGGAAAGCGCCGGCAAATCCTGCTTGTCGCGCAGGGCGTCCACCAGGGCGTCGCTGAGGCCGGCGCGGCGCCCGGCGGCGGCGTGAGCGTGCCAAATAAACTGGCAGTCCAGCTCCCGGGCCGTAGTCAGCATCGCCAGCTCCTGGATGTTGTCCGGCAGCGAGGAACCGTCCGCGCGGAGATAAGCCCGCAGGATTTCGCCGCGCTGGGCAATTTCAGGAACATGAAGCTGTACGGCCACCGGCCCCATTTCAGGAACGATGTTGCCGCGTGAAGCAACCAAAGCGTCAAAGGCCGCCCGCTGTTCTTGTGGCACGGAAGCGCGGTCGGCGGCGGGAAAGCGTGGCATAGCATATTCTCCTGTGTGGTGATACGGATGGGAATGCTGGGTTCGGATTGCCCTAGCTATCGGCAGCGGCCACGAATTCCATATCAGCCGGTTCAGTAAAAACGGACTCGCCGTTCAAGTCGGAATGCCGGTGATTGACCAGGGCGCGCATCAACTGCTGGTGGCTGCGCCGGAGATCTGAGCGCAACTGCCGATGTTGCTCCCGGAACTCCTCGCGCATCTGCTGCTGCCCAACCCGGATTTCATCGCGCAACTGTTGCTGGTCGGCCCTGAACTCCTCGCGCAACTGCTGCTGGTCGGCCCGGATTTCATCGCGCAACTGCTGCTGGTCGGCCCGGAATTCCTCGCGTTGCTGCTGAAACTGGGCATTGAAATCGTCGCGCATATGTTGCATCTGATCGGCGAACTCACTGCGCTGCTGCTGGAACTGCGCGTTGACCTCACCGCGTTGTTGCTGAAACTGCGCGTTGAACTCACTCCGCTGCTGCTGGAACTGTGCCTTGAACTCGTCGCGCTGCTGCTGAAACTGGGCATTGACCTCACTGCGTTGCTGCTGAAACTGGGCGTTGAAATCGTCGCGTATATGTTGCATCTGATCGGCGAACTCACTGCGCTGCTGCTGGAACTGCGTGTTGAACTCGTCGCGCTGCTGCTGAAACTGCGCGTTGAAATCGTCGCGCATATGTTGCATCTGATCGGCGAACTCACCGCGTTGCTGCTGAAACTGCGCGTTGACCTCACTGCGCCGTTGTTCAAATTGGGTATTGAACTCGTCGCGCGTATGTTGCAACTGGACGCTGAAATCGTCGCGTAAAGCGTTGTACTCGCCGCGCCGAGGCAGGCCTCCCAAAGCGTATGCAGCAGTGGCGACGCTGGCGATTGTAGTGAAACCCAAAGCGACCAGCGCAATCATTTCCGGGACTCCGATCATCATGACCTCCTTATCGGGACATAGGCGGGGTAACGCTGCCCAATCGGGCGTCGACGCAGTGCCATCCTATCGGCAGTGCGGTATCACTTCCTCGCCAAATAGCCGGATGGCTTCCATAATGCGGGAATGCGGCGGCCCGCCGGAATGGGCCTGACGCAGCCGCAGCAGGAAATAATCGGCGCCGGTGGCTTCCTGCCAGCGGTGAAACTCATCTACCACTTCCGCCGGTTCGCCGATAATGAGCCGGTCGGGCGCCATGTTCGCCATATTGATGTCCGATTCAGCCGAATAAGCCCGGAACTCGTTCAGGCCGTTGCGCCAGTAGTATTTATAGGCGTCAATAACCTCCGGGCCATAGACGCTTTCGGCTTCCGCGCGCGTCGGCGCCACCCAGGCATCGCGCATCAGGCAGACGACCGGCTCCCGGCCGGCCGCTTCTGCCGAGCGGCGATAAGCGTCGGTAAGCGCAACGGTGCCGGCCAGGTCAGTGCTGGGGCCGGCAACGAAACCGTCGGCGATGCGGCCGGCGCGGCGCGCTCCGGGGATGCGGCTGGCGCCAATCCAAAGCGGCGGCGCCGGTTCCGAATAAGGACGCGGACGAATGGTAATGTCGTCAAGATTGAAATGCTCGCCGGAAAAGTCAAAGCGTTCCCCGCCCCAGCACTGGCGAATGATTTCAACCTGCTCCTCAAAGCGGCTGACCCGTTGCTCAATCGCAATGTCAAAGGTTCGGAAATCCACCGGCTGGTAGCCCAGCCCGACGCCCAGAATAAAACGCCCTCGGGACACAATGTCCAGCGTGATGACATCCTCGGCCAGCCGGACGGGATGATGCAGCGGCAGCAGAATTACCGAGGTGCCCAGGTTCAGCGTCGTCGTTTGCGCGGCCACGGCGGCGGACACGATAAGCGGCGCCGGCAGAAACCCGTCCTTGTCCTGATGATGCTCTCCGAAAAAGCAGGAATCAAAGCCCGCCGCCTCGGCCAGTTTGGCCTCAGCGACTACTTCATCCACCCGGTCGGCCAGGTTAGCGCCGGCCGGCGGGTCGGCAATGGAGCTGTATATGCCAAATTTCATAGCGACACCTTCCCCGCAGCGGCCTATTCAGCAGGCGGCCGGCTTTGCCCGTTGCCGGCGGTCAACCGGTTCAGCGCATCCAAAAACGCCTGATGGGCCGCAATGGAGCGTTCCTCCGCGCGGGCGGCGCGTTCCTCAGCACGGTCGGCGCGCGCTTCGGCGCGGACCGCGCGCTCCTCCGCCATCTTTCGGCTGGCTGCCGCTTCATCAACGGCTTGCTGCGCTATCTCCTCCATTCGGTCGGCGCGCTGCCGCTCTCTTATAAACAGCATCAGGTCGGAACCTCCGGTAAGGGTAATTGCGATACTGGCGTTGATGATGCAGTCTTGCAGGATTCCCGGTGTCAGGTAGCGCGACAATGCGGTAGGCCGGCACAGCAGCTCCGCCGCATTTTCCGGCGTGCAGTGCAATGCAGTGTAATGCCAGACCAGCCAGGTTGCCAGAGCCGTAACCGCGCCCGACAGCATCGGAAACCACAACGACCGGCCCAAGGCTCTAATTGATGTCCCCATTATAACCGCAAATTCCGGCGCGCATTACCTAGCGCGCATTGCCTGGCGCACATCACTTAAGCCGTGCATCACTTAAAATGACGCAGCGCCCGGCCGGAAAACATTTCCATCTGTGCAAAGTAATCCTCCGCATCGCCGGCCAGAAACCCGAATATGAAATCGCGCACCCCGGCGTCAATGCGTTCCTGAATGGCGCCGATGCAGTCCTCCGCATTGCCGGCGATGCACAGGGCGCGGGCGATGTCCTCGGCGCTGCGCTGCGGAGTTACATAGCGCTGCCCGATGTGCGATATGGCCGACTGCAACGCCCGCTCCGGTTCGGCGGCAATGGCGGTAGGCTGGTTCAGTCCCCAATGGAATTGCGCCAGGTCGCGGCCCGTTTGCTCGGCCAGCTCGCGGACGGTTTCGTTGTAGCGGCGGATGCGGTTGACGGTGAACAGGTAGGGATACCAGCCGTCGCCGTGAATGGCCGCGCGCCGGGCCGCCGCCTCGCTGCGCCCGGCAACCCAGATGGGCGGATAGGGACGCTGCGCCGGCTGCGGCAGCAGCGTTACATCGTCAAAGTTGAAAAAGCGCCCGTGATGGCAAACCTTTTCCTCCTGCCAGAGCCGTTTCATCACGCGCAGCATTTCATCGGTGCGCCGGCCCCGCGTGTTGACCGGGATTTCCAGCGCGTCAAACTCAATGACGGTATCACGCTGCCCGCTGACGCCGATGCCGAAGTCCAGCCGCCCGCCGGAAATCTGATCCACGGTAGCCGCCATTTTAGCCAGCAGCGCCGGATGGTACAGCGGGGCGATGACGATGCCGGTAAGAATGCGGATGCTGCGAGTAGCCCCGGCCGCCGCCGCCATTGCCGGCAACCCCAGCAGCGTAGGCCGCGGCGGATTGCCATCCATCAGATGCTCGCCAATAGCGATGCGGTCAAAGCCCAAATCCTCGGCGCGGCGGGCAAACTCCCCAACATCATAGTAGTCGTCCAGCGTCAGGTTGCAGCCAAAAGTAATGGTGTCGTCCGGCATCGGTAAATCTCCTGGCCGGCCATTCTGCCGGCATTGCGGGCATTGCGCCGTCGCGCCAATTAATTCCCCGTCATTCACCAGTTCATTGCCATTCCAAGGTTCCCCGTCATTCCGGCAATTCCCCGTCATTCCGACAATTCCCGGTCATTCCGGCAATTCCCCGTCATTCCGGCAATTCCCCGTCATTCCGCAGTTCATTGCCATTCCGACAATTCACCGTCATTCTCAAACTAACCGTCATTCCGGCGAAAGCCGGAATCCCTATTGCCATTGCGCCAGCATCTCGTCGGCAATCTCCACCAGCTTCTCTTCGTTGAGCGCGCCTATCCATTTGCGATGCAGGGCGCCGTCGGCGGTGATAAACAGCGTGGCCGGCAGCCCGGTAATGAGCAGCTCCCGAACCACGCTGGCGTCGTCCGTATAGCCGGCCGGATAGGCAATCTCCAGGTCGTTGAGCAGCGCTTTGGCATCGTCCTGGCTGCCCAGGCTGAAAAACTGCCCCAGGTCAACGCCAACGACCAGGACGCGGCCGGCGTAGTCATCAGCGAATCTCTGAAAGTCGGGCATCTCGGCCCGGCAGGGCGGGCAGAGGCCGGCCCAGAAATTGAGCGCTACCGGCCGGCCCCGCAAATCCGACAGCATCAGGGCATCCCCCCCGCCAACCGCATCGGCTCCCTGGTACAGGACAATCGGGAAATCGTAGATGGCCGCAGCCTCGCCCCCGCCATCACCCGGCGCCGCGCCGGCCGAGCAGGCCACGGCAAACAGCAGGCCCAGCCCCACGACAAGGACGGCGCCGACGCTGCGCGGCAAACGGAGCAATACGATAGAGAGTTGGCGGCAAGTTGCGCTTTTCATACCCCACAGAGTAACACAAACCCAGCATTCCCTCACCTAACCCCCTTACCAAGGAGAACGGCAGCGGTTGTCGGTGAGGTAAAGGCCGGCGTTGGCATCGCTTGGCGAAAGGCGTTATAATAGCCGGACACGGAGGTGTCGGCGTGCGTATTCCGATGAAAGTTGACTACGGAGTCCGCGCTCTCGTTGAGCTGGCCATGCGCTACGGAGACGGGCCAGTGCAGACTGCGGCAATCGCTTACCGGCAGGGCATCCCGGAGCCGTACCTGGAGCGGCTGATGTCCTCGCTGAACCGGGGCGGATTCGTACACAGCCGCCGCGGTCCCCAAGGCGGCCACCTGCTGGCCCGGGAACCGTCCGCCGTCAACCTGTACGAAGTAATGCGGGAACTGGACAGCAGCGCCTCTCCCCTGGACTGCCTGGCCCTGCCTACGGACTGTATGTTCGCGGATTGCTGCGCGCAGCAAGAAATCTGGCAGTCCGTTGAGGATTCCATCCAGCAAGTGCTGCAAGCAACCACCCTGGCCCACCTGGCAGAACGCCAGAGCGCCCTGACTAACCGTAGGCGATCGTGCGGATGACGCCGCCGAGGGTGCGCCGGTAGCATGGTATCCGATCTTTTCAAGCGGCTTTATTATGGAGCCGTCTCTACGGCGAAAGCCTGAAATGCATCGGAGTGCGTGGATTTCGGCTTTCGCCGGAATGACGGAATAATAGACGCGGCCGGCCGGTGCGTGATAGAATGGAAATTGCTGGATTATGACACTGCCAGCGTCCTGACCGGGCAGTATAGCAGAACTGCCGGGCGGTTGTGGGAAACCCGCATTGACTTTATGCATCCCTAACTGCGGACCATTTGCCGGGTAGTTTGGGAGACGCTCTTTGAATATACAGGGTGAAAGTATGCGCCGCAACAAGAAATAATTGTTTTACGGCATAATGATAATTATGACGCTGGCCGTTATTGAGGGGATGGCGCAGGCGGCTTACTATATCGCTTACCGGGGGGTTTAACGGGGGCGGGTCGCCCCGTCCGCAACCGGCGGCAGATGCAACATCAAATGACGCGGAGGGGTTCTCTCGTCGTTGGATACAGCATCCCTATTACGGCTACACCCGGTGGGAAGCGGAGCACCCGCTGAATCAGGCGCCGCCGCCGCGCCGTCAAGATGGCGTCGTACTGATTGGGCTGCTGGGCGGTTCGGTGAGCCGGGATGTTACCGATGCTTTCCAGAGTGCGCTGGAAGCCTGGTTTCGGGACAACGGCATCCCGCAGCGGCCCGTAGCGCTGGGACTGGCCTACTCCTATGTTAACCAGCCCCAGCAGATGATGATAGTTGCTAACACCTTGGGCTTGGGAGGAGAGTACGACATCATTGTCAACCTGGATGGATATAACGAGCTGGACGCTACGCATAGAAACTACTTTGATTTCGGAGTATCTCCTTTTTATCCCGGTAAATGGGGACAGTATCATAAGCTTACCGGCACTCAAAAATTGCTGTCCAACCGTATCTATGCGTTGTGGCAGCGCGAGCGGCGGCTTGCCAAGTTGACTGCGGCGCAGCCTTGGCGATGGTCGGCCCTTTACGGCATCGTTAATCGCTATCTGCGGGAGCGCACTGCGACGCAGATATTGACTCTGAATCATGAACTGTCCTATACATCAGATGAATACGACCTGGAACGCGATGGCCCGATTCTGGCCGCCGACCACGATGAATATGAACTGTCCCAAGCGGCAGTGCGGGTCTGGTATCGCAGCTCTGTGCTGCTGTCCCACTTGAGCCGCGCTGCCGGCGCCGAGTATTATCACTTTCTGCAACCTAATCAGTATGTGCCGGATTCCAAGCCGCTCAGCGACGAGGAACTGGATTGCTGTTACGGCCCCCAAAGACGACAAGTGCGGCTTTACCGCGATGCTTACCCGTTGCTGCGACGGCTGGGCGACGAACTGCGGCAGCAGGGTATCAACTACTATGACCTAACACAAATCTTTGCCGACAACCGGGAAACTCTCTACATCGACGTCTGCTGCCATTTCAACGAGCGCGGGTACGAACTGCTGGCAGCGAGTATGGTGCGGCATCTGGAGCCGGCTCTGCGGGAACGGGCCGCCCTGGCCGCTGCCAGAGCCGGGAAGGGGGGGATAGTATGCCTGCCGATACGGCGCTGGATGCGGCGATATGGGAAATCTCGCCCATCTACGCGGTCAACAATCTGTATTTTGATGTGCATTACACCGCCGACGGCGCACTGAGTTATTCCAGGGACGGCTGCCGACCGGCTGATGCCGCAGCGCCCTTTTTCGTGCGGATTGCGCCGCTGGATATTGCCGACTTGCTGCCGGGAGGGGACGCTCCCGGCTATAATAGCTACGAATTTCGTTTTGACCGGGATGGCGGAATGATAGACGCCGCCGGCCGGTGCGTGATGGAATACGCGCTGCCGGACTATGACATTGCGAACGTCTTAACCGGGCAATACAGTCCGGACACGGGGGGGCTGCTGTGGCGGGCCCGCATCACGTTGGATTGGGGCTTTGAGGTGGAACGCACCGCCGCCGGCGCGCTGCGGTATTCCAAGTACAACTGCCGGCCAATCCATGTTGCAACCGACTTTTTCCTGCATATCGTTCCGGTGGATGCGGGGGATTTGGAACCGGCTGCTGTTGAGCACGGATTTAATAACTGGGACTTCGCCGGTTTCAGACCGGATGACGGGATAATAGACGCGGACGGCCGATGCGTAATAGAACGGGAGCTGCCGGATTATGACATTGCCGGCATCCTGACCGGGCAGTACACAGATACTGACGGGCGGCTGTGGGAAACGCGCGTTGACTTTGAGTAGCACCCCAACCGTCATTCCGCACCCTCTAACCATCATTCCGGCAAAAGCCGGAATGTGGATTCACATTGCAAGTGCAACGCGGCGTCAGCGAATACTTCGGTAGGCGGGCTGCGACGCCTTGATTTGTTTCAAGTCCGTCCGGCGCGGCAGAAGCCGTCGCCGCCGGCCGATGGCATTCTCAACTCCCCCTTTCTGCCACGGCGACTTGACATTCGCAAAAGTAAGTCCGTATGCCCTTGGCGTGCAACCGGTAGCGCCGGGCAAACTCGGTGCCGTTGTCAAAGGTTACACTGCGCCGCAGCAACAGCGCTTGGCCGTGATTGCCGAACCGCATCAGGTCGGCCTCCCAGCGCCCGGGTATCCTGTGGTCACCAGCCTCCGGGCTGCGCCCGGGCTATGTTGGAATTAGTGGCGGCGTCCAGCCCGGAATGCGGACGATGGCATTGCCGCCGCCCACGCCAACCCCGTTTGGACTTGCCCCGGGGCAGGTAAAGCCGCCAGGAATAGTCCTTGGTGCGGGCCGGTTGAGCGTAGATGAACCCGTAGATGCTTGCGTGGGAGATGACCGGGCGTCCGTAATCCAGGGCCAGGCGACCGGACACCTGGGCCGGCTGCTGCACGTATTCGGGCTGATAGCCGCCATTGGCGGAGGCATTGCGGTTTAGCTCCCGCGTGATGGTAGATGTCGCGCGATCCAAAGCTGCCGCAATTTCGGGGACGGAGCAGCCCGCGGTCCGTAATCGGGCAATTTCGCAGCGCTCAACGATGCTGAGCTGTTGATAATGCGTTCCCATGGCAACACCATAACCTGGCGTTGCACTTCGTTGGTGAGTTTAGAGAATCCATGGTTGCCGACTCATCACCGTAGAGGCTGGTTACACCGTCAGATTCCGGCTTGCGCCGGGATGACGGTTGGAGGTGAATGACGGTTTGGGTGATGCCGCCGGTATGACCAGTTGAGTATGCCGCAATGCCGGTTGAAATCGCCTAACGCTTGGTGTACTGCGGCGCGCGGCGGGCGCGCTTGAGGCCGTACTTCTTGCTTTCCTTGACCCGCGCATCCCGAGTTACAAAGCCCGCGCGCCGCAGGCCCGGTTTCAGCGCCGGGTCAAAGTTGACCAACGCCCGCGTGATGCCGTGCCGGATGGCCTCCGCCTGGGCATTCACGCCGCCGCCCAGCACTTGCGCCATCACGCGGAACCGTCCCACCGTCCCGGAAATTACGAACGGTTCCCGTATCGTGGACTGCCAGGGCAGCCAGTTGAAGTATTCCTCCATCGGCTTGCCGTTGACAATAATGGCGGTGCCGTCGTCCGGGTATAGGCGCACTTTGGCGATGGCCGTCTTGCGCTTGCCGGTAGCGTAGATGTACTGCTGCTGATGCTGCGGTTCGGTTGTGGTCACCATTGCGATTTACCTGCCTGTGAGTAGCGGCGGCGCGTTAGTAGAGTAGAACGGGAATCGGACGGAGCGGAACGGGACGGGCGGCCCAACCTTGATGCCGCCATTCCGGCTTGCGCCGGAATCCATTGGCGTCATTCGGCATCGGCATTGCCCACCTGCGCGGCGTGGGGATGCTCGGCGCCGGCGTACACCCGTAGCCGCCGCAGCATCTGCCGGCCCTGCTTGTTGGACGGCAGCATCCCCTTGACGGCCAGGCGCACTACCCGTTCCGGGCGCTGTTCCATCAGATCCCGCATCAGAAACGACTTCAGGTTGCCGACATAGCCGCTGTGCCGATAGTACATTTTCTGCGTCAGCTTGCGGCCAGTGATGCGGACATTGCCGGCATTGATGACCACTACATGGTCGCCGGTGATGACATGGGGCGTGTAAGTGGGGCGGTCTTTGCCTTGCAGCGCCACGGCTACCTGCCGCGCCAGCCGCCCCAGGCTGGTGCCCGTGGCGTCAATCACGCGCCAGTTGTCCGGCACGGCGCCGGGCTTGGCAAAGTAAGTGCTGGTTCGTTTCATTTGCTCAATTACCTTTCAGCAAGTGGTCATATTCCGGGTAATAAACCGACTCCAGGCAAAGCCCATGCGCCGGCAACGCTGCGATTTGACGAGTTTGACCGTATTGACTGGCGGATTGGCCGGGTTGACTAGATTGACTAAATTGACTGGATTGATTGGATTGATTGGCGGATTGGTCGGGTTGACTGAATTGATTGGCGGATTGGCCGGATTGAAAGAAGCTTCTGCCGGCTAACGCATCGGCCAAGGCGTGAACCGGCAAGTTTCCCCGTCCAATTGCCACCAGTATAGCGTTGATGCGCCGGATTTGATGCCGCAGAAACCCGTTTGCCGAACATTCAATAACGATAATATCCGCATTGCCCGCATCCCGTTCCACATTCCATTGATACACCAGCCGGACGGCGCTGCGTTCTGCCGGATGCTGCGGAACTATCTGCCGAAAATCCCGGATGCCCAGGATGCTGGCCGCCGCCCGCCGCATCGCCGCCAGGTCCAGCGGCTCCGCAATATGGCAGCAGCTATAGCGCAGCAGCGGCGCCGGCTGCCGGCGGTTGAGGATATGATAGCGGTAGCATCGGCGGGCTGCGCTGCGTCGGGAATGAAACTCCGGCGGCGCATCTGCCGCCGCCAACACTCTGATTGCCGGCGGCAGATAGTGGTTCAACGCTCGCCGGAATACAGCGCATCCATAAGGCCGGGCGGTAGTGAAATCCACCACTTGGCCGTTGGCGTGGGCGCCGGCGTCGGTGCGGCTGGCCGCCCGCAGGCGTACCCTTTCGCCGGTAAGCTTGCCGATGGCAGTTTCCAACTCGCCCTGTATAGTAGGAGCGTTGGCCTGCCACTGGAAACCGGCGTAACCCGTGCCGTCATAGGCAACGGTAAGGGCGATACGGCGCATCCCGCAAGTCATCGTCAATCCGTCGTCGTGGTCGTAATGTCAATTCGCGGCTGGTTTGGCTATGGCGGTTCCTCTCCGGTGCGGCATAGTGTGTAGCGGTGCGGCAGGAAACGGTACGATAAGACGCCGGCGGGCTAAACCAGCTCAATGACGGCCATATCGGCGCCGTCCCCCTGCCGGGGCCCCAGCTTGATGATGCGGGTATAGCCGCCCGGCCTTGCGGCGTAGCGCTCGCCCAATTCGTCAAAAATTTTGGCGACCACATCTTTTTGCGGCAGTTGACGCAGGGCCGTGCGGCGGTTGTGCAACGTCCCTTTCTTGCCGTGCGTAATCAGCTTTTCCGCCATTATCCGCGTCTCCTTGGCCTTGGCCAAGGTTGTAGTGATGCGCTCATGGCGGATCAGATCCGCGGTCAGCCCGCGCAGCAGAGCCTTGCGCTGGTCTTTGTAGCGGCTCAGTTTGCGGCCGGCCACTCGGTGCGACGGCATAATTAATCCCTCTCGTCATCGTAGTCAAGTGCGTCGGTGTCGTCCGGGTCAAACACCGCTGGCCCGGTGGACAGCGTATCCGACCCGTCCGCAAAGTCAGTAGGGGAAACCTGGTCCGGATCCGGCTCTGCGCCGGCGGCGCCCATCCGCGCCGGGCTGACGCCCAGCTCCGCCAGCCTGAGCTGCAATTCCGACAGCGATTTCTGGCCGAAATTGCGTATCGCCAGCAGGTCGTCCGTGCTCAGGTCCAGCACCTGCCCCACCCGGTCCAGCCGCGCCCGTTTCAGGCAGTTCAGCGTCCGGGATGACAAATCCAGCCGTTCCACCGGCATCAGATAGACCTCGGCGGCCACCGACAGGCTGCTGGTGTCCATCGGCGAGTCCGCCGGACGACTCAGCCCGTTGAACATATAGAAATACTGCGCCAGGTTTTCGGACGCTTCCTGGATGGCGGCCAGCGGCGTAACCGCCCCGTCCGTCCATACTTTCAGAATCAGCCGTTCCCGGTCAGTTTGCTGCCCCACCATTATCTGCTCTACGGCGTACTCCACCTTGCGAACCGGGTTGTAGATGGCGTCCACCGGCAGCACGCCCACCGGCAGCCCAACCATATCGTCGTTCTGCGAAACCTGCCGATAGCCCTTGCCCGATTCCACATTGAACTCAATGGAGAGGGACACATCCGGGCTGTCCAGCGTTGCCAGATGCAGTTCCGGGTTCACAATCTGGTAGTCGCTGGCTACTGCAATGTCGCCCGCGCACACCCGCCCTTCTCCGGCAACATCCAGGCGCATCTTGCCGGGACGCTTGCTCAAAGCGTGAATGCGGATGCGCTTCACGCTGAGCAGGAGGTCCATCACCTCCTCTTTGACGCCGGGTATGACGGTGTATTCGTGGGCCACGCCGTCAATTTTGACCCAGGTAATCGCCGTGCCCTGAATGGAGCTGAGCAGCAGGCGCCGCAGCGGATTGCCCACCGTAGTCGCAAAGCCGCGTTCCAGCGGCTCCAGCGCCACGCAGGCATAGGTGTCCGTGCTTTCGATAGCCCGGATGCTGGGCGGCGGAGCTTCGACTTCCGCCTCCCGCATCGGAGGAAACTGATTAGTCAACATTCGGGTGCTTACCTCGAGTAGTACTCGACGATGAGGCGCGAGTTGATGGTGTCGGGCAGCTCGTTGTCCGGAGGCAGGGCGTGTACCGTCCCCTCCATCCGCGTCAAGTCCAGCGTGAGCCAGCTGGGCTGCGTGCGCTTGGGCAGCCCCTCCGTCCGTTCCCCAAAGAAATCCCGCTTGCGCGAAGTTTCCGCCCAGCCGATGGTCTGCCCCGGCCCGGTCAAAAACGACGGTATGTCCGTCTTGCGTCCGTTGACAGTGAAATGCCCGTGCTGCACCATCTGGCGGGCCTGCTTGCGCGAGTCGGCAAAGCCCAGCAGATAGATTACATTGTCCAGCCGGCGTTCCAGCGTCCGCAGCAGGTTGTTCCCGGAGATGCCCGGCGTGTTGAAAGCGTCCGTCATATACTTGCGGAACTGGCTTTCCATAATGCCGTACATCTGGCGCGCCTTCTGCTTTTCGCGCAGGTGAACGCCGTAGTCGGAAACCCGCCGCCGGCGCATACCCCCGCCGCCGGGCGGAATATGCCGCCGCTCAATGGCGCAGCGCGGCGAATAGCAGCGGTCGCCTTTCAGAAAAAGCTTCTCCCCGGCCCGGCGGCACAGGCGACAGGATGGCCCAGTATATCTGCCCATAAATTGTTCGTCCCTGCTGGTAGTGTGAATTCCAATCGGTAGGCGGGATTCATCCGGCCCGGCCCAAGTTAGGCAAAGCCAAATTAGGCCAAGCCAAGTTAGGCCAGACCAAGCTAGACCCGCCGGCGCTTCGGAGGACGCACGCCGTTATGCGGTATCGGCGTAACATCCCGGATACTGGTTACATTCAGCCCGGCCGCCTGCAAGGCGCGGATGGCCGGCTCCCGCCCGGAGCCGGGGCCTTTGATGTACACATCAATGTTCCGCATCCCCATATCCACGCCGCGCCGCGCCGCCTGCTCGGCCGCCCGCTGCGCCGCAAAAGCCGTCCCCTTGCGCGAGCCGCGAAAGCCCGATGTGCCGGAACTCGTCGAGGCTACCACATTGCCGTCCGGATCCGTCAGGCTCACCAGCGTGTTGTTGAAAGTGGAGTAAATGTAAGCGCGGCCCTGCGGAATGGAACGGCGCTCGCGGCGTCGGGTGCGTGGTCGGGGCATTGGCTGCTACCTCGCTGTCGGCAATGTCTGGGCTGTCGGCAATGTCTGGGGAGATGCGATGCTGATGATACTGGCGGCCGGCTGCGCTGCGCCAAATTGAACCGCAGTCCGGTTCGTTTCGGCGCAGCGGTATCGGCCTACTTCTTGCCGCCGGTGCGCCGGCCCCGGCCGGCTACGGTGCGGCGCGCCCCCTTCCGGGAACGGGCGTTAGTCCGCGTGCGCTGCCCATGCACCGGCAAATTCCGGCGATGCCGCAGCCCCCGATAGCTGCCAATGTCAATCAGACGGCGAATGTTCTCGTTGCGTTCCCGCCGCAAGTCGCCCTCCGTCAAGTAATCCTGGTCAACAATAACCCGGATGCGGTCAACCTGATCATCGGAAAGCTCGTTCATACGCGGCGGCAGATCGGTGTCCAAAGCCGCCTTGCTGACGATTTCCAGGGCCTTAGCAGGGCCAATCCCGTAGATGCTGCGTAGCGCAACGTGCGCCCGCTTGCGGTCGGGAACATCAACTCCGGCGATGCGTACCATTGGGAGCGCTCCTTGTGAATAGACGAAACGAATGGATGGGTTCAGCGTGAAATGATGCGTAAGCTGCCGCCGACCGGCATCAGCCCTGCCGCTGGACGTGCTTGCTGTTGACGCAGATGATGCGTACCACGCCCTTGCGGCGGATGACCCGACAGCGGTCGCAGCGCGGTTTCACGGATGCGGATACTTTCATAATGATTCACCGAGAACTTGGACGGCTCCGGGTTGTCGGGGGCTCCGGGTTATCAGGAAACTCCGGGCTGCCGAAAATCCGGGCTATCAGAAAAACTCCGGCTTACTTGAAGCGGTATGTGATGCGCCCGCGTTTCAGGTCGTAAGGCGACAGCTCCACCAGCACCCGGTCGCCGGGCAGCACCCGGATGAAGTGCATCCGAATCTTGCCGGACACATGGGCCAGCACCTGGTGGTCGTTGGGCAGTTCCACGCGGAACATCCCGTTAGGCAGCGCCTCCGTAACCTGCGCTTCAACTTCAATCGCTTCTTTCTTTGCCATATTCAGCCTGCCTTATCCGGGCGTCAGCGTTGGCTGCCAACGACCGGCAGTGCGGTTCAGTTCAGTTCCTGTAATTGCGGTGCGGTGCGGAATGAAATATCTCGATGAAATATCTCGCGGCGTCGGTCGGATTACTCGTTCACGGACAGGATTTGCGGCCCGTCCTCGGTTATCGCCAGCGTATGCTCAAAATGGGCGGATAAGGCGCCGTCCGCCGTTACCACCGTCCAGTCGTCGCTCAAAACCTTGGTTTCCTCGCCGCCCAAATTCAGCATCGGCTCAATGCAGATGCACATACCCGGACGCAGCAGCACGCCCTTGCCCGCATCGCCGTAGTTGGGCACTTGCGGATCTTCATGCAGAAAGCGGCCAATGCCGTGTCCCACGAACTGCCGCACCACGCCATAGCCGCGCGCCAGGGCGTAACCCTCCACGGCGGCGCCGATGTCGCCCACCCGGTTGCCCGGCTGCGCGGCGGCGATGCCGGCGTAAAGGCTCGCTTTCGTATCGTCCATCAGCCGCTGTGCCGCCGGGCTGACTTCCCCAACGGCCACCGAAATGGCGGCGTCGCCGATAAAGCCGTCTATTGTCGCGCCGACATCCATTTTGATGATGTCTCCCTCCTGGAGGACACGCTTGCCCGGTATTCCATGCACGATTTCCTCGTTCACGGAAGCGCAGATGGTGGCCGGAAACCCCTGGTAGCCCAGAAACGCCGGCGTCGCCCCCTGGCTGCGAATATGCTTCTCCGCAATCCGGTTCAGCTCCCCGGTGGTAATCCCCGGCTCTACCGATTCCCGCAGCAGCGCCAGCGTAGAGCCGACGATGCCGGCGGCCCGTGCCATCGCTTTCAGTTCCCGGCGCGACTTTATCGTAACTCCGCCGCTGTAATCCGACGGGGAGTTGGATGCCGTTTTGCGTTTGGGCGCATCTCTCACCATTCTAATTATACCTCAAAATCGCGCCGGGTAAAATACCCGCTGCGGACGATGTTGATAATTCCGGCGCCAACGCCGACCGCGCCGCGCCGTTGACCGTCTTTACCGAACCTTCGCCCGGTATCTCCGCCAGCAAGCCCCGCTGCCGGTAGTAATCCAGCGTCGGCGCCGTTTCCTGATGATACACCGCGATGCGGTTGCCAACCGCTTCCGCCGTGTCGTCATCCCGCTGGTAAATATCGCCGCCGTCCGCGCATTCGTCGCACTGCCGCGGGGCTGTTCCCGTATCGGCGTCCCGCGTGAACGGCTTCTGGCATTTGCGGCAAATGTAACGATTGCTCAGCCGCCGGATTAGTTCGGCGTCGTCCACTTTGATGTGCAGCACGCGGTCAATCCGCTGCCCGCCGCCGTCCAGGGCCGTATCCAACGCTTGCGCCTGGTTCACATTGCGCGGGAACCCGTCCAGCATAAAGCCGCCGTCCGCGTCCGGCTGCCCGATGCGTTCCAGCACCATCCCGATGGTTACATCGTCAGGCACCAGGGCGCCCCGGTTCATATATCCGCGCGCCAGTTCGCCCAGCGCAGTGCCTTGCGACAGATGATGCCGGAACAAGTCGCCGGAGCTGATATGCGCTACCTGCAACTGCTCTTTGAGCAGCAGCGCCTGCGTCCCTTTGCCGGCCCCCGGCGGCCCGAACAGTATGATTTTCAACCCGCGCCCGGTCATAGCCCCTGTCGCATCCGTCCCCGTCATCGCATGAACCCCTCGTAGTTCCGCATCATCAGCTGCGCCTCCAGCTGCCGCAGCGTATCCAGGCCCACGCCTACCATAATCAGCAGGCTGGTGCCGCTCAATGCAATGGCCTCCACATTGGTAACCAGCGACGCCAGGTAAGGCACCACGGCGATAAAACCCAGGAATAATGCGCCGCCCATCGTCAGCCGGATGATGACCCGGTTGAGATAGTCCTGCGTCGGGCGGCCGGGCCGGATGCCCAGCACAAACCCCCCGTTGCGTTGCAGGTTTTCAGCGATGTTCTGCTGCTGGAACACCACCAGCGTATAGAAAAAGGTGAATGCCACTACCAGAAAGAACGCCAGCACATTGTAAATCGGCCCGGTAGGGCTGAGCGCTACCTGCAAATCCCCGGCCAAATCGCCAACGAACCCGCCCGCCGAACTCAAATACTGCGCGATCGTGCCGGGCAGGATCACAATGGAAAACGCGAATATCAGCGGTATCATCCCCGCCGAATTAATCCGCAGCGGTATGTATGACGAACCCGACTGCCGATACATCTGCCCGCCCCGAAATATGCTGCGCCCGTACTGCACCGGAATCCGCCGATGCGCTTCGTTGAATACCACAATCAGCGCAATGATGCCCAGCCCGATGATGGCGAAAAAGAACACCCCGATAATGTTGTCCCGATCCAGAAAGCCCTGCTGTAGCAGGTCGGGGAACCCCACCACGATGCCGGCAAAGATAATCAGCGATATGCCGTTGCCGATGCCCCGCTCGGAAATCAGTTCGCCCAGCCACACCAGGAACATCGTCCCGGCCGTCATTGAAAGTACCGCGGCCACAGTCGGCAGCAGCGCATCGCCCGTAAAGCCCACATTGGTCAGCACATTGGCCTGTTGCAGCAGCGCCAGCTGCGCGAAAGCCTGCGCTATCGCAATCGGCAGCGTCCCCCAATGCGTAATCCGGTTCATCCTGATGCGCCCGGCTTCCCCCTCCCGCGACATTGCTTGCAGCTGCGGGATGACCGGCGTCAGCAGCTGCATAATGATGGACGCCGTGATGTAGGGAAACACCCCCAAGGCGACGATGCTCATTCGCCGCAGCGCGCCGCCGGAGAACAAATCCAGAAACCCCAGCAGCTGGTTGTTGCTGAACAAATCATTCAGCGCGCCGGTGTCCAGGCCGGGGATGGGGATGTGCGCTACCAGCCGGTACAGCGCCAGCATCCCCAAGGTGAACAGGATTTTGCCGCGCAAATCCGGCAGGCTGAATGCGTCAATCGCCGCCTGAATTAGTCGCGGCCACCGACCGCCGCCCTGCACTTCCGACTGTATCATCGCTGCTGTCCGCTATACTCATCCGCCGCCCGGCTCGGGATGACGGGTTAGAGTTCCTCCACCGCGCCGCCGGCAGCTTCAATCTTGGCGCGCGCGGACGCCGTGAACTTGTGCGCCGCCACCGTAATGGCCTGGTTCAGCTCCCCGTCGCCGACTACTTTCAACGGCAGCCGGGTGCGCCGGACGATGCCCAGCCGGTGCAGTGTCTCCGGCGTTATCCGCGCGCCGGCCTCAAACCGCTCTTGCAGCGTATCCAAATTCACCAGCGCATAATAAGTCTTGTAGCGGTTGTGAAATCCCCGCTTCATCGGCAAACCCTTGATCAGCGGCATCTGCCCCCCCTCAAATCCGGGACGCAGCCCCGGCCCGGAACGGGACTTCTGCCCTTTCATCCCCCGCCCGGCATAGCTGCCGCCGCCGGCCGAATCGCCCCGGCCCACGCGCTTGCGGGAACGCCGCGCTCCCGGCGGCGGCGATACCTGATGCTCCATCATAATCTGAACCGCTCCATCAATCTCTGTCAGTCAGTCAATCAGGCAGCCAGCCAGTCAGCGAAAATGCCGGTACGCCGATTTACGGCATACGAACCGCCGCCGCCGGCCGCAATCGGTCAGCCCGACACCGTCTCCACGGCCACCAGATGCTGCACCTTGTTGACCATCCCCCGAATCGTCGGGCTGTCCTCATGCACCACCGAATGATGCAGCCGTTTCAAGCCCAACGACCGGACAATGCGCCGCTGGTAGGATGGCCGCCCGATGCAGCTCTTTTTCCAGGTAATTTTGATTTGCGCCATAATGCAACTCGCGATAGGACGGCGCCGAACCGGCGTCATTCTTGCGACGACGCTGCCGGTTCGGCTTCGCCAACGTCGTTGTCGGGTTCAGGTTCGGATTCAGCGGCGGCAGCGTCCGCAGGAACGCCCGCCGTTTCGGCAGCCGGTTCCGGCGCGGATTCCGCTTCCGCCGCCGCGACCACCGCCGGCTCCGGCTCTGCGGCTGGTACTTCCGTAGGGGCCGCCGGTTCCGCAGCCGTCGTCGTTTCCTCCGCAGCCGCCGTTGCGACCGGAGTTGCCGTCGGCGGAGCCTCCGGGGCCGCCGGCGCTGCGGTCGGGGTTGCCGGCGCCGGCGTGGCCGCAGCGGTAGCCGCCGCCGTAGCCCCGTTGGCCCCCGCTTCCGACGCAACCTGCCCCAGACGCGCCGCCCGTTCCGTTTCCGGATCCCGCAGCAGACTCAACGCTTCCATCGTCGCCTGCACGATATTGATGGGATTGCGCGAGCCCAGCGACTTGCCCACTACATCCCGCACCCCGCCCAGCTCCAGCATCGCCCGCATTGCGCCGGCGGCGATTATCCCGGTGCCCAGCGGCGCCGGCTTGATAATGACGATAGACGCCCCCTTGCGGACGGATATTTCGTGCGGAATCGTGCTGCCCTTGATGGGGATGGCAACCGTGCTGCGCCGCGCTACGGCAGTGCCTTTCCGCACCGCGTCCGGTATCGCCAGCGCCTTGCCCATGCCGGCGCCTACCCGCCCTTGTCCGTCGCCCACTACTACCAGGGCGTTGAACCGCAGCCGGCGCCCGCCTTTGACCACCTTGGCGATGCGGCGGGTATGCACCACCCGCTCGCTAAAGCCGCCGCTGTCGTCCTCGCGGGGCCGCTGTTCCCGGTCGCGGCCGCGGCCGCCCCGTCCGCCGCGCCGGTCGCGCTCGCCACCGCCGCCGCTGCTCCGTTCTCCTCGTCCGCCTCTGCGGGATGCGGCAGAAACCATCAGAATACAAGCCCTCCTTCGCGGGCGGCATCGGCCAGCGCCTTAACCCGTCCGTGGAATTGATAACCCCCCCGGTCAAACACTACGGCGGTAACCCCGGCGGCACGCGCCCTTTCGGCCACCATCTTGCCTACCGCCGACGCCGACGCCGTCTTGTTCCCGGCATCATCCCCGGCCAGCTCCTGGCTGGAGGCGTAGGCCAGAGTATGGCCCCGGTCGTCATCAATAACCTGGGCATAGATGGCCCGCAGGCTGCGAAATACGCACAGCCGCGGGCGCGCGCCCGTGCCGTTCACTTTGTTACGCACCCGGCGATGCCGGACGATGCGTAGTTTTCGGGAATCTTTGTCGCGTGGCATTTCCTGTTTCGCTCACAGACGGATTTGTTTGCTTTCCTGATACCGATTGCGCGGATATTTCGGGGATACGACAATAACGGAGCGGGCTATTCTGCCGCACCGGGCTAGACCGCGCGCCGCGCCGCCGCCTTGCCGGGCTTGAGACGCAAAACTTCGCCCTGATACCGAATGCCCTTTTCCTTGTAGCGGTTGGGCGGACGCACCCGGCGCACTTTCGCCGCCAGCTGCCCCACCTTCTGCTTGTCAATCCCGCTGATATGCACCCGGTTGTTCCCTTCCACCTGCATCGTCAGCCCTTCCTCCGGGAAAACATCCACCGTATGGCTGTACCCCACGCTCAGCGTAATCCCCTCGCCGTTCTGCTGCACGCGGTAGCCCACGCCCATCAGTTCCAGCGTCCGGCTGTACCCGTCGGTTACTCCGATGACGGCGTTGGTAATCAGCGAGCGCGTCAGGCCGTGCAGCGAATGATGAAACTTGCGCTCCGAGCGGCGTTCTACCAGCACCTGCCCGTCCGCAACTTTCACATCAACTTCCGGATGGTATTTCTGCGTAACCGCGCCGCGCGGCCCGGTTACCACCACGCCGCCGTAAATCACTTCTACGCTGACGCCGTCCGGGATGGGAATGGGCTGGCGTCCCACGCGGGAAAGCGGACGTTCCTCCGGCGCAACCCGCTGCGCGACGCCGGCGCTAACCATGCTTGCGTTACCAGACATAGCAGACAACCTCCCCGCCGATGCCTTTGCGCCACGCCTGGTGGCCGGTCATCATCCCTTGCGAAGTGGATACGATGGCGATGCCCAGCCCGCCGTACACCCGCGGTATCTCGTTCCGCCCGGCGTGCACCCGCAGCCCCGGCTTGCTGACCCGCTTCAGCCCGCGTATCGCATTCTGCTCCCCCGCCTTGTACGCAAGCTGAATCCGCATCGTCGGAAATTTCTGATTCCGCGCCGGCTCCCAACCCCGAATGTAGCCCTGAGCTTTCAGGATGTCGGCGATGGCAACTTTCATTTTGGATTGCGGCACTAGCGCCGTTTGATGCCGCGCCTGAATCGCATTGCGAATCCGGGTCAGCATATCGGCTACCGGGTCGTTAGTGGGCATTGCGCTGTCGCTCCTTTCAACTTCAATCGGCCAAAGGCGCCGGCGTCCGGCATTCTTGCTTACAGGCTCGCCTTGCGGACGCCGGGCAGCAGCCCTTCCAATGCCATCTGCCGGAACGAAATCCGCGACAGCCCGAAGTGCCGGATATATCCCCGCGGCCGCCCGGTGGCGCCGTCCCGGTTGCGAATGCGGTTCGGGTTGGCGTCCACCGGCAGCAATGCCAGCTTCTGCCGCGCCTCAAACCGCTGCCGCCCGGTCAGCGACAAATCCCGCGCCTCCGCCAGCAGCTCCGCCCGCCGTTGGGCGTATTTGGCAACGGTGCGCCGCCGCCTCTCGTTCTTTGCGATGGCAGATTTCTTGGCCAAAACGATACTCTCCTAATTCCGCTGCCAGTCTCTCTTTTCGGGCCGCATTGCCTTATCGGATTGCCCCGTCGGGTCGCCTCGGCGGGTCGCCTCGTCGGATTGCCCCATCGGGTCGACGGGCCGCCTACTGCCGGATGAACGGCATACCGAAATGTTCCAGCAGCCGCGTCGCCGCCGCATCATCCCCCGCGTTGGTCGTGATAGTTACCTGCAACCCCCGCAGCCGGTCAATGCTGTTGTAGTCAATCTCCGGGAACACGATCTGCTCCCGCAGCCCCAGAGAAAAATTCCCCCGCCCGTCGAACCCCCGCCGCGCAATGCCCCGAAAGTCCCGGATGCGCGGCAGCGCCGTGATTATCAGCCGTTCCAGGAAATAATACATCCGGTCGCCGCGCAGCGTTACCGCCGTGCCGATGGGATTCCCCTGCCGCACCTTGAACCCGGCAATGGAACGCCGCGCGCGCGTAATCACCGGCTTCTGCCCGGATATGGCCGTCAGATCCCGCACCGCGCTTTCCATCGCCCGGCCATTCGTCAACGCCTCGCCCAACCCGATGTTCAGGTTGATTTTAGTCAAGCGCGGCACCTGCATCGGGCTGCTGTATCCGAACTCCCGCATCATCTCCGGGATAATCTGTTCCCGGTATCGGGTTTTCATGCTCGGCGGCGGCAGTTCGGCCGCCCCTGACCCGTTGGCGGCGGCATCCTCGTTCTGACGCCTCCGCTGCCGGCCGGAGCGGGGGGCCTCGTTATTTGCGCCGGTTTCCCGGATGTTAGCGCCGGTTTCCCGGTCGTTAGCAGATGTAGTAGTCATCGTCATTACTCGTCCCGACTGCGGAACTGCGAACTCGGTTCGGTGTAGTTGCTTTGCACCAGCTGCACATTGGAGATATGGATGGACGCTTCCTGCTGGACACGCCCGCCCTGCCGAATGCCGGGCCGCGGCTTGATGTGCCGCGTAATCACATTCACGCCTTCCACGATTATCCGGTCCTTGTCGGAAACCATTTGCAGCACGCGCCCGGTCTTGCCCTTGTCCTTGCCGGCGATGACTTTCACATCATCGCCCTTGCGGATTTTCTGCTTTGCCATCACACCACCTCCGGCGCCAGCGATACAATACGCATAAAGCCTTTATCCCGCAGCTCCCGGGCTACCGGGCCGAATATGCGGGTGCCGCGCGGCAGCTGGTTGTCGTTGATGATCACGGCGGCGTTGTCGTCAAACTTGATATAAGTTCCGTCGGGCCGCAGCAATGGCGCCGCCTGCCGCACTACCACTGCCTTGACCACCGTCCCCTTGCGTACCGGCGAGTTGGGAATGGCCTCCCGCACCGTGCACACGATGATGTCCCCCACCGACGCATACTTGCGCCGGCTGGAGCCGGGAATGTTAATCAGCCGGATGCGCCGCGCGCCGCTGTTGTCCGCAACGTGCAGCCGGGTATAGCTCTGTATCATTTACGCTTCCTCGTCGTCCGCGGCTTCCGGCTGCGCCGGGTCGGTATCGTCAGTATCGCCAGCCGCGCCGGAACCGTCATCGGCTGCCGCGTCGGCAGCGACCGCAGCCGCGCCGTCGGCAGCTGCGTCATCGGCCGACGGAACTACCGAATCGCTTTCCAGGTCAATGGGCCGCACATCGGCAACCGCGCGCCGCGCCATTATCTCCAGCAGCCGCCAGTGCTTCGTCCGGGAAATCGGCCGCGTCTCCTGAATCCGCACCGTATCCCCGATGCGGCATTGCCCCTCCGGGTCGTGCACATAAAACCGGGTAACCCGCCGCATCTGCTTCCGATAGACGCGATGCCGCTGCTTCCACACCATCTCCACGACGGCGGTTTTGTCCATACGGGTGCTCACTACGGAGCCGACCCGCGTTTTTCGCATTGCTTTTGCCATTGGCGTTTATTCCTGAAATCGTAAGGCAATCGCCCGGTTCTACGGCTGCGGTTAGGGCGGTTAGGACTGATCGGTAGCCGGGCGTGTCCGGTTAGCCGGCCAGCTCCCGCTCCCGCAGGCAGGTTCGCATCCGGGCGATGTCCCGGCGGGTTTTGCGCGGCTGGTTCGTGTCGGTAAGCTGGTTCACGGCGTCCCGAAACCGGAGGTTCATCAGCTCCCGGTATGACCGTTCCAGCTCCTCCCGTATCTGGTCGTCTGTCAGCGCCCGTATTTCGTACATCTGCATCGGTCAGCCCCCCGTACCCGACAGCAGCGCCGTAATGCGGTCGCGGTACACCACTTTGGTGGGAATCGGCAGCTTGTGGGCGGCGCGCTGCAACGCTTCCTCCGCCTGGTTCAGCGGTACGCCGCCAACCTCAAACATTATGCGACCCGGCTTCACTACCGCCACCCAGTGGTCGTTGGCCGCTTTGCCCCCGCCCATCCGCACTTCCGCCGGCTTCTTGGACACCGCCTTGTCGGGGAAAACCCGTATCCAAGTGCGTCCGCCGCGCTGCAAGTGCCGGGAAATGGCGATACGGGCCGACTCAATCTGACGCGCCGTAATCCATTCGGGACTCATCGCTTTCAGCCCGATTTCGCCGAACTCCACCTTGTTGCCGGTAGTAGCGGCGCCCCGGCGCTTGCCCCGCCCCATCTTGCGGTATTTTGTCCTTTTCGGTTGCAGCATTTTCAGTAACTCCCCAGATTGGGATTGACCCGGCAAGCCGGCATTGGAATTGGCCGAATGCCCGGATCCCGTTATGGCCGGATGACGCGGCCCTAGTTCACCAGCTCCGCCATCAGCTCCTCGCCTTCAGCGGTCTGGCTGGCTACCCGAAACTCGATGCTGTCCAGCTCGGCGTCTTCCTCGGCCCGGGCCGGCATTATCTGCCCCTTGTAGATCCACACCTTGATGCCGATGCGCCCCATCGCAGTGTGCGCTTCCGCCAGGGCATAGTCAATGTCCGCCCGCAGCGTATGCAACGGCACTTGCCCCATCATCAGCTTCTCCGTGCGGGCAATTTCCGAGCCGGAGATGCGCCCTTTGGTAATGATTTTGATGCCCTCGGCGCCCGCCTGCATCGTCCGCAGCGCCGACTGCCGCATCGCCCGCCGGTAAGCCACCCGCCGGCTCAGCTGGTCGGCAATGTTCCGCCCCACCAGATACGGATCCAGCTCCGGCTGCTCAATCTCTATGATGTTGAGCCGCAGCTGCCCGCGCGTCATCCCGTCCAGCCGCGTCCGCAGCCCTTTCACCCGGTCGCCGTCCCGCCCAATCAGAATGCCGGGCCGCGCCGAATGCACATTGATGATGATCTCCTGCGCCGTGCGGTCAATCTCAATCTTGGCGATGCCGGCATCCGAGAACCCGGCGTATTCGTCATGAATCGCCTGGCGCAGCGACAAATCCTGCTGCACGCCCGCCCGGTATTGCGCGCCGTTGTTGGCGTACCAGTGCGTTTTCCAGTCCTTGATAATCCCGAGCCGGAACCCGTAAGGATGCGTTTTGTGGCCCATCGGTCAGTTCTCCTGATTTTCGTCCACTTCAATGATGATATGGCTGGCGCGCCGGGTTACCCGCCCGATGCGTCCCCGCGCCCGCGCCCGAAAACGCTTGATGGAACGCGCCTGATCGGCGGATATGCGCGTAATCCGCAGCTCGCTGCGATTCATAAACTCGTTGTTCTCCGCGTTGGCCGCCGCCGATTGCACCACCTTGGACACCGTCCGCGCCCACGGCGATGTCATCAGACTCAACTGATCCAGCGCATCGTCAACCGTCATCCCCCGCACTGCGTCCATTATCGGCTTCAGCCGCTTGGGAGACGCCCCAATCTGCTTTGCCATTGCCCTTACCGCTGCCATGCTGCACCTCACCTCACCCGGCTGGAACGCTCGGAGCGGGAAACATGGCCGCGATAAGTGCGCGTCGGCGCAAACTCGCCCAGCCGATGGCCCACCATATTCTCCGTCACGAACACCGGCACATGACGCCGGCCGTCGTGGACGCCGAAATTCAGCCCCACCATCTCCGGCATTATCATCGAATCCCGCGACCAGGTGCGGATGACCGTCGCCTCGCCCGTCTCCCGCACTGCGTTGACCTTTTTCAGCAGCTTGGGATGGACATATGGCCCTTTCTTTACTGATCTTGACATAACCGTGAACGCCTGTCGTTGTGCAATGGATTTGGATTGAACCGGTTGGATTGGGATGAACCCGGTACGCTAAAGCGGACGCGGCCTAACGGCGCTGCCGCCGCCCCCGTATGATGAACCGGCTGGAGGTCTTTTTCTTGTTGCGCGTTTTATGCCCCAATGTCGGCTTGCCCGTAGGCGACTTCGGCCCCGGCATCCCAATCGGAGAACGCCCCTCCCCGCCGCCGTGCGGATGATCTACCGGGTTCTTGGCAACCCCCCGCACATGAGGCCGCCGCCCCAAATGCCGCTTGGCCCCCGCCTTGCCCAGGCTCTCGTTCTTATGGTCCGGATTGGACAGCTGCCCAACGCTGGCGCGGCAGTTCAGCAGAATCCGCCGCATCTCCCCGGAGGGCAGCCGTATCAGCACATATTCCCCCTCGCGGGACAGCACTTGCGCCCCGGTGCCGGCGCCCCGCACCAGCTGCCCGCCCCGACCCGGCGTCAATTCCAGGTTGTGCACCACCGTGCCGGTAGGGATGTTACGCAGCGGCAGCGTGTTGCCGGGGCTGATTTCCGCCCCCGGCCCCGATTCCACCCGCGCGCCCACGGCCAGGTTCACCGGCGCCAGGATGTACGACTTTTCGCCGTCGGCGTAATGCAGCAGGGCGATGCGCGTCGTCCGGTTCGGGTCGTACTCAATGCTTTTAACCGTCGCCGGCACGCCGTCCTTGCGCCGCTTGAAGTCAATGCGGCGATACATCCGCCGCGAGCCCCCGCCGCGATGGTACGCCGTAATACGGCCCCGATTGTTGCGGCCGCCCGTTTTCTGCAACGGCTCCAACAGCGATTTCTCCGGCTTCGTCCGCGTAATTTCCTCAAAGGACGGACGCACCGCATTTCGTGTCCCCGGCGTTACCGGGCGCAAATTTTTCAACGGCATAGTGCTTGCTCTCTTTCTCTAATTGCCGGACGGCGTTAGTTGACTCGGCGTTGGCGCTGCGCCGGACGCCTTACAGCCCTTCAATCAGTTCAATGCGGTCGCCGCGCGCCAGCGTAACTACCGCTTTCTTGGTGTCCGGCTGCTTCTTGATGCGCGGGCCGTAACGCTTGCGCTTGCCCCGGTTCACAGTGATATTCACGGCGGTTACGGATACATTGAAGTTTTGCTCCACCGCCTGCTTGACCAGCGTCTTGTTCGCCTTGCGCGCCACCTCAAAGGTATATTGCCCCTCCTCTTGCAGGAGAGTACTCTTTTCGGTAATCGTAGGGCGCAGCAGCACCTCGCTGATATTCATTATTCCGCCGCCTCCTGCGCCGCCTTGCGCGCCCGATGCCGCGGCGCCTGGCAAATCTCCTCAACCCGCCGCACTGCGTCCAGCGTAATCAGCACCGTCCGCCGTTTCAGCGCCTCGTTGGCATTCAGCAAATCCGACGGCAGCGTCCAAACCTTTTTCAGATTGCTGCCGGCGCGCGCTACATCCGGGTTGGCCTCTCGCGTAACCACCAGCACCGAATCATCGCGCAAATTCAGCCGCCCCAGCAGCTCCGACATCGACCGAGTACGCCCGTCCAGGCTGTCCAGAGAATCAATGCAAATGAGCCGGCCGTTGCGTGCCTTTTCGGACAGCACGCATTTGAGGGCGTTGCGGCGCAAGGCGCGAGGCAGCGTTTTCCGATAATCCCGCGGCTTGGGGCCAAAAGTAATGCCGCCATGCCGCCATTGCGGCGCCCGGATGCTCCCCTGCCGCGCCCGTCCGGTGTGCTTCTGGATCCACGGCTTCCGCCCGCCGCCCGACACCTCGGCGCGGGTGCGCGTGGAATGCGTCCCCTGCCGCTGATTCAGCTGGTAAATCACCATCGCCTGATGCACCAGCGTGGCATTCATCGGAACATCAAACACGCTGTCGTTCACCACGATAGTGTCAACGGCGGCGCCGCTGCTGTTGAGTACTGGAAGTTCCATCTGACGGTTCGTCCTG
The DNA here is from genome assembly GCA_965203855.1 of Dehalococcoidia bacterium. GTDB lineage: Bacteria > Chloroflexota > Dehalococcoidia > Lucifugimonadales > UBA3495 > Bin87. The sequence goes on from CBDBDN010000005.1 coordinate 1,245,340, forward strand.
CTGCTGATTCATCCTGTTTGGTAATTGCCGTATGGCCGCTTGCGACCGGGTATTTGCTTAATGTCGGGTAATTGATTGATGCGGGCATTTGATTGGCGCCCGGATATTTGACTAACGCCGGGCAATGGTTTGATGCCGTTCCTGTCTATCCCTTGCGCTTGCCGGTCTTGCGTATCGTTACCGGGCTGTTCGGCGCGCCGGGGATGCCGCCTTTCACCAGCAGCAGGTTCCGCTCGGCGTCAACCTGCACTACTTCCAGCCCCTTGCAGGTTACCCGGCGGTTGCCCATATGCCCCGACATTTTCAGCCCCTTGAACACTTTGCCCGGCGTAGTGCCGCCCCCAATGGAACCCGGCGCGCGCTGCCGGTCCGACTGCCCATGGGTGCGCGGGCCGCCGCCGAACCCATGCCGTTTCATCGTGCCGGCAAACCCTTTGCCTTTGGACTTCCCAATGACATCCACGATTTCGCCGGGTTCAAACAGATCCACCGTTACCAGCTGCCCCACTTCGTGTTCGTCGGCGTCATCGGCCGCCACTTCCTGCAAACGCCGTCCAATCTGGCTGCCCCGCAGATGGCCGGCTTCCGGCTTGTTCGGCCGACGCACCCGCCCGCTGCCTACCTGCACCGCCCGGTAGCCGTCCTTTTCCAAAGTGCGGATCTGGGTAACCGCGCACGGCCCCACCTCAATGATGCTTACCGGCAAAACATGGCCGGCGTCGTTAAACACCTGCGTCATGCCGATTTTCTTTCCGGGTAGCGCTTTCAGCATTTCGATTGCCTGCAATTTTAACGAATTGAGCGGATGCCCGTTAATGATGCGTTAGTTGATGGTGCGTCTGTTGTGATGCGCCAGTTGATGATGGGTATTGATGTTGGCAAAGCTGCGCGGTCGGCCATTGCGGCCTGTTGGCGGCGGTATCAGATCTCGGGCCGGCGGCATCAGAGCTTGATGGATATATCAACGCCGGCCGGCATATTGAGCCGCGTCAGCGCGTCAATCGTCTTGCTCGTCGGTTCCATAATGTCCAGCAGACGCTTGTGCGTGCGGATTTCAAAATGCTCCCGCGAATCCTTGTCCACATGAGGCCCGCGAATCACGCAGAAACGCCGAATCTGCGTCGGCAGCGGCACCGGGCCGGCCACCCGGGCCCCCGTTAGCTCCGCCGTCTCCACAATCTGCGCGCTGGACTGATCCAGCACCTTGTGGTCAAAGGCTTTCAGTATAATCCGCATTTGCTGCCTGGACACCATAATGAATCTGCCGTCGTCCTCCGTTTGATTCGCCTTGCCGTGTTGATTTGCCGTTTGGATTCGCTTTGCCGTCTTGATTTACTGATGCGCCAACGCAACGCTCCGTCAGCGCGCGTTGGTGATGCTCCCCACCAGATGCTCCGGCACCGGCTCATAATGCCGAAACTCCATAGTATAAGAGGCCCGACCCCGCGTCAGCGACCGCAGCGCCGTAGTGTACGCAAACGTTTCCCCCAGCGGGATTAACGCCCGCGCCGTCTGGATGTCGTCCTGGCCTTCAATGCTGCGGATTTGCGCCCGCCGCCCGCCCAGGTCACCCAGCACATCGCTGAGAAATTCGCCCGGCGTTACCACTTCCATCTCAACGATGGGTTCCTGCAACACCGGAACGCCCTTACGAGAACCCTCCCGCATCGCCAGCATCCCCGCCGAGCGGAATGCCATATCGGACGAGTCCACCGTATGGAAACTGCCATCTACCAGCGTGACTTTTAAATCCACCAGAGGATACCCTGCCAGCGGCCCGTTGTCCAGCCCCTGCTTGACGCCGGCTTCAACCGCCGGAATGTACTGGCGCGGAATGACGCCGCCGCTGGTGCCGTCAACGAAAGAATTCCCGGCGCCCCGTTCCTGCGGCTCAATTTCCAGCCATACATGGCCATATTGCCCATGCCCGCCGGTCTGCCGCACAAACCGCCCCTCTACGCGCAACGGCTTGGTCAGCGTTTCCCGGTAGGCCACCCGCGGCTGCCCCACGCGCGCCTCAACATCAAACTCCCGCCGCATCCGATCCACCAGCACCTCCAAATGCAGCTCCCCCATCCCGGAAATCACCGTCTGCCCGGTCTCCTCGTTGTAGCGCACTACGAAAGTCGGATCCTCCTCCGACAGCTTCCGCATCGCTTCCCCCAGCTTGTCCTGGTCGGCCCGCGTCGCCGGCTCTATCGCCACCGAAACTACCGGCTCCGGGAAATGCGGCGGTTCCAATATCAGCGGCTTGTGGTCGGTGCAGATAGTATCGCCCGTAAAAGTGTCTTTCAGCCCAACGGCGGCGCAGATGTTGCCCGCCGTAATCACCGGCAGCTCCTCCCGATGGTTGGCGTGCATCCGCAGCAGCCGCCCCATCCGTTCCCGATTCCCCCGCGTAACATTCCTTACCGCCGCCCCCGCTTCTACCGCGCCGGAGTAAATCCGCAAAAACACCAGCCGCCCCACATACGGGTCAACCACCACCTTGAACGCCAGCGCCGCCAGCGGTTCGCTGTCCAACGGCTCCCGGTACTCAATATCGGCGTCATCATCGCCGCCGGGTACAACGCCCGACACCGCCGGCACATCCAGCGGAGACGGCAGGTAATAGATGATGGCGTCCAGCAGCGGATGAACCGCTTTGCCCCGCATTGCGCTGCCGCACAGCACCGGCACCAGCTGCCGGCTGATAGTAGCGTTCCGCAGCGCCGCCCGCAGGTCCTCCGCCCCAATCTCCTCGCCTTCCAAATACTTGATCAGCAGGGCCTCGTCAGTCTCTACAATTTTCTCTACCATCTCCTGACGATAGTCCCGGTAGGTTTGCTCGTATTCGGCGGGTACGGGCATCACCGCCGGCGGTTCGCCAATGTCGTCCCGCCCGTCGGAATACATTATCGCCTGCCCGTCTATCAAATCCACTACCCCGGCGAACTCGGCCTCGGCGCCAATTGGCACCTGCACCGCTACCGGATTGCCGTTCAGCCGCCGCCGCACCGATTCAATCGTGCGGTCATACGATGCGCCCACCCGATCCATCTTGTTGACAAAGCAGATACGCGGCACATTATAGGTATCGGCCTGCCGCCATACCGTCTCGGATTGAGGCTGCACCCCGGCCACCGCATCCAGCACCACAATGCCGCCGTCCAGCACCCGCAGGCTGCGTTCCACTTCAGCGGTAAAATCCACATGGCCCGGCGTGTCAATGATGTTGACCTGATGGTCGCGCCAGTAGGCGGTAGTCGCCGCCGCCGTAATCGTAATGCCGCGCTCCTTCTCCTGCGGCATCCAGTCCATCGCCGTCGTCCCCTCGTCAACGCCGCCTACCTTGCGGATGCGCCCGGTCAGGTACAGCGCGCGCTCCGTTACCGTAGTCTTGCCGGCGTCAATATGGGCGATAAACCCGATGTTCCGTATCAAATGGGCCGGTGTCTGCTGGGTAGTCATCGTAGTGTCCGTGTGCGGCGGCAGGCCGGATTGGTTGAGCGGTATGACAAAATGCGCGGCTTGCGGTAAGCGGTAAAGTGCGGCAAATCAGTTGAGCGGTATGGCAAAATGCGCGGCTTGCGATAATCGGTAAAGTGCGGCAAATCAGTTGAGCGGTATGACAAAATGCGCGGGTCGCGATAATCGGTAAAGTGCGGTAAATCCGTAAAAAGCATAAGCCGCCGCAACCCCGGACGGGTCAATCGGCGGCCTGTTTCCCGATCGGTTAGCGGCGGTAATGGACAAATGCCCGGTTGGCCTCGGCCATCCGATGCAGTTCCTCCCGGCGGCGCACCGCGGAACCTTCCCCGCGCGCCGCATCCATAAACTCGTTGGCCAGGCCCCGCGCCATCCGCATCCCGTTGCGGGAACGCGCCCCCCGGATGATCCACCGCATCGCCAGCGCTTCGCTGCGAGCCGTCCGCAGCTCTACCGGAACCTGATAAGTCGCCCCGCCAACCCGGCGCGGACGCACTTCCACCAGCGGCGTCGCATTCCGCAGCGCAGCAGTGAACACCCCCAGCGGATCCTGATTCGAATCGGCCCGCACCAGCTCCAAGGCATCGTACACCACCCGTTGGGCCGTGGACTTCTTGCCTTTCAGCATTACCCGGTTGATGAATTTCGCCAATTCCTGGTTGTTGTACCGGGGATCCGGTTTGACAACCCGGGGTTCGGCGCGGCGTCGTCGCGACATAAGACTGCTGTCCTGCTCGGTATGCGGCTGTGCAATATTCGGTTGGGCGCTATGATGTTCGTTAGATTAAGCGCCCCCCAACACGGGGGTGCGCTGCGGTTGATTGCTGCGGCCAGTCGGTTGCTCTGTGCGGTATGCCGTCAGCTTTTCCGGGTTCCATACTTGCTGCGGCCCTGACGACGACCGCCAACGCCTTCCGTGTCCAGATTGCTCCGCACTACATGATAGCGGACGCCCGGCAAGTCCTTCACGCGCCCGCCCCGTATCAACACTACGGAATGCTCCTGCAAGTTGTGCCCTTCCCCGCCAATGTAAGCGGTTACTTCCACCCCGTTGGTCAACCGCACCCGGCAGATTTTCCGCAACGCCGAATTCGGCTTCTTGGGCGTCATCGTCCGCACCTGAATGCACACGCCGCGCCGCTGCGGGCAGCCCGGCCCCCACTTGCTGCGGTTACGCAGCGAATTCTGCACCCAATGCAACGCCGGCGCCTTCGTTCCCTTACGCACCGGCTTCCGCCCTTTACGTACCAGCTGATTCACCGTAGGCATAAAAATTCCTCGCGGCCCGGATCTAAACCCGGCACAATGGCAGAGATTTTACCACGCCCCACAGAAATGTCAACCGATTATGCCCGCCAATCCTGTCCATCCTGTCCAGCGGTGTAGTCAAACCCCATCCCATCCCGTCCATCCCCTTTATCCATGCCAAAAAATCAATTTTCGCCAATGACACCAACCCCTTGCGAACCCGTACAGCCGTGCTATAATCAGATTCGTCAGGCAGCCAATCTCCGAGCCCACCGATTTCCAGGTCGTTACGGTCATTCAGCAACCCAAGTCGCACCGGCGTTCCCTACTCGCCCACGGTCAAACTAACCGAAGGAGTCGGGTCCTGCCAAGGCGCCAGACGTAGCGCCCCGTCCTCGGACGAAAATCCAGCCGCGTGAAAAGCAACGCGCAAAACCTCCGGCCGTAGGGCTGAACCGACCTGGAAACCAAAAAACTCGGAAACCCGAACCCCGCTAGCAAGTTCAATCAACCGCCTGACACGCCTGACACCAGCCTGACAACCCCCATCCTGAACCAACGGAGGAAACGCCACCCCAGCAAAATCAACCTAACACCGCAGCATCAGATGGGCGGGAACCCATCCCGTCCATCCTGCCCATCGGTGTAAATAACCTAGCCGGCATTCCGACCCCACAACCGGAATGCCGACCCCACACCGGAATCCGGCCCCCCAACCGTCATTCCGGCGCAAGCCGGAATCTACGCCCGCCGATTCCATTCCCCCCTCCAATGCGCTACTATTGACCCCGCCGCCAAAATCAACAGCCAGCAGCGGCCGCCGTCAGTACGCCCATCAGGAGGTTCTCTATGCGTTTGCAAGGTAAAGTCGCCCTCATCAGCGGCGGCGCACGCGGCCAGGGCGCCGCCGAAGCCCGCCTTTTCGTCCAAGAGGGCGCCGCCGTCGTCATCGGCGACATCCTGGACGACGCCGGTATGCAGCTGGAAGCCGAAATCCGCGAACTCGGCGGACAGGCCACCTTTGTCCACCTCGACGTCACCGACGCCGACCAATGGGACAACGCCGTCCGCGAAGCCGTCAACCGCTACGGCAAACTCGACATCCTCGTGAACAACGCCGGCATCGGCAGTACCAACGCCGGCGGCGTCAACGCCCCCCGCATCCACGAAGCCCCCGCCGAGGTCTGGGACCAGATTATGGACATCAACGGCAAAGGCGTCTTCCTGGGCACCCGCGCCGCCCTGCCCGCCATGCAAGACGCCGGCGGCGGTTCCATCATCAACATCTCCTCCATTGCCGGCCTGGTCGGGCTAGGCCCCGGCTCCGGCGCGGGCGCCGCCTATGCCAGCTCCAAGGGCGCCGTGCGTCTGCTTACCAAATCCACCGCCGTGCAGTACGCCGCCGCCGGCATCCGCTGCAATTCCGTCCACCCCGGCTACATCGACACCGCTATGACCGAGCGGATGATGGCCGAACCCGGTATGCGCCAGCGCCGCATCGACGCTACCCCCTTGGGCCGCATCGGCACCGTCGACGACATCGCCAACGGCGTCCTCTTCCTCGCCTCCGACGAAGCCTCCTTCATCACCGGCAGCGAACTCGTAATCGACGGCGGCTACACCGCCCAATAACTCGCCGCCATCCCCCCAACCCGCGCCGCCAAATTCGCCATCACGCCCGCATCCCCACACCCCAACCAACATTCCCACAACCCCCTACCGTCATTCCGTCCCCCAAACCGCCATTCCCGCACCCCCCTACCGTCATTCCGGCGCACGCCGGAATCCACCATCGTAAGCCGTCATTCCCACACCCCCTACCACCATTCCAACCCCTAAACCGTCATTCCGGCGCACGCCGGAATCCACCATCGCAACCCACCATTTCCCCCTACCACCATTCCAGCACCACCCAACCGCCATTCCCGCACCCTAAACCGTCATTCCGGCGCACGCCGGAATCTATGGCCGCCGGTTCCATTACCCGTAACAGCAAACCACGCCCCCGGATTCCCGCAAAAGCCGGAACAACGGGCATAAAGGTTCGGCATAACGGTGAACACGACCAAACGCCCTAGTGAGATACCCCAGGCAACCCCCGCCCGCCCCCATCATCCAGCGTCTCCGGCGGATAAAACCGCAGCCATGCCGTCCGATACGCAATTATCACCGGCCGCTCCCGCCCCGTGTCGCTGTCGGCGGCCCGTATTGCCCCGGTGAGTTCGTCCTGCCAGACGATTACCGGGACGCCGCCCACCCGCTCCCGGATAGCGCCGCCCTCCGCTACGGACGGATAAGGCCAGGCGCGGGCGGCCCCGCCAACCGTTACCCCCACAATATGCCCGGCGCCCGGACGCCGCCCCCGATAGGGTTGCGCTGCCGCAGCGTCCACCAGCGCCAGCGTATCCGGGTAGGCCGCGCGCCATTTGCCCCACGTCGTCAGCTGCGACGGCAGCAGCCGCAGCTCCGCCCCCGCCCGCGGGCCGGCGATGGCCGACCCCAGCGGCTGCGACCACACGCTGCCCGTCGTAAGGTCATACCAGGTCATCCCCCCTTTATACAGCGCCCCCTGATTGCCAAACACCAAATCCGTGCCGTCCTGCTGCCGGCGGTCGTGCGCCAGCGCCGTATAGCACAGCGGACACCAGCTGACCAGCGCCGGAACGCCGCCCACTACATCGTTCACCATCTCCCGGCGATACAAAATGCCGACCGGATAAGCCCGCGCCGTTCCATTAACGGCCAGCCCGATGACCAGGGCGTCATCCGGCAGATTGGCGTCCGCCGCCGCCGCCAACTCCGGCGCATAGATGGGCGGAATATCGTCCCGCCGCCGCAACTGCGTATAGTCGGCGTCCACAAAATCGGCCGCCGTATTCCCGTCCGCCCCGATAACCTCATCGTAGCTGCCGGCGAACTCGGCGCCGTATTCCGCCGCCGGCCCCGGCAGCCGCCCGCCGGCGCATCCCATTGCCAGCAACGCGGCGGCGGCCAGCAAAACCATCCCGATTGCCCAGTTGCGCCGCCGGCCCATCCCGAAACCCCTCCGCACCCTAGGCGGACGGCCTTTGTTGCGCCGTCCGCAGCGCCATCCCCTATGGCAGCAGGCCGGAGAGCGGGTCGGTGAAATGGTTGGCATTGGAGTTGGAGTTGGAATGATGGCCGTTGCCATTGCCATTGACGCCGCCAATGCCGCCCCGCCGCCGCGCCAGCAGCGTCCGCACCCGCCGCGGCGACACCATCGCCGCCGCCAGCAGAATGCCTACCGACATCATCACTATCGCCGGGCCGGTCGGCAGGCTGAACAGGTATGACAGATACAGCCCGCTGACGATGGCCGCCAGCGCAACCGCTACCGTCGCCGCCATTATGGCGTGCAGCCGCCGCGCCAGCAGCGTCCCCGTTACCGCCGGCACTACCAGCAGCGACATTACCATCACATTGCCCACCGCTTTCAGCGCCGCTACCGTCGTCAACGCTACCAGCAGCGGCAGCAGGTACTCCAGAAACCGCACCGGCACCCCCGACGCCAGCGCCACATCCCGGTCGTAAGTAAAAAATACCAGCTCTTTGTAGAACAGTCCCACGACCAGCAGTATGCCGCCGGCCAGCAGGCCGGCCGCCAGCGCATCGTTCCAGGACGCCCCCAGCACGCTCCCGAACAGCACGCTCAGCAAATCCCCCGAATAGCTGTCGGATGTGCTGATGATGATGATGCCCAGAGCGAACCCCCCGGCGAACAGCACTCCGATAATGGCGTCAATCCGCACCCCGACGCGCCGCGATGCCGCCGACACCGCCAGCGACGCCGGCACCGCCCAAATCAACGCCCCCAAGAATATATTGACGCCCAGCAGAAAGGCCGCCGCCATCCCCGCCAGCGCGGAATGCGCGATTGCGTCCCCCAAAAAGGCCATCCCCCGCAGCACCACGAAAACCCCCACGACGCCGCAAGCCACCGCCGCCAGCGCCGATACCAGCAAAGCCCGCTGCATAAATCCGTACTGCAACGGCTCAATTATCAACTCAAACAACAAAACGACCTCCCATAGTCATCGCCTGATTCCTGGACCACATTCAACATCATTCCGGCAACCCCCTACAACCGTCATTCCGGCAACCCCCTACAACCGTCATTCCAACAACCCCGCCCTACCGTCATTCCGACAACCCGTCCCGCCGTCATCCCCCCTCCAACCGTCATTCCGGCATCCTCCTACAACCGTCATTCCGGCATCCCTTACAACCGTCATTCCGGCATCCCTTACAACCGTCATTCCGGCGAAAGCCGGAATCTAGGCTTGCCATCTCCACTACCGTAATACCAGTGCCTGTGCTCACATTCAACATCATTCCGTCCCACCTGCCTACCGCCATTCCGTCCCCCACCTACAACTGTCATTCCGACAACCCGGCCCGCCGTCATCCCCCCTCCAACCGTCATTCCGGCAACCCCCATACAACCGTCATTCCGACAACCCGGCCCGCCGTCATCCCCCCTCCAACCGTCATTCCGGCGAAAGCCGGAATCTAGGCTTGCCGTCTCCATTACCGTAATAGGGGATTACGATGCCGGATTCCGGCTTGCGCCGGAATGACGGTTGTAAGGGATGCCGGAATGACGGTTGCGGAGTTTGTCGCTGCATCCCCTCACCCGGGGGAGGGATCCCGGATGAGGGGAGCGTGAATCAGCGCAGAGAGCTCGCCAGTGCGTCGGCGTTCCCGCGCATCATCTCAATGTAGCCCAATCCGGCGGTATCGGGCAGCGACCGGATGACGCCTACCTGGATGCCGGCGTCCCGCGCCACCTGCTCCAGCGCGTCGTCGGCGAACTGCGGCTCGGCGAATATGGCCGGCAATCCCTGTTCCCGCACCAGATCCAGCACGGCCACAATGTCGTTAGGAGCCACATCCCCGCCATGCCCCCCGACAAAGGCCAGCACTTCCAGGTCGTAGCGCGCCCCGAAATACCCGAAAGCGTCATGGAAAGTTACCAGCGTGCGATGCCCCGCCGGAATGCCCGCCAGCGCCTCGCTGATATAGGCATCCAGCGCCTCCAGCTCAACGATGTAAGCGGCGGCGTTGGCCCGATACTCGGCGGCGTTGGCCGGATCCGCCTGCGCCAGCCCGTCGGCTATCCGATTGGTGTAATGCACCGCCAGACGCGGGTTCTGCCAGAAATGCGGATCGCCCGCGCCATGATCATGGCCATGGTCATCGTGGTCGTCGCCGTCGGAATCGTGGTCATCATGCCCATCTTCATCATGGTCATCGCCCTTGCCCGTGATGCCCACAAATGCGATTTTAGTCGGCTTGCCGGACACATCAAAATGACGGACGACTTCCAGATCGTGCGCGTCCAGCGCAATCACTTCCCCGGCGCCGGAATCCGTGATAAAGATGCGCCCCGGCGCCGTGGCAATGTGCGGACGCGCCCAAAAGCCGGGATCAATGGCATCGGAAAGAATGTCCGTTGCGGACGCCAGCAGTTCGGCGTCATGGGCATCGTACATCCGCACTTCGCCGTCGCTCATCACCGCCAGCAGCAGTTCGCCGTCATAGCTGAGGGCAACCTGTATCGGGCGCAGCGCGTCGGTAGCCGGAATGACCTGCTCCATCGTACCCATTTCCGGCTCCACCAGATACAGGCCCACGCCCGAACCCAGCGCAAAGAAATGGTCCAGACCGTGATAACCCCAGACCGAAGTCAGCCGGAAATCCTCCGCCGACCCGGCCGGCGCCGGTATGAAAGCGTCGGCGTATTCGCCATCGTGCGCCTCAACCATCAATGCCCCGCCGGTGCAGCCGAACACCGCCATATGGCCGTTGCCGGAATCGCCGTGCAGGCTGGGGCATTTCGCGGCGGCGGTGTACAGCGTCATCCCGGCCTCGTCGCGGATGGCTACGCTCTCCGGCAGACGGTAATCCTCCGGGTTGGACGCATAGTCCGGGTGCTGCACCGTTACGGCGAAAACATCGCCCTCCAGCGGCACTGCCGCGCCATGCTGCGGGCCGGCGTTGAACCTGGGCGGAACATAGCCGTCCCCGTCCTCTTCCAGTTCGTGTTCGTTGACCAGAACCACATCGCCCGAGCCGTCGTAGAAAATGGTGCTCCATTCATCAGCGACGTACAGATGAGACGGATCATCGCCCGACAGGTCAACATCCAGCCGGCGCACCGCCTTTTCGATCCGGTCAAAATGGTCGCCGTGTTCCTCCAGGTAAATGCCGCCGTCAAAGATATGCGCCATGTTGGCGTCGGATGCCACGGCAATGGCAAAGCGTCCGCTGCCGGTAGCGTAGATGCGGCCGGCGCGGGCGCCCATATCAAAAGCGTCCTGCATTACCGTACCGGATTCCAGGTCAATGACCGACAGCTGGCCGCTTTCGCCATCGCCCACCAGCAGCCGGCCGTCCGCCGCCGCATCATCATGGTCATCGTCATGGCCGTGGTCATCATGGTCGTCATCCGCGCCGGGGAAGGGCAGTTCCACCAGTTCCATCGCATCCAGACCTTCGGATGCTACCACCTGCACGGCGTCGGCGGATGCGGCGTTTTCAAACAGCTCCTCAATATGGGAAGCCAGGCGGGCGCCGTTGCTGATGATTACGGCAGCCTCGGCAATCCGCACGCTGTCCTGCGGAGAACTTTGCCACGAATGGACATCGGCGCCGGCGGGGACCAGGCTGTGGACGGTTACGCGGTCGCCGCCAATTTGCTGCGCCATATCGGCCAGTACCGCATTGCCGGCCACTACGCCAATCGGATCCGCCGCCGGCGCCGCAGTCGCCGATGTTTGCGCTTGCGCCGGAGCCGACTCCGTTGGAGCCGCCATTCCGGTGGTAGCCGTCGCCATTGCGGTCGGCGCGGCCGCTGCCGAAGTTGCCATCGGCATTGCTGTTGGCGCTGCGGTCGGCGCCGGGTCGCTCTGGCAGGCGGCCAGCAGCAAAAGCGCCGCCATCGCCGCGGCTGCCGTCAAAGCCAGCCGCCCGCCGGATTTACCGAAAATCGTCATCATTATGTTTCACTCCTCGTTAGCAATTGCGGCGGCGATAACCGAGCCCTAGCCCGACAGCGTCGCCTGGGTTTCAATACCTGGTATCAATAAAAGCGCTAAAAAAGAAAAGGCTGGATCGGAAATCCGGCTCAAATCAGCAGACCGCCTCGGGAATGGCGCATTCCCCGCAGCGTCCATACACTTCCAGCCAATGCCCGCTCATCTGAAAGCCGGCGGCGTGGGCGGCGTCCTGCAACAGGCCCTCAACATCGCACCCCGCCAGGTCTGCGGAGACGCCGCAGGTTACGCAGAGCAGATGATGATGGTGTCCGTCGTGGCTCAGCTGATAGCGCATTTCGCCGTCCTCTAGCAGCACCCGGCACAGCAGCCCGGTGTCCACCAGCAGGCGCAGCCCGCGATAGACCGTAGCCCGGCCCACGCAGGGCAGCACGATGCAGATCTCCTCGGCAGTGAAAGGACGCCGGTGGGCCGTTGCCGCGCTGATTACCAGGCGCCGGGGATAGGTGTCCCGGTAGCCCTGCTCGGCCAGCCGGCCAACGATGTCGTCCACGATGGCTGCGGAACGCGGCCGGGGATGGTCATGCCCGGTATGTCGGATGGCGGCGTCAGTCATATTGATACCCAATATCAATGCCAGTTTAGCGGCGCCGGCCGCGCTTGTCAATAGTAGGCGGGCTTGATTATTTACGCCGGAATCCGGGCGCGCACTGATAAATGACGCAGCGCAACAATCGCAAATTGCTGCGCTGCGAAAGCGTCAATGCCGGCGGGCTTTGCAGAGCCGGGCGTCAGGCCGCCAGCAGTTCCGGCAAGTCGGCGCCGGGCGGGTCGTCCGCCGCGTGGTGCAGCGCGCCCGGTTCCAGCGGAGAGGCCAGTTCCAGCAGACGCTTCAGGCGGGTCAATACCAGCAGATAGGTGGGCTCATCCAGCTCGGCGATGAGACGCAGCAGTTCCGCGTCCACGGTGACCGTTTCCGAGGCTTTGATGGCCAGCAGTTTGGAAAGATTCTCCGACCAGTAGTCCTGGTAGGCGTTGAGATACTCGGCCAACTCCATAACGAACCCCCTGAACATAGCGTCCGCAAAACGCCGGTGTGGCTTTTAATTTTATCACGCGCCGGGCTATGTCAAGCATTGATTGCAAAGAGAGGGCGGCGTTTTCTTTTGCGACGGATGGAGTAGAATGGGCCATCGGCGAGCATTTCGCTAATTCAGGAGGTGGCAGAAAATGGCGACGGTTAACATTTTTGCGAGTTTCGAGTTTGACAAGGATAAGAAAATCCGAGGGGATTTCTACGGGCAGGCTAAAACCTTATGCCCGCATCGCGTCCGCAACTGTTCGCTCCGTGAAGCGTATCCAACGGACGAATGGCAATCTGAAGCAAGGACGGCAATCGAGGAATGCGATGTGGTCATTGTCCTGGCCGGTCAGGATACCCACAATGCTCAAGGAGTTGCCACGGAAGTCGACATTGCGCGCGATCTGGACAAGCCGCTCTTTCAGATCAAGCCCAAGCGCAGTACCGCTAGCGGGGTTAAGGGAATCGATCTAATGCGCTGGCGGTGGAAGCGTATTAATCTCAAGATTGAGGAATTATGCGGACTGCATTAGCAACGCCGTCGCGCGATGGCAGCGTTTCTTTTCGGGTGTTTGCGGGCGTGGATTCCGGCTTTCGCCGGAATGACGAAAAATTAAAACCATCTAATCGGAAACGCTGCCTAGCCGCCTCCGGTATGGCGTCAATCCCGCCGGTAATCTACAATGGGCGGCAATTTATGCGGCGGCGATGCGACGCGATGCGGCTCCAATCGGGTTGAATTGCGCTGCTTCGCCGCTGCCGCAAAGGAAGGAGGGATCCGTTTTGAAAGTAAAAGCTGCCGTTTTGTGGGAAGCAGGCCAGCCTCTGGACATCTGCGAAGTTGACTTGGACGAACCGAAAGCCGGCGAAGTGCTGGTGAAGGTCGGCTCGGCCGGCATCTGCCGCAGCGACCGCCACTTTATGCACGGCGACGCGCCCATCGCCATCCCCGTCGTCCTGGGACACGAGGGCGCCGGCACCGTTGTCCAAACCGGCCCCGGCGTTACGCTGGCGGACGAAGGCGACCAGGTTATTCTGTCTTTCGTGCCGGCCTGCGGACGCTGCCGTTCCTGCCTGGAGGGGCACAGCAACCTGTGCGACCTACACGGGGCCACCGGCGCCAATATGCTGGACGGCACTACCCGCCTGCACGCCGCCGGCCGGGACATTCACCATATGGGCAAGGTTGCCTGTTTCGCCGAATATGCCGTTGTTCCCGAAACCGGCGTGGTGCCGGTCAGCGGCCCGCTGCCGATGGACAAGGCGGCGATGATTGGCTGCTCCGTAACTACCGGCGTGGGCGCCGCCCTGTACAGCGCCGAAATCAGGGCCGGCAGCACGGTAGCCGTCATCGGCTGCGGCGGCGTCGGCCTCAATGTCATTATGGGCGCCGCCCTGGCCAACGCCGGGCAGATTATCGCCGTGGACATCCGCGAGGCGCAGCTGGAGTTCGCCATGCGGTTCGGGGCTACCCATACCGTCAACGCCGCCGACCGGGATCCGGTGCAGCAGGTCAAAGACCTTACCGGCGGGCGCGGCGCCGACTACACTTTTGAGGTGTTCGGCAGCGGCGATACTACCAAAGCCGCCTACGATATGGCCGCCAAGCGCGGCATCGTAACCGTGGTCGGCATCGCCCCTTGGGGCCAGGAAGCGGGCATCAACGCCGTTGACCTGGTACGCAACGAAAAGACGCTGCGGGGCAGCTACTACGGCTCCGCCCGTTCCCGCACCGATATGCCGGTGATGGTTGACCTGTACCAGTCGGGCAAGCTCAACCTGGACGACCTGGTAGTGCGGCACTACACGCTGGACCGGATTAACGAAGCCTACGCCGATCTGGACAACGGCGAAATCGGGCGCGGCGCCATTATGTTTGACTAGCCGGGCGATGCGCCGGCAGTCGGCAAACCGAGCAGGGGCGGATGCGGATTCGCCCCTGCTCAACCAACCGGACGATGGAGATTTACCGCAATGGCAACGGAAAGAGCGCCGATGCTGGCCGAGGACCACGCGCAAACTGCGCTGGATTTCCTGTCGGCATCCGACCGGGAATTTGACGATGGCGATATATTGCAGGCTTCGGAGAAGCTGTGGGGCGCGGCAACTCACGCGCTGATTGCCGTCGCGCAGCAACGGGGTTGGCAGCACGGCAGCCACCGCGCGCTGCGCGATGCGGCGGAACGGCTTTCGGATGATCACAACGATTCGTTGATTGAGTACGGATTCGCCATCTCCGAAAAGTTTCGCAGCAATTTCTACAACAACATTATGGAGGATATTGAGCTGTACGGAGACCGGCCTAAAGTCCACGACTTGGTGCATCGGGTGCTCGCGCTGCTGTAGCGTTTCGCATCGCTATGGGTGAACGGAGAGAATGAATACAGGGGGAATGAATGATGGCAACGGAAAGAGCGCCGATGCTGGCCGAGGACCACGCGCAAACTGCGCTGGATTTCCTGTCGGCATCTGACCGGGAATTTGACGCTGGCGACCGGCTACAAGCATCGGAAAAATTATGGGGCGCGGCTACTCACGCCTTGATTGCCGTCGCTAAACGGCGGGGCTGGTCGGATGGCAGCCATCGCGCGCTGAAAGAAGCGGCGGAACGGCTTTCGGACGATCACGATGACTTCAGGATCGAGTACGGGTTCGTCGCCGCTGAAAAGTTCCATCGCAACTTTTACCACGACAATATGGAGGATTTTGAGCTGGACGCCGACCGGCCCAAAATCCACGATTTCGTGCGCCGGGTACTGGCCCTGCTGTAGCGTTTCACACTGATATGAATGAACGGGGGGAATGAATGATGGCAACGGAAAGGGCGCCAATGCTGGCCGACGACCACGCGCAAACCGCGCTGGATTTCTTGTCGGCATCCGACCGGGAATTTGACGCTGGCAACCGCCGGCAAGGTTCCCTAAAGCTGTGGGACGCCGCAACCCACGCCATGATTGCAGCAGCCCAGCAACAGGGCTGGCCCCACGACGGCCATCGCGCGCTGAAAGAGGCGGCGGAACGGCTGACCGACGAGTATGGCGATTCGTTGATTGAGTACGGGTTCGGCTTTGCCGAAAAGTTTCACCGTAACTTTTACCACGACAGTCTGGAGGATTTTGAGCTGGTCTCTGACCGGCCCAAAGTTCACGATTTCGTGCATCGGGCGCTGGCGTTGCTGTGATAGTATTATCCGCATCCGCCAATATGTCCGTTCAGGAGTTCTCCGATGCCCCGCCTTGAAATCCTATCCGAAGTTCAGCGCCGGATGCTGGAATTCTTTCCTTGTATGGAGTTTGACGGCACGCCATGGTCGCCGCTGCCGCTGCCCCTTGCCGCGGCCCGCGTGGCCATCGTTACTACCGGCGGCCTGCATCTGCGGGATGACCGGCCTTTTAACCGCGACCATCCCGGCGGCGAATCCACTTACCGCATCATTCCAAGCGATGCGAACCCGGCCGACATCGTGCAGAGCCACTTCAGTATCGGCTTTGACCGCACGGCGATTTACCGCGACCTCAACATCACTTACCCCGCCGACCGGATGCGGGAACTGGCCGAGCAGGGCGTCATCGGCAGCATAGCGCCCAACCACTATTCGTTTATGGGCGCGCTGCGGGACTGCACCGCCATTGCCGAGCAGACCGGGCCGGAAGTTGCCGCGCGGCTCAAAGCGGAGGGCGTGAACCTGGTTTTCCTAACCCCTACTTGACCGCTCTGCACGCACGCCGTGAGCGTGCTGGCCCGAGTGTTCGAAACCGCCGGCCTGGCCACCGTTGCCATCGCCCTGGTGCGCGAACACGCCGCGCGGACGCGCCCGCCGCGCGCCCTCTGGGTGCCGTTCTACTTCGGCTACGCCCTGGGCAAGCCCGATGATCCCGCCTTTCAGCATCAGGTTATCGCCGCCGCGCTGGCGATGCTGGATGCCGACCGCGGCCCCGTGCTGGCCGACTTTCCGGAGGACGCCGGCCCCGTCGGGATGCCCCAGGCATCGGAGGTTGCCGCTGCCGGTGCGCCGTCCGGTAGCAATAGTGGCGGCAGCAGCAGCGGCGGCAACGGCAGCGCGCCGGCCGCCGCCAAAGCTCTGGACGCCGCCGATACGCTAACCGCCCTGCGTCCGTACTATGAACGCTGGGTGGAGCAGCGGGGCCGCACCGCCGTGGGCATCACCGGAATACCGCAGCGGCGGTTCCGGGGCATCGTCCGTTTCCTGGAAGCCTACGCCGAAAGCGACGGCGCCGATATGGATGAGCGGCCGGCCGATGTAACCGTGCCGCAGTTCGTCCGCTACTGCGCCGACGACCTCAAAGCGTTCTGCTACGAAGCCCGGATGATGCAGCGTCCCGATGACGCCGAGCCGGACTTGCATCGCTGGTTCTGGAGCGAAAGCGCCGTCGGCGCGCTGATTGACCGCATTACCCAGCGGCTCAACGCTACCGGAGACGCCAAGTTGCAGGCGGCGGCTTACGGCCTGTCGCGCTGATGCTGGCACTGCCGCAATTGCCGCAGCCGACAGTGGCAGCAGCGGCGGGCTAAATATCCGGCCCGTCCGCGGCGCCCGGCGCATCTGCCGGGGGCCGCGCCGCTGCTGTGGATACGCCGTCCGGGGGCATCGTTGCGGACATGGCCCCCGGCGGATGCGTCGGGAGTTCCGGCGGCGGCGTATTATCCGCAAAACGCAGCGTCCGCACCGGATAGTTAATCGTAATGCCTTCCGCCGTAAAACGGGTGTGCAGCCGCTTGATAATCTCGCTCTGCACCTCAAAAGCGGCCAGCCGGTCTGCCGCCTGCACAAACAGCCAGAGGTCTATATTGCTGTCGCCAAAGGCTTCGTAGCCAACATAGGAGCCATACTCCGGCACTGCGCCGGGATGAGTATGCAGCACTTCGTCCAACACCTGTTTGCTGACATATTCCACTTGATGCAAGTCGCTTTCGTAGGCCACGCCGCAAGTCAGATACACATTTACATGGTCGTCCGGCTTGCTGTAATTAGTGATAATAGTTTCGGCAAACCGGGAGTTGGGGATGATGACCAGGTTGTTAGTCCAGGTACGCAGGCGAGTGCTGCGCCAGTTCACATCCACCACATACCCGGTAATGCCGCCCTCCATTTCAATATAGTCGCCGGCGCTGACGACGCCCTCGGTGATGACATAAGTGCCGGCGAACAGGTTGCTCAGCGTGGGCTGCAAGGCCAGGGCTACCGCCAGGCCGCCAATGCCCAAGCCGGCAATCAGCGGGCTGATATTGATGCCGAGAATGTCCAGCGACACCATGCCGGCCATTGCGAAAACCACCACGACGATGCTGCGCCGGGCCATCGGCAAGGCCCAGCTGCCGGGAGTGCTGGCGTCCGCGCGGCGCAGATACTCCTCTACCCAGCTCAGCACGGCGGCGGCGATGGCGTTAATCAGAGTGGCGCTGATGACGACGGCGGCCAGGGCAACTACCTTGTTAATCACATCGTCGACTACCGCCGGCAGCGTCAGGGGCAGTTCCGCCGCCAGATACAGCCCCAGCAGGATGATATAGGCGGTAACCGGCCCGCGCGCCGCCCGCACGATGCGGTCGTCCAATGCGCCGGAGGACAGCCGCGTGGCCCGCAGCAGCAGCCGGAAAATCACTTTGCTGAACAAAGCCGCCAACACCACCGACACCGCCAGAATGATGCAGCTGGTCAGCAAGTCCAGCCAACTGATTTCAATGGCGGCGGCAGACTCCGTCAGCGTCTGCCACCATTCTAAAAATGCCGTCCACATAGCGTTATGACTCCACAGCCTTGAGTAATACGAGCAATAGCGCGCGCTAGTCTTGCCGCAGCAGTTTGGCAATCTCCGGCAGGACTGTTCCCGCCGGCCCGGTGATTACCAGATCGGCAATGGCGGTAAGCTCCGTAGCCGCCGGGTTGACTTCAACGATTTGCGCTCCATGCTCTTGCGCCAGCCGCGGGAATTGCGCCGCCGGGTTGACGGCGCCGGAGGTGCCGGCCAGCAGCATCGCATCGCACCGCTCAACTTCGGCGAAGCAGGCGTCCAAGATGGCGCGCGGGATGGGTTCGCCAAACATTACGGTATCCAGCTTGATGATGCCGCCGCACTGCCCGCATACCGGCGGCAGGTCGGTAACGGCGTAGTCGGCGCGCGGCCATCGCTGCCCGCATCCGATGCAGCGCAGCCAACTGCGGTTGCCATGGATTTCCAGCAGCGACCGGCTGCCGGCCCGCGTATGCAGCCCGTCCACATTCTGCGTAATAACCGACTTGATGACGCCGGACGCTTCCAGTTCCGCCAGCGCCAGATGGCCGGGGTTGGGCGCGGCATTGTCCACCGCTGCTTTCAAGTCATAGGTAGGATTGCCGGGAGTAACTTCGTCGCGCAGACGCCGTTCCCACCAGCCTTGCGGGTCGCGGACAAACTCCCGGTAGGACAGGTTGCCGGGCGGCCCGTAGCGCGTCCATAATCCGCCCGGCCCGCGAAAGGACGGAATGCCGCTTTCCACCGAAAGGCCGGCGCCGGTAAGCGCAATGGCGTAGCGGGCGGCGGACAGCAAAGCGGCAGCGGCGGGGATGCTTTCCATCAAAGTCAATTGCGGCCAAACCGGTCGAGCGGCGGGTAGAGATTCCGGCTTGCGCCGGAATGACGGGATGCGGGCTAGGGCAATCTTGTCGGGCGGCGGGTAGAGATTCCGGCTTGCGCCGGAATGACGGGATAATGGCTAGGGCAATCTTGTTGGGCGGCGGATCGAGATTCCGGCTTGCGCCGGAATGACGGGATGCGGGCTTGGGCAATCTCGTCGGGCGGCGATTGGGATTCCGGCTTGCGCCGGAATGACGAGATGGGGGCTTGGGCAATCTTGTCGGGCGGCGGGTAGAGATTCCGGCGTAAGCCGGAATGACGGGATAATGGCTAGGGCAATCTTGTTGGGCGACGGGTAGAGATTCCGGCTTGCGCCGGAATGACGGGCATCGCTACTCTATCAGACTTGCCGGGTTACTGAATTGTCGGCGACTTGAAAATAGGCGGCGTTGTTGCCGAAATGGGCGCGTATCGGCTCGATTTCGGTGGTGGCAATCAGCGTCTGGCGGTAGCCGGCCGCTTTCTGCAATACCCGTTCCCGGCGGCTGGCGTCCATCTCGGAGAATGCATCGTCCAGCAGTATCACCGGGTCATCGGCGCGGGCCTGCGCCAGATATTCGGCTTCGGCCAGGCGCAGCGCCAGCGCAATGGTGCGCGCTTCGCCCCGCGAGGCGAAAGAGCCGGCCGGCAGCCCGCCCAGCAGAATGTCCACATCATCCCGGTGCGGGCCGACCGTCGTAGCCCGTTCCCGGCCCGCCGTCCGCCGCAGCACCGCGCAGAACGCCGCCTTGACGGCATCCGCCGCCCCGTCCGCCGGCGTCCGGGGCTTATACATTATCCGCAAAGAACGCGCCAGATCCGACAAATCCCGGTGCAGCCGGTTGACGGCATCGGCCAAAGCATCCAGCGCGGCCCGGCGGCCCAGCATCAGCGTAGTTCCCGATTCCAGCAGCTGCTCATCCCAGTAGCGCATTTCGTCATCGGTTACGCCGCCGGTGTCCCACTGCCGGCGCAGCAGGCCGTTGCGATGGCGCAGCGCCGCCTGGTAACGCTGCAACGCCGCCAGATAGTAGCGGTCGCACTGGCTGGCCAGTATGTCCAGGTAGCGGCGGCGGTGCGACGGCGAACCCAATGCCAGGTTCAAGTCGTCGGCAAAGAACAGCGCGGCGCCGATTTGCCCCAGCAGCCCGGACGCGCGGGCCGGCAGCCGGTTCACCCGAATTTGCTTGCGTACCGGAGGCAATGCGGGCGCAGCGGCGTCGGTATCGGCATCGCCGGCGTCGGCCGGCGCATTAGGCGTCATATCGGGCGGCGGTTCGGCCGCCGGCAGATAGCCAACTACGACGGTAATCTGCTGGTCGCCCCGCTGGGCCACGCCGGATACATAGGCGGCTTCGCCTTTCGCCGCCGCCGCAAAGTTCACCACTTCCCGCTCGCTGCCGGCGCGAAAGGACTGCCCAACCGCCAGGGTGTACGCGGCCTCCAGCAGGGCGGTTTTGCCCTGCGCGTTGGCGCCGGCGAACACCGCAACGCCCGGCGGCAGCTCAATATCAACCTGCCGAAAGTTGCGGTAGTTGGTAAGCGTAAGCCGCGACAGATAGGCCAACGGAACACTTCCGAATGACGCCGGCCGGATGCGCCGGCGTCGGCCGTAATCAGGACTAGCCTTAATCAGGATGCCGGGCCGGCCGGGGCGCATCCTTCGCAGTAGCCGTAGAAATCCACCCGCTGGGATGCTACCCGAAAGGCGGTTTCCCGGCTGACGGCCTGCTCCAGTTCGGCTACCTGTTCCCGGCCGACGGCGGCATCTACCACCGTGCCGCAGCCCAGGCAGACCAGGTTGGCGTGGGGCGACAGGTTGGCGTCATAGCGGGACTGCTTCTGAAAAGGCAGCTCGCGCACGATGCCCGCCTCTTGCAGCAGGCCCAGCGTTGAATACACGGTGGCCAAGGTTACATACGGGAAAAAATCCCGCACCCGCTCAAAAATATCCCGCACCGTCGGATGGTCGGCAGAGTTCACCACCACTTCGGCGATGGCCAGGCGCTGCGGCGTGAGCCGAATGCCCAGCGGCTTCAACCGGGTAACTAACTGTTCTTGAGTAGTCAAAATGCGGTATCCTGGAGCGTGTCGTCATACTCACCGTCATTCCGGCGTCTTTACAACCGTCATACCAGCGCCTTTACAACTGTCATACCGGCGTCTTTACAACCGTCATTCCGGCGTCTTTACAACCGTCATTCCGGCGTCTTTACAACTGTCATACCGGCGCCTTATACAACCGTCATTCCGGCGAAAGCCGGAATCTATGGTTGCCGGCTCCGTTACCGTATGGTCAGATTACGACGCTGGATTCCGGCTTTCGCCGGAATGACGGTTTGGGGGAAATGACGGTTGCAAAGAAGACGGAATGACGGGTTGAGGGGATTGGAATGACGGTTGCAAAGACGCCGGTATGACGGGTTCAGATTAAAGGGCAAGTATTGCGGATGATGCAGTATATCACCGGTTCGCCGGCGATTGGTTGAGCAAGCACCGCGGCAGGAGCGAATAGTTATCCGCTCCTGCCGCGCTTACGCTTGCCTGGCTCTCTCTATAATGGAGGGAGCAGGGGGTTAGAGGCGTCCGCCGCCGCCGGCGACGCGCTCGTTGACGCCGTAAAAGAGGGCGTCCTGCTTGCGGAATACCTGGATGCGGGAACGGGCCGATTCCACCACAAAGATGCGGCCATCGTCATCGCATTCCACTGCGATGGGACCCCAGAACAGCTTTTCCCGGTCCAGGCCCTGAGCAATCCGGCGTTCCTCCCACATTTCGGGGTTGGCGTCCAGCTTGCCCATCCCCCACTGCGAAACGGTAGCCTCGCCGTAGGTCATCCCGGCATAGCTGCCGTCAGGATGAAAAGCCTGCATCCGGTCGTTGTTCCAGTCGGCCACATAGATGGTTCCGTCCGCATCCACAGCCACATCGGTAGGGCGGTTGAACTGGCCGGGGCCGTCGCCCGTGGCGCCGAAAGCCATCAGAAACTGCCCGTCGGCGGTGAACTTCTGGATGCGGTCGTTGCGCCAGTCGGCCACATACACCTTGCCGGCCTGGTCCACGGTGATTCCCCAGGGCATATTGAACTGGCCCGGGCCGCTGCCGAATTCGCCCCATTGGCCGACATATTCGCCGTCTTTGGTCAGCATCTGCACCCGGTGGTTGCCGGAATCCACCAGATAGAGCAGGCCGTCCGGTCCGAAAACCAGGCCGCTGGGGTTGTCCCATTCGCCGTTGCCGCTGCCGGGCCGCTCCCACTTGCGGAGATATTCGCCGTCGGGCGAGTAGATGCTGATGCGATCCGTGTTCTCGTCGGCCAGATAGACGTTTTCGTCCGGCCCCACCGTGATGGCGGTAGGCCAGATGATGGCGCCGTCGGTGGATACGGCCTCGCCGTCGCCCTGCTCAAACACGCCCTTGGCGAATTCGCTGATGAATTCCTCGTCCACGGTGCACATCGTAATGCGCTTGCCGTCGGGACGGTAGTCGTAAGAGCGGCTGGCGACATACATTATGCTGCCTTCGCCGCGCGCCATTGCGGTAGGGTTGCGAAAACCGGGGCCGGAGAACTCGGCGCGCCCGATTGTGTGGCTGTATTGCAGTGAAATGTTGAGGGTAGGCAGCCCGGTGGACTGCATCGTAGTCGTCATTTGCGTTCCTCCATCCATTCGTCAGCGCGCATCGTCAGCGCAGCGGCGCCGGCCCGGTATTGGGAAAATGCCGGGCCGGCATCATTTCGGCATTTCGGCATCATCCCGTCATTCCGGCGCAAACCCGTCATTCCGACATCGTACCGTCATTCCGGCATCGTACCGTCATTCCGGCGCCAGCCGGAATCCATCCGGCCCGGGCCGCTACACGAAGTTGAACTTCTCAAAACTGCCGTTCACCAGCGGCTGCGCGTCCAGCCCCATCCAGTTTTCCAGCAGATCGGTGTAGATGCTGCGGAAGTCGTTGTTGAAATGCAGGTCGCCTTCCAGCAGCTGGTCCTCCGCCAGCGAGGGGTATTCGCCATACAGCCCGCCTTTGACGGCGTCGCCGATGACGAAAGCCACGCCGCCGCTGCCGTGGTCGGTGCCGGAGCCGTTGTCGTGGACGCGGCGGCCAAACTCGGTGAACACCAGCAGCGTTACATTGTCGCTGGCGTCGTGTTCCTTGAGGTCGTCGTAGAAATCGGCGACGGCGTTGGCGGTGTCCTTCCACAGCTTGGCGTGGGCGGCCAGTTCCCCGGCGTGAGTGTCAAAGCTGTTGTAGGGCGCGGTGGTGTACAGGATGCGCGTGCCAAAGCCGGCCAGATGCACCTGGGCAATGTTTTTCATATACTGCCCCACCACATCGCCGCCATACTCCACCGTTGAGGTGTACGCATCAGGGGCGGTGCTGAGAATGTCGGCGCCTTTCAGAGCGTCCATCCCGGTCTGCGACAGGTAGTCCACCACGGCGCTGCGCCCGATGGTAGGCGAGTAAATCTTGGAGAAAATGTCCAGGGCATCGGTGCGCTGGTCGTCGGCCTCGATGCCGGTCAGCACGCCATAGGTAGCCAGGTTGCCGACGGATGCGACGGGAACGCCGGGGGCGGCCAATGCGCGGGGCAGCCCGCGCCCGAAGTTGACGCCGGTCAGCACATTTTCCTTGTGCGGGTCGATTTCGCGGATGGCGCGGCCCAGCCAGCCCTCGGTGCCTTGCTTGTCCGGCTCGCAGGTATGCCAGATGTCCATACTGCGGAAGTGGCTGCGGTTGGGGTTGGCATAGCCCACGCCCTGGATAATCGCCATTTTGCCCGCGTCATACAGCCGCTGCATCGGCCCCATATTGGGGTTGAGGCCGACATAGCCGTTGATGTCCAGCGCCTGGCCTTCGGGAACGCGGACGGAGGGGCGGTTGTCGTAATACAGCGGGTCGCCGTGGGGAACGACGGTGTTCAGGGCGTCATTGCCGCCGGAAAGCTGGAGCACAACCAGCACCGGGTCTTTATTGGTAGCGGTCATTTGGTAACTCCTTGTGATGCGGTGGTGGGGCGGGCAATTTGCGGCAGTTGCGGTTGTTGGCTTACGCTTTACCGGCGCGGCGATTCCGTTTTTCGTCCGGTTCGGGTGGAGGTTCGTCAAAGGGGATGCCTTTGGCTTCGGCGTCCCGCCAACGCTGCACCCAAGCAGACCATTCGGCATGGTGTTCTTGCCGGGCTTTGGCGCGGGCTACGACGGTGGCGTCGGCGCGGGCCTTGCGTATCCGGCGCTCGCTCAAAATTTCGGCTAGAACCATTTTCGCCATCCTTGTCGGGTCGATTCCGGTTGAGGCGGCGGCTCGTCAAAGGGGATGCCTTTGTCTGCGGCGTCTTGCCGACGTTGCAACCACGCTTCCCATTTGGCCTGATTTTCTTGCACGGCTTTAGCGGTGGCCTTGCGTATCCGGCGCTCGCTCAAAATTTCGGCCAGTACCATTTTCAATCCCTCCGCGATGATTGGCGACACGATCAGCGCCACTCCGCCCGCTTTCAGCAGTTCACCCGTGGCGATGTACTGGATCGCTTGCCAGCTGTTCGCGTTTTGCTGCGCCGCCGCAAAGACGGTGTTGGTTACGGTCAGATAGATGGTCAGCAGGTTGAAAACCGACAGATACCAGCGCACCGCCGTTGCCGAGATGTTGGGGATGCTGATGCGGCTGCTGCGTTCCGGTTCGTTTGCTGCGGCCATCCTGTTCCATTACCCGTTACCCGTTGCTGCTGCCACTTGCTGCCGGTTAGTTGAAACGGCGGTCGCTGGCCCGCTGCTGCGCCAGGCCAGAGCCAGCAGTATAACCGCCGTCGGCAAGGCCGCCGCCATAAAGTCATACTGCCGGCCCCGGTATCGTCTGCGGACCATTCCGGCTACGCGAACTGGTATTCCTGCGTGCTGACAATCAGCTGCAAGGTTTGGGCGACGGCATCCGAGTATTCGGGCGTGCCGGGAGCCGGGTCGCCGCTGCTGCCGGCGTAGGCAATCAGCTGCTCCCGCGTCTCCGGCGCCAGTTCGTAGGCCCCCACCATTTCCAGACAGCGGTCAACGATGCCGGACGCCGTAGCTACCTGCTCGTTGCCCAGCCGGGTTACGATGTCGCGGATGCCGGGCAGCCCGGTGTTGCCTACCTGGTCGGCGGCGAAGTTGATGCGTTCCACCAGCGTGCCGGAGTCAATCCATTCGGCGCCGGTGTGCCAGCCCTCCACCGTGGGCGGGTTCATCAGATCCTGGCCCATATAGCGGATGGTGTTCGCCAGCGGCTGCAAGCCGAGCTTGGGCGCCGTAAAGTCCTGCACCAGCCGCATCGTCCCGATGACCACTTCCGCCGGGCTCTTGACTTTCTCAAAGCGGGCATCCTTGAAAAAGTCGGAGTTGAACAGCACGCGCAGCATTGCGGTGATGCTGTAGCCGGAATCAAAGTAAGTCCGTTCCAGCAGGGCGATGGCGTCCGGGTCGCGCGGCGGGGTGTTCTGCCAGGCCGGCACCTGCACTTCGTCCGCCACAAAGAAATTGTACAGATGGCGCGCGACGAAGCGGGCCGCCGACGGCTGCCGGCAGATGATGTCCACGATGTCGTCGCCGTTGAAATTGCCGCTTTCGCCCAGGAAAGTCTTGGCATCCGCATCGTGGTCGTAGGGGTTGTAGATGAAGTTGGACTCGTAGCGCCCGTAGGGGTAGCGCGGCACGGCGTTGGTAATCGTCCAGCCCGTGAAAGCCCGCGCCGCCTCTTTCACATCGTCCTCGGAGTAGTTGGCCTGCCCGTCCATGCCAACGCCCATTGAGAACAATTCCAGCAGCTCGCGGCCCCAGTTCTCGTTGATGGCGCCCTTGTGGCTCATGCAGTTGTCCAGGTAAAACACCATCGCCGGGTCGCGGGCCAGCCCTTTGAGCAGAGCGTCAAAATTGCCCATCCCCATATTGCGGAACAGATCCAGCTGGAGCTGCACCTGCCGGCCATGCTCGCACTTGGAGTTGCCGGTGCAAAGGATGCCGTGCCAGAACAGGGCGACCTTTTCCTGCAACGGGCGCTGCGTGTTAATCATCCGGTAAGTCCAGTACGCCTGGTTGACTTCCAGCGCGTTCATCTCTTTCCAGTCGACGAAACGGCGCTCCAGAAGGTCCATTTCCAGGTCGGGCTGGCTTTCCGGGTTGAGTAGTTCCTCAACGGTTGCTGCGTATCCCTGGGCGGCGCGTTGCTCCAGTTCGGCGTAAGTGGCGCCAAAGCCGGCCCGACGCATCAGATGGGCCATCAGGGCAATATCCTGGTTGGTGGGCATAGCGTGTACCTCCTCCGGGTGGCTGCGGACGGATGGATGATGACGGTGATGGATGGGATGGGTCGATGACAAGTCGGGCAATGATGACGGGTTTCGTTCACCAGGCGGGGATTGTCTGACGGATACCGGAATATCAGCCGGCTTGGCGCGCATCCCGGTATCCCGATACGCCCCGCCGCTGCCCGCATACTACCCGCCAACGGGATTGAGTGTCAAGGCGGCAATGGATGCGCCGGAATGACGGTTAGGGGAATGACGAAAGGCCCGGCAAAACGCCGTCTGTGCTATAATCCTGCCCGGTATCCGACCCCATCCGAGATATGCCGGCTATAACTATGTTTGACGTCGTTTCCAGCCGCGTCGGTTTTGCCGACCCGGACGGTCAAGCCCTTGAGTTCGGGGGTGGCGGGCGGACTGCTGCCGGACGGGGCCGGCATTATGGGATTTAGTTTGCAGAATTTGCCAACGCGTCTGCCGGCGCGCGTATTTGCCGCTGGCGTCGTCCTCTTGTTGATGATGCTGTTGGCCGCCTGCGGCGGTCCCGACGTTGCCTCCCCCCCCCCCCCCCCCCCCCCCCGACAATTGCCCCTGAAAAAGCGATGGCAACGCCGCTTCCGGCTGTCGACCGGACGCCGCCGCTCGGTACGTTTATCGTGTATCCGCCCATCCCTTTCGTGCAGCTGGCAGCCTACGGGCGCGAGTTTTGCGGCTTGCAGCGGGACGGACGCATACTATGCTGGGACGGACACATTGGCCCCAGTCAAAACAGCGCCGCTCAAAGCCGGTTTGCCTTCGCAACTATTCGGCAAATTTCATTAGGACACAACTACTTGTGTGGCATCCACAGCGATAACACAATCAGCTGCGTCGCGGACAAGGCGCCTAACCGGATAATCGTGCCCCCAAGCGGGCAGTTCCAGGCCGTGAGCGCCGGCAAAGACCACGCTTGCGCCCTGGATCTACAGGGCGCAGCAACCTGCTGGGGCTGGGATGAACAGGGGAATACTGCGCCGCCAGGCGGTATCGTTTTTACCGCAATTGCCGCCGGCGGCTTTAACAGCTGCGGCCTGGATCGCCGCCGGGAAATGCATTGCTGGGGCGGCAGCTTCAACGACATTACCGCCGCCCCACCCGGCCCCTACCACTCTCTGGCCCTCAGCAGGAACAACGTCTGCGCGCTGCGCCACAACGGCGCCGCCTGGTGCCTCGGCGTTGATGACGATAACGATGATAATGACGATGACAATGAATGGTTTCGCCCGTTGCCCGACGTCGTTTTCACTCAAATTACATCGGGAGAGCGGCACGGCTGCGGCATTGACGCCGCCGGAACCGCGCAGTGCTGGGGCGCTGGCGATGGCGCCGCTAACGTCCCGCCCGGCCGGTTCACCGCCGTAACTGCCGGTCGGTATGGCACCTGCGGCCTGCGCCCGGAAGGCTATGCCGAATGCTGGGGACTCACCGACCTGGTTTTGCCGGATTATCCGACGCTTCCTGCCCGTCCGACCGCCGCTGTTTCCGAAGCTTTCGCCGGCCGCCCCTTTGATGCGCCCGTCGACTTGTTCTCCTGGCCGGACGGCTCAGCCGCAGTGGTAGAACTCAAAGGCTTCATCAGCTCCTACACCGCCGCCGGCGCCGCGCGGCTGATACTGGACTTGACCGCCCAAACCAGCCGCGCCGAACGCGAATGGGGTATGTTGAGCGCCGCCCTGGATCCGGACTTTGACCAGTTCCCGTTCCTCTATGTCTATTATATTCGCAAATCCGGCAGCGCCGCCGACGCCTCAAACGACGCCGGCGGCGGCCCGGTAACGGCGCGGCTGGCGCGTTTCCCCATCGTTGACGGTTCCGCAGTTCCGCAAGACGAGTTGACCATTCTGGAACTGTCGGAAAGAGGTAAAGTTCATCAAGGCGGCGCCATTCGTTTCGGCCCGGACGGTATGCTGTATCTGGGACTGGGCGACAACGCGGAGGAGGAAAACTCAGCCAGCCTGGACACTCTGAACGGCAAGATAATCCGCATTGATGTCCGCCGCGCATCCGCCGCACAACCCTACCGGATACCCGCCGACAACCCTTTTGCCGACACGCCGGGCGCCCGCCCCGAAATCTGGGCTTACGGCCTCCGCAATCCCTGGCGCATGAGTTTTGACTGGCAGGGACGGCTCTGGGTTGGCGACGTCGGAGAACACGATGCGGAGGAACTGTCTCTGGCCAGCGCCGGCGACAACATGGGCTGGCCGGTTTTCGAAGGAACTCTCTGCCGCGCCGACGCGCAGATCTGCGCCGCCAGCGCCGCAGTTGCGCCGGTGATTGACTACAGTGTCGGCTGCGCGATTACCGGAGTAGTTGCCGGTTCCCGGTATGAAAACACGGTGCTTTACGGCGACCTGTGCGCCGGTCGCGTCTGGGCGCTCACCGGCAGCCCGGGCGCCGGCTGGCAAACCCGCCAAATCCTCTACACCATCTACACTATCCTGTCAATGAATACCGACGCCGACGGCAACGTGTATCTGCTCACGGCCGAACGCCCCATCCTGCGCCTGGAATGGCCGCCGTAAGCAGCAGCCCCCCCGCCGGCCGCTGCCGGGGCGTAGCGAACCGGAGAGCCGAAGCCCAGATAATGCGCCTTCGTTCCCGTTTTCGCCGGAACAACGGCATATGCATTCCGAAACGCCGCCGGCGTTTGCCCTTGCCCCGCCGTATATGCTACAATGCCGCCGGCTGTGCGCCGGCAGAACCGCCGCCGGCCCCGTCCCGTTAACCGGCTAACCGAAATAACGGCGGGATGACGGGCTGCGGCAGCTGTTCCGCTATGCGCCGCAATGCGTAAGCCCACCGCCCGATTTCGGAAATACGGCAACAACAGGAGAGAGCAGAGTTTATGGTACAGGCCCCGCAAAGCCCGCCGCCGGCTGCCGCTCCGCAGCTGGAACCCATCACGATGAAGTCGCTGCTGGAGGCCGGCGTCCATTTCGGCCACCAGACCCGGCGCTGGAACCCCCGTATGCGCCGCTACATCTTTACCCAGCGCAACGGCATCCACATTATCGACCTCCAACAGACGATGGGCCTCATCAGCGACGCTTACCGAGCCATGGTGGAAATCGGCGCCAGCGGCGGCAAAGTCCTGTTCGTCGGCACCAAAAAGCAGGCCCAGGATGTCATCGCCTCCGAAGCGGAACGCGTCGGCCAGTGGTATGTCAACCAGCGCTGGCTCGGCGGCACCATGACCAACTTCCAGACCATCAAAGGCCGCATCGACCATATGAAGCGGTTGCAGGAACAGCGGGATACCGGCTACCTGGCGCGGCTGCCCAAGAAAGAAACCGTCCGGCTTACCCATATGCTGGACAAGCTGGAAAAGTACTTTACCGGGCTGCGGAATATGGATCGCCTGCCGTCGGCAATGTTCGTCATTGACATCGGCAAAGAGGACCTCTGCATCGCCGAAGCCCGCCGCCTGAACATCCCCATTTTCGCCATCGTTGATACCGACTGCGACCCCGGCCTCGTTACCCATCCCGTGCCGGGCAACGACGACGCCGTGCGTTCCATCCGGCTGATTACCGGACGAATGGCCAATGCCTACGCGGAAGGCGTAGCCCAGCGGGAAGCCCTGATGCAAGCCGCCGCCGCCGCTGAGGAACCCGCCATCCCCGACGAGGAAACCGCCCAAATGTTCACCACCGGCACCGTTACGCTGGAAGATCTGGAATCGATGATGGCGTCGCGCCCCTTGTCGTCCTAGCCCTGGCCGCCCGTCCCCGCCATCACTGCCCCAACCCGTTCCGTCTATCCGATTCAACCAGGAGGCGCCCAACTTGCCTGCCGTAACCGTAGAACTGATTAAAAACCTGCGCGAGCAAACCGGAGCCGGCATCAGCGACTGCAAAAAAGCTCTGGAGGATAACGACGCCGACCTGGACAAGGCCGTAGCAGCCCTGCGGCAGAAAGGTTTTGAGCAGGCCGCCAAACGCTCCGACCGCGAAACCTCCCAAGGCCTGGTAGAAGCCTATATCCATACCGGCGGACGCGTCGGCGCGCTGGTGCAGCTGGGCTGCGAAACCGATTTCGTCGCCCGCACTGATGAATTCCGCACCCTCGCGCACGACATCGCAATGCAGGTCGCGGCAATGTCCCCGGTCTATCTCAGCGAAGCCGATATTGCGGCGGACGACGACCGTCCCGCCGCACAAGTCTGCCTGTTGCAGCAGCCCTTTATCAAGGACGGCTCCCGCACGCTGGCCGACCTCGTGCGCGAAACGGCGGCGCAGACCGGCGAAAACGTCCGCATCGTTCACTTCAGCCGCCTGGCGCTGGGCGAATAGCCGGCATTCCCCTTCCCGCCGGCCGCCGCGACGCTCCGTATCGAACCGCACCCGCCGCGAAAAGGCCGTGCCATATGGATGCCGCCGCCGTCAGCGCCGATACCGTTTATCGCCGCGTCCTGCTTAAGGTCAGCGGCGAATCTTTGCAGAGCGCCGGCGTCGGCGCCAATCCCATTGACACCGCCGCCGTAGGCTATCTGGCCGACCAGATCGTTGATGTGCAGGCGCGCGGCGTTGAAATCGCCGTCGTCGTGGGCGGCGGCAATATCTGGCGCGGCGCCGCCGCCGCCCAGCACGGCATGGAACGCTCTACCGCCGACTACGCCGGAATGGTGGCAACCATCATCAACGGCCTGGCCTTGCAGGATGCGCTGGAACGCCGCGGCGCCACTACCCGCACCCAGTCCGCCCTGTCCATCCAGGCCGTTGCCGAGCCCTACATCCGCCGCCGCGCCGTGCGCCATCTGGAAAAAGGCCGCGTCGTCCTGTTCTGCGCCGGCGCCGGCAACCCTTATATGTCCACCGATACCGCCTCCGCCCTGCGCGCCCTGGAAATCGGCGCCGACGTCCTGCTGATGGCGAAAAACGGCGTGGACGGCGTGTACGACTCCGACCCCCGCACCAACCCGGACGCCGTGCGGTTCGGCAATCTGGAATACCTGGACGCCGTGAACCGCCGCCTGGAAGTTATGGACAGCACCGCAATGACCCTGTGTATGGACAACGATATGCCAATTATTGTATTTGATATATTCGAAAGCGGCGCCATGAGCCGCATCCTGCGCGGCGACGCCGTCGGCACTTTCATCAATAACGGCGACAGTAATAATAACGACAACAGCGATAACGGCAGCGGCGATAGCATCGAAAGCGCCAATAGTAATGGAATAGAAAGCCGCAGCGCAGCCGCAAACCGCAACGGAGGGTAGCAGTATGCCGGAGCGAAACGCCAAAAACGACCGCAGCAGCCAGCAGCCGGAACGCACCATTGACGCCGTGCTGGCCGAAACGGAACGCAAAATGGGGCAGTCTATTGAGGCCATGCGCCGCGACATTGGCACGCTCCGCACCGGCCGCGCCGCCCCCTCTCTCATTGAGGACCTTGCCGTTGACTACTACGGCTCCCCAACCCCGCTAAAGCAGATTGCGTCCATCTCGGCCCCCGACGCCCGCGCCATCCTGGTGCAGCCTTGGGACAAGCAGGCCCTGCGCGATATTGAACGCAGCCTCACCCAGTCCGACCTCGGCTTTAATCCGTCCAACGACGGCAATGTGATTACCGTTCCCATACCCCCGCTGACCCGGGAACGCCGGCAGGAAATGGTGCGGCTGCTGAAACGCAAGGCCGAGGACAGCAAGGTAGCCGTCCGCAATGTCCGGCGCGACGGCGTGGATTCTCTCCGCAAGATGGAACGCGACAAAAGCATATCGCAGGACGAAAACCGCCGCAGCCAGGACGCCCTCCAGAAAACCACCGACGCCCACATCAAAACCATTGACGAAGTGTCGGCGGCGAAAGAGGCGGAGATTATGGAAGTGTAAAGGTACGGTACGCTATGACGCTCCAATTCGTAGCTCTGGAAACGACACAAGCCGCAATTGCTGCGGCCCTGGCGGCGGATAACATCCCCGACGGCCAATTCCCCGACTTCCCCCCCCGTGACGATTTGCAGAACACCCTCTATCTCAACCTGCCCGGCTACCAGGCGGCGTTAGCAGTGCACTTTGGCGCCGCTGACACTACGCTGGTGTTCAGCGAAATTCCGCTGGGCTGGCGCACCGGCCAGCGGGCCGGCCTGCTGGTGCCCGACCTGATGGTTGCTTTTGACACCGACCGGGCCGATGCCATCACACAGAACGGCTACTCCATTGAGACGCGGGGCAAGCCGCCCGATTTCGTGCTGGAAATCGCCTCGGTGCACACGGCGCTCAATGACGAAAGGGGCAAGCGCATCGGTTATGCCGCCTATGGAGTACCGGAATACTGGCGCTTCGACCCCACCGGCGGCGCGCGCTACCAAACCGGCCTGGCCGGCGATGCCCTAACGCCCGCCGGCCAGTATCACCCCATCACTATCCACCAGGTTGACGCCGATCGGTACTGGGGCCACAGCGATGCGCTGAACCTGGACCTCTGTTGGGAATACGGCCAGCTGCGCTGGTACGACCCGGTGGAACGCCGCTATCTGCGGACGCATCACGAGGAAGTAGCAGAACGCCGCGCCGCCGATATGCGGGCCGATATGGAACGCGCCGGCCGGTTCAGCGCCGAGGCCGAAGCCGGCATGGAACGCGCCGGCCGCCTCAACGCCGAAGCCCGCATCCGGGAACTGGAAGCGGAAATAGCCCGACTGCAAAACCAGTAAGCAGCCTTGTCCTCCCCACTCTCCCAACATCAGCATACCGGCCCCGATACGGACTCCGGTTCCGGCTCCGGCCTTACCCCTCAGCACGTCGCCATCATTATGGACGGCAATGGCCGCTGGGCGGTGCGGCGGCAGCTCCACCGCGTGGCCGGCCATCGGCAGGGCGTCGCCAACATCCGGCGCGTCGTGGATACTCTGGCCCGGCGCGGCGTATCCATAATCACCGTGTACGCCTTTTCTACCGAAAACTGGAACCGCCCGGCGCCGGAAGTTGATGCGCTGATGACCATACTGGCCGAGGAAATTGAACCGCAAACCCACGAACTGCATCAAGCCGGCGTCCGCCTGGTGCATCTCGGCAACCCGGAGCCCCTCAACCCCCAACTGCGGCAGGCCATCGCCGCAGCGCAAAAGCGTACCCGCCGCAACGACCGGGTTACCCTCAACATCGCTTTCAACTATGGCGGGCGCGACGAAATCCTGCGCGCCGTGCGCCGCATCATCGCCGACAATCTCCCGCCGGAGCAGCTGGACGAAGCCCTGTTCAGCCGCTACCTCTACACCGCCGGCAGCCCCGACCCCGACCTGATTATCCGCACCGGCGGCGAACAGCGCATCAGCAACTTTCTGCTCTGGCAGGCCGCCTACAGCGAGTATTATCATACCCCCGTGCTTTGGCCCGACCTGGACGAAGCCGAACTCGATGCCGCATTGGACGCCTACCGTAACCGGCAGCGCCGTTTCGGCGCGCTGCATCTGCCAGATTCCGACGCCGTCAGCAACGCCGGCGCAGCAGGCAGTACCGCCGCGCCGGAGCAGTAACGGCTGTGCTGCTGCACCGTATCTTAACGGCGCTGGTCGGCGTGCCGGCGGTGCTGGCCGCCATCTGGTTCGGCCCGCCGTGGCTTACTCTGCTGGCCGCCGCCGCCGCCGTTATTGGCGTCCGGGAAGCCTACCGCCTGCACCCGCCAACTCCCATGCCGGAACCTACCCCGACGACCGATGCCCGCCCATCATCGTCATTCCGGCGTAAGCCGGAATCTGTGGTCGAGATGGATGCCTCCCCATCATCGTCATTCCAGCGTAAGCCGGAATCTGTGGTCGAGAGGGATGCCCGCAATGCCGATGCGGGCGATACGGGTAATGCGGACGGCGCAAGTAATGATGACAATGACGCTGCCGCGCCGGCATACCGGCATACCCGGCTGCCGCTGCTGCTGGGCGGCGCCTGGGCCATAGCGTTGGTGCTCGCCGGCGAACTGGCCGGCTCGGCTGCCGATTTTGCCCGCGCCGCCGCCGGCATCTGCATCGCCGGGGTGATTATCGCATCGCTGTGGATGGTTGCCGCCTGGCACGGACGCCGCCCGTTGACGGCAATGCTGTACCTCGCCGCGGCCCCCGTCTATATCGGCGGCGCGCTCGCTTGCGCCGTTGCCTTGCGCGGCATCGTCGGCGCCGAAGTTGAACTGCCCCTGCCGACCGCCGGCGCTGACGCCATGCTGTCCGACAGCCCGCAACCCGGCATTCCGCTGCTGGACGAAACATTGTTTGACGATCCCGGTACGCCGCCGCCGGTGGCGCTCACCGATTTGGCGTCTAGCGATTTGCCCCCCGCTGATTTAGCCCCTGCGATGGACGGCGGCGAAATCGCCGAAATCGGAGAGCTGCCGGCCCAGCAGCAAGCCGGTTCCGCCGTCCAGCTCAACGGCGGCGGGACTAGCGGCGTTTGGACTAACGGCGTCTGGCTGCTGCCCGCCATCGCCGGCGGCGGGTTTGCGGTCGCCGCCGCCAATCTGCTTACCGCCGGCGGCTGGTGGCTGCTGCTCGGCATCCTCGCCGTCTATGCCGCCGACACCGGCGCCTACGCCGTCGGCCGGCTGATTGGGCGGCATCCGATGGCGCCGGGCATCAGCCCCGGCAAAAGCTGGGAAGGGGCGGCCGGCGGCATGGCCGGCGCCGTCATTGCCGCCGTAGTCCTGGGCCTCCTGTTTCCCGTCCGGTTGCAGATTTGGCAATTGGCCGGAATTGGTGTTATTTTAGGTATCGTTTCGCCCCTCGGCGACCTGCTGGAATCCAAAATCAAGCGGCGGGCCGGCGTGAAAGACTCCGGCGGGCTTTTCCCCGGCCACGGCGGTATGCTGGATCGCCTGGACAGCCTGCTGCCATCGCTGATGGTAGTCTATCTGCTGGCGCTGCTGCTCGCTCCGCAACCCTGACCTACCCATCGCCATTACCATTACGCTACCGCTACCATTACCGCCGCCGGCGCAGCCCGCCCGGCGCACTGCAACGAAAAATATGCGACGCATCGTAATACTCGGTTCCACCGGCTCCATCGGCCGGCAAACGCTGGACATCGTCCGGGCTTTCCGCAGCGAATTTGAAGTAGTCGGCCTGGCCGCCGGCGACAACGTCGCTCTGCTGCTGGAGCAGATCGCCGAATTTCAGCCCCGCTATATCTGGTGCAATGCGCCGCCCGCCCCGCTGCCCGACGGCGTCGCCCTGCTGCCGATGCGCGAAATGGCGGCCCTGCCCCAAGTGGATCAGGTAATGGTTGCCCTGATGGGCGCAGTAGGGCTCCGTCCCACGCTGGACGCCCTGCGCGCCGGCAAGCAGGTAGCCTTGTCCAACAAGGAACCCATCGTAATGGCCGGCCAAGCTCTGAAAGACGCGGAACGCAAGCACGGCGGCGCCATCCTGCCCGTGGACAGCGAACCCAGTGCCATCTGGCAGTGCTTGCAGGGCGAGGACAACCACATCCGCCGGCTGCTGATTACCGCCAGCGGCGGCCCCTTCCGGCGCACTCCCCTGTCCGACCTGGACGCCGTTACCCCGGAACAGGCCCTGCGGCATCCCACTTGGCGGATGGGCGACAAAATCACCATTGACTCGGCCACCTTGATGAACAAGGCGTTTGAGGTGATTGAATCCCACTGGCTTTTCGGCGTGCCATGGGATGATATTGCCGTAGTAGTGCATCCGCAAAGCACTATCCACTCTATGGTTGAATTTGACGACGGGTCGGTAAAAGCGCAGCTGGGGCCACCGAGTATGCGGCTGCCCATCCAGTACGCCCTGTTCTACCCGCAGCGGTTCGCCAACTCCGACATCCCCCGGCTGGACATCGGAGCGGCATGGTCGCTGGACTTTGAGCCGTTGCAGCCGGAACGCTACCCCTGCTTTGACCTGGCCATCGCCGCCGGTCGGGCCGGCGGCACGACGCCCGCCGCTTTAAGCGCCGCCGACGAAGTCGCAGTGCAGTCATTCCTGGACGGCGCCATCCGCTTTACCGACATCTATCGGGTAGTGGCGCAAACCCTGGACGAACATCAAAACCAACCCAACCCGGCGCTGGACGACATCCTGGAAGCCGACCGCCGGTCCAGCGCACGAGCCAGCGCCATCGCCGCCGCCATCGCTGCCAGTCATTAGCTAACCGTACCCTCCTACCGTCATTCCCATGCCCCTACAACCGTCATTCCCATGCCCCTACAACCGTCATTCCGGCGAAAGCCGGAATCTATGGTTGCCGGTTCCATTCCCGTTGGTGCAGATTGCGACGACGCTGGATTCCGGCTTTCGCCGGAATGACGGTTAGATGGGAATGGGAATGACGGTTTTAGAGGCGCCGGAATGACGTTGATTCTGGCGACACGCCCCGGTCAAAAGTAATTAGTTAGTTCAAACACAGAGCGCGCCGTCAATCCGGCGCCGCGGCGGTTTGTTGATATGGAAACGCTCATCATCGCCCTAATATCGTTCATCCCCATGCTGCTGCTGCTGGTGGTAATACACGAGCTGGGGCATTTCTGGTCCGCCAAAGCCTTTGGCATCAAAGTGCTGGAATTCGGCGTAGGCTACCCGCCGCGCGCTTTCGGCATCTACTCCGGACGCACCGAAGCGCTGCTCTCCCCCCAAACCGTCTGCCTCAACGGAGCCCTGTCGGAAATCCGACCGGGGCAGGTAGTCCGCGTACTCTCCGGCGAAACCGACGCCGGGCAGCTGGCCGCCGTCTATGTTGAAATCAAAGGACAAGGCAACTCCGGCAGCGGCGCCGGCGGCTGGCTCTCCGGCCTGGGCCGCTTCGCCGGCTTTGGCGGCAATCAGGATAATCAGGACAATGCCCCGGCGGAGCAGCAGCCGTCCCGCCTCTCCATTGACGATGTGCATTCCGACCGTTTCCTGCGCCACGAAGGGCGGGTACGGGCCATAGACGACGGGCGCATCATCCTGGCCGATATGCTTTACTCGGTGAACTGGCTGCCGCTGGGCGGTTTCGTCCGGCTGTCGGGCGAAAACAACCCGGCGGCGCCCCGCAGCCTGGCCCGCCGCAGCGTCGGCCAGCGCGCCATCGTCCTCGCCGCCGGCTCGGCGATGAACGCCCTGTTCCCCATCGTCGCTTTCGCCATTATGGCCATGGTCCCCCATACCGAAATGGTAGGCGGCACGGTAGAAATTACCGCAGTGGCGCCCGATTCCCCCGCCGCCGCCGCCGGCATCCAGCCCGGCGACCGGCTGCTGGAACTGAACGGCGCGCCGCTGCCCTCGCCGGACGACCTGCCGGGCGAAGTCGGCCGGCACCGCGGCGCCACCATGCTGTGGGGCATAGAACGCAGCGGCGAAGCCCTCCTGCTCGAAGTCGCCGTGCGCGCCAACCCGCCGCCCGGGCAAGGCGCTACCGGCATCCGCTACCAGGTAGTTGACCAAGCGGAAATGCGCGTCTCCGAGCCGCCCTGGACAGCGGTACAGCTGGGATTCACCCGCACCGGAGAGACGCTGACGCTGCTGTGGCAGGAAGTCAGCGGCTGGATCAGCGGCAGCGGCGGCGTAACCGGGCGCGGGCCGGAACTCAGCGGCCCCATCGGCATCGCCCAGATTACCGGCGAAGTTACGCGGCAGGGCGGCTTGCAAGGCTGGACCCTGGTCGCCATCCTGCTCAGCATCAACCTCGCCATACTGAACATCCTGCCCATCCCAATGCTGGACGGCGGCCGGCTGCTGTTCGTCTTTATAGAGTGGATACGCGGCGGCAAGCGAATCCCGTCGGAGAAAGAGGGCCTGGTGCATCTAATCGGATTCGTCGCCTTGCTGGCCCTGGTAATCCTGATTAGCGCCAACGACATCATCCGTCTGGCGCGCGGCATATCGCCCCTAGGCGGCTGACGGCCATTTGCCGGCGTATCAGCGAATCGGCTTATAGCAAAAGGCGGCAGCGCGATGGGCCAAGCAAACGGCGGGCCGGCGCGGCAGGAGGTGGTTGACGCCATCAGAAGCGCACTGCCCAACCGGGAGGAAATTGAGCTGTCGGCGGAGCGGGCGGCGGAATTGCGGGCAGTGTACCGCGATAACCTGGC
The DNA here is from genome assembly GCA_965203855.1 of Dehalococcoidia bacterium. Classification (GTDB taxonomy): domain Bacteria; phylum Chloroflexota; class Dehalococcoidia; order Lucifugimonadales; family UBA3495; genus Bin87. The sequence goes on from CBDBDN010000005.1 coordinate 1,284,091, forward strand.
GCACTACCGGGAACACATCCGGCGTAGCCTGGCCGAGGATGACTACCGACAAGCCGCCGAAAAGTCGTGGGGATCTTTCGCGCAGGCGGTGAAAACGGCAGCGGCGGAGCATGGGTTGCACCTCCCCAGTCATCGGGGCATTCTGCAAGTTTCGCAGCGTCTGGCCACTCTGGCCGCGCAATCCAACCCCGATGATGCATCCACGCTAACCGGCGGGTTGGCATTTGCCCGCAGCCTGCACAGCCATTTTTACGAAAATGACCTTGCCGACGAAACAGTGGTAGCTTTTGCCGACGGAGCAGCCAAAGCGGTCAGCGTGCTCGAGGAACTGTTTATACCGGAATAAGCCGCCATCGGGGGCGAATTACGCCGCAATGACAGCAGGGAAAGCCGGCACGCCGCCGGCAATCACCCGCCAGCGATAGTAACGGCCCCGGTAACGCCGTTGTAGCTCATTATGAAATACTGCAAGAAATCCCGGCCAATCAGGATGGAATAGGGCTGCCGGCCGGCGGCCAGATGCGCGCCCAGAAACTCGCCGTAAAATGGAGCGTCAATGCCCGGCAGTATCAGCTGCGCCAAGTGGGTGTACAAACTGCCGGCGCCGAGGGGGCTACCCACTCTCTGCTGGTTAACCACCGGCAGCCCCAGCTTTGCGGCAAGGTCAGCGTCGATGCAAGTCGCCGCGGCGCCCGTGTCAACTAGGGCTTGATACGGATCCGGCGGCAAATCGGGCCGCATCCCTCGGCCGGGCGCAAACCTGCCGTCAAAGCCAACTTGTACCGCAAGCGTTGGCCCATAAGCAACCAGTAGCTCGGGATGGTTTTCAAATCCGCAGCTAGTCGTCATCGTCGTCAGGATAAAGCTTGTACATCACATTATGAGGCAATGCCGGCGGCGACGCCCCCACTTGCCGAATCAGGTAAGGGCCGCGCCCGAAACGGGACACGGCGTCCTGCGCGGCATCCTGAAAATCGTTATGCGAACCGACCAGCTGCGCGTCGCGGAACACTACCCACTGGCCCGGATGTTCCCGCTCCAAGTAGTCAATCATCCCATCGTAGGCTTTAATCTCTTTTTTCAGACCGGTCATCGGATGCCCTCCTGCCGTGTGCGCGCCTCCCGCGTCCGGCAGCAATTAGTATGCGTACCGCCCCCGGATCCGTCAATCCGGGAGCGGTACGCAGCCGGCGATGCGGACGGGCAAATTAAGATAGTCGGCCAGTTCTACATCAATCCCGGTTACGCTTGACCCGGTGTCCACCAGCGCATTGTACCGCATTGCGGGAATCGCCGGGCGCCGGCCGGCGTTGAGACGAAAATCCGGGTCATCCCCAATCTCTACGGATACCAGCGGCCCTACCGCAGCCAACCGCCCCGGCCGGTTGACGAACCCGCAGCTAATTATCGGCATATACCCGCCCCGATACTCCGAAAATGCTGGGCAGCATTATGGGCAGCGGGCCAACCGGCCGGACATACGGGGGATGCTTGCTGTGCTTGCTGTGATGGTATTCGGCGGTTTGCCGCGCATCCTCTCGGGTCGCGTAGATACCCACCAATTCCCCACGCTGGAAAACCGCCCATTTGCCGACGCTCTCTTGCTCCAAACGATGCGCTATCGCATCGTAAGCATCAATGTTGCGCGCCAGTTCGTCAGCAGCCATCGTCAACCTCCGCTGCGCTGTTGAGTTGCCCCGCATTATACCACTCGCTGCGGGAATGTATCACAACGCCCCCCATCCGGTGAGACAGGGGGCGGCGAAGCTCGACCGGGATTTTCCCGTCGCTTACTTCAGATGCTCCGCAAAGAACGCCAGCGTCCGCGCTTGCGCGTCCTCCGCAGCCGCCTGGTTGTAGCTGTCCCGGTCATCGCAGTTGAACCCATGGCCGGCGCCGGGATACATCTTGAAATCAAAAGACTTCCCGGCAGCGGACAGCATCCCCTCAATCTTGGTTACATCGTCCGGCGTCGGGTTGCCGTCCGTTTCGCCGAAATTGCCCAGCAGCGGAATGCTGATTTTGCCCGTGCCGTCGCTGGGCGTTACGCCGTCCGAGTAGGCCGCCATTATGGCGCCGCCGTAATAGACCGCGCCGGCGCTGAGCCCGGAACACCCGCTGGCCGCCAGATAGACCACCCGTCCCCCCATGCAGTACCCCACGATGCCGATTTTCTGGCCGCGAGTGCGCGGGTAAGTCCGTTGCAGGTAGTCCACAGTCGCATTGATGTCGTCAATGATGCCCTGGCCGGTCAGTTCGGGCATATAAGTATTGATGGCGGCGTCAAAGTCGTCAGGCGTGTAGCCCAGCATCGGGTTCGGGTTACGCTCGTTGCGATGGAACATTGCCGGCGCCACCGCCACATAGCCGGCCGCGGCGAACCCGTCGGCCACCCGCTGAATGTGCGAGTTGACCCCAAAAGCTTCCTGCACGACGATGACGGCCGGCAGGCTGGTGCCGACGCTCGGCGGGGGAAAGCTCACATAAGCGGCCATATCGCCGCCCTCAGCGATGTTCGCGCCGGATTCCCGCTCGCCGGTGTGGTCTGGCATTCGGATGTTTTCCCAGAATGACGGCATAGTATTTTCCTCCTCCAATAGTTGTGCAGACGATAGCGGCTGCGGCCAAAAGCGCGGCATATGCGGAACGCCGCCGCCGGACAGCGACCAGCCTGCGGGGGGATTGTAGCAAAGGATTTATTCCCGCACAAGCCGGCAGCGTCCCTAACCCCAACCGTCATTCCCCGATTACCGTCATTCCGGCGACCCCAAACCGTCATTCCGGCGCAAGCCGGAATCCCACCCCTTGCCCCAACCGCCAGTCCAGCGCCCCCAACCGTCATTCCCCGATTACCGTCATTCCGGCGCAAGCCGGAATCCAACCCCTTGCCCCAACCCGCCAGTCCAGCGCCCCAACCGCCATTCCCCGACTACCGTCATTCCGGCTTGCGCCGGAATGTGGATTCACATTTCAAGTGCAACGCGGCGGCGGCGAATACTTCGGTGGGCGTCCGGTAGTTCAAGCACTGCCGGGGCGTATTGTTGTACGCCTGGATTGTGGCGGTAAGTTGCGCCGCCTTGATTTGCTTCAAATTCGCCCGGCGCGGCAAAAACCGCCGCAGCCGGCCGATGGCATTCTCCACTCCCCCTTTTTGCCACGGCGACCTGACCGCGCAAAAGTAAGTTGGGATGCCTTGGCCGTGCAGCCGATAGCGCCGGGCAAACTTCATACCGTTGTCAAAGGTTACGCTGCGCCGCAGCTCCGGCGGAAATGGCGACAGCATCCGCGCCAGCGCCGCCCCGATCGGTTCGGCCGCCTTGCTCTGCGGACGCCACGCCAGCAGCAGCCGGGAATGGCGCTCGTGCAGCAACAGCAGCGCTTGGCCGTGATTGCCGAACAGCATCAAATCAGCTTCCCAGTGGCCGGGTATCCTACGGTCATCAGCCTCCGGTCTGCGCTGGCACAGCGGCGTCCAGCCCGGAATGCGGACGATAGTATTGCCGCCGCGCCGCCCGCGCCAACCCCGTTTGGACTTGCCCCGCGGCAGGTACAGCCGCCAGGAATAGTCCTTGGTGCGGGCCAATTGAGCATAAATGAAGCGGTAGATGCTTTCGTGGGAGATGACCCGGCGTCCGCAATCCAGAGCCAGCCGGCCCGACACCTGGGCCGGCGACCAGCCGGCGCGCAGCCGGGACAGCACCGCATCCCGCAAGGGGGCGTCCCGTTCCAAGCGCGCGCCGCGCCAACAGCGGGCTTGGGCCTGCCGCTGCGCGTATTCGGGTTGATAGCCGCCGTTGGCGGAGGCATTGCGGTTTAGCTCCCGGGAGATGGTAGATGTCGCGCGATCCAAAGCCGCCGCGATTTCGCGTTTTGATAGTCCCGCGGTCGATAATCGGGCAATTTCGCAGCGCTCAACGATGCTGAGTTGTTGATAATGAGTTCCCATGGCAACACCATAACCTGGCGTTGCACTTCGTTGGTGAGTTTAGAGAATCCATCCCCCACTCTGCGCCTCTGCGTCAATTCCATCCCGTCCATCGGTGTAAAAAAACCGACCTCCAGCCCCCTTGACAAGAACCCAAGTTCGCTGTTACCATCCCCTTGTCGGGTACGAATTTCCAAGCCAACACCACATCCACACTCAACGCCGCCTCAAAACGGCACCCATCCCAGCCTGCCAGGAGCCAGTCCCTCAAAAAGACCGGTCGTTCACGGCCAATCAGCAACCCAAGTCGCACCGGCGTTCCCTACTCGCCCACGGTCAGACTAACCGAAGGAGTCGGGTCCTGCCAAGGCGCCAGACGTAGCGCCCCGTCCTCGGACGAAAAACCAGCCGCGTGAAAAGCAACGCGCAAAACCTCCGGCCGTAGGGCTGATAAGCGACCGCAAACCCTGGCAGACTGAAATCCAAAACCCAACCCAACCCAATCCCAACGCACCCGACCACCTTGAACCCGACAACCCCAACCCGACAACCCGACATCGCAACCCAACGCCAACCCCCACCCCCAAAGGAGGCCCAAAATCCCCATCATCCCCTCCATCCATGCCATCATCCGCGCCCCTCCCAAGCGAGAACCCAGACGCCGGCCCCCGCCGCCGCTTGACTTGCCGCCGCCCCTGCCGTTAAATATCCCCGTCATTCCCACCGCCAAACCACTGCGACAGGGAGGTTGCACCATGGCGCTAGTTCGCTGCGTTACCGAAATGGGCATGGGCGTGGACGTCCACGGCCTGGACTACACCCTGGCGGCCAAACGCGCCGTCTTCGACGCCATCCACCACAGCAGCCTCGGCTTCGCCCGTCTCGTCGGCGCCACCGCCGACGACATGACCGTCAATGTTACCATCGGCGCACCCCGCCCGGATCAAGTCAACGCCGACGAAGTAGCCGATTCCTTGCCACATGGCCGGGCCAACGTCAATGTAGTACCCGGCGGCCTGGAACTCCTCAACGACGACGGCAGCGACGGCACCCTCATCGCCAACGCCATCATCACCGTCAGCATCGACGACGGCAAGTAGCTGCCCGTCAATCCCAGATTCCGGCTTGCGCCGGAATGACGGATTTATACCCAACCCGGCGGTGCCCCTATGCGGTTCGGCCACTTCTTCTATCCCATGAAATTCGACGACTCCCGCGACGACCAGGCCATCGCCGAATGCCTGGACGAAGCTCAGCTCGTCGAGCAGCTCGGCTTTCACGCTATCTGGATCGCCGAACATTACTTCACCGGCGAATGCGTCTATGGCGACCCCCTCGTTTTCGCCGCCGCTTTAGCCGTCAAAACCCGCCGCGTCGCCATCGGCTTCGGCATCCTGGAACTCCCCCTCCACAACCCCGTCCGCGTCGCCATGCAGACCGCCCTCCTGGACAACCTCAGCCAAGGCCGCCTTATCGTCGGCACCGCCCGCGGCTCCAACTACAACGCCTTTGAGTACCTCGGCTTTGGCACCGACCCCGCCCAGGGCGCCGCGCAAATGGAGGAAGCCGAGCAGCTCCTCGTTACCGCCTGGACTGCCGACAATGTTGACTTTCAAGGCAAACATTGGCAGGTATCCTTCCCATCCGTGCGTCCCCGCCCCTTTCAGCGGCCCCATCCCCCGCTGGCCCGCGCCTGCATCAACCGCGCATCCATCATTGAGATGGCCCGCATCGGACGACCCGTCCTGCTCCGCGGCCGTTCCATCAACAGCGTCGCCGCCGACATCGCCCTCTACCGCGACACCATGGCCGCCGCCGGCTTCGACGAACCCGCCATAGAACGCAGCCTCGACCAAATCTGGGTCTGGCGCGAAATGCACCTGGCCGATACCGACCGCCAGGCGATGGACGAATTCCTCCCCGCCCAGCATCAAGCCTATTCCATTATGCAAGATTACCGCCAACGCCTGAACCCCAAAGAGTTCCCCATGTCCCAGCAGTCGCCCCCCATGCTCCAGGACGGCTACGGCCCATCCCCCAACTCCGACGCCCCCGAAAGCCTCGTCGGCAGCCCCGCCCGCGTCGCCGAGCAAATCCGCTGTATGCAGCAAGCCGGCATCCGCAACCTCATGCTCACCAACCGCGGCCTGATGCCCCAGCCCACTGCCAACCGCTCCCTCCAACTAATGGCCGAAAAAGTAATCCCCCACTTCCCCAACACCCGCCCCTAAACCCCGCCATCCTCAACCATTTCCTGCTCATTGCATCCCGCATCGTATTTGCGGAACGGATTGACGAAAATGCCGCCGGCACGGTGGCCGGGGGATTACCGATACCCTGCTTGCTCCCAATCTGCACCAGCGATGGGATCGGGGGCACAAGGCCCCAATTCATGCATAAATGGGCTTGCTATGACATTAACCAGCCCTCGCCCTGCACTATGTATTCTTACACCCATTTTATGGGCCAATTGACGATCCATGCGAATGGTAGAGGAAAGTACCAACATCTCGGTACATCGCGTGATAGCAACATAAAAAAGCCGACGTTGCTCCTCAAAATACGCTCTTTGTTCGTCCGGAGATGCATTATCATCGCTTTTATTCGGAATCAAATCTTGAATACAACCTGCCACTATGGTGATTTTACTGGTCAAGCCTTTTGATTTATGCAAGCTCATCACTCGCACAAATTCGCCTTCTGGTACATCCGGCTGGACAATAGATGCTTTCACGCGATCATACAGTCCATTTACGCTGTCAATGCTAGAAAGTTCTGACAATGCTATTTCGCGAAGCATATTTAGATCGTCGTTGCCTTCTGGCAACAGTTGATCCACAAATCCAACAGGATCCAATCCATCGTAGTTTTGGATGATATTTATAAGTTCACGGTATTTTGCCGTTAATTGCGAAGTGCCCGGCAACCGGAAAGTTCCTCCTATAATGGCATCCAACACGGACCGTGGAGGATCGCCGGTTTGTTCACAATGCTGGCGTAGTTTCAAATACTGTCCAGATAGCCCAGTATTGCTACCGCTACCAAGGAACCAGCGGAGTGCGACTCTATCTTCTGGATTCGCTAGCAAGGCTAGGACAGCGAATGCTCGCTGAGCCCTATCGCTTTCTAGCGGCTCTTCGGAGAAAAACTGTGAACAGGGACATTGGCCTGACTGATGCAATCCCTGATGCCGTATCCTAATAACCTTATAGGGGTAGTGATCAAAATATCGCTTGGCTTGTACTCAAATTCGTCGACAAGAGATTTAACAAAACCCGCAAGTCCAGATGCTTCGCGTTTTGTATCTAGCCATTGAACTATGCGGACACTGCCTCGGGGGTTTTCTGGCATATAACGCAGACGGTCAACCTGTTCGCCGGCGTGATTGTGCTTAATCAAATAATTTGCCATAACTACAACGTCTTGAGGGCACCTGCGGCATTCATCGAGAGTTTGATTATATGTAGATGGATGCCGGCTGCTAAAATCATTTATCCCTTCAGGATTTGCGTGACGAAAGCGGTAGATGGACTGATCTGCATCGCCCACAATTGCAAAAAGATTATTGCCGGCTATTAGATCGATCAAACTTTGTTCAGCTTTGTTCAAATCTTGGTATTCGTCGACAATCACGCAATCAAAACCTGAATAGACGTCAGACGCCGGGTTTCCACGCAAGAAGCGAAGGGTTTCCGGTACTAGTTCTCCAATGAGAATCGCGCGATGAAACCGCAACCAGCTAATTAAGGCGTCTTGAAATTCCTGGTCCAAGGTATCTGATGTCCAACCCGGGTCGTCAGATTGCAACCTAGCCCACGCAGCTTCGAATGCTCGGATACGTTCCGCACAATCCCTTTTAGATCCAAAGTGCCGGCTATGAACCAAGTCGTTGAGCATAGCACCACCTTCGAACTGCAATGAACCCGATTTATTGAATGTGATCAGAGGGCGGGGCACACGATCCAAGTACTTGAATACGTCCTCCCGATTCAAGATACGAAAGCAGAGCGAATGGAGCGTACCTGCTTGAATTTTTTCGCAACCTGCAATCCCTAGCGTATGTAGATCGCCAATCAAACTGTCCGCAGCGTTGCGAGTGAACGTAAGAGCAAGGAGTCGACTAGGCTCATAGCCAGACTCCAACAGGCGGGCGACCCTGCGCTTCATAGCGAATGACTTGCCAGTACCGGGGCCGGCCATTACGCGGAGCGGGGTTGCGTCGGTTTTAGCGATTTCCAGAGCGGTGCCAGTAAGTCTGTCATCCCAATTCATAGTCTTCACTGCCTAACGAGATTTGAGGCTAACTGCTTGTCCTTTATCGGTGAATATACATCTCAAGAGGGCGGTTGTCAAATACGCCGCGACGGGCGGCATGGCAATAGCAATGCTGACGCCGCGCACTGGCGCACCCCAAAGGCGTTGTGTAGAATGCCGCCCATCTACAAGCGAGGCGGCGCCGGTGAGCAAACTATGCCGGCGCCGGCTTACCCTACGGAGGTTGTCTAATGGATTTGGGATTGAGTGGACGGAAAGCGTTTGTGGGCGGGGCCAGCCGGGGCATCGGCAAGGCTATCGCGCTGGAACTGGCGCGGGAGGGCGCCGATGTGGTAGTAGCGTCCCGCTCGATGGCCGACCTGGAAAAGACGGCGGCGGAAATCGTCGAGCTTACCGGGCGGCGCGTCATACCGATGGCGTTTGACGCCACGCAGCGCGACCAGGTAGATCGGGTAGTCAACGCGGCGGCGCAGGCGCTGGGCGGGCTGCATATTCTGGTCAACAGCGCATCGCTGCCGGGCGGTTCGCCTACCGCTACCGGCGCCATTGAAAACCTGGCTGACGAGGATCTGCTGAGCGACTTTGATGTCAAGTTTGTGGGGGCGCTGCGCTGCTGCCGCGCCGCCATTCCGCTGCTCAAAGAGCAGGGCTACGGGCGCATTGTCAACATCAGCGGGCTGAACGCGCGCAATGCGGGCAACCTCAGCGGCGGGGCGCGCAATGTATCTATGGTGCATCTTACCAAGACGCTGGCGACGCAGCTGGGGCAGTTCGGCATCACGGTGAACTGCATTCATCCCGGCACGACGCGCACGGAGCGCACGCCCAACCTGCTGGCAGCCCGCGCCGAGCAGCTGGGCGTATCGGCGGAGGAAGCGGAACGGCAGGATTTCGCTCCCGGCTCGCCGCGGGGCAATCACATCTGCCGAATGGTGGACGCCGCCGAGATTGGCTACCTGACGGCGTTTCTAGCGTCAGACAAAGCGTGGGCCATCACGGGGGAGCTGATTGCGGCCGGCGGCGGCACGGGCAACGCCGTGTACTACTAGACGCGGCGGAATAGCTGCGCTGCCGGGCTGGCGGCATTGGCCGGTACGGCCCGGCAACGCAGATGGCAAATGTGGGATAATATGGACATTCCGAACATTCCCGGCGCGGCGATCCGGCACTTCCAGTTCATCATCCTGGGCATCTGGCCGGTCAACCTGCTGACGCTGGCGGTACAGGATCACAGCTGGAGTTGGCAGAGTACGCCGCAAGCAATTATGGGCTTGTGGGAATGGGGCGCTTTCGTCGCATTCTCGCTGGCGCTAGCCGCAGAAACGGGGGGCAAGATGTTTTTCGCACTGGCAGAACACCGCCGCAAAATGGCCAACGCTCGTGAGGAGGGCCGGCAAGAGGGGCGGCAAGAGGGGCGGCAAGAGGGCCGCATCGAAGGACGGCAAGAGGGGCAGAAAGAAGCCGGCGCTATGCTGGATGTTCTTGAGGAAGCCGCCCGGAGCAATCCCGCTATGCTGCCCTTTTTGCTGCGGGAATACCAACTGCGCTACCGCTACCGAAACGGCTCGGCCTATGACTAACCGGACGCCGCCGCTTGCCAGCGTCCGCAGCGCCGCCTTTCCATCGCTGTCCGCCGAGCTGATGCGCCGGACGCCGGAGCCGGGCGCGCGTAACCGCGAAGTATTCTGCGGGCTGCCGGGTATGGATGAAGCAGAACTGGCCGCGCTGCCAAAGGCGCGCATCATCTGGTAAAATCAGCCTATCACGACAGGCGGCAGCCGCAGCCCGGGAGCCCAAATTATGGCCATTACTGACCTGATACCCTCAATTATCTACGGCGCGGTGCTGCTGTTTCTGCTCGGCGCCGTCGCTACCCTCTGGGCGCGGATGGGGAACATCCAGGGGGAACTAGGCGGTCTCAAAGCGGAAGTGGCCGGACTGAGGACGTCGGTGAACGAAAGGATAGACGGCCTGGAAGCGTCGGTGAACAAACTGCAAGCATCGACAGACATCAAGACGGACCGGCTGCAAGCGTCGGTGGATGCGCTGGTGAAAGGCCAGTATGAGATGCAGCTGCAAATGCAGCGCAATCACAATTACATAATGATGGCAATTTTGTCGCACTCGCACCACGCCGACGGCCGCGTCAATTTTGATATGCCGCCCGATTTTGAAACGGCTGCGGCCGCCGACGATTAGCAGCCCATTGCGACACACTCACGGAGCATATCCCGATGACGGACTATTCATCGTACCAACATCTGCTTGTTGAGAAATCCGACGGCGTCATCACGCTGACGATGAACCGCCCGGAAACGCTCAACTCAACCAACTTTCGGCTGCACAATGAACTCAGCCGCATCTGGCTGGACATCGCCGCCGACCCGGAAGTACGCGTTGCCGTAATTACCGGCGCCGGCGACGCTTTCTCCGCCGGCGGCGACTTTGAGATGATTGAGCAGGCGATCGACAACCCGGCCATTGTCGCGCAGAACACGCAGGAAGCCGCCGACATCGTTTATAACATCCTGAACCTGGATAAGCCGGTGATTTCCGCTATCAACGGCGTGGCGGTGGGCGCCGGGCTGGCCGTGGCGCTGCTGGCCGACATTTCCATCGCCGCCGAGGATGCCCGCATCACCGACGGCCATATCCGGCTGGGCGTGGCCGCCGGCGACCACGCCGCCATCATCTGGCCGCTGCTGTGCGGTATGGCCAAGGCGAAATACTATCTGCTGACCTGCGACTTTCTGGACGGCAAGGAAGCGGAACGCATTGGACTGGTCAGCATGGCCGTTCCCCGCTCCGAACTGATGGACACTGCAATGCGCGTAGCCCGCCGCCTGGCCGACGGCCCGCAGCCGGCGATTCGTTTCACCAAGCGCGCGCTGAACCAGTGGCTGCGGCAGGCCGGACATACCTCTTTTGACTATTCTCTGCTGGCCGAGGCGTTGGGGTTCTTTGGCGACGATGTCAAAGAAGGGCTGGCCGCCCTGAAAGAACGGCGCCGGCCACAGTATCCGTCGGCATCGGCGTAGCCGGAAGCGCACGGCGCCGGCGGGTTATTATGGGAACTTTCAGCGCGCCGCTAGAAGTCATCTCGACCGACGGTATCCGCACGGCAACTGTGGACGCGATGGTTGATACCGGCAGTACCTATACTTGCCTGCCGGCATCGCTGCTGCGAGAGTTGGGGATTGTACCTTACCGGCGCATCCGGTCGGAACTGGCTGACGGCAGCATAGTGGAGGATGACCTGGGGATAGTAAGCGTCCGAGTGCAGGGCATTTATACGCCGACGCTGGCCGTCTTTGCGGCGGAGGGCGCGCCGGCCTTGTTGGGCGCCTATACGCTGGAGGGCGCGCTGCTGGCGGTTGACCCGGTGCGGCAGCGGCTGGCGCCTACTTATGCGCTGCGGTATTGGCAGAGTGTTATTTAGTCAACCTATAGGGTATAGTCATATTACGATTTGTCGCAGTCCGGCGCAAGTATTCGTCATTTCGTCGCCTCCACAACCGTCATTCCGGCGAAAGCCGGAATCTATGCTTGCGGGCTCCATTACCGTAGTAGAAAGTTACAACGTTGGATTCCGGCTTTCGCCGGAATGATAGTGAATATGCCCAAACGCCCTGGTATCCGCTGGCGGCAGTATGATGCGGCAATATAGTGAGGACTTGGACATCAGCGAATCGGGCTGCGCCGCTTTGGACAACGCTTTGAGCGTGCGCCGGTTTTTCCCGCGTATGGCGCGCCGCATTGAGTTGAGGCATCTGTCGCCGTGAGTATTTCGAACCGCAAGCGGCGCGGCGTGGTCTATACTCCGCCGCACATCGTCGCGCTGATACTGGACAATACGCTGCCGGCCGATGCCGTCGGATTGGCGGCGGCGGCGGTCTGCGACCCGGCTTGCGGCGACGGCGCTTTTCTGGCCGCCGTCGCGCGCCGTATGCTGGAACGGCTGAATTACGCCGATGCGCTGGCGGCGCTGCGGCGTATGGCCGGCTACGATATTGACGCCGCCGCCATCGCACGCTGCCGGGCGCAGCTGGACTCTCTACTGGCGGAATGGCATCCGGGCGCGCGCGTTGACTGGAACTTGCAAGTGCGCGACGCTTTTGACGGCGAGGCTTTCGCCAGCGACTGGGGACGATTTACGCACATTGTCGGCAATCCGCCCTATGTGCGGGTGCAGCATCTGGAGCAGTCGGGGCGGCGGCGCATTGCCGGCCGCTGGCAAGTCATTCGCGGGGCCACCGACCTGTTTCTGGTGTTCTACGAACTGGGGCTGAACTTGATCCGCGGCGGCGGCGTACTGGGCTATATTGCGCCGTCCAGCTGGCTGCGTTCCGACTCGGGCGCCGCGCTGCGCCGGCTGCTGGCGACATCTCATCAAGTCAGCCGTATCATTGACTTTGGGGAGCATCAGGTTTTCGATGAAGTTATTACCTACACTGCCATAACTGTAATACGAAAATATGGAACGCCTTTAGACATTCCGGTGTCAAAGTATGACGGGAAGCATTTCTATGACGGCGGCATGGTAACGCTGGATCCGGACAAGCCGGCCCTTGCCTGGACGGCGGCGACGGATGCGGAAAGGCTGCGGATGCGGGAGCTGGCGGCCAGAGGCCCGCGCCTTGGCGAAATTGCGGACATCCATGTGGGCATTCAGACTTTGGCCGACCGGGTGTTTATTTTGCCGGCTGCCGTTGCCCGGGATGCCGGACTAGAGGGTTGGATTTTACGCGACATCGTAAAAGCGTCAGTGATGCGCGACGGGCAGGATCCGGTGCGCCGCGTGGTCATTTTTCCCTACGCTGATGACGGGAAACTGCTGCCCGAAAGCCGTATTGCCGCCGGCGCGCCCAATGCTTACCGCTGGCTGCTTTCCCATAAAGGGCGGCTCTTGGGCCGGGACAAGGGGCGGTTTGACGCGACGCGCTGGTACGCTTTCGGGCGGCAGGTGTCCATCACCAGCGGCTTTGGAGACAAGATTTTGACTTCGGGAATGAACCGCAGTCCTCGCTTTCAGGTTTGTCCCGACCCGGACGCTACTTTTTACTCCGGCTATTGCGTCAAGCCGAAACCCGGCGTTGACCGGAACGGCCTGCTGGCGGCGCTGAATTCGGATGATATGGACTTTTACATCTGGCAAACCGGACGGCCCTACCAGGGCGGCTGGCGGTCCTACGCCAAGTCGTTCATCAAAGATTTTCCGGTGCCGGCGGATATTGCCGCGCAAGTTGTCAAGGCTTGACGATACCGCTATGCTGTAAGTGCCCGGCTTGGCGAAAAGCAGGGATAACGCTGATGACGACCGTTGCTCCAACATCTCCTGCCACTGAAACCGGCACAGGAATCGACTTGCTGTCGTCCGGCGTGTACTGGCTCAGCGAAGTGCGGTCGCTGGCCGGCGTGTCCCCGGAGGTATCCCGCCGCTATGTGCGGGATTACAAAGGGCGGAACGGGCTTTGGGGCGGCGGCGCGCAGCGGCTGGAGGGCCGGTATTACGCTACATTTCGGGATTTGATGGAACTGCGTTTCGTCAACGCTTTTCGCATTGCCGGCGTATCGTGGCCGCGTATTCTCCGCGCTGCCGAGTATGCCGGGCAGCGGTTCAACACAGACTACCCTTTCTCCAACCGCCGCTTCCAAACCGACGGGGCCGATGTTTTTGACTACAACGATTCCGGCCTGGAGCAGGTTTCCCGAAAAGGGCAAATGGCTTTCGCAGCAATCATAGGCCCCTCTCTATTCAATCCGGTGCAATACATTGACGACGTCCCGGCTCGCTGGTATCCGGCGGAGGAATGGGGAATGCACAGCGTAGGCCGCGATGTAATGATTGACCCCGGGGTTTCCTTTGGGGCGCCGGTGGCTAGTGAATGCCGTATCCCCACCGACACGCTGTATCGCAATTTCATCGCTGAGGGACGCAGCGCAGAGGCGGTAGCGCGCAGCTATATGATTTCGGAAAATGCGATTTGGCAGGCAGTGGCTTTTGAGGAGGAGTTGGCCCGTCGGTCTGCTCGTTCCGAAAAATGAATTACTGGTTTGACGAAAATATGCCGCCGCAGCTAGTTATGGCGATAGCAGCATTACACGCGCGGGATTATCCTGATGACCGGGTATTATCAGTCCGCGACACATCAGACCAAGGGCGCAGCGATGCGGAGTGGATTGCCACGCTGATGCAGGGCGGGGAGCAATGGACGGTGCTCACGCGGGACGCGATGCGTAAGGAACGCCGACTAGCGCAAAGCAGCGGACTTACCTGGTTCATATTTGCCCGCGGATGGGCGAATTTGGATTATTGGAATATGTCGTGGAAATTAGTAAAATCCTGGCCGGAGCTGGTTGAGAGCGGCCGCCGCGCACCGGGTCAAATTTTCACAGTAGGCGTCAACGGAAAGAGCAGCCCGGCTCGCTGAATGCAGCAACACATCCCGCCGCAACTGCGGCCCAAAAGTATATGGATTCCGGCTTGCGCCGGAATGACGGTTATGAATGACGACAATCGGCAGCGCGTTGGCTCGGTGGAGTACCATCGTGCCGGCGATGAGTATTTCGCCCGGCGGGGTTTGCGGCGGTATGCCGGCGTGTGGTCGCTGTGGGCGCTAGGCGTGGGGGCGGTGATCTCCGGCGATTTTTTCGGCTGGAACTTCGGGCTGGGCGTGGGCGGCTTCGGCGGGCTGGCCATCGCAACGGCCATCGTAGCGGTGATGTATCTGGGCATCTGCTATTCCATCGCCGAGATGTCGCCGGCGCTGCCGCATACCGGCGGCGCCTATTCTTTCGGGCGCACTGCGCTGGGTCCCTGGGGCGGCTTCATCACCGGACTGGCCGAGAACATTGAATATGTGCTGACGCCGGCGGTGATTGTCGTCGGCATCGGCGGCTATGTGGGCGCGGTGTTCAACAGCCTGCTGGGTTTGGACATTCCCGCTCCAATCTGGTGGCTGATTTTCTACGCTATGTTTGTCGGCCTCAACATCGTTGGAGTAGAGATAACTTTCAAGTTTTCCGTGCTGATCACTTTTCTGGCATTGGCTATTCTGTTGGTGTTCTGGATTGGCGCGATACCGCATTTCAGTTGGGATGCGGCGTTGAACATTGCGCCGGTCGGCGACAATTCCCGCTGGCTGCCTTTCGGGTGGACGGGCATTGCCCAGGCGCTGCCTTTCGCCATCTGGTTTTATCTGGCGATTGAGCAGCTGCCGCTGGCGGCGGAGGAGTCGCGCAACCCGCAGCGGGATATGCCGCGCGCGCTGCTGTGGGGCATCCTCACGCTGATAGTGGCATCCGTGCTGACGCTGCTGCTGAACGCCGGCATTGCGCCGGGCGCGGCGGCGGTGGGCGCATCCGACGAGCCGCTGTTCCTGGCGTTCACTACCATTTTTGGCGAGGGCGTCGGCGCATCGGCGCTGGCGCTGGTAGCGGTGGCCGGCCTGGTCGCCAGCTTTCACACCATCATTTACGCCTACGGACGCAACATCTATTCGCTGTCCCGAGCCGGCTATTTCCCGCGCCGCCTTTCGGTAACGCTGCCCCGCCGCCGGACGCCCTATGCGGCGCTGATTGCCGGGGCGGTCATCGGCTACTGCGTCGCTCTGCTGATTGAGTTCAGCGACGCCTGGTTTGGCGCGGGGGTTCCCGTGGGGGCCGTGCTGCTGAATATGGCCGTATTCGGCGCGGTAATCGCCTATGTGATGCAGATGATTGCTTTTATCCGGCTGCGGCAGCGGTTTCCGCACATTGACCGCCCGTATATCAGTCCGCTGGGTTACGCCGGGGCGATAGTTGCCGGCGTAATCGCCTTTGCTACGCTGGGTTTCCTGTTTCTCAACCCGGACTACCGCTGGGGCGTGTACGGGTGCGCGGCCTGGTTTGCCGTGGGGCTGCTTTACTTTGCGCTTATCGGGCGCAAGCGGCTGGTCTATTCGCCGGAGGAGGAGTTTGCGGTAAAGCATTCCCGGCAGTCCGATGAATGACTACTATACGCAACGGCACTCATCCGTATCATTCACATTGCACACATCGTTATCAGGAGAATATGGCCGTTATGGAAAACCGTCAGCGGCAGCCTCGCCGACTTGGCCGCATCCGGCAAGAGATTAGGGAAACGGCTGCCGTATGGCGCGCGCCGGGCATCGCCGGCGTCATTGGCAGTACGGCATTCTCAACATAAACTGGTATTGGCTTTTGCGGGCCAATCCGCCGGCAGCAAGGCCAGCGAGTACACCAGCATACTCGCGCTCTTGGCGTACCCTTTCGTCCGCCTTGCCAATGGCAGCGCCGTTCCGGGGGCATCCGGTTGGAGCCGCACTCCGGGCAGCGGATGTCGGGGCTGTAAGCGCGCGGGCCAGGCGAAGCATCCGTGGCTGGGGATAATCCGACTATAACTGCATTGGCAGTTTATGTAAAGAATACCGGTTATTTTGCTACGGCATCGCCGGCGCAACGGCGGTGCTATAATGGACATCAGAAAGTCTAATGACGGAATGACGAAAGATAGGCCAACCTGATTGGAAACGCTATACCCTATGGTTGAGGTGTCGCCTTGGCTGCTAACAACCTGCTGAACGAACTCCGCGCCGTCGTCGGCAACGAATACGTCATCGACCATCGCGAGGATTTGCTGGTCTATGAATATGACGGTTCCGTCGACCGCTCAATGCCGCGCGCCGTGGTGCTGCCGGCCGACACCGACCAGGTAAGCCGGGTTATGGCGTTGGCCTATGCCGCCGGCGTTACGGTAGTCGGACGCGGCAGCGGCACCGGCCTGAGCGGCGGCGCAATTACCCCCCCGGACGGATTGCAAATCGCTTTCACTAGGATGAACCGCATCATTGAAGTGGACACCGTCAACCGCACTGCGCTGGTCGAACCGGGCGTCATCAACCTGGATCTGGACAACCACGCGCGTAAGTTCGGGCTGCGCTACGCCCCCGACCCGTCCAGCCAGCGCGCGTGCAGCCTGGGCGGCAATATCGCCGAAAACGCCGGCGGCCCTCACTGCCTGGCCTACGGCGCAACCACCAACCATGTCATCGGAATGGAAGCAGTCCTGGAGGACGGCGAAATCGTCAACCTGGGCGGCGCGGCGCGCGAGGCGTCCGGCTATGACCTGCGCGGGGCGTTTGTTGGCTCGGAGGGCACTTTCGGCATTGCCACCCGCATACTGGTGCGGCTGCTGCCGGCGCCGGAAGCGGTGCGGACTTTTCTCGGCATATTTGCCGATATTGATTCCGCCTGCACCGCCGTTTCCGCCATCGTCGGCCAGGGCGTCATTCCCGCTGCCCTGGAAATGATTGACGCTTTGAGCATCCGCGCCGTGCAGAATGTTGCCGACGCCGGCTATCCCGATGACGCCGGAGCCGTGCTGCTGATTGAGCTGGAGGGCTTGGATGAGGAGGTTGAGGAGTTAAGCGCTGCGGTGGCCTCGGCGCTGTGGGATACCGGAGCCGCCGATGTCCGCATCGCCGCAGCGGACGCAGAACGGGAACGGCTATGGCTCGGTCGCAAAACGGCTTTCGGCGCATTCGGCACCATCGCCCCCAATTACTACCTGGTGGACGGGGTAGTGCCGCGCACCCAACTGACGCGTATGCTCCGCAAGGTAAGCGAAGTCAGCGCGCGCTACGGTATCACTATCGCCAATGTGTTCCACGCCGGCGACGGCAACCTGCATCCCTGTATGCTGTTTGACGCCCGCGAGCCGCAGATGATGGACAAAGCGATGGCCGCCGCCGCCGAACTGATGCAGGAATGCGCTATCTTGGGCGGAACTTTGAGTGGCGAACACGGCATCGGCCTGGAAAAGAAAGAGTTTATGCCCCTGGTCTATACGGACGCTGATATGGCGGCGATGCAAAAGGTACGGGAAGCCTTTGCGCCGCAGAACCGTCTCAATCCCGGCAAGATTTTCCCGGACGGCAGCTATTACCGACCCGACCGGGCGCACCCTGCCGGCTTGGCCGCCGGCCTGTACGCCTAACGACGACCGCTGCCCGGATTGCCGCCACCCACAGCGATGCATTAACTATGGAACTGATTGACCGCGCAATTGAAGGAAAGTACTGGGTCGTTTATTATCTGGTGTACGCCGTCGGAGTAGCGATCGGGCTGGCGCTCTACTGGCCCGAAATCACCGGATATTACACGCCCAAAGACGAGCGGCTGTTCCTGTTGGCCGGCATTGTAGGCCTGGCCGCGGGAACGGCCCTGATGTCGGTAATCATCGTGGAGGTAACCGGACGTATGGTACTGCTGATACCCGCCGCATGGCGCAAAGCCAAAGCGGAAGGACACGCCGAAGGCCGCGCCGAGGAACACGACCGTATCCAAAGCGTCATCGCCCAATTCGGGCAGATTGACCCCGATACCGGAGCGATTACCTTGGGAACCGAAGCGCAGGAGCAGCTGCGTAACGGAATTGGCAAGCGGTAGCCGGCTGCTGATTCGCCCGCATTTATGACCGCGCAGTTTGGATTATGTCTAACTCAATAGCCGCACAACTTGCCGACATCCTAGGCGCCGATGCCGTTGCGCCATCCGCAGAGTTGGCCGATTATGCCGTCGGCGCGCTGACGCCAGCGGCTACCGTGCGGCCCGCCGACGCTGACGGCGTTGCCGCCGCGCTGCGCTGGGCCGGCCAGACGGATTTTGCCGTCTATCCCGTCGGCGGCCGCACCCAGATTGACCTGGGCAACTCGGCAACCCGCCCCGGCATCGCCCTGGATCTAACCGATCTGAACCAACTGATTGACTTCCAGCCGGCCGACCTTACCGTAACCGTTGCCGCCGGCATGACCCTGGCGCAGCTGGATGCCATCGTAGGGCGCGAGGACAAGTGCGTTCCCATCTGGGCGCCGTTGGCGGAACGGGCCACCGTGGGGGGCGTGTTGGCGGCCGGCGCCAGCGGCCCGCTCCGCAGCGCCTACGGCCTGCCCCGCGACTGGCTCATCGGCATCAGCGTCGCCGGCGCCGACGGGACGCTCAGCAAAGCCGGCGGCAAGGTAGTCAAGAATGTAACCGGCTACGACCTGAACCGTCTTTATACCGGCTCCCTGGGTACGCTGGCGGTGATTACCGAGGCAACCTTTAAGATTGCTCCGGCGCCGCGCGAGTGGGCCGTAATCTTTGCCGCATTTCACGATGCCGACGCCGCATCCGAAGCCTGCCTCAATCTGCGAAACCAGCCCTTTGCGCCGTTGGGCTTGCATCTCATGAACCCCGCAGCGGCGCAGCGGCTGGCCGCGCCGAACTTGCCGGTCGGATATGGCCCGGTGGCAGTGGCAATCGTAGGCGGCCGGCCGGCCGCAGTGCAGCGACAGCTGATTGACACCGCCCTGCTCTGGTTAGGCACTTTGGCATCGGTACATATTGAACGCGACGACCCGGCAGCCGGAATGGCGGCGCTTGCCAACCTGCCGGCCGGTTCGCATACCATAGCCGTCCGTATCAATGCGCCGCCGGCCGCGCTGTCGGCAATGCTGGGGCTGGAAGCTTGCGAACTGGCCGGCGCCGGGCCTCCCGGCATCGTCGCCGATGTCGGCTTTGGCGGCGGCCGGCTGTTCTGGTGGGACGACTTTACGGATGCAGACCCGGCAGATTTAGCCGGCGGCCTGCGTAAAATCCAGGACGCCGCCATCTCTTGGGGCGGCGACGCCGTCATTGAACGCTGCCCGGAGCCGGTGAAACAACAGATAGACATTTGGGGGCCGCAGCCGTCAGGTTTCTCCATAATGCGCCGCCTGAAGCAGCAATTTGACCCGAACAACATCCTCAACCCCGGCCGCTTTATTGGAGGGTTGTGATGGCAGCCACCACTACAACTGAACGCCATTCCGATGCCGGAACTAACGCCGGCGGTATCCCGGATGCTTTTGCCCCTCACGCCGGGCATGGGTTTCCTTACGGAGTTCCCTTTACGGGCGCGCTGAACGATGGGCCGGGTTTTGCGGGCGACGATGCGCCGGCGGAATCCGATCTGTACCGCTGCGTCCACTGCGGCCTGTGTTTGAGCGCCTGCCCCACTTATGTGGAAACCCGTTTGGAAGCGGAATCCCCGCGCGGACGCATTGCCCTGATGAAAGCCGTCAACGAGGAACGCGTCGGCGTCAGCGACCGGCTGGTCGCGCATTGGGAGCTGTGCCTGCAATGCCGGGCCTGCGAAGCCGTCTGCCCCTCCGGTGTCCCCTACGGGCGGCTGATGGAGCATACGCGCGCGCAGGTTGCCGAACACGG
The DNA here is from genome assembly GCA_965203855.1 of Dehalococcoidia bacterium. Taxonomy (GTDB): domain Bacteria; phylum Chloroflexota; class Dehalococcoidia; order Lucifugimonadales; family UBA3495; genus Bin87. The sequence goes on from CBDBDN010000005.1 coordinate 1,304,540, forward strand.
GATGCAAAGCCCGCAGTTGAGCCGTCTCTCCCGTCTCTTTCTGCGCGCCGCCCTGCCGCACAACGGACGGCTGCGCCTGGCCGGACACTTGATGCGGGCCTACCAGCGTTCCGGCTTGCAGACCCTGGCGCGCAAATCCCGCGCGCTGCGGGTTCTGCCCGGCGGGTTGAGCAATATGGAAGCGCAAATGCCGGTGATGGGCCGCCGCTTTTTCCGCCCAAACCGCCATCCGTTCCCGGCGCAAGGCGCGCGTCGGATGACCGTCGGGCTGCTGTCCGGCTGCGTGATGCCGCTGATGCAGGGCGCGGCGATGGATGCCGCCGTCCGGGTCTTGCAGCGCAACGGCTGCGAAGTAATCGTACCGCCGGCTCAGGGCTGCTGCGGCGCGCTGAACCGGCACGCCGGCGATTTGGAGCTGGGCCGGCAGATGGCGCGGCGCAACATTGACGCCTTTCGCAATGCCGGCGTGTCCGTTATCATCACGGCATCCGCCGGCTGCGGCTCGGCAATGAAAGAGTACGGCGAACTGCTGGCCGGCGATGCGGAATATGCCGCCGCCGCGCGGGAGTTCGCCGACAATACCCGCGACATTACCGAGTTTCTGGCCGCGCTGCCGCTGGAATCGCCCCAAACCGACTATCCGTGCCGGGTTACGATGCAGGATCCGTGCCACCTGGCCCACGCCCAGCGGATTACCGATGCGCCCCGCTGGCTGCTGCAAAGCATTCCGGGCCTGGAGCTGGTGGAGATGGCCGAATCATCGCTGTGCTGCGGTTCCGCCGGTTTCTATTCGCTGATCCAGCCGGAGATGTCGGGCCGCCTGCAACGCCGCAAAGTAGGCAACGCTATGGACACCGGGGCGGATATTATCGCATCCGCCAATCCCGGCTGCATCGCGCAGCTGGAACAAGGACTGCAAGCGGCAGGCGCAACGGCGCGGGTAATGCACGTAGTGGAGATACTGGATGCGGCGTATCGGCAGGAACTGGGGTAGTCGGGCGATGAGGAACTGGGGTCAGGTGCGGCGGAACTGCTCGCGAATTTTGTGGTATGGCAACACTGCCCCAACAAACGGCGGTTAAGACGCGACGTGCGGTGGAGACTATGGAGGCAATACGTTGATACGCAAGGAGATTATATGACACCTTCCTAAACATTCCTATATGAAAGAAATTTTTCTATTCCATCTACGCACTGTGTAATGACATACAGACAATGGCGTATGAATTTGGGAGACATATAAAACATCCAAGGTTTATTATCAGAAATCGATTTGCCAAACCAGTCTGTAGGCCAGCTTTTCAGGCGATTTTCGAATTTGCAACGCTCGTGTTCAGGCCATTCGAAGCCGTGATGGAACATTTTGTTCCTGTAAGCAAAAAGTGCTTCCAGAGTTAGATCGAAGTCTTTGGGCAAATATGGTTCCAGCCCAACTTCCCTTACAATGTTCGCAATATTTTTCGCTATATCGCTATTATATGGCATCTCTTTTTTGATTGTCCAGAAGGTACGCTTGAAAACAGTTTCTGCAACAGGGGCGAGCATACCTACAGTTGCCATGCTGTGGGCCGCGTCTTGATAAACCGATGTGTGCACCAGTTCAACCCACTGATCAACGGCGGTTTCACGGGCATCGCCAGAGGAGCGCAACACAAATTCTTCAGTATTCGCGATGTCATATGCCAATTCGTCGTCAGATTTTTCTTGCCGGTACAACAGACCATAGATGGCTTCTAATTGGCTGTCATAGTCGAAATCCAACCAACTGCTCTGTGCTGATTCCATGTTTGATACCTCGCTTGTTTTGACGACATTTCCATCCCAACGAGGAATAACCTGCTGGTATTCGCGTGATTGGGCAACTCCAAGTGGATTAAGTTGATCGGGATGCCGTTACTCCCGTATGGCCGGGCGGCTCCCGATGGGTTATTATTGACCGGGATGCTGTTATTCCCGTATAGCCGGGCGGCTCCCGATGGGTTCGGTTGCCGGTAAAGTTAGCACAACCCCATGCGCCTGTCAACCGTTGCCGTAGCGCAAGCCGGCGTTCATCCGATGCGCCCGGATTCCGGTTTTCGCCGGAACGACGGGTTTATAGCTAAATCATCTAATCGGAAACACCGCCTATGCCGCCATCCCCATCTCGCGCAGGCGAGCCAGCAGGTATTCCTGCGGCCGGTCGCCTTTGACCCGGTTGCAGTGGCCGCAGAGCAGTTGCAGGTTTTCAATATGGTCGGAGCCGCCGCCGGATTGGGGGATGATATGGTCAACCTCCAGATGGCGGAATTCAAAAGCGGAGCCGCAGCCCCGGCAGCGTCCCTCCTGCTGCCCAAACAGGATATGCTTGTTCTGCCGATAAGGGCGGGGCGCGTCAATGTCGGTGCGGCGGGGTATGTCGGTGCGAGCGGTTACCAGGCGGTTGTGAAACAGGTTGCCCATTGACTGCCGCAGGCGCATATTGACCAGTTCCACGGCCTTGGGCGAAATGTCAATGCCAATCCAGCGGCGGCTCAGCTGCTCGGCGGCCACGCAGGCGGTAGCGCAGCCGCAGAACGGATCCAGCACTACATCGCCCGGATTGGACGATGCGCTGATAATGCGTTCCAGCAAGGCCAACGGCTTTTGCGTCGGATAGCCGATGCGCTCTTTGGACCTTGCTTGCAACGGTTTTACGTCCGTCCAAAAGTCTTGCAGCGGTACACCCGGCATCTCGTCGAGATAGCGTTTATAGCTTGGAACTGCCCCAGGTCGTCGCTGAATTATCCGGCCGGCGTCAATCAGCTCTTGCATTCGCGTTTCGCTGTAACGCCAGTATCTGGTAACGCCCATTACTTCGTATTGCGGGTTGCCTTTGGCAGATCCGCCGGGGCCGGTCAAATTATCCAATCGGTAGCGTCGATTGGTCTCCGGCTCGATGTACTTGTAGAAATTTCGGACATAATCCGGGTCGTAATCGGTATAAAGAGGGTTCCAGGTCCACCTATCCGACTTGGTGTAAAAGAGCAAGGTGTCGTGGATGCGGCCATGCTGTTGACGGCCTTGTCGTGTATCGCTATGGGCGGCGGTGCGTTTCCAAGTAATTTCGCTGCGGAAATTGCCGGCCCCATAAATGCTGTCCAGCAGCAGTTTGAGGTAATGGCTGGCGGTAGGGTCGCAGTGCAGGTAGATGGAGCCGGTGTCTTTCAATACGCGGCGCATTTCCAGCAGGCGCACGGCCATCATACACAGATACGACTGCATCCCCTTGCCGTGGGTCAGGCCGGCAGCGGCCAACGCCTGATACAGCGCCGGCTGCTCGTCGGCAATCAGCCCCATCCATGCCACATCCAGATCGGAGAGCGCCCAAGTATCTTTAAAAGCGGCGCCGGCGGCGGCGCTGCCGACGGGAGCGGCATAGTTGCGGTTAGAGTTGAACGGCGGGTCCAGATAGATCAGGTCAACCGATGCGGAGTTAAGGCCGCGCAGGATGTCCAGGTTATCGCCCGTCCAGACGGTTTTATCGGCGAAGTTGGTCATTGCGATTGCTTCACTGCATCCGTTTCAAGACGGGTTGGACAAGGATTCCAGTTTGTCCAGGAATTGCGCGATGTCATCCAGATCGCCGTCCACGCTTACGGCGGGCATCCAGTTTTCGTAGTAATTCGCCTCGAGGCTGCCGGCGGCACAGAACAGCCGGCGGATGTCGTCATCTCCGGTTTCAGCGACCAGGCAAGTGATGGCATTGAAAAGGTCGGCATGGGTCTGATGCGCCCAACCGCGTTGCTCGGCTACGGATTTCAACATTTGAGAACCGGCAGCCCAGCCCATTGCCGAAGCTTGACGGGTATCGCCGAGATATAATTCCTCACGGGCTTGCGCCAGCAAATGCCGGCTGTCGGCCTGATAAGTTGGCATTGCCATAACATCCCCTTACGGCGCGGCCATCGGTTCCAGCTTGTCCACGAACCGCTCAATTTTTGACAGGGCGCCGGATACATTTTCGGCGTTATCCCAATTTTCGTAAAAGTTGATATGGAGGGAGTTGGCGATATGGAACATATCGCGGATGTCGTCATCTCCGGTTTCGGCGACCAGCCGGGAGATAACATTAAAGAGGGCGGCATGGCTTTGATGCGCCCAGCCGCGCCGCGCCGCTACGGATTTGACCATTTGCGCGGCGGCGTCCCAGCCTTTTTCGGACGCTTGGCGCGTATCGCCCGCCGCCAGTTCCATATGCGCCTGCATCAGCAAATGCCGGCTGGCGGTCTGATAGGTTTGCGCTATCATAAGTTGCTCCCCTTACGGCTCGTCCAGCAGTTCCAGCTTGTCCAGAAGCTGTGCGATGTCGTCAAGGCTGTCGGACACGTTCTCGGCGTTATTCCAGTTTTCATAGAAGTTCACATGGAGGTTGCCGGCAACATCAAACAACCGCCGTATCTCCCGGTCGCCGGTTTCGTTGGTCAATCGCCTGACGACAAAATAGAGGGCAGCATGGCTTTGATGCGCCCAGCCGCGCCGCGCCGCTACGGATTTCACCATTTGCGCGGCGGCGCCCCAGCCTTTCTCGGAGGCTTGGCGCGTATCGCCTGCCGCCAGTTCCATATGCGCCTGCATCAGCAAATGCCGGCTGGCGATCTGATAGGTTTGCGTCGTCATAAATTGCCCCTTACAGTGTTGGCGCGGATACAGTACAAAGCGCTTACCCCATACCGTCATCCCGGGCAAAGCTGCGCTGCGCCGCCGCTACGCTGGCGCCGTAGGCCACTTCGTAGCCGGCATCGGAGAGGATTACTTCCATAGCGGAGAGGAGAGCCAGCACATTGCGGTCGCGGGCGCCTTCGCCCATCATTCCGATGCGCCAGGCCCGGCCACGGAACTCGCCGAGTCCGCCGCTGACTTCAATGTTCCATTCGTCCAGCAGGCGTTTGCGGGCGGCGGCGTCATCAACGCCCGCCGGCGCTTTCACTACGGTGATGGGGTTGAGCTGGTAGTCGGGGGATGCCGCCAGTTCCAGCCCCATCGCCGTCAGGCCGGCGCGCAGGCCGCCGGCGACCCGGGCGTGCCGGGCGTGGCGCTCCGCAATCCCCTCCTCCATCATCATCCGCAGCGATTCCCGCATTGCGTAAGTCATCGTGATGGGACTGGTGTGGTGATAGACGCGCTGGGTCTGGTTCCAGTATTCGGCGACGCCTTGCAGGTTAAAGTAGAAGCTTTCCACTTTGCTGGAACGGGCGTCTATTGTTGCCATGGCGCGGGGGCTGAAACTGATGGGCGCCAGGCCCGGCGGCGCGCCCAGGCACTTCTGGCTGGCGCTGTAACACACATCAATGTCCCAATCGTCCACCCGCACTTCGTGGCTGCCCAGAGAGGTTACGGCATCCACCACTACCAGCGCGCCGTGCCGATGGGCCAGTGCGATGGCGTCCTGCACCGGAGTGAGGGCGCCGGTGGAAGTTTCGGCGTGCACCAGGCCCACCATGCGGGCGCCGGGGTTCGCATTAAGGGCGTCCTCCAGGGCGTTGAGGTCGGCCGGCTCGCCCCAGGGGGAATCGACCATTATGGTGTTGGCGCCGCACCGCTGGGCAATGTCGGCCAGCCGGACGCCAAAGTACCCGTTGCGGCAGACGATGGCGGTATCGCCGCGTTCCAGAATGTTGACGCAGGCGGTTTCCATCGCGCCGGTGCCGGTAGCGGATATGGGCATCGTTACCTGGTTCTCGGTGTGAAAAACCTGCCGCAGCATCGCGCAGACTTCGTCCATCACCTGAAAAAATACCGGGTCAAGATGCCCGATTACCGGCTGGGTCATGGCCCGCAGCACGCGGGGATGCACGGTGCAGGGGCCGGCGCCCAGCAGCAGCCGATTCGGCGCTTCAAATTCGTCTCGGTATGAGTCGCTCACGATGGTCTCCGCTTTTCAAACAAGTGTGCCGGGTATGGTATGCCCAGCATTGGATGCCGAGCAGTGGATTCCAGGCAGTAGATGCCGAGCATTGGACGATAACCAGCCCCGGCCTACACTACAGCCGAAGCGCCGCCGTCAATGTTGATGGCCACGCCGGTGAGGTAGCTGGCGCGCTCCGAAGCGAGAAATGCGATTACATCGCCCGCCTCGGCACCTTCGCCGACGCGGCCCAGCGGCACCCCGCGGCCGGCGGCCAGTTGCGCGTAAAAATCGCCCACATCCAGGTCGGGTTCGTTGACAATCCGCGCATCGTAGCGGCGCTGATGCTGGCCGCTCTTAATCAGGCCGATGCAGACGGTGTTCACCAGGATGTTGTCGGCCGCCAGGTCTTTGGACAGCCCCTTGGTGATGGCGATGCCGGCGGCGCGGGAAATGGATGTCGGCATTGAGTTGGCGCCCGGCGTCCGTCCGCCCAGGTTGGTTACATTGATGATGCGCCCGCCGCCGACTTTTCGCATCTCCGGTATGGCAGTGCGAATCAGCCGCACCGCGCCCCACACTTTCAAGTCAAAGTCCAGCTCCCAGTCGTCATCACTGACCTGCTCAAACGCTTTCGCCATAGATGTGCCGGCGTTGTTGACCAGAATGTCAACGCGGCCGTAGCGTTCCACCGCCGTATTGACCACGCGCGCCGCCGTGTCTTTGTCGGTGACGTCGGCGGACAAAGGCAGCACTTCGCCCTCGGTAGCGGTGCGGATTTCAGCGGCGGCGGCGTCCAGCATCTCCTGCCGGCGCGCCACGATGATGACATTGGCGCCCTCGCCGGCCATCCGCTGCGCCGCCGCCTTGCCGATGCCCTCGCTGCCGCCGGTAACGATTGCAACCTTGCCGTCCAGTCCCATTTCCATAGCAGTGCCTCCTGTCGTGTAGGCGTAAGGTGTAGTTGTGCCGTGTGAACGATTAGCCGGCTGGCGGCGCATATTGCCCGCCCGGCGGCTCGCTTTACGATAACAGCCGCAATAGCCGCCGGGATTATAGCACAGCAACGCCGGCGGCTTGGCCGTTCCGGCAGGGTACGACAATGGGGCCGTTGACAGAGCCGATGACGGCGCCACGGCGCCGGGTTTTTCAGGAATCGCCGGGATTGCAGGTTTCCAGCATCTCCCGCAGGGCGGCGACTTCGGCTGCCGTAACCGTAAGCTCCCAATGCTCTTTGACCGAAACCCAGTCGGCGGCGTAGCGGCACCAGGCGGCGCGATTAGCCGGCCGCCATTCGTCGGGCGGCTGTTTCCCCTTTGCGCGGTTCAGCGAGGCTTGGGTTGCCTGCAAACTGGCCGGGTTGGACAAGTCGTTGGCGTAGGCGCGCTTGCGGTCGGCGCTCCACTGCCACCCGCCGGATTCGTGAGCGTGCGCCAAGGGTATATGGTGGTCAATGTCCACATCGCCGGCATCGGTAAAAGTTTCGCCGCTCCACGGCCCGCGCCATTGGCCACGGATGACGCGGCACTGGTCGTTGTCATCGCGCGGCGCGAATGCTACGGACGCGCGGCTTTCGGCAATCAGCACTTCGGCGTGCGTGTTCTGGCAATCGCGGTCAATGTCAATCCAATGCCGCCAGTCGCCCCGGTCGTAGTCAACGCCGCTGCCGCGCGGAGCCACGGGCAAAGCGTCCAGAGTTGCCAGCAAAGCCTGCACTTCCGCCGGCGGCAATTGCGCGCTGCCATCGGCATCATAAAAGGCGGCGGACGATTCCTCGGCGCTGCGGGCGGCATCGCGCAGCGCGCCGATTTCTGCGGAGCAGGCCGTCGCCAACAGGGCTGCGGCCAGCGCAATCAACAGGGTTGAAACCGCCAGTCCGGTACGCATTGCTGCCGCCATTTTGCTTACCTGATAGACGGCGTGGGCCGATTCCAGGGCCGGAATGATGCCTTCAGCGCGGCACAGCAGGCGGAACCCTTCCAGAGCTTCCGCATCGGTTACCGACCGATATTCGGAGCGCCCGGTGGCTTTCAGCCCGCTGTGTTCGGGGCCAACGCCGGGGTAGTCCAGGCCCGCCGCATCTGCCATGCTATGACGCTTGCGCCCATCACTTTTTGCCGGCATCGTAATCGCGCGGCCCCCTTTGTCGGTAGTTTTCACTGATTGACAGTCAATAATGGCGGCGCCGGTACGCAGGATGCAGCGGATGGCGTTGACGATTGCGCGACGGGGATACTTGACGGGGCGTCCGCCAGGCCGGGGGCGGCGGCATTGGGTTCCAAGAGCCGTCATTCGGCAGTGGTGCGGACGCCGGGGTAAGGCAGTCGGTGCATGGGCTGATGCTATACCAGAATAGCCGGCGTGTCCCTATGCCGCGCCGCCAATTAGCGCCTTTTTAGACGCCCCATTAGGCAGGGTAGATGGCTCCGTTATGCCGGAATTGCCAGCCGTCTCATTCCAGCAGCGCCAGGTTGCCGGCGGCGTTGCGTTTGGAGCGACACAATCGGGAATTGCGGCGGCGGGAAAAGCTGAGTACGGTGTGGACGGAATACAACCTGCTGGCGCCGCTGCCATACCGGGGCCGGCTCAACCCAACCACCTAATTGGACACGCCGCCCGGCGGCCTTTTGTACCGCTGGCCGGTCAGTGCTACAATCCCCGTTGGATATTATCATTATTGCCATCCGCCGGACGGGCGGGTAGAGGGGGAGAGCCGCTTGCTGACCAGCGAAAGTTCCGGAGTGTACCTGAAATATGCCCTGTTCTGCCGGGATACGGCAGAGGGCGGCGGAGCGGCCGATGACCTGAGCTGCCTCGGCATCATTGACCTGGTGGACATTGAGCTGCCGTCCGAACCGCCGTCGGGCGACGGCCCCCGAGTGCTGACCGAAGTTGACGCCAACCTGGTGTTCTGCATCGCCGGGGCGGCGCCCGGAACGCATACGCTGGAAATCAGCATCCGCGCGCCCGGCGCCAGCCTGTCCAGCCCCCCGCCGCAGCAATGTTCCTGGGAGGACGGCATATTTTTCCAGCGCTGGATCAAGCCGTTCCGCATTCCGGTAACCCGGCTGGGCCGGCACGTGGCCGCCATCGCCTTTGACGGGATGCCATTGGGCGAGGCCAGCTTTCTGGTGCGGCTGCGGCCGTAGCGCTGAATCCATAACCGAGATTGCCGGCTACCAGAACAAATAACGGCCCAGCAGCATCGCAGCGGCAACGATATTCGTTACCATCCCGGCAATGGCGATGCCGATTCGGGTAGCGTTCCGCCGCGCATTCCGATAGGCGGCGACGGACAGCGGCAACCCGACCACCACCAGGGGGACGGTAATCCAGCCAGGAATTTCGCCTAACGGCGTCCAGACCGAGACGATAGCCAAGATGCCGAGCGCCATTCCGGCGATGTCCATTCGCTTGCTCCCTACGGTCCTTATCCCCAGGGGTGTACGGTCATATTCACCGTCATTGCGATGCCCCCACAACTGCCATTGCGGTGCCCTTACAACCGTCATTCCGATGCCCCTACACCCGTCATTCCGGCACCCCTACACCCGTCATTGCGATGCCCCCACCCGTCATTCCGGCGAAAGCCGGAATCTATGGTTGCCGGTTCCATTACCGTAGCAGGGGATTACGACGCCGGATTCCGGCTTTCGCCGGAATGACGGTTGTAGGGGCATCGGAATGACGGTTGTAAGGGCACCGCAATGGCAGTTGTGGGGGCATCAGAATGACGGTTGTAGAGACCCCGGACTGCGGTAAATCATAATTTGACTACAGTCCCGGGGAGGGCAAGCCAAGCGTCAGGGCTGACCGACGCCGTCGGCCACCCCCACTTCCTGCATCAGTTCGGAGATTTGCCGCCAGGTTTCGTCCTCAATAAAGATGCCGTCGGCGCGGCGCTGCTGCTCGGTGCGGTACTCAATTTCGCCGGGATAGAACACTTCGCTGAACCCGGCGGCCGGCGGCGAAGTCTTGATGAACTCGGCGAACTCCGTCATTTCCTGCTTGAAGTCGTCCAGCGGGCGGAACTTGGACACATCAAAGACGGCCAGGAAACAGCCGTCGTTGTGCCGCGCCTGCGGGTCAATGCCGAAGCCCAAGCCGGTGAGCAGGCCGGAGAACATCTCTACCATAAACGACAGGCCGAACCCTTTGTGTCCCTGGTCGGCGCCGACGGGCAGGATGGCGCCGCCGCCGGCATAGTCGTTGGGGTCGGTAGTGGGGTTGCCGTCTTTGTCCACAATCCAGCCCGGCGGCACGGCCTCGCCCCGATTGCGCGCCAGGCTGATTTTGCCGGCGGCAACGGCAGAGGTTGCCATATCCAGCAGCACCTGGCCGGGCAGGTTGCTGGGCACGCCGATGCAGATGGGATTGGTGCCGAGCCGCCGGGCGCGCCCGCCGAAAGGCGCCACCGCCTTGGGTCCCGCGCCGGAATCGGCGGTAAGCAGGGCAATCATCCCTTCCTGGGCGCACATCGTGGGATAGTCGCCCAGCCGCCCGATGTGGCTCTGCCGGCGGATGGTAAAGGCGGCAACGCCATTCTCTTTGGCCTTGGTGATTGCCATACGGGTCGCCTTTTCGGTAACGACAAAGCCAAAGCCCCAATGCCCGTCGATGACGGCGGTAGTAGGCGTTTCGGAAAGCACCTCAAAAGGGGCGCCGGGTACGATGTGGCCGCGGTCAATGCGCTCGCAGTATTCGGGAATGTGAATGACGCCATGGGAGTCGTGGCCGACCAGGTTGGCCTTGACCTGATGGGCGGCCACGATTTCGGCCTCGTCGGCCGGCGTCCCTTTGGCGCGATAGATAGCCGCGGCGGCCTTATGCAGATATTCAGGAGCAAAAACGGGCATCGGTGATACCTCCGGGGGGGCTTGGCGTCCATCAGGCGCACGAATGGCATGGATGGACAGGATGCAGGGGATGGGATGGGCGGGTGGACTCTCTGATGGATGGATGGCAGTGATTGTAGCAGGAAAATAGGGGATTGGCAGGCTTGCGGTCGTTGTCAGCCCCAGTCCACGGGATCTGCCATAACGCCGGTTTCGGGCAATTTATTGAACCATCTGATGAATGCGGCGACTGTCTCCAGAGGGAAATGGCATCTGTGGCCTTGTCCATCCTTGCGAATGTCCATCCCGGCGAAACGGGGTAATTTTGGCCCGCTACCGCCCCAATATACGAAATCCTGGGCGATTAAAACCCGGTCAGTACCGGTATCGTGCCGTATGTTCGCGCAGTTAGGCCGTCCGTGCACATAGCTATGATGCGAGTCAGATTGTTGCCATTTTCCCGCAGCGTCGCGGTGATAAATGTTGTCCCCAAAAGCATTGCAAACGCTAGAGTGCAAATGCGGCCGTTTGAGGATGAAGCGCGGGTCTTGCCAGTACTCGTTGAACGTCAGTGCCTCGCTGATTTGCATGGCATAGACAATCCGGCCTTGTAAGCCCTTACCCTTAGGGCCCGTTCCCGCAATCCAGTCATTGACTTTGGCAGCTCTGCGAATTTGAGGCTTGCAAGTCGCCAGCGTGCAAAAGCCGTGGAATGGGTTAGGCGCAAAGCCGTAATCCCTGGCCACCACATAGGAATATAGATTGGGCGAGGGTTGTGCTTTGGTCATAATATACACTCCTTAGCTACACGAATAGCGTTTGATATTCCGATACGCCGGCGGCGTACCATCTTGATTGTACCACGCATCGGTTGCCCCGGTGATGGCGTCAACGATGCCCTCGCCATTCCATCCGACTACCGCATCAGCGTGTCGCTGTAACGCTTCCGGCAGTTCGCAGTTGCGGTCGCCGCGCGCCCATACGCCTACAATGCGCTTGCCCAGCCGCCTGGCGTGTTCAATTTCCCAGTCCACCCACTCGCTGAGACGGGTTTTCTCGGATACATAAACCACCAGACAGCCAGACTGTCGGATACGCGGAGCAAGTATTTGATACTTGATATAGTCTTCGTTATGGGCATTGTTGGGGTTGTCGGCTGTAATTGAGTAATCTCTGGCAGCTATACCGTGGCGCGCTATGAGCGATTTCAGATCTTTTAGGCCGTCATCATCTTCGTGTCGATGGCTGATAAAAACGTTCCTGATTTGATTGGTCATTGGTCATCCCTCCTGCCAGCCTTGATTGCAAGGCCGATTCCAGTTGCGCCCGAAGGGGTGCCGGCCGATGTTCGGATCCGGCTGTCGCTTTCGCCGCTTGAAAGCCTGATGAATCCAATTCTGCACATTGTCAGCCCGTCCGACTTGCCTATTGCCGGGCCAATTATAAATGCAGGCAAACGAATCTGCACCGCCCACATTATCAGCAAGGCGCGGCGGTATCAGATGCGGATTGTAGCGAGGCTTTCCATAGTTTGGGTGGTCGGGGAGCAGGATACCGAGCAGCCCGCACCTCGGGTTCATATTGGTATCTCGCAACGTGGCTCCGATTTCCCAGTCCACGAACTTGCGCTGCCAAGTACAAGGGCCGACCAAGACGACCGTAACTGTGGCTTCGGAAATGTGCTCCTCACGGATGCGTCGGAGCGTGTCATCCGTTGGAGCGTAAGTGTCAACAATGTCTCCCAGGACAACCGACCTATCGACGATACGGTTCCCCATCATCTGCACGAAGCGGTCTTTCCACTCTTGATCTTCGTCGTGATAGTAGCTGATGAACACTTTGTGCCGTTTAGTCTGCGTCATCGCTGACCTCCATGACGGTTTCCAGGTCGGTCAAATCCTCAACGCCGGCAATGCGCGCCAGCAGGCGGTTATAGTTACGCAGCTCCTCCTGCAACTCGGAAAGCTCGGAGCGAAATTCCAAGCAGCGTTCCGGATCATCAAATGCGCCAGCCAAGCTTTCTTTGTGCCACTTGGCGGTGAAAGGCCGCACCACCTGATTCAGAACCGGTATCGCCACCTTGCTGAACTCAATGGCATTCCGCCCCCGCCGGTGCAGGATTTCCCGGGTCTTGGCGAACAGAGAATACACACTATCCAAGGCCGTTTTTTCGTCCCCCACTTCATTCGGCAAGGGTTGCATTACTATTCTGGTCAGCATCTCCACATATAGTTCCCAAGCGGCATCCTGGTCGTCCTGCTGGAAATCGATCTCGACGCCAACGCCCATTAGGCTCAACCGCACTTTCTCCAAGTGGAACTCGTTGAGCAGCGCCCGCAGGTTCATGTTCAGTACCTCCGTCAGGTTGCATCGCCAGCCGATTGACCCTATCCCGATTATACCATAATCCGTTACCCCGTTTGCCACTCCGCCGCAACCGCTTTACACTGCCCCCACCCCCATCGGCATCCGCATTCTCAACCTGCAACCTGCCGACACCAACCGTCAACCTACTTACTCCGGAGGGAACCCCGACTATGAAAGCCGTTTATATCAACCAGACCGGCGGGACGGATGTCCTGGCCTATGGCGACCGCCCCGAACCGGAAATCAGCCCCGGCGAAATCCTGCTGCGCGTCCGCGCCAGCGCGCTCAACCATCTTGACCTCAACCTGCGCGCCGGCAACTGCCGCCGTTTCCCCCATATCCTCGGCTGCGATATGGCCGGCGAAATCGCCCAAATCAGCCCCGACGCCGGAACTGCCCTCAACCTCCAAGTCGGCGACCGCGTCCTGCTGGACAACCGCGTCAAGTGCGGCGGCTACAACCTCTGCGAGCACTGCGCCGCCGGCAACGACCAGTGGTGCGCCCGGCAGCAGCGCATCGGCGTTGACCTGGACGGCGGCCATGCCGAGTATGTCGTCGCCCCCGCCATCAACGCCTACGCCATCCCCGATGCGATGCCCTTTACCGAAGCGGCGGCGCTGCCCATCGCCGCCCATACCGCTTGGCACTGCCTGATTACGCAGGCCAAACTGCAACCCTGGGATGATGTGCTGGTGCAGGCCGCCGGCTCCGGCGTCGGCAGCATGGGCATCCAGATTGCCAAAGATGATGGGCTGCCGCGTCATCACCACCGCCGGCAGCGACTGGAAACTGGACGAAGCCCAAAAGCTCGGCGCCGACGCCGTCATCAACTATCGCGAGACGGACAGCATCAGCGCGCGAGTGCTGGAATTGACCGACGGCAAAGGCGTGGATGTAGTGTTTGACTGCGTGGGCGCAGATGTGTGGCACGAGAATATGCTGTGCTTGAAACCGGAGGGTCGGCTGGTCATCACCGGCGTAACTTCCGGCAGCCGGGACGCCGATGGACTTGTCCATCCTGCACGGCCGGCCGCTGCATCTGATGGGCAGCGGCGGACGCAGCCCGGCGCACGATGGCCGATGTGATGAAAATGGTGAACCAGGGCGCGCTGCGCGGCATCGTGGGCCGCACTTTCCCGCTGGACGGCGTAGCCGAAGCGCACCAGGCAATGGCCGACCGCAACTTTTTCGGCAAACTGGTGATTGAACACTGACCGCCGCGCTGGAGCTGCGTCGGAACGAAATGCCGGCGCCCGTCGCTGCGCCGGCGTCAGCCGGCGGCGGTCTGGCATTCCGCAATGGCCCGGGGCGATCAGGCCGGGGGCGGTTGGCCGTTGGCGGCGGGCGGGGATGCCGAGTTCGGGCTCTGCGTCCGGGTCCGTATTCGTGTCCTGGCGTTCCAGCAGGGCGAGGGCTTCGTGGCGGGGCATTGCGCGCAGTTCGCTGATGGCGAGTTCGCGGCCCTCGCTGATGCCTTTGGCGATGCCTTTGTCCACGCCTCGGGCCTCGCCCCTGGCCTCGGCTTTGGCTTCGGCGTCGGCGATACCTTCGGCGATGCCTTCGGCGATGACTTCCTCTTTGATTTGGCGGAAGTAGGCGGCTATACCCATATTGACGAACTCCTTGATGGCGGCGGGGCAGTTTTCTTTGGCGCACCAGTAGGCGAAAAAGGCGGCGGCCAGCGCAATGTAGCCGACCGTTTCCGGTTCGCTGGCTTGCCGGGCGATGGCGACAGCGACGGAATTGCTCAGCCAGGTTTGCGGCAGCGGGATGGGGATTTGCCAGTCCAGATACCGATGCAGCGTAATGACGGCGATGGCGGCCGGCGCGGCCCAGAAGCTTTTGCTTTTGAGGTTGAACCGGCGGGCGGGTTGGGCCTGGGATTCGGATTTGCGGTTGCGGTTGGGATTTTGATTGCGGTTGTCGGGTGGGCTGATAATCGGCCTCCGTTGCGTATTGCGGCGGCGCAGCGCAGTGGCAGAGCGCCACGTTCATTATAACGAACTTGGCGGCATTCGGGATAGGGCGGGTTTGCCGTCGTGTGTCCGCAGTAATTTTGCGGCTACGGCACTGCGCCTATGGCCCTTTGCATGGTGATTGCGGCGTGACCGTAGATCCCGCCTGATAGCGAATCCGGGCTGTGGTGTTCAATTAGCGGCCCTTTGCCCATTTTGCTGCGCCAGCGTCCGTTGGGCATTTGCAATGCCGCGTGCTGCATCTTGCCATCCGATTCGTACAAGGCGGCTTTTTGACAGCCGGCTGCAACGCCACCGTCATCGCATAGTTTGTATCCCTGTCCGCTGAATACTGCCGTCAGGCTTGCGATACTGTCGGTTAGCGGCGCCCACGCCGGCCAGTAGCTGACCCCGTCGGGCCACCACCAGCGACTGGTATCGCCGGCGGCGTAAGCGATGCAGTTGTACCGTGCCGAGGGTTGAGCAACGATTTCAAATCCGGCGCGGGCCAGGTTCGGGAATGATGCGGCGAGCAAGGCGGCCCAGTTAGACGAGGCCATTGCGTTCACCCCAGTCCAGCCAGGCTTGCTGCATTGCCGCGATGTCGCCGCGGGCGCCGGGGGGAACGGGGGCGGCGCCGGTGATTTCGCCCAGCGCGTGGAACCAATGCCCGCCCTGCGATCGCATTCTTTCCAGAATCAGGGGAACGACCGGCTCGCCCATGCTGACGATTTGACGGTGGGCGGGGTGCGCGGCGGCCTGGGCGGAGTTGGACAGCAGTACGGTTTCCTGCTCCCACTGGTCGGCCAGTTCCTGGAATCGGGCGCGGTCGGCCGGCGGGAGGTCCGGCGCGTCGGCGTATTGGCCGTAGCCGAGGCCGCGGACGTGGGGTTCCTGGTGGAGGAGCTGGCGGAGGCGGGTTAGTTCGTCCGCATCCCAGCTTAGGGCCTGGGCTACGGCTTCGTCCCAGAGGCGGCGCACTTCGCATTCGCCATCCCGAAACTGGGGGACGGGCATTGCTTTGGTCTGTTCCCAGCAGTCGGCCAGGATTTGA
Organism: Dehalococcoidia bacterium; assembly: GCA_965203855.1. Lineage (GTDB taxonomy): Bacteria > Chloroflexota > Dehalococcoidia > Lucifugimonadales > UBA3495 > Bin87. The sequence continues at coordinate 1,320,614 of CBDBDN010000005.1, forward strand.
CGGATGCGGGCGTCGTTTTGCACATCGGGGATGCGGATTTTACCGATTCCTGCCGGGCGATACATAGGGAACTCCAGTTTCCGGCCTGCGTTTCTCATCAATTGCAAACGGCCCGGGGTGGAGTTAATGAACACGGCTAACGCTTTGGACTCATCGGGGGTTAGGCCGGCTATCGGCATCCAGCCGCTGCCTACATAAGCCGTATCATCAGCAACGGCAGTGAGACGGCCAGCTTTGCTATCCTGACCGTCTGTAACCAGCAGATACCCAACTTTCGCCTGAATCTTATCTGTTTCTGGGTATGTCCCTCCATTGCCAAGGCGGATGCTTTCGTCGCGGTTCTTGGGAATCCAGTACTCGTCGGGCTGACTCTGTATGCAAGTTTGCCCATCGGCACCTTTGGATTTCAAGATGGCGAAACCGCCTGGCGTGCCCATATGTGCAGGTTCGAAAGAGCCGCTTAAAAGTCGTCCGGTCTGTTCAGGTAACCTGTCAGCTGCTGCCATAGTTTGCAGTCTGTCGTCACCAGCGAATCGGGCAGCGGCTTCGGCCAGTTCCGGCGCGCGCCAGACGGCCGGCGTCCAATCGCCCGCCTCGATCCTTTCCGCCGGCCAATAGGATACTTCGCCCCAGCCGTTGGCGATAAGGCCGTCGGCGCAGTCGGCAAGGCAGCGGTGCCAATCGTTAACTTCGCTGTCGTCCGTTGGGAAACGGTCCAAATTGATGAACCGGGTAGGCGGTTTGGGGCCGGCGCCGTCATACCGTTTGGCGATAATGACACTTTCGTTAATACTGGTGTTCTGGCTCAAGTTCATATTGCCGCTCTGATGGCAAGACAATATGGTGTGGATGTGGTAACGCTGGGACAGTATGCACCGTTCATTATGTGCCGCCGGGGCGGTCATAGCGATAGTAGGATGCACCATCGTTAGTACGCCATCGGATGGGGACAAGCATTTGTCTGCCAAAGCGTCGAACAGAGGGGCCAGCGAGTTTTTGTCCGCAAAGTTCGCCAGTTCCGGGTCGCTGCGTACCAGCATTTGTTCCATAGCGTCCACGCGGTCGCGCAGGGCGGCTTGGGTAGGTTTCGCGAATTTTTCGCCCATTTTGCTGCGGTTGGTGAAGGGGGGGTTCATGATGACGATGCGGGCGTTTTGGGCGGCTTGGGCCGGGTCGTCCAGGCGGCCGTCGTCATACTGGTTCCAGACGGTTGCGGCGGCGATGGGGTCGTCGGCCAGTTCCAGTTCACCGCCGCGGCGGACGATGGCCTGCTGGCCGAGGAGTTCCAGCGTACCGGCGGATACTTGCGCCGGGTGGTCGGCCGGGTGGTTGGATTGAGGGCCGTAGGGCATCAGATGGAGTCCCATGCGGCGGTAGCGGATGTCCTGGTTGCCGGCGGTAAGCTGGGAGGCGGCGAGTTGCAGGGAGATGGGGTTGATGTCCATACCCTTGATGGTGTCCTCGACGGCCAGTTTTTGGAGGTTGGCGAGTTGGGTAGGGTTGGCGCCTTGGGCGGCGGCGCGGCGTTTCATTTCGGCGAGGAGGGCGGCGAGGAGGGCGCCGCTGCCGCAGGCGGGGTCCAGGATTTTGAGGTCTTGCCAGAGGGCGGGATCCGTCCAGTCCATCCGGCGGGCGGCGTTGCTGCCGGCAATGCCGGCAGTATTGCCGGCGGCGTTTCCGTAGGGGTTTTCGTAGGCGTCCCCGTAGGCATCCCCGTAGGCGTCCAGGGTAAGGCGGGCGGCGATAGATGCGGCGACGGGACGGGTAAAGAAGGCGCCGTCGCTGGCCTGGTTGCCCATGACGCGGTTGAAAAGGGGGCCGGCGTGGTCGGCGCCCATATCGGCATAGGTTTCGGCGATGCGCTGGGCTTCGGCGGCGATGTGGCGGAGGGCGCGTTCCAGTCCGGCGAGTTTGCCGGTGTCCTCGACGGCGTAGATGACGCGGACGGCGGGCTCCAGGATGGGCTTGAAGTCGTGGGCGATGATGTCGTTCCACTGGCGGGTTACGGCGCTGACGACGTTAGGGCGGTTTTTGACGGCGGCGAGGTCGTGTACGCCGGGGAGCCAGCGTCCGTTGGCGATGCGCTGGTGGAGCATAGCGGCGTTCATCAGGAGGAGGGCGGCGATGGTGCAGCCGTCGGCCTGGCTTTGGCGCTTGTCGTCCTGGAGGTTGTCCAGGCCGAAATGGGTATCCAAGGCCGGCTGTAGGCCCTCATTGCGGAGATGATGGGCGGCTTCTTTGATGCCGGTTTCCAGGATATTAAGGTCGCGGACGACGCGGTTGTCGGTAAGGCCGGACTTGGCGAGGAGGTTCATTTTGATGGCGTCGCCGTGTTCGTCCAGGCCGGTAAGCAGCAGCATTTGGAGGGCGTTCTGCTGGGCGCGGTCGGCGGGGGTGCGGCGGGGTCGGCGGGCGGTTTCGGAGTCGTTGATGCGGATGCCGGCGCCCTTGTTGATCATATCGCGGCCTTTGGCTTTGGACTTGGCGAGGTCGACCGGGCCGGGGGCGCCGTCGGGGGCTGGCTTGCCGCGGGCGACGGTATCGCGGCGGAGTTCACGGCTGCCGTCATAATTGCGTTTGCCGGCGATAATCTGGGTAAAGTCCAGGCGTGGCGGGGGCAGTTCGCCGGCGTCGCGGATTAGCCGGGGTGGTATGACGGCGGGTTGGCCGTAAGCGGGGGGGACGGCATCGCTGCTGGCATCGCCGGCGCCGGCGCTATAGCTGCCGCCAGCGCCGGCGCCCTCCGGGGCCGGGACATTGGCATCGGAATTGATATTGAGGGCGGCATTGGAATTGAGATTGGCATTGATATTGAGGGCAGTATCGGCAGCCGCATTGGCCGGCGCCGGTGGCGTCAGGGGGGTGAACTCGGTGGAGAGGGTGGTTTTGCCGTCCAGGACGCGGGCGACGGCGCGCTCGGCTTCGCCGGGCGGGCCTTGGTGTTCGCGATACTGGATGCGGCGGTCGGCGCCGGCGGCGACGGCGACGATAGTGCGTTCCACTGCCGGCGGACGGGGGATGTAGAGTTGGAGCAGCTGGCCGAGGTTGTCCTCGATGCGCTGGTCGTGGGCGCGGAGGGCGAGCAGGATTTGGCCGAGTTCGGACCAGCCCTCGTCCATATTGCTGACGCTGAGCCAGGTTTCGGGGTCGGCATTAGGCGGGATGATGATGGGGCAGATGATATAGCCCATCTGCTTGCCGGGGGCGATTCGCATGGCGCGGCCGACGGCCTGGATGACATCGATGGGGCTTTTGCGGGCTTCCAGGAAAGCGACGGCGCTGAGGGTAGGGGAATCGGTGCCTTCGCCAAAGATGCCGACGTTGATGATGCCGTGGGGGCGGTCGGCGGCGGCATCGCCAAGCTTGCGCTTGGCGTCATCACGGGCCGCGACATTGCTTTTGGCGTCCAGATGCTCCAGGGTGTAGTCGGCGGCGGTTTGGCCGGGGCGGTTGCGGTCCAGCCAGCGTTGCAGCCACTGCCGGACGGCCGGGGCTTGCAGGTCGGACGCCATATTGCGGGATTTATCGACGGTGTTCATAAAGGCGATGCAGGATTTGATGGGGACGCTGCCGCCTTTGCCGCCGCTGCCGTCCGGTTCGTCAGACTGACTATCCGGGTTGGCGGCTTGACTGTCCGGGTCGGCGGATTGAGCGGCGCCGCTCATGGCCAGGGCAAAGGCCATGCCGCGCAGGTAATGGAGAGTATTGAGTTTCTGCTTGCCCTTGCTGCGGGTTTGGGCGGCCAGCAGATTGGCCTGGTGATAGGCGTCGGGGTCGTTGACGGCGAGGGCGATGATGCGGTAGTCGGAGAGCCAGCCGTTGTTGACGGCTTCCACATAGCTTTTGCGGTAGAGTTCCACGCCGAAAACGGTTTCGTCGTCCATAGTGCGGACAATCCAGTCGCCGGGGCGGTCGCTGTCCACCATGCGGGTGTTATAGATGCGGGGCGTAGCGGTCTGGTAGATGCGGTAAGCGGCGGGGAAAGCGTTCTGGTCGTGGCAGAGGGTAAAATCGCGGATGCGCTGCTCCGCATCGGAAACGGCGCCGCTTTTGGAGTTGCGCTTGCGGCGGAGTCCGGCGGTGCGGTGGGCTTCGTCGGCGATGAGCACCTGCGCCGTTGCGCCGGCCATCGCCAAGGCGTCGGCGATGCGGCGTCCGCTCTGGTAAGTGCCGAAAATGACGCTGATACTGGCCGGGTCGGCTGGCCCCTGGCGGATCCAGGCGGCGATTTCGGCCGGGTCGGTAGTAACCTTGCCCTTGATTTCGGATGCGCTGACATTGCTGTTGTCCAGCGTTGGGTCCAGGGCGGTGTTGCGGGAGCTTTCCTTGGCCGGGTCATAGCCGGCGGTTTCGTCGGAGCAGACGGCCAGGGCGTGCAGGGGGACGGCGGCGGGGGCGTGTTCCTGGAGGTATTCGCGCCGGATTTGCGCGACCAGGGCGATGGAGGGGCACATCACGATGGAGAGCTGGCCGGGCGGGGTTAGCTGTTCCAGGATGCGGAGGGAGATGCGGGTTTTGCCGGTGCCGCAGGGCAGGATGATGCGGCCGCGGGCCTGGCCGACGGGGAGTCCGCCGCTGTCGGAGGCGGCGTGTTCTTGGAGGATGCGGACGCTGTCGGCGACGGCTTCGTCCTGCATACACTGGCGGGTTTGGCGGGCTTCGGACGGCGCGTCGGGGGCGCAGTGGGGGCAAAGTTCGGGCGGGGGCGCGGCCCGCTGCTGGGCTGCCAGGTCGGTGTGAATGTTGACCAGCTTGATGGGGCCGGGGGCGGACATACTGGCCGCCTGGCTGGCGTTCCTGCTGATGCGGTTGTCGCCGTTGGTGATCAGCCAGCGTTCCGCCCAGAAATCGCCAGCGGATGTTGCTATGAACTTGTCCAGTTCGGTTTTGTGGATTTCGTCGCCCCGGCCGTTGTCGTCCAGCTGGCGGGCCTTGCACTGGATAGCGATGTGTTCGCCATCGGAACGGCGCACCGCTACGGCGTCGATGCCGATGTCCTGGCCGGTGACGTCGGGGAAATGCCGTTCCCGTTCCGGCCAGTCGGCCCAGGGATAGCACTCTGCGATGTCCCATTCCCGCAGGTAGGGGGCGGCGTTAATGGTGATGGATTCCAGCCATTTGCCGTCGGTGGGATGCGGGCTCATTTCGTTGATGACGCGGAGGGCGTCATCCAGGAAAGCGGCGAGGTTGTCGTGGGGGTTGGCGGTGATGACGGGGTTGGCAGTGGTGAAAGACATTTTAGGCTCCCTGGAATATGCCGCGGTAAGTATCGCCGGCCGGATGCCCCAGCCGTTCAAGCAGCAAAGTGCAGATGGCCATTCCGGAGGAAAGCCGCACCCGGCTTTTGCCCAGATGGAATATCTCCAGAGTGATGTGGTTGTGAAAGCCCGGATCGATTTTAGGGGCGGTGATATGGACGCCGATGCCCAGTCGGGCCAGCCGGCTCCGGCCCTCTACCCGCCCCGACAGCCGCTCGTTCAGGCTCACCCATTCCGCCGTTTTGCCGATGACAAAATCGCCCGGGGCCAGTTCCAAACCGCCCGCCGCCGCAATGTCAATCCGATCCGAGCTTTCCTCAAGAAATTCGCCGACATCCAGCTTTACGAGGTCGACGGTAATAGCATCCCGGTTGACGCTGTCCCTGGGCCGCCAAATTTCAGAGTCCAGCGTCAGGTCGATAGACGCCGGTTGCAACCGACGGTCGTCGTTGGGCAGCGGCGGGTCAATGATGAGTTCATCGTTGGCAATGGCCAGGCGGATTTCCCCGTCGGACATCAGCATAGTGGGTTGCCTCCTGTCGGCGGCCCGCGGTCCTGGTCTATTTAATCAGCAGGGGTTCCAGGCAGTGTTCGGGGATTACCCAGGTGGGGCGGCCTTCGTTGCTGGTAGGCAAGTGGAGGATGACCCGTCCGTCGGCGGTTTTGCCGGCATAGGCGACCGGCACATAGCTGAGGTTTTCGCCCATAGAGTGGGTCGGCACCAGCGCGTCATAGCGCTGCCCGTCAATCTCTTTGATGATGAAGGTGTCGTGGTCCAGCGGGGTGATTTTCGCTTCGCCGGGTTCCAGCGCCAGTTTCAGGCAGTCGTCCCGGTAGTACCAGATGTTGGGGCGGCGTGGGGGCGGGGTTATCATAGTTGAATCCTCCGGGCGTGTGGTTTGAGATGCGCGACGGGTTGGGATCCTCCCCGTCGCATTGGCAAGGCATTTTTACAGATGGCCGGGCGGCAAGCAACCGCCGGGCGGTCGCTAGAGAGCCGCGCCGCGCGGAGCGGCGGGGCGTCAGTTCAGGCTGGGTCCGCCGCCGCTTTTGCCGCCGCCGGGTGCCGGCGGGTAGTTGTCCAGGTCGGAGGCGTCATCGTCGTGGCTGCCGCGCAATACGCAGTGGCCGCACACTTTGCAGACGGGATGCAGGCCGTTGAACTGGCGATGATAGTAGGTGCAGAGTCCGGCTTGGGGATCCTGGCAGCGGGGACAATCCTCGCAGCGGCCGGTATGGCCGCCGACGCCGGCTTGGGGCTGGACGGTGGTTTGCGGGTTTTCCAGAACGGTTACCATTTGGCGGGCCTCCATAAGTCGGGGCGGAGCAGGACGGAGTAAGACGGAGAGGATTTGCGAGGGCCGAATTGTATCAAACTTGGGTACGGATCTGCCCGCGCTCCAACGCTTCCCGGGCGGGTTGGCATGGATGGACAGGATGGAGGGGATTTGTGGCGTACCCATCGCTACGGCAGTGGATTCCGGCTTGCGCTGGAATGACGGTTAGGGGGTGGAATGGCCGGAATGACGGTTGGGGAGATTGGAATGGCGGGATAGTGGGCAGAATGACGAGGTTAATGGCCAAGGACGGCAATGACAATGACATCGACGGCTTTGCTGTGGTAACCTGACGGCATCCACAATCCAATTTTGATTATCGTTTATGGGAGGGCTGCTGATGTGCGCTATGGTTAAGAATCGGAGCGGGCTGAGCGTTAGTACCGCATCGCCGGCCGCCGCCGACCGGTATCAGAATGGCCTGGATCTGGTACTGTCGCAGAATTACGGGCCGGAGGAGAAAATCCGCGCCGCATTGGACGCCGATGACGGGCTGGCGATGGCGCACGCTCTGCTGGCCTATGTGCTGCATCTGCAAATGGATGTCGCCGGGGCGCGCGCGGCGGCGAACCGGGCGGTAGAGCTGTCGGCCGGCATCTCCCAAGAGGAACGGCAGCAGACGCGGATTATGCACCGCTTTACACACGGCAAAGGCAGGGAGGCCATCGGGCTGATTCACGAGCATCTGGCCGACTTTCCGACCGATACGCTGGCGATGCGCGTGGCGCAGCGGCTGTATATGCTGGGCTGCTTCGGCGCCGGCGTCCCCGACTTTCCCGACCATCTGCTGGCGATGATGGACAAAGTGGCGCCGGCCAACGGGGACGACTGGGCCTTTCTGGGGCAGTACGCTTTCGCGCATCACGAAACCAACCAGCCGGCCAAGGCGATGGAGCTGGCAACCCGTTCTCTGGACGGCAACCCGCAGAACGCCGTAGCCTGCCATTCGGTAACGCATTCGTACTTTGAGCAGGGCGATGCCGCCAACGGCGGGCGCTGGCTGGCGGACTGGCTGGACGGGTTTGACCGGCGCGCCGCCTATAATGTGCATCTGTCGTGGCATCTGGCGCTGTTTGAACTGGCGCAGGGCCGCTACGGGCAGGCGCTGGACTTGTACGAAACGCAGATTCGGCCCAGCGTGCAGGCGCGGAACCTGTCCAACCTGGCGGACGCCGCTTCGCTGATGTGGCGTTTGCAGGTTTATTCCGGGGCCGCGCCGGGCAAGCCGTGGGGGGAAGTGAGCGCAATGGCGGAGCCGGCCGCCGATACTCCCGGCGCGGCTTTCCGCGACTGCCATGCCGCCCTGGCGTTTGCCGGCGCCGGCGATGCCGACGCTACGCAGCGTCTGGTTGACCGTCTTACCGCGCAGGGCGACCAAGGCGATGACCTATCACGGGAGATGACTTTGCCCATCGCGCAAGGGGCTGCCGCTTTCGCCGCCGGCGACTATGCCGAAGCGGCCCGTCTGATGGGGCCGACCTATCCGATGCTGGCGCGCATCGGGGGCAGCCACGCGCAGCGCGAAGTGTTTGAGGATACTCTGCTGGAAACCTACATCCGCGCCGGCTGGTACGATGACGCGCGGACGATGCTGGACGAGCGGCTTGTGCGTCGTTCCTCAGTGCGGGATACCTACTGGCTGGGGCGGCTGGAAGCGGACGCCGTGCGGGGCGATGCGACCGCATCCCGGCAGCTGCTGGCCGCAGCGCGGGCGGCTTGGGCGCCGACCGCCGATGCGGGCGCGGCGGAGCTGCAACGGCTGAACTTGTCGGCGGACTGCGGCTAGGCTCAGTCTCCATTTCGAAGTTTCATTCGTCATCCCGACGCTCTGAACCGCCGTTCCCATATTTACCGTCATTCCGGTGAAAGCCGGAATCCGGTGCTGCAATCTACCAATTACGATAATCAAACCATCAACCATAGATTCCGGCTTTCGCCGGAATGACGGTGTAGGGTGATGGAATGACGGTGTAAGATGCCGGAATGACGGTGTGTACGGGAACGGTGGTGTATATGGCAATATGACGATCCGGTTTAGGGTGTCTCTCCTGCCCTGGTTGCCGCCGCCGCTTGTGGTGCCGGCAGCCGGGACAGCAGGGATTCCAAGCCAAGGGCGCGGCACAGGTTGGCGCAATCCGGCTGCCGGACGCCGTTCCAGCGCAGTTGGCCGGGGTGGGTTTCCAGCAGCGGCACATCCAGCCGCAAAGTAGCCAGGCGACGGTAGAGATAGGCGTCGTCTTGTTGCGCGGCCAGCGCGGCGGCCAGGCTGGCGGCGCCGCGCACTTTGATGTTCCAATTGCCGATGTCCCAATCCGTGGCGTCCGGCGGGATTTTCTCCAGGCTGCCGTAGCGGGTAAGCACGGCGGCGGCGGAACGCGCGCCCCAGCGGGGGATGCCGGGGATGCCGTCGGCGGCGTCGCCCACCAGCGCCAGGTAGTCGGGGACGGCCGCCGGCGGGACGCCGAACTTGGCGATTACGCCGGCGGCATCGGTGATTGCATCTTTGCGCCGGTCCAGCATTACTATCCGCTGCTCCGATACGACCTGCGCCAGGTCTTTGTCGGGTGAGCAGAGCAGTATCCGTTCCACATCGGGGAAAGCGGCGAAACGGACGGCGGCGGCGGCAATGGCGTCGTCCGCCTCAAACTCGCGCATCGGCCAGACGGCCAAGCCGAGGGCGGCGGTGATTTGCTCGGCCAGGGGGAATTGCGCCAGCAGGTTAGGGTCAACGCCGTCGCCCGTCTTGTAGCCGTCAAACAGGTCGTTGCGAAAGGAACGAATGACGCTGTCAAAAGCGACGGCGATATGGGTAACTTGCGGCTGGCGCAGCAGGGCAATCAGCGACTGGGCCAGGCCGTGCGTAGCCTTGACATCCCGCCCGTCGGGGGCGCTGCGCGCCGGGCGGGGCGAGTAGTGGGCGCGGAACAGCTCGTAAGTGCCGTCAACCAGATGGATTTGCATAATGAAATGGCAGGAACGGCCGGGTCTAGGCTTACTGATTGGGCGGGCGAAAGATGGGGCGATGGCCGGTGCAGTGGGCGATTTGCTGTCCATCGGCGTCAACCCAAACCCAGCCGATTAGAGAGACCCGGCTGGCGGTTATAAACAGCGCGCGGGCTTCGTCGGGCGCAAACTCGCTCCAGTCGTAGCGCCGGCCGCAGTAAAAGCCGGTGCCGGTTACGCCGGTCGCCACGCCGCCATGCTGATGCTCCCGCGCTACGGAAGTAATCGTGGCGCTGGCTACGGTGGCCGTGAGGGCGTTGACAATGGTAATCGGTTCGCCTTGCGCTCTGATCCCACCGACGTGGTCGGTACATCCAATGATTTGGGCAAGCGTAAAGGTGGTGCCGCCTGGAATGGTTACCGTGTCCGCCCCTTCCGGTATAGCGACTGTGCCAGTGGGCAAAGTAGCGCGGCAGCCTCCGCTGTGGCTTATTCTACGAGTGGCAAATTGGTTATGTCTAATCTGCGTGCCGTTGGGGATGGTGTACCCGGTAAGGTAGCGGGTATAGGCGGTGTGCGCTTCCGCAGTTTCATCCCCCCCCCCCCCCCCCCCCCCCCCGATATTGAGGCCGGTGAAAACGGAGATGCCGGCGGCAACGGCGACTGCGGCAAAGATGCTGGCGATAGTTTTTATGGTCAACTTGGGGCCTCCTGGTATCCGTTCCGGGGGGTTAGTCGTGCAGGGCGAATATGCGCTGCCGGACGGCAAAGACGAAGCCGGGCAGTATTGGATCGCCGCTGACGGTTTCGGGGTCGTCCAGCATCGTTACGGGTAGGCCGGGGCGGTAGATGTACACCCGGCGATGGTAAGGATCAATCAGCCAGCCGAGCAATGCGCCGTTGGCGATATAGCGTTCCATTTTGCGCTGCATCGGAGACAAGCGGTCGGTGCCGGACATTATTTCGGCGACGAATGCGGGGCAAAGGGTGATGGCGCGGTCGGAACGAATTGTCAGTTCCGCCAACTGCGCCGGGGACAGCCAGGCGGCATCCGGTTTGACGCGGGAACCGTCGGGCAGTCGGACGAGGCCATTGGGGCTAGAGGTACGACCACCATAGGCTCGAGACCAAACGCCTATATCAATGCCAAACTCGCTTTCCGCAAAATTGCTGTCAATGTTGACCATAGGATTGATTACCAACTCTCCTTTGCCGGTCAGCTCCAGGCTGATGCTATGCTGCTCATTGGCCGATTCCAGCTCAACAAACCACTGGTCAATTTCGTTATCGGTAAGCAGCCCGGCTACGGATTCCAGGATGGGCCGGATGTTCACCGACAGGGGATGCCGCAGCGTACATTCGTCGCTGTCGTCAAAGACGGCGGCGGCGTCTATGCCGACGGTATCAGCGATGGCGTCGGGTGGGATGACATCGGGTTGGGTGATGACGGCGGCGGTTGCCATAGCATCGATCCTGTCGGGTTGGCGGGTTAGTCGTGCAGGGCGAATATGCGCTGCCGGACGGCAAAGACGAAGCCGGGCAGTATTGGGTCGCCGCTGACGGTTTCCGGGTCGTCCAGCATTGCTACGGGTACGCCGGGGCGGTAGATGTACACCCGGCGATGGTAAGGGTCAACCAGCCAGCCGAGCTGGGCGCCGTTGGCGATATAGCGTTCCATTTTGCGCTGCATCGGGGACAGGCGGTCGGTGCCGGACATTATTTCGGCGACGAATGCGGGGCAAAGGGTGATGGCGCGGTCGGAACGAATGGGCAGTTCCGCCAACTGCGCCGGGGACAGCCAGGCGGCATCCGGTTTGACGCGGGAACCGTCGGGCAGACGGACGAGGCCGCTGGGGCCGGAAACGCGCCCGCCGTATTCTCGGCACCAGACTCGCAAGTCGGTGACAGTGTCTACTTCTGCAAAATTGCTGTCAATGTTGACCATAGGATTGATTACCAACTCTCCTTTGCCGGTTAGCTCCAAGTACAAGCCGCGCCCCTCGTTGGCTTGGGCGCAACCGACGAACCACTGGTCAATTTCGTCATCGGTAAGCAGCCCGGCTACGGATTCCAGGATGGGGCGGATGTTGACCGACAGGGGATGCCGCAGTTCGCATTCGTCGCTGTCGGCAGCGACGGCGGCATCTATGCCGACGGTGTCAGCGACGGCAACAGCGGCGGCGTCAATGATGGCGTCGTGTGGGATAACATTGGGTTGGGTGATGACGGCGGCGGTTGCCATAGCATCGATCCTGTGCGTTGGCGGGTTAGTCGTGCAGGGCGAATATGCGTTGCCGGACGGCAAAGACGAAGCCGGGCAGCACTGGATCGCCGCCGACGGTTTCCGGGTCGTCCAGCATCGTTACGGGTAGGCCGGGGCGGTAGATGTACACCCGGCGATGGTAAGGGTCAATCAGCCAGCCGAGCTGGGCGCCGTTGGCGATATAGCGTTCCATTTTGCGCTGCATCGGGGACAGGCGGTCGGTGCCGGACATTATTTCGGCGACGAATGCGGGGCAAAGGGTGATGGCGCGGTCGGAACGAATTGGCAGTTCCGCCAACTGCGCCGGGGACAGCCATGCGGCATCCGGTTTGACGCGGGAACCGTCGGGCAGGCGGATGAGGCCGCTGGGGCCGGAAACGCGCCCGCCGTATTCTCGGCACCAGACCCGCAAGTCGGTGACAGTGTCTACTTCTGCAAAATTGCTGTCAATGTTGACCATAGGATTGATTACCAACTCTCCTTTGCCGGTTAGCTCCAAGTACAAGCCGCGCCCCTCGTTGGCTTGGGCGCAACCGACGAACCATTGGTCAATTTCGTTATCGGTAAGCAACCCAGCCACGGATTCCAGGATGGGGCGGATGTTGACCGACAGGGGATGCCGCAGTTCGCATTCGTCGCTGTCGGCAGCGACGGCGGCATCTATGCCGACGGTGTCAGCGACGGCAACAGCGGCGGCGTCAACGATGGCGTCGGGTGGGATGACATCGGGTTGGGTGATGACGGCGGCGGTTGCCATAGCATCCATCCTGTGGGGTTGGCGGGTTAGTCGTGCAGGGCGAATATGCGCTGCCGGACGGCAAAGACGAAGCCGGGCAGTATTGGATCGCCGCTGACGGTTTCCGGGTCGTCCAGCATTGTTACGGGTACGCCGGGGCGGTAGATATGCACTTGCTGCGACCGGGGGATTATCAGCCAGCCGAGCAATGCGCCGTTGGCGATATAGCGTTCCATTTTGCGCTGCAAGGGCGGCAGTGAATCAGTGCCGGACATTATTTCCACTACAAAGGCGGGGCATACCGTAATCGGCCGGTCGTCTGCAAGAGACGGCAGCGCCGCTACCTGTTCGGGCGACAGCCATAGGGCGTCGGGGCGAATGCGCGACCCGTCGGGCAAGCGCATATTGGCGTTGGCGCCATAGGCTTCCCCGCCGTTCTGCCGGCTCCAAATTCGCAAGTCGGTAATAGTTTCCGCTTCTGCGTGCAACCCTTTTCGGTTCACCATAGGACTGATCACCAACTCCCCTTCGCCGGTCAACTCCAGGCTGAGGCCATGCTGCTCATTGGCCGATTCCAGCTCAACAAACCACTGGTCAATTTCGTCATCGGTAAGCAGCCCGGCTACGGATTCCAGGATGGGGCGGATGTTGACCGACAGGGGATGCCGCAGTTCGCATTCGTCGCTGTCGTCAAAGACGGCGACGGCGGCATCTATGCCGACGGTGTCGGAGACAGCAGCGGCGGCGTCAATGATGGCGTCGGGTTGGATGACATCGGGTTGGGTGATGACGGCGGCGGTTGCCATAACTTCAGTCCTTTAGCAACGGCGGCGGCGCTAGTCCAGGTAGCGGTAGCCGGGGAGCGTTAGGAACTCGATGAAATCGCTGGAGAGCACGATTTCGTCCAATAGTTCTACCGCTTTGTCCAGCGCGCCGGGGTTGTCCGAGCCGCGCTGCGCTATCAACGCGGCGGCTTCCTGGGCGCGCACTTGGCGATACAGTTCGGCGGTTATGGGCCGGCCGTCGTCCAGGCTGGCGCCGTGGCTAATCCACTGCCACAGCTGGGAGCGGGAGATTTCGGCGGTGGCGGCGTCCTCCATCAGGCCGTAGATGGCAACTGCGCCGTTGCTGCGCGTCCAGGCGTCAATGTACTGCAAGGCCACGCTGATGTTGTTGCGGAGGCCGGCTTCGGTAATTTGGCCTTCCGGCACGGCCAGCAGGTCGTCGGGGGCGATGCGGACTTCCGGTATGACGCCCAGCTGGTTGTCGCCGGCAAAGGCGGCCTGGAATACATCCAGCACGGGCTGCACCAGTCCGGGATGCGCGATCCAGGCGCCGTCAAACCCCTGGTCGGCTTCGCGTTGCTTGTCGGAACGTACCTGATTGAAAGCGGCTTCGTTGGCGGCTGCGTCATCGCGGCGGGGAATGAAAGCGGACATACCGCCCAGAGCATGGGCGCCGCGCCGGTGGCAGGTATTGACCAGCAGCTGCGCCGCCGCGGTGAGGAAATGGGTTGCCATCGTAACCTGCGCCCGGTCGGGGAATACCATATCGGCGCGCCGGTTGAACACCTTGATGACGCTGAAAATGTAATCCCAGCGCCCCAGGTTGAGGCCGGCCGGGCGTTCCCGCAGTTCGTACAGGATTTCCTCCATTTCAAAGGCGGCCAGGATGTGTTCAATAAGCACGGTGGGGCTGATGGTTCCCGCCGGGATGTTCAGCCGCTGCTCGGCATAGCGGAACACATCGTTCCAGAGCCGGGCTTCCTGGTGCGACTGCAACTTGGGGAGGTAATAGTAGGGGCCGGTGCCGTGGCTCTGCTGCGCTACACGGTTGTGATAGATGGAAAGGCCGAAGTCAAAGAAGCTGCCGGCGACGGGTTCGCCATCCACCAGCAGATGGCGTTCCATGAGATGGAGGCCGCGGGGGCGGACGCACAGCGTGGCGGTCTGCGCGTTGAGCTGGTACTGCCGTCCATCCGGGGACTGGTCGCTGATGGTGCGGCGGTAGGCGTCGCGCACATTGAGCTGGCCGTCCAGCGTGGGCAGCCAAGCCGGGGAGTGGGCGTCCTCAAAGTCGGTCATATAGACTTGCGCGCCGCAGTTAAGGGCGTTGATGACCATACGGCGGTTGGAGGAGGGGCCGGTGATTTCAACGCGGCGGTTGGACAGATCGGCGGGCGCCGGGGCGACCCGCCAGTCGGCCTCGCGGATGTGGCGGGTTTCGGAGAGAAAGTCGGGGGTAGCGCCGGCGTCGATTTCGGCCTGATGGCGGATGCGGGCGTCCAGCAGCCGGCGGCGGGTGGACTCAAAGTTGCGGTGCAGCTCGGCGACAAAAGCGAGGGCGTCCTCGGAAACTATGTCGGCATACTGCGCGGGAACGGGTCCCAGGATTTGGATGCTGTTGTCTGCCATTTTCTGCTGTCCTGCGTAGGGTAGTGGAGTCGTTGTGATTGGATGAAAGCGGGCTAGTCATTGCCGGCCAGTCCCGCGTCCGGGTTTTGTGGAGAGGGCTGCCGGGTAGCGGCCATCGCCGTGATGGTGCGGGGCTACAATACCCGTCCCGCTTGATGGTCTAATGACATTGTAGGCAGCCGCGTCTGCGTATGGGACTACCGAATAACGACCATCGCCGTGATGATGTGGGGCTACAGTACCGGCGTCTAGCGGCGGTTTAAAAGCGCGGCTAATTTCGGCGCGTACCAAATTCCTCAAGAATTCCCGCTCCTCCGCCCGACCGGTCTGATATTCCCGGATAACAGCGGCCACGAAAAGGAAAATTACAACACCAGCCGTTAGCAGGAGCGCAATAACGGCGGCGAAGTCAAGAGGTTCCATTAGGCTGCTCCTTGCGGGCGGGCGGGTAGGCGGGCGTCTCAAACGGATGCGGGCGGAGTGGTCTGCTAGTCGCTGCCGGCTGGTTCCGCGTCCAGGTCGGCGGAGGGGGCTACCGGGTAACGGCCGTCGCCGTGGTGATGCAGGGCCAAGCGTACCAGCAGTTCGCGATGGTTGTGCTGCATCTGCTGGGCCAGCGCATCGATTCTGGAGCCTAACCGGACTTCCAGGGCATTGAACCGGGCATCGGTCTGATCTTCCAAGGCGTCGAACCGGGCGTCGGACTGGGCTTTCAAGGCATCAATCCTGGCGCCTAGCCGGGACTCCAAGTCGTTGAACCGGGCGTCTTGAGCGTTGAACCGGGCATCGGTTCGGGCGTCTTGGGCACTGAACCGGGCATCGGTTCGGGCGTCTTGGGCGTTGAACCGGGCATCGGTATGGGCTTTCAGAGCATCAATCCTGGCGCCTAGCCGGGTTTCCAAGTCGTTGAACCGGGCATCGGCCTGGGCGTCTTGGGCGTCGAATCGGGCATTGGTCTGCTCCTTGAATGCGCTAAACCCTACCTCCAGCGCGGTAACACGCTGGCCGAGCGACTCAACCGCCGCCATTATTTCCTGGCGGTTGGAGCGGGCATCGGAGCGCATATACAGCACTGCGGTTACGATGGTGACGACGAAAACCACCAGCGCAATGATGAGTTGTATGTGCCCTTCCAGCATAGCGGCTCCACTGATTCAGCGCAGAGGCGTGCGGTTGAATGCGGCTTGACTATCAGTTCGCCCGCAGCCCCAAAGCCGCTAGATGCCGATGGTCGGAGTCGGCTATGGACAGGCCGTTGCCGACGCCTTGCCGGTATTTGCGCTGTAGCTCGCGCAGCTGGTATTCCACCGGGCGCATTCCCTGGTGGCGGAGGGCGGCGGCTTCGGCCAGCGTTTCGCAAGCCTGGTCCAGAGACCAGTAGAACGACAGCATCCAGGACAGTTCCCGCTCGTTGGCCGGCACGGGTATGTCGGTGATGTCCAGGATGGTATTCAGCACTTTGGTATAGCGCAGGATGCCCGCCTTGTCCTGCTGGTCGCGTCCGTAGTAGCGGCGGCGCATCAGCTCTACCATACGCTGCGCGTAATCGGCGGGGCCGTAGATGTTGACGGGCAGCCAGTCCTGGCGCAGGTCAACGACTTCGGCGCCGCTGTCGTTGACGATGGCAACGGCTACTTCGGAACGCAGCGAGCTGTCGTATTCAAACTTGACGGCGTTGCGGAGCAATGCTTCCTGCAACATCATGGTCAGCTCGCGGGGGATTTTGCGGTAGCGCGGGCCGGCGGCGGCTTCGTTGGTGTCTGCGCCGACGCCGCCAGTGTTGAATGCGTAGTATTCTTGCGGCATTCCGCCCCATTCCAGCTGCTGCAAGATGTGGTACAGCAGGTTGGCGTTTTCGTCCTCCAGTCCGATGATGAACGGGTCGGAGAAATACTCCACATAGGGGCGGCCGATGGCGCCGATGGCTGCGCCCATCTGGACGGCTTCGCCGTACATCAGCACTCGGATATATTGTTCTAGGCTGAGGCGGCGCAGCGGCGGTATGATGGTGTTCTGGCGCATCACTTCCTGCCAGAACACGCGGTCGGCGCTTTCCATGGGGACATGGACGGAATCGGCGAGGCGGCCGTCGGTTATTTTGCCGATGATTTCCTGGGCGCCCTTGCGCGCCAGCAGGCCGCGTCGGGAAAGTATCATCCGCATATTGCGAACCGGGTTTTCCAGATAGTTGGGCTGTTGGCTGTCGCTATGCACCGGGACATTTTCCAGGGTTTCGTCGGCGGTGGTTACGCCGGGCGCGCCGCGCAGCACGTCGTAAGTGATGGGGTCGTCCTCACGCGTCAGGCCGAAAGGCACGGCGTAGAAGTTGTTTTCGGTGCCGTCGATGGCGTGATGGATATGCGCCTGCCGTCCGCCGCGCACGCTGTCCACCGGGGTATCCAGGGGTTGCAGCAGCACGATGTCGTCGTTCATCGGATAGACCCCTTCCTCGGGGTCGGTGGGCAGGTTGAGGATGCCGGCCAGCTCGCTTGCGGCCAGTTCCACCATAATGGTAAGCGTGCTTTTGCCGTGGAGGGAGGGACCGACGGTTACCAGCGCGGTGTTGGCGATGTCGCCGTCCAGGTTGCGGACGCGGGCCATACTGAGGGCGGCTTGCACGGCCAGCCCGTTCTTTTCCTTGACCTGATGCATTGCGATGGACAAGGGGCCCATCTTGTGTTCGCCAACATAGTCAAAGCCGAAGTGCAGCGACAGGCCGCGGGTGGGGGCCTTGAAAACCAGCTGGGTAATGCCGGCGTCGCGCAGTTGCGCCTTGAGGGCGTCATCCAGGCCCAGGTCGTCCATCCAGTGGGGGACGGATACTTCCAGAATATCCGGCGGTTCCGGCCACTGCTGTTGGGGGAGTGCGAAGGTGAGGCGGCGCCACATATAGGGGGCTTGCAGGTAGCGGGTGCCGAACAGCAGCTGTCGGGCGTGAAAAGAGCGGCCGGGCGCATCGCAGATTTGGCGGTCGGTCTGCACGATTTCGGCGCCGGCGGCGAAGTGGGCTTCCATTCGGTCGCAAACCTGCTGAAATACCGGCGTAAAGAGACGCTGGTTGTCCTCGGAGAAAGCCAGGGCATCGCGGTTGCGGGTGAAACCTTCGACGAAGTACTGCGTCAAGTCGGGGCGGCGGACGACGCCCAGCTGGCTGAAAAAGGCGAGGCCGCCGTTGTCCAGGCGAAAGACGGTTTCGGGCCAGACTTTGGCGGAGGCGCGTCCGGCGGCATTGGCGATTTGGGCTTCGCTTTCCAATACGGCGGCTTCCCGGAGCAGTTCCGACTGCCGTTCCGCCGGCAGGTCCTGGAAAACGGGCATATTGCCGACCAGCCATTCCTCGCTGGGGTTGTAAAGCCGGCTGTCGGTACGCTGGCCGCGGCGGGCGATGGCGCAGAGCCGGGTCAGGACGGCTTCAAATTCCGGCACAATTGCCGGGCCGGCCAGCAGCGACTTGCCAGCGGGAACATCTGATGGATTGGCGGTCTGGCTGGTCAAAATACTTCTCCAAAAGGACGAGATTAAACCGGGGCGCAGCCGGCGCGGACGCCATAGCCGACCGGCGCCAAGCGCACGCTGTCTAACCGTCCGTCTAATTCCGATTCAGGGCAGCGTACAACGCACGGTTGGGCCGGGTTGCAGTGCAACACTGTGCCGGCAGCTTTTCGGCAGTATAGGCGGGAATGCTACCCTTAACGGCTTACCCCTGTCAAAGAATAGACGCGCTTGCGCTTTTGGCGTCTATTCTAGCAGATTGCGCGGCGGCTGACGCCGGTTTCGCATATGCCGGACGGACGGGGCGGAGCAAGGCTGTTAGGGCTGTTGCGGGATAGGGTATAATTGGCGGCGGCGGGCTGGCCCGGCGAGGCGGGCTGCGTCCGATGACGGCATTCAGGCAAGCAATTTACTAATCTACGGCTTTACGGCAGGCATAGGCAGGTGCGGCGTGCGCGAAGTAATACAGGAAGCGGTCAATCAGCTGGACACGGGCAGCCCCTGCGTGCTGGCCACCGTAGTACGCACCAAAGGCTCAACGCCGCAAAAGGCCGGGGCGATGCTGCTGGTACGCAACGACGGCACGGCGGTCGGCACTTTGGGCGGCGGCTGCGTTGAGGGCGACATCTGGTTTGCCGCCCGCGAAATCCTGCGTAACCAGGGCGGGCCGGAGTTCAAGGATTATTACCTTAACGAGGACATCGCCGCGCGCGACGGCCTGGTCTGCGGCGGCACAATGTATTTTTATCTGGAGCCGTTTTGGGATGCCGATGATTTTGCGGACATCGGGCATGAGCTGCTGGGCGCATATGACGGCGCCGAGCCGGCGGCGTTGGCGACGGTAGTCCGTTCCGACGGCGCTACGGCGGCGCTGGGCGCCAAGCTGCTGCTGCGTTCCGACGGCTCCGTTGCCGGCGGCATTGGCACGGCGGAGCTGGACGAAATTGCGCTGGAAGCCGCCGGGCGGGTCGCCGCCATCGGCGCCAACGAAACGGTGGACATTGACGACCGGACGGAGCTGTTCGTAGAAGGGTTCACGACGCCGCCGACGCTGGTAATGGTGGGGGGCGGCCATGTGGGCAGGGCGACCGCCGACCTGGCGCATCGTCTCGGCTACCGGGTCTATGTGGTGGACGACCGGGAGGATTTTGCGAACCCGGAACGGTTCCCGTATGCGGAGGATACGATAGTTGCGCCCTACACCGACTGGGCGCAGCATCTGGAGCTCAATGTCAACAGCTTTATCGTGGTAGCGTCGCGGGGGCACTGGTTTGACGATGTGGCGCTGGAAGCGGCGTTGACGACGCGGGCGCGCTACATCGGACTGCTGGGCAGCCGGCGCAAGACGCTGATGATCTACCAGCGGCTGCTGCAAGAGGGGGTCGCGCGGGAACGGCTGGCGCAAGTCCACGCTCCCATTGGCCTGGACATTGGCGCGCTGGAGCCGGAGGAGCTGGCGGTAAGCATAATGTCGGAGGTCATAATGGCGCGGCGCGGCGGCAAAGGGAGTCCGATGACGATGGACGACTGGTATCTGGAACGGGCGGAACGGCGGGCGAATCGGGCGATGGGGCTGACGGCGGATTAGCCGGCGCATTCACCCGATTAAGCTCTTACCCGATTAATCAAATGCGGCGCCCCGGTCGCAAGACCGGGTATCCGGCAGCACAGCACAGGAGGGCAAGATGAAACGCTACAAGATGGCCAGCGTGAGCGGGCTGCGCTGGTACAAATCCCGTCCACCCGACCATGAGGGCGGGATGCAGATTATGGGCGACAACGGCGAAGTCGTGGCCTATATGCCGGTTACGTTCAATGTCCGGGGCCAGGACGATACCCGGCGCTGCCTGCTTGAGGTGGATGCGGACGGCGGCTTGGTAATTAACGGGCTGGTTGATATGTGGGTCGGCGTCAAAACGCCGGATTTCACCGGCGACTACAACGCGCAGCCGCAAGCGCACGGACTGTTTGAGGTGCTGCCCGACGAGGAGAGCCATATTGCGGGCCTGACGATCCACGCGGAATCGGAGCACGATCTGCCCGTTCTGGGCCAGATCCTGGGAGGGGCGCAATAATGTGGGAATGGCTCCCGCCTTTCATTAGCTTGATGCGGCCGGTGATAGAGGCATTGACGCGTAACCCGGCTGCTAACCTTGCTGCTGAAATGGGCGATTGCCATAAAGACAAGGACCTGCTCGACAGTGAGATTTGGCGAAACCATACTGAGCTGGTTTGGTTTGTCAAATGTACCCGTTGTCCGGGGGCCGGCGCATTGCGTCCCTCCCGCAATTTTGCTGAACAGTGGGCGGTGTCCCATTGGCAGAGTACACATGGATAGGCGAAACCGGGCGATGGGGCTGACGGCGGGTTAGCGTCTTGCCGCAGCCGTCAATCCGGCTTGCGCCGGAATGACGGTGTATAGGTTCAGGTGTATAGTTTCAGAATGACGGTTGAGGCGTTGGAGTGTGAATATGGGCCGAATTAAGCGAATCAGCTTTTATTGCATAATGGCGGTGATGACGCTGCTGATTATTGAGGGGATGGCGCAGGGGGCTTACTATATTGCTTACGGGGAGTTTAACGGGGGCGGGCCGGCGGCGGCGGCAACAGCGGAGTCGGGCGCCGTGGCGCCGGCAGACGCCGCAGAGGATGACATCCGCACCAACTGGGTGATTCAGCATCCTTATTACGGTTATACCCGCACGGACCCGGGTTACCGGCTAAATCAGCCGCCGCCGCGCCGGGAGGACGGCGTCGTGCTGATTGCGCTGGTAGGCGGTTCGGTGGGGCGGTATGTTGCCCCCGCTTTTCAGAGCGCGCTGGAAGCCTGGTTCCAGGATAATGACATCCCGCTGCGGCCGGTAGCGCTGGAGCTGGCTACCAACGGAATGAAGCAGCCCCAGCAGGTGATGGTGATTGCCAATACTTTGTCCTTGGGAGGGGAGTATGACATCATCATCAACCTGGATGGGCACAATGAGCTGCTCCTGTCGCACAACAACTACTTTGAGTCCGGCATATCTCCATTCTATCCTTTGTGGTGGCCGCAGCTGGTTACCCTTACCGCGGAGGACAAGCTTAAGGTAGGCCAAATTGCAGTAGAACGCGCGCGGCGGGAACGCCGGCTGGCGGCGGCGCGGGCCGCGCCCTGGCGCTGGTCGGCGCTTTACGGGATCATCAGCCGCTATCGGCTGGAACGGTCGGAGAGGCGGCTGCTGGCCTTGAACCGCGAGCTGGCCGCTCCGTCAGGGGATTACAGCCTGGAGCGGCAAGGCCCGCAGTATAAATTCCACGATCATTACGACTTGCGCCGGGCGGCATTGCGGGTCTGGTATCGGGGTTCCGTGATACTGAACGACTTAAGCCGCACTGCCGGCGCCGAGTATTATCATTTCTTGCAGCCTAACCAGTATGTGCCGGATTCCAAGCCGCTCAGCGACGAGGAACTGGCTATGGCCTATAACGCCGGAAGCGCGGCAGTGGCTGCCTACCGCGATGCGTATCCCCAATTGCAGCGGCTGGGCGACGAGCTGCGGCAGCAGGGCATTAACTACTATGACTTAACGCAGATCTTTGCCGACAACCGGGAAACGCTTTACAAAAACGACTGCTGCCACTTGAACGCGCTCGGGAACGAACTGCTGGCCGAAAGTATGGTGCAGCTTTTGGAGCCGGCTTTGCGGCGGCAGGCCGCCTTGGCGGCTGCCAGAGTCGGGGGGGGGGGGGGGGAGAGAGAGTAGCGCGACGGCCGGCGCAGCGCTGGACCTGGCAGCGCGGGAAACCTGGCCTACCCGCGCAGTCAACAAGCTGTATTTTGATGTGCGGCTCACCGCCGACGGCGCGCTGCGTTATGCCAGGGACGACTGCCGACCGGCTGATACCGCAGCGACCTTTTTCGTGCGGATTGCGCCGGTGGATGTTGCCGACTTGCTGCCGGGAGGGGATGCGTCCGGCTATAACAGCTATGACTTCAGTTTTGACCGGGATGGCGGAGTAACCGACGCCGCCGGCCGGTGCGTAGTAGAATACGAGCTGCCGGGCTATGACATTGCGAACATCTTGACCGGGCAGTACATTGGCGAAACCGGGCGGCTGCTGTGGCGGGCTCGCATCACGCTTGATGCCGGCTTTGAGGTGGAACGCACCGCCGCCGGCGCCTTGCGCTACTCCCAAGACAATTGCTTGCCCGTCCATCTAGCCCAGGCTTTTTTCCTGCATATTACGCCGGTGGATGCGGCGGATTTGCATCCGGCTGCCGTTGAGTACGGGTTTAATAACTACGATTTCCCGGGATTTAGTCAAAATGGCGGCGTAATAGACGCTGCCGGCCGGTGCGTGGTGGAACGGGAACTGCCGGAATATGACATTGCCAGCATCCATACCGGGCAATACACGAATGCTGCCGGGCAGTTGTGGGAAACGCGCATTGAGTTTGAGTAGTCCTCCCCTCAACCGTCATTCCGGCGCAGGCCGGAATCCGGCGTCGTAATCCCCCCACAACGGCAACGGAACCGGCAACCATAGATTCCGGCTTGCGCCGGAATGACGGTTGGGGGGTTGGAATGATGGTTTGGGGGGTGGAATGACGGTTGGGGGGTTGGAATGACGGTTGGGGGGTTCGGAATGACGGTTGGGGGGATTGGAATGACGGTTGGGGGGGTGGAATGACGGTTGGGGGGGTGGAATGACGGTTGGGGGGGTGGAATGACGGGTTGGGGGTTGGAATGACGGTTAGGGGTTGGAAACGCTGCTCCGGCAGAGTGTATTATTCCCTCTGGAAGCGATATACTATTGCCAACTTGCGCCGGCAGTGGAACAGGAAATCTTGGGGGTTTTGGCCTGATGTGTCAGCCTGATGGACATAACGATGATGGGGGGCAGCGTCCGCCCCGGCCCAGCCCGGCGGCGTTTGTCGCGAACCAGAGGGATACCGGGCTGCCCTGGCATCGGGTGGCCGCGCTGGTCGTTGCCAACAGCTGGCGCAAGATACGGACGGGGCGCAACTGCTGCGGCAACCTGGGCCAGCCGGGCTGTTGACGCCGCTGATACCGCGCCGGCGTGTCCGGCGCTGAATTGACGCAAAGGCGCAAAGGCGCAGAGGTTTTGGCATCAGCGTTGGCATGGTTGAACGGGGTATAGGGGACGGCTACGGTTTTGGCAATGGAGGATAGGCGTATGGCATCCGGTCGCAGCGATGCCGCGGCGGGCGGCATTCCGCCGGTGCTGGTGTTGAGCACCGGGCGTTGCGGGTCAACGATGATTTCCGACATCTTGAACACGCATCCGCGGGTGTTGAGTCTGTCGGAGTTTTTCAGCACTACGGGGTTGGCGCCGTTCCGGCATCGGCGCCCCGGCGGCGCGCAGATGTGGCGGATTTACAGCGAGCAGTCGCATCGCACTCGCTTGATGCTGCGGGGCGATTTTGACGAGCTGCTGTATCCGTTTGGCAACGCTGGCGCGCGCTATACGCGGGCCGATGTGCCGCCGCTGCTCTGCACCACGCTGCCGCATCTAACCGACCAGTACGAAACGCTGTACGACGAACTGGCGCAGACGGCGCCGTCCTGGCCGCGCTTGACTACCGCCGACCATTTTCGGCGGCTTTTCCAATGGCTGGGCCGGCGGCTGGGCAAAGAGGTATGGATTGAACGCTCCGGGGCGTCGCTGCTGCTGGCGTCGCGCCTGCTGCGGGAGTTTCCGGAGGCGCGGGTAATGCACGTGTACCGGGACGGGCGGGAAACGGCGCTCTCAATGCGGTGCCACTATATGTTCAGTATGATGGTAGCCGCCATACGGGGGCTGCGGTCGCTGGGCATTGACGCGCTGCGGTCAATGTCGCAAGGGCGGCGGTGGGACAGCATCAGTCCGTGGCTGGAAGTGGTGTACAGCCGGCTGTTCTCGCCGTCGCGCCTGCCCTATGACAAGGTGCAGCTGGCCGACTACGGGCGGTTTTGGAGCGGGATGATTGAGCGCAGCCATACGCTGTTTCAGGATTTGCCGCCGGAAAAGCTGCTGAATGTGAAGTTTGAGGAAGTGCAGGCGAACCCGGAAACCGAAATACGGCGCATTATCCGGTTTATCAGCCCGGAGTTGGCGGAGGAGCAATGGATACAAGGGGCGGCGCAGATTCCGCATCCGACGACGGGTCGGTTCGCAAGACTGGAGGCCGCAGAGCAGGCGGCGTTGACGGAAGCGTGCCGGCCGGGGTTGGAGATTTTGGAGTATCCGGCGTAGATGGCGTTACATTCGCCGTCATTCCGGCACCCCCTTACCGTCATTCCGCACCCTACAACCGTCATTCCGCACCCTACAACCGTCATTCCGGCGAAAGCCGGAATCCGGCGTCGTAATCCGCCCCAACAGTAATTGAACCCGCAACCATAGATTCCGGCTTTCGCCGGAATGACGGTAAGGGGGGTTGCGTAATGGCAGTTGGGGGTTGCGTAATGGCGGTTGGGGGGTTGCGGAATGCGGTTGTGGGGTTGCGGAATGCGGTTGTGGGGTTGTGGAATGACGGTTTGGGGGGGTGTGGAATGGCAGTTGTGGGGTTGCGTAATGGTGGTTGAGAGTGTGCAATAACGGCTGGGGTTGCGTAATGGCGGCGCGGGCATTATGCAGTATAATGCGGTTAGGGTTGAGCCGTGCGCGGTCTGCTGATGTACTGTCGGAATTGCAGCAGGGGCGTCCGGCCCGCGACGACGAGGTTTCGCAATGACGATGCCACGCACATATTTGTCTGATACCGCCAGGCCGGATACTGCCGGGCCGCCGGATACCGTGCCGGGGGCTTACCGGGATGGCTACGCGCTGGGCCGGGCGTCCAATCCGGCCCTGGCCGACCTTTACATCCGGCATACGCTGGCGGGGGATCCGCTGGCGGATGCGGCGGTAGCGGCGCTGGCCGAGTTTGACCAGCGTACCGCGCATCGCCTGATTGACGCCGGCATGGAACGGCGCGCCGACGAGTTGGCGGATGCGCCGCCGGCCGTGCGGCATTTCTTTGAGGCCATCTCTGCGCCGCCGGAATGGCACAAGCCGGAAACGCTGCTGCCGGGAATGCGCGCCTATCATCAGAACTCGGACCTGTTCATTGCGGCCCATGTGGCCGGCGTGCTGGTCAGCGGTTTCTCGACGCTGATTTCCAAGTCCTTTTTCCGAACCGGCCGGCTCAGCGATTACGGCATACGGCGGTTGCAGCAGAACAATCGGCATCTGCTGGAAATCTGCCTGCCCGGGGGGCTGGAACGGGACGGCGACGGCTGGAAGCTGACGGTGCGGATCCGGCTGGTGCACGCCCAGGTGCGGCGTCTGATTGAGGAATCCGGCGAATGGGATACGGCCAGTTACGGCGTACCGCTGCACGCGGCGCACGTCGCTTTTGCGTCGGCGGCGTTTTCGGCGCTGCTGCTGCGAATGGTAGGGCAGGTAGGCGCGCGGTTGAGTACGGTAGAGCAGGACAGCTTTATGGCGATCTGGCGCTACACCGCTTGGCTGATGGGCGCGCCCGAAGCGCTGCTGTTCCGCGACTACGCCGAAGGGCTGGAACTGTGCCGGATGGGTTTCTGCCTCGAGCCGCCGCCGGAGGAGGAATCCATCATAATGGCGAATACGCTGATTCACTCGGCGCCGCGCATCGTGGGGTACACCGAGCAGAACGAGCGGCGGAAGTTCGCCAATTTTGTGTATCTGGTATCGCGGGCCTTGATTGGGGATGAGCTGTCGGACCAGCTGCGGTTCCCCAAGCAGAATACAAGGGGCGCGCTATTCAAGCTGCGGCTGCAACGCCGGCTGCTGACGCTGCTGGACCGGATGTATCCGTCACGGAAACACCGGCGCCGTTCCCACAACTTTATTACGCTGCTGGAACGGTCGCTGATTGAGGATGCGGGCATCCAATACTGGCTGCCGGATAACCTGGACGCGGACAAGGCGACGCCGTGGTAAGGCGGGCGGTTGGCATGGATAAAGGGGATGAATGGGATGGCGGCATTTCTTATAATTCGCCGTCGTTCCGTCCTACTAACCGTCGTTCTGCCCTAATAACCGTCATTCCGGCGCAAGCCGGAATCCAGCATCGCAATTCGCTACTACGGTAATGGAACCAGCAACCATAGATTCCGGCTTTCGCCGGAATGACGGTTAGTAGGCCGGAATGACGGTTAGATGGCCGGAATGACGGTTAGTAGTATGGGCTGGCAGTTGATAACGGGGGATAGCTGGCGATGACGCGGTTTCATGATTTGGATGCGCTGCGGGCTTTTGCGATGCTGCTGGGCATCGTGCTGCACGCTACGGTTTTTTTGCTGCCGGGCGCAGAGCCGACCCCGCTGTGGCCGGTGCAGCTGGATTACGCCTACGAGGTGGAGCCGGCGCGCAATCCCTATGCCTACGTGCTGCTGCTGATTCACGGGATGCGGATGCCCATATTCTTTATGTTGAGCGGGTTTTTCACGGCGATGATGTGGCAGTCGCGGGGGCTGCGCCGCTTGGGGGAGCATCGCTTGAAGCGCATCGGCCTGCCGCTGCTGATCTTTCTGTTCACCATCATACCGCTGACTTACTGGCTGTCGTGGCCGGACGAGTTCACCCCGCTGGCCTGGCTGACGGCGTGGCTGCTGGGGCTGTTTCATCTGTGGTTTCTGCTGTATCTGCTGGTGATGGCGGCGGCGTTTATGATTTTGGCGCGGCTGGGGCTGCAATTTCGGCATTGGGGCTGGTGGCTGCTGATACCGCTGACGCTGCTGCCGCAGTACTTTAACCAGCACGGGTTTGGCGCCGACACGCCGGACGGCCTGCTGCCTGAGCCGCAGATTATCGGCTTGTACAGCGTGTTTTTTGTGTTCGGCATATTTTTCTACCAGCGGGGCATTGCGGTGCGGCGGTGGTGGACCTGGGGGATACTGCCGGCCCTGATCATCTTTCCCTTTGGATTGCTGTTCACTTACCCGGACCGGGCGGCCGGTGGGGTGGCGGCGGCGTGGACGCCCTATGCGGCGGCGCTGCTGAAATGCGCTTACGCCTGGCTGATGCTGTTCGGGATGATGGGGCTGTTCCGCTGGGCGATGGCCAAGGAACGGTTCTGGGTGCGTTATATGTCGGACGCATCCTATTGGCTGTATGTGGCGCACGTGCCGCTGATAATCGCCGGGCAGCAGCTGGCGGCGGCGGCGGACGCCAACCCGCATCTGGCGTTTGCGCTGATACTGGGCGGCGCAACGGGCATCTTGCTGCTGATTTACCAGCTGGGGATACGCTACACGCCAATCGGCACGATGCTGAACGGCAAGCGGACGCGGCGGCGGCCGGCCCATTCCATAGCAGCCGGGGGTTGACGCAGAGGCGCAGAGACGGGCTTTTGGGCAATGGCATGGCTGAACGGGATGGACGGGATAAGTGGGGGAATGGGTTGAAACATAAGCGTTACCTTTTGGCAACAGATTATTCACATTGGCGCAACAGGGGGTTAACACGGGGTGATTAGGATGATGGCCGTTACATTCGTCGGAGACGCCGCCCACAGCGTGGGGCCACGCGCTGCGCGACGACGCTTTAACCGACAGAACCGCACAGGAGGTTTTGTATGTTATCGGCCACATTATCCGCAATCAGCATCAATCGCTGGGCAATCAGTCGCGGCGCAATCAGCCGCGGCGCAATCGGCCACGGCGTTGCCGCGGTGAAAGAATACCCCTTTTCCCTGCGGCGGACGCTGCTGGCATTGCTGGTAGGACTGCTGGCAGTAAGCGCGCTTGCCGGGTTCAACGCCGTCTTTGCCGACGGCCATCCGGTTGAGGAGCACATCGCCTGGAACACGAGCTATGTGGACAATGTCGTTACGATTGTCGCGGCGGCATTGGTGTTCCTGATGCAGGCCGGGTTCGCCTTTCTGGGCGCCGGCCTGATTCGTTCCAAGAACACGACCAACTACCTCACCAAGTCGTTTATGGACTTTGCCATCGCCTCGCTGGGATACTGGGCTTTCGGGTTCGCCCTGATGATGGGCAGCACGGCCAGCGGCATCATCGGCGTGGACGGCTGGTTCCTGACCAGCGGCGACTATGTGGGCTGGCTGTTCCAGATGGTGTTCGCCGCGACCGCCGCCACCATCGTAGCCGGCGCAATGGCGGAACGCACCAAACTGCAAGCCTATCTGGCGTACAGCTTTATCGTATCGGCGCTGATTTACCCCGTCTATGGACACTGGATGTGGGCGGACGGCGGCTGGCTGACCAGCCTGGGCGCGATGGACTACGCCGGTTCGGGCGTGGTGCACGCGGTGGGCGGCTTTGTGGCATTGGCCGGCGCAATGGTCGTCGGGCCGCGCATCGGCAAGTTCGTGGGCGGCAAGGCGCAGGAACTGCCGGCGCACAGTACGCCCTTTGTGGTGATTGGCACTTTCATCCTGTTTTTCGGATGGTTCGGGTTCAACATCAACACGGGGGACAACATCGGGCTGAACGCCGTCAACACGCTGCTGGCCGGCGCGACGGGCGCCGTGGTCGCCCTGTACATCAGCCTGATTGCCAAGGGCAAGGCGGACATTCTGATAGCGTGCAACGGCGCGCTGGCCGGACTGGTAGGCATCACGGCGCCGGTGTCCTATGTGGATCCGTGGGCCGCCGTAGTGATTGGGGCCATTGCCGCGCCGATTATGTACGGGTCGGTTATGTTCGTGGAACGGGTGCTGAAAGTTGACGACCCGGTAGGGGCGATCAGCGTTCACGGCGTAACCGGACTGTGGGGACTGCTGGCGGTAGCGATCTTTGCCAGCGGGGCGGATGCGGCGGTAGCCGGCGGCGCGCGGTACGACGGCACGCTGGGCCTGGTAGCGGGCAGCGCCGGGCTGATTGGGCCGCAGCTGCTGGCGATGGTTGCGGTAGTAGGGTGGTCGCTGATTACCGGGTTTGCGCTGTTCTACCTGCTGAAGTTCACGATGGGCGTGCGCGTCAGCGAGGTAGAGGAAGCGGAGGGGCTGGACATCTCCGAGCACGGCATCCAGACCTACCCGGAGGCGGCGGCAACCAGCTAGTCCGGCGGCGTCAAGCGGAACTTTCCTCTCCTCACGGCGGGAGACGGGGGCGGTGGCCACCCCCGTCCCCCGCTTTTCTGCCGGCCTTATCCCCGGCCCATCGCTGTGATAGAATAATATCCTTGGGCGCATCCCTATCGCTTACAGCGAAAGCAGGAATAGATCGCGATGACTGCTAAATCTATTGTAGTGAATACCACTGTCAATGTTCCGGTGTACACTACGCCCGCCGGCTACGCGCGCCTGGACGAAGTGCTGACGGCTAATCGCTGTCTGTATAACGCGGCGTTGCAGCACCGCCGGGACGCCTACAAGATGGCGGGCCACAGCATCAGCAAAGCGGCTCAATCGCGCGAGTTAACGCTGATTGGCGATGATGCCCCGTTCTGGAAATCAGTCAGCCGCCGAATCGCCGTTGGCACGCTGGAACGCATAGACCTTGCCTTTGCCGCATTCTTTCGTCGCATCAAGGCCGGAGAGAAACCGGGCTACCCTCGATTCAAAAGCGCATCCCGTTTCAATACCTTGACAATGTACGTTGAGCCGGCGTGGTTCAAGACGCCCCGGCGTATCCGCGTAAAAGGCTTGCCCCTGCTGCGCCTGCGCGCCCCACTGCCCGAGGGCAAGCCGTTGACGCTGCGTTTAATCCGCCGCCGCCATTGGTCAAGAAGACAAAACCCACCTACAAAGACCGGCACAATGCTGCCATCCGCAAATCGATGCGTTGCACAGGAGGCTAATCGTGAAAACCCTAACTACCGCCTTCATCGCCCTGACCGCTGCCGCTATGTTGGCCTGTGCCCCCACCACCGAACTGGACCACTCCGCACTCGTACCGATTCCAACTGTTGAACTGGATGACCCGACACCACCGGGGTTCCCCCGGTTTGTGATCACCGCCACGCCTTACCCTACATACACGCCTTACCCTACATACACGCCTTACCCTACATACACGCCCTACCCTACATACACGCCTTACCCTACATATACGCCCTACCCTCCGCCGGCGACTACCTTTACGCCGTATCCTACGGCTACGCCCCGACTGACATATACGCCTTACCCTACGCTAACCCGTCGACCTCCAACTCCTACACCTGCGCTTCCAATGTATCATGTTGGGGGACGTAAAACCCCGTGGGCAACGATGGAGCGCGGCGAAACCATCATCTTACCCAATGTCCTCGAGGTGGCCGGTGGCCAGCCGCCGTACACTTACAGGAGCATGATCGACGAGGGTCTGGGCGTTACCATAGAGCGGGTGAACGACCATGACCTGCGCATTACGGTGGGCAATGACATGGCGGCTGATTATCACAGCCGACACGGCGTTGCCCAGTGGGTATTCTGGATTGGAGACCAAACCGACGCCCGCACCCGTGTAGTGAATGGAGCCGTGTGTGTTGCCGGCTGACGGCGGGCCTATCCGAGCGTGGAGTACAGCCTGCCCGGGCAATCACTAACCCCCTACTTGCGCTGCCGTAACTGGATGGTTCGGACGGCATCCCAATACGGGCGGTGGCGCGCGGGTGGATAGGTTCCGATGGTTTGGATTCCGGCTTGCGCCGGAATGACGGGGCATAGGTGGAATAATGGCGTGGCGGGATGCAACGGGTTGGCGTAACAGATTCGTAACATTTTCGTTATTGATATGTAACACCGGAAAATTAGGCTGGAAACGCTTGAGCTACCTGGAATCCGACGGCGCGGCCACTTTTGCCGTCGGCGCAGCCGGGGGGTCGATCCGGGCCGGGCGGCGTCGGGCGCAATATCGGCAGCGAATGCCGAGCAGTTGAGGAGACGGCATTATGGAGTTCAGCGACCTGGAAGTATTATCCTTTCTGGTATCTGCGGCGCTGGTGTTTGTGATGGTGCCGGGGCTGGCGCTGTTCTACGGCGGGCTGGTGCGCCACAAGAATGTCATCGGCACGATGATGCACTCGGTGGCCGCCATCGGGGTAGTCAGCGTGGTGTGGGTGCTGTGGGGTTACAGCCTGGCGTTCAGCAACAGCGCGGGCGGCCTGGGCTTTGTGGGGGATTTGGGCAAGTTCGGGATGATTGGCGTCGCGCCGGACGAACAGGCGTTTATGGCCTTTCAGGGGATGTTCGCCATCATCACGGTAGCGCTGATTGCCGGCGGGTTCGCCGAGCGGTTCAAGTTTTCGTCCTACATTGTGTTTGCCGCGCTGTGGGTTACGATTGTCTATGCGCCGCTGTGCCATTGGGTATGGGGCGGCGGCTGGCTGGGCAATCTGGGCCCGCTGCTGGGGATGAGCGAAGCGGGGTTCGCGCTGGATTTCGCCGGCGGCACGGTGGTGCATATCGCCTCGGGGACGGCGGCGTTGGCGGCGGCGTTGATAGTGGGGCGGCGCACCGGGTTCGGGGCGGTAGCCTTGACGCCGGACAATGTGCCGCTGGTGCTGCTGGGCGCCGGGTTGCTGTGGTTCGGCTGGTTCGGCTTTAACGCCGGCAGCAGTTTCAACCTGTCCAGCGGCGATGCGGCCAACGCCTTTGTGGTAACCAACGCGGCGGCGGCCACGGCGATGTCGTCCTGGTCGGTAGTGTCCTGGTTCTTTACGCGGCGGCCGTCGGCCAGCGGCGCGGCGGCCGGCGCCGTAGCCGGGCTGGTCGCGATTACGCCGGCGGCGGGTTTTGTGGGCGTGATGCCGGCCATCATCATCGGGGCCGGCGCCGGGGCGGTATGCTTTGCGGCGGTAGAGCTGATCCACAAGCTGCGGATTGACGACTCGCTGGATGTGTTCGGCATACACGGGATTGGCGGCATCTGGGGCGCGCTGGCGACGGGGCCTGTTCGTCGGCGTCGGGTTCGGCGCGTTGGACGCCGATGTAACGCGGGTGGAGCAGGTGCTGTACCAGCTAATCGGCATCGGAGCCGCTTTCGGATGGTCGTTTGTGGTGTCCAGCATCATCCTGCTGGCGCTGAAATACACCATCGGGCTGCGGGTTACGGACGCGGAGGAGGAAGTGGGAATTGACCTGACGCAGCACGGAGAGGGGAGCATGAGCCGGTAAGCAGGCAGCCGTAAATCCGTTGCTCCGGTGAAAGCCGCAGTCCATCCGATGCGCCCGGATTCCGGCTTGCGCCGGAATGACGGGGGAAAGTTTGGAATGACGGTGTGGGGATTTGGAATGACGGGTACAATGGGCCGCATTATGTGATATGATACTGGCCGCCCCGTCCCGGCGGCGTTGTCCGACGGCGGGGCGGCGGTATGACGCAAGTCAAGCGCAAAGCATCCGAAACTAGCGCATCAAAATCAAAGGAGAGCAACGCAAGATGACCCCTCAGGAAGTCATTAACTACTGTACGGAAAACGGCATCGGCATCATTGACCTGCGGTTCACGGATCTGCCGGGGACGTTTCAGCACTTGTCCATCCCGCTGAGCGAGCTCACTGCGGACAACATGGCGGAGGGCTACGGCTTTGACGGCTCCAGCATTCGCGGGTTCAAGGCCATTGACGAAAGCGATATGCTGCTGGTGCCGGACATTGACACCGCAAAGATCGATCCGTTCTTTGAGATCCCGACGCTGCACCTGCTGTGCGACATTGTGGATCCGGTAACGCGCGAGCGGTTCACGCGGGATCCGCGGAATGTAGCGCAGAAGGCGGAGGCGTATCTGAAGTCCAGCGGCCTGGCCGACCGCAGCTACTGGGGGCCGGAGCCGGAGTTCTTTGTGTTTGACTCGGCCCGGTTTGACCAGAACATCAACTCCGGCTACTACTTCATCGATTCGGACGAGGGCGTCTGGAACACCGGCGCCGCCACGCCGATTCACGGCAGCAACAACCTGGCCTACCGGCCGCGTCTGAAGGAGGGCTATTTCCCGGCGCCGCCTTTTGACACTTTCCAGGACATCCGCTCCGAGATGGTGCAAAAGATTGAGCACTTTGACATTGTGGTGGAGAAGCATCACCACGAAGTCGCCAACGCCGGGCAGGCCGAAATTGATGTGCGGTACGACACGCTGACCAAGATGGCGGACACGGTGACCATCCTGAAGTATGTGGTCAAGAATGTGGCGCGGGCCAACGGCAAAGTGGCTACTTTTATGCCGAAGCCGCTGTTCGGCGACAACGGCACGGGGATGCACTGCCACCAGAGTCTGTGGAAAGACGGCAGCAATATGTTCTACGACGCCAATGGGTATGCGATGCTGTCGGCGACCTGCCGGCATTACATCGGCGGGCTGCTGCAGCACGCGCCGGCGCTGCTGGCCTTTGCGGCGCCGACGACGAACAGCTACAAGCGGCTGGTGCCCGGGTTTGAAGCGCCGGTGAACCTGGTCTATTCGGTGCGGAACCGCTCGGCGTGCATCCGCATACCGACTTACTCCAACAGCCCGGCGGCGCGGCGGCTGGAGTTCCGCGCGCCCGACCCGTCCTGCAATCCCTACCTGGCCTTCTCGGCGATGCTGATGGCCGGCATTGACGGCGTCATCAACGAGATTGAGCCGCCGGATCCGGTGGATCAGAACCTGTACGAAATGTCGGCGGCGGAGCTGTCGCGGATTCGGCAGGTGCCGGGGTCGCTGGAGGAAGCGCTGGCGGCGCTGGAAACGGGACAACGAGTTCCTGATGCGCGGCGGGGTGTTCACGGAGGACCTCATCGAGACCTGGCTGGACTACAAGAAAGGCGATGTGGACGAGCTGCGCCTGCGCCCGCACCCGTTTGAGTTTTTCAAGTACTTCGACGCCTAACCGGGGCGTTGGAGCACTGCACTGCCGGAGCAACGGCAAAATGCGGCGGGGGATGGCAGAGGCTATCCCCCGCCAATGCCATAAGGCCGGCCGGTGTGCTAGGATAGGGTAACATCCCCGCCCGGCGCAGGCCGACGATGCCAAAATGCGAGAGGTGCACGATGACCATTAGCACTGACGAACAGGAACGCCGGGCGAAAATTCGGCAGCGGGCGCGCGCTATGTATGATGCCGAATTTCGCCACCTGGGAGGCGGAGCATAAGGGGAAGTACCTGGTGCTGGACATGAACAGCAAGGACTACGAGATCGACGCGGATCCCGTGCCGGCGTCGCTGCGGATGGTGGAACGGCATCCGGTAGAATCGGAGCGGGCGATCTATCTGTTCCGCATCGGCTACTCCGCCATTTAATCAGGAGGCGAAACGGCAGGACGGGTTGAGCACGATGATAACGGGCATTTTCGACGACAATCGGGGACTGCTGGTGCGGGTATCGGTATCCGACGGCGGCCGGCCGTACCATGAGATTGAGTTCGCCATTGCGCCCTCAACCAGCCCGGGGCTGGCTCTGCCGCGCCGCTACATCACCGAACTTGGCCTATCTCCCATGGGCGAAACCAACTGGATACTGGGCGGCATCGAGCAACAGGATGCGCCCTACTACATCGCCTATGTGGAATGGGTAAGCGGGCTTTCGCCGGTTCTGGTGGTGGAAACGCCGGGGGAGCCGCTGATTGGGCGGGGGCTGCTGCGGGGCAGTTTTCTGCGGGCGGATTTTATGGACGGGGGCGAAGTTGCGGTGTACGGCATTGACTAGGGGTATTGGAACTTTATGCGGCGCGCGCCGGCCGGGGGTATCAACGATGGCACAGTACAAAGTGGTTTTGGTCAAATATCCCTACCCGGACGATGAATGGTTGACGGCGATTTGCCCGGCGATGCCCGGCTGCGTTTCCGACGGCAAAACCCGGGACGAGGCGCTGCAAATGATTGCGGATGCGATGGCCCTGTTCCTGGAACCGTCGCCAGGGTGGGAAGCGGTGGTTTTGGATGGAGAGCCGGCGCGGCGGGAGATGGCGGCCACGCTTGCGGACTGCCACCAGGACGGCGGCGCAACCGAGTCCATCTGGTGGAACCGCGGTTTATGACAGAGGATGAAATCCGCAGCAACCCGCGCTTTGAACATATACTGGTGCCAATCGCCTGATGCCGCCGTAATTTTCGCAATTCCGGCGCAGGCCGTAATCTATGGCTGCTGATACCGTTACGCTGCATCCCGATACTGGATTCCGGCTTGCGCCGGAATGACGGGTGAGTTTGATGGCAGATTCCGGCTTGCGCCGGAATGACGAATGAAACCCCATAGGAGTCAATATCTGATGACGGACAATTATGCCGCTGAACGCGAGTATGTCCTCCGTAGCGCGCGGGACTTTGATGTCAAGTTTGTGCGCTTGTGGTTCACCGATATTTTGGGGCAGCTGAAAGGGTTTGCCATTACGGTGGACGATCTGGAGGATGCGCTGGAGCTGGGCGTGGGCTTTGACGGCGCCGCCATTGAGGGCTACAGCAGGGACGAGGAAAGCGATATGCGGGCGTTTCCCGACCCGACTACCTTTGCGCTGCTGCCCTGGCGTCCCCGGCAGAACGCCGTCGCCCGTATGTTCTGCGACATTCGCACGCCGCGCGGCGAACCGTTCAGCGGCGACCCCCGCCAGGTGCTGAAACGCAACCTGGAACGCCTGGCGTCTCTGGGCTATATCTACTATGTCGGGCCGGAGCTGGAGTTTTTCTACCTGAAAGACGCCGCCGCGCCGGAACCGCTGGATACCTACGGCTACTATGACCAGCTGTCCAGTCATCCGTCATCGGATTTGCGCCGGGATACGGTGCTGAACCTGGCCGATATGGGCATTCCGGTGAAGTATTCGCATCACGAAGGGGCCAACAGCCAGCACGAAATTGACTTGCAGTACACCGATGCGTTGACGATGGCCGACAATGTGATGACGGCGCGGCTGGTCATCAAGGAACTGGCGCAGCAGCAGGGCGTGTACGCCTCGTTTATGCCCAAGCCGTTCACCGGCAGCAACGGCAGCGGGATGCACACGCATCAGTCGCTGTTTCGGGGCAACGCCAACGCTTTTTACGATGCGGATGACGAGTTTCGGCTGTCGGTTACGGGCCGGCGGTTTATCGCCGGGCTGCTGCGCCACGCCCCGGAGATTACGCTGGCAACGAACCAGTGGGTGAATTCGTACAAGCGGCTGGTGCCGGGCTACGAGGCGCCGATACATGTATCGTGGACGGTATCCAACCGGCTGGATTTGATACGGGTGCCGTCGTACAAGACGGGGTACGATACTTCGCTGCGGATTGAGTACCGGGCGCCGGATCCGGCGTGCAACCCGTATCTGGCGTTCAGCGCGCTGCTGGCCGCCGGGATGAAAGGGATTGACGGGGAATATCCGCTGCCGTCGCCGGTAACCGCCAATGTTGACGCAATGACGCCGGAGGAACGGACGGCGCGCGGCATCCGGTCGCTGCCGGGCAGCCTGGGGGAGGCGATTGCGCTGGCGGAGAACAGCGAACTGCTGCGGCAGACGCTGGGCGATTTCGTATTTGACACGCTGATACGGAACAAAAAGCTGGAATGGGCGCAGTATCGGGCGACGGTAACGGACTACGAAATTGCGCGTTACCTGCCGATGCTGTAAGGGGCGTCTGCTATAAGGGTACGCTATGATGACGCCGGGCTTTCGTGCCGCAGCCGGCATTCCGGCGCCGGGAGGCTTGCTATGACCACGACAACCAATGTAATCACGCTGCCGCCGGTGCGCGTCGCCGGGATTGACCTGTCGGTGCGCCGGGATTTGCAGGAACCCGGCGGCGGCCCCCCGGACGGCTACCCCCACAAGGACGGCCCCTTGCCTGACGCTTTTATCAGAGAGCCGCTGTTCAGCCTTACGCTGGCGACGCTCCACACGCATTTTGACCCGCGCTCCGATGTCGCGCTGAGCGGAGATGTTTTCGTCTATTACCGGGATGAGACCGACCAGCGCCGCGCCCTGGCGCCGGATGTAGTGGCGATATTCGGCCCCGACTTTGCCCGGTATCGCGATCGTTGCGGCATATCGTTGGGCGAAATGGGGAAGCCGCCGGATTTTGTGATGGAGATTGCATCGCCCAGCACCTACCGGGCAGATCTGGGCTACAAACGGGACGCCTATCACTGGATGGGCGTAGGCGAATACTGGCTGTTTGACCCGGATGGCGGGGAACACTACGGGCAGCCGCTGGCGTGGGAGCAGCTGGTGGACGGGCAATACCAGGCAATGCCGGTACAACGGGAAGCGGACGGCATAATCTGGGCGTACAGCGCGGCGTTGGGGCTGGATATTTGCGCCGACGGGGGTATGCTGCGTTTTTATGACCCGCTAAACCGGGAATATGTACGCAGCCAGCCGGAGGAAAAAGCGGCCCGAGAACAGGCCGAAGCGGCCCGGGAGCGAGCCAAAGCAGCCAAAGAACAGGCCGAAGCAGCCCTCGCCGCAGAACAGGCTTCACGGCAGCAGGCCGAGGCCCAAATCCGGCAGATGCAGGCCGAAATGGAACGGCTGCGGGCCGGCGGCTCTAACGCAGTATAGCAGGCGGGCCACGCCAGCGCGGACAGGCAATCCATTTCCCAAAACGGAACGAGGTTCTCTTATGCGGTTTTCAGGAAAGCTGGTCATCATTGCGGCGCTGGCGGTAACCGTGCTGCTGGTGAGCAATATCATCGCCGTCAAGACGATTGTACTGTTCCCGCTGCCTTTCAACTTCATCGGCAGCGACCTGTTTATAGTTTCAGCGGCCATCGTCTGCTTCCCCATCGGGTACATCATCAGCGACGTGCTGACCGAAGTGTACGGGTTCCGGGTGGCGCGCGGCGTCATCTGGTTAGGATTCTTGTGCAACCTGATAATGGTGTTCCTGTTCTGGCTGGGTGACATCATTCCGGGTTCTCCGTTCTGGGAAGGGGAAAGCGCTTACGAGACCATTTTGGGCGCTACCGGGTGGATCCTACTGGGTTCTTTTGTAGCCTACATCATCGGCGAGTTCATCAACGCTATGGTGATGACGGTGCTAAAGAACCGGACCCAAGGCCGTATGCTGTGGATGCGGACAATTGCATCTACGATAGTAGGACAAGGCATTGACTCCATCCTGTTTTTCACGATTGCCTTTGGTGCGTCGGGGTTTCTGCCTTGGGGAGCGGTGTTCAACGCCGCCATCGCCGCCTGGATTGCCAAGTCGGTGTACGAAATCGCCGCTACTCCGCTGACTTATCTGGTGGTGGGCTGGCTGAAGCGCACCGAGCAGATGGACGCCTACGACGGGGCGCATTCGCTAAACCCGTTTGGCGTGTTTGGCGACGGGCCGGACCGGAATGCGGCGGCGCCGGCGGGGGCAGTGGGCGCGGCGGACTAGGCGGTGTCGTCATCCTTACCGTCGTTCCGGCGCAAGTCGGAATCCGGGGGCGTAATCCGCTACTACGGTAGTGGAACCAGCATCCATAGATTCCGGCTTGCGCCGGAATGACGGTAGGGGGTTGGAATGACGGTAGGGGGCTGGAATGACGGTAGGGGGTTATGATGGCGTTAGGGGATCCTGAAAACTAACCCGCACCGGAAGGGCGGTCGCTGATATAACGATGCAGCGGCCGCATTGCCCTATGACTTGCTTGGCCGGTTTTATTATCCTGGTCGCCATCAGCGTTGCCGGGCCGCTACTCCTCATCAGTAGCATTAGCGGCGGCGGCGATTACCCCGGCTGGGGCCGAACCTTGATGTGGCTGGGCATATTTGGCGTTGCGGGCGTTGCCGGCATCGCCCTGCTGATAATCGCCGTCATCATTGATATTCGCATCATCCGCTACTGCAAGCGCTGGCTGGATCGGCATTAGCCGTCAAATTGGGATGCGTCAAAACGCTGCAACTCCGGCGAGATCTTGCGTAGGTGCGGGCGCAGTTCCAGCACACGCTCCAAAGCGGCGGCGGCGGATTGTTCCAAACGCCGCTGTTCGCGCAACTCGGATGCGGCGGGGATTGCCGGCGCCGGCGCGACGGCAGTCATTTTTTCGTTGACGGTTGCCATAGCGCTTACCTCCTTTCCGTGCGGTTATTACACCAAATAGCGGGGCTGCCGTCAACCAAAGCGAAAATGACGAAAAGCAAAATCCGGTGACACTTGCGCCTTGACCGCCGCTGCTACGACGGGATAGGCTGAACGAAATCTAATCCAATCAAGCAAACATTGGCCGGTGGGACTGACCTGACGCCGGGTCGGTTCCGCCGGCTTTTTTGCCGTCTGCGCCCTCCCCGCCGTCGCCGCGCCGGCCAGGGGAGGTTTTCTGATGATGAACGGACGGCGGGAGCTGCTGCGGGCGCTGGACGCCTGGCGCCGGGGCTTTTCCGATGCGCCCCTGGTGTGCAAGTGGACGGCGCAGCCCGCGCCCCAACCCCTTGCCCATGCCGAGCGGGGCAATGCGCCGCCGGCCAGCGGCCGGCCCGCATCCCGGCATTTCCCCCCGGCAGAACGGCAGCTTTCCGCCCGGGATTGGGACGGCAAAGGCTATCCGGCAACGGCAGCTACCGTAGTGGCATCTACCGGGGATGTTGACCGGCACGGCGACATCGTAGCGCCCGACGGCTGGCGGCTGGACGCTTACCGCGCCAATCCGGTAGTGCTGTGGGCGCACGATTACCGGCAGCCGGCCATCGGACGCGCGCCGGCCGTATGGACTGAGGGACGGGCGCTGCTGGCCGACATTGAGTTTGCGCCTACCGACTTTGGCCGCACCGTAGCCAATCTTTACCGGGAGGGCTACCAGCGGGGCGTGTCGGTAGGGTTTCGCCCCCTCCGGTTTGAGGAAC
The DNA here is from genome assembly GCA_965203855.1 of Dehalococcoidia bacterium. Taxonomy (GTDB): domain Bacteria; phylum Chloroflexota; class Dehalococcoidia; order Lucifugimonadales; family UBA3495; genus Bin87. The sequence goes on from CBDBDN010000005.1 coordinate 1,360,728, forward strand.
GGCGGGATGCGCGCAGCGGCGCGTTTTTGGGCATCCGCTTTCTGGAGCAGGAACTGCTGGAAATCAGCGCCGTGCCGGTGCCGGCCAACGGGAATGCGCTGCTGCGGGCGGAGGACGAACCCGCGCTGCGCCGTCAAATGGAATCAGGCGATGCGGCGGCGTCCGTAGTAGCGCTGCTGCGCGGGCTGCGGCGGTAACGGTCGGTTTTGCGCCGCCGCACACAGGAACGAACCAATTCGGATTTCACAATCAGCAAAGGAGAACGCAAGAGTTATGACGCTATCAACCTGGGAGATGGAAACCATCAAGAACGAAGTCGCCGAGGCGCGGGAGTTTTACCGCCAGCGGCTGGACGCCGACATACCGCCGCTGCAAGAGGAAATCGGGCGGCTCAGCAAGGCGGTCAGCGAACTGACCGAAAAGCAGCGGGCCGGCGAGCGCAAGGACCTGCTGGCCCGCTACGGCGCCGCCGGCGGCAGCGACCGGCCGCGCGTCCTTGTCGGCAAGTATCTGGGGATGGACGCCCTGGATCTGGCCTGCGTCCGCAGCGTGCTGGCGGCGCAGCAGCGGGAACCGGGCGAAGTCAATCCCCGTCTGCTGGAGGACTGGCAGGCCAATCTCAAAACGGCGATGGACAGCACTACCGCCGGCAGCGGCGACGAGCTGGTCGCCACCGGCGAAGCCGCCGCGCTGTGGGCCGACATCAACCTGGATACCCTCGTCGCCAGCCTGTTCACTCATGTGGATATGCCCACCAACCCCTTTGAGATTCCGCTGCAACTGGGCAATGTGTCCTGGTATCCCGGCGTGGAGAATACGGCCGGCGCCGAAACGACGCTGGCTACCGCGCGGCAGACGCTGACCGCCCACGAGCTGGTTGCGGAAGTGCCCTGGTCGCTGACGCTGGACGAGGACGCCGTTATCGCAATGGCCGCCGAAGTCCGCAGCACGCTGGTGCGGAACGCCGTTGAAGTCATCGACGACGTCCTGCTCAACGCCGACACCACGACTACCAACAACATCAACGCCGACGGGGCGACGATCAGCGCGGCCACGGCGGGCAAAGCGCACTGGCTGGTCGGTTTTGACGGGCTGCTGCACTTGCCGCTGGTGGATAACGGCAGCCAGGGCAACAACCACGCCGCCGCGCCCGACGCCGATATGTTCAACGAAATTCGGGGCAAGCTGGGCCGGTACGGCGTGCGCCCGTCGGAGCTGGCTTACATCGTCGACGTCGGCACTTACATCAAGTCGCTGGGCATCGCCGATTTCCGCACGCTGGACAAGCTGGGGCCGCAGGCGACGCTGCTGAACGGGCAGCTGGCGCAGGTGGACGGCATTCCGGTCATCGTGTCGGAGCAGCTGGCCGGGTCGGACGCCGACGGCAAGGTTACGGACGGCGGCAGCGCCAACAACAAGGGCCGGCTGCTGGTGGTCAACCGGACGCAGTGGCGGCTGGGGTTCCGGCGGGAGCTGATGATTGAAACCACGCGGGACATCCAGAAGCGGCAGAACATTATGGTGGTCAGTATGCGGCTGGCCTTCATGGAGCGCACCGGCAGCCGCAGCACGGCCCGGCACACCGCCTTGCAGTACAACATCACGCTGTAAAGCGCGGCCCCCCGACATTATTCCGTCATTCCCGCATCTATCCGTCATTCCGCCCCTCTATACCGTCATTCCGGCGCAAGCCGGAATCCACGCCCGGACGGCTAGGCTCCGGCTTTCGCCGGAGCGACGGATAGATGCGGGAATGACTGATTGTTGCCGGAATGACGGTATAGATGGGCGGAACGACTGCGTACCGGAACAGAATGATGGCGCAGGGCCGAAATGACGATTTTGCGGTTGATTGAAAGGAGTATCCGATGGCAAATGCTTATGCCGATTTGGCGACGCTGAAATCGGCTTCGGCGCTGAATGTGCCGGACGAAACGCACGATGCGCGGCTGCTGGCGCTGCTGGAAACGGCGTCGCGCTGGATCGACGGGTACTGCGCGCGGGATTTTGCGGCAGTATCCGCTGAGCGGCAGTTTGACGGCAGCGGCGGCAAACGCTTGTTTCTGCCCGACTTGGCCAGCGTCAGCCGGCTGCGTACCCGCACTCCGGGCGGCGCATGGACGGAATGGCCGGCCGACGCCTACCGTCTTTATCCTCTGGACGCGGCGCCGGCCAATCCCGGCGGGCGTCCGTACACGCAGCTGGCGGCGGCCGACGGCTCCGGCCGGCGGTTTCCAACCGGGCCAGCGGCAATATCCATCAACGGCGTCTGGGGCTACGGCAGCGTCCGGGGGGATACCGGGCTGCGGATTGCCGCCGGCGCCGCACTGCCGGCGGATGCGACCGCCATAGTCGCGACACCGGCCAGTTCTGCGCTGTCGGCGGGGCATACCATCCGCATTGACGACGAGGATCTGTATGTTGCCGCCGCCGCAATGGACACGACTGCCAACACGACAACGCTGGCCGTCAAGCGGGGCGTCAACGGCAGCCGGGCGGCAACGCACGCGGCGGCGTCCGGCATCACGGCGTACCGCTACCCGGCGGCGGTGTCCGAAGCCTGCCTGCGCCTGGCGACAACGTGGTGGCGGGAACGGGTCAACGCTCCCTTTGCGCCGGCCAATCGCAGCGCTGCCGACGCGGTTGACGACGGCATTGACCCGGCGGCGCGCGCCCTGCTGGAGCCGTTCCGGCGCCGGCTGGCCGCGCTGGGGGTGTAGCAATGACAACGGGATACGCCAGCGCCGGCCGCAGCTATTTCGCCGTCGCAGATGCCGCCGGCGTACTGCGTGATTTGTCGCCCTGGGTGGAGCGCGTCGGGCCGCTGGGCCGCGCCGTGTCCGCCGTAGATGTTACCGGAGTGAACGATGCGGCGGCGCGGACGGCGGCCGGCCCGGAATCGGCGCAGGAATTCGCCATCGCCGGCCGGTGGGACGATACGCCGGGCGTCGGGCCGGATGCCACGCTGTCCGGCATCGTCGGACGTTCGGCCGCGGTGCAGTACGGGCCGGCGGGACGCGCGGCGGGACAGCGGCGCATCAGCGGGCAGTTTCTATGCCTGTCTTACCGGGTATCCAGCAAGGCCGGGGATCCGGTGCGGTTTGAGGCGGTTTTCCGGCAGGACGGAGCCGTAACGCTGGGCTCCTGGTAGGCCGCGAGCCGAATTGAGACGATTGAGGCGACAGATACGATTGGCTGCGCCGGGGAGGCCGCAATGACTAGTGCGACAGGGGCGCCGGCGCTGCGCTGGCAAGTTCTGGTAGATTGGACGGACAACGGCATTTGGGGCGCCGCCAATGTTGACGGCAGCGGCGATGTAGTCGGCCTGCGCTGGCAAGCCGGGCGGCGCGGCCGGCCCATCCCCGAGTTTGCGCCGCCGGCCACGCTGGAGCTGTCGCTGCGGAACAGCGACGGCCGCTATACGCCCGGCAATGCGGCGTCTCCGCTGGCCGGGATGGTCAATCCGGGGCGGGAAGTCTGGCTGCGGGCGGCGTGGCTGTATGACGACTTTACGGACGCCGCTGCCGATGGCGATGGCGATGCCGGCGCCGGCGCAACGGCGTCCGGCCTGGACGGTCGCATTGCCGGCGGCGTTGGCGGCCGCTGGCAGGTTTCGGCTGCTGCCGGCAGCGGATTTACCGTGCAGCGCGGCGAAGTGCGCGGCGCCAGAGGCAGCGGGCGTCTCTCCGAGTCCACCGCAACGCTGGACGCCGGCGACCCGCTGGCAACGCTTGTCGTCCGGTATCGCCGGAGCAGCAACGGGCGCGCCGGCCTGGCGCTGCGCTGCGCCGCTGCCGACAACTGCCTGCGGCTGCGGTTCGGCAGCGCAGCGACTATCCTGGAAAGGGTTAGCGGCCGGCGCGCATCCCAACTAGCCGATGGCGCCGCGTTGACGGCAAACCAGTGGCACGAGCTTGAAATCACGCAGACGGCTACCACGGTGCAGGTGTTCGCTACCAATTTGGAAGCGTCCGGGACAGTGCGGCAAGAACTGCTGACGGCAGAGAGCATCGCTGATGCGCCCAATTCGGGCCGGCATGGCCTGTGGAACGGGTTTCGCAACCGGGCCGACCGCTGGGGCGATTTCAGCGCCGGCCGCAGCCTTTTTGTCGGGCGCATCAGCGCGATTGAACCGGAGCATCGCCCCGGCATTTGCCGCATCGCCGCCGTTGACATTATGGGGCGGCTGGACGGCATCCGGCTGTTCCGGCAGCTGTCCGCCGGCCGGATGAATACGGGCGCAGTGGCGGCATCTATACTGCGCTGGGCCGGCCTGGAGGCGGCGGATTATCAGGCGGACGCCGGGCGTCTGCTGCGGTCGGGCGGGCCGCGCGCCGTGTGGGATGTAACGGCGGGGCAAGCCTTGCGCCGCTTGCAGCGCGAGGAAAACGGACTGCTGTACGCCGACGGGTTGGGCCGCGTCCGGCTGGAATCGGGTGCCCAGCGCGCCGCCGTCCGCAGCAATCCCGCACCGACGGCCTTGGCAAAAATTGCCGTAGCCAACACTGTCGTAGCCGACATTGCCGGGGATGCGGTGTCATCCCTGTCGGCATCCCCTTACGCCGCCGGCCGGGAATGGAACGACAACTCCGGCGCAGTAGAAAGTCCGCTAACCTTTCGCTACCGCCGCGCAACCGACCACGGACGGCAGCGGATTTGGAGCCTCAACGAACCGCTGGATCTGCCGCCGGGCGGCAGCCGCACCCTGGCCGCAGTCGCCAACGAATGGGATGCGATTACGGATGTGGCAGCGCCCGTTGCCAATACCGACTATCGGGCAACCGTTGACTCCGCCGGCACGGGAACGGACGCTACCGCCAGCATACAAGTGTCGCTGCTGCCGGAGTCCGAGTCGGATATATCCGGCCGGGGCGTTGCGCTGCGGGTAAGCAACCGCGGCGCGCAGACGGCTTATGTGCAGCGGCTGCGCCTGTACGCCGCCCACTGCTGGCGGGCCGACGGCGCCACCTCCTACACCAAGTCCGCCGCCGCCGGCCCCGATACCGCCGCATCCGGCGGGCCGCCGGCGGCGCGGACGGTGGACTGCCGCTACGCCGATCATTACGCCGCCGCGCAGGGCGGGGCCGACGCCCGGTTCGCAGAACGGGGACGGCGGCGGGCGCAAATGGCGCTGACGCTGCCCCTGGCCGCCATCGCCAACCGCCGCGCATCGGTAGAGGGGCAAATATCGGATGTAATAACCGCCGCAGCGCCGGCCGGCGGCAACCCAACGGCATGGTTCCTGGAGGGCATGGAACTAACGGCGGGAGCCGGCAACGCCAGCCGGGCGCAGTGGTGGCTGACGGCGGTTTAGCCATAACCCCGTCGCTCCGGCGCAAGCCGGAGTCCAGAAAATGCGCTTGGATTCCGGCTTGCGCCGGGATGACGAAATTAGACCGCCTAATTCGGAAACACTACCGTAGCGGCGCGCTGGATTGACCGGAGAGGGCGTCTTATTTACAATTACGGCCTCAAAGTATAATAAGCGACGGCGTTATTGTACGTTAGTACAATAAGCAGAGCAAAACCGCACGGCGACGCAATCGCCCTTTTGCCTTACGCGCTTATCTGTTCGCCGGCGTGACCGCGATGAGCTGGCAGGCCGGTTGATTGCCCTAATCGCAGTGTGCTACAATGCCGAACAGCCGCTGTAAAGAGACGCATCTGCGATGACATCGTCGCCAAAAATACCCGTTGCAGACCACGGTGCCAATTCGTCCCACGAAATTGGCCCCAGGATCTTGGTGGTCAAATCTGATATTGACCAGGATTGCCTAAACGCGGTGGTAAGCCTCTTGGCTGACATAGGGGATCAGAAACATCTAACCCTCCTGTTGGAATCCCCGGGCGGATCCATCGAGGACGCTTTCTGGATTGCCGCTACGTTGCGCCGGCGCTGTTCCAAACTTGATGTCGCGGTAGTGGGCTCTGCCAAAAGCGCCGCAACGCTGATTGCCCTATCTGCCGACCGCATTCTGTTCGGAAAATTCGGCGAATTGGGGCCTTTGGACGCTCAGGTTACCGACCTTTCCGGGGGCGCACGGCGAAAATCGCCTTTGGAAACGATGCGCGGCTTGGATTTCCTGCGCGACTATTATCTCGAGACTTTCACGCTGGTGATGGACATTCTTTTTAACGAGTTCACCATAGACAACGCCCATGCTTTGGAACAAATTTCAAACGTCCTGTCCCCTATGGCAACACCGCTTTATCAGCTGGTTGACTATCGTGAGCTGGGGGACGCACTGCGTATTTTGTCCATTAGTGAAGCTTATGCCCATGAAGTGATGCGCCGGTGGAATCCGGTTAGCGATCCTGAAAGCAGAGAGCGCATTGTGCGACGGCTGGTATGGGAATATCCCTACCATGGCCATATAATCGACTTTACCGAAGCTCGCGCCGTAGGTTTGCTGGAAGTTCACGAAATACCCCACGAGCTAGAGGATAAATACATATCCATAATCAGGGAACCGTCTTATCCTGTGGTAAGTATGTACGCTGTCGATTGTGAGCTGTTGACTGACTCTAAAAAAGGGAGCTATGAAAGCGAAACATCCGATTGCGGAACGGGCTGAAGGCTCGTATCCGCTGTACATCAAGCCGAAACGGATAACGCGCGCGCAAGTTTCGGCTGCGCGCGCGATCGTGCGTAGGGCAAAAGCGCGCGCGCGCAAGCGACGAATGCTGGAGTCCGCCAGCGGTTAGCTACGCTGACGCAGCTGCTGCCATCCGTTGCTCTGCCCCCGATGTGGTATCATCGGGGGCAAATTTCGGCCCCGGCGTGGCGCGGATTGCGGGCATCTTGCTATTGCGCGCTAGTCGCATCGGATGACGCTGCCGCGCGCATTCCAGCCAGTCCATCCCGTCATCAGCCGGAGCTGCCTTGAGGTGAACCCTTTGCCTGCTAATGCCCCTGGCCACATTTATGATGTTATCGTTGTCGGCGCCGGCAACGCCGCACTCTCCGCCGCCATCGCCGCCCGCGAGCAGACCCAGTCCGTCCTCGTCGTGGAAAAAGCCCCCGAATACTTCCGCGGCGGAAATACCTACTTCACCGGCGGCATCATCCGCTTCGCCTACAACGGCCTGGACGACATCAAGGGCCTCATCCCCGATATGTCGGAAACCGAAGCCAATTCCATCGAAGTGGGGCAGTACACCGAAAACCAGTTCTACGACGACATGATGCGGGTTACGCACGGCCTTTCCGACCCGGAACTCGCCGAAATCCTGGTCAGCCAGTCCTACCCCACGATGAAATGGCTGCAAGAGCATGGCGTCCGCTTTGTGCTGTCTTTCGGACGCCAGGCGTTCCGCGACGGCGACAAGTTCCGGTTCTGGGGCGGCCTGGTAGTGGAAGCCGTCGGCGCCGGCAAGGGCCTGTCCGACCAGCAGTTTGAGGTCTGCGCGCGGCTGGGCGTGGCCGTCCGCTACTCTACGGAGGGCGTGTCGCTGATCCAGGACCAGCGCGGCAATGTAGCCGGCTTGCGCGTCAAAGGCCCCGACGGCTTTGAGGACATCGCCGCCCGCGCCGTCGTGCTGGCCGCCGGCGGCTTTGAATCCAACGCCGAAATGCGCTGCCGCTATCTCGGCCCCGGCTGGGAAACCGTCAAAGTGCGCGGCATCCCCTACAACACCGGCGACGGCATCAAAATGGCCCTGGACGTCGGCGCGCAGTCCTATGGACACTGGTCGTCCTGCCACGCCGTCGCTTGGGACATGAACGCCCCCACTTTCGGCGACCGCACCGTCACCGAACTCTTTCAGAAACATTCCTATCCTTTCGGCCTCATCGTCAATGTCAACGGCGAAAGGTTCCTGGACGAGGGCGCCGACTTCCGCAACTACACCTATGTTACCTACGGGCGCGCCCTGATGACGCAGCCCCAGGGCCTGGCCTTCCAGATTTTTGACGACAAGGTGAAACACCTGCTGCGAGACGAATACTGGATCCCCCAGGCCACTACCGCCGAAGCCAATTCCATTGAGGAACTGGCGCGGATGCTGGACATCGACCCGGAGGGGCTGGTACGCACCGTTGCCGAATACAACGCCGCCGTCCGCACCGACATCCCCTACAACGCCACCGTCAAGGACGGACGCCGCACCGAAGGCTTGGCCGTCGACAAGACCAACTGGGCTGAGACGCTGGACACGCCGCCCTATCGCGGCTGGGCGGTTACGACGGGCATCACTTTCACTTTCGGCGGCGTCAAGGTGAACAATCGGGGGCAGGTAGTAACCAACGCGCAGGAACCCATCCCCGGCCTGTACGCCGCCGGCGAAATGGTCGGCGGGCTGTTCTACCATAACTATCCCGGCGGCAGCGGATTGAGCGCGGGGATGGTGTTCGGCCGGCTGGCCGGCAACAGCGCGGGGCAGGATGCGCTGGCGCTGAAAGACGTATAACGCCCGCAGCAAGTTCGCCGTATCTGCTAGAATGAATCAGGTACGGCGAACAATCCGCATCGCCCGCCGGGAGCATAGCAATGGCAGCCATAGACGAAATCCGCACCGTAGAACGGCTGATGCAGACGCTGGACGAAAATCCGCAGCTGATGGAAGCCCTGCGCTCCCGCATCCTAACGCGGGAACTGCTGGAACTGCCGGCCACCCAAGCCAGCCTCAACGCTTGGGCGGAGCAGATTGCTGAGCAGATGGCCCAGCTAACGAAGCGGATGGATCGGCTCACAGAACGAGTGGACCAAATCGCCGAGCAGTTGGCTCAGCTGACCGAGCGGGTTAACCAGATTGCGGAACAGCTAGCCGAGTTGGTCAAGCAGGTAGGACGGCTCCAGAACGACGTTGGAACAATTAAGGGCTTTATAACCGATGCCGTGGTGCATCGCCTGGCCCCGGCAATTGCGTTGACGATGGGGCTGTCGCTCCGGGGTAAGGTTGACGGCGTAGCCCTATCCGCCATGGTTGCCGGGCCGGATCGGGACGGCATATCTTTCGGCGACTTGGAAAGTTTCCTGCTGGCCGACCTGATTATAGAAACGGGCAACGGCGACGGCGAAACGGTCTATGTGGCGGTTGAAGCGTCGTATACCGTGGACCGCCGGGATACGGATCGCGCCATACGCAACGCGGCCTACCTGACCCGTTTCACCGGCAAGCCGGCGCGGGCGGTAGTTACCGGACGCCATAAAGATTGGAACGTCGACGGGCAGATTGAATCCAAGGCGGTACTCTGGTATGAATTTCCGGCGGATCTGTTGCGCGGACTGTGACGGCTATAATGGAACCGGATACGGCGAAAACCACAAACTGCTGCCGGGAGCGCAACGATGGCAACGATTGACGAAATCCGCACCGTAGAACGGCTGATGCAGACGCTGGACGAAAACCCGCAGCTGCTGGAGGCCCTGCGATCTCGCATCCTAACTCGGGAACTGCTGGAACTGCCGGCCACCCAAGCCAGCCTCAACGCGTGGGTAGAGCAGATTGCTGAACAAATGGCCCAGCTTACGGAACGAATGGATCGGCTGACCGAAAGGGTGGACCGGATTGAACAACAGATGACTCTGCTCGTTGACTCGGTGCAACAACTCAGGGAAGTCGTCTTTGAACTCACCGAGCGCACCGGCCACCGGTTTGATCGTATAGCAGACGATCTGACTTGGCTCAAGGACGTCGCAACGGTCGCCATCGCTGACCGGCAGGCTATGACCATCGCCGAGGATTTGGGCTTGGAATACGAAAAGCAGCTATCCCAGCGCGCGGTCAGGGATTTAATCCGCAATCGGGACACTGCCGGAATCGCGCCGGGCGATTTGCGCAGCTTCCGCAATGCCGACATGATTATTGAAGCCACCGATGCCGGCGGGCAGCTGAATTATATCGCAGTGGAAATTTCTTTCACTGCCGACCAGCGCGACATTGACCGTCCGATACGCAATGCTGGATACCTAACCCGCTTTACCGGGCATCCGGCCCACGCGGTGGTGGCCTCGGTGCGTACCGACAATCGTATTCACGACATCATCGAATCGGGCCAAATTTACTGGCACCAACTCCATGCGAAGTCAGCGCCACGCGAATGACAGCAACGCTATTGGGCTATGGAGCATTCAAAATGACCGTGCATTTCGATCCCGGACGATATGTAGCAAACGAGCGTTTTTACTGTGTGCTGTGCGAGATATGGCATATCGACAGCGATGACGCTCCGGTATCGCATTGTTACTACTGCGACCGTCAGCTATGCCCAAAATACGATTACGCCTGCATCAGCTGCGGCCGCTCCGTTTGCGATAACGATGGACAAATTTGCCAAGAGGATGATTGCGACATCATCACCTGCGGCGACTGCGTTGACCGACATCTGAACAGCATACACCCGTCGGAGGCAGTCGCATTATGACCAACGATGCCGCGCGGCTGCTGGCCCAGGAAGGCCTGCGTCATATTGAGGACGCCGTCCTGATGCTGCTGGAAGCCCATCCGCAGGGTCTCCGCAATGCTCAGGTTGCCGACGCGCTGGGCCTGCGCTCGTCCATTCGCGACGGCCAGCGTAATTACTTGACCTATTCCGTTTTGGGCGGGCTGATGGCGCGCGGGGCAGTAGCGCAAGACCGTAACACCAAAGTTTTTACCAGAACTACGCGACCTGCCGTTAACTAGGCCGGCGCACCACCGCGCTGCCCCCGTCGGCCACTCGTTCTACCACGGTGCTACAATAGTATCCCCTAAATCCGGAGGAGGCGCCATTATAGAACACGATTCCCGCAGCGTTGCCAACGAACTGATCCGTCGCGCCCATGACGCCGAGCGCGACATTACGCCGATGCAAGTCGTGAAACTAGCCTATTACTGCCACGCCTGGATGCTGGGCTTGTACCACCGCCCGCTGTTGGAACAGCCCGTTGAGGCTTGGCGCTATGGCCCCGTAGCGCCCGAAATCTACCGCAGCCTGCGGCGTTATGGCGGAGAGCCGGTACGCCGGCCTATCGACCTGGAATCCGCCGGGGCTACGGAACGCCCCTACGACCCCTGCGAAGCCAACATAATCAACCAGGTCTCAGAAAAGTACGGCCATCTTTCCGGCAGCGAGCTGTCTGTGATGACTCACGCCATCGGCACCCCTTGGCATCAGGTCTGGACCAAGCACGGGCGGAACGCAGTTATCCCAGACCCCATTATTGAGGATTACTACTCACAGCAGATGGAGCGTGCCAAACGGAATGCACAGTTATGAACCTATACCGGGGCCGGAACTCCAGAGCAGGGTGGAAAGCGATGATGTCGTTGGCGCCAAAGCGCGTTTCCTCGGGTTAGAGGAAGCAGCCCGAAAAAGCGAACACCACCGTCGTGAACGCCTGCTGGATGTGCTGTCCAGCGGGTGCATTATTCTGGCTTGGGTATTGATTGGCGCCGCCATCGTTTTCATCGGCATAATGGGCTGGCATTATTTTGCGCCGACACAATGGGGATGGCTGAACGAAGCTCAAATCAATCGCGCCGAATCGGCCATAGCCGGCGGCGCCGTATCATTGCTGATTCTGTTTCTGCGGCGATACTTGTAACAAGCCGCCCCGTTACCTATCCCTGCCTCCCCCGTCAATCCCAGCGCAGCAATCACCAATGCCCTCCCCCAACTACGCCCTCCTCGACACTCCCCAAGCCTCTGCTACGTCTTTCTACCCCCGCCGGCATTGGACGGATACGCCCGACGGCGCGGTGGATTATGCCGTGCGCGTGGCCGACGCGGTCCGGCTGTCGTGCCGTTTCTTTGCCGTAGGGCGCGCCAATCCGACGCTGCTGTTCTTTTACGGCAACGGCGAAACCGCCGCCGGCTATGACGGCATCGCTCCCCTTTACAACCGGATTGGCGTCAACTTTTGCGTCGCCGACTATCGGGGTTACGGCGCGTCCGAGGGCGAACCCGCTTTCACGGCAATGCTGGCCGACGCCCGCCGGCTGCTGGAATGGCTGCGGGATACGATGGACGCGCTCCGCTTTACCGGCCCGCTGTTTGTGATGGGCCGTTCGATGGGCCGCCACGCCGCCTTTGAGCTGGCGACTGCCGATTATGCCGCCGCTGATACCTCTGCCGCCAATACTGCCAGCCGCATCAGCGGCGTCATCATTGAGAGTGGACGCCCTAGCCTGGCCCGCTTTACGCAGTTCCTGCCGCCGGATACGGCCCAAATCCTGGCGGACGTCTACCACGCTAAAGTCTTGTCCATCAACATACCGACGCTGGTGATTCACGGCCAATGGGACGAAACGGCGCTGCTGCCCGACGCCATAGCGATGTTCAACGGCATCCGCGCCGCCGACAAGTACCTGGAAATCATCCCCGGCGCCGGCCACAACGACCTGATGTATGTCGGCTATCGGCAATACTTCGCCGCCATCCGCCGGTTTATGGCGCAGCACGGCGGCGGCGATAACGGCAGCGTCCGGCGGTAAGCGGCAGCAGTATCCCGGTTGTGCTACAATGTTTGCCAGCGGAGGCAGCGATGACTACCACCATTGACACAATGGAAGATCTGATAAGCGTTCTGGACGAAAAACCGGAATGGGCGGAGGCGTTGCGCTCCCGGCTGCTCAGCAAGGAATTCATTGAGCTGCCGGAGCAGTTTGCCCGGCTGTCCGCGACGGTCGCCCAACTGGCCGAAAAGTTCGTTCAGCAGTCTGAGCGGATTGACCAGCTGTCCGCGACGGTCGCCCAACTGGCCGAAAAGTTCGTTCAGCAGTCTGAGCGGATCGACCAGCTGACCGAGGCAGTAGCCCAGCTGACCGTGACCGTCGCACAGCTCGTTGTAGCAGTAGCCGAGCTGCAAGAGGGCCAGCGTCGCATGGAAACCCGGCAGGACGGGTTCGAAGCCCGCATGGATCGCTTCGAATCTACTCAGCAGGAAATGCTGCAAACCCAGAACGAGTTCCGGCAATCCCTGCAAGAATTCAAGCAGACTCAAGACGAACTGGTTCGCGGACAGCATCGTCTGGAAATCGTCGTTGGCGACTTGAAAGGCGCATTCGCCATACGGGTAGCAGTGGATGAAGCCGACGAAATCGCCGAGGCGATGGGTATGCGCTTTATTCGCGTACTTGACCGCGCCGAATTGCGGAAGCTGACGGAATCGGCGGCCGGCCGTGAGTTGCCTGCTAATGACCGCCGCAGTTTCCGCCGCGCCGACCTGGTTATTGAAGCCGAAACATCCGACGGGCAGCCCGGCTACATCGCCGTTGAGGTGTCTTACACCGCCGACGCGCGCGATACCCACCGCGCCGTCCGCAACGCCGGCTATCTGTCGCGTTTCACCGGGCAGCCCGCTTATGCCGCCGTCGCCGCTTCCCGGCGCGACAACCGCGTTGACCACATCTTTGAGCAGGGCCAAGCATTCTGGTACGAGCTGGAGCCGGATTCGCTGCAAGCGGATTGAACCCCCACGCCCCGCCGCCCCCGGACTCCGCCTGCCCCCCCGGATTACGCTTGCCCCCCGGATTACGCCCCTTGCATCCCGCCGCCGCCGGGCATACAATCCCCCGATAGTTGCCCGGTGTTGCATTGCCCGGAGCAGCACGGACGGCAGACGGCAGCGCAGCGCCGGGAACTCCGGCGGCATCAGGGCGTGGAGTATTAACTATGGCGGCCAGCAATCCCAATCCGGCGCGCGGCGGCCTGTTCTACGGGTGGTTCGTGGTCGCTACCTGTATGTTCATCGCCTTTCTGACGATGGGCACCCGCAACGCTTTCGGCGCTTTCGTAGTGCCGATGGAAGCGGAATTTGACTGGAACCGCACCGTCGTGTCCTGGGCCGCGGCGCTGGGCGCGCTGCTCAACGGCATCACCCAGCCTTTTATGGGCTACCTGTTCGACCGGGTGGGCGTGCGGATTGTCGTCATCACCGGCATCGCCATCGTCGGCATATCCACCCTGCTGATGACATTTACCGGCAGCGTCTGGTATCTCATCGCAGTGTTCGGCGTAGTCGCCGCCGTCGGGCAGAGCGGCACTTCCCTCACCAACACCGGCGCCATGCTCAGCAAGTGGTTCCGCCGCCGCCGCGGCCTCGTCATCGGACTGAACGCATCCGGGATGTCGCTGGGCGGGCTGATACTGGTGCCTTTCGCCGCCTACCTCATCAGCCTGATTGACTGGCGGCTTACCTGGATTGCGCTGGGCGTGATGATACTGGCCCTGGGCATTCCGCTGGCCTGGCTGTTCCTGCACGACGACCCCTCCCGCAAAGGACTAACGCCCGACGGCGACCCGGTCGCCGACCCGCCGGCCGCCGGCGCCGGCAATGGGGCGGCCGCGCCGTCGTCCCCGCCGCAGCCGCTGTTCGCCAATCACTGGCGGCAGGCTTTCAAGTCTTTCCCCATCTGGCAGATGAGCTTTTCCTACTTCATTTGCGGCTCTACTACTTTTATGCTGGCCGTGCATTTCGTGCCGATGGCCGTAGAACAGGGCATCGGGCAGCAGACGGCGGCGTTTATATTCGGGCTGATGTCCGGTCTCAACGCCATCGGCGCCACCGGGGCCGGCTGGATTTCCGACCGCATCGGCGGACGCAAGAACTGGCTGGCGCTGGTCTATTTCTGCCGCGGCAGCGCCTATGTGCTGCTGGTAGTGTCGCTGCTAACGCCCCAGTTTCCGGCCCTGGCCGGCCTGCTGATTTTCGCCGTAGTAGCCGGCCTGTCCTGGATTGCCACGGCGCCGCTGACTACATCCCTAACCGCCGAAGTGTACGGACTGAAATCACTGGCGACCATTTCCGGCGTCGCATTCCTGTTCCACCAGCTGGGCGGATTCAGCAGCGTACTGCTGGCCGGCTACCTGCGGGAAATGACCGGCAATTACATCCTGGCATTCAGCATTGCGGCGGTGCTGCTGTTCCCGGCGGCAATCAGCGCATTCACCATCCGGGAACGCCAGTACTCGGTGCGCTACCTGTCCCGGCAAGCGGCCCCGGCATAGGATGCGCGTTGTCGAAATCCCCCGCCATTCCGATACCCCAACTGTCATTACAGCGTCAATCAAAAGGCCGCCCAGCGCTACCGGCGTAGGGCGGCCATCGTTCCCAGTCATCCGACATGGAGGCAATACTCCTAAAATTCGCCTTGCAACCAAGCTTTGAAAGCGAACAGACCTCCGATTTCACCGAAGGTTAGAACATCCAAAAGTCCAGTCGAATCTGGCCCTAGCAGCTTCTCCCGGTCAGGATGCAGGCGTTTTTCCTCGATGCCTATCTCAATCAGGTCTCTCTCGGTTATCCCCCGCTGTTGGCACAACTTCCTCAAGTAGGCCAACTGCTTGGCCGTGCCATTGCGCTGGTCGTTGACCATATTCGTGTACAAGACCGTTGCGGGCGTGGGGTGGACTTCGGGTCCATAAAATCGCCGCCACCGGCCATCGCTGGCACGAACCCAACTTGCCTCTCTGCAGACCATACTGGCCTCATGGACATCAGCGTTGCCTATGTAACCGCACAATTCCTCCAGCAGTTCCTCGGCCTGGTCGGTGGCCCCGGCCAATCATCGGCGTCCAACACTATAGTGATAGTGTAGTTTGCGTAAAATTCGGCCATTTTGCCCCCCTTTGCTACACAGCGTCATTCCGGCTTTCGCTGGATTCCGGTTAGCGGCTGGTTGGCGTTGCGGCGGGCGGCGGCAAGAACCTTGACTTAAGCGTTAAAGTGTCCGTCGGATCCGGAATGACGGTTGGGGATCCGGAATGACGGGCGTTGCGTCAGACTACGGAGGATGCCGTCAGATTTTCGCGGCCCCTATTGCCCGCTCAGCCACCGCGCCGCCAGGATGGCCGCCGCCAGCGCAATAACCAGCAGCGCCGCAAACAGCCAGCGTCCGATGCCCCGCCCGCGGCGCCGGCGCGGCCCGGCCCGTCTCTGGTCGGCCCGGTAGTCCCAAGGACGCTGCCGTGAACCCTGCCGGTCCTGCCAGACGCCGCGCCGCCGCGTTTTCGCCTCCGCTTCCGCCTCCGGAAACCCCAGCTGCTGCCCGCCGTAGCGCCGATACCAGTAAGCGTACCCCGCCTGCACCATCGCCCGGTTGATGGACTGCTGCCGCCCTTGCCTGGGCCGGTACAGCAGGCCGACGCAGCGTCCGTAGCGGTCAATAGCGATTTCCTCCATTCGGACGCCGCCGCGCCGCACCAGCGACGCCAGCTCCCGGCGCGCCTCCGCGCCGTAGGGCTGCGCCAGTTCGGGGGCGTCAATGCCGTAAAGCCGGACGGCAAACGGGCGGCGCAGAAAACTGAACAGCCCGCCGTACTTCACTTCCAGCGAGTCGCCGTCCACTACCCGCTCTATCTGCACCCGGCGCGCCCGCCGTCTCCGATCGGCTGCCATCAGCCGCAGATCCCCGATGCAATGCCGTGAGACACAACAGGACGCATTGAGCGGATACGGGCGGACGCCGGCGGCTCGGCTATACCGTCAGCGGAGTGTCGTCGCGATTCGCCCACTCGCTCATTGAGGCGTCATAGTTTTTAGCGTCGGCAAAACCGACCAGGCGGAGTACAAAGTTGCCGTGCGCCGCACGGATGCCCGCCTGTCAATAAGAGTACGCCGTCTTGTCGGGAGTAATGCCATGCTCCGCCAGGATGCGCCGTATCTCGGCGGCCGGCTTGAACCGGTGCGTATGCCGGTCAACTAAATGAAACCATTCCAGATGCACGGCGCCGGGAATATGCCCGACCCGCCGGTTGCGGTAGTTCTCCGCCGTGCCGTCCCATTCGGCATTGCTGCGGACATCCCACACCACTGCATTGTCCAGCGTGCAGGCCTCTTTCAGCTCGTCCCCGGTAGCGATGAACGACGGATCGGCCTGGGGCGTAAAAGTAACGGCGGCCGGCGGCCGGGGCCGGTCAAAACTGACGGTTTGGCCGGCGGCAACCCAGCCCCGCCAGCCGCCGTTCAGCACTTTGACGCTGCGATGCCCGTAGTAGTTGAACGCCCACCACATACGGGCGGCGGTCAGCCCCTGGGCGTGGTCGTAGGTTACCACGGCAGTATCGTCCCCGATGCCCAGGCTTTCGGCCATCGCCTTGAACTGTTCCGGCGTCATCACGTGCTGGCGGTTGGTGTCGGGGTTTTTCGCCCAGTTGTCGGGAACGACCACGGCGCCGGGGATATGGCCGCGCTGCCAGGCGTCATTATTGTTGCAGTCCAAAATGACCACGCCGGGGTCGTCCAGACGGGCGGCAACCCACTCCGGGTCAGCCAGATATTCAGGATGGGCATAAGCGTCAGCGGCGGTAGTCATAATGCAAGACTGCTCCCGATACCGGTTGTCAGCGAATGGCGCGTCGGTAGATTGTAGGCGTCCGCAAGGAACGGGTCAACGGGCGCAGCGTCACTAACCGCGTTTCCGATTAGAAATCTTGCGCCACATCGTCCGCCATTCTGTCCACTGCCCCATCGCCGGCGCAATCCGAAAAGGGCCGCGAGGAACGCCGTATTGGCGGCAGAACCGTTCATACCGCTTCGGCAATTAACAGCAGCCGCTGCGTAAATCCGGCAATCTCGCCGCGCGACTGGCTGATTGCCGCATCGTCCAGCAGGATGCCGTTGTCGGAATGAATATGCAGACGCCGGGCTGTATTCAGCAAGTCCGTAGCGTCGGTATATCCTTCCGTTTCCAGCCGCTCAATGACCTGCTTTTTATGCCCATAGGTTGAATGCCGCCAGCCGCGCAGTACCGCAATCGCATTGATGGCGTGCTTTACCGAACACCAAACGATTTCAGAGGCTTGCAACGGACGGTTTTCGCCGAACAGTCGATCGGCAGTTTGCGCCGCATCCCGCGCCTCGGCGCAATGTTCTTGAGCAGTCAATGTTGCCCCCCGGTGCGCGCTATACGGCTTCAAGACACGCGATGAATTTTTTCACCGCTTTATGGGTGGAATTGAATTCGGAACGGTCCATAAAGCCGAACCGAACATTGTCCTGGAACAGCAGGGCGGATTGCGACTTAATCCAGAACCACGGGCGTTCCTCCCCGCTTTCCGCATCCAGCCGGGCAATGACTTGCTTGATGTCGTCGTCGGTGTCGCTGGGCCAGCCCCGCCGCTGCGCTACGGCAGCGATGGCCGCCCGTGCCTCTTCCCAAACCTCCTGCGAGCGGGCTTCCAGCTTGGTCAGCTTGCGGGCGCGTGCCGGGGATGGGGTAGTGGCTGCTGCGCCAGGCGTTTTGAAAGTAGTCATCAGAAAGCTCTCCATACACAAACAATGCAGCCGGTTCTGCGGTTCTACTTGCTTGATCGGTTAACTGGTTGCTAGTGATTGCGCCATTCCGCCCGCCGGCATAATGGCCGGCTTATGCCGACGCTGACGCCGGCATCGGCATTCCGGCATAGCCGGGAATGTACAGCTTCACGATTTCGGCATCCGGCGGGATGGTTAGCCAAGGGCAGCCCGGTTGCACCAAAGCGTCAAACTCCGCCGCCGCCGGCTCCCCGCAGACCAGGCCGGGCGCAACGGGTATTTTCAGCCGCAGCGGTTCCCGGCTCAAAACAAGGCGGGAATAGAACAAAATCTCCAGGCTTTCCACCTCCCCCGTATCCGGGTTCATCCTGCCAACCACGCAGTCGCCAATTTCATCGGAATCCTGCTCCCGATAAGGCCGGCACTTCTCGATGGTCATAATGTTGCCAACCACGTCGTGCTGAAAACTCAATTTCGTGACCATAGCCTTTCTCCTCTCTGCGTTCTGTGAGCAACGTAAGCGGTTACTGCCCAATACCTGGGGCCGGTATCTACAATGACGACCACAACTATATATTTGTTCAAGTCGTAGTACCAGCGATAGAACTGGACGGCGTCATCCTGCTGAGGTTTTCGGATTATCAGATCAGGACTCGCCAACGAACCGGCGATGTAAGTATCCAGGTCAGCCGGCAATCCGTGATGATCCGTTCTGATATGCTGTAGCCTGTTGTCCGACAGCTCAACAACGCTGCCCAGGTACGGACACTGAAATAATTCCATTTTGCCCTCCATCAGTTCCCCATTATACCACGCCCGCCCGCATGAGGCCGGGGTTACGCCGGCGCAGCAGTAGCAACCTCAACCGCAACGGCCAGCTCGCACCGGCTAACATCCGCGGGCTTGTTACCGCGATAAGTCGGAAACCGGGGCGGGCGCGTGTCCAGTTCCAACGCGGCAACGGCGGCGGCCGGCAAGGTAAGCCACTGCGAGCCGGGCTGTATCAGGCAGTCGAATTCCGGCGCGGCCGGATGCCCGCAGACCGCGCCGCCGGCAATCGGTATGTTCAGCCGAAACGGCTCCCGGCTGATGATGCGCTTGGAGGCAAAAATTATCTCCAGGTATTCAATTTCCCCGGTATCCGGGTTGTGCCTGGCTATAACCAGGTCATCGATGTCCTCTGCTTCCTGTCCCCGATAAGTAGGGCATTTTGCGATGCACAACACGTCTGCTTCCGCAGAGTAGCTAAAAGTCAGTCTAGCCGCCATTCTGTTGCTCCTTTCGCCGGTTTCTCGGCGATGTATGCGGTGATAATCCAATAGCGCTGGTCAGGATCTCTGACAACCACCACAATGATATACTTGGAGCGCAGTTCATTCCACCGTGTAAATACACGGGCATTTGCGTCGGTTTGACTGCGCTGGATATGTTCCGGTTCGGCCAAAGTTGTCGCAATGTGATCGTAAAGAGCCGGCAGCAGCTCGGAGTGATTTTCTCTGATGTGCCGCTCCCGTTCCTCATTAAGCTCTACCGCCCGGCCTAAATACGGGCACTGAAATAATTCCATGATATACTCCTTCTATAATCGTTTCCCTGATTCTACCACAATCGTATCTCGCTTGCCAGCGTGATACGAGCTGCGCCGGACCGGATGGCAGCCCCCGCATTTGCCATCGCCAAAGCAGCAGGGCATACATTGTTGGCATACTGGATTTCTTATTTCATCAGTTTCTGCTTGATCCCCATCGCCCACCCGATTCGTCCGCGGCGTACCCGGCCAAGACACCCGCTGCGGGCCGTAGCCGCAAGCGCCGCACTATCCCTAATCCGGTTCATTCGCCGCCAGCCATTGCTGTTGTTTGCCGATTCCGAGTCCCCGCATTGGCGCCTCTACGCTGGCATAGCGTGTACGCAGCCATGGCTCCAGATACTGCCGGTAACCTTTGCCGGCGAAAATGACCACTGCGTCGGCATCCGGCAGCATCTGCTCCATTTGGCTTTGCACCCGCTCCGCCCAATCGCGCCGCGCGGCAACCCCCGCCTTTTTCAGCGTTACATCGTAGGGGTCAAGCATTTCGTCCGGGCGCACCAGGCCATGCAAGTCGGACAGGATAAACCAGGGCGCGCCCGATTTCAGCACATAAGCGCGGGCTTTGCGAAACCAGGCGGAAGTGTAAAGTTCCTGTGCCGGCGCGCGGTACAGACCCTTCCGCGCAACGCAGGCTACCAGATAGATGCGGCGAGGCGTCGTCATAGTATAATCCTCCCGGGGCGACGTGAGTATTAGAACCTACGATAGTATAGCGCGTATTGCGCTACTGTGTCTATTGCTTTAAATGGCGCCGGCCGAGACACCAACATTAGGGATGCCCTGGCAAAGACGGCTGGCGCACGGCGGTTGCCTGGCTTGAAACAATAGGCCGGGCGTTATGGGCATATCATCTCTCGTATTGCATCATCTAGCAGATGATCATAATGACGCATAACTTGACAAGCCGTTAGGCCGTCACGGTCCCTTGCATTAATATCAACGCCGTGTTCCACCAGCAGTGCGACGACATCAGCGCCATATCTGTAAAATGGCGATGCGAACAATGGAGTCTGACCATGCTCGTCAACGGCATTAACATCTGCGCCATAGTTTAAGAGGAGCGCAGCCATTACTGGATCATGGGCGTAATGCAACGGAGTGTACCCCCGATAATCTTGCGCGCTGACATCCGCTCCGCGTTCCAACAGCAAAGCGGCAGTATTGTCTTGATCGCTATGGGAGTGAGTGCTTGGTATCATCTCGCCTGCGCCACCTGGCGCCTGCACTATATTATGCAGAGCGGTCTGGCCGGCATAATCCTTGGCCTCAAGATCTGCGCCCCGGTCCAGCAGCGCTGCAATAACGGAGATGTCGGCATACCACACTGCATTATGCAGCGGACTGCCCTGATAGCCGGCGCCGCCGGTTGCGTTCACGGAGGCGCCTTTGCTGATTTCGGCGTCCAAATCGGCGACGCTAGAGCTTATTCCAGAAATCGGGTTGGCACAGCCGCCCGCAATAGTCGGTGCCGACCTTGGCCGATACTGCTGCCACCGTCGCTTCGGCCCGCGCTACCGCCGCAGCAACCGATGGCGGCGGCTCGGCAGTAGGGTTCGCCGTTCCCGGCGCATCGCCGATCATATCGCCGCAGCCGACTAAAATTGCCGCCGCTACGGCGATTATCGGCAGCAAGGCAAGCGGTTGCCGCCGGCAATGGGCAAACTCCCACCATTGGGCAATAGTAGCAGTCATCAGCGTAATCCTCACCAGCCGGCGCCGGCCGGTTTGATTGCCAAATGCCGCCGCCGCCGCTGATACGATAGCGATGACGGGCTATGCAACAGCGGCAGCGACGGCGTTGGCGGTCAAGTATAACCGGAATGCCGCCACAATGCCGCCACAATGCCGGATGCTGGACGAACCCGCCCCGCATCTTTACACGCCCTGGTTGGCCATGCGCTGGATGTCCATGCGCTGGATGGCGGCATCAGCATAACGCAGAGTGAGCGACCGGTACATCGCCATTAAGTACGCACGGATATAAATGACAGCGCGCGGCGATTGCCGGCGCAATATCAAATCAGCGCGCATTATGGGCATACTAGGCCCAGTATTGCGTCATTTTCCTTTAGCGAGGAATGATTACTCGCGAATTGACAAGCCGTTTCGCCATCAGCGTTTTTGGCGTCAATATCAGCGCCGTATTCCACCAGCAGGGCGACGACATCGGCATCGGCTACTCCTAATAGCGCGGCGAACAATGGAGTCCGGCCACTACTATCAACCACACTAATGTCAGCGCCAAGCTCCAGTAACAGGACGACCATATCAGATGCCCCATACCATGCTGCGTCGGACAACGGAGTCCATCCACTCCCAGTAGTGGCGTTGACATCAGCGCCGTAATCCACCAGGAGCGCAGCCACTACCGGGTTACGAGCGAGATGCAGCGGGGTGAGGTCATCATAATTATCTTGCGCGTTGACATCCGCCCCGCGTTCCAGCAGCAAAGCGGCAATGTTGTCTTGATCGCTATGCCAGTGCGTGCTTGGATGCTTATGGCCTGCCTCGCTTATTGACTGCGCTACAAGATGCAGAGCGGTCTGGCCGATATGATCTTCGGCCTCAAGGTCTGCGCCCCGATCCAGCAATGCCGCAATAACCGAGATGTCGGCATACCACACCGCATAATGCAGCGGACTGCCCTGGTAGCCGTCGACACCGCCGGTTGCGTTCACGGAAGCGCCTTTGCTGATTTCGGCGTCCAAATCGGCGACGCTGGCATTTATCCAGAAAGCGGATTGGCACAGCCGCCCGCAGTAGTCCGTTCCGGCCTTGGCCGCCGCCGCCGTTACCGTCGCCTCGGCCTGCGCTACCGCCGTAGCAACCGATGGCGGCGGTTCGGCGGTAAGACGCCCCGTTGCCGGCGCATCGCCCGCCATACCGCCGCAGCCGACGCAAATCGCCAACGCCATGGCGGCTAACAGCAGCAAAGCAAACGGCAGCAAGGCCAGCGGCTGCCGCCGGCAACGGGCCGACTCCCCCGATTGGGTAATAGTAGCAGTCATCAGCGTAATCCTCACGGGCCGACGCCGGCCGAATTGATTGCCGGATGCCGACGCCGCTGTTGCCGACGCCGGCAGCGATGCCGGGCGATGCGGCATCGGATACAATGCCGTTGGCGGTCAAGTATAACCGGAATGCCCGCATCTTTACACGCCCGCCGCCGTCAACATATAATCATCCGCGCTGAATCGGAGCCTATCGTAGCCTGGCCGAATCGGAGCCTATCGTAGATTAACTGAACGAATTGCGGTTGGCGCGGAGTTGCAGCCTCGCGCTGCGCCAACGCCGTCGGAGTGTTGCTGTGGCCATCCTGGAAATGCGCGTCTTTCCCGACCCCATCCTGCGGCAGCGGGCGCGCAAGGTAAATCAATTTGACGCCAAACTGGCCCAACTGGCCGCCGATATGGTTGAAACCATGGACGCCCACGGCGGCGTCGGCCTCGCCGCCAACCAAATAGGCGTGCTGCAACGGCTTTGCGTCATCAAACTGCAAGATTGGGAGGAGCCCCTAACCCTGGTGAACCCTGAAATCGTCCGCCGGGAGGGGTCGCGCGAAATCGAGGAAGGCTGCCTCAGCATCCCCGGCTACCGCGGCATGGTGAACCGGGCCGTCCGCATCCGCGTCCGCTTTCAAGACCTCACCGGCAAGCCGTCCCGTCTCAAAGCCGACTGCACGCTGGCGCAGGCCATTGAACACGAAACCGACCACCTGAACGGCATCCTTTACTTGGACCATCTAACCGCCCACGACCAGTTTTTCCGCCTCCGCCCCACCGATGACGGCAATATCGAATACCAGCCGGTTGCCGAACCGGACCCCGCCGCGCTGCAAGACGCCGCCCAGCGTATGAACGCGTCGCCGCAGCCGCAGCCGCCCCAATTCGGCAGCAGCGCAACCCCGCCTACCGCGTCCAACTCCGAACCACCGGCGGACCCGGACGCCGCTGCTGATGCTACTGCCGATGGCGATACCGCTAACGCTGATACAGATACCCATACCGATGCCGCCGCCGACTAATGCCCTCCGTCCAAAGCCGCGCCGGCTATGTATCTATCTATGATTAACGGGCCGACCCATCGTTGATGACCGCTAACGCTAACGCCCCCGCCGTTGACGCCGCCGCACTGATTGCCCGTCTCTGCGGCCTTTTCGCCGACGCCCCCGCCGGCGCCGTCTGGATGGTCGGCGGCAGCGTCCGCGACGCCATCCTCGGCCGGCCGGCCCACGATATTGACCTGGCCGTCGCCGGCGACGCCGCATCGGCCGCCCGCGCCGTCGCCAACCTGCTGGGCGGCGCAGTCATTCCCATCGCCGCGCATAATGTGGCCCGCGTCGCTCTGCCCCGCGCTGCTCGGTCCGGCACCGCTCCATCCGGTGAAATTGCTCCATCCGGCGCCGCTCCATCCAACGAACCGGACGGCGCGCCCCCTTTCCTGATTGACATTGCCGGCTACTGCGGCGACATTGCCGACGACCTGCGCCGCCGGGATTTCACCGTCAACGCTATGGGCATCCCGCTGGACAAGTGGGACTGCGACGCACGGCTGGACTATCTGCTGGATCCCTGCGGCGGCCTGGGCGATATTGCCAGGCATATCCTGCGAATGGCCGGCGACGCCGTATTTTGCGACGACCCGGCCCGCCTGTTGCGCGGCGTGCGCCTGGCCCAGCAGCTCGGCTTTCGGCTGGAACCCTCAACCGCCCGGCGCATCCGGCAGGACGCCCCGCTGCTGGAGCAAGTGGCGCCGGAACGAGTGCGCGACGAATTTATGCTGCTGCTGGCGTCCGACGGCGCCCGCCCCATGCTGGAAATCCTCGACCGACTGGGCCTGCTCTGCCGCATCATCCCCGAGCTGGAAGCCGCCCGCAACTGCGACCAGCCCCGCGCCCATCACTATTGGGATGTGCTGGGACACCTGCTGCACTGCGTGGAGTACGCCGAAGCGGTTACCGCCGGCCATCGCAACAACGCCATCTACACGCTGGCGCCCTGGACGGCGGCGGCGGACGCCCACTTCGCCCAATACGCCGGCGACGGCCACACCCGGCGCACCGTCCTCAAGCTGGCGGCGCTGCTGCACGACATCGCCAAGCCGCAAACCCGCGCCCGCCACCCGGATGGCCGCATCCGCTTTCTCGGACACAGCGAGCAGGGCGCGGAAATCGTGCAGACCCGGCTGGCGGCGCTGCGTATGTCCGGCTCAATCCGCTCGCTAACGGCGGCAATGACACTGCATCATCTGCGCCCGGCGCAGCTGCGGGAAAAAGACCAAATGCCCACGCGCCGCGCCATCTACCGCTACTATCGGGATGTCGGCCCGGCGGCGATCGATACGCTTTATCTGTCAATGGCCGATTATTTGGCGGCGCGCGGCCCCGATTTAGAGCCGGAACGCTGGGCAAACTATGCTAAAATGATTGCCGTCATATTGGAAACCGGCCCGGCGCTGCCCCAGCCGCAAGGCGCCGCCTCTACCTTGGTGAACGGCAACGACCTGATGGATGCACTGCAAATACCTCCTGGCCCGCAGATTGGCCGCCTGCTGGAAAGCCTGCGGGAAGCCGAAGCCGTCGGCGCCGTCGCCAGCCGGGACGAAGCCCTGGCTCTGGCGGCCCGGCTGCTGCACGCCACCGCGGCAACGCAGTAAGGAGCATGGCAATGGAAGCCGCCGTAGATACCAACATCCTGTACGGTTTTATTGGATTTATCTGCCTGATGCTGCTGGCCCTGGTAGGCTTCGGCTATCGTCAATCCCGCGCGATTGGCGAAATCCGCGGCGACATCAGGAGGCTGGAAACGCAAATTGACGGCACCAACGCCCGCATCGACGACCTCCGCACCGATCTGGGCCGCCGCATCGACGAAACCAACGCCCGTGTCGATGAAGCACGCAGTGAGCTAGGGCATCGCATCGATGAAACTCGTGACCATCTGGGCCGCCGCATTGACGAAACCAACGCCCGCATCGATGAAGTCCGCACCGATCTGGGCCGCCGCATTGACGAAAACAACGCCCGCATTGATGAAGTCCGCACCGATCTGGGCCGCCGCATTGACGAAAACAACGCACGAATCGACGACCTCCGCACCGATCTGGGCCGCCGCATCGACGAAACCAACGGCCGCATCGACGAAACCCGCGACCATCTGGAACGCCGCATCGAGAACCAGGAAACCAGCATCAGAGCTCTGCACCGGGAAGTCGGCGAAGTCAAGGGTATGCAATACTCGCTGTACGACCGCCTTGACCTGGTAATGCGCCATCGTCATCACGACATCACCGGCGCCGTAATTCTGACGCCTGAGGAAATGGCCGCCGACTAACCGGACGGCGCTGCCAAGACTATCCATCCCCGCTTTATCCCGGCAAAACGCCCCGGAGGATTAACCACCGCCCATGCGACTGCGTACCATCTTATTGACCGCCTTTATCGTAGTCGTGCTGGGCCTTTCGGTAGCCACGCTGGCGCTGCCGGAAATCCACATCGGCATACCCGGACTCGGACGGCTGGACCGCGCCGAAACCGGACCGCTTGGCCTCAAGCTCGGCCTTGACCTCCAAGGCGGCGCCCATCTCGTCTATCAAGCCGAAACCGGCACTACCCTCAACATAGAGTTCGCCGAGGAGGTATCCGCCGATACCGACCGAGTGCGGGAAACCCTGGCCGACGCCAATTATACGCCGGACGACATCGTTGACACCGGCATCAACGACGGGCCGACTTTCGCCATCAGCGGCGCATATCTGTCGCCGGAACGCCGGGCCGAAGTGGCCGCCGCCCTCACCGCAGCCATCGGCGAGCCTACTAGTTTCGTCAACAACGATACTCCCCCGCCCACCGACGAACAAATGGACGGCGTGCTCAGCATCATCAGCCGTCGCGTCAACCTGTACGGCACCGAGGAACCAATCGTCCAGCGGTTCGGCGACGACCGCATCATCGTGCAGCTGCCCGGCGCCGGCGGCTCGGTGATTACCGCGCAGTTTGACTCCGAAGCCGACCTCAGCTCCGAAACCCTGCAAACCGTAACCGCGCGCCAGAACCACGCCGGCTTTAACATCACCCGTCCAACGGACAACACCATCCGCATCACCACCGACACCACCCTGGACATCGGAGAGCGGCGCGCGCTGGAAACCATGCTCAACGACGAAATCGGCGCAGTGCAGTCGTTCCAGTCCACCGGCGGCATTGAGGACGCCAAGCGACTGATTGGCGAAACCGCGCAGCTGGAATTCCTGCGCCGGCAGTGCGGCGCGCCGCTGGCCTCCTCGCGTGCCTGCCTCCCCCCCTACAACGACACCCGCATCGGGCTGACCGGCGACGACCTGGAAAACGCCTACCACGGCAGCGACCCCACTACCGGCGAATGGGTAGTCAACATCCAGTTCAACGACCGGGGCGCCGAAATCTTTGACGAAATGACCGGCGCAATCAATATCCGCAGCAACCCGCAAACCGACGAAGTAATCTCCGTATTCCTGGACGGCGAGGAACTGATTTCGCCCGTCGCGCAGGCGCACATCCGCGACGGACGCAGCCAAATCTCCGGCAGCTTCAACCGGGAATCGGCGCGCACCCTGGCCGTGCAGCTCAAATCAGGCCAGCTCCCGGTGCCGCTGGAACTGATCCAGGAATCCGAAGTCGATTCCCTGCTCGGCGCCGAATCCCTGGAACGCAGCCTGATGGCCGGGCTGGTGGGCCTGGCCCTGGTGCTCGTTTTCGTCATCGCCTACTACCGCGCCGCCGGCCTGGTAGCCGCCGCCGCCCTGCTCTGCTACGCCGCCGTTACGCTGGCGATTTTCAAGCTCGTGCCAATCACTTTGACCCTCCCCCACATCGGCGGCTTCATCCTCTCCATCGGCCTGGCCGTGGACGCCAACATCCTGATCTTTGAACGCATCAAAGAGGAAATACGGCTGGGCCGCAGCCTGGGCTCCGCCATGGAAGTCGGGTTCAACCGCGCTTGGCCGGCGATACGCGACGGCAATGTCAGCACGCTGATTACCTGCGCCGTGCTGCTCTGGTTCGGCAACCGGCTGGGCGGCGGGCTGGTCAACGGGTTCGCCCTCACGCTGCTGGTTGGCGTCCTGGTCAGTATGTTCACCGCCGTGCTGGTAAGCCGCAACCTGTTGCAGGCGCTGCACGCCCTCGGATTGGGCCGCGCCGCCGTCCTGTTCACCCCCGAAAAGATACGACCGCGCGCCGCCGGCCAGCGTCCGCAGTCCGCCGCCGGAGGCCGTTAGTATGCTCAACATCGTAGGAAAACGGGGCTGGTATTTCGTCTTCTCGGCGCTGCTGATTATCCCCGGACTGCTCTCAATGATTGCCCCCCCCGGCTGGGCCAGCGGCGGCTCCGGCCTGCGCCCCGGCATCGACTTTACCAGCGGTTCCGTCCTCAACATCGCCTTTACGGAACCGGTAGAGACGGCAGAAGTGCGCGCCGTCCTGGCCGAACAGGGACACCCGGCGGCATTGGTCCAGTCCGTAAGCGACCGGGCCGTGCTGATACGCACCCGCGTGCTGGAGGAAGCCTTCGGCAATCAGGCATCCGAGCGGCAGCGCATCCAGGACGCCATGGAATCGGCAATCGCTCCCATCGCCGCGTCCGGCGTGGACACCGTGTCCCCCATTGTCGCCGAGGAAACCGTCCGCAACACCTTTCTGGCCCTGCTGGTCGCTTCCGCGTTTATCCTGATTTACATTTGGTACGCCTTTCGCAAAGTGCCGCGCGCCTACCGCTACGGCATTGCGGCGGTGGTAACCCTCGTCCACGATACGCTTATCGTGCTGGGCGTGTTCTCCATCCTGGGCCGCGCCATCGGAATGGAAGTCAATTCAATGTTCATCGTCGGCATCCTGACCGTTGCCGGCTACTCCGTGAACGACACCATCGTCGTGTTTGACCGCATCCGTGAAAATGCCATCCGCGTGCCGGATCGCGCCTTGGAGGAGACGGTCAATTTGAGCATCATTGAGAGCGTGGGCCGTTCCGTCAACACCAGCTTTACCACGCTGCTGGTGCTCCTGGCCATGCTGCTGATTGGCGGCGCCGCCATCCGTGAACTGCTCCTGGTAATTGCCATCGGCGTAGTGGTCGGCACCTACAGCTCCATTTTCATTGCGGCGCAGTTCCTCGTCATCTGGGAACGCAAAGAGTTCGGGCGCATCTTTACCCTGGGCCGCCGGGAAGCAACCGCCGGCTAGCCAACCCGCCGCCAGCTAGCCAACCCACCGACCGGGAGCGCAAACCGGAGAGTCCATAATGATTACCACCACCCAGCTCCTGGCAAAAGTAAAGCGGGAACGCCAGGAAAACCCGCCTACAATGCCGTCAGCCGAAGCCTTAATGGAAAAGGCCAAAAAGGCCCTGCGTCGCAAGCAAAAAAACGGCCCCCGCTTGCTGCTGGAAGCCGTCAACTACCGCATCCACGAAATTGAACCGGACTGCGCCGACTACTGGGCCGCCGCCCAGCGCATCGCCAAAACCCGCAACGAAGGCGCTATTGAGGGCGGCTATCGCGGCCTGATGATAATGAAAGCAGCCGCCGACCGGAACGGGTCTTATTACAAAGAGGACGCGGAACTACTCTACGAAACCGCTGAGATTGTCCTGCATATGCTGGGCTCGGAGCAGGACTGAATTATGCCTCAAACCTATATCGGCTATGCCCAGTCGCGGCTAACAGAAGCCGGCGCGCGTTACCAAAACATCCCGGCGCAAGGGTTTGAGGCTAACCGTTGCGAACTGGCGAAAATCGCATCACTGACTTGGGATGCCGTGATCGACGTCCTCTCAGCATTAGCGCTGCTGGACAACAGAACGCTGTCCGGGCGTTCCACGGACCTGGTCCGGTATATGAAAAATGAGCTAGTAGGCGAAATCAGTTCACGCTGGTGGGCTCCCGCCCAGCTGCATAATTTCCAGCACAAGCCCGACCATCCCCAACATGATTTTCGAGAAGCCTGCCATCACACCGGCATCCTGCTGCAACTGCTCAACGCCCGCCTGCCGGCAGCCTTGCAACTGCCCGAACCCAGCCGGAACTGGCTCGCGTTGTCGCCACAACGGCAGCGTCTTTGAGACTAAACCCGTCATTTGGAGCGAGCCATGATTACCACCACCCAGCTCCTGGCAAAAGTAAAGCGGGAACGCCAGGAAAACCCGCCTACAATGCCGTCAGCCGAAGCCTTGATGGAAAAGGCCAAAAAGGCGCTGCGCCGCAAGCAAAAAAACGGCCCCCGCCTGCTGCTGGAAGCCGTCAACTACCGCATCCACGAAATTGAACCGGACTGCGCCGACTATTGGGCCGCCGCCCAGCGCATCGCCAAAACCCGCAACGAAATCGGCATTGAGGCCGGCTATCGCGGCCTGATGTGGCTGCAATGGGATGCCGACCGGGATGGGTATTACAACCGAGAGGACGGGGAAATAAGCTACGAAGCCGCTGAAATCTTGCTGTATATGCTGTCCGGCGGGCCGGCTGACAATGCCTGACCGATACGCCGGCTATGCCGCCTCAAGATTGCAAGAGGCAGGGGAACGCTATCATAGAATAGCGTCGCAGGATTATGCGGACAACCTCGGCGAACTGGCTAAAATCTCCTCGCTCACCTGGGATGCGGCAATGGACATCCTGTCGGCGTTGGCATTGCTTGACGGAGAACAGCTAACCGGTACATCAACCAGGTTGTACCATTACGCCAAACGCGCGTTGCCGGCAGAAACGGGGTGGTACTGGCAATACTTGGCCCGGCTGCACAATTTCCAGCACAAGCCCGACCAACCCGAACCGGCTTTCCGAGAAGCCGTCCGCTACACCGGCATCCTGCTGCAACTGCTCAACGCCCGCCTGCCAGCAGCCTTGCAACTACCCGAACCAAGCCGGAGCTGGCTCGCGTTGTCGCCGCAACGCCAGCGTCTTTGAGACTAAAACCCGTCATTTGGAGCGAGCCATGATTACCACCACCCAGCTCCTGGCAAAAGTAAAGCGGGAACGCCAGGAAAACCCGCCCACAATGCCATCAGCCGAAGCCTTGATGGAAAAGGCCAAAAAGGCCCTGCGCCGCAAGCAAAAAAACGGCCCCCGCCTGCTGCTGGAAGCCGTCAACTACCGCATCCACGAAATTGAACCGGACTGCGCCGACTACTGGGCCGCCGCCCAGCGCATCGCCAAAACCCGCAACGAAGGCGCCATCGAGGCGGGCTATTGGGGCGTGAATCAGTTCAAAAAGGACGCCGATCGGAATGGGCGCTACCACAAAGAGGATGCCGAGCTAGGCTACGAAATCGGGGAAATTCTCTTGCATATGCTTGGCCCTGAGCGGGACTGAATTATGCCGCAAATCTATATCGGCTATGCCCGGTCGCGGTTGGCGGAGGCCGGCGCGCGTTACCGAAACATCCCGGCGCAAGAGTTTGAGGCTAACCGTGGCGAACTGGCGAAAATCGCATCACTGATTTGGGATGCGGTTATCGACGTCTTGTCGGCATTGGCTTTGCTGGACAACATGATCCTTTCCGGTCGCTCCACGGACTTGGTACGGTATATGAAAAATGAGCTGGGGAGCGAAATCAATGCACGATGGCGCGCCCCTGCCCAGCTGCACAATTTCCAGCACAAGCCCGACCACCCTGAACCTGATTTTCGGCAAGCCGTCCATCACACCGGCATCCTGCTGCAACTGCTCAACGCCCGGCTGCCGGCAGCGTTTCAGCTGCCCGAGCCAAGCCGGAACTGGCTGGCGTTGCCAACACCGCATCGAGGCGATTGAATAAGCGACGCCAGCCGCTGGTTACCCTATATCACCACGCCGGCAACGCCATCACGATGCCGGCCAAGTCGGTGGTGGCGTCAATTTCAATTACCGTTTCTGCGCCCAGAGATTCCAGCAGCACCGTCTTGCCCGGCGCGGGCGGGCGGCGCAGTGCGTGTCCATTTTGGAGCGGGCGATGGGATTCGAACCCACGGCTTTTTGCTTGGGAAGCAAACACTCTACCACTGAGTTACGCCCGCACCGGCCGACGGCAAGCATCAAACATCGCCAACGCCCGCCGACGCCTACCAGTTTGCCACAAGCCGGCGCAGACGGCAACCCCTATCCTCGTCATTCCGGCGAAAGCCGGAATCCGCCGCCGCCGGATGGGCCGGCCCTTATTTGAAATGCGGGATTACCCGGTCCGTAATCAGCCGCATCGTGGTCATCACCACATCCCGCGGCACCGACGAAGTCCAGTTGACCTCAAACATTATTTCGTCCGTGCTGAAAGCCTCCCGCAGCAGATGGATTTTGTCCACTACTTCCTCCGGCGTGCCGAACAGGTTCACTTCCTCGGTGGCGTCCGGGCTGGCGGCGCCGGCATCCGTGCTGCCAATGCCTACCCGGCCGGAATAGTACCGCCGCGCCAAGTTCATCAGGTTCTCCGTGCCGCGCGTCGCCTCCGCGGCGGTGTCGGCCACCAGCGTGGGGATGCGTACCACCGTAGTCGGATCGCCGGGATGCCCGGCGTCCTGCCACGCTTGCCGATAACTTTTGACATCCTCCCGCAGCACCGCCGAACCCCGCAGGTTGTGCGGCGAACTCCCGGCGCCAATCGCGATGCGGTAGCCCATCCGGCCCATCGGCACGAAACTTTCCTGGCTGTCCACCGGCAGCAGCATCGGCGGGTACGGCTTCTGGTACGGCTTGGGGATGGCCAAATAGGGTTCGTAGAACGCCGGATAGCGGTAATACTGCCCCTCAAACCCGGAGAAATGCTCCTCCGTCCAGAGCTGCTTCATCACTTCCAGGAACTCAAAGAAAGAGTCGCGCCGCGCATCGGAACCCCGGGAGCGCGCCCCCGCTCCGTAGATAAACCGGCCCCGGCTCACCTGGTCCACGATGGCTACCTGCTCCGCAGTCTGAAAAGGATCGTCCAGTTCCAGGTTGTCGAAAGCGTAGCGCTCGTGCGGCAGCGCCCTTTCCGACAGCGTTTCGTCGGGCAGTTTCATCACCGGGCGATGTATGGACGAGCCAATTTTGATGCGGCTGGTGCGCTCCGCCAGCACGGCGGCCAGCATCAGCACCTGCGGATCCATACTCGCCTGCTTGGAAAAATGCCCGCCGCCGAGCCAGACATAATCCCAGCCCATCGCCTCCACGGCGTCAATCTCCGCAAAGTTCTGCGTATAGGCCGCTTCCTCCAGCAGCGCACCCCCGGAGTAATCGGGATCCCAAGGCACCTTCCCGCCGTCGTACAGCGCGTTCCAAGTATTGAAAAGTCCAAAATCCATTTTGCCCCCTCATTTCTGTCCGATTCGATTGGACGCCGTCCGCTCGTATCGTAAGCGGCGCGCCTATGCTACACGATAGCGGCGCGGCCGGCAAAGGGCGGCGCCGTATGCTGGAATAGTATCCATTCCGTAGGAAACGGCGCCGGCAGAGCGTCAAGGCGAGCGTTAAGTGATACACTGGCACCGCATTACCCAAGGAGAAAACGCTATGCCGCCGGAAATTCGCGCTATCGGTATCGAAGGACTCCCCGAAGTCCAGGCCGGAGACGACCTCGCCGCCCAAATTATGGACGCTTGCGCCGCCCAAGACACGCCCATCGCCGACGGCGACATCCTGGTCGTAACCCAGAAAATCGTCAGTAAGGCCGAGGGCCGCGTAATGACCATCGACGCCGTGGCCGCATCTCCCCTGGCCATCGCCATCACCGAAGGCCATCGCCGCGACCCCCGCCATACCGAAATGATACTCCGCGAAAGCCGCCGCATCGTGCGAATGGATCGGGGCGTCATCATCAGCGAAACCTACCACGGCTACATCTGCGCCAACGCCGGCATTGACGCCTCCAACATCCCCGGCGACAACGCCATCTGCCTGCTTCCCGTCGCCCCCGACGCATCGGCCCGCCGCATCCGCAATGCCATCCGCAGCCGTCTCGGCGTGGACGCCGCCGTGCTGATCTCCGACACCTTCGGACGCCCTTGGCGCAACGGCGCCGTCAATGTATCCATCGGAGTCGCCGGCTTCAACCCCGTCGTCAGCTACATCGGCCAGTCCGACCCCCACGGCAACGAACTCCATACCACCACTATTGCCGTCGCCGACGAACTCGCCGCCGCCGCCGAACTCGTAACCGGCAAACTGCTTGGCGTCCCCGTCGCCATCATCAAAGGCTACCCCTACGAGCGGATGGACGATGCCGACAGCCGCGCCATCGTCCGCGACAGCGACAAAGACCTGTTCCGATAGTGATAACCTCTGCACCGTCATTCTGGACTGTACCGTCATTCCGGACTGTACCGTCATTCTGGGCTGCACCGTCATTCCGGCGCAAGCCGGAATCCACTTAAGCGACTTTCTCCGCGCCTCTGCGTCAAACCCCACGCCGCCGGCTATGCCGCCGGCAGGTTAAGCGACGGCTGCGCGTGTTGCGGCTGATGCGGTGCAACCGCAATGCGCTGCGCCCCCTCGCCGCCGCCAAACCCCGAAACCCCCACGCCCAGCAGCCGAAACGCCCGCCCCGGCCGCATCTCCCGTTCCAGCAGTGTCCAGGCCACCGATGCAATAGTGGCATCGTCCCCGGTTGCCTCCACCAAAGTTTGCTGCCGCGTGAAAGTAGTATAGTCCGCCAGCCGTATCTTGACGGTAACCGTGCGCCCGGCAAAACCCTTGCGGTTCAGCGCATCGGCCACGCTTACCGACAGCCGCTCAATGACGCCCAGCAGCTCGTCCCTATCGCTCAAATCCTCCCGGAAAGTAGTCTCGCTGCTGATGGATTTCGTCTCCCGGCTGGTTTGCACCGGCTCGTCGGCCACGCCCCGCGCCCGGTCGCGAATGATGACGCCCCGCTTGCCAAAACGCCGCGTGAACCAGTCGTCCGGCATCCCCGCCAGGTCGCCGATGGTGTGCACCCCGTCATCCGCCAGCCGCGCCGCCGACTTGGGTCCGACGCCCGCCAATTTGCCCACCGCCAGCGGCGCCAGAAACTCCCGCTCCTCGCCCGCCGGCGCTACCACCAGCCCGTCCGGCTTTTGCAAATCCGAAGCGATTTTGGCTACGCACTTCACCGCCGACAGCCCCACCGATATGGTCAGCCCCGTTTCCGTCCGCACCCGTTCCTTGATGTCAATGGCGATGGCAATGGCCATCGGAGCATAGCGGCCGGCGGCGTCCGTAATATCCAAATACGCTTCGTCCAGCGACTGCGGTTCAATGACCGGCGTAACCGCGCGGAAAATATCCATAACCTGCCGCGACATTTCCCGATAGCGCTCAAAACGGGGCCGCACGATGACGCCCTCCGGACAGTGCCGCACCGCCGTCGCCATCGGCATTGCCGAATGCACCCCATACCGGCGTGCCTCGTAAGACGCCGTAGCCACCACGCCCCGGCCGTCGGGACGCCCGCCCACCAGCACTGGCCGCCCCCGCAGCTCCGGGTTGTCCCGCTGCTCCACGGACGCATAAAAAGCGTCCAGGTCGGCATGAATAATATGGCGTACCGCTGACCGTCCCATAAACAAACCTAACCGCAGCCGGCGCCGCGCCATGCAAAAACCGGCCTCCAAGCCCATTGTAACTTATTTCCTGCACCGCCCCATAAGGCCGTCCGGTCATCGCTTCCAACGCCGATAGATTATAATTGTTGCCTGCTAACCCGGCCCATCCTCAAGGGTGTATAATCAATTTGCGTATGCCCGGTGCCCCTAGCATTAGCCCGTCGTTGCCAGAGAGGATCAGCAATGTCCACAATCCAGACGCCGCAGGATGAAATTGCGGCGATACAGGCCACATTGGCGCTGCACGCCCAGGACCTGGCGCGCATCAACCGGCAGCTGCCCGAAATCGCCGAAACCGTCCGGATTGCCCTGGAACGGCAGGCTGCCCAGTCCGCCGCCGCCCACGAACAAATCGTCCGCGAGCTGCAAGCTATCCGCGAAAGGCAAGACGCCCAAGAGCGTGAAATCGCCGGTATCAAAGGCGACATAGTTCGCATAGATGGCGAAATCGCCGGCATCAAAGACGAAATCGCCGGTATCAAAGACGAAATCGTTCACATCAAGGAACAACTGGCCGTTTTGTTCGCGCGCACCGATGCCATAATCGCCCGAATGGACGCTATGTCCGTCACCCTCAAGTCGCTTGACAGCCGGGTAGGCAACATCACCGGCACCCGGCTGGAGCGCCGCGTTGCCAGGAACATCCGCGGCCGCCTGCGCCGCTCCATTGGGCTGGCCCAATCCCGGATCCTGCACCGCGATTGGGGCGAAACCGATGACGACCTGATTGACCTCCTGGATGACGCCGACGAGCGCGGCATCATCTCCCGCCAGGAACGCGATGATGTCCTGGACGCCGACCTTATCGTCGCCGGCGCCGATGCCGACGGCCAACGCGCCTACGCCGTCATCGAAATCAGCGTTACCGTGGACAACCTCGACGTCAACCGCGCCGCCCGCCGCGCCATCGCCATCGCCAAAGCCACCGCCGCCGAATGTACCGCCGTCGTCGTCGGCAGCGCTATCCCCGACGCGGAACGCCAGCGCGCCGCCCGTGCCGGCGCCGCCGTCATCACCGTACCCGCGCCGGAGGACTAAAAA
This sequence comes from Dehalococcoidia bacterium, assembly GCA_965203855.1. Lineage (GTDB taxonomy): Bacteria > Chloroflexota > Dehalococcoidia > Lucifugimonadales > UBA3495 > Bin87. The sequence goes on from CBDBDN010000005.1 coordinate 1,397,100, forward strand.
CTATGACCACCCAAACCTACATCCCCGACGACATCCGGTTGCTGCTCGACCGCGCCGCCCGGAACTTGCAGCAAGGCAAGCATGGATCGGCCTCAACCCTGCTCTGGCAGGCCGCTGCGACGTCGATCCGGCAGGCGGCGCAGCAGCGCGGCCAGCAGATACTTTCCGAAAATCAAATGGAAGCCTTTATCGAAAACCTCGACCAACAGGTTCCCCCCGGATTCAGCCTCTTGTCCGGCTACCTCAACGCCCTGGAATTCAAAACCAACGGCGACGGGCAGCGAATGGATCGGGAAAGCGTGGAGTTCTATGAACCCGTGATACACTCCTTCATCGCGCGCTTGCTGGCAGTGCCGGAATGACGCCCATATTGCCGGATCATTACGCCATCTCCAGCCAATGCCGCCGTAAAGCAGAGGCGGAACTGGAACAGGACGACCTGCTTACCGCCGCCGAAATGATGTGGGGCGCGGTGGTACACGCTATCAAACTCGTCATTCCGCAATATGCGAACCGACCATTGCACTCGCACCGCGATATGCAGCGGGCAGTTCAGGAAGCCGCCCCTTACTTGCCCTACCTCGATCTGCGGCAATACTTCGGCCACGGCGAAGTGCTCCACCGTTACTTCTACCGCTTGGACATACCCGAACACCAGTCCGCAACAACTTCCGCCAGTGCCAGCGTTTCCTGGATTTGCTCCTCCCCGTCCCCTCGCTATAAAATCCGCATCCAACCCGTCGCCAAAGCAGCCCAGTGCCGACTGCCCCAATAATCATTCATATTGGAAACGAATTATGCCCAGCCCCGCCTACGGCAGTTTGCTACGGATTGACGCCGCCAACGGCAGCGCCCCCGAAATCCTGCGGCGTGTGCCGTTGCAAGCCGACGCGTCCACCGCCGGCGTTTCCGAGCAGGAACTGCAAAACCTCCTGTTCCGCTATCCCCAGTCCCTGCCCATCGCGGACATCGACGCCGCTTATGCCGATGCCGTTCCCATCTGCCAGGAACTGCGCTTGCCCGCCGGCTATGCCGATGCCCTGTACATCAACCATTTCGGCAAAATTACCCTTGCCGAGTTCAAGCTCTGGCGCAACCCCCAGGCCCGCCGTGAAGTAATCGGCCAAATCCTGGACTACGCCAAAGACCTGGCATCCTGGAACTACGACGACTTGCAGCGGCAGGTATCCCTGGCTGCGGGCCAGATGGGCAACTCCCCTTATGCTCTGGTGCGCGCGCAGCATCCGCAGCTCGGCGAAGCCGATTTCGTAGATAATGTAACCCGCCATCTCCAACGCGGCGAATTCCTGCTGCTGATTATCGGCGACGGCATTCGAGAGGATGCGGCCCAGATCGTCGACTTCGTACAGCATTACAGCGGCCTGCATTTCAATCTGGCACTAGTAGAAGCAGCATTGTATCGCGACTCTGCCAACGCCCTTATCGTACAGCCCCGAATACTGGCCCGCACCGAAATAGTACAACGCATTGTCGTTGACGCCGGCCCCGGTTCCCTAATCCCGGCCGATATAATTTCCGACGCCGACGCCGATGCGGACGAACCGCTTACCGACCGCCAGCAGCAGTGTTTGCGCTTCTGGAACGCCGTCCTGCACGACTACTCCTTTGCCGATACTACGGTACGCATCCCGGCCGACTTGTGGCCCATCCCGCCCAAAGACCACACGCTTTCCGTTATGGTGCAAGACTCTGGTTTCGGCGGCTGGGCTTTGACCTTCAACGGCTACCTGCGGCGCAGCCGCAGCGAAAGCCGCAGCGGAATCGGCTGCTACCTGACGCCCCGCAAAGACCACGAAAGAGAGGTTCGCATATTTAACGACCTCGCGGCATCGCTGGACGAACTTTGCCAGCAGCTGCCAGGATTGGAGTATTGGGATGACATTAGATCCGGCCGCCCCAGAATCGGCTTCCGGCGTCAAGGCAATCTGGCCTTTCTTGCGGACAGTGCGGAAAGCGACGACTTTCGTGAAAATGTGCAATGGATGCGTGAGCATCTGAACCTCTTGGTCAGTACCCTGCATCCGCGCTTGCAGACCATGCTTAAAGCCGAGCGGTAAATCTACCCCGTCATCTCCGGCATTACCAAACGCATTGCATCCGGCATACAATAGCCGCACACAACACAAGGGGAAAACTCAAATGCCTGTACCGGAACTTGGCAAACTGGAACCCGTGCGGCCCAGAAAAATCTGGCAGCACGAGGAACGGGATTTCACGCCCTGGTTGGCGAGTAACCTGCATCTGCTGAACGAAGCCCTTGACCTGGATTTGAAGCTGATTGACACGGAATCCTATCTCCCGGGATCCGGACGCGTCGACATCCTTGCCAAAGACCAAGACCGCGACGCCGTTGTCGTCATTGAGAACCAGTTGGAAAGCTCGGATGACGACCACTTCGCCAGGCTGATTGGCTATGCGGCAAGTCGGAATGCCCGCATTTTGATTTGGGTTGCCGGCGGGTTCTACGAATGGCATCGCCGTATGCTGGACTGGCTTAATGCGGCGGATGGCATTGACGCTTACGGCGTAGAGGTCAGCGCCTGGCGCATTGGCGCGGCAATGGCTCCCGAATTGCGCTGCGTAGCCCGCCCTAGCGCCCGGCCCCAGCGCCAAGCCGACGCTCCGGTTAGCGCCGCTGCCAGGCTGGCCCGCTTTTATGGCCCGGTGGTAGAACAGCTGCGCCGGGCCGGGATGCCCCCGCCGGGCCGCGGCGGCTTCCGCGGCCGCTGGCGCTCTTTCGCCACCGGCCACGACCGCCTCTTTTATGTCCTTCAAATTAGCGACGGCGACGGGAATGCCTGGGCTTTCTTTAACGCTCACGGCGACCAGCACCGCCAGGTTTATCGCGCCCTGCTCCGGCATCAAGCCCAAATTGACGCCGCCATCGGCGATGCCGCGGTAGAATGGCACAAGGGCGAAAATCAATCCTGGATCGGCGTCATGACGCCCGCATCGCTGGACGATAGCGCGGAAAACCTGACCGCAACCCAAGCCTGGATGGTTAGCAACCTGTCGCAAATCAGAGACGCCGTCCAGCCTTATCTGGACCAAGTGATGCCAGACCTGCCGGACAACGCTGTGCCAGCCGCCGGCGATACGGAGGCATCCCTATGAGCAGTACTGAATTGAACCTTACCCAACTAATCGCCCAGTCCCCTTGGCGCGAAGCCGTTACCTACCGCGATACCTGGCCCCACCAGTATGTCCTCCTCCAAAAAGACGGCCAGGCCGACCTGCTCAAAGCCGTCTGTGCCCGCATCTGCGCCGGCGAGGGCTTTGTCGGACGCTTTTTCGACATCACGCCTACTTACCTGTTCATTGCCGACCACAAATACTGGTTTATGTCCCCCTGCGCCGAGATGGACTTTGACGCCGACGGCTCCGATGCTGCCAGCGAAATCGTCCTCAACCGCGCCCCCTTGTATTGCGACCGCCGCGACTTTATCATCCAACCCGGCGACGCCGGCCGCCGCAGCGATTATCCCATCAACCCGCCCCACCAACCCGACAGCGTTTCCAACCAGGCGGTCTGACTTTCGCATCGTTCCCCTTAACCATCACTCCAACCCACTCTAACCATCACCCCAACCCCCTCTAACCGTCATTCCACCCCCCCAAACCGTCATTCCGGCGCAAGCCGGAATCCACGCCCGCCAAAACCCAACCCGCAAAGGAGCATCCCAATGACCACCGCCACCGCAGCCCCCGCGCAAACCGGCCTCAAACCCTATGTCGTGCGCACCGTCGGCGACGCCTCCGAAACCGCCCAGACCCCCGGCATGGTGCGCCAGCCCGCCATCGCCCCCGGCCGCGGCGACACCACCAAAATCTGGATGGGCAAAGTAACCGCCGCCCCTCGCGAAAAAGGCCCGCCCCATACCCATCTGGAAGCCGAAACCGCCGCCTATGTTATCCAGGGCCATGTCCGCGTCTGGTTCGGCGAAAACTTTGCCGAATGGATCGAAGCCGGCCCCGGCGACTTCATCTTTGTCCCCGCCAACACCCCCCACATCGAGGAAAACCCCTACGACACGGAACAGGTCGGCATCCTCTGCCGCGCCCCCGACAACCTCGTGCTCAACCTGTAAAGCCAAAATTCAGCGCGCCGGAAAACCAAAATCCCGTCCCTCCCCTTCATCCATGCCATAACCCCCTGCCATTCCGGCGCCCCCAACCGTCATTCCGTCCCCCATACCGTCATTCCGGCGCAAGCCGGAATCCACTCCCCCAACCGTCATTCCGTCCCCCATACCGTCATTCCGGCGCAAGCCGGAATCCACTCCCCCAAACCGTCATTCCGTCCCCCAAACCGTCATTCCGGCGCAAGCCGGAATCCACTCCCCCAAACCGTCATTCCGTCCCCCAAACCGTCATTCCGGCGCAAGCCGGAATCCACTCCCCCAACCGTCATTCCGTCCCCCATACCGTCATTCCGGCGCAAGCCGGAATCCACTCCCCCAAACCGTCATGTCCGTCCCCCAAACCGTCATTCCGGCGCCAGCCGGAATCCACTCCCAGCCGGAATGACGGGCAACCCAGCCCCATCCCCTAACCCCCATCCCCTTGCCGCCGCTCCTCTTTCAGCCGCGTCAGCTCAATCACCCAGCCCAGCGTCTCATCCGCTTCCGCCTCGGCGTACAGAGACGGTTGCAGCCGCACCGCCTCCGCCAGCTGCCCGGCGCACCGCTCCAGATCGCTCCGGTCGGCGTAGATGCGCGCCGCATTGTAGTAGGCGGCGGCAAACTCCGGCAGCGCCGCCTGCGCCGCCAGATAATCCCCCAACGCTGCGTCAAAATCCCCCAGCGTTTCCTGCGCCGCGCCCCGATTGCTCAGCACTTCCGCAAAATCGGGACGCAGCCGCAGCGCCGCATTGTAATCGTCCACCGCCTCCAGATAACATCCGGTCGCATCATACGCCAGTCCCCGATTATTCAGCGCTTCCACATCATCGGGCCGCAGCTCAATGGCGGCGGTATATTCCTCAATCGCCTGCCGATGCCGCCCTTGCCGATAGCACGCCCGCGCCTTGTTAAAACGCGCATCGGCGTTGTCGGGATTGCACCGCAGCGCGCGGTCAAAGTCGGCCATCGCCGCCGCCTCATCCCCCAGCTCCTCCCGGGCCACGCCCCGGTTCAAGTAAGCGTTGGAGATGTCCGGGTTCAGCGCCAGCGCAGCGTCAAAAGCGTCCACCGCCTCCCGGTAGCGGCCCAGGTTGGTCAATACAATCCCGCTATTGTAATGCGCCTGTAGATAATCCGGTTCCAAACGGATGGCGGCGGCATAGTCCTCCAGAGCCCCATCCGGGTCGCCGGCATCGTCCCGCGCATTGCCCCGCTGGTAGTATGCCGGCGCATAATCGGCGTCAATCGCCAACGCCCGCGTCAAAGCGCGTTGCGCCGCATCGGGCATCCGCCGCCGCAGGCAGGTTACCCCCAAGTTGAAATGGACGGCAAAAAGGCCGGGCTGTTCCCCGGCCAGCGTCTGATACGCCGCCATCGCTTCCGCATACCGCCCAATGGCGAAACAGCCGTTGCCGAACCCCAGGCTCTGCGCGCTGCGACCCTCCGGCAGCGCCGGATTAGCAGCCGACAGCGCATCCAGCAGCTCCGCGACCGCCGCCGCATCCTCCCCATGCAGCCGACCCCCTCGCGGACGCGGCGTAAGCGTATCAACCCCCAGCCCGTGCCACTCCAGCAGGGCCGACAAGCGTTGCAGTAGCTCGGAAACAGCAGGCTTTTCAGCAGACATTGATTACCGCCGGCCGGACAATACCGGACAAAATGCGCCGATTAACCAGCGCCAACATCCAGCATATCACATCCCAACGCCCGCCGCCGTTTAATGTATAATGCCGCCGTTGACTGCGACCGCCCGACTTATCACGACGGGGGCAGCCGGGCAATCAACCGCTTAATCAGTCAATCACTTGCAGCGCGGGGGTAACCTATGGCCGCCAACAGCCAGATGTCGATGCCGATGCCTACCACTGCCGGCGCCGGCCGCGCCAGCCCGCTGCTGCTGCTGATTGACGGCCATGCGATGGTGCATCGGTCGTTTCGCGCCATCAGCGTCAACCGCAGCCTTACCGTGTCCAGCACCGGAGAGGATGTTACCGGCGTCTATGGATTCGCCAGCGTGTTCCTGCGCGCGCTGCACGAATGGCAGCCCACCCATATTGCGGTTACTTTTGACACGCCGGAGCCCACTTTCCGGCATCGCCGGTTCCCCGACTACAAGGCGCAGCGTCCGCCCTCGCCGCCGGAACTGCGCGGGCAGTTTGGTCGGGTAAAAGAGCTGATGCGCGCCTTTGCGGTGCCGGTGTACGAACTGCCCGGCTTTGAGGCCGACGACCTTATCGGAACCCTGAGCCGACAGGCGGCTGATGAAAACATTGAAACTGTCATCCTTACCGGCGACCGCGATACTTTCCAGCTGATTGACGCGCTGGTCAAGGTTGACCTGGCCAGCAGCGAGCGCGACCGCCGCATTGTGGACGAAGCGGAACTGGCAGAACGCTACGGCGGCCTTACCGCCGCGCAGCAGCCCGATTTCAAGGCCCTGGTCGGAGACCCGTCGGACAACATCAAAGGCGTGCCGGCAGTGGGCGAAAAGACGGCCATCAGCCTGCTCAGCCGTTTCGGCGCCCTGGAAGGCATCTACGAACACCTCGGCGATATTACGCAAAAGCGCATCCAGAATAACCTGTCCGAACACCGGGACGCCGCCTTTGAATACCGTTTTCTGACGACTATTGACCGGAATGTTCCGGTAACGCTGGCTCTGGACGAATGCCTTTTCGGCGGCTACCAGAGAGGGGATGTCGTCGCTCTGATGACGGCGCTGGAGTTCCATACCATCGTCGGACGGGTGCCGGCGCCCGATGCGCTATGGTCGGCCACGGTTGCCACTGCCGGCGCGGGCGCGGCGCCGGCGTCATCCGCCTTAATGCCGGGCGCCGGCAGCGACAATGGAGAGGAAACGGCGCCGGCAGACTACGACTATCGCATCGTGTCATCTCCGGCGGAACTGGAGGCGATGATTGCCGACATTATGGCAGCCGGCTCTTTCGCTTTTGACACCGAATCCAGCAGCCCGGATCCGATGGCTGCGGATTTGGCCGGCCTGAGCTTTGCCATCCCCGGCGGGCGCGCCTGGTATGTTCCGGTGGGGCATCAAGAGGGCGAACAGCTGCCGATGGACGCAACCCTTGCGGCGCTGCGTCCGCTGTTCACTGCGGCGGGCGTCAGCCGCTGCGCCCACAACGCCAACTACGACCTGACATTGCTGTCCAACTACGGCTTTGCCGCTTACGGCGTCATTGACCACGATACGATGATTGCCGCCCATCTGCTGGGCAAAAACCGGCTGGGCCTCAAGCCGGTAACTCTGGAAGTATTGGGCCGGGAGATGACTGAAATCACCGCGCTGATCGGCAAGGGGCGCAATCAGAAAACTTTCAACGAAGTCAGCATTGAGGACGCCGTGTCCTATGCCGCCGCCGATGCCGACTGCACGATGCAGCTGCGGCAGCGTTTTGAGGAACCGCTGTCGGCGCAGGGCCTGGACGGGCTGCTGCGGGATGTAGAGCTGCCGCTGGTGCCGGTGCTGGTGGAAATGCAGCGCGCCGGCGTGCGCCTGGACGCCGGCATCCTGCACGAAATGTCCCACGACCTCAATCAGCAGCTACAGCAGATTGAAACGGAGCTGTACCGCGACATCGGCCACACCGTGAACATCAATTCCCCCCGGCAGCTCAGCGACTTGCTGTTTGAGGAAATCGGGCTGCCCCGAACCCGGCGCCTGAAGTCCGGCGGCCATTCCACCGACGCCAACGCGCTGGAATCGCTGAAAGGGATGCATCCGGTAGTTGACCGCATTCTGGAGTATCGGCAGGTAGCCAAGATTAAATCTACTTATGTTGACGCTCTGCCCGAAATGGTGAATCGGAATACCGGGCGCATCCATACTTCGTACCATCAAACCGGCTCCGCTACCGGGCGCATCAGCAGCAGCGACCCCAACTTGCAGAACATACCCGTCCGCACCGATATGGGGCGGCAAGTGCGCCGGGCTTTCATCGCCGAGGCCGGCCACACGCTGTTGTCGGCAGACTACTCGCAGATTGAGCTACGGGTGCTGGCGCATCTTTCGCAAGACGAATCGCTGCTGAACGCTTTCCGGCAGGGCGAGGACATTCACGCCGCCACCGCCAGCCAGATGTTCAATGTGCCGGTAAGCGCGGTTGACGCCGAGCAGCGGCGCATCGCCAAAGTGCTTAACTTCGGCGTCATTTACGGCCTGGGGCCGCACGGCATCTCGCAGCAGACCGGGTTCAGCCGCGAGGAAGGCCGGCAGTTTATTGAGACCTACCTGGCGCGTTACCCCGGCATTAACGGCTACCTGGAATCGGTGAAAGAACGCACCCGGCAGGATATGTACGCCGAAACGCTGCTGGGCCGCCGCCGCTACCTGCCCGACATTCAGGCTGCCAACCATAATGTGCGCGCCGCCGCCGAGCGTATGGCCATCAATATGCCGATACAAGGCACCGCCGCCGACATTATGAAAAAGGCGATGATTAATGTGCGAGAACGGATGGCGCGCGAAAGAATGGCCTCCCGCATGATTCTGCAAGTGCACGACGAGCTGGTCTTTGAAGTGCCGGATGACGAAATGGACGCGATGACCGCCCTGGCGCTGGACGAAATGCCGGCGGCGCTGGCAATGGATGTTACCCTCAAAGTGGATGTCAAATCCGGCTACTGCTGGGGCGATTTCTAGCCGGAAGTTGGCATGGATAAACGGGATGAATGGGATGATGATTTGCGGCTATTCAACCCGAATCATTAAATATCCCGTTTATCCCCTTCATCCATGCCAACTTATCAACTGGAGGTAATTACTCGTGGAACTGATGCGGAGTCTGGTGTTTGTACCCGGCAACCGTGCCAATATGCTGGAACGGGCTTTGGGGTTCGGCGCCGACATCATTATGGTTGACCTGGAGGATTCGGTGCCGCCGGGCGAAAAGGCGGCGGCTGCTGACTTGGCGATAGAATGGGTTCCCCGGCTGGTCGCCGCCGGCAAACGGGTGATGGTGCGCGTCAACGCTCTGGACACCGGCCTGGCCGCCGGCGAACTGGCGGCGGTAGTAGGCCCGGAACTGGCCGGCATCAGCATCGGCAAGGGCGGCGGGGCATGGGATTTGCAGCAGGTTGACCGGCTGCTGGCGCCCCTGGAAGCCAAAGCCGGCATCGCCGCCGGCAGTATCCGCGTCATTCCGTGGATTGAAACGGCGCAGGCCATCGTGAAAGTTCACGAGATGGCAACGGCATCGCCCCGCATCGCCGGCATCGCCTTTGGCGGCGAGGATTACACCAACGATATGGGCGTCATCCGCAGCGATTTTGGCGCGGAATGCTACTACGCCCGTTCCGCCGTGGCCGTAGCGGCCCGCGCCGCCGGCGTCGCCGCCCTGGACGGCCCTTTTGTCGGTTTCCGCGACCCGGATGGGCTGCGTACCGACGCCGGCAACGCCCGGCAGATGGGCTATACCGGCAAGTTTGCCATCCATCCGGCGCAGATTGACATTATCAACGCAACCTTTTCGCCGCAGCCCGACGATATTGCCTACGCCCGCCAGGTAGTAGCGGCATGGGACGCAGCCGAAGCCGCCGGCCGGGGTTCCCTGTCCATCGACGGGCGGATGGTAGATGTGCCGGTAGTAAAACGGGCGCAAAACCTGCTGGCGCTGGTAGCCGAAATTGAACGGCAGACGGCCGTCCGCTGATGTCCACCACCGACCGCATCATCCTCACCGGAATGCAGTTCTACGGGTTTCACGGCGTGAACCCGGAGGAACGCCGGCTGGGGCAGCCTTTCATCGTTGACCTGACGGCGGAACTGGACTTGCGCGCCGCCGGCGCATCCGACGACTTGGCCGATACGGTGAGCTACGCGCATCTGTACCGGGCGGTCAAGGCGGTGATGGAGGGCGAACCGGTGCAGCTGCTGGAAACGGCAGCCGACGCCATCGCCGGCGCCATCCTGCAACAGCATCCGCCGGTGGCGGCGGTGCAAGTGCGGGTAAGCAAGCCCCGCCCGCCCATCCGAGGGGCGGTAATTGATGCGGCGGCAGTAGAGATTTACCGGACGCGCTAGGGCGTGTCGTCAAATTGCCATACTCCAATAAGCCGTCATTCTCTATTTCACCGTCATTCCGGCGAAAGCCGGAATCCGGCGTGGTAATCTGCCGCTACGGTTATGGAACCGGCAATCATAGATTCCGGCTTTCGCCGGAATGACGGTGCATTGGGGGATGACGGTGAAATAGAGAATGACGGTGTATATTTGACGACACGCGCTAATCCCGTATATTCCAATCCCGGACGCTTGCAGCAAGGAAACGATTATGACGATGGCTATGACTACGCCGCCGGATGACATCGCCCGGCGGTTCAATGATGCCACCAAGCTGGAATACATCAACCTGGACAACAAGCCGCCGCTGTACAAAACCTGGCCCGGCCTGCGCGCTATCCCCATGCCCGATGCGGCGGCGGACGGCGGGCCGGAGCTGCCCACGCTGGCGGCCATCCGCGGCGGCGGCCCGTCTGCCAATACCGATGCCGCCCCCAACGCTCCGTTGACGCTGGAAAAGCTGTCCAGCATCCTGTATTACTCCGCCGCCGTCATTCGCCGGCGGCAGCTGCGGGACGGCGCAGTGCATTACCGGGCGGCGGCCTCGGCCGGCGCGCTGTATCCTACCGAGATTTATGTAGCGTGCGGCGACTTGGACGGGCTGCGGGCCGGCGTCTATCACTATAACCCGCTGGACGGCGCCCTGGCGCGGCTGCGGAACGGCGACCTGCGCCGCTGGGTTGGCGCCGCCGCCGGCGACCACGCCGCCTATCCCGCCACGCTGATCTTCACTACCGTGTTCTGGCGCAGCGCCTGGAAGTACCGGGAACGGGGCTATCGTTACTGCTACTGGGATCTGGGTACGATGGCCGCCAATCTAACGGCCATCGCTAACTCAGAGAATGTCTCCGCCGGGCTGCGGTTCGGGTTCATCGACCGGATGCTTACCGGGTTTCTGGGGATTGACGGGCTAACTGAAGCGCCGTCGCTGCTGGCGCATCTGGGCGTACCGGATGGGCCGCTGCCGCCCGGCTCCGGCGATGTGCCGGGGATGCTGCCGCAGGAAAGCAACGATCTGGCCGCCGGCGCAATTGACTACCCGTTAAGCCGGCAGCTGCATCTGGCATCCTGGCTGCGGACGCCCCGGGAGCTGGCCGACTGGAACGCCGCCGGCGCCGGCGCTGCGGCGTCGGCAAAGGATGAACTGGACGGCATCGGGGATAATTTCCGTCCGCTGCGCTCCGACGCCGACGGCGTCTATCAGTCCGATATTGACCTGGCGGCGCATCCGTCAACGCCGCTGGGGCGATGCATCCGCTCGCGCGGGTCAACCCGGCGGTTCGCTGCGGAGGCGATACCATGGGCGGATTTTCGCAGCTTAATGGACGCAGTGGGGCAAAGTCGCAGCGTCGGGTTCAGCCCCTATCTCAACCTGTACTGCATCGCTAACGCCGTGTCCGGCCTGGAGCCGGGCGCTTATTACTACAATCCCTTCTACAACGGGCTGCGGCTGCTGCGGCCCGGCGATTTTCGCGACGCCGCCGGCCATCTGGGGTTTGAGCAGGCGCTGCCGGCCGATGCGGCGGCGGTGGCATTCATCACCGCCGACTTGGCCGCTTTGGAAAGGGATTTCGGAGCGCGGGGCTACCGGATGGCGCAGACGCTGGCCGGCATCATCGGCGGGCGGCTGTATCTGGGGATGCACTCGGTCGGGCTGGGCGCAACGGGACTTACTTTCTACGATGATGCGGTGGCGCAGTTCTTTGCGCCGCACAGCGCCGGGCAAGATGCCGTGTTTGTAGTCCCGATGGGTGTCCCCCACGCCGACAACCGGGTGCGCCCGTTCCGTTCCCGCATCGCCGTCGGGCTTGACGCCCGGGCCAGGGGCGCCGGGCAGGGATAAGCCGGCCTACTCCCACTCCGCGTCGTCGGCGGGTACGAAAACGGGCAGGATGTGCGTTTCCGCGTCGTCCGTGTCCAGCATCGGGATACTGTCATCGGCGGCGTCCGCATCCGGGTCGTCGTCAATCGCGTCGGCCAGCACGGAGACGGCGGCGGCCTCGCTGTCGTCATCCGGCGCTAAATCGGCAGGTTCGCCGGCGCCGGTTTCCGGAGCGCCCGTTATGTCGTCAAAGCCGTTTTCGGCAGCCGGCGGCTCGTTGGAAACCGGCGCCGGCGCAACAGCGGTACGCACGGCGGCGGGAAACGACACTATATTGCGGAGCGCCGGATGCCGATAGGTTTCCCGTATGATAAGCGACAGCTCGTCATCGCTCGCGTGCACGGCAACCGCGCTGTAACGGTTGCCGCCGGTCATCAGCTGGCGCAGGCGGCGGGCCAGGCGCGGCTCAATGGCGCCGCACCGCTGCCCGTCGGCGGCAGCCACGGCGACCCCGGACGGTTCGGCGTGCAGCGTAAGGGCGTCGCCGGCGGATACTTGCGTCAGGTTGGCGGCCTCCGGGCGGCGGCGCAGCGTAGTGGCGCAGGATTTGCCGCCTTCCTCAATGAAACTGCCGGCGGGATCGGCGCGATTGGCGGCGGGCTGGCGCGGCGCCGCGCCAGCAGAGACTTCCAGCTTTTGCAGGCGGGCCAGGTTCTTGCGCGCAATCGTATTGGCGGGAAACCGCTGGCACAGGGACAGCAGCACCCGGCGCGCCGCGCCCAGTTCGCCCAGCTCCATCAGAGCTTTGGCCAGTCGGTTAGCCGCCTCGCAGTCGTCGGGTTGCAGCCGCAGGATGGCGCGGTTGGCATCGCGGGCGCGCGCCCATTCGCCGTTGCGGGCGTAACGGACGGCATCCTTGCCCAGGCCGATTTTCTGCCGGGCGGCATCCGGCGTTCTGGTAATGGCGACGGCGCTGCGGGGCGGCGCCACGGTTTGGCTTGTCATCAGCATAATCCCTGCTTGCTTGACGGAATGACGATGATTGTTCGATCGGCCGGCCGGAGAAAAGACGGCCGGCCAACAGCGAGAGAGCTGTTTCGGCGATTTTTTAGAATTACACTGAAATGCAGGCTATGGTCAATCAAAGGGGAATGCGGTTTTTACCAATTTCGTAATCATCCGTCAACCGGTCCGCAATCCAAGGCCAGCGTTTCCGATTAGTTTTCCGTCATTCCGGCTTGCGCCGGAATCCAGCGTCGTGAGCCGTCGTTACAGGAATAGACCCGGTTAGGCGATTCAATTTTTCCGTCATTGCGCCTTTTCCATCATTGCGCCTTTTCCGTCATTCCGGCGCAAGCCGGAATCCGGCGTCGTAAGCCGCCTTTACAGGAATGGAACCGGCAGCCATCGATTCCGGCTTGCGCCGAAATGACGCTGCGTCACAGAATGCCGGCGAAAGAATGGCGATAGTGCTATAATGCCGGCGCTTTGCCGCAACTTTGCCGATAGCCGGCCTGCCGTAGGCAGCAGCCCGGCTTTGTAGAGGAGGAATCTCAATTGGCCGCCAGAACCATGTTTGAAAAGATTTGGGATGCCCATGTCGTCCACGAGGAACCGGGGCAGCCCTCGCTGATTTACATTGACCTGCACCTGGTGCACGAAGTTACTTCGCCGCAAGCTTTCGACGGGCTGCGGATGGCCGGCCGCCAAGTGCGCCGCCCCGACCTTACCGTGGCCACCGCCGACCACAACACGCCGACCTGGGAACTGTCCCGCCCGGTGGAGGACCAAATTTCCAAAGCGCAGCTGGACGCTCTGGACCGCAACGCCGCCGAATTCGGCCTGCCCTACTACTACGACCGTTTCAGCGAGAACCAGGGCATCGTTCATGTCATCGGACCGGATCTGGGATACACCCTGCCCGGCAAGACGGTGGTCTGCGGCGACAGCCATACTTCTACGCACGGCGCGCTGGGGTGTTTCGCCGTAGGCATTGGCACCTCCGAAGTGGAACACGTGCTGGCTACGCAGACGCTGCGGCAGTTCAAGCCCAAAACTATGGAAGTCCGGGTTGACGGCGCGCTGCCCAACGGAGTGTCGGCCAAAGATGTCATTCTGGGCATCATCGGCAAAATCGGCGTCAACGGCGGCACCGGCCATGTCATTGAGTACACCGGCGCGGCGATACGCGGCCTCTCCATGGACGGGCGAATGACGGTGTGCAACATGAGCATTGAGGGCGGCGCCCGCGCCGGGATGATTGCCCCGGACGACACCACTTTTGAGTATGTCCGCACTCGCCCCTATGCTCCGAAAGGCGCGGCGCTGGAAGCGCAAATTGAGGAATGGCGCAGCCTGCCCACCGACGCCGGCGCCGCTTACGACCGCACCGTCGTTATCAATGCCGACGAACTGGCTCCGTATGTAACCTGGGGCACCAAGCCGGACATGGTGGTTCCCGTTACCGACCGCGTGCCGGATCCGGCGTCTTTCGGCAGCGACGCCGAGCGCGAAGCCGCCGGGCGCGCCCTGGAATATATGGGGCTGGAGCCGAACCAGGCGATTGAGGACATCAAGATTGACCGCGTGTTTCTGGGCGCCTGCACCAATGCTCGCATTGACGACCTGCGCGCCGCCGCCGGCGTCATCAAGGGGCGTCGGGTCAGTTCCGATGTGTACGCGATGGTGGTTCCCGGCTCGGCGCGCGTCAAAGCGCAGGCCGAAGCCGAGGGGCTGGATCGGGTATTCCAGGACGCCGGCTTTGACTGGCGGGTAGCCGGCTGCTCAATGTGCCTGGGGATGAACCCGGACATTCTGGATCCCGGGCAGCGCTGCGCCTCCACTTCCAACCGCAACTTCGAAGGGCGGCAGGGCAAGGGCGGCCGGACGCATCTGGTCAGCCCCGAAATGGCGGCGGCGGCGGCCATCGCCGGCCGCTTTGTAGATGTGCGCGACTTTTAGGAAACGCACCGCCAAAGCGGGAACGGACCGGACAGTCAATTAGTCGGCTAATCAGTCAGTCAGTCGGCTAGTCAATCAATCATTGTTTCGCCCGTCCGTCCGTTCCCGCCGTACCGCAGCAGCAATGTGTACAATGTGTATATTGATACACTGGCACACTTTGGAGAGGTGATTCGCAAGATGGAACCCTTTACGCAATTGCAGGGCGTAGTAGCCCCGCTGGACGCCGTGAATGTGGACACGGATATGATTATCCCCGCCGTGTACCTGAAAAGCATTGAGCGGACGGGTTTCGGCCCGCATCTGTTTGACCGCTACCGGTATAACGAGGACGGGTCGGAGAACCCGGACTTCGTGCTGAACCGGGACGCCTACCGTAGCGCCAAAATCCTGGTGTCCGGCCCCAACTTCGGCTGCGGTTCCTCACGGGAACACGCGCCGTGGGCGCTGGAGGATTACGGCATCCGGTGCATCATCGCGCCCAGCTTCGCCGACATCTTCTTTAACAACTGCTTCAAGAACGGCGTCCTGCCCTTGACGCTGCCGGAAGCGGAAGTGCGGCGGATTATCGATAAGTCCACCGACCACCCCGGCCTGCAACTGACAGTTGACTTGGAGGCGCAGCAAGTGCGCGACGCCGACGAGGACATCGTAGTGGACTTTCAGGTGGACGAGTTCCGCCGCTACTGCCTGCTCAACGGGCTGGACGACATCGGCCTGACCTTGCAGCACGAAAACGCCATCGCAGCGTTTGAAGCGCAGCGGGAATAGGCGGGCCGCTAGGTTTGGCGCGGTTCACCGGCGGCGAGGGCGCAATGCGCCCTCGTTTTCATACCAAGGCGTGGGGGAATTGGGAATGACGAAAGATCAAGCCGAAATGCTATCCAACCGGCTATAATAGCATCGGCGCTCTGCTCCGCCACTCCATGCAACGGAGGCCGATTATCAGCCCAACGGACAACCGCAATCAGAATCTCAACCGCAAACCCGAATCCCATGACCAACCGGCCCGCCGGTTCAACCTCAAAAGCAAAAGTTTCTGGGCCGCGCCGGCCGCCATCGCCGTCATTACGCTGCATCGCTATCTGGACTGGCAAATCCCCATCCCGCTGCCGCAGTCCTGGCTGAGCAATTCCATCGTGTCCGCTATCGCCCGGCAAGCCAGCGAACCGGAAATGATTGGCTACATCGCGCTGGCCGCCGCCTTTTTCGCCTACTGGTGCGCCAAAGAGAACTGCCCCGCCGCCATCAAGGAGTTAGTGAATATGGGTATCGCCGCCTACTTCCGGCAAATCAAAGAGGAAGTCATCGCCGAAGCCGAGGCCAAAGCTGAGGCCAGGGGCCGGGCCGAAGGCATCGCCAAGGGCACCGCCGAGGCCAAGGCCGAAGGCATCAGTGAGGGCCGCGAACTCGCCATCAGCGAACTGCGCGCAATGCCCCGCCACGAAGCCCTAGCCCTGCTGGAACGCCAGGACACGGACGCAGAGCCGAACCCGGCATCCCCGCCCGCCGCCAACGACCAACCGCCCCCGGCCTGATCGCCCCGGGCATTGCGGAATGCCGGACCGCCGCCGTCGGCACTGCCACAATACGCAACGGAGGCCGATTATCTCCCCACCGGACAACTTCAATCAAAATCCCCACCGCAAGCCCCAACACAAACCCGCCCGCCGGTTCGATTTCAGGAGCAAAAGTTTCTGGGCCGCGCCGGCCGCCATCGCCGTCATTACGCTGCATCGGTATCTGGACTGGCAAATCCCCATCCCGATGCCGCAAACCTGGCTGAGCAATTCCGTCGCTGCCGCCATCGCCCGGCAGGTCAGCGAACCGGAAACGGTCGGCTACATCGCGCTGGCCGCCGCCTTTTTCGCCTACTGGTGCGCCAAAGAAAACTGCCCCGCCGCCATCAAGGAGTTCGTAGATATGGGTATCGCCGCCTATTTCCGCCAAATCAAAGAGGAAGTCATCGCCGAAGCCAAAGCCGAGGCCAGGGGCGAGGCCAATGGCCGCGAGCGCGCCATCAGCGAACTGCGCGCAATGCCCCGCCACGAAGCCCTCGCCCTGCTGGAACGCCAGGACACGAATACGGACCCGGACGCAGAGCCGGACGCGGCATCCCCGCCCGCCGCCAACGGCCAACCGCCCCCGGCCTGATCGCCCCGGGCATTGCGGAATGCCATCCCGCCGGCACAATCAACCGCAGGGCGCCGGCCGCCCTGGTATCCGACGCTGCCAGCGTCAGCTTGCGCCGGCGTCCGGCAGTCGCAGATACTCCGGCTCTCCGAACAAAGTTTGCGTCCGCAGCGCGTCCCGGTCGGCGGTCGCAACTCCCGCGTAAGGTTCAATACTGCCCCAAGGCGTGGAGCGGGAAGCAAAGCGAAAATGCTCCGTGCGCCCGTCGCGGAATGTAACATTCCACACGATGTCCTGCCCCTCGTAATGCGGCTGCACTTCGGCGCCCAGCGGCACAAAGTCGGCATACCCCCGCACATGAATAGCATTCTCCGGACACAGCTTGACGCAGGCAAAGCATTCGGAGCACATATCCGGCTCCTGGTTGCTGCCCTTGTTGACGATGTCGTCCAGCACCATCAGGTCGTTGGGGCAGATGTACACGCACTGCGGCCCGCCATGTACGCCGGCGCAGGCGTTGCAGGCGGCAGGGTCAACATAAGTAGGCACGGGGCAGCTCCTCAATATCCGGTATCGCGGCAAAATTGTGCCAAGCATTGTACCATCATCCCGGCCATTCTGCCGCCATTTCGCCCCCCCAAACCGCATTCATAATGCCGATTCTAACCGGCATCTACCCCTAACGGCGCCGGCGCAATCCTGCATATCCGGCCTATCGGTGTAAAGCAGCGCCCCAAGGATAGGGCCGGCCAGAGTGCGGAAAGGCCAAGGTAATGGCAAAAGGCCAGGGTTGCCGCCATCGCCCCGGCGGGGTATATTGCCCGCATCAATAATCCGTCCGTCAACCCACCCGACAGCCGCCGTTTCCCCGGCGCCGTCGCATCAAGCGACCCGGCCCGGGCGAATGAACGAATGGCTGAATCAATCAATAAGGAGCGCAATCATTATGGCCCGTCTGGACAACATTACCCGCGAGCAGCTGCCCGCCGAGCATCAGGATTTCTACGATTCCATCGCCAGCAGCCGCGGCAGCGTGCGCGGCCCTTACGGCGTCCTGCTGCACAGCCCCGACCTGGCGGCGCGCGTCGCCCACACCGGAACTTTCGTCCGCTTTGGCCTGGACATCACAGAGGCGCAGCGTGAAATCGTCATTTGCGCTACCGCCCGCGAAATCCGCCAGCAGTACGAATTCTCCGCCCACGCCCGCCTCGCCCGCCAGGCCGGCGTCTCCGAGGACACCGTCCGCGCCATCGCTACCGGCGCCGCCCCGGCCGGTATGTCCGGCATCGAAGCCGCGCTGGTCAAGTATGTGCAGGAACTGGCCCGCAACCACAAAATCAGCGACGCCACTTTCAACGCCGTCAACGACTACTTCGGCACCGAAAAAACCGTCGGCATCACCGCCCTCATCGGCCACTATATGCTCGTCGGGCAGATACTGACCGCCTTTGAGGTTGACCTCCCGGAAGGCGTCCAGCCGGAAATAACCTAGCCGGCCCGCGCCAACCGTCATACCGCCCACCCCAACCGTCATTCCAGCACCCCCCAACCGTCATTCCAGCATCCCCAACCGTCATTCCAGCATCCCCAACCGTCATTCCAGCATCCCCAACCGTCATTCCGGCGCAAGCCGGAATCTATGGTTGCTGATTGCAGTACCGTATTGGCGGATTACGACGCCCGGATTCCGGCGCGAGCCGGAATGACATCTCTCGGTAGATTCCGGCGCAAGCCGGAACGACGCCCTAAAAACAGGAGGCTTTCTATGCCGGCCGCCGACGGACTGATTTCCGCCCTGGAAAACAACTTCGTTACCATCGACCTCGCTCTGCGGGATCTGGACGATGACCAGTTTCACCGCATCCCGGCCGACGACTGCAACTCCGTCGCCTGGATTCTCTGGCATCTGTCGCGGGTCATCGATTCCTTTATCCATACCCGGC
This sequence comes from Dehalococcoidia bacterium, assembly GCA_965203855.1. Taxonomy (GTDB): domain Bacteria; phylum Chloroflexota; class Dehalococcoidia; order Lucifugimonadales; family UBA3495; genus Bin87. Next base: position 1,416,180 of record CBDBDN010000005.1, read on the forward strand.
TGCGGGATTTGCCGCAGCTCTGGGACGCCGGCGACTGGGCGCGCCACTACACCCTGCCCGCCGACGGCGAAAACCGCGGCCTCGGCTGGACCCACGCAATGGTCTGCGACTGGCAGCCCCCGGCCCGCAGCGTCCAGATGGACTACTTTGAGCAGGTGCGCGCCGCCCTGCGCGAATATCTGCCCTCCCTCACCGCAGCCCAGATGCAGCAGACGAAAGTCATTCCCCCGGTATCCGAGCCGCGCACCGTAGCCGCCGCCCTCGGCCAAATGACCTGGGACTGCGTCTCCCACGGCGGCCAAATCGCCTTCCTCCGCGGAATGTACAAGGGCATGGGCTGGCATCGCTAACCCAACCGTCAATCCAACCCCCTAGCCGTCATTCCAACACCCGCCGCAACCGTCATTCCGGCGCAAGCCGGAATCCCGCCGCAACCGCATACCAATACCCCCAACCGTCGTACCAACACCCTCAACCGTCATTCCGGCGCAAGCCGGAATCCACTCCCCAATCCGAAAATCAAAATCCCATCCATGCCATTGCCGTCCCAGCAGCAGGACGGCAGGCTTTGCATTTTCGGCATTCCCCCGCTAATATGGTAAGTGATGCGCGGGTTATCCTCGCGCCCGATGCCGGCCAGCCCGCGCCGGCCGCCGCGGCGCCGTACCGACCCGCAGGAGCGTTATGACTAACAACCGCTGGGTTCGCAACAGCCTCATCTACCTGCTTATCATCATCGGCGTCATCGTCATCTTTTACACGGTGATCCCCAGCTTCGGCAGCGACGAGCAGCTGTCATTCTCCGAAGTGCTGGCCAGAGCGCAGAGCGGCCAACTGGCGAGCATCGTCCAGGACGGCGAAAAGCTCACGGTCACCGCCCACTCCGCCTCCGGCAGTGATCCGGCTAAATTCAACAGCCGCATCCCGGCGAGCACCGACCTGCCCCGGCTACTCAATGATATGGGTTTGCTGGCCGGCCCTAATCAGCTAGATTTTTCGGCCAAAGGCTCCAGCGGCCTCGGCAGCTTCTTTGGCATCCTGCTCAACTTCCTGCCCCTCATTTTCTTTGGCGGACTTATCCTTCTGATGATGCGCCAGGCCCAAGGCTCCAACAGCCAGACCATGAGCTTCGGACGCAGCCGGGCGCGGATGCTCCCCTTTAACCGCCCCACCGTAACTTTCAACGACGTCGCTGGCGTGGACGAAGCCAAAACTGAACTTGAGGAAGTGGTTGACTTCCTCAAATACCCGGAACGCTTCCTCTCGCTGGGCGCCCGCATTCCCAAAGGCGTCCTGCTGGTCGGCCCCCCCGGCACCGGCAAAACCCTGCTGGCCCGCGCCGTCGCCGGCGAAGCCGGCGTCCCCTTCTTTCACATCTCCGGCAGCGAATTCGTCGAAATGTTCGTCGGCGTCGGCGCCGCCCGCGTCCGCGACCTCTTTGAGCAGGCCAAACGCAACTCCCCCTGCATCCTGTTCGTCGACGAAATCGACGCCGTCGGACGCCATCGCGGCGCCGGACTCGGCGGCGGCCACGACGAGCGCGAGCAGACCCTCAACCAGATCCTGGTGGAAATGGACGGCTTTGAGACCAATACCAATATCATCGTCATCGCCGCCACCAACCGCCCGGACATCCTGGATCCCGCCCTGCTGCGCCCCGGCCGCTTTGACCGCCGCGTTACCCTCGACCTCCCCGACGTCACCGGCCGCGCCGCCATCCTTGCCGTCCATGTCGCCGGCAAGCCCCTGTCCAACGAAATCAATACCGAAGTCCTCGCCCGCGAAACCCCCGGCTTCAGCGGCGCCGACCTCTCCAACCTCGTCAACGAAGCCGCTCTGCTGGCCGCCCGCAAGAACCAGTCCAGCATCTACATGATCGACTTTGAGGAAGCCATTGAACGCGTCATCGCCGGGCCGGAACGCAAGAGCCGCGTCATCAGCCAGCGCGAAAAAGAGATGACCGCCTACCACGAAGCCGGCCATGCCCTCGTCGCCTGGAACCTCCCCCACGCCGACCGCGTCCACAAAATCAGCATCGTCTCCCGCGGCAACATGGGCGGACACACTACCCTGCTCCCCGAGGAAGATCGCTACCTCTGGACCAAGAACCAGTTCCAGGATATGCTTGGCGTGATGATGGGCGGACGCGTCGCCGAGGAACTGATTTTTGACGAAGTAACCACCGGCGCCAGCAACGACATTGAACGGGCCACCAAAACCGCCCTCGGTATGGTCAAACGCTACGGGATGTCCCCCAGCCTGGGGCCGCGCACCTTCGGCAAGCGCGAGGAACTCGTCTTTCTCGGCCGCGAAATCAGCGAGGAACGCGACTACGGCGACAAAATCGCCGAGGAAATCGACGGCGAAGTCCGCCATCTGATTAACAGCGCCTACCGCCAAGCCCAGCAAATCCTGATTGACCACAAGCCCAAGCTGGTGCAGATTGCCGAGTATCTGATTGAACACGAGGCCATCTCCGGCGAGGCCCTGAACCGGCTGTTCAACGAGGATGCGCCCGGCGCCGAACCGCAGCCGGCCCGCCCCACGCCGGCCCCAACGCCCCCGCCCTATGCCCCCCCGGCGCCGCCCGTCAATCAGGGCGACCCGTTGCCCGCGCCATCCCCGGCCCCCTCTTTCGGCAGCGCCGCCATTCCCCACCCAACCGCCGGCCCCCACGCCCCCAACTGACCAACACCCCAACCGTAATGCACCGTCATTCCGGCGAAAGCCGGAATGACGGCTAGGGCAACCGCGCCGGCGCAAGGAAAAACCATGTTAACCATCAAAAACTTTACCGCCAGCATCTTTGCCGCAGTCGCCGTTGCCGCCGGCATCGCCGCTTTTGCCGCCCTCAATATCGGGGGGGGGGGGGGGCGAAACTGCCGAAGCCCACGCCGTCTATGACCGCTACCTTACCGGGTACAACATCTCCAACGGCACAGGGGTAAGGTCCAGTACGCTGATTGACCGAACCTTTAACGACGATGGCGGCGGTTGCACAGTTTCCATTGCCAGCGGCGCAGTACCCATCCCGGACGGAGCCGCCACTGTAATCATCCCCGCCGGCACAATCTTGACGCCTACGGAAACCTGCCGCGACAGTTTCACCTATAACATCCCTGTCGGCCATCGACTTACCCTGATCGGCAATTTCACGGCCACCGTAGCCAGCGCCACGATTACTTCCATACCGCGGGAGCATCCGCATAGCGGCGTGGCGACCGGCGTAACCGGCACCGGCTTTTACTGCGGGCGACGCTACGACTGGAGCGAGTTTGCGCCCGACGAAGCCCGCGCGCTGTTTATAACCGCCAGCCGGGTCTCTCTAATCGGCTGGGTTTGGGTTGACGCCGACGGACAGCAAATCGCCCACTGCACCGGCCATCGCCCCATCTTTCGCCCGCCCGGCCTGTAACCCCCTGCTGCCGGCGCCATCAATCGCTGCCCCCTCCTGCGTATGTCGTCATTATACCCTATATCCTATATCCGATAGCCTATGCCTCATACCCGATGCCCTAGGCCCGGCGGCGGCCCATCTTACCCGACTAACCCGCAGCCCTGCCCCGCCGGGTTTTTCGGAAACAGCGCCGCCGCCACAATCCCCAGCCCCGTAATCCCGGCTACGCAGAGCGTCCCTGTCAGCAGCGAACCCGTAGCCTCGGCAATTAATCCGGCCAGCGCCGGGCCGCCGCCAAACCCGATTGCGCTGCAAGTCAGCGTCAACGCCGCCAGTGTCGATACCTGCTCCGGGCGTATCCCGCGAAACTCAAAAGGCAGCACTTCCATCGCCGGCACAAATGCCCAGACCAGTCCCAGCCCGGTCAGCATAACGGCGGCCACTACCCCGTTTGACGCCAGCAGCGCGCCGCAAGTGAACAGCGTATTCAACGCCGCCGGCAGCAGCGTCATCAGCCGCCGATTGCCGATATAACGATGTATCTTGCCGCCCAGCAGCCCGCCCGGTATCAGCGCATAGTACAGAAACCCGAACAGGATGCTGCCGCCCGATATGGCAATGCCGTGTTCCTCCTCCAAAAGCGTCGGCAGAAATGTCAATACGGTAGTCCACGATGCCGACAAGCACAGCATTATCACCCCCAGCAGCCAGGCATAGGGATACGCCAGCAGCGCCCGGGCCGTCCGTCCGGCGTCCCGCTGCTGCTCCCTTATCGCCGGCTCTGCTGCCGACTCCGTTGCTAGAACGGACGCCGGCGGCGGCTTGCGGGTTAGCGCCGCCCACACCAGCAGATGCGCCGCCATCAGTCCCCCTTGCAGAAAGTAGGCCGTGCGCCAGCTGCCCAACGCTACTATCAGCAGCGGACTGAATGTCAAAACCGCCGCCATCGCCGTAGAATGCGCCGACAATCCCGCCGCCGTAATCGTAGAATACTGCCCCGGCGCCGCCCACTGTCGCAGCAGCAGCGGACGCGCCGGCGCCATCGCCGCGTGTATCAACACGGTCATAAATCGGGCCGCCAGCAAAGACCCAAAACCGCCGGCCAGCCCTTGCGTGAATATGCACGGCGCAATCACCGCCAGCGCCGCCAGTACCCGGCGGTTCGGATTGAACCGCGCCAGCAAAATGCCCGACGGTATCAGAAACAACGCCGATGCGCCCCACCAGACGCCTTGCAGTACGCCAACTTGCAGGTAAGTCAGCCCCAAATCCGCCCGGATAAAAGGCAGAAACAGCCCGAAAGCGAATGACGACAGCACCACCGAACTGTAATGCAGCCGGTTGAGCAGCAAAACCGCCCAACCCCGCAAAGCAGTGCGCTCCGGGACTGGATCCCGCTCCGGCGGCAAAGATGTCATGCGGTCAGCGATGTCATGCGGTCAGCGATGACGGTTCCTAGTATGGGCCGCGTCGGCGATTTGCTCCGCCATAGCGCCGAGTTGCCGGATGCGATAAGGACATCAGTCCCCAATACGCGCCAGTTCGCCCCGCGCCCAACTCGCCGCATAACGCAAGTCAACCGGATCGAGGCCAGTGAGACGGCCGTCTTTGCGGTTGTCCCGGCGCAAGGCGCTCAAGGTTTTGCGGTTGCCCTTTTTACCGTTGCAAGGACGACACAGCAAAGCCCGGTTGTCCAGATGGTTGGACCCCCCATCCGATTTGGGATTGACATGATCCAGTTCCAGGTACTCCGGCCAGGGCGCAACGAAATCGCAGCCCCAGCACTGCTTGCCGAACTGTTGCCACAGGATGGCGTGCATTTCGGCATGGCGCAACTTGGAACGCTCATCCGCTACATACACCGGCGGCAAGTCCGGGCCGGCGGTTTCCCCGCTATCCGTGCGTACCGGCGCAACAGTGCTGAAATGCGCCTCATATTGCGCCAACTGGCCGGTGAGCCAGTCGGCCAGGTCGGGACGCTGCTCCAGTTTGGCGCGCTCGGCGGCGGGTATGTCGGCCATCCGGCAGACAATATGATAGCGGGCGTCTTTGCGCCGGTCGATGCCCACCCAGCGCCGCTGCTGCTGATGCGCCGCCATAATAGTCGTGGCGCAGCCGGCGAATGGATCCAGCACTAAATCGCCCACATTGCTGCTCGCCAGAATGATGCGTTCATACAGCGCCAAGGGTTTCTGGTCGGGGGAGCCAGTGTTTTCGGGCTGGTTGCCCCGCAATGCCGGAATATCCCAAACATCCCGCATTCCAACCATTGTGTAGAATCCCTTTTCGTCCTGCTCAATAGTTACGTTTGAAAACCCGTATTTGTGGGCGAGATACGACTTTTCCTTTTGCGGAACGAATGTATAGTCCCCCGACTTGCTGTAAAGAAAGATGGTATCGTGCTTTCGGCTGAACCATCGCTTGCTGGTGCCGCCCGTCTTGTAGTACCACACGATTTCGTTGCGAAAATTCCGATGCCCGAATATGGCGTCCATCGCCATACGGATATAAGCGTTGGCCGCATGGTCGCAGTGCAAGTAGATGCTGCCCGTCCGCTTTAGCACACGGTGGCACTCCAGCAGCCGCACGCTCAGAAAGCAGATGAACGCGGCAATGTCCTCGCCATGCGCCTGTCCGGTTGCCTCTATCACCTCAAACAGGGCGCGGTTTTCATCCTTGATTTGATCCAGCCAAATCGGATGCACTTCGTTCCATTTCCACTGGTCAGGCAGTATGCCGGTATCTCCCCAACGCCAGTTGTCCACATAAAAGCCCGCCGTACCCGCGCGGTTCCGCTTGGTGTTAAACGGCGGATCGGTAGCGATAAGGTCAACCGTCTCGCTGTTCATCCCCCGCAAGACTTCCAGGTTGTCCATTTCGTACAGGATATTGTCGGGAAAGTTCTGCCCCGCCATAGTAATTTCACCTCTGCTTGCGTAGCCCGATTTCACGTCGTCGGGGAAATCTTTTGCCGCCGTCAATCCTTTACCGCTACCGCCGCCCCGCCCGCGGATGCGCCATCCCCGCCGCCATCTCCCCCGTCATCCCCGCAAACCGTCCCGGCCGGTACGCCCCTAACACCGCATCCGCCCGCGCCCCGTCGCAAATCTCCAACGCCGCCAGCTCGCTCAACGCCGGCGCCAGCGTAACCCCGCTGTGCGTCAACGCAACATACAAATTCGGCGCCTCCCCCGCAAACCCCATCACCGGATACCCGTCCAACGGCATCGGACGCCACCCCACCGGCGCCGGAATCGCCGCCGCACCGGCCAATCCCGGCAAATACTCCGCGGCGCGCGCCAGCAAGTCATCCGCGTGCGCCTGGCTGTCGTCCTCCGCCAAACTCTCCTGATCCCCCTCCCCAATCATCAGCCGACCATCGGCGCACTGCCGCATATGTATCTCCCGCCGCCCGTCCCCCAGCGGTGGCGCATACACGATTGGCACATTGTGCAGCAAACGCGGCAAGGGCGTAGTCCGTATAACCACCCCCGGACTCTCCGCCTGCGGTACATTAACCCCGGCCAATGCCGCCAACGCCGTCGTATCCGTGCCGGCCGCTAACACGACCGTATCGGCGACGACCTCGCCCGCCGTAGTCCGCACCGCGACAATGCGGTTACCCCCGCCGTTGCCATCCCCATCGGATACAAACCCCGTTACCGCCGCCCCCGCCATCACGCCCGCCTCCCGCTCCGACAAACGGCGCAATGCAGCGTCCACCACCAGCTGCGGCTCCACCTGCCCCTCGTTGGCGCTGTACTCGGCGGCAACGATTCCCGACGCCGGCCCAATGTCCAACCCCGGCTCCAACTCCGCCAGCTCCGCCGCGTCAATCAGCCGGGTCGGATACCCCCACGATTGCAACTGCCGCACCCGTGCTATCAGCGCAGCGGCGGCGTCCGGCGCCGTTTCCCACGCTGCCTTGCCGCCCCAGCGCAGCCCCACATTGTCGGGATCCCCGTCATCGCCAATCCCAGCGGCAAAACGCGGCCACATCTCCAGCGACCGCCGGTTCAGATTGTGATACCCAATCGGTTCCTTGGCCCCCGCGTTAATCCACGCAAAGCTATGGCTGGACGCCCCGCCGCCCGGCTCCCCCCGGTCAATCAGCGTAACCCGCCGCCCCCGCGCCGCAATCCGCCACGCAATCGCTGCCCCCAAAATCCCGGCCCCAATGACGACAACATCACGCGCCCCATCGTATCCGGTCATAACCAATCCCTCCTCAAATGCCAACGCCGGCCGCCGGAAAACCCGTCCAGCCAGCACGAAATCCAGCTCCGCCAAATCCATTTCATCATTCCGACCCCACCCTTACAACCGTCATTCCGACCCCCAACCTACAACCATCATCCCAGCCCCCCTACAACCGCCATTCCGCCCCCTACAACCGTCATTCCGGCGCAAGCCGGAATCTACACTCGCCGCCCCCCTTACCGTTCCGCCAAGTCCATTTCACAATCCCCCCTAACAACCGTCATTCCGCCCCCCAACCTACAACCGTCATTCCGGCGCAAGCCGGAATCTATACCCGCCGCCCCCCTTACCGTAAGGGCAAACCGCCCCATCCCGGCCCCCTACAACCGTCATTCCGGCGCAAGCCGGAATCTATGCCTGCCGCCCCCCTTACCGTTCCGCCAAGTCCATTTCACCACCCCACCCCCTAACAACCGTCATTCCGGCCCCCAACCTACAACCGTCATTCCGGCGCAAGCCGGAATCTATACCCGCCGCCTCCATTACCGCAAGGGCAAACTGCACCGCCCCATTCCGCCCCCCTACAACCATCACCCCAGCCCCCCAACCGTCATTCCGGCGCAAGCCGGAATCTACACTCGCCGCCTCCATTACCGTATGGGCAAACTGCACCGCCGGAATCCAGAACAATCCGAAATCACAGCGAACACAGCCACACGCCCCAACTCAAACCTATCCCTCGCATTCCGTCCGCCTTGACTAACCGCCAAACCAGTAATGCGCCTAATGCGCCCGCCCGACTTACCCCCGCCGACCGCCCCGCCGCGGCCCCCGATTCCGCGCCCGTTCCAGCAAAGCCCGCGCCGGTTCCCCACGCACCGCCGCAATGTCATCCTGATACTTCAGCATTATCCCCAGCGTGTCATCAATCACCTCCGGCTCCAGCTCCCGCATATTCAGCGCCATCAGCGCCGCCGTCCAGTCCAAAGTCTCCGATACCCCCGGAACCTTGTACAGCTCCGTCTCCCGCAGCTCCTGAATGAACGCCGCCACCTGCTGCGCCAGCTGCCCCGGCGCCTCCGGCAGCCGCGCCCTTACAATTGACAACTCCTTCTGATAGTCCGGGTAGTCAACCCAATAGTACAGACAGCGCCGTTTCAGCGCGTCATGCACCTCCCGCGTCCGGTTGGAAGTGATCACCACAATCGGCGGATGCGCCGCCCGAAAAGCCCCCAGCTCCGGTATCGTGATCTGATAGTCGGCCAGCAACTCCAGCAGAAAACCCTCAAACTCCTCATCCGCCCGATCCAGCTCGTCAATCAGCAGCACCGGCGCCCGCTCCCGCCCCTCGTCAATCGCCTCCAGCAGCGGCCTTTTAATCAGGAAACGCGGACTGAACAAATCCAGCCCCGCATCGGCATCCGACCCCGCATCAGTATCCGGCGCAGCGTCCAAGCCCCGCCGCGCCTCCATCAACCGAATTTCCAGCAGCTGCCGCGTATGATTCCACTCGTACACCGCATGGTTGATGTCCAGCCCCTCGTAGCATTGCAGCCGTATCAAATCCGTTTGCAGCCCGCCCGCCAGAGCCCGCGCAATCTCGGTCTTGCCCACGCCCGCTTCCCCTTCCAAAAACAACGGACGTCGCAGCCGCAGTGCCAGAAAAATGGCAATCGCCAGCCCCCGGTCGCTGATATACTCCTGATCCCGCAGCAGCCCCTGCACCTCCTCAATCGACGCCGGCAACGGTGCCGGAGCCCCCGAAATAGATGCCGCAGCCGGGCCCAAAACACCCGTGTCGATACCAGTCAAAGCCAAAACCCCCAGACAATACAAAATCCCCAAACCGCCCCCATTGTAACCCATCCCAACCCCCAAAATCCCCATCCCGCCCCCCCAACCGTCATTCCATTCCCCCTAAACCGTCATTACGGCGCAAGCCGGAATCCATCCCCCAAACCGTCATCCGCCCCCGAACCGTCATTCCAACCCCCTCTACCGTCATTCCAACCCCCTCTACCGTCATTCCACCCCCCCCACCGCTACCGTCATTCCGGCGCAAGCCGGAATCCAATATCCCCGTCCATCCCCTTTATCCATGCCATAAAAACCCCATCCTCTCCATCCTGTCCATCGGTGTAAAAAAACCGACCTCCAACCCCCTTGACAAGAACTTAAGTTCGCTGTTACCATCCCCTTGTCGGGTACAAATTTCCAAGCCAACACCACATCCACACTCAACGCCGCCTCAAAACGGCAACCATCCAGCCTGCCAGGAGCCAGTCCCTCAAAAAGACCGGTCGTTCACGGCCAATCAGCAACCCAAGTCGCACCGGCGTTCCCTACTCGCCCACGGTCAGACTAACCGAAGGAGTCGGGTCCTGCCAAGGCGCCAGACGTAGCGCCCCGTCCTCGGACGAAAAACCAGCCGCGTGAAAAGCAACGCGCAAAACCTCCGGCCGTAGGGCTGATCAGCGACCGCAAACCCTGGCAGACTGCAATCCAATCCCAACCCAATCCCAACCCACCCGACTACATTGAACCCGACAACTCCAACCCGACAACCCGACATCGTAACCCGACCCCAACCCCCAATCCCCCAAGGAGGCCCAAAATCCTGCCCATCCCCTCCATCCATGCCATCATTCCCCACCCCCCTTGAGGCCCGGCGGTTCAGACCGGCGATTCAAAGCGGCGGTTCAGAGCGCCGGTTCGGCCCGGCCCGCGCCGGCAAATAGAACCCAACCCCCCAGCTCAAATGCATCGTCGCCAACGCCGCCGGCAGCAGCAGCGCCGCCGCATCCCAACGCCGGACCCCTATAATCGCCGACCCCAAAACCAGCGTAATGCTGTACAGCAGCGGCAATGCCAACGCCGCCGCCAATGCTATGCCGGCCCCGCTCAGCGCGCCGACCACTGCCAGCAGCGCCGATACGGCCAGCCCCGCCGTCAGCGCCGGACACGCCAAGTGCCGGAAACGCAGCTCGCCGGGATGCCGTTTCAGCACCGCCAACTTCCACCGTCCGTAGTCAAAATACTGCCGCGCCAACGCCGGCAGGCTGCTGCGCGGATGGTAATATACCGTCAGCGCCGGGTTGTACCACACCGTTGCCCCCCGCTGCCGCAGCCGCCAGTTAATCTCCGCATCCTGCCCCCGCGTCATCGCCGGCTCAAACCCGCCTACCGCCTCCAGCGCGCTGCGCCAGTACACCCCCAGATAAATGCTGTCCGCCGCCCCCTCCTTTTCCCACATCCGATAGCTGGCATCCCCCGCCCCCAGATACGTCGTAATCGCCATTCCCACCGCGCGCTCAAATACCCCGTCCCCCAATGGCCGCTGCCGTCCCCCCACCCCGGCCGCCCCCGTCCGCCGCAGCGTCGCCACCGCCTCCGCCAGATAATCCGGCGGCAGATAGTTGTGCGTATCGCAGCGCGCCACCACTTCCCCGCTCGCCGCCCGCAACGCCGCATTCAACCCGTTGGGCGTCGTCCGTTCCGGATTGGCTACCACCCGCACCGCCGGATACCCCTCCCTTACCACCGCCCCCGTCCCCGGCGAATCCCCGCTTACCGCCACAATTACTTCCACCGAACCGCCATAATCCTGCGCCAACACCGAATCCAAAGTCGCCGCAATGGTCGCCTCGGCATTGCGCGCCGGTATTATCACTGATATGGACGGCAGCTCATCCCCCGGAAATTCATCCCCGTCCGATATGTCAGCGTAGCGCAGGTTCATTGGTCTAATCCCGCAAAAGGTCTAATCCCGGAACGATGTATCCCGGACGCGCTGGCCCAACTCGTCCCGCACCCGCTGCCGCAGCGTATGCCAGTGATCCCCCAATTCGGCGCGTTCCGCATCCGACAGCCGGTCGTAGGTGCGCCCGTATTCCGCAAAATACCACAGCGGGAACACCCAAAACCCGTTGCCATCGGTTGGATTGCCGGCATCGGACAGCGTATCCACAATTCGCCCCGTCGCTCCGCAAACCTCCCATGACGCTGCCGTCCGCCCGTCCTCGGCTATCGCCAATGCCTCTACAAAAGACGCATCGCGGTCGGCCCCGGAATAAGGCCGCAGCAGCTCCAGCAGACGCCGCTGCCTCTCCCCATCGTCCGCCGCCGGCCCGGCAAAACGGCGCGTGTAGCGACTCTCCCAGTTCCCCCCCAGCGTCGGCACCAGCAGGCCGCCGTCGCTGGCAATCGCCATTATGCCGGCCCGGCGCGACCACTCCTCCGCTTTGGAACGGGCAATCGCTTCATGGCTGTCGCCCGTTTCCTCCGGCGCCGCGGACACCCCCCACTCCTCCGGCGTTACCGGACGCACCGGCAGCCCCTCCAGCAGCCAGCGCAGCATCCGCTGTTTGTCGGCGTTGCCGGTGCCCAGCAGTATCGCCGGGAGATGCGCGACGCCCCCGCCGTCCATCAGCAGCCCACCATCAGAGACGCGCCGTCAGGAACGCACGCTGACGCTGATGGGCAGCCGCGCCATTTCGCTGCCGTCAATCGCCAGATGAAAAGCATACGGCCCGGCCTGCCGAAATACCACGCCGTTAAGCTCGGCAATGATGCGGACATCGGCATCTACTGCTCCGGCGCGCGCCGGAAAAGCAATCCCCTGCTCCACCGGCGGCATCGCATCGGCGGCGTCCGGATCCAGCAGCCGTATGGACATCCGCTTGCCCCCCGTCTCCAGCGCCGAGTACCGCACTACGCACACCACCACGAACCGGGGATGCGTCAACGGCAGCTCCGCCCCTTCCACCCGGTCAATGCCGATACCCAAGGCATTCAATTTCCCCCGGTCGTCCAGCGCCGAGTCGCACAAAAAAGCCAGTTCGGTACGCATTGCAGTTGCGGAGCGCAAGCAGTCGCCGCGCCGGCTAGTCGCTGTCCCCGCCGCCAACCGCGCCGAAAGCAACCCCCGTCGCCGCGGCGGCCGGCGGCGCCGTTACCACCGGCGGCGCCAATGTCCGCGCTTCCGGCGGCAGCTGCTCCTCCCAGTGCGGTATCAGCTGCCGCTTCGTCGTCTCCAGCGTCATTATAATCAGCACCCCCAGCCCGCTGAACGCCATCGACAGGATAAACGCCGGCGTATAGCCCAGATACTGGATGATGATGCCGGCCGCAACCGTCGAGATGCAGTGTCCCATCATTGCGCCCGAAATCTGAAACCCGTACACCGTTGCCACCGGGCCGGTGCCGAAATACTGCCGGTTGACCACCGGATAAGCCGACATCTCGCCGCCAAATCCCAGCCCGAACACGGCGCCGAACAGGTAAAACACCCATACATCCTGCGCCCCGAACAGTATCAGCACCGCCAACGCTTGTATCGCCAGCGCCGTTGCCATTATCGGCTTCCCGCCAACGCGCTCCGTAATTATCGGCACCGCGAACCGCCCCAGTATGCTGAACAGCTGTATCAGCGTCAGCGTTACCGCCCCCGTAGTGAAGTCAATCCCCCGTGAAACCGCCAGGTCAACTACGAATATCAGCACAATGCCATGCCCGGCGCAGCCCAACCCGTGTATCACCGGCAGGTTCCAGAACGCCCGCGTGCGGCGCATCTGCCGCTGAAATACCTGCAAGCGCAGCTTGGCCGTCGCCGGGCTGAACGCAGTCGCCGGCCTTTCATTGGGGTTGGCTCCATAAGCCAGCAGCCCCTTATCGGACGGCAGGTTGCGATAGAAAATAGATAGCAGCAGCGTAGTGCCGCCCCCCACTGCGCCAATGCAGACAAAGGTAGTCGTCCACCCAAACTGCTCCAGCAGCGACGAATAGACCGGCGCCAGCAATGCCGCGCCCAGGCCGCCCGCCGCCCACATCAGCCCGATGCCCAGCCCCAGCTTGCGCCGGAACCACGGGTTTATCGCCGCCATCAGCGGCACAATGCTGATGGACGAAGTCAGCGCCAGCATCACGCTGTACACAATGAAAAACTGCCAGATCTGCGTTACATACCCGATCAGTATCATACTGGTGCCGAACAGCAGCCCGCCGGCCACCAGCAGTTTGCGCGCCCCGATAGTATCCCCCAGCCGCCCGCTGAACGGCGAAGTCAGCGACCCAACCAGATAGTAGCCGGCCAGCGCCGCCCCAATCAGCCCTACCGGCCATCCAAACTGCCCGCCCTCATCCAGCGGCGTCCGCAGCTCCGGCACCATAATGCCGGCCGACATTGAGATAGACTGCCCAAACACCTGCACCACCGCCAGGATGGCCAGAATTATCCAGGCATAATGAAAACCGCCATCGCTGCGGCGCAAGGCTGACGCTGATAAAGAGGGCATTTCCGCAGTCTCCATATAACAGTCTTGATAAAGTTGACGGGATGGGATAAAGCCGTTGCCGTTGCCCGTTAAATCATCACGGCGGCGGCTAGTGCAGCGGACAGGCCGTCAAAAACGCCTTGCCCCACCAGGTATCCGCCGCGGCGCGGTCGCCGGACGCCGCCGATGCCAGCCGTGGCGCCGTATCGCCATAGCCGGGTTCAGCGGCGGTTGCGCTGCCAGCCGTACCGTCCGTTGCCGCCGCCGTCAACGCATCCCCGCTGAACCCGGCGGTAGCCCCCGACAGCAGGCTTTGCACGCCCGCATCTCCGCTGGCCGAAACCGCCCAGGCCCCAAAAAAGATAACCAGCATCACCGAAACCGCCATCGCCCCAACCGATGTAACGATTGCGATGTTGCGCCGTGCATAGCTAACCATAATGCCGCCCATTGTACTACGCCGCGCCGCAATCGCCAACCGGGATGCCAGTAGAATAGCGGCGACTTACCGCATCATACCGGCCCTGTAGGATTATCGCCGGCGTAGTCATTCGCGGTCTGCCGGAGCGGCGCTGTTCCCGTTGCCACCGCCATTGTTCCGGCGAACAATCTGGTCGGTCATCTCCAGCACACGGGCCGTCATCAAATCCCGCTGCTCTCGCTCGGACTGCAACTGCGACAGTATTTCCTCCTGGAATCGCCGGTACAAAACGCGCTCTTCTGCAAGAGCTTTGCGCTCCTCCTCCCGCATTTTGCGATCCTCTTCCCGCGCCTTGCGATCCTCCTCCCGTTCCTTGCGGCGTTCTTCTTCCAGCTGGTTGTTACGCATCAGCTGCCAGATGGTGAAAAACATATCAAACCCTCCTACGAAACCCATTGCAGCGCACGCCGCCGCCGTGTGCAGGATAGACGCCGACACCAGATCCTGCAACGCTTCGCTGCCGGTGCTGTGCGCCCATAGGGTCAACGCCAGCGCGCTGCCCGCAGCCAGCAGCGTGACCAACAAGTAGGCGACCCCCGCCGCTATGAACAGCCTAGCCATCTTCCAACAGGCTTTGCTGGAAAACCTGCTCCCACGCCAGCGCCCAAGGCGGACGCAGGTAGCCCAGCGCCCGAACATCGTCGTACCACACCGACAGCGGAGAGTAACGGGTATAGGCGCTGCCCCCGGTCAGTTTGCACAGCCGGCCCAGGCATTCCTCGGCCAGGCGGGCCACGCTTTCTTTGGCCAGCAGCAGCTCCCGCCGCCCGGAGCCGGTCTCCAGGCAGCGGATGGCCCCTTCCCACGCCTGCCCCATCAGCCAGGCTTCCTGCTCGGCGTAAGCCCATTCCACCTGCTGGAACGCGCGCAGGCCGGCATCCGACGCCAGCCCGTTCCTGATGCGAGGCCGCACATAGTCCATTGCGGCATCCACCACCCCCACGATTACCGACAGAAACGCCGCCGAACCCAGCCCGCCGTTGGCGCCCATCAGCTCCGCCTGATGGTTGGGCCACGCTACTCGCGTCGCCGGAAAGTCCACAAACTCAAAGGCATGGCTGTTAGTCGATTTCATCCCGTGTCCCCGCCATTCGGCAGTCAGCTTCAGCCCGGTTGAACCATCCCACGGCTGATTCCGCACTTCCATATAGAACAAGTCCGGCGCAGTTTCGCCGGCGGCCAGCGCCCGCGTCGTCATAAAAGAAGTCAGCCCGGAGCCGCTGCCGAAATGCTTCATCCCGGAGATGCGATACCCGAACTCGCCGCCGCCGTCGGGTTCGCACACGCTGGCAGTGCGGGAAGTATCGCCGCCGGAACCCGGTTCGCTGACAATCGTTCCCCACCAGCAGCCGCTATGCACGCTGTCAAACACCTCTCTGCGCTGCTTGACCCAGCCCGCCGTAAAAGGCTCCGGCACCGTCGGCAGCCGCCACGATGACAGCACCAGATGATGCATCGCGCTGGCCAGCGTAATGGACGGGTCGCCCGTCGCCAGCGTCCGCAGCATCGCGCAGATTGGCCGCGCCGACTGCTCCAGCGTCTCCCAGGTGCCGCCCAAGTCAACCGGGACGGCCAGCAACGGGACGCCGATTTGCGCCAGCCGGGCGTAGTCGGCAGGGTCCGCCTTGGTGCGTTGCTGCCGATCGGCGCGCTCCGCCGCCCACTCGGCGGCCACCGCCGGCGCCTGTTCCAATATGGATGCGATGGTAGTCATACTTGCAGCCTCTATGCTTCCGCATCTGGTTCGGTTTCAAATTCGGCGGTGGGTTCGCGAACCGGTTCAGATTCGGGTTGAAGTTGAGAACGGCCGGCGTAGCGGGCGAAAATCAGGCGGCGCACTTCAAAAACGAACCCGGGCAGCACATCCTCCCCGGACAGCGTTTCCGGGTTGTCCAATACCTCAACCGCCTGCCCATGACGAAAAATGTAAGCGCGGATGTTGTAAGGATCCAGATACCAGCCCAGCCGGGAGCCGCCGTCCATCCATTCCTGCATCTTGGACAACCCTTCCGCCAGGTTGTCGGTGCGGGAACGAACTTCCACCACAAAATCCGGCGCGCCCTCAATCGCGCTCTGATACTCCTCCGCCAGCAGCTGTTCGTAGCGTTCCTGCGTAATCCAGGCGGCATCGGGCATATAGCGCGCGCCGCTGGGCAGGCGGAACATCACGGTTTGCGATACATCAAACCCATCGTTGTCCATACACCAAAAGAACAGCGGCGCATTAATGCCCTTTTCGCCAATGTTGCTTTCCCAACCGGATGGCACCATTACGATTAATTCCCCCTGTGCCGAAACCTCAAAGTCATAGGGTTCGTTGTCTTGCGACAGCCGGCACAGCCGTTCCCCCAAATCCGGCGCATCCGGGTCAACGCCCAGCGCCGACAAGTTGAGACGCAGCCGGCCGGCCAGCGGCAGCCGGGCGTCCGCCGCGCGCCAATCGCAAGCATAGTCGGCATGGTCGGCGTCCTTTGCGGCGGCCGCTTCCTGCGGCGCAGCCGTTGCCGGAGTGCGTTCCAAAACGGCGGTAGTCATTGCGCTAATCTCCGCTGCCGTTTCCGGGAACCGGCGCCGCGCCGGGCGGATGCGGCGTTGTGGCAAGATGGCGGGCGAAAATCAGACGGCGCACTTCAAAAACGAAGCCGGGCAGCACATCCTCCCCGGACAGCGTTTCCGGGTTGTCCAATACCTCAACCGCCTGCCCCTGACGAAAAATGTAAGCGCGGATGTTGTAAGGATCCAGATACCAGCCCAGCCGAGAGCCGCCGTCCATCCATTCCTGCATCTTGGACAACCCGTCCGCCAAGTTGTCGGTGCGGGAACGAACTTCCACCACAAAATCCGGCGCGCCGTCAATCGCGCTCTGATACTCCTCCGCCAGCAGCTGTTCGTAGCGTTCCTGCGTAATCCAGGCGGCATCGGGCATATAGCGCGCGCCGCTGGGCGGGTTGAACATCGCCGTTGGGGCGAAACTCAACCCGCCGTTGGCGTCTTGCCAATTGCCCACGCTGCCGCTCGTTACGCATTCGTTGGCGCTGCTTTCCCAACCGGATGGCGGCATTATGGTCAATTCTCCTTGCGCCGAAATCTCAAAATCATAGGGTACGTTGTCCTGCGACAGCCGGCACAGCCGTTCCCCGAAATCCGGCGCATCCGGGTCAACGCCCAGCGCCGACAAGTTGAGACGCAGCCGGCCGGCCAGCGGCAATTCCGGCAGTTTTTCATTCTGCGACCGAACGGTATCGTCGGCCACTGCCGGCGCCGGCAACGCCTCCAGATCCGGCGCCGGCTCGGCCGGCCGGCCCGGTCGCGCAATGGCAGTCGTCGTCATTGCCCTTACTCCACCTTGATGTCGTAGCCGACGATGGCGCTGAAGTTTTTCCGCATATTGTTGTAGCGCGGCTCGTGCGACTGCACATTCCCCACGCTGTCCGTAGCCCGGGACATCACCGTGTACTGCCCCGGCGCGGCGTCCCACACCCACGACCAGCGACGCCACATCCAGCGCTCCGACGGCTCCTCCAACCGCGCCGGCTGCCAGGTTTGCCCGCCGTCCACGCTGACCTCAACCTGCGTAATAGCGCCGCCGCCGCTCCAGGCATAGCCGCGCACCGCGTGCGGGCCGGCCGGCAGCGTCGCCGTATCATCGTTGGGGCTGGTTACCAGCGACTTGACGCCGATGGTAGTAATCAGTTCCTTGTTCGGGTCGTCCGGCGCATCGCCGTAGTAGTAAAAATTGTAGTGATACCAGCAGTCGGGCTCGTGATCCAGAACTTCCAGCCGGCGCAGCCACTTCACCGACCAGTTGCCCGACCAGCCCGGCACCAGCAGGCGAATGGGCGCGCCGTGCAGATGTTCCAGCAGCTGCCCGTTCTGCGCGTAAGCCAGGATGGTGTCGGGATGCAGGGCTTTCTGCAAAGGCAGCCCCTTGTCGTAGAAAAAGGGCGCCGTGCCGGGCGCGGCAGTGGCCGGCACGCCTTCGTCCCACCCCTCGGCGCGGATGTGCGTCGCGCGCCCGGTGAGGCCGGCGGCGTTGAGCACAGCGGCCAGCGGTACGCCCGTCCATTCGCTGCCCGACAGTATCATCCGTTCCTGGGTGCGCGACGGACGCGGGCCTTCGCCCTTGAAATACTCAAAATAAGTGGCATCGCTGCCGGAGCATTCCATCACGGTACGCACCGAGCGGGCCGGAAACCGGCGCAGTTCTGCATAGTTGAGCCGCAACGAATTTTTGACTTCGCCATCTACCGACAGCGACCAGTCGGCGGCGGCCTGCGGTTCCGGCACTCCGAAATGCTGCACTACATAATGCAGCTCGGTGGGCGTAATCAGCCCCTCCAGCTCCATTACCGGAGTGCGGACGCGTTCCGTCTTGCCATCGGGTCGCAGCAAAGTAACCGGCTGCACTTTCCGATGCGGCCAGCCGTACCAGTCCGCGCCGTCGGTTCCGCCTCCCGAGCCGGCGCCGCTGCCGTCCATTTGCAGAAAATCGGGGCGGGCGGCATCGCTGACCTGCGGTTCGGGCGGGTTCTGGGATGTAGTCATTGCGTATTGGCCTCCTGGCAGGCAGTCGCTCCGTGATTGATTGGCGATTGCCGCTGCTGCTTAAGGATTGCAGTTTGCAGATTGGCAGTTTGCGGGTTGGCGGATTCGCTGATTAGCGGACTAGCAGTTTGACATTATACGGCAAAAGCGGCAACAATCGCCCTTGATTCAATCGCAGCTAGGCCAATCGCCCCTAATCCGACCAACCTAACCCAACCGCCGCCGGGAGACCGCAATTGACGACCCCGCAATTCAGCATCATCGTTGAAATCACCGAGCAGGTGCCCACCGGCCGCACCGAATGGCGTGTGGACTGCGCCGAATGCGGCTGGTACGACATCTTTGACGACCGCCGCCGCGCCGCGGACGCCTCAACCCGCCACATCGCCGATACCCACACCAACGCCACGGCCTACAACCGCATCGTCCAAACCCTGCGAATTGAAACCAACCCGGAGGAGGGGGATATAGTGGAAATGGATAGCGGGGATGGCGGCTAGTCGGGCCTCAGACGGCGGCGCATAACGCAGTGGACTGCGCCGTATGATTCCGCGTCAAGGGATTCCGGCGTGGCGTGGCTGATGTCCTCGTCCGGCCCCATCTTGCTGCTCTACATTCCGTTGGGCAGCTGCCGGGCGGCGTGCGTCCATCTGTCCCCGATCCGGTACAGCGCAACCTTTTCGTAGCCATCCTCCACGCCGGCGTCAGGGCAAATCGCAAAGCCCAGGCCGGCGAAAACTTCCACCAGGCTGGCTATAAAAGGGGTGCGGCTGGCGTATTCCGGCCAGTAGTAGCCTTCGCCGGTGATATAAGTCCACCAGCGGTGGTTTTCGCCGACAGCGTAAGCGATGCAGTTGTAGCAGTCATCCGGTTCGCTGGTGATCAAATATCCTTCGGACGCCAAGCGGGGAAGCTGCCGGTCAATCCATGTCGGCATCGGATTCCCAAGTGTACCCTTGCTGACGGCCCCATTCCAGCCAGGCGTTAGTCATTTCCCGAAAGTGCCCCCGGCTTTCCGGCGGCACCGGACTCGCCCCCGTTATCCGGTGCAGGGCCGCAAACCAGTGGTCGGGACGCTGCGCCAGCCGTTGCAGCAGCCACGGCACCGCCGGCGGTCCCATCGCAATAATCTGCTGGTAAGCCGGATGCTCAATCATAAAGTGGATGTCAAGCCCCCGCGGCCGCTCCCGCACCCACTCATCGGCCAGCTGCTCAAAAACAGCCCGGTCAGGGGCGGAGGCAGATTTCAAGGCATCCCCGCCCGGAAACTCGACAACCGCTTTGGATGTGGGAATGAGGGGGGTATCAACACCGGCGTAGGTATCGGGCGAGGTTTGTGGGATGGTCATTGCGCGCTGGCCTCCGGCCTATGGTGGTTTGTAGGACAAGCACAGAGCACTCAACCCACAAAGCATTTGACAAACTGTGACGATTATGTAAAATACACACCGCGGCGATAAGCCCACATTTGACATGGAGGGGCTGGAAATGGACTTCGTACTACACAACTTGAGGCTACGGGAACTGGTGGCTATTGTTCACGAGAACCGGCATTTTTACGATGACTTCGTGGAGTTTCTTGCTGCGGAGGGATACGACTCGATACTGGAATTCATTCAGGATACGGACGATGCGCGCACCACCGGCGCCATTAGCCGCTATCTCAATCGTACCAGCGCAGCACAACTGTACGACGGGTTACTCCGCCCGTATCCCACTCCGAGGGCGAAATGGTACTTTCTGTCATGGCTACTCAGGGACGCTGCTACGCAACGCCTCCAACCCCTTCTCAGAAGCGTGCCGGGGGGTACGCCCGTAGAGCGGCAAACTTACCTGCTCAATGAGGTTAGAAAATTCGTCGCTCCGCTATTTCCGCAAAGCGAGAGCTGGGAATGGCCGGCCATTTCTGAAGTTATGCTTGCGCGCCTTGAAGGGAGCAGGCGTGCACTCCGTGGCACTCTGTTCGAGAGCTTTGTCAGGCAGAATATCGAAAAGCTTATATCTGAACATAACCTGCCTCTGAAAGTCAGCAATGGACAAGTCAGCATAGAGGATGAAACCTACGATGTACAGGTAACTGGTCCTAGTGGATCGATTCTGGTTCCGGTAAAAACGCGCGAAACAATGGGTGGTGGACACTCAATGCTGTTCACTAGGGATATCCACAAGGCTATTTTCGTAGCTATCGAAAAAGAATACGTATGCGTCCCGATAGTGATTGCTGAGTCATGGGGCGGGGATTTGGAATCCCTTGATTCTGAATTGTATATTTATATTCAGGCTAATCCCAATCAAATAGTCGAAATAGAGCCGATACTTGCTCAAAAACTGGCTGATGAGCTATTGCCGTTACTTATCGGCATTGGCAATATCTAAATTGAAAACGCTCGTTGTCCGACTCGTTCACGGGCGATTTTGCAGTATTCAAAATTGCTGTCAATACCGACAAACTCCCTGCCTATACGCTGTGCTACAACCGCTGCCGTACCACTGCCCACAAATGGGTCCAAAACTATTCCACCCGGAGGGCATCCCGCCTGTATGCAGATTTCCGCCAATTTTTCGGGGAAAACGGCAAAATGAACACCACGGAATTTTGACAGCGGCATCTGCCACACTGTGCGTCGGTTGCGCCCTTTCGGATGGAATGCTTGATCCCATCTACCGTTATGCAAATTTGCGGATCCAGAATTCTTGCCATTTTCGGGAGTTCCGTTAATTTTCCCGAAATGGTTGCGTCCGCCTTTCATACGGCTGTCGGGAGTGAAAGTGACGTGCGGTTCTCTTATCGAATCAGAGTCGTAGTAATAATCGCCAGTTTTCACGAACATAAAGATGTATTCGTGATCCGTAGTAGGGCGGTTTTTGACAGACGACGGCATTGCATTGGATTTGTGCCATATAATATCAGATCGCAATATCCAACCGTCATCCTTGAGTGCTAAAGCGACGCGCCAAGGCATCCCTAGCAGCTCGCCGCTTTGGTATTTATCACCGATATTCAACCACACAGTGCCGCGCGGGTTCAGAACCCTACGGCATTCGGAGAACACTTGCCGCAGATTTTCTACGTACTCACGCGGCGCACTCTCGTTGCCGATTTGCATCGGAACGCTATAGTCGCGTTGCATATAGTATGGGGGGCTGGTGACTATACAGTCAACAGATTCGGTAGGCAATTGATTAAGAATGTGGGCAGCGTCTCCACAGATTATAGAATTGACCCACACCGCATTTTCTATCATCATGTAGCCCCCTTGCCTTCCTGCCATTGTTCGTGATAATTGCACAGGAATATACCGGCTAGTTCTAGCCTTGTCAAGTATGGCACCTCATGCCCGACCTAGATAAAAGGCTGGCCCTCAAAATCCCGGAACGCCATACGGATGTCCTCCTCCGTATCGCCGTTCTGATGGCGTTCCAGCAGCTTGCCGAAGTACTCGGCAGCGATGGCGTTGCGCTGATCCAAAGACAGCGGCTGCGATGCGGGAGAGATCATAATGGTTCCTGCCCGGCGGCGGGTTGGTTGGCCGTGTGCGGCATTTTAGATAGCCGGATGGGGTAGATGGTATGGCGTTGGGCTGAATGCGGTCAACGGGCCGGCGTCACTGACAGCCGGACCATACCCGTCCGTTTGCCGCACCAGTCCATTTGCTGCACTAGCCCATGTACCGCCGCAGTCAGTCCGCAGCCGCCCCCGCGTACTTATTCCCCAGCTCCGTTTCCCAGCGCAGGTAGTGCTGCATTTCGGAATAGGTGCGGTCGGGGCCGCTGAACACTACATCGGACGGCGTCCGCATTATGCCGGACATTCCCGGCTCAACGGGCAGTCCGGCGGCGCGCCAGGCGGCCATCCCGCCGTCCAGCGCGGCGGCGTTGGCGTAGCCCAGCTCCCGCAGCGTGGCCGCCGCCAGCAGCGACTGCCGGCCATCGTTGCAGGTTACGACGATGCGAGCGTTGGCGTCCGCCGCACAGTCGGCAATCTGCCATTCCAGCCAGCCGCGCGGCGTCCAGCGCGCGCCGGGAATATGCCCCCGCGCAAAGTCCTGGCTGGTATCCACAAACAGAATGGCGTCGGGCGCATCGGATTGCAGTTCCATCGGAGTTACGGTTGGCACGGCGCGGCGGGCGGCGGCCAGCAGTTCCGGCTCGCTGCCGCCGCCGGCGCCGTCCCCCCCGAAGCCGCTAATGGAACCGTCAAACCGCGCGCCGACATTGCGGCCGGCCATCAGTGTCTTGCCGGCCCGTGTCCAGGCCGCCGCGCCGCCGTCCAGCGCATACACATTGGGATGGCCCAGCTGCCGATACCAGGATGCAGTCAGCACGGCGCGCGCCCGGCCGTCGCAGCAGAACACGATGGGGGCGTTCTTGACTACGGCAACATCGTCGCTGCGCTGCACGCACTGGCCGCCGGGAAACCAGCGAAAGCCGGCAATATGCCCGGCGGCGTATTCCTCGGCAGTGCGGACATCGATGAAATAGACGCTTTCGGACTTGCTGAGTTCCAGCAGTTTTTCCAGGCCGGCGGCGTCCAGCATCGTAACGCCGTCCTCGGCGGCGCAGCGGTCGGCGTAGGCTTCGGCGGCGGCGCGGCCGGCGTCGGATACGGACGGCAGCGCATCCCGGTC
This sequence comes from Dehalococcoidia bacterium, assembly GCA_965203855.1. Taxonomy (GTDB): domain Bacteria; phylum Chloroflexota; class Dehalococcoidia; order Lucifugimonadales; family UBA3495; genus Bin87. The sequence goes on from CBDBDN010000005.1 coordinate 1,439,703, forward strand.
GGCGCCCGCTTCCAGTTCGTAGCCGGCCAAAACCCAGCCGGAGGTGCCGTTTTTCAGGCCGACGATTTCCCGATCCAGCCCCATCCGCTGCAAAATCCGCGTGCCGATGATGCTGCGCGTCCGGCCGGCGCAGTTGACGACTACGGTAGTATCGGCGTCCAGGCCGGCGGTAACATCGGTGATGCGGAGGGCCAGCTCGCCGCCGGGCATACTGCGCCCGCCGGGGATGCAGAAACGGCGGTATTCCTCCGGCGTCCGCGTGTCCAGAATGACCATCTTATCGCCCCGCTCCATACGGGCGCGCAGTTCAATGGCGTCAATCTCCGGCACATTATGGACGACTTCCATCTTTTCGCCAAAGTCCTTGCTGGGGACATTGACGCCCCATTCGGTGGGGTAGTCCAGGCTCATCCAGCGATTGACGCCGCCGTCCAGCCAGGCCACATTGGTATAGCCCATCGCAGCGGCGGTAGCCGCGGCCCGCGCCACGCGCCGGCCGTCGTCATCGCAAAGCGCCAGCAGAGTCGCCGGATGCGGAACGGCAGTTGGCAGGTCAAACTCCAGCATCCGGCGGGGTATCAGGCTGCTGCCGGGGATGTGGCTGGCGTTGTATTCGCCGGGTTCGCGCACATCAATCAAAGCAAAACGGGTATCCAGGGCAAACCGGGTATCGCCGTCGCCGTTGAGCAGGTCATTAAGGTTGGCGGGAGTGATGGGATGAGGCATAGCGGCGATACTCCTTGAAAGGCGTTAGATTCCGGCGCAAGCCGGAATGACGGGGTGGCTAGGCGGACGCTGGTATGACGGGGTGGCTAGGCGGACGCTGGTATGACGGGTTGGCTAGGCGGACGCCGGTATGGTGGAGGCGGGTAAATAGGCGCCGGTATGATAAAGGCGGGCGCCGGCTAATCCCGTCCCCGGAGCTGTTCCTTCAACCGGCGCACCCGTTCCCGATAGTCCGCCATGGCGGCGATGGCGGCATCCCGCTCTTGCTGGGCGGCTTGCTGCGCTTGTCGTGCAGTGTCCAGTTCCTGTTGGGCGGCATCCCGTTCCTGTTGAGCGGTATCCCGTTCCTGCTGGGCGGCATCCCGTTCCTGCTGGGCGGCATCCCGTTCCTGCTGGGCGGCATCCCGTTCCTGCTGGGCGATGTATTGCCGGCGTTGGGCGGTGTATTGCCCGCGTTGGGCGGCTTCCCGCTCCTGCACTGCGGTGTCCCGTTCCCGTTCCGCAGCTTCCCACTCCAGGCGGACGCCCCGCCGATCCAGCAGGATTGCGCCGGTGTCCGGGTCTTGCAGATCCAGCCAGCCGTCGTCCCAGCGCAGGTTGAGGCGCAGCAGCGGGCTGTATCCCCACAGCAGGTTGTTTCCGGCGTTGTGGATCGGAAAGGGCTGATAGACGCCGCTGCGGTCCAGGTATTCGCCGGCCAGGCGATGGCCGTAGTAGTCGCCGGACGCGTCAAACCGCCAGTACTCTCTGATGCCCAGCCGGGCGTACAAGTCGCGCTTGCGCCCGATGTCGTGGCGCGCCGTGCTTTCCGATGCCACTTCCATAGCGAAATCGGGCGGCTTGCCGGCCTCCCAGATTACATACCCATTGCGCTCCCGGATGGCATCCTTGTCCACATCAAAAGCGACATAGACATCGGGCTGAAACCGGCGGTTGCCGTTAGTCGGGTCGTAATAAACGATAGTGTTCATATCCACGAACACATTGGGGCGGTCGGCCAGGACATCAATCAGGATCTGCATCACGTGCAGGATGTAGGGATTTTGCTGCATACCGTCGGGCATCGGTTCCGGGTCGGGCAGCATCGGCGCGTCCGGCCCGAAAAACGGGTCAAGGTTGGGGATGTCCACCGTGCGCGGCGACGCATAAGGCAGCGCGCGCGGCGGCGCATCGGGAAGCGTTGCGGTCGTCATAATTGACTGCCATCCGAATTGAATTGACTGCCAGCGGAGATTAGACGCCGATAGCAAAGCGGCGGCGGCGTACCGCTATGGCAAGCCGTCCTAGATGCCGACAGCCGCCGCCTGGCCGGATGGCGCCGCGGCAGATGCCGGCAGTGGGGACGGCAATTGCGCCTAGCAGTTGTCGTAGCGGTCGGTCATCATCTGCTTGACGGCGCCGGTTTCCAGGTCGTAGCGGACACGCTCCAAACCCCGCAGATCCTGGCCGTACACATGGACTTCCACGGTGGGACGGTCGGTGTAGTTGTCCATCTGATGGATTTCGTCCACTTCGGGGATCAGCAGGCTGACTTCGCCCGGCTTGACGGTAGCGGAACGGTCCTGCTCCAGCCGCGCCCAGTCGGCGCGCTGGCGGTCGTCCACCCGGCGGAACCGGGTTTCGGTAAGCAGGTTGTCCATTACGCCAATCATCCCCCAGGTGCGGTGGTCGTGGGGCGCGGCGTGGTCGCCCGGCCCCCAGACTACCGTAGTAACCAGCAGGCCGCTGTCCGGGTTGTGATGCAACAGCCAGGAACCGTGGTTGGCGCGGCGGCCCACGCCCACCGGCTGCCGGAACCGCTCCGGTATGGCGTCCGGGTTGTTAATTAGCCGGGACAGATAATCCGAACCCCGGTCAAAGAGCTTTTCCTGGTCGGGCTGGCTTTGGAGCAGCTCCTCCATCTCCTGGACGAAATCCGCCACCGTGTACTTGACTGCGACCATAATAATCCTCCTTTCTTTGCCGGCTATGCTTGCCGGGCATTGCTTGCTGATACGCTGTTGAGTAAGTTGCCGGACAGTAAAGCGTTATCCATTATACCGGCTGAACAACCGCCAGGGCGTCATCCGTAAAGCCCTGCGCCAGCAGATAGCGGCGGATACGGGCGATGAACTGCTCGGCTTTGCGGTATTTGTCCGCTACGTCGCCGGGATGGAAAATGCGGGCGGCGTTATAGTCGGCGGTGCGCCGGAGTTCCATAGCGTCCCGGTAGATGTCAAGCAGCGCGCGTTCCAGTTCACCGGTATGGATCAGACGTTGGTTGAGCAGGGCCGCTGCCGCTTGATGCGTTGCCGGGGTGATGCCTTTAGTCAGCAGGGCGGCGGTGGTCGTATGCAGGATGGCGTAGTACATACGGGATGCGGCATCCGCATATAGCCCGGCGCTGATTAGGACTGCTGCCGCCTGCGATGACAGCATACCGCGCTGCCAATGGGCGATTATCAAATCGCGATCCATCATACGGACACGCCATGCTGCTCAGCGTATTTGATTTCGCGCGACCCCAGCTTTTTTTGCCGATGCAGTTCGCTTTCGGTCAGTGTGGTAATAGACGGAAAGGTAAGGGGCGGGTCGGATAGGCTGTAGCCCAGCATTCGCAGGGGCTCTTGCAGTTCGCCGGCGTCATCGCCAACTACCAGCAGGAGGTTCAAGTCGGTGTAGTCGTGCTGGTTCCAGAGCATCCCTTCGCGGCTGAACAGCAGCATTTTGACTACGGCATCGGGGTACTGCTCGCGGATAGCCTGTCGGTAGGCGTCCAGCCATTGCAGTTCGTGGTAGTTGATTTGAGAGGGCATCGTAATTCACCTGGGGACGAAGTGATGCGGTCAGTGTACACAGCGAGGGCGGCAGGCGGCAATACAGCGCTTGGTATCCATTATTAAATTGCGCCGCCTAAATCGGCACCGCTACGCCGTGTCGTTCTGCCAGGTCCACTGCGCTGTGCCGCATTTTCCGCTGCTTACGCCATTCGCTTTGGGTGTAAGTCCAGATTGACGGGTCGGTTGTAGAAGGATCTGAAATCCTATAGCCCAGCGAACACAGTTGCATCTGGCCGGCGTAATCCATACCGTCCGGCACTACCAGCATAATGTTGAGGTCGGAGAATTCGTGCTGCTCGGCGATGACGCCCTCGCGGCTGAACAGCAGCATTTTGACTACCGCATCGGGGTACTGCTCGCGGATGGCCTGGCGGTAAGCGTCCAGCCATTGCAGTTCGTCGTAGCTGATTTGAGCGGGCATTGTGATTCACCTGGGGACGAAGTGATGCGGTCAGTGTACCCGGCGGCGGCGATGGACGGCAACCGGCTAATCCCTAAACCGGCTAATCCCTAACCCGCCAATCTCTAACCGGCCAATCACCAATCCGGCGGCGGGCCGTGCTATAATCCCCGCATTATGTCTATGTCATTACAGCCGCAGTTCGCTGAGCCTTGGCTGCCGGCAAACCCCGACGCCGGCGGCGGCCAAGTCCCCATCCGCAGCGGGCCGGCCTCGGCGCCCTATTGGGAGGAGCCGGCGGATTCGCCTTACTGGGATGACGCCGAGGCGGAGATAGCCGATTATGAACGGAGCAGTCGCAATGGCCGGAGCAGCCGCGCGGGCGTTGGGGCGGCGTCAAATCAGGGGGCGGCTCACGCTGCTGCGCCGCCGGCGCCGTCGATCCTGCAAGGGCTGAACGAACCGCAGCGGGAGGCGGTTTTGCATACCGATGGGCCTTTGCTGATTGTGGCCGGGCCGGGGTCGGGCAAGACGCGGGTGATTACGCATCGCATCGCCTATCTGATTAACGAGTGCGGCGTCAATCCCTGGCAGATACTGGCGGTTACTTTTACGAACAAGGCGGCGCGGGAGATGCGGGAACGGCTGGATCGGCTGGGAATAGCGGGCAGCAACGCGGTTACGATGGGGACTTTTCACGCCGTTTGCGCGCGTATCCTGCGGCGGCATGGCGCGCGGGCGGGGCTCAATCCCAACTTCACCATCTACGACCAGGACGACCAGCTGGACGCTATCAAGTCGGCGATGCGGCTGGCCGAAGTGGATCCTAAAACTTATCATCCCCGCGCCGTCCTGTCACGGATCTCGGCGGCCAAGAGCGGGCTGCGGGATTCCCGCGCGATGGCGCAGTCGGCTTATGAGGCTGACGATGAACACGGCGCCCACTGGATTGACCTTTGCGCCCGCGTCTATCGCTACTATGAGGAAACGCTGGCGCTGCAAAACGCCCTGGACTTTGACGATTTGCTGATGCGGACGGCCTATCTGCTGGAAAATGCGCCGGAAGTGCGGCAGCAGTACCATCAGCGCTATTGTCATTTAATGATTGACGAGTTTCAGGATACTAATGTAGCGCAGTATCGGCTGGCGCGGCTGCTGACCGGCGAACATCGCAACTTGTGCGTAGTAGGCGATCCTGACCAAAGTATTTATTCGTGGCGCAACGCTGACATCCGCAACATATTGAGTTTTCAGGGCGATTTTCCCGATGCCGTGATAGTCAGCCTGGGGGAGAATTACCGTTCCAGCAAGAATATCCTGCAAGCCGCCGCCGGCGTCATCGCCAGCAACACGGAGCGCATTGAGCGGCCTCTGTACACCGCCAACCCGACCGGGCAGCCGGTTACGCTGCATGAAGCCTACAGCGAGGAGGACGAAGCGCTGTGGGCGGTGGACGAAGCGAAACGGCTGGTCAAGTCGGGCGCGTACCGGGCCGGGGACTGCGCCGTGATGTACCGCATCAACGCGCAGAGCCGGGCGTTTGAGGATCAGTGTATGCGGCAGGGGGTGCCCTATCGGCTGGTGGGCGGCACGCGGTTTTACCATCGCAAGGAAATCAAGGATGCGGTCTGCTATCTGCGGGTGCTGTACAATCCCGGCGATGAAGTGAGCCTGCAACGCATCATCAATACGCCGCCGCGGGGGATTGGGGCCAAGACGGTGCAGACGCTGGCCGGCTATGCGGCGGCGCGGGGCATCACGATGTTGATGGCGATGGGGCAGGCGGCGGATGCGCGCGCGGCGCAACAGCCTTGTCCGCTCAGCGTTACCACCCGCGCCGCCAAATCTATTGCCGACCTGTCCGCAGCCCTGGAGCGCCTTACGGCCGCTGCGCGGGAGCTGCCGGTGGCCGATTTGCTGGACCGGGTGTTGGATCTGTCCGGGCTGGCCCGCTACTACCAGAGTGATGGCGATGAAACAGAACGGAATGAACGATGGGACAACTTGCAAGAGCTGCGCGGACTGGCTGAGGAATACGGTCCATCGCCGGACGCGGACGGGCTGGGGGCGTTTCTGGAACGGGTTTCGCTGGTATCGGATGTGGACGCCTACGAGCAGTCGGAGGATGCGCTGACGCTGATTACGCTGCACCAGGCGAAAGGGCTGGAGTTTCCGGTGGTGATGCTGGCGGGGATGGAGGAGGGGCTGCTGCCGCACAGCCGCGCGATGGACACGCTTGCGGAGATTGAGGAGGAACGGCGGCTGTGCTATGTGGGGATGACGCGGGCGAAAGAACGGCTGTATTTGCTGCGGGCGTTCCGGCGGCGCTACCCGTCATCGGGGGGCGTGTCGCTGCCGTCGCGCTTTCTAGAAGATGTGCCGGATGCGGTGATGGCGTCGCCGGCGACGGAACGGCGTCCGGGTTCGCAGGCTGGTACGCACGGCATTAATCCGTCGTCAAGTTCGGGCCCGGCGCCAGGACTTGGCCCGGCGGAACGGCCTACCCGGAACGTGGATGCCGTCATTGGCGGCGAATATGGGCGGGCGCGTCGGGAATCCCGCACGCGGCTGGGCGTAAGCGATGCGGGCAACGGCAACGGAGCCGGCAGTAATCGCAGCCGCACGCGCGGCGGGCTGCGCGGCGGCGTTGACGATCGGCTAACCGAATGGACTTCCGATGCGGGCCGGGGGGCGGCGGGCGGCGGCAAGCCGGCGCGGACGCCGCTGGCCGTGGGCGAAATCGTGCGCCACCGGGCCTTCGGCGAGGGGGTGGTGCAGGAAGTATCGGGCAGCGGGGATCTGGAACAGGCTACCGTTAACTTTAGCGGCGGCATCGGGCTGAAACGGCTGCTGGTAGAGCTGGCCGGGCTGGAACGGGGGTAGCAATGGTCGGGATGGTGGGGATTGATAGGGATTTGGGGCCTCCTTTGGATTGGGGGTTGGGGTCGGGTTGCGATGTCGGGTTGTCGGGTTCAAGGCGGTCGGGTGCGTTGGGATTGGGTTGGGTTTTGGATTTCAGTCTGCCAGGGTTTGCGGTCGCTTATCAGCCCTACGGCCGGAGGTTTTGCGCGTTGCTTTTCACGCGGCGGGATTTTCGTCCGGGGACGGGGCGCTACGTCTGGCGCCTTGGCAGGACCCGACTCCTTCGGTTAGTCTGACCGTGGGCGAGTAGGGAACGCCGGTGCGACTTGGGTTGCTGATTGGCCGTGAACGACCGGTCTTTTTGAGGGACTGGCTCCTGGCAGGCTGGGATGGGTGCCGTTTTGAGGCGGCGTTGAGTGTGGATGTGGTGTTGGCTTGGAAATTCGTACCCGACAAGGGGATGGTGACAGCGAACTTGGGTTCTTGTCAAGGGGGCTGGAGGTCGGTTTTTTTACACCGATGGACAGGATGGACGGGATGGGGTTTTTATGGCATGGATGGAGGGGATGGGTGGGGATTTTGGATTGGGGGTGGATTCCGGCTTGCGCCGGAATGACGGTTTAGGGGGACGGAATGATGGTTTGGGGGGTTGGATTCCGGCTTGCGCCGGAATGACGGTTTAGGGGGACGGAATGACGGTTTAGGGGGACGGAATGACGGTTTAGGGGGACGGAATGACGGTTTAGGGGGACGGAATGACGGTTTAGGGGGACGGAATGACGGTTTAGGGGGACGGAATGACGGTTGTGGGGACGGAATACGATTTGGGGCTGCCGGGCATCTTGACCAGCGCATATTGTGCTACTATACTAGCCGTTCCATAGCGGAGTGGCCGGGACTGCCGGCGCATTCCGCGGCCTCTAACCTCAAGGTCTCAAACCCCAATTCGGAGGGAACAAATTGGTCAAGCCTACGCTAATACTTGCCCTGGTCGCCGCGCTGCTGCTGGGGATAGCCGTTGCCTGCGGGGGCGCGAGCACGCAACCCGCCGCGACATCCGCGCCGGCGGTCGCGCCGACTGCGGACACTGCGGCAGCCCCGGCGGCCGCCACTACGGCCCCGGACGCCGCCACTGCGGCCCCGGCCGTTGCTACCGCCGTTCCTACTGAAGCGGCGATGCCGGCCGCCGTTGCCGCCAGCGCCGAGCGCCTGAGCATCGCTACCATCCCGCCGGCCCAGGAAATTGTGGGCAGCTGGCAAGGCACTACTACCTCGGCCAACACGCAGGTGCGTCCTTTCACGGATCCGCTGGTGCAGACTGATCGCCTTACGGGTGAACTGATTCCGGGGCTGGCTACGGAATGGAGTTTCACTCCGGACGGCAAGAAATGGACTTTCCAGCTGCGCGATGATGTAGAGTTTCAGCGCGGCTACGGACCGTTCACGGCCCAAGATGTAGTCCACAGCGCCGCGCTCGTCATACGGGAAGGCGCCAAAGCTACGGATACCGGCCTGTTCCGCAGTTTGTTCGGCAATACCGAGGCAGAGCTGATGGAAAATGTCATCGCGGTGGACGATGAGACTGTGGAGTTCAACCTGGCTACTCCGAACCTGCTGATGGACTTTTTCGCGGGGTCGCAGCAGGGCAGCCTGTTTATCTACTCCAAGAACCAGTTTGATACCGAAGGGTTTGAGGCGGCTACGGACCAGCCGGCCGGCGTCGGCCCGTGGCAGTTTGAATCCCGCAACCTGAAAGTTGACTTGCTCTATTCCCGGGTGGAGGACCACTGGCGGCAAAGTCCGTACTTTGCCGAAATGGAGTACAAGCTGATACCTGAGGAAGGCACGCGCCTGGCGCAGTTGCAGACCGGGCAGGTTCAGATTGGCGAAATCAGCCGGCGGCTGCATGATGACGCGGTGGATGCCGGCCTGGCCGTGCTGCAAAGCGAAGGCACTGCGATACAGGTTGCGTTCATCATCGGCGGGGTGTACAACCCGGACGCCGCCGGCCCCTGCCAGGAAGAAGGGAAAACCGGATGCTTCTACCAGGATGGCGAGCCGCATCTGGATGTACGCGTCCGCGAGGCCATCAACCGCGCCATCAACCGCCAGGAGATTATGGACGGATTGTTCGGCGGCATTGGGCGTCCGCATCAGGTTTGGGGCTACCATCCCGACTTGCAAGGCTGGAACACGCGCTGGGAAGAGGAGTTTGACGCCAAATACGGGTATGACCAGGAACGCGCCAAAGAGCTGCTGAAAGAGGCGGGACAGGAGGGCTACGAGCTCCGGCTGCTGCTCACCGAACTGGCGGGCGTACCGGAAATGATTCCGATGGGCGAAGCCGCTTTCAGTTACCTCAAAGCGGTGGGCATTGATGTCAAGTCCGAGGCCGTTGAGTGGGCTACTTACCGCGCCGACTACTATCGTCCCGGCAAGACGCACGGCACGCTTGCCGCTACCCGCGGTTCCTACCGCCCTCCGGACATTACGCTCCGGTTCTACAACCGCAGCGGCGATGCCGGGTTCTGGCGCACTTCGGTGGATCCGATGACCGATGTCCTTTACGACAAGGCTACGCAAGCCACGGATCTTGATGTCAAGGACAAGGCCCTGCGCGACCTGGGCGACCTGAAGTTCGACCTCTATTCCGAGGTGCCGATCGTCTGGCTGCCGGCCCAGCTGGTAGTTGATCCCAAAGCCATCGGCGAGATGCGGTGGCCGGGCAACATCAACGCCAGCTTCACCCACACGGAATACATCCAGCCCGCCAACTAGACCGGCGCGGCCCGGCAAGCGGTCCTGGCGCAGCGATTATGGCATCGCTGCGCCAGGACCGCTGAAGCGGCGGCCTGTATTCGCCAGCAACCGCTGGCAGTTTGGAGTATTTAGCAGTGCAAAGATTTATTCTGATTCGTATCGGCCAATCCATACTGGCCTTGCTGGTGGTAAGCGTCATTGTATTTTCGCTGGCGCGGATTTCGGGCGATCCGCTGGATGTGCTGCTGCCGCTGGAGGCTACCAACGAGGACGCGGCGCGGCTGCGCGCCGAATGGGGGCTGGACCGCTCGCTGTATATTCAGTACTTCACTTTCCTGGGGAATGCCGTAACCGGCGATTTCGGTGAATCGCTCAGCATTGACGGCGAACCGGCGTTGGGCCTGGTTTTGAGTCGCATTCCCAACACGGCCCGGCTGGCCGGCGTTGCCCTGCTGGTGGCAATCGTCATCGCCGTTCCCATCGGCGTCCTGTCGGCAGTCAAAAAAGACGCGCCGTTTGACTACTTTGGCAAAGGCATAGCCCTGTTTGGACAGTCCGTTCCCGCATTCTGGATGGGGCTGATGATGATCTGGCTGTTTGCGGTGCAGGCTGGCTGGTTTCCGGCTTCGGGGAAGGAAAACGGGCTGGCGTCTTACATACTGCCGGCGGTGGCAATAGGCTGGTTTCAGGTAGCCGCGCTGATGCGGCTGGTGCGGTCGTCAATGCTGGATGTGCTGGACACGGAGTATGTGAAGCTGGCGCGCATCAAGGGGGTGCCGGAGTGGAAAGTCATCTGGAAGCATTGCCTGCGGAATGCGGCGATTGCGCCGTTCACTTACTTTGCGCTGATTATCGGGTCGCTGCTGGTCGGCTCGGTGTCCATTGAGTTTGTGTTCGCGTGGCCGGGAGTGGGCCGGCTGGCGGTGGACGCCGCCGCGGCGCGGGATTTCCCGCTGGTGCAGGCCATCGTCATCATCTTTTGCCTGATTTACATCATCGCCAATCTGATAGTTGATGTGATGTACGCCTACATCGACCCGCGCATCCGCTACTCTTAGTCCAAATGCCGCCGGGGGCAAACGCCCGGCTCGGGATGGAGGCCCGTCTGATGGCTGCTAACCGGACAATAACGCACGGCGGCGCGCCGCCCGCCGCGGAAGCCGCGGCGCCGGAAAAGGGGACGCCGTCTGTCGTGATGCGCCAGTTGCGGGCCATCCGCCGACTGCCATTGCTGCCCATTGTCGTCTTGCTGGTCGTGCTGATCATTCCCGCCGTTTTTGCCAACCTCATCGCGCCGCACGATCCGACTCAAATCAGCTTCATCAACCAGGAGCTGCCGCCGGCCTGGATGGAGGACGGCAAGGCCGAATATCTGCTGGGGACTGACCTGCTGGGCCGGGATATTCTTTCCCGGATAATGTACGGGGCGCGGGTTTCGGTGAAAATCGCCGCCATCGCCATCTTTATCGCCGGCGCCATTGGCACTACTCTGGGCATCGTAGCCGGCTACTGGGGCCGCTGGGTGGATTCCCTGATAATGCGGCTGGTGGACATATCGCTGTCCATTCCCATCATTCTGCTGGCGCTGGTGATGGTGGCCGCCTTGGGCGCCAGCGAAACTACGGTAATCATAGTGCTGGTGCTGCTGCTGTGGTCGCGCTACGCCCGGCTGGTGCGCGGCGAAACGCTGGCGGTGCGGGTGCAGGACTTTATCGCGCGGGCGCAGGTATCGGGGGCGTCGCACCGCCGGATAATGATTCGGCACGTATTCCCCAATGTGTTCAACAGCGTCATAGTGCTGGCGACGCTGAATGTGGGGTTCGTCATCATCCTGGAAAGCACGCTAAGCTTTCTGGGCGCCGGCATCCCGCCGCCGCAGCCGGCCTGGGGCTTGATGGTAGCCGACGGCCGCGATGTGATAGCGTCCTCCAACGGCTGGTGGATTTCGCTGTTCCCCGGCCTGGCGATTATGCTGGTGGTGCTGTCGATGAACCTGCTGGGGGACTGGCTGCGGGATCGGCTGGATCCGAAACAGCGGCAGGTGTAGGGGCGGGGCGGCGGCCTTTCGCCGGGTACGCCAGGCCATTGAGCGACGATGACGACGGCCCGCTTACCCTTGCCGGGTGTCCACAGTCGGACATCGTATCCGGCAGAATCGTATCCGGCAGATGGGAAGTCGTCCGCTGCTGACGGGGCGGCTGCCGGCGATTGGGACTTTGCCGGGCAGGATACCCAGTACTCTACCCATGGGCTGCATACCTATGTGGCCGCGATGATTCCGGCGCTGGCGCGGCGGCTGGTTGACGCCTACGCGCCGGCCGGGGCCACTGTGCTGGACCCGTTTTGCGGGGGCGGCGCCGTGCTGGTGGAAAGCATACGCTCCGGGCGCGCTGCGCTGGGCAACGACATCAACGCGCTGGCCGCGCTGGTGGCCCGCGCCAAAACCACTTATATCCCGGCGGAGCAAATCCGCACTGCCGGCAACCGGACGCTGGCGCAAGCCGCAGAATACGAGGGGCCGCCGCTGCGGTTTGACAAGGCTGATTTCGTAGAGTATTGGTTCAAGGACTATATGCTGGCGCCGTTGACGGCTTTGCGGTTCGCCATTGACAGGATTGGCGATGCGGAGGTGCGTAACCTGTTTCAGGCGCTTTTTTCGGCCACGGTACGCAGCGTCAGCCTGACCCATCGCAACGAAGTGCGGCTGCGGCGGATGACGCCGGAACGGCAGGCGGCTTTCAACCCCGATGTCTTTGAGGTGTTCCGCAAGTATCTGGACTTGGCTGAACAGCGCATACCCGCGCTGCCGGCGGGCGCCAAGGCGACGATAACGCGGGGGGATACTCGCCAAATGCGCTTTGCTAACGATGCGGCGGATACTATCGTATGCTCGCCGCCATACGGCGATGAACGCAACGGCGTAAATTATACGCAGTTCTCCAAGAATATGCTTTACTGGCTCGGTTACACCCGTGAGCAAATGCGTGAATCCAAAGATCGCAGTTTGGGATGGGGGAAAGAGCGTCGGATTGTACCGCCATCGCGGACACTGGGCGAGTCGCTGGATCGCTTGGCGGACAATTCTACATCAATGCGCGAGGCGATCGCTTTTTATTCAGACTACTATGCTGCGCTGCGCGAAATGGCGCGAGTTGCCGGGAATCGCATCATCATAGTCATCGGCAACCGAGTTTTAAACCGGCAAGTGCTGGACAACGGGCAAATCACTATTGAACTTATGGACGCCGTCGGCATACCATTGGAAGTTTGCCACTTCAGAAAACTTCCGACCAAACGCCTGCCCAAGATGCGAGAGGCCGGAGCCGCTATTGACCGGGAGGCGATTTTAGTATTCAGGAAATAGCGGCATCGCTTTGCCCGATATGTTGCTCCAGCAGTTGCGGTATTATTGAAGGTTCGGGGAAGGGAGCGAAAGGGGGTTGGGAATGACGGCAGCAACTCAATCGGCGCGTCCATTTGCGTCCATTAGAGGTTCGCAATCTCTATCGGCGCTATTGTATCGGCGGGCGTAAATCCGAAAATTTGCCCGTAGAAATACAGCTCTGCTTCCAGCGCCCGCTTGATGTTTTCGGAGCGGCGGAATCCGTGCTGCTCGCCGGCAAAGGGCAGATAGGCGCAGGGAATGCCCTTGCTTCGCACGGCGTCAAACATCATTTCGGCCTGGTTGGGCGGCACAATTTTGTCCTCCAACCCTTGTAGCAGGATGATGGGGCAGGACAGCCCATCGGTGTGATGGATGGGCGAGCGTTGCCGGTAGGTATCCGCGCCCTGCGGATACGGCGCTACCAGCCGATCCAGGTAGCGGGATTCAAACTTGTGCGTGTCGGCGGCCAGCGCGGCCAGGTCGGAAACGCCGTAGAAGCTGGCGCCGGCGGCGAATATGTTGCGAAAAGTAAGCGCGGCCAGCGTAGTATATCCGCCCGCGCTGCCGCCGCGTATCGCCAGCCGGCGGCCGTCTGCCAGCCCTTGATGCACCAGATGCAGGGCGGCGTTGGCGCAGTCGTCCACATCAACGATGCCCCAATTGCCGTTGAGCAGCTGCCGGTAGGCCCGCCCGTAGCCGGCGCTGCCGCCGTAGTTGACATCCGCCACCGCAAAGCCCCGGCTGGTCCAAAACTGCACCGCCGGATCCAGCGCGCCGGACGCCGCCCCGGTAGGGCCGCCGTGGCTCATCACCAGCAGGGGCGGCAGTGCGCCGTCCGGGGCCTGATGCTCCGGGTTGCGCGGCGGGTAATACAGCGCATAGGCGCGGCGGCTATCGGTGGAGGGGAACTCAATAGGCTGCGCCGGCGAGATATAGCCGGACGGAATATCCACGCCGGACGAAACGCGCAGCGTATCCCATTCGGCGGTGTCCAAGTTGACCCGCAGCAACGACATCGGGCGTTCCGCAGCGCCGGCGATGACGGCGGCGGTACTGCCGGATACCGCCAGGTCGCCCCGCCCCATTTCGCTGGCCGGCACGGGCAGGGGCGCCAGCGCGCGGGTGTCCGGGCGCAGCCGGTTGAGCGACCAGAAACCTTTGCGGTTGACGGCGCAGATGATGCCGCCGTCGCCGGCGAAAGCGTAGCTGCGCGCGGCGAACACCCACTGCGGGCGGCCATATTCGGCGTCATCGGGGTACAGCGGCTCGGCGGCTTTACCGTCGGGCAAGCCGGGAGCGGCGCAGCGGTACAGGTTCCACCAGCCCGATGCGTCGGATACATAATGCAGTACGCCGTCCGGCGACCATTCCGGCTGACATATGGATACGCTTTCGCCGCCGGCGGCCAGCGTGGCATCGCCTAGCGTACCATCATCTAATATCGGAGCCGTCCAGAGGTGCGTACCGTCCCAGGGCATATTGGGGTGGTTCCAAGACAGCCAGGCCAGCGCAGCGCCGTCGGGCGAAAGGCGGGGAGATGCTACGAAATCCCAGCCGCCGGCCAGCACGGTCTGCGCGCCGATGCCGCCGCCATCGGAGTTGGATGCGGATGCGGAGTCGGCCGGCACGGCGACGATGGCGTTGACGATGTTATCCGGGTCGGTATGATCCTCGCGGACGCAGATGAGGCGGCTGCGGGCGGCGTCCAGCACGGCGTCGGCGTAGCGCAGCGGGGCGTCGGGCGTGATGGGCTGCGGCAGTTCGCCGCCGATTTCCTGGCGGCCGATCTCTTGCCGATAAATACGCTGGTCGTCAAAATTGCTGAACCAGACGACGCCGTTGTGGACAATCCACGCGCCGCCGCCGTATTCGTGGACGCGGGTGCGGACATTATACGGCGGCGGGTTGACATCGGCTGTCGTGCCATCGGCGGCGCGGCGCACGATGACGATGCGTCCGCCCTCGGCGGGCCGGGATTCCGTCCACAGGATGGCAATGTCATTGGCAGCATCGCCATTGCCTATAGCGCGGTCAAAGGCAACGCTGCCGATGCCCACGGACTCGGCAACGATAGCGTCGGCGGTGATGGGGGAACACCAGGCGCCATAGGGGGCGATGATGGGAGCAGGGTGTGCGGCGGCGGGCATCGGACGCGCGGCGGGATTGCCGGGGTTGGGGGCGGTAGTCAAGGTGAAACTCCGGGGGCAAGGGGATGGCGCCGGCCAAGCATAATGCGCCGTCTATTATGGTGATGGCGGAGTGCGTTGGCAAATAGGGATGCCGGGTTATGATACCGGATTGTCCGGCGCGTCCGGCCGGTTAGGAGAGGCTGAATGCGGTTTGACGCCCAGCTGTTCCAGGCATTCGCTGACAATCAGGCGGACGCGTTCCTCGCTGATGGCAGCGTCGGCTCCGTTAGCGGCCGGCGGTTTAGGACGCAGCACGGCGTTAGGATCGATGCCGAGTTCGTCCAGCCGTTCCCGCACCAGCCCTTCCATTTCGGCCCGCCCTTCTTTACGCCCTTCCTCCTTGCCTTCCTTGCGGCCTTCCTCTTTAACCGCCTCACGCGCGGCTGCTTGCTGTTTTTCGAAACGGGCCTTGCGGTTACGCAGCCGGTCGATGCCATCCATAAGCAGTACCATAAGCCAAACTCCTACGATGATAGTCAAGTAAGTCAGTACAACGGCGAACAGCAGCCCGCCGCCGGTTTCGCCCAGCCGCACCAGCCGGGCGGCGGCCGCGCCGGCGATGCGGCTCGCCCACGAACCGGGCGGCGCCAGTTCCTCCGTCAGCAGTATGGCCAGCCCGAGGACTGCCGATACATAGATGGCGATGGTTGCCCAACGCTCAATACGCCGCCAGTTCATAACAACATTATAGCAATGCCAAGCATACCGCGTCCGGCATAGCAGTCAAGTCTTGGCGGTTGGCGAGAGCAAAGCCGATGTTCCTAATCGGCTAGTCCTCAATTCAAAAGAGCAGCGGGATTGCCGGCCATTATACGCCGCCAAACCGGCCCGGATGGGGCGGTCATACCAGCCGGCGGCAAGGCCGGCGAAAACTGCAATGCGGCGGATTGATTGGCGGGTAGTTTTCAAAGCAACGGGGGTATGCCAAAACAAGAGGGCCTATCCCTGGCTGGGACAGGCCCTCAACTAGTCAATCTAGGCTATCATCAACAATAACGCTATGCAGACTATTTGGCCTAACGATAAGCGTACCACAAATGACTTGTACTGCAAATCAAACACCATAGCTTTCACCTCCTTTGACAGTTTCACTGCCGTGCAATTTGGACGGGCAACATCCGCCCGAGTATTATTATAACACAACCGGACAGTGTTGCGATTCCAGCGATTGCCTGGTGTGCGAGGTAGTTCGCCAATAGCGCTTCACAACGCCGACGCGCTACTCAAGGCAGTGGTACAGTGTACATCGGCGTACCATCCCGCTGGATTTAGACCAAATGCACAATTTCCACGCCGCCCCAATGCCGTTTTAGATACTCCGCGGCCAGGCGGCGGTGGCAGTGTTCGGGGGTGGCCTCGCTGCATAGCAGGCAGGCGTTGGCGATGGTGCGCTTGATGGGCATTTGGGCAATGCGCCTTTCGTCCAGCAGGGCCAGGTATTCCTGCTGGTAAGTATCCCAGTCGTGATGCTCTTTGCGGTAGGCGTCCAGCATCGCTTTGGTGGGCGCCAGCTCCGGCAGATGCACATACTCCATCCCGCAGATTTGGCGCAGGAAATACTCCAGGTCGTCCCTTTTGGCGAACCCGGCCAGCTGCGACACATTGTGCAGGCGCACATCCACCACCCGTTCGGCGCCGGATTGCCGCAGCGTCTCAAAGAATTGGGCGGCGGATTTTTTGGTGAAACCGATAGTGTGAACTTTCACGGTAGATCCTCCCAATTGTCCCCGTTATGCCCATCATCCCGGACATTCCAGGCATCCCCGCCGTCTCTGCTATCACTGCCGGCCGGCGGAGGTGCGGCGACATAAGCGAACTTCTGCGCCTGGCGACGCAGGGCCTCAGCGATAACGTCGTCCCGACTGCGGAACATATCGCCCTGCTGCGGGAGTTTGTGCATATCCAGCAGGCGGGACATTGCGGCATCATTGCTTTCCAGCGCGCCGTCGGCCAGGATATGCTCAACGGCAACGCCCCTATCCGCCAGATTGCGGGCAATCAGCAGGGTGCGGTGGCATTCCAGCGGCTCTTTTTCGCTGCACAGCAGGGCGATGCGGCGGTCGTCGGCGTTGTGGATGATGCGCCGGATGCCGTCGTCAAAAGCGTCGGTTTCGGCTACCCGGTCATACAGCACCCGGCCGGCGGCGTCGTAGCAGGAACGGTCGGCGGGCCGGCCGCCCAGCTCGCCGCCCAGAAAAGCGTAGCCGATGCCAACAGCCTCCAGCAGTTCCGACAACGTATCGTAGTTGAAGTGGGGGGTATAGCGGCTGTACGGGGCGGAGCGTACATCGGCGATTTCGTCCACGCCGTGCCGCACCAGCAGCGTGATGAATGCCGCCGGCGGATGGTTGGAATGGCCGACGGTGAACACCGGATATTGAGTAATACTCACTATAACTATGCTCCGTGGCAATTGGGGTTTTTAGGGTTTGATGACGGCGGCGATAAGTTTATAGATATTGTCGTTAAGGGGATGCGCGGCCAGGCTGATAGTGAGATAGCGTTCTCCGACGGGATAATCGCCATACTCCAGGTCAATGGAGCCGTTTTCAACTTCGGCATCGGTGATACGCAGCGAGTAGTCGTCGCCATTGTAGCGGAAACTGCCGCGCAGCACAGGGTACAAATTGCTGGGGCGCGACCGTTCCGTGACGCTTACCAACAAATTGTCCACTTTGATTAGCCGCAAGGAGTCGGTGTGCCGGCCAACATCGGATACGGGAATGCGGTCGTTTTGGCCGGCGGCGCTGCTGTGTCCGTCAGTCCAGAGGGGCGCATCCGGGTCAACCCATTGCGGCAGGTCATTCCAGCCGATGCGGCCTGTTTTGGCCCAGCGGCGGGACGGGTCAAGCCGCCGGTTTTCGCTTTGGTAGGCGGACGGAACGGCTTCCAGGACGGGGAGTTCAACGATGTCCAGCAGGCGGGGTTCGCTGCCGTCGGCATACTGGCGTTCCCGCTCCGCAACTTCCTCGCCATCCCGACTGCTGACCGGACGCAGCCAGGGGCCGGGGCGTCCGTCGGGCAGCAGTTCCTTGCCGGCAACGCAGCGGCCGTTATTGCGGCGGGAATTGGCGAGGCAGACGATGCGTTTGACGGTTGGGGCCGTCATACCATACCCTCATCGCTGGTTAGCGCCATAGCGACATACATCATCATAGAAACTTCCGCTATTCGCGCCAGCGCATACGGGCTTTCAGGTAATTCAGCCGCGACCAGGGGATTAGTCTTTCGCGCTGGAGGCGGCCGACTACAATTGCCGGCGCAATTCCCTGCCGGTTGGCAAAACTGCGAACCGCCCATTCACTGAAATGCCCGCCGGCGATAAAGTCATTCCAATCGGAACGAGCAATCAGAAAGTCCGCGGCCCATTCATCCGCTTCGGCATCAAAGCCGGCAATCTGGTCGTGTGCAGTGTCAATGAAAACATAATCCTTGCTGTGCAGCAGGACGTGCGCCGCTTCGTGGAAAAGGGTGAACCATAGATGGTCGTTAGTTTTGTGCCGCACACTTAATTGAATCAGCGGGGTGTGGTCGGACAGCCAGCGCGTTGCGCCGCTGACGGCAACTTTGGGCAGCGGTTCCACCAGCGCCAACGCTACGCCGGATTGATTGCAGAGGCCAAGAGTTTTTTCCAACGCCGGGCCGGTGGGCGTACGGGTAAGGGTGCGTATTTCGTGGAGCGCGTCGCGAAACTGCTCCGGGTCATAATCGGGGCCGCGCTGCCACTTTGATTCCAGCTCGCCCAAGCGGAGCCAAGCCGCCAGATTGCGTTCATTGCTGGCGAACGTCGGGGAATGCCGGTAGGCAACCCGGGACGCGGCGTTGCGGCATTGCCATTTGGCAACGGAGGCGACGCCAAAGAAGTCCAGCATCTGTACTACGGCGTCGCCGTCCGAAATGGGCTTTTCTATTGCGCTGCGCTTTGCCAATTCGCGCAGCGGGAATGCCTTGGCCCATTCTGCAAATTCGGACATGGCGTCGGCCCGGGCGAATTCCGCCAGGCGGCGGCGGTAGGTATCCTCCATACCGAGCCAAAAGCTTGCGGGCAGGTCGAATTCCTGCTCCAAAATCAGGGCTAGATCCGCGCCGATTGGAGCGCTGCCGGCTATAACGGCTGTAATCAGTTCGGCCGGCAGAGAATGACGGCCAGCAAATTCGGCCGGCGTCAATTCCCACACCTCTAGGTACTCCTCGAGGAGATACCCCGGCGGGGTGGCGTAATTGGGTCGGTGCGGGTAGGTTCGCTTCGCCATTTTAGCGCCTCGCGCGTCGCGTCGGATGGTAGTCTATCACACCGATGATGACTATGGCAGTAACCGCGTCCGTATTGATGCCGCCGTCGGCGTTGCGCGGCATATCCTGATAGTCAGGCTCAAATACCAGGCGGAGCTGAAGGGAAATGTCAACGGCGTATTGCTCATCGCGGTTCTGCGTCAGTTGATGCCATCGCTCCGGCGGCCGGGTCGGAACCTGCGAAAGATTGGGCGCATTTTCCAAAATAGCCACTCGATCTTGTGTCCGGTTGGCGACACGTGTACCGAACCGTCGGTTAAGTTCAACCCCGCTGAGCAATAATTTTCGCAACTTCGTGGTTTTATAGCGAACTTCCATATTCAACCCCTTGCCATTGCGAATATCTAATCTCTGGGCGACAGTAATTCTACAGCCGTCTTTAAGTATGCTGTTGCCGATGGGATGTCCAGCCGGTCGCCCCCGTCCCGCAGGCGTCCCTCGGCGTCGATGCTGATGCTGGATCCCCAATCTGGCAGCAGCGGTCCCAGCAGCTCGGCGAGGTTGTCGGCGCAGAGGCCGCCGGCGGCGGTCAAGCCTAGGTCCGGCGCGGCGGATGCGATGGCGTCCAGGTATTGCGCCGTCCGCGCGGCGTCCAGCGGGCGGCCCAAGCCCTCGGAGGCGTCCACCAGCACATCGGTAACGATGCCGGCGTACCCGGCGCAGCGTTGGGCCAGCGCTTGCGGATTGCCGTCCACCGACGCCATCGCTTCCCGGCCGGCTTGCAGTATGATGCGGCGGGGCTGGCAGCGTTCCCGATATTCGGCCAATTCCGCCGCATCCGGCCAGGGCGCGCCTCTGGTGGCATTAATCTGGACGCCGTGGCAATAGGGGCCGCCGATTGCAGAGGCGCGGGCCAGCGCGTCGGCCAACCCGACGCCGCTCAGGCCGGAATCGGCTGGCGGGCGGTAATGTACCAGGTTGAGGCAGCGCGGGTCGGCGGCGAAAATGCCGGCAATAGCGTCCGGCGCCGGGCAGCGGGCCGGCGCATCGCTGGGCCGGCCGGACAGCAGGGCGTTGCTTAACAGGACGCCGCACATCAGCAGGCGTTCCTGCACGGCCGGCAGCGCGGCAGCCACGGCGGATACTTCCGCCGCCGTCATAAATCCGGTAATGCCAATGTAAGGAGTCATCAGCGTCATTCTCGCTTGGGCTACAAGCCCAGTTGCTCGGTTGCCATTTGGCGCAGCAAGTATTTCTGTACCTTGCCGCTGGAAGTCATCGGGTAGTCGTCGACGATGAGCAGATGGCGGGGGATCTTGAAACTGGCCATCTTGCCGCGGCAGAATGCGGCGAGGTCGGCGTCGGTTATGGCCTGGCCCGGCTCTACTACTATACAGGCGCAGGCGACTTCGCTAAGGCGCGGGTCGGGTACGCCAATGACTTGCGCTTTGCTGACGGCGGGATGCTCCAGCAGAAACGCTTCGACTTCGGTGGGATCGACGTTCTCGCCGCCTACTTTGATTTGGTCTTTGTAGCGGCCCAGGAAGCGGATGCTGCCGTCGTCGCGGATGGTGCAGACGTCTCCGGTATGGAACCAGCCGGCGGCGTCGATGGCATCGGCGGTAGCTTCGGGACGCTTGTAGTAGCCCTGCATGATGGCGTAGCCGCGCACGCACAGCTCGCCGGGCGTGGACGGGGGCAGCGCGGCGCCGGTATCAGGGTTGATAACCTTGAACTCGTAGCCGGGCAGGGGATGCCCGCTTTCCACGCAGCGGTCGTCCACGGGGGCGTCCAGAAAGCTGCGGGTAGCGCCTACGCCGACTTCGGTCATACCCCAGGCCGACAGCGTCGGGCAGAACTTTTGCTGCGCCAGCCGCGCTACCGGCTCGCTGCTGGCCATCCCAACCGCCAGCAGGATGGTACGCAGGCTGCTGCGGTCGGTGCGGCCAACATCGGGATGGTGGCAAAGGTCGTAAAAATGGGCGTCAAAGCCGTTCATCACGGTGGCCCGTTCCGACTCCAGCAGCCGCAGGGTTTCGCCGGCGTCGAACATCGTGGTCAGCACGATGCGCGCGCCGGTTACCCACGACATCAGCGGCCCTTCGTACAGGCCGAAGCAGTGGAACAGGGGGAGGTACATCAGAATGACATCGCGGGACGACATACACATCCGGTTGGCGGCGTCGGTGATGGTGCGGATGGGGTTGTGTCCGTGCATCACGCCTTTGGGGAATCCGGTAGTGCCGCTGGTGTACATCAGCAGAAAGGTGTCGTCGGGATGGACGGCGGCTTCGCGCCGGGCCAGCTCGTCCGCCGGCACTGCATCGGCTCCGGCCAGCAGCGCATTCCATTTGATGACGCCCGGGGCGATGGCACCCTGGCCGACAACATCCGGGCCGACGGCATCGGGCGGGGGCTCCGTTCCGATGACGATGACATTGCGGAGGGCGGGAAAGGCGGCGGGATGCAGGGCGGCCGGGTCGCGGTCGGCAGCGTCAATTTCCGGCGCAACTTCCCGCACCAGATCCAGATAGTTAATCGGGCCGGACTGCTCCATCAGCACCAGGGCGGCGGAGTCGGAGTGGTGAACCAGATACCGCATATCGGCGGTGCGAAAGCGGGTGTTGACGGGGACGATGACGGCGCCGATTTTGGCGATGGCGGCGAACAGAAAAAGCCATTCGGCGCGGTTGGGCATCCACACCGATACCTTGTCGCCGGGCCGGATGCCGAGGCCAATCAGGGCGCGGGCCACGCGGTCGCTTTCCTGGCGAAACTGCTCAAAAGACCAGCGTGCCCCGGCGTACATCAAAGCTTCGCGGGAGCCATAGCGGTCGGCGGCCTGGTTGACCAGCGCGCCAACGGTCTGCTTGTGAAACCAGTCGGGCATAGCGATGCTGCCTCCCGTAGTTAGTCTAATCGTCATTCCGCTTTGTTACCGTCATTCCGGCTTGCGCCGGAATCCATAGCCTATGGATTGCCGGGCATTTTACCGCAATGACGGATTGCGATGCCAGATTCCGGCTTGCGCCGGAATGACGGTAATAAAGTGGAATGACGGTAATAAGCCGGAATGACGGTAGCAAGCAGAATGACGGCAATAAAGCAACGACTTTGCTAGGTATAGCGCCGGGGATAGGGCGGGCGGTGTATAATGCGCCAAGTCCCCGTCAACTCGGCGCCGATTTGCGCCCGTATTACCGGCGGCGGTTAGGGCGCGTTGGCGATTGGGCAGAGGATTAGACGATGCTGCAACCTATAACCGAACCGCGCACTGGGCAACCCCGTACCGGCCAGCCCGGCGCTAAAATGACCGGGGCCGATTATATGGCGATAACGCCGCCGTCGCATCGGGGCCGGCGCTTCCAGCTGATTGAGGGGGAATTGATTGAAATGGCCGGCCCCAGCGAACCGCACCAGGTTTTTGTCGGCGAGCTGTATTTTGCGGCGCGGTTGCAAATCGGCGCGTCCGGCGCCTATGAAATACGGCTGTCGCCCTTTGATGTAGCCTTTGACGGGAGCAGCACTTTCCAGCCCGACCTGCTGTTTGTGTCCAACGACCGGCGGCATATATTTGACGGACACGGCATTACCGGCGCGCCGGATGTGGTGGTTGAAGTATTATCCGAATCCACGCGGCGGCGCGATTTGACGGTCAAGATGCCGGTATATGCCCGCAGCGGCGTGCGCGAAATGTGGGTTGCCGACCTGGACGCCCGCACGGTAGCCAAGTACGCCGGCGATGGCGCATCGCTGGCGTTGGTTGAGGTGTACCAGTCCGATGGGGTATTAGTTTCGGACGCAATGCCCGGCGTGGCCATAGAACTGGCGCCGATTTTCGCCCGCATTTCCGACGCCCGTATTTCCGGCGGCGGTTAGGGCGCGTTGGCGATTGAGCAGAGGATTAGACGATGCTGCAACCTATAACCGAACCGCGTACCGGCCAACCCTGCGCCGGCCCGCCCGGCGCTAAAATGACCGGGGCCGATTATATGGCGATAACGCCTCCGTCGCATCGGGGCCGGCGCTTCCAGCTGATTGAGGGGGAGTTGATTGAAATGGCTGGCCCCAGCGAACCGCATCAGGTTTTTGTCGGCGAGCTGTATTTTGCGGCGCGGCTGCAAATCGGCGCGCCCGGCCCCTATGAAATACGGCTGTCGCCCTTTGATGTAGCCTTTGACGGCAGCAGCACCTTCCAGCCCGACCTGCTGTTTGTATCCAATGCGCGGCGGCATATTTTTGACGGACACGGCATTACCGGCGCGCCGGATGTGGTGGTTGAAGTACTGTCCGAATCCACGCGGCGGCGCGATTTGACGGTCAAGATGCCAGTGTATGCCCGCAGCGGCGTGCGTGAAATGTGGGTTGCCGACCTGGACGCCCGCACGGTAGCCAAATACGCCGGCGATGGCGCATCGCTGGCGCTGGTTGAAGTGTACCAGTCCGATGGGGTATTGGTTTCGGACGCAATGCCCGGCGTGGCCATAGAACTGGCGCCGATTTTCGCCCGCATTTCCGCTAGTGTTTAGGATATTCCGGCGGTATCTGCCGGCAGTTAGCGGGCCGCTCCTACTTCCGGCGGCGGTTAGGGCCTTTGGCGATTATCAAATAGCGGCGGGCGGCAGCGCCTGCAATTCGGGCATTACGGCGTTGGCGAACAAGCGCATACTGGCTTCGGCCTCGGCGTAGGGCATTGCGGCGTAGCTGAATGCTCCGACATAAGTATCATGTCCGGTGCGGTCGCGGATGTGCCGTATCTTTTCGTAGCACTGCTCCGGCGTCCCCCATACTTGCAGGTTGACGAAAAAGTCCACTACTTCTGCATCGCCGTAGTCAAGCATTTTCTCGGCAACCTTGCCGTAGTATTCGTAGCCGCTGATGTCCTTGTGGTGGTCGGCCTTGAACTGGTAATGCTCCATAACGGTGTGCCAGTAGCCGCCGATGTAGCGGCGGGCCATTGCGTGAGCATAGTCGGCGTCCTGATGGCAGAAAGCCCAGCAGGCGGTTACCGGAGCCGGCGGCGGCGTGCCTTCGGGGTGGCTTTCTTGCCAGGCGGCGCGGTAGTTGGCGAGGTCGCGTTCCACTTCATCCCAGGGCTTTTGGGGGATAACCAGCATACCGACGCCGAGCTGCGCCATAATGCGGCTGCTTTCGGGGGAGATGGCGGCGGCGTAAGTACGGCCCTGGAAAGTGCGGAACGGGTTGGGGCGAATTTCCCGGCGGGGCTGCTTGATATATTCGCCGTCAAACTCGCAGAACCCGCTTTCCAGTCCCGCCAGGATGCATTCGGCGGATTCGATAAAGCGGGTGCGGGATTCGTTCATATCCACGCGAAAGCCGTCGTACTCTACCTTGGCCAGGCCGCGCCCGACGCCGAGGATGAACCGGCCGTCGCTGATGTTGTCCAGCATTGACACTTGCTCGGCGACTCGCATCGGGTCGTGCCAGGGCAGGACGCAGACCATGCTGCCGAGCTGCAAACTAGTGGTGCGGCCGGCCATATAGGTCAGGAATTGCAGCACATCCGGGCACATTGTGTAGTCGGTGAAGTGATGCTCGACGCCCCAGATGGACTGAAAGCCGAGCGGTTCGGCCAAGTCGGCCAGGCGCAGTTCGGAGCGATAGACCTGGTAATCGGAAGCGAACTTGCCCGGGTTCTGAAAGATGGTAGCGGCTCCGACGTGCATATGGTTCCTCCCGGCGGCGTATCAGCGTTGCGCGTATTGTACACCGAAACGCTGCCGTTGCCGGGGGTTGCGATGATTAAGTTGGCGCGGCGGTTATGGTCGGATTATCCCCAGCCCGGATGCTCCACCGGCCCCGCCCGCTTACAGCCACGGTAGTTGCTGCCCGACCGGCGGCGCCCAAGGCCGCCAAGTCTGTCTCCGCGGCGGTTGCGGACGTCGTTGATACATACAGCGCCGGCGGCCGGGACGAGCCCCTGGTCCTGCATGGTGACGTTTCCTCGAGTGCCATCGCGCGCGGTATTGACGAATACGGACGGCGGGAGTTCAGGAAACCGACGGCCGCCGTATGCAGGACTTTGCGGTGGACGACCACAGTGAAAATACCTTGCCGCGGCGGTATGCCCGCCTGTCGGAGGCCGAACTGTACCGCAGCGACGCTTATCCGGTGCATGGAAATGCGTTGCCGCCAAGCAGTCATATTGCAAGGGGGACGCGGTGAACCGAGACGCGGGTTTGCATTCGTAGCTGCGGAGCAAGCTGAACCGGCTGGCGCGGCGTACAATAAGTTACGCCAAAAGCGTGGCAAGTCGGTATATGCGATGGCATTGCTGCTGTCAAAGCGGAGAGCGAATGCTGCTGCGGGTTTTCCACGAGAACTAACCGGAATGGCCTTTGTTATCCTAGATGGTAAAAACCATTCCGGCTCCATGCCTATTGCAGAATGCCTCTGGTCGGGCGGTTGATAATTGCGGCATACGCTGGTATCGTACTCTATGAACCGCCAGTTTTGGCTCTTGGAGAGTAAATATGAATGCTCAATTCAACTTGTCCAGCCGGTCCATAGATATGCGGGACAACGCTATACCCTTACCGACGCGTGATGACGGCTATGCTACGGTGATGTTGGTCGGAACTACTGGCGCCGGCAAAACGACGGTTTTGCGGCAGCTTATCGGCTCAGACCGATTTCCGCCGACTTCTACATCCCGGACCACGACTTGCGACATTGAAATCGTTACCGGCGAAACTCACTTCGCTGCTATCGTAACATTCATGGACGAGCGGGAAGTCAAAGGCGAAATTGAGAACTGCCTGCACAATGCCTGTCGCACCGCTATTGATTCGCGTATCGGCGCTAGTGCAGACGGCAGAATAGCCAACGCACTGCTGTCGCCACCAGACCAGAGTTTTCGGCTGAGCTACCCGTTGGGCCGCTGGGCGCCCGGCGCGGCATCGAGCCGCGATGGTGCGGGGGACGAGCCCCAACAGCGTACCCTCAGTGAGTACGAAGCTACCAGCGATTCGGAAAAGGATTACAATCAGGAAATCCTTGAAACGATAGTCTCCAAGATAAAGTCAATATCGGCATTGGCAAAGGCGGAAACCGAAGCCGCCGGCGGCAGGCTTGATGACATCCGCAGACCTGGAGATCGCGGGACATGGCTGGAACTGTTTGACGAAATTTTGGAGACGAATGGCCGTTTTCACGAACTGGTAGAGGACATTTTGGCCGAAATTCGCGACCGTTTTGACCGGGTACAAACGGGAGAGTTTTCACGCGACGAAAACGGCTGGCCTTTGTCGTGGCAATATCAATCCGGGGAACAGGACACATTCCTGACCGAAGTCAGATGGTTTTCCGGCAATCATGGCGAACAGTTCGGGCGGTTGCTTACTCCGCTGGTTAACGGAGTCCGTGTGCGCGGGCCGTTTGCACCGACCGACATCAGGCTGCAAACCAGCCGCAAACTGGTGATTTTGGACGGTGAAGGTCTGGGCCACCGCGCCCAGATGGCGACCAGCGTACGGTCTGAAATCACCGACCGTTTTTCTCAAACCGATGTCATCTTGCTGGTTGACAACGCCCAACAGCCCATGCTGACGCAGCCGCAAGAGCTGGTAAAAGCTGCCGGCAGCACTGGATACGCTGCTAAACTGGCTTTTGCGTTCACCCATTTTGAAAATGTAATCGGCGACGATTTGTATACCGTTGACGATCGCAAAGACCGCGTCCGGCTTCCCGGCGAAGATGCCATTGCCACCATGCAGAGCATCGTCGGCGACGATGTGGCGGAAGAATTGCTCAGACAGCTGGAACGCAGTACATTTTTCTTGGAAAACATGGACCGGCCAACTGATCAACTGCCGAGCCAAAGCATCACGGAATTGAGACGGCTGTTAGATACAATTGAAGCAGCGGCCCATCCTGAAGCAAAACCGATGGCGCGCATTGTGCTGTCCACCAGGGATTTGGATCTGGCAATCAGCGACGCCATAACGCGTTTCCATGAACCGTGGCAAGGCCGGCTGCGCGGTGGAAACCCGCAACACCCCAAGGAGCATTGGACCCGGATAAAGGCGCTTGCCAGGCGTCTGGTAAGCGGGCAGACCGGATACGATACCCTGCGTCCAGTCGACGATCTGCGTTCCAGGTTGCAGGAAGGAATTTCCCGTTGGCTGGATCGGCAAGCGACTGCCCTGGACGATGATTCTACACCGGAAGAAAGGCTGGCTGCGCTTACGGCGATCCGCCAGGGAGTTCGTGGGCAGTTACAATCCGCAGCGACGGAGCGAGTGGCTACCCGGTATCTTGCCGCTTGGGAGCGCGCTTACGAACATTCGGGGCAGGGCTCAAGTTACCGCAGGGCGGACGAGATAGACGGCATTTATCGCCGCGCTGCGCCCGCCATAGGCTTCGACAAAAGTACCGAAGCCCAAGTGTTGCTGAATATGGTGTACGCAGCGATACAAACTGCTGCCGATGAGGTTGGCGGACGGCTGGAATAACTTCGTCGCGCCGGCCGCAGCCGACTTTTTAGTTGAGCGGCTGCGGCCGGCCCGTCGCCTCACCCCGCCGCCCGCACCTTTTCCGGCGCGCAGGCCCGCATTACCGCTTGCGTGGATGCAATTTCCGGGCGGGCGGCGATGACCCGCACTAATGCTACATCCAGGCCCTCCGCCAGCTTGGCGAATGCGGCGGCCGCGCCATCCGGCTGGCCGTAGTAGCCAACGGCCAGCAGCGCATCGGACGGGTAAGCGTCGGCCACTTCGTCCATATCGCCGCCGCGGCTGCGGATGGCGTCGGCGCCGGCCAGCTCCTCGGTGTAGCCCATCCGCTCAAAGTGGGCGCGGTAGCCGAACTGCCGTTCCCGCTCGGTAGGCACGGCGGCGCCCAGCGGGTAGCCCAGGCAGTTTTTGGCAAAAGCGCGGCGGGCGACCTCCACATCATCGTCAACGCAGATGCGGATGTACTCCACTACCTTGACTTCCGCCGGATCGCGTCCGACCCGCGCCGCGCCCTCGGCGATGCGTTCCCGGCTCCAGGCGATTTGCGCCGGCGTGCACCAGTTGAGGCAGACGCCGTCGGCGATTTCGCCGGCCAGCCGCAGCATCTCCGGCCCCAGCGTGCCTAGATAGACCGGCGTGTTGGGGGCGGGCCGGATGGCCAGGCGGATATTGTTGTAGTTGATGTGTTCGCCCTGATAGGCAACCCGCTCGCCGCGCACCAGGCCGCGTATGGTAGTCAGGTAGTCGCGCATCAGGTTGAGCGCCGAGACGCGGGGGAATCCCAAATCCCGGCGGTTGGCAGGACGATAAGCGCTGCCGGCGCCGATGCCCATAATGAACTTGCCGCCGGTCTGCTGGCTCACGGTGCCGCCGGACATCGCAAACCCTACCGGAGTGCGGTACATTACCGGAGAGACGCCGATGCCGGTAGTCAGGCCGCCGGGGACGACATCGCAGCTGGCCTGCCAGCGGCGGGCGCAGACCTGGAACGAATCGGTTCCGATATTTTCAGGCGTCCAGATGCTGGCGTAGCCCAGTTCCACCGCCTCCCGCGCCAGGTTGGCCTGGTCATCCCAGTTCATTCCCAGCGTATGGTCCAGTCCGACTCCGATTTCCATTGCGATACCTCCATTTGCCCTAACCGTCATTCTACTCCACCCGTCATTATACCCCAGCCGCCACTCCACCCCAACCGTCATTCCACTCTAACCGTCATTCTACCCCACCCACCATTCCACTCTAACCGTCATTCCGGCGAAAGCCGGAATCTATGGCTGCCGGGTACTACCGTGATGGCGGATTACAACGCTGGATTCCGGCTTTCGCCGGAATGACGGTTGGGGTACGGAATGATGGTTGGGGTGCGTAATGACGGTTGGGGTGCGTAATGACGGTTGGGGTGCGGAATGACGGCTGGGGGTGCGGAATAATGGTTGGCGTGCGAAATGACGGGTAAAGTAGTGAATGCGGGGATTGTATCACGCCGCCGGTGCTATAATCGCCGCCGCCGCCGTTTCCTTGCCGCGGCAGGGTTTCCGTCCGCAGCCGAGGCCATTTTGACTACCGCACTGTCCGCACGCGCCATAGACACTTTTCGGTCGTTCTGCCGGCGCGATTTCTCGCTGGTCTGGATTTCGGGCAACATTGCGATGGCCGGCCGGCAGATGGAAGTCATCGCCGTGCTGTGGCTGGTGCTGGAGCTGACCGATGACGCCCTGCTGGTCGGGCTGGCCGGCGCCGCGCCCCTCGCCTTGGCCTTTCTGTCGGTATTCGCCGGCGCAGTGGTGGATCGGCTGCCTCGCCGCATCCTGCTGGCGACGATGCAGTTCATTGCGGCGGCGCTGGCCTTTCTGCTGATGACGCTGCTGCTGCTGGACGCCCTCCAAGTATGGATGATATTCGTCATTATCATGGGCGGCGGCGTGTTCCGCACCTTTGAGCTCCCGGTGAGCAATGCGCTGATTATTGACACCGTGCCGCAAGACCGGCTCACCAATGCCGTAGCGATGCTGGGATTGGGGCAGAACCTGATGCAGTTCGTGGGGCCAATCGTCGCCGGATACCTGTTCACGCCATTGACGCCCGGCGGCCTGTTCGGATTTATCGGATGCCTGTACGCCATCGGCGGGCTGCTGGCGCTGCTGGTCAGGACGCGCAACACGACCCTCGGCCACACGACGCCCCGGGAAATCATCATCGGCGTGGCCGCCGGAATGCGCCATGTCTGGCAGCGCAAAGAGCTGTTTATGGCCCTGCTGATTGCCGCGCTGTACAACATAACCGGATTTCCCTTTACTACCGCGCTGATGCCGATTTTCGCCCGCGATACGCTGCAAGCCGGGCCGGAAGTGCTGGGGCTGCTCAACGGCGCAATGGGCTTGGGCGCCGTGTTCGGGGCGCTGCTGGTAGCCGGAATGGGCAATTTCCGGCGGCAGGGCTGGTGGCTGGTCTGGGCGGTCAACGGCGGCTGGCATCTGTCAATGATCGTGTTCGCCCTGGTCGTGATGACGCTGCCGGGACTGCTGCCTTTCGCAGTAGTATTGGCCCTGGCGCTGGCGGTAAAAGTATGGACGGGCGTCGGACGGGCCGGCTCTCTGGTGCTGGTAATGACGGTGCTGATGGGCAATTCCGACCCGGAGTATCGCGGCCGGATGGGGGGAATGCGGGTGCTGGCGATACAGGCGCACTTTCCGGCCAGCGCGCTCAACGGCTGGCTGGTAACGCAGATCGGCGCCCCGCTGACGGCGCTGTACCTGGGCATCGGCGGAATGGCGGCGGTGTTCCTATGCCTGCTGTCCCGCCGCCTGCGGGAAGCGTAAAGCAAGCGCAAATCCGATGCTGTCGTATCTGATGCTATACTGATAATGGCATCGGCGCAGCGCCAACGGAGGGCAAAATGACTGTCGCTAACGAGTTGGAAACGGAAATCCGCGACGGGATAGTTGCGGACGAAAATGTTCACGATGACACCGAAACGGACGATATTGCCGAATCGGTGCAGTACCGGATTACCAGCTATGGGGCCGACTTTGATGTGGCGGGGTTGGTGCGCCGCATCAACGAAGGCAGCATTTTCGTGCCCGACTTTCAGCGGCCTTTCGTATGGACGCCAAAACAGGCTTCGCAGTTCATCGAATCCCTGCTGCTGGGCCTGCCGGTGCCGGGCATCTTTCTAACAATAGACCCGGAAACGAACCGGATGATGGTTATTGACGGGAACCAGCGGCTGAAAACTTTGCAGTATTTTTATGCCGGGGAATTCGCCGGCAACCCGGACACCGGCGAAAAGGCCAAACCTTTCGCTTTACAGGGCGTAGGCCCGGCTTCGGACGGTAAAACTTACGCCGATCTGCGGCCATCCGACCGCCGCTGGCTGGATGATTCGCTGTTTCATGCCACTATAACCCGGCAGCTTTTCCCTGAGGACGGCATGAGCAGCGTGTTCCATATTTTCCAGCGGCTCAACAGCAGCGGGCAACGGCTGACGCCTCAAGAAATCCGGCAGGCAATTTACCGTGGGCCGTTGCTGGATGCGGTTCGGCAGCTGAACGAAAACCCGGACTGGCGGGCGATTTTTGGACACAAACACCACCGTCGGCAAAAGGACCAAGAACTGATCCTGCGGTTTTGGGCGCTGTATCAGCAATCCGACGCCTACCGCCGGCCGATGTTGGCATTCCTCAACGATTTTGCCGAATCATATCAGCAACCTGGCGAGCAGTTTTTGCGGGACGGCCAGAATTTATTTGCGGCGGTGATGCGTCAGTTCTACGCCGGCTTGGGCGAAAAAGCGTTTCGCACTGACGAAAACCGTCCGCTCAATGCGGCAGTCTTTGACTCGATGTCGGTCGGATTGGCCTGCCGCATCGCCAAAAACGATTCCCCGACTGACCGCGCCGTGCGGGATGCACACACGGCCTTGCTCGCCGACCAGCAGTATTTGTCCACCATTTCCAAAGGGACGGCGCAAAATGATTCAGTACGGACGCGCATTGACAAGGCGGTTGCCATGTTTGAGGAGGCGTAATGCAGAATCAGCGTGTGCAGGCCAGGCTGCAAGAAATCAACCTCCTTTTCAACATAGATAACGTGAGCGGCGATTTGGCGGCGCACTGGGGCCGTTATCTATGTATTACTGTGGCCGGCTTTCTGGAAACTACCTTGCAAGAAATCTATGAAAGCTACGCTTATGAAACTGCGGGCGGCAATCTGGCAAAATATGTCAGCAGCCAAATCGGATATACCATTGGGATGCCCAACGCCGAGCGCATTATCAGGACGGCGCAAGCGTTCAGTAAAGATTGGGCGGATGAAATGCGTTCTTTTCTGGCCCAGGATGAACGACAGTCCGCAATTAACGCCATAATATCCCAGCGCAATGCGATCGCACACGGGCAGCCCTCAACCATATCTCCGATGCAGGTTCGGGAACACTTGACCAAGTGCGTTGCGGTTCTGGAATTCATTGAAAGCCAATGCCTAACTCCAACGACTTCGCCCGGTTAGCCGAAGGCTTGCTTGGTGGCGCCGGCCGCAGACGCCCTTCATCCCGCAGCCAGCCCTGCCAGCCAACCCCCGCCTTGACAGATTCCCCTCTATCCGGTAGCATCATTCCCGTTAACAATCGCATACGCTGCTGGAACCCTTATCCAGACAGGCGGAGGGAACGGCCCTGTGAAGCCTGGCAACCAGTACTGCCTTCCCGCAGTACCAGGTGCTAATTCCGGCGTCGCCCGCCCGCGCTGCCTGCCCGTTTATCGTAACGGCAAGCAGGCAGCCGGCAGCGCGGCGCAAAGATGAGGGGAGAGCTTTCTTTACAGGCTCCCCCAACCAGGGGCGAGCCTTTATTTTTTACCCCGGCAGCGCAATCGCATCCGCAACCGAACTGCGCCGGACGCAATCGGCTTTCGTCCCGATGGCGTACACCGCACGCCGCGCCCCCGGCATTTTGCCGCAATAACCGCTATGGCTATGACCGAAATCAGGCCCATCAACTGGACGGGCAGCCGTTTGGAGCTGCTGGACCAGACCCGGCTACCCCACGAGCAGGCCGTCGTCGGCATCACCGATTACCGCGCCGCCGCCGCCGCCATCACCGAGATGCGCGTGCGCGGGGCGCCGGCCATCGGCGTCGCCGCCGCCTATGCGATGGTGCTGGCCGCCGCCGAACTGCAATCCCGGGAGCGCGACCACTTTATCGGCGCGCTGCGGCAGGCCGGCGCCCACATCGCCGCCGCCCGTCCGACCGCCGTCAACCTGG
The DNA here is from genome assembly GCA_965203855.1 of Dehalococcoidia bacterium. GTDB lineage: Bacteria > Chloroflexota > Dehalococcoidia > Lucifugimonadales > UBA3495 > Bin87. The sequence continues at coordinate 1,472,811 of CBDBDN010000005.1, forward strand.
GCTGGGCCGTCCGGCGGATGCTGCGCGTCGCCGATGCCGAACCCGACCCCGGCAGCATCTATCCCCGTCTGGAGGCCGAAGCCCGCTTGATACAAGCGGAGGACGAGGCCATCAACCGCCGCATCGGGGAACACGGCCGCGTCCTGATGCCGCCGGACGGGGAGGGCGTCCTGACGCACTGCAACACCGGCGCGCTGGCGACATCCGCTTTTGGCACTGCGCTGGGCGTCATCCGCGCCGGCTGGGAATCCGGCGGCCGGTTCGCCGTCTATAACACCGAAACCCGCCCCTGGCTGCAAGGCGCGCGCCTCACTTCCTGGGAGTTTCAGCAGCTGGGCATCCCCGCTACGCTGGTAGCCGATTCCGCCGCCGGCATCCTGATGCGGCAGGGCAAGGTTTCATGCGTCATCACCGGCGCCGACCGCATTGCCGCCAACGGCGACACCGCCAACAAAATCGGCACTTACGCGCTGTCCGTACTGGCCAATGAAAACGGCATCCCGTTCTACATTGCCGCGCCCAACAGCACGGTTGACCTGGCGCTGCCGGATGGCGACGGCATCGCCATTGAGGAACGCCCGCCGGCTGAAGTAACGGGCTATGGCGGAACGGCCATTGCGCCGGCCGATACGCCGGCCTACAACCCGGCCTTTGATGTAACGCCCCATCGCTACATTGCGGGCATCGTAACCGAAACAATGGTCTGCCGCCCGCCCTACACCGAATCGCTGCGCCAATCCGTAGATGCCGCCTAACTCCGATATTGAACTCGTCATTACAGCATCTCAACCGTCATTCCGGTTTCGCCGGAATCCATACCGTCTAGCAAACCTTATCGTTCTCCTCCGATACCGCCTCTGGATTCCGGCTTGCGCCGGAATGACGATGTTGAGATGCGGAATTACGATGCAGCCGGTACGCCAATATCCAATCCCCCGATGGCTGCAATTACCAATGAACACTACCAGGACCGTGAACGAAATGGCATCTCAGCAAGATAACGAACTCTGGCGCGCCTTGGGCGCTCTGGAGGCCAGCGTTAAATCGCTGGAAACGCAGGCCAAGCTGCTGGCCGACGGCCAGCGGGAATTGCGCGGCAAGGTTGACCGGCTGCTGTATGCCATTTTGGGCATTGGCACCGCCGTAATCGCCGCAATGGTTATCAATCAAGTCCTGGGGCTGACACCGGCCTGGCACGCTATCAAGGAATCCGTCTATGCCCCAACATCCCCAGCCGCAAGCCGACATCGCTATCATCGGCGGCAGCGGCCTTTACGAAATACAGGGTTTTAACGAAACCGCCGTCGTTGACCCGGATACCCCCTACGGCAAGCCCAGCGACGCCATTACCGTTGGCGATTTGCAGGGCGTATCCGTCGCTTTTCTGCCCCGCCATGGGCGCGGCCATCGGGTCAGCCCTACGGAGCTGCCGTTTCGCGCCAACATCTATGCCCTGAAAACCTTGGGCGTGCAGCGGATTGTATCCGTCAGCGCCGTGGGCAGCCTGCAAGCGCGGTTGCAGCCCCAGCATCTGGTCATTCCCGACCAACTGATTGACCGCACCCGCTGCCGGCAGAATACCTTTTTTGAGGACGGCATCGTAGCCCACATCAGCTTTGCCGAGCCGTTCTGCCCCAAAATAAGCGCCATCCTGGCCGACGGCGGGGATGGGCAGGGCATCCCCACGCACCGGGGCGGTACGCTGATTGTGATGGAAGGCCCCGCCTTTTCCACCAAAGCCGAGTCAGAAATGTATCGCGGCTGGGGCGGCGACCTGA
>CBDBDN010000006.1:0-190217 GCA_965203855.1 Dehalococcoidia bacterium
ACCTCGCGGGTTTGCCAGGAATATGGGCAGCAGCCGCGCTGGTACAATGTGCGGGACGGACAGGCGGCTTACAACGGGGGCAACAGCGACAGCGGCTGGCTGATTGTGCTGGAACACGGCAGCCATATCAGCTACACAATTACGCTGGGCTCTTACACATTTAACGCCCCAACTGTTGATGATCCCGCAAACGGCGTTGCGCCGCGGCGGGTTACGGACATCAGCACCGGCGTATCCGTTTTTATCAGGTACGACCGCGGCGCCCAACGATTTCTCCCCCCCCGGCGGGGGTGATCAGGACGCGGTTCTTGACGGGAACGATGACGGCGTGTTTAACAGCGCAGATATAGTTCCCAACCAATACAACCCGTCAGTTTCTCTTTATCGCACTGCTTGGTATGAAAGCCCGGGAGGGGTACGGCACCAGCTATGTGCGCTGGGCGCATATGGCGTGGTGCAGTTAGGGGGCGAACCGGGTCGTCAACCAACTCTCTGGCCCTCAATCAGCCCGCAAGCCCTCTCCTTGATGGAGGGGGCTTTCCGATATGTATTGACGGGACATTTGCTGCCGAGAGGCGGGTAAGATGCCCGGCGGCGCAGCATATTTAGATATGCCCGATTTTCCGCGCATTCTGGATAACGAAAGGGCTGTCGTTGCGGACCGGCTGCGGCGGAGTCTGCGCGCGGCCGCGGCGTGCGACCTGGTGTCGGCCTATTTCAGCATTTACGGCTATGCGCTGCTGGCCGAGGAGCTGGAAAGCGTTGACGCGGTGCGCTTTTTGTTTGGGGATCCGGGTTCGGTAGAGGAGCTGGATCCCGGGGCGCAGGAACCGAAATCGTTTGAGCTGACCGAGCAGGGGCTGGCGCCTGGCTATACGCTGCGGCAGCGCTATCTGGCGCGGCGGTGCGCCGACTGGGTGGCGCGCGAGGGCGTGGCGATTCGTTCCGTGCGGCAGTCCAACTTTCTGCATGGCAAGTTATACCTTACCGACGGGCCGGACGGGGGCGCCGGCATCGTGGGCAGTTCCAATTTCACGCGGCGGGGGCTGGGCGGCAGCGGCTACGCCAATCTGGAGATCAACCTGGCGGTGGACGATGCGGCTGCGCTGTCGGAACTGCGGGAATGGTTCAACCGTCTGTGGAACGACAGCCGGCGCACGGAGGACGTCAAGCAGCGGGTGCGGGATGCGCTGGCGCGCATCGGGCGGGACTATGCGCCGGAAGGGGTGTATTACAAGACGCTGTACGAGCTGTTCCGCAAGGATATTGAGGCGATGCAGGCGGGGGACGAGGATTTGATTGCCGCGGGGTTTATGAATACGCGGATTTGGAATGCGCTATACGAGTTTCAGAAAGACGGAGCGCGCAGCGTCATCGCCAAGCTGCGGGCGCACGGCGGGTGCATTCTGGCCGACAGCGTGGGGCAGGGCAAGACTTATACGGCCTTGGCCGTCATCAAGTATTTTGAGCTGCGGAATGAACGGGTTCTAGCGCTATGTCCGCGGAAGTTGCGGGAAAACTGGTCGCTGTATCAGGCTGCCAACGGGCATAAGCAGAATCCTTTTGCGGGCGACCGGCTGGGCTACACGCTGCTGTCGCACACCGATTTGTCGCGGGATTCCGGCAGAGTGGGCGACATTGACCTGGCGAACTTTAATTGGGGCGGCTATGACCTGGTGGTGATTGACGAGTCGCACAATTTCCGCAATGACGGCGGGCAACGCTACCGGCGGCTGCTGGACGAGGTTATCGCCAGCGGGGCGCGCACTAAAGTGCTGATGCTGTCGGCTACGCCGGTGAACACTGCGCTGGTTGATTTGCGGAATCAGATTTACCTGATGACGGAGGGGCGGGAGGACGCGTTCCGGCGGAGCCTGGGGGTGGGGAGCATCCGCACTCTGATGGGGGCGGCGCAGCGGGAGTTTCGGGAGTGGGAAACGGGGCGCACGCGTACCGGCGGCGGCGGCCGTACCGATACCGGCAAAGCCGAGGATCAGGAACGGGGTCGGAGCCGGGGCCGGTGTCAAAAATCGCGGCTGCTGGACCGGCTGGGGGCTGACTTTCTGCGGCTGCTGGACGGCGTGTCGATTGCCCGTTCCCGGCGGCTGGTGGAGCAGTTTTACGCTGCCGAGATGGAGCGCATCGGGCAGTTCCCGGAGCACGCCAAGCCGGTCAACAATCATCCGCCTACCGACTTGGACGGGGAGTTGTCATATACGGAGCTGGCGGAGCGCATCGGCGCGTTCCGGTTGGCGGTCTATCAGCCGACGGAGTATGTTACGGATCCGGCGCGGCTGGCGGAGCTGGACGAGGCGCGCCGGCGGTACAACTTTAATCAGCGGGACAGCGAGCATTACCTTGCCGCAATGCTGCGGATAAACTTTCTGAAACGGCTGGAGAGCTCGGCGCATTCGCTGGCGCTGACGCTGGGACGGACTATCGGCAAGATAGACGCTCTGCTGGGGCGGGTTGACGGGTATCGGGCCGGCGGGTTGGCTATAGCCGGCCCGACTGTAACCGGCCCGGGCGCAACTGACGCCGTGGCAACCGGCCCGGCGGGGAATGACCGGGTCGGCGCCGATGCGCTGCCTGATGACGATGAGGAGGATGAGGAGTTTTTCGTCAATCGGGGGCGGCATCCTTATCGGCTGTCGGAGTTGGATTTGGCGCGCTGGTCGGACGATTTGCGGCAGGATCGGGATACGCTGTCGGCTGCCTTGGCGCAGGTCAAGGCTGTTACGCCGGAACGGGACGGCAAGCTGGCGGAAATCAAGCGTGCCGTCCGCAGCAAGGCGGAGCATCCAACTATTGACCGGGACGGCAAACCGAACCGCAAGCTGCTGGTGTTCACTACCTTTAAGGATACGGCGCAATACCTGTATGAAAACTTGGGCGGGCTGGCGGCGGAGCTGGGCATCAACATTGCGATGGTGTCGGGCGATGAAACCTTTACGAGTACGGGCGCCAACAATTTTAATGAAATCCTTTCCAACTTTGCGCCGGTTGCGCGCAGCCGCCGGGCGGCCCTGGAATCGGATGCGGGGAACGCCGATATTGACTTGCTGATTGCTACCGACTGCATTTCAGAGGGGCAGAATTTGCAGGACTGCGATACGGTGGTGAACTACGACATTCACTGGAATCCGGTGCGGATTATCCAGCGGTTCGGGCGCATTGACCGGATTGGGAGTCGGAGCGCCGCCGTGCGGATGGTGAACTACTGGCCGACGGCGGATATGGAGCGTTATCTGGGGCTGCAAAGCCGGGTGCAGGCGCGGATGGCGCTGGCGGACATCGCCGGCAGCGGGGGCGATGATCCTTTTGAGGATAGTTTCAGCGAGGCGGATGCGGAATCGGAGATTACATTTCGCAACGAACAGCTGCTGCGGCTGCGGCAAGAAGCGCTTACGCTGGAGGAGCTGGAGGATGCGCCGACGCTGGGCGACTTTACGCTGGATCATTTTATCGCGCAGCTGCTGCGGTATTTGGAACGGAACCGGGATGCGCTGGAGGCGATGCCGTGCGGGGCGTATGCGGTTGCGGAGGCTGACGCCGCGGCCGGCGGCGGGGCCGGGGCGAATGCTGATAACGCGGCTGCCGAGGCGGGGGTGATTTTCTGCTTGCGGCAGCGGAATGCCGACGCTGCATCGGATGCCGAACCGGGCGTGGGGAATGCCGGTAGGGATGACGCCGGCCGGGCGGCTGCCAGCCCGCGGCATCCTTTCTATTTGGCGTATATCCTGGCTAACGGGATGATTCGGTTTGGGTGCGCCAGCCTGCCGCAGACGCTGAGGGTGTTTGAGGCGGCGGCGGACGGCAGGACGGCGGCCATCACGGAGCTTTGCGATATTTTTGACCGGGAAACTGAGCAGGGGCGCAATATGGCGTTTTATGATGGGCTGCTTGCGGATGTCATCGCGCATATTGTGCAGTCTTACGCCGGCGTCCAGCTGGATGGGCTGGGGGCGGGCGGGGACCGCGGCTTTACGCTGGCGCCGGCTGCGGAGACGCCGCGCACTGCCGGGGATTTTGAGTTGGTAACCTGGCTGGTTATCAAGGAACGGGATGGGTAGGGGTTGACTACACCGATGGACAGGATGGATAGGATGGGGTAATGGCATGGATAAAGGGGATGAATGGGGATGTTGGCTGCCGGGGGAGAGAGGGGGAGTTGACTACACCGATGGACAGGATGGATAGGATTTTGGATTCCGGCTTGCGCCGGAATGACGGTTCGGGGGGACAGAATGACGGTTTTGGGGGAATGGCGGTTGGGGAGGGACGGGGTGATGGCATGGATAAAGGGGATGAATGGGGATTTTGGATGCCGGCTTGCGCCGGAATGACGGTTTTGGGGGAATGATGGTTGGGGTGTCGGAATGACGGAAAAAATCGAGGCGTGCCTGATAGAATGGACTGGCAGCGGCAGGGCGGGCAGGTGAAGGCTTATCAGGCGCGCCAGGTTAGAAGCGTCGTCATTAGATACGGACTGGAGGAGCGGTGGTGAACAAGTACGAAATCATCATATCGTGGAGCGACGAGGATGCGGCGTTCATCGGCTGGGTGTCCGAGCTGCCGGGCTGTATGGCGCATGGCGCTACGCGGGCGGAAGCCTTGCATAGCGTAGAGGAAGCGATGGCGCTGTGGCTGGCAACGGCACGGGAGTTTGGCGATCCGGCGCCGGAGCCGCGCGGCGGCCCGCACGTCGCCGCCTGGGAACGCCCCCGTTGCGATTTCCGAGATGCGGCATTGCCGGCCGAGGAACTGGCCGCCGTATCCGCGGGATGACCGGGATGGGTATAGCGGCGATGGGGATGGCAATGGCAGATACAGCGATGGCGGCGGCGTTGGCGGGGGTTGGGGTTGGCGATTTTGCGGCTGGCGCCGTTGCGCTGCTGGGGGAATTGGGTTATCGCAGCGGGCGCGTGCTGCCGGGGCAGTCGGGGGATGCGGGCGATTTATTTCGGCGGCTGCCGGCGGCTGTGGAGGGTACGCTATCGGAGCGGGATTTCATCGCAGAGGCGGAATCGGTCCGCATATTGTTTCAGGTTACCGATGCCGAAATTGGGGCGGCGGGGGAACAGCAAGCGGTGTTTCGTTCTGACGGGCCAGACGGCGGCGGGCCTGGCGGCGACATTGACGCCGGCAGCGCGCGGAGTTTTCTGTTTGCTGCGGTGGAGCTGCGGGGCGGCGCCTATCCGCGCAGCCGCTATGCCGCCTTTACGCGGGAGATTAATAAACGGTTCCAGCATCCGACGGTCGTTCTGTTTCGCACCAGGGCCGACGGTACTGGGCCAGTTGGAACCGGAGACGCCGGAACCGGCGGCGGGCGGGTTACGCTGGCGTTTGTGCATCGGAGGCCTAACCGGAACGATCCGACGCGGGATGCGCTGGGCAATGTGTCGCTGGTACGGGAGATTGACGGGGGCAATCCGCACCGCGCGCACCTGGATATACTGTCGGATTTGGCATTGCCGGCGCGTTTGGAGTGGATGGACGGGCACGGCGAGCCGCGCAATTTTGACGGCCTGCTGGCGGCGTGGCTGGCGGCGCTGGATACAGAGGAACTCAACCGCCGGTTCTATCGGGAGCTGTTTGAGTGGTTTGAGCGCGCGCTGGACCTGGCCCGGTTTCCGACGGATGAAGCGGTTACTTTGGAGCCGGAGGAGCATATCATCCGGCTGATTACGCGGCTGCTGTTTGTGTGGTTTCTCAAAGAAAAGGGGCTGGTGGCCGGGGATTTGTTTATAGAGCATCAGGCGGGGCGGCTGCTGAAAGATTATGACCGGGACGGCGGCGATTCCTACTATCGGGCCATCTTGCAGAATTTGTTCTTTGCGACGCTGAACACTGAAGTTGATCAGCGTCGGTTCAGCACACAGACCCGGAATGACCATCGGGAGACTTCGCGGTATCGCTATCGGGATGAAATCGCCGATCCGGAACGGCTACTGACGCAGTTCGCGCGGACGCCATTCGTCAACGGCGGGCTGTTTGACTGCCTGGACAGTTTTGAGGGGAGCGGGCGCGGCGGCTATCGCGTGGACTGCTTTACCGACAACGCCCGGCAGCGGGCCGGGTATTCCATCCCCAACCGGCTGTTCTTTGGGGATGACGGCAGTCCGGGATTGATTGACCTGTTTGAGCGGTACAAGTTCACGGTGGAGGAGAACACGCCGGCGGAGCAGGAAGTGGCGCTGGATCCGGAGCTATTGGGGAAGGTGTTTGAGAATTTGCTGGCGGCGGTCAATCCCGAAACGAGCCTTACCGCCCGCAAGGAAACGGGCTCGTACTATACGCCGCGTCCGGTGGTGGAGTATATGGTGGACGAGGCGCTGGCCGGGGCGCTGTCGCAAAAGGTCGGCGCGGGCGCCTCGGGGATAGCAAGCATCCGCCGCCTGCTGGACTATGGGGACGCTTTTGCGGACGCGGATGCGCTCTTTGCCGATGCGGATGTTCTTTTTGATGCGGGGGAACGGGAGCGGATGGTACGGGCGATTGCCGGGCTGAAAGCGCTGGATCCGGCGGTGGGTTCCGGGGCTTTTCCGATGGGGATTTTGCACAAGCTGACGCTGGCATTGCGGCGGCTGGATCCGGACAATGCGCTGTGGGAAGGGATACAGAGGGAACAGGCCGCGGCGCGGGCCGCCGCCGCATTCGGCACCGACGACCAGGCCGACCGGGATGACGAACTGTATAAAATCAGCGAGATTTTTGAACGCTATCGGGACTCGGACTACGGGCGCAAGCTGTATCTGATACAGAACTGCATTTACGGGGTGGACATCCAGCCGATTGCCGTGCAGATTGCCAAGCTGCGGTTTTTTATAGCGCTGGCGATAGAGCAGGAGCCGAATGACGATAAGACGGACAACTACGGCATCCGGCCATTGCCGAACCTGGAGACGCGCTTTGTGGCCGCCGATACGCTGCTGCCGTTGGAACGGCCGGCGCAAAGGTCGCTGGGGCAGACGGACGCCGTTATCGGGCTGGAACGGGCAATCGCGGCCAACCGGGAACGGCATTTTCACGCCGTAAAGCGTCAAGACAAACTGAAGTGCCGCAGCCTGGATCAGGAACTGCGCGGGAGGCTGGCGCAAGAGCTGCAAGGGGCCGGGTTTCCGGCGGCGTCGGCTGGGCAGATAGCGGCGTGGGATCCGTTTGACCAGAACGGCGGGGCGGCGGACTGGTTTGACGCGGGGTATATGTTTGGGGCGCATAGCGGGTTTGATGTGGTGATTGGGAATCCGCCGTACATTCAGTTGCAGAAAGGCGGCGGGCGGCTGGGGCGGCGGTATCAGAATGCCGGCTTTGACACATACGCCCGCACGGGGGATGTGTATCAGCTGTTTTACGAAAAGGGCTGCCAGCTGCTGACGCCGGGGCTGGGGCTGCTGTCGTATATCACATCCAACAGCTGGCTGAAAGCGGAATACGGCAAGGCGACGCGCCGCTACTTTGCGGAACGGCACACGCCGCTGCGCCTGCTGGAAATGGGCAAGGATGTGTTTGAGCAGGCGATTGTGGATTCCAGCATATTGATTGCGCGCAGCGGGCATAGCGATGCGCCGGGCTATGCGGTAGATGTGGACAAAGCGGGGGACGGCGGGTTTCCGCCGGGCGCCGGTTGGTGGAGCGAGTTCCGTCCGCAAGGCGAGAGGCCGTGGCGCCTGTTGACGCCGCTGGAACAGTCGGTGATGGACAAGATGGAGACGGCGGGAACGCCGTTGAAAGATTGGGATGTCAGTATTTATCGCGGCTTTACCACCGGGTTAAATAGCGCATTCATCATTGATGCTGATACCCGGCAAGTATTGATTGACGCTGACCCAAAGTCTGCGGAGATTATCAGGCCGATAGTGCGGGGGCGGGATATTCGGCGTTGGCGGGCGCAATGGGCGGAGCTGTATCTGATTGACACGCATAACGGGTATGGCAAGACGCCGGCGGTCAACATTGACGATTACCCGGCGGTCAAAGCATATCTGGACGGATTTTATCCCGCTCTGGCCAAGCGGCAGGATAAGGGCCGGACGCCGTACAACCTGCGGAACTGCACTTACCATGATGCTTTCACCAAAGAAAAGCTGTTTTGGGCGGATATGGCGAAAGAGGGACGGTTCGCCTATTCGGATGCGGAAATGTTCTGCAACGACAAAGGATACATAATGACCGGGAAGTCATTGAAGTATCTGTGCGGCGTACTGAACAGCCGCCTGATAACCTGGTATGTGCAGAACACGGCGCCAACTACCGGGGTGGGGCTGATAGAGTGGAAAGTATTCGCAATGGAGCGGATCCCCGTCCCGCGCGTAGCGGCGTCGCAGCAGCGGCGGATAGTGCGGTTGGTGGAGCGGATACTGGGGGCGCAAGGGTTGGGCGGGGGTGCGGATGCAGGGGAGTGGGAGAGGGAGCTGGATGGGTTGGTGAATGGGTTGTATGGTTTGACGGAGGAGGAGGTTGGGGTGGTTGGGGGGTGATGGGGGCGTTGGGGGGTGTGGTATAATTGCGGTAGGTACTAGAGACAAATTACAGGGGGAATAATGGGTAATCAACTGGCAGAGCCGGCAGCCCAAACCGCCCGAAGCACTTATCAGAAGGCCGTTTTCGTCAGTGCATTCGGCATTCTATTGCTGGAAGCCGCGATCTTGATTACTGCGACGGTTTGGGAGAGCTATGCGCCACAATGGGCAAAGCCGATTCTGGACGAGAAAGGGACGTTAATAGGCGTTGCGGCTGCCATAGCATTGCTTTTGTCGCTGTTATGGGCCTGGCAGCCCACGGGGCTAGCTAGATATGCGACACTATCTAGCGGGGTACTTAGTTTTGCGGCGGCTACGTACAGCCTGGAACCGGATGACTTGTCGCTAGGCTTGGCGTTGCTCGCTTTGTCGCTGCCGCTTTTGGTGATAATGTTGCCCAACTTACTATCGAGAGATCGCAGTGCCAATTGGGTATCGTTGTTATCCACTATACTGTTCACTACCATGGCGTCTATGTTCGTTATGCTGGGAATAAAACCAGTGACTGAAATAGCGGTTACTATCGGCATACGCGGGCCGGGTGGACTTGTGATAGCCGCATTGTCATCGGGCGTTTTATTCACTTTCGGATTAATTATTATTCATCTAACGATTCAACTGGCGGTTCACTTTGTTAGACGCTGGGTCTGGATGAATAGGGTATGGGGTTGGATTACCCGGCGCCGGCGTGGGAATCGGGCAAAGCAACGGCGGCGACAGAAGCAACGCAGGTAAGGATGTTGAAATGCCGATACTGGCAACTGCGCTGGTAACGCGGGATCACCGCAGCGAAAGCGGTTTTCGGTTGACGCTTACCGATACGCGGCGGGCCATAGATGCGCCGGTGTTTGAGTATCTGGGTCTGACGCCGGGGGAGCAGGATGGTTTGTACAACGCAACCTATGATGCTATTGTGAAGCGGCAGATTGCGGAGGCGAATGTGTCGTGGGAGGCGGGGGGTGTGGCCATTCGGTAAGCGGGCGGCGGCGCAAAGCCATTATCGGATCAGCAGCGCCCTTGGGGGCATTCCTATTTTGCTCTGCGTGTGCTATTATCAACGCCACCCTGACTTTGTCAAAGGAGGCCCTATGATGGAATGCAGTACGCCGGCGCAGCAGCAGGTCGACGCTCCGGCTGTTGTCATTAACGATCTGTCCATCGTTCTAGTTGCTCCTCACATTGACACCGCGCACATCAACCCGGATTTTCTCCGGTACAACGAAATCGTGGCTCCTGACTGGCAGATTGATCCTCCGGTCATCATCGAATCGGGTTTTTCCTTGATTGAGTACGACAATGGGTTATCGTTCACCGCAACGGATCACAACATGAGGATTGCCCACAGCGATGGCACGCTGGCAATGGACGAAATCGTAAGCCCATCCGTCGCCAAGCGGTACTTGGAGATGGCTCCTTGGCCGGTTGAGTACGGCGCGGTGCATATCGACCTGAACGGCTCAATGGACGTAGCCGACCAGGAAATCGAACGGCGCTTTTCCCCGCTGCATCATTTGTCGTCAGGGATGCTTTTCCACGATACTGCGCCCAATGTGCAGGCCCGTGCGTTTTACCAGTTTAGCGACAAGTCAATTACAGTGTTCATCGCTGAATCAGTGGATGCCGGTTTCGTGAGCGGCGTACATTTCCATGGGAATATAAGCAGGGTAGCTGACAATGACTTGTCGGCCACCAACCGGATTGATCTTATCGAATCCATTATAGAGAATTGGGAAGCAGACGTTGCTGATATTATCCAGCTGGCTGCCCAGTTCTACCACAACTACGGCAATTATGGGAGGTGCTAAAATGGCTTCCGTGCAACGTTTGGCGGCAGGAAAAGGCTATGCTGGCCGTTTTCTATGGCTGGATGAGGACACTGGCGTGCCTTTGAGGGTGGAGTGCCACCACGCCAAGCAGGAAGCGATTCAGCGCTTGACGCGGATGGGTGATCAAGTTCGTATTTCTACGGTTTCCCATGCCCACAATGAGTGGCCGGTCGCAATGGTGCGCCCGGAGCGTGCCAAGCGCGCGCCAATGGTGCAGCTGCCAATGCCGGCGGAGTTGGTCGAGGCCATCGCCGAGCTTGACGATGTAGCCGACTATGCGGATGAAATCGAGGTTGAGACGCCGTCCACCGCAGCTTTTGACAACGCCCGCCGTCTGCTTAAGGCGATGTACCGCATTTCGCCGCGGCAGTATAGTGTTTATCCGATGCCCGATGGCTACATAGCCATTGACGCTCGCGGGCGCAAAGGGCGCATTGCGGTGGTAATGTGCGGCTCCGATGGCGGCGTACTGTGCTTGGTCACTAGCGATGGTAATCATCGCCGGGCGCGCTATTCGGCAGCGCACAATTTGCCCGACGGATTTATTCGCGAAGCCTTGGCCGAACTGTGACCAGGGGCTGTGGCAATGGCGACATCAAGCGCCGTCGTCAGCCCCGGGCCAATAGGTGATTGGGAGCGGTTGGGAAGGCGGGTTTTCTCAGGCAGGGACAGTCGCAGATCTGCCAAAACCGGGGTGCCAGCAAGCGTTTTCACGGAGACCGGCCGGCGAGAGCGCTCCGTAGATCGGCTTACTCGCGTACCTGATCTGGCGTTGCTGGTTGCTAACGCTGACGCTGCGGCATTAGGGCGGGGGATAACCCGCCAATTCTACGGCTGGGCCGTAGTAAGCGTCGAGGATGTCATCGCAGTTGGCTGCCAAGTTGCCGAATCTCCGCTGGCGGATAACCCGTACCATGCTGATATTGTACTGCCCGATGCCGTAATTGAGTCTGATGACGCCCAAAACCAATACGCAGTAGCATTAGCCGGCGTTGCGAACTGGCAGCCGCGTCCGCAAGCGCAGGATTAGCCCAACTGAATAATGCCGGGCAACTGAAACTGCGCCAATCCGTCGGCAGCGTTTTCTATCAGCAAGGCGGGGGTTGGGCATTTGCTGCCTTTCCCCGGGTAAAGGATTAGGGTGAGTGCAGGCCGGCATCTCCCCTATGGCATTATTGATATTGGCGGGGTATAATCATCCGCAAATTGCCGTTGCCGGTGGCAGTTGGCGCTGCTGCCGTTGCCATCGTTATGCTGTTGCCAGAGGGGGATCTGTCGTGGTCGAGCCAATCGAATTCCGTACCGCTATGTCCAAATTCGCTACCGGCGTTACCGTGATTACCACGCTGGACCCGGAGGGCAACCCCCACGCGATGACGGCCAACGCCTTTACCTCCGTCTGCCTGGAGCCGCCGACCCTGCTGGTCTGCGTCGCCCATAACACCATCACTTACGGCTATGTTGAGGAGCAGCAGCGCATTGGCGTGAATGTGCTGCGGGAGGAGCAGGAGGAGCTGGGGCGCTATTTCGCGCGCCGCCCCGAGCAACGGGAGGGCAATCCGGAGTATTCCTATACGATTGGGCAGCACGGCGTCCCCGCGCTGGATGGCGCAATGGTGTTTTTCAACTGCCACATCGTGGGCGCCCATACCTATGGCGACCATACCATCTATGTGGGCGAAGTGGAGGAGATGCGGCAAAGCGGCGATGATGCCGTGCCGCTGATGTTCTACGACAGCCACTGGTATCATCCGATGCACGAATAGCGGGCGGCTGAATCCGCAATGCTGGCTCCCAACCACATTTATCAAGGGGACGCTTTCAGTCTGTTGCCGCAGGTTGAGGACGGCGCGGTGGATCTCGTCATCTGCGATGGGCCTTATGGCGTCACGGCCAACGAGTGGGACCGGGTGAGCGGCATCCAGGAATTCAACCTGGATCTGATTCGCATCTTTGCCCGCAAGCTCAAGGTCGGCGGCGCTCTCTACCTCTTTGGCAAGCCGGACTGCATTGACTTTATTGACTACCGCCCTTACCTGAACCTGCAATCCCGGATTGCCTGGTTTCAGCCCAGCCGGCTGGCCCAGGGGCGGATTAACTACACTAACAACTACGACATCATCTGCTATTTCGTCAAAGGGCGCCGGCCCAAAACCTTCAACCTTGACGCCATCCGCGTCCCTCAATTGGTGGAGCTGGAGCATCGGCGGCGCTGCGAACAAGTGCCATCGGTCGTTAGCGGCAAGTTCGGCGGCACCCGGTTCAACGGCAACGGCAAGAACCCCGGCGATGTGTGGGGCGACATCAAGCAGCTGACCTACAAATCAAAGGAACTGGTCAGCCGGCAGGCGCTGAACACCATTCAGAAACCGGAAAAACTGATTGAACGCCTCGTCAAAGCCAGCTCGGCGGAGAACGACCTGGTGCTTGACCCCTTCGCCGGCGTCGGCACCGGCCCGGTAGTCTGCCGCAAGCTGGGCCGCCGCTACATCGGCATTGAGCAGGATGCCGGTTTCGTTGACGCCGCCAATCGTAGATTGCGGCAGGCAGAAAGCGAACTAGCCGGCAAGTTGATGTGATATGTCTCAATCAGTACGCCGTCAAATCATCAGGCTGGTGTTGCAAGCTGCCGACTTGGCGCAGTCTGTTGGCATTGCCAACTTGCTCCAACCCGGACTGGTCAAGGAGATGATAATCGCCGACATACTGGGGCACGAACTGATTCACTCCAAAAGGGACGCCGACGCTCATGAGTTCGGAAACCCGGAGGAAAAGTACGAGTACCTTTCCTGCAAAGAGGGCGGCAGCGGTCAGTTGGACCGGATGTTCAGAGAACCTGCGGATAAGCGAGCGGAATCGTTAGCGCGCATCACCCGCAACGCAAAAATCTATCTTGCCGTGTTTTACGCAGCTAATCAGACTAAATGCAAGGTCATCTACGAACTTGAGCCGGATACCGTGCTTGCCGAAGCCGAGCGTCAACTGGACCGCAGCCGGAATGCCATATCGCATATTGGGTTCTCCATTGGCTGGGCAAGCGCCAACGGACGCGTCGTGTACCAGGACAAAACCTGACCATGGCGCGGAGAACCGGCTGCCGTCTCAAGCCCCCAGCCGTTCCAGGAAGCCGGCGATTGCGGCGTTCACCGCTGCCGGCTGTTCCAGCGTTACGAAGTGGCCGGAGTTGGGGATTACTGCTACTGCGGCGTTTTGCAGTTCGCGCCCCAAGTATTCGGCATAGCGCACCGGCGTCATTACATCGTCCTGGCCGACGATGACCAGCGTGGGGATGGCGATTTCCCGCACCCGTTCCATTACGTCGAATTTGTCGCAGGCTGACAGGTCGTTGTGTTCCACCATGGGACCGGAGGCCAGGGCGCGGGCGGCCAGTTGCGGCGCCAGTTCCGGGTTGATGGCTTCGTAGTAAGCCGGCGCCTCGGCCCGCCACTGCGCTTCATCCAGGCAGCGGTTGAGATAGTCGGGGTGGACGCGCAACCGGGCGCCGGTGCCAATCAGCACCAACCCGGCCAGGTCGCCCGGATACCGCAGGGCATAGTCCAGCGCGACGGCGCCGCCCATAGAATGGCCGAACAGCACGAAAGGCGGGAGGCCCTTGCCGATGGCATATTCCCGCAGCCAGTCGGCATAGCCGCCGATGCTGTCGCAGGGCCGCCCGTCGGGGTGGCCGGGCAGGTTGACGGCGTCGGCGTTGGCAAACTGCGCCGTCTGGTAGTGATAAGTAAGTTCGTTCTGGCCGGAGCCGTGTACCATCAGCAGCTGCATCGCTTTTCACTAGTTCCTTACAAAGTTCGCCGTACTGTAAATTGCAGGATATTATAAGTAGGGTCGGATTCCAGATACCAGCAGTCTAATATGTTGCGCCCCAGCAAAGAGGGGAAGTTGCGGTTGGCGTCATTAGGTTCGGCGATGCCGAGGTTCAGCCGGTAAGTGTAGCGGATGGTCGGGTCGGTATCACGGAAACGCAATATCGCCGGCTCAAAGAACAGGCCGGCCGAGCCCCCTACGCCGTAAATCTCCCTTCTATTGGCAAGCAGATCCAGCGGCAGGGCCAGCTCCTGAATGCCGGGCGGATGCACTATTGTACGGTTGGCCCCGGTATCCACCAGGAATTCCAAAGCGCCGGAAACGCCCAGACGCGGGAAATGTAAATCCCCTTTGACGTAAAGTCGCCCCGTACGCCCAAACCAGCCGATGATCATAAGACCAGCCACTCATCCGGTTGGGTGTCCAAGTGCTTGGTGGCCAAGTCGCCGGCGTAGCGGCCCTGAGCGGCAAGGGCTTTCAGCAGATTGTCATGCGAATCAGCGACTGCCACCAAGCCGTCCTCGTCCATCGCTACCCACTGGTCCGGGTACTGCTCAAACAGCGTATCCATCTCACGGTATAGACGACGGAATGCCCGCTCGCTTCGCTCCATGCGCTCGTTCATTGCCGCTACGCCGCCGAACTGCTTGGCTATGGCGATAAACTCCGGGTCGTCCTCGGCGAGCAGTACCGCTTTGCTGCAAGCAGTCGCATCGTCGCTGAAAACAGTCATATTGTGCCTCCGGCGCGCGTAGCGTTTGCGCCATTCCGTTGGTGCAACGCTACGCTATGGCATTATCGTACCACACCATTTCGGCCTGCGCGCGGCGCTTACAGCAGCGGGGCCTGGCCGTTGGCGGGCGCGTCCGGCCCGGCAGCGTCCGGGTCGTCGTCCAGTTCGTCGTCCGGTTCGGCGATGTCATCGTCGTCGGCATCGGCCATTTCGGGCGCGTTGTCGTGGTCGGCCCAGGCGGCGATGTCGGCGTCATACTGGCTGTCGGCTTCGGCGGCGACCGCTTCGGCCTGCTCCAGCACGGAGCCGATGCCGGACGCTAGGCTGCTGTCGGCAGAACTGCCGTTGTCGCCATTCGTGCGCGTGGGGTCGGACTGGCTGTAATCGGTGGCGCGGAAACAGGATATGGACACTACGCTGTCGTCGCCGCCCCGTTCCCGCCAGATGATGACGCCTTTGGTCTGGCGGGTGTTCACCACTTTGACTGCGGCCAGGTTGATGCGTACTACCTGCCCGCGCGCCGAAATGATAAAGACTTCATGGCCTTCCTCGTCGTTCATCTCGGCAGAGGTTACGATTTTGGCGTCAACTACGGGGCCGGTGGGCTTGTCGCCTTCGTCCACGGCAAAGGTCTTGACGCCCATACCGCCGCGCCCTTTTTCCCGGTACACCGCTTCGCCTTTGCTGTTCTGCAACGGAGTCGCCTTGCCGTAGCCCTTTTCGCTGACGGCCAGCAGATATTCGTCCTGCGGGGCGTTGACTACATCAATGGCGATTACCCGGTCTTTGCCGTTGAATTCGTCCTTGAATTTCATTCCGATGACGCCGGAGGCGTTGCGGTTGCGTTCCGGGATGCTGCTGACCGGGCAGAGCAGCGCCTGCCCCTGCTCGGTTACCATTATCACTGAGGCGTCAGGATTGGCCGGCCTTACCGCCACCAGTTCATCGCCGTCTTGCACTTTCATTGCCAGCAGGCCGCCTTTGCGAAGGTTCCGCAATTGCCCCGGACGCAAGGCGTTGACCCGCCCCTTGCGCGTCGCAAAGATGTACAGATGGTTGTATTCGCCGCGCCGCGAGGGGAGCATCGTTTGCACCTGTTCGCCGGGCTGCAACTTGATGAGGTTGACCAGCAGCATACCCCGTCCGGTGCGGCTGCTGTCGTTGGGCGTTTCGTACACATTCAGCGGATAGACGCGCCCCTTGTTGGTGAAAAAGAGCAGCTCGTCGTGGGTATTGACCACTTCCAGCTGCATCAGGGCGTCGTCGTCCCGGTTGCTGGCGCCGCGCACGCCTTTGCCGCCGCGTTTCTGGTTGCGGTAGGTGCTGATGGGGACGCGTTTGATGTAGCCGCGCTGGCTCAGCGTAACTACTACATCCTCCTGGACGATGAACTGCTCGATGGACTGCTCTTGCAGTTCGCCCGGCTCAATGTGGGTGCGGCGCGCGTTGGCGTGCTTGCGCTTGAGTTCCCGGGTTTCGCGCTTGATTTCGGCGCGGATTTTCTGCGGGTTTTGCAGCAGATCTTCCAGCCGGGCGATGGTGGCCAGCAGGTCGTTGTATTCCTCATCCAGCTTCTGTCGTTCCAGCGCGGCCAAGCGGCGCAGCTGCATATCCAGGATGGCCTGCGCCTGGATTTCGGTGAGGTCAAACTGTTGCACCAGGTTATTGCGCGCCGTTTCCACATCCTGGCTGCTGCGGATGGTGTCAATGATGGCGTCAATGGCGTCCAGGGCTTTCAGCAGCCCCTCTACGATGTGCGCCCGGTCGCGCGCCCGGCCCAGCTGGTATTCGGTGCGCCGCCGGATGACTTCCTCGCGGTGCGCCACAAAGTGGGTAATCAGGTCTTTCAGCGAAAGTTCCTGCGGCTGCCCGTCCACCAGGGCCAGCATTATGGAGTTGAAAGAGGAACGCAGGGCGGTGCGCTTGTACAGGTTGTTGAGGATGACGGTAGCCTGGGCGTTGCGGTTGAGTTCAATGACGACCCGGATGCCGCGGCGGTCGGATTCGTCCCGGATTTCGGTAATGCCGACCAGGGTTTTGTCGCGCACCAGGCTGGCGATTTTCTCCACCAGGTTGGCCTTGTTGACCTGGTAGGGCAGTTCGGTAACTACGATGCGCTGGCGGTTGTTGCGGATTTCCTCAATTTCGGTAACGGCTTCCATAATGACGCGGCCGCGTCCGGTAGCGTACATATCGCGGATGCCGGCCACGCCCCGGATGCGGGCCGCCGTCGGAAAGTCCGGCCCCGGCACAATCGCCATCAGCTGGTCAACATCGCAGTTGGGGTGGTCAATGGCGTAGGCGATGGCGTCGCAGATTTCGCCCAGATTGTGCGGCGGCATATTGGTGGCCATGCCGACGGCAATGCCGGACGACCCGTTGACCAGCAGGTTGGGCATACGGGCGGGGAGAACTTGCGGCTCTTTGATGGAGTCGTCAAAGTTTTCGCTGAAGTCAACGGTCTGCTGGTCAATGTCGGCCAGCATTTCGTCGGCGATGGCGGCCAGGCGGGCTTCGGTGTAGCGCATCGCCGCCGGGGGGTCGCCGTCCACGCTGCCGAAGTTGCCCTGCCCGTCGATGAGAGGGGCGCGCATTGAAAAGGGCTGCGCCATCCGCACCAGGGCGTCGTACACCGAAGCGTCGCCGTGGGGATGGAATTTGCCGAGCACTTCGCCAACGATGCGCGCGCTTTTGCGGTACTGGCTGCCGGGGCGGATGCCCATATCGTGCATTGCGTACAGGATGCGCCGCTGCACCGGCTTGAGGCCGTCGCGCACATCGGGCAAGGCGCGGGAAACGATGACCGACATGGCATAGGAGAGATACGACTCGCGCATCTCGTCCTCGATGGGTCGGATGGTGAAATCGCCGCCGGTCTGCGGCGGAGGCGGTGCGGTAGTCATTGCGGACTGCTCCTTGCCGATGAAGCTATCATCGTTTCGGTAAAACTCTCGTCATTCCGGCAGAACTTTCGTCATTCCGGCGCAAGCCGGAATCCGAACATTCTTTGATCTATATCTATCGTAAAGGGCCGCCGGCGTAATCCCCGGCCCGTTCTACCAGGCCGAGAAACAGGTTTTTAAAGGCGGCCGGCAGTTCGTCGCTGCGTTCCGGCAGAAACTGCACTCCGATAACCCAGCCGTGTTCCTTGCTTTCCAGCCCCTCAATGACGCCGTCGTCCAGATGGTAGGCAATGGACATCAGGCGCGCGGCGCGCTGTGGTTCCCGCAAGCCATTCCGATGCCGGCTGTTGACGCGGAACATACCGGCGCTGCCGATGATGGCGGCCACTTTGGAGCCGGGCGACAGGTAAATCTGATGGCGTTGTTCCGCAAGGTTGTGGTTGCCGATTTCATGGGCCGGACTGCCGCCGAAAACGGCGTTTAGCGCGTGCATCCCGCTGCCGGTAGCCAGCAGGGGCAGATCCCGGGCCAACGCCGCCGCCAGCAGTTCCGGCAACCCGTTGCCGGGTTTATCGGCGCATCCGTCGGGCAGCAGCAGGCCGCCGGCGCCGTCCAGAGCGACGTCCGCATCCGACGGGATCCGGCCGGCTGCCGACGCAATGATGCGAACCTGCCCGCCGGCCCGTTCAATGGCGGCGCGGGCGCACGAGGACGGAGGACAGCCGTTGCCGGCAACTGCCGGCATAGCGATAACTGGCAAAGACAAAACCGATGCGAACCCGTAAGAATGCGATTGAGGGGGCGAAATGCTTGCCGCCATTATACCGGGTTGCGGAGCGCCGCGCTTACGCACGGGCAGGCGAATTCAGGGGCTTTCGCCGCTTGACGCACCCCGGCGACAATGCTATCGTCGCTATCAAACCAAGGTTCAGAAATGGAATAGGGGGTAATCATCGCTATGGTTACGCAGCAGGATAACGCGCTGGCAGCATCACAGAGTGCCTCCTCTGAAACCTATCAGGTCCTGGTATCCTATTATGCCGGCGCCGATTTCGTCGGGGACTGGCGCTGGTCGGCGGATTGCCCGGCAGTAGGATGCGCTTCCAATGGCCGCACCCGCCAAGAGGCTTTGGAAATGGTCAAGGACGCTATTCAAGGACTGCTGGCCGACTATCCCCCCGGCCAATATCCCTACCACGCCGCCGACGCCATGGCGCAAGTCCGCGCCGAATACGATGCCAATGGCTGGCAGTACGACATTGCCCAAATAACCGTTTCCGGCCTGAATCCTTACCGCTCACCGGCGAGCTACCATGCCATCTAATGCCGCGGCAAGCCAACAAATCCGATGTTGAGCGTGCGCTGATTGCCGCCGGTTTCATTTTCGTGCCTGGCAGCGGACGCGGCGGTCACGATAAATGGCGATCCGCGTCAGGGTTAGAAACGGTTATGGTGCCGCGCAACAGCGGTGATTTTGCTCCCGGAACTTTCGGCAGCATCCGCAGGCAAGCCGGCGGCTGGTCGCCGGGCAAGTTCTGGTGGTACGCAGACGGGCAACGAGGCGCGGAACCCGATTAGCCCAGTCCCACACTGGACTAGAGTCGGGAGTCAGAGATTACCCTCCCCAACCAGCTTTCACGCCCCGCATCCTCCATAACCATCCGCGCTACCTGCCGGCCCATTCGCACTGAATAATTGGTGCCGCGATCCTCCGGGTAAATCTGCGTCGTGTTGGCGAGGTACAGCGACTTTATCGGCGTGCGGTGGTCGGGTATCTGCCGGCCGTAGCCGACGCCGACGATGGGCTGCGCGCCGTCAACGCGGTGGTGGTGGTAGTTCAGTATCCAGTCGCGGGAGAAATCCGGGTTGATGCGTTGCAGATGGGGGATGAAATCCTCCAGCAGCTCCGCCGGCTCTTTGCGGTACAGCTCGCTGGCCCGGTCGGGGTAGTTGGTCAGATAGACGATGTGCCGGCCGCCGTAGATGGCCGGGTCAATCATATTGGTATGCTCAATTATGCCGACAAACGGCAGCGTGCGGTCGGCCACATTGAGCCAGTACTTGGAGGATAAGGGATGCTTGAGCTCTAAAATCAGCAGCACGGCGGAGAGATAGCGCGCGGATTCCAGTTTAGCGCGATAGTCGGCGGGCAGGCCGTCCACCAGGCGGGTGAACACATAGGACGGCGTAGTAGCGATGACGGCGTCGTACTGGTAATCCCGTTCCGGCCCGCCGTCCGTCGTTGCCGTGAACCCCAGCGCTGCGCCGTCGGCAATGTTGATGCGCCGCGCCGGCGCCCCGATATGCACCTGTCCGCCCTGCTCTACGATGCGCTCTCCGCAGGCATCAAACACCGCGCCGAAACTGCACATTGGATAGCCCAGCCGCTCTTTCTGCATCCGCTTGCGCGAGGATACGCGGAGATAAAACTTGCCCCACAGCCAGGCCATGCTTACCTGGTCATAGTAGTCGCCGAACTTGCCGCGCAGCATCGGCTCCCAGATGATGCGGTAGGCGGCATCGCCCATATTGCGGCGCGTCCATTCGGCGGCGGTTACATCCTCAAACCGGCGCCAGTTGCGGGTTTTCTGCAAGGCAAAAGTCCGCAGGCCTAACCGGATGCGCTGCGGCAGCGACAGGGGCGAAAAGCGCAGCAGATCCAGCGGCGTGGCAAAGTCCCAGATGCGTCCGTCGTGGAACAAGCCCACTTTGGATTCCAGCCATGCCAGGGAATCGCCCAGCCCCAGCTCCTCAATCAGCTCAACCATAGCGGTATCGCTGACGAACAGATGATGGTAGCCGCGTTCCAGCGGCGCGCCGCCGACCTCAAAAGTGGACGCCTGCCCGCCCAGAAAGGGGGCCGCCTCAAAGACCGCGGCGTAATGCCCTTGCTTGGTCAGTTCGTAGGCTGCGGCCAGGCCGGCCGCGCCGCCGCCGATAATCCCGACGCGCATCGGGCTAGTCATCCGGGACGGGCGGAGTAGAGGATGGATTGGCGGCCGGCGGCGCGTTGCGGGAACTGCGGTCGGATGCCGACGCGGCATCGCTGCCGTTACTGTCGGCAGAGTCGTCCGCCGGCAGCGTAGTCAAGCCCCGCAGCGACACATTATCCCACAGCAGCAGCGCCAAGCCGACAATGTTGACCGGCAGCCAGAGGGCCAGCAGGTGTATCGCTACCGAATAAACGATGGACAGTTCTACCGCTACGCCCATTGCGATTAGCGTCAGCGTAGCCACCGCCTCAAACGCCCCAATGCCGCCCACGGTGGCCGGTATCGCCGTAATCAGGTTGGAGGTAACCATCACCAGCAGAATGGCAATCGCCAGCATTCCCGGCGATGCGAAATGTGCGTCCAGGTTGAACGAATAGGCGATAATCAGATAGACGGCGGCCTCCGCAAACCACACCGGCAGCGAATAGATGAACAGCTGGGCGTGCTTGCGGGGGGAGCTGAGCGTGCCTAATCCGTCAACGAAACCGATGATGACCGAGTTGGCCAAGGGTCGGAAACGTGCCGGCAGCAGCCGGGTTACGGCCAGCAGCCAGCCCGCCGCGCGCTGATTTACGGCCAGCGTCGTGAACGCGGCCAAGGCTGCGATGAACCCGCATACCAGCACTGCCGCCATCAGCAGTATGGCGCCGTCAAACAAGCCGGCGGCCTGTAGTAGGTCGGAGTCCAGCCCTAGATCATTGGCTACCGGCCCCAGAGCGTCGGCTACCCGCGCATCGGCGCCGTCAAACAGGCCAGCGGCCAGCAGTATCGGAGTGGTTACCGCCCCGATAGCCAGCAGCGTCAGCCCGTCGTAAAGCCGTTCCACGCTCAAAGTGGCGATGGACGCCGGCGCGCCGACTTTCTCCTCCCGGTGCGCCAGATACGCCGCCCGCACCAGTTCGCCCAGCCGGGCCGGCAGCAGGTTGTTCGCCATATACCCGATGTTGACGACTACGAACAAGCGGCGCACCGGGATGTCGGCCACTGGCGAGAGCAGAAACTGCCAGCGCCAGGCGCGCAGCCACTGCCCTACGAAATACAGCGCAATCGCCGGCGCCAGGTAGAGGTAGTTGGCGCCGGCCAGCAGCCGCCATAATTCAGCGCGGTCAATGCCGGGAGCAAATACCAGCAGCGCCAGCAGCGCCGCGCTGACCAGCGTCCCGGCCCAGAACCGCCAGCTGCGTAGGAGATAAGTCACGCGCAGTACCTGGACGGTTCAGGAACGCAGCTGTGCGCCGTTCTGGACCTGGATATAGATGACATCATCAACATTGGAGATGCCGCCGTGCGTTTCGGCTGCCGTCCGCGCGCCCTCAGTGATGCGGTCGCCGGCGACGACGGAAACGACGTCCAATCCGGTGATGCGGGAGAGTATGTCGGCCCGCGCTATCGCCCGCCGCACGTCGTTAATGTCCACCACATAAGACACTTCCAGAACCGCATAGCAGGGAGTGCGGTCGGATGCCTTGACACCGCGATAAATGACATCGGCCAAGATAATCTGGTCATGTTCCTCGCGAGTAATTGTGCCGCTGTCGAGGGCGTCGGCGGCCTTTTCGTTCACTTCGCCCGGGTCAACCGTCCGCATACGCAGCAGATCCAGCCCGCGCCCAATCATACCGGGGCGGCGGGCGCATAGCAATTCCAGCCCCCACCCTTTGACGGAGCCCAGGTCATTTTCGATCCGGGCCATCCTTGCGGACATAGCCTGCTGTTCGGCGACGATGGCCTGCTGCTCAGCGACGATGGCCCGCTGCCCTTCCGACAGGGTTTGCTGCTCAGCCACTATGACCTGCTGCTCAGCCACTATGGCTCGTTGCCCTTCCGCCAAGGTTTGCTGCTCGGCGATGATGGCCTGCTGCCCCTGCTCCAAAGTGTTGACCTTCTGCGCCAGGGCTTCAGGGAGCAACCGCTGCGGATTGGCTTGCAGTTCGTCAATGACGAGCTGCGCGATGGCTGCGCGGTCGGCGGGTTCAATTTGTGTAGTCATAGTTTGCCGGCTTGGCGCGCGGTGGGCGCGCTGTCGTCTGATTATTATACACTGCCGGCGTCATTTTCTGGCGTACTGGTAAAACTCGGCGCGATACCAGTCGCTTTGCTGCCGGCGGGCAATGCTATAGTTCAGCGCTTCCCGCCATTTGCCGGGGTTGGCGGCGGTTTCGGTGAAAAACTTGATGTCCAATTGTAGCTGCTGCCAGAACGGGGTTTCGGTGCGCGCCTCGTGCGGACGCCGGTAGGTTTCAGGATACCATAGCAGATTACGCATTGGCCCCGTCTTGTCGTAGGCATCCGCAATTGCGCCGTTTGCTTCGTTTGGGGCGTGCCGGCTTTCTACCAGATAGACTTGCGGCTCCGTATCGTCATCCACTGCATCCCCTACCCTACGGCAGTGGGCCGGCTGGGCATCATCCGTATCCGCTGCGGAATCGGCGGTGGAGTCGGCGGCGCAAAAGTTATCAAACTGCAAACTGCCGTCCTGGGTTTCCGCCCGGACATACCATTGGAAGGGATACCACATATCATAGTCCACTTTTACCGCCGCCGCATTCGCATACCCGTCTCCGCCAGCTGCGCCGGCCGTCAACGCCGTTTGCTTCAGTTCGGCGGCCAGGGCCGGCAAGTCCGCCGAGCCTTGGGCATAGGCGAGGATTTCCGGGTGAGTATCGTCATAGGTATAGGCGGCGCGCGCGGCGGCAACCGCGCCGAATGCCAGCAGCAAGGCGGCCACGCCCAACGCCGCCGTCCGCATCCCTTGCGGATGCCCGCGCAGCAGCCAGGCGATGCCCCCGGCAGCGGGCAGCAATACCAGCAAGGCCAGCCAGGCGGCGATGCTGACGCCTACCCCGCCGGCGCCCAGCCAGGCAATCCAGACCGCCAGGACGATCCAGGCCGGCGCCAACAGCAGCGGCCAGGCGCTGCGCCGTTCCAACCGCCGCCAGGCTACGCCGTCGGCCAGATGCCCCAGCAGCATCCCCGCCGCCAACGCCAGCGGAACGGTCAAGTTCACCAGCAGCCAGGGCATCTTTTCGCCGGCGGTGGTGTACACGGCCAGCGTGGCGATTACCCATCCCGCCAGCGTCAAGCCGAAAGGTTCCCGCCGGCGGATCAGCCAGACTACGGCAATCAGTCCGAACACCAGCGCCAGCAGCTCGTACACCGACAGCCCGACGGCGTAGTAGTACCAGGGCTGATTGCCGCGCGCTTCCTCTTGCTGCGCCATCCAGTAGCCCAGGCTTTGCCAGGATCCGGTGAACCAGCCGGCCGGGTTGGTGAACAGGGTAGTGAACAGCGCCGACCATACGGCGTAGAAAATGCCGGCCGCCGCCAGCCAGACGCCGCCGCCCCAGGCCGTTCCCGCCGCTAGGCCCAGCGCCAGCAGCCCAATCAGTATGGCAACGGGCAGCAGATAGTTGACGGCAACGCGCCCGGCGGCCAAGTCGGACGCCGCCGCTGCCGTATCCGACAGGGCTGCATCCGGGAAAGCCCCGGCGGAGATGGGCAGCCCGCTGTGGAACGCCGTTAGCCACAACAGCGACAGCAGCAATGCCGTTCCGACAGTCAAAGCAATCCGGCGCGCGCTTTGCCGCCGCAGCCGCATTGCGAATATCCCCAGTAGCAGCAGTACGGCGCCCAGGCCGTAATCCGCATAGCCGTAAGACATTGCCGGCAGTTCGCTGAACGCAGCGGCGCCGGCCAGCGGCCGGGTGAAGCACACGAATGCGGCGGCTATCGTCAGCAGCGCGGCCAAAGCAGTTGCGGCCAAAGCAGTTGCGGCCAAGGTAAGGATGCGGCGTTCTCTCCACCACACAGCAGCTAGGGCCGTGATTGCGCCGGCCAATGCCGCCGCTGCAATCACGCTGACCCAAACCGGCGCATCCCAGACCGGCAGCGTAAGGAAAGGGGCGGCCCACACCGGCGCGCCGGTTTCCCCGGTTGACCCGGCGTCGGCCGATGCCAGGGTTAGGCCCAGCGGGCCTTGCAGTACCGCCGCCGCCGCCGCCGCCTGCGGCAGCGTCAAGGCGGACAGGAATAAGAAATAGCGCGGCCGCTCCATTGAGCTGCGTCCAGCGGCGCCGTCTTATAACCAGCTCCCGGAACTGCTGAAATCCCAGAACCAGCGCGGCTACGCCCAGAAACAGGATGATGAAATACGCCGTCTCTTTCGTCGCCAGCATCAACGCCAGTATCAGCGCCGTCCCGTAGAGGTAGCGATTGCGACGCGCGGCGATATAGCGCCAGAACAGTATCAGCAGCAGCGTCGCCCATACCGCCATCAGAATGTCGTTGCGCCCCGAAACGGCTGAAATAGAGCAGCGACGGCGACATCGTGAGTATCGCGGCGGCGCAAACCGCCCCTTTGTCGCCAATCCGGTCCCGCAGAAAGTAAGGCAGCCCGGACAGGACTACTCCGAACAGAGCATAGGGCAGGCGGGCGATAAAATCGGTGTCGGCAACGAACCGCAGCAGCGCCGCTACCAGTTCAATCTGCAACGGGCCATGCATCCAGGGCGAATGGGCAAACCCGACTCCATTAGCCAGTTTCCACGCAAAATGCAGATGAATGGCTTCGTCATAGTGCATCGCGCGCCCGTTCAGTTCCCACAGGCGCATTGCCGCTGCGACGACGACAATCCCCAGAAAAGCCCATTCCAGCCCGCCAATGCGGGGACGGCCCCGGTTGAGGCCGGGACGCCAATACCGGATGAGACGCCAATGCCGGATGCTCATAGCCCCTCGCCTGGCCCATCTTTTCGGGATATTCGGGGCAGCGGACAGTCTTGCCCGGCGCGCACTGCGGCGGCGGCATTGCTATGGCCGGCGGCGCGCAGCGCGTTGGCCAGGCTGCCCCGGCTGCGCTGCGTATCAGGATCCTGCGGCCCCAGCGCCGCTTGCCGGACGGCCAGCAGTTTGGCGAATAACTGCGCCGCCCGTTCTACATCGCCGGCGGCGTAGTAGCAATTCGCCAGGCTGCTGCGATAACGCAGCGTCCGCCGGTCGTTGTCGCCATAGAGGGCTGCGCTGTCCTGCGCCGCGGCCTGAAACCAGCGCAGCGCAGCGTCATAGCGGCGCGCGGCCCGGTAGGCGTGGGCCAGCCGATGCCGGGCGCGTAGAACGGCGGCATGGCGCGCGCCGCAAGACGCTTGCGCCGCGTCCAGCTCTTGCCGACGGCGCCGGATTAGCGCGGCGGCGCGCCGTGCTGTGGCGCAGTTAGGGGGTGTGGTCATATTACGATTTACCGCAGTCCGGCATAATGGCAAGGATGCTAACCGCCGGCGGCGGCGTCTGTCAAAGCCGCCGCCGGGCGGCGGCTCCGCCAAATTTTCCGCGCCAACGGGGGATGGCAGCGTTGCTTTTCGGGGAATTGGGGTATGGATACATCGTTCCGGCGCGAGCGGGGGCCGTCAGGGTGTGTGGATTCCGGCTTGCGCCGGAATGACGGTCTGGGGCCGGAATGACGGCTTGCGCCGGAATGACGGCTTGCGCCGGAATGACGGCTTGCGCCGGAATGACGGTTTGGTGGGGGATGACGGCTTGGGGCAGAATGGCGGCTTGATGGGGGGATGACGGCTTGGTGCGGGATGGAGGGCCTGCGTCGGCCCGTAGATACGCTGAGATTGGCAAGTCCGGCGTGATTCAGGCGGTTGCGCGGGCGTGTTATAATCTCTGCCAAAATCTTTGTACCGGGTTATTTGACTATGAAACTCTCCTGCTTACAGGAAAATTTGGCGCGCGGCCTGTCCACAGTCGGGCGGGCGGTGGCCAGCCGTTCCACGCTGCCGATCACCCAGAATGTCCTGCTCAAAACGGAGCAGGGAATGCTGATGCTGTCGGCTACCAACCTGGACCTCGCCATCACTACCTGGATTGGCGCAATGATTGAGGAGGAGGGCGCAATCACGGTGCCGCATCGCCTCATCGCCGATCTGGTCAATTCGCTGCCCAGCGACCGCATTGACCTGGACTTGCGGGGGCCGGACGACGATGATGATGATGCGTCGGGCGGGAATGTGCTGCATCTGGCTTGCGGGCGTTCCCGGACGCACATCAACGGCGCCAACGCCGCCGACTTTCCGCCGGTGCCGCGCGTTGACACCGGCCTGTCCGCCAACATTGAACCCGCCGTGCTGCGCCGGGCCATCGGTATGGTAGCCTTTTCCGCCGCCTCCGACGAATCCCGCCCGGTGCTTACCGGGGTAGAGCTGAAGCTGCACGAATCCAGCCTGACGATGGCGGCGGCCGACGGGTTCCGGCTGGCGGTGTACACCGACCGGCTGCCCCAGCAGTTGGATCAAGAGGAGGAAGTCAAGGTTATCGTGCCGGCCCGTGCCTTGCAGGAACTGCAACGGCTGGCGTCGGAGCAGTCGGCCCCGGTCAAGGTTACGCTGGCGCCGGAACGCGGGCAGGCGATGTTCAAGATGGAACACGCCGAGCTGGTGTCGCAACTGCTGCAAGGCACTTTCCCGAACTACGACCAGCTGATACCCGACCGCTACGAAACCCGCGCCATAATGGACCTGGACGACCTGAAACGGGCTACGCAGCTGGCGTCCGTATTCGCGCGGGACGGCAGCAACATCGTGCGCCTGGAAATGGACCCGGCAGAGGAGGGCGCCGGCGGCCAGCTGAAAGTGTCGGCCCGCTCCGAGGAAGTGGGCGACAACCGGGATGAGCTGGACATTGAACAGATGGAAGGCGCGGAAGCGAAAATCGCTTTCAATGTGCGCTACCTGCAAGACATCATCAATGTGCTGGGCCGCGGCAAAATTGCCGTTGAGGTTACCAACTCGTCCAGCCCCGGCGTGTTCCGTCCGGCGGAATCCGAGGGCTATGTCCATGTGGTGATGCCAATGTATGTGCAGTGGTAGGCTGCGCCGGACGCAACCCTAACCGTCATTCCAACCCCCAACCGTCATTCCGACGCAAGCCGGAATCCAGCCCGGCAACTCCCGCCGTCATTCCGAACCCAACCGTCATTCCCCCCCAACCGTCATTCCGGCGCAAGCCGGAATCCAGCGCCGTAACCCTCTGCTACTGTAATGGAACCGGCGGCATAGATTCCGGCTTGCGCCGGAATGACGGTTAGGGGGGTGATGGCGTGGGGTTGAATGACGGTTAGCCGTCGCAATGACGGTTGGGGTTGGAATGGCGGTGCATTTGACGACACGACCCAAGTCCGGCTTGCGGCGCAAGCCGGACTTGTAATCTGCTAGTACGGCAATGAAACCGACAACCATAGATTCCGGCGCAAGCCGGAATGACGGTTAGGGGTTTGGAATGACAGTTAGGGGGTTGATGGCGTGGGGTAGGAATGGCGGTTGGGGGTTGGAATGGCGGTTAGTTGGGGTATGACGGCGAATTTGCCGTTACCCCCTAGTCGCGGAGCGGGCGGAAAAAGGCGCGGATTTCGCCGGCCAGCAGCTCCGGCTCCTCCAAAGCGGCGAAGTGGCCGCCGCGCGGCATTTCCTCAAAGCGCCGGACATTGTAAGAGCGTTCCGCCCACTCGCGCGGCGGGCGGGAGATTTCCTGCGGGAACATCGCCATTCCCGCCGGCGCCGGCACCTTTTCGTCCGGCCCCATCGTCCACAGCGAACTCTGGTTTTCTTTGTACATCCGCACTGAGGAGCCGATGCTGTTGGTTACCCAGTAGATGGTTACGATGGTCAGCAATTCGTCTTTGGTGTAGCGGCTTTCAATGTCGCCGTGGCAGTCGCTCCAGGTGCGGTACTTCTCCACAATCCACGCCGCCAGGCCGGCGGGGGAATCGTTGAGGCCGTAGGACAGGGTTTGCGGCTTGGTGCCTTGAATGTGATTGTAGCCGCCCTCGTCCATAAACCAGCGGTCGCGCTGCTTGACGAGGGCATCCTCGGCATCGGTAAGCGGACGGGAACCGGGGCCGAGGTAAGGCGTGGGGCGGGTTACGGAAGTGAGATGAATGCCGTACAGCCGGTCGCTGTGTCCGTAGCCGAGCCGGGCGGTAACGCCGGCGCCGATGTCGCCGCCCTGCGCGGCAAACCGGGGGTAGCCCAGGTTTTCGGTCATCAGCCTGGCCCAGAGGTCGGCTACTTTCTGCACTTGCATACCCGGTTCATGGGATGCCTGCGAAAAGCCGTAGCCGGGCAGCGAGGGCGCTACCACATCAAAAGCGTCGGCCGGATCGCCGCCATGTCGGCCCGGATCGGCCAGCAGCGGGATGATTTTGGTCATCTCAAAAAAGCAGCTGGGCCAGCCGTGCGTAATGACCAGCGGCATCGGCGCCGGGCCGACGCCGCGCTCGTGGATGAAATGAATGTCCAGCCCGTCAACGCGGCTCTGGCAGTGATTGAAAGCGTTGAGCTGCCGTTCCTGCGCGCGCCAGTCAAACCCGGTGCGCCAGTACTCCACCAGCTCTTTCATATAGGCCAGATTGCTGCCGTAATCCCAGCCGGAGCCGGCAACTTCATCCGGCCAGCGGGTAAGGTTGAGGCGGGCTTGCAGGTCGTCCAGCACAGCCTGGTCAACGGCAATCTCAAAAGGGCGTACATCCATAGGGCAACTCCTGGGCGGCGTCGGGTATTGGGTATTGGGTATGGAAACACGGACGGGCCGGCGGTTCCGGGCTTGCTTTGCGACATTATACATTGCCCTTGCAACAGGGCGGCCCTCACCCCTGCTATTTCCCTGCGGAAAGGGCGTAATGGCATGGATGGACGGGATGCGGGGGATTTTGCTGATGCGTCGGGAGACCAGATTCCGGCGTGCGCCGGAATGACGGTTATAGGGATTGGAACGACGGATAAGGGGTTAGGATGACGGGTAAGAGGTTGGAATGACGGTTTGGCAGCGGTATGACGGCTGGCAGACGGGATGATGCGGGCTGCGGATAGCGTATGCTATGCGGCATCGTCTGTCATTCGGCGGCGGCACAGAGCGGGCCGGGCGGTTATAATAGCCGGCCGGAGCCGGGCGGTTTGGCGGCCCGACAGCAGAGGAGGCAATACGCGATGGCCGATTACTTTACCGATATTGATGTCCTGCGCGGCGGCGATTCCGCCGGCAACGGCATGACCCTGGGGCTTACCGACCCGCAGGGGCGCCGCATCTACACCGTGGCCGTGCCGCAAGAGAGCCATTCGCACACCGGCCCGACCTGGGCTTACATTTTTGAGAACGACGGCCTGACGCTGATTGACCCCGGCGCCGACGCCTCTTTTCATCTGCTGGAGTCGGGAATGGCGCTGTTCGGGCGCAGCGTCGCCGACATTGAGCGCGTCATCATCACCCACGGCCATGCCGACCATGACGGCGGCGTAGCCCGCATCGTAGAAACTTCCGGCGCGGAGTTCTGGGCGCACGACATCTATCAGCCGCTGTTGCCCTTTGACCCGCGCGACTTGCAGCTTTCGCCGTCCTCTCCAATCAAGGAAGCAATGTGGGATACGGCCCGCGCCAACGGGTTCAGCCCGTCCAATTCCGATGAACGCAGCCGCTATATGGCGTCGCGCAGCACGCATCGGGTTGAGCATCACATTACTCCGGGCGCAACGCAGGGCGGCCTTTCCTATATGCACGCTCCGGGCCATTCCCCGGATGAAATCTGCGCCGTGCTGTCCGACGGGACCGGCCGCGACGCCATCGTGTTCACCGGCGACCATGTGCTGCCGGAAATCAGCCCGCATCCGACGATGAAAACCGGCTACTCGGACGCCGTGCGCCGCAGTTTGCCGACGCGCTACCACAACCCGGACGAATCCTATGGACTGCTGACTTACCTGCGTTCCTTGCAGCGGGTGGTAGAGCTGGGGCCGGAAGTGGCCGTGCTGCCGGCGCATCGTCTCTACAACAACCATAAGTTCAACTTCCAGACGACGCAGCGCGCCGCCGACCTGATACGCTTTCATGCGCGGCGCTTGGGGCGCGTTCTGGTAACCGCCGGGCCGGAGCCGCAGCCGCTGGAGGATGTAACGCGGCGCACTTTTGAGCGGCGCAAGCTGGAAGGCGGCAATTTTTTCGCCGCCCTCACCGAAGTAGTCGCCCACGTTGAGCTGCTGGAGGACTCCGGCGATCTGGAGCTGACCGAGGACAAGCGGCTGCGGCGCACCGGCCGGGAAAACTACCAGGAGCTGCTGCGGGCGTTGTAAGAGAAGGGGCTATGGCCGCCGGGGGAGCGCGAATAATGGCATGGATGAATGGGATGACAGGGATTTTGGACATCTTTGGAGGATTGGGAGTTTAGGTACAGGCAGGCAGTGGCAGCGGGGAATGCGCGCCGGGATAGGGGTTGACGGCGTAGGGGGAATCTGGTAGATTGGGGTTGTCCAGCGTCTCCCGGAATAGTAATAGGGTTGGAGCGTGGGCTAGGAGGGGGGCCTCTGCGGAGGCCCTCTAGTAATTTACCGGCGGTGTGTGCTATGGACAGGGTAGCGATTTTTGTTGACGCCGGTTATTTGTACGCTGCCGGTTCGGCAGCCGTTTTCGGCGCTAGTCAACGCCGTGCGGGCGTTGATCTGGATCTGGAGGCGGCGATAATCAAACTGAAGGAATCGGCTAGCGCGAAAGCGTTCAGCGCCGCGTTGCTCCGCATTTACTGGTATGACGGTATGCTCCATACCGGGCTTTCCGCGGAACAGCGGACCTTGGCCAATATGGACGATGTAAAACTGCGCGTCGGCGTCCTCAACCCCGCCGGGCAGCAAAAGGGCGTGGACTCGCTGATTGTTACCGATATTATTGAGCTGGCGCGCAACCACGCCATTTCAGATGCCATCCTGCTTTCCGGCGATGAGGATACCAGGATTGGCGTCCAGATTGCCCAGAGTTTCGGGGTACGCGTTCACTTGTTGGGGATTGAACCCAGGCGCGGCAATCAGTCGCAGCTACTATTGCAAGAAGCAGACACCACTGCCGAGTGGAGCAAGTCAGAAATCGGCGGTATTTTGACTATGCGGGCCGGTTTCGGCATAGTCAGTCAAGCAGGCGATCGCAGCGCCGCGACGCCGGTTGACGATGATACTGCGTCCATTATAGATACGGCAGTAGCCGAGGTCGTATCAGATTTGCCCGCAGTAGCAATCAATGCTATCGCTATGCTCACCGGGAACGACCAGATACCCGCAGAGTATGACCGAATACTGTTGAGCAGCTGTCGTCAAAAGCTGGAACGCAATCTCGAATGGCATGAGAGTGCATATATGCGTAACGGATTGAAGGAAGCGGCCAATCGCTTGGCAAGCGAGTCCGGTGGAGAATGACGCGTTAGTTGACACTGCCCCGATTGGCAACGCACAATGCCGCCATCGCATTCCCGCCGCCGGCAATGGCTGATGCCAGGAGGTTACGCTATGGCAGAGATTCTGGGACTGGGTTTGACTCACTACCCGCCGCTGATTGCTCCCGATGCGGACAAAGCCATCCCGCTCCGGCGCACGCTGCGGGGCAATCCGAACACTCCCGCGGCGCTGAAAAACCCCGGCAACTGGCCGGAGCCGATGCGGATTGAGTACGGCGAGGACGAGGGGTATGCCGCTGCGCTGGAACACCGCGCCCGCCTGGTGGCAGGCTTTCGCCGCATCCGGGAGGAGCTGGACGCTTTCAATCCCGATTTTGTAGTCATCTGGGGCGATGACCAGTACGAAAACTTTCGGGAGGACATCATCCCGCCGTTCTGCGTGCTGGCTTACGACGATTTTAGCTGCCAGCCATTCGCGCATCGCAAGCGGAATGTGTGGGGCGAGCCGCAGGACACGCTGTTCCAGTACCAGGGGCATAAGGCCGGCGCGCGGGCGTTGGTGTCGGGAATGATTGACCGGGGGGTGGATCTGGCCTACGCCTATCAGCCGCTGCACGAGCCGGGGCTGGGACACGCCATACTGAACACGCTGCTTTACCTGGACTATGACCGGAAAGGGTTTGACTATCCGGTAGCGCCGTTCCTGGTCAACTGCTACGGCAGCCGGGTCATCCGCAATAAAGGCGGCAGCATTGAATACTCGCCGGATCCGGATCCGCCGGGGCCGTCGCCCAAGCGGTGTATGGAAGTAGGCGCGGCGGCGGCGCAGACGCTGCTGGAGTCGCCGTGGCGGGTAGCGCTGATTGCGTCATCGTCCTGGTCGCACGCGTTCCTTACCGAAAAGCATCACTGGCTGTGGCCGGATGTAGAGTCGGATCGGGCGCGGTTTGAGGAGCTGCAAGCGGGCGACTATCAGGCGTGGGCGCGCATCAGCACGGCGCAGATTGAGGATGCCGGGCAGCAGGAAATGCTGAACTGGATGTGTCTGGCTGGCGCGATGGACACGCTGGGCTACCGGCCGGAGATACTGGACTATGTAGAGACCTACGTGTTCAATTCCAACAAGTGCCTGGCGATTTTCCGGTAGGCGGAAAGCGCAGCAATAGCATCCGGTCAGGTAACGAACCCCAGTCCGTCCGCAGCCGCGCGTTGGTTGCGGTCCAAAGTGATGAACGCCAAGTCCATCCCGCGCGTGTGGACGGCGTATAAGGCAGTAGCTAGGTGCAGCAAGTCGCCGCTACGCAAATAGCGCACCCGCAGGGCAACAGAGATTTCGTGGGTGAGCGGGCGATTGGGGTAGATCCATTCAATGTCGGACAGCAGGCCGGAATCGTAGCCCCAGCTTTCGCGCGCCATTGCGGAGCATATTTCCGCTTCCAGCAAGGTTGAGGACACCATCCGATCGAAACTCAGTAATCGTCTGGCGGCGTCCAAACCGCCAGGTTCTTCAAAGATGATGGATAGCAGTGCCGAACCGTCGACGTAAGCCGCTGTCGGTTGCCGGGAAAGCATCGGTTAGTCCTGCTCGGCGCGCTCTTTGAGGAAGCGGTCTAATGCGCCGGGTACACGGCCTACCGGCTTGATGTTAAGTACGCCAACCCCTTTGGGCTTGCCTTGGAGGATGCCGCGGGCGCGCAGTTCGTCAAACCACTGCTCGGCGGTTAGATGCTCCAGCGTCCGCAGCTGGTCCAGCGTCAGGTGGGCGTAGGGGCTTTTGGCGCGCTCGGCCGGCGGCGCCAGTTCCCATTCGGTGGGCGGGGCTGCCTGCTCGTCGGGCAAGCCCAGCTTGGCGATATGCTGGCGCCGGGCTTCTTTTGGGTTGGGAATGGGCGTCAGTACGATTTTGCCGTCGACGCGGGCGACCTCAAACCATTCGGCGTCCGGCAGCGCGGTTGCGGCGTCGCCGTAAAAAGTTAGACGGCTGCCGTCGGTTAGACGGGCCAATATGGGGCCGTGTTGGGACGGGATGGGTTTCCGGTCGTCGGGGTTTGCCGCAGCCATTGGCGCACTTCCTTGACTGAACTGTTAGGACTGAACCGCAGGGAATGGGTTAATTGATGGCTGCCATTATACTGCGGCGATGGCGATGGAGGCGAACCCGCCGGCGGCGAATTCGCCTCGCACTCTTGCGGGTTAGTCGTCGGCCGGGGCTGGCCCGTCAATCAGCTGCACGTCGCTGTTGAGGACGGCGAAGTCATACTCCTGCGCCGGCGCCGCCATTTGCCGTATCACTATCACCGCAGCGGTGATTGCCGATGCCACGATCAGCGCCGCGGCGAAAGCAAAGAACATCTGCCCGCCAAACGGCGCCGTCAGCGCCCACGGTGTCAGCAGATCCGGCGTCGGGTAGTACAGCGCGCCGATGACGATACCGACGCCGCCGGCCAGCAGGACGCCCCAGCCGGGCATCCGCCGGGAATATAGCCCGGCCAGCATCGGCACGGCGATGGCGGCGCCAATCAGGTCGGCAATCAGAAACACATACAACACACTTTCGGCCCGGGAAGCTACGATGATGGCGGGTATGGCCACGACGACGGTAACTGCCCGGGCCAGCGACAGCAGCATACCCCGACTGACGCCGACGCCGGCCAGGTCGGCGGCCATCCCGCTGGCCAGGCCGTTCATCAGCGTGTCCAGCGTGCTCATGGCCAGCATCAGAGCGCAGACCAGCATCAGAAAGTGCATCCATAGCGGGAATATGTCGGCGGCCAGAGTGAACAGGGCGGTACTGGAGCCGGGGCCGAAAGGCGTAACTGATGCGTTCCCGATAGCGGCAATGCCGGCGAGTCCCATCACGAAAGTGAGGGGAATGGCGACGGCAGCGGCGCCCCACAGGCTGCGGTTCAGCGCGCGCTGGCTTTCCACAGTATAGACGCGCTGCCACATCCCCGGATGGAAAGCGTTGGAAGTGATGATGCCGATAATCAGGACGATGGCAAAGTAGTAGCTGCCGGGGTTGGTTACGGAGAGCGGGCCGTTCTCCATAGCGGCGGCGGTGGCCCAGACACCGCGTCCGGTAACTATAACCGCCGCCACGATGACCAGCAGCAGCAGCGCCGGCATCAGCACCCAGAACTGGATGCGGTCGGTGAATATGGACACCCGCAGCCCGCCGTAAGCGGTATAGGCGATGACTACCAGGCCGACAGCCACCGCAGTCGCTAGTTTTGGAGAGTTGGTGAGGGCGCTTACTGCTTCCGTGATGGCCGTCATCTCTGCCGTGATGAATATGCCAATAACAAAGATGATGGCAATGAAAATGGCGACGAATGGAACCATGCCAAAGCGATGCCGCACATATTCGGTTACGGAATGGCCGTTGGGCATCAGCTGGCGGATGCGGGGGCCGACGAACATGAACATCACGGGGATGCCGGCCATGCCCAGCGCGTAGCCGGCCAGGGCAATGACGCCGAAATTGGCGCCGGTTTCGCCGGGGCTCACCAGCACCCAGGTGCCAAACATTGACGCTACCAGGGTGGCAATGCCGACATTGACGGGCGCATGGTTGCGGGAGATGGTGTAATCCTCAACGCTCTGGCGGCGGCGGCGCCAAGCGTAAGCGACGCCCAGCGCCAGAAACACAGCGCAAGCCACGACCAGGGTAGCGATGCCCAATCCGGTGTCCAGCATATTCAGCCTCCATCCGATACGGTACGAGTTGTCAGCGGCGCACCGCGCCGCTGCGGAAAGCGAAACCGCCAGAGTTCCTACTCTGGCGGTTTCGGCAAATGATGACGCAATCGTATCCCTACGCCGGCATTACCCGGATCAGGTATCGCGGTCGGCGGCTGTTACGGCCGCCCTCTCAGCCCGGCTTGACCGAGCTCCCGCCAGAGGCTCTGTTCGGTTGTAGTGCGGCAAGTTACCACATCGGATAGCGGCGGTCAATAGCGATTTTGGCCCTTACCCCAGTACTCTGGCAAGACATGGATGAACGGTTTTACACCGATAGACAAGGCGGGCAGGATTTTGGTGTTTTTAGGGTGGGGGATTCCGGCGCAAGCCGGAATGACGATAAAGGGCGGAATGACGGTAAAGGGCGGAACTACGGCGCAACGAGCGGAATGGCGGCATTGAATCGGAGCGGGCTGCGCTTGCGCCGTTAGCGCGGCGCTGATAATCTGGTTGGCGATGTTTTCCATTTTTAAACGGGGCCGCAACGAGGCCAACCAGATTCAGACTGACGCCGGCGTCAAGCGCAGCCGGGAGGGCTGGTTTGGGCGCATCCGCAGCCTGCTGGCATCGCCGCAGCTGGGTGATGCGGTGTGGGACGAGCTGGAGGAAGCGCTGATCTCCGCCGATGTGGGCGTAGCTACGACTATGGAAGTGCTGGATGAACTACGCAGCGATGTGCGTTCCGGCCGGGTGGCCGACGGCGACGGCGCATTTATCCGCCTCAAGCAGCTGCTGGCAGCGCAGCTGGCCGATGCAGCGGATGCCGGCGCCTGGCTGGACGATGACGGCATTGCGCCGCCCTATGTCATTCTGATGTGCGGCGTCAACGGCGTGGGCAAGACTACCAGCATCGCCAAGCTGGCGCATCATTTTACCGTGGCCGGCAAGAAAGTAGTGCTGGGGGCTGCCGATACTTTCCGCGCCGCCGCGGAGGAGCAGCTGGAAATCCTGGGGGAAAGGGTCGGCGTGGATGTCATCAGCCACCAGCCGGGCGCTGATCCGGGGGCCGTAGCCTACGATGCCTGGCAGGCGGCGCGCGCGCGGGGCGCCGACATCCTGATCGTGGACACCGCCGGACGCCTGCATACCCGCAGCAATCTGATGAACGAACTCCGCAAAGTGCGCCGGGTCATCAACGGGCTGGACGCCGCGGCCCCCCACCAAGTGCTGCTTACGCTGGATGCTACCACCGGGAACAATGGGCTGACGCAGGCGCAGGCATTTACCGATGCGGTGGGCTGCACGGGGATTTTTCTGGCAAAGCTGGACGGCACGGCGCGGGGCGGCATAGTACTGTCCATTCGCCGGACGCTGGGCGTTCCGATTCTGTTCATTGGCACCGGCGAGGGGTTAGACGCGCTGGCGCCGTTTGAGCCGGAAGGGTTCGTTGACGCCCTGCTGGCGCCGTCGTCCTGACCAGGCTCCGGCTGACTAGGCTCCAGCTGACGATTTTACTGGCGGTTGCCGACCCGTGGCGGACGCCCTGATTTGGCTGATTGCGCTGCGGGCGCTGTCGGTAGCGGCATTTCCGGCGGCGCATCTGCTGCTGGGCCGGCTGGCCGACCGGGGCTGGACGGTTTCGGCTGCGCTGGGCCTGCTGCTGCTGGCCTGGGCGACCTGGATGGGCGGCAGCGTTGGCGTCATTCCCAACACGCCGTCCGGCATCTGGATAGTTCTGCTGGCGATGGCCGGGATTGCGGGATGGCTGGCGTACCGGCAACGGGCCGAGCTGGCGGATTTCTGCCGGCGCCGCTGGACGGTAATCATCGCAACCGAGCTGATTTTCCTGGGGATGTTCGCGTTCTGGGCGCTGGTTGCCAGCGAGGCGCCGGCAATCAACCATACCGAAAAGCCGATGGATTTCGGCATTATGAACGCCGTGGCGCGCGCCGACGGCTTTCCGCCCGAGGATCAGTGGCTTTCCGGCCATGGCATCGCCTATTACTATGGCGGGCATTATATTGCGGCAATGCTGTCGCAGATTACCGGCGTTGCTGCCGATGTCGCCTATAATCTGGCAGTCGCTACCGTGCCGGCTTTGCTGGCGGCGGGATTGCTGGGGATTGCGTACAACCTGCTGCGGTTCGCCGGCGCGCGCGTGCTGCCGGCGTTGGCGGTCGGTGCAGCGGCGGCAGTGGGTATAGCGATGCTGGGCAACCTGGTGGGCCTGCTGGAACTGGCCTACGCGCGCGGTATCGGGGGCGCCGGATTCTGGCAGTGGGTGGGCATCAAAGATCTGCTGGACGCTCCGGTTGGCAGCGCGGGCGGCGGTGGATGGCTGACCGGCGATTCCTGGTGGTGGTGGCGCAGTACCCGTGTGATTGACACGCTGGGGGCGGACGGCGCATCGCTGGACTACACGATTACGGAGTTTCCGTTTTTCAGTTTCCTGCTGGGCGATTTGCACGCCCATATGACTGCGCTGCCCTTTGCGGTACTGGCTTTGGCGTTGGCAATGGCGCTGCTGTCCGCACCGCAGCCGCCTGGCCTGGACTGGCTGCGCCGCCGGCCGTGGGAGGCCGGGGCATTGGCATTGGCGGTTGGCGCGCTGGCGTTCATCAATGCGTGGGATTTTCCGCTGTATATTGGCATCGTGATGGCGGCGGCGGCGCTGCGCTGGTTCGGCTGGCTGTCTGCGCCGGCGGCGGTTGCCGCCGTTGCCGAAGATGCGCCGGTACGCTTGCTGGGCCGCGCGGCGGGACGGGCCGTTTTGCTGGCGGCGGGGCTGGCCGCCGGAGGAATAATCCTGTACCTACCGTTTTATATGTCGTTGGACAGCCAGGCGCAGGGGATACTGCCGGTATTGGGGCCGGCGACGCGTCCGCTGCACTTCATGCTGGTGATGGGAACGCCGGCGCTGCTGGCCGCCGCTCTAGTCGTCCGGGCGGCGCTGCTGGTGGGCTGGCCGGCGCCGGCGCTGCGTCCCATTGCGATAGCCGTCCTGCTGGCCAGCCTGGCGCCGCTGCTGCTGTGGCTATTGGCCGCCGGGCTGCGTATCTCGGTATCGTCGGAGGCGGGCGCCGGGATTGCGGATGCGGTAGTAGCGCAGCGTCTTACTCTGGCGCTACCGCTGCTGCTGACGGGCGGGTTGGCGGCATATTGCGCCCTGGCGTGCGCGGCCGGCGGCAACGGCCGGCCGCCGCTGCCATGGTTGGCGTTCACGCTGCTGCTGGCCGCCGCCGGGTTCGGACTTTTGGCCGCCGCCGAGCTGTTTCACATCGCTGACCAGTTCGGCAATCGGATGAACACGGTTTTCAAGGTTTATTACCAGGCCTGGCTGCTGCTGGGCATCGCCGGGGCCGTGGGCACCTACGGCATCGTTGCCGACCCGCTGCGGCGGCGCAAGCAGGAGCTGGGGCGGCTGATAATGCGGGTTGCCGGGATTGCTTATGCCGCGCCGGCTGCCGTCCTGCTGCTGGCGTCGGCCTATTATCCGGCGGGCGCCGTTATTGACCGGACGGGCTGGACGCAGCCGGGGGAAAGCGGGGCGGACAACACGCTGTCCGGCCTGGATTATCTGCGCCGGGATGCGCCGGGCGAATACGCCGCCATCGCCTGGCTCAACGGCGTTGACGAACCGGGCCGCATCGTTGAAGCAGTGGGCGGCGACTATACGGACTACGGCAGGATAGCGGCGGCGACGGGGCGCGCCAGCGTACTGGGATGGCAAGGCCATCAGCTGCAATGGCGGGGCGATGACGCCGCATTCGCCGGGCGCGCCGAGGATGTGGCCGACATTTACGGCAGCGATGACGGCGACCGGGTAAGCAGCCTGCTGCAACGCTACAATGTCCGCTGGGTAATCGTCGGCCAGCGCGAGGGGGATGCCTACGGCGGAGATACGGCGGAGCGCATGGCCGGCTGGGCGGACGCCGGCCGGCTGCGGGAGGTTTTCGCAGCGCACGCAGTCGTCATTTATGAAGTTATGGAGTGAACGGGCGTCACTGCTGGCGGCGTCTGTGCTATGCTGGCGTCTGGGCTGGACTCTGCGCCGCAGTTCCGCATCGCCCCAACGATTGACCATCGACGACTGACGATTGACTATACCGGGAGGCATCAAATGGAGTTCAGCGATGTGAAAGGGTTCTTTCAGTCCAATCATCGGGGGGTGATTACCTCTTTCAGGCCGGACGGGACGGCGCAGAGCAGCATTGTGGTGTGCGGAGCATCGCCATTTGACGGGGATGAGGCGGCGCTGTTCGTTACGGTGCGCGGTTCGTCCTACAAAGTGCGGAACCTGCGCCGCAACAGCCGTTGCAATGTGATGGCAGTAGCGGACGACTGGCGGCAGTTCGCCGTGGTAGAAGGCGCCGCTGCTCTTACCGACTATCACAACACGGATGCCGAGGAAATGCGGGTCAAGCTGCGCGCCGCCTTTATGGCCTGCGGCGACAAAGAGCATCCCGACTGGGAGGAATACGACCGGGCGATGCTGGCGCAGGATGCGGTAATCGTAGTAGTGCAGCCGGAGCGGGTGTACGGGCTGCTGCGGTAGGCGGGGGGCATTAGCCCATCGGCCTTGCCGCGCCCGGTTTGACAGGCGTTGCGGAGCCGGCCTATCATTAATGGCGTATCCAGCGTTGCCAAAGGGAGGAAGGTTCGCAATGTACATCATCCGCACCGATGCCAAGACTTTCCCGGAAGCCTACCAGGAAGCGCAGCGGCGCAAGGCGTCGCCGGAGGGGGCCGGGTTGGTGCATAAGGTCGTCAACTCGCGCTACGGCGACGGGTATGACATCGTGGCTATAGATCCGCATATGCTTACCGATATGCTGATGGGACGGACGGCCGTCTTGCCGCACCTGAAAAAGACGGCAAAGAACCCGCTGGGCCTGATCCCATGACGAGCAACCTGCCGGAGCAACCCGGCAGCCAGGATGAGTTGGCGGTCGTAATTGGCGCAGCGATGACCGCTCTTACTGAACTGGAACGGGAACGGCTGGCTATTCAGCGGGAGCAGCAGGCGGTTGCGCTGCGTAGTTGGGAGATAGCGGATAATGCCGACCGTCGTCAGAACGAAACTATCGTTAAAGGGATTGAGGCAGATACCGAGAAAGATAAACGGCGGTACAGACTGCTGGTTGGCACGCTGCTGATGGCAGTCGGCATTCCGTCAATTTTCCTGTTGCTGCTATTGGGGGCGGCATTTTTCGGCAATCCGGCTCAATCGTCTATCGCCTTGCGGATCCTGTCAATTGTCGGAACTGGCGTCGGCGGGGCGGGGGTTCTATTTTTGATCGGTTTTGCCATCAATCGGCTTATTGCGCGTTAGCCGGCCCCGGAAACCGGGTTGTGCCATAGTTCTGCCTGTTCCGGGGCGTTTTTTGCCGCCGCATCGCCGCCTTCGTCCGCGCTGATGCCCGCCGGGTTGTCCAGCAGCGACAGCAGGGCGTCCTCGTCCAGCACTGGGATGCCGAGCCGTTCTGCTGTGGCCAATTTGCTGCCGGCGGCGGCGCCGGCTACCACCCGGCTGGTTTTGCGGGATACCGCCGATGTGGTGGACGCTCCCAGTGCCTTCACTTTGCCCTCCGCTTCCCGGCGCGTCATTGTGGACAGCGTGCCGGTGATGACGAAAGTCAGCCCCTGCCAGGGCCGGGCCGATTCGTCCGGCGGCGCCAATTCTTGCCACATTTTGACGCCGGCGGTTTCCAGTCCGGCGATAGTTCGCTGATTGCGTTCATTGGCGAAGTAGTTAACGATGCTGGCGGCGATGCGCGGGCCAATGCCCTCTATCTCGGTGAGCTGTTCGGCGGTGGCTTGGGCCAGGTCGGCGATGCTGGCGTAGCGGGCGGCCAGCAGTTCGGCGATTTCGGCGCCGACGTGCAGGATGCCCAAGGCGAACAGGATGCGCGCCAGCGGACGCTGCTTGCTGGCCTCAATGTTGGACAGGATGCGGGCGGCCAGCTTTTCCCCCATCCGATCCAGCGCGGTCAGCTGCTCTTTTTGCAACCCGTAGAGGTCGGACGCATCGGCGACGAAGCCCTGGTCAATCATGATGCGGCACCACTGTTCGCCCAGTCCGTCAATGTCCATTGCGCTGCGGCTGACGAAGTGTTTCAGCGACTCAAAGAATTGGGCGGGGCAGGCCGAATTGGGGCAGCGGTGCATTGCGTCGCCCTCAACCTTGACGATGGCGGCGTTGCAGTCC
Organism: Dehalococcoidia bacterium; assembly: GCA_965203855.1. Taxonomy (GTDB): domain Bacteria; phylum Chloroflexota; class Dehalococcoidia; order Lucifugimonadales; family UBA3495; genus Bin87. The sequence goes on from CBDBDN010000006.1 coordinate 41,898, forward strand.
GGGCAGCGCTCCGGCATACGGAACTCCGGGCCTCTCTCCGCTCCGGGCTCCAGCGCCGGGGCGATGACTTGGGGGATGACATCGCCGGCGCGCTCTATGACTACCAGATCGCCCTTGCGAATGTCTTTGCGGTGAATATCCTCCTCGTTGTGCAGGGAGGCGTGTTGCACGGTGGCGCCGCTGACGACTACCGGCTTCAGAATGGCCTGCGGGTTGAGGCTGCCGGTGCGTCCGACGCTGACGATGATGTCCAGCAGCCGGGTAGTGGCCTGCTCTGCCGGGAACTTGTAGGCGATGGCCCAGCGCGGCTCGCGTCCGGCGAAACCCAAGGCGTTCTGCTGTGCGATGCCGTCCACTTTGATAACGATGCCGTCCGCTTCGTAGTTCCAGTCGTGGCGGCGGGCCAGCATTTCATCGTAGAAAGCGCAGACTTCGTCCACGGTGTCAAAGATGCGGTTCAGCGGATTGACGGGAAAGCCGCCGTCTTGCAGTTGGGCCAGGGCGTTCCAGTGAGTTGCCGGCAGCGGTGAGTCGCCGACGTCGTTGAGGCTGTAAGTCCAGATTTGCATATTGCGGCTGCGGGTAACTTCGGGATCCAGCTGGCGGATGGTGCCGGCGCCGGTGTTGCGGGGGTTGGCGTAAAGCGGTTCGCCGTTGCGTTCCCGCTCCTCGTTCATCCGGCGGAAGCTGTCTAATGGCAGATAGACTTCGCCGCGCGCTTCCAAGTTGGGCGGCATTGCGTCGGGCAGCGTTTGGGGGATGCCGGCGACGGTGCGGAGGTTGGCGGTAACATCCTCGCCGATTTGCCCATTGCCGCGAGTAGCGCCCAGCGCCAACTTGTGGTTGGCATAGACCAGGCGGACGGCCAGGCCGTCGATTTTCAGTTCGGCTACCATGCGGAAGGGCCGCCCATCCAGCAGGTCTTTAACGCGCTCATGCCACGCCTCCAGTTCGTCGCGGCTGAAAGCGTTGCCCAGGCTGAGCATCGGGATGGGATGCTGCACTTGGGGAAAGCGGTCGGAGGGGCTGCCGCCGACGCGCTGGGTAGGCGAATTGGCGGAGCGGCATTCCGGGTAGGTTGCTTCCAGTTCCCGCAGTTCCTGCATCAGGGCGTCATACTGCGCGTCGCTGATAACGGGGGCGTCCTGGTCGTAATACTGGTCGTTGTGGAACCAGAGTTCGGCGCGCAGTTGCCGGGCGCGTTCCGGCGGCGCGACGGCGGCATCAGTATCGCCATTGGAGTCGTGCCGGCTACGGCGCAGCGGGTAGTCGTTGGCGGAAAGGGCGGTCATCGCAATAATCCTGGAACGGGGTTGTTGAAGGATGGCATCCAGTATAGCCCCGACCGCGCTGTTGCTGCCTGGTAAAAGGGATGCATCCGGGCGGGTGATTGCGACTTGTTACAGCCTGTCCCGCCGCTGGTCCCCGCGCGGATGCATCCGGGCGGGTGATTGCGACTGCTTGCGCCGCGCGTTATTCCTGCCGCGTCGGGTGCGTCCGTGCAGCTGGCCCGCAAAACCCGATACAAGTTATGCAAAGAATACCCCTGACATTCGGCTATTGACAGCCGTTATGCGCTGGGTTAGCATACCGCACTGCTTGGGTCATTGTGGTTGTTTTCACAAGGGGCTGGGCCTTGCGGCTCCCGTTTTATCGTGCGGGCGGACAGCGCGTCCATTGCCGTTAGCCCGTTCCGGTAATCGCAGCGACCCGTCCTGAAATACACCGCTTGAGGGGAGGCTCAAATCGATTATGAAGGCAACTAACTTGCGCCGATTAACGCTGCGCGCGCTGCTGCCGCTGGGCGGGGCGGTCGCTTTGCTGGCCGCCGTGGCTTGCGGGGGCACGGCGGCGCCGGCCGCTACGCAGGCGCCGGCAGCCCAATCGCAGCAACAGCAGGCAGCCCCGACTACCGACGCCGCCGCGCCGACCGCCGCGATGGCTGCGGAGCCTACTCCTACTAGCACTCCGCCGCCGGACGCTACGATCCGGCCTACCAACACGCCGGCGCCCACGTCAACGCCCCGCGTAGTGGCTACTCCGACGCCCAGCGCCGGGCCAAAGTATGGCGGCACGCTGTTGATGTCGGCCTACGCCGACACCAAGGACTGGGATCCGCTAGGTTCGTCCTCGCTGTCCAGCGTCATTTCCTACTCGCAGCTGTACAACCAGATTGTGCAGTATGACACGGTGGACACCAACGCAATCACCGGCGACCTGGCCGAGGATTGGGAAATCAGCGCCGACGGCCTCACCTACACGTTCTTTCTGCGGGACAATATGCAGTGGACGGACGGCACCGAGATTACGGCATCGGACATCATCACAACGCATTCGCGCTATGCCAACCCGTGCAACGGCGCCGGGCGTTCCGGGCTGTGGCGCAACTACACCGTCACGGTGGAAGTGGCGGACAAAGACGGGGGCGACTGCTCAGCGACCAACCTGGACGATGTGATGGTGGCCATTGACGACAAGACCGTTGAGTTCAAGTTGCAGTTCGCATCCGGCGCGTTCATCAAGTTCTTGGCCATTGACTATGCCAAGGTACTGCCGGGGCATATGCTGGACTCCGATGAAAACTGCGCGGTGCGCGACGCCGCCAACCCTTGTTTCCTGAACCTGGGCGAGAACATCATTGACCGCGGCGCCACTTCCGGCCCGTTTGTCCTTGATGAATACCAGGTGGGCGACTTCTACTATGTCAACAAGAACCCGGACTACTTCAAGGACGGGCGGCCTTATGTTGACCGCATTGAGCACACCATTTTCACCGGCCAGGCCAAAGATACGCTGATTGCCAACTTTGAGGCGGGCCGGCTGGATATGGCCAACGGCGGGTTCACCAACCTGTCGCCGACGCAGTACTTTGACCTGGAAAAAGCGACCGACGGCGAGTTTGTGGCGCACCCCATCGCGGCCGGCACCAACTGGGGCCTGATGCTGAACATCAAGAAACCGCAGTTCCAGGATGACCGGGTGCGGCAGGCAATCAACCTGGCCGTGGACCGGCAGGAAATTGACGAAATCGTCTTTGACAACTCCGGCGGCAGCTATTGCCCGCTGATGGGCCTGGCCCACCCCAACGAGGAATGCAACACCTGGGCCGGCATCCGCCCTAAGGACAGCGCCGAAGGTAAGCAGGACTTGGAGGACGCCCGCGCGCTGATGGCCGAAGCCGGCGTTGCCGACGGCCTTGAGGTTGCGTACACCGTGCGGCAAGTGGGCAACTACCCCGACCAGTGCCAGGTAGTGAAGCAGCAGTTGCAGGATGCCTTGGGCATCACTGGCGATATTGAGACGCTGCCGAGCGCGGCCGGCTATGCCAAGTACGGCACTTCCCGCGCCGAAGGTTCCGCCGGCGACTGGGAAATCAGCTGCCAGGGCGAAGGCATGGTGGTCTATGACCCGGATGCGGTGTATGGCGGCGTGTATCGCAAGGGCGGCACGCGCAACTATACCGACTGGTCGAACCCGATGGTGGACGACTGGTTTGAGAGGCAGAAGGTGGAGTTGGATCCCGACGCGCGCCGGGAAATCAACAAGGAAGCCGAGCTGTGGCTGCACGCGTTCTCGGACAACCACTGGGTTACGCTCCAGCTGGGGCAGCTGTTCTGGATAGTGCATCAGGATGTGAAGGGGTTCAACGCTCCGTCCACCGTGCAGTACCAGTTCAAGCATGAGGATTTGTGGCTGGACCGCTAGGCCGGGACGGCTGAATCCGAAAGGCAGTAGATCGTTGGCAGGGGCGGCGCACGAACTGCGTTGCCCCTGTAACCTAGCATTAGCGTAATCCGGCATCTATTATCAAGCATACCGGTATCAGGCGTAACGGAAGGCAAACGCTATGCGACAGTACGCGCTGAAGCGCATCGGCTTGATTATTCCCACCGTGCTGCTGGTGACCATCATCGTGTTCACGGTGATGCGGCTGCTGCCCGGCGACCCGGCGCTGGTCATTTTGAGCGACGGCGACGCCTCGTTCACGCAGGAGGAGCTGGATGATCTGCGGGCGCAGCTCGGTACTGATCGCGACATCCACATCCAGTACCTGGAATGGGTTAGCGGTCTGGTGCAGGGCGACTTCGGCACCTCCATCTGGCGGTCGGGCCAGCCGGTTACCAAGCTGGTCGGGGAACGGATACCGCGCACGCTGGAGCTGGCGGTACTGGCAATCATTATCGCAGTAGTATTCGCCGTGCCGCTGGGTGTGATTTCCGCCATCAAACCGGACAGCATAGTTGACTACATCGCCCGCGTGATTACGCTGGTGGGTATATCCATACCGACGTTTTTCGCCGGGCTGCTGGTGGTGCTGGTGCTGTCCCGAGGCTTCGGCTGGCTGCCGCCGCTGGGCTTTGATGATATATGGGAGGATCCCTGGAACAATATCAAGCAGATGTTTCTGCCGGCGCTGGCGCTGGGGTTTTACGATATGGCGTTCATTGCCCGCGTAACCCGTTCCTCGATGATGGAAATTATCCGCGAGGACTATATGCGGACGGCGCGGGCCAAAGGGCTGGCGGAGCGCATCGTGCTGGTGCGGCATGGGCTGAAAAACGCCGTGTTGCCCATCTTGACCATCTCCGGCTGGCAGTTCGGGCGGCTGTTCGGCGGCACGGTGATCATTGAAAGCATTTTCAAGGTGCCGGGCATCGGGACGCTGCTGATTGAAACCGTGTTCCAGCGCGATTTTCCTACCATCCAGGCCATCATCATCGTCATCGCAGTGTCCATCGTCATCATCAACCTGCTGGTTGACCTGCTGTACGGACTGCTGGATCCGCGCATCCGGTACGCCTAGATAGTCCCGCCGCTGCTTTCGCCTCGTGAGGAGCGTTGACAGAATGACTACCACGAACACCGCCGCGCGCCCGCTGGATCGGGAAAGCGATGATCCGGTATTGCAGGAAATGCGTCCCCGGCAGACCCGGACGCAAAAAGTAATCAGTTTTTGCCGCTCCAAGCCTTTGGGGGCGATAAGCGCCGCCATCATTGTGCTGACCATTCTGGCGGCGGCGGTTTCCTGGGCCGCGCCGGGCATACTGCCCCATGACCCGCTGGATGTGCGCGCCCACCCGGATAAACGACTGCCGCCCAGCGGCAGCGCTTGGCTGGGCAGCGACCATCTGAACCGCGACCAGCTCAGCCGGATTATCGCCGGTTCGCAGATTTCCATTTATGTCGGCCTGCTCAGCGTGGGCATCGGCGTAACGCTGGGCGCGCTGATTGGCATTGTCAGCGCATATGTAGGCGGCGTAGTTGACTTGGCGATACAGCGCATCGTGGACGCGATGATGGCTTTTCCGCCAATTATCCTGGCGCTGGCGCTGGTTGCCGTGCTGGGCGGCTCCGCCAACAACGTCATTATCGCGCTGCTGGTCATTCTGCTGCCCGGCACGATCCGGGTGATACGGTCGCAGGTGTTGAGCATCAAAGAGCTGGACTATACGCTGGCGGCGACGGCCATCGGCGCCGGTTCCATACGCATAATGCTGCGGCACATCCTGCCCAATGTAGTCGCCAGCTACATTGTGCTGGGGACGATAACGCTGGGATTTGCCATCATCATTGAGGCGTCGCTGTCGTTCCTGGGCGTGGGCGTACCGCCGGATGTGCCGACTTGGGGCGGGATGCTGACGCGCGGCGTGGAGGACATTCGTGAAGCGTGGTGGCTGGCGGTGTTCCCCGGAGTTGCCATATCGGTGGTGGTGTTCGCCATCAACTTCCTGGGGGATGCGCTGCGGGACACGCTGGATCCGCGGCTGCGGGGGCGGTAGGTTCCGATACCGTCGTTGGATTGCCCGGCCCCGGATGCGATTTATGCCCATCTACGAATACCGCTGCCGTTCTTGCCGCCTGGTGAGCAGCCTCTTTTTCAAGATGGCCGCCGCTGCGTCATCCGAAGCGCGCTGCGCGCACTGCGGGGATGCCGGCGTGGAGCGGATAATGTCAGCGTTTGCGCGGGGGCGCACTGAGGGCGATCAGCTGCGGGATTTGGATCCGCGCTATTACCGGATGGTTGACAGTGCGCTGGGCAAGGCGCCGGCGGCGTCCAACCCGGACCATTATCTGCGGCAGATGGCGCCCTTTTCCGCCGCCGAAAAATCCGGCGATCCGTACTTTAAGGAATAGGCCGGCCGGCGGCGGCATTAATGCCCGATGCACGGAACAGCGAATACCGGGCAGTTCTCTCAATATGCCCGCAATATGCCCGGCAACTAGCTCAATACGCCCGGAGGTTGAATCGCAATGACTGCTGATACAATCCTGTTTCCGTCGTTGGAGTGGTTTGAGACGCTGCGCCAACTGGTGAATGACGATCCCGGCTATCGTCAGCTGGGGACGGTGGATGCCAGTATGGGCGTCAAGGCGGGCGATGGCGTCTTTATCGTGGATTTTGAGGCGTTTGAGTGCCGGGCGGTGCGCGCCGGCACGGAGTACGACCTGATTAATGTTGACTTTTTTCTGGAAATGTCGGCGGACGTCTGGCGTGCGATGCTGGACAACATTCGGGAGAACGGCGGTGCCGGCGCCGGCCAGACTCTGGTCAGTCTGGATATGCTGCACGAGATTTCCAACAATGCTACGGGAGACCAGCTGCGCGCCGACCTGTTCTTTCGGTACAACCAGAGCTTGCAGCACTTTTTTGACAAGTCCGCCGGGCTGAATACGGTGTACGCCGACTGAACCCGCCGCCGCCGGAATAACCAGAGGATCACGAATGACTGCTACTGCTATCGCCCCTGCCGCCGCTACCAGCGCCGCTACTGCCATTGCCGGGCTTGATGAATCCGCACTCTCTGATGCCGGGATGAATTTGGCGGCGGCGCGGGAACTGGAAACGCTGTTCCATCGGCAGATTGCCGAAGGGCTGCATCCGGGGGCCGGGCTGGCCGTCTATCGGCAGGGGCGGCTGGCGGTTGACCTGTGGGGCGGGCTGGCGGATGACGCCGGCGGCGTTCCGGTGAACGGCGATACGATGTTCATACTTTACTCGTCAACCAAGCCGCTGGCCGCCGTGTGCTTGCATATCCTGTGGGAACGGGGCCGGCTGGACTGGGACGACAAGGTTGCGGATTACTGGCCGGGCTTTGCGAAACACGGCAAAGACGCCGTTACCATCCGGCATATCCTGACGCACCGGGGCGGTTTCCCGGAGACGCCGCCGGAGCTGTCGTGGGACCGCTGGCAGGATTGGGATTATGTAGTGGAGTGTATGGAGAACATCATTCCCGACTACCCGGCAGGGCAGCTGATGGCGTACCATCCGCGCAATTTTGGCTGGGTCATCGGGGAGCTGGTGCGGCGCATTGACGGACGGCATATCGGCGTATTCCTGCGGGAGGAAATTCTGGATCCGCTGGGATTGGATGACGGCTATGTGGGCTTGCCGCCGGAACTGGAGCCGCGGGTTTCCCGCATCCATGCAATGGAGGATTGCGACCGGCCGGGGATGATCCGTCCTTACAATCGGCCAGAAGTGCATCAGGCGGTGCATCCGGCCGGCGGCGGCATTTTTACGGCTCGCGCATTGGCCCGGTTCTACGCGATGCTGGGCAACGGCGGCGAACTGGACGGCGTGCGTATCCTCAAAGCGGAAACCGTGGCCGAAGGCACTCGGCTGCAAACGGAAGCTAACGATTTTTCGCTGGGCCTGAAAATGCGCCGCTCGCTGGGGCTGGTGCTGGACGACAGCCGGATGGGGGCGAGCATTGACCGCGGCGCCGGCACTTTCGGGCATGGCGGAGCGGGCACTTCGGTGGGTTGGGCCGACCCGGCGCTGGGGCTGGCGGTGGCCTATATTACCAACGGGTTCCGGGCCAGCGCTACGAATAACCCCAGGCTGTCGGCTATGTCGCGGGCGGTGCGCGCCGCCTGCCAGTAACGCCGGATGGCCCCCCGCGCTGCCTTATGACGATGGCCGGATGGCGCACGGCGGCGGCATTGCCGGCAACCGGCATCTTGCTGCTGCTAACGCTGCTGATGGCAGACTGGCCCCAAAACCCAATGCCAGTTGATGTTGAGAATACCCGATTTGGAGATGTATTGAATGCCTGACGACCATAACACTGCCAGCAGCGCGCTGGTTCCCGGCCTGACCGGCCGCTGCGACCTGCTGGTTTCCGAACAAAATATGGCCCCCCACATTGCCAAATTAAGTACGCCGTCAATGATACGCGCAATGGAGCAGGCATCGCAGCTGGCGGTGCTGCCCCATCTGCCGCCGGAGCAGTCCACTGTCGGCTTTGAGGTGAATATCCGCCATGTCGCCGGCGCCGACATTGGCACGACGGTTACTGCCGTAGCAGAGCTGGAACGCGTGGATGGACGCTGGCTGTATTTCAAGGTAGAGGCGAAAGAGGGCGACCGCACCATCGGCGTCGGAACGCACCGCCGCGCCATCATCACCCTGCCGCCGGACGCGCCCACCCGGGGCGGCGGCGACAACGGCCATCCCCTCCCGGCGCCCTAACAGAGATCGGTCAAAAAGATGCCGGGACGGATTTACAATCCGTCCCGGCCGCCCCGGCGCTGGCTTGAAAAGGCCGGCAGTATGGACTACAGGTTGAACTGCGGGTCCAAAAAGTTGTTGTCCTTTTCGTAAATCTGGAGGCGGGAGCGCAATGTGTCGCACACCACCAGCCGGTTGTTGGCTCGGTCGAAAGTGCAGCCCATCGGCATCCGGAAAGTGCGCTGCTGCTGCTCCAGGTCAGGAACGCGCCGCCGCGCCTTCACCATATCCGGGTTGGCGTCCAGCGACAGGTTGCCCCACTGCGAAACTTCCACCGCGTCGCCTTCCAGGTAGGCTAGTGGGCGCGTCTCCGCATCGTAAATCACGATGCGCTCGTTCTCCCAGTCGGCCACATAGACATCGCCTTCGTTGTCAATGTCAACATCCAGCGGATGGCTCAGCTCGCCGGAGCCGGAGCCTTTGCTGCCGAAAGTAGCCAGATGCGTCCCGCCGGCCGTGTACTTCTGCACCCGGTGGTTGCCCCAGTCGGCAACATAGATGTCGCCGGCGGCGTCAAGGCTGATGCCGGAGGGCATTTCCAGATCGGCAGGGCCGCTGCCCTTGCTGCCGAAACCGCCCAGATAGTCGCCGTCCTTGCTGAACTTCTGCACGCGGCTGGTGCGGGATGATACCACCCACAAGTTGTCGTCGGCGTCAAAAGCAAGGCCGGCGGCGCCATTGAGCTGGCCTTCGCCGTCGCCGCTTTCGCCCCACTGCTTTTGCAGGTTGCCTTCAGCGTCAAAGACGGATACCTGGTTTTTCCATTCGTCCGAGGCATAGACATTGCCGGCGGAGTCGGCAGCGATGCCGGTCAGCCAGGTGAACAGGCTGCCGGAGCCGGCCTGATAGGCGATGCCTTCGCGGCCGAATTCGCCGATGTACTCCTGGTCAACGGTAAGTTTGGTGATGCGGGCGCTGGGGTTCTGCTCGCCGGAGCGGTTGGCGACATACAGCACGCCGTCGGGCCGTGCGGCCACGCCAACAGGCTGGCTGAACCCCATTCCCACTTGAGCATTGCGGCCGATGTTGTGGCTGTACAGCCACGCCCGCCCGCTTGCTACGGTATTCAAGGCCATTTTGATCCTCCGTGAAAAACCGTGGGACAGCGCGGCGGCGCATCGCAGCATCGTGGTTCGATGCGCCGCCGCGTTTGGATTGACGGGCTTGCCCGCTTACTTCCGGATGAAGTCCAGCTTGGGGAACGCGCCGTTGACAATGGGGTTGGCGTCCATGCCCAGCCAGTCCTCCACGATGGTGGAGTAGGCGCCCCGGAAGTCGTAGTTGGGCACCAGGTCGCCCTGTTCCAGATCCTCGGCCTTGCGGGACGGGTAATCGCCGTAGAAGCCGCCCTTGACCGAATCGCCGATGACGAAAGCAGCGCCGGCGGCGCCGTGGTCGGTGCCGGAGCCGTTGTCGCGGACGCGGCGCCCGAACTCGGAGAACAGGTACATTACGATGTTCTCGCCGGTGTTGTGCTCCTTCATGTCCTGGAAAAAGGCGCTGATGCCCTCGGAAACTTCCTTCCACAGCACCGGATGCGCCGCCGCCTCGCCGGCGTGCGTGTCAAAGCTGCCGTGCTGCGTGTAGAAAATCTTGGTGCCCAGGTCGGCCATATAAACCTGCGCGATGTCCCGCAGATGCTGGGCGATGGGGCTGTTGGGATACTCCACATTGCTGGAGTACCGTTCCGGGGCCACCTTCACGATGTCGGCGCCGACCATGGCGTCGGTGCCGGTGGAGCGCAGGTAGTCGTTGACGAAGCTGCCGCCGACAGTGGGGGCATACATCTTGGAGAACAGATCCAGCGCCTTGGCGCGCTGGTCGGTGTCGCTGATGCCGGTAAGCAGGCCGTAAGTGCCGAGATCGGCGATGGCGGCAACCGGGACGCCGGGAACGGCCAAGGCCCGCGGCAGGCCATGCCCGAAGTTGATGGCCGTCAGCACATTCTCTTTGTTGGGATCCATCTCGCGCGCAACGCGGCCGGCCCAACCCTCGGTGCCAACCTTGTCCGGCTCGCAGGTATGCCAGATGTCCATGCTGCGGAAGTGCGAGCGCGGGCTGTCGGCGTAGCCGATGCCGTGAATGACGGCCATCTTGCCCTCGTCAAAAACTTCCTTCAGCGGCCCCATCGTCGGCATAAAGCCGAGCTCGTCATTGACCGGAATGATGTCCTCCCGCTCGTAGCGGATGGTGGGCCGGTTGTCGTAGTACAACGCGTCGTTGTAGGGAATGACCGTGTTGAAGTAGTCGTTGCCGCCGGTGAGCTGCAAGACCACAATGACCGGGTCTTTCTTGGTGGAGGTCATTTTCATTGCTCCTTGTGAGGTGCGTTGAACGGATTCGGAAAGGGCAAAGTCGGCGGCGCGGCGCGTTGTCGGTCAGCCGTGGCTGGCGTCCGGCAGTCTCCGCGCCGCCGTTCCGCCGTTTAGCCGAACTGGTACTCGGTGGTGGCGCTGATAAGAGCCATCGTCTCGCCGATGCGGGTCGCGGCGGCGGGGCGGTTGCCCCAGTCCATATTCCCGCCGTTGCGGACGTGCTCGGCCAGCTGGCCGCGCGTTTCCTCGCTCAAATCCAGGAAACCCATGTAGTCGGTGCAGGCGTCCAGCAGATGGTCGGCGGTTTCTACGCCCTCTTCCTGCATCCGGGTGATGATGTCCTGCATACCCGGCAGGTCCGGGTTGGACACCCGGTCGGCGACAAAGTTGATGCGGGCCAGCAGAGCGCCGGAGTTGATCCACTCCAGCCCGGTGTGCCAGCCTTCCACCGAGGGTGGGTCTAGGATAGACTGCCCCATATAAGTGGGTTCCTTGCCGATGTTCAGCACGCCGGGGTCGGGGTTCTCAAAGAGGCCCACCATGCGGAGCGTGCCGGCAACCACTTCCGCCGGGCTCTTGATCTTCTGGAAGCGGGCGTCCTTGAACCACTGCGACAGGAACATATGGCGCAGGACGGCTTTCATCTCAAAGCCGGAGTCCTCAAAGACCTGGCACATTTCGTCCAGCGCATCCTCATCCCGCGCCGGCTCAATCGTCCAGGCCGGCACCTGCGGCTCGTCGGCCACAAAGAAGTTGTAGAGGTGGCGGCAGATAAACCGGGAAGTGGCCGGCTGCTTCAGGATGATGTCGATGATGTCCTCGCCGTTGAAGTTGCCGGTTTCGCCGAGGAAAGTCTTTTCCCCGAAGTCATGGTCTTCTTCCCGGTAGGCGAACTTCCAGGGGTAGCGGCCATACGGCGCGCGGGGCAGCTTGGCCTGGATCGTCCAGCCCGTGAAAGCGCGCGAGCACTCGCGGACATCAACTTCGGTGTAGTTGGACACGCCCAGGGAGAACAGCTCCAGCAGTTCCCGGCCCCAGTTCTCGTTGACCGCGTCGCGATGGTTCTCGTTGTTGTCCAGCCAGAAAATCATGGCCGGGTTCTTGGACAGCTCAACCAGCATCTCCCGGTAGTTGCCCATCCCGTATTCCCGGAGCATATCAATCTGCTCCAACAGCTGGTCGCAGTTGTCCACCTTGGAGTTGCCGGTGGCAAACACATGGTGCCAGAACAGCGACATCTTCTCTTCCAGCGGGCGGTCGCTGGAAACCATGTTGTACATCCAGTTGGCCTGGCCGGAAAAAGGAACGCCGCCGGGCAGCAGGAAGCTGGGGTGATAGCGCAGCAGCAGCGCCATCTTGCCGCCTTCCCGATCCGCGGGCGGGTTGAGCAGTTCTTCTACGGTGGCTTCGTAGCCCTGGGCGACGCAGCGCTCCAGCTCGGCGCGGTTGGCGCCAAACCCGGCCCGCCGCATCAGATGGGCCATCAATGCCAGGTCGTCTCGGTATGACATCCTGTGCCTCCTTCTTGCTACGATGGTTCACAATCACGCCGGGAATCACTGCCAACCCCCGGCCTGCCGACGATTTGCCCGCATTCTAGTTGACAAGCCTACGCCTGTCAACCGCACAACGGGCGTTTCGCTCAAAATTGATAATCATTATAATCTGGTAATCAACCGCAAGCAAGCCCGCCTGCCCCGGCGCGGATTCCATCTTTCACCGCCATTCCGCTTTTACCGTCATTCCGGCACAAGCCGGAATCCCCATCCCGTCCATCCCCTTTATCTATGCCAATACCCCCTAGCAGAGCAGTTAATTGCACAGCGCAGTCCGGTAGGGTAAAATCCGACATCCCATTGCCACCGCAAAACCGCCCCCCAACGAGGTATTGCCAGATGATTACCCCCATCGCCGCCGTCAAATCCGGGTTCCGTCAGTATTTCCGATTTGGCGGACGCGCTACCCGGCCCGAATTCTGGTGGTGGATGCTGTTCATCGTCATTGCCAGCATCGTTTTGGATGTCATTGACCGCATCATCGATCGGATGGTCGGTATAGAGGAGTTGGGCGTGCTGTCCACCCTGTTCGGCCTGGCAACCCTGCTGCCCAGCCTGGCGGTTACCTCCCGCCGCCTGCACGACATCGGCAAATCCGGCTGGTGGCAGCTGGCGTGGTACGCCGCCTCGGCGTTGGCTTGGGGAATAGCCGTCGTGATACTATTCATCGGCCTCGCATTCGCATTCGCCGCCTTCGGTGATTGGATCCTAACCCTCGGCACTGGCGGGGATTTGTCCGAGATAATCCTTGCCGTGCTGCCCGCGCTGCTGGCGTTTATCGTAGCGGCGGCGGTAACGCTGGGCCTAATCGTCTGGGCCATAATCTGGATGGCGCGGCAAGGCGAATCCGGCGAAAACCGCTACGGCCCCGACCCCAGGGCCGCCAGCGACGATGGAACGGCATTACCAGAACGGGATGACTGGTACACCGACTACCCGCGTGCTGATTGACGATTGCCCGTTACTTGGGCAGCGCCCACGCCGGCGGCGGCGCGTGCGTTACGGATTCGTCCGCATCGGCGGGGATGTAGGCCACCAGGCGGCCATCGGTTACGGCTACCCGGTGATAAAACAGCTGCGCGCGCGGCCCGTTGACGCATACGCCCTGCCCCTCCTCAAACCTCCAGCCGTGGTCGGGGCACATAAAGCTTTTGTCCCACTTGACCACCCGCCCGTAAGCGTGCGGGCAGACCATTGAGAGCAGGCGAAACTGCCCGTCGCGGGATTGGGCCAGCCACAGTTCCTCGCCGCCGTCCAGCCGCACCCGGGCCGGCAGCTCCGGAAAATCGCCTACCGCCCCCAAGTCAACCTGCCGCGCCGGCGCGCTTTTGCCCTTGCCCACTCCGGTAGGGTCAATTACCGCCCGCCGCTTGGGATGATAAATGTCATCGCTCATACCGCTGCTCCTTTGCCGATTGCGATTGCGATTGCAATAGTGATGCCGATGCCGGCCCGTCCATCCGGCAATCAATCAATCGCTCAGTCGTCTAGCCGTCCGGTCTGTCAGTGGGCAGCCCGCCAAATGCGGCGTCCATCGTGATGACGGGGAAAATGGCGGTGCGGTTCCAGGTAGCCAAACCCAGGTCAATTACGGCGTCATCTACGGAATGGGCGTCCGGCCCGTCCAGCAGCAGCCAGGTCTGATGCGATGACTTGCCGACCCAGCCGCCGCGATATTCGCAGCCGCGCGTAGCCAGCGTATCCGTCATTGCGGCGGACATTCGCAGCACCCGGTCGCGCACGCCCAAGTCAACGCCGGGGCAGCGTTCCGGGGTATGCTCCAGCGCTATCATATAGAGAGCCATCGCGTTGCCATCCTCCGATTGTGCTATGCGGTTATGTCGCTATGCCGCGACAGCCGGGCGAAAGATGCCCGGCGCCGTCAATCCGGCAAATAACTCCGGGCGCATCGCTTCGGCCAATCCTTCCAGCACATCAACGACGCGCGGGCCGTGGCGGCTGGGTATTTGTCCGTCAAACAGGAACACGCGGCCTTGTCGCACGGCGTCCAGCGACATCCATTCCGGCCGGTCGCATAGCCGCTGCGTTTCGGCGATGGTGCGCTGCATATCAAAAGCGCAGGGCATTGACATCACATAGTCCGGCTGATACTCGGCCACTTCATCCCAGCCTACCTCGCGCGACTTGCCCCACTTTTCGGCCAGCCCCTCGCAGCCGCCGGCCAACTCTACCAATTCGGGCGTCCATTGGCCGGTGTTCCGCAAAGGCTCCAGCCAGTCAATGCAGAACACTTTGAGGCGATAGCCGTCGGCCGCGTGCCGGGCAACATAGTCGGTACGGCGGCGCAGGTTGTCCAACAGGACAGCGGCGCGCTCCGGTACGCCAGCGGCCTCTCCGATGCGCCGGATGTTGTCAAAAATGTCGTCCAACCCCGCCGGGCGAATGCTCAAAATCTGCGGAGCATAATCCAGAAAGCGGGCCGCCGTCTCAAACACTGACCCGGCGCCCACAGCGCAGACTTCGCAGAGTTCCTGAGTCAGTATCAAGTCGGGGCGCAGGCTGCGGAGCAGTTCGCCGTCAATGATGTACAGCGGGTTGCCGACGGCGCGCGCCTGTTGGACAATGGCGTCAATTTCGTTGCTGGAAAGATGGGATTTGCTGCGAATGCTGCGGCTCACCACCGGCCGCCCGCGCGCCGCTGCCGGGTAATCGCAAGTATGGGATACGCCGACGAGCGCATCACCCAGGCCGAGGGCGAAAACGGTTTCGGTTGCGCTGGGCAGCAAGGATACGATACGCATACGCGGCATTGTAGGCGCAAACGGGGCGGTTGGCAAACGCCGGGCCGGGCAAGGCAAGGGCCAAGAACGTCCGAAAGATGCTATCATAGCGGGGCCATTGCCATATAAATGTTTGATGGCTTAATGGATGACTAACGGAGGATAGGCAGCGCAATGACCACGCTTACCGTTCCCGAAACTGTCGCTGCGGCGCCGGCGGAGATCCAGCTGGACCGCGCCGCGCCGCCCGGCCCAATTAGCGCCGAACCGGAAAAGGCCGAGCCGGAGGGGACGATACGCCTGCGGCTGGCGCCCCTGGGCATCGACCACCGGGCGCCGGATTTTCCGACCCGGTTCACCGCATTCTGTGAGCAGAACGACCTTTACGAAATGGAAGTCAATACCGACGGGGAGCTGCTGATACTGCCTATGACCGGATACTATGGCAACAAATACGAGCTTTATATGTCAACGATTCTTGCCAATTGGGAACTGGCCAATGGCGGCAGCGCATCGTCTCAAACGGTTCGCTTCCGCTTGCCGTCGGGCGAACTCCTCGGGCCAGACGCTGCCTGGATTACACAGGAACGCTATGACGCTCTGCCGGAGGAGCAAAGACGAACCGTCATTGCGGGCGCGCCCGATTTTGTGGTGGAAATCCGTTCCCGCACCGACAACCTGCGCTACTTGCAGCGCAAGATGGAGCTGTGGATGGCCGGCGGGGCGCGCCTGGGCTGGCTGATTGACGCCCGCAGTCGCCAAGTCTATATCTACCGCGCCGGGCAGGCCGAACCGCAGCTGCTGGACGACCCGGAAATGCTGGACGGCGAGAATGTGCTGCCCGGCTTTGCGTTTCCGGTGCGCCAGTACATCTTTGACCTGGAATAGCCGCATTGCCGTTGATTTGACTGAAGGCTGATTTACCCAAGGGCTGACTACCCAAGGATTGTACGCAATGACCACTGCCGTAGTAAAACCGCCGGCCTTGCCCGATGCGCCGGCCGGCATTGACGCCGCCGCGCGCCACGCCAAAACGCCGGCCACGGACGATGCGGTTATCGCCGAGCCGGACGGTACGATACGCCTGTGGCTGGCGCCCTTGGGCATCGACCACCGGGCGCCGGATTTTCCGACCCGGTTCACCGCTTTTTGCGAACAGAACGACCTTTACGAAATGGAAGTCAACGCCGAAGGGGAGCTGCTGATACTGCCTATGACCGGATTTCGCGGAAACCGCCGAGAAAGCGCTTTTAATTACTTCCTGTTTGGTTGGCAGCTGGATAACGGCGGCATCGCGGCATCGCAAAGCAGCCGCTTTCGGCTGCCGTCCGGCGAAATCCGCGGCCCCGACGCCGCTTGGATGCGCCGGGAACTTTACGATGCCCAAACCACGGAGCAGCAGGAAACCGTCATTGAGGGCGCGCCCGATTTCGTGGTGGAAATCTGTTCCCGCACCGACAACCTTCGCCCTTTGCAGCGCAAGATGGGGCTATGGATGGCCGGCGGCGCGCGCCTGGGCTGGCTGATTGACGCCCGTCGCCGCCGGGTCTATATTTACCGCGCCGGTTCGGACGAACCGCAGCTGCTGGACGACCCGGAATTGCTGGACGGCGAGGATGTGCTGCCCGGTTTCACATTCCGCGTCCGGCAGTACATCTTTGAGCTGGAGTAATTGGCAACGCTATGTCCGCACGGATTCTGAAAGGCGATGAAATTGCCGCCGGCCGGCGCGCCGAAGTAGCCGCCGGCGTCGCAGAACTGGTCGCTGCCGGCGGCCCTCAGCCCGGCTTGGCCGCCGTCCTGGTCGGGGATGACCCGGCCTCGGCGGTTTATGTTCGCAACAAGGCGCGCGCCTGTGCCGCCGTCGGTATGCACTCCGAAACTTTCCATATGCCGGCAAATACCGAATCGGAGCAATTGCTGCATCATATTGACCGTCTCAACGCCGCTGACGAATTTCACGGCATACTGGTGCAGCTGCCTCTGCCGGAGCATATTGCTGAGTCCGCCGTAATTGAGCGGATTGACCCGCGCAAGGATGTGGACGGCCTGCATCCCATCAGCCAGGGCCGGATGCTGCAAGGCGAAACGGCCTATCTGCCCTGCACCCCGTCCGGCGTACAGCAGATGCTGCTGCGCGCCGGGTACGACCCGGCTGGGCAGCACGTGGTCATCGTGGGCCGGAGCAACATTGTGGGCAAGCCGCTGGCCGCCCTGCTGATACAGCGCGGCGCGGGCGGCAACGCCACCGTTACGGTGTGCCATCGCCAAACCCGCAACCTGGCCGCCATTACCCGCCAGGCCGATATACTGGTGGCCGCTATGGGCGCGCCCGGTGCTATTACGGCGGATATGGTGCGCGACGGCGCCGTCGTAATTGATGTGGGCATCAACCGCGTTGACGATTCCAGCCGGCGGCGCGGCTATCGGCTGGTCGGCGATGTTGACTTTGACGCCGTAGCCGACAAGGCAGAGGCGATAACTCCGGTTCCCGGCGGCGTTGGCCCAATGACTATAGCGGAGCTGCTGAACAACACGCTGGACGCCGCCCGGCGCAGTTTCGCCGGGTGAACCTTTCGGTTGTATTCGCTTACCGTTTCATTCCCAGTCAATCCGGCCGACGCCGGGCGGATTGACGAATGTAATTCCGAAAGCCGATGCAAACCGGCGATTTTGACTATCACTTGCCCCCGGAGCGCATCGCACAGCATCCGGTGGAGCCCCGGGATTCCTCACGGCTGCTGACGCTGCGGCGTGAGGATGGCGGTATTGAGCATCGCCGCTTTCGCGACTTGCCCGAATATCTGCGCGCCGGCGACCTGATGGTTTTCAATCGCAGCCGGGTTATCCCGGCGCGCCTGCACGGTCGGGAGCAGCAGTCCGGCGCCGCCGTGGAGATTCTGCTGGTGCGGCGGCTGGAACCGGGAGTATGGCAGGCTTTGGGGCGTCCGGGGCGACGGCTGCGGCCCGGGGCAGAGGTAACTATCGCCACCGCCAGCACTGATAATAATCAGCCCCCGGTCCGTATTGCCATCGTCGCCGCCCACGAAAACGGCCTGCGTACGGTAACAGTGTCCGACGAAACTGCGCTGGACGGGGTTGGCGAGCTACCGTTGCCGCCGTACATCAAAGAGACGCCGGCCGACCCGGAACGCTACCAGACCATCTACTCCGATGCGCCGGGCAGCGTGGCCGCGCCTACCGCCGGCCTGCACTTTACCGACCGGATGCTGGACGAAATCCGCGTTGCCGGGGTTGGCATCGCCTGGGTTACGCTGCACGTAGGGCTGGACACTTTTCGCCCGGTGCGGGGCGAGGACATCGGGCAGCACCAAATCCATACCGAATGGTACGAACTGCCGGCCGACACCGCCGCCGCCATCAACAAAACCCGGGCGCGCGGCGGACGCGTCATCGCCGTCGGGACTACCACGGTACGCACTCTGGAACAGGCCGGGCAGGACGCCGCGGCGGCGCAACGCCCGACTCTGGCAGCCGCCACCGGCGACGCCGATCTATTCATCTTGCCCGGCCATAAGTTCCGGGTGGTGGATGCGATGCTGACCAACTTCCACTTGCCCCGTTCCACGCTGCTGATGCTGGTATCGGCGTTTGCCGGCCGGGAGCAGATACTGGCCGCTTATCGGGAGGCCATCACTGCGGAATACCGCTTTTACTCCTTTGGGGATGCGATGCTGCTCTGGTAACAGCGCATCCCCAAAGGAGCAGGGCAATTGCCGTCATTCCGGCGAATTACCGTCATTCCGGTGAATTACCGTCATTCCGGTGAATTACCGTCATTCCGGTGAATTACCGTCATTCCGGTGAATTACCGTCATTCCGGTGAATTACCGTCATTCCGGTGAATTACCGTCATTCCGGTGAATTACCGTCGTTCCGGTGAATTACCGTCGTTCCGGTGAATTACCGTCATTCCGGTGAATTACCGTCATTCCGGTGAATTACCGTCATTCCAGTGAATTACCGTCATTCCAGTGAATTACCGTCATTCCGGTGAAAACCGGAATCCGGCTGTACGCATAGGGCCAAGTACCGCCGTCAGTTAGAACCCGGCGGTGTACCGTCTGTATTGCTGTCGTGGTCGTCATCGCCGCGGAGGCTGCGGCGCCGGCGCCGTCCTCTGCCGCTGCTGCCGTCGGCAGACGGGGGAGCGGTATCAGCGGACGGGGGCGGAGCATCGGACGGAGGAGTCGATGCAGCATCGGCGGCGGAGGGAGCGTCGACGATGTCGGCGTCGGTGGATTCGGACGGGGCGCTTTCCGGCGTCTGCGGTTCCGGCGGCGGCATATATTCGGGGTTTTGACGGCGAAAATCGTCCAGCGCCGGTTGCAGGTAGTCGTAGAACGCATCGGGTTCGTGCACCTGGATGGGAATGCGGCGGCGGTTGCTGGTATAGACGCGCAGCGGGTCGCCCATAAAGTTGCGGTCGTTGGCGACTTCGCGAATCTGGCTGAAATGCAGCCGCCGGTTGCGCGGCATTCCGTACATAATGACCAGCGCATCAGGATAAACCCGGTACTGGCGCGGCGAGGTCAGCCACGAATAAGCGCCTACGCCCAGACCGACAATTATCAATAGAACGGGACCCTGCAAAAAGCCGCGGCCCCCTTGGGGGGCGGCGTCGGTGGTCGGTGGGGCTCCCTCCGGCGCAGTCTGATCCGGCGCGGCAGTGCGGGCCGGGCCACAGGCGGCGGCGATGGGGTCAATTCCAAACGACTGCAAGAGGCCGAGGGCGATAACCACCCCCGCCAGGATGAGGGTAAGGTTGAACCTGACCCGGCTGGGCGCCCAATAAATCAGCTGCGTTTCCGATTGCTGCATACTATACTCGCTTCCGCTGGCCACCCGTTGCGGCCGACGGGGGTTGACTTGGCGCAACGCCGGCCGGTGCCGAATCAGGCCATTGCCGGGCGCGCCGCCGCTAATCTTACCACATTCGCCTGATTGCATTCGCCCTCGCCGTTTTGCCGCTTTCGGGGTTATGCCCCTGCCTTGACCCGCCGGCGGTATGATGCCAGAATTGGGCCGGGCGTTTTGCCGTCCATCGATTGATTCATTCATCCGATTGATTCGTTCATCACATCCCCGCTCCGGCCGACGGCGCAGCGCCGGCGTCGGCCGCAATCGCAAGGGTAGTCAGGAGGCCAGCAATATGCTGATTTGCAAGTTTCGCACCGGCGACCGTGAAGCCTACGGCATCGTTGAGGATGATGCCGTGCTGGAAGTGCAGGGCGGCCTGTTTGACGGGCTGCAAAAATCCGGCGGCAAGTATGCCCTCAGCTCGGTAAAGCTGCTGCCGCCGGTTACGCCGCCCACTTTCTACGCCGCCGGCATCAACTTTCCTGAACACGTAACCTGGGCCGCCCGGATGCGCGGCGAGGAACCCAACCTGCCCCAAAAGGCCGATGTTGGCTACCGCGCCGTCAACGCCCTTACCGGGACTGGGGACCCGATCATCGTTCCCGCCGACGCTACGGAGGAATTGCAGTACGAGGGCGAGGTTGTGGTTGTCATCGGCAAGGAATGCCGCAATGTCAGCGAGGCCGATGCCCTGGATTATGTGCTTGGCTACACCATCGGTAACGATGTGAGCGAGCGCTACTGGCAGCGCAACGACCGCACAATGTGGCGCGCCAAAAACACCGATACTTTCAAGCCGATGGGCCCCTGGATTGCCACCGGGCTGAACCCGGACGAACTGCACGTGGTCATCAAAGTCAATGACCGGGTGGTCGGCGAATATGACCTTAACACGGCGATTTTCGGGGTGCGGCACTATATCAGCGAGATGAGCAAATACCTGACGCTGGTTCCCGGCGATGTGCTGTGGATGGGCACGGATGGGGCTACCGAGAATATGAAAGACGGGGATGTTTGCGACATCAGCGTCAACGGCATCGGAACCCTGAGCAACCCGGTAGTGTGGGCGAAAGCCTGACCGGGCCGCTATGACGGGTTCCGACAGCGCGCCGGCTTGCCCTCACTGCGGGGCGGCTTACGACCGAGAGCATCGTTTCTGCGGCAGCTGCGGCGGCCGGCTGCCAGCCGCAACGGGCCGTGATAATCCGGCGGCGCAGCGGCCGGATGTTCCGGTAAGTGCGCCGCCCGGTTCACCGCCGCCGGCACATACGGTGCCACTGCCGGATGCGTCCCGCCCATCCGCAGACCAAGATCTGGACCGTCTAGCCGGCCCGCGCTATGGAGAAACCCGGCAGCCGCGCCCGGCGCCGGTTCCGGCCGGCGCAGCCGGTACGGCCTACTACATTTCGCCCAACCGCGTCATCCTGCTGTCGCTGCTGACGACGGGATTGTACGCTTTCTATTGGATGTACCTGACCTGGCGGCATTACCGCGACCACACCGGAGCGTCCGCTTATCCGGTATGCCACGCGCTAACTATAGTGTTACCGGTGTACCAGTTTTTCCGCTTGCACGCGCACATCCGGGCGTATCGTGAACTGATGGACGAATGGGGAGTTCCCAGCACGCTGAACCCGATGCTGTCAATCGGGCTGGCAGTGGCGGCGCTGGCCCTGCTTTGGGCGGCGACCCGGCTGGTGTCGGACGCCGCGACGCTTGGGGAACAGCCGTCAATAGTCGGCGTAGGGCTGTCGGAGACGCAGCGGATCGGCTACTTCGCCGCCAACGCCGCGCGGGCCGCGATAATGGCGGGGCTGATGTGGCAGGCGCAAGGCAACCTGAACCGCTACTGGCAGCGCCGCATCGGGATGCAGCTGGCACCGGCGCCGCTCAGCCTGGTTGAAATCGCCCTGGTTATCCTGGGCATAATCAACTGGATCGGCTGGACTATAATCCTGCTCAACCCGGAGCTGCTGGCAACGGCGTCAGATGGCTCGGATCAGTAATTGCGACGGTCGTTGTAAAACCTGGTTGACGCCGTTGCTTGCTCGGCACTTGAAATAGGATTAGAAAGAACACCAGTGTGAGTACAGCGTAAATTGCCAGGGAATACGCAAATGCAGTAGAGATTTTCATAGCTTCCAGCAGCAGCGAGCCGACGCCCGGATCAACGCGGATGTGGCACCGCTATTTGATGTGGGCGTCGTTTTGCTGCAATCAGTCGGCAGCGTTAGCATCGGAGCCGCGGGCGCCGTTTCGCACTGCGGTTAGAAAGGCAGCGAAGCTGGGACTGCGTTGAGCGATGGTATGAGCATCCAAGGCTCTGGCGATTCTTGCGGATGTTTGGGCAGTGTAAATACGGCTTGGCAGCAAGTCTTTGAGGTGCTGTTTCGGGTTTTGGATAGAGTCGGGCTGCGAAGCATCAACGTTGCCCAACGCCCGGCCGCCCAGATATTCTCGCAAATGACGCTCATCCGCAAAGAACCACGCTTCCAAATGCCATTGAGCATGAGCATAGTGAATGCCAAAAGGGATGCGTGTTCGGGACGCAACGTTGTGCGAGTTTTGCTTAAGCTGCTGCATGGCATCGCCCGCAGATTTGCCGTCAGTGTCAACCAGTACTACTACCTTGTCAGGCGGATGGCTTTCGTGTGGCAATGAGTAGATGATAGGATGCACAACATTGGGGGTGAGCTGGCGGTTGCGAGCGGGAATGCGAATGTCCACCGTAATGCCTTCCGGTTCCAAATGCGCCAGCAAATGTGGCAGCGCGCTCCGTTCCGTAGCCCCTGAAGCGATGACGACAACACGCTTGATCATGTAGTTAGCCTCCAAATCCTTTAGTTTCG
This sequence comes from Dehalococcoidia bacterium, assembly GCA_965203855.1. GTDB lineage: Bacteria > Chloroflexota > Dehalococcoidia > Lucifugimonadales > UBA3495 > Bin87. Next base: position 64,755 of record CBDBDN010000006.1, read on the forward strand.
TAGTATTGGCCGAGGCCAAACCCCGACGCTTCCAATCCTTTGCGAACACCTTCCGGGTTCGCTTCGGGCGAGACAACCGTACCGCGGCTTATATCACGCTTGACGACATTCACCGCAGCAGGGTCGTCTATGTAATCCAGCACTAGAGGCGAGTGAGTAGTCACCAAGAATTGAGTCTGGTTGCGCGCCTCCAGGATATGTTCTACAAAGGCGCGCAGCGCAGTAGGGTGGATGTAGTTCTCCGGTTCCTCAATGCCAATCAAAGCGCTACCGGATTGTCCGTACAAGGCAGTCATCAATGCCAGTACGCGCAGCGTACCGCTGGACACGCCCATCTGGTTCACCGGGAATTGCAATCCCGGTTCGCGTTGCACAAAATAGAAGCGGTCCTCCGCATCTCTGGGTTCAATCTCGTCGGGAAGTCCTACAATCGACTGCGTCGCCTCGACAACCTGGTCGAGGATTTCAGGATGTGCGCTCCGCAGGCTGTAGAGTGTTTCGCCCAAGTTGCGGCCATAGGGGTCAAATCCGATGGCATCGGTCAGGTTCCAGTCTCGGCGCAGCAGGAATGGGCTGGGGTCAAAGAATCCCCAGCCGCCGACAAACTCTGCAATCTCCCGTCCGGGAAACGACGCATCAGCAGCGGCGGCGGTTAGAGCGCAGACCGACGCTCCTTGCAAAAGGTTCACTCTTTCGGTTTTTTCACCAGACCACCACCAGCCATGACCATTTTCTGAGTGCAGTAACTGGGCCGGCGGTTGTCCTGGTTGGAACTGGCTAACACTCTCGGCCACATAGAAATCATAGGACTGTCTAGCTAACCGTACAGTCCACTCAAACCGGCGCTCTCCATCCTCTAGCACAATGGATAACTCGATCTGGCTAGCCTCTGCACCTTTCCAGGCCAGATTGAGCATACCGCCGCGCGAGAACATTGGCCCGCGAAAATCCCGCGCGCGGACTGCTTCGCTCAAAAAGCGCAGCGCGTCCAAAATCGCGCTTTTCCCCGATGCGTTGGCGCCGATGAACAAATTGAGGCGATCCAGCTCAACGGTTACTTCCCGCAGGCTGCGGTAGTTCTTTGCGGCAAGGGACAGGACTTTCATCATCGTATCCTATTGGTTGTTGGGGGCTATGCCCTGGCAGTCGGCGGCTGGCTGGCCTTAGGACTACGGGTCAAGTATGTCGCGCACCGCGCACTGAAAACCGGGAATTGCCGCGCCGCCGTCCAGCGGATGCGTCGCTATCGTGCGGGTTGCGGGATACACCGCCCAGACCATAGCGACGCCGTAGCGGTGCCACATTGCAATCCGGTCGGCGATTTCTCCGGGCCGGTCGCTGGGCGACGCAATCTCCGCTACCAGGTCAGGTATTACTTCGTAACACCCCGGAACTCGCACCGCCAGCGGCAGTTTTTCCGCCAATATATAGAGGACATCGGGTTCGCGCACCGTATCCGGGCTGCGTTCCAGACGCACGCCGGCGTCAGAGCCGCCTACCCGGCCCATACGCCGCGGTCGGACATATGCCAGGAGCGTGGCGCCCAACGCCATTGCAATTTCGCCGTGTTCACCGCCAACGGACATAGTTTCTTGTAAAACCCCTTTTACCAGTTCGCCTTTGACGCCATTGCCGGACAGTCGCAGCAAGTCATCGGCGGTCAGCAGTTCCTGGCCGATAGTTGTCGTAGTCATAGCCGCCCTCCGCTGGCCGGCGCCGGGATTGGGATGACGCGCGCCGGCCTAGAAAAAGGCCGCTGCGATCCGCGCGAATTCGTCGGGCTTTTCGATTTGGGGGGAATGGCCGCAGTTGGGGATGACGGTTACTTGAGCGCCGGCGATGGCCTGGCGGTACAAGTCGGCGCATTCCGCCGGCACCAGGTTGTCGTTTTCGCCCCACACGATATGCGTGGGGATGCTGACGCGGCCCAGCTTGGCGGGCAGGCGGGGGTTGTGCATATACGGGCGCCAGGTGAGGCGGATGGACATTTCGCGGTCGCGCTCGGCCATTTCGGCCTGCTCCGGAGTAGGCGCGCTGCCGAACAGCTCCTCCCATTCGGGGACTTGCGCCGGGTCGTGATACGCCAGGTCGCGCACCTGCTGCGGATTGATGATAAAGATGTCGGTGATTTCGCCCTGCTGCGGCTTGATGCCGGCCGCGCCCACCAGCATAACCTTGCTGAAAGCGTGGCCGGTCATTGAGAGCATTTCAGCGGCTAGCCAACCGCCCATCGAAAACCCGATGACGCGCACGTTTTCCAGCCCTTCCTGCTCCTGATACCAGGTATAGAAGCAGGCCAGATCCGGCATCGTTTCTACCCAGGCGGGACGGTCGCTTTTGCCGTAGCCGGGATGGGAGGGCAGATAGACGGTGAACTTTTCGGCAAGGGCCTGCGCGTAGCGGCGCGGGCCGGCATTGCCGCCGGCGCCGTGCAGCACCAGCAGGGGATCGCCGGCGCCGCCCTTATAGACTTGCAGGCTGCTGCCGGCAACGCTGACAGTTTGTTCGGTAAAGTTTGCCATTGGTAGTAATCTCCTTTGAGGGTTTAAGCGCAAGGACAATACGCGTTTGCGCTTTGGCATGGCGCATTCAGGCTAGGATAGGCTATGCAGCGTGCTGATGAATTCGGTAATCGGTTCTTTGGCGCGACGGATTTGGTCGGCATCAAACACGCGGTCGCCGTAAAAGCCCTGGTGCAAGTCGGACGCCATTTTATACTGCCCCGATAGATGCGGAGGCGCCCGTTCCTCATCAATCAGCCGTTCAATGGCGATGGCAAGCAATCTGTGCGTACCGTGATGCCAGCCCCTGCGTCCGGCGGCGGATTTGACGGCGTGAGCGGCAGCGCCCCAGAGCAGTTCACAGGCTATTTCCAGCTCGCCACGCGCCAGTTCATTATCTACCAGAGCCAGGAAATGCTGGCTGCGTTCCGTGTAATATGCGACGGGGCGGGGCCTGAGCATCAGTCCATCGCCTCCAGCATTTTGAGGAACGCACTCACCGGCTCGCGACAGTAGGTTAACTCGCTCCTCAACAGCGGGATTTCCCACTCCCGGTCAATCCGGTCAAAGCTGTGGGCGATGAAAAAATTGGTGTTCAGGTCAATGGAGCCTTCCTCATGGTCAATCAGGTAGTTGATGACTTGGCCGAGTTCCCAATTGTCGGAGTAGGGCAGGCGGCGGCGGGCGGCGGCAGCCCGGACGCCGTGGGCCGCCGCTTCCCACAACGCTTGGGACGCTGCTTCCAGTTCGCCCCGTTCCAGCAGGATGTCAACCAGCGCCAAAGAGCGCCAGCTTTCCGCCCGGTGATGGGCAACGGCGTCGCCGACGGCATCGGTTACGGCATTGGCGGCGGCATCGAATGTTAGGGTAGTCATAGCGGCCTTATCCTCCAAATTGCAGTGCCAGTATAGCAAACGGATTTAGCCGGCCGGCGCCAGCGCGGCTAAATCCTGGATAAAGGCAAATATGGCCGCAATGCCCTGGGGCTGCGGCCAAATCGGCAGCCAATTCTGTCCGGCGTCTCAACCGTCATTCCGGCGTCTCAACCGTCATTCCGGCGTCTCAACCGTCATTCCGGCGTCCTAACCGTCATTCCGGCGCACGCCGGAATCTGCCGGGGATTACTGGTCGGCCGGGCGGAAAATGGGGCGGTATCCGGTGCAGTGGGCGATTTGCTGTCCGTCGGCGTCGACCCAAACCCAGCCAATCATAGAGACCCGGCTGGCGGTCATAAACAGCGCGCGGTCCTCGTCAGGCGCAAACTCGCTCCAGTCGTAGCGCCGTCCGCAGTAAAAGCCGGTGCCGGTTACGCCGACCGTCACGCCGCTATGGTGATGCTCTCGAGGCACGGAATTGATTGTAGTCGTGGCGCTGCCCACGCTTACCGTGAAATTGCCGCGCTGACGCATCACGTTCGATGAAGTCAAATCACGTGGATATACATCGCCAACAGTGGTCGTACAGCCGTTGCCTTCTGGAGAAGTAATGACAGTGCCGTCGGGAACAGTTACTTGCGTCGCTCCCTCCGGAATCAGGACCAGGCCGCTGGCCAGGGTAATAGCGCAGCCTCCGCCATCGTCGGACACCTGCCGCCAGTAGTTGCCCGCATTAAAGTAAAAGGACTGGCCATTGGGGAGGTTATACCCGGTAAGGTAGCGGGTATAGACGGCGTGCGCTTCCGCGGTTCCCCCCCCCCCCGAGTTTAAGGCCGGTGAAAGCGGCAATGCCGGCGGCAACGACGCCGACGGCAAGAATGCTGATGATAAAGTTCCGGGTAGTCAACATAGCGGGCTCCTTGTGCCGGTGTGGTCTTATGGGCTGTGGGCAAATCAGCAGCCAAAGATTCCGGCGTGCGCCGGAATGACGGTTGAGACGGCGGAATGACGGTATGAAGGTTGGGATGCCGGTATGAACGGCGAAACGATGGCGCATTTGACCGCATATATTAGTATGCGGCCCGCAGCACTTCCATTATCGGCCCGGCGTCGCGGACGGGTTTGGGGTTGCTGCTGAGGCTGCGGTCGTGCAGCGTGGCAGCGGCGATGTATTCCAGGCCGTCCTCAGGGACGCCGGCCTCGCGCAGTGTGCGGGGCAGTTCCAGCTCACGGCAAAGGGCATCCACGGCATCGGCGGCGGCCAGGCCGGCTTCCGCATCGGTCATACTGCCGCTGGCAACGCCGATGGCCTCGGCAATCAGACGCTGCCGGTCGGCGCAGGCGTCCAGGTTGTAGCGCATCGTGTGGGGCAGCAGGATGGCGTTGGCCTCGCCGTGCGGCACCCCGTACAGCCCGCCGACATGGTGGCAGACCGCCGTATTCAGGCCGAGCCCGCCGAATGACGCCAGCGAGGCCATGGCGCAGGCCGTCTTGGTGTTGAGCAAGGTATCAATGTCGCCGTCCCGGCAGCGGGGCAGGTTGTCAAAAAGCAGCCGGATGGCGTGCAGGGCCATGCCGTCGCCGATGGGGTTATGTCCGGTGGAATAGACCGTTTCAATGGCGATACGCAGCTGCCCGATGGCGGTGGAAACCAGAATCCGCAGCGGAGTAGTGGCCAGGGCCTGGCCGTCCAGGATGACGGCGCGGTGGGTTACGCCGGCGCCGGCGATAATCAGCTTGCGGCCCAGCCGATGGTCGGTAATGCCGCCGCCGCCGCGACTGAACTCGGCGCAGCCCATCGTAGTCGGCACGCTGATGATGGGCAGCTTGGGCGACGGCGTGGGCGGCACCGTGATTTTATCCGGCGGCTCAAAGATGATTTCGTAGTCGTGAATGTCGCCGCCTTCGGCCAGCAGGGTAGCCATCGCTTTGGTAGTGTCGTGGGTACTGCCGCCGCCGACGCTGATAAAGATGTCGGGCTGCGTTTCCTGGGCCATGGCGACGCCGGCCGCCACGGTTTCCACCGGCGAATGGGGCTGCACGCCGGAATAAGTTCCGACATAGCGCGCGCCCAACGCATCCCGCACGCGGGGAACGACATTGCAGGCGTTGAGGATGGTCGGGCCGCAGGTAATCAGGGCGCGGCTGGCGCCGAGAGCGTCCAGCTCGGCGGGCAAGGCGTCAATAGCGGCGGCGGCGCAGATGATGTCCTGGTGCAGGGGATTGTAGCGGTACTGCAAAATCGATCTCCTTTGGCTCCGGTGATACCGGACTGTTTGGCCAGGGCGTGTGGTCAATTTACGATTTACCGCAGTCCAGCGTATGTTTTCGTCATTTGGATCCTCATGCAACCGTCATTCCGGCGCAAGCCGGAATCTATTCTTGCCGGAGCCATTACCGTAGTGCGGGATGCGACGCTGGATTCCGGCTTGCGCCGGAATGACGGTGAATATGACCATACTCGCTGGATTACTGGTTCAGCCCGCGCTGCATTCCGCGCAGATAGCCGGCCTGTCCGCCGTGCTGGTTGACTTCCCAAATCAGCATACGGAACATATCGGCAAGGGCAATGGTTTCGCCGCGGCGGTTGGTCATTTGGGTATTGAGCAAGGCATCGTCATCGTGCTGCGCCAGAAAGTCCAGCAGATTGGCGCGGGCGGCATCAGCGTATTCCAGCAGCAGAGCTTTGTCGGGACAGCGCCAGCCGGCGAGGTCGTCCACAGTGTAGCCGAAGCCGACGTCCATCGGTTCCGGGTCAAACCCCAGCCGCTGCGCCCATTCCTGTTGGTACAGCTGCGGTTCCCGCCTGGCCAGCGACTGTACCCACATATCCAGCGCGCGCCCGTAGTGCCAGATGATGAAGCCTATGGAGTGGCACTGTGCGTTGGGAACGAACTCAATTTCGGCTTGGGTAAGGCCGTCCACATAGCGCGTCAGCCACTCCCAGTTGTTGTCGAAGCACTCTTTGATGAAGTTTTGCAAGGCGGTCATTTAAAACTCCGGGTTGCGGTTGCGGGGTTGATGTTAGATGCGGATTTGACGGCATTGTACGCCGCAGTGATGGCCGGGCGTAAGTCATCGAAACCTGCCGCTTGGGCGCCAATCCGTTGCAGTCTGCTGATGCCGATAGATTGCTGGCTGCCTACCGCGCGGTCCAGCGTTGTAGTAGGCAAGATATAAAAAGTCCATTGAGACAAGTCCAGCGGATTGACGGTACTTTGGTCTTGATGGTGGTGCAAGCAAAATACATAGACGTCGGCCCAGCGTTCCTTTTCGGTAGTCCACGAATTCGTCGCCGCCACCCAAGCCGTCCTGGGGGCGATTCCAAAGCGTGGCCGGTACAGCTTTGGTTGATACCAGGTCTGAATGTGAGCGGAAGTTTTCACCTCAATTTTGACGCCGTCGGGTGATTGGACATCGTAGGGCGCCCATTCCTCTTGAACGCCGTCCATCGTATCCGCCGCGCCGACAGCCAATGCTACCAGGTATTCGCCGAGCGCTCCCCGCACAGTGTTGCTGACCAGGTTAGACCCCATCCATTGCCAGAAATGGAGCAGCGTTGCGCCTTGGGGCAACGGTTCGTCCCCGGTGCGCCGCTGCGGGATTATCGGCCCCAAAGGATAGCTCATTGAATGTTCCCTCCGTCAGGTTGTCCATACCGGCGGGCGCTTTTCCAGGAAGGCGGAGATGCCCTCTTTGGCGTCGGCGGCCAGCAGGTTGTCCACCATTACGCCGCTGGCGAACTGATAGGCGTCGGGCCGGGTCATTTCAATCTGGCGGTAGAAAGCGGCCTTGCCCAATGCCAGCGTATGGGCGCTGGCGGATGCAATCTGCCGGGCCAGTTCCATCGTCTGCGTTTCCAGCGCGTCGGCCGGCGCGATGCGGCTGATGAGGCCGAAGTCCAGCGCTTCCTGCGCCGATATGGGCCGGCCGGTGAGCAGCATTTCCAGCGCCTTTTTGGGCATCACGGAACGGGCGACGGCGACGCCCGGAGTAGTGCAGAACAGGCCAATCTGGACGCCCGGCGTAGCAAAGGCGGCGGTATCGGCGGCCACGGCAATGTCGCAAGTGGCGACCAGCTGGCAGCCGGCGGCGGTGGCCAGCCCCTGCACCTGGGCAATGACCGGCTGGGGCAGCAGCCGGATGGATTCCATCACGCGGGTACAGGCGTCAAAGACGGCGGCATAGTCGTCGGCATCACCGTTGAGCAGTTCGTTGAGGTCGTGGCCGGAGCTGAACACCGGGCCGTTGGAATTGATGACGACGACGCGGGCTTCCGGGTTGCGGGCGATTTCGTCCAGCCGTTCCTCCAGGGCGGCCAGAGTGCGGGCGGAGAGGGCGTTGCGCCGCTGCGGGTTATTGAGGGTGAGGACGGCGATGCCGTCTTTGTCGACGTAGTTGTAGTCGACCGGCAGGGGTTCAATTTCGCCCGGGGCGGTCGGACGAACCTGCGACCGTTCTACGTAGGTCACGGCGATGGTATTGCCGGCCGGGGAGAAAAATTCCACTTCGTAAGCGGCGTGCTTGGGGTAAATATGCACCACGGCGCCGACTGCGCCGGCTTTGATGCCGTCATCCGGCAAGTCGGCGGTGAGCACGATGCTTTCGTGTTCGCGTATCATAAATCACCTCTGCGACGGGTAGGCGGACACCAGGCGGGGTTCGTCCGTGCCGTCAAGGATTATCCAAACGGTTCGGAGGTTAAGGCTGCGCCCATCCGGGGATTCCAGCGCGCCTTCGATGATGAACTTCAGGCCGTGTGGGGTGCGGATGGTTTGTATGACCTCATGGCTGGCGCCGTGAGTACGCAGCGCTTGCGCTAAAATTTGCCACTCAGCGCGGTTAAATCCGAATCGGGTCAAGACAACCGCTTTGCCGCCGCCGTCAGGGTGGTCGGCATCCAATAGGTAGTCCAGGATTTTTGCCGGCGGGATGTAGGCGTTGGCGGCGTTGGGCAAGTGCATTATATCGCCATTAGAATGTAATCAGCAATTCCGCATTGGACGATACTCTACCAGGGAGGAGCGGCCCACGACGGCAATGATGCGTATTAACGCTTGCTCACCGTTGGCATCGGTGAGCGCTATTTCATCTCCAGGCATGAAATGAACCGGCTGCTGCTGGCCGCCATTGATCGCAATGTTAGCAGCATAAAGACAGGTGCGATCGAGTGAATCGCGTATCGGGTTTAGTCGTCCTGACAGGCCGGGTATGCAACCCGTACCATCAGGGAAAATAACGGCGCCGCTATCCGGCTGCGGATCAAGTTCTACAAAAAGCATACCTGTTGCGGGTATCCATTCCGGCTTGATCTGCGCCCGATGGCCGCTCGCAGCTATAAATACGGTCATCGGCAATTGAGCGTCGTACAATTCCAGCAACGCTTCGCCATAAGCATCGGTATTTGCGGACTGCCAAGTTTGGTTGGGAAATAAGGCTAGTACCGCGGCGCCGGCAACGGGTCCCTGGCCGGAACGCACAGAAACGGCAACGACAGCGCCAGTTTGGTCAAGGTTGGCCGCCGGTATGGTAACCCGCAATTCGGCGTCATCAATAAGCTCAAATTGCGCCGGCCGGCCGGACAATTCCAGCGTTGCGCGCCGGATGATGGCGATGCCGTCGCCGCGCCGTTCCATTAGATATTCCCGGTCGCCGGCGCCGGCAAGGCCCGCCGCCGGGATGCGCCGGAGGATGGAAGTCAGAGTTTCGTTGCGAGTGGCTTGCCTTTCGCCCATGCTGTCCACCGTCAAGTTGTTGGGCAGACCGCCCGGAGAGTTGATTTCCACTCGGTTGGAGAACATCGCAATCCTGATGCGGGCGGAATGCACCGAGTAATCACGATGCACGGCTGCGTTGACGATGGCCTCAAAAAGCGCCGCCTCGCTGTATTGGGGGAAATCCCGTCGGGCGGGCGACTTGACAGCAGCTACTTGCATATTGCGTCGGGCGAATGCGAGTGCTTGTTGTATCTGTTCCTGTATCGGGCCGTAAATGTCCTGCGCGTCGGTTTGCCCTGACGCTCGGTCATCACCGCGATAGCGCGCAACGGTGATATAAGCGTTGCGAAGCCATTGCTCGGGGTTGCGACTACAGATTAGCAGGCCGGACACAGTAGCGCGGGTTGCATTATGTTCGTCCAGCGCCAGCATACCCATTCGCGTCAGCGCGACTTCCGGATCGGCGGCGCTGGTAACACTCAGTAAAGGCCGCCAGAGGGATTCGTCCAACGATCCGAAACCGGTATCCGGCACCGGCTGTTCGTCATACCAGACGAATCGGGCTTGCCCTCTTTTCTGCGCCAATCGCAAATGTTCATCGCCGACCAGCGGCCTTTTGGAACTGCCCACCCGCTGGTAAATTCCGCCGGGGCTGGCGTGGGCGGAATAACCCTGCGGTATTTCGGCCAGCAATAAAGGGCTGCCGTCGGGCATTGCAATGCGAAAAACACCTATATTGACGCTGGGTTTGATAGAATCCCGCCCGATTTCAACCAGCAGTCGTTCCAAGTTGTCCAGCTGCGTCCTGGACATCATCCCCTGCACTGCGCCGGCATCGGTAACGCCGCACAGCAGGACGCCGCCGGCATTGGCAAAAGCGCCAATCTCGTCGGCCAGGTCATCACGGCGGGGCGCAACAGGGCGGTCGCCCTGGAATTCAATTTGCTTGAACTCCCAGGCGCTGTCCTCTCCTAACTTCAGCCGCTGCTGGATTTCGTCTGCGGTGAACAGCATAGCGCCATCTGCCGGCCCTACCCCCGCGGCAGCCCCAGCCCTCTGCTGGCGATGATGTTGCGCTGCACTTCGCTGGTGCCGGCGGCGATGGTGTGAGAGAAGGCGCGCAGCCAGTGTTCCTGCATATCGGCGGCGAGGGGCGTCCATTTGTCATCGCGAAGGCCGCCGTACATTCCCATGATTTCCAGGCAGGATGCGGTAGTGCGCTGCACGGTTTCGCTGCCGAACACTTTGGACATTGACGCCTCTTTGTTGGGCACCAGTCCCTCGCCCTGCATCCAGGCCACATTGTAGGCGATGAGGCGGGCCACTTCGCACTCAATATAGCGGTCGGCCAGCAGGTTGCGTACCCACGGCTCTCGGCTCAGCGGCTGCCCGTTGCGCGCGACGCCGTCGGCCCACTGGCGGGTGTCGTCCAGATGGCGGCGGGCGGCGGCGGAGTAGTCAATGCCGGAACGCTCAAAGTCCAGCAGCGTTACCGCCACATACCAGCCCCGGTTCTCCTCGCCGACGATGTTGCGGGCGGGGACACGCACATTGTCAAAGATGATCTGGTTGAACTCGTGCCGTCCGCCCATATTGATGATGGGGCGCACTTCAATGCCGGGGGTTTTCATGTCCACCAGAAAGAAACTGATGCCGCGATGCTTGGGGGCGTCGGTATCGGTGCGGGTCAGCAGCATAATCCAGTCGCCCCGGTGTCCCATGGAAGTCCAGATTTTGCTGCCGTTGATGACGAATTCATCGCCGTCGCGGATGGCGCGGGTGCTGAGTGAAGCCAGGTCGGAGCCGGATTCCGGTTCGCTGTAGCCTTGGCACCACTGCACTTCGCCCTTGGCCACGGGCGGCAGATGGGCGGCTTTCTGCTCGTCGGAGCCGTGGATCATGAGGGTAGCGCCCATCATACGGACGCCGAAGTTGTCGCGTCCGGGCGCGCGATGGTAAGTCATGGCTTCGTTGAAAATGGCGGTGCGGACGGGGGAAGCAGCTTGCCCGCCGTATTCCTCCGGCCAATGCATCGTAAGCCAGCCGCGGTCGGCGAGCTTGCGGCGCACGGCCAGGGTGCGCTGCCAGTTGTCATCGCCGGAGCCGCGCTCGCCCAGCTCCCATTCGGGAACATATTCGTCGGAGATGAACTGCTGCAAGTCGCTCTGAAAAGCGGAGTCTGCGGCGCTGAATTGGAATTCCATGATAATCTCCTGTGCGGGGCGAGTTGGGGTTATCTTATCACTGCGTGGGCGATGGCGGGCTACATTTGGCTGTAGCCGCTGCCGGGGCCACGGGTGTCGTCCACGCCCCAGCCCCGGCCTTCGCTGATCCAGCCGAATTCCAGCAGGATCTGCTGGCTGTAGCAGACGCGGCCGGTTACTTTGTCCAGTGGTTCCGAGGCCAGCAGCAGGGTGGCCTGCGCCAGCAGTTCGGGCGGTTCGCCGCGCGGGTCGTCCATACCCTCAACCAGATGGTGAAACACGGTGCCGGGCGTGGGCACTACCAGCGACGGGGCTACGGCCGATACCGAGACGCCGTATTCGTACACTTCCTGGGCCAGCCCCTGCGAAAAGCGTTCCAAGGCCGCTTTTTCTGCTCCATAGCAGGTGCCATTGTTGGACGGCGCAGCGTAGGGGCCGCGTCCCGGCCCGACGGCGGCGCCGGAGGATATATTGACGATGCTGCCGGAACGCCGCTCCAGCATATCGCTCAATACCAGCTGGCTGAGGATAAAGGGGGCGTGGAAGTTGACCGCCCAAGAGCGCATCCAGCGGCTAACCGGAAAATCTTTGACGGGGAGATAGTAGGTGAGGGCGGCGTTATTCACCAGCACATCCACCGGCCCATAGATGCGGCGCGCCTCGTTGACCAGCAGCTCGCAGTCCTCGGGCAGGGATATGTTGGCGGCCACGGGAGTGGCCTGGCCGCCGGCGGCCAGAATGTCGGCTACCGTCTTGGCCAGAGAGCCTTCCAGGGGATGATCGCCTTCGTTCACGGTGCGGGCAGCGCAGATGACGCGCGCGCCCTCGGCCGCGAACAGGCGGCTGATTTCAGCGCCGATGCCGCGGCTGGCGCCGGTTACAATTGCGGTTTTTCCTTCCAGTCTGGGCATTTGCATTACTTCCTTGCGTCGACGATGTCAATATCTGATCCGGGTTCCGGTTCGGTGAAAGGCTGGCCGGCCTGCTCTGCTTGCTGGCGGCGGGCGTTCCAATTCCGCCACTGAGACAGCATTTCCTGCCGGCCTATTGCCACGCCTTCCTGCCGGCCTTCCTCGTGACCTTGAACATGGGCTTCCTCACGGACGCGGTCGGTGTACAGTTTTGCCAGCACCATTGGATCCCTCGCGATGTTGCTGTTACGGCAGCGGCGTTGCCTTATCGCCCGAACCGGGTTCCGGTTCGGTGAAAGGTTGGCCGGCCTGCTCTGCTTGCTGTCGGCGGACGTTCCACTCCCGCCATTGGGCCAGCATTTCCTGCCGGCCTATTGCTACGCCTTCTTGCCGGCCTATTGCCACGCCTTCCTGCCGGCCTTCCTCGTGACCTTGAACATGGGCTTCCTCACGGACGCGGTCGGTGTACAGTTTTGCCAGTACCATTGGTGTGCCCTCCACGATGCCGACTGCGATGGGAAAGGCGATGCCTACCGTGATGGCAGCGGCGATGATGACGATTATAACAATTTCCTGCCACGACAGCGGCGGGTTGGCGGCGGTTGCGATGCGCGCATAAGTCAACAGGCCGGCCAGCCATATCCACAGGGCGAAAAAGGTCGCCAGAAACCGGCCGGCGCGGTGGACGAAAATGTCCAAGCCGCTGCCGCGCTTCGGGTCGGATTGGCGGTTGTCGGGATGCGGCATAGTCAGGCGTCCAGCAAGTCGGCCAGCACGCTTTCGTTCATTGTGAAACTTTCGGCGGCGGACGGAAAGGCCCCGCTGCGTACATCGGCGGCGTACTGGCGGAATGCGGCGCCAATGTCATCGGCCAAGTTGGCGTAGCGGCGGGTATGCTTGGGGACAAAATCGGCGAACAGCCCCAGCATATCGTGGAACACCTGCACCTGGCCGTCGCAGTCCGGGCCGGCGCCGATGCCGATGGTTGGAATGTCCAGCCGCTGCGTAATCAAGCGGGCTAACGGCGCCGGCACACATTCCAGGACTATGGCGTAGGCGCCGGCATCCTGCAAGGCCCGCGCATCGTCCAGCAATCGCTGCGCCGCCGCTTTGGTGCGTCCCTGCACTCGGTAGCCGCCCAGCGCGTGCACCGATTGGGGCGTCAATCCGATATGCCCCATCACCGGGATGCCGGCGTCCACGATGCGCCGCACCGAACTGGCGACGGCAACGCCGCCCTCTAACTTAACGGTATGGGCGCCGCCGTCCTGCAACAGACGGCCGGCGTTCCGCAGCGCATCCGATGCGTCAACTTGGTAGGCCATAAAGGGCAGGTCGGCTACTACCAGCGCCTGCGCGGCGCCGCGGCGCACCATTTGAGTATGGCGCACCATGTCGTCCATCGTAACCGGGATGGTGGAATCGTGGCCCAGCACTACCATACCGAGGCTGTCGCCTACCAGCAGGATGGGGATGCCGGCGGCGTCTGCGATGCGGGCCGCAGTATAGTCGTAGGCGGTTACCATGGGAATCTTGGCCCCGGCCCGCTTCATTTCGGCCAGTTTGCGTATTGTGATAGCCATAGCGGTGGGATTGTATCAGTTGGGATGGCGGCCGGCGACTGCCCGGGACAGTTCGGACAGGGCCGGCTCCGGTACGCCTTTGGCGCGCGCCAGGGGCAGCGAGGCCAGCGTCAGTTCCCGGTAAAGGGGAACCAGCTGCGGAGAGCGCCGGGATAGCGCCTCGAGATGGGCTGCGACAGTGGCGGCATCGCCGCGCACGGCTGGACCGGTTACGGCGGCCGTTGTGCCGGCGGCGGCTATGGCGTCAATGGTGGCTTGCGCCAACGGGATGACGGCCTGCCGCGCGGCGTCCGCATCAAGCCCCAGTTCCGTCCATAAGCCGATGGCGGCGTCCAATAAGACAGTTAGATGGCCGCAGGCCAGCACGGCGCTGGCGTGGTACAGCGGGCGCAGCGCGTCGGGTATGACGATGGCCCGTCCGTCCAGCCGTTCCGCCAGCGCGGGCAGGTAGTCGGAGAGCCAATCGGTTGCGGACACGGCAAAGGTAACGCCAGACAAGCGGCGCGCCGCCTCTGCCGGGTCGTTGAGACCGGCAAAGGTTTGGAAAGGATGCAGCGCGCCGACGGCGGCCCCGGCGTCCGCGGCGGCGGCCAGCAGCTCTACCGACGCCGCGCCGCAGCAATGGACTACGCCCTGCCCGCGGTGCCATTTTACGGCGGCGGCAACTTGGGGGATGGCGGCGTCGGGCGTAGTGATGAATACTAAATCGCAGGCATCGGCGACATCCTGCGCCGTGCTGGCGGCGGTGCAACCGGAGATGCGCGCAGCCAGCCATTGGGCGCGGGCCGGCGTGCGGCTGGATACGGCGGCAACCGTACTGCCGGCGGCGGCCAGGGCCAATGCCAGGCCGCGCCCCAGCGTACCGGCGCCGATGAACCCGATGCGGGGTTCGCCAGTGGTAAGGGGTTCGTTATAAGACGCCATGCAGCTGCTCTCCGTTAGGGTGTGTGGTCATATTCCCCATCATTCCGAACCTCCTACCCGTCATTCCGACGCAAACCGGAATCTATGTTTTACGGCTCAATTACCGTAGTAGAAAGTTAGGACGCTGGATTCCGGCTTACGCCGGAATGACGGTTGTAATGACATCGCAATGACGAAAACATAGGCCGGACTGCGGTAAATCGTAATTTGACTACACGCCATAGGGCTATTTTCCGAATGACTGCGTTATGACTGAATTTCGCTTACTGCCGGAATGCCGGCCAATCCGTCGGCCGCGTACACGGCGTTAATTACGGCCAGGGCCGTGGCCTGCACGGCGGCGGCAGCTATGGCGGTAAGGTCAAACGGGGCGGGATTTTGCCGGGTCGCGATGCAGAACAGGGTATCGCCGTCGCCGGGCGTATGGCAGGGGCGAATGGTTAGGGCCATGCCGTCGTGAGCGGTGGACGCTACAAAGTTGGCTTGCATCTTGTCCAATGCCGCATCGGTAGCGATGACGCCGATGGTGGTGTTGGACATTGCCGGCGTTTCGGTGTCCGGGGTGCGGGCTAGGGCGATTGGCACCGGGTCGGCCATACTGCCGTCGGGCTGGCGGGGGCCGGCCAGCAGCCGGCCGTCCCGGTGGTCATAGACGCCGCCCCAGGCATTGACGGCCACCGCCGCGCCTACGGAGATGCCGCCAGGCAGTACGCAGCAGGCGGAACCGATGCCGCCTTTGACGGCAGACTTGGCGCCTTGGCCCTTGGCCACGGTTGCGCCGGTGCCGGCGCCGATGGATCCGGCTGGCAGCGCCGCCGCTGTTGCGGACTGGCAAGCGGCATAGCCGGCGGCGGCGTCCGGGCGCACTGCGGCGCTGCCGATGCCGAGGTCGTACAGGATTGCGGCCGGGACGATGGGGATGCGGGCGTGGCGCATCGGGTAGCCGATATTTTGTCCCTCAAGCCATTGCTGTACGCCGCCGGCCGCCGCCAAACCGAAAGCGCTGCCGCCGCTGAGCAGGACGGCGTGTACCTGGTCAACGCGTCGGATGGGATCCAGCAGATCGGTTTCGCGGGTGCCGGGGGAACCGCCGCGCACGGCCACGCCGCCGACCGCGCCCGCGCCGCACAGTATCACGGTGCAGCCGGTGGCCGCATTCCGGTCCGTCCAGTGGCCGGCGGCGATGCCCGGCACGGCGGTGATGGTGGAGTTTGGGGGGATTCCGTTCACGGCTGGTTAGGGCGGCGAGGCGCACAGGCTTATTCGCCGGCATTAGGCTTATTCGCCGGCATTGTTTTATTCGCCGGCGTTGAGGTTGTGCAGCAGCTGTTCGGCGCGTTCCAGGATCAGCTGCTGCCTGGCCGGGGCGATGTCTCGGCTTTCCAGGTACATCCGCAGGGCGGCCATGGGCTGCAAGTCGGCGGCGTCGGAGGGCGCGCGGCGGCGCTGCTGGTCGGTGATGGCGCGGGCAATGCCGGATATAAAATGCGCCGCCGACAACTCTTGACGGAGGTAGGCGTCCTGGATGCGGGCGGACTGCTCTGCGGACATAGTGAGGCGAACCCGCACAACGGCGCCGTCAACCGGATGGCGCTGTATGGCCCGCGCTGCGAAATCGGCCGGGTTGGGTTCGCCGTCGGGAATCGTGGCGTCGATGGTTACGAAAGGCCGGGCGGCGACGGGGTGAAAGCGAAAATCGGTCAAACGCTGACCGGGCGGGGCTTTGGGGTCAAGGTCAATGACGCAGAATCCCTTTTCGTCCGCTTCCTCGGAGAAGTCAACGCGTTGCAGGCTACCGGAGTAGGCTACCATCGGGCCGCCGGCGTCCGGGGTATGGCGCAGGATCTGATGGCGGTGAATATGGCCCAGCGCGGCATATTCCAGCTGAGAATGGGCGATGGCACTGATGTTCAGGGCATGGTCGTTGCCGAGCATCATAGAACGCTCGGTGCCAACGGTGGCGCCGTTGACGGTAAGATGGCCGGCCAGGATGGCGGGCAGATCGGCGTCCAGGGAGTTGGCGCTGTGCTGGATGGCGGCGGTCATCCGCTGTTCCATGGCCTGGCGGATTTGTTCGATGGAGAGGCCGCGGGTTTCGTCGCGGGCCAGCATAGCGCTACGGCTGGGCCAGGGGACGGCCAGGATTTGGACGGGGCCGGCCGGGGTGTTCACGGCGTAGTTCCGCAGGTTGGCGCCTATGGATACATTGGGGACGTCCAGCGTGGAAAAGATTTCCACCGAATTGGCGCGGCTGGAGACGGCGGGCAAGTCGTGGTTGCCGACCAGCAGAAAAGCGGGGATGCCGGCGTTGGAGAGGCGGCGCAGGCGGCGGGCGAACTCCCGCTGGTGGGTCTGCGACGGGTCGCGGCCTTTGTAGGCGTCGCCGGCCAGCACGACCAGGTCGACGGCATTGGAGCAGGCGAATTCCACCAGCTCATCCAATGCGGCGAGAAAATCGCCCAGCCGGGTGGAGAGGCCGGTGTTGGGGTCAAGGCGTCCGTAGTTTTCGACGCCGATATGCAGGTCGGAGAAGTGGAGAATTCGCATAGCGCGGCCGGGCAGCAAGGGGCGGATGGGGTTACACTATACACCACATCCGGCTGCGCCCGGCAGCGTTTTCAGGGGGTAGTCCATAAGGCCGTCGCTCTGGCGCAGGGCCGGAATGACGGCTGGGGGCATTGACGCCGATGGGCAGGGGTGGGACGGGATTGGTTCCCGCCCGGCTGCGGCAGCGGCGTTGGGTTGGTTTTGCTGGGGTGGCGGTGCCTCCGTTGGTACAAGATGGGGGGTTGTCAGGCTGGTGTCAGGCGGTTGATTGAACTTGCTAGCGGGGTTCGGGTTTCCGAGTTTAGTGGTTTCCAGGTCGGTTTCAGCCCTACGGCCGGAGGTTTTGCGCGTTGCTTTTGACGAGGCTGGCTTTTCGTCCGGGGACGGGGCGCTCCGTCTGGCGCCTTGGCAGTACCCGACTCCTTCGGTTAGTTGGACCGTGGGCGAGTAGGGAACGCCGGTGCGACTTGGATGCTGAATGACCGTAACGACCTGGAAACTGGTGGGCTCGGAGATTGGCTGCCTGACGAATCTGATTATAGCACGGCTGTACGGGTTGGCAAGAGGGTACTGTCATTGGCGGGAGGGAAATTTTTACACCGATGGACAGGATGGATAGGATGGGGTTTTTTGGCATGGATAAAGGGGATGGACGGGGATATTGGATTCCGGCTTGCGCCGGAATGACGGTTTAGGGGGAAGGATGACGGTTTGGGGGGAATGATGGTTGGGGGATGTGGAATGATGGTAGGTAAGGGGGTATGTTGACGGGGGGGGATTCGTAGCGCACAATAGCGGCGTTATGAAACTGCATGAGCATCAGGCGAAAGCCATTTTTGCGGGCTACGGCATTCCGGTTCCGGAGGGGCGGGTGGCCGATACGGCCGACGCGGCGGCGGATGCCGTTGCCGGGTTTGGCGGTCGGGGCGTGGTCAAGGCGCAGGTTCATGCCGGCGGGCGGGGGCTGGCCGGCGGCGTCAAGGTGGTGGGTTCCGCTGCCGAAGCGCGGGAGTTTGCCGGCAGTTTGTTAGGTTCTCGGCTGGTTACGCCGCAGACCGATGCGGCCGGCGTTCCGGTCAACAGCGTACTGGCAGAAAGGCTGGCCGACATCGCATCCGAAATGTATGTTGCGCTTACGATAGACCGGGAACGGCGCGGGCCGGTGTTCATCGCCAGCGCGGCCGGCGGCACATCTATTGAGGAGACCGCCGCCAACAACCCGGATGCCATCATTACCGAACCGATTGAGCCGACTTTGGGCCTGATGCCCTATCAATGCCGTCGGCTGGCGGCGCGGCTGGGGATAGACGGCGCAGCGGCCCGGCCGGCGGCCGGCGTCTTTGACGCTCTGTATCGCGTGTTCACCGAAAACGACTGCACGCTGGTGGAAGTGAACCCGCTGGTCGTAACCGGCGCGGGCGACATTGTGGCCCTGGACGCGAAAGTGGAGCTGGATGACGACGCGCTGTATCGGCATAACGAGCTACGGGAGCTGCGAGATCGGAGCCAGGAGGATGCGCTGGAAGCGGCGGCGTCCGATGCGGACATCGCCTATGTGAACCTGGACGGCAAGGTCGGATGCCTGGTCAACGGGGCGGGGTTGGCGATGGCTACGCTGGATGTGGCCAACGCGGCGGGGGCGGCGCCGGCGAATTTTCTGGATGTGGGCGGCGGCGCATCAGCGGAAAAGGTGGCTACGGCGGTGGGCATTATCCTGTCCGACCCGAAAGTTGACCGGGTGCTGGTCAACATATTTGGCGGGATTTTGCGCTGCGACATTGCCGCCCGGGGCATCGTAATGGCCTATGCCGAGCATCAGGCGGAGCAGCCGCTGGTGGTGCGGATGCTGGGGACGAACCTGGCCGAGGGGAAGGAAATTCTGGCGCAGTCCGGATTGAATGTAACCTTTACGGATACTCTCACCGAGGCGGCGGCGGCCTTGAGCGACGCCGGCAGCCGATAACCGATATGGGCGTTTGACTGATCTGGGTATCTTGTTGATATGGGCATTTTACTGAACGAACAGTCTCGCATCCTGGTGCAGGGCATCACGGGGAGAGAGGGCAGTTTTCATGCTAGGGCCTGCCGGGATTACGGCGCCGCGCTGGTTGCGGGCGTAACCCCCGGACGGGGCGGGCAGCGGTTTGACGATACTATTCCGGTGTTTGACGCGGTAGGGGACGCCGTGTCCGCTGCTGAGGCCAATGTATCGCTGATTTTCGTGCCGCCGGCATTCGCCGCCGATGCTATTGCCGAGTCGGTTGACGCCGGCGTGCCGCTGGTCATCTGCATCACGGAGGGCATTCCGGTGCGGGATATGGTGGGATTGTATCGCTATGTGCAGTCCGGCGGCGCGCGGCTGATTGGCCCGAACTGCCCCGGCGCCATCAATCCGGGCGCGCGTTGCAAGGCGGGGATAATGCCGGGCGGCATCCATAGGCCGGGCCGCGTTGGGGTAGTTTCCCGCAGCGGCACGCTGACTTATGAGGCAGTAGGGCAACTGACCGGGCTGGGCATCGGGCAATCGTCCTGCGTTGGCATCGGGGGGGATCCGATTATCGGCAGCAGTTTCGTGGACATCCTGCGGCTGTATCAGGATGACCCGGATACCGATATGGTGGTGTTCATCGGCGAAATCGGCGGCACTATGGAGCAGGAGGCTGCGGAGTACATTGGCTCTGCGGAGTTCACCAAGCCGCTGTGCGCTTTGATAGTGGGGGCTACGGCGCCGCCGGGCCGGCGGATGGGCCACGCCGGGGCGGTCATCACGGGGGAATCGGCCACGGCAGCGTCTAAAACACGCGCGCTGGAACGGGCGGGCGCCGTGATTATTCCGACGCCGGCCGATATTGGGGACACGGCGGCGCGGATGATGGCGGAGACGGGGCTGAGTTAGGCTAGTCAATCTGGCAAGGCGGGGCGTTTAGCACTCGCATACTCCTAGCCTGGGGCGTGTAGTCAAATTAGGATTTACCGCAGTCCGGCGTTTGTTTTCGTCATTGCGATGCCATTACAGCCGTCATTCCGATCCCCTTAAATCGTCATTCCGGCTTGCGCCGGAATCCAGCGGCGTAACTTTCTGCTACGGTAATGGAGCCGCTAAGCATAGATTCCGGCTTTCGCCGGAATGACGTTGAATCCGGGGAATGACGACGAATTCGGGGAACGACGGCTGTGGCCTACCGCCCTTGCCCCCGCTCCAGGTAATCTTGCGCCGAGCCCAGTCCCTCCAGCGCCAGGCCGTAGCCCAGCAGGTCGTGCAGTTCCTGCTTGAGGCGGTGCGTCAGCAGGACGCGGGAATAGCGCAGCACCAGGCGCGGCTGCTGCGCCAGTTGACGGGCCAGTTCCCAAGCGCGGGGCAGCAGTTCGTCGGACGGCAGCACTTCGCCTACCAAGCCCAGCTCCTGCGCCTTGGCGGCGTCCAGCATCTGCCCGGTCAGCAGGAAATAGCGGCCCCGGTTGACGCCCAGCAGCAGCGGGTAGATGATGTGCATACCGTCGCCGGGCGTCAGTCCACTCATAAAATGGCCGGAATCCTGGAAAGTGGTATGCGGCGCGGCCAGCACGATGTCGCTGAGCAGGGGCAGTTCGGAATGGCGCAGGGCCGGCCCGTTGACGGCGGCAATAACGGGAACCTCAATGTTCAGTAGGTTGCCCAGCAGATGCTTGCCTTCCCAATAGGTAGCGTCCCACTGCTCCGGCGTGCGGCGCGGCACGGTGGCGCTACTGCCGGCCGGGCCGGTAAAGCCGTTGCCGGCCCCGGTCATTATGATAACTTTGGTGTCCGGGTCGGCGCCGACGGTATGGAACACTTCCGGCAGTTCGGTGTGCGGGCCGGCGCCCCATTGCAGGGTATCGCCGTCGCTGTGCAGCGTCATTTGCAGGATGCCGTCCTCACGCTCCAAACGGGCGTACCGAAAGCGGTCGCGGTATTCCTCAAAACGGGCCATCTTGACTTGCTCCTTTTCAATCGGTCTGCCATCTTTCAATCGGTCTGCCATCTTTCAATCGGGCTGCCATCCAGTATAATCAAATCGGGACGCCGGCGGCGGACTTTGGCTAGGCTTTGCTGCGGACTTTGGCAGGGCTTTGCTATTGAAAAGAGCGAGATTGCCGGCGGCAGTGTAATGGCTAACTTTATGATAAACGGCGGCATACTGGCGACGGCGGACGCCGCAGCGCGCGACTGCGTCCGGCCGGTTGCCGGCATTCCGGCGCCCCGTTTCGTTTGTCCGCATTAATTAGCGGCGGTTTCCGGTGGCCGAATACGCGCTGCTGACTGATGCCCGGGAGTTTTACGCCGCCATCGCGCCGGCCATCCGGCAAGCGCGGCGCCGGGTGTTCATCCAGGTGATGACCTTTGAGATGGATGGCGTGGGGCGTCATTTCTGGGAGCTGCTGGCGCAGTCGCCGGCACCGGAAAAAATCCTGTGCGTGGACGCCTTTTCCCGCGCCAAAATCAGCGACGACCTCGCCGTGGGCCAACGCTATCCGGCCGACGCCGCATTCCGCCGGGAAGTACGCGACACCCGCCGCCTGCTGCGAAACGGAATGCGGGACGGCGTCCGTATCGTCGTTACCAACCCCCTGGGCCCGTTCTGGTGGCGCTATCCCCATCGCAATCACAAAAAGCTGATGATAGTTGACGACCGCGCCTTTCTGGGCGGCATCAATTTCAGCGACCACAACTTTGCGTGGGGGGATTTGATGCTGCAAACCGATTGCCCGCCGTTGGTAACGGCATTGGCGCAGGATTTTGGGGCAACTATCGCCGGCGTCAATCAAAGCGCCGTGCGGGAACTGCCGGCCGGCAACCGGCTTTATCTGCTGGACGGACGCCGCAGCCGCGCCGAATTCGCCGCCCTTTTTGACGAAATCACCGCCGCCAATAAGTCTATTGACATCATATCGCCCTATTTGTCCGGCCCGCTGCTGGAACGGCTGGCCGCCCTGGCCGCATCCGTTCCGGTACGCATCATTACGCCGGCGGACAACAACAAGCCGGTGATGCAGCAGGGGCTGTTTCGGGCCGCCGGCGCCGTTGCTAACCTGGAAATCCTGCTGCACGGCCCCGGTATGTCGCATCTGAAAGCGGCCCTGATTGACGACTCCCGGCTGCTTTTGGGGAGCTACAACTTTGACTTGCTGGGCTGTGAGCTGCAACAGGAAGTGATGCTGTCCAGCGGCGATGCCGGATTAGTCGCAGAGTTTCGCCGCCGCATCCTGTCGCCATTGCTGGCGTCCGCCGTTCCCGCAGCGGAACCGCCGCCGGCCAAGTTCTACCATCGCAGCGGGATCTGGCTGCATCTGCTGCGGCAGTACATTAATCTGCTGGGCCGGTTGGATGGATGAAAGCGGGTAAGCAGTAGATCAGGCTGCTGGGCCGGCTGGACGGGTGAAAGCGGGTAAATAGAAACGGGGCCAACCCCCAATTCGGGGCGGCCCCATCGGATGAACGAAATGGAGCGGAAGACGGGATTCGAACCCGCGACCTTCTCCTTGGCAAGGAGACGCTCTACCACTGAGCCACTTCCGCTAACCGGCAACCATAAGTTAGCACATCCCCAAGCAAGTTGTAAAGGGGTTAATCCGGGCCAAAATTGCCGCCGTTTTAGGGCAGCTGCCGCACTCGGCCCAGCGTGGCTACGCATACCAGCGCCAGCGCCAGGCCCAGCGCGCCCACGCATACCAGCGCCGTTACCGGCGAAGTGGCGTCCGAAAGCACCCCGACGCCCAGGCTGGCGATTACCAGAAAGCCCCGGTCAAAGCTTTGCAGGCTGGTCAGACGCCCGCGCAGGCTGTCCGGGGCCAGCGTCTGTATCAGCGTGCCGCGCGTGGTGCGGAACACCGCCTGGCTGAACGCCATTGCCGCAATGACGATGAACGCCAGCGCCATCCAGTGCGAATAGGCGAATATCAGCAGCGCAATGGAGCTGCCCACCGCCGCGCCCAGCACTACCTTGCCCTTGCTGAACACGAACCCGAATGACGCCATAAACAATGCCGCCAGAAAACCGCCTACTCCGGTAACCGCCAGCAGATACCCGCCGACATCCGCCTCGCGCATCAGCACTTCGGTGGTGAACACCGGGAGCAGGAACCAGGCGGGATGCAGGATAATGTTGGGTATCACCGACAGGACCATCAGCTGAAAAATGGCGCGCTCTCCGCTCCAAATGTAGCGCATTCCCTCCGCCATATTGGACAGGGCGGAACCGCGCTGCCGGGCGTTGCCGGGCCGGTGATAGGGCGTCCGCATCGGCAGTATCATCGCAATGTTCGCCAGATACAGGCCGGCCTCTATCGTAAAGTTCCAGAAAAACCCCAGCGTAAAAATCAGCAGCCCGCCGACGAACGGCCCCACGATGCGCGTCCCGGTAATGGTCAGCACATTGGTAGCCAGGGCGTTGCCCAGCATCTCCCGCGGCACCGTGCCGGCAATCAGGGCCTGGCGCATCGGCTGCGTCATTGAGTGGCACACCCCGGCCAGGATGACATAAGCGTAGGTGTGCCACACCTGTACCTGTCCTGACAGCACCAGCAGGGCAAAGGACAAAGCCAGCGCCGCCATCACCGCCTGCAAGATGATCACCAGCCGGCGCCGGTCAAAGCGGTCGCTCAGCACGCCGCCCCAGGGGCCGACTACCAGGCCGGGCAGCGTGTTGATGCCGCCCACCGTTACCACCAGCAGCCCGGCTACCGTGGAACCTTCGGACAGTTCCCGCACCAGCCAGCCGACGCTCAGCAGTTGCAGCCACTGTGCGTTGTTGGCGAAAAAGTTGCCCATCCACAGCAGGCGATAGTTGCGATAGGCCAGCCAGGCGTCCAGCGTATGCAGGCGGGGGAGTCGGGGCAGTCGGAAAATGGTGGTTCCTCCGGGAGCCGTTCCTCTGGAAACGGACAGCGGATTCAGTATGCTATCAGCATCAGCGCCGGTTGGGTATCGTATAGGTACGGGTATGGTTAGGGTTAGGGTATGGGCGGAACGGCGGCTATTCTACCGCCCGCACGCGGGGCAGCGCAGCGGCGCAGACGGCGGTAAGCGCCAGGCCCAGCCCGCCCAGCGTCAGTATGGCGAGGGCCGCCGTAGTCGCATCGGCCAGCATCCCTACCAGTATGCTGGCGCCGGTCAGCAATCCCCGCTCGTAGGCCAGCACCGTCATAGTGCGCGCCCGGAAACGGTCGGGAACTATCATCAATACTACCGTGCCTTGCGTCGTCCGGTAGTATGCCTGGAACAGCGACATCAGCGCCAGGAATATAAACGCCGCCGGCAGCCAGGACGCATGGGAAAACAGCATGGTGCAGACGGAACTCAACGCCGCCGCGCCCAGCAATAAATAGCCCCGCCGGCACGGGAACCCGAAAGTGGCGATGGCCAGCGTAGAGACCAGCCCGCCCAGCCCGGTAACCGCCAGCAGATAGCCGCCCATATCGGCGTGCGCTTGCAGAACCTGCGCCGTGAACAGCGGCAGCAGAAACCATACCGGATGCAGTATCGTGTTGGGGATGAATGACACTACCATCATTTGCAGGATTTCCCGCTGCTCTTTCCACAGGTGAACCAGGCCGTCCCGAAAGTCGGCCAGCGGCGAAAAGCGGACGCCTCCAGGCAGCGGCCCGGACGCATAAGGCATCCGCATCGGCAGCAGCATCAGCACGACGCCCAGATACAGCGCCGCTTCCATCGTAAAGTTCCAGAAAAAGCCCAGCTCGGCAATCAGGATCCCGCCGATGGACGCCCCAATCATCCGCGTGCCGGTGATGGTCAGCGTGTTGATGGCGTAGGCGTTGCTGATGGCGCGGCGCGGCACCGTGTTGGACACCATCACCTGCTGGATGGGCTGCGTAATGGACAGGCACACGCCGGAGATGATGACATAAGCGTAAGCGTGCCACAGCCGCATCAAGTCGCTGTCCACCAGGATGGCAAAGGACAGCGCCAAAACTGCGCTGAACCCCTGGGTCGCCATCGCCAATTTGCGGCGGTCCAGGCGGTCGCCCAAGGCCCCGGCGATGGGATTGACGACCAGGCTGGGCAGGATATTCAGCCCGCTGGCCGACAGCACCAGCAGCCCGGCGACGCCGGAACCTTCCGACAGTTCCTTGACCAGCCAGCCGATGCTGAGCAGCTGCATCCACTGCGCGCTGAACGCAAAGAAATTACCGAACCAGAGCAGCCGGAAATCCCGGTAGGCCAGCCAGGCGTCAATAGTATGGGGTCGGGGCAGTCGCATCAAAGCAAGCCGGGAACGGGCCGCCCCATCACACAACCCGTTGGCAAGGACGGCTCCGCCGGCAACATAGTGCGCCGATGCCGCAAGGTTGTCAACACGGCGCTTACCGCCGCCAGCCCCAGCACTGCCGAGGCGTATTGTTTTACGTTGGCAGTACGACGGCAGTCTCCGGCGCCCGGATTTGTTTCAGGTTCGGCCGGCGCGGCAGCAGCCGGGAAAGGCGCTCGTGCAATAGCAGCCGCGCTTGGCGCCGGTGAGTTGCAGAGCGTCGCGCAGCGCATCCAGCAGCGACCAGTGATGCCGCACGGTCAGGGTATGCGCGGCGCCGTTGACGGCAATAGTGATTTGGGCTTGGTTGGCGTTGGCAGCGGCATCGTTGTCGGTGTTAGCCATCATAATGGCATCCTACTCCGGGTGGCCCGGCGGCGCAAGGGTCGGGATAGCCCAGCGGGGCAGCCGGTTTTTAACGCTTGCGATACTAGAGTGCTGTCGGTAGGTTCTCCGCACCAAATCGCTTTTGCGTCATTATTTTATTCTTACGAACATAATTCGGGTTAAGAAATCAGTACTCATCAGTTCCGAATAGCTCAAAGTCGTGAGATGGACGGGTAGATCCGGGAATACATCGGACATTTCAGTAATGATTCGTTGCTCGGCGTCTGGTACAAGGGGGAGATTGACAGTCTCATAGATCAACAGAATGTCCAAATCCCCAGGCGCCCTGGACCAGAGCACTGATCCGAACACGTATACCTCGTTGAATACATCGAAGTGTTCAAGGGTATCAGTAAGCAGTAATTGCAGTATATTGTTCATTTCAAATTCCTGTGTGCGAACACAAAAAATTCATTCTGCGTGAACGCTTTCATTCCTACGCTTTCTGCATACCGCTTTGCTTCATGTGAAACAGGGGCGCCGTTCCAATTGTGCAAATTGACGGCTATCAAACCGTCGCAAGTCGGAATGCTGTACAATTTGGACACTGTCAAGCAGTATTCGTAGAAAACAACCAGAGGAATTCTCTGATCCAAAACCAATTTCGTGAGATCGCAAGGATCAGGAAATTCGTAACGGATTGAATTCTCGCTCAGCCACGAGAGCAAAAAGGTCAAATTTTCGAGCCGTACTTCCGTCGTGTTGGGTTGGTAAAACCGTCCGTTCCAATAAATTTGGCGCACTCTGATTTCGTCATCCATGTAGAGAGTTTCCGTATTACCTTTTTCTCCCACGTAGGATAGGATCGGATCCGGCTCAAGCCGAAGTGAACGAAACCGTCCTTGTTCGATCAAATATGTGATGAAATTCTGGAGCGCTGATAAATTCGATACGGGTTTCCGCGATCTGTCCGCTGCAATGCCAAAGACAGAGCATAGGTCTATGGGGAACAGATTTACGCGGTTACCGCTATGTGAGCCTCTGGTTGCAATAAATTCGCCAAAGTGCTTGACAAACGCTGCCACTATTTCCCGGTTCTCTGGATGCAATAGTCGTCGATTTGCCTGTAAGATGACAACCATTTGCTCGTTGTTAGCGATGAGTTCCGGCTCAAATTTAAGCCACAAGTCATGGTTTTCTGCTTGAGTCGCAGGGCCGTAGTCATCAAAAATTTCGCCGTTCCGCAGCAGAAGCGGGACAACGGCAGCCTGCAATTCCTCAAATATCGCATATTTTTGGGCAAACTTCCGCCGTATTTCCCGGTTCCGATCGGCTTTCCAGCCACGCAAAATGTCAACAGTATGCTCCGTGCGCTTACCGTCGATTCTGTAATGGCAATTGCGGCAAAGCAAAATCATATTTCCGACAGACGTATCTCCTCCGTCGGAGTATTGCACTATGTGCGCCATCTCTCCGATTGAGATGTCGGGTATCAAATAAACGTGACATTGTGGATTCATACAATATCCCATAGATTCAGCCCACAGCGCCCGTTTTACGTCCTCAGGGACATTCCGGCCCGTTACCATTTCTTTTCTCCATGCCAAGATTTTGTCCTAATTGCAATATCGCGATGACAGCCGAGTAGTGCACTTCTATCAATCAGCACAAGGTCAGGCGCTGCCCGGTGCCATACACTCAAATTGATTGCGGGATGTCGGAGTGAGCATTCCTACGGTAGTTCAGTCTAGCGACTGTTGCCGGTACTATAGCATTTTGCCGGCCAGTACGCAAAGGGGACGCAGAGGCGGTTGTAGTCATCGCAGAAGCCTGGTTGGGGGTCGGTATGCGGTTGGGGGTTATCTTACCATACGGCGCGCTGTGCTATGATATGCCCGGATCATGCTTGCGCTGCCCTCCGCGGCCGCTTTTGGAGATGCTTGCCTAATGACTACCGCCTTGCTCAATCCCATATCCCCGCCGACGAATGCGACTGCCGCCGCCGCTGATGATGCGGAGCGTGCGCTGCTGGCGCATCTGCTTCGCCGGGCCGGCTTTGGCGCCACGCCGGGCGAGCTGGACGCTCACTGCGCCCGGGGCTATGACGCTGCGGTGGAATGGCTGCTCCATCCTGAGCGGCAGCCCGGCCTGGATGAGGACATCATTGAGCGGTATTACATTGACTGGAAGGAGAGTCGCAACATTGAGGGGGCGCTTACCGAAACCGTCTATCGGATGAACGGGAACGCCGCCGCGCGGCCTTTGCAGGAGAAAATCGCCCTGTTCTGGCACGGCGTATTCGCTACCGGCCTCGCCAAAGTGCTGCACGAAAAGACGATGCTCAACCAGATTGACTTGTTCCGGCAGTACGGGCTGGGCAGTTTTCGCACTCTGCTGATGCAGTTGGCGCGCGACCCGGCGATGATTTTCTGGCTGGACAACAATTTCAATCACAAGGACGCCATCAACGAAAACTGGGGCCGGGAACTGCTGGAGCTGTTTTCAATGGGCGTCGGCAGGGACGGCGCGGCGAATTATGCCGAGGACGATGTGCAGGAAGCGGCCCGCGCCTTTACCGGCTGGACGATTGACGATGACAATGTGGCGAGCATCCCCTACGGCAAGACGCCCTGGCGGTTCCGCTACAATGCCGACGACCATGATGACGGCGTCAAGACTTTCCTGGGCGAAACCGGCAATTTCAACGGCGACGACATCATTGACATCATCTGCCGGCAGCCGGCGACGGCCCGTTTCATCAGCCGCCATCTTTACAATTTCTTTGTGGCCGACGATGTTCAGGTGCCGGCCTGGCAGAACACGCCGCCGGCCGATCCGGACGCCATCGCTTTGCTGGAGGCGGAATACTTTCGTTCCGGGTATGACATCCGCGCAATGCTGCGGACGCTGTTCACTGCCGACTTTTTCCGGTCGGACGACGCCCGTTTCGCCCGTGTCAAAAGCCCCGCCGAAGTAGTGGTCGGCACTCTGCATTTGGTCGGCGATTTCAAGTTTCCGCGCACCGGAATGATGGACGCGGCCCTGGAATGCCGCTATATGAACCAGGATTTGCTGAACCCGCCGTCGGTAGAAGGCTGGCATACGGGCAAGGAATGGATTGACAGCGGCAGCATGGTGGAACGCATCAACTTTGTGGCCGATGCGCTGGGCAACGCGGCGTATCCGGGGGTGCGCGAGCTGGTGCAGGCGGTAGCGGCCCGTGAACCGGACGCCGCCGGGATTGTGGACGGCTGCCTGGAACGGCTGGGCGGCGTCATCCTGCGCCCCGACAACCGGGCGGCGCTGGTTGCCCAGGCGGCCCAAATGCGGGACGCCGGCGCCGCAATGGAGGATGTCATCCTCAACGCCCTGCGGATGATTGGCTCAACGCGGGAATACCAGTTTGCGTAGAGAGTCGGCCCGGCATCGCTGAACCGGAGAGACGGAATTAATGGGATTAGCAGGAGGCTGATGATGACTACCCCGGTATTTACGGCGGAGCAGGTAGAGGGGGCAATACGCTACGGGATGCGCGGCGACCGTATGCGCTACGAGATTGGCCCGGTAGAGGCGGTGCAGAAAAGCACGGCTTACGGGAGCAACCGGGCGCACTATCGCAGCATAGCGCAAAAATGCCTCAACGAAGGCGACTATCTGCAAGCCGCTGAAAAAACCTGGGGCGCCTATGCTCAAACCATCAAATCGGCCAGCGCCGGCTACGGCATCCGGGTATCAACCCACAGCAACCTGCTCAGCGTAGCCCAATCCCTCATTGACCTGGCACTTGAGGCCGACGGTGAAACCGGCGCCCAGCTGCGCCGGGCGTTGCACATGGCCCGTAGCCTGCATCAGCATTTTTACGAGAACGACCTGCTGGATGCGGAAGTGGAACGGTCGGTAGGGGAAGTGATGGACGCCGTTGACCTGCTGCAAACGCTGTTTTACCGAAGTTGACAAGCTCAATAGCGGCGGGATATTATTGGCGCTACCCCCCCTGCCGATTAGACGGCAGGGTCGAGACCGCCGTTTGGCGGTCTCTGTTTTTTAAAGTTGGGGCTTACCGTGATTACCAATTTTTATATTGACGGGTTCAATTTGTATTACCGCGCTCTGCGGGGCACCCCGTTCCGTTGGCTGGATCTGCGCCGGTTGGCCGAAACGCTCTTTCCGGACGACGAAATTCATCGCATCTGCTATTTCACAGCATTGCTTACCGCCCGCCCGGACAACCCCGGTCAGCCGCTCCGCCAATTGATCTATTTGAGGGCGCTGGGAACTTTGCCCGGTATGGAGATTTACTACGGCGATTTCAGGTCGCGCGTAAAATTGCGCCGTATGGCAGAACCAGCGCCCGGGCTTCCGGAGTATGTCCGTATATTGGATTCAGAGGAAAAGGGAACGGATGTGAACCTGGCAACCCGTCTGATGGTTGACGGTTTTAAAGGGGATTACGAACAGGCAGTCATCATATCCAACGATTCCGACCTGGCAGCTCCAATACGATATGTCCACGACGATCTGAATCGCAAGGTCTCGGTAGTCAACCCGGACAACAGCAATTACACGCACCGGGATTTGGTAGAATCGGCAACATACAGCTAGCGGCTATGCAAAAGCCATTCGCGGCGCAGCCAGTTTCCGTCAGCCCTTAGCGACGCGCAAGGGCAGATAATCAAACCGAATGGGTGGTAGCATGGAATGCTCTGCTCCAACCAGCGTTTTGGCGAAAGGAGGACATTATGCAAGATCGCTATGTGGGCGACATTGGGGATTATGCCAAGTACGGGCTGCTGCGGGCGTTGAGCGCCGGCAAAAAGCTGGGCGTGGCTTGGTATCGGTATCCCAACGGAAATAACAGCGACGGGTCGTTGATCCAGTACTTGGATGCGCCCGAGGCGTGGCTGCCGCTTGATCCGGTGTTGTTTTGCACCTTGAAGGACATCATTATCCGGGATTGGAGATCAGGATCCCGCTCTCGTACTGTTTCAGACATCGAAAGGTCATATCTGCTACCAAGGGCAAAATTCGCCAGCGACTGCCTCGACAAAGACTTGGCGTCAAAGTCCGGGGCCAAACGATCGGAATGGCGGACTAAATGGTTTGAACAAGTTCAGGAAAAGCTGGTGGATTGCGACTTGGTTTTCGCAGACCCTGACAACGGCCTCACTGAAAAATTCAATCATGGGCACAGCACAGACTGGAAGCGACTGCCACTCTGTGAAGCAAAGCAACTCGCCAACGAGCGCTCTGCGATTTTTTACCATCACAATACCCGTAGAGATCATCGTAAGGAAATCCGTTGCTGGATGGAAAAACTGCCCAAGTGTGCTTATGCGCTCTACTGGCGTCGTTACGGCAACCGCACTTTCTTTATCGTCAATCCCGATCAGTCAATGATTGACGGTTTGGCGGATTTCATGGGGGAATTATGGCAAGCCGAATTGCGTCTTGGCGTCAGGCCCGACAAACTCAGTGAGCTCATCACCAAATAAGGATGACTTATGACCAGTGCCACTAAAAACCCCCTCTCCGCTGCCGGGCTGTACCAGTATCACGACGTCATTGGGCTGCTTTCGGGCGGCGGGCCGGGGTTCAGCGGGCCGGTGGCGCTGGCCTTAGGGCCGGATGACGGCCTGCTGTATGTTGCCAGCCGCGCCAATCCTAACCAGCCGGAGGCGGTGCGGGTTACCCGCTGCACCATTGACGGCGACTATGTGGGCGAGTTCGGCGGCTGGGGCGAAGCGCCGGGGCAGTTTATCTGGGTAACGGCCATCGCTTTCGGCCCGGACGGCAACTTGTACCTGGCCGACGAAAACACGCACCGCATCAGCGTGTTCACGCCGGAGGGCGCGTTCTTGCGCTGCTGGGGGGAGTTCGGCGCCGCGCCGGGGCAGCTGAACCGTCCGTCCGGCATCGCCTTTGCGCCGGACGGCGCCCTGCTGGTAGTGGATTCGCTGAATCATAGGGTACAACGGCTTGACGCGGCCGGCGCTTTGCTGTCGTCCTGGGGAGAGTTTGGCGGCGGGCCGGGGCAGTTCAATATGCCTTGGGGCATCGCGGTTGACGGCGCCGGGGTCGTTTATGTATCGGACTGGCGCAACGACCGGGTGCAGAAATTTGACGCTGCCGGCCGTTTTATAGCTGCTTTTGACGGGCAAGGATCCGACGGGCGGAACGGCGCCGACGGGGGGAATGGCGGCGACGGGTTTGCGCGCCCCAACGGGCTGGCTGTGGATACTGCCGGCCGCCTGTATGTATGCGACTGGCAGAATGACCGGGTGCAGATACTGGACGCATCCGGCCAGGTAATTGACAGCCTTATCGGACACTCCGGCACTTCCAAATGGGCGCGCACTTTTCTGGACGCCAACCCCGATATTGAGGAAAAACTGGACGCCGCCACGCAGAACATTGAGCTGAAACGCCGCTTTTACCGTCCGACCGCAGTAGCCGTAAGCAACGACGGCCTGGTGTTTGCAGCCGACTGCTACCGCCACCGGGTGCAGATTTACCGGCGGCTGTGATATGCTGTAGGGCAAGCAATCGGCAAGGAGAACGCACTGATATGGCTGCCATCGCAACCGACCATACGCATCCGCCGCATTTGCAGTGGAGCGCCGGCAACATACTGGCCGCTATCGGCATTGCCATCGTCGCTATGGGCATCATCATCGCCCTGACGCTCAACGGGATTGGCAACAGCCGTATTGACGCCCTGAACACGCGCGTTGACAGCGTGCAAGACCGGCTGCATACCATCCGGGACACGCAGTTGGATATGCAAACCGAAATTATGGTAATCCAGGAGGATGTGGCCATCTTGAAGCAGGATGTAGCCGTGATGAAGCATGACATTGCTGTGATTCAGCAGAATATGACCGCCATCGTGGCAGCGTTGGAGCGCATTGAAGCGGCGCAATAATGACAGCCGGCCGGCGTCGTCCGTGTGTCCCGACGGACGGCATCGATTAAAGGGGGATACGATGAGCAGCGGCAAGACGGCAACGCAGCAAGTTGGCTCTACCATCCTGGTCGTAATGATGGAAGTTGACGCGGCCGACGACACCGTGTTCAACAAGTGGTACAACGAGGAACACCTGCCGGAACGGATGGCGATACCCGGCTACATCAGCGCGCGCCGGTTTATGCTGGATCCGCAGGATGACCAGGCCAACGGCGTACTGCGCTATCTGTGCATCTGGGAACTGGAGGACGGCAGCCCGCTGCAATCGCAGTTTTACCGGGAACAGAACGCCAAGCCTACGCCTACCAAAGAGGCCGCCGGCGCCGTAGTCAAACAGCGGGCGCGGGGCCTGTACCGGCAGATATTCCCGACGACGGGCGGCGGGTTTGACGACCGCGCCGGCTATACCTACCCGGATGGTACGCGGATTGGGAGCTAGTTACAACCGCCGATTTATGTTTGGGCGCATAGGCTCCGGCGAAAGCCGGAGCGACGGGGTAGTGATGGAGCGACGGGTGGTGTTGGATAGACGGGGTAGTGCCGGGGTAACGGGGCGGTGTTAGCGGCGGGATGGTGTTGGGGTAACGGGGTGGTGTTGGAGCGACGGGGTAGTGCTGGGGTAACGGGTCGGCGTTGGAGCGCGGTTTTCAGATACGTGTCAGCCGCAGCAGCGCGCCGATGTCGGTTTCGTCCTCGAGATGCCATAGGCGCGTCAGCAGCTCGTCAGTTTGCGCCGGGGTCAGCAGGTCGGCGCAGAGATTGCGGAACTTGGCCTCTACTTCGGCGTCCGTCATCGGATTGCGGTGGTGGCCGCGAAAGTGGGCGACCTCGGCAGAGTAGGTATTGCCGTCCCGCATCCGCAAATCCAGGTTGCACAGCATCGCTTCGGGGACGCGGCGGTTGGCTTCATCCGATGCCTCAATACGGATGCGGCCAATCAGCTTTGCCAGAGCCGGGTCGTTGATGTATTCGTCGCCGAAATGGGACTGGTTGAGGCCGTTGTAGGTCAAGGCGATAGCGGTAGCGTAGGGCATACTGTGGTCGGCGGTTTCCCGCGTTTGGGGATGCCACTTTTCATCATCGCCGGCCATTATATCAATCGCCTTTTGCAAAGTGCGGATGTGCACCGCAGCTACCTGGTCAACCCGGAAGTCGGGAACCTGGCGGCGCGCGGCCAGGGCGGCCTCTACTACGGTTTGCGAATACAGGCCCAGGGCAAACTGCTTGATGCCGCATTCGTGAACCTTGAAAGGCTGCCCCTGGTCGCCGCCGAAAGGTTCCAGGCGGTAGGGTTCGCGGGTAACGGCGGCAAAGAAGCCGTGTTCGCCCTCAAAGACGGGGGCCGGGCCGGTAAGCCCGCGCTCCGCCAGCATTGCGGCGAACACAGCGTTGCGGCTGGCGTTGGCATAAGCGCAGCCTTTCCAGTGCGACAAGACGCCGACCCGCGTTTGGCCCAGGGCTAGGTTGGGCGTAAGGCCCAGGTTCAGGGCCTGTTCCGTCTGCGCCGCCGACAGGCCCATGGCGCGGGCGGCGCCTACCGAACTGGCGATTGCGCCGTTGGTAACATGGTCAAAGCCGATGTATTTCAGGCTGAAAGCGTCGCCGAACCGGCAGAACGCTTCGTAGGCAACGGCGGTGGCCGTAATCAAACGCCGCCCGCCGGCGCCGGCCAGCTCGGCGCCGGCCAGCGTAGCGGCGATGCTGTCGCTGGGATGCCCCGATTCCAGCGTGGTATAGCCGTCGTTGAAATCCAGATAGCGGATCATCACGCCGTTGGCGAAAGTAGCCAGGTCGGGGCTGCTGGCCTGGCCGCTGCCGATGATGGTAACCGGGCGGCGGCTGGACACTTCGCCGGCCAACTGCCGCGCAATCTTGCTGGGCTCGGCAGCGTAGCCGCCAACGGCGCAGCCGATGCTGTCAATAATCATCCGCTTGAGCAGATGGACGGTATCGGCCGGCAGGTCGCGGTAGTGCAGGCCGGCCGAGTAGCTGGCGACATATTCGGCGATGGCGGGCATAGCAAGCAGCCTCCGGGGATTTGTGGCAACGGCGGCCGGCGGTTGGGATTGCGCTACTGGCCGGCGCATACGGTCGGGATCATAGCGCGTATAGTGTCGTAGGTCATGCTGCCGCTTTGAATCTGCGTGGTAAGCGAGGTTTGCGCTGCGCCAGACGCGAGCGCAATGACGGCGGCGTTGGCACCGGGATTGGCGGTTTTCACCGAGCACTCAATAAACCGGTTCAGCGCGGTGGCATCGTCCATTGCGGCCGGGTTGGCAGCGGCGGCAGTTCCGCCGGCGGCAACTTGGGCTTGCAGTGTCGTAATAAGGGTGGCCTGCGCGTCCTTATCCTGTTGCAGCTGGTCAACCCGCGCCGTCAGCTCAAGGTTGTTTTCCTTAAGCCGCGTGACGTCCGCAGTGAGCAATTCCAGGTTGATGAGGTTGTCCGTGCTTTGCTGCTCAACCGCATCCAGCCGCTCGATAATTTCCGTTGTCGCATCGTCGTTGCCGGCGAATATGCAGGCCATGCCGCCGACGGCAAGCAGGGCGGCGATGAGGGAAAAGGCGGTGATGCGGCGCAAATTCGGTATTCGCATTCTGTAGGACCTCCATAATGGGCAACTCTAGGTTACAGGTTATTTGACTATAGCAGACCGGGATAAGGCGGCGGCTAGTTGGCGAACTGCAAATCAATGCACTTTTTGCGGATGCGTGATGACGCTTGCAGCAGGACGGGGGGAATGCGACGCGGCGGCGGTCAATCGACGTATGCGCTGCTGCCATAAGGCGGCGTCATAGGCTGCTACCCCGTTCTTGCAAGAATCGTTCCAGTGCGCCGGGCGGCAGCAAATTGATGGGCCGTATCGGTTGCTCGGGGCCATCGCAGGCGCGCACCAGTATCCCGCGCGCTGCCAGCTCCTGGAACCATTCCGCGTCGGTGATGTGCTTATGCCGGCGCAGTTCGTCAACGGGCAAGTGCCGGTGCGGGCGTGGGTTTTGGCCGTTGGATGCAGGTTCGTCAGGCATAGTCAATCACCATTTGGCTGCCCCGTTCTTGCAAGAATCGTTCCAGCGCGCCGGGCCGGTGGGCGATGGGCCGCAGCGGTTGCTCGGGGCCATCGCAGGCGCGCACCAGTATGCCGCGCGCCTCCAGTTCTTGGAACCATTCCGCGTCGGTGATATGCTTATGCCGGCGCAGTTCGTCAACGGGCAAGTGCCGGTGCGGGCGTGGGTTTGGGCCGTTGGACGCAGTTTCGTCTGGCATCGTCAGGCCCCTTTGACATTCACAATCTGGCGGAAGGTATGCACTACTTCCACCAGGTCGGCCGACTGTTCCATCACCAGATCGACGTCTTTGTAGGCGCCGGGCAGTTCGTCCAGGAAAGCCTCGGAGCGGTTGACTTCGATGCCGACCATATCGCGGTCAAAGTCGTCCATGGTAAAGGCTTTGCGGGCCTGGCCGCGGCTCATGCGGCGGCCGGCGCCGTGGGGGGCGGTGTTGAAAGAGGCGGCGTTGCCTTTTCCGCGCACCACATAGCTGCGCGTTCCCATGGAGCCGGGGATCAGGCCCAGCTGCCCGTCTTTGGCCTCAATGGCGCCCTTGCGGGAGACCAGGATGTTCTGGCCGAAGTGATGCTCCCGCTTGGTGAAATTGTGATGGCACTGGATGCGCTCCACTTCCTCAAAATCGCCGCAGCGGTATTGCAGGATGCGGATGATGCGCTCCATCATTTCCTCGCGGTTGAGCAGGGCGAATTCCTGCGCCCATTCCAGGTCGGCGATATAGGCGTCAAACTCCGGCGTGTCCTGCACCAGATAGGCCAGGTCGGGGTCGGGCAGGTTGATGTACCACTTTTCCATCAGCTTTTTGGCGATGCCGATGTGGTGCGTGGCGATGCGGTTGCCGATGCCGCGCGAGCCGGAATGCAGAAAGGCCCAGGCGTAGCCGTCCTCGTCCAGCACAATTTCAATGAAGTGGTTGCCGGAGCCGAGGGAGCCGAGCTGCTTGCGCCAGTTTTTGCCGATTTTATCGTAGAACTCCAGGCGTTCCAGCTCGGCGGCTTTGGCGGCCAGCTGCTCAATGCGGGGCTTGGCGGTTTTCTTGATGCTGCGGTTGTAATGGCCGGCGCTCAACGGCACCTGATGCTCCACGGCTTTGCGGATGTCGGAGAGGTCGTCGGGCAGGTCGGCGCGTTGCAGGGGGGTTTTGACGGCAATCATACCGCAGCCGATGTCCACGCCGACGGCGGCGGGGATGATGGCGCGATGCGTGGGGATGACGGAGCCGACGGTAGCCCCCATCCCGAAATGGCAGTCGGGCATCACGGCGACATGACGAAAGATGAACGGCATCCCGGAGAGGTTTTCAATCTGCTGCATGGCGGAGTCCTCAATCTGCTCCGCCGGCAGCCAGGACAGGACGTTGGGGCCGATGTTGAGCGGTGCCATGGGGGATGACCTCCTTTTGTGGGAAATATGGGCCGTTATCGTGTGGGAAATATGGGCCGTTATCGTAAGGACGCCTTTACTAGTATAGCGCGTCCGGCCCCTATCATTGCAGCACAGCGGCGTCAATCAGTCCGTCATTGATGCCTTTTAGCAGCACAAACGGGCGCATTAGAGGGATGGCAAAGCGGTATTGAAAGCGGCGACTATGCCCCTCTTTAATCAGAGCTGGCCCGCGGTTGCTCTTGCAGAAAGCATCCAGATGGCGAGCGAAAGCCGGGATGTTGTAATTCCGGTTCTGGATTCTGGAGAGCGGCTCGCGCACCGCTTGCGCGTTGAAATAACCGAGGTCGTCGGTTTGAGCCATCGCGCAGGCCAACAGAACTGGCGCATACAGCGCCGACGGGTAAGCGCTGTACACTGCCGCCGAGTAGCGGTCTCTAACGCTGCGTTCCGTCATTTCCAGCGATTCCCCGATGGCGGCTTCGATATCGCTGCGCTCAACGCAATCGCGGCCTTCGCTCAAAGCCCGGCGCGCCGCATGGAGCGACAGCAGATGCGCGTAATGCGGGTAGCCCTGCGAAACGGCGGGGATGTACCATTGCACGGCGTCATCGATCCGCATTTCTACCTGGGACAGCCCGGATTTGACGATATTGGCCAGCTCGTCACGAGTCATCCGGGGCATCCGCACTTGAGTAAGGCAGCGTTCGATGGATGGATGCTCGCCAATCAGTACGCCGACATCGCTGGCGGCGCCAACCAGTAGGAATGTCGCCGGTACGGCGTAGTCGGAGAAAGCCTTGATGGTATCGGTTAGCAGAGCAATCGTTTCATGGTCCTCCAAGCGGTCGATTTCGTCCAGGATCAACAGCCAGTTCGCAGGAACGGCGTTGAGCAAATTGAGCAGATCGGCGGGCGCCGGGTTTTCCGGGAGCCGGCTGTCCAGCGCAGCAAGCGATTGGTCGTTGGCGGGCGTGAAACCCAACTGGGGGCGGTTCTGCACCGTGGCGACCTGACTCATCAGCTTTCGCATCAAAGTGCCATAGCGGTCAGCCGTATCGCAGTTGATTTGGGCTATCACCAGATCCTGAGTTGCCATCTCGGCCAGTACCAGACGGACGAAGTTCGCCATAGAGGTCTTGCCGACCCCTCTTTCCCCGAACAGGATGCAGTGCATACCCAATTGGTTCACGGCATCCGCAATCCGGATCAGAATATCGCTGCGCCCGGAAAACAGGGTAGCGTCGCGTATCGGAGTAGCCGGCGTGAAAACGGTGCTCAGCTGTATGGCGCGAGGGTCAACGGTCTGGTTCGGCCCGGTCATTACACTGCCTCCAACGGTTAATAATCGGCACGTCGGTGACAATACTGCGTCCTACGGCGCGCGTCAACCGGCAGTATCGCATATTATCGGTTACTAATCGCCATGACGCTGCGCCAACACTGCCGCATCAGCCCGTAGCGTGCGCTGCCATAACGCCGGGGCCGGCGTCAGCGCACCGTTGACTGGCCTAACGGGTCTGCCCGGTTGTTGATAACCGGCGTGCGTTCCGCATTGTTATAACCCCACACGCTAATATGCTTGTCGGCATAATCGCCGATAGCATCCGGCCAGCGGAACTTGATTACGAAATTGCCGCCGTCGACTTGGTACTGTTCGGCTACTACATCGCCGGGGTCATCCAGGTTCCAGTATGAGCCGTCGGTAAGCGGGATGAGTATTGAACCCAGTGCATCGCCGCTGCCGTCGTTGATGGTGAAATTGGCCGAACCGCCCTGCATTGCGCTGGCATCATCGGGGTTGGTCAGCGATGCGCCGTCCTGCAAATAGCCGGCGAAACTGACCAGGCCATCGTCATAAGTGGGCTTTTGCGTCCAGACCACTGCGTTATGCGAGGTAAAGGCCAGGTTGTCGTCGGGATCCCAGCGATGGGGTGCATTGAGATCGCCGCTATAATGCCGGTCGATGATGGCAGCGTGGTCGGGGAAGGCTTGGCGCACTTGCGCGACGCCGGCGCGGTAATCCTGCCGGGTCTGCGGCGTCGGCTGCGCCCGGCTGAGCTGGTACAGCCGCTGTAGGCCGGCGACAAAATCGGCTGGCGCGGCGTTTTCCTGCAATTCGCGAAACAGCTTTTCGCCCAGATAATAGTTGCAGTAAAACTGCCCGCTATACGAGCGCGGAGCATCTCCGATTGCGCTGATGTTGACGGCGGCGCAGTCTTTCCGGCGGTTGGGGCTGGCGGTAAAGGTATGCCCCTGCTGCTCTGATGCAGTAGCGGCAATCGTATCGGCTACCCCTTCGTCAATCCATTCGGCGTTGCTGTTCCACCAGTAATGGGCTACTTCGTGAACCAGTATATTCAGCAGCCGCTCCGGGGATTTGGTTTCGGATTCCTGTTCCAGTCCGATGGCAAAGCCGTGATTGGTGCCAGAGAACCCGCCGGTAGCAGCGCGGTCGTCCACTACGACGATGACATTATCGGTGGGCAGCGGCAGCCGCATAATGTTTTCCGCCAGCCGGACGGACTGGGCAATCAGGCCGGGCGCAACCCCGCCGGCGGCGCTGCCGGCGGGCCGCACGATGGTTACGGCAAGGTTCGGAG
This sequence comes from Dehalococcoidia bacterium, assembly GCA_965203855.1. Classification (GTDB taxonomy): domain Bacteria; phylum Chloroflexota; class Dehalococcoidia; order Lucifugimonadales; family UBA3495; genus Bin87. The sequence continues at coordinate 104,644 of CBDBDN010000006.1, forward strand.
TGTAATCGGTTTCATAGCTCTCCTGCCGGACGCTGACCTGTCCGTCCAGATACGCGGCAACGGCATCCGGTTCGTCAACGGCGCCGGCGGCGGCAACTACCGGCGCCCATTCGTCAGTGATGCCGGACTGGTAGATGCGGCTGGCGTGCAGGGCCGATGCGTTGCCGGCACGGAGTAGGTCGTTGACAGATTCCAGTGCGTGCCGGCTGGCGGCATCGTTGGTTTGCAGGAACGGCATTGCGACCAATGCTTTGGCAGTGGCGGCGTCCTTAACGGCGATGTAGAGGATTTCGTCAATAGCGGTCTTGTCCGCATCGTCGAGGCCGTCGTCGGCCCAGGGCAGGCGGGTGATGGCTTGATACAAGTCGGGATGGCTTTGGCGCGCCCATTGGATATTTTGCGTGTTGTATGCCAATGGCGACGTACGCGACGCGCCAGTGGGCCGAGGCGTCGCGGTCGGTGGGGGCGCGGCCAGGGCGGCAGTAGATTGTCCCGCCGGGCTATCCGCGCCGCCGTCGTTGAGGTTTGAGGCCAGCCACGCGTAGCCCGGCACATTCTCCGGGGTGCCCCGGTCAATCTGCCAATAGGCGTAGGCTGCAAATCCGATGATGGCAAGCAGCAGAACGATTGCTATGCCGCCGTAGCTACAGCCGCCATTGCCCCGATTATAGCTTGCCATCAATATCATTCCCGGCAACGCCGGCATTACGCCGATGCGCCGTCGTTGCTAATCATCGCCCGGCGTGAAATTCGTCAACCTGGCGCAGGTAGTTGCGGAGGAGGTCGTGGCCGACGGCGGTCATTATGGATTCCGGGTGAAACTGGATGCCCTCAACCGGCAGTTCTTTATGGCGGACGCCCATAATCAGGCCGTTGTCGGTCCAGGCGGTGGCTGCCAGGCAGTCGGGCAGGGTTTCGGGGTAGATGACCAGGCTGTGGTAGCGGATGGCTTCAAAAGGGCTAGGAAGGTTGGCGAATACGCCCTGCCCGTCGTGGTGGATTAGCGAAGTCTTGCCGTGTCGGATTTCGCCGGCCCGGTCCACGGTAGCGCCGTAGGCGTCGCCGATGCACTGGTGGCCGAGGCAGACGCCCAGCACCGGCAGCTGCGGCCCGAAATGCCGGACGACGGCGTTGGAGATGCCCGCCTCGCGGGGCGTGCAGGGGCCGGGGGAGATGACGATGCCGGCCGGCTGCAAGTCGGCGATTTCCTCCAAGGTGATTTGGTCGTTGCGGATGACCTGCACCGCTGCGCCGAGTTCGGCCAGGTACTGGTACAGGTTCCAGGTAAAGCTGTCGTAGTTGTCAATGAGCAGCAGCATCAGTACAGCTCCACCAGTTCCAGCCAGTTGCCGTCGGGGTCCTGGCAGTAGAGGGCTTTGCGGAGCAGATTGCCGTTGTCATCGTGCATTGGCACGGGGGGCGTGCCGTATTTGACGCCGCGCTGCCGCGTCTTTTCGTAGAACGCATCAATGTCGTCCACGAAAAAGGCGAGGTGGGCGGCGCGGATGTCGTTTTTGTCAAACTCGGCGAAACCGCCGGCGGGGTTGAGGTACTGGATCAGCTCCAGCTGATGGCCGGCGCCCAGATCCAGAAAGGCACCTTTGATGTGGGCGTCGGGGAAGCCCAGCAGCGTACTGGGGAATTCGCCAGTGCGCTCGGTGCGCTGCGTCAGGCTGAGGCCCAGCACATCCGTATAGAAAACGATGGCGGCTTCCAGGTCTTTGACGATAAAGCCGGTGTGAAAGAAGGATTTGAGCATTGGGGGCATTCTCCGTTGTCTGTGTTGTCTGCCGTAAGTTGCCGTAGTGATAAAGTGGGGGTTGCGGGTGCGGCGGCGGCTGGCGGCGGTTAATTTGCAGACCGCAGGCGTTGCAGTTCGGCTTCAAGTTGGCGCACGCGTTCCTCGGCCCGCCGGCGGGCGGCGGCCTCGGCGTCAACCCGATCTTCGGCCAACCGGCGGGCGGCGGTTTCGGCGTTGGCCCGATCTTCGGCCAACCGGCGGGCGGCGGTTTCGGCGTCAACCCGATCTTCGGCCTGCCGGCGGGCGGCGGCTTCGGCATCGGCCCGGCGGACGGCGACATCGCGCAGATGAACAACCGCATCGCGCTGGGCTTTCGCCTCCGTCAAATCCGGCAGGTAAGTGCGGGTGATCGGATCCCAGAAATACAGCCAGTTGGATTCCCACCGCAGCTCCAGGCGCAATGCCGGGCTGTAACCCCGGATGCTGCCGTTGGCCTGCTCATCCAGCCGCATCGGTTCGTACCGCCCCTCCGGCGTCAGGCGGTCGCCGGCCAGGGCGGCGTCGTGAAACAGCCCGCCGGTGCGGTCGAAGCGCCAGTATTCTCCAACGCCCAGGTTGGCGTACTGCTCCCGCTTGATGGTGCAGTCCCGCAGGCCGGTACTTTCGGATGCCACTTCCAGCACAAAATCCGGCGGCTTGCCGATTTCGCTGATGGTGTAGCCGTTGGACAGCTCAATTTCCAACGGCGGGATGGACAGATCCAGGGCTACCATGCAGTCGGGATGGGGCGAGCGGCGGGCTTCGCCGGCGGTGCGGCAAAGGTATCCCTCACCGGATACCAGCACATCGGGGCGCTGGCGGAACCAGTCGGCCAGGATGGTGTGGATCCGCGCGGTGTGGGGCAGTTGCGTAACCATATCAATATCCCGCGGCGGGTCGGGTATCGGAGTCAAGCGGGGCCGTGCGGCAGCGGTTGCCGGATGCGGCGGAGCGGTGGCAGTTGGGGTAGTCATCGGGGGCCTCCCGGCGGCAGAGTTTGCCCGGTGGAGTCGGCGTTGGAATCATAGCACAAGGCCGGTCAGGTGTAGGTTTCAGGTTCCGCGACGGCCGGCGGCGCAGCTGGCTAGGCCAAGCCTTCGGCAGCGTCAATGGCGCGCAGCATTGCGCCCGACTTGTGGCGGGTTTCCATGTATTCGTCCTCGGCCACGCTGTCGGCGACGACGCCGCCGCCGGCCTGCACATACATTATGCCGTCCTTGAAAATGCCGGTGCGGAGCACCAGGGCGGTGTCCATATTGCCGTTGTAGCTGAAATAGGCCACGGCGCCGCCGTAAGGCCCGCGCCGTTCCCGTTCCACTTCGGCGATGATTTCCATGGCGCGGATTTTGGGGGCGCCGGAGACGGTGCCGGCGGGAAAGCAGGCGCGCAGGGCGTCATACGGCGTCATATCGTCCCGCAGCCGGCCCTCTACATGGGATACGAGATGCATCACATGGGAAAAGCGTTCCACTTCCAGGAACTGGGTTACGGTGACGGTGCCGGGGACGCTGACCCGTCCGATGTCGTTGCGGCCCAGGTCCAGCAGCATGATGTGCTCGGCGCGCTGCTTTTCGCTGGTTTTCAGCTCCTGCTCCAGCGCGGCGTCCTCTGCCGGCGTCCGGCCGCGGGGACGGGTGCCGGCGATGGGATGGGTTGCTACGATGCCGTCCTCAACTTTCGCTACGGTCTCAATGGCCGCGCCTACAATCTGAAACCCGTTGAGATCCAGATAGTACATATAGGGCGAGGGGTTGTTGCTGCGGAGGGCGCGGTACACCTGGAACGGATGGGCGGCGGTGCGGCGGCTGAACCGCTGGGAGTTGACTACCTGGATGACATCGCCGGCGTAGATGTACTCAATGCACTTTTCAACCGCGGCCTCATACTGCGGCACGGTAAAGTTGGATTGCACTGCGCCGTCGGTCGGCAAAGAGGGCGGGCGGGTCAACTCCGGTGGCAGCTCCAGGGGGCGAGACAAGCGGTCAACCATTCGTTCAATGCGGGCGATGGCGGCGTCATAGGCCGCTTTCACATAGTCGGCATCGACAGCGGCATCGGTATCCGCATCGGTAGCGGCGTTGGCAGCGACGGCAGTCGGGCCGCCGTCCAGCCGGGCGTGGCTGACCACTTTGATGTCGTGGCGTAGATGGTCAAAGACGAGCAGGGTATCGGTGAACATAAAGACCGATTCGGGGAGGCCCTGCGGGTCGGCGTCCGGCATGGGGACGCGCGGCTCAAAGTAATGGACGGCATCGTAGGCTACATAGCCCACGCCGCCGCCGTGAAACGGGGGCAGGCCGTCCACGGGAATCAGCCGACAGCGTTCCATTTCCCGCTGCACCGGCGTCAGGGGATCTACCGGGCCGGCCGGTTCGCCGGCGCCGGAGCTGAACACGTCGTAAGGCTCGGTGCCGATAAAGCTGTAACGGCCCAGCCGCTCGCCGCCGGCCACGGATTCCAGCAGAAAGGAATAGGGCGGGCGGGCGACTTTGAGGTAGGCCGACACCGGGGTTTCCAGGTCGGCGTTGATGGTGCGATAGACGGGGCAGAGCGCGCCGGGCTCGGCCAGGGCGCGCACTTGTTCCAGAGATGGGTAGTACATAAATCATCCGATGATGACGCAGCGGCGCCGGGCAATGCCAATGCGATGCAATGCGATTTAACTCAATGCACTGCGATACGATGCGCTGCGCTGGCAAAGAAAAAGCCCGCCCCCGGCTAGGGACGGACGCGACGCCGTTGTGCCACCCTGTTAGTGTGGTTTGGTATCCGATGGGCGGCTAACGCGGCCCGCACGGCCCGGCCTACTGCGCGCATCTCCCCGATAACCGAGCCGATGCGTAAGGCGGAACGGCTTGGCGGCGGCAAGACGGCGGTTCAGCGGGCGGCTCCGGGGTCCATTGGGCGACTGCATACGGCGCCGGTTCACAGCAGCTCCGGCTCTCTGGGCCGCGCGGGAGGCTTACTAATCCCCATCATAGCCTTTGGGTATTCGGATGTCTGATAACGCAGTATAGGAACGGAGCGGCGCGGCTGTCAATCAGTCAATCCGGGCAACCGGACGCCGGCAAAGGCGGCAGCTATTCCAAAGCAACCCGTCATTCCGGCACCGCAACCGTCTATCTCCCCCAACCGTCATTCCGGCACCGCAACCGTCTATTGCCCTAACCGTCATTCCGAAACCCCAACCGTCATTCCGGCGAAAGCCGGAATCAGGCGCAGTAATCTGCTGCTACGGCGATGTAGCCGCCAACCGTAGATTCCGGCTTTCGCCGGAATGACGGGTGAGGGGGTAAGAATGACGGGTTGGGTGGGGTAGGAATGACGGTCGCGGTGGGTAGGAATGCTGGTTGGAGGGGCGGTTGTCAGATTAGCGGCACCACATCATATGCGCCCAACGGATGTAACTGCCGCCCGAGATGGTTTCGGTGCGGGCGTAACGCAGGAGAGGATCCCAGGGGGATGGCAGTGCCCTGACAAAGGCTGCGTGATCCCACCCGGTTCCTATTCTCACATACTCTCCATCTAATGGGGCTTGAGAATAGTAACCGGGAGAGCCGGGGTTCCACTCAACGCGCTGGGGATCGCCCTGCGCGTCGGGAGTGAACCGGATATACTCTGCGGGGTCGCTGTTCAGTTTTTTGACATAGTCCCCATCGGCGCTTTCCGGGTAACTAACGACACGGGAGGTGCCGCGTTCCATCACAATCAGCCAGCCGCTATCGGTGTTGCCGCCGTTGTAGGCGGCCTGGCCGTCGCGGACATTGTACCAGCGGGGCTGCTGTCCGTATTCCTGGCAAACCCGCTGCGAATAAGTGTAGCCGCCGTGGGCGCCCTGCGCTGCGGCATCAGCGGCGGGAAAGGCCATCCCGCCCGCAATGGACAGCCCGGCCAGGATGCTGAAAATGGCAATCTTGCCCAGCCGCAGCCATGCCAAAGGCCGGGTTTGGGTCAGCCTATATCGGGGGGGGGGGGGGGCAGAATTCCAATGGCGATGACGGATGCGGCGGCGGCAATTTTGTTCCACATAGCGCTGCTCCTGATGGCGTTAGGCTGATCCGGGCAATTCGGGCGGTTATTATAGCATAGGGATGACCTGGCGTTGACGGCATGGGTGAACGGGATGGGCGGGGATTGGGGGCTGCCGGGAGTACTGCGCTGAGGGACGGGATTCCGGCTTGCGCCGGAATGACGGTTGGGGGGTAGGAATGACGGTTGGGGGGTAGGAATGACTAAAACATACGCCGGGCTGCGGTAATTGATAATATGACTATACCTACTATGGCGCCGGCCGGCGGCGCAGCAGCAGAATGACAGCTACGGCGATGGCGGCGCCAATCAGCTGCATCAGAATGAACATTGGCGCCGAGCCGGGATGAATGCCGGCGAAAGTATCGGAGAACATCCGGGCAATCGTAACGGCGGGGTTGGCGAAACTGGTTGACGCAGTAAAGAAATAGGCGGCGCCAATATATGCGCCTACCGCCGGCGCGACCAGGCTCCGGCGCGTGCGCGCAATCAGAAAGATGACCAGCAGCAGCCCGGTCGTGGCGATAATTTCGGACAGCCACAGTTCCGGCGCGGCGCGTTCTTTTTGCGACCACTGCGCCGGCGGCAGGCCGAACATCAGGTTGGCGATGATGGCGCCGGCGATGCCGCCGACAATCTGCGCTGCGGTGTAGGCCAGCCCTTCTGTGCTGCTGCGGCCCTTTTGGGCTACTTCGGCCCAGGTTACCGCCGGGTTGAAATGGGCGCCGGAGATCGGCCCGAAAGCCCAGATGAGGGCCGTCAGCGCAAAAGCGGTGGCAACGGCGTTTTCAAAGAGTTGCAGGCCAACATCGGCGGGGCTGAGCCGCTGGGCAGCAATGCCGCTGCCGATGACCGCCATCAGCAGGAACGCCGTACCGACGGCTTCGGCCAGCAGACGCTGGGGCAGGGAGTGCATCGTCGTTACCGGAAAAATGGGCGATATTGGCTGTCCAGCCGGGAGCATGGGTTGACACCTGATGCCTGCGGCAGCTTGCGGGTAGCAAGTCGGCAATTCGCCGGGAAAGTGTACCGGGCGGAGATGGCCGGGTCAATTGCCGTCGGGTTGGCGGTGCGGTTTCTTACCGGGAATAAGTTACTACACCGATAGACGGGATGGACGGGATTCCGGCTTGCGCCGGAATGACGGTTGGGGGTTCGGAATGACGGTTGGGGAGGTTTGGGCTGGCGGGAGATATGATGACGCGGACCTAGGCAGTTTGGCGGTTGACGGGAACGCCGTCGGCTAATATAATGGCGGGCCGTTCAGGAGATGTTTTCCGATGGATTATGCAATCGTTAAAACCGGCGGCAAGCAGTACCGCGTTTCGCCCGGCGATGTGCTGGATGTTGAACTGCTGGACGCCGCCGCCGGCGCCACTACTCAACTGGATGATGTGCTGGCCGTGTCCCGGGATGGGCAAGTGCGTTTCGGCGCGCCTACCGTGGCCGGCGCGCGCGTCATCGCGCAAGTGCAGTCGCACTACAAAGACCGCAAAATCATCGTGTACAAGTACAAGGCCAAGACCCGATACCGCCGCAAGCGCGGGCATCGGCAGAACTATACCCGCATCCTGATTCAGGATATTGAAACCGGAGGCTAGGCAGATGGCCCACAAGAAAGCCGGCGGCAGCACTAACAACGGCCGCGACAGCAACGCCAAACGACTGGGCGTCAAACGCTACGGCGGGGAGCGCGTTACCGGGGGTGCGATTATCGTGCGGCAGCGCGGCACCCGCATTCATCCCGGAACCAATGTGGGGCTGGGCAAGGATTTTACCTTGTTCGCCAAGATTGACGGGCAAGTTACCTATGAATGGGCCGCCAAAGGCCGCCGCCGCGTCAGCGTCTATCCGATGCCGGACGCCGCAGCGGCGGCTGTTGCTGCCGCCTGACCCGATACGCAACAAGGCGGAAACCGATGAAAACCGACATTCATCCCCGATTTTACAACGCAACCGTTACCTGCTCCTGCGGCAATGTTTTTCAGACGGGGGCAACGCGGCCGGCGATGCGCGTGGAAGTCTGCGGCAAGTGCCATCCGTTTTATACGGGCGAGCAGCGCATCGTGGACACGCAGGGCCGCATCGAGCGGTTCAGCCGCCGCTTCAACCTGGACGGCTAATCGCTCGGGACGGCTAATTTATCGGGACGGCCAACCCGTCGCCAAGCGGATGGCGCAACGGTATCGGCAGCGGGAGCCGGCAGCGGCTCCCGTTTTGTAATTACGCATCATAGCCTTGCCGCCGGGGACAGACCCATGCCGCGCTACATACCTAAAACCGTCCGCGAATACGGGCGCGTCTATCTGGCGGAATGCCTGGCCCGGCACGGCTGGCAATGCTTTATTGCGCGCCGCAGCCCTAATGAGGACGAGGTTATCGCCGGCATTCCCGCCGGCGGCAGCGATGGCAAAGACGGGAGTAGCAACGATGGCGCCGCCGGCCCCCGTGAAGTCCGCATCAAGTTCCATTCGCAAGAAAACCGCCAGGCCATCCGGTTTTATGACGCCGACACCCTGGATTGGGCCTGGCAGTGCCTGGTCATCACTACCGGAATGCTGGACGAAACCCCGGTAACCTATCTGCTGCTGCGGGAGGATGTACAGGCCGCCGACCGCCTAGAGGCCGAGTTTGGAGGGGCGCTCTGGCTGCAACCCGACGCTTTCGCGGACGCCGCTTTCCGGGAAGCCTGGCACAAACTGGCATCCGTTCCTTACGACGTTGCGCCCGTCGCCGGATAAACGCGCCGCTATGCGTACTGCGCCATTGTCAACCGCTGCGTCATTCTCAACTGCTGCGCCATTGTCAACTGCGGCGGCGGCGTCCGGCCCGGCGGCGCCCGCCCGCTACGGCGGCCAGGCCGTGATTGAGGGCGTAATGATCCGCGGCGTGCGGCATTACAGCTTGGCCGTGCGCCGGCCCGACGGCCATATTTTCTGCGCTACGGAGCCGGTCAGCGCGCGTTTGTCCGGGCGAATGCGGCGTATGCCGCTGCTGCGGGGCGCGCTGATACTGGCCGAAACGCTCTGGCTGGGGATGAAGTCGCTGCAACGCTCCGCCGTCCTGGCCGCTGAACCGGTTGATGCTGATTCCGACGCCGACGCTGCGGAACCGGCGGGCGCAAGCAGTTCGTCGGTCAGCGGCTGGGCGATGGCGCTTACGCTGGCGGTTGCGTTGGCCTTTGGCATCGGCGTTTTTCTCGTCCTGCCCTTGCTGGCGGTGCGGTTCATCGATCCGTTCCTGCCGGCGGCGTTGACGGGCAATCTGCTGGTGCTGGTGGGCAATCTGATTGAAGGCGTCATCCGGCTGGCGATACTGGTGGGCTATGTGGCCGGCATTTCCGCAATGCGGGACATCCGGCGGGTGTACGCTTATCATGGCGCAGAGCATATGGCGGTGCATACCTACGAGGCGGGGCAGGATTTGACTGTGGACAATGTGCGCCGCCATCCGACGCCGCATCCGCGCTGCGGCACGGCGTTTCTGCTTACCGTAGCGGTAGTATCCGTCCTGGCGTTTGCGCTGCTGGACGCCGTGCTGGGCACCGAACTTTACTGGCGCATTTTGTCGCGCATCGTGCCTATTCCGGTGGTGGCGGCGGTAAGCTACGAAATCATTCGCTTTGCCGGGGCGCACCAGACGGCATGGTTTGGCCGCGCGCTGGCCGCCCCCGGCCTGTGGCTGCAACGCATCACGACCCGCCAACCGGACGCCGGCCAGATTGAAGTAGCCATCGCCGCAATGCGGGCCACTATTGCCGCCGATGAACGGGAGCCCGCGCCGCAAGCGGGATAGCATCTACCAGTCCAAGCAGTCGGATAGTGTGGTACATTGGGGGCAGCCGGCGGGTTAGAGGATAGGTTGCCCGCGGACTAGAGGTTAGGTTGCCCGCGCGCGGAGGCGGATTATGGCCCAAGTTCCCGATATGCAGATGATTCCATACTTGACGGCCGACGAGCCGCGCAATTTTGTAGAGCAGGGACTGCAACGCCATAACCAGCTGCTGGAACGGATTACGGAGCAGCTGGACGAACTGCTGGACTTGGCGCGCGCCGGCCGGGCCGGCGACGCTGATTTCGCCGGCTCGCTGGCGGCGTTGCGCGACGCCCTGCGTCCGCGGCATGGCCTTTGCATTGACCGCGCCTGCTTTTCGTGCCGCGTTCACGAGGAAGCCATCAAGGAACACGTTCTGCTCTATGTGGACTGGAAACTGCCCGGCACCGTCCAGCAGCTGGAACGGCTCAAAAACCGCAACTAACGGAGGGCCCAGCAAATGACTACCCAAGCGGTCAGCATCGGTTCGCCCCCCGGCCCGATTGCCGGCGAAGATCCTACTATCATTTACCCCAGTTCCGACGGTATGCCGATGGCCGAATCCGATACCCAGCGTCTCCCCCTGATGGATACCAGCGCGGCGCTTGCCCTGCATTTCAGCAGCCGCTCCGATGTGTATGTATCGGCGGACATTCTGATTTACTACGAGATGAACAACCCGCGCCGCTGCGTGGCCCCGGATGTGCTGGTCGCTTTCGGAGTACCCGACCATCCCCGCGATTCCTATTTCGTCTGGCGGGACGGCAAAGCGCCGGATTTTGTGCTGGAAATCGCATCCAACAGCACCCAAGCGCGGGATGCTACCGCGAAACGGGACATTTACGCCGGGATGGGCGTAGCGGAATACTGGCGCTATGACCCGACCGGACGCTATCTGAACCCGCCGCTGCTGGGGGAAGTCCTCAACAGCCGGGGGCAATACGAGCGGCTTGATGTGGGGCAGACGGGCCGGGGGCTGCAAGGATACAGCTATATCCTGGGCCTGGACCTCTGTGTGCGGGATGACGAACTCAGGCTGTTCAATCCGATGAACCAAACCTGGCTGCCAACCCTGGCTGAGTCGGACGCCGCGCGGCAGGCTGCCGAAGCGCGCACTGCCGAACTGGAGAGGCTGCTGCGCGAACACGGCATCGCCCTGCCGGATGCTGTTGAGCGGGGATAATCCGCATTGCCCGGGCGGCGTCGGCTATCCGGCTACCGTGCCAGAGCTATGATGCCGTAGGTATGTCCAAAGAACTGCGTGGCGCCTTGGATTAGCGGCAGCAGCTCCGTATCGGCGTCGGGGCGGACATGGCGGAAAATGTCGGTCTCCGTGTATTTGACGGCCGGGCCGTCCTGAATTTGGCGCAGCGCGGCGTTGAGTCGGCGGGATTCTCCTACGGGAATCAGCCGGTCGCCGCGGTCGTGCATCAGCAGGATGGCGGTTTGGGGATGCAGGCCGTCCAGGTGGGCCGCCGGCGATACTGCGCGCACTTGCTCTTGAAAGGCGGGGGGCGTTGCGGCGTACCAGCGCTGCGCCGCCGGCAGGCTGACAGCGCCTTGTAGCAGGGCAGCGACATCCGTACCGGATTCGGCGACTTCGTTCTCAAAAACCCGTTGCGTCAGCGGATCGACCGACCAGGGTGCGCCGTCCAAAGTCCGGGCGGCGGCAATCTGTATCAGCAAATCGCCGGCATTATGGTAGCCGCCAAAGGCGTTGACGAAAGCGACCTGGTCGGCGATGCGGGCATCGGCGGCGGATACCAGCGCCAGGGATGCCCCTACTGAAAAGCCGGCCAGGCCGACACGCTCTGCGTCCACGAAGTCCTGCGTCCGTAGATGTTCGTAGGCGGCAATCAGGCCATCAATTTCGGAGGGGTCAATGTTGCCGTCGGCGCCCAGGGCCGCTGACCAGTGATACATTACGGCGAAACCGGCGCGGGCCAGCGCTTGGCCCAGGTTGACGACATCCGGGTCATTGGCGCCGGCGGCGTTGGCGCCCAGGAATACCAGCACGCCGGCCCGCCGGCGTCCGTCCGGTATGACATAGATGTCGGCGGCAACCGGGCTGCCGTCGGGCGCGGCATAAGTTGCCGACAAGTGCGTTGGCGGCGGAGCCAGCCAGCTTTGCAGCCGCACCGGAGAGGGCAGCACCTGCGCGGTAAAGGCGGCAGTATGGACGGCGGTTGCCGCCGGGGGGCATAGCGCCAGCAGGGCCGTAACCGCTACGCCGCCCACGATGGCGGCCAGATAGCAGCGGTAGGCGCTGCGTCTCAAATATGCGAACAGGCTGGACATGGGTACGCTTCGCCAGGGTGTGCGTCCATATTCGCCGTCATTCCGGCTTGCGCCGGAATCCAGAGTTGTAATCTGCCCATAGGGTAATAGAAACGGCAGCCATAGATTCCGGCTTGCGCCGGAATGACGGTTGGGCAAGCGCCGGAATGACGGTTGGGCAAGCGTGGGAATGACGGTTGTGCAAGCGTGGGAATGACGAAAATATACGCCGGGCTTATGGTAAATCGTAATATGACAACGCGCGCTAGTCTAGACGCGCACTCGGCTGATCATTGCCGCGGAGAGGATGCGGGTGGCGGCCATGGCCAGGAATACGATGGGCCAGGGGCTGCCGGCCAGATCCAGGATGACGCTGAACAGCAGCGCCTGCGCTCCGGCGTACAGGTAGCCGTGGGCGTCCAGGACGCCGGCGGCGGTGCCGGACATTCGCCGGCCGGACAGGTCAATCGCAATGGCGGATATAGTGGAGACGCCCATGCCGATGCCGCCCCAGAGCATCAGCGCGGCGCCCAGATATACATTGTCCGGGGGGGCGATGGCGATGGCGACGAGGGCCGCCGCCGAGACGCCGCAGGATGCCAGCACCAGCGGACGGCGCCGGCTGCCGAGCAGCTTGTCGGAGATGAACCCGGAGATAGGCGGGGCCAGCAGATAGCCCAGCGGCAGCAGGACGGTAATCAGAATGGTCTGCGTAATGTCCAGGCCGCCGGCCTCAAAATAGTACAGCGGGACCCAGGTAGTCAGCCCGTAGCGGGCGACATTTTCCAGTCCTTTGACATGGCAGGCGAGTTGGAAACGGGGGTTGGACAGCAGGACTTTGTAGGGGCCCAAGCCTTTCAGTTCGGCAGCGCTCACGGCTTCCGGCGCGGCGGATACGGCGTCGTCCTCAATGTATTCGGGGAGGTTCACATCGCGGGGGCGGTCGCGGGCGACAAAGTAGAAAGCGATGCCGAGGATGAGGATGAGCAGCGGCGGCCAGCGAAAGGCGGCGCGCCAGCCCCATTCGGCGGCGACCAGGCTGGACAGCCACCACATCATCAGCATAGCGCCGCCGGTGGTAGTGCCGACGATGCCCATGGCGATGCCCCGTTCCCGGCGCGGCCACCACTGGCTGATGATGCTGATGGCCGGCGCCCAGCAGGCGGCGTTGACGAACCCGTTGAGGGCCCAGGGTATCGCCAGGCCGGCCGCCGTAGTTCCGAATGATGTTGCCCAGTTCAGGGCCGCCGTGAGGATGGCGCCCAGCATTACCCAGAGCCGCAGGCCGTAGGCTTCGGCCAGCCGCCCGTGCGCCAGGTCGCCCAGCATAAACCCCCAGAGCAGCATCGCATTGATGACGCCAATTTCAATGTTGGTAAGGGCCAGGTCGTCCTTGATTAGCGGGGATGTAGGCCAGAAATTGAAGCGTCCGGTATAGACGAAAAAGTAGAATACGCAGAACGCCAGCAGAACGCGCCACTTCCAGCGATGGTAGCGGGGAGGCAGTGCGTCATAGGACACCGGGCCATTAGCGGCATCCGGCGGGCGCGCGGCGGCGTCTATTCCGGCATTCCCGGTTGGCGGGGGCGGCGTCATTAGGGCAGCATCGCAGAGGTTCTTTGCAGGCGGTTTAGGTATGGATTCGCCGCTACGGCGAAAGCCGGCGGTGGATTCCGGCTTGCGCCGGAATGACGGTTGCGGGGCTAGGAATGACGGTTGCGGGGTTAGGAATGACGGTTGCGGAGGTTGGGATGGGCGGGGGGGGGCGTAATATAATGACACCGCCGCGGCCGGATGCGGTGTCCGGCAACGGCGGCGTTGGTGCGGTGCAAGGCTAACGCTTGGTGTGGAGCAGTTCGCGCGCTTCGTTGAGCAGCTCGGCATCGGAGCGGGATAAATCCAGCGGGTCGCCGTGGGGCTGGGGCACCGGAAAGCCGGTCTTGTAGTACAGCTCGATGCGGTTGCCCTCGGGGTCAAAGAAGTACATTCCGAAAGCATTGCCGTGGCTGACGATGCGGTCAATTTGCACGCTTTCGGCGTCAATGCGCGCTTTGAAGTCCCGCATATCCTGGATGGACGGCACGCGGAAGGAAATTTGCTGGATGACTTTGGCGTCGTCGGAGGTTATGCGTCCTTCCATCAAGACGAATTCGTGATGTTCGCCTACCGGGTCGGAGCTGAGGAACACCATGCGACGCTGTTCCAGGTCCTCGTCGGCGATTTTCAGGCCGAGCACGCGGGTATAAAAATCGCGCATATTCATCAGGTCGGTGGCATAGATGCCAACATGGCCCAGGCCGGCGATTTGCGCCATAATGCTGCCTCCTGCGATGGTGAAGCGGGTTGTGGATTGGTAGCGGATTGGCGGCAACGGTAGGGTACGGCGGGCGGGATGTCAATAGGCATACCGCCCGCCGCTGCGCCGGGATTCCGGCTGGCGCCGGTATGACTATGTGGGGGTATTTACACCGATGGACAGGATGGACGGGATTTTTGATTTAATTAGGGGGATGGGGGTAATTGGCATGGATGAAGGGGGATTTTGGATTCCGGCTTGCGCCGGTATGGCGGGTAGTATTGCCGGCGCGGCCCCGCTTTACCCGGCTACCCGTTTGCGCCGGTTGGTGATGTAGTCCACCAGCATATACTCGCCCAGGTTTTCGCTGCTGCTGTAAAAAGCGCGGCCCCGGTTGATGCGAGTCATCCGGTCAACAAAATTCACCAGCTGATAGCTGTTCTCCAGCATAAAGGTGTTGATGATGATGCCCTCTTGCGTACAGCGGCGCACCTCTTTCAGCGTCTCCAGCTCGGTGCGGTAGCTGGGCGGGTAGGCGAAATAGGACTGGCCGCCCTCAAGATGGGCGGTCGGTTCGCCGTCGGTGATGACCATTATCTGGCGGGTGCCGCCCTTTTCCCGGGACAGCAGCTTGCGCGACAGCATCAGCGCATGATGCAGGTTCGTGCCGGACACCCAGTTGTTCCAGGTTAGCCCGGCCAGATCCTCCTCTTGCAGTTCGTGGGCATAGTCGGAGAACCCCACGACGTGCAGGGTATCGCGGGGGTACTGCTGTCGGATGAGGGCGAACAGGGCCAGCGTAACCTTTTTGGCGGCGCCCCAGTTGTTGAACAGCCCCATCGAGCGGCTCTGGTCCAGCAGCACAATTGTGGCCGCCCGCGTCAGATGCTCGTTGCGGTAAATCTCAAAGTCGTCGGGGCGCAAGCTAACCGGAACCTGCGGGCCGCCGCGCACCACGGCGTTTTTTACGGTGGCTTGCAAGTCGAGTTGCAGCGGGTCGCCGAATTCGTAAGGCTTGGTATCGCCCAGCAGGTCGCCGCCGGCGCCGCGCGTGTCCAGGTCGTGGTTGCCCATCCGGTCTTTTTTCAGCTGCCGAAAGACTTCCCGCATCGCTTTCTGTCCGATGCGGCGGATGCCCCGCGCCGTCAGACGCAGGTCGTCATCGCCTTGAATATAGCCCGCATCCTTGAGCAACTGCCGCAGCCGATCCAGTTCCTCCCAGGCGCGGCGGGCGTCCTCGCCCAGCAGTTCCGCCAGCTGCTCCGGGTCAACATCGTCCAGGTTGCCGCTCCGCATCGCCTGCTGCAATGACTGTTCCAGCCGATCCAGCGACTGCATTTCGCGCATCGCATCCATCGCCTGTTCCAGCGTTAGATCGTCATCGCCCAGGAAGGGGTACTGCCGGGACATTTCGTCCGGCGGCAGCAGCGACTGCATCAGGCTGGCGAACTCGGCCATCTCGTCGGCCAGCCGCGGATCCAGCGCCGATTCCAGCGCTTCCGCCAGCTCCCGCCGCGCTCCCGGCGAAAGGCTGTCCATCAGCGACTGCATCTGCGAAAGCTGCTGCTGGATTTGCTCCATCAGCTCATCCAGGCTTTGGGGCGGGTTGTCGCCGAACATTGGCCCCCACCGCTGCATAAACCCGTCAAAGTCGGGACGCCGGCCCTCCAGCCGGTCGCGCAGCATCTGGTTCAGATCCTGCATCATTTGGCGCATCGCATCCATCTGCTCTTGCGACATATTCTGCATCTGGTCGCGCATTTGCTGCGAAATGTTCTGCGCCGCCTGGCTTTTGAGCAGATCCAGCAGTTCCTGAAACTGGCGCCGGGCCTCCTCGTCCATAAACTCGTAGTCCATCAGGCCATGGATCCGCCCGCCGATGCTGTCCGGCAGCTCGTCCAGCCGGTCCAGATTGCGCTGCGCGCGCTGCTGCAACAGTCGGTTGAGGGCGCGCTGCTGTTCCTTGCCGGCCATATCCGACGGTTCCGGCTGGGCGGCGGCATCGTCCAGCCGTTTCTGGATGCCGTCCCGTTCCGTATTCAGGATGCTGTCCAGCCGCTCTTTGAGGTCGTCCACTACGGAATCCAGGTTGCTCTGCTGCAACTGCTGGCGGCGGCGGTCTTTGAGCTGCTCCATCATCCGGCGCAGGCTGGGCATCTGCGAGCCGTCGCGGTTCGGCATCCCGTTCCGCAGCAGTTCGCGCAGCGCCCGCATCACATCGCCCTGTTGCAGCAGGTCGTCGGACAGGGCGTCCATCACCTCGCTGGCGTCAATATCAAAAATCTGCTGGGTGCCGTCCCATTGGGAATAGCGGTAACGCTGGTACAACATTGGCAACCTCAACGGCAATGCCGGGCGGGATGGCGAATTACGCGGGGATGATACCACACCCGGATCTATGCCATACGCCGGCGTTACTCCGGCCTCTACTCCGTTTGCGCCCCCAAAATCCGGCTGATGTGCCGCAGCGCCCAGTCGTGAGCCGCGGCGTCAAAAGATGCTACGCAGTCCGGCGGCACGGTTACGGCGTAATCGCGGTTGCGCGCATCCGACACGGTGTGCATCACGCAGATGTCGGTGCAGACGCCGCAGACGATGACCCGTTCCGGCGCCAGAACGGCCAGCCGGTCGGCCAGGTCGGTATTGTAAAACCCGCTGTAACGGTTCTTGGGGATGACATTGCTGCCGTCGGCGGCAACCCACTGGCGCAGTTCGGGAATCACTTCGGTTTCCGCAGTGCCGATGACGCAATGCACCGGGAACATCTGAAATTCCAGGTCGTCGGGTCGGTGATGGTCGGCAATGAACAGCGCCGACGCGCCGGCGGCGGTTTCCCGGCGCATCAGATCCCGCACCGGCGCAATGATGCGACGGGCATCATCGCCGCAATAAAGGTTGTGGCCCGGTTCCATAAAACCGCGCACCAGATCAACGACCAAAACGGCGTTAGGCATCGTAATTCACCTCCGGTTATGCCAATCAGTCGGAATGACCGGGTCGGAAATCTTCCCCGTCCACAATCACCCCTCTAATCACTGCCCGGCCATCTGCGTCCAGCGACGCCGCCACTTTTACATCGGCGGCGTTTTCTATGATGCGCCCCGTTCCCTCCGGCACAAAGTAGGTTCCGATGCCGAAATCCAGCCGGCCCCGCGCGTTCACTTGGCCCCGGATGTAGGTTCCGCCGTGCTCGGGCCGCGGCCGGCCGTCTAGATAGTCAACCGCCTGCCAGACGCCGCCATCCGACTCGGCGAGGCGCACATATACTACGCTGCCGGCCGGCAAACCCGCCATATAATCCGGCAGCGTCGCAATTTCGTAGTCCAGTATGGCATAGTCCCCCTGCAACAGGGAACGCGGGTCAACGGGTACGGTTTGCAGGATTACTGCAACGCCGGAGCGCAGCTTTGCCTCCCGCACGACGGCGAAAGCGGCCAGCCCGATTACCTGGGCGGCGACTACGACGGCAAACAGCAGCCAGGCGGCGCGGCGACTCATGGCGGACTCCCGCCGACGTCTTTACCGTCGGCATCAAGGCCGCCGCGGCCGCCCCGGCCGGCATAGACGCCTTGACTAGAGTTGACGCCGCGCACCATCCGCCGCCGCAATAATTCCAGCCCCAACCCGACGGCCATCAGCACCACCCCGGTAACGATAAACGCCAGCGACTGGTTCAGCAATCCCCACTCAATGCCCAGCTCAAAATAGCGGGTGAGCAGCGTAATCGCAAACAGCGCAACCGCCAGGTTAATCAGCCAGGCCCGGTTCCAGCGATAGCCGGCTGCGACCATTGCGAGTATGCCGGCCAGCATCACCAAGTTGAATGCCCACCAGAGCCAGGGGGCGCCGTAAGCCAGGCCCAGCAGCGCCGCCGCCGTAACCAGTCCAATGGCGGCTATCGCGGCGGCTTCCCAACGGGCCGGCGAACCTCCGCCGACGCGCTCCCGCCAGGCCGTATATGCCGGCATCGCCAGGGCCGCCGTCCATCCGACGCCGAGCAGTGTCCAGTATTCCGGCGCCAACCCGTTCCACAGCGATGCGCCGCCCGAACTGTCCGGCGCATCGGCAAGAGCGCTGAAACCCAACGCATACACTACGGCGGCAGCCGTCAAAAGCCCGGCCAGGTCAAAAATGCGGGCGAATAATCCGGTGGACGCATAGCGGGATTGCAGCCGGCCCAGCGCCAGCAGCAATGCGCCTACCGTCAAATAGGCCGGCCCCAGCGCAAAGATGTGTGCCGAGTCATAGAACGCCGCGCCCACCGCCCATTCCGGCGCCCGAAACCCGACCGACGCCAGCAGCAGCGCCAACGCCAGCGTCAGGATGGCCCGCGCGCGGACGATATACGCTAACGGAATGACGCCGGCAAACCATGCCGGCATCAGGTTGGGATGGTTCACCGGCAGATGATAAATCTGCGCTATTAAGTGCAGGGATGCGCCGTAAGCAATCGTCCCCAGCAGGATTGCCGCCGCGCCGGTGCGGGCGTATCCCCAGCGATACCGCAGCGCCCCGCCGCTGGCGTAGATTGCCAATGTGCCGATAATCAATAACGCCAAACGCGCCGGCTGCGGTATCTCCGACCAGTTGGAGGCGATAAAGGCGATGATGCCCAGTCCAATCAGCGATGCGCCCATCACGGCGATGACGCTGACCACGCGGTTGCCGATGGCGCCGCCCGGCGCAGCGGCGGAATCAGCATCAGGCGCCGGCTCAACCCCGCCGGCGTAGCGCTGCCGGATTGCCGCCGCCTGGTCGGCGCTAATCAGGCCGTCGGCTTGCCAGCCGGCGATTTCAGCGCGCAGGCGACGGCGAAAATCGCCCCGGTCTGCCATTACAGCGACCCCCGGCCATTCGGCCCCCGACTATTATTGACTGCCGGATTACCGACCGGATTAGCGATCAGTCGGCTGCAATGGCGGCCCGGCTGCTGCCGCCGTCGGCATAGCCGGCATCGCGGCGCAGCATCTCGGAGAGGCCTACCAGCTCAAAAGCGTCGGTGAGCGAAGTCATTTCGTCCAGCAGATGCGCCGTCGTTCCCGTGTTTTTCAGCTCCCGCATCACTCGCGTTACGGTATGCGCCACGGCCATAAACGCGCTGCCGGGGAATATGACCATCTTGAAACCCAACTGCTCCAGCTCGGCCACATTGAGCAGGGGCGACTTGCCGGTTTCCACAAAGTTATAGAGCAGCGGTCGGTCGGTGCGGGCTACTACGGCGGCGGCTTCCTCCGGCGAGCGGATGGCCTCCACGAACAGCGCATCGGCGCCGGCGGCGGTAAAAGCGTCGCAGCGGCGCATCGTATCGTCCCATCCGGTAACCGCCAGCGCATCGGTGCGGACGATAATCGTAAAATCGGCGTCGGTGCGCGCGTCCACGGCGGCGCGGATTTTCTGCGTCATTTCGTCAATCGGAACTACCCGTTTGTCGTCCAGATGGCCGCAGCGTTTGGGAAACTGCTGGTCCTCAATATGGACTGCGGCCACGCCGGCGCGTTCATACTCCCGGATGGTGCGGCGCATATTCATCGTGCCGCCGTAGCCGGTATCGGCGTCGGCGATGACGGGGACGCTGACGGCAGCGGCGATGGCGGCGGCGTTAGCCTGCATCTCCGTAGCGGTGGCCAGCGCCAGGTCCGGATAGCCGATGCGCGCCACCGAAGTGCCGGCCCCGGTCATATAAACGGCGGGAAAGCCGGCCTGCTCAATAATGGCGGCGGTCAGGCAGTCGTAAGCCCCCGGCGCCGTGATAATGCCGGGCTGAGCCATCAGCTGGCGAAAGTGGGTCGTAGCGCGCATAGCATAACTCCTCGGGCCGCCGCCGCTCACGCAATCAGCCCGCCGTCCACCGTGATGGTCTGGCCGGTGATATAGCCGGCGTCGGGGCTGGCCAGGTACAGGACGGCGGCGGCGACATCGGCGGCGGCGCCGAACCGTCCTACCGGGATGCGATTCAAAATCTGCTGCCGCTGTTCATCGGTAAGTTCCGCCGCCATCCCGCCGGATTCGCCCGATTCAATAAAGCCGGGCGCAACCGCATTGACGGTAATGTTGCGGCTGGCAACCTCGCGGGCTACCGCCTTGGCCAGGCCGATTTGCCCGGCTTTGGAAGCGGCGTAATTAGCCTGGCCGGGATTGCCCGACAGCCCGACTACCGACGATATGTTGACGATGCGCCCGTAACGCTGGCGCACCATCAGCGGAATGGCAAAGCGGGTAGGCAGGAAAGTTCCCCGCAGGTTCACCGACAGCACTTCATCCCAGTCGGAAGCGCTCATCCGCATCAGGAGGCGGTCGCGGTTGACGCCGGCGTTGTTGACCAGGATGTCCAGCCGGCCCAGGCGGTCGGCAGTAGTCTTAACGATGGCTTCGGCGGCGGCTTCGTCGGATACATCGCCGGGGACGCGCAGCGCTTCGCCGCCGTTTTCCCGAATCCGGTCAATTACGGCGTCGGCGGCGTCGGCTCCGGTGCGGTAGTTGACGGCTACGGCGGCGCCGGCGGCGGCCAGTCGGCCGGCAATCACGGCGCCGATGCCGCGCGACGAGCCGGTTACCAGCGCTACCTGTCCGCTCAAGTCAATGGTGTACATCAAGCATCCGTCCTTTATGCTGCGCCGGCGATCTGCCGCTGTGGATCCGAGGGCGCCGAATCCCGCAGCTCCGCTAATTCTTGCCGGAATCCCCCCACCAGGTCAATATGATGCGCCCGCAGCCCGGTGTCAATTGCGCCGGCGATGCCCTCCGCCGCCGATGACCCATGCGCGACCATCACCAGCCCGTTGACGCCGAACAGCGGTCCGCCCATGGTGCGGGGCCGATTCGTGGTCTGCCATAGCGCATCGGCCACCCCCCGCAGCTGCTCCGCCGGCAGCAGTTCCGCCAGATGGCGTTGCAGGTAAGGACGCAGCACGGAACCCAAGCCCTCGGCGAACTTAATCAGTATATTGCCGACAAAGCCGTCGCAGACGATGACATCGGCGCGGTCGGTAAAGAAATCCATACCCTCCACATTGCCGACAAAGTTCAGATGGCTGCCGGCGAACAGGGCGTGGCTTTCCTGCACCTGGCGGTTGCCTTTGGCGGCCTCCTCGCCCACGCTCAACAGCGCCACCCGAGGGTTGGCGATATTCAGGATGCGCCGCGAGAATGCTGCGCCCAAAGCGGCAAAGCTGAGCAGCAGCGCCGGACGGCAGTCCACATTGCTGCCCAGGTCAACCACCGTAGTGTTGGAGGCCAGGCCCAGAAAATTGCCGCCGATGCAGGGGCGTTCCAGCCCGTCCATCAAGCCGATACCCATTACCGCCGTGGCCATACTGGCGCCGGTAGAGCCGGCGGACACTACCAGATCGGCCTCGCCGGCCCGCAGCAGCCGCATTGCGACGGCGATCGACGCCTGCGGTTTGCGGCGCAGCGCGGCTACGGGATGCTCGTCATCCGTGATTTTACCGTCGGCGGCGATGATTTCAATGGAGTTGGCGACTGCGGCGCGGCCGGCCGCGTCATTGCGATCCAGTTCGGCGGCGACGGCGTCGGGATCTCCCACCAGCGCAATACGCAGGCCCGGATGGGCGGCCAGCGCGGCCAGCGCGCCGGGAACGGTAGCCGCCGGGCCGCTATCGCCGCCCATGGCGTCCAGGGCGACGCGCACCGGAGCGGCGGTATTTTCGGAAGTTGTCATATGCTAATCCTAAACGATAATGTAACCGGCAACCATAGATTCCGGCTTGCGCCGGAATGACGGTTGGCTTGACGGCACGCCCGGCCATTTACACTGCGGCAATCCGCACTGTAGCCGTGCCGGTAAGGATAGCAGTATTGGCGGCGGCGTTGCGGACGGCGATGCTGCAAGTTATGACGGTTGTATCGCCATCCGGATCGGCTTTGGCAACCTTTCCGGTTGCTTCCAGGCGGTCGCCGGGGCGGGCGGCGTCGCGAAAGCGCACCCGCAGCGTGCCGCCGGACAGCCAGGCAACGCCGTAAGACGCCGTCATTATTTCCGAGACCATCGCCAAAGTCAGCATCCCGTGCGCGATGACGCCGCCGAAACGGGTGGTAGCGGCAAAATCGTCATCATAGTGTATCCGATTATGGTCGCCGGAAACGGCGCGGTAAGCGTCGATGCCGTCCCGTGTAACGGTGTGCTCGGCGGTTGCCAATTCATCGCCAACCGCAAGCGGCGGATGCGATAGGGCTGTCGGGTTGGATTCCATAATGGCGTTGCCAATGCCGGGTTACGCATCGCCTGCGTCGCCGGCGGGCAGCAGCACAGTAGTGCGCCCGCGCTGCAAGTCGGCGCCGCTGCCGGCATCGGTTACGCGGTAATTTACGGTGAGGAACCGCATACCGGCCCGCTCACGCACCGGCGCCACGACCGCAGACGCCGCTACCCGCGCGCCGATGGCCGGCGGGTTGACCGTCTCCACATCTTGCAGGCTGTGTATCGTTCCGTCCGGCAGCGACAGCAATTCCAGCAGCCGGCCGACGACCCGGGCCGCCAGCAGCAACGGCGGGGCGATGCCGGCATCCCGGTAGATAGGCAGCGCATCCCCGACGGCGGTCAGATATTGCCGGACGTCGCCATCCGCAACTTCCCAGCAGCCCAAGTCCAGCTCGGTATCGGTATCAGTATTGATGATGGTGTCAGTCTGCCGCAATGCGTTTGCCGTCCGCAGTGCCGGGCCGCAGCGCCAGGATGGCAGCAGCGCCGCAAGGTGGGTTAACTATACACCATCAAGCGTATCGTCATCCCGCCCGGATTATGCGGTATAATGACCGCCCGGCAGACGGCAGCATTGCGGATGATGGCGTTGCCGAAGCCCAAAAGCAATTTCCGGATCGGGGAGAAACTACGGTGAATAACGCGCAAAACGGCAAGGCTCCCATGACGCTAACCAGTCCCCAATTAGCTTGGCAATCTGCCAACGGCCAGTCCGCCCTGTACCACGGCGACGGGTTGGGTTTGATGGCAAGTATGCCCCCCGACAGCGTGGATTGCATCTGGACCGACCCGCCTTATCTGCTTTCCAACGACGGGATGACTTGCGTTGCCGGCAAGCGCGTCAGCGTCAACAAGGGGGATTGGGATCGTAGCGACGGGATTGAAAACGACCACGAGTTCAATCTGTCCTGGCTGCGGGAGTGCTACCGGGTGCTGAAGCCGGCCGGCACTATTTGGGTAACCGGCACGCACCATGTCTATCTCAGCGTGGGCCTGGCGATGATGCAGCTGGGCTTTCGCATCCTCAACGACATCATCTGGGAAAAGAGCAATCCGCCGCCCAATTTAGGCTGCCGTTGCTTTGCCCATTCCACCGAAACCATCCTATGGGCAACCAAAGCCCCCAAAGGCAGCAAGCACAAGTACACTTTCCACTACCAGGAAATGAAAGACGAAAACGGCGGCAAGCAGATGAAAACCGTTTGGCGTTTTCCCGCCGCCGGCCGCCCGGAAAAGAGTTTCGGCAAGCATCCTACCCAGAAGCCGATCGCTCTGATAGAACGCTGCCTGCGCGCCAGTACTAACCCCGGCGATCTAGTGCTGGATCCTTTCGCCGGCGCGGCGTCCACCGGATGCGCCGCGCTGGCGTTGGAGCGTCGATTTATCGGCGGCGAAATTGAACGAGAGTACGCCGATATTGGCGCGCTCCGGCTGACAGCGGTTGCCAACGAAGTTGTTCCGGAACCCGCGCTGTCGGAGGAGCGTAGCACAAGCCATCAGTCCTACTTGCTGGACGTGCCGGGCAACTATGAAATAGCCGCAGACTAACGCGGAGGGCGTATGACAAGCAGAGCAACATCTCAGACCGGCAACTCTCCAAGTTGGGACGCTATCTTTGAACGGTACCAAATCGCCCAGCATAACTTTGACGCTGCGCCATTTCCAATTTCGGCGGCGCAAATTAAAGCTGCTTGCCAGCACTTCGAGCGTACCAGCGAGAAAGAAGTTCGGATATTGTGCAAGCAGGATGCCAGGGAGCACCGTCCGCGCGTCTTTCAAGAAAAAGGGCTGTTCATTTTGCCGGTCCAGAACGGGCATTATGTCATCGTCAAGGGCGAGGGATACGTGGACATTCCGCCTATCACCACGCCTTTGCAGGAATATCGGAGCGATTTTCCCTTTGACTTGGAGACGACGAGGGTAGGCAATTCGGAAATGCAGTACCTGGATCGGGCTTACGCCTTGAGCCTGATCCGCCATTTTACCGACGACCAGTCGCTGGTACTTACTGTCCGAGGACGTAAGTACACTCCTCGGTTCGATTTCGTAGCCGGCGAATTTCAGATTGCCGTAGCAAAGGTCCAAACCGAAGTTGACGCCGGCTACGAAGGGGCCAATCAGGTTGTGCTGATTGAGGCCAAAGGCGGCAATGCCGGCAATACCATCATCCGGCAGCTTTACTACCCGTTTCGCCAGTGGCAAAGCTATACGGACAAGCCCGTCTCTACCCTCTTTTTCCAGCGGGTTGGCGGCGGCACGGACGGCGATGAGTACCACCTCTGGCGCTTTGAGTTTGACGACCGCAACGACTACAACAGCATCCGCCTGCGGAATTCAGCGCGCTACCGCATCGTCCGGGTTGGCGGCTGATGCGCCGGTATGGGGGCTTTAATGCCTGGTACAGGTAAGCGCTGCCTTACCATCATCCTCCACCCAGCCCAAAATCCTCAACCGCCAGCTCCGTCAGGTATTCCCCGATGGCCAGGGACGAAGTGGCGCCGGGCGATGGGGCGTTCAGCACGTGCAGCGCGCGCCGGCCCCGCAGGATGTGGAAGTCGTCCAGAATGGCGCCGGATGACGCTACCGCCTGCGCCCGCACGCCGCTGCCGCCCGGTTCCAAATCGCCGGCCTGGATCTCCGGTATCAGCTTTTGCAGGTCGTGGACGAATACCGGCTTGCGGTAGGAACGGCGCATCTCCTGCATCCCGGTGCGCCAGTGCTTGGCGGTCATTTTCCAGAAACCGGGAAACGCCAGCGCGCCCAGCGTCTCGCCGATGCTGATGTCGCCCTTGCGGTAGCCCTCTCGCGCCCAGGCCAGGACGGCGTTGGGGCCGGCCTCAACATACCCGTGAATGTTGCGCGTGTAATGGACGCCCAGAAACGGAAAGCGCGGGTCGGGCACCGGATAAATCAGCCCTTTGACCAGATGGTGGCTATGGGGCGTCAATTTGTAGTATTCGCCGCGGAAGGGGATGATTCGGACGTCGGTATCCTCGCCCATCAGCCGCGCCAATTGGTCGGCGTAGAGGCCGCCGCAATTGATGATATGCTTGGCCTGGAGCGCCCCGCGTTCCGTTTCCAGGACGGCGCCGGCGCCGTCCTGCCGCGCCCCGACCACCGCCGCCCCGGTAAAAATGTCGCCGCCGGCCGACTGAAACTTGCCGGCGTAAGCGTTGGCGACGCGCACATAATCCACGATGCCGGTATGCGGCGCCCACAGCGCGCGGACGCCGGCGGTGTGCGGTTCAATCTCCGCCAGCCGTTCCGGCCCGACCACTTCCAAATCGGGGACGCCGTTGGCAACGCCCCGCTCGTACAAGTCTTGCAGCCGCCCCAGTTCGCTTTCATCCGTAGCGACGATGACCTTGCCGCAGGGGTCGTATTCAATTTCGTTCTCGTCGCAGAAAGCGAGCAGCCGGTTCTTGCCGCCCACGCAGAACCGGGACTTCCAGGAACCGGGCCGATAGTAGATGCCGGAATGAATGACGCCGCTGTTGTGGCCGGTCTGATGCTGCGCCAGCCGTTCCTCTTTCTCTACCACGGCGATGTTCAAGTCCGGCGACCGTTGCAGCAGCTGCATCGCCGTGGACAGGCCGATGATGCCGCCCCCGACGATAGCCACATCGTAGCGGCGGGCCTCTACCGATGCTGTTGAGCCCGATGCTGCTGAACCCGATGCTGTTGAACCCGATGCTGTTGAACCGTTGGCGTTGGCAGTCATAGTATCCGTATCCTCGTTACCGGGCCAGCGCCGGCTCGCGCTCCGGCGTTTCCGTGTCCACTGCCATTTCTACTTCATACGGCGTCTTGAGCGCCGCAATCCGCCGCTGATATTCCTGTCCCTCTGCCGACGCCATAAATGCGTCAAACGCCGCCTGCGCTTCCTCCTCGGTGCGCTCCGGCAGCGCTTCCACCACAATCAGCGCGATGGCATAGACCGCATCCTCATGCGCCAAAACGGCATCGGCGGAGCTGGGCGGAGGGATGTATCTGCCGGAGGCGGCCATCCCCTCCAGATGGAGGCAGAGGGCTTCGGCGGCCATCTCCCGCGCTTCCTCAAAAGTGCTGCCCGCAGTAACGCAGCCGGGCAAGTCGGGGAAAAAGACCCCATAATCGCTGTCCGGCTCTTTCTCAACCAACGCTAGATAGGTTCGTTCCATAATTTGCCTTCCTAAATTTGCCTTTCTATCGCCGACGCAACTGGACGCCCGATTGCCGCTGTATGCTGCTGATCACGCCAGGCGTGAGATCTTTGCGCGGATGCGGCACCGTGGTGATACCCGGCTTTATCGGATGCTCCATATGGTGATGCGACCCGTTAATGCGGATTATCTGCCAGCCGTCAGCCTCCAACATTCGGATTACCGTTCTGCTGTCCATAGACGCTATGGTATCTACCCGGCGGCAAATTGGCAACGCCGGGCCGGGCGGCAGTCCGCTGCGCCAAGTCGTTGCATCAATCCGGTTTCGCCGCTATCCTACCCTATTATGACAGCTTGCGCCGGAACAACCTGGGCCGTACTGCCGCATTTTGCGGTGGGGGGCATACATTGCGATTATGCTGGCCGTTGTGGAGATGCCGCAATTGCTTATTCACTACTTTACTTTAACCATCACCGCCGCCAACGCAACCGCCAGGCTTACCTTGCCATCGCCAACTTGCAGCAGCCGGCAGCCGGACTCGCCCGAATGGTAAGCGACCGGCAACGGCAGATGCAGAACGGCAGCAGCAGCAGCGATAACAGCGTCAACAACCCGGCCGCCGCACCATTCCAATGACCCGCCCGCCGCCCGACATCCCCCGTCAAATCGCCCTTTTCGCCGCAGAATGCGCCGGCGATGCGAACCGGCTACCCCCGCCGGTTGCCGACCTCTGCCGCGCGATGATGCTCAACGCCGCCGCCGCCGCCTTGGCCGGAGCCGCCCAGCCGGACGCCATCGCCCTCACCCGCGTCGTGCGCGAAATGGGCGGCAACGGACGCAGCACTATCATCGGTATGGGGCAGCGCACCTCTCCCGTGTACGCCGCTCTGGTCAACGGAACTTTGATACGGCTGCTGGACTTTGACGACCACGCCGTTGCCGCCGGCATACATCCTACCGGCATACATCCCACCGCCGCCGTGATGCCGGCCGTGCTGGCGCTGGGCGAAATGCACGGCAGCCCCGGCCCGGCGGCGCTCTCCGCTTTTGCCGTCGGCTGCGAACTCGTCGCCCGGCTGTCGACGGATAGCGCCTTGGCCGGTTCCGCCGGCACGATAGGCGCGGCGGCCGCATCGGCAATGCTGCTGGGGCTGGACGATGACGCCGCGGCGAATGCGGTTGCGCTGGCCGCCGGGTCTGCGAACTCCGGCGCGGACTCCGGCATAGGATACGCCGCCGCCGGCGCTGCCGCCTTGACCTCCGGACGGGCCGCAATGCTGGGCGTAATGGCGGCGTTGCAGGCGTCCGCCGGCATATCGGCCGGCCGCGCCGCCGGCCCAATGTCGGATACGACGGCGTTGGATGGCTTGGCATTAGACAATTTGGCATTGGACGGCTTGGGCGCGCGCTGGCATCTTGCCGACCCCGGCGTTGTCATCCGGCTATACCCCTGCCATCCCGCCGCGCATACCATCATCGACGCCGCCCTCGGACTAGTCCAGCTGCATCGCTTTGCGCCGGACGACATTAGCAGCGTTGAAGTTGGCATTGCCGCCGCCGCGCTGGAGCAGCTGCCTTATGCGCTGCCGGCCGACGGCTGGCAGGCCCGCGCCTGCGCCGGATTTATCGCCGCCGCTACCCTGTGCCACGGCCCGCCGCTAATCAACTTTTTCTCCGATATGGCGGTACGCGATGACGGCGTGCGGGCGATGCTGGAACGGGTTTCCGTAGCGCCGGCTTTGTCGTCATCTCCGCTGTCGCTCTATCCGGCGGAAGTGTCAGTTACGCTGCACGACGGGCGCACTCTGCGGCACCGCGCCGACTACGCCCGGGGCAGCCCGCAGCTGCCGCCGGACGCCGACGAACTGGAAGCCAAATTCCTCTACTGCACCCGCTACATTCTGCCCGCCGACCACATTGACGAAGCTATCGGCAGCTTTCGCGGCATCGCCGACATTGAAAACATCACCGGAATGGTATCCGTCCTGGGAGGTTGAACCGCTATGACGATGAAAGGTATCCGCGCTTACGCAATCGGCGGCCCCGAGGTCCTCAAATACGAGGAACTGCCCGAACCGGCGCCGGCGCCCGGCCAGGCCGTAGTGGCCATCCGCAGCATCGGCGTCAACTATACCGATGTATCCAGCCGCAAGGGCACCAATCCGCCGGCCGCTTTCCCCTGGACGCCGGGACGCGAAGCATCCGGGGAAGTCATCGCCGTCGGCGACGGCGTTACCGAAGTGGCCGTCGGCGACCGCGTAGCCTATGCGATGCACACCGGCTCTTACGCTGAGCGGCAGGCCGTCCCCGCCTGGCTGCTGGTGCGCCTGCCCGACGCCGTGAACTTTGAGACCGGCGCGGCCACGCTGCTGCAATGTATGACCGCCCACTTTCTGGTTCACGACATTATGCCGCTGCGCCCCGGCGACCGCGCCCTGGTGCACGCCGGCGCCGGCGGCATGGGCCTGCTCCTAATCCAGATGCTCAAACGATTGGGCGTCGCGGTGTACACCACCGTTTCCACTGCGGAAAAAGCGGAGCTCGCCGCCGGCGCCGGCGCGGATGCCGTCATCCGGTACACGCAGCAGGACTTTGAGGATGAAATGCGCCGTCTTACCGGCGGCGCCGGCGTCAAAATCATCTATGACGCCGTCGGGCAAACTACCTTTGAGAAGGGCCTGCGCGTGCTGGGGCGGCGTGGCTGTATGTGCCTGTACGGGCAGGCCGGCGGCCCGGTAGGGATGGTGGATTCCGGCGCGCTCCGCAACGGTTCCCTGTACCTGACCCGCCCCTCATTGGGCGACTACACCGCTACCCGCTCCGAGCTGCTGCGCCGCGCGCAGGAATGCCTGGACTGGGTGCAGACCGGCGCCGTCAAACTCAACATCAGCCTCAATCTGCCGCTTGCCGACGCCGCCGAAGCCCACCGCCGGCTGGAGGGCCGCCTAACCACCGGCAAAATCCTGCTTACCCCCTGACGCCGGCCATCCACGCCATAGCGCCCACTGACCGCAGCGGCAACAAGGTTCGCCCGCTACCGGCACCACGCTATATGCGCCCACCGCACATATTGGCCGCCCCCTCTAATCGGCGCCCCCGGAATATACTGGTAACGGGTGGCGCTAATTTGGACATAGTCGGCGTCAGGAGTGTTATCTCCGGGGTTCCAACCGGCAAGTCCTGCCCTTCTGACATGAGCGGTGCCGGTGCTGTGGTGGACATTGGGATCCAGGACATAATTGTTGTTGGTGACTCTGCGCCAGCGATTGCCGGTTATCCGGACAAAGCTAAACGGCGATGACGGCGTAACCCGCAGCCTTACAAAATCGCCTACGCCGTCAGTGCGTAGATTGTAAGTTCCTGGTCCGGCTTCGTAAGTGCCCCGTTGCAACACAATCAGCCAGCCGCTGTCGCTGTTGCCCCCGTTGTATGCCGCCTGCCCGTCCCGCACATTGTAATAACGCGGCTGCTGCCCATACTCCTGGCAAACCCGCGAAGTATAAGTGTACCCGCCAAACCCTTGCGCTTCCGCATCACCGCCGGGAAAAGCCGCCCCAACGGCAACAGCCAGCCCGGCCAGGACTACGATAACGGCAATCTTGCCCAGCCGCAGCCAAGCCGTCGTTAGGTTTTGGGTCAGCCAATGTCGGGGGGGGGGGGGGGCAGAATTCAGAAAGGCAGTCATAATTTCAACTCCGGGCTTTTCTCAACGCAGATGAACCGCCGTAAAACCGCCGACGGCAGCGACGGAATAATAGCCCATACCGCCCCAATAAGCAAGACGCCCCACAAACCCCCAACCATCATTCCCAACCTCAACCGTCATTCTCCCTCCCAACCGTCATTCCCAACCTCAACCGTCATTCTCCCTCCCAACCGTCATTCTCCCCCCAACCGTCATTCCGGCGCACGCCGGAATCCATCCCCCCGGCCCAATCAAAACCCCCCTCCATCCTGTCCATCCCCTTTATCCATGCCAAAAAAATCAATTTTCGCCAATGACACCACCCCCTTGCCACACCGACCAAATGTGCTATCATTAGACCAGTCAGGCAGAAAATCTCCGAGCCCACCGATTTCCAGGTCGTTACGGTCATTCAGCAATCAAGTCGCACCGGCGTTCTCTACTCGCCCACGGTCAAACTAACCGAAGGAGTCGGGTCTTGCCAAGGCGCCAGACGGAGCGCCCCGTCCCCGGACGAAAAGCCAGCCTCGTCAAAAGCAACGCGCAAAACCTCCGGCCGTAGGGCTGAAACCGACCTGGAAACCAAAAACTCGGAAACCCCGAACCCCGCTAGCAAGTTCAATCAACCGCCTGACACGCCTGACACCAGCCTGACAACCCCCATCCTGAACCAACGGAGGCACCGCCACCGCAAGCAAACCTAACCTAACGCCGCCGCCGGTCGCAGCGCGCCATTTAGCCGTTCCCGCCGGCGGCGTTAACCTACATCTATGCTGCACATAGTATAAATTGCCGACGCCGGCAGCCGCCCGACCCGACCTGACCCTCGCCGCCCGGCCGAGGCCCCCGGCGCGGGCGCATTAATGCTGATTTACGCCGGCACGCCGGGGAACGTGGTACGGGTTGAGACCGAACTGATGCCCGTCAATTTTTATGGGCCCGCCGCGCTTATGCCGGCTAAAATCGCCCTACCCGTTCCGATTTGAGCTGCCGGCTGCTGGCGATCCGGCCGGACATCAGCCAGATGACGCGCTCCGCAATGTTGGTGGCGCGGTCGGCGATGCGTTCCAGGTCGTGGGCCACCCAGAGCAGGTAGGTAGCCCGTTCAATGTTGCGCGGGTCTTGCCAGCATATAAGTGAGCAGTTCCCGGTAAATCTGGTCGTAGAGGTCGTCCACAACATCGTCGTCCTGGCAGACCTTACGCGCCAGGAATTCGTCTCGTTCCGCAAAGGCTTGCAGGCTTTCGTTGAGCATTTTCAGCGCCAGGTCGGACATTCGCGGTATGTCAATCAAAGGCTTGAGCAGCGGTTCCTGATAGATGCGGAGGCACAGCTTGGCGATGCCCTCGGCGTAATCCCCCATCCGTTCCAGCTCTACGCCCAGATGCACTACCGACATTACGGTACGCAAATCCGAAGCGGCCGGCTGCTGGGTAGCCAGCAGGCTGATGCATTTCTGCTCCAGGCTGTCTTGCAGGTTGTCAATGACATCGTCGTTTTCAATGACCTGCTGCGCCAGTTCCGCATCGCGGTTGGCCAGGGCCTGCACGGCCTGCCGGGTAGTCTCCCCCGACCAGCCGGCCCATTTCCGCCAGGTCGGATTGCAGCGCGTCCAGGCTCTGGTTGAAGTCGGAGCGTAGCATAGGAACCTCCTGGAAAAAAGGGCGGGATAGCGTTGTGCAGGAAATGCGGGCGGGATAGGCGAGTCGGACGGATGGCGGCGCCGGCATGGACCGGGGCCGGGTCGTCTAGCCGAACCGGCCGGTGATGTAAGCTTCGGTGCGCTCGTCGCTGGGGTTGGTGAACATTCGGGCCGTGTCGTCAAACTCAATCAGATGGGCAACCCCGGTTTTCGTCCGGCATCAGAAACGCCGTCTTGTCGGAGACGCGCCCGGCCTGCTGCATATTGTGAGTTACGATGATGATGCTGTACTGCTGCTTGAGTTCCTGCATCAGTTCCTCAATGGCCAGGGTAGCGATGGGGTCCAGGGCGGAGCAGGGTTCGTCCATCAGGATGACGCTGGGCCGGACGGCCAGGGCGCGGGCGATGCAAAGCCGCTGCTGCTGCCCGCCGGACAGCGCCAACGCCGATTCCTTGAGGCGGTCTTTCACCTCATCCCACAGCGCGGCGGCCCGCAGCGATTCCTCTACGATGTCCTCCAAGCGTCCGGCGTAGCCGTTGATGCGGGGGCCGAAAGCGACATTTTCGTAGATGGACTTGGGGAAAGGGTTGGGGCGCTGGAACACCATTCCGATGCGGTAGCGGATCTGCGTCGGGTCGGAATTAGGGGCGTAGAGGTTGAAATCGCCGAACCACATTTCGCCTTCCATACGGAAAATCTCAATAAGGTCGTTCATCCGGTTGATGCAGCGCAGCAGCGTGCTTTTGCCGGCGCCGCTGGGGCCGATGATGGCGGTGATTTCGTGCTCCGGCAGATCCATGCTGACGCCCTCAATCACTTTGTTGTCGCCGTAATAGACGCCGACATTGACGGCGCGGATGGCCGGCGCCGGGGAGGCGGCGATTTCCGGCGCCGCTGCGGTTCCGGTTCCGACTACGGATGCGGCTGCGGTTGAGATTGCGGCAGAAGTAGAACTTGCGGCAGTCATTGCGGATATTACCCCTGCTGGTTCTTTTGCAGCCGGTTGCGGAGGATGATAGCGAAGGCGTTCATCCCCAGCAGCATTATCAGCAGCACGATGATGCCCGCCGCCGCCAGCTGTGTGAAACTCCTCCTGCGGCTTGGAAATCCAGACATAAATCTGGATGGGCAGCACGGTGAACCGATCCAGCGGCGAAGTGGGCGCAAACGGCACAAATGACAGCGCGCCCATTATAACCAGCGGCGCCGCTTCGCCCATCGCCCGGCTTACGGCCAGGATGATGCCGGTAAGGATGCCGGGCATGGCCTGGGGCAGCACCAGCCGCCATATTACCTGCCAGCGGGTAGCGCCCAGCGCATAGCCGCCCTCGCGAATGGACGGCGGCACCGCGCGGATGGCTTCCTGCGACGATACGATGACCACCGGCATAATCAGCAGCGCCAGCGTCAGCCCGGCGGCGGTTACATTCTTGCCGTCGGTGCCGGGGGCGACCCACACGAAAAAGGTTACGAATATGGACAGGCCCAGGATGCCGTACACGATGGACGGCACGGCGGCCAGGTTCTGTATGTTAATCTGTATCAGCTCGGCGATGCGGCTGCTGCCGGCGTATTCCTCCAGGTAGATTGCCGCCGATACCCCTACGGAGAACGACACGGCGATGCAGACCAGCATTACCCACATTGTACCGATAATGGCGGGGTACAGCCCGGACGCAACCGCCTTGCTGGACGGTGAAGTGGTGAGCAGCGTCCCAATGGATGCGCCGTCCAGGTTGAACCAGAGCCAGGCTTCGGTCAGCACGCTGTAGAGCAAGGCAACCAACATGGACAGGGCAATCAGCACGGCGGCGATGCAGAGGCCGTAAAACAGGACGGCGTTGCGCCGGCGGGCCGCCAGCCGGCGGTAATAGCCGGCTCCGACAGCGATACTCCGCTCTGCCGGGGGGGAGCACGGCCCGCGTCCGGTTGCGGTTTTGGTTCCGGTCGGCGCGGGCGGTCATTATTCGTATGCCTCGCGGAACCGGGCTACGATGTACTGGCTGATGAGGTTCATTATCAGCGTGATGATGAACAGCGAGATGCCGACGGCGAACAACGCCTGAAACTGCGCCGTTCCGGGTATGGCGTTGTCGCTGAAATTGGTCGTCGCCATAAAGCCGGTCATCGTGTTGACCGGCTCCAGGGGGTTGAAAGTAAGCTTTTCGTTCTGGCCCGGCGGCGATGAATACAATCATAGTTTCGCCGACGGCGCGCGACATTCCCAGTATGAACGCCGCCACGATGCCGGACAGGGCCGCCGGGGTTACCACTTTCAGGGCCACTTCCAGTTTGGTAGCGCCCAAGGCATAGGCGCCTTCGCGCAGCGAATTCGGCACCGCGCGCAGCGCATCCTCGCTGAGGCTGGACACCATCGGAATAATCATCACGCCCATAAACGATGGCGGCGGAGAGGGCGTTAAAGATGCCGACTTCGTCGCTGGCCAGGCGCAGCAGGCGCGTTACGAAAAAGAGCGCAAAGAATCCGTACACCACCGTGGGAATGCCGGCCAGCACTTCCAGGATCGGCTTGGTGACGGCCCGCAGGCGGGGCGGGGCGTATTCGCTGAGGAATATGGCGCTCAACAGGCCCAGCGGCACCGCGACCAGCATGGCCAAGGCGGCAATCATCATTGTGCCGACCAGCAGCGGCCAGATGCCGTAGGAACGCGGCACTAGCAGCGTGCGCCATTTGGCATCGGTAAAGAAACGCCGCCAGTCCACGGCTTCGGGAACGCTGAACGCTTTGGTTTCCAGCGCCGGGCCAATGCCGGCGGCGGAACGGGCGGCCACGCTTACCTTGTGCGAGCGTCCGGGGGCGGCGTTGGCGATAACGCAGGAAACACGCTCCGGTCCCAGTTCGGCGCAGTCGGACGAATCGGCAACCGGGCTGGGGCGGTTGTTTTGCAGGATGACAACGGCGTATCCGGTGGGCATCGCGCCCGCAGCGGGGGGATCCCAACTGACATAGACCAGGGAGTCGGTAGTGGCACGCACCGCAATCCGGGCTGGCAGGCCCGGCCGCGGGGCGCCGGCCGCGGGGGCCGCATCCGACGCGGCATCGGCATCGTACTCGTCGGCGGTGGCAACCCGTTCTACGGGATTGCCCTCGTAGAAATCGGCGGTGAAAAATCGGGACGCCCTCAAAGAGCAGCACGGATACGATGCCGACGGTGGTAAAAACGGAGACGGATGACAAAATAAAAAGTACCCACTTGACGATGCGTTCAAGGAGGTACTTTGCGCTGCCGGGGGCGGACAGCGGTTTGCCGGCAGCCGGGGTTGCGCGAACCTCCGGCTTGACGCCGCGTATTTTGTCAATAAGCAAGGCGGCTCACCTGCTGCGATGCGATGCGATACAATGCGATGCGCGGTAGTGCGGTATGCGCCGGATTGTGCAGTGTGCAGGGGCGGTTCGCGGGATCCGGCGTTCAAGCCGGGACGCTACTATGATAAAGTAGCGGATGGCGTCTGACAACCCGTCCGGGCTGCCGATTTTTCCGGCGTCGGGCGGGCCGATTTCCCGACGGGCGCAATGCCGCAGCAGCGTATAGCGCGAGGAAGTACTTTGAGCCAGCAGTTGCAATTGAGCGTAGTTGACCAGTCGCCGATGCGGGAGGGCAGCAGCGCCGGCGTGGCCCTGCGGGAAAGCATTGCCTTGGCCGCAGCCGTCGAAAAGCTGGGCTACCGGCGTTATTGGGTTGCCGAGCATCACAACCTGCCCAATTTTGCCGGCACTGCGCCGGAAGTGCTGGTCGGGCAGATTGCCGCCAACACCAGCAGCATCCGCGTTGGCTCCGGGGGCGTGATGCTGTCGCATTACAGCGCGTTCAAGGTAGCGGAAACCTTTCGGATGCTGGACGCGCTGTATCCGGACCGGATTGACCTGGGGATTGGGCGCGCGCCGGGCAGCGACCAGATTACCGCCGCTGCGCTGGCCTATCCGAGTATGCCCAAGGATATACGCCATTTCCCGCAGCAGGTGCGCGATGTAGTCAACTATCTGAGCGATGGGCCGCCGGCGGATCACCCGTTCCATGAAGTAGCAGCTGCGCCGGACGAGCCGGATACGGCGCCGCAGGTTTGGCTGCTAGGGTCGCGGTACGAATCGGCGTTTATGGCGGCCAAGATGGGGCTGCCTTTCGCCTACGCCCACTTTTTCGGGATGGGGGCTACCGATGGGCCGCAGATTGTGGAATCGTACCGGCAGAACTTTGAGCCGTCGCCGTATCTGGACGCCCCGCTGGTCAATGTGGGCGTGCAGGTATTGTGCGCCGCTACGGAGGATGAGGCGCGCCGCATCGCCGCCAGCCGCAACCTGGGGCGGCTGCGCTCGGTAACGGGGCGCGCCAAAGGCATCCCGCCGCCGGAAGTGGCCGTTGACTACAAATATCTGGCTAACGAATGGCAGTTCGTGCAGCAGTATGCCCTCAACTGCGTGGACGGCGATCCGCAGCAGGTTAGGGACGGCTTGTACAAAGTGGCCGATGATTACCGGACTGCGGACTTAAGCGTGGTAACCATCTGCTACCACTACGCCGACCGGCTCCGCTCTTATGAACTGGTAGCGGAAGCTTGCGGGCTGGAGCCGGCGGCGTAGGGTTCGCCTCCGGATTCCGGCTTGCGCCGGAATGACGGGCGTGGGGTTGGAATGACGAGTGCGATGGCGGGATAACGGGTTGGGGTGTTGGAGTGTCAATATGCGCCGCAGCAAGCAAGCGCTCTTTTATGGCATAATGGTGGTGATGACGCTGGCCGTCATTGAGGGGATGGCGCAGGCCGCTTACTATACCGCTTATGGCGGGTTTAATGGCGGCGGCCCGGCGCCGCCGGCCGCAACAGTCGCAGCCGATGCGGAGGGCAACGAGCGCCTCCCTTGGCGCCCTTGGATACAGCATCCCTATTACGGCCACACCCGAAAAGAAGCGCATCACCCGCTGAATCAGGTGCCGCCGCCGCGCCGGCAAGATGGCGTAGTGCTGGTTGCGCTGCTGGGCGGTTCGGTAGGCTTGGAAGTTACCTATGCTTTCCGGAAGGCGCTGGAAGCCTGGTTTCGGGACAACGGCATCCCGTTGCAGCCCGTAGTGCTGGAACTGGCCAACCACGCCCTGAAGCAGCCCCAGCAAGTAATGCAGATCTCCAACACTCTGTTCCTGGGCGGAGAGTACGACCATTATCGTCAACCTGGACGGCTACAACGAGTTGATAATCCCGTACGACAACCACTTTTGGTATGGAGTATCCCCTTTCTATCCCTGGAACTGGCAGCAGGATCAGCGGTATAGTCTTACCAACACGCAAAATCTGGTGGTAAGCCGCATTTTATGCGCTGCGGCGGCGAGCGGAACGACTGGACGCCGCTGCCGGCGCGCGGCCCTGGCGCTGGTCGGCGCTTTACGGCATCGTCAACCGCTATCTCCGGGAAAACACTGCCGCGCAGATTTTGGACCTGAACCGGGAACTGTCCGATACCCGGACCGGGGATTACAGCCTGCAACGCTACGGCCCGGCATTGACATTTGACCCCGATGAATATGACCTGTCCCAAATGGCGCTGCGGGGTTGGTATCGGGGTTCCGTGCTGCTGGACGAGTTGAGCCCGGGTCGCCGGCGCCGAGTATTATCACTTTTTGCAGCCCAACCAGTATGTGCCGGATTCCAAGCCGCTTACCGATGCGGAACGGGCAGTTGCGTATGACCCGGAACACCGGGCAATATCAATCTACCGCGACAGCTACCCGCTGCTGCTGCGGCTGGGCGAGGAACTGCGGCAGCAGGGCATTAACTACTATGACCTGACGCAGCTCTTTTCCGACAACCGGGAAACTCTATACAAAGATGATTGCTGCCACTTGAACGCGCGCGGGAACGAACTGCTGGCGGCGAGTATGGTGCGGCATCTAGAGCCGGCGTTGCGACAGCGGGCCGCTCTGTCCGCTGCCAAGTTGGGGGGAGGGGACATTATAGTGGCTGATATGGCGCTGGATGCGGCAACGCAGGAAATCTCGCCCATCCACGCAATCAACAAGCTGTATTTTGATGTGCGCTACACCGCCGCCGGCAATCTGCGTTATTCCAGAGACGCCTGCCGTCCGGCTGATACCGCAGCGCCTTTTTTCGTGCGGATTGCGCCAATGGATGCCGACGACTTGCTGCCGGGAGGGGATACGTCCGACTATAACAGCGATGACTTCGCGTTTGACCGGAATGGCGGAAGTATAGACGCCGCGGCCGGTGTGTCCTGAAATACCGGCTGCCGGATTACGAAATTGCCTATATCTTGACCGGGCAATATATTCCAGGGACCGAACAAATGCTATGGCGGGCCCGCATCACGCTGGATACGGGCTATGAGGTAGAGCGCACTGGCGGCGGCGCTTTGCGTTATTCCCGCGACGACTGCTTGCCCGTCCATATTGGAACCGGCTTTTTCCTGCATATCACTCCGGTGGATGCGGCGGATTTGCAACCGGTTACTGCTGAGCACGGGTTTAACAACTATGACTTCTCAGGATTCACCAAGAATGACGGAATAATAGACGCCGCCGGCCGTTGCGTGATCGAACGGACGCTGCCGGATTATGACATTGCCAGCATCCTAACCGGGCAGTACACGCCTGACGGCAAGCGGCGGCTGTGGGAAACGCGTATTGATTTTGAGTAGCCTCCCAACCGTCATTCCTAACCCCCAACTGTCCGAATCCTTAACCGCCATTCCGAACATCTAACCGCCATTCCGAACATCTAACCGTCATTCCGGCGCAAGCCGGAATCTATGGCTGCCAGTTCCATTACCGTAATGGCGGATTACAACTCTGGATTCCGGCGAAAGCCGGAATGACGGTTAGGGTTCGGACGGTTGGAGGGTTGGAATGATGGTTGGGGTTCAGATGGTTGGAGTTCGGAATGACGGGTGGGTTGGCGACGCCCGCCCGTCAGAATCTGAACCGGGTTATGCGCCCAGTTTGGCGGCCAGGTCGACGAAGTTTTCGGCTACTACGTTGAAGGACGGGTCGGGGGTAGGATCCGGCGTGCGGTGGGGGCCGTGCTCTCGGGGGCGGGGTACGAAAGCCGTCCGCAAGCCTACTTTGGCGGAGGCCAGCAGGTCGCCCTGGTGCGCCGCAACCATCAGCACTTGTTCCGGTTGCAGGCCCAGCAGCTGGACGGCAGTACCATAGCTTTCCGGGTCGGGCTTGTAGTGCCGGGCTACTTCGGCGCCGAGGATGCAGTCCCAGGGCATACCGCCGTTTTTCGCCATGTTGGTCATCAGCGCAATGTTGCCGTTGGACATTGGGGCGATGACGAAACGGGCTTTGAGGCGGTACAGTCCCGGCACGCTGTCGGCCCAAGGGCGGAGGTTGTGCCAGAAATGGGCAACTTCCATTTTTTCGGCGTCGTTCAGCCCGGAGATGTCGTATTCCTCCAGCACATCGTCCAGCGACATCCGATGCAGGGCGTCCAGGTTGGTCCAGGGCAGTTCGCCGGTGCGGACTTTGTCCATATAAGGGCGGTACTTGCCGCGCCAGGCGTCGGCGAAAGCGCCCCAGTCGCGTTCCACGCCCTTGATGCGGCCCATATTGGCGCACTGCTCAATGATGCTGGAACGCCAGTCCACTACGGTGCCGAAAACATCGAAAATGCAGGCCCGAATGTCCAGGCCCAGCGGTGTGGTTGCCATAATGCTGCGTCTCCTTTAGATGGTTTTACGGAATTTGCTGTTGCGAATCCGGCCGGCGGCGCTGCGGCCGGCCGGTCTGGAATCAGTTTTGGGCGATTTCCAGCAGGATGTCGGTTAGCTCTGCCGGGGCGGTAATCATCGGATCGTGTCCGGTATCAATGTGATGGACGCCCCAGCCTTGGGCCGCCGCTTGCTGGGCTACGGCGTCAAACCCGGATTCCCGGCAGAGGATGAACTCCCGGCGCAGTGCGGTGGCGGCAGCGGAATCCGCATCCGTAGCGGAATGGCCGACGCGCAACGGCTGGGCGAAAGTCATAGTGGGCTGCGGCGCGAGG
Organism: Dehalococcoidia bacterium; assembly: GCA_965203855.1. Taxonomy (GTDB): domain Bacteria; phylum Chloroflexota; class Dehalococcoidia; order Lucifugimonadales; family UBA3495; genus Bin87. The sequence goes on from CBDBDN010000006.1 coordinate 144,541, forward strand.
CGGGGCAGGACGAATGCCTGGTCATCCGGGTCGGTGATGGCCCAGCGGGCGGCGATTTCCGCCGCCGTGGTCGGGGCCGGCAGGAAAGGTTCGCCGGCGTCGATGCGCCGCCGGATGCTGGCAACGAAATCGGGGCCGCGCACCGCTTGCAATTGGTCAACCATCGCTTCGCCGTCGGACGGGATGACGCCGTTGACATAGACGAGCGCGGCGATGCGCTGCGGGCAGATTTCGGCTGCTCCGGCGGCTGCCATTCCGGCGTAGGCGTGGGCCACCAGAATCGTCCGGCGCGCATTGCGGGATTCCAGCAGCTGCGCGATGTCGCGGATGTGCAGATCCAAGTTGAGCAGCCCGGGCGGGAGCAGGGGCGCCAGATGCTGCCGGTCGCCCAATCCGGTCAGGCTGGGCGTCAGGACGGTATGGCCGGCGTAGCGCAGCCGGGGCGCCACTTTCCACCAGCACCAACCGCCATGCCAAGCGCCGTGGATGAGGACGAAAGTCGTCATATCTCCATTTCCCAACCCGTAGCGACAGCATCTGCTACGGTTACATTACGACTACGGAACGCAGGACTTCGCCGCGCCCCATTTTGGCGAAGGATTCCTCGACGTCCGCAATGCCGATGCGCTCGCTGACGAAGTCGTCCAGGTTGAGGCGGCCTTGCCGGTAGAGGTCAATCAGCATCGGAAAGTCACGGGTGGGCAGGCAGTCGCCGTACCAGGATGACTTCAGCGCGCCGCCGCGTCCGAACACTTCAATAAGGGGCAGCTCAATCTGCATAGACGGGTCGGGGACGCCTACCAGCACCACCGTGCCGGCGTGGTCGCGGGCGTAAAACGCCTGGCGATAGGTTTCCGGGCGGCCCACCGCTTCGATGGCTACATTGACGCCGTTGCCGTCGGTAAGGGCGCGGATGGCCTCTACCGGGTCGGCATTGCTGGAGTTGACGGTATGGGTAGCGCCGAAACCTTTGGCCCATTCCAGTTTGCGGTCGTCAATGTCAACGGCGATGATGGTATGGGCGCCGGCCAGACGGGCGCCGGCGATGGCGGCGCTGCCCACGCCGCCGCAGCCGATGACGGCAACGGAGTCGCCGCGACTGACGCCGCCGGTGTTGACGGCGGCGCCGAGGCCGGCCATTATGCCGCAGCCGATGAGTCCGGCGGCCAAGGGGCTGGCGTCCGGGTGCACCGGCACCGCCTGCAACGCATCCACCAGCGTCAGTTCGCAGAAAGCGCCGATGCCCAAGGCCGGCGAGAGGGGCGAGCCGTCGCTCAAAGTCATTTGCTGTCGGGCGTTGCGGCTGGCGAAGCAGTACCAGGGGCGGCCGCGCGCGCAGGAACGGCACTGCCCGCAAGGGGCGCGCCAGGCCAGGATGACGAAATCGCCGGGCGCGACATTGCTCACGCCGGCGCCGATTTTCTCCACGATGCCGGCGGCTTCGTGTCCCAGCAGAAAGGGGAAATCGTCGTTGATTGCGCCCTCCCGATAGTGCAAATCGGTATGGCACACCCCGCAAGCCTGGACGCGCACCAGAGCTTCGCCATCGCCGGGGTCGGGGACGAGAATGGGAACTTTTTCTACGGGCGCGCCGCGGGAGCGGGAGATGACGCCCGACACTTCATTGACTGCCATTGATGCTTCCCTCCGTTAGCCGCTCGTTAGTTTCCGGTAAAAGGGAACCGGGAAAAGGTGAACGATGCGACTACGCTATAATGCCGCATTCCTGGGGCGGCGTCAAAGCAAAGCGAACCCTAACCTAACCTGCAATCAAACAGCCGCTGCCGTAATGGAACGGACAGCGGCTGACGGGCGGACGATTGATGCGGCGCAAGGCCGGCGGCGGCCGGCCAGTCGGACTAGCCCAAGGCGGACACTGCCGCCTGCACCTCGGCATAGTCGGGCTCAACGCCGGGGTTGTCGGCAACCCAGTGGTAGCGGACGATGCCGTCCCCGTCAATGACGGTAACGGCGCGCTTGGCGGCCACATAGCCTTGCATCCCGGCCAGGCCGGGCAGAGCTACATCGTAGGCGTTGACTACGGCGCGGTTGTAGTCGCTGAGGAAAGTATATTCCACATTGTTGGCGGCTTTCCAGGCGGCCTGGGCGAAAGGCGGGTCAACGGTGATGCCGATGATTTCGGCGTTCATGGCGCTGAACTGGTCGATGCGGTCGCGCAGGGCGCACATTTCGGTAGTGCAGACGCCGGTAAAAGCGCCGGGAAAGAAAGCGAGGACGACGTTTTTGCCGCGGTAGTCGCTGAGGGAACGCTGCTGCTGCGGGGTTTCGTGCAGGGTAAAGTCGGGGGCGGATTGTCCTACGGTGATAGCCATGCTGATGGGCCTCCGGGATGGGGGGTTGGCGGTTGCGGTTGCAGCTGGATGACTGCGGCGGCTATCTTACCACATCGAGAGGGATAGGATGGCGACCCGGTGTCGGTGTCGGTTTCAGGCAGCAGCGTCGGGTTGCTGTCGCAATAGCGCATTCGAGTGTCGGCAATCCCCCACTGCGCCGAATGCGCCAAAGTGGTATAATAGCCCTTGCCAGCGCAATACTAGCACGCAGCCGGCCCGTCGCACCACCAAGGTGCGCCTCGGGCCGGCGTGTACGGCATTGCGCCGCATCCCCTGCGGAGAGGTGGCCGAGTGGTTGAAGGCGCCGGTCTCGAAAACCGGTATATCCCTCTGGGGTATCGCGGGTTCGAATCCCGCTCTCTCCGCCATTGCTTGACTGACTCATTGATTGAGCGGATGCTTGATTGCTCGTTTATCCGGCAGTCAATCGCATCAGCGGCCTTACTTGACGCCAAAACCGGGAGTTCCAGCCTATGACCAGCCGGGGATTTTTCGGACGCCGCCGCGAGACGCCGCCCCGTCCCATCCCGCCGGGGCAGTACCTGGAGCGCGGCTTTCCCGTGCTTACCGCCGGGCCTACCCAGCGCATCCCCCTGGAGCAGTGGGCATTCTCGCTGGTCGGCGCCGACGGCGAACCCCTGGCGCAATGGAACTGGACGGAATTCCGCGCCCTGCCCGCAACCGAAATTTTCACCGACATCCACTGCGTCACCAAGTGGAGCAAGCTGGATACCGCCTGGAAAGGCGTAACCATTGACGACCTGCTGGCCGCCGCCGGCGTTGCCGAACCTCCGCCCTTCCTGATGGCCTTTTCCTACGGCGGCTACACCACCAACCTCCCCACCTGGGATGTGCTGGACGGGCGCGGAATGGTCGCCTTTGAGTTTGACGGCAAGCCCATCGAACCCCAGCACGGCGGCCCGGCCCGCCTCGTCGTGCCGCATCTCTATTTCTGGAAATCCGCCAAGTGGCTGCGCGGCATCCAGTTTATGGACGCCGACCGCCCCGGTTTCTGGGAGCAGTACGGCTATCATATGTACGGCGACCCCTGGAAAGAGCAGCGCTATTGGGGCGACTGAATATCGCTACCCTAGGGCGTGTGGTCATATTATGATTTACCGCAGTCCGTCCTCTGTTTTCGTCATTCCGGCGCCTCTACAACCATCATTCCGACGCCTCTACAACCGTCATTCCGACGCCTCTACAACCGTCATTCCGACGCCTCTACAACCGTCATTCCAACGCCCCTACAACCGTCATTCCAACGCCCCTACAACCGTCATTCCGACGCCCCTACAACCGTCATTCCGACGCCCCTACAACCGTCATTCCGGCGCCCCTACAACCGTCATTCCAACGCCCCTACAACCGTCATTCCAACGCCCCTACAATCGTCATTCCGGCGCCCCTACAACCGTCATTCCGACGCCCCTACAACCGTCATACCGGTGCCCCTACAACCGTCATTCCAACGCCCCTACAACCGTCATTCCGGCGAAAGCCGGAATCCGGCGTCGTAATCCCCATACCACGGTAATGGAGCCGTCAACGATAGATTTCGGCTTTCGCCGGAATGACGGTGAATATGATTACACACCCCAACTTGTCGCCCAATCACAGCCCAATCTGATGACGGACGGCGGCTCCAATGCGCCCGGCAATCCCGGCCCGGCCCGATGGCAGAACGCCATAGTAGAACGGGTTACGCCAGAGACGCCGCGCGCCAAAACCTTCCGCCTGCGGCTTGCCGAACCGCGCCCCCTGCGCGCCGGACAGCATTACGACGTCCGCCTCACCGCCCCCGACGGCTATCAGGCGCAGCGTTCCTATTCCGCAGCCTCCCCTCCGCCAACCGCGCCGTCCGGCCTGTCCGATACCGTTGACCTTACCGTTGAGCTGCTGCCCGACGGCGAAGTATCCCCCTATTTTCACGAAGTAATCGCGCCGGGCGATACGCTGGAAGTGCGCGGGCCAATCGGCGGGCCCTTCACCTGGGACGCCGCAATGGGCGGGCCGCTGCTGCTGCTGGCCGGCGGCTCCGGCATCGTCCCGCTCCGGTCCATCCTGGCCCACCGTGAAGCCGCGGCGCCGAATGTCCCCGCGCTGCTACTCTATTCCGCCCGCATTCCCGACGACATCATCTATCGGGAATGGCTGGACGCGCTGGCGGGCCGTTCCGCGAACCTGGCCGTCGCCTACACTTTCACGCGGTTGGGCGATACGCCGGCCCCGGCGTCTAGTTATGCCCGCCGGGTTGACGCCGCTATGCTCGCCGACTGCCTGTCCCGGCTGCGGCGTATGAACGGCACAGACGCATCAACTCCGCTGTGCTACGCCTGCGGGCCTACCGGATTCGTCGAAACCGCCGCCGACGCCCTGCTGTCCGTCGGCATCCCGCAATCCGCAATCCGCACCGAGCGGTTCGGCCCCACCGGATAGACGCCGACCCGCCGCCGCCGTCAAAAACCCGTAGCCAGCCTTGCCAACCCCTGCGACACCGGCAGGATGGCCGACCACAAAATGCCGGGCCGCAGCGCATAATCCGCTGCAATCAGCGCTGCCAGCAGCAGCGGCGCAAACCGCTGAAACTTCTGATGCGTTTCGCCAGCCGACGCCGGCAGCAGCGCCGCCAGCGCCCGGTAGCCCGACAGCGGCGACAGCGGCAGCAGCTGAAACACCGCCAGCAGCAGGTTGTAAATAATCAGCAACCCCACTACATCGGAGATGCCGGAGCGCAGTCCCCCGGTCATCACCAGCGTCAGGCTGTCCGGCGACGGCGCCGACCAGGAAAGCCAGCCGGCCTTAACCGGCGCCGCCAGCAGAAAAGCGACCGTCAGGTTGCCCAACGGCCCGGCGGCGGCAATCGCAACCGACGGCCAGCGTCCATGGCGTTCCGGCGGGCCGGGCAGCGGGCGTCCCCAGCCGTAGCCCGATACGGCGGCCAGCAGCAGCCCGGCCGCATCCAGATGCCGCAGCGGGTTGCCGAACAGCCGCCCCTGCGCGCGCGGCGCCGGATCCCCGAACCGCGTCGCCGCCAACGCCTGAAACCAGCCATGCACCACAATGGACACCGCGGCCGACAGAACGCAAAGCACGGCCAGCCGAATAAACAGCCCGGCAGCATCCGGCAGCAGACTGAATGATGAAATTAGCATTGACTGCGGATATTGGCGGCCGGCTTGCCGCGCGCCTGCCCCGGTATGGTATCCGGTATGGCGTAGGGACGGGGCTATCAGAAAATGGGCTGTCCTGTCCCCAGCTCGTACAGAAACAGGATCGGCGTAAGCAGCACGCTGCCCAGCAAGTTGATGTCAAAGACGAAGGACAGCGCCAGGTTGACTCCTACCAGTCCCAGCAGCAGCAGCCAGCCGTAACGCTCAAAGCCCAGATAAGGTTCGTACAGTATCTCAGGCAGGAGCCCGCCCAACACCTTGCTGCCGTCCAGCGGCGGCAGTGGAATCAGGTTGAATATGCCCAGCGCAAAGTTGTAGAAAATTACGATGGGCAGCACCATTCCGCCCAAAAAGTCCGTGTAATTATCCCGCGCCAAGTCCATCGGCACGATGCCGGAGCGAATCAGCATACACAGCAGAAATGCCAGTACGAAATTGGACAACGGTCCGGCCAGTGCAACCCACGCCATTCCCAGCCGGCCATGCCGCAGATTGAACGGATCTACCTGCACCGGCCGCGCCCAGCCGAACCCTACTACCAGCAGCAGAACGAACCCGAAAGGGTCAATATGCTTGATGGGGTTGAAAGTCAAACGCCCCATCCGGCGCGCCGTGGCATCGCCCTCTTTGTGCGCCGCCAAAGCATGGCTGAATTCGTGGATGGTGAACCCGATTACCAGGCCCACCAAACCGGAAAATACGAACCTGACGAACAGCGGCAGGTTATCTTGCAACAGCTCCAGGTTAAGGAGAATCACGATGGATCCAATGCGGCGGCAACACGGCGCGCGGTCGCCTGCAATCGAGGCAGCGCCAGCAAGTCGGATTTCAACTCCGCCATCCCGTCTGCGCCCAGCGCATTGGCCTCGGCCACGATGGCGGCGCCGCCGGCCTGCTTGATGGCCAGCAGCTCGTTGGCGGTAGGCCGCTCGCCGATGCGGACCAGCAGATGCTTGTCGCTGCGGCGCGCGGCGGCGGCAACCTGCCCGATGTCAGTCAGCGTCCATCGCCCCGGCATCGCCGACTTGTCCAGCACCAGCAAGTCAACGGGTATGCCGTCCAGAATGCGCCGGACGGCGTCATCGGCATCGTCGGGAATGCGGACGCCGACCGTCAGCGTCGGCTGGGCGATGTCAATAGCGTCCACATAAGAGCCGAACAGCGGCGCCACGGCAAAATCCGCGCCCGCGGCCTGCCATTCGCGGATCACTCCGGGCTGCAAGGGAACCCCGCCGATGCCCCAAATCCGTCCGCCCAGATCGGGCAGAGCGTCGGGAGCCCGGCCAGGGCCGAATATGACGCAGGCATCGGCAGCATCGCCCGCCGCCGCCAACGCCGCGTCAATATCGCCGGAGCAGCGGGCAATCAGCGCCATTCCGGGCAGCCGGTCGGAAGGGCCGGCCCCAAAGCCCAGCGAAGGGCCGGAACCGGCGGCAATGCGCTGCAACAGGCTGCGAAGCTGCGTCATAACTAACCTCTGTTCGTCTCGTCCACTGCGGGCGGCGGTACGCCGTGCCGGCGCAGCAAATCCTCCAGTTCTTGCCGGGCCGCCCGTTCCCGCTCCAAAGCCTGCTCGGCGGAAATATGGGCCGCCCGTTCCCGCTCCAAAGCCTGCTCGGCGGAAAGATGGGCCGCGCGCTCCTGGTCCAGGACTTGCTCGGTGGACAGGCGGGCGGTGCGTTCCTGGCCCAAGGCATACTCGGCGGTTAGGCGATCCAGCCGTTCCTCATCATGAGAACGCAGATAGCCGACTGCCCCATCATACCAGCGCAGCCGCCGGTGTTCCCAGCATACATACAGCCCCAGAACCGCGCTGTACCCGTAATGCTCATCCGGAGCATCCTGGTGAATCGGTATCGCCTCGTACTCGCCGTCAACCAGCGTCCAGCCAATCAACCCTCTTTCGTAGCGCCGCCCCCAATCGGGGTCAAAGAGCCAGTATTCCGGCACTCCAAAAGCGGCGTAGTCCCGGCGTTTGACAGTTTCATCGCGCCGCGAGGTAGTGTTGGACGCTACCTCTAGAACCAGATCCGGCGGCTTGCCGATTTCGTTAATGGCATACCCCATCTGCGCCAGGATGTGTTCGGTGTCCACATTGAAAGCGACCAGCAAGTCGGGGATGCGGACGCCGGTGCGCCCCAAAGGAACCTCCCGCGCAATCGGCACTTCGCCAAGGACGATAGTAGTATCCGGGTTGCCCAGATGCAGGCGCAGCGCCGGCTGGTTCCCGTAGTCGTGCAGATGGACGGGATTCATCATATCGTTACGCGGCGGGAAATCGGGAAAGCGCGCAACGGCAGACGCCGCCGTTGCGGAGCGGCTTTTTGGCGATGTAGGGGGAATGGCGGCGGCGCTGGTCATAATACCCCCGTCGAAACTGGCAGAACGGAACGGACGGCAAAGTTCGCCAAGACGCCCCTGGCTCCGGCCAACCCATTAATATGCCTTGATATTCGGCAAACTAATGAGGAAAGCCGGCTATGGGGCGTCCATCCCGGGCGAGTAGCCTGCTGCTTGACGGCCGGCGCCGGCTACAGCGGCTGCCAGACGCGCTTGCCGTCGGCGCGGGCGATTTTGCCAATCTGCTTGCCCGGCGGGAAATGGCCGGCGCAGATAATCCAGTCCCCTTCCTCGGCGGCGTCCAGCAGGCGTTTGCGGGAAGCGGCGGACTGCGCCTTGTCGGTGTCCACCCCGGCGCACCAGTCCGGCTCGGAAATCTGCGCGATGGTATGCAGCACATCGCCCATCACGACGCCGCGCTGCCCGCCGGAGTTGATGAACACCACCTGATGGCCGGGAGTATGGCCGGGCGCCGGCCCAATGGAGATTTCATCGCTGACCGCGTACTCCGGCTCCTCCAGAATCTGCTGCAAGCGCAACCGGCGCAGCGGCATCACCTGCCGGTCAATATACGGGTAGTTGCGCCGGCCCTCCTCGGAAGTGAACCAGTCATAGTCGGGCCGCGACATAATGTAGCGGGCGCGGCGGAAATTCGGCGCCGGCATCCCGCCGGAGTAGCGCAAATTCCAGCCCACATGGTCGCCATGCAAGTGCGTATGGATGATGTAGTTCACCGAGTCGCTGGGGCCGACATTCGTGTTGTTGACGCCCACATTGGACTCCAGATGCGGGCGCAGCTCCTCGTAAAGGTTGCCGGTGCGATTCCCCCGATCAGGATGCGGTCCCGGCCCCATTCCGGTGTCCACCAGGATGACGTGTTCCGCAGTGTTGAGCAGAAAAACGCCGTAGTAGAGCTGAAGCTGCCCGTCCTCCAGAGTGTCCTGGTAGGCGGCCCAGGCGTCCGCGGGAACCTCCGGGAACATTGCGGACGGCTCCCGCGGGGGCGGCACCATATCGATGACGGCGGTGACTTTTACATTGCCGATCGTGGCCTGTTCTGCCATTGGAAATTCCTCCTGAATGCTGAATGCTCAAAATGCTGAATGCCCAAAATGCCGAATGCTCAAGTGAAACGGCGCAATGGCAGCCTCGCGCGCCGACGCCGCCGGCGTAATATCCTACTCGTCAACCTCAAAAGTTACCAGAGAGAAAATGTCGTATTCGCTCAAAGCGTCCCGCCCGCCCAGCCCGACCAGTTCAATGACCACGCCAATGCCGACGGCAACCCCGCCGGCTTGATTGACCAAGCCCGCGGCGGCTTTGAGGCTGCCGCCCGTAGCCAGCAGGTCATCAATGATCAGGACGCGCGCGCCGTCCGCAATGTCGCCGGCGTGGATTTCAAGAGCGCCTTGCCCGTATTCCAGGCTGTACTCAAACTCCAGGGTTGCGCCCGGCAGTTTGCCCGCCTTGCGAATCAGCGCCAGCGGCAACCCCATCCGCACCGCCATTGGCGCCGCAAACAGGAACCCGCGCGCATCCACGGCAGCCAGGCAGTCCGGCCGGCAACCGGCGGCCTGCGCTGTCATCTCGTCAATGGCGGCGCTGAAAGCGGCCGGCGCCAGCAGCAGGGAAGTGATGTCCTTGAACTGCACCCCATGAATGGGAAAGTCCGGCACATTGCGGATATGTTGGGCCAAGTCAACAGGCATAGCGTATCAGCCGCCGGCGATGTGTGATGCAACAAGCCGGAATCTGGGAATGCCGGCTTTCATTATCGTAACCCCGGAATAGCGGGCGCGGCGGTAGCATTACAGCAATACTCCGAATTGCGGGGACCCGTAATTTGACGACGGCATCCTGGGCATCAGAGCCGCCTATACCATAAACAACCCGCCCCGTTTCGTCAAGCAAAGGCCAGCCGGAATCCGCCCCGTTCCCCGGCGCACGCGGGGAACGGGGCGGCGCGGGTTACCGTCGTTTTTGCGCGTCAATTGCACCAGTTTATATAGGCCCAACGGACATATACGCCGCCGTCGCTGACTGTATTCTGGTCGTAACGCGACCATGGGGAAGTGTTATATTCTCGCACCGCCAAGTACTCCCCGGCTTCCGCCCCGGGCGTCCCGGGCTCAACTCGCACGCGCAACCCGCCGCTATCCTGGTTATAGTGATAGCTGCCTAAATAAAAACTCCTCTCATAGAATATCGGATTGCCGTTAGCATCGGGTACAAACCTCCCATATACGTTAGGTGTGATCCATGGGAGGTCTGCGCTTTTGACAAACGCGCCGTTGGGATTTACCGAGTAGCCCGTAACCCTCACGCGGTGCCCTCCGCGTTCCTGCACTAGCAGCCAGCCGCTGTCGCTGTTGCCGCCGTTGTAAGCCGCCTGTCCGTCGCGGATATTATAGTAGCGCGGCTGCCGGCCCAGCTCGGCGCAGTAGCGCTGGGTGTAGGTATAGCCGCCCAGGGCGGAGGCTATATCGGGGGGGGGGGGGGTGAAAATTCCCACGGCGATGACAACGGCGAAAACGCCGATGCCGGCCGCGGCGGCAATCATTTTGTTCAACACGCTGCTGCTCCTTGTGGCGTCGGGTCTAGGCCCGTATATGCTCGGAATCGGATGCGGATTGTACCACAAGCCAAGCCGGGCGTTGCAACGTTTCCAACCGGGGGTTTAATCCTTTGACATTCCGGCCCCACTAAACCGTCATTCCGGCCCACTAAACCGTCATTCCGGCAAAACCCACACCCCAACCGTCATTCCGGCGCAAGCCGGAATCCAGCGTCCTAATCTGCCACTACGATAACGGAACCGGCGGTCATAGATTCCGGCTTACGCCGGAATGACGGTTGTAGAGGCGCCGGAATGACGGTTGCAGAGGCGCCGGAATGACGGTTGCAGAGACGCCGAAATGACGGTTGTAGAAGCACCGGAATGACGCAAACATACGCGGACTGCGGTAAATCGTAATTGTCGGCCCCGCATTACGGCAACTGCCTCTTTTCGGGCCAGGCAGCCGCCGCCGGCCGGTCAGCCGGCGGTGATGTTAGGCAGATGCCGAATGCTTTGCACGCTGCGGTTGGGGCCGAGCCGTACTGCGATAAAGTCAATGCGCCACTGGATCTCGGCGGTGTTGGCAGTGTGATTTGCCAGATAATCCTGCGCGGCCAGCGCCAGCCGTTCCAGCTTGGCCGGCGTAACGGATTCCTCCGGCGCGCCATAGGCATTGCTGCGGCGAGTACGCACTTCTACGAATGCCCAAACCCGGCCGTCGCGCGCAATCAAGTCAACCTCACCCCAGCGGCAGCGGTAATTCGTCGCAATGAGGACATAGCCTTTGGCCTCCAGATGGGAACGGGCCAACCGCTCCCCAATGCGCCCAATATCCTGCGGAGAGAGCCGCGCCGGCCCGATAGCTCCGTTATCCGGCCCGACAGCCCCGTTGCCCGGCCCGACAGCCCCGTTGCCCGGCCCGAATGCGCCGCTATTCGGCATAAGCCGCGCCGGTTTCCGCCAAGCGCGCCTGGCGCAGCGGCCCAAAAGAGCGGCGATGCAGCGGCGTCGGGCCCAGCTCCCGCAGCCGGCGCAAATGCAGCGCAGTCGCATAGCCCTTGTGCCGGGCAAACCCGTAGCCGGGATAGCAGCGGTCGGCATCGCGCATCACCGCATCCCGCGCCGTCTTGGCCAGTATGCTGGCGGCGGCGATGGACAGCGACTTGGCATCCCCCTTGACGATAGTCTGCCAGGGGCAAGGGCATTCCCGGATGGGGATATAGTCCAGCAGCAGGGCATCCGGGGCCGGCTTTAGTCCGGCTACGGCGTCCAGCATCGCCTGGCGGACGGCGTTGCCGATGCCGATGCGGTCAATGGCATCGGGCGGCAGCTGCGCCACCGACCAGGCCAGGGCATACTGCCGGATATATCCGGCGGCGGCGGCGCGGCGGGCCGGCGTAAGCCGTTTGCTGTCGTCCACGCCGCGCAGCCATTCCTCGGCGCCGGTCAAGTCGGGGGGCAGGATGACGGCGGCGGCGGCCACGGGGCCGGCCAGCGGGCCGCGTCCCGCCTCGTCCACGCCGGCGATAAGCCGATGGCCGGCGGCGCGGAACGCCGTCTCCAACGCCAGATCGGGGCCGGCTCCAACGGCGTCAGGCATTGGCCGACGCCAGTACCTGGCCTGCCGCAACCGCAGCATCGGCGGCGCTGCCAAAGTCGGGAGCCGCGCCGGCGATAGGGCCGCCGCCCAGCACGGTATCGCCCTGGTAAAAGACGGCGGCCTGGCCCGGCGTAATGGCCCGCTGCGGTTCGGCGAAACGCGCCAAAACGCCGGGGACGCCGGCGCAGTCGGCGATGCTTTCCAGCGCAGCCGGAGCCTCGCTGAACTTGTAGCGGATTTTCACGGTTACGGGCGCGCCGTCCGGCGGGGGAACGCCCGCAATCCACGAAACCGGCGCCGCGTACAGCGTATCGCTATACAGGCCCGCTTCCGAGCCGACGACAACGCGCCGGGTATCCGGCTCCAAACGGATGACAAAGCGGGGCTCGCCGCCGCCGGGCAGTCCCAGCCCCCGCCGTTGGCCGACGGTAAAGTACTGGATGCCGTCATGCCGGCCCAGGATGTTGCCGGCGGCGTCCACGATGTCGCCAGGGCGGTCGTCGGTGCGCTGGCGCAGAAACTCCCGGTAGTCGCCGGTAGGAATAAAGCAGATGTCCTGGCTGTCGGGCTTGTCGGCGTTGGGCAGGCCAGCGGCGGCGGCAAGCCGGCGTATTTCGTCTTTGGGATAATGGCCGACGGGCATCAGAGTAGCGGCCAGCTGCTCCTGGCGCATCCCGAACAGCACATAGGACTGGTCTTTGTCGGCGTCCACGCCGCGGCGCAGCGTCCGGCGTCCGGCGTCGGCAGCATCGGGAACGATGCGGGCATAATGACCGGTAGCGACATACTGCGCCTGCATCGTGCGGGCGCGCTGCGCCAGAAAGCTGAACTTTATCTTGTCGTTGCAGGCAATGCAGGGATGGGGCGTGCGCCCGGTTTCGTACTCGCGCCGGAAGTAGTCAATAACGAAAGAACGGAACTCGCGCTGCACATTGAGGACATAGTGCGGAATGCCGAGGATGCGGCAGACGGCGCGGGCGTCCTCAACATCGTCCAGCGTGCAGCAGCCGCGGTAGGCGGCGGGCAGGTCGGCCTGGTCAATGTCGTACAGCTTCATCGTAACGCCGATGGCATCATAGCCCTGCCGGTTCAGCAGCAAGGCGGCAACTGACGAATCCACGCCGCCGCTCATGGCGACGACGACGCGCTGGGCAATGGGGTTGTTGGCGGCAACAGTCATAAGCTAATTGTCGCCGGAAGCGGCCCAATCGTCAAACGGAACGCCGCCAGTGTATTCGGCAGGCAATTCGTTCCATAGAGCGGACAGCAAAGGGATTAGCCGTTGAAGCAGGATTTCAGTTTCGCGCCGGTCCAGCAGCAATTCGTAAAAATTGCCGTGCAATGCCTCTGCGGAAACCAGCCCCAGACGGATTTCCTCCTCCTGGTCGGGCAGTTCACTGGCGATTTGACGGATAGCCTGGCGCAGGCTGTCATGGCTGTTGTGCCGCCAGCCGCGATGGGCGGCCACGGCCTTAACCAGTTGCGCCACGGCGCCCCAGCTTTTCTCACCGGCTTGGCACAAATCGCCCTCGGCCAGGTAAGCCGGCCATTTTGACCAGTATTCCCGCGCTTTGGGCAGATGCTTGCGGATGCGGGCCTCCCGGCGGGCGGGCGTTTCGCGGCGTATGCGAGGCGGCATAATTGACGGCTACTCCAGTTCAGGTTCCATTTCGATCCATTGGGCGAAAGTAGAAGTGAGCGTCCTTAACATCAATCAGAGTTGAGCAGCAAGGCGGCAACAGTCATAAGCTAATTGTCGCCGGAAGCGGCCCAATCGTCAAACGGAACGCCGCCGGTGTATTCGGCAGGCAGCAAGTTCCATAGAACCCGGAGCAGAAATCCGGCATCCTCCAGGGCGAGCTCGGTTCCTCTGCGGTCAAGGTGAATCTCGTAAAAATTGCCGTGCAGCGATTCGGCGGACAGCAGGGCGCGGCGAATGGCCGGTTCGTCATCCGATTCGTCCGCAATCTGCCGGATGGCAGCTCGGATTTCCTCGTGGCCGAAATGCTGCCAGCCGCGCTGGGCGGCCACGGCCTTAACCAGCTGCGCCACGGCGCCCCAGCCTTTCTCGCCAGCTTGGCACAAGTCGCCCTCGGCCATATAAGCCGGCCATTTTGACCAGTATTCCCGCGCTTTGGGCAAGTGCTTGTGGATGCGGGCCTCCCGGCAGGCGGGCGTTTCGCGGCGTATGCGAGGCGGCATAATTGATAGTTACTCCGGTTCAGTTTCCGGTTCCGTTTCGATCCATTGGGCGAAAGTAGCGGCGGGCGCGTACTCGTCGGGCAGCTGCCGCCAGAGGATTTCCAGCAGTGCGCCGGAGTCGGCGATTGCCAGTTCCGTATCGGCATAATCGAGATGCGCTTCGTAAAAATTGCCGTGCAAACGCTCCGCGGCTCCCATCAACCTCCTGATAGCCGGCGGGTCGGGCGATTCGTCCGCTATCTGGCGAACCGCGGACAGCAGGGCTTCATGGCTGGTGTGCACCCATCCGCGATGCGCGGCTACGGCTTTAACCAGCTGCGCTACGGCGCCCCAGCCCTTTTCGCCGGCCTGGCACAAATCGCCCTCAGCCAGGTAAGCCGGCCATTTTGACCAGTATTCCCTTGCTTTGGGCAAGTGCTTGCGGATGCGGGCATCTTGGCGGGCAAGCGTTTCGCGGCGTATGCGAGGCGGCATCTCGTATTCCTCTCGGCAGCAGGCGGCTTGGAACGGGATGATGGTAGTATAGCACCGCAGAACAGCGCCGGCCCCACCGGCCGGCGCCGCATCAGCGTTCACGCATTACCATCGCACACTGCCGCACACCGCAAGGGAGGCAATCATTATGCCGGTTACTTTTGGATGCACACTGCCAAGCCGGGGGCCAATGGCATCGCCCGACAACTTGCGCCGACTGGCCCAGCGCGCCGAGGAGCTGTCCTTTGACCATGTTTGGGTCAGCGACCATATCGTCATTCCGCACGAAGTGGATTCGTTCTACCCCTACGCCGCCGACGGCGTAGCGCCGTTCCAGACGGAGAACACCTACTTTGAGCCGCTGGCGGCGCTGAACTATCTGGCCGGCTGCACCTCGCGGGTACGGCTGGGCACCCATGTGCTGATACTGCCCTACCGCAATCCGGTACTGACCGCCAAAATACTGGCTACGCTGGATGTGCTTTCCGGCGGGCGGCTCATCCTGGGCTGCGGCGTGGGCTGGATGGAGGAGGAGTTCCAGGCGATGGGGCTGGATACCTACGCCCAACGCGGCGAAGTTACCAACGAATACATCCGGCTGTTCAAAGAGCTGTGGACATCCGACAACCCGGAGTTTCACGGACGGCATTACGACATCAGCGGCGTCGGTTTCCTGCCCAAGCCGGTACAGCGTCCCCATCCGCCCATCTGGGTAGGCGGCCACACCAACCCGGCCATCCGGCGGGCGGCGACGCTGGGCGACGGCTGGATGCCCATAGGGCTGCGTCCGCCGGCCATCTTGGAGCCGGAGGAACTGGCCGAAAAGATTGCCCGGCTGCGCCGCATCAGCGCCCGCGCCGGCCGGGACGAAAACGCCGTAGAGCTGGTATTCAGCACCGACTGCGTTTTTGAGGACGGCGCCGGCGCGACTGCCAGCAATGGCGATAGCAGCGACCGCCGTATGGTATCGGGCCGTCCGGAGCAAATCGCCGCTGACCTGCGGCAGTACCAGGATTTGGGCGTGCGGCACTTCATAATGAGTTTCCCGGCCCGCTCCGCCGCCGAGCAGCAAGAGGCAATGGAACGCTTCACGCGCGAAGTAACGCCGCTGCTGCCGAAGGATTAGGAGCCGAACTGGCGGGGCGGTGGCGGGTTGAAACTAGTGCAGGAGCGGGCATAGATGACACAACTGCGCTTGCCGAATGGCCGGCGTCGGTGTAAAGTGCGGACGCCGCCGCGCTGAATGTTCAGCGACATCGGCCGGCCATAATCTGCACAGAGATGTTGCCAATGACGCCCCGTGAACACGAACACACCCTCAATGTATGGCTGGCCGAGGCGCTGAAAAAACGAGGCCTCAACGCCATTGCGGAACGCCCCGACCGGCGCCGCCGCATCGATGTCAAAGTCACCTTGCAGCGCGCCCGGGGCGGCGCCGAGGTAGTGGTAGCCGTGGAAGCCGAGCAGGGCCAGAACCCGGCTAAAATGGCCGAGGCTATTCGGGACGCCGAGGCTCGCTTGCCGGCGCAGCAGAACCTGGCCCGCTGCGCCATTGCTCTGTGCTACCCGGATTTTACCACGCCGGAATCGCTGCCCACGGCAAAACTGATGTGGACGGTGCGGGATGGTCAGCAAGACGCCGGCCAGACATCGTGGCAAACCGGCAGCGTAGATGCCCTGGCGGCGGCCATACGCTTGGCGCCGGCGCAGCTGGGCGACCCGGACGGAGCGGCGGCTACCCTGTCCAGCAGTTTGGATAGCGCCGTAGCCCATCTTTCCGAAAGCCAAAAACGGCTGCTGGCGCAAGCCCTGGACTTGCCGCGCCAGACCAGGAACGGCAAGCCGGTTCGCAATCCGTGGGATGCCCCCGCCAAGCGCGCCTTATTGGTAGTGGCTACCGCCGTGATGTTCCATTCCCGCCTGGACAGCCATCTAGACGGGATGCGTCCCGATGCGGACGCCCGGCACAGCCCGCCGCAACCTTTCACCGGCTCCTGGCCGCCGCTGATGGCGCACCTCTGCCTGGAATCCAGCGATCCCATCGGAGTGTTTAGCGATGCCTGGAATCTGATACTGGCCCTGGACTACAAACCCATCTTTGAGACCGGCCGCGCCGCGCTTTTGTCCGTACCGCCCGACCCGTCATTCAGCGACGCCGTGCGTATCACTGCCGAGGCGTCGCTGGCCGCCGCCGGCGATACCGCCAGTTATCGTCACGACCTCCTGGGCCGCATCTTTCATACTGTGCTGGACACAGCGCGCTACGATGGCTCCTTCTACACCACTACCCCAGCCGCTACTTTGCTGGCGGCATTGGCGATTACCGATGATCTATGCGACTGGCAAGACCCTGACGCTATTGCCAATTTGCGGATTACCGACCCGGCCTGCGGCACCGGCACTTTGCTGATGGCCGCCGCCGAGCGCATCCGCGAGCTGGCCCCCCAAGCCGATGTGGACGCCGAAACCGCCCGCGCCCTGATTGAACAGGTATTCACCGGCTACGATGTCAACCTGACCGCTACCCACATGGCGGCCACCACGCTGGGCTTGCTGTCGCCCACCACGCAGTTCCGCAATATGAAAATCGGACGCACCTTTCTGGGCGTGGACGGCGCCGGGGACGCGCATCTGGGGTCGCTGGAGTTTCTGGATCGCCAACCGCTGCTGATGCCTTGGCCCAACGCTGCATCCGCCGCCGCCCAGATTGACACCGGGCAGCAGATGACCGCCGCCGAGCCGGCCGACCTGGTAATTATGAACCCGCCCTTTACACGGGATAGCCTGCGCCACGACCAGTTCAGCAAGGATGTGGAACGGAAAATCAAAGACCGGGAAAGGGTGCTGTTTGCCAACAAGCCCGTGCATTTGTCCGGTAACAGCGGCCCCTTTCTGGTACTGGCTGACTACATCACCAAGGCAGATGCCGGAGCTATTGCGGCAGTCCTGCCGTTGGTAACGGCTACTAACGCATCGGCACTGGAAATCCGTCAGCATCTGGCCGGCCACTATCATATCGAAACCATCGTAACCTCTCATGATCCGCAACGCATTTATTTCTCCGAAAATACTAGCATTGGCGAAATGCTGTTGGTATGCCGGCACTGGCCGACAGAGCATGGGCCGAAACCGCCAACACTGGTAGTCAACCTGGTCCGCAACCCCAGTACTCCTGCCGACGCTTTGAATGCGGCATCGGCGATACGAAACGGACAGGCGCAGTTGCAGAATTACGGCACGGTTCAAGAATGGCCGGCCGATAAAATCGCCGCCGGCGACTGGGGCGCAGTGCAGTTTTTGACTCCGCAGCTGTGCGAACAAATTGCGAAAATTCGTTTTGCTAAGCAAAACGAATTTTCGCAATTTGTGGTTTTGGGAGCCATTGCAAACATTGGGCCGGCCGGTCGTCGTACAATGGACGCTTATAGCAAAACACCGCTACCTGTTGATAAAGGTAGAGTGGCTTTGTGGCACAACGACACTGCAATTACCCAATCTATGGCCGCCAAACCTGACACTAATATATCTGTCAAGCCGAGCAAGGCTAACATGGCAGAAAGCTATTGGGCACAACGTGGCACTTTGTTTTTGCCGCAAAGAATGCGCCTTAACACGGTCAGAGCAATGGCGGTAAAGACGGAAATCCCTATGCTGGGGGGCGCTTGGACTCCTTGCAAGATAACGGATACTACCGCAGTCAGGGACGTCACAGAAAAGGCTTTGTGCGTCTATCTGAATTCGTCTACAGGCGTTTTAGCGATGCTGGGAAGCCGTTCCAGCAAGGCCTTGTCATACCCTAACTATTCTTTGGACGACCTGAGAAAGCAATTGCCCGTGCCGAACTTTGCCGCCCTCGGCGCCAACGCCGCCGCGCAACTGGCCGCCGCCTATGATGCCCACGCCAGCGACATCTTGCTGCCTCTCCCCCAAATGGACGCCGACCCGGTGCGCCGCGCCCTGGATGCTGCCGTAGTAGCCGCGCTGGGCCTAGACTGCGAGATGGTAGCCACTATACGCCGTCAGCTGGCGGCGGAGCCATCGGTCACGGGGCGGCGATATGGAGAGTAGTATAATCCAACGCCACTAATCGTTCACAATGCCGCATACGCAAGGGGGTAACCGGAATGGCCGATTTGACGCTGCGTGCCGCTATCGGCAGCTATGGGCATACGCTGCCGCTGAAAGACGGGACGGCGGCCTCGCCGATGTTCGCGATGGAGCATATTGAGGTGGCGCCGGTTACCAGCATTTTCCGGCGGATGGTGCGGGAATTGGAGTTTGATGTGGCCGAAATGGCCCTGTCCACCTATCTGTGCGCGCGGGCGTACGGCAAGCCCTTTACCGGCATCCCCGTCTTTCTGACGCGGGCGTTCTATCACGGCGGCATCATCTGCCGGCGCAGCAGCGGGATTGAATCGCCCCAAGACCTGGCGGGCAAGCGGTTCGGCCTCCGCAGCTACACGCTGACGCCCGGCGTCTGGACGCGTGGCATCCTGCAATCAGAGTACGGCGTTGACCTGGACGCCGTTACCTGGGTGCTGTCGGGCGATGAACACGTGGCCGAGTTCGTCGCGCCGCCCAATGTAGTGTCATCGTCCAGCGGCAATTTGGCCGAGATGCTGCTCTCCGGCGAAATTGACGCCGCCATCGGCGCCGGCCCAATGGACTCGCCGGAGGTTCACCCCCTGTTTGCGGATGCGGACGCGCTAGACGCTGCCTGGCATCACAAGACGGGCGTCTATCCCATCAGCCATATGGTGGTAGTGCGGGATGCTGCGCTGGCGGCGCATCCGGGTTTGGCGGCGGAGCTGTGCCAAACTTTCGCCGCCGCCAAAGCCTGCTATCAAGACCGCCTGGCATCCGGGACAGTTACGGATGACGCTGCGGACGACCGGGCGATACCCCGCATTGCCAGAGACGGCATCGTTGGCGCCGACCCCATCCCCTACGGGCTGGAAAGTTCCCGCCGGACACTGGAAACCTTTATCGGCTACAACCTGGCGCAGGCGGTGATACCAAAAGCAATTACTCCGGAGGAACTGTTCCCGGCCGAAACTCTCGGCTGAATCTGGAACGGCTATGCCCGGATTACCATGCGCTGGCCGCCGCATCCGCCATCGCAATGGCCCTGCCGGGTGCAGAACTGGTCAAGATGTACCGAACCGGGATAGTATGATGACAAGAGGACAGTTATGAACGCATCAACATCAGCATCGCCAAAGTCAAAATCGGGGGCGGAGTCGGCAATGACCCCGCAGGAATACCTGGCCGCCGCCGAGGCGGCGCTGGCATCCAACCGGCCATTGGAAGGTTCCCGGCTGCTGTGGCTGGCTGCGGAGGCGGCTTTCGTCCGCCTGGCCCAGGCGCATCAGATGGACAGCGCCGACCTGCACCGGCTGGCGCGCGTTTTGGATGAAAAGGAAGATCGCCGGATGTACTACCGTGGCAAACTTGGTACTGCCACCGGGCTGAAGCACAATGCCGAAATGGACTATTTAGAACCTTACGATCTGGAGTTATCCCACGAAAGCATTTGTCATTTTATCAAGGATATGATATGACGACCGGGCGTGTTGCGGCGTTCCAGCGTCGCGCGGCCGGCCACGCTGAAAATGCGCGGCGTTACCGGAGCAATGCCGACGCTTTGCTGCGGGATGGCGAGCCGGAATCCGCCGGAGAATTGCTCTATTGCGCCGCCAAACGGTGTATCAACGCAATTGCCAATCAGCAGGGCAACAACCCCGTCAAGACTCAAGCCAAAATCAACGCTTTGCGCCGTATCCTGCTGCGCGCCGGCAGCAGCGAGTTGATGGACGGATGGCAAGCCGCCGCCAGGCTGCACATCTACGCTGACCAGAGTCATCTAAACGCAGACGAGTTCAATACCGACTGGGGCAATGCGCGAGCTTTTGTCGCCGCCATGCTGGACATCTACCACCGGGATAACATGACGACAGGACGACAATTATGAACGCATCATCAACATCAGCATCGCCAAAGTCAAAATCGGGGGCGGAGGCGGCAATGACCCCGCCGGAATACCTGGCCGCCGCCGAGGCGGCGCTGGCGTCCGACCGGCCGCTGGAAGGCTCCCGGCTGCTATGGCTGGCTGCGGAGGCGGCTTTCGTCCGCCTGGCCAAAGCCCACAAAATTGACGGCAGCAACCTGCACCAACTGGCGCGCGCCCTGGATGCCAAAGAGGGGCGCAACGCTTACTATCTGGGCAGTCTGGGCGTTGCCACCGGCCTGAAGTACCATGCCCAAATGGACAGCATGGAACCCTACGAAGTGGAATCCTGCAAAGAAATGGTCGCAAAATTCGTCAAGGATGCATCATGACCAGCGACCGCGCCGCAGCGTTCCGACGACGCGCGGCCGGCCACGCCGAAATTGCGCGGCGCTATCGGCGCAACGCCGACGCATTGTTGCAACAAGGCGAGCGAGAATCCGCCGGCGAACTGCTTTACGGCGCAGCCAAGCGGTGCATCAATGCAGTAGCGAACCTTCGGGGCCACAACCCGGTCATGACTACATCCAAACTCAATGCCTTGCAGTCCATCATTGCCGATACCGATTCCGCCATTGACCTGAACCGAGCTTGGCGTGAAGCCGTCAACTGGCACACCCACGGCGACCAGTCGCACCTTACGGATGATGAATTCAAAGCCGCCTGGGAGATTACCCAAGCCTTCATCGCCGCCATGCTGAACATCTACCACCGGGAGCAGCCGTAATATGCTTGTTGTCCGCATTGCCATCATCTGCGCGGTTGTCTTTCTCGGCAGCTGTTTGATTGCGCGGCAGATTGCGCTACGCAAGAACCATCGTCCCGATGTCATCATCATCGCCGGCATGATTGTGGGCGCGCTGGCCTTTGCCGTCTTGTGGATAGTGAGCCTGGTGTATCAGCCGCTGTACACGAGAATCGCGGCGATGGCGACGCTGGCGGCAATGCCGGCCATAGCGGCGCTAATCGCCCCGCCCCGCGCGCCGCGTGATTGAGCAATACCGGCCGGTGCCATCCCCGTCAGGGTTCTATCCGATATGTGCGCCGAGGTCATCAAAGCGATCCCCCCAGCACTTGACCGTATACGGATGGGCCGCTCGGTCGTCGCCGACCGGCCCGACCCGGAGCAGAACCTAGTGTTCCACAATATGAACCAGGGCAAGATCATCATTATCCTCAACATTGCCGAACCGGAAGCCGCGGCGGCCAGCAGATCCGGCGTATCGTAAGTTTCCGCCAGGCCCGGCCCCATCCAGCCCCGCGGCGCATTGCCGCTGAACTCCCGGATTACATCAATGGTCTTGCCGATGGCCGCCCTTTCGTCCGGTTCCTTATGCAGCACCTGCTGGATGTAGCCGTGTCCCAGCAGTTCCCAGCCCCGTTCCAAGGCAGGACTGCACCAGCGCCGGGTAATGCTCGCACACGGCGGCGTTGAGGCTAACCGTGCAGGGCAGATTAAAGTCGTCCAGGGCCCGTTGCAGCCGCCAGAATCCGACGCGCAGGCCGTAGTCAAACCAGGAATAGTTGGGGATGTCCGGGGACACCGCCGCACCTTGCGGCGCCGGCAGCACAGTGCGCGCCATCGGCTGCGTAATGTCCCACTCCTCAACATTGATGATGAACCAGACGGCGACGCGGGCGTCATCGGGCAAGGTCAGCGGCGGTCGCCGAAAGATGGGCGAGTAATTGGCGCGCGGGTTAGGCATATTCAACTCCTGCGTCTCCGCCCCGGTTACAGCTCCAGCGCCGCCAGCCCGACGCGCGCTAAATCCTCGTCCTCTTGGGCCGTGAGGCCGCTGACTCCAATCGCCCCCAGTACCAGATCGGTAGCCGGGTCGCGCGCTACTACGGCGCCCTGGACGGCCACCAGCTGCGGGTCTCCGAAATCGGCAATGCTGCGCCCCTCGTTCTTGAGGCGTTTGGCGTAGGCGTCCGAATCCTGCCCCGACATCGCCGAAGTGTATGCCTTGCTGACCGCCATCCGCTGCGGCAGGGCGCGGCAGTTATCCGTCCGGGCGTAGCTGATCATCCTGCCGGCATCGTCAACGATGGCAATGGCCAGCGGCCGGCCCGGTTCCCGCATCGCCTGGTCCAGCATCGCATCCATCGCCCGGCGCGTCTGCGTCAGGCTGAGGGCCGGTTTCTGATACATAGTCATCCTCCATCCAACGCTATAGGCCAATACGGGCAGCAGGGCCCAAGCCGGCAACTGCGCCCGCATTCTACACAGCAACAGCGGCAACGGCAACGCCCCCTCTTTCCAAACATCTAGCCATCACTCCAACCCCTAACCGTCATTCCGCCTCCCTAACCGTCATTCCGCCTCCCCAACCGTCATTCCGCTTCCCCAACCGTCATTCCGCCCCCCCAACCGTCATTCCGGCGCAAGCCGGAATCCAAAACCCCCGCTCTGCGCCTCCGCGCCTCTGCGTCAAACCCCATCCCGCAAATCCCATACATCCATGCCAAAATTCCCTCCCGCCAATGACACCAACCCCCTTGCCAAGCCGTACAGCCGTGCTATAATCAGATTCGTCAGGCAGCCAATCTCCGAGCCCACCAGTTTCCAGGTCGTTACGGTCATTCAGCAATCAAGTCGCACCGGCGTTCCCTACTCGCCCACGGTCCAACTAACCGAAGGAGTCGGGTCCTGCCAAGGCGCCAGACGGAGCGCCCCGTCCCCGGACGAAAAGCCAGCCTCGTCAAAAGCAACGCGCAAAACCTCTGGCCGTAGGGCTGAAACCGACCTGGAAACCCCAAAACTCGGAAACCCCGAACCCCCGCTAGCCAGTTCACCGCCTGACAAGCCTGACAATCGCCTGACAACCCCCCATCCTGTACCAACGGAGGCAACGCCATCGCAGCAAAATCACCCTAGCGCCGCCGGCGCCGGACGGGAACCGATCCCGTCCCGCCGGCCCATCAATGTAAGTACCCCGCACCCCGCCAAGCCCTGATTGACGCCCCCATACCGTTTTGAGTACAATTACCGTACCGTTTCACCACTCTGCGGCCAGGGGGTCTTCCTGCTATGCCTATTACCCAGGACGGCGTTGAGCTTACCGTTGCCATCTCGGAAAAAGCCGCCGAAAAAATCAAGTATTTCGCCAACAAAGATGGCATTACCGACAACGTGGGCCTGCGCGTCGCCGTCAAGGGCGGCGGCTGCTCCGGTCTTACCTACGACCTGTCCATCACCGACCAGGAACGGGAATCGGACAAGATTGTAGAGCAGTACGGCGTCAAGGTGATGGTGGACAAAAAGTCCTACATCTACCTGGTCGGCACCGAACTGGATTTCTCCGACGGGCTGAACGGCAAAGGGTTTGTCTTTGAGAACCCCAACGCCAAAAAGGCTTGCGGTTGCGGCACCTCTTTCGCCGTCTAACCGCCCGTTCCCGACCACATTGGCCGGCGTTGCCGGCTATCCCGGCCGGCCCATCCGTCGGAGCGCCGGCTCGCTGAATGGACATCCGGGGCAGCCCAATGCGGTTGCCCCGTTTTGTGTACTTCACAACCCAACTTGGAGGCCGCCAATGCTTGATTTTGTACTTGAACCCGTAGTTAGCGATGCCAGTACCGATGCCCGGTTCCACCGCGCCGCCGCCACCGCTGCCGTTTATGAATCCTGGGCCGGCCGCCTGATGCTCACCGGCGCCGACGCCCGCGACCTGCTCAACCGCCTTTCCACCAACCTGGTCGATCCCGCCGCTCCGCCCGGCAGTGTCTGCGCCACCGTCCTGACCAGCGACCGCGGCCGCATCGTCGACCTGGTGTACGTGATCCACTGCGACGACCACCAGCTGCTGTTGACCAGCCCCGGCCGGCAGGACGCCGTCGCCGCTTTTCTGGACAAATACACCATTATGGAGGACCTGGAAATTGCGGACATCACCAACCGCACTGCGATGCTAACTCTTACCGGGCCTACCGCCGCCTCTGTAATGCGTCCGGTGCTGTACGACACCGCCGGCAATCTCCCGACGCCGCCCAGCGCAATCTTGGACGCGGATCTGGCCGGCACCGCCCGCCTCACCGGCATTGGCGAACCCCGTTCCGGTGAGCGTATGTGGGAATGTCTGCTTACCGTCCCGCCGGATAACCCGGCAGCCGAGATGCCGATACCCACTTATCATTTACTCCTGCTCCCCACCAATGCGGATAGGGTTGAAGCTGCCGCCGAGCGTTGCAAGACCCATCTGATGATTGCCGGCGCGCTGCATCTCAGCGCCGCCGCCGCCGAAACCCTCCGCATCGCCCGCCGCCAGCCCCGCTACGGCGCCGAAATGAGCGACGCCTACAACCCGCTGGAAGCCGGCCTGATTGGCGCCGTTGACTTTCACAAAGGTTGCTACATCGGCCAGGAGGTCATTGCCCGGCTGGATACTTACCATAAAGTCCAAAAATACCTGGTTGCGCTGCGCTTTGAGTCGGATGACGGCGCAGTCGCCCCGCCGCCCGCCCCCGGCTCTCGCCTGCTGGACGCCGCCGGCAAACCGGCCGGCCTGATAACATCCGCAACGGCAATCCCGCCTGCTGCCGATGCCAATGCCAATGCCAATGACGATGCCAATGACGATGATGGAAGCGCATCTGCGGTTGTCGGATTGGGCTATGTACGGACGCCGTCAGCGCAAGTCGGCAACCGCCTGCAAGTCGCCGCGCCGGACGACAGCAACCCGGACAACGGCGTCATCACCGCGTCAATCACCGCCCTGCCGCAGCTGTTCGGCGGCGAACAGCCCGCCCCGCCCCGCTAACTCCATCCCGGCGTCCGCCGCCTGCTATAATAATGGCGCCGCCCCGGAGATTGGATACAATGACTGCCACCGCCATAGCTAACCCGGACAGCGTCGTCGCGCGCATCGTCGCTGAGCTGGAGCAGAACCCGGAAGCCAAAACCTTGCTCCTGCGGACGCTGCTCACCGACGAGTTGCTTGCCTTGCCGGCCCGCGTAGATCGGATAGAGGAACGGCTGGATGCGCTTATACGGCAGCTAGAAGTGCTGAATAGGAAAGTCGCGGCTATGAATGCAGCCCTGCATACTTTGCTGGAGGATAACCTGGAACGCAAGGTTCATTCCAACATCCGCAACATCCTCTTTCAGCGTTTGCCGTTCCGCTTCCGCGTACGGAAAGTTCTG
Organism: Dehalococcoidia bacterium; assembly: GCA_965203855.1. Lineage (GTDB taxonomy): Bacteria > Chloroflexota > Dehalococcoidia > Lucifugimonadales > UBA3495 > Bin87. The sequence continues at coordinate 170,391 of CBDBDN010000006.1, forward strand.
CAAAGCATAACGGTTGATTCCGATACGGCCCTGACTGAAGCCCTATACGATGCCGCCGATGCCGACCTGATTGCCGACTCCGCATTGATTGGAGCCTTTGCCGCCGACATCATACTGGCCGGCCGGCGTCCGGGCGAAAGCAGCGACATCTACCTGGTCGCCGAAGTTTCCCGCACTATCAACAACGACGACATTACCCGCGCTTGTGAACGCGCCCGTACCATCAGCGCCGTAATGGGCTCCGAAACCATTGCGGCCGCCATCGGCGGCGGCGTCGCCCCGCCGCAAATCCGGCTGGCCGAGGAGCTCGGCGTGCATATCATCATTGACCCGCAGTTGCTTGACTCCCGGTTGCAACAGTAAATCCGGCCGGTTGCGCTCTCCAGCCCGGAGACGCCCTTTCTGATAGCAGCCGGCTACTCGGCATCGTATCGTAAAACGGGCGTAACCCGCCGCCGCCCCTAGGGCGGGGCCAGCGCCCGTATCCGTACCACGGCATCCAGGCTGATTGGGCCGTAGATGTGCGGATAGATTTCCCCGGAGCGCGCCGCTTCCCGCACTACCGGCGCGGTTGGCGGCAGCCGTTCCGCGTCCACATCCAATATCAGCAAGTCGGCCCGGCCCGCGAACAGACGCGCCGCCGTCCGATGCAGCTGCTCCTCGTCGGCGCAGGCATGAATAAAGCCTTCCGCGGCCAGCGATGGGGCGCGGTATTCGTAGCCGGCAACGGCGGCTTCCCAATCCAACCGGGCTGCCAAATGATAGATGATTTCCGCCATCAGTAACTGAACTCCATTTGTCCGATTTCGTCAAACACCGACTGCGGCATAAACGCGCAGATGCTGTTATTGATTATCAATGCCGAATTGTAACGGCTTGATTGCACAATAAAGTCCACGCCGCTGGATATGCAGTATTCGGCATAGTCGCGCCAGAGATAGCGAATTACATATCTGTCCTGGAGCGGTTCATACTCAAAAGAGTCCAGCTGAAAGGTGTCCCAGTTCCGCTCGCGCCGCAAAGTGATCAATTCGTCCCGCCGCCACTGGGCAAAGTCGCTCAAAGACTGTCCCGGTTCCAGATTGTACACCCAAATTCCCATCGTTCCCACCAAATCCCCGCCGTCGTAGCGTTCAAAGTGAGCGTCGCAAACATCGGTTTCAGCGACTAAAGTCCACTGCGGATGCACTCGCACGCTGTAGCCGCATTCCTCGCTGGCGTAACTCCACCATTCGCCGCCGGACTCGGCCAGCACGCTGCCGCCCGCCGCCAGCGCATCCAGGTTCTCCCGCACCGCAGACACCGAAAGCGCAAACGAAATGCCGTCATAAGTGCCGGAATAGCTGGAAGTATTGACGCCAATCACCTCCCCGGCCCGGTTCAGCAGCGGCCCGCCGCTGTTGCCCGGATTGAGCGCCGCATCAGTCTGAATATGCTCAACTCCGCCATAAGTGCGCCGCGATGATACCACTCCGGTAGTAACTGTATAATCCTGCCCCAATTCGTCGCCCAGCGGAAAGCCCAGCGCAATCACCGCATCGCCGGCGCGTACGCCGGACGGATCGCCCAACGGAATCGGCTGAAATGTTTGCTCGGCGGCAATCTTGACCACCGCCAGATCCAGCCTCTCATTGCGGCCCTGTACCTGCCCGGTGTAGGTTGCGCCGTTCACCAGCCGGACGGTTGCCGTCGTATCCCTGCCCACTACATGGGCGTTGGTAACTATCAAACCATCCGCCGAAACCACAAAACCGGAGCCGCCGCCGCCCGGCACAATAATCTGCGCCAGCCCGCCCTCAACGCTCTCCACAATGTCGGACACCGGGCGGAGCGCCGGAGCCCCGCCCGATGCCGCCGACTCTACTACCGGCGTTGGCGGCGCCAGCCGCGTCAGCTCTGCCGACACCGTAGCGGAAACATCCGGCGCGGCAGCGGGTACAGCGGTTGCCGGCAGCGCCGCCGCTACCATCGCCGCCACCGTAGCCTCCAGGTTGGGCGTTGCTGTCGGTATCGGCGTAGCCGGCGGTTGCCGCTCTGCGCCGCCGCAAGCCGCCATCAACAACGCAAACAGGACGCCGGCCGCCAGTGCCGACAGATCTCTTATCGGTCGCGCCATGTAACTCTCATCTTGTCGATTTCACCAGCGATAAACCGCAGCATAGAGGCGCAAACCTCTGAATTGACTACCATAGCATTGTAGTAACGTCTCGATTCCCAAATCGAATCAGAGTCTGCGGATATACAATTGTCCGCTGTGTCTTGCCAATGATAGCGCAGTACATACCGGTCAGGGCTTTGCTGGCTCTCAAATGAAAGCAGCCGGAATGTGACCCAATTTCGTGATAGGCTGATAATGTCATCGCGCCATAATTCGGCAAAATCCGCCAAGGTTGTACCGGGTTCCTGATCGTACACATCGATAGCCCGCGTTGCCACTAAAGCGCCCCCCGAATAGCGCTCAAAATAAGATTCGCAAAAATCCTCGCTGGCCAAAATCCAATCGGGATGCACTTTCACGCTGTAATTGCAGTTCGTGTTTTCGTAGGTCCACCACTCGCCGCCGGACTCAGCCAGCACACTGCCGCCCGCCGCCAGCGCATCCAGGTTCTCCCGCACCGCAGACACCGAAAGCGCAAACGAAATGCCGTCATAAGTGCCGGAATAGCTGGAAGTATTGACGCCAATCACCTCCCCGGCCCGGTTCAGCAGCGGCCCGCCGCTGTTGCCCGGATTAATAGCCGCATCGGTCTGAATATGCTCCACTGCGCCATAAGTGCGCCGCGATGATACCACTCCGGTAGTAACTGTGTAATCCTGCCCCAGCTCGTCGCCCAGCGGAAACCCCAGCGCAATCACCGCATCGCCGGCCCGCACGCCGGACGGATCGCCCAGCGGCATCGGTTCTAACGGGCGGTCGGGAATAACCTTGACTACTGCCAGATCCAGCGCCTCGTCCCGGCCCAGTACTGATGCGGTATAGCTGGCGCCATTGTACATATAAATGGTTACCGACCGCTGCCCCGGCACAACATGAGCGTTGGTTACAATCAGCCCGTCCGCATCAACCACGAAACCGGAACCGCCGGCGCCGGGTACGACAATCCGCACCAGCCCGGCCTCAACTCCCCGCACGATTTCCGCTACCGTAGGCGCGGCCGGCGTCGGCGTTGGCGCCAGCCGGGTCAACTCTGCGGACACCGTGGCGGGAACATTCGGCGTAGCAGTGGGAATGGCGGTTGCCGTCGGAACCGGAGTATCAGTCGGCCGCGCCGCCGCTACTATCGCTGCCACCGTAGCCTTCAGGTTGGGCGTCGCTGTAGGCATCGCCGCCGTTTGCCGTTCTGCGCCGCCGCATCCCGACAGCAGCAGCGTCAACATCAACAAGATGCCGGCTGCCGGCAATGCCGCCGCCGTGCGCCATCCGGCCATCATCATCAGGCAGCGCGGCGGCGCGTTGGGCCAGCCGGCGTTACCGGCAGCCGGCGCGCACCGCCCGCGACATAGCCGACAGCCTGGGGTGATTCATAGCGCGGGCCATTGCCTAGCCTCCGGGATGGGGACAATCCGATTTATGCAAAGAATACGCCGCATCTTATCGCATCCGAAAAGATTGCGCTATCATAGCAGATACCCTATCCTGTCGTTAACCTGATCCGGCCGCGCCGCCGGTTCGCTATTCGCCGGCCATCTTAGCTGGCCCCGGAATGGCGCAAAAGGATGCCGGCCTGCAAGTGCGTTATGACTGACCACCGCGACTTTCTTTCCGTTACCGATCTTACTGCCGACGAAACCGGGCGTCTTATCCGACGGGCCGCGGAACTTAAGGCTGCGGCCCCGGACGCTGCGCCATCTCTGGCCGGCAAGCGCATTGCGCTGCTGTTTGAAAAGCCGTCTTTGCGGACGCGTACCAGCTTTCAGATTGGCATTGCCGAGCTTGGTGGGTTCAGCCTGTATCTGTCGCCGGATGAAGTCGGGCTGGGCCGCCGGGAGCCGGTTTCCGATGTGGCGCGGGTGCTCAGCGGGTATGTGGACTGCATTGTGGCGCGCGTCAATTCCCATCAGTCGCTGCTGGAGCTGGCCGCATACGCCAGCGTTCCCGTTGTGAATGCCCTCTCCGATTTGGAGCATCCCTGCCAGATTTTGGCCGACCTGCTGACCATTGTGGAAGCCCATGGCGATGCCGACGGCCTGAACCTGGCGTATATTGGAGATGGCAACAATGTGGCCCGCAGCCTGTGCCTGGGCGCGCCCGCAGTGGGGATGAACTTTGCGATTGCCGCGCCGCACGGCTACCAGCTGGAGGAATCGGTGTTCGCCGCCGCCAGCGCCCGGGGCGTCCGCGCCAACGGCGGCCCCCGGCCTACCGTACATCCGCTGGTGCGCCCGGCGGACGCCGTAGCCGGCGCCAACATCGTGTACACCGATGTTTGGACCAGCATGGGCGATGAGGAGGAGACGGAGCAGCGGCTGCGCGCTTTCCAAGGCTACACCGTGGACGCCGCTTTGCTGGCGCAAGCCGCGCCGGACGCCTGCTTTATGCACGATATGCCGGCGCACTACGGGGAGGAAGTGCCGGCGGGGATGCTGGAACATCCGCAGTCGGTAGCCTATCGGCAGGCGCACAACCGGCTGCACGCCCAGAAAGCCCTGCTGGAATTTCTGTTAACCTGAACCCGGCGATCATCGCAACCCTTGAACCCGTATCACACTGCCAGAGCAATTATGACTACCGTAATGCCGGACGCCATCGTACCGGACGCCATCATGCCGGACGCCCCCGATGCCGACGCCATCGCCGCCGGCCGGGAAGCCGAGCTGTTTGCCGAGACTGCGGAGCGGCGGCCGCTGGCGCATTCGCTGCCGATGGTTGCCATCATCGGGCGGCCTAATGTGGGCAAGTCCTCGCTGTTCAACCGCATCCTTTCGCGGCGCCATGCTATCGTTTCCGATGTGGCCGGCACGACGCGCGACCGGCTTATCGCCGATGCCGAATGGAAAGGCTGCCGGTTTCTGCTGGTTGACACTGGCGGCCTGGAGGATGACCCGGAGGGGCATATTCCGCAGCGGGTCCAGCAGCAGGCCGATATGGCGATGGGGGCCGCCGAGGTTATCATTTTTCTTACCGATGCCGTCCAGGGGCTGACGGCTACCGACCAGGCGGTGGCGCAGCGGCTGAGGCGCACGGACAAGCCGGTGATGCTGGCGGTCAACAAGGTGGACAACGATAACCGGGAGCTGGCCGCCGCCGAGTTCTATCAGCTGGGCATTGCCGAAACCGCGTTTATCTCCGCTTACCATAACTATGGCGTTTATGACCTGCTGGAGCGGCTGGTGGAACTGCTGCCGTCCCCGGAACTGGCGGAGCAATGGGATGCCGACAACCCGGAGTTTGTTGGCGATGACTGGGACGAGATTGAGAGCGATGGCGACGTCGACTCTGCTGGCGATGGCGATGCGGCGGATGCCGACCTGATTCCGCCGGCTACGGAATTGCGGCTGTCTATTGTGGGGCGCACCAATGTGGGCAAATCGCTGCTTACTAACGCCATACTGGGGGAGGAACGGAGCATTGTCAGTCCGGTGGCCGGCACTACCCGGGACGCTTTGGATACTCCGGTATCCTATCGGGGGCACACAATCACGCTGGTAGATACGGCCGGCATACGGCGGCCGGGGCAGGTGCAGCGGGGCATTGAAAGGTACAGCGTGCTGCGGGCGGTCAATGCCGTCCAGCGCAGCGACATCACGCTGCTGGTAACCGATGCCACCGAGCTGGCGACCGCGCAGGACGCCCATATCGCCGGGCTGGCATGGGATACCAACCGGGGGCTGATAGTCGTCGTCAACAAGTGGGATTTGGTGAACCGCAATCGGTTTCGTATGGAACGCGGCCTGCATCGGGTGCGGGAACGGCTGCACTTTATGCCGTATGTGCCGGTGTGCTTTACCTCGGCGCTTACCGGGGAAGGGATTGACGAGCTGCTGGATGCGGCATTGTCGCTGTGGCTGGAACGGCAGAAGCGGGTGCCGTTCCGGCAGCTGCAATATCTGCTGGCGGATGCGGTATCCACGCATTCGCCGCCGTCGCGGCGGGGCAACTTGCGGAATCGGCTGCGTATCCGGCGGGTGCGGCAGGTAGGGGTGAACCCGCCAACCTTTGTTTTCAGCGTCAACGATCCCAAACTGCTCCATTTCTCTTACGAGCGCTATTTAGAAAACCAGATTCGGGATCGCTTCGGTTTTCACCGGACGCATCTGCGGCTGGTGTTCCGGCGGGAACGGGAGCAGGAAAAAAGCCGGTCGGCGCGCGGCGGGATGCGCCGGCCGGCGCGGTGAAGCGCGGATGCTGGCATTGCCGCCCGCGCGCTATCCCAAAGCGGCGCTGGCTTCGCTGGCCATAGTGCCGCTGCTGGTTGTTGGCGGCGTGGCGCTGTTGCAGTTTGCGCCGCAGCTGCCGCTGCCCGGCCGGTATGCTGCGCTGTGCGTCCTGGCGTACTTTGCCGGCTCGGTATCCTGGGGCTACGCCTTGCTGATTGCGATGCGCGGGGAGGACATTCGGGATTTCGGCAGCGGGCGCACGGGAATGTCCAATATGCTGCGGACTGCCGGGGGGCGAGCCGCCGCCGCGGTGTTCGTGCTGGACTGCGGCAAGGGCGTGCTGATGACGCTGCTGGCGCGCTACGCAATTGGCGCGGGCGTTCCTGAGGCAGTTGCGGCGCTGGTTACGCTGTGCGGACATAACTGGCCGGTTTTTCTGGGATTTCGCGGCGGACGGGGCATCTTGCCGGGCTTGGGGGGGCTGGCGGTGATGTCGCCGTTAATCGCGGTTGCCGCCGCCGTCCTGTTCGCCGCCGTAACGCTGTCCACCCGCTACTTGTCGCTGGGCAGCATAATGGGAACTCTGATTGCCATTGTGTTGAGCATCTGCTTCGTGGTCTGGCGTGGGTACGACCCGGTTTATGCCGTTTATGCCGGCGTGGGCGGGGCGCTGATAATCTGGCAGCACCGGGACAACATCCAGCGGCTGGCGGCCGGCAAGGAGCGCCGCATTGGCGTTCCCGCAGTGCGGCGCAAACCGGATTGACGGCCTACGCCAGCCCGAGGCAGCGTTGCCAAAGGCTGCATTGCCCGGGGATGGCGCAAGCACAGGTTCGTTGTTCCGGCGCAATGTCGGAATGAGGGTTGGGGGTATTGACGCCGATGGTCGGAATGGACGGGATTAGTTCCCGTCCTACGCCGGCGCCGGCGGCGCTGGGTTTAGTTTGCTGCGATGGCGGTTCCTCCGTAGTGCGTAGCGTGATGCAGGATTGGGGTTGTCAGGCGTGTCAGGCGGTTGATTGAACTGCTAGCGGGGGTTCGGGTTTCCGAGTTTTGGGGTTTCCAGGTCGGTTTCAGCCCTACGGCCGGAGGTTTTGCGCGTTGCTTTTCACGCGGCTGGATTTTCGTCCGGGGACGGGGCGCTACGTCTGGCGCCTTGGCAGGACCCGACTCCTTCGGTTAGTTGGACCGTGGGCGAGTAGGGAACGCCGGTGCGACTTGGGTTGCTGAATGACCGTAACGACCTGGAAATCGGGGGGCTCGGAGATTGGCTGCCTGACTGGTCTAATGATAGCACATTAATGCGGCTTGGCAAGGGGTTGGTGTCATTGGCGGGAGGGAAATTTTTACACCGATGGACAGGATGGAGAGGATGGGGTTTGACGCAGAGGAGCGGAGGCGCAGAGTGGGGTTGAAATGCTGCTTGACGCTGTGTTGCTTTATGCGGTAGATTGCGCTGTGATGCCGGTTAGCGCGCCGGAACGGTGTTACCGATGCTGCTTATGGTACGCCCGATGATGCTAGGCCGGCGGTTGCTGATGTTGCAGCGGCAATTTTCGACACGCCCCAGGAGCTGATGACAATGGTTATGACGCAAGATCGTACCGTGATGGAGCCCGTGATGGAGATGGAGCAGGTCGTGCAAGAAGGGTTTGACCTTTCGTGGCTGCAACAGCTGAAGGCGCAGATTCCGGGCGCGGCGGCGGAGCTGGCTAACGATCCGACGCTGGCCGAGAATGCGCCGGGCCTCTTGGCCGAGTCGGCCAATTTTACGCAGCGGACGCGCGGCGCCGCGCCGCGGCGGGGCGTTCCGCAGTACACGGCCTACACATTTCGGGACAAGAACGAAGTGTGGGGCTATAACCTGACCAAGCTGTACCAGGAAGCGGTTTCCCGGCAATGGTCGTCGGCTACGGATATTCCGTGGGAAAGCCTGCGTCCGCTGCCGGACGATGTTGAGGCGGCGCAGTGCCAGCTGGCAACCTTTTTCGCGCAGGTGGAGTTCGTTGCCGCCGATGTGCCGGGGCGGTTCATCGCGCAGATGTCGCCGGACTATCACGAGGTGCGGATGTTCCTGCTGACGCAGGTGATGGACGAATCGCGGCATATGGAAGTGTTTCGCAAGCGCGCGCTGTCCAACGGCGGCGGACTGATGCGGATGATTGACTCGGTGAGCGATGTTACGGGCGGCAGCACGGACAACGCGCGGGAGTTCACCGAAATGTCCAGCCGGCTGCACATCGTGGGGGAAGGCAATGTGCTGACGCTGTTCCGGCTGGGCGAGCTGATGGCGTACAACGATGCCGAAAAGGCGATTTACCGCCGCGCCGCGCAGGATGAAGCCCGCCATGTGGCTTTTGGCGTCCTGCACGCCCGTTATATGAACGAATGCACGCCGGAACGCCGGGAGGAAATTCACGCCTATCTGGACGAGGCCGAGGATCGGCAAGCCACCGGCAACGGCGGGGAAAATCCGGCGGCGCGGGGCGCCAACCTGACCGCCGAATCGCTGGCGATCCTGCTGGGCGGCGGCGCGGACAAAGCGGACGAAGGGCAGAAAATCCTGGCGGCCATCCGGCAGCGTCAAGTCAAGGAATACTTCCAGCGGCTGAAGTCCTGCGGCTTTGACGACCGCATTGAGAACGGACGCGTCAACCCGGCGCTGCTGGAGGCGTACAAAGCCGCTCCCTAATCACCGGGTTGGAGAATCCGGGCAATGACTACTCCGCAGAGCTACCGGGAGGCCAGCCGGACGCTGCTGGCGCAAGGTTTTGCCGAGCTGGCCGTTGGCGATACGCGCCAAGCGTCGGAAAAGGGCTGGGGCGCAACGGCGCAGATGCTCAAATCCATCGCCGAGCAGCGGGGATGGGAGCATAAAGGCCATCGGCTGATACGGCGCGCGGCCAGCCGGCTGGCGGACGAAACGGGGGATCCGGAGATCCGGCGTCTGTATCGGGTAGCGGACAGCCTGCATATCAACTTTTACGAGGATCTGGATACCGTAGAGGATGTGGCGGCCGGGTTGGAGGATGTGCGCTTGCTGCTGGACAAGCTGGAACCGCTAGGGGGAACATCTACGCAATGACTACTCCGCAGAGTTACCGGGAGGCCAGCCGGACGCTGCTGGCGCAGGGTTTTGCCGAGCTGGCCGTTGGCGACACGCGCCAAGCGTCGGAAAAGGGCTGGGGCGCAACGGCGCAGATGCTCAAATCCATCGCCGAACAGCGGGGATGGGAGCATAAAGGGCATCGGCTGATACGCCGGGCGGCCAGCCGGATGGCGGACGAAACGGGGGATGCGGAGATACGGCGTCTGTATCGTACGGCCAGCGACCTGCATACCAATTTTTACGAAAACCTGGATACCGCAGAGGATGTGGCGGCCGGGTTGGAGGATGTGGGGCGGCTGCTGGACAAGCTGGAGCCGCTGGCGGTAGCTCATACGGAATCCGGCTGAACCGCCGGCCGTTGCCGAAACGCAACAAAGCAACTCAAATCAACAGGAGAAATCATGCTGGTATCACCACGCAACGCACTGGAATCGCTATCGGCTCGCGCCGCCGGCATGATTCCGCACGATGCGACCATTCAGTGGCATCAGACTGAAGTGGCGGCCGACCAGCGGCTGCAAACCGAGGAAGCGTCCAAACAGGCCTTGGTGCTGCCCTTCATTCAGGCTATGGGGTATGACATCTTTGACCACGCCGAAGTTATACCCGAATGCACTGCCGACCACGGGACGAAGCAGGGCGAAAAGGTTGACTACGCCATTATGTGCGATGGCAAGCCCATCATCATCTTTGAATGCAAGCAGGCTGGCGATCCGCTGAATGTTGAGCGGGCGTCGTAGCTGTCCCGGTATTTTCACAATACCGAAGCACGCATCGGAGTACTGACTGGCGGCCTGCGCTACAAGTTTTACAGCGACCTTGACGCCGAGAACAAGATGGATGAAAGTCCGTTTCTGGAGTTTGACATCAGGGCGCTGGACAGCAAGGTTATTGCGGAGCTGGAACGCTTTGCGAAAGGGCAATTCAACATTGAGGACATCAAGACTTCCGCATCGAAGATGTTGCATATCGCCGGGATCAAAGAGTATCTGGGCAAGATGCAGCAACAGCCGGATGAAGCCTTTGTCCGGTTAATTGCAACCGACGTGGGTTACCCGCCGGATGGAGGGCGAATGTCAGCGCCCCGGTTGGAATACTTCACTGGACTGGTACGGGAATCTTTTCAGGGATTCGTGCGCGACCGCATTGAGTCTACCGTGTGCAGCGCAATAGCGCGCCAAGATACGGATGACGACACTGCGTCCGCAGAGGATGCATCAGAAATATCAAGCGACACGGATCGGACGGAAGGCGACATCGTTACCACTGTGGAAGAGCAGGAAGCCTACGAGATGGTCAAGGCAATCGTCAGTAATGTCGTTACTCCGGAGCGGGTAACGATACATGACACCAAGTTTTACTGTGCTGTCGTGATTGACGGCAACAGCCGTCGGACCATCTGCCGTTTCCGTTTTGGACCGCGCGGCAAAAACCTCTGCTTTGGCCCGTTTGGGCAAGAGGAGAGGTATCAGCTGGAATCCCTCGCGAACATTGCCGACTACGCTGACCGGCTGCGGGAATCGGCGGCCGGTTATCTGCAAGGGTAGGCAAAGAGACCGCGCCAGTTATTCTTGCGGAATAAGGGATAGCCGGCAATCATTCTGCTGCGAGGTTAATGGCGGAATGATGGACTCCACCAAGTCCTTGGATCTGCTGGGTGTCGGCGGCGGCGATGCCGGTTGCTGATGCGCCCGTATTCCGGCGAAAGCCGGAATGCCGGAAAACCAAACCATCTAACCGGAAGCGCTATCATAGTAGCGCGCCGGGATGCGCCGGCTCTCTTTTGGAGTTATAATGCGCCACACGCTCCCGGAAATCGCAGCGGCGGTTTGGCTGCCCGTCCTTGCCGGACTGCTAACGGCCGGCGCAACCTGGCTGGTATGGTTCTACTCCGCCGTCCACTGCACGCCGGCCAACGCCGCTGCGCTGATGTGCGAGGCAACGCCGCTGGGGCGCTATCTAACCTCGGCGATACTGCATGACTGCATCATTCACGGCAGCATCGCAATGACGCTTACCGGAGGTTCCGACATTATGCTGTTCTTACAGGAACGCCGCCGCAACGCAAATATGGCAGAGCTGCTCAAGGCCAGCGAGGAAAGAGCCGCCGAGGAACGGCGTTTGGCTGCTGAGGAACGGCAGCGCGCCGAGCAACGCGCCGCCGAGGAACGGCGGTTGTATGCCGAGGAACGCCAATTGTATGCCGAGGAACGGCAGCGTGCCGAGCAGCGTGTTGAGGAACAGCATCAGGCGCTGATGGCGTTAATCGCCAAAGTATCCGATGCTATTGACCGCGACCGCAATGGACACAGTTCCCCTCAGCCGTAAGCCGCCCGGTTAATCACCGGTAGAGGAATACAATACGCCAGGCCCGGGCCGGCGAAAGCGAAATGCGATGTCAACTTTGCGATTGACCGGGCGGGTATGTAGGTTATAATGCGGGCGTTGCCGTCAACCGCCGCAACAGGTTGAGGCAAAGAGGCGGGATTATGGCCACGACGCCGGCAGCGCAGCAGCGCAGTTACCTGAAGCAAAAAGCGCACCGCTTTCTGGCGGCGCTGGTGTTTCGCGATTTCCGGCTGCTGGCCGTCGCGGCGCTGTGCAGCGGCAGCGGGGCGTGGGCGCTCATCGTGGCCCGGGGCGCTTGGGTGTACGGCATCCCGGAACTGGAAAACACTCAGGGAGCTTGGGTCGGCCTGATTACCTTTGCCGCCATGTCCCCCCGGTTCTTTGCCACGCCCTTTATCGGCTACCTGGCCGACCGGGTAACCCGCAAACGACTGCTTCAATGGGTGTACACCTTGCAGCTGGTGCAGGCGTCGGTAATGGCTCTGCTGGTGATGCTGGGCGTTGGCAACCCTTGGTATGTGGTCGCTTTGGCGGTCATCAACGGCACCCTGCGCGCCACCCAGCAGACCGGAGCGCAGTCCATTGCTCCCAACCTGGTGGATCGGGAACGGCTGCCCAATGCCGTAGCCCTCAACGAAGCGATGCAGCAGGGTTCCCGCGCCATCGGCCCGGCGCTGCTGTTGCTGGTTGCCACTGTGGTAGGCGCCGGCGCGATTTTCGAGTCGGGCGGCGGCATCGGGCTGAATCTGGGCGGCCTGGTATTGACGCTGGGGACATCGGCCATCGTGTTCTGGGCCTGCGCCGCTTTCTATCTGGTAGCCCTGATTGCATCGCTGAATATCCGCACGGTTTCCAGCGGCGTAATTGACCGGCGGCGCAGTTTCTGGGCCAACACGGCGGCGGGGTTTTCCTACTCTTACCGCACGCCGCTGGTGTTCGGCATCATCCTGATGGCGCTGGCCCACTGCGTACTGGTGATGTCATTTGAGTCGATGCTGCCCCCGCTGGCGCTGGAAAAACTCTCCGCCGACGGCATCACTTTCAACCAGAACGATGTATATGCTTTGATGTCCGCGCTGGGCATCGGCGCGCTGCTGTCGTCCGTATTCGTCGGCGGCATCATCAGCCATATGACGCGCGGCCGCGTCTTTCTGATTTTGGGGTTCACCAGCAGCCTGACGCCCATCGGGCTGGGGCTGTCGGCGCAGACCGGCATATCCATCATCGCCGCCATACTGATGGGCCTGGGCACCGCCGGCTTTATGACCATCACCCATACCATCATTCAGCAGGTAGTGCCGGACGAAATCCGGGGCCGGGTGGCCGCCGTCTATTCAATGCACGTTGGCGGCAGCATGGCATTCGCCAACCTGCTCTACGGGCGGCTGGCGGATGAGTGGTCGGCGGGCGATATAATGGCGGTTGCGGGTGCGGCGTTCACCATCGTCGTGATTGGAACGATCATCGCCAGCGGATTCTGGCGCGGCATTTACTTCCGCGGCGAAGCCCGCCCGGCCACGGCTGCCGCCGGCGCCTCCGGCGGCGACTAACCCCAAATCATTCGTTCCTTTCACCGCACCCGTTAGTCCCCGAACTGGTCCGCCATCCCCCAACTAACCCGTCATACCAGCGCAAGCCGGAATCCATAGTCCTAATTCGCCACAACGGTAATGGACCCCGGATCCCCTAGATTCCGGCTTGCGCCGGCATGACGGTGAATATGTCCACGCGCCATAACCCGGCTTGGAGTTCAGCAGTGCCTACGGATGAAACAACCCGCTATCTGGAGACGACCCCGCAATCCCGCGCGCTGTGGGAGGAGGCGTGTCGCTATCTCCCCGACGGCGACAGCCGCAACTCCATATTCTGGAAGCCCTACCCGATTTTCACCGCATCGGCGCAGGGGGCCACCGTTACCGACGCCGATGGCGTGGAGCGGCTGGATTTTATCAACACGATGACCACGATGATACTGGGGCACGGCCCGGCGCCGGTGCTGGAAGCCGTGCGCGGCCAGCTGGATTTGGGCCTGGCTTACAACTCGCCGAACCGCCATCAAGTTGACCTGGCCCGCATCCTGTGCCGGCGCATCCCCAGTTTCCAGCAGGTGCGTTTCACCAATTCCGGCACTGAGGCTACCCTCAACACCATCCGGGCGGCGCGCGCTTTTACCGGGCGCAGCAAGTTCGCCAAAGTGGAGGGCGGCTATCACGGCACGCACGACGCCGTAATGGTCAGCCTGCGTATTGACCCGTCCGGCGGCGGCGAGTACGACAACCCGCAGCCCGTGCCGTCCAGCGCCGGCCTGGCCGCCGGCACGCTGCAACAGGCGGTTATCATTCCCTACAACGATGCGGACGCGGCGCGGCGCATTCTGGAAGCCCATGCCAACGAACTGGCCGCCGTCATCGTGGAGCCGGTGATGGGTTCGGTAGGGATGCTGCCGGCCGAGCCGGAATACCTGCAAATGCTGCGCGATTTTGCCGACGCCAGCGGCGCGCTGCTGATCTTTGACGAGGTAATCAGTTTCCGCGTGGCGGCGGGCGGCGCGCAAGAGTATTACGGGATTACGCCCGACCTGACTTCTTTGGGCAAGATAATCGGCGGCGGGTTCCCGGTGGGGGCATTCGGCGGGCGCGCCGACATAATGAGCCTGTACAGCCCGCTGCGCGGCCCCGTAGTCGCCCACGCCGGCACTTTCAACGCCAACCCGATTACGATGGCCGCCGGCGTAGCGACGCTGAACGAACTGACTCCGATACGCTACCGGCGGCTGGCAGAACTGGCCGAGATGCTGCGGCAAGGCGTCCGGCAGGTCTGCGCCGAGCTGGAGCAGCCGGCAGTGGTAACCGGGATTGGCTCCCTGTTCGGCATTCACTTTACGGGCCATCCCATCCGGCATTACCGGGACATTGCGGCGTCGGACAAGGCGCTGGCCGAGCGGGTGTTCCTGGGGATGCTGAACGAAGGCTTTTTGCTGGCGCCCAACCTGGTAGGCGCAATGTCGCTGGCGCTGGGCGAAATCGAAGTTGACGCCTTTGTAAGGGCGTTCCGGCGCGTGCTGATGCGGCAAATATAAAGCCGGGGCGGGTTTTCCAACCCGCCCCGGCCCGCTTGCTCAACCCCGACGGTTGGCGTTGGCAGTGGGGATTAGGGTTCCCGCTGCATTCGCTCGCGCCAGTCGTCCGGCCGGCGGTCATAGCCCCGGTTGCGCCAGTAGGCGTCGTTGTTGGGGTTATTCTGCTGGCTCCTGTTGTCCGTATGGCGCGGATTGTTGGGGTTGAGTTGGTTCGCCCGGTTGTTACGGGCGGCGTTGCTTTTCCTGGACATAAACTTCACCTCCGTAGAAAAATTCGCCGGGCAACGCTGCCAGACTGCGCGGAGCAGTCAGAGAGTCCAGGAAGTGGCAGCGCCGATAGTCCCGCTTGCGCCCATCGTATTACGATAATTCGCCGCTGTCAATAACGATAATTCGCCGCTGTCATCCGGCAGCAAGTATCATCCGCCGGCGAGGTACGCCTGGCACACCCGCGCGCCGTCCAGTACTTCGCTGATGCGGGCGGTTTCGCGGATCGTGTGGAAATCCCGGACGCCGATGCCCACCGGCAGGGCGGCGATGCCATGCTCAAAAAATACATTGGCATCGGAGCCGCCGCCGGTAGTTTGCCGGGTCGGAACCAGGCCGACGCTGGCTACGGCGCGCATAATATCGGCCAGCGCCGGGTCATCGTCCGCTACCTGATAAGCCCGGTACTGGCTGCGGATGTCTAGGTCTATGACGGCCTTGGGATACAGCTGCGCCGCCTCATCAAAAACGCGCCGGAACTCCCCCGTATAGTTGTCCAGCTTGGCTTGGCTCCGGGAGCGCAGTTCGCCGTCCATAAAAGCGGATTCGGGGATGATGTTGCGTTTCAGGCCGCCTTGCAACGCTCCGATATTGGCGGTAGTTTCCGCGTCAATGCGGCCCAGAGGCAGCCGGGTCAGGATATAGGCGGCGATACGCAGCGCGGATACGCCGTTTTCCGGCTCCAGCCCGGCGTGCGCCGCAACGCCCGTGATGCGGCACTGCGCCACATTCTGCGCCGGCGCCCCTACGCAGATGCGGCTCACCGGCCCCTCTCCGTCAAAGACGATGCCCCTCCGGGCTTGTATCAGCGCGAAATCCAGATTGCGCGCCCCGTTCAGCCCGCCTTCCTCGGCGCGCGAAAAGACGACCTGCGCCGGCCGCCGCGTCCCGCCGTCCTCAATTGCCGCCGCCAGCCCCTCCAGCACGATGGCCAGCCCCGCCTTGCAGTCGCCGCCTAGGATAGTGCTGCCGTCGGAACGGAGCGTTTCTCCATCGGCGTCCAGCGTCGGCTTGATGCCGCGCCCCGGTTCCACGGTATCCATATGCGCCGACAGCATAACCGGAGCTGCGTTAGCGGATGCGCCGGCGCCGGGGACGCTGGCAATCAGGTTGCCGTAAGCGTCATGCCGCACAGTTGCGCCCAGCCCGGCCAGCCGCCGCGAAAGGTGTTCGTCAATCGCGTCCTCCTCCCCGGTCGGGCTGTCAATCTTAATCAGGTCAATCAGAGTTTGCGTCAGACGCTGTCGGTCAGCCATTGCTTGCTCCTGTGGTAATCTGAATAGCCGGGCTTGAAACGCTGTTCCGGCAAGGCGCGCCGTTGACACTTTACGCTGCCCGTTCCATAATCATACTCGTTATGCGCTACGATGTCCGCCTTTTCGCCCTGTACCGGGAGCGCGCCGGCGCCGCTGTGGTGTCGGTGGAACTGCCCGCCGGCGCCGTGGTCGGCGACCTTGTCGCCGCCGTCCGCGCCGACTATCCCCGGCTGGCGCCGCCCGAAGTTCGCATCGTAGTCGCCGTCAACGCCGAGTATGCCGATGATGACCAGCCGCTGCAACCCGGCGACGAAGTGTGCCTGATACCCCCCGTTAGCGGAGGTCGCTGACTGATGATTATTCTTACCGACGAACCCCTGGATCCGGCTGCCGTTACCGATGCAGTGCGGCAGGACGGCAACGGCGCAGTGGTTACCTTCCTCGGCACAACCCGCGACAACTTTGACGGCAAAACCGTTACCCGGCTGGAATACGAAGCCTACGACGCAATGGCCGTCAAAAAACTGCGCGAAGTCAGAGACGGCTTGCGCGCCGACTACGGCATTGCGGACATTGCCATCGCTCACCGCACCGGACGGGTTGATGTCGGCCAAATCAGCTTGATAGTGGCGGCAGCGTCGCCGCACCGCCAAGAGGCGTTTGAGGCGTGCCACGAAGCCGTCAACCGCATCAAAACCACCGTGCCAATCTGGAAAAAAGAATGGTTCGCCGACGGTTCCCGCTGGGTTGCCTGCGAAAACCACGAGTTCGCGGACGCCGCCGAGCATCCGCATCACCACGCCCTTGCAACAGCCGGCGATTAGGGCATATCGGTTGCATATACCGTCATTCCACACCCCAACCGTCATTCCGGCGAAAGCCGGAATCTATGGCCGTGGTTGGGAAATGACGATGACTTTGGCGATATGTCCTCCGTTAGCGCAGCCCCATAGTTCAGCGCAGCCCGCCAATCAGATGCACCAGCATCAGCCCGTCCGACAGGTTGACTTCCCGCACCACCTGCTCAATAGCCGGCAGCAGGATTTCTCCGCCGTCCGCGGCGTCCACTACATAAACATCGTTGCTCCCGGTGGCCAGCACCTCCCCGGATTTCCCCCAGCGTTTCGCCGGCGTCGGTGATCACACTGAGGCCCACCAGCTGATAATGGTAATACTCGCCGGCCGCCAGTTCCGGGTCCGTATCGGCGGCGGCGTACACCCATTCCCCGGCCAAAGCGCGGGCCGTTGCGATGCCGTGGATGCCCTCCAGGCGCAGGATGGCATGGCCGTCCGGCAGAGGATGGCACGACAAGATGCCATATTCGCGCCCGCCGGCCGTCAATAAATGGCCCGGCTGGAAACGCCGGGGATTATCGGAATACGAGCGCATCCGCAACGCGCCGTCCAGCCCATGCGGCCGGACGATGCGCGCCACGACTACATACCCGTCCGGCGGCTGCGGGCCAGCGTCGGATGACCGTCCAGCGCCCGCCGCCGTTGCCGGCCGTGCGGGACGCCGGCGGCGATTGCCCCTAGACAATCTCCAGCACGGCGCGGGAGCCGTCTTTCACGGCGGCCACGCGCAACAGGACGCGCATCGCCTGAGCCACGCGTCCCTGCCGCCCGATGACCTTGCCCTTGTCCTCGGGGCGCTACTTCCAGGCGTATCACGATCTGGTCGCCTTCATCCTCCTCGGTAACCCGGACGGCATCCGGGTTGGAAGTCAGCGACTGCGCGATGTATTCAATCAGCTCTTTCATCGGGGCCATCCGCGCGAACCTTGCTGAAAATGTCGTTGTAGTCAAAAATGCGGCGCACCGGATCCGAGGGCTGCGCCCCTTTGCGAAGCCAGGCTACCGCCCGTTCCTCGTCCAGAGTAACCGCCGGCGGGTCCGCCATCGGATCGTAATGGCCGATGCCGTCAATATAAGCGCCGTCGCGGGGATTGCGCTTTTCAGTGACGACGATGCGGTAATAGGGGCGGCCTTTCTTTCCGACGCGCCGCAGGCGAATTCGCAGCATTTGGACTCCGGCAAGTGATGATAGGGTTAGCGTACTACGCAATGTAAAGATTTGCGGCGCATTTGTCAAATCCGGCCGAAAGCCGCCGCCGCGCCGCCGCGACCTTAAACGAATATCGGGCCCAGACTGGACCTTTGGCTTGCGCCCGATAGCTCCCACAACCCGTGGGGCGACGGTAAGCACTGGTCTGGGCCCGACTGACGGGCAAAATGCCATGTTTGGGAAAGCGATGACCCTAAGAGGCGTTCACCCCGTCGTGTCCAGACTGGTGCCTACCATCGCCCCAGCATGTTAAACTGTGTTTCATTAGCCATCACCTCCTTGCTCAAAATTCCGCAACCAAAGCGGTTGACGCCAATTTACTACCCGGAGGCCCCATTGTCAACCCGTTTTCCCCCCAATTTCAATTCCTCTAATCCGAATACAGCCAGCAATCCGAATGCTGCCAGGCTGCGCGCCCTTTTCATGGGAACGCCCCAATTCGCCGCGCCGGCCCTGGACGCCCTCCACGCCAACCCCGCCGTCGCCGTCGCCGCCGTCTGCACTCCCCCCCGACCGCCGCCGCGGCCGCGGCCAAACCCTGGCGCCGACCCCCGTCAAGCAGCGCGCCCTGGAACTGGGCCTCCCCCGTAATCCAGCCCCCCACGTTGCGAAACCCGGACGCCATCGCCAACCTGGCATCGTACAGCCCGGACATTGTCATCGTCGCCGCCTACGGACAATTGCTCCCCCCGGATCTGCTCAACCTACCCCCCTTGGGCTGCCTCAACCTGCATCCCTCTCTGCTCCCCCGCCATCGCGGGCCGTCCCCGGTCGCCGGCGCCATCCTCGCCGGCGATGCCACCACCGGCGTCAGCATAATGCGCCTGGACGCCGGTATGGACACCGGCCCCGTCATCGCCCAACAGGAACGCCCCATTCTGCCGCACGATGACGCCGCCGCCCTCACCGACGCCCTGTTCCGGGATGGCGCCGCTCTGCTCAACAAAATCATCCCCCAATGGGCCGCCGGCGCCATCGCCGCCATCCCGCAGGACGACGCCCAGGCCACCTACACCACCAAAATAGAACGCGCTGATGGCCAGGCCGATTGGAACCTACCCGCTGCCCAGCTAGCCCGAATGCAGCGCGCCTACACCCCCTGGCCCGGCCTCTATACCCGCTGGAACGGCAAAGAACTGAAACTCCTGGCAGTAGCAGCCATCCCCGGCCGCGCCGCCCCGGGACTGGTAGTCGCATCGCCCGATAGCGGCATCAGCAGCCCCATCGCCATCGGCATCGGCACCAGCAGCGGCCTGTTGGCGGCCCACACCCTGCAACTGGAGGGCCGCCGCCCGTCCGATGCCGCCGATCTGCTGCGCGGCTATCCCGCCCTGGCCGGCGCAACGCTGGGGTGATGCTTATTCACACATACGGAAAAATCGCG
>CBDBDN010000007.1:0-293567 GCA_965203855.1 Dehalococcoidia bacterium
CCTAGCGTCGGCTGATAGCCCACCGCAGAGGGCATCCGCCCCAGCAGCGCCGACACTTCCATCCCCGCCAGAATGTAGCGATAGATGTTGTCAATGAACAGCAGCACATCCTGGTTCTGCTCCTCTCGGAAGTACTCCGCCATCGTCAGCCCGGTAAGGCCGATGCGCGCCCGCACGCCCGGAGTTTCATTCATCTGGCCGAACACCAGCACCGTGCTGCCCAGCACGCCGGAGTCCTCCATTTCGTGCCACAGGTCATTGCCCTCGCGGGAACGCTCGCCCACGCCGGCGAACACCGACACGCCGCTATGCACGGCGCCGATGTTGCGAATCAGTTCCTGGATGATCACCGTTTTCCCCACGCCGGCGCCGCCGTAAGCCCCAACCTTGCCGCCTTTCGGGAAAGGCGTAATCAAGTCAAAAACCTTGATGCCGGTTTCCAGAATTTCCACGGTCGGATTCTGGTCATCAAAAGCCGGCGGGTCGCGGTGAATCGGCCAGAATTGCCCGGCTTCCACGGCGCCCAAGTTGTCCAGCGGCGTCCCCGTAACATCGAACAGCCGGCCAAGGGTTTCCGGTCCTACCGGAACGGAAACTCGCGCCCCGGTGTCGGTTACTTCGGAACCCCGGGACAGTCCGTCCGTGGAACCCAGCGCCAGGCAGCGAGCCCAGTGGTTGCCGATATGCTGCTGCACTTCCAGCACCAGGCGCTCGCCGGAATTATCCACTTCCAGCGCGTCAAACAGATGAGGCAGTTGGTCGGCAGGAAACTCAACGTCCACCACCGTGCCAATAACTTGGGCGATCTTGCCGGGCATTTCGTTTGTCCTCCGGGAACCACAGTTAGAGATTGTCGGTTGTGAGCAAAGGCGCGTACCGCAAGCGGATCGCAATGCCGGGATTAGAGCCTATGCGAGCGGGTTTAGGCGTGTTCTGATTCTATTGATCGTCTGGCGGCGGTTCTGTAAAGATCGCGCCGTTGGCTTCAGCATCGGATTTGCGTTGCAGCCAGGCGCGCCATTGTGAGTTCATTTCCATCCGGCCCATAGCCTTGCCTTCGGCGATGCCCCGTTCTTTGCCTTGGGCAATACCCTCGGCAATACCCTGTTCTTTGCCCTCGGCAATGCCCTGCGCCTTGCCCTCAGTGCGCGCTTTGCGTTTCATCATAGCGCCCAAAACCATACTGATTACCTCCGCAGCTGCAAATGACAACAGCGCGTGCTGAATGAACCCGTGTTCCAAAGCGGTGAAAGCTGCCGTAGGAACATCATACCAAGCAGTCCCCGCAATGGCTATCTGCTTGTAAGCCTCTACAGCCATCCGGCCCGCTGCGGACACGCCATAAGTAAGCAGAAACCACCGATACAGCTCGGACGAAATTTCCGACCAGCCGGCAGGAATGCCGTTTGGAATGTTGACCGATACCATAGGTTTGCCGCCCGCTTGCGCCTGCGCTATGCCGCCTATCCCTCCAGAGCGATTTGTCCCCCAATCAGATCCAGCAGTTCGTTGGTAATGCCGTCCTGCCGCAGCTTGTTCATTACCAGCGTCAAATCCGACGCCAGCTGGTTGGCGTTGTCGGTAGCGTTCCGCATTGCCACCATCCGCGCCGACTGCTCGCTGGCAATGCTTTCCAGCACGGCGTGATATACCTGCATCTCCACGAACTGCGGCAGCAGCGCGCTCAACACCGTAGCGGCGTCCGGCTCGTAGATGTAGCCAACGCGCTGGGCATTATCCAGCTCCGCCGGCTCCACCGGCAAAACCCGTTCCACCACCGGCTCCTGCTGCATCGTGGACACAAAACGCATATAGGCCAGATAAACTTCATCGGTTTCGCCGGCCGTATAGCCGTCAATCACCAAACGGGATATGGCGGTAGTGTCGGCCAGCGCCACCTGGTCGCCCAAATCGGTAAAAACCGCCTGCACCGTATCGGTGTAGCGCACCATAAAATCCCGGCCCTTGCGCCCTACCACTATGCTCCGCACCGTCGCCGGGCTGTCCAGGATAAACTGCGCCACCCGCCGGTTGATAGTAGCGTGCATCCCCCCCGCCAAGCCGCGGTCCGGCGTGATGACCACCATAGTAGCCCGGTTGACCGGACGCACTTGCAACAGGGGATGCGCGACGTCGTCATCGCCCGCCGGCTGCGCGGCCAGCTCGGCGATTACCTCGCGGATTTTTTCGGCGTAAGGCCGCCCCTCCGTAACCGCCATTTGCGCCCGTCGCATCTTGGACGCCGCAATCAGCGACATTGCGTTGGTAACCTTGCCGGTATTCTCGACGCTGCGAATGCGCCGCCTGATGTCTCTAACGCTGGGCATATCGCCTCATTTCGCCGGTAAATTCGTCATTTCCGAAATCGGCAGTGCTGCGCCGGGCCGGAACCCCCGCCGGCGCAAGCCCTGCCAATTTAGCTGAAAGTGGGCTTGAACTCATTGATGGCCGCGGTCAGCTGCTCCTCTGTTTCCTCTGACAAACTGCCCGCCTCTGCGATGGCCTGGCCGATAGCCGGATGGGCTGCGTTAAGATGACGCAGCAGTTGTTCCTCAAAATCGCCTACCCGTTCCAGCGGAATATCCGCCATCAGGCCGGCGTTGACGGCAAACAGTATCATCACCTCGTCCCCCAAATTCAGCGGCTGATACTGCCCCTGCTTCAGGGTTTCGGTAGCCAGCTGTCCCCGCGCCAGCTGCGCCCTGGTAGCGGCGTCCAGGTCGGCAGTGCCGAACTGCGCGAAAGTCGCCAGCTCCCGGTATTGTGCCAGGTCAAGACGCAGGCTCCCCGCCACCCGTCGTATGGCGCGCGTCTGCGCCGCCCCGCCCACCCTGGAAACGGAAAGCCCCACATTGATGGCCGGGCGAATGCCCACATTGAACAGCTCCGGCTCCAGGTAAATCTGCCCGTCCGTGATTGAGATGACATTGGTGGGAATGTAGGCCGATACATCCCCGGCCTGCGTTTCAATGATCGGCAGCGCGGTCAGCGAACCGCCCCCCAGCTCGTCATCCAGACGCGCCGCGCGTTCCAGCAGCCGGCTGTGCAGGTAGAACACATCGCCGGGATACGCCTCCCGGCCGGCGGGACGCCGCAGCAGCAGCGACATCTGCCGGTATGCCCACGCGTGCTTCGTCAGGTCATCGTACACAATCAGCACATCCCGCCCCTGCTCCATAAACGCCTCGCCCATGGCGCAGCCGGCATAAGGCGCAATGAACTGCAAGGGCGCCGACTCTGCCGACCCGGCGTTGACCACGATGGTATGTTCCAGCGCGCCGTATTCCTCCAGGATGCCCACTACCTGCGAAACCTTGCCCTGCTTCTGCCCGATGGCCACATAAATGCAAATCAGGTCCGTGTTCCGCTGGTTGATGATGGTGTCAATGGCGATAGCCGTTTTGCCGGTGGAGCGGTCGCCGATAATCAACTCCCGCTGGCCGCGGCCGATAGGAATCATCGCGTCAACGGCTTTGATGCCGGTCTGCACCGGGGTATCCACCGACTTGCGTACCACCACATTGGGCGCCGTGCGTTCCACTGCCATCGTCCGGTCGGTAGCCACCGGTCCCTTGCCGTCCAGCGGATTCCCCAGCGGATCCACCACGCGCCCCAGCAGGGCATCGCCAACGGGAACCTCAATAATCTGCCCGGTAGCGCGCACCCGGTCGCCTTCCTTCACCGCGTTAGGGTCGCCCAGAATGGCGGCGCCTACCACATCGGCTTCCAGGTTCATTGCCAGCCCCAGCACATCGTTGCCGAAATCCAGCAGCTCGTTGGAGCGCACGCTCTGCAACCCCTGTATGCTGGCAATGCCGTCCCCGACTTGCAGCACGGTGCCGACATCAACGAGAGTCAGGTCGCCGCCAAACTCCTCAATCTGCCGCTTGATCAGTGATACTAGCTCTTGTCCGCTGACTGCCATCGGCCAGTCTCCTTGTGTCCTGCTTGATTCGTGTACGGGCGGCGCTGTTGCCGTTGTAATCCCTGTTGCCGTTGTAGCCCTGTTGCCGAGAAACTTCGGATTGCCGTCAGGCCCGGATCGTCCGCACCGCGCGGCGCATCCGTTCCAAGGCGGCGCTGGAACTCCCGTCCAGCAGCCGATCCCCAATCTGAATCACCAGCCCGCCCAGTATGTCTTCGTCAACCTGCGTGGATACCACCACCGATTTGCCGGTCAGCTCAGCCGCAAACTGCGTAATCCGTTCCAGCTCCGCATCCCCCAGCGGCACGGCGGAGGTTACATCTACCCGCTGCCGGCCCAAATGCTCGTCCAGCAGCCGCGTGTAGGCGCCCTGCACTTCCGGCATCGCCGCCACCCCGTTGCGCCCTACCAGCAGCGCTACCAGATTCCGAACCAGCGGATGCGCGTCGCCCAGCACGGATTCAATAGCGGCAACCTTGCGCTCCGTCGGCACTTCGGCGTGTTTCAGGAATAGCGCAAACTCGTCATCCTGAAGCACATCCGACGCCATCCGCAGCTGCTGGTCCCCACTCTTCCAGCTGCTGATGCTCCTGCGCCAGCTCAAAGATGGCCTGCGCGTAACGCTGCCCTGACAATCGGTTTGCCACGGCTATGCTGCCTCCCGTTTCAGTCCGCCAGCCTCCGGCAGCTTATCGGGCCAACGACGCAAAATCTGCGCCGGCCGGCCGAGAACGGCTGCCGATGGCATGGCATATGGATGGAATGTCTAGTTGCGGCGGAGCGACTGTTCGCCCTCGGCCAGCACCTGGTCAATGATTTCCTGATGCGCCTGCCGGTCAATGCTGCGCCGGATGATGCGCTCGGCAGCCGTTACCGCCAGGTCTCCGAAAGCGGCGCGCACTTCACTGACCGCGGCATCGCGCTCCCGCGCTATATCCGCTTGCGCCCGTTCCGTAAAGTCCCGCGCCGACTGCCGCGCCCGTTCCATCTCCTCTTCCCGGAAACGCTCGGCCGCTTCCCGCGCCTGGTCCAGCAAACGCTGCCCTTCCCGGCGCGCCGCATTGAGCTCTTCCTCCACGGCCGACCGGGAAGTCGCCGCTTCCTCGCGGGCGCGATCCGCCGCCGCCAAGCTTTCCCGCACGCTGTCCACCCGGTTGTCCAGGGCGTTCAGCAACGGCTTGTAAGCCAAAGCTCCCAGCAGCACCAGCAGGATGATGTAGTTGACCAGATAGCTGATCAGCGAGGGCACATTCAAGCCCAGTTCAACCATTTGCTACACCACAAAGAGCAGAATGACGGCGACGATGAGCGAGTAAATGCCCAGCGCCTCGGCAAACGCGATCGCCAAAATCATGTTGGTGGTGATGGAGCCGGCGGCGTCCGGGTTCCGCCCGATGGCGCCCATGGCGCCGGCGCCCAGTATGCCGATCCCCACACCGGGGCCGATGACGCCGATGGCAATTGCCAAGCCCGCGGCCAGGAACTTCGCCCCGTCCGCAGTCAGCCCCTGCGCGCCCACCGACAGCAGCGTCGTAATCATTGAGAGGTCAAGCGCCATTGTTGAAAATCCTCCGTTCCGAAAATTGTCCTTGTGGTTTGATGTGGCCCGCGCCGGGCGCGCCGGCGCATTTCAATAATCCGCGAAATCTCTGGAATTGCCGAAAACTCCGGGCCGCCCGCCGCCCGCTAATGCTCCTCGTGGCTCACCGCCACCGACAGGAATACCAGCGTCAGGCCGGCGAATATGACCGACTGAATCAGTCCCACCAGCAGCTCCAGCCCAAAGACGAACTGCGTCGCTACGAATGGCACCAGGAAAGTAATCATCACGACCAGGATTTCGCCGGCGGTCATGTTCCCGAAAAGACGGAAAGTGAACGACACAATCCGCACCAGCTCCGAAATCAGCTCCAGCAGCCCTACGAATACGTTAATGATGCCGGACGGACGGCCCCGCAGGATGTCGCCAAAGGCGAAAAACTTTTTCAGATACCCGAAATTGTGCGCGCGGAACCCCCAGTACTTCAACGAACACGAATGACACCAGCGCCAGGGCCAGCGGCATATTGATGTCCGTGCCGGCCGGACGCAGCAGGTGCGCTTTCAACGCAAAACCTCTCGCCGGGGTAGTTAATGCCGTATCCGATGGCCTGGTAAATCGGTATCAGCAGGATGGCCAGCCACGCATTGAACAGCACAAAGAAAAAGATGGTAGCCACCACCGGGAACGCCTTGCGCCCCATCTCCCGGCCCAGCACCGACGCCGCAAAGTTCAGCAGCGTCTCAAACATTATCTCAACCAAAGCCTGGAACCGCCCCGGTATCATCTTGGGCTTCCGCGCCCCGCCGATGAAAAACACCAGCATAATGACGCTGGTCAGCCACGCCGACAGCATCGTGTTGGTAATGGCCCACTGCATAATCCCCAGCGGTTCGCCGTGATGTTCCTCGTCTTTCGCCTTTCCCGCCGCCTCGCTTTCTCCAGCCGCCGCTTTGCCGTCGCTATACGCGGCGTCTTTGCCATCGGAGTGGCCGTCCGCTCCTGCCTTGGCGTCATGGCCGTACCCCAGGGCGGCATCGCGCACCTCTGCCGGAAACACCGGCTGCGGCGGCAGATGAATCTCCGGCTGCTTCACGAAAGGCTGCGCCTCGGCGCCCCCGAACATCCGGGAGCCGATGGCGCCAACTACAAACCCGGCAACCAGCAGCGCCGCCATTCCGACGCCGAATAGGATGAATATGCGCTTACGCGTCACGGTTATCTGCCGCTCCCGTTGTATCCGTCCCGGCTTCGTCCGCGCTGGCAGACGATTTCGGATGCCCCCCGGAACCCCGTTCCCCGGAACTCCGTACCTGGGAACCATAGATGGCCGGCAGCGCCATGCGGTACACCCCATAGAAAGCGATTACGCTGCCCAGTACCGCGCCCAGCAGTACTAGCAACGCCCGCTGCCCGGTGAGATTGCCCAGCCATAAGCCTCCAAGCACGCCCAAGACGATGCATATCGCTATGTACCACCCCAGGCCGGTCAGCCGCAGGGCGATTGTCAACCATTGCGGCATTGCCATTTCCAATTCCAAACGGCAGGGATAATAGCACCGCCAGCCCCCTATGTCAATCGGCCCGCCCGCGCTGGACAGCGTTTCCAAAATTAGGGCGTGCCGTCATATTCACCGCCATTCCAATGCAATCCGAAATCCATCCCCCCACACCGTCATTCCGAAGCACGCCGTCATTCCCCACCAATACCGTCATTCCGGCGCAAGCCAGAATCCAAACCCCGCCAATCTCCAAAACCCCCGTCCATCCCAACCCCCTCCCGGCGGTACAGGGCAAGGCGCGGCCCGCTGTGCTATAATCTTGCGGCTACATCAAAATTGGAGGTATCAATGTGAACGGAAAGATACAACGCGGCCTTGCCGCAATGGCGATGGCGGGACTGCTGGCCCTGCTCGCTCTGGCCTGCCAGCCCGCAGCGCCCGCCACCGTCGAGGTAACCCGCGAAGTTCCGGTAGAAGTCACCACAGTCGTAACCGAGGAAGTGGTGAAAGAGGTTGAGGTGGAAGTAACCAAAGTGGTTACGGAGGAAGTGGAGGTCACCAAGGAAGTCGAAGTTGAGGTAATGGTGGAAGTGCCGCGCGAGCAGCTGGATCCGCTGATTGTCGGCAACCTCAACGCCTTTACCGGCTCCCTCGCCGAATTCGGCGGCCCCCTGCGTAATTCCGTGGAACTGGCCGCCAGCCATGTCAACCGCGCCGGCGGCATCGGCGGCGCCTCTATGGTCATCATCAGCCGCGATACCGCCGTCAACCCGGTGCAGGGCGTCGACTCCGCCCGCGCCCTGGTGGATGTGGAAAACGTCGTCGCCATCGTCGGCGCCCTCTCCAGTGGCGTTACTACCGCCGTCGCCAACTCCGTCACCATCCAGAAAGAAACCCTGCTTATCTCCGGCGCGTCCACTGCTCCCAGCCTCAGCGTCCTGGAGGACAACGACCTCTTTTTCCGCACTACCCCCTCCGACGCGGCCCAAGGCATCGTCCTCGCCCGCCTCGCCAACGAGCAGGGCTACGAAAAAGTCGGCATTATGTACATCAACAACGCCTACGGCGAGGGCCTGGCCAACCAGTTTGAGCAGACCTTTACCGCCATGGGCGGCGCAGTAACCGCCAAAGTCCCCCACGAGGACGTCCAGCCCACCTATGTATCCGAGCTGGAAAAAGCCACCGACGGCGACCCCGACGTCCTCCTCACCATCAGCTACACCGGCCAGGCTTCCGTCTATGTCCGAGAAGCCCTGGAGGGCGGCTACGCCGATAAATTCCTGTTCGTGGACGGCGTAAAAGGCCCGGACTGGATTGAGGAAATCGACGCCTGGGACGACCTCGATGGCACCTATGGCACCGTCCAGGGCAGCCCCGATAACCCGGCCAAAGGCGTCTTCGAGGAATCCTACCTGGAAACCTTCGGCTTCCCCGTGTCCCATCCCTTTATGGCTGAACACTACGATGCCACCGTGCTCGTCGCTCTGGCCGCCGCCAAAGCCGGCAGCACTACCGACTCCGCCGCCATCCGCGACGCCATGCGCGAAGTCGCCAACGCCCCCGGCGAAATCGTCGGCCCCGGCCGCGACGACATCGCCAAAGCCTTGCGGCTCATCGCCGACGGCCAGGACATCAACTACGAAGGCGCCGGCGGCAATGTTGACTTCAACGAAAACGGCGACGTTTTCGGCACCATCGAAATCTGGCAGGTAAAGGACGGCGAAATCCAGTCCACCGGCCGCTTCGAACTGCCCTAACCACCGCCGCCAGCATCAGCGCATCCGGCGCCACCGCCGGACGCGCGACGCAAAGGGGGAGCGGACTACTGCGCCGCTCTCCCCTCTTGCTATGCCGGCCCATCCAACATTCTAACCCGCAATGCCAACCCAAACCCGTCATTCCAACCCGCAACCGCCATTCCGCCTTACCCGCAACCGCCATTACGCCCTACCTACAACCGCCATTACGCCTTACCCTATACCGTCATTCCAACCCTATACCGTCATCTCAACCCCTATACCGTCATCTCAACCCCTATACCGTCATTCCGGCGAAAGCCGGAATCTATGGCTGCCGGTTCCGTTACCGCAGTAGCGGATTACGACGCTGGATTCCGGCTTTCGCCGGAATGACGGTTGGGGGTTGAGATGACGGTTGTAGGTTAAGGCGGAATGACGGTTAGGGGTTGAGATGACGGTTGTAGGTTAAGGCGGAATGACGGTTAGGGGTTGGAATGACGGGTTGCGGGTTAGGATGACGGCTGCCGCGGCGGCGTCCGCATCACCCGCCGTTCCTCGCCCAAAATACCCCCGGGCCGCAGCAGCATCACCGCTACAATCAGCGCCCCAATCATAAACAGCCGGAACGCCGGCGGATCCAGAAAATCCGGCAGAAACTGCGTCCCCGTCCAAATCCCCCACACTACAAACGCCCCCAGTATGGCGCCCCGGTTGTTCCCCGAACCCCCTACCATCAGCATCGCCCAGATGACGAACGTCGCCAGCAGCGGGTCAAAAGTCTGCGGCGATACAAACCGGATATGATGCACGAACAGCGCGCCGCCAATCCCCATTATCACCGCGCCCAGCAGAAACGCTTGCAGCTTGAACTGAAACACATTCTTGCCGCTCGCCGCCGCCGCCGTTTCGTCCTCCCGTATCGCCCGCAGCGCCCGACCCCACGGCGACTTGATTGCCCGCTCCACCGCCAGAAACAGTATCAGCAACGCCGCTGCCACCACAGCCAGATACAGATAATCGTAGTATTCCGGCGCTACCAGCCCCTCCAGAAATCCGGGTATCCGGTACAGCCCCTTGGAACCGTTGGCCGCCCACTTTTCGTTCAGAAAGAACAGCCGCACCGTCTCCGCAATCCCCAGCGTCGCTATCGCCAGATAGTCGTCCCGCAGCCGCAGCGTAACGAACCCGATTACCAGCGCAACCCCGGCGCACACCGCCGCCGCCGCCCCCAATCCCAGCAGGAACCACAAGTCAAACCCCCAGTCCAGATACCCGATTGCCGCCCAGTTCCCCCCGAACCTGAAATCCTCAAACAGCGTCGGATCCGGCGGGCTCGCCGTCAGTAGCGCCGCCGTGTACGCCCCCAGCGCAAAAAACCCGGCAATCCCGATGTTGAACAGCCCGGTAAATCCCCAGTGCACATTCAGCCCCAGCGCAAACACCGAGTAAATGCCCGCCATAATGACGAACCCGGCCAAGTAGTTCAGTATCCCTATCAAATCCATAATCCGCACCCGTACCCCGTCAGTCCCGACCGCCGCCGCCGAATATGCCCCGCGGCCGCACCAGCAGCACCGCAATCATAATGGCGAAAGCCACCGCCGGCTTGTAGCTGGGGTTAATCCACTGCGTCGCAACCTCCGATGTAACCCCGATGATAAACGCCCCTACCAGCGCGCCGTAAGGATTGCCGATGCTCCCCAAAATCAATGCGGCAAACAGCGGCAGCAGGAACTTCCACCCCATAATCGGCGTCAGGTTGGCCTGGAATACCGCCAGCAGTATCCCCGCCGTCGCCGCCAGCGCCGCGCCAATCCCCCAAGTCCACCAAACCACCCGCCGCGTGTCAATCCCGCTTACCAAGGCCAGGTCGGAATTGTCCGCCGTAGCCCGCATCGCCTTGCCCATCCGCGTCCGGTTAAGGATGTAATACACGGCTGCCACCAGAACCACCGCTACGATTCCGATAAAGATGGCGTCCGGCGCAATCCGCACCGCCAGCGACTGATTCCCCTCCAGCAAATGATATACCTGCCGCGATTCCCGCGGATAACGCTGTATATCGCCCCCCCACAGCAGATGCACCAGGCCGCGCATGGCAATGGCCACGCCCAGCGAAGTCATCGCCAGAGTTACGGCATTGACGCCCCGGTTCCGCAGCCGCCGGTACACCAGCGCATCCAGCGCAATGGCGCCCGCCGCTACGACGGCCACGGCAATCGGCAGCGCAATCAGCAGCGGATAGCCAAAAGTGAACGGCCCCAGCCCCTTGCCCTCAATCCCAACGGACGCCAGTACATTGCCCATCAGAAACAGCGTAATGTAAGCCCCCATCGTCATATAGTCGCCATGGGCGATATTGGCAAAATTCAGGATGCCGTAAATCAGCGTCAGCCCAATCGCCCCCAGCGCAATGATCGCCCCCAGAAAGACGCCGTTCACCACCAGCCCCATCTTGGCGAAAGGCAGCAGCCCGACGGCAATCGCAATCAGCACAATAGCGACGACAGTATGCGCCGGCGTCCAATTCTGTTGGACGCCTTGGACGACGCCTTGGCGGATGCGTTGCAGTGCGTTGGGCATAATTGTTCAGTGCGACGCGGATTGCGCCGGCGCCGGCCGTCCCTATCCGCCCAGGTACAGGCTGGCGACTTCCGGGTTGTCCAGCAGCGCGGCCCCGGTGTCCTCCAGCCGGTTTTCGCCGGCCACCAGAATATAGCCCCGCTGCGACATTCGCAGGGCGCGCCGCGCGTTTTGCTCCACAATCAGCAAGGCCACGCCGGAACGGTTCACCTCGCGCATCCGGTCAAACACCAGCCCCATCATCGCCGGCGATAGCCCGGCCGACGGCTCGTCCAGCAGCAGCAGCGTCGGATCCAGCATCAAAGCCCGGGCAATGGCCAGCATCTGCCGCTGCCCGCCGGACAGATTCCCCGCTTTCTGCTGCGGACGCTCCGCCAAATCGGGAAACAGCTCCAGCATCTCCGCAATGCGCGGCCGGCAGTCGTCGGCGCGGACAAATCCCCCCATCTCCAGGTTCTCCCGTATCGTCAACGACGGGAACACATTCGCCGATTGCGGAACATAGCACAGGCCGGAACGGACAATGCGTTCCGTAGCGCGCCCGGCGATGTCCGCACCCCGGAACCGTATCTGCCCGGAACGGGGCGTTATCAAGCCTACCACGGTTTTCATCAGAGTGGATTTGCCGCAGCCGTTGGGCCCGATGATCGTAACGATTTCGCCGTCATCCACCGTCAGCGAAACGCCGTGCAGGATCTCGGTCTCGCCGTAGCCGGCCACTACTGCGGAAACTTCAAGCAGCGGCATCGTTGGCCTCTCCCAGATAGGCGTCCAACACCTGCGGGTTGCGCCGCACTTCGGGCGGGGCGCCCTGCGCGATGACGGCGCCGTTGGCCAGGACGATTATCGGATCGCACATCGTCATTACGAACTGCATATCATGCTCAATGATAACAAAGGTAATGCCGCGCTCCACGCTGGCTTGCAAGATGCTGGCCGACAAGTCGCGCAGCAGAGTGCGATTGACGCCGGCCGCCGGCTCATCCAGCAGCACTACCGCCGGTTCGGCCATCAGAGTGCGGGCCAGTTCCAGCAGCTTTTTCTGCCCGGTGGACAAATTGCCCGCATATTCATCCGCCAAGTGCGACAGCTTGACGAAGTCCAGTACTTCCATAGCCTGCGCGGCGATGCGGCGTTCCTGCCGGGACACGCGCCGCGGTAGCAGCCAGGACGCCCACAGCCTTTCCCCGGTTTGCGACTGCGGCACCAGCATCAGGTTTTCCAGAACGGTCATCCGCTTCATCTCGCGGGGAATCTGGAAAGTTCGCATCAGCCCCAGCCCGAAAGTCTGATGCATCCGCATCCCGTCAATCCGCCGCCCGTTGAAAGTAATCGAACCGGCCGTCGGCGCCAGCGCGCCCGACAGCAGGTTGAACAGCGTAGTCTTGCCCGCCCCGTTAGGGCCAATCAGCCCGGTAATGGCGCCGGGCATTATTTGCAAAGAGCAGTGGTCAACGGCGCGCACCCCGCCGAAATCCTTCACCAAATTTTTGACTTCCAGGATAGGGGCAGTATCCAGCACAGCATCACCCGTAATAGCGGCGCTCAAACCGGCGGTTGAGAATAAAGCCGGCGCCGTCGTGCGCTATGGCGCCGCCGCCCCCATTCTAACAGCCCAAACCGCCATCGGGTAGGATAAGCGGATAGGATTGAATGAGGCCAATCCCGCAACCGCCATCCCAACCTCCTAACCGTCATCCCAACCCCCTAACCGCCATCCCAACCTCCTAACCGTCATTCCCCCCCTTAAACGTCATTCCGGCGCAAGCCGGAATCTACGGTTGCCAGTGCCATCATCGTACAGTCGTATTACACCCCCCAACCCGCCATTCCAAACCCGCAACCCGCCATTCCAAACCCGCAACCCGCCATTCCAACCCCCCAAACCGCCATTCCAACCCCCTAACCCGCCATTCCAACCCCCTAACCCGTCATTCCAACCCCCCAACCCGCCATTCCAAACCCCTAACCCGCCATTCCAAACCCCAACCCGCCATTCCAAACCCGCAACCCGCCATTCCAAACCCCTAACCGTCATTCCGGCGCAAGCCGGAATCTATGGTTGCCGGCTGCATCATCGTACCAACGGATTACGACGCCGGGTTCCATCTAGCGCCGGAACGACGGTAAGAGGCCGGAATGACGCCGTCGTAAGATTGAACCCGCCGCAGTCAAGCAAGCCACGCCGTTACCCCGTCCCGCTCGGTACGCAGCGACGCCGACGGACGCGCCGGCTGTCCGATAAACAGCGCGCCGACCATCGTCCAGTCCGATTCTGCCCCCAGCGCAGCGGCCAGTCCGGGATGTTTGGTAGTGTTGCCGGTGCTCCAGTCTCCGGCCAGCCCCTCGGCCACGGCGGCCAGCAGCAGGTTCTGGACGGCGCAGCACGCGGCGGCGTAGTTCTCCTGCGTCATCTCGGCGCTGTCGCCGGGAATGCTGTAGGCGTAGATTAACGCCGGCGCGTCCAGCACCCGTTGCCGGCTGCCGGCGGCGTTTTCGTCATTGCCGCTGCGTTGATAGATGTTGTCGTAGGCCAGCTGCGCCACTTCCGCCCGCTTGACGCCGCCCTTTTCCAGCACGAAAAACCGCCAGGGGTTGGTAAGCCGATGGTTCGGCGCCCAGATTGCCGCATCCAGCATCCGCTGCAACGCCTCCTGAGACGGAACGGCGTCGGAAAACTCGTTGTTCATCCGCCGTCCGTGTATCGCCTCATACACCGATACCGAAGTAGCCGGCGGCGCGACATTCCCGCTCCGCAGCCGCTGATTTTGCGTCATTGCTAACACTCCTTTTCAGCCTGCCCAAAATACAGCCGTAAGTGCTGGCACTATAACCTTTGCGGCAGCGTTGGGCAAGTTGCCCCTTCCTAATCGATCGCCATTCCAACCCCCTAAACCATCATCCCGCTTCCCCCCAACCGTCATTCCAACCCCTTCCAACCGTCATTCCAACCCCTTCCAACCGTCATTCCAACCCCCAACCGTCATTCCACCCCTCTTACCGTCATTCCGGCGCAAGCCGGAATCCAATATCCCCATTCATCCCCTCCATCCATGCCATCAGTCCCTATCCCGTCCATCTTGTCCATCGGTGTAAAAAATCCCTCCCGCCAATGACACCTACCCCCTTGCCAAGCCGTACCGATGTGCTATAATCAGATTAGTCAGGCAGCCAATCTCCGAGCCCACCGATTTCCAGGTCGTTACGGTCATTCAGCATCCAAGTCGCACCGGCGTTCCCTACTCGCCCACGGTCAAACTAACCGAAGGAGTCGGGTCCTGCCAAGGCGCCAGACGGAGCGCCCCGTCCCCGGACGAAAAGCCAGCCTCGTCAAAAGCAACGCGCAAAACCTCCGGCCGTAGGGCTGAAACCGACCTGGAAACCAAAAAGCTCGGAAAGCTAGCAAGTTCAATCAACCGCCTGACAACCTGCCTGACACGCCTGACAACCCCCATCCTGAACCAACGGAGGCACCGCCACCGCAGCAAAATCAACCTAACCCCGCAGCATCAGCCGGGCGGGAACCCATCCTCCTGTCCATCGGTCTAAATACCCCCG
Source organism: Dehalococcoidia bacterium (assembly GCA_965203855.1). Lineage (GTDB taxonomy): Bacteria > Chloroflexota > Dehalococcoidia > Lucifugimonadales > UBA3495 > Bin87. Next base: position 14,848 of record CBDBDN010000007.1, read on the forward strand.
ATTGGAAACGCAACAGCGCTGCGGATTAAACGGCAGCGCCCCCGGCCCATTGGGCCAAGGGCGCTGCCGCAGCTTGACGCCGGCGCCGGCGGTTAGCCGGCGTTGGCGTCGGTCACGACATCGGCATCAGTGCCGGTGTCGACATCGCCCCCGCCGATGGACAGCTTGCGGGTCTGCGCCGCCTCGGCCACCGGCACCGTTACGGTAAGCACCCCGTGCGCCAGGTTCACGGCGGCCCCGTCCAGATCCAAATCGCCGGGCAGCCGGATGGCGCGGGCAAAACTCCCGGCGCGCCGTTCCCGCATCAGGAACTCCGCATCATCCCGGTCAACTTCCGCCTGCCGGGATGCCTTTACCGACAGCACCCGGTCGGGACTGATGGACACATCCAAATCGTCAGCGGCAAAGCCGGGCAGCGCGGCATTAACCGTCAGCTGCCGGCCGTCCCGCCGCACATCCATCGGGATGCTCCAGGCGGCGGCCGGTTCGCCCTCCGCCTCCGGGAAACGACCCCGCACGGACGGGCCGAAAAACGGGCCGTGCATCAGCCGGCGCAGCTCCCGCATCTCGCGGAACGGGTCAAATCGCTGTATCGTAGTCATCGCAATCCTCCTGTTGGGCCGGCCTTCCCGCCGGCGGGTAATGCTGCCGGATGCCCGGCTATTGCAACCTACTATACAAACTTGATGGCAGTTTGTCAACTATATGATTTTATAAGACGCAATTTATTGACAGCGCAGCGATGCCGTAATAAGATAGAGCTGTCATCAATTCTATGCTATGGGGCATCGCCATGGCCAACTACTACGAAACGCTGGGCGTTGACCGCAGCGCCGACGCCAAAGAAATCCGGCAGGCTTACCGCCGGCTCGCCCGCCAGCATCATCCCGACGTCAATTCGGGCGACCCGGAATCCGCCGAGCGGTTCAAGGCCGTCAACGCCGCCTACGAAGTCCTGTCGGACGCCGACAAGCGCGCCAAGTATGACCGCTACGGCGACCAGTGGGAACGCGCCGACCAGTTTGAGCCGGCCGGCGGCGGCTACTCCGGGTTCGGAACATTTTTCCACGGCGGCGATTTCGGCAGCCGGCGCGGCGGCGGCTTCACCTTTACCACCGGCGGCGGCGAATCCCTGTCCGACCTGCTGGGCGGTATGGCCGGCGGTTTCGGCGGCGGCATCGGAGAACGATTCCGCACCCGGCCCGCCGATATTCCCGTTGAAATCACCCTGGAGGAAGCCGACCGGGGCGCTGCCCGCCAGGTGAACCTGCCCGACGGCCGCCGTCTGGAAGTGTCCATCCCGGCCGGCATCGCCGACGGCGGGCGCGTGCATATCGCTGCCGGCCGCGCCGCCGGCAGCGACTTCAACCTGGCGGTATCGGTACTCCCCCACGCCCGGTTTGAACGGCAGGGCGCCGACCTGTACGCCACCGTTGAAACGCCATTGTTGGACGCCGTTCTGGGCGGAGCGGTCAATGTCAAAACGCTGCGCGGCCAGGTAGAACTGACGCTGCCGCCGGAAACCCAGAACGGCCGCCGCTTCCGGCTCGCCGGGCAGGGTATGTCGCAGCTGCGCGAACCGGAACGGCGGGGCGACCTGTTTGCTGCCGTCAGCGTAGTTCTGCCCCGCAATCTGACCCCGGAGCAGCGCAGCCTCTTTGAACAGCTGCGGGACGCCGGACTGCAAACCGGCGGCAAGGAGCAGTAACCATGATTCCCGAAAACCCTTTCAGCAACGAACCATGTTTCGTCATCAGCGTGGCCGCCCGAATGGTAGGGCTGCACGCCCAAACCCTGCGCTACTACGAGCGCGCCGGACTGGTTATGCCCTCCCGTTCCGGCGGACGGCAGCGCCTCTACTCAATGGCCGATGTAGAACGACTGCGCCGCATCAAGACTTTTACCGACGAAATGGGCGTCAACCTGGCCGGCGCCGAAGTAGCCCTGAAACTGATTGACCGCATACGGGAACTGGAAACCGAAGTAGCAATGCTGACCGCCGAACTGGAACGCGTCAAACGCGCCGGCGGCCGTTCCTCCAATCCCGTCCGTAATCCCGCCCGCAACCCTGTCCGGAGGTAACTATTATGGTAATGAGCGCGGAACAATTTACCCGCCAGGCCCAGGAAGCCATCCAAAGCTCCCAGGAACTGGTGCGCCGCTACCAGCACAGCCAGTGGGATGTGGAACACGTGCTGCTGGCGCTGGTAGCCCTGGACGACGGGCTGCCCAGCCGCATCCTGCAAGAACTCGGCGTCAATGCCGAAGCCGTCAAATCCCGGTTGCACCAGACGCTGGAGGCGGCGCCCAAGCTGGTCTCCGGCCCGCAGCAGATTTTCATTACCCCCCGCCTGCAACGGATGCTGCAAACCGCACAAGAGGAATCCGCCCGCCTGAAAGACCAGTTCATCAGCGTGGAGCATCTGCTGCTGGCCGCCGCGCGGGAAAACGCCGGCGACTCGGCCCGCCTGTTCCAGGAACTGGGCATCAATCAGGAAATGGTCTATCAGGCGATGCAAAAGCTGCGCGGCTCCCACCGCGTGGACGACCAGGACGCCGAGCAGCGCTACCGCTCCCTGGAAAAATACAGCGTTGACCTCACGGAACTGGCCCGCATCGGCAAGCTGGATCCGGTAGTCGGTCGCGACGCCGAAATCCGCCAGGCCATGCAAACGCTGACCCGCCGCACCAAAAACAATCCGGTGCTGATTGGCGACGCCGGCGTCGGCAAGACCGCCATCGCCGAGGGCCTGGCCATCAAAATCGTGGACGACGACGTCCCGGACTCGCTGAGCAATCGCCGGGTAATGGCCCTGGATATGGGCCGGCTGGTAGCCGGCGCCAAGTTCCGCGGCGAATTCGAGGAACGCCTCAAGTCCGTCATCGACGAAGTTACTTCGGCGCAGGGCGAAGTCATCCTGTTCCTGGACGAAATGCACACGCTGGTAGGCGCCGGCGCCGGCGAAGGCGGCCTGGACGCCAGCAATATGCTCAAGCCGGCCCTCGCCCGCGGCGAGTTGCAAGCCATCGGCGCTACTACCCTGGACGAATTCCGCAAGCACATTGAGCGCGACCCCGCCCTGGCCCGCCGGTTCCATCCCGTCTATGTGGACGAACCCGACGGCGATGCGGCCATCGCCATCCTGCACGCGTTGAAGCCCCGCTACGAAGCGCACCACAAGGTCAGCATCACCGACGCCGCCCTGGACGCCGCCGTCCGCTTGAGCAGCCGCTATGTTACCGACCGCTTTCTGCCGGACAAGGCCATTGACTTCATCGACGAAGCCGCCAGCAAAGTGCGAATTGACGCCGGCACGCTGCCGCCGCAAGTTCAGAAAATGGAGAACCGCCGCCGGGAACTGGCCGACCTGGAGGAACGCGCCAACCAGCTGGGCGACTATCAGCGCGCCGCGGAACACCGCACCGAACGGCTACGCATCGAGGAAAGCCTGGACGCTGAGCGCGCCGCCATTGAACACACCACCGGCCCCGACCTCGTGGTCAACGAAAAGGACATCGCCGAACTGGTAGCCCGCTGGACAGGCATTCCGGTAGGCCAGCTGCTGGCCGGCGAAGCGGAACGCCTGTTGCAGATGGAGGAACATCTGCATCGCCGCGTCATCGGCCAGGATGAAGCCGTAAAAGCGGTGGCCGATACCGTCCGCCGCGCCCGCTCCGGCCTCAGCGACCCCCGGCGTCCCTTTGGCAGCTTTATCTTTCTGGGGCCGACCGGCGTCGGCAAGACCGAACTGGCCAAGGCCGTGGCCGAGTTTCTGTTCAATGACGCCGACAGCATGGTGCGGCTGGATATGTCCGAATACGGAGAGCGGCATACCGTGTCCCGGCTCATCGGCGCGCCGCCGGGCTATGTCGGCTACGACGACGCCGGACAGCTCACCGAAGCGGTGCGCCGCCGCCCCCACCGCGTCATCCTGCTGGACGAAATCGAAAAGGCGCACCCGGATGTGTTCAATCTGCTGCTGCAAATCCTGGAGGACGGACGCCTCACCGACGGGCAGGGGCGCACGGTGGATTTCCGCAACTGCATCATCGTAATGACCAGCAACCTCGGCACCGGCCACCTGTCGCAGCGGCCTTTCGGGTTCAACCCGGCGGCGGATGACGCCGGCGCCAGCGGCAAGGTTACCGCAGAGCTGGAACGGTCAGTGCGCGACGCCCTGAAGCGCGCTTTCCGCCCCGAACTGCTGAACCGGATTGACGAAACCATCGTTTTCCACCCGCTGAGCCGCGGCCAGATCAGCTGCATCGTCGGCCTGATGGTGGACGAAGTGCGGCAGCGTCTGGCGGAACGCAGCATCGGCTGCACACTAACCGCCGCCGCCGCCGACTGGCTGGCCCGGGAAGGATTCGACGCATCCTACGGCGCGCGCCCCCTGCGCCGCGCCATTCAGCGCCATGTGGAGACCCCCCTCTCCCAAGGCGTCCTAGCCGGCCAATTCAACGACGGCGACCACATCACGATTGATGTGAACGCCGCCAAGAACGGCTTGGAGCTGCGGGCAGAGGCGGACGCTGCGGATGCCGTGCTGGAACAGGCGGCGTAGCGACACACGCAAGGGGGCATACCTAACTGGTATGCCCCCTTGGCGCCAACTCTTTCGTAGTTGCGGTTAATCGGAAAAGGGTCTGCGCCTGATATTCCTCTCCCCAATTACCCAGAAAAACCCTGTCCAGTCTGCCCTTTCCAGTATGGAATTCGCCATATAGTAGGGTTGATCCTCTGGTGGTATCCCTGGAATGCGAAATAGGATCAACCCTGGCGGTGGGGTCACACCCTGCGATAGGATTAACTGCCCGAAATCGCCCTTGTCATAGGTTATCAGGATTCGGGAATCTGCTACCGCTTGCCGCAAGACTTCGTAATCTGAACTACCTGGAGCCGTTTCCTGCACGGAAATCACATCATACCCAGCGTCTCTGAGTAATCTAATCGCGGCTGGCGTCACATTTTCATCTGCTGTGAATTTCATAAATCAACTCCTCTGATCCATTCGTCGATCGGCGTGGTTTTTGTCGGTTCCAGGCTATCGCTGGCGTAGCGCAGGCAAGCCCGTATATCGTCTTGCGACAGCTGGGGGTAGTTGGCCAAAATCGCCCGTTCAGCCGAACCGGCTGCCAGCAGTTCCAAAATGAACGACACGGACAGACGAGTTCCTTTCACCGCCGGACGACCGCCCAACACTTTGGGATTGACCGTAATTCTTTCATTCCATTCCATAGCGAATACACCGAAATTAACTTTTCTTTCACGACAAACCTAGCATTAATGCGGCCTGTTGTCAAATCTATGCCGTTGGTTAATCTCCAACGCTACCACCAAATCGCGATGCGCTTCCGGCGTCATACGGTTCCGGCCGGCTGCTCTGCGGCGGCAAAAATGCTTTCAATGAACGGGGGCATCAACCTGGCAAAGAAATCTATATCTGACTCGCATAGCCATTCGCCGTTAGCGTTATCCCGAACCGCGAGAGCGTTGCCGAACCCTCCAATCAGATTAAGCCCGCCATTTTCGTCATCGGTTTCATTCCCCAGTCGTTCTATGACCTGCTCTAATTCGCCGTCGTTTTCGGCCGGCCAGCCGCGTTTGACGGCAATATGCTGTATTGACCGTTTCACCGCTTGCCACAACAGCCGGGAACCGCCGCACGCATCATGACGCCGAAACTCCGCATCGGCTTGCGACAGGATTGCCAGAACATCGCACGGGATCGCTTTGTCGTCCAGCAGATTGCGAATCTGAGGGACTTGCCGCGGTTCCAAGCTCTCGCTGGCGTAGCGCAGGCAAGCCCGTATATCGTCCTGCGACAGCTGGGGGTAGTTGTCCAAAATCGCCCGCTCGGACGAACCGGCTGCCAGCAGCTCCAAGATGAACGATACGGACAAACGAGTTCCTTTCACCGCCGGCCGGCCGCCCAACACTTCGGGGTTGACCGTAATTCTTTCGTTCCATTCCATAGCGAATGCACCGATAAGCCCTTGCAGAGTGCCATCATATCATAATCATTCCTCTGCGCCGCCGTCAGTTAAGCACCAGCACCGCCCCGGTTACCGCCAGCCAGGCCACTATGGACAGCAGCAGCGGAATGTCCCGCGTTACCAGCAGCTCCGGCGATTCGGCGTCCCGGCTGTAATGCAGCAGGTACAGGTAGCGGAACAGGCCGAACAGCGCCGGCGGCACCGTCAGCAGCATCGTGTCGTTGGCCGGCAGGTTGTCCGCTTCCACAGTGTACAGCGTATAGCTGACCAGGGCGATGGTGGCCGAGAGCGTGAGCAGTTGCCCGCCCAGGGGCGCGCCGTAACGCTGCCGGATTGCTTCCCGTTCCGGCGTGCCGTCCGGCGCCAGCCGATACTCGGCGTAACGCCGGCCCATCACCAGAAACAATGCGCCGGCGGCGGTAACGGCATACAGCCATGGCGACGGCGCCACGCCGACGGTTATTGCGCCGGCAACCGTCCGCAGCACATATCCGCTGGCCACCAGCAGCACATCAACCGGCGGCAGCTGTTTGAGGCCGAATGAATAGCCCAGGTTCAGCGCCAGATAGATTGCGCCAATCAGCGCCAGCTGCCAGCCCAGCCAGTAGAATCCGGCCAGCCCCGCCGCCGCCAGCAGCAGCGCCGCGCCCGCCGCAACCCCGACTCCAACATCGCCGGACGCTATGGGACGCCGGCTTTTGACGGGATGCCGGCGGTCCGACTCCCGGTCGGCCAAGTCGTTGACCAGATAGACGGCGGCCGCGGCGGCGCAAAAGGCGAGGCACAACAGGCCCGCCCGCGCCAGATTCGGCCACAACGCCGCCGGATTGTCGGGCGACCAGGCCAGATCGACGGCGAACAGCAGCGGCAGAAATACCAGCAGGTTTTTCACCCACTGCCGGGGACGCAATGCTTTGAGCAGTCCAAATGCCGCCGTCATCATCATTCTCCGGCTCCGTAAGCCGCTGCCGGGGCGTCGGCATCCGTATCGGAGTTCGGGCGCATACGGATCAGCCACAGCCAGGCCAGCAGGCCGATCAGCACCGCCAGCCAGAGCGTCGCCAGGCGGGTTAGCAGCGTAGCGACTACAGCGGCAGTTGTTGCTATGCCGGCCTGCGCCAGCAAGGCGACCATACTGCCCTCAAATCCGACCAGTCCGCCGGGCAGCGCAGTAGCCGCTCCCACCAGCGCCGCAATCGCCGAAATCGACAGCGCTAGCGTAGGGGATAGCGACTCGTTCAGTCCGATGACGATGACCCACAAGGCGATGCCCTCAACGGCCCAGGCCAGCCCGCCCAGAATGACGGCGGCGGCGAGCATCCGGAGCGTCATCAAACGGCGCAGGCCGGAACTGGACTGCGTCAAGGGTTCCCGCCAGCGGCGCAGCACGGGCAGCCGCAGCAGCGCCAGGCCGTAGCGGGACGCCGCCAACCCTCCGATAACGAATCCGGCAACGACTACGCCGCTAATCAGCAAAATGACGACTGGCGGCAGCAACGCAATTCCGGCCAACGCCAACAGCGCCGCCGATATGGCGTCGGTGAGGCGTTCCATTACTACCGCCGGGGCGGATTGGGCAACGGGAACGCCGGCCTTTCGGTTCAGCCACACGCTTTTGAGCAGCTCGCCCACTTTGCCCGGCGTGATGGACAGGGCCAGCCCGGCCAGAAAGACGGGCAAAGCTACCGAATGCGCGACGCGCAGCTCCAAAGCGCGCAGGTATAATATCCAGCGGACATAGCGGAGAGCGTAATTCAGCAGGGCGAGGCCGGCGGCAGCGGCGAACCAGCCCGGCGGGAACTGCGCCAGCAGCGTCCCGATTTGCCGGGCATCGCCGTAGGCCAGCAAGCCGGCGAACACAACGACGACCAGCCCGCCCACCAACAGCCAGCGGCGCGCGGTCATATCCGCTCCACAGAGCTTGCGTGTCGGGATTGGCGCAGCATATTCGACCGCACAGCATAGCACAAAAGCCGCCGCCGCTGCCCGGTATGCGATTTGGTTTCCGTCATTCCGGCGCAAGCCGGAACCGGATACGCCGCCAATCCCCCCGTCCCTGTATCAAGTATGAATGAAAGGCAGCGGCGGCAGTTCGCGTCGGGTAGCAAGTTCAGCCCACGTCCGCCCATTCGGAAAACGCCGCGCCGTCCGTGTATTCGTCGGGCAGCAGCCCCCACAGAATTTCCAGCAACGGCTGTACTTTGGCGAGCGACAGCGCGGCGCGGTTGGCAGTCATATAAACCTCGTAAAAATTGCCGTGCAACTGTTCGGCTGCGCCCAGCCCGTCATAGATGGCTGCCATCTGCTCCGGCATTTCCTCGGCCAGTGCGGTGATGGCCTCCTGTATGGCCACATGGTCATAATGTTCCCAGCTACGCAGCGTTGCCACGGCTTTGGTCAGCTGGGCCACCGTTCCCCACCCTTTTTCGCCGGCCTGGCATAAATCGCCTTGCTCAAGATGGGCCGGCCATTTTGACCAGTAATCGCGGGCCTGGGTTAGATGCTTGCGGATGCGGGCATCCCGGCGGGCGGGCGTTTCCGGGCGGCGAGTGCGCGGCGGCATAGTGAACTGCTCTCCTGCTGATACGATTCGGCGCGGGCGATATTACAATGCTATTGTAGCAGGCGGTCGGCGGCGGACAGGGCGGCCATCCGGCAAATCTGCGCCGCCAGATAGCCAGCGCCAAAGCCGTTGTCAATGTTGACTACCGAAACCCCCGGCGCGCAGGCGTTCAGCATTCCCAGCAGCGCCGCCAGCCCCCCAAAGCTGGCCCCATAGCCGGCGCTGGTCGGCACGGCGATGACCGGCGCCGATACCAGACCGGCCACCACGCTGGCCAGCGCCGCTTCCATACCGGCTATCACGACGATGACCCGCGCCGCGCGTAGCGCATCCAGCTGGGACAGCAGCCGATGTAGCCCGGCTACCCCTACATCGTTGATACGCCGGGGCGGGCAACCCATCAGAGTTGCGGTCAGGGCGGCTTCCTCCGCCGCCGGCAGGTCCGCAGTGCCGGCAGTAACAATCAGCATTCCCGCTGCCGTTGCCGGCTCCGACGCGCCGGCGTCGGCAGCGGCAGCGGAGCAATCGGGGATGACGATGCAGCGCGCCAGTGCGTGATACTCTGCCGACGGCGCAACTACGACGACGGCATCGTAAGTTTCCTGGGAGGCGCGCGTAACCAGGACGGGATGGCCCCGACCGGCCATAGCGTCAACGATGCCCGCGACCTGCTGCGGAGTTTTGCCCTGTCCCAGCACCACTTCCGGCCAGCCGGTACGCAAGGGGCGATGATGGTCCAAGCGGGCATACCCCAAATCCTGATAGGGCAGGTCGCGCAGGGCGGCGGCGGCCTCGGCAACGGGCATAATGCCGTCGCGCACCCTTTCCAGCAGGCTCTGCAACGCCGCCGCATCCATTGGTTAGCCTGCCTCTGCCGGTTCGGCGTCCGCTGTTGCCGTCGTCGTCTGCATTTTCATCAGTCGGTAAAGGCCGCCCAGCGTGCTCATCATTGCCACATAAAGCGCAAACACGGCAACGGCAATCCAAGTCAATATGATGAACCGCTGCGGCATCGCCAGAGCCAGCATCAGGATAACCGCAATTGCTGCCAGTATCAGCGCCGATGTCGCCCCGATGACGCCGCCGAACCGGGCCGCCGCCGCCAGCGCGCCCTGCCCCTGCGTATCCACCGACCGGATGCCGTAGTACCCGCCCAGAAAGGGGCCAAAGGGCGCCAGCAGAACCTGCGCCACCGGAATCACAGCGCAGGCCAGCATTATGGCCAGAGCGGTAAAAAGTCCTTTGATCATTCAGGCATCGTCATCCGGAGCTGGCAAAATCGGAGAGCTAGTATAACCCGCGCCGCGTGTATAATACACCGCCGGGCCGGCCAACGCCGCCAACTGCCGAATTAGTCGGAGAGTCTGATTGATATGAACATGGAAACGCCGCAAGACGGGCCGGATGGCCCTTTTGCCGAACTGCTGGGCATCCGTCCCGGCCGATCGGCAGATGGGGTTGGCACGGCGTTGATGACGGTTGCCGACAAACATCGGCAGCGGGCCGGCGTAGTGCAAGGCGGCATTCTCGTCGCCCTGGCCGACTACGCCTTTTTCCGCGCCTGCCGCTCCGTGCTGAAACCGGGCGAACACGCGGTAACCATAGAGCTCAAGCTGAACTTCATTGCGCCGGCCCGCGACGGCGAACTGACCGCCCGCAGCGTCATCAAGAGCCGCGGCGGCCGCATCATCGTGGGCGATATGGAGATATTCGGCGCCGACGGCGAACTGATTGCCGCCGGCATCGGCACTTATATGACGGTTTATGACCGCCGCCGCGCGGGAGCAAGCGGGGCGACAGCGGATGCCAACGCCGGGCCGGCGTAAGTTGGTACAAGCGGACCGGCATTGCTTTGCTACCAATGCTAGGTTGCCGTATAATCGTGTCATAGCAAAACCCGCTGGAGGCCATAATGAACGCCAAAGAAGCGAAAGAAGTGGCGCGTGATTACCTGATTGACCTGTTTGCGGATGAGGAGGTTATGAACATCGGCCTTGAGGAAGTGGTGCACCACCGGGATGCCCAGGAATGGCGTATCACTTACGGATTCGTCCGGGCGTGGGACAAGCAAGGGCAAATGGGCATCAAAATGGGATTGCCGGCGCCCCGTTCTTACAAGGTGGTCAGCATTGACGACAGCAGCGGCAAGGTTATCTCACTAAAAGACCGGCTGATGCGGGAATGGGACGACTGAAGTTGATGCCGTTTAGAGCGCAGCCGGGTGGTTTCTTTATTGACGCTAATTTGCTGGTCTTGCTGGTGGCGGGAGGTGTCAGCACGGCGATAATTCCCCGCCACCGCCGCCTGGCCGGGTACACTGTCGCCGATTACAATGCTTTAGCTGCCTTGATAGGCCGCGCCGACCGGATATTCGTAACCCCCAATACCCTTACCGAAGCGTCCAACCTGCTGCGCCAGCACCGTGAGCCGGAGCGCAGCCGCCTGATGCACGGCCTCGCGGCCCTGATTGCGGAAAGCGATGAATTCGTAATCGCCAGCGCTCAGGCGTCCGCAAACCCGCATTTTGCCGGGCTGGGCCTGGCGGACGCCGTTCTGCTGGAAGCCGTCAGCGCGCAGACGCCGCTAATCACCGTTGACCGGTCGCTGTACCTGGCCGCATTGGCGCAGGATGAAAACGCCGCTTTCAACTTCCGGGAGCTTATGGCCCTGGTATAGGTTAGGTGTCATCAGCGATTGCGATATTGCCGTTTAATACTCCCTCTCAAACCCCGACAGTACTCCCCCGGCGAATGAAACACGCACAACTGAAGCGGCGCCCCACGCCCATAAACCACCACAATCCCCGCCGCAATGCCCGCATCCCCACAACCGTCCAGTTCCAGTACGCTGCTATCCGACGGCCGCGGTTCCGTCAACGCCGCCCGCCGCAGCCCACTTGACGATGGCGCCCCTGACGCCGCCCGCCCGTTGGCTGGGCAAGGCGCAGCTCAGTCCCTGCACGGACAGGAACAGCGCCCGGTCGCGAGTTCGTTGAGAACCACTGATGGCGGGCATCATCGCCCACTCGTGTCATGTCCCCGCCCATGCGCCGGCATTCGCCGCAGCGGAACACCGTCGCTGGCAGCCGAATGTCGCCGTAAGTGGCAGTGATAGTTCGGGCGCAATGGCAGTGATGGTGGCGATGCCTCGCCAATTGTCAGTCGAGGCTTGCGGAGCAGCAGTCATCTAATTCCTGTTGCAGGGCGGCTCGCAGCTGCGCCCGGATTGGGCGTTCCAACTGCATTTCCAGGTCATTCAGCAGCCCCATAGAGACATAGCTCCGTAACGGCTGAGGGCCGGTATCCTACCGCATCTTATCCTCAAACCACTAAACAAGAAATGTTGCCCGTCCCGCAAAACCCAGCACCTTGCCCCCGGCGCCCATTGCGCCCGGTAAAAGGATTGTCGGTAAAAGATTGAGGGTATCGGCGCGCCCGGCTGGCGGCGGCGCCTCCGCGCTCGTATCTCAAAATCGTTTATTCGGGTATCTCAAATTCCTTTATTATTGACGCTGTTTCCCCCTAATGCTACCCTCGCCGCTGCGTTCCCGGCAACACGCCGGGCCGGCATTGCGGAGATGCGTAAGCGAAGCATCCCGGCTATGGCATATTCCCCCAACAATGGAGGTATGGCAGATGAAAGCGGCAGTATTGAGAGAGGTCAACCAGCCCGTCGTGATTGAGGATGTGCAGGTAGATGCGCCAGCGCCCCGCGAAGCGCTGGTGCGTACCGGCGCCTCCGGCGTATGCCACAGCGACCTGCACTTTGTGGAGGGGCTGTACACCACGCCGCTGCCCTGCATCCTGGGCCACGAAGCCGCCGGCACTGTGATGGCCGTCGGCGACCAAGTTTCCTATGTGCGGCCCGGCGACTCCGTCATTATGTGCCTGTCGGTGTTCTGCGGCGTCTGCGAATACTGTATGCGCGGGCAGCCCTATCTGTGCACCCGAACCGCCGTAACGCGCGGCGCCAGCGACCCGCCCCGGCTCCGTAAGGACGGCGAGGCCATTACCCAGTTCGCGCAGCTGGGTTCCTACGCCGCCGAGATGCTGGTGCACGAAAACGCGCTGGTCAAGGTTGACGGCGACATCCCCTTTCCGCAGCTGGCGCTGATTGGCTGCGGCGCTACTACCGGCCTGGGCGCCGTGCTGAATACGGCCCGCGTCGCGCCGGGCAGCACCGTCGCCGTGGTCGGCTGCGGCGGCATCGGCATCCATTGCGTGCAAGCGGCGGCGCTGGCCGGCGCGCTCCGCATCATCGCCGTAGATACCACTGAGGACAAGCTGTCGCTGGCCCGCGAATTCGGCGCCACCGATGTGATTGACGCCAGCAGCGGCGATGTCGCACAGCGCATTATGGACCTCACCGGCGGCGGCGTGGACTACTCTTTTGAGGCCATCGGGCTGAAGCAAACCGCCGAGGACTGCTACAATATGCTGCGTCCGGGCGGCGTAGCGACCATCATCGGCATGGTTCCCGAAGGCGTCAAAATTGAGCTGGACGCCGGCAATTTCCTGCGCCGGGGCCGGGCGATACAGGGCTGCACCATGGGCTCCAATCGGTTCCGCACCGATATGCCGCGCTACATTGAGTTCTACCGCCAGGGCCGCCTGAAGCTGGACGAACTGGTCAGCCAGGAACTGCCGCTGTCGGCAATCAACCGCGCTTTCGCCGACATGAAAGCGGGCAGCGTGCGGCGCAGCGTAATCACGGATTTTGAGGGATAGCGGCAGCGCGCTGCCCCAAAGCCGCCAGCGGCGGACTGCGCCAAGCAACTAGCGCAGTCCGCCGCGCCGATGCTACGCTACCAAAGGGGGGCATATACGAATGCGAAACTATATTTACGCCGACGAATCCGGCAACTTTGATTTTAGCTATGACAGAAAGGCCAGCCGCTATTTTATTCTCACCACCGTCTCGGTGTCAGAACATACCGCGGAAGCTGATCTTATGGACTTGCGCCGTGAGCTGGCGTGGGAAGGCTGGCCTGGTGTTCAGCTCCGCAATGCCTTTCACGCTGCGGACGATAATCGGCACGTCCGCAGCCGGGTGTTTAACGTGCTATCCCGGCACCAATTTCGCATTGATACCACTATTTTGGAAAAATGCAAGGTGAATCCTGAGTTGTATTCTACGGACGCACGCTTTTACGGTTTTGCTTGGTACTGCCACCTGCGCGGTCTAATCTCAATGCTCAATGTGCCGAATAGCGAGCACCTGATTATAGCATCCTCAATTGGAAACAACCGAATGCGCTCTGCGTTTGATTCGGAAGTATCAAAAATTTCCTATCGTATCACTAATTCATCAGTAATAAAATCGGATATGTGGTCAGCGAATACTAATCCGCTATTGCAAATTGCTGATTACTGCTCTTGGGCCGTACAGCGTAAATGGGAGCACGGAGATGCTGAGCCATACAACTTTATTAGCAATAATTTGCATTCTCAATATGACATATTCAAAAACAGCGTAGTCCGCTATTATTAGAAAACATAGCCGACGCTCTGGGAATACGGGATGCGGTTCAGGAGCGCCGCAGTGAGCCGACTATCCGGATGGCCCGGAAGATCCCCTTGGCATCTTGTCGCCGGCTCGTTCAGCATATTGAGATTACAACACGCCGCGGATTTCGTCAACCCCAACCGGTACGCTCTGTTTGGCAGCAGCAGTACCCTGTACTATTGAATTAAAGTGAGCCGACTATTCAAATTGAAAGCGGGGCAGCGCTACCCTGCTTATGCTCAACCTGAAAGAGCCCCCTGGCCTCTTGTCGCCGGCTCGTTCAGCATATTGAGATTACAACACGCCGCGGATTTCGTCAACCCCAATATAATCAGGAGAATACGATGAACCCCCAAACCCTCTACTACGGCGACTGCCTGGACTGGATGCGCCAATGGCTGGACAGCAGCGTTGACCTCATCTATCTGGACCCGCCGTTCAACAGCAACGCCAACTACAACATCCTGTTTGGCGAGGGCAACGGCGTGCCGGCGCAAGTCCGCGCTTTCCAGGACACCTGGAAATGGGACGCGGCGGCAGTGGAACGCACCAATCGCATCACCAACGCCATCGCGCACCCGGCGCATCGGGCGATTACCGGCCTGCGCGCGTTTTTGGGCGATTCCGGTATGCTGGCCTATTTGAGCTACCTGGCGGAACGGCTGCCCGAAATGCGGCGCTTGATGAAAGCGTCGGCCACCATCTATTTGCACTGCGACCCCACTGCCAGCCACTACATCAAAATGCTGATGGACGGAGTGTTTGGGGCCGGCCGATTCCGTAACGAAATCATCTGGTGCTATCGCGGCGGCGGCGTTCCCGCCAATGACTTTGCCCGCAAGCACGACATCATCCTGCGCTACTCCAAATCCGCCAACTACAATTTCAATCGGCAGTATGTTCCTTACTCTGATGCCTCAACCGCACTGGTTGAAAGTCGCGGCGGGGTATCAATTGACAACTTGCCCCGAGATCTGGAACGCGGTGCAACTATGCCGGACTGGTGGACGGATATTAACTCCCTGCAAACCTGGTCGCCGGAGCGCATCGGCTACCCCACGCAAAAGCCGGTGTCTCTGCTACAGCGCATCATCAGCGCATCGTCCAACGAGGGCGATTTGGTGCTGGATCCGTTCTGCGGCGGGGGTACTACTATTGTTGCCGCCGCCGGGCTTAATCGGCAGTGGATTGGCATTGACCTATCGCCGCACGCAGTTGACATTACCCAAAACCGGCTAACTCCGCTGGGCATCCAGGCCAATGTAGAGGGGATACCGCAGGATTTGGCCGGCGCCCGGCGTCTGGCGCGTGCCAACCCGCAGGACTTCGAGGCTTGGGCCGTAACCCGCATACCGGGCTTGGCCCCCAACGAAGTCAAAGTCGGCGACGGCGGCATCGACGGACGCGGCCGAATGCAATCCAAGCCCAGCGACTACGATTCCCCGCTGGTGCTGGCCCAAGTCAAAGGCGGTTCGCCTACCATCGACCAGGTGCGCGCCTTTATGACCGCTATGGAACGGGACAACGCCGCAATGGGCGTCTTTGTAACGCTGGATCGGTTCGGCCCGCGCAGCAGCGCCTGGAGCGAAACCGCCGGCAAAGGCCAGATCACCGTCGGCGCCCAAAGCTATCCCCGCGCGCAGCTCTGGTCAATCGCCGAATACTTTGACGACCGAATGCCCCGTATCCCCACCATGCTGGACCCGAATACCGGCCAGCCCGTGCAGGGCCGTATGGTATAGGGCGGCATCGCGCAGCCCGACGACATTCCGTATCGGGTATAATCCGGCAAGCGCGCGATTCCGCCGCCCCATCCGAACACTCTGGACAAGGGCCTAACCGCTATGTATGTCATCGGCACTGCCGGCCATGTTGACCACGGCAAATCGACCCTGGTCAAGGCCCTTACCGACATTGACCCCGACCGCCTCCCGGAGGAAAAGGAACGGGAGATGACCGTTGACCTGGGCTTTGCCTGGATGACCCTGCCCAGCGGCCGCGAAGTCAGCATCGTGGACGTGCCGGGCCACGAACGGTTCATCAAAAATATGCTGGCCGGCGTCGGCGCTATCGACCTGGCCCTGCTCATCGTGGCCGCCGATGAAAGCGTAATGCCCCAAACCCGGGAGCATCTGGCAATCCTGGATCTGCTCCGCATCCGGCGCGGACTGGTCGTCGTTACCAAATCCGACCTGGTGGACGACGAATTGGTAGAGCTGGTCAAGGCCGAAGTTGAGGACGCCCTGGCCGGCACCGCATTCCGCGACAGCCCGATGCGGGCCGTGTCCGCCTACACCGGCGCCGGCCTGGACGAACTGAAAGCGGCCATTGACGGCATCCTGGACGATACCGCCGCGCGGCGGGATTTGGGGCGGCCTCGCCTGCCCATCGATCGCAGTTTTACCGTCAGCGGCTTTGGCACCGTCGTTACCGGAACTCTAATCGACGGCTCCGTTGCCGTCGGCCAGCAGGTAGAGCTGGCGCCGTCCGGCGTACGCGCCCGCATCCGGGGCCTGCAATCGCACAAATCCCGCCTGGACGCCAGCGCGCCCGGCGTGCGCCTGGCCCTAAACCTCTCCGGCGTCTCCCGGGATGATGTGATGCGCGGCGAAGTGCTGACCAACCCCGGCTGGCTGCGTCCGACGCGCCGTTTTGACGCCCATCTGCGTATGGTCAAGGGCGCGCCCCACGCCCTCAAGCACAACGAGGGCGTAACCTTTCATCTGTTCACCAGCGAAACTACCGGCCGGGTGCGGCTGCTGGACGCCGACCGCCTGCCGCCCGGCAGTGAAGGCTGGGTGCAAGTGCTGCTGGACGACCCGGTGCCGATGGTCAAGGGCGATTTTTTCGTCCTGCGTTCCTCAGAGGACACGCTGGGCGGCGGCCAGGTTGCCGACCCCAACCCGCGCCGCCGCCACCGCCGCTTCGCCCCCGATGTCCTGGAACGCCTCACTACCCTGGACGCCGGCGCCGACGAGGACATTATTCTTACCCTGGCCGACCAGCTGGGGCCGTGCGACTTGCGTACCCTCTCGCAGCGTTCCAATTTGTCCGAAACCGAAGTTGCCGACCGCCTGGCCGAACTAACCGCGCAAGGGGAAGTAATCGCCCTGGGCGAAATCGGAGCGCAGTCGGATGCCGTAGTTTATTCCCGGCGGGGCTGGGACATTGTACGGAATCAGGCGCAAGTTGCCTTGCAGACCTACCATAACCAGTATCCGCTGCGCCGGGGGGCGCCGCCCCAGGAACTGCGGAGCCGTCTCAATTTGCCGCAGGCCGTGTATGTTCGGGTAGCCGCCCGCCTGGCCGCTGAGGACATCGCCGTTGATGATGGCGGACTGCTGCGCGCGCCCGACCACCAGGTTGCGCTAACGGCCGCGCAAGAAGCCGCCGTCGCCGACTATCTGGCCGCCTTGTCTGCCGAACCCTGGTCGCCGCCCACCGACCGGCATCCGGAGCAGGAGCTGCTCGGCTATCTGCAAAACCGTGGCGATGTGGTACGCGTCAACGATACGGTAGTGTTCGCAGCGGCGGCTTATGATGATTTGGCAGCGCGTCTCGTGCGGCATCTGGAAGCCAACGGCAGCGTTACCGTCGCCGACGCCCGCGATCTTTTCAACGCCAGCCGCAAATATGTCCTGCCCCTGCTGGAATACCTGGACCAGCAGCGCATCACCCGGCGCGTCGGCGACGCGCGGGTGCTGCGGTAGGCTATGCTATCCTAGTCTTGTACCGGTGCGGCACAGCAGAGCGCAATGGAGCAAAATGATATGTCCACGCCAAACAAAATGTCCTATGCGGAACAGAAACGGCGGGGAGAGGCAATTTACGACGCCCAAATTCGCCATCGCATCGTCCCGGCAGACTCCGATAAATTCATGCTGATCGACGTCCTCTCTGGCGATTACGAAATCGACGACCGCGCCGCCCGCGCCATCATCCGACTGCGTGAACGCCGCCCGGATGCGGTGATGCACGAGATACGCAACCACCGCACTTATGTCGGACGGTTACGCAGCCCGCGCATCACCCGCCGCGTGGGCTATGCGCGGGTGCTACGGTAGGCTGTGCTATCCTATTTTGTACCAGCGTGCTATGCGTGCGCCGCAATGGAGGTTAGGTTATGACTACGCCGGCCAAGATGGCCTACGCGGAACGAAAACAGCGGGCCGAGGCAATCTACGATGCCCACATCCGCCAGCAAATCTCCCCGGAGGATGAGAGCAAATTCGTAAAGATCGACGTCTTTTCCGGGGACTACGAACTGGACGAAAACTCGATAACCGCCGGGCGCCGGTTGCGCGCCCGCCGCCCGGATGCCGTTATCCACACGATGCAAAATCACCACTCCCGGGTCATCAAAGCACGCAGCCCGCGCAGCATCGTCCGCAATACGAAAGCGACGCAGTGATGCGCCGCCATGTCGTCAACGAAATTGGCAATACTCCGGAGCAAAATGATATGTCCACGCCAAACAAGATGCCCTACGCGGAACAGAAACGGCGGGGAGAGGCAATTTACGACGCCCAAATTCGCCATCGCATCGCCCCGGCAGACTCCGACAAATTCGTGCTGATCGACGTCCTCTCCGGCGACTATGAAATCGACGGCCGTTCCGCCCCGGCTAGAATTCGGCTGCGCGCCCGCCGCCCGGATGCGGTTATCCACACGATGCAAAACCACCACTCCCGGGTCATCAAAGTACGCAGCCCGCGCATCGTCGCCCGCAATACCAAGGCGGCCCGGTGATGCACTATGGTACAGTCGTAGATGGCGACGCAATTGAAGCCTGGATTACCCTCACGGTGGTAAGAGACAGCAATACAACTATGGATGTCGCGTTTTTGATTGACACCGGCTTTGGTGGAGAGTTGGCATTGCCCCATAGCATCATAAGCCAGTTAAACTTGCAACCGTCAACTCGCGACGACATGGCAATCACGCTGGCCGACGGTTCCGCAGGAACCGCCGACGTGTACACCGCTTACATCATCTGGCACGGCCTGCTGCGGCCAGTTGACTTGCTTAATCTGGAATGTGAGCCGCTCATCGGCATGGAACTGCTGCGCGGCTGCAATATCAGCATTGATGCTGCGCCCGGCGGCATAGTAACTATTGCCGAACTGCCGGCGGCATCCTAACCGGACTAACTGTACCGGACTGACCGGCGCCGGCGCAGCATATCGGATTGGATTGGCGGCGTTATGGCCCTGGATTTTGGCGAAACGATACGGCAGTTGCATTCGGCAGTGGGCGGCGTGGCCGTCGCGGCCCGCACCCGCCGCCAGCGTTTTGCCGATACCCTGGACCGGGCTATGGCCGTCACCCCGGCAGAAGCCGCCGCGCGCACCGCCGCGGCCGGCCGCCGCCCTTTCATCATCTCCCGCACCGGCCCCGAGGGCTTGCTGGACAGTATCCCCCCGCCCGCTGCGCCGGACGACTGGACGGCAGTGTCAGTGGATGGTTCGCATATTGATGTTGACCGGCATTTGCCCCTGCATTGCTACCTGATTAATCTGGGCGGCTGCGTCATCACTTACGGCGTCAATCACGGCTGCGCGGTGTTCAGCGAACCGGAAATTGCCGCCGGCGATGCCGATTTGTACCTGCGCGCGGCGGATGACGCCCACGCTGAAATCGCCATATCCGGCCCGCTGCTGGGCGCACTGCGGACGGTGCGCGAAGTGGAACGCCTGGCCGACGCCGTGGACGGCCTGCCGCCGGATCGTCCGGTGCTTGCTCTGCTGGACGGCACGCTGGCGTTCTGGGATTTGCAGCGCGGCAATTATCCCCGCTATGTCAGCGATTATCTGATTGGAGAACGGCTGCATAATGCGCTGGCACGCCTGCGGAACGCGTCGCGCGCCGGCCGGCCGGTTGCCGTCGCCGCCTATACCTCCCGCCCGCAGACTGCCGAAGTAGCGGGCGCCGTCCGCAGCGTCCTCTGTGGCAGCGACGCCGCAGAGTGTACCCGCCGTTGCAGCGCGCGCCGCTCCGACCTGATGCAATGCGATGCCGCCGCCGGCTTTGACGACCGCGAGCTCTTTGACGCCGTGCTGCAATCAGGACATCGCTCCCCGCTGTATCAGTCGGGGCGGCTGGAATCCCGCTTTGCGGTAGGGTTGGCCGTGGGCGCCGAATGGAGCCATTTCTATTACATCAACAGCGGCGCGGAAACGGCGCGCGTGGAAGTGCCGGAGTGGGTTGCCGCCAACCCCGAACTGCTGGCATTGGGGCATAGTATGCTGGCCCGGCAGTGCGCCTTGGGCTTGGGCTACCCGGTGGCCATTTCCGAAGCCCACGAACAGGCCGTAGTCGGCGGCCGCGACCGGGATGAGTTTCGCAAGCTCACGCTGTCGTTGTTGCAACGCCATGGCCTGCCCGCGCCCGAATCCGCCAAAACGGTATCCAAGCGGCTCCCTTGGGTATAATATGATGCGGCGTCGGTCATCTCTGATAATTGGGCAACAGCCGTCATTCCGCGGGCTAACAGCCGTCATTCCGCGGGATAGTAACCGTCATTCCGTAGGATAGCAGCCGTCATTCCGCGGGCTAACAGCCGTCATTCCGTAGGATAGTAACCGTCATTCCGGCGAAAGCCGGAATCCAGGCGCGCCTAATTGGAAATGCCGGCGGGGTGCGAACAAGCTTTGAACATTCGGGGCCGACGCTGACATTGCAGATTTCCAGGAGGCAATTACGATGGGCGAACTGAACGATTTGGCGGCGTCCGTAGCCGCTTTGCTCAAAGAACGCGGGGATACCCTGGCCGTTTCCGAATCATCCTGCGGCGGGCTGATTTCGGCGGCGCTGGTGTCCATTCCCGGCGCGTCCGATTACTATGTCGGCGGCTCCGTAGTGTACACCCGCACCGCACAGCAAGGGCTGCTCCAAGTGCCGGATTCGGCAATGGCCGGCCAGCGCGCCAGCACCGAATACTACGCTCTGCTCAACGCCCGCGCCTCGCGGGAACGGCTCGGCACAACTTGGGCGTTGGCCGAAACCGGCGCCAGCGGCCCTACCGGCAACCGCTACGGCGACAACTACGGCCACGCCTGCTTTGGTGTCGCCGGCCCCGTGGAACGGTCGCAGACGCTGGAAACCGGCAGCCCCGACCGGGAGGGCAATATGTGGATATTCGCCCGCACCGCCCTGGCCCTGCTAGAGGACGCCATCCGTTCCGCTTAACCCGTATGCTCGGGCCGCATACTTTGGCCCGACTGCGTGATTTGCGATTTGCACGATTCGCGATTACGGAACGGGTCGGGCCAGGTAATCCGCCAGATCCTGCGGGCCGGTGAACTGCGCCGCCGTCCGCAGGAACGCCGCCAACGACGGGCTGATGCGCCGTAGCTCCGCAACCTGCTGTCCAATGCGGTTGACGCCGGCCGCGCCCGTGGTGGCATAAGCCCCGTGAAAAGCAAAATAAGCCTGGTTGAGCCGGCGAATGTAGTAGCCGTTAGCCACAAATTCCCGGCGCCGCGCCTCCATATACTCCTCGGCGGCGGCGATGCTGCCGGCGGCCAGCAGCTCGTCAACGCGCTCCCGGGTAACGCGCATTTCGGCCTGAAAGTCAAACCGTTCCGGTTCGGCAGCGCGTTCCCCCGTATCCAGTTGGCCGGCGTCGGGGGTATTGACCGATTCGGGGGCATTATCGGATGCGGATGCCGGAGCTTCCGGCGGGCGCTCGCCGGGCAGTCTTTGCTTTGCCAGTAATCCAATTTCCCGGCCGGCGATGTCCGCCACCGTTTCGTTGAGGGCGGTTAGCTCGCCGCCCGCAAAGTAGCGCCGTCCCAGCGGACGAAACCACAGCCAATGATGCACCCATTCATGGGCGATGATTTCCAGCGCAAAATCAACCCCGGCGTCGGGAACCGTGATTGACGGATAAAATGCGATGCCCCCGGTGTTGACCACCAGCGCCGACAATGCCGCATCGTTTTCTACCCGGCTTTCAATCTGCGCGCGCGCCGCGGCGGTCAATCCGGTTTGCAGTATTATTGAATCCTGGCGCAGGATGCGGTCGCGCGGCGATATAACCAGCACCGTGGGCGAGCCGGCCAGCACGGTGTCCACCGGCGGGAATATGCCGGCCGCCGTGCCGAAACCCAGCGACCGCAGCGCCTCCGCTACCGCCTTCTCCAGGGCCTTTTCAACGCCGGCCCGCCGCCGGAACTGTGCCGCCCGCAGCTGCGACTGTTCCTGATGCAGGCCGGCAATCTCGCCCTTGATTGCGCCGGCGCCCGTACTTTGCGCCTCCAGGGCGATGATCCGCCGCGCAATTTCCCGTTCCCGTTGTACGCCGGCAAAATACTGCCCGATTTCATCCGGCATCGCCGACGCTGGCCGCAGCCATTTGTCCGGCAAGTTTCGCAGCTCCCACCCCACGATGCTGAACCGATACGGGGCTGCTGCCCGGTCAATGTCGCTGGGCCGGTAGTCGCCGGGTCCAAGTAGTATGATGACGGCCAGCATCGTCATTACCGCCGCCCGCCGGCATCGCCGCCATGCTTGCCGGCGCCGTCCGCCCGCCCGCCCTTTTACTTTCTTGACACCGGCGTTGCCCCGTAACATAATCTACCCGTCTTAAATCCGGCCCGCTCCGCGCCCGACGGCGGGCGGCGTTCCCCAAATGAAACCCCTACCAGTATAGCGACCGCAGGAGGCGTTCCGTTGGCCAGCAGTCAATTTACTCTCACCGATGTCATGCGGGAACAGGCCATCGGCGTGGTCAGCCCGCCCGTGTCTATGGACATTGAAAAGGGGCACATCGCCCGCTTTGCCGAGGCCATCGCCGACGACAACCCGGCCTATACCGACGGCGCTCCGGAGACCGGCGGCATCGTAGCGCCGCCCACTTTCCTGCGCGCCATGCGCGGCATTCGCCCCGAACTCCCTTTTGACGCCCCCTTTACCCGCGTCCTGGACGGCGGCAGCGACTGGGAATACTTTGACTATGTGCGCCCCGGCGATGTCATTACGGCCACCGGACGCATTGAGGACATCCGGGAGCGCAACGGCAGCATCGGCCAGATGCTGATTTCCACCATCAAAATCACCTACCGCAACCAGCACGACGGCATCGTTGCCACCCAAACCAGCACGTCGATACGGTACTAGGGCGCATGGTCATATTCATCGTCATTCCGAATTCTTGCGTCATTCCAATTCTTTTGCCATTCCAAGTTTTGCGTCATTCCGGCGTAAGCCGGAATCTATGCCTGCCGGTTGCATCATCGTAATGGCGGCTCGCGCCGGAATGACGAAAGAATCGGAATGCCGGACCAGCAAAGCGTTTGCCAGGGGGTAACTATGGCAGAACAAATCTATTTTGAGGATGTATCCGAAGGGATGGAACTGCCCGTTGAAGTGCGGGAACCCACTACCCGCCAGCTGGTGCAGTACGCCGGCGCCTCCGGCGATTTCTACGAAATCCATTACGACAAGGATTTTGCCGAAAGCACCGGCTTGGACGGCGTCATCATTCACGGCGCGCTGAAAAATGCCATGCTGGGCGCCTATGTAACCGGCTGGGCCGGCCCGGCCGCTACTCTGCGCCGCCTGACTTGCCAGTATCGCGGCATGGACTACCCCGGCGAACCCATCACCGCCAAAGGCCGTGTTTCCCGCGTCTATCAGGAAGGCGCTCAAAACCTGGTGGACTGCACCATCTGGCTGGAAAATCCGCGCGGCCAGCAAACTACTCCCGGCACCGCCACGGTAGCCCTGCCCCGCCGCACCGCCTGATTACACTACGGCAGCCCGGATACGATTACCCGGACTGCCATTGCCCGGACTGATACCAAACAAGGACCGAACCATTATGCCCAACAATCTGGAAGGGAAAGTAGCAATCGTTACCGGCTCCGGCCGCGGCGTCGGCCGCGGCGTCGCCAAACTAATGGCCGAGGAAGGCGCCAAAGTCGTCGTCGTTGACCCCGGCGTCAATGTGGACGGCTCCGGCTTTGACCAGTCCATCGCCGAAGTCGTCGTCGGTGAAATCCGCGACGCCGGCGGTACTGCCGTCGCCTGCACCGAATCCGTTGCCACTATGGCCGGCGGCGAGCGCATCGTGCAGGCCGCCATTGACAACTACGGCCGGCTGGACATCGTCGTCTGCTGCGCCGGCATCCTGCGCGACCGCATGGTGTTCAACATGACCGAGCAGGAATGGGATGATGTCATCGCCGTGCATCTCAAGGGCACTTTCACCGTGGTCAAGCACGCCTGCATCCTGTTCCGGCAGCAGCGTTCCGGGCGGGTGATTACTTTCAGCAGCCAGTCCGGGCTGGTCGGCAACAGCGGGCAGGCCAACTACGGCGCTGCCAAGAGCGGCATTGCCGGCCTCACCAAAGTGGTCGCCAAGGATATGGGGCGCTACGGCGTAACCGCCAATTCCATCGCCCCCCGCGCTACCACGCGGATGATTGGCGCCATACCGGAATCCGCTGCCGAAATCCGCGCGCGCGGCGGCGTAGCTTCACTGTCCGGCGACGGCGGCGACGACAGCGAATTGCAGAACCTGGACCCGGACGGCATCGCGCCTTTCGTCTGCTATCTGGCAACCGACTACGCCGGCAACATCAACGGGCAGACTTTCCTGGTGTACGGCAACACCGTGTCGCTGATGTCCCAGCCCCGCCCGGAGCGCGCCATCTGGACGGAAAGCGGCCATTGGGAAATGGACGACCTTTCCCAGCAGGCGCGCAGTTACCTGACGGCCGGCGTAGTCAATCCGGCCCCGGCACAGCAGCGATAACTCTAACTCGTCATTCCGCTTACTTCGTAATGAAAGAACCGGACTGAAAGGAAAGGATTAGCAAAATGCCTTTACTGCAAGACAAGGTAGCAATCGTTACCGGCGCCGGGCGCGGCATCGGGCGCGGCGTCGCCAAACTGATGGCCGCCGAGGGCGCCAGCGTCGTCGTCTGCGACCTCGGCGCCAATGTGGACGGCTCCGGCGCCGATATTTCCGTAGCCCAACAGGTAGTCAACGACATTCAAGCCGACGGCGGCCAGGCCGTCGCCTGCACCGAATCCGTAGCCACAATGTCCGGTGGCGAGCAAATCGTCCAGACCGCCATTGACCATTTCGGCAAGCTGGACATTGTGGTAACCGTCGCCGGCATCCTGCGCGACCGCATGGTTTTCAATATGTCCGAGCAGGAATGGGACGATGTGATCGCCGTTCACCTCAAGGGCACATTCACGGTCGTGAAACACGCCAGCATCCTGTTCCGGCAGCAGCGTTCCGGGCGCATCATCACTTTCAGCAGCACTTCCGGGCTGTACGGCAACAGCGGGCAGGCCAACTACGGCGCCGCCAAAGACGGCATCGCCGGCTTTACCCGCGTCTGCGCCCGTGATTTGGGCCGCTACGGCGTAACCGCCAACGCCATCTCGCCCTCGGCCAGCACCCGGATGACCACCAGCGTGCCGGACGAAGCCCGCGCCCTGCGTTCCGCGCGCGGCATCGCCGCCGGCGGCGGACTGCGCGGCGAGCCGGAGGACGTGGCCCCCATGGTCGCCTGGCTGGCCTCCGACGAAGCCGCCCATGTCAACGGCCACGTGTTCCATGTAACCGGCGGCCTGGTAACCCTGCTCAACGAACCGGAGCCGGTCAAAACCATCCGCAAGGACAGCCGCTGGTCGGTGGACGAACTGGCGGCGGTGTTCCCGGCCACCATCGGCATTGAACTGTACAACCCGGCGCCGGCCCCACCGCCCCGCGCCTAACCGCCGCCATATCCCCGCAAGCACAAGCAAACCGAAAGAGGATAACCTGCTATGTTCAAGAGTTTCAGCGCATCTTACGCCGGCCATGTCGTGGACGACAACCTGGGGCTGGACGGCACCCCCGCCAACGACCGCTGGTATTCCAATGACGAGCTGGCCGGCGTCTTTGACTGGGCGCTGGACATCTCCCGCCACCTGGAAGCCCACGGCTACGACGAATTCTGGATGGCGGAGCATCACTTCCAGCCCGAAGGCTACGAATGCATCCCCAACCTGATAATGCTGGGGCTGTACCTGGCCTGCAACACGCAGCGGCTGAAGTACGGCTGCGGCTTCAATATCACCCCAATGTGGCACCCGCTGCGTCTGGCCGAGGACTTTGCGATGGCCGACATTCTGTCCGGCGGGCGCATCATCTTTGGCGTCGGCCGCGGCTACCACTCCCGCGAAGTGGAAACTTTCGGCTCCCCAATGTTTGACGGCGACGCCAACCGGGAACTGTTTGAGGAACAAATTGAAGTGATGGTGAAAGCCTTTACTGAGGAAGCTTTCTCTCACGACGGCAAGCATTATCAGATACCCGCCAATGTGCCGTACCGGGGCTATACGCTGGAAAAGCTCAGCCTGGTGCCGCGCCCCCGCCAGAACCCCGTCGAAATCTGGCAGCCCCTGGTGTCCGGCAACCCCAAAGGCGTCGACTTTATGGCCCGCATCGGCATCAAGGCCATGGTCGCTAACACCCCGGAACCAACCCTCAACGAGCGGCTGACCATGTACCGGGACGCCGCCGCCCAATACGGGCGCGAACTGGAACTCGGCGAGGACATCGCCCTCGGCTACCGCTTTTTCATCGCCGAAAACCGGGAAAAAGCCATCGCAAAGGCCCGCCCCTACTTCGAGGAAGCGATGAAATTCGCCGCTCCTCTGGGATTGATGCGCCTGGAACCCGAGCAAATTGACGCCGTAGCCAATCCGGGGCTGCGCCGCGGCGTACAACTGCCCACGCTGGAGGGCGCAGTAGAAAGCGGCGCCTGGCTCTGCGGCTCCCCGGATGATGTCGTCAACCAGCTCAAGGAAACGGAAGCCAAGTATCCCGGCGTAGAACGCGTCAACCTGGGTTCCGTAATGGGGATGCCCCGCGAAGTGTTCAAAGACCAGCTGGCCCGCTTCGCCCAGGATGTAATGCCCGCCTTTGCCGACAACTAACCGCGCCGGCCGCCGCCGCCAAAACCATGGGGCGGGTTGCCAAAACCCGCCCCTACTGATTCACATCGCCAACGCCAATAATGTTGGCAATAATCAGGGCATAGGTAGCGATGAGCGCCGGTATGATGATTGCTTTGGCGGATTTGGCAACCGCTATTACCAGCCGTTTGTCGCTGGAGAGCAACGCCAATTCGGCTAAAACGCTGGCTGCGAAACCAATCACCAACGGCCCTATTGCCAAGGCTGAATTGAGCTCAAGCATATCGGGTTACGAAGCATCTGGCTCGCTATCGCGCGATTTTTTGGCTTTTTCATCCCTATAAACCACCACGGAGAGACCGAGGCAGACCAGACAGAGCGGACCGAGGATCAAAGCCATCCCATTGGCGCCAAGGCAAGACCCGTAATCGTTGAGATTGCATACAATCGCCGGCACAATTGCCACCGCCAGCGCCCCTAGCGCCAAGTAGATCATAAACACCATAACGAACCTCTCCCTAGCGCCGGCTTTGCCGCCGGCTGGACGGCGCCACGCTACGTAACCCGCATTGCTCCGCCATTGCCGCATTGTACCCCGCAATGCGCTTGCCGTCTAACCTGGCTGCGGTTGCGGCTGCGGACGATTATGGATGCGCCGGATGCGTATGCCAGTGGTAGCTGAACGCCCCCCGCACGCCGCGCACAAACAGCAGCAGCAGCAGCACATAGACCGCCATCCAAAACGCAGTGCGCGCGTCAAAGGCCAGCGGTTCCAAACGCGTCAAAGCGATGACGCGGGCCAGTAAAAAGACGACCGGCAGCAGCGCCGCCGCCAGCCGCCAGCGGAAGTTCACCCCCAGCGCCAGCATCCCCACCACAAAGCCCTCTACCCCCTGATAAATGACTACCCGCACCGGAAAGTCCGGTATCCCCGGATCATCCGGGTCAATGCCGGGCGCCAGCAGCCAAAGCAGCAGCAGCCCGGTGTTCCAGACCCACCACGCCAGCCCGGCCAGCCACGCCCACCGCATCCGGCGGCGCGCCTGTTCCAACGTGGCCGACAGCAGGAAACGGAACAGCCAGCCCGACGGCATCGGGCCGCCGGGGCCGCCGGCGTCGGCCCCCGGTTCGCCCGGCGGCGGCTCGCATCCGTCCGGGCGGCGTTCCGAAGGCTCGGAATCCATACCGGATTTAGGCGTCCTCGTCCAGCAGTGGGATGGTAGTCCAGGCAACGCTGTCGGCGTCGGCGGAGAGGCCCTGCTCCCGCACCAGCCTGCGAATGTCCACCAAAGTAGCGTTAACCTCGCGGGTTACCATCTGCCACTCCGGCTCCGGTGGAAACCAGTAGGGAGAATTGATGCGGACGACCCGGTTCTGCGCGGCGTTGTAGTAAATGCCGAAACGGGTGGCTTGCTGCTGCATAGTCATCATGCGTACTTCCGTCCCCGCGCCGCAAATCGCAGACGCCGGGCTGCGTAGATTGTGATTTACCAAAGTAGATTGCGATTTACCAAAAGCGGATGCCAGTCAACCGCTTTCGTCATTCCCGCCTGCGCCGGAATGACGATGAACATAGCCGCACCCCTAGCTGATGATCGGGTTCAGCGCAATGGTTTCCTGTCGGCTGGGGCCGGTGGAAATCATCTGCGCCTGGCAGCCCACCAGCTTTTCGAGGCGGCGAACATAAGCCACCGCATTGGCCGGGAGCTGTTCCATCCGGGTGGCGCTGGCCGTCGGTTCCTCCCAGCCGGGCATCTCCTCGTAAATCGGCTGGCACTGCTCCAGCAGCCCGGTGCTGGCGGGAAAATGCTCCAGCGCCTGCCCAGCGGCGCGGTAGCCGGTGCAAATCTGCACCGCATCCATACCGTCCAGGATGTCCAGGCGCGTAATTACCATCCCGGTAAAGCCGTTAATCTGTCGGCTGTAACGGGCCGCCACAGCGTCAAACCAGCCGACGCGGCGCGCCCGCCCGGTGGTCGTGCCGTATTCATGCGCCTTTTCCCGCAGCGCATCGCCGGCGTCGTCCCGCATTTCGGTGGGCATCGGGCCGCCGCCCACTCGCGTTGAGTACGCCTTGAACACGCCTACTACGCCCTTGATGGCTTGCGGGTTGATGCCCAGCCCGGTGATGGCGCCCCCGATTGACGGCGATGACGAAGTTACATAGGGATAAGAGCCATGGTCAATGTCCAGTAGCGTGCCTTGCGCGCCCTCCAGCAGGACGCGTTGGCCCTGCGCCAGCATCTCTTGAATCATCTGCTCGGTAGGACGGACGAAATCGGCCAATGCCTCGCCCCAACGCTGGCATTGCTCAATCACGCAGTCGGCGTCCAGCGGTTCGCCGTCATAGACGCCGGCAATGATGCGATTTTTCTGCGCTACGGCGGCGGCTACGCGGTCGGGCAGCCTCTTTCGGTCCAGCAGTTCGCCGATGCGGATGCCGTCGCGCGCGGCCTTGTCAACATAGGCCGGGCCGATGCCCTGCCCGGTAGTGCCGATGGCGCCGCTTCCGCGCGCCTTTTCCTGCAAGGCGTCCAGCATCGTATGGTACGGCATTATCACATGGGCGCGGTCGCTCACGAACAGACGGGCGGTGTCGATGCCCTGCTGCCGCAAGCCGGCCATTTCCCCCAGCAGCACTTCCGGGTTGACCACAACGCCGTTGCCGATGACGCCGATGACCTCGGGCCAGCAGATGCCGGACGGCACCAGATGCAGCTGGAACTCCCCCCGCTCGTTGACGACAGTATGGCCGGCGTTATTGCCGCCGGCGTAGCGCACGACGCAATCGGACTGACCGGCAAGGTAGTCAATGACTTTCCCTTTGCCTTCGTCTCCCCATTGTCCTCCGATTACGGCGTAGGCCGGCATTGTGCTTCGCTCCTGATTTTCGCAGACAGAAATGATGCGCGCCGGGAACGGGATATTGACAGGCCAATTAAAGCCCGGCCCAATCCCGGCAAGATAAGGGGCGGCAAAAGGCCGCCGCCGCCGGCAAGTATAACAGAAACCCGCAGCAAGCAACAGGGCGTGTTGAGCGGTTAGGAACGCCGCCGGCCGCCGCCGCAAATCAGCCCACCGGCGGCATTTCCCACATTGCCCCCGATTGGGGGTTGCATTACGCCAACTTGCGGTATAATACCCGCCGATGTCGGCAGCCGCCCTTTCCAAGACGGCGCCGGCGCGCATTTGGAGGTACAACCGATATGAAGCCTTTGGAAGGCATAAAGGTGCTGGACTTGACCCGCGCCCTGGCCGGGCCGTTCTGCGCTCTGATGCTCGGCGACTACGGCGCCGACGTCATCAAAATCGAAATGCCCGGCAGCGGCGACGATACCCGCAAATGGGGGCCGCCTTTCATCGGCGATGAATCCGCCTACTTCCTTTCGGTCAACCGCAACAAGCGCAGCCTGACCCTCAACCTCCGGGACGCCAAGGCGCAGCGCATTTTCCGCCAGCTCGCCGCCGACTCCGATGTCATCGTGGAAAACTTTACGCCCGATGTGATGGGCCGTTTCAATCTGGACTACGCCGCCGTCAAACAGCTGAACCCCGGCATCGTCTATTGCTCCATCTCCGGCTTTGGCGCCAACGGCCCCTACCGCAACCGCCCCGCCTACGACCAGATTATGCAGGGCATCAGCGGCATCATGAGCATCACCGGCGACCTGGACAGCGACCCGCAAAAGGTAGGCATCGCCGTGGCCGACATCGGCGCCGGTATGTGGGCCGCTTTCGCCATTATGGCCGCCCTCTACCACCGCAACGGCGCCGCCGGCGCCGGCAAAGGACAGCACATTGACCTGTCAATGCTGGACGCCCAGGTTGCGTGGATGACCTACCAGGCCGGGTATTACTTCGCTACCGGGCAAGCCCCCCGGCGCTTGGGCGCCGCCCATCCCACCCTGGTGCCTTACCAGACCTTTATGGGTAAGGACGGCAAGTATTTCAATGTCGCCGTCGGCTCCGCCCGCCTCTGGGATCGGTTCTGCGAGGGCATTGGCCGGATGGACCTGCACCAGCACCCGGACTATCACGACAACGGCGCGCGGGTGAACCATCGCAGTACGCTGGTTCCTATGCTGCAAGAATACTTCCTCACCAAGGACGCCGACGACTGGGTAGCCGACTTGCAAGCGGTCAGCGTGCCGGCCGGCCCCATCAACGACCTGGCCGATGTATTCTCCGACCCGCAGGTGCTGCACCGGGAAATGCTGCTGGAAATGCCGCATCCCACGCTGGGCCGCATCAAGCAGACCGGATTGCCCATCAAGTTTTCGGCCACCCCCGGCGCGCTGGACCAGCCGCCGCCGCTGCTGGGCGAACACAATTCCGAAATACTGGCCGCGCTGGGCTACTCCGCAGCCGAAGTCAGCGAAATGGCGGATGCGGGCGTAATCTGAACGCCGCGCTGTCCGAATGCCGCAGTATCCGAATACTGCACTATCTGAATGCCGGTTGGCTGAATACCAGCCGACTGAATGCCGGTTAATGGCGCGCAGTGCCGGGGACAGGAGAAGCTGATGGATTTAGGGTTGGAAAACCGGGTCGCGCTGGTCATTGACGCGCATCTGGCCATTGCCACTGCCGCCGCCGCGGCCCTGGCCGACGAAGGCGCCGTGCTGGCCCTGACGGCCCCCGACGGCAAGCGCCTGCGCCAGGTCGAAATGGAACTGGCCCGACGGCATATCCCGCAGGAACGCTTTCGCGGCGTCATTGCCGACGTAGAAAAAGAACAGGACATTCGCCATCTGGCGCGGGAAACCCTGCACCGGCAGGGCGATGTCAGCATCCTCGTAACCGCCGTCGCCGACCAGGAATCCGCCAGCACTGCCACGCTGGCCGACGAACAGATTGAGCCGGCGTTGACGCGCAACTTCCTGGCGTCTGTGCGCCTGGTGCGCGAAATCATCCCCCATATGAAGCGGGTCGGCGAGGGCCGCATCATCAACTTGCTCCCCCTCTCCGCCTTGGAAATTACCCCGCAGAATGTGCTGTCCTCGGCCAGCATGGCGCCGGTGCTGGCCTACTTCAAGGGTTTGGCCGCGGAGTTGGCGCCCTGCACCATTACCGTCAACAACATCATCTACGAATGCGTCAATTCGCCGGAAATGCACGAAACGATGCGGCAGCGCGCCGTCAACCGACTGGGCGATGACGCCGACGACGAAACCGTTGCCGGCTGCGCCGAATCGCTGCTGCTGGAAACCGTCAAATCCATCCCGATGCAGCGCATGGCGGAACCCCGCGAAATCGGCGATGTAATCTGCATGGTGGCATCCCGCAAAACCTCCTACCTTACCGGCGCCAACATCGTCGTTGACGGCGGCCGGCATCACACCTACGCCTGATGCCCCAACTTGACTAGCCCGCGCAGTCATATTCGCCGTCATTCCGAACCTAATACCCGCCATTCCAAACCGCACACCCGCCATTCCGAACCCCATACCCGTCATTCCGGCGCAAGCCGGAATCTATGCCCGCCGCTTCTATTGCCATCTAGCCATATTCGCCGTCATTCCCAACCTCATACTCGCCATTCCCAACCTCATACCCGTCATTCCGGCGCAAGCCGGAATCTATGCCCGCCGCTTCTATGCCGTCCCCCCCAGCCTGGCCAACACGCCCGGCAAGGTTACGCCGCCATGTCCAATCCCCCAACGCTAAACGAACCAACGCTGAACGACGCCCGCGCTTTTATGCAAGCCGAGGGGCTGCCGGGCTGGCTGATTTACGACTATCTGGGCGGGAACCCCATTCTGAACCGCGTTGCGCCGGCGTCCGGCCATGTAACCCGTCCCGTGTTTCTGTTCGTCCCGGCCAACGGGCCGCCCCAGCTGCTTACCCACCATGTGGATGCCGGCAAGTTCGCCGACGCCGGCATCGCCGCCGTAGTGTATCGCAGCCGCGCCTCGCTGGAATCAGCCTTGCGGGATATGCTGCAATCCGTGCCGCAGGTTGCGATGGAATACTCGCCGCGCAACGGCCTGCCCCGCGTTTCTCGCGTGGATGCCGGCACGGTAGAGCTAATCCAAAGCATCGGCCCCGCAGTAGTATCGTCGGCCGATTTGATGCAGTATGCCACGCAGCGTTGGAACTCCGCACAGCTGGCCGGACATCGGCGCGCCGCCGCCAGCCTGGGCCGCATCGTCAACGCAGCCTTTGCCCGCATCGGGGAACGTCTGCCGCAGCAGCCCACCGAGTTCGAAATCGCCGAGTTTATCCGCCAGCGTTTCCATGATGAAAACTTGGTTACGGCGGACGGCCCCATCGTTTCCGTCAACGCCCACTGCTCCGACCCCCACTATGAGCCGGCGGCGGTTGGTAGCAGCGTCATCCGGCCCGGCGACTGGGTTCTGATTGACCTGTGGGCCCGTGAGGATACTCCCGGCAGCGTATATGCCGATATTACCTGGACCGCTTATGTCGGCAAGCAACCCCCGCCGCGGCAGCAGGCAATCTTTGACATTGTGCTCGGCGCGCGCGATGCCGCCCTGGCATTTTTGCAAGAACGCTACGCGCAGGACGAACCGATCCAGGGCTGGCAAGTTGACGATGTAGCCCGCAGTTACATCGCCGCGCATGGCTATGGCGATTACTTTACCCATCGGCTGGGCCACAGCATCTACCACACCGTGCACGGCGAGGGCGTCAACCTGGACAACTTTGAGACCCACGACACCCGGCGCATCATCCCCGGCGTAGGGTTCTCCATTGAACCCGGCATTTACCTGCCCGATTTCGGCGTGCGCTCCGAAATTGACGCCTATATGGGCGCTGCCGGGCCAGAGGCTACTTCCCCCATACAGCGCGACATCGTATGCATTTCCGGTTAGCAACGCGTCGCCAAACTACCATTCACCGCAGCCCGGCGTATGTTTTCGCCATTCCAACGCCCTAACTGTCATTCCGATACCCCCGACCGTCATTCCGGCGAAAGCCGGAATCTATGGTTGCTAACTCCATTGCCGCAGTGAGTGGATTACGACGCCGGATTCCGGCGAAAGCCGGAATGACGATGAATTTCCCATACCATTAACCCCAATTGACACTAACAGGACTAATGCGATGAAAGTTGCCATCCTTGACGACTACCAGGCCGTTGCCCCGGAGCTGGCCGACTGGAACAGCCTGCCCAACGGCATCGCCGTTGACTTTTTCAACGACCATCTGAACGATGCGGATGCGCTGGCGGAACGGCTGGCCGGATATGACATCATCATGGGGATGCGGGAACGCACTCCCTTTCCCCGTTCACTGCTGGAACGCCTCCCCAACCTCCGCTGCCTGATTACCACCGGCGCCCGCAACGCATCCTTTGACCTGGACGCCGCTACCGCGCTGGGCATTACCGTTTGCGGCACGCCCGGCGCCGGCGAAGGCCCTACCGAACTCACCTGGGGCCTGATTATCGGCCTGCTGCGCCGCATCTACGACGAACAACGCGCCGCCCGCCAGCAGGGCAAATGGGGCATCCATGTTGGAACGGGCTTGCAGGGCAAAACTCTGGCGCTGCTCGGCCTCGGACATATCGGTGCCCGCGTCGCCCGCGTCGGCAACGCTTTTGATATGCGCGTCATCGCCTGGAGCCAAAACCTCACGCCGGAACACGCGGCGGAATGCGGCGCCGCTTTGGTGGACAAAGACACCCTCTTTGCCGAAGCCGATGTGGCGTCCGTCCATGTCCGCCTTAGCGACCGCACCAACGGCCTGGTTGACGCCCGCGCAATCGGGCTGATGCGCCCGTCGGCCATCCTGGTCAACATTTCCCGCGGCCCCATTGTGGACGAAGCCGCCCTGGTGGCTGCCTTGCAGCGCAACGCCATTGCCGGCGCCGCCCTGGATACTTTTGACATTGAACCCCTGCCGGCCAGCCATCCCTTCCTTACCCTGGACAATGTGCTGCTTACCCCGCATATCGGCTATGTTACCGATGACGGCTACCGCGCCTTTTATGCCGGCGTAGTTGAAAACATTCGCGCCTTTGCCGCCGGCGAACCTATCCGCGTCATCAACCCGGATGTGCTGTCGGCGAACAACCGGCGCGGGCCGGCCGCTTGAAACCGCCCGCCGGCGTCAGCCAATCGCCCGCCCCAATGACCTTGCCCACTAACCCCGATTGATCTTGCCCACTAACCCCGATTCAACCGGAGGCCCTAACGATGAAAGCCTTGCGTATTGAGCAATACGGCGACGTTGACGTCCTGCAATGGAAAGACGCCCCCGAACCCACTCCCAGCCCCCACCAGGTGCTAGTCAAAGTGGACGCCGCCGGCGTGAACTATGCCGACATTATGCGGCGCCAGGGCAACTACCCCGGCCCGGATCTGCCGGCCACGTTGGGCCTGGAAGCCGCCGGCACGATTGCCGCCCTCGGTTCCGACGTCGCCAACGGTTCCGACGCTGCTGGCCGGCGGCTTGCCGTCGGCCAGCGCGTGATGGCCATGGGGCCGCAAGGCCAGGCCGAATATGTCGCCGTCAACGCCAATTTCGTCTTTCCCTACCCCGACGGCATTGACCCCGTTCACGCCGGCGGTATGCCCATCACTTTCCTCACTTCCTACCATCTGCTCAAATCCCGCGGCGCAATGCAGCCCGGCGACACCGTCCTGATTCAGGCCGGCGCATCCGGCGTCGGCACCGTCGCCATTCAGCTCGCCAAAGCGTGGGGCGCGCGCGTCATCGCCACTGCATCCACCCCCGACAAACTGGAACTGTGCCGTTCCCTCGGCGCCGACATCACCATCAACTATACCGAAGTTGACTTTGAGGACGAAATAAAATCCCGCACCGACGGACGCGGCGTAGCCCTCGTCCTGGAATGCGTCGGCGGCCCGGTGCTGGAAAAGTCAGTGCGCTGCGTCGCTTCTTACGGACGCCTGGTCAGCTACGGCAACGCCAGCGGCCAGTCCGCCAACCTCTCCGCCGGCGATATTACTACCCTCAACCGCTCCGTTATCGGTTTCAGCATGGGCCGTTCCCCAATCGGCTCTCTGGACCATCAGGGCGCAATGGCCGATTTGATGCCAATGATTGTCGACGGACGGCTCAAGCTGATTGTGGACCGCGTACTGCCGATGTCCGACGCCGGCGCCGCCCATCAGCATCTGGCGGCGCGCGGCACCAGAGGCAAGGTTATCCTGACGCCATGACCGGCCTTGCCCGGACCGGCTTTGCCGATAGCAGCGCCGCCGCACGCTATGCCGCCGTGTATGATGCGGCGCTGGCGGCAGAGCGGTTCGCCGACCACAGCCGCCCCGGCGACCACTGGGCGGATTGGGCCGCGCTGTTCCGGCAGGATCCCCAGCGTCCGCTTGACGCCAACCTGTCCATCATCGCCGGCTTCCTCCAACCCGCTGACCGGCTGCTGGATGTCGGCGGCGGCGCCGGCCGGGTATCGCTGGCCCTGGCCAGCCGCGTCGCCGAAGTAATCCTGGTAGAACCGTCGGCGGCGATGCGGGAGCAGTTCAACGCCGCCCGCGCCGCCGCCGGCATCGCCAACGCCCGCATTACCCCCGACCGCTGGCCGGATTCCCCGGCAACCGGCGATGTCGTCCATCTGTCGGATGTAACCTACTTCGTCCGTGATATTGCGCCTTTCATCGCCCGGCTGCACCGCGCCGCCGCGCGCCGCGTGCTGATTACCGTCTGGCATCCTACTCCCGGCGACCTTGACGCAGAGCTGCATCGCATTCTTTACGGCGTCGCGCCCCCGCGCTGGCCGGGACTGCCGGAGCTGGCCGCCGTCCTCTGGGAAATGGGCCTATTGCCCCAAATCACCCCCTTGCCCGCAGCCCCCTGGTGGATACCCGAAACAAGCGGCGGCCTTTCCGAAGCACAGGCCATCGACCTGGCCCTGCGCCGCCTGAATCAACCCGACAACGCCGCCCGCCAACTGATCGCCAACAATCTGAACGCCCTCTTTGACCGCACCACCCAAGGACTAACCCCGCGCTGGCTAACCCCGGCCCGGGAAGTCCTGCTAACCTGGGAAACCGGCGGCAGAGAGTTGCCGGAGGTATGATGCTGGACCGGAGCATTTATCTCGATAAATGGAAAATTGCCGACCAATTCGGGAAATGGGCAGCCCAATCCGCGATGCGCGGCTGTAGTCAGGATAGCGTCAATTCCGCCCTTGCAACCGTTGATTTCGCACGATTGTTCGATACGGAACTGGGGCCGATCAGCGATCGCGAATTCACGGAGTGGCACGACCAAGAAATCCGCAAATTGACTGGCCGCGAATTCAGGACGCAAAACGACAAAATCCAAAAACTGAATGTCGGGTGGGCTGTGAAAATGCTTGCCATCTATCTCAAGACAACCTGCTATCTGGCGGGTTTCGGTAGGGATGGCCTAGCCGCCGTCATCCATCCCCCGATAGATAACAAATTGATTCGCAACCTAACCCAAGCGTTTGGGCGACTGAACGGCATACCGCCAGCGCATCAGTTCCGTATAAAAGCTATTGACGGCGCAATGTACGCCAGCATCATCAGAGAATGCCGGCGCATAGCCGCAGCGCAAAATCCGCCGTGTACGCTGTTTGAGGTTGAAAGTTTCTGGACCCCGTCGTAAAGCGGACGAGATGCGGGAATTGCAACAACGGGGCAACTTTCGCAGTTGCCCCTACAAGCGCCTGTTGGATTAGGCCGCTTGGCGCTACTCCGCCGCCGGCAGCCACGGCGACCACAGCGTAATCGGTATGGTTGCCGAAATCCGCGGCTGCTCCCCGACTACCGCCGTAGTGTGCCCCTGCCCCGTCAAATCGTCCGCCAGCAGGACATCCCCGGCGCCGAACCGCCGCTTGCTGCCGTCGCCGATGCCCACTTCCATCTCGCCGGACAGCGTAATGACATACTGCCGGCGCGGCGCGTTGTGCCAGTCGGAGAAATAGCCCGGCTCAAACCGCCGGAAATTCACCCCCGGCGTTACCTGCATCCCGCTGTGCACGGCGCGCTCGGCCGGCAGCTCCAAATCCTCAAAATGCGTCTGGCCGTCAGCCCCGGTATAAATACGCACGAACATAATTGCGGTGCCTCCTGTTTGCGTCGGTTCGGTTCTGTTGCGGTTGCGATGGGCGAATTGCGCCGCCGTTATTCTAGCGCATTACGCAGCATCAAGCAGCAGCGTTTCTTTTGGACAGTCTAATTTTCGCCATTCTCAACCCCTGCAACCGTCATTCCCAGTCCCTTAACCGCCATCCCCAACCCTGCAACCGTCATCCCCAACCCCGCAACTGCCATTCCCAACTCCGTAACCTCCATTCCGGCCCCGCAACCGTCATTCCAACTCCCCAACCGTCATTCCCAGCCCCCCAACCGTCATTCCGGCGCAAGCCGGAATCTACGCACGCCGCCGGACTCCAGCTTTCACTGGAATGACGGGTTCATACTCCAACCACCTAAAAGCCGCTGCCAGCATCGAGCATACCCGTTGGAATTAAGCGGCCGCTGCGGTACAATAAAAAACAGCAAGCGCGCCGATGTAGCTCAGTCGGAAGAGCAGCGGTTTCGTAAACCGCAGGTCAAGGGTTCGAGTCCCTTCATCGGCTCCATTGCTTGCCTGCGCCCCATTGCCCC
This sequence comes from Dehalococcoidia bacterium, assembly GCA_965203855.1. GTDB lineage: Bacteria > Chloroflexota > Dehalococcoidia > Lucifugimonadales > UBA3495 > Bin87. The sequence goes on from CBDBDN010000007.1 coordinate 53,416, forward strand.
TTATGCATTCCCGCCGGCGCCGGCATCCGCAATGCCCGGTTCTCCCTTGTCATAATCCGGGTCATAGCCGGCCAGCCACCCCAGCGCTACTTGCCGTTCCAGCGCAACCGATGCCGGCGGCGGCCCGCCTTGCAGCGTTTGTCCAATCGCGTCCCCCGCTTGCAGCTCGGCAATGCGGGATGCCGGCAAGCCCAATACCTGCGCCAGCACATAGTCGTTGTCCTCCCCCAGCAGCGGCGCCGATTTTCGGATACGCACCGCACTGCCCGACATTTTCCAGCCCCGCCCCGGATATTCCCGCCGCCCCAATCCCGTTGCCGGATGATGCTCCACGGATTCAAAGAACCGCCGGGCGCGCAGATTCGGATCCGACAGCAGCCCTTTGGCGTCCAAAGCTGGGCCGGCCGGCACCCCGGCCCGATGCAGCTGCGCGGCGGCCGCCGACTGCGACCGCGCCGCCGTCCATTCCGCAATCCGGGCGTCAAGTTCATCGTGATTGCGCTGCCGTCCGTCCAAGTCCGCAAACCGGGCCTCCGATGCCAGCGCCGGCTGCCCCAGCGCGGCGCAAAGCCCTTGCCACTCCGCATTATCCCGCACCGCGATGACTACCCATTCATCCGGCCCCCGGCAGGGATAGCAGCCGTGCGGCGCAAAACGCGCGTGCCGGTTGCCGATGCGCCGGGTGCGCCGCCCGTTGAAAGCGAAATCCAGCAGCCCCTCGCCCATAAAAGACACGCCCACCTGATACATTGCCAGGTCAATCCACATCCCCTGCCCGGTACGGGCGCGCCGGAACAGACTTGCCAGCACTGCCAGCTGCGCCGTCCAGCTTGCCAGAAAGTCCGTGTACGAGTTGGCGATTTTATTCGGCACGCTGCCCGGCGCCGAAACCCCCTTGTCGTCAACATCCCGGTATCCCATAAAAGCCCCGGTGCCATGCGTCGGTTCCAAAGCCGTCGCCATCGCCCCGAAATCGCTCCAGGGGCCGGAGTGTCCGTATCCCGTGTTGGATACCATAATCAGATCGGGACGGTAGGCTTTCAGGCGCGCGTAGTCCAGGCCGAACCGGCGCATCACGCGCGGCGTAAAGTTCTCCAGCACCACATCGGATATTGCCACCAGCTGTTGCAAAGTTTGCAGCGCATCCGCGGAACGCAAGTCCAATGTCAGGCTCCGCTTCCCCCGATTCAGCGTATGGAAAGTGCCGCCGCGTTCCCAGTAAAGAGCGCCGGGATCGTTGTCCGGGTAGGGGCCGTTCAGCGTGCGCGTAGTATCCACAAACTGGTTGTGGTGCGTTTCAACCTTGATGACCTCGGCGCCCAGATCGGCCAGATAGGCGCCGCAGTACGGCATTGCGAACACCCGACTCAAATCCACCACCCGGATGCCGGCCAGCGGCAGCGGATTGCCGGCATTGCTTGAATCAACCGCCGCCGTTGCCGCCGTATCGCCGTGCGCCATCAGACAACCCCCGCCGCTTGCATTTGCGCCAGTTCCGCTGCGGTACAGCCCAGCTCGTCGCCGTAGATTTCGGCGTTGTGCTGCCCCAGCAGCGGCGCCGGACGCCGAATGTCGTATTCCATCCCGGACAGTTGCGGCCCCATACCGGGATAGTCGGCAGCGCCGACAACCGGATGTTCCGCCTCCCGGAAAAACCCCCGTTCCCGCAAGTGCGCGCACTGATACAAGTCCCCCGCATCCTGCGCCATTCCGAAAACCAGCCGGCGTTCCCCGGACGCCTCAAACAACGGCTTGCGATCCCATTGCGACAACCCCTCAATCAGCAGCTCTTTCAACTCCTCCCCGTGCTCAATCCGACCGCTGCCGCTGGCAAAGCGCGGGTCATGCAGCTCCTCCAGGCCAATCAGATCCGCTACCGTACTCCAGGGCTGCGAACCCTGCACCGATGGCACTACATAGCCATCCCGCGCCGGCATCAGCTCCTCAAACCCCGAACCGCGCACCGGGCGGCGCCCCTTGTACGCCCCCATATAAGTATAGTAGGGGATGGGCTGCACCAGATGCGCCGCCAGGCATTCCACTGCGGACACATCAATGCGCTGCCCCCGTCCCGTAGCCAGCCGCTGAAACAAGGCCGCCATCGTAGCCGTCGCTCCGTTAGCCCCCGCTACATACCAGGACTGGCTCAAGACGTTCCGCAAAGGTTCCCGGTCGGAATCCCCGGAGTGGTACATCAGCCCGCTCATCGCATAGGCGATAATGTCGGTAGCCGGCAAATCCCGATACGGCCCCGACTGCCCGAAAGCCGTAATGGAAGTTACAACCAAGCCGGGATAGGTTCCGGCCAGGCCGTCGGTATCCAGGCCAAGTGCGCGCTTTTCTGCCGGCGCATAGTTTTCTATCAGCACATCGGCGCCGGCCAGCAGGCGATGCAACAGGCTGCGGCCGGCATCGCTGCCGATGTTCAGCGTAACGCCGCGCTTGTTGGTATTCAGATACAGAAAGGGGATGCTTTTGTCCGGGTGCGGATCATCGCCGACGAATGGGCCGGCATTCCGGGCCGCGTCGCCGCCGGCAGAATCCCCGGCCGCCGCCGCCTCTATTTTGACCACATCCGCGCCGTAGTCGGCCAGCAGTTTGGCGCAGAACGGCGCGGCAACGCCCCCGCCCAGCTCCAATACCCGGATGCCGTCCAGTATGCCCGGCATTACCAGGGCTCCTCAGTCCAGGTCAGCGGCAGCGTTTGCCCGCGCTTGGGCAGGATTACCGTTGCCGTGCCGGCCGCCGTCTGTTCTCCCCGGTCGTTTTGCAGCGCAACCTGGCATTCCACATAGCCGAACCCGTCCGCCTCCCGCTTGCCGGTAACCGCGCCCGATGCCGTCAAGGTATCGCCCGGAAAGTCCATACCCCGATGCTGCACATAGAACCGCTTGAACCACCCCACCTCGCCCGCAAAGTCCAGCAGCAGCTGCCCCAGATACTGGTTTTTCAGCGACCCGTTGACTACCACATTGGGCAGCCCCTGCCGCAGCTGTGCGAAAGGCAAATCCCAGTGGATGCGCGCGTAGTTCCCGTTGGCCGCCGCCCAGCGTATCAGATGCGTCGTCGTCATCGGCCCTTTGACCACCGCCGGCAGTTCCATACCGACCGCAATGTCCTCAAAATGCCGTTGCGCGGCGGATACCGACGTCGGCTTGGGCAGAATGTCCTCCGGATTGGGCGGCGCGACCGGAACAGTATCCAGCGCATCGGCCACCGCGACGGCCTCATTAGGCTCCGCGCCCGCCGGCAGCGCCCGATGAATGCTGACCCGCTGCGCCACGCTCAAAACCTGCCCCTGCTGGTCCGTTTGCGTCTCCTCCCGCACAATGAACACCAGCGGCCCGGAGCGCCCCTGCTTTTCAAAAATGTCCCGGATGCGAAACCGCCGCGTAATCCAGCAGCCGACATACGCCGGCGCCAGAAACTGCCAGTCGCTGCCGCCATTCAGCCCGTAGCTGTTGAACGGCAGCGGCACCTCAAAATGCCATTCCTGCCCCGCGCCAAAGTACCCGATGGGCGGCCCGATGTCCTTCCACGCGGCCAGCGGCGGGCAGAGCAGCCCCCCATAGCGGCTGCTTGCGGCATAGTCGGCGTCCACATACAGCGGGTTGTAATCCTCAATGGCGTCGGCAACATCAAACGCCATCTCAGCGCTGATCGGAAATCGGTTCCGTTCCGGAGCGGATTCCAACCCAATCAGAGCGGCCACGTCGGGGGTAATCAAACTGCCGGGCATTCCGGTTTAGCTCCTCTACAAGCCGGCCCACAGCCGGCGAAATTAGCCAAGATTTTAGCCTAACCGTGGACAATGTACAATCAGCAGCGCCGCATCGGCGGCATTTCCCATCAGGCGATTTAAAATTCCAGCATTCCGGCATAGCGCAACAGGACCTGTTACGTCCGGCTAGGAGTCAAACATAACATACGGCACTCCAAAGAAATACTGGTCGTCGCCGATAATGTCGCGCATCATCATCATTTCCTCATAATTCGCCCAAGTTTGTATAATTAAAATACCTCTGCCGGGACATTTTCTTGAAAACCAATCCAGTCCATCTTTTTCCGATATTCGTACCCTCCAAATGCCGGAGTTGGGCACTTGATGCAATTTTTGGATTGTATCGGAATGTTCACTTAAAATACGCCGGGCCGTTTCCAGCGACGGCCAATTAGTGCAGAGTATGTTACTCCTACCGAATACGGCTCCGATTGTAGCATTTTTCACAAAGGCCGTGTTGCATTCTATGCCGGCCAAGACCAAGATGGCCAAGAATATCACACCTCTTTTATAGAAACAAGGTATTTTGATAGAGGTTTTCATAGTCTAATTATCCTTTTTAAGTTCAGTGCTCGCGCGGAAATGTGCCGCAGAATGGCAGTCACAATTTCACTCTAACTTTCCTTAATTTCCAACGAACCGCCGCAAAGCTGCTGACGGCAACCATAGCAGGATGATAGCCTATGTTGTCCCAATAAGCAAGATGGATTCCTGTCCAATCAAAGCGGCTACGTCGGGGGTAATCAAACTGCCGGGCATTCCGGTTTAGCTCCTTTACAAGCCGGCCCACAGCCGACGGAATTAGCCAGGATTTTAGCCTAACCGAAAGCAATGTACAATCAGCCTCCAACCCCCAACTGTCATTCCCCCTCAACCGTCATTCCCCCTCAACCGTCATTCCGGCGCAAGCCGGAATCTAAAATCTCCATTCATCCCCTTCATCCATGCCAATTTCCCCATCCCCCCGGCCAAACCCCATTTATCCCGTTCATCCATGCCATCACTCCCCCAACCGTCATTCCGGTTTGCGCTGGATTCGCCCCTCCGGCCCCATAGCCGGCTATTGACCCGACCCGCTTCGCGTTGACAAGCCGTCCGCCCGCCGCATATATTCACGAGCGTCATCCAATTTGTTGCCTTGTTTCTATGCTCCAAAATAAAATATATTCGCAACGCGTGTTGCTGACCGTTCTCATAATGCTGGCCTCCGCCGGCGTATTGCTTCCGGCGGGCTGCGGGAGCAACCATTTCGGCCGCGACCTGGCGGCGGCGCTGTCCCAGTACCCGGCCACGGTTAGTTTTGCCGAAATCGCCCCTTTTCAATGGAGTTCCGTAGAAATTTACGGCCCCTACACACCTGCCAACCGTCTATCCCCGGTTGCTGCCCGCGGCAGTAGCGCACGCTCCCATCACGTGCTCGCTAACCGCGACACATACCATTTGATCGTATTTATCCAAAACGATGCGGTAGTGTATCACGAGCTCTTGCCACGCAGCATTGCCGACTTCCATCTGGACGCCGGCCAAGTTGCTTTGCGCCGTCTCGAGTCTAATTTTGCAGTATCACACAGCACGGACGCCAGCGGACTTGCCAGCGTTACATTATTTATAGCGCGCTAATCCACTACCTTACCCTGCCGCAAACTGCATTCTGTAACTTGTCATCAAATTCACCGTCGTTCCTCTACAACCGTCGTTCCTCTACAACCGTCGTTCCGGCGCAAGCCGGAATCCAAAATTCCCATTCATCCCCTTCATCCATGCCAATTTTCCCCATCCCACTACCCAAATCCAAAATCCTGTCCATCCCGTCCATCGGTGTCAAAAAGCCCCTCTCCATCCCCGCCAAATCCAAAATCCCCATTCATCCCGTTCATCCATGCCATCACTCCCCCTACCGCATAAAAAATTCATGCAGCAGCCGGTACGCCTCCTCCGGCATTTCCTCCGCAATATAGTGCCCGCACGGCAGCGACTGCCCCTCCACATTGTTGGAGTAATCCCGCCATACCCCCAGCACATCCTGCGTGCGCCCCACATACCCGGTAGAACTCCACAGCGCCAGATGCGGACAATCAACCTTGTTCTCAAAATCCGCCGCGTCATGCGCCAGGTCAATGCTGGCCCCCGCGCGGTAATCCTCGCACGCCCCATGGATCGCCGCCGGGTCGCTGAAACACCGCACATATTCCTCAATCGCCGCGGCCGGAAACACCGTCTGCCAGTTGTCCACCCGCTGAAACCGGGAACGAATGAAATAGTCCGGGTCGGCCCCAATCACCCGTTCCGGGAAATCATAAGGCTGTATCAGGAAAAACCAGTGGTAGGTATTCGTCGCCATTGCCTGATTGACGATGCTGAACATATGCCGCGTCGGCACAATGTCCAGCGTAGCCAGCTTGAGCACTCGTTCCGGGTGGTCTTTGGTGAGACGATGCGCCACGCGCGCCCCCCGGTCGTGGCTGCCCAGATAAAAGGCGTCAAACCCCAGCTGCGCCATCGCATCCACCAAATCCTGCGCCATCGCCCGCTTGGAGTAATTAAGATGCTCGGGATCGCCGGCCGGCTTGCCGCTGTCGCCATAGCCCCGCAAGTCGGCGGCCACCACCGTAAAATCCGCCGCCAGTCGGGGCGCAATCTTGTGCCACATCGTATGCGTCTGCGGATAGCCATGCAGCAGCAGCAAAGGCGGCCCGCTGCCCCCCCGCACCAGGTTCACCACCGCGCCGCTAGTGCCGACCTGCATCCGCTCAAATCCCTCAAACAAAACCATAATCTGCTCTGCTCCATATCCCGGTGCGTATCAGCCCGACCCCATCCATTGGCACGGACGGCGCCGTCCGCAACATAGTGCGCCGATGCCGCCCGGTTGTCAACACAGCGTGCGCCGCCGGCAGGATTTGCCGCTGCTGCGGCAATAGTGGTATCTTTTAGCATAACCGGATGAGGGCAGATTGCGAAAAAGGCTGCCGCCGCCGGCAATTTGGTCGGGTGCGGTATCGCCGATAACCGAGCGCACTGATGCATCATAGCGAACACGCCAACGGCCTCCTACTGGCCGGCCTGCTGCTGGCGCTGGCAGTCGTCGGCGCCATTGCGGCGGCAGCCATTCTCCTGCCCGGCGCAACGCAAAACCGCGCTTACGCCCAGCAAGCCACTAATACGCCCCCCCCCCCCCCCCCGACCTCTACCCCCCGGCCAACGCCCGTTCCGGTATGTAAATTCCTGATTGCCACTAGCCAAGATTTCGGGCGCAGCCGAAACAAGCCGATGGAGTTCACCGGAACCGTTGGCACATCCTACTTCCGCCCCCTGCGCCCCGGAATAGACGGCCAATTTGACGCGGTGAACGCCCACGGCACCGCGCCGTGCCAATGGAAAGCGACGGTCAACGTACCCTGGCTGTCTATGCATCGCGACAGCGGTACAGTGCCGGCCGATAACGAACATTTCGCAATCCGGTTCAATATCAACGACCGGGCCCGGGAACTGCGCGCCGGGAATCACAACGCCGTCATTCGTTTCCAGGTAAATGACGGCAAAATCTACGGGGCCTAAAGAACTCTATATCACCCTCAGGGTGCTTGAGGCTTGCCGCTTTGAATTAGTAGAAGCCCCCTATCTGCGTTTCCATATGCCGCAGGGGCAGGATCCCGGCTCGGTAGATCCGCAGTTCGTAATCGTCGGAAACCGGGAAAACTCGGGCGATTGCGCCTGGGAAGTTACCCCGGAACACCGCTGGCTGAAAGTAGCCCCGACGCGGGGCGAACTCTCCGGCGGCCAGCGTCAGCAGATCACGGTGTCATTAAATGCCGCCGCCGCAACGCTCCCGGCGCGGGACAATCACGGCTTCAACCTCCGGTTTTCCGGCGCGCTGATCAACGCCAGCGTAAGCGGCCAGCTGGACATCGCGCCGCCGCCGTGCCGCCTGTATGTGGAGAAAACGCAAACCGAGTTCGGCGCGGCCGGCCCGCAGGGCGGCCCGTTCACCCCCGAATCAATCTACTTTCAGCTCAAAAACACCGGCGGCGAAACTTGCAATTGGCACACTACCCCCGGCGTATGGCTCGCCGTCGACCAGACCAACGGCAGTATCGTCCCCAACAGCGCAACCACCGTCCAATTGTCTATCACCAAAGCCGCCAATTCCAAAGAACCGGGGCCGCACCGCGAAACCATCACTTTCAGCGCCGGCGAGGCCAGCAGCGACACCGCCGTTGCCGTCAACCTGGAAGTTGGAATGCTGCCTTGCCATTTCTCCGCCGGTACGATTGACAACCTGAAATTCCGCCGTAATCCCGACGGCGCTTACAACCCGGCCAGCGCGAAAATCGAGATCGCCAACGCCTCGCACCGGGAACCTTGCCGCTGGATCGCCGTCAGCCCGGAATGGCTGACGGTCCTCCCGCCCCAAGGCGTTCTGCAAGCGGGGATCAAAGAGTTCGTGACCGTAATCGTGGCCGGCGACCGTACGGCCCACCTGGCCCCGCAGCAAACCTACGAGGGAGTTGTACTGTTTTTAGGGCCGGCCGAATCTGAAAACAATACCCCGTTCCCGGTATCGCTGGATTTGCAATGCCTACAGGATTACCCCTGCGTTGAATTTCACAGCGACCGTACCGACATCTTGTATGGCGAAAACGTCGAGCTGACCCTGACCATGCGGAATCCGCCGACTCGCCCGGAGTTGACGGTTACGCTTTCGCTGGACCCGCCAAGCGGGTGGTCGCTGGCAGCCGGCGATTTCGGCGATTGCGGCAGCGGCTGTTCCGAAACTTACCGGATACCTACCGGAGGAAACCGGGACATTCAGATCGAGGCGTTCCCCAATGCGCCCATCAGCGAAGCGAAAGAATACTCTTTCACCGGGGGCGTGGAGTACTTTTATGGCGACTCCGGCGAAAGGGAAACCTACGCAATCGCAATCCCGGTCGCCGTAGGCGCCGCATCCGAGGAAGTCATTGACCGCTTTCGCCGGGACGCCATTGCCACCAGCACGCCGGCGCCAACGCCTACAACGGCGCCGGCCGCCGCGGCCCCGGCAGATCCCACGCCGGGCGGTTCCCCGCCAGTGCCAGCGCCGGGCCAATCCCCGGACGCCGCCGGCACTGGGGCGGAAACGAACTTGACGCCGTCACCAGCCTCGGCCCCCTTCTGGCAAGACTGGCGGGTTCTAGTCGCTGCCGCCGTGGCCCTGGTTGTCATCACTGCCGGAATAGTGGTTGTCCTGCTATTTGGCTTGGCAATGCTGTTCCGCCGCCGGACAGCGCCGGTAGTCAGGGGCGCAGTGCGCGGCGGGAGCAGCCGCCGGCTGCCTGCCGACCGCCGCCGGCGGCGCAGTCTGCGCTCCGGCGCAACCGTCGACGCGGAATCTTGAGCCGGCAAACCGTCGCAACCCCAATCCCCCAATCTCAAACCCCAACTCCCATAAGGATGGACAATATGCTTGACCACACCCCTACGCGCCGGCCGGCGCTTGCTATTGGAACTTCAATCCTGGCCGCAATCTTGCTGGCCGCCGTCGCGCTGCTGCTCACCTCCAACCCCGCCTGGGCGCAAGACGGGACGCCGACTCCCCACGCCCACGCCGCCGGTAGTGGTTGACCCCACGCCGACGCCCATATCCCCGCCGCCCACCAACACGCCTTTGCCGACTAACACTCCCGTACCGACCAACACGCCCCTGCCCACTAATACCCCGTTGCCCACCAACACCCCGGAACCGACCTGGACGCCCGTACCGACTTGGACGCCAGGCCCGACCAGCACTCCGCCGCCTACGGCTACCCCGGTGCCGACCAACACGCCGGTGCCGGTGCAACAGCAAATCGTACCCGGCGGAACGGTGTTCATCAACTGCGGGCGCGGCGAACCCTGCATTGACCTGCACAGCAGCCATACCGAAATCTCCGTGGACGACACGGCGCAGTTGCAATTTTCCCTCTCCAACGCCCTCAGCAAGCCGCTGATGATTGCCCGCCTGACGCTGGAACTGCCCTCCGGCTGGTCAATGGACGGCGAGGGCTTTGCCAACAAGTGCAGCGGCATCTGCACCGCTAACTACGAAATCGCTACCGGCGACCAGCAGTACATTGAAGTTGCCGCTTATCCCAACCATACCGGGCTTTTCCGACTGGAAGGACGCGTCGAGTTCGTGTACGACGGCGAAGCGGAATCCAATCTGGTAACTCAGGATGTACGCATCAAGGTCAATCCCGGCGCCGGCGGCAACGCCAACCGCGTAGATCCCCTGCCGACCTCGCCGCCGCCGCCGCCCCCGACGCCCATACCGGCGCAGCAAGCCCCGGCGGCAGCGCCCGCTACCCCGCAAGTCATCGTGATTACGCAACCCCCGCCGGCGAACAACCCGCCGCCGCCGGCACAGCCCGATGTCGGCGTCAGCGCGGGCTGTTTCGCCCCGCCGCCGGAGCGCGCCGGCATCGTTGAACCCAGCCTGCTGTTCCTGATGGGATTGCTGCTGCCGGTAGGACTGTGGGCCAGGCTCCGCAACCGCCCCCGCCGCAAGTAACCCCACCGGCGCCCGCCGGGATGCCCGCCCAACCACCCGCCCCGGCGCTCAACCCCGCCGGGGCGCTGTGCTATCATACGCCCGCACCAACGCATACCAGCCCCCCCGCCGCTTTTTCGTAACTTACCAAGTTCGTCATACCCAGCCCCCCAACCGTCATTCCGGCGAAAGCCGGAATCTATGCACACCCATGGACTCCGGTTTTCGCCGTAGAGAATGCATCCATACCCCAACCACCTCAAAAGAAACGCCGCCGCGCCGGACACTATTCTACCGCACACTATTCTAGTAGATGCCGGCCGGCATCCGAGCCGCAATACCCCACCGGAGGTTGAAAATGGACCCCAACATAGCCGATTTCTGGCGCGATACCCGCGCCATCCTCGACCAAACCCCGATTGACGCCGCCCTCTCCGAATGCCCGGAGCGCAGCGGACGCGAGTATCAAACCTGGAGCGTTGTCCTGCACAGCTATGGCAGCCAGCGGCTGCGCGGTTTCTACACTCTGCCCCGCGATTTGCCGCCATCAAGACGCTTTCCGGCGCTGCTGGCCGTTCCCGGATACGGCGGCTCCAAAGAGATACCCTATCACGTCGTCATGCACGGATTCGCCGTACTTACCCTGTTCCCCCGCGCTCAGGGCGAAAGCATCGCCGAGGGCGACTTGCCCGCCGGCGCCGTCAAACTAACCTACAACATCACCGACCGGAACGCCTACTATTACCGCGCCTGCTATATGGACTGCGTGCGCGGCGTGGATTTCCTGGCTCAGCGCCCCGAAGTGGACGCCGCCCGCATCGGTATGTGGAGCCGCAGCCAGGGCGGCGGCCTAACCCTCTCCACCGCGGCCCTGGACCACCGACTGGCCGCCGCCGTAGCCGAGGAACCGTTCCTCTGCAACTACCCGATTGCCATCGACATTGACACCCGCCCCTACCACGAACTGCGGAACTACGCCCTGGACTACCCGGAACAGCGGCCGGCGATGCTGGACACCCTGCACTACTTTGACACCCTCACGCTGGCCGATGCCATCCGCTGCCCCACTCTCGTCAACATCGGCATGGCCGATACCACTTGCCCCTATGACACCATTATGCCGGTGTTCAACCGCATTCCGTCGCCAAAAGCCCTGCTGGTCTATCCCGACCTGGCCCACAGCCCCTGCACCGATTTCAACATCCACGCCATGAACTGGCTGAAACGCTACCTGGGAACTTAACGCGCTTGACACCGCGCCCATCGCAGCGCCGCCGCCAATCTAGTCGGTTGCATCTAACGCCGCCTGGCAAAGTTCCGCCGCCGGCCGCATCAGTTGAGGTATAATCAAATCGTCAATCCAATACACAGGATGCGGGATCTGGTTGACCAGCCGGAAGGATGGCAGGCCCGCCATTTTGCGGTAGCCCCCTTTGGCGGCTTGCTGTCAACTTGGCTATGGGTCACCTACGGCCCGGCTTGGGCGCAGTTTGACAATTTCGGCGTCCTCTTTTACGGATCCGTCGCCGTCTTGCTGGAAGGAGGCTATCAAATGTTCTACGCAATCTCCAAACGCCGGCGTGACATCAACGCCGCCGAGGACCGCGGCCGCGAAGCCGGCCGCCAGGAAGGAATCCAGGAAGGAATCCAGGAAGGCAATCTGGCCGGCCGCCGCGCCGGACGGGCCGACGCCCTGGACGCCCTATCCGCCCGGCTTAAGGACGACCCGGACGCCAACCCTATAGACGTCATTGCCGAATTGCGCGACAAAACGGAAAACGGCCCGCAGTAAATACCGTTTCAGCGTCCTTACTTTACAGCACCATCGCCGTCTTGCTGGAAGGAGGCTATCAAATGTTCTACGCAATCTCCAAACGCCGGCGTGACATCAACGCCGCCGAGGACCGCGGCCGCCAAGAAGGAATCCAGGAAGGCCACGCAGAAGGCCGCCAGGAAGGAATCCAACAAGGCCGTCAAGAATGAGTCCAGGAAGGCAATCTGGCCGGCCGACGCGCCGGATGGGCCGATGTGCTGGATGCCCTATCGGCCCGGCTTAAGGACGACCCGGACGCCAACCCTATGGAAGTCATTGCCGAACTGCGCGACAAAACGGAAAACGGCCCGCAGTAAGCCGCAAGTTGACAACTTCGGCATCCTCTTTTATGGCGCCATCGCCGTCTTGCTGGAAGGAGTTCTACTATGCCCGCACGAACCGGCGCCGAATACTTGGCCGGCCTGCGCGCCCAGCCCCGGGAAATCTGGCTGGACGGACGACGCATTGCTGACGTAACCACTTTCCCCGGCTTGGCCAACGGCGCCCAATCGGTGGCCGCGCTCTACGATATGCAGCACGACGCCAGCCTGGCGGCGGAGATGACCTACCCTTCGCCTACCTCCGGCGCCCCGGTCGGACTGTCGTTCGTCGTTCCCAAAACCCCCGCCGACCTGGCCCGCCGCCGCGCGATGATGTCCCACTGGGCCCACGCCAGCTACGGCATGATGGGGCGCACGCCCGACTTTCTCAATGTAACCGTAATGGCCATGGCCGCCGCCAGCGGTTTCTTTGACGATGCCCGCTATCCCGAATTCCAACGCAATATCGTCAACTACTACCAGTTCGCGCGGGAAAACGACATCTGTATGACCCATACGCTGGTCAACCTGCAACGCAGCCGCGCCCCCGCCGCTGTCTCAATGGATTACACCACCGACGTAGCCTTGCGGGTAGTCAAGGAAACCGACGCCGGCCTGATAGTGCGCGGCCCGCGCGTCCTCGCTACCCTCGGCCCGCTGTCCGACGAAATTATGGTCTATCCCACCCGTTCCCATCTCCTGGCGCGGGATGAGGACGCCCACAAGTACGCTTTCGCCTTCGCCGTCCCGTGCGGCATTGACGGCCTCAAATTCATCTGCCGGGAAAGCTTTGACCTCGGCAAATCCCACTTTGACCATCCCCTCGGTTCCCGCTTTGAGGAAATGGACGCCATCGTTTTCTTTGACGATGTGCTGGTGCCTTGGGAACGCGTCTTTATGTACGGCGACCGGCACAAATGCAACAATATGTCGGCGGCCACCGGCCAGTATGTGCATACCGGCCACCAGGTTGTCACCAAAAATGTCGCCAAATGCGAGTTCATCGCCGGCATCGCCAGCCTGATGATAGAGACGCTGGGCAGCGGCGACAACCTCCAAATCCAGGCCCTGTTGGCCGAGCTCTTGGAAAATCTGGAAATCACCAAAGCCCTGCTCACCCAATCCGAAGTCAACGCCGCCATTGACGAATGGGGCGTTATGCTCCCCGACCGCATCCCCCTCAATGTCGCCCGCAACCTGTTCATCAAAATGTATCCCCGAATGGCCGAAATCATCCAGCTGCTCGGCTCCAGCAGCCTGATGGCTCTCCCCTCCGAGGCCGACTTCAACAGCCCGCTGGCCGAAGTGCTGGACGCCTATCTGGACACCGACACCGCGTCAGCCCGGGAAAGAGTGCGGCTGTTCCGCCTGGCCTGGGATGCCGCGTGCAGCGCATTCGCCGGCCGCCAGGTACTCTACGAGCGCTACTTCCAGGGCGACTGGATGCGGAACGCCGCCCTCCTGCTCGGCATCTACGACCGGGAACCCCTGATGCGCCAAGTGCGGGAGTTTCTGGAACGGGAATGAACGCCAAAAGGCATATTGCCAAACGCAGCAGGGGCGAACCGCCATCCGCCCCTGCCTTATATTCGGCCCAGCCCGGCTAGGCCCGGTATCCCGCGTTTAGCGCATCAGCCCGTCCGCGACCGGCCCTTTATAGGCGTCATCCCCGCCAAACACCGTTCCCGTCGTCCCCGCCTCAAACTTGGCCAGCGCCAGGTCATAAACCTGCGCCGGGAACGGAATGTAGCCCACCGACGCCGCCAGCCGCTGCCCCTCCGCGCTCAGGTAGTACCGCACAAACTCGGCGATGTGTTCCTCCTGCGCCGCATCCGCGCGCACATAGATGAACAAAGGCCGGCTCAGCGGCGCGTAGCTCCCGTTGTTGATGGCCTCGTCAGTCGGCGCAATGCACCCGCCGCCGCCGTCAACCGGCGCTGCCTTGAGCTTGTCCCGGTTCTCCACATAGTAGGAGTACCCAAAGTACCCCAGGCTGTAGCGGTCGCCCGCAATGCCTTGCACCAGCACATTGTCATCCTCGGAGGCCACAAAGTCGCCCCGCGATACGCCGCCGTCGCCGTTGATGGCTTCGGTGAAATAGTCAAAAGTGCCGGAATCCACGCCGGGCGCGTACAGCGCAATTTGCTCCGCCGGCCAGTCCGCGTTGACCTGGTTCCAGTTCATCAACACGCCTTCCGCTTCGGGCGACCAGATCATATTGAGCTGCTCCACGGTGAGGCATTCCACAAAGTCGTTCTCTTGGTTGACCAGCACGGAAAGCCCGTCAATGGCCACCGGGATTTCAATGTACTCAACGCCGGCGGCGGCGCACTGGTCAACCTCTTTCTGCTTGATCGGCCGGGATGCATCGGAGATGGCCGTTTCGTTGGCGCAGAACTTCTTGAAGCCGCCGCCCGTGCCGGAAATGCCCACCACCGCGCGCACCTCGCCGTCGGTAAGACGCCCGAATTCCTCGGCCACCGCTTCCGTAATCGGAAACACGGTTGACGACCCGTCAATGGCAATGTCGCCGGAAAGATTGGCATACTTGCCGGAACCGGCGCTGCCGCCGGCCGCCGGCGTTTCGCTTTCGGAGCCGCAAGCCGCCAGCAGCAGCCCCAGCGTCAACAGAACCGCAGCCGCCAGAGCGCGGCGCACCGCCACCGACTTGATAACAAGGGGGTTGGGGAAACTCATCATTCCTCCTCAAATTCAGTCTGGATTGAACATCACGCCGGCCACCGTTCCGGCCGGCTATCACCAGTGTTGCATCGGCAGCCTCCAGTGGGATACGGTGAATCTCCCGTGAGATGCGGTGAATCTCCGATTGACGCCCCAATTAGCGCGCAATCACCGGCAAAATAAAAGCGAAGTCATTTGACTTCGCCGTAACGAAAGAGAATGCAGCGACAGCAGCGCCGCCCCATTTGCGGAGAGAACTTTGGCATTCACCCCGCCGCGCCGGCCCCGGACGGGAGTTTTGCGCCGCCCCGCCAAAGCATAAAAAAGGCGGGGAACTAATCCCCCGCCCCGGCTAGTGCGCTGCGGTACGGATGCGAAAACTGCAAGCGGCGCAATTTTCACCGGTACGATCGCCGCCGCAATGGGCCGCGGCGGCCGCACCTCCGCCCGAACCCCCGCTGGAACCCCCGTCGGAACCCCCGTCGGAACCCCCGTATTAAAGTGCGGCGCAATTACCCCTTCCCGTATCGGAACGGCGGCAAACGCGGCGCTGTAGCTTGGCTCTGACCGAAACATAGTCCTACCGTGAATCAGCGACAATCGCTTCCAGTTCGTCCGGATCCTTCGGAATCCCTTCCGACAGCGCCCGGCAGCCGTCATCGGTAACCAGCACATCATCCTCAATGCGGATGCCAATGCCCCGATAGGCCTCCGGCGTCTTTTTCGCCAGCGCGCCAAAGTACAGCCCCGGCTCCACCGTAAGCACCATCCCCGGACGCAGCCGCGTCTGCCCTTTATCGTCCCGGTAAGGGCCGGCATCGTGGACATCCAGCCCCAGCCAGTGCGAAGTGCCATGCATATAGTAGTCGCGGTAGCCCCCGCTGTTCACAATGTCATCGGCGCTCCCCGTCATAATCCCCAGGTCAATCAGCCCCTGCACCAGCGTTTTGGTAGCAATCCGGTGCACATCGTCAAAGCCGGCCCCCGGCTTGACCGCGGCGATGGCATTGCGCTGCGCCTCCAGTACCACCTCATAAACGGCGCGCTGCGGGCCGGTGAACTTCCCCGACACCGGCCAGGTGCGCGTAACATCCGCCGTGTAGTAGCCATACTCGGCGCCGGCATCTATCAGCAGCAGGTCGTCATCGCCCAGCCGATCCCGGTTGCGGATGTAGTGCAGCACGCAGGCGTTGGCCCCGCCCGCTACAATCGACGGGTAGCCGTTGCGCGGCGAACCCAGCTGCCGGAAAGGCCGTTCCAGCGCCGCCTGTACTTCGTATTCGTACACGCCGGGCGCGGCGGTTCGCATCGCTGCGTCAAAGCCCTTGGCCGTGATGTCAATGGCCCGCTGCAATAATCCGATTTCAGCGTCCGTTTTGGCTTGGCGCATCAAGTCAATCTGCGGAGTCGGATCCTCAATGCGGCGCACCGGTTTAGCCCCGCGCTGCGCCAGATTGCGCCGCTGCTTGACCATCCCGGAGATAATGCCGTCCACCCGCTCGTCGCTGCCCAGCGCGTAATAAACCGTTTCGGCATCGGCCAGCAGTTTGGGCAGCTGCGTATCCAGCCGGTCTATCGGATACGCCGCGTTGGCCCCCAGCGGCCCAACCGCTCCGTTGACGCCCGCCCGATAGCCAACCCAGATCTCAAATAGCGGGTCATAAGGCCGCACCAACAGCGTGTACGGCGTGCGAGAACCGGGTCGCAGCACCGCTACCGCATCCGGTTCGTCAAACCCGGTCAGATACCAGAATTCCGACGACTGCCGATACTCGTGGTCAACATCGTTGTTGCGCGGCGCATCATGCCCGGCGGCCAACACAATAGCGCCGCCGGATAGCGAATCCATCAACCGGCGCCGGCGCCGGGCGAATTCCTGCGGCTGTACTGCCGGATATAGCGCGTTCATTCCAGTACCATCGGCCGGACACTATCTCAAATCGCCGCCGATTATAACAGCCCAGCCGTCCGTTAGCAATACCCAATTCCCCCATCCGACGGCGCAAATCGCCGCCAAATTACGATTTACAAACAATTTACACTCCACCCAATGCGGAATTACCCAACCCCACATTGCCCAATCCTACCGCCAACCCCATTGCCGTCATTCCGTCCCTCCTTACCGCCATTCCGGCGCAAGCCGGAATCCATAACCGCCGCCGCCATTCCCAACCCCCCAACCGTCATTCCGCCCCTCCTTACCGCCATTCCGGCGCAAGCCGGAATCCATAACCGCCGCCGCCATTCCCAACCCCCCAACCGTCATTCCGTCCCTCCTTACCGTCATTCCGGCGCAAGCCGGAATCTATGGCCGCCGCCCCCATCACCATAACCGCCGCCGCCGTCGCCCGCTCCCGGCGCCAGCCGAAATAACCGCCAATTCGGCAACACGCCCCCCAATCGCCCCTACCTATCCCATCATCAAAGAGAGTATGATATTGGCGCTATGGCGGGGCCGGACGCTGCCCCGCTACTTTCACCGCATACCGGGGTTCGTTTGCTGCCACGCATCACCCGCAGCCGCAATTATAAATGGTGGGTTTTCTGGACCGTCGCCGCCGGCACCTTCTTCTCGGTGGTTGACCACGGCAGCGTCCTGATTGCGCTGCCGGGCATCGAATCCCACTTTGACGCCACCCTGGAATCCGTGCAGTGGGTCGTCGTCGCCTACGCCCTTACCATCAGCGCCCTGCTGCTCCCTATGGGCCGCCTTGGCGATGTAGCCGGACGCCGCCGCGTCTATGTAGCCGGCGCCGCCATTTTCGTCATCGGTTCCCTCGGCTCCACCTTTGCCCCCAGCCTGGGCGCCTTGATCGCCTTCCGGGTACTGCAAGGCATCGGCTCCGGCATGGTGCAGGGCTGCGGTATGGGTATGTTCATCGCCGCATTCCCCGACGCCGAGCGCGGCAAAGCCTTGGGAATGCATCTCAGCGTAGTCGGACTGGGCGCCATTGCCGGGCCGGCCGTCGGCGGTTTCCTCGTCGCCTGGCTCGGCTGGCCCTGGGTCTTTTTCATCAACGTCCCTACCGGCGCCGTCGTCTTGGCCTTTTCTTGGCTGCTGCTGGAGCGCAGCCCCGACGCCGGCCAGTACCGCAGCGGACGGCAGAACGCTTTCGACTGGATTGGCGCCGGGCTGTCCGGCGTCATCCTCCTGGTAATGCTGGTGATAGTAGGCAACGGCAACGCCTTGGGCTGGGTATCCCTATGGGTAATCGCCGGCGCCGCCGCCGTCGTCATAATGACCGCCGCCTTCATCTGGTGGGAACTCCGCTTCCGCTCTCCGATGCTGGAGCTGCGGCTCTTCGCCAACCGCATTTTCGGACTGGGCGTAGCGGCGGCATGGCTGTCGTTTTTCGGCACTTCCGCCGCCCGCTTTATGATGCCGTTCTACCTCCAACGCGTGCTGTCCTACTCCCCGGAACAAGTAGGCCTGATGATGATACCGGCCGCGCTGTGCATGGTAATCCTGGGGCCATTAAGCGGACGATTGTCCGACCGCTTTGGCTGGCCCGCTTTCACTATCGGCGGCATATCCCTGTCGGCGGCCGGCGCCTTTGTATTCGCCTTTGCCCTCTCCGAGCAGTCGCCCTTGTGGCTGATTATCGGCGTCCTGATGATGCAAAGCTCCGGCACCGGACTGTTCAATTCCCCCAACAGCAGCAGCATAATCAGCGTGGTTGACCGCAGCCGGTATGGCGTAGTCTCGGCCCTCACCCAGCTCGTGCGAAACTCCGCCAATGTGGTAAGCGTCGCCGTGGCGACTACCATCGTAGTCTCAACCATGGCAGCCTACGGCGTCGCGCCAAAGCTGGACGCCGTCAACCCGGCGGTAGCCCCCGCCTTTGTCGCCGGGCTGAAATGGGCCTTTCTCGCGATGGGCGTCTGCCTCAGCATCGGTTCCGCAATCTCAATAGCCCGCGCCATCCGTCGCAGCCCCAAGCCGTCCACCATAACGGACGAAACCCCTACCGCTGCTCCCGCCAACACCCCCGGCGACGACTAACCCCACCCCGTCATCCGAACCCCCAACCGTCATTCCGAACCCCCAACCGTCATTCCGGCGCAAGCCGGAATCCAAAATCCCCATTCATCCCCTCCATCCATGCCATTACCTAATCCTGTCCATCCTGTCCATCGGTGTAAAAATTCCCTCCCGCCAATGACACCAACCTCTTGCCAAGCCGTACAGTCGTGCTATAATCAGATTCGTCAGGCAGCCAATCTCCGAGCCCACCAGTTTCCAGGTCGTTACGGTCATTCAGCAATCAAGTCGCACCGGCGTTCTCTACTCGCCCACGGTCAAACTAACCGAAGGAGTCGGGTCCTGCCAAGGCGCCAGACGGAGCGCCCTGTCCCCGGACGAAAAGCCAGCCTCGTCAAAAGCAACGCGCAAAACCTCCGGCCGTAGGGCTGAAACCGACCTGGAAACCAAAAAACTCGGAAACCCGAACCCCGCTAGCAAGTTCGATCAACCGCCTGACACGCCTGACACCAGCCTGACAACCCCCCATCCTGTACCAACGGAGGCACCGCCACCCCAGCAAAACAACCTAACGCCGCTGCCGCAGCCGGACGGACGGGAACCAATCCCGCCCCACCCCCGCCCATCGGCGTCAATTCCCCCAACCGTCATTCCGGCGCCAGCCGGAATGACGACGCCGCAACTTAATCCGCCCCGGCGAAACGGGGCATCACCTCTTTGGCGAACAGCTCCATCGACCGCAGCTGTTTCCGCTGCTCCAGCCCGCCGAAAGCGAAGTTGCACCCGAAATAACGGACGCCCGCATCTCGCAGCGCCCCGATCTTGGCGGCGCACTGCTCCGGCGTGCCGATGAACGCCCGGTGCTCCGCCAGATACTCGTAAGTCGGCGGATAAACGGTACGCCGCCGCCGGTAGTCATCCAGCCGCTGATGCACCTCGCTGCCCACCGGAAACTCCCGCCGCCAGGTGTTCACATCCAAAGTCCAGTTCAGCGCGTCGCGCGCGTCCCGATGCGCCTGCTCCTCGGTTTCCGCTACATAAAAATAGCGGAAAAACGGCACTTCCCCCGCGCCGGTAGCCGCCCCATGCTGCCGCGTCAGCGCCAAAAAGCGATTCAGCAACTCAATCGCCTCCCCCGTGTCCAGCACTACCCCCACAATCAGCCGCCGCCCGGTAGATGCCACAAAGTCCAGCGACTCCGCGCTCCGCGTAGCGGCCACATACACCGGCGGATGCGGCTGTTGCAGCGGCGTCGGCACCAAATTAATCCGCTTCACAGTGTGAAATTCGCCTTCAATCGTGCAGTCCGGCGTCGTCCATAGCCGCTGCACCATCTCAATCGTTTCCCGATAGCGCGCTTGGCTCTCGGCGTGGTCAATCCCAAAATTGGCATACTCGGAACCCGCCGCCCCTCGTCCGAACCCCACATCCAGCCGCCCGTCGCTGATGACATCCAGCGTCGCGGTATCCTCCGCCAGCCGCACCGGATGATGCAGCGGCGGTATCAGCACCGCCGTCCCCAGCCGGATGCGCGCCGTGCGCGCCGCAATGTTCCCGGCAATCAGCAGCGACGATGCCCCCAGCCCGTACCGCGTAAAATGATGCTCCGCCAGCCAGATGGCCTTAAAGCCCAGCTCCTCGCCGACTACGGCCTGCTCAATCAGATCGGCGTAAAGGCCGCGCGCCGTGCGCTCCTCCGGCCAGGGTATATGCGAAAACAGGGCGAAATCCATTCCGTCCTCCTTGCTTGCAGGGTATCGCTATCGGTCGGGGTATCTATCGCCGCCAGTGTACTATACCGCACAACCGGCGGCGCGGCTTGCCGATACCCCACATTTCCCCAACTCCCCCGATTTGCGCCCCCGCCTAAATCCGCAGCCCATCCCGCCGGCGTAACAACCATAGTATCAACAGCCCCGCCATTATTCCGGGCGGTATGGTATGATTGATACGATTTAAACGAAACGGATCCAGCCGGCCCCGGTTAGCTTCCCGGCCCGCCGGTCCGTTCTGCTGCTACCCGTTCTACTGCTGCGATGAATGATTTGACGAGGGCATCGTGACCATCATTACCCGATTAGCGTTGAGCCGGAAATCGGTAACCATAATGGTGATGCTCCTGGCGCTGGGCGGCGGCATCTATTCTTATAACCGCCTCCAGCAGGAGCTGTTCCCCGACATCAGCTTCGGCAGCGTCATCGTCTGGACCGGCTACGCCCAAGGCGACCCCATTACCGTCGCCAGCGAGGTTACCGAGCCAATCGAGGACGCCATCATCGGCATGGCCGACCTGAACCGGGTCACTTCCATATCCACGGCCAATACCTCCATCGTAACGGCTAATTTCGTTACCGGCTCCGACGCCGAAAACGCGGAGGACGAAATTACCAGCCGCGTCAGCGGCCTGAACCTCCCCGACGACGCCGGCGCCCCCACCGTAGTGCGGATTACCACCGACATTTTCCCCGTCATGCGCTACAGCGTTACCGGCGACCGCGATATTCCCGCCCTCCGCCGCATCATCGACGACCAGATTGTCCCCCCCCTGGAGGCCATCGACGGCGTCTATGATGTAACCGTCCAGGGCGGCATCACCGAGCGCGTCTCCGTAATCGTTGACCCCGAAAGCCTGGACGAATACGACCTCTCCATCCAGAGTGTCATCGCCGCCGTATCCGGCAACTCCATTGACCTCAACGCCGGCTCCATCGAGCAGGGCGACCGGTCTTTGGCGCTGCGGACTTATCACGGCTACACCGACCTGGATGCCATACGCCGCATCCCCGTCGGTTTCAAGCGCGGCAGCCCCACGCCCGGCCCCGGCGGCGCCGTCGCCCCCATCCCCCTTTCCGATGTGGCCCGGGTGGTAATTGACACCCCCCAGGCCGGCGCCGTTTCCCGCACTAACGGCCATACCTCCATTTCGGTGTCCGTCCTGCGCCTCCCCGACGGCAACACCATCGAAGTTACCGACGCCGTCCTGGCAGTGGTAGATGGCCTGGAACTGCCCTCCGATGTCCATATGGAACTGCTGGAAAACAGCGGGCCGCCCCTCCAGGAACAACTCAACAGCGTCATGACCCAGGGCGCGCAGGGCTTCGGCATCGCCGTCCTCGCCATATTCCTCTTCCTGCTCCAAATCCGACCCTCGGCCGTCCGCGGCATCCTCAACACCCTGCGCCCTACGCTTATTATCGCCATCTCCATACCCCTCAGCGTCATGGTTACCATGATCGTGATGGCGGTCTTTGACTGGACCCTCAACTTTATGAGCCTCGCCGGCCTGGCCATCGCCGTCGGCCGCATCGTGGACGACAGCATCGTCGTCCTGGAAAACACCTACCGCCATGTGCAAGCCGGCGAACCCCGCAGCACGGCGGCCATCCGGGGCGCCCAGGAAGTCGGCGCCGCTATCGTCGGCTCCACGCTGACCACCGTGGCCGTGTTCCTCCCGCTGGCTTTTATCCCCGGCCAGGTAGGGCAGTTTTTCCTACCCTTCGCCCAAACCGTCTGCGTATCCCTGCTCGCCTCAACTCTTATCGCCCTCACCGCCGTGCCCGTGCTCGGCTCCGCACTGCTCCGCCGCAACGATATGGCAACGGATACTGCCGATGCGGACGCCCCGGCGCGCGACGACAGCACCTGGCTGCAACGCATCTACACCCCGCCCCTGGTCTGGGCCCTGCGCCATCGCCTGATTACCCTACTCAGCTGCGTCATCGTCGTCGGCGCCAGCCTCTACCTCATTGTCCTGCTCCCCATTACCCTCTTCTCCGCCGGGCAGGTAGAATCGGCGCGCATTGACCTCACTATGCCCGAAGGCGCCAACGCCACCGCAATGTTCCGCGAAGTGCGCCAGGTCGAGCAGACCCTGGAAGGCTACCGGCAGCAGGGATATATTGACACCTATCAGGTTACATTGGGGGCGACCAGCGACAACTTCGGCCCCAGCGCCGGCGAGGGCGGCTATGATGTCGCCGGCTTCTTTATCCCCTTGTCCGAAAATGCGCCGCCGGACATCATCGCGCAGCTGCGCCAGGATTTCACCGACAAAGCAAACGTCGACTTCCAGGTTTCCGCCGACCAGGGCGGGCCGCCCCAGGCCGGACTCGAAGCCACCATTACCGGCGCCAATTTCAGCAATGTCCAGGCCGCGGCGTCGCAGCTCCTGGAACGCATCAGCCCCCTCCCCGGCCTGGTCAATGTCCAAACCAACATCAGCGACACCGCCGAGGAACTAACCTTTGCCGTTGACCTCGACGAAGCCGGACGCTACGGCCTGGACTCCCGCTCCATAGCCACCCAAGTCCGTGCCTGGGTCTATGGCTCCGATGTCGCCGACGTCAGCCTTGAGGGAGATACCTACGACGTAGTAGTGCGCGGCCGGGATGACGCCGTTGACGAAATTCACGAACTGCAACGGCTGAATATCGGCGGGCCGCGCGGCAGCGCCCCCCTCGGCGCCATCAGCGACATCAAATCCACCGTAGGCCCCTCGCGCGTTACGCATTACAACGGCGACCGCTCCATAACCATCAGCGGCTCTTTTGAGGGCCAGGACACTCAGGCCATCAGCGCTGAAGTCAGCCGCGTCATCGCCGCTACCGCGCTGCCCCCCGGCGTTACCGTCTACGAAGGCGGTTTTGCCAGCGACATCCAGGAGCAGTTCAACAATGTCTATGTCGCCATGGCCATCGGCGTCTCCCTGGTCTATCTGGTCATGGTCGCATCCCTGGGCTCGCTGCGCGACCCGTTCATCGTCGTGTTAAGTATGCCCTTGGCCATAGTCGGCGCGCTGGTGGCCCTGTATGTTACCGACCGCGCCTTAAGCCTGCCCGCAATGATGGGATTCCTCTTTCTTATCGGCATCGTCGTTACCAACGCCATCGTGCTGATTACCTTCGTCAACCAGCTCCGCGAGCAAGGCGCCAACGCCCTGGACGCCATGATTGAAGCCGGCCGCACCCGGCTGCGCCCCATCCTGATGACGGCTTTCACTACCATCCTCGCCATCTTTCCCCTGGCCTTCAGCGACAGCAACGGCCTGGTCGGCGCCGAACTGGCCACAGTCGTCATCGGCGGCCTGGTCAGCTCCACCTTCCTAACGCTGATTGCCGTTCCCGTAACCTATATGCTGTTCCACGAATCTATCCCCAACGGCTGGGCCCGGTTGCAACGGCTAATCAGGCGCCAACCCGCCCCGCCTCTGGCCGCCGAAGCAATGAGCGCATCAGACGATTGACGGCCCAGGCATTGATGTACCAGGCGTCAATGCCTGGGCCGTCAACGCCTTGCGTCCCTGCCTGAAATTCAGACCTTGAACCGCAGCGCCTTGACGATTCCTTAACCATACGACGCGACAATTGGATACCATAGCAGCAGCCCCGGCCCGGCTGGACTGCTGACTCCCCGGAGACAGGAAAGTTGAAAATGACTACCCCTCGCCTGCGGGCGATACCCCGAACCCTAATCCGTGCGACGGCCTTGGCCCTCTGCGCCGGCCTCGGCGTCATCGTCCTGGCCTGCTCGGCCGCCGCCGAACCCGGAGAAACGGCCGAGCCGCCCGCTGCTGCCGCCGCCCCGTCCGCAGAAACCGCCGTCGCACAGGACTTTCAGGCCCGGGGCGAACTGATTTTCAACACCCGCGTCAACCTCGCCTTTGAAATCCCCGGCGAAATCGGCGCCGTGAATGTAGCCGTCGGCGACCGCGTGTCGGCCGGCGATATATTGGCCACGCTGGACTCCGAAACCCAGACCGCCGCCCAAACCGCCGCCGCGCAGGCCAAAGTCAACGTGGAAAACGCCCAGGATCGCCTGGACCAGATAATGGGCCTGGAATCGTCCGACCCGCTGGTGCGCGCCCGCGCCGAAAGCGCCCTCGCCAACGCCGAAATTGCCCTGGAACGCGCCCAGGAAAGACTGGATGACTACCAGGTCAACTACGACGTGCAACTCGCCACGGCCCGCCAGAATGTCGCCAACTCCGAAGCCGCCGTCGACCGCGCCGATGACGCCGTAACCGACTTTGGCGACAGCCATAGCGAGCAGTTCGCGCAGGCCCTGTCCAACCGCTCCACGGCGAAAATCGCGCTGGACAACGCCGAAAAGGCCGTCCGCGACTTCCTGCCCCGGCATACCGAAACCGTAGCCCGGCTCCGCAGCCGCATCGCCGCCGCGGAAAACAACCTGGACGATGCCCGCGAAGCCGTCCGTGATTTTGAGACCAGCCACGCTGACCGGCTCGCTATGGCGCGGCAGGCCGTCGCGCAGGCGGAAACCGCCGTAACCGATGCCCAGGCCAAAATGGATGCTTTCAACCAGCAGATTGCGGACGAAAGCTTCTACACCAATCAGGAACGCAACGAAAACCCCGGCGCTACCTTTAACCCCACGCAGCTCCGCGCCCTGCGCGCCGGCATTGAACTGGCCGAAAAATCCCTCGCCGAAAAACAACGGGATCTGGACGAACTCCTCGCCGGCCCCAAAGAAAGCGACCGCACCGTCGTCGTAGAACGGGTTGCCGAACTGGAAGCCGCCCTCGTTCAGCTGAACCTGCAAATGACCGACATCCAGGCCGGCCCCAACTCTAACGAACTGGAGCGCCTGGAAAATGCCGTAACCCTGGCCCGGGAACGCCTGGACCGCGCCGAAAGAGATTTGGCCGAAGCCCAAGCCGGTGTCGACGCAGTGGAATTAGCCCGCCTGCAAGCCGCCGCCGACCAATCCCGCGTCGCCTTGGAATCAGCCCGCAGCCAGCTGGCGCGCCTCGCCAAAGGCCCCGACCAGGCCGCGCTGGATGGACTCGTCAAAGACGTCGCAACCGCGCGCCAGGCCCGCGATGACCTAACCAAAAAAGTCGCCGCCGCCGATGTCGCCCTGGCCCAGGCCAACATTGACGCCGCCGCCGCCGCCTACACCGGCGCCGCCGCCGATGCCAACAAAACCATCCTGCGCGCCCCCATTGACGGCATCGTCCGCCTGGTAACCATCGCCCCCGGCGAAGCCGCAACCCTGGACGTCAGAGCAATACAGATTGTTGACCCCTACGACGTCAGCGTGCTCGGCCTGGTGGAATCCAACTATATTGGCCGCATCAGCGTGGCGGCTCCGGCCGAAGTAACTCTGTCCGCCGTCCCCGACCAGGTGTTTGCCGCCCAAGTTGCCGAAATCAGCGATACGGCCCGCACCGAGCGCGGCATCATCAGCTTTCCCGTGATGTTCAATGTAACCGTCCCGCAGAATGCGCCCGCGCCCATCCTGCCCGGCCTGGTCGGCGTTACAGTTCGCCAGTAGTCCGGCGATAATCCCCTCTGGAACGAGCGTAGCCCCCCGTGCTGGCAGCGTTGGCGGGTAGCCCCCGCTACAAGTGGTACGCCTTTGCCGCAATGGCCGTAGGCACTTTCGCCTCCGTCGTTGACCACGGCAGCGTTGGCGTCGCCCTCCCGTCCATCGCCGGATACTTCCAGACCGACATCCCCAGCGTCCAGTGGCTGGTCCTCGGCTACGCAATGACCATCATCGCCCTGCTGCTCCCCATGGGGCGCTTGGCCGACCTGATTGGCTCCAAACGGGTGTACATAATGGGTTGCGTGGTGTTCGTCGCCGGTTCAGTCGCCGCCGGCGCAGCCACCGAACTGCCCGCGCTGATACTATCGCGCATCGCCCAGGGCGCCGGCGCCGCAATGACGCAGGGGACGGGTATGGCCATCGTCATCGGCGCTTTCCCCTCCGCCGAGCGCGGCAAGGCCATCGGCATGATTATGACCATGGTCGGCGCCGGCGCCGTAACCGGCCCCGCGCTCGGCGGTTTCCTGGTGGACGCTTTCGGCTGGCGCGCCGTCTTTCTCGCCACCGTTCCCCTGGTGCTGGCCAGCGCCACGTTGAGCCTGCTGGTGCTGTCCGGCCAAAGCGAGGCCCGACGCGTCGGGCAGAGCCGGTTTGACTGGCTGGGCGCGGTTCTCTCATCGGCGGCGCTGCTGTCCTTGCTGCTGGGCATCAGCAACGCGCACCGCGTAGGCTGGACCTCCCCGCTGATACTGGCGGCCGCCGCCGCATTCGCCGCCCTTTTGACCGCCTTTATCTGGTGGGAACTGCGCTGCGGCAGCCCTATGCTGGAGCTGCGCCTGTTCCGCCGCCACAACTTCGCCCAGGGCACGGCGGCCAACTTCCTAACCTTTATGGGCAGCTCCGCCGTGCTGTTTATGACCCCGTTCTACCTGCAAAATGTACTGGGCTACAGCCCGTCCGTAGCCGGACTGGCCGTCGTGCCGGGAGCCGCTTGCATGGCGCTGCTGGGGCCGGTGAGCGGACGCCTCTCCGACCGTTTCGGCTGGCGCCCCTTTACCGTGGGCGGCCTGGCCTTTTCCCTGACCGGCATTGCCCTGCTGTCCCAGCTGTCGCCCAACTCCTCCCTGCTCCATGTCATCGGCGCCCTGATGCTTACCAACAGCGGGATGGGCACCTTCTATTCGCCCAACTCCAGCTCCATATTGAGCGCCGTGGAACGGGAACGGCACGGCGTCATTTCGGCGCTGCTCAACCTGATTCGCAACGGCGGCAATGTCATCAGCGTGGCCGTAGCTACCGCCATCGTAACGGCCACTATGGGGGCAATGGGCTACGAGCCCAGCCTGGATGCGGTGCGAAACGGCGTCAGCAGCGGCGTCGGCGCCGCCTTTACCGCCGGCCTGAAGTACGCCTACTTTGCAATGCTGGCCTGGGTCCTGCTGGCAATGCTGATTTCCGCGCTGCCCGCCCGCCGGTCCGTGCCAACGGAATATATCGCCGCCCCAGCGCGCCGACCCGGCTGACGAATCGCCCCTTTCGCCGCCCAGTCCTTTCGCTGCCCAGTTGCCGATTTCATCCTGCTGAACCCCAGCGCATCCGCTATCGTTATGGCTCCAATCTATGCGCCTAAATTCTACCCCCCCCCCGGACTCTACCGGGTCGCAAAGCTGATTGGCTGGAATGCGCTGCTCATTCTAGCGGGCTTGGGGCTGATTGGACTTGCCGGAGAAGCCTACTTCCGCCTGACCAAACCCCACATGGAACGGTCGTATCCGAATGTGTTTGTCCCCGGCGTGGGCTATATGTACGCGCCCAACACGGAAGTGAACTGGACCAACTATCTGGATTTCTGGGTAACTGAGCGCACCAACAGACTGGGTTTTCTGGACCGGGAACCCGTCAGTCCGGAGCGGGCGGCGTCAAGCTGCCACATCAGCATCATCGGCGATTCTTTCGTAGATGCTCGGCAAGTGCCTATCGCCGACAAGTTTCAGACCAAGCTGATGCAGCTGGCGGCGCAGCGGCTGCCGGAACTGGACATTACTGCGTCCGCATATGGACTCAGCGGCGCCGGCCAGTTCGGGCAGCTGCCGCTTTACGATAAGTTCGCCAGCCGACTGAACCCCAAGTTGGTAGTTCTGGTCTTTGTCCTTAACGACCTGGAAAATAATTCCCCTTTGCTGAACCTGGTTTATAATGGGATAGTACCGGGTCGACATCCGCATCTAGCCGCAGACTTGGGCCCGGACGGAACCTTGCAATGGCGCTTGCCTGATCCGGATTTTCTGGCTTACGCCAGTCCCGCAAGGTCCAATCCGTTGCTTACCCGGGCGCTTTACCGAGCCGGCCGGGTATCCTGGTTCGCGCAGCGGCTGGGCGCCAAGTACCGATTGTTGCACAAAGAGTACCTACAGGATATTTTAGTGGAGCGGCGCCGGCGCCTGGAACTCTACCGCCAGCACTATGATGATGCGGGCGTGCTTGACGGCTGGCAGCCGGAACCCGCCGCGCTGTCCGAACTCCGTGTGTTGCGTGATCAACTCGCCGCCGACAATCCCGCTCCCGCCTATCAGCAAGCCGTTACGCTTACCAGCCTGGCGCTGGGCGAATTTCAGGCCCGCGCAGAACGGGACGGCGCCGCGCTGGTAATCCTCACCGATATTAGCGCGCTCAGCTACGAGCGCGACCGCTTTAATTTCATCAGCCGTTTGGCTGCCGCGCATGGCATCCCGATCATCAACCCGCACGATTACATTCTCCGCCAGGGCGGAGACATCACCGCCGCCGTTTGGCCTCACGACGGCCACTATAACCCGCAAGGCCACCAGTGGGAAGCCGAAGCCCTGCTGGAATGGCTGGAACAAAACCCGGAAGTTTGCCAGCGGGATGGCTAACTGATGCGAGAGTTAGTTGATGCTGCCTAACGCGTCGGCCAGCTCCAGCAGCCGCTCGTCCGCCCCGTACTCCCCCAGCAGCGACAACCCCACCGGCAGCCCATCCACTTCCGCCAGCGGCAGGCTGATTTGCGGGCGCCCCGTATTGCCGGCAATAGATGTCAAGGCGCTGTTGCGGAGGCGCAGCGCATGGCGTTCCGAAACCCTCTGCCCCACCGGGGGCGCCGGCCCTACCGTGCTCGGCAGGCAGACCGCCGTAACGCCATCAGCATAAATTTCATCCATCCGTGCGATAATAGCCGCGCGGCCGGCCTGCGCCGCATTAACCTGGGCATCGGTTACGGAACGGGCCATTGCATAACGGTCGGACACTTCAAAGCTCAACGCCGGGTTCACCGCGTCAATCCAGTCCCGCACCGATTCCCACGCCTCGCGGCTTTGCAGAATTTGCTGATGTTCCGACCATTCGGCAAGCGAAGTTGGCGACAGCGTTGCGGTTGCTACTTCATCAAACAGCTTGCTAACGGCTGCCACCGCCGGTTCCAAAGCGGCGGCGGTAGCCGGTTCCGCCAGCGCAAAAGCATCGGCGGCGATGACCAGCCGGCGCGGGCGGGGCGTGTCCGTTCCCGTTTCCGACGGCAACAGCTCCGCGCCTACTCTGGCGAAAATATCGGCAGTGCGCGCAAACCAGCCGATGGTATCGTAGCTGGGCGCTTGCAGCAGCATCCCGTACCGCGGTATCCGCCTGTGTGTCGGACGCAGGCCGTACAGTCCGCAAAAACTGGCCGGCACCCGCACCGAGCCGCCGGTGTCCGACCCTAATGCGAAATCAACGGCGCCCCCGGCCACTGCCGCCGCCGACCCGCTGGACGACCCGCCCGGCACCCGTCCGGGAGCGCGCGGGTTGACGGGCGTACCATAATGGGAGTTCTCGCCAAAAATGCCCCGCGTCAGCTCGTCCGTAATAGTCTTGCCCGCCATTGCGGCCCCGGCGTCCACCAGACGCTGCACAACCCAGGCGTTAGCAACGGCCGGCGGATGCGTGGCCCGCCAGTGCGGATTGCCGCATCCGGTGATGTGGCCGGCTACATCAAAAATGTCCTTGGCGGCAAAAGTGAGGCCGTACAGCGGGCCGCCGGGTGCTCCGGGCAGATAAGCCCGGCTGTCGCGGCAAAATGCGTTGAGCCGGTCAGCGGCGCCGCCGAAACTTTGCAGCGTACTCATCATCAGAACCTAAAATGCGCCCTGCGGATCCAGCCCCAGAAAATACTGCCCGGCAGTTTCGTAATGCACATAATGCCCCTGCACGTGCTGCGTGATTACACGCATATCCTGGAAACGCCGCTGGATGGGATTCGTCTGGTAAATGGCGCCGGCGCCGCACAGCGTATAAGCGGTATCCACCACCTGCGCCGCCGTCCGAATAGCATGGGTAGCCGCCACCCGCAAATGGATGCGCTGTTGCAAAGTAACGCTGCGGTCCTGGACGGCGGCGTCCCAGACGGCGGCGGCGCTGTCGCGCAGCAATGCTTTGGCAGAGGCGTGCAGCGCGTGGGCCTCCCCGACGGTGCGCTGCGTAGTCTGCTGGTCCCGCAGCAGGACGCCGGAGCGGAACGGCACCCTGGTCTCGGCCACTCCAATGGCGATGTCCAGGCTTTTGCGAGCCACCCCCAGCGCCACGGTGGCAAAGCCGGCAGCGAACAGCAGAGTGCGCGAGATGACATACAGCGGCCCCTCGGCCCAAGGCGGCCCGTCCTGAATGTAAGTATGTTCCTCCGGGATGAACCGGTTGTCCACATCAAAACTGAAACTACCCGTACCGCGCAGCCCGGCTACCTGCCACAGGTCAACCATCTTAACTTCGGATTTGGGCATCAGCAGGATACGCGGCTCTTGCTGGCCGGCGGCGGTTCCGTTCTGCGATTCCGCGTTGACGACGGGAGACAGGGCGGCAATCCAGGTAGCATGGTCGCTGCCGCTGCTGAGGTTCCAGCGACCGTTCAGGCGGTAGCCGCCCGGTTCGGGAACGGCGCGGCAACCCGGCGTCGGCGGCCCGTTGGTTACCACCGCCCGCGGCTCATCCCAAATCCGCCGCGCCGTAGCAACCGGCATCCGGGATGCGCTGGTAGCGAATACATTGTTCTGGTTGAGGCACCAGGCCGTGCTGGCGTCAACGCCGGCGAACCGTTCCAGGATTTGCAGAAAGTCGGGATGCGCCAGCTCGGCGCCGCCCAGTTCCCGTGGCAGCAGCAGACGGAAAAATCCGGCGTCGGCCATCGCCCCCGCCAAGTCGGCCGGCAGCTGCCGGTCGGCGTCAATACGGTCAGCGGCCGCGGCGGCCTGGCCGGCGAAATCGTCCGCCCGCTCTAGATAATACGCAATGTCGCGGGCCGCACTGGTAGCGGCAGTACTGGTGGCGGTAGTGGCAGTCATCATCGCTCTCAATCGTAGGTTAGTGCGCCGCCAGTATAACGCAGCGCCGCCGGCTGCGCCATAACCGCTGGCCAGGATATTCTTTACATAACTGACAACGGTTTTATATCGGTGCGCCCCGAATGGCTGCCGCCGTACTGCCAGCGGATGGGCGCAAAACCCATTGCCCCCGCCCGTTAAGAATACCCCCTACGGCAAAAAGAGCAGCGCTATTATGGCCTAGCGTAGGTAATCCGACAGCCTGGCGGTTTCCTGGCACACGCAGGGAAGGTCTCTTATTCATCCGATGCAAACCGGAATCCATGCGCTATGATGAACTTCGGTTTGCGCCGGAATAACGGAAAACTAAACCCCCTAATCGGATACGCCGCCCTTGGCCGTTCTACCGGTTGACGCCGCCGCATTCGTATTCTAGACTGCTCCCGTCATTTTGTGCCGGCCCGCTTGTCTCGGTGCCCCGCCGCTTGAACCTATCGGAGCGTTTCCAATGAAGCTGCAAGTTATGTCCCCCGCCGCCGACCGCGTTGATTTCAAGGTGCCGCCGGCCCGCCGGCTGGATACGCTGGACGGCAAGACGATTGGCCTTTACAACAATATGACCGGCGGCGCCGATGTGGCCGTAGAACGCGTTGCCGCGCATCTGGCCCGCCGTTTCCCTGATGTCAAGTTTGAGCGTTACGGCGGCGATTTGCGTCCCGGGCGGCCAGTGTTGAGCCGCGGCGTACATATTGACGAGGACGAGGCGGCTATCATCGCCGGCGAAGTGGATGCGATGATTGGCGCCACCGCGCATTGAGGGGGTTGCACGTCGTGGCTTGCCCACGACATGGTTGCAATGGAAAAGGCCGGCGTCCCCGCCGTTGGCATCGCCGCCCGCAGTTTCGCCCGCGCCTGGCAGTCTTGCGTGGACGGCTGGGGGCAGCCCGGCGCCGCTTTCGTTACTATTCCCCACGCTACTACCGGCCAGCAGCCCGACTACATTCATCAGATGGTGGACGGGCAGATTGACGACATTATCGCCGGCCTTACTACGCTGACGGCCTCAACCACCGGCCGTTTGTCTAACGGCAACGGCAGCCATGACCCGGAATCTTTCATCGTGGAGCTGGACGATTCCCCCTTTGGCCTGGACGCCGTGAACCGTTTCTTTGAGGAACGGGACTGGAGCGACGGCATTCCGGTGGTTCCGCCCACGCCGGCCGCGGTTGAGGCGATGCTGCAAGGCACCCGCCGCGCTCCGCAGGATCTGGTGATGGTGATGGAACCCGGCTTTGGCCTGGCCACCGTGGAGAAAATCGCCGTCAACGCCGTGATGGCCGGTTGCCAGCCGGCGCAGTTCCCCATCCTGCTGGCGGCCCTGGACTGCATCGCCCAGCCCGAAATGAACCATCGGGATATGCAGGTTTCCGGCCACACCGAAGCGCCGCTGATTCTGGTCAACGGCCCCATCGCCCAAAAGGCCGGCATCAACGCCGGCACTTCCGCAATGGGCCCCGGTGTGATCAACAAGGCGAACACGGCCATCGGGCGCGCCCTGCGTCTCTGCCTGATTAACATCGGGTACTGCAAGGCCGGCGCCGGCGACCCCAATTTTATCGGCCTGCCCACCAAGTTCGGAATGTGCATCGCCGAAAACGAGGAGGTCAGCCCCTGGCCGCCCTATCATGTGGACCAAGGCTATGGCCCCGATGACAGCGCCGTTACGGTGGTAACCGTAACCGGCCCTACCGACATTCTGGATTCCGGCTCGCGCAACCATCAGGATACGCTGGAAAACATTGCCGCGATGATGTTCTACCGGCACGCTGGCGGGGGCGGCTGGATCCGCGGCCGGCAGTCGGCGCAAGTAGGCCATACCAGCAAGCGCGTGCCGTACCAGGGTCCGTACCATCCCATAATGCTCAGCCCGTCCCGCGCCGTCATCTTGAACAACGCCGGAATGTCCAAGCAGGACGCGCAGGAATGGCTGCATCAGCGCTGCCGCGTCAGTTTGCAGGACGCCATCAGCAGCCGGCCGATGCCCGCCGACGCCGGCGGCAACTGGCTGACGCACCCGGAGTTGCAGCATCTAGCCGCCGACCCGGACGCTACCATACCGGCGCTGGAATCCCCGGAGCAGTATCTGCTGTTCGTAACCGGCGGCTCTACCCACTACGCCAACTTTTTCTACGGCACCTATGGCATCGCCACGATGCCGGTGGAAAGCGTCTGACGGGCTTGGCCCCTGTTGCCGTACTGGTCGGCGCGCCGCACAATGCCGCAATACGGGCCGCGCGTCATTGACAGCGGCGGCGGCCCGTTGGTACTATTGCGCCCACTATAATCAAGCGGAACCGCACTATGTCCATCTCCAACAAGCGGGTGATGCTCATTGAGCCGCCCTTTAATCGCCTGTACCATGACAATATGTCATTGGTGAAATACCCTTTGTCCTTGGGCTACCTTTCCGGCGCCGTGCTGAAATGGACGGATTGGGAAGTGCAGACCTACAATGCGGATTTCAACCCGCGCAAAGCCGCTACGATGAGCTACGGCTATCTGATTGGCGAGGGATTTGCCCGCTACCTGCGGACGCTGAACGATGCCGATGCCGACATTTGGGCGGAAATCAGGCAGGCCATTGCCGACTTCAGCCCCGATGTAGTCGGTATTACCGCCAAGACGCAGAACTTTACTTCGGCAACGATGGTAGCCCGCATCGCCAAGTCGCTGAATCCCGATACGCTGGTGATAACCGGCGGGCCGCACGCTACGCTGTCCACTGAAAACGCCCTGACTTGCGCCGACATTGACATCGCGGTGCGCGGCGAGGGCGAAATGACGCTGGTAGAGCTGCTTAAAGCGCGGGGCGGCGGCAATTCCCTGGACGACATTGCCGGCACCGCTTGCCGCCGGAATGACCGCGTCGTGTTCGCCCCTCCGCGCACTAATATGCCCGACCTGGACGAACTGCCTTTCCCGGCAGAGGCCGCGCCGGAAGTGCTGCGGGATTACGAGCATTATCCTGTTGAAGCATTCCAGTTCATCTTTGCCGCGCGGGGCTGCCCGTACAGCTGCACTTTCTGCGAATCCAAGGCCATCTGGACGCAGAAAACCCGCTGGCGTTCTCCTGAAAATGTAGTGCGGGAAATCAAGGCGCTGCGGGAGCGCGGCCTGAACTATGTCTATTTTGACGACGATACTTTCGGCATCCAGAACCGCTACATCAAGGAACTGTGCAACTTGATGGAAACGGAACTGCCCGGCCTGCGCTGGGGCTGCGAAATGACCGTAGCCATCAGCAAAGAGGAATCGCTGGAATATATGCGCCGCGCCGGCTGCATTCTGGTGATGATGGGCGTCGAATCCGGCAACAACGAAATGCTCCGCAAGGTCAAGAAAGCGCAGACCATTGAGAAGGCGTATAGCGCAGTGCAGCTGTACCGCGACAAGGGCATTGAGATCCAGACTTTCTTTATGATTGGGTTCCCGGAGGAAACTGAGGAGACCTTGCAGGATACCCTTACCGCAATCAAGAACATCGCCGCCGATTACATCATACTCAGCGTCTTTACGCCCTATCCCGGTTCGCAGCTCTTTCAGGTCTGCAAAGAGCTGGGCGTGGTGGATGACGACTTTGATGTTACCTACTACAACCACCAAAGCCCGCAAAACTGCTTCACCGCGTACATTCCGCCGGAGCGTTTTCGGGAATTGGTCAAGGAAGTAGCCGCCGTCGTGGACCGCAAAAACAACCGCGCCTTGTCGCGGCGCGCTTTGCGGCTACTGCGACAGCGCGGCCTGTTCTACACCTCTAAACGCTGCGCCAAGTTCCTGGCATCCCGGCTGACCGTAGCCTGCGAGCGCGCCCTCAGCCCCAGCTTGCGGTAAATCCCGATCGCAAAGGAAACGCTGTCCTGCGCCGCCGAATTGCCTTATGCCCCAACAGCTGCCCCCCGAAGTCCTGTCTCTGATTGACGCCGCCCTTACCGAGGATCAGGCGTTCAACGACCCGACTACGCTGGCCCTGATACCGCCGGAAGTGATTGGCAGCGGGATGCTGCGCGCCAAAGCCTCCGGCGTGCTGGCCGGCGGGCCGGTTGCCGCCGCCGTTTTTCGCCGGATTGACCCGCAGCTGGAAGT
Source organism: Dehalococcoidia bacterium (assembly GCA_965203855.1). Classification (GTDB taxonomy): domain Bacteria; phylum Chloroflexota; class Dehalococcoidia; order Lucifugimonadales; family UBA3495; genus Bin87. The sequence continues at coordinate 89,238 of CBDBDN010000007.1, forward strand.
ATCGCTGCTGCTGGACGACGGCGCCGCGCTGGAACCGGGGACGGACATTGCCAGCGTCAACGGCTCTGCTGCCGCCATTCTGCGCGCGGAGCGGACGGCGCTCAACTTTCTGCAAAGGATGTCCGGCATTGCCACCGCTACCGCCGCCTATGTGCGCGCCGCAGCCGGCACTGGCGCCCGCATTGTGGACACCCGCAAGACGGCGCCGGGCCATCGCTATCTGGACAAGTACAGCGTCCGTATGGGCGGCGGTTACAACCATCGCCTTAACCTGGCCGACGGCATCCTGATTAAGGACAACCATCTGGCGGCGCGCGCTGCGCTGGAGGAACCGCTGGCCGCCGTAGTGCGGCGCGCCATCGCTACGGCGTCGCACACCATCCGGGTAGAGGTGGAGGTGGAATCTCTGGCGCAGGTGCAGGAGGCGGTAGAGGCCGGCGCGCACATCATAATGCTGGACAATATGACGCCGGCGCTGATGCGGCAGGCGGTTGGCATCGTTGCCGGGCGCGCCGCTATTGAGGCGTCGGGCGGCATCACGCTGGACACCGTGCGGGCGGTTGCCGAAACCGGCGTTGACCTAATCAGCATCGGCGGCCTGACTCACTCCCCGGATGCGCTGGATATATCGCTGGATCTGGAATTTCCGGGGTAGGCAGCGGCGGTTAGTTTTACGGGCCGCGCAGCCGCCGGTTTTCCGCTTCCAGTTCTCGGATACGCGCATCGGCCTGCCGGCGGGCGTCCTGCTCCGCATTCCGTGCTGCCATAATTTCGTCGTAGGTGGGCAGGTAGCGTTCCTGCTGCGGGTCATACCAGCGCAGTTCGCCGTATTCCCAGCATAGAAACAGGCCCAGCGCCGGGCTGTGGCCCCAGCTGCGGTCGGCGTCAACCCGCACTATATGCATTGGGGTGTAGGCGCCGTTTTCCAGGCGGTCGCCGGCCAGCCCCGTGCCGTAGTACCGGCCGCCGCTGTGGTCAAAGCGCCAGTATTCGGGGACGCCGTACTCGGCATAGCCGCGCCGCTTGCCGGTTACATCGTTGCGGGCGGTGTACGGGGATGCGATTTCCAGCACGAAATCCGGCGGCTTGCCGTGTTCTGGGATGGCATAGCCGTTGCGCGCGATAGTTGCGGCGTGGTCAATGCCAAAAATCACCATCAGGTCGGGAATCAGGATGCCGGCGCGCTGGCGAGGATTCCAACCTACCGGAATTTCGCTGCCTACCAGCGTGGTGTCCGAGTCGCCGAAGTGGTAGGCCAAGGCTGCCGTGCTGGACGGTTTATGCAAATAGAGATAGTTCTGCAAATCGTCCCTCGGCGGAAAGTAGGGGAATATGTCGTCGGTTGAGAACGGCGCCGGTAAGGGCGCAGCGATTTTGGCGGTAGTCATACCGAACCTCTCGGCGTGGCGGAATGATGATGCTCCACTGCCGCCATTATACACGCGCCGGAATAAAATCGCCCTATCCATCGGGATAGGGCCGGAGTGAGGCGGATACGCTTGCCGACGCCGCTTTATTGCAGCGTCAGCAGGTAGTCAACCAGGTTGTCAATATCGTCGTCGGACAACGAAGGGAGAATGCCCGCCATTGTGGCCAGCATCAGCCCGGCCTGGTAATCCTGATCGAAGCCGTCGGCGGCGCCGGCGGTGTAGGCGTCCGGTTCCAGGATGGATTCGCGGATGTATTGCTCGGCGGTGTAGCCGTCAATCCGGCCGGCGGCGCTGGCGGCGATGCCGTTGAGCGGCGGCCCCAATATGCTGGTTGAAATGCCCTCGATAGTATGGCAAGCCGAGCAGCCGCCTAGTCCGAGGAACAGGACTTCTCCCGGATGGCCGCCGGCGGTTGCCGACGCGCTACTGCTGCCGGCGGCAGGGGCCGCGCCCGGCGGCGCCGGCGTAGGTACTATCAGCGGTTCGTAATGCGCCTTTTCGTCGCCGGGGGCGTGGTGTTCAAAGGGGACGGCGCGGCCTTCGGTGAAAGCGCGCGGTGTCGGGCGGAACACGCCGAACAGCAGCACCAGCGCCACCGCGACCACCAATCCCAAGGCCAGGCCTGCGACGAAAATCTGCCAGAGCAGGCGGTGCTCAAACTTCAGGTGCATAAAGAAGGCGACCACGCAGAAAAACTTGATGACGGACAGGATAATCAGCGGCGCAAGCACGATGCTGGAACCCTGTAGTCCCTCCGGCACGATGATGAGGAACTCAACCAGGGTTACGACGGCCAGGAATATGGCCAGTATGCCGTACTGCTTCAGGCCGCCGTGCGCCCCCTCCGGGACCCGGCCAAAGAAGAAGTCGACGATGCCGGGCTCGCGGTGCGCCGCAGCCGCCGGTGCGTCGTGACCGTGGTTGGTGCTCATTGCGTGATTGCCTCCTCTAAAATAAGCCGGGAAACTGCGGCGTAAGGCGGCCTTACCCGGACAATCCGACCAGGTTGGTTATCCCCTGGATGGCGGCGTGGGGCGCTTCCGGGCCGGCGTCAAACCCGCCGACCAGGTAAAGCAGCGTGAAAATCACAATCCACACGATGTCCACAAAGTGCCAGTACAGCCCGGCAATGTCCACATCCAGCCCGGAGGGGCGGCCGGCTGGATTGCGCGCGGCCACGATGGCCAGTCCAATCAGCCAGACGATGCCCAGGGTTACGTGCGCTCCGTGAAACCCGGTCAGGGTAAAGAAAGTGCTGCTGAACAGGTTGGTTTCGTAGCGCAGCCCCTCAATGCGGAACAGGTTGAATTCGTACACTTGGAACCCGATGAAAATGCTGCCCAGGATGATGGTCGCGACCAGCCATTGCAGCAGGCGTTTCTGATTGCCGCTGCGCGCCGCCGCTACGCCCATCACCATCGTGAATGAACTCATCAGCAGGACGAAAGTGCTGACGGTGGTAATTGGGACGTCGATGATGTCCGCCGGATAGGGGCCGACGATGCTTTGCCCCCGATACAGCATATAGGTGGCAATCAGCGACCCGAAGAACAGGCAGTCGGAGCCGAGGAACACCCACATCAGGAGCTTCCGGTGATTAATGCCGGTGGTGGTTTCCTCCTCGTGAGCCGGCGGATGCGCCGCCCCGTGCGCCGGGGGAGAGTGCGTCGGGGGAGAGTGCGCCGCCGGCGGGTGCGCCGGCGCGGCGGGGGATGTGTTTGCGTGGGCCAACGCGCGCCTCCTGCGTGATTACGATGCGATGGTTGCGATACCGGCGATTGCGATGCGGAGAGCCGACAGCTGCTGCCGTTACCGATTCCGTCAGTGATGCCCGCCGGCGGCGGATTCGTGGTGTTCCTCGGCGGCCGGTTCGTTAGACCAGCCGATGACGCCGATGACGGTAATCAGGCCGCCGACAAAGCTCAACGGGAATCGGATGTAGTCCCAGCCGAAGTCAATCAGCAGGCCGCCGGCAATCCAGACCACGCCGAAAGCGGTAATCAGCGGCCAGTAAGACGGGCTGGGCATATGGATGGTAGCCGGGTCAACATGGGGTTCGGCCGGCACGGTTTCGCCCTGCGCCGCCGCCTGCCGCTTGGTAATCCAGTAGTCGTCCAGCCCCTGCACCTGGGGAATCTTGGCGAAGTTGTACGCCGGCGGCGGCGAGGAAATGCTCCATTCCAGCGTCGGCGCATCCCAAGGGTCGTGGCCGGCGTCCGCGCCCTTTTTGAGGCTGCGGAGGAAGTTGTGCATAAAGATGAGGATGCTGATGATGAGGATGAACACGCCAATGGTCGCCAGCAGGTTCATCAGCTCCCAGCCGTAGCTTTCCTGGTAAATGTAGATGCGGCGCGGCATCCCGTTCAGCCCGGCGTAATGCATCGGGAAGAAGGTCAGGTTCATCCCGACGAACATCACCCAGAAATGCACCTTGCCGAGCATTTCGTTGTACATCTTGCCGGTGATTTTCGGATACCAGTAGTAGATGCCGGCGAAAATGCCGAAAATCGCGCCGCCAAACAGCACATAGTGAATGTGCGCCACGACGTAATAGGTATCCTGCTGCTGGAAATCGGACGGCGACACGGCGTGCGACACGCCGGACAGCCCGCCCACAATAAACAGCGCCACGAACCCGATCGCCATCAGCATCGGCGTTTTCAGGTCAATGGAACCGTTCCACATCGTGCCGATCCAGTTGAAAATCTTGACGCCGGTAGGCACCGCAATCAGCATCGTGGTGATGGTGAATACCGAGTTGGCGATGGGGCCGAGTCCCACCGTGAACATATGATGGCTCCACACCGCCCAGCTCATGATGGCGATGACGATGCCGGAAAAGATGACTACCGGGTAGCCGAACAGCGGCTTGCGGCTGAAAGTGGGGATGATTTCGGACACCACGCCCATCGCCGGCAGTATCAGAATGTACACTTCGGGATGGCCGAACAGCCAGAACAGATGCTGCCAGAGGATGGGGTCGCCGCCGGCTTCGGTGTTGAAAAAGTTGGCTCCGAACTGCCGGTCGGCGGTCAGTTCAATCAAAGCGACGGTGATGATGGGGAAAGCCAGCACCAGCAGGATACTGGTTACCAGCGTCATCCAGACGAACACCGGCATTCGCATCAGCGTCATACCCGGCGCGCGCATATTGATGATGGTTACTACGAAGTTAAAGCCGGCGGCCAGCGAGGCCACGCCCAGCACTTGCAGGCTCAACGCCCAGAAGTCCAGGCCCTGCCCTTGGCTGAACGGCGCGGCGGTCAGGTTGGCGTAAGAGAACCAGCCGGCGTCGGGGACATCGCCGACGATGAACCCGCCGTGCATCAGCAGGGCGCCGAACAGGAAAGTCCAGTAGGAAAAGGCGTTGAGTCGGGGGAAAGCGACATCCCGCGCGCCGATCATCAGCGGTATCAGAAAGTTGAAAAAGGTAGCGCCGAAGGGCATTACCACCATGAAAATCATGGTGGTGGCGTGCATGGTGAACATCGCATTGAAAGTATCCGGGCTCACCAGCGTGTTGTCGCTGGTAACCAGCTGCAACCGTAAGATGGTAGCCTCGATGCCCCCAATCAGGAAAAAGGCAAAGGCGGTAAAGCCGTACAGGGCGGCGATGCGCTTGTGGTCAACCGTAGTTAGCCAGCTCCACAAGCCGGTGTAGGTATTGGGGCGGGGAATTACGCCGGTGATAGTTACCATTTTGCCTGTTACCTCCGCTGCGAACCCGGCGGCGCGGCGGCCGGCGGAGCTTGCGTTAGCGGCGATTGGAATGCGTTTTCAATAAATCAAATCGGCAAGGCGGGAAGCCGTTGGGTGATGGGATGGAAGCGTTGCTCAGCGTTCTGCGGTAGCGGCGTCGGCGGCAACGCCCTGCGCCATCAGGTATTCCACCAGGTCGCTTAATTGCTGCTCTGACAGGTCGGCGTGTTTGTCCAGCCGGGTCTGGTAGATGGGCGCCAGTTCCGACATTCGGTTGCCCGGCTTGATGGATTCGGGATTGCGTACCCACTGGCGCAGGTTTTCCCGGTTCAAGTCAACCCAGGCGGCGGCCAAAGTAGTGCGCTGGCCCAGGTCGGTGAGGTTGGGCGCGGCGAAAGCGGCGGGCGGTTCGTTGCCGGTGCGAATGTCCTCAATGCGTTCCGCGTCCGGCTTTTGCTGCCATTTGGTGTAAGCGATGAAGGTTTGCCGCCGCCCGCTCTGTACGCCCTCGTCGTTTGCGTCCACGGCGTCGGCGGCGCCGACGGTGTGGCAGGTTACGCATTGGCCGTCGCCGAGGAACACCAGCTGCCCGCGCTGCGCCTGAGCGCTCAATTGCGGCGGCGTTCCCCAGCCGTCAACCCAGGCGGCGTATTCGGGTTCCTCCAGCACATGGACGCGGAACTTCATTTGAGCGTGGGCGGTGCCGCAGAGCTCAGCGCACTGCCCATGAAAGGTTCCCGTATTATCGGCCATGAACCACATTCCGTTAGTGCGCGTCGGCACTACATCCTGCTTGCCGGCCAGTTTGGGGATCCAGAAGCTGTGAATTACGTCGTTGCTTCTGAGATCCACGATGACGGGCGTATTGACGGGGATTCGCATTTCGTTGGCGGTGGTTACCAGCTTGCCGTTGCCGTCGGCGTTTTCGTAGCGGAATTCCCACCACCACTGGTGGCCGATGGCCTCTACCCGGAGCGGCTCTTTGCCTTGGGCCCGGGCGATGGCGATGGCTTCGTCCGGCTCCAGCCGGAACAGCACGAATACCGACCAGATGCCCAGCCCCAGTATCAGAATGGTGGGGACAATCGTCCAGGTGATTTCCAGCGGGGTGTTGCCGTGGGTCTGCGGCGGCAGCGGGTCGCCGGGCTTGCGGCGGAACCGGACGGCGGCGTAGAGCAGCGCGCCTTCAACCAGCACGAACACCGCGACCATCGTCCAGAGCAGCACATTAAAGAGGAGGAGCTGCTCGCGGGCTACCGGGCCGTTGGCGCTGAACATGGATTGGGGCGCGTCGGCGTCGCAGCCCAGCGCCGCCAGCATCAGGATGACGGCCAGCACCAGCAGCCCGGACAAGGGACGCCACAAGCGGCGGCGGGTCGGAGATTCGGAGGCGGCACTCGCCTGATTAATGCGGCGGCTTGCCGGACTAAATCCGGCTGGGCTATGGGTAGGCAAGTTTTCCCCAGGAAAGGGCAGCAGCCCCATCGTGAATCCCCCTGATACTGCGGCCGGCATGGTGCGGCCCGGCTCCAGTATGTGCAAAATTTCACTAACGGCGGTTACGATAGCACAAGCGCAATTCCCTGTCAATTTGTCGGGCGGCCCGGTGTGCTGGCATTTTTGGAATGACGGGAAATATCAAACCGCAACCACGCTGTCCACCATAATCGCCACAAACAGCAGCGCCAAATAGGCCAGCGAATAGAGGTAGGCCGCTTTGGCCCGGCCGCGTTCATCCTGGCGCCAGAGCCGCCAGGCCAGCCAGATGAACGGCGCGCCCAGCAGCGCCGCCGCGGCCAGGTAAATCCAGCCCACCGCCGGCAGCAGCCCGAACATCAGCGTCAGCACGGTTAGCGCAATGGAGTACAGGAATATGTGCAGCGCGGTCTGGCGGCGGGATGACACTACGGGCAGCATCGGAACGCCGGCCCGCGCGTAGTCGGTTTGTATTAGCAGCGACAATGCCCAGAAATGGGGCGGCGTCCAGAAAAAGACGATGGCGAACAGATAGACGGCGGGCAAGTCCAGGCTGCCCGTTACTGCCGCCCAGCCCACCAGCGGCGGAATTGCGCCGGCCGCGCCGCCGATGACGATGTTGTTAGGCGTGCTGCGTTTCAGCCACAGGGTATAGACGAAAACATAGACCAGAGTTGCCGACAGCGTTAATCCGGCGGCCAGCAGCCCCGCCGTCCAGGGGCGTATCAGCGCGGCCATAATGACAAATGCGGCGATATTCAATGCGATGCCAAAGGCCAAGGCGTAGCGCGGGGCGACCCGGCGGCCGGCTACCGGGCGGCTTTGCGTGCGCCGCATCTCCCGGTCAATGTCCCGGTCAATCTGGTGGTTGATGGCGTTGGCGCCGCCCGATGCCAATGCGCCGCCAATCCAAACCCACAGCAGCAGCGTGAGCGACGGTACGCCCTGCTCGGCCAGGAACATCCCGCCGGCGGCGGTCAACAGCAGCAGCGAGATGATTTTCGGCTTGGTCAGGCTCACATAGTCGCGCACTACCGCCGCCGGCGACAGCCGTTCCGGCGGCGCAGCGGATGCGGGGGCGCCCGGCGTCTCGGCGTCGGGTTGCAATGGCGGCGTAATCCGGGCCAATTCAGTCCTCATCCCCGGCATTGGCGCCGGCCGGGCTTTCCTCTGATACGCCGGGCTCCGGCTTGCGGGATACGGTGCGCGCCGTCAGGTAGGCGGTAATCGCCATGGCCGCCGCCGCCGCCCATACCGCCGTTGCCGCCGTCAAATGCAGCGCGCGCCAGTGCGCCTGAAAGTCCAACCACACCGTTAGGGCGCCGACGATGACCTGAGCGATAAACGCCGCCAGCGTGGCCCAGGCCAGCAGTGCCGTTGGCGCCGTCCGTTCTGCGCCGCGCGCGCATCGCCATACCGAATACAGCAGCAGCAGCCCCAAGGCCAGAGCCACATAGCGATGGAACATATGCACGGCGGTGAGATGGTGCATCGGGAAAGCCTGCCCCTGGCACAGCGGCCAGGTAATGCAGGCTCCGGTGGCCCCCATTGCCGTTACCAGCGAGCCGGATACGATGACGGCGTACACGCCCACGGCGCCGGCGATGGCCCAGCGATAATAGCCGTTGGCATTGCCGGCGTTGGCTTTGGCATCGGCGTTGGCAGAGGCGGCGCGGCTGCGGGATACCGGGTATCGGAATGCGGCAATCAGCAGCAGCACGCATACCGCCAGCAGGATTTCCGCCGTAGCCAGATGCAGGGCTACTACGCCGCCGGGCAGATGCGTCAGCACGGTTACGCCGCCCAGCAGTCCCTGCACCAGCAGCAGCGGCACGGAGACGGCGGCGGGTATCTGGATCCAGCGATAGCCGCGGTAACCGACCATGCCGACAATTGCGGTAGCTATCACCAGCGGCCCCACGATTACCGAGGCGACGAACCGATGCGTGTACTCAATAATTGCCGTGTATTCCGCCGGCGGCAGCAGCTTGCCGTAGCACAGCGGCCAGTCCGGGCAGCCCAATCCCGACTCGGTTACCCGTACTACGCCGCCGATGACTACCAGCAGAAAAACGCAGATTGCCGTTGCCGTGGCCAAGCCTTGCAGCCAGGTCCAGCCCCGTCGGGATTTGCTGCGGGATGCCCCGCTGATTTCAATTGCTGCCATTCGCCGCTGCCATTCGCAACATCAACAAACTAGTTCGGTTCAGCAGCGCCATGCGCCGCTCTGCCGTATCGCGTCGCATCGTACCGCATAGATGATAACGCACTGCCGGCCAATTTGCTACAATCCGTCCGTCTTGGATAGCGTTCCTGATGATGAATCGCCAACTTATCTTGCTGCTGGCCGCCGCCGGCGTCATTCCGTATATCGGCCTCGCCTGCGGCGGCGCGCCGAATTCCGATGCTCCGATTGCGATGCCGGCCGAATCGCGAACTGCCGCTCCAACCGGGCATGGCGATGCGGAGCTGCTGTTTCCCAAGCTGCCTAAAATTACCGGCCATATTGACGCCGTAACGCCCAACCCGGACAATCCCCGCTACTTTCAGTTGCTCCGCATTACCGACGCCGACGGCAGACGCTGGGAGTTTCAAGCGGACGGCTGGGCCGGCGTTTCGGCGGGACATCTGCGCGACCACCGCATTCAGGGCACTACGGTTACGGTGGCCTACGAAACCCGGCCCGATGGCACATTGCTGGCGCGTTTTGTAGGGGATTAGACGGGCTGGCTACCCGCCGATTCCGGCGCCGGCGGGCGTAAGCGTAGTAAGCGCATCGGATGGAACGGTTGCCGCCGGTACTGGCGCCGCCATCCCGGCGGCCCCTTTGCTATCGCCCAGGACGATGCTGCGTCCGGTGTCGGTAACCCGGTAATGCCCGGACTGGCCGGCGATGCGTTCCAGCCAGCGGAACTTGCTGCGGGCGGCATTACGCAGCGTCTGCACAAAGTTGTGCGGCAGCGACCAGCCGGCCAGCCGGAACAGGCGCGTCAGTTCATCCGGGTCAACGCTGGCGATGCCCAGATAGCGGTCGGCGGCTTCGGCGGCCACTACCACGCGCCGCATATCCCCCAGCGGACTGACCTGATGGCAGAATGCCACATAGTCGTTTTCGTCCAGAGTAGCCGGCTCCACGGCCGGCGTCGGCGTTGGGGCGGCGTCCGGGGTGGGCGGATCCTGAGTCGGGTTGCCGTTGTAGGCGTGGGCGTGGGGCGAATCGCCGTTGCCGTTCCCGTTGGCCGGGTAGCCGTGCCCGTGGCTGTGTCCGTTGGGCGCGCTGATGCCGATACCGACGCCAACGCTTTCCGGTGTCGGGGGGAACGGCATTGCCGGCGCAAGGGCCTCCGCAAATGGGCCGGGTGTCGGGTGGTAAGCCGGGGTTGGCGCCGGGGCCGGAGTGTTGGCGGAGCCCGGAACCGTCTCCCGTCCGTTAGGGGACTGGACGGCCGGCGGATAAGCGGACGAAGGGTAGGGGGCGCCGGCGGCGTACTCCGGTGCGGGCGCCGGCGGCATCGGGCTATGGAATGCTCCGTTGCCGTTGCCATTGACGGCGTCTTTCCCGTTGCCGTTACTGTGCCGAGCCGGCGGCGGCTCGGCGGCCGCCGGGGCCGGCCTTTCAGCCACCGGGGCCGGGCTGGCGATGTGGGACAGCTGGGGCAGGGCCGAATAAAGCAGTTCCCGCACCAGCTCCCGGTCGTCGCATTCCAGCGTTACTTCACCGCCGCTGGGCAGCGCAATGTTCAGTTTGAATACTCCCGGCGTTCCCATACCTACCGCCCCCGCTGAATCAGGTTACCGCGTCAATTTAACTGGGTCTATTGACCGGATTCAATGGTAATCGCCCATTGCCGATATTGGCAAGGCAAATCGGAACGAATTCGGGCAAATGCCGTCATCATCCGGGCGGGCCGGCGGTTGGGGCGCAGCGAATTACGCGTAAATCCGGAGGGCTTCCAAAATCGCGGTCGTGGGAGAGGAGGGGACAGTTCAGCAGAATAGCGGTGGCTGCGATCCAGGCATCAGCAGGCTTTAGTTCACGCCCGCAACTGCGGCTGGCGGCGCGCAAACGGGCACAGGTTCGCACCAACTCCAGATCATACCCGATTATTTCGTAGTTCGCAGCGACGTAGGCCAGCAATTCACTGATGCGTCGCTCGCCCCATTTGCTGCTCAAAGCGCCGTACAAGATCTCCTCATAGGTTTGAAATGATATGACAGCGCGCCGCCCGGTCATTTCGTTCAGATAAGGGGCCGCAATCGGGTCATTCCGGTAGATGTACGATACGATGTTGGTATCCACTACTATTATGGAGTTGCCAGGCGATGTCACAGGTCACGCCCTTCGTGTATGACGCGGATGAATTCCTTGATGTCAACGGGGGCGTCATTGTCGTCTTGTTGCCGGTAAAAGCCGGTGGCTTGCGCCGGGTTGAAGGTTTTAGGCTGGCGGGCGTAAAAATCGTCAATCTCAGACAGTTCGTCCGCGATTTCGTGTACCGCAACCGTGCCCCATTCCTCACCGTCGGCAGCACGCGCGGCGCCGGTTACTCTGACGAAGCGCGTTGCCAGTTGGCGCATATTTTCGTTAAGGCTGGCATCAAACCGCAAAGCGACCACCGGCGCGCCGTAAGAGTGCAGTTGTGCCGTCCCCCTACTCCAGTCCACTTCCAGCAGGCGGCCATGGAGCCGGGCCGTAGTTTCAGCATTCTCCTGCCGGCGTGGACGAGTCGGCTGCCGTTGGCGATGCGTGCGGTCAATCGTAAATTGGCGTCCTCCGGAGGAGTCTCCGAAGCGTATCGTACGGATCTCAGGAGACAGTTTTGAACTGATGTCGTTGAGGCGATTGATGACACTGTCCGGCAGATCCGGGTTGGCATCTGCGCCCCAACTGAAAATGGCGTCCATAGCCCGCTCACCGTAATTTTCAACGGCAGATGGGTTATCCGATGGCAGCGTCAAGGCGGCTCCGAAAGAACCGGGAAAGACGGCTTGCAGTCGCAAAGAGCTTTGCCGTCTCAACCATTCCGGTGGCCGTCCGCGCGTTTTGGAGCCGGCTAAGTGTGCCGCCATAAGCCGCACTGCGTCCTGGAGCCCGTTCAGGGTTTCGTTCAAATCGTGAACGGACACCCCGTTTTGCGTATCGGGGCCTTCAAAAATGACGGTGATTTGAGTGGCGGCGGTCACGGGATAGTTCCTTGGGCGCGGCAGGACGGCGCCGGATTTTGAGCCCTAACCTTACCACAATGGCCGGCTTGCCAACGACCTCTTTAAGTTTCAATCGGAATAACGGCGCATATGACGACGCGGCCGGCGCTAAATCGTCTGTTTCAGCCGCAGCGCCAGAGAACGGGTCAGGCCCGGCACTGCGGCGATTTCGTCCACGCTGGCTTCTTTGATGCCCGGGACGGAACCGAACCGGCGCAGCAGCATCCGCTTGCGTTTCTGCCCGATGCCGGTAACCATATCCAGCGGCGATTTCAGGCTGGCTTTGGAGCGCAGGCTGCGATGGTAAGTAATCGCAAAGCGATGCGCCTCGTCCCGGATGCGCTGCATCAGATAAAGCGCCTGGGAATCCCGAGGCAGCACGATGGGCTCCGGCGTGTGCGGGACGAACAGCTCCTCATTTTCTTTCGCCAGCGCACACAGCGGAATTTGCTCCAGGCCGAGATGCAGCATTACCTCGCGGGCCGCCGACAGATGCCCTTTGCCGCCGTCGATGATGACCAGATCGGGCATCGTACCCCAGGCGTCAACCTTGCCGTCGGGGTCGGGGTTGCTGATGGCCTGGCTCAACCGCTTGAAACGGCGCGTCAGCATTTCTTTCATACTGGCATAGTCGTCCACGCCGTCCACCGCCTTGATTTTGAAACGGCGGTAATCGCGGGTAAAAGGCTTGCCGTCGTCAAACACGACCATGCTGCCCACCAGATTGCTGCCCTGGATATGGGATATGTCGTAGCATTCCATCCGGCGCGGCGCCATCGGCAGGCTCAATTCCTCCTCCAGCTCCGACAAGGCGCCCTGGACGGCATCGGAGCGGTTCAGCCACTTGACGCGGCGCTGGGCCAGGCCCTGATGGGCGTTTTCGGCGACGATTTGCACGAAGCGGCGGTTTTCGCCCCGGCGGGGCTGATAGAGTCGGACGGCGCCGCCGCGTTTGCTCCGCAGGAAATCGCGCAGCGCTGCGGCATCCTCTGCCGGCGGGTCGTGCTGCACCATTATGGTGGGCGGGATTTCCAGCGCATTGGCGTAGAACTGCTGCACGAACTGGGCGACGATTGCTGCGGGCGCGTCATCCTGCGGCCCTTCCATAAAGAAATGGTCGCGTCCGATCAGCTTGCCCCGCCGCACGAAAAAGACTTCAACCCAGGTTTCATTGTCGGATACGGCCAGCGCGATGGCGTCCAGGTCGGTCAGCCGCCCGGAATCCACCTTTACGGTGCGTTCCTCCTCAAACTTCTGGATGGCGGCCATCTGGTCGCGGAGGGCGGCGGCGCGCTCAAATTCCAGTTCCTCGGCTGCCGCTTCCATTTTAGCCCGGAGCTGGCCGGTAACCGTTTCCGTCTTGCCCTCCAGGAACAGGATTACCTGCTGCACGACGGCGGAGTATTCCTCTTTGGAGGCCAGGCCGGCGCACGGTCCGACGCAGCGATGAATGTAGTATTCCAGGCAGGGGCGTGGGTCGGTTCCCGTAATCCGCTTGGTGCAGGAACGGTAGGGGAACAGCTTTTTCACCAGGTCCATAGATTGGCGGACGCTGCCCGCGCTGGCGAAAGGCCCGAAATAGCGCGCTCCGTCATCGTGGACGCCCCGCGTGATATACACGCGCGGGAAATCCTCCGCCAGGTCAACTTTCAGATAGGGGTAAGTCTTGTCGTCTTTCAGCCGGACATTGAAATAGGGGCGATGCCGCTTGATCAGGGTGTTTTCCAGAATCAGCGCTTCGGCCTCGGTATCGGTAACGATGTACTCAAAATCGGCCAGTTCGCTGACCATCCGCCGGGTTTTGCGTTCCAGGCCGGCCGGTGAACCGAAATAGGAACGCAGCCGGTTGCGGAGCACGGCGGCCTTGCCCACATAGATGACGGCGCCGCCGGCGTTTTTCATCAGATAGACGCCGGGGCGTTCCGGCGTTACCCGCAAGCGATGTTCAAATTCCTGCCGCGCCATAATGCCGGCCATAAACTGGACGCCGTCGCAGCATCGCTAGATGACGAAAGATATGGCAATCAAAGCGGCCAACATCACGGCGGAAAGGATGCCGATGTTCCTCAATTCCGAGCCGACATAGTTGTAAGCCGCCGGCCGTTCAAAGCGGCGTCCGCGCTGGGGCTGCGATCCTGGACCCGGGGCCGGCCGCGCGGCGGGAGCGGCTGCGGGAGCCGGCGCCGTCGCAGTAGCGGCTGCGGTCGCCGTCGCTGTCATTGTTCCGCCGCCGGGCACTGCATCGTCGGGGCCGTTAGCGGCGGCAATGCCGGCCGCCGTTACCGGAGCCGGCCGGCTGCCGGCATTGCCGCGCCGGCGGCGCAGGCTGCTTTGTCGGGACGCTATCCGTTTGCCTTTGCTGGGCATTTGTTGAGCCTCCGGGCGCGACGGCGGGCCGGGGGCATCCGTCAGCGCATTAACAATCTGATTGGGCAATTCGGAACCGGGCTGACTTTGGGGAACCCGGCGCCACGGTTACATAATACCAGCAAAACCGGGGCAGTTGGCGAAGGGCGGCGGCGATTTTAGGTCATTCTTGTGTCGTCCGCATCCGCGGCGGACGGTAGTTCCTCAAATCACGGCAGGCATCGTAAGTGGCCTGGTCAATGGGAACCCAGATTGTTCCGGGGATGCCGCGCCGGGAGGTGCTGCCGGCGCCGTAGGGGAATGCCGATTCAAAAACCAGCTCGCGGTTTTGAGATGCGGCGATGCTTTTGGACAAGCTCACCGCCGGCCCAAAGTCGGAGTCCTGGCTGACGATGATGGCGACCTGGTAACGGCGCTCGTGGGTAGCCTGCACCAGGTCAATGGCTAGGCTAACATCCACGCCCTTTTCTTGCCGGCCCCGGCTCACCCGTCCCCAGTAGGCGTAGATGCCCCGGTTCCCCAAATGTCTGAAGCGGTTTAGCCAGAAATCGTGCCAGTATCGTTGCGCCGGGTTGCGGGATGGCTCAGGGACGCCGGTATAGAAGCGGATTTGGGCAAGGGTGCGGCCCGGTTCTCTGGCGACCAGCGCGTTAGCCAGTTTTTCAACATCATAGCTGGGCCAAGCGTATGGCGACGCTTTATCGGAACTGTTGCTCAGCCACGCGTCCTTGGCCAAGTGGTACAAATTTTGACCGTCAATGAAAACTATGGTGTCCATAAGCAAAAAACACCCGTCCAGGGAAATGGACGGGCCACTTCCAGCGGACGGGGAGCAAATCACAGCCATTCTAACCCTGCGGGATAGGGTTGTCAAGCGCTGCGGCCGGGTTTTTCGCACGGGCCGCCCGCCCCCGGTTGACGCCATCCCCGTCTGCCGGGTATATCTGGGGGCGGCGTTCCATTGACGGATGGCCGGCCGGCGTTGCTTTGCGCCGCGCCGCTGCCGTCGCGGACTGCGCCCACTTATCACAAGGCAGGTATCCAATGGCCGAATTGAGTCCCGCCCGCGTGCTGGCGGAATTGAAAAAGAACGGCGCCACCCATGTCGTATGGCTGCCCGACAGCGAAACCAACTTTCTGTATGTCCTGATGCGCGACGAGCCGTCCATTGACCTGGTGCCGGTCAGCCGCGAAGGACACGCTTTCTCTACTGCGGCGGGCCTGGCGGCCGGCGGGCAAAAGCCGGTTATCCTCATTCAGAATACCGGGATGATGGAATCGGGCGATTCGCTGCGCGGCTGGGGCATCGGGATGAACACCCCCGTCGTGATGATGGTCGGCTATCGCGGCTGGACGCGCCACGGCGTCATCAACGACACCGCCGCTTTCTACACCGAGCGGTTCCTGCACGCTTTCAACATCAACTATTACCTGGTGGAATCGGACGAGGACGCCGACCGCATCAGCATCGCTTTTGCCGAGGCGCAGCGGGAACGCCGCCCGGTAGCCGTGCTGGTCGGCGACGAATACCACGGCTTTAATGTAAGCCGGTAAGCCGCTGAACCCACCAATTCCCCGATAATTGGCATGGATAAAGGGGATGAATGGGATATGGTCGGTGATGCGGCAAGCACTGCCAAATTTCCTATATCTCTTTTATCCATGCCATTACAGCAGACCGAAGGAAGTGATTGATATGATGAAAACGGCGGAAATGCTGCAAGTGTTCAACGCCAAGCGCGGCGATGCCATCGTCATCCCCGGACGCGGCGGGCGGTTTTGGGTGGAAATGAGCGAGCAGCCCGACCGGGATTTGCCTCTGGGCGACCCGGCCATGGGCGGCCACGCCTCTTTTGCCCTCGGCCTCGCCCTGGCCTTGCCTGACCAGCGCGTCGTGCTGTTTGACTCCGAGGGGGATGTGCTGATGGGAATGGGCGCGCTGCCGACTATTGCCGAAAAAGCGCCGTCCAACCTGTACCACTTTATGCTGGACAACGGCGTCTATGCCACCACCGGCGGCCAGCCCGTACCCAATGCGGAAGCGATGGCCTATGACATCGTCGCTCAGGGCTGCGGCTACCCGGCCGCTTATGCCATCGACAACCTGGAGGATTTTGCCAGCCAGATTGACGAAATCCTGAACCGGCCGGGGCCGGTGTTCGTGGCCCTCAAAGTGGATCCCGAGGTCATCAACGAACCCATCAACGCCCGTCCGCAGTGGCAGCGCAAAACCCGCAACCAGGCGGTAGCCGATATGCAGGCCGAGCTGGGCATTGCGCCGGAGGCGTAGCCGGCAGAATCACCGGGGCGAACCGGTATTATTCGCAGATTTACTCACCCCCAATCGTCATTCCAATCCTCCAACCGTCTTTCTGGCGCAAGCCGGAATGTGGATTCACATTTCAAGTGCAACGTAGCGGCGGCGAATACTGCGGCGGGCGTCCGGTAGCCCAAGCGCTGCCGGGGCGTATTGTGGTACGCCTGGATTGCGGCGGTGAGCTGCGGCGCCTTGATTTGTTTCAAGTCGGCGTTGCGCGGCAGAAACCGCCGCAGCCGGCCGCTGGCATTCTCAATTCCCCCATTCTGCCACGGCGACCTGACCTCGCAAAATTGAGGCCGAATACTCCGGGCGTGCCGCTGGTAGCGCCGGGCAAACTCCGTGCCATTGTCAAAGGTTACGCTGCGGCGGAGCTCCGACGGCAGCGGCGACAGCATCCGCAGCAGCGCGGCCCCGATTGCCGAACTGCATCAAGGTAGCCTCCAAATGGCCGGGCGTGCGGCGGTCAGCGGCCTCCGGACTGCGCCCGGGTTGTGTTGGGATTAGTGGCGGCGTCCCGCCCGGAATGCGGACGATGGCATTGCCGCAGCGCCGCCCGCGCCGGCCCCGCTTGGACTTGCCCCGCGGCAGGTAAAGCCGCCAGGAGCAGTTCTTGGTGCGGGCCAGTTGAGCGTAGATGAAGCGGTAGATGCTTTCGTGGGAGATGACCGGGCGCCCGTAATCCGCCCGGACCGCACGACCTCTCGCAAGGGGGCGTCCTGTTCCAGGCAAGCGGCGTCGCGCCAGCAGCGGGCTTGGGCCTGCTGCTGCGCGTGTGCGGGCTGATAGCCGCCGTTGGCGGAGGCATTGCGTTTTAGATCCCGGGAGATGGCAGATGACGCGCGATCCAAAACTGCCGCAATTTGGCGTGCTGGTAGTTGCGTGGTCCGTAATCGGGCAATTTCGCAGTGCTTAACGATGCTGAGTCGCTGATAGCGCATTCCCGTGGCAACGGCATACCCTGGCGTTGCACTTCGTTGGTGAGTTTAGAGAATCCAGCGGCGTAATCCTCTACTACGGTGATGGAACCGTAAACCATAGATTCCGGCGAAAGCCGGAATGACGGTTAGGGTCCGGAATGACGAAAAGATAAACCGCCTAATCTAATAGGAAACGCCGCCGATGACACCGGTCGGTTGCCGCATTTGGCAGTATGCATTAGGATAGGATGGCGTGGGGCGCAGCCGATGCGGTTCGGCCCGTCTCTAAACCTAGGGAGCGTTAAAGCGACGGAGCGTTGACTGATGCCCGAATCCAGGAAAGCGCTGGTTACCGGGGGGGCCGGCTTTATCGGTTCCCATCTGGTGAACCGCCTGGTGGACTGCGGCCATGCGGTGGTCGTGGTTGACGACCTGAGCTCCGGGCAGCTGCGGAGCGTGAACCAGCAGGCGATGTTTTATCATACTGAGCTGAACGACTCCGGCATTGAGCGCATTGTGCAGCGCGAGCAGCCGGAACTGGTATTTCACTTGGCGGCGCAAAGCAGCGTGCGGCAGTCGTCCGTTGACCCGGCGGCTGATGCGGATTCCAACATCGTTGGCACGATACGGCTGATTTCGGCTTGCGCGGACCAGGGCACCGAGAAGTTCATTTTTTCATCTACGGGCGGCGCAATGTACGGCAATCCTGACCGCGTCCCCTGCGACGAAGATGCGCCCGCCAACCCGCTCAGTCCTTATGGGCTCTCCAAGCTGGTCGGGGAGCAATACCTGGAGCTGTTTCATCGCACTTACGGGCTGGATTACACCGTGCTGCGCTATGCCAATGTGTACGGCCCCGGCCAAAATCCGCACGGGGAAGCGGGCGTCGTCGCCATCTTTGCCGGCCTGATGCTGGCCGGCAAACGCCCGGTCATCTATGGGGACGGCAGCCAGGAACGCGACTTTGTGTATGTGTCGGATGTCGTTGAAGCGAACTTGGCCGCCGTTGAGGGCGGCAGCCGCGGCACTTACAACATTGGAACCGGCGAAGCGATAACCGTCCGGCAGATTTACGAACTGCTGCAAGGCATCATCGGATTTGACGAGGAACCGACGCTGCAACCGCGGCGGCCCGGCGATGTAATGAGTGTTGCTTTGGACTCGGCCCGGGCCGCGGTCGAACTGAAATGGCAGCCCTCCGTAAGTTTGGAGGAGGGGTTGCAACGCACGGTGGACAGCCTGCGGAGCTCGGCGGAGCGGCGGACGGGCCGCGTCCGGCTGTCGTCGGCTGCCGCGGCGGCGTCCGAACCGAAACCGGATTCACAACAACCAATGGAGGAAACCTCGTAATGGCGAAAGATTATGATGTGGTGATACTGGGCGCAGGGGCGGCCGGCCTGTCCGCCGGCCTCTATTCCACGCGCGCGATGCTGAGCACGCTGATGATTGAAAGCATCGGGCCGGGCGGGCAGCTGCTGATTACCGACGAAATTGAGAACTACCCCGGTTTTCAGAGCGGCATCAAAGGACAGGAACTGGCGACGGAGATGTACAGCCAGGCCGACCGTTTCGGCGCCGAAATGGAATTCGCCGAAGTGGAAGCGGTGGACAATCTCCATGACGAGCGGAAGCTGATTCGCACTTCGGAAGGGGATTTCACAGCGCGCGCTTTGATTATCGCGACCGGCGGCTCGCACAACAAGCTGGGCGTTGCCGGAGAGGACGAGTTCAGCGGACGGGGCGTGTCTTATTGCGCCGTGTGCGACGGCAACTTTTTCCGAGGCCAGGATGTAGTGGTAGTCGGCGGCGGCGACGCGGCGATGGACGAAAGCTATTACCTGACCGGCATCTGCAACTCGGTTACCATCATTCACCGGCGGGACGAGCTGCGCGCTACCAAAGTGCTGCAAGACCGCGCTTTTGCCAACCCGAAATACAAGTGGCTGTGGAGCCATGTCGTGGAGGAATTTGTCGGCAACGATGTGCTGGAAGCGGCGCGGGTCAAGAACCTGAAAACCGGCGAAGTGTATGACTACCCGACGGCAGCGGCGTTCATCTATGTGGGGTTTCATCCCAACACGGAACCGTTCCAGAACACGCTGGAGATGGACGAGCTGGGCCATGTGTATGCCGACTTGCATATGCGTACCAACATTCCGCGGGTCTATGCGTGCGGGGACGCGCGGGCGGAATCGACGCGGCAGCTGGGCGCAGCGGTGGGCGACGGCATCACGGCGGCGCTGGCGGCGTTTCACGACTTGTCTGCCTGAACCGGGGCAGCGCTGCCAACCCGGTCATTCCTGCCGGCCATGGCAAGGCCGTCATCCCGGTCATATCACATCGTACCGGCAAAAGCCGGAATCCGGCGCTCCGGCCGGGTTCCGGTTTTTGCCGGTGGGTTTTTACAGCAAGCGCGCTACTTCCCGGCCCAGCAGGGATACGCTGCCGCCGATGGTGACGGCCAGCGCCGCATTGCGAAAGACGCGGCGGCTCATCCGGCGGGCCACCAGGCTGGCCGCTGCGGAGCCGGCCAGCGTGGCAATTCCGAGCAGCCCGATGTTCTGCGCCGTGGCCTCCGGCACCAACCCGACTACGGCATAAAGGGCCATCGCCAGGCCCGCCGCCAGCAGGAAATAGAGGGCCATCGTGCTGCGTATCGTATCGCGCGGCCAGTCCTGCTCGATGGAGTAGAGGCCGCCTAAAGGCCCGCCGACGCCCAGCGTGGTAACCAGCAGAGTGGTTACAAAACCGCAGACGGGGCCTGCCCAGGGACGGCGCGCGCCGGGCAGCCGCACCCGGAACAGACTCATCACTGCCAACGCCATTATCAGCGCGACTATCGTAAGCCGCAGCGCGACGGGGTTGGCGGAGTCCAGCAGCAGAACGCCAATCGGAACCGGCGGCAGTCCGGCGATTACAAAGGGCCAGGATTGGCGCAGGTTCAGATGCCGCCAGGTTTGCAGCAGCGTCTGTCCGGTGGTCAGGACAATCATCGCATTGACGATTACCACGGTTTCCTGGGGCGGCATTATCAGCAGCAGGACGGGTATGGCAACCATACCCAGCCCGAAGCCGATGGCGCCTAGCACTACTGCGCCGGCGAAAACTATGGCCAGCCCGGCCGCAAGTTCGGCTCCGGTAAGCATATCGGGCGGGGAATGGCCGCCGGCGGCGGCGTCAGCATTAGCAACCGTTGAACAGGCCCAGTTCGGCGGCGCGGCGCAGGGTCCGTTGCACCTGGACTACCGGGGGGCCGTTGCGCGCCAGCGTGATTTGCGCCCGGTCGTCGGGGGTCAGCGTAAAGGCGCGCTCGCCGTCCAGAGCCACGGTGCAATGCCTGGGTTCCAGCGTTATGGGGACGCCTTCCTGGAGCGTATTCCAGTCGGCAATCGGCACCGGCTGCACGAGACCGGGAGCTACGGGCGCCATTACGGTTACGGAACGGGGCGTATCGTTGTAAGGGGCAACATCACAAGAAGGGCTGGAGCCGGATGTATCGGTATCGGATGCGTCGGCTGCGGAACGGGCGGGGCGATAGCGCAGGCCGCCGATGTCGGCGATAGATACCGGCAAGAGGCGGCCGCCGATGGACGACAGGCCGATGCCGGCCGGCTCGGCGCGGGTTAGAAACACTTCGCGCACCGTGTCCAGATCCCAGATGGCGCGCGTTGCCACATACCGCTCCCGCGATATGGCGACATCTACCAGCGCAATTTCCTGGCGTCCGTCGTCCACCTGAACTTGCAGCGTCTTGCTGATGACGGCGCATTCCGCCAGGTCAATGCGTCCCGCAGCGACGATGCCGGCGGCGATGCCGGCCAGCGTACCCTCCACCATTACGGGAAAAATGTTGTTGGTGCCGGTGGAAATTGCCACGATGGGCAGCTGGCAGGAACCCATGGCAACCGCCCGGTTGGTGCCGTCGCCGCCCAGGGTAATCAGGCAGCCGACATCCTGCTCGGCCATCAGGGCGGCGGCGCGGGTGGTATCGCCTTCGGCGTAAAGCGGCGACATCGGCAGCATTTCCAGGGCGATGCCTACCGAGGGGTCGGCGGCGGCGCGCTGGCAGAGCCGGCCGCTGTCGGGCATGGCTACCACGCGTTCAATGCCGGCGGACTGCAAGCCGACCAGCGCGCGCCGGATGATGTTCACTTTTTCCCAATCCGGCACTACCCGCCCCTGCGCTACCAGGCGGCGAATATCCTTGCTGGCGGCGGGATTGGCGATGATTCCGACGGTTGACATCTGGGGAAAGCCTGGCAGCCGGCCCGCGCTATGCTGTACCGCGCCGGCCGTACAAAAGATTGACCGCTACTATACACTATCCGGCATCGCCCGCCGTTATAATGGCGGCCGGTTTGGTCGGTTAGCCGGCGTCATCAGCAAGGACGACACTATGGAAAACAGCAGCGATTCCGGCAGGGGCGTATGGCGGTTCCTGGACGGGTCGGTTTCAATCAGCATCAGTATGATGCTGGCGGTGGCCCTGAACTACTGCTGGTTCTGCGCCGGCGTACCGGCGCTGGGCTTTCTGCATGGGCTGTCCAACCGGGATAACGGCATTATAATAGTAGGCACGCTGCTATTGCTGCCTACTACCGCAGTGTTTTACGGAGGCACCAAAATGTTTTTCGCGGCCAAAGAGGAATACGAGAAGCGCAAAGTGCAACGCGAAGCGGAGCGCCTGCGCCAAAACGAGGAATACGAGATGCGCCTCACAGAACGCGGCCGGCAAGAGGGAATCCAGCAGGAGCGTCATCGCGTCAACAAACTGCTGGCCGAGTATGACGTGCCTCTGCCGCCGGAAGTGGCCCGCAGCCTGGTCGGAGATAAAGAAATTGGCCGGCAAGAAGGCGTCCAGGAGGAGCGGCAACGCATCAATACGTTGCTGGCCGAGCATGGCGTGACTCTATCGCCGGAAGTGGCCCGCAGCCTGGCTGGCGATACGGATTAGACCGGGCGGCGCTGCCGGGCAATTCTGATGGCAGCGCAAATCCTTGCCGAACCGAATACAGGAGTGTCTGATGGATTCTCAACTGGCATTTGCCTCCGTCGCCGAAATTCGCCGCCTGATTGCCGACGGGGAAGTATCCTCCGTTGAGCTTACCGAGCTGTTCTACCGGCGCATTGAGCAGTTTAATCCGCAGCTGAACGCCTACCTTACCTTGTGTCCCGACCAGGCGCTGGCGGTGGCGCAGGCCGCCGATGACGCCGTCCGCAACGGCGATGACTTGGGCCCGTTGCACGGCATACCTATATCTATTAAAGACCTGGAAATGACGAAAGGGGTCAAGACAACTCTGGGTTCGGCTATCTATCGCGACCGCGTACCGGATATTGACTCCATCGTGGTAGAACGGGTGAAAGCCGCCGGCGCCGTCATTCTGGGCAAGACTAACACCCCGGAGTTCGGACAGTCGGGTACGACGGAGAATCTGCTGGGCGACCCGTGCCGCAATCCGTGGAACCCGGACTATACGCCCGGCGGCAGCAGCGGGGGCGCGGCGGCGGCATTGGCGGCCGGCCTCTGCACGCTGGCTACCGGCAGCGACGGCGGCGGCAGCATTCGCATCCCGTCCAGTTTCAGCGGGGTTACGGGCATCAAACCGTCGCAAGGGCGCGTGCCGCGCTATGGCGGATACGGCGGGCCGGCCGTCAATCATTTCTCTCAATCCGGCCCGATGAGCCGCACGGTGCGCGATACTGCGCTGCTGCTGCAAGTCCTGGCCGGCCCCGACGCGCGCGATCCGAACACGCTTACCGACGCGCCGCCCGACTATCTGTCCGCTCTGGAGGGCGGAGTTAAAGGATGGCGCATCGCCTGGAGCGCGGATTTGGGCTATGCCGCCGTTGATCCCGAGGTGGCGGCGATTACACAGGCCGCCGTGCAGGTATTTCAGGATCTGGGCGCCATTGTTGAGGAAGCGGCGCCGGCAATAGAGGATGACCCGTTTCCGGCTTTCGCCGCTGTGTTCGGCGTCGCATCCTACACCGCCAACCAGGGCCTGTACCCGGAACGCCGGGACGAGCTTACCCATTATGTGCGGGCAACCTTTGACGCCGCGGCTCAACTTACCGCCGCCGACTTGTCGCGCGCGCTGGCCTATGTTGACCGCCACAAACGGCGGTTCGCCGACTTTTTCGACGACTATGACCTGCTGCTGACGCCGGCGATGGCGGTAACGGCATTCCCGGTGGGACAGCATCCGACCAGCATTGCGGGCCGCGCCGTGGAGCCATGGTGGGGCTATCTGCCGTTCACTTACCCCATCAATATGAGCGGGCAGACGGCGGCCAGCGTTCCCTGCGGGTTTTCCGACGCCGGGCTGCCGGTAGGGTTGCATATCGTGGGGCCGACGCTGGCGGAAGGGCGCGTGCTGCGGGCGATGGCGGCTTTTGAGGAAGCACGTCCCTGGACGCAGCATCGGCCGGCGGTTTGCTGACCGGCAGCCCTACCCGGCATCCGGCAACGCCGCTATAATGGCGGGCGCAAATCCGCGCAACTAAACTGATGACTCCCAGCCGGATGCTTGGCATCCGCTGGGCGGCAAGGACAAGCAAAGCAATGGTTACTACGACATATACCTGCATCAACGCCGAAACCGTTTCCCGCGCTACGCAGATGGGCCGCAATGAAGTGGATACCCGCATCGGGGTGGTAACGCTGCATCGCCCGGAAGTGCTGAACGCGCTGAACCTGCAACTGGTGCGCGAGCTGGACGAGGCGATTACCGCCTACGAAGCCGATGACAGCGTTGGCGCAATTGTCATTACCGGGGCCGGAGAGCGGGCTTTCTCCGCCGGCGCCGACATCCACGAAAACCGAGAACTATCGCCGGAGCAGCGGGAGGCCGGGCAGTCGGAACGGGCGCAATATACCTGGCATCTGCATACTTGCCGCAAGCCGGTCATCGGCGCCGTCAACGGCCTGTGCTACGGCGGCGGCACCGTGCTGGCGACCAGCCTGGACTTTCTGGTGGGCTGCGAAAAGACCAGTTTCCGCTTTCTGGCCGTCAACTACGGGCAGATGAACGCGACCTGGAGCCTGCCGCAGCTGGTGGGCATCAACCGCGCCAAAGAGCTGCTGCTCAGCGGGCGCGAAGTGTTCGCCGACGAAGCCTATCATATCGGCCTGATTAACCATCTGGTGCCGTCCGGTGAGCTGATGGAACGCACTTTGGACATTGCCGCCGGCATCGCCCGCAACCGGGTAGAGGGACTGGCCAACATCAAGCAGATGCTGCTGGAACACTCCGGCCGGCCCATCGGCGAGCAGTTTCAGAACGAAGTTATGGGGCGCACCGACCGCTTCAAGGGCCTATCGGTTGAGGAGGGGTTTGCCGATTTCCTGGATCGCAAGGGGCGTAAGCCGCGCGGCGGCTGATTTGGGCTGATGGCAACGATGGCAGTGGCGATGCCGGCGGTGTCACGCACGGCGTTCAATCCGGCAACGGTTCCCGTTTCGCCGATACCGGCGGCCAATGTATCGGCTGTGCCGCAGCGCAGTCCTCTGCGCTATCCCGGCGGGAAAACCTGGTTGATTCCCCATATCCGAGCTTGGCTTGGGGTGAGTGAAACGGCCCCGGCAGCGCTGGCAGAGCCTTTCGCCGGCGGGGGCATCGTATCGCTGACTGCCGTAATGGAGGGGTTAGCGCAACGATGTTTTATGTCCGAAATTGACGGTGATGTAGCCGCTTTTTGGCAAGCGGCACTGTATCATAACGATGCGCTGATAGCCAAAGTCCGCGCCTTTACTCCGACTCGGGAAAGCGTTGAGCGCATTGCCCGGACAGCACCGCGCGGAACACTGGAGCGCGGGTTCCGTACTTTGGTGCTTAACCGCACCCGGCGCGGCGGCATACTTGCTGATGGAGCGGCATTAAACCGTTCCGGTGAGAATGGCAAAGGCGTCGCTTCCCGCTGGTATCCCGATACTATTGAACAGCGGCTCCGGGCGATTGCCGAGTACCGTACTGCGATTGATTTTCGGTATGCGGACGGAATAACGCTTTTGAAGCAGTTGTTGCTATCCGACGGCATTAGGAACATTGCTGTTTTCATCGATCCTCCGTACACTGCCGGCGGCAAAAAGGCTGGACAGCGACTGTACAACCATAACTGCGTTGACCATGCCCGCCTTTTTGCAATGCTCGCTGACAGCTCAGCCAATTTCCTACTGACTTATGATGAGTCGCCGGAAATACTAGACTTGATTGCCTATCATGGCTTTCACGCTGTACGAGTAGTGATGAAAAATACTCATCATGCCAAAGTTTCCGAACTTGTAATTACACCCGGCGAGGTGTTTTCATTATGATGCGTTACGGAATAGGCGAATGGTTTGGCAAGCCCCTTGTCGACTTGACGCCCGGGCAACGGCAGGAACGCGCACGGGTTGCACTAGGTGACAAGCCCGCACTTTGCTGCCCTTTTCAGGCGGGGCAACCGCCTTGCCGGAAAGCTGGGGGTGTCTGCTCTATCCAACGGTATGTCAAAGGAGAAAATGATCGCATTGGAGCGCCAGAGGCATCGCCGGTGATTGTTTGCCCGTCCCGATTCGAGCAGGACCGCGAAATTGTCCGCTGGCTGGCAGAAATAGTGGGATTTCCGCCAGATCAAATTATGCTGGCCAAGGAAATCCCTTTTATGCAGAGCGCCAGCACGAACAAGCCGGCTGGCAAGATTGACTTGGTTATCGGCAGAATTGCCGCCAACCAACTGGCTTGGTACGGGCTGGAAATCCAAGCGGTTTATTTTTCCGGTAGAGGTATGGAATCTCAGTTCGCGATTCTCCGTGATGACGACAAACCTGTTGCGCCATTCCCCGACGCGGTACGCCGCCCGGATTGGCGTTCCTCCGGCGCAAAACGGCTGATGCCACAGCTCCAAATCAAAGCGCCCACTGTCAGGCGTTGGCAAACTAAAATTGCCGTTGCCGTCGATCAGCCGTTTTTTGAATCCATCGGCGGCCCCAGCTCTAAACCGAGTCAGGACATCAACGATGGCGACATTATCTGGCTGGTTCCCGAACTGGTTAGCGACGATGCTGATGGAGGCTACCGGCTGGCACGCCGGCATTGGGAAGTACTTACCCTTGAAGCCTCTATAGATAAGTTGCTGGCCGCCCGCACAATTTCCCGAGACGCTTTTGAGGAAGTGTTACGCAATAAACTTTCTCCGCTGAAGGATTGACTTATGCCCGACACGGCAGCACTCCACCCTATAGGCCGCCGCACCGCTGAATCTATTACCGCCCCTGATGGCTCGCAAGTCCATCTGCTGATTGACCAGCGGCATGGGGCGGGGCGGTGCAGTGTGGTTGAGGCGGTTTTGCCGGCGGGGGCGGTTAGTCGGCCGGTGCGGCATCGGACGGTGGAGGAGGTTTGGTATGTGCTGGGCGGGGCGGGGGCGGTTTGGCGCTGTCCGCCGGATGCCGTGCCGCAGGAGGTGGCGGCGGTTGCGGTGGCGCCGGGCGATGCGCTGGTCATTCCCACCGGATGGGCGTTTCAGTTTCGGGCCGATGGGGATGCGCCGCTGCGGTTTCTGTGCGTTACGATGCCGCCGTGGCCGGGTATGGACGAGGCGGAGCCAATGCCCGACGGCGGCTTGGGCGAACCCACGCTGCCGCCGGGCTGACCGGTTCGGCGCTGCTTGGAGGTGTGTGGTGCGAGATGCGAGGTGCAGCCTAACCCTGCCGGCGCACTTCGATGCTTTCCCCGTCGGCCAAGGCAACGCGGCGGTACTGGATGCCCATTTTCAGCATCCAGTAGCCAAGAGTGGCCGGGCTGACGCCCAGCTGAGATGCGGCCCGGCTCATGCCGATCTCGTTCACCAGTTCGGGCACCAGATGCTCCAGGGGGCGGCCCTGTTTTTCCTCAACGCTGCGCATCAGCTTGGTCTTTTTTATTCGCTGTGTCGCCATATTCCTCTTTCCCGTTGCTGGCGTATTGGCGGCGGCATGGGGCTGCCGCTGGCGCTAGGTAATGGCCGCATTCTACACGGTTTTTTAGAAATTACCTAGAATTGCCGGCGCAACCTGAACGGATTTTTACGGCGCGGCCGGCGCAAACTCCGCCTCCCAGAGCCGGCCGGCGCCGGGAGTATATTGGCCGGTGCGAATGCTGGCGATGTCGTAATCGGGCAGGGCTACCGATGCGATGCATTGGCCGTCGGCCAGTACGCCCGCCTGCTCAAAAGCGAAATCCCGGTTTTCAAAGCCATTTTGCCGGAAATCAGCCGGAAGGTTCGCGGCGTTTTCGGGCAAGATATGCAGAAAGAACGGCGCCGTTGTATCGGACAGCGTGCAGGGTTCTTTGGCGTAAATCAGCCGGCCATCGTTGTGGTATATCGCAAAGTCGGCCTGGATGACCGGGGATTGGGTTTGCCGGGCGGCGTCCAATTCGGAGCGCAGTCGCTCCTCCATACCAGGTTCATACTCCAGCTGCCAAATGACGCCGGCGCCGTCAATAACTTGGCCGGTGTGAATGTTGGCAATGTCGTAATCCGGCAGCGCAGCCGATGCGATGCACTGCTGCCCATCGATCAGGGCGCCGGCCCGGTAAAATTTGAAACCCCGGTCGTCAAAACCGCGCTGCTCGCTGCCCGGCGGCAAGTCGGCGGCAGTCGGTACAATGTGCAGAAAGAACGGCTCCGCCGTATCGTCGGGCATACAGGGTTCTTTAGCGTAAATCATCCGTCCGCCGTTGTGGTAAATCTCAAAGTCGGCCCGGATGATTGGAGGCTGGGCTTGCCGGGCGGCGGCGAGTTCGGCAAGCAGCCGTTCCGCCCGTCCGGGTTCGTATTCCAGCTCCCAGATGACGCTTTCGCCAGGAATAAATTGTCCGGTTCTGATGCTGGCGACTGCATAGGGTGGCAGCGCGGCGCTGACCATACATTGGCTGTCAATCCTGATTCCGTTCTGGTCAAACGCAAAAGCGTATCCTTTAGACCTGTTTTGGCGCTGCGCGCTCGTTAGATATATTCTGTCAATAGGAGAAAAATGCAGGTAAAAGAGCGTTTCCGTATCACCCGGCGCGCATTGTTCGTTGATATAAGTTACCCATCTTGGCGCTGCGGCATCATCCAGGTACAGGTTGAACCCGGAAGCCGAAGCCGCTGCCGGAATGCCGTCGGCTATTGCCGCGTAACGCTGCCGGAGATCGCGTCGGGCGTCAGCATCGGAATCGGCCCGGTTGGCATCCGGGCGGTAACGCAGCAGGACGCCGTCGGAAAATGCGGCTACCGGCTCTAGCGGAAGCATTGCCAGCAGTTGGTCCAAGCCTCCGAAATAGTCCGTCTGCCCTCTACATAGGTTGCTTGCGCCGTAGAGCCACAATAGATAAACTGCGTCGGAGGCGCCCCCGGCTTCTGACATCCGCTGCCGAATGCTATATTTGTTACAGTTCAAGGGATTGTGCCGGATTGACTCAGCGGACTGGATATAAGCCGCCCACACTTCATTGCTGAAGACCGTTCCGGTTGTTATCTCAGTGCGTAGATAGTCCAGGGCTGCGGAATCAGTCCACATTGCGGTGTTATAATACCTTGGGGAGCCGACTCCGGCATTGGTGAGTTTAATAACGCGCGCATTGACGGCACCCTGGTACGACAAAAATAAGCATAACGCTGCCGCCAGTATTAGACCGGCCCAGCGCCAATTCCGACGTGACGCATAACTCAACACCTTGTCCAGCGCCAGCGTACACGCCAACAGTATTGGCAAGTACGCGGGTACAATCAGACGCGACGAAAATTCGGATTCCCTAGTGTATTCCAATTGTATTGCTGCCATTATCGCCGCTGCATACATTGCCGCAAATCCGGCTAGCAGCGGGATTGCGTGCGCTGACTTCGCATTGGATCGCACCGCAATGAAGCACGCCGTCGCCAGTAGCGCGAGCATAACCAAGGGCAGAGCGCTCGCCATAGCTGCGGGCAACTCGAAAGGCCCCTCCGGCGGGGAAAGAAACAACCATTCAGCAATGGTATCAGGGATCTGGTATAACATATCCGCCACGGAATAACTATTATCGTAGTCCCGGTCCAATGTTGTAGAACCCCGCAACAGGCTGTTACGCAGCTCAAACAGCAGCAGAGGGGACAGCGTGACCAGTCCATAGATGGCGATGCGCCGGGCTTTTTCCGGGAACGCAACGCCGCTTTGGAGCGCCAGCGCGCACATTATTGTCGCCGCCAGCGTGCCCCCGACATATCGGGTAAGGCAGGCCAGAGCGGTGAACGCGCCGGCCCAAATCAGGGCAGAATTACCCCCCCGACTCAGGAGCCGCTCGGCCTGCATCAGCGCGAGCATAGTGAACAGGATAAAAGACATCTCGGACCAGGCAAAATACGCTAAACGCAGCAAAGGCCAGGCCAACGCAATCGCCAAGCAGCACCACAGCAGCAGCAGCCGTGATGCCAAGCGCGTCCGCAGATACATCCCAACGACAAAGACGGTCAGCCCGAAAATCACGGCATTAAGCGGGCCGGCTACCGTCAGCGGGTCAAATATGCCGAGGCTGGCCGCGGCCAGCAGCAGCGGATACAGCGGCGGCCACTTATGGTAGATGTCGCCGTCGAACTGGATAAAGCCGTTGCCGTCCAGCAGGCTGCGCGCTACGCTGATATAGCTGACGGAGTCCGCGGTCAGCCCGACCCCGTAATTAGCCTGCCGTACCAGCACCAAGGCCGCGCCCAAGATGCCCAGGGCGGCCAGCAGCAGCGTAAGATTGTCGGGGCGCCGGCGGGATAAAACCCGGCGCCCCGCGCTAATCAGGGGATGGAGATGGCGCATTTCTGGTCCATCGGTTACGGCATCAGATGCTCTAGTGGGCGGCCCTGTTTTCCGCAAAGCTTGCTGGCGTATTAGCGGCGGCATTGCGCTGCTGCTGGCGTTAGGTGCTATTCAATTCTACTCGCTTTAGCAGTTGCCTAGAATTCGGAACTGCCGGCGCATCCTGAACGCATTTTTTACGGTGGTGCCGGCGCAAACTCCGTTTCCCAGAGCCGGCCGGCGCCGGGAGTATATTGGCCGGTGTGAATGATGGTGATGTCATACTCCGGCAAGGCTACCGATGCGATGCATTGGCCGTCGGACAATACGCCGGCCATCTCAAAAGCGAAATCCCGGTTGTCAAAGCCGTGCTGCCGGCTGCTTGCCGGCAAGTCGGCGGCGGCAGTGGGTACGAGGTGCAGAAAGAACGGCGCGACTGTATCGGACGGCGTACAGGGTTGTTTGGCGTAAATCAGCCGGCCGGCGTTGTGGTATATCGCAAAGTCGGCTTGGATAACCGGGGATTGAGCTTGCCGGGCGGCGTCCAATTCGGAGCGCAGTCGCTCCTCCATACCAGGTTCATACTCCAGCTCCCAAATGACGCCCGCGCCGGGAACATATTGGCCGGTGTGAACGTTGGCAATGTTGTAATCCGGCAGTGCAGCCGATGCGATGCACTGCTGCCCAGCGACTAGCGCGCCGGCCTGATAAAAATTGAAACCTCGGTTGTCAAAGCCGTGCTGTTCGCGGCCTACCGGCAAGTCGGCGGCATCAGTCGGCGTGATGTGCAGAAAGAACGCCGCCGCCGTATCGGCCGGCGTGCAGGGTTCTTTGGCGTAAATCAGCCGGCCGGCGTTGTGGTACACCGCAAAGTCGGCTTGAATGATTGGAGGCCGGGCTTGCCGGGCGACGGCGAGTTCGGCAAGCAGCCGTTCCGCCCGGCCCGGTTCGTATTCTACCTCCCAGATGACGCTTTCGCCAGGAACAACTTGTCTGGTTCTGATGCTAGAGACTGCATAGGGTGGCAGCCGGGCGCTGACCATACATCGGCTGCCAATCCTGATTCCATCCTGGCCAAACTCAAAAGCGTACCCGTTAAACCCATTCTGACGATCCGTACTCGTCAGATATATGCTGTTAACAGGAACAAAATGCAGGTAAAAGAGCGTTTCCGTATCACCCGGCGCGCATTGGTCGTTGATATAAGTTACCCATCTTGGCGTGGCCGCATCGTCCAGGTAGATGTTGAACCCGGAAGCGGAAGTCGCCGCCGGAACGCTGTCGGCTATGTCCGCGTAATGCTGCCGTAGGTCGCGCCGGGCGTCGGCCGCGGATGATACTGCGGCCCCGTCCGGCGTTGAGCGGTAACGCAGCAGGACGCCGTCGGAAAACGCGGCTACCGGCTCTAGCGGAAGCATTGCCAGCAGTTGGTCTAACCCTCCGTAATAATCCGTCCGGTTGATACAACTGTCAATCGCGCCGTGAATCCACAGCAGATAAACCGGGCCGGCGGCGCTGGCCTCGGACATTCGCGGCTGAATACTATCTTTGTTACAGTCCAGAGGAGTGTGCCGTATTGACTCATTGGAATAGATATAAACCGGCCACGGTTGCTTGCTGAACACCGTGCCGGTTACTGCCTGCGCGCGCAAGTAGTCCAGAGCCGGGGAGTCGGCCCACATTGCGGTATTATAGTGCCAAGCGGGGCCGGCGCCGGCGTTGGCCAGATAGATGGCGCGCCCGTTGGCCACTCCTTGATACAACAGCAATAAACCTAAAACCGCCGCCAGTGCGAAACCGGCCCCGCGCCAATTCCGACGGGATATATGGCGCCAGCTCAACACTCGGTCCAGCGCCAGGACGGAAGTCATCAGTACCGGCAAGAACAGAGGCGCCGCTATGCGGGGCGTGAAACCGGGTTCGATATGGTATCCCGAAACCGTGGTGACTATTACCAGCGCGGTGTAGAGGACCGCAAACCCGGCAAAGCTCAGAACGGCGTAGGAAGCAACCTGAGAGCGGCACCGCCGCACGACCGCCGCGGCCAACAGCGTTAGCAGCGTCAGCAGTACTGCGCCCAGCGCAACCGACCCGGCATCCGACACCGTAAAATATCCTGTTGGCCAAGGCGGGAACAACCACTCCTGGATTACACCGGGGATCTGGTACAGCAGCTGCGCCACCGAAATAGATGCCGGGTTTTCCCTATATCCGGTTGGACTGCCCACCAGCAGTTGGTTACGCAGCAGCCACAGGCTGAGGGGCGCCAGCGCAATCAGCGCATAGATAATAATGCGCCGGAGCTTTTCCGGCAGCGCCACGCCGCGTTGGAGCGCCAGCAGCGGCACAACCGCCGCCACCAGCGTAACCCCAATATATCGGGACAGGCAGGCTAGAGCGGTGAATGCGCCGGCCCAAATCAGGGCGGAATTATCCCTGGTTCTCAATAACCGTTCAACCTGCATCAGCGCGAGCATAACGAGCAGTATGAATAACATCTCCGACCAGGCAAAATACGCTAAACGCAGCAAAGGCCAGGCCAACGCAATCGCCAAGCAGCACCACAGCAGCAGCAGCCGTGATGCCAAGCGCGTCCGCAGGTACATCCCAACGACAAAGACGGCCAGGCCAAAAAGGCCGGCATTAAGCGGGCCGGCTACCGTCAAGGGGTCAAATATGCCGAGGCTGGCCGCAGCCAGCAGCAGCGGATACAGCGGCGGCCACTTATGGTAGATGTCGCCGTCGAACTGGATAAAACCGTTGCCGTCCAGCAGGCTGCGCGCTACGCTGATATAGTTGACGGCGTCCGGGGTTAGCCCGACGCCGTAATTGACCTGCCGTACCAGCACCAAGGCCGCGCCCAAGATGCCCAGGGCGGCCAGCAGTAGCGTAATATTGTCGGGGCGCCGGCGGGATAAAACCCGGCGCCCCGCGCTAAGGCGTGTCGTCATATTCACCGTCATTCCGGCTTATTACAACCGTCATTCCAGCAAAAGCCGGAATCCAGCGTCATAACTTTCTACTACGGCAATGGGGCCGGCAAGCATAGATTCCGGCTTTCGCCGGAATGACGGTTGTAATGGCATCGCAACGACGCAAACATACGCCAGACTGCGGTAAATCTTAATTTGAATACACGCCCTAATCAAGGGATGGAGATGGCGCATCCTGAACGGATTTTTACGGCGCGGCCGGCGCAAACTCCGTTTCCCAGAGCCGGCCGGCGCCGGGAGTATATTGGCCGGTGCGAATTATGGCGATGTCATACTCCGGCAAGGCTACCGATGCGATGCATTGGCCGTCGGCCAGTATGCCGGCCGGCTCAAAAGCGAAATCCCGATTTTCAAAGCCATTTTGCCGGAAATCAGCCGGCAGGTTCTCGGCGTTTTCGGGCAAGATATGCAGAAAGAACGGCGCCGTTATATCGGACGGCGCACAAGGTTCTTTGGCGTAAATCAGCCGGCCGGAGTTGTGGTATATCGCAAAGTCGGCTTGGATAACCGGGGGTTGGGTTTGCCGGGCGGCGTCCAATTCAGCAAGCAGCCGCTCCGCCCGGCCGGGTTCATACTCCAGCTCCCAAATGGCGCCGGCGCCGGGAGTGTATTGCCCGGTGCGAATGCTGGCGATGTCGTAGTCCGACAGGGCTACCGATGCAATACACCGGCCGTCGGCCAGTACGCCGGCTGTCTCAAAAGGGAAATCCCGGTTTTCAAAGCCATTTTGCCGGAAATCAGCCGGCAGGTTCGCGGCGTTTTCGGGCAAGATATGCAGAAAGAACGGCGCGGCTGTATCGGCCGGCGTACAGGGTTGTTTGGCGTAAATCAGACGGTCGGAGTTGTAGTAGATCTCAAAGTCGCCCCGAATGACCGGGAACTGATCTTGCCGGGCGGCGTCCAATTCGGCAAGCAGCCGTTCTGCCCGGCCTGGTTCGTACTCTAGATCCCAAATGCCGCCGGCGCCGTGAATAACCTGGCCGGTGTGAATGTTGGCAATGTCGTAATCCGGCAGCGCAACCGACGCGATGCACTGCCGCCCATTGACTAGCGCGCCGGTCTGGTAAAAATTGAAACCCCGGTCGTCAAAGTCGCGCTGTTCGCGGCCCACCGGCAAGTCGGCGGCGGCAGTGGGTACGATATGCAGAAAGAACGGCGCCGCCGTATCGGACGGCGTACAGGGTTCTTTGGCGTAAATCAGCCGGCCGGCGTTGTGGTACACCGCAAAGCTGGCCTGGATGATTGGAGGCCGGGCTTGCCGGGCGGCGGCGAGTTCGGCGCGCAACCGTTCCGCCCGGCCGGGTTCATATTCCAGCTCCCAAATGACGCTCACGCCGGGAATAATCTGTCCGATTCTGATATGAGAGATTTCATAGCGGGGCAGCCGGGCGCGAACCATACACTGGCCGCCAATCCTGATTCCGTCCCGGTCAAACTTAATGGTGCGCTCGTTAAACCCATGCTGCCGCCCCGCGTCAGTCAGATATATGCCGTTCACCGGAACGATGTACAGGTAAAAGAGGGCTTGCACATCATCCGGCGCGCACTGATTGTTGATATAAGTTATAAACTGGGGCGCCGCCGCGTTGTCCAGGTAGATGTTGAACCCGGAAGCCGAAGCCGCTGCCGGAGCGCTCTCGGCTATTGCCGCATAATGCCGCCGGAGGCCGCGCCGAGGGTCGGCAACGGCTGGGTCCGCGGTCCCGTCTGCCGCCGGTCGGTAGCGAAACAGGGCGCCGTCGGCAAACTCGGCGACCGGCTCTACCGGAAGCGTCGCCAGCAGTCGTTCCAACCCGCCGTAGTAGCCCGGCTTGTCCTCGCAGCCGTTGCCTACGTCGTAGATCCACAGCAAATAAACCGGGCCGGCGCCGCCGGCCTCGGATAACTGTCGCTGAATGTGGTCTTTTGTACAGGTCAAGCCATATTGTCGGGCGGACTTGCCGGAGTAGATATAGGCCGGCCATGGCTGGTTGCTGAACACCGTGCCGGTGATTGCTTGTGCGCGCAGGTAGTTCAGAGCCGGGGAATCGGCCCACGCTGCGGTATTGAAATGCCATAGCGGGCCGGCGGCGGCATTGGCGAAATAAGCGGCGCGCCCGTTGACCACGCCCAGATGCAGCAGCAATAAACACAGAACTGCCGCCACTGCGAAACCGGCCCGGCGCCAATTCCGGCGGGACGCATAGCTCAACACCCGGTCCAGCGCCAGAACGCCGGCCAGGAACATCGGCAAGTAGGCCGGGGCGGCCAAGCGCGGTGCAATAGAGGTTTCGATGACGGATCTGGAAAGTATGGAGACTACCAGCAGCGCGGCGCAACATATTGCAAACCAGGCGAACAGCGGCGCGGCGCTGGAAATGCCCGGCGACCGCAGCGCAGCAACGCCGCCGGCCGCCAGCAGCGCCATCAGGATTGCGCCCAGCGCGACGGCATAGCCCTCCGGCATAGAGAAATAGCCGGCCGGCGGCGCCGGGAACAGCCAATCGGACACGACGCCGGGGAGCTGATACAGCAACTGCGCGGCGTCAATGGGCTCGGGCGCAGGGTAATTCCGATAGCCGGTTGGCGCGCCCACCAGCAGATAGTTACGCAGCATCCACAAAGCAAGGGGCGTCAGCGCAATCAGCCCGTAGCTGACGATGCGGAGCGTCTTTTGCGGCAGGACTGCGCCGCGCTGGAGCGCCAGTACCGGCACGATCGCCGCCACCAGCGCAATGCCGGCATAGCGGGTTACGCAGGCCAGGGCGGTGAAGGCGCCGGCCCAAATCAAGGCGGAGTTATCCCTGGTTCGCAGCAGCCGTTCAACCTGCATCAGCGCGAGCATGACAAGCAGGATAAAAAGCATCTCCGACCAGGCAAAATACGCTACATCCAGTAGCGGTAAAGCCAGCGCAACCGCCAGGCAGCACCACAGCAGCAGCAGCCGGGATGCCAGGCGCGTCCGCAGATACATCCCGACGACAAAGACGGCCAGGCCGAAAAGGCCGGCGTTGAGCGGGCCGGCTACCGTCAAGGGGTCAAATATGCCGAGGCTGGCCGCGGCCAGCAGCAGCGGATACAGCGGCGGCCACTGATGGTAAATATCGCCGTCGAACTGGATAAAGCCGTTGCCGTCCAGCAGGCTGCGGGCTACGCTGATATAGTTGACGGCGTCCGGCGTTAGCCCGACCCCGTAATTAATCTCCCGGGCCAGCACCAAGGCCGCGCCCAGGGCGCCCAGGATCGCCAGCAGCAGCGTAAGATTGTCGGGGCGCCGGCGGGATAGAACCCGGCGCCCCGCGCTAATCAAGGGCGCGCTAATCAGGGGATGGAGGTAGCGCATTTCTGGTTCGCCGGTTACGGCATCAGATGCTCTAGTGAGCGGCCCTGTTTTCCGCAAAGCTTGCTGGCGTATTAGCGGCGGCATTGAGCTGCTACTGGCGTTAGGTGGCGTTCAATTCTACTCCATCTTTAGCAGTTGCCTAGAATTGGAAGCGCCGGCGCATCCTGAACGGATTTTTTTAGGGCGCGGCCGGCGCAAACTCCGTTTCCCAGAGCCGGCCGGCGCCGGGAGTATATTGGCCGGTGCGAATGATGGCGATGTTGTACTCCGGCAGGGCTACCGATGCGATGCATTGGCCGTCGGACAATGCGCCGGCCGTCTCAAAAGGGAAATCCCGGTTGTCAAAGCCGTGCTGCCGGCTGATTGCCGGCAAGTCGGCGGCAGCAGTAGGGACGAGGTGCAGAAAGAACGGCGCGGCCGTATCGGCCGGCGTGCAGGGTTCTTTGGCGTAAATTAGTTGGCCGGCGTTGTGGTATATCGCAAAGTCGGCCTGGATGATTGGAAGCCGGGCTTGCCGGACGGCGGCGAGTTCGGCGCGCAGCCGTTTCGCCCGGCCAGGTTCATACTCCAGCTCCCAAACGGCGCCCGAGCCGGGAACATACTGGCCGGTGTGAACGTTGGCAATGTTGTAATCCGGCAGCGCAGCCGATGCGATGCACTGCTGCCCAGCGACTAGCGCGCCGGCCTGATAAAAATTGAAAACGCGGTCGTCAAAGCCGTGTTGCCGGCTGCTTGCCGGCAAGTCGGCGGCGTCAGTCGGCGTGATGTGCAGAAAGAACGCTGCCGCCGTATCGGCCGGAGTGCAGGGTTCTTTGGCGTAAATCAGCCGGCCATTGTTGTGATACACCACAAAGTTGTCTTGGCTGACCGGGGGTTGGGCTTGCCGGGCTTGGGCGAGTTCGGCAAGCAGCTGTTCCGCCCGGCCGGGTTCGTATTCCACCTCCCAGATGACGCTTTCGCCAGGAACAACTTGTCCGGTGCTGATGCTGGCGATTGGGTAGTCGGGCAGCCGGGCGCTGACCATACATTGGCCGTCAATTCTGATTCCATCTCGATCAAATTCAAAGGTTTGCCCGCTAAACCCATGCTGGCGCTCCGCTCCGTCCAGATAAACGCTGTTGACGGGAATGATGTTCAGGAAAAAGAGGGCTTGCGTATCATCAGGCGCGCATTGGTCATTGATATAAGTTAACCACTGCGGCGTCGCGGCATTGTCCAGGTACAAGCTGAACCCGGCGTAGGAAGCCGCCGTCGGAACGCCGTCGGCTATTGCCGCATAATGCTGCCGGAGTTCACGCCGGGCGTCGGCATTGGCGTCCGACCGGTAGCGAAACAGGGCGCCGTCGGCAAACGCGGCTATGGGTTCTACCGGAACCGCTGTCAGCAGTCGGCTCAACCCGACATAATAGTCCGGCTGCACAACGCAACCGTTGCCCAGTCCGTATAACCACAGTAGATAAACTGCGCCGGCGGCGCTAGCCGCGGACATCTGATACCGCAGTTGGTTTTCGTCGCAGTACCAGCCATCATGTTGGGTTAAGCCGCCGGAATGAATATAGGCGGCCGCCTCGTGATTGCTGAACACTACGCCATCCGTAATCCTGTTACGCAGATAACGCAGGACCTCGGAATCGGCCAAATAGGCATAGTTGTAATATCCCAGCGGGGTTAGTCTGCTATTGGCTTGATAAATGGCCTGCACGTTGGCCGGAATCTGATAGGCCAGCCATAAAAACAGGCCCGCAATCAGTGCAATGCTTGCTCCGGCGACGGCGGCCCGCACCAGGGCGGCGCCCGCTGCCATTAGCTGCTGTCGTGTATAGTGCAACGCTGCGTCCAGCGCCAGCGCCGTGGCCAGCAGCAATGGCAAATACGCCGGCACCAAATAACGCAGCCTGATGTTGCCATTAAACCCTTGTGCGCTGGAGACGATTATCGCTATTGCATACACCGCAGCAAACCCCGTAAATAGCAGCTGAGCGCTCTGCGCGGGGCTGGCCGCGTTTTTTAGATACGCCCTCACTGCGCCGCCGGACACAATCGCAAGCAGTGCAATCCATATTCCCAACAGCGCATAAGAGGTCGGAAACGCGAAATACTCGAGTCGTGGATCCGGAAACCATTGCGCGATGATGTTCAGAGTCGCGTGAAGTATGTCAATTGGGGAACCAGCAATGGGATAATCCCGGTTTCCGGTTAGACTGCCCACCAGCAGTTGGTTACGCAGCAGCCACAGGCTGAGGGGCGCCAGCGCAATCAACGCATAGATAATAATGCGCCGGGCCTTTTCCGGCAGCGCTACGCCGCGTTGGAGCGCCAGCAGCGGCACAACCACCGCCACCAGCGTAATGCCGGCATATCGGGACAGGCAAGCTAGAGCGGTGAATGCGCCGGCCCAAATCAGCGCCGAATTATCGCCTCGACTCAGCAGCCGCTCGGCCGTCATCAGCGCGAGGACACTGAACAGGATGAAAGGCATCTCGGACCAGGCAAAATACGCTGCATTCAGCAAAGGCTGGGCCAGCACAATCGCCAGGCAACACCAAAGCGTCAGCAGCCGGGATTCCAAGCGCGTCCGCAGGTACATCCCGACGGCAAAGACGGCCAGGCCGAAAAGCCCGGCGTTGAGCGGGCCAGCTGCCGTCAGCGGGTCAAATATGCCGAGGCTGGCCCCGGCCAGCAGCAGCGGATACAGCGGCGACCAAGCATGGTAGATGACGCCGTCGAACTGGATAAATCCGTTTCCGGCCAGCACACTGCGCGCTACGCTGATATAGTTGACGGCATCCCACTCCAGGCCGACGCCGTAATTGACCTGCCGGGCCAGTACCAAGGCTGCGCCCAAGATGCCCAGGGCAACCAGCAGCAGCGTAAGATTGTCGGGGCGCCGGCGGGATAAGGCCCGGCGTCCCGCGCTAAGGCGTGTCGTCATATTCACCGTCATGCCAGCTTAATACAACCGTCATTTCGGAGCAAGCCGGAATCTATGATTGCTGGTTCCACTACCCCAGTAGAAAGTCACGACGCCAGAATCCAGCGAAAGCCGAAACGAAGCAAACAAACGCCGGACTGTGGCAAATCTTAATTTGAATACACGCCCTAATCAAGGGATGGAGGCGGCGCATCCTGAACGCATTTTTTAGGGCGCGGCCGGCGCAAACTCTGTTTCCCAGAGCCGGCCGGCGCCGGGAGTATATTGGCCGGTGCGAATGATGGCGATGTCGTAATCGGGCAGGGCTACCGATGCGATGCATTGGCCGTCGGACAATATGCCGGCTTGCTCAAAAGGGAAATCCCGGTTGTCAAAGCCGTGCTGCCGGCTGCTTGCCGGCAAGTCGGCGGCGGCAGTGGGTACGAGGTGCAGAAAGAATGGCGCCGTTGTATCGGCCGGCGTGCAGGGTTGTTTGGCGTAAATCAGCCGGCCATCGTTGTGATACACCGCAAAGTCGGCCTGGATGACTGGAAGCCGGGCTTGCCGGACGGCGGCGAGTTCGGCGCGCAGCCGTTCCGCCCGGCCGGGTTCGTACTCTAGCTCCCAAATGACGCCCGCGCCGTGAATGACCTGCCCGGTGTGAATGCCGGCGATGGCGTAATCCGGCAGCGCAGCCGATGCGATGCACTGCTGCCCAGCGATTAGGGCACCGGCCTGATAAAAGTTAAAAGCCCGGTCGTCAAAGCCGTGCTGGTTTCCCGCTGGCAAGTCGGCGGCGTCAGTCGGCGTGATGTGCAGAAAGAACGCCGCCGCCGTATCGGCCGGAGTGCAGGGTTCTTTGGCGTAAATCAGCCGGCCATCGTTGTGATACACTTCAAAGTCGGCCTGGATGATTGGAGACTGGGTTTGCCGGGCTTGGGCAAGTTCGGCAAGCAGCTGTTCTGACCGGCCGGGTTCGTATTCCACCTCCCAGATGACGCTTTCGCCAGGAACAACTTGTCCGGTGCTGATGCTGGCGATTGGGTAGTCGGGCAACCGGGCGCTGACCATACATTGGCCGTCAATTCTGACTCCATCCGCATCAAACTTAAAACCGTACGCGCCATACCCAATCTGCCGCTCCGTTGCAGTTAGATAGATGCTGTTGACCGGAACGACGTGCAGGTGAAATAGCGCTTGCGTATCGTCCGGAGCGCATTGGTCATTGATATAAGTTATCCACTGCGGTTGCCGTGGATCGTCCAGGTACACTTTGAACCCGGTAGCGGAAGCCGCCGTCGGAACGCTGTCGGCTATGTCCGCATAATGCTGCCGGAGGTCGCGCCGGGCATCAGCATCGGCGTCGACCGCGTCTGTCGTCCGGCGGTAACGCAGCAGGACGCCGTCGGCAAACGCGGCTACCGGCTCTAGCGGCAGCGCCGTCAGCCTTTGCTCCAGTCCACCATCATCCTCCGGCGAGCAGATCTCGCCATATAGCCATGTCAGATAGTCTATGCTGCCGTATATCCATAGGAGATAAACTGCGCTGCCGGCGGCCTCGGCCCGAGTACGCAAATTACCGTAGTCCCCGCAGTACAAGTAATCGTACCGGTTCGACCCGCCGACATAAGCATAAGCCTGTAGCGGGAGATGCGTGAACACCACGCTGTCGGTAATTTCCGCTCGCAGGTAGCGCCGCGCCGCGGAATCGGCCAAAATGTCGGCACTATAGCCTTCTGGCGGGACATCCGGCCGGGTATTGGCATGGTAAATGGCCTGGACATTGACCGGAAGTTGCCAGGCGGTCCATAAAAGGAGACTGCCCAGCAGCAGGACGCTGGCGCTGGCAGCCAGGGCCGGCGCCCGCCCCTGTCGCCAGCACCAGCGGAATTGGCGCGCATAGCGCAGCGCCGGGTCCAAAGCGAGCAGAGTGGCGAGCAGCAGCGGCAAGTAGGACGGGACCATATGACGCAGCTGGGGCGCATGGGTAAAATGCTCCGCAGTGACGCCAATTACCACTATTGCATACACTGCGGCGAACCCGATCAGCAGCAGTTGCGCGACCTGGACCGCGCTGGCGGCAGCTTTGAGATACGCCCGCGCGGCGCTGACGAATACAATCGCGAGCAGCGCAATCCAGATGCCCAACAGGGCATAAGCGAGCGGCAATTCGAAATACCCGGTCAAAGGATTAAGCAGATACCGCGCGACGAAGCTCAGATTCCAGTAAATTGTATTAGTTAAGGTAAATTCTGAGATCCAATCCCTATTTCCGGTTAGACTGCCAATCAGTACCAAGTTACGCAGCGTCCACAGCCCGACCGGCGCCAGCGCTACCAGCCCGTAGATGACGATGCGCCGGGATTTTTCCGGCAGGGCTACGCCGGGCTGGAGCGCCAGCAGCGGCACCACTGCCAGCACCAGCGTAATTGCCATATATCGGGACAGGCAGGCCAGCGCAGTGAACACGCCGGCCCAGAGCAGCGCAGAATTACCCCCCCGACTCAGCAAGCGCTCGGCATTCATCAGCGCGAGGATACTGAACAGGATGAAAGACATCTCCGACAAGGCGAATGACGCTATATGCAGCAGCGGCCAGGCCAGCGTTAGGATCAGGCAACCCCAAAGCGTCAGCAGCCGGGACGCAAGGCGTGCCCGCAGGTACATCCCGGCGCTAAAGACCGTCAGCCCGAACAGGGCGGCATTAAGCGGGCCGGCCACCGTCAACGGATCAAATATACCGAATCCGGCCCCGGCCAGAAGCAGCGGATACAGCGGCGGCCAGGCGTGGTAAAAATCGCCATCAAACTGGATGAAACCGTCGCCGGCCAGCAGGCTGCGGACGACGAAAATGTAGTTGCCGGAATCCCAGTTCAGCCCGACCCCGTAATTGACCTGCCGGGCCAGCACCAAGGCGGCGCCCAAGATGCCCAGGGCGACCAGCAGCAGCGTAAGATTGTCGGGGCGCCGGCGGGGTAAGGCCCGGCGCCCCGCGCTAATCAAGGGCGCGTTAATCAGGGGATGGAGATGGCGCAGCATCGCCAAGTTTCTGCGCGCTGCCGGAATCAGGGGGCGGCCGGCTCGCCGGTCAGGTCGACTACCTGCGGCATTACCTGCTCGGCCAGCAGGCGGGTGGACTTGTCCCAGTCGGCTTGGTTCTGCCATTGATCATAGACCAGCATCAGCAGCGCTCCGAACCCGCCCACATCTTGATACAGCCGGCGGATTTTGCCGGCTACCGTATCCGGCGAACCGACCAGCCACAGATGGTCGGCCATATACTCAATGTTAACGGCATCGTCAGGCACTTCCGGGTCGTGCTTGAATACCGGCATCAGGTCAAACTCGCGGAACAGGGGCAGTAGATAGTCGTTCCAGACGCGGCCCAGCATCCCATTGAGGGCTTTGTCGCGAGCCGCGGCGTCGGTGTCGGCGACATAGACGTCGCGCACCAGCCGCCAGTCGGCCCGGGACGGCGTGCGATTGCCGCGCTGCGCGCCCTCCTCAATCGCTTCCCAGTGGCTGCGGC
This sequence comes from Dehalococcoidia bacterium, assembly GCA_965203855.1. GTDB lineage: Bacteria > Chloroflexota > Dehalococcoidia > Lucifugimonadales > UBA3495 > Bin87. Next base: position 132,179 of record CBDBDN010000007.1, read on the forward strand.
AATAGTCGTTGTTCAGCGCCAGGCTCATGGGGATAAAACCGCGTTCTCCGGCAATCATCAGCGTAGGCGACTTGTAGCTTACCGACGCCACCCCGATAGGCGGATGCGGCTGCTGATAGGGGCGCAGGAAAAACTCCAGCGTGCCATACATCGGGGCCGGCAAGTTGACATTCCAGTACTTGCCTTTGTACTCAAAGGGGCCGTCGTTCTGCCAGATTTTGAGGATGATGTCCAATGACTCGCGGGTCATCTCCCGGTGCTCGCCATTGTTGCCGTCCACATCAAACAGCGCCCAGTCGCTGGGCAGTCCACTGCTGCCGACTCCAAAGAGGAACCGCCCCTGCGACAGATGGTCCAGGTAGGCTACCCGATGCGCCAGTTCCGCCGGATGATGAAAGGGGAGCAGGTGCGCGCCGGAGCCGAGGCGGATGCGTTTGGTACGCATGAGGGCCTGGGCGATTAGCAAATCGGGCGCCGGTATCGGTTCCCAAGGCGCAGTGAAATGTTCTCCGATCCAGGCTTCGTCGAAGCCCAATTCGTCGCACAGCGTGAGGTAATCCAGATCCCACTGATGGGCGTCGTAGATGTTCCGTTCCGGCGGATGGGACGGCATCATAAACAGTCCGAACTTCATACTTCCATTCCTCCGGTTGGGATATCCGGCTGCGGCTTTTCGGTTGGGATTATCCGGTTGGGGTTTTTTCGCTGGGGCCGCCGGCTGCTAGCCGGGTATTGCGCGGGGCGCCGGCTGTCGTCGTGCCGCCTACCATATCACAAAATGCGCTGCCGATGGCAGCCGATGCGCCGGGCGTGTTATAGTTTCGCATCCAGATCCATAGCGGCAAAGTCCATAGCGGCGAAGGAAACGAAAGAATGACGACTGCAAAATCGGGCGACCGGGTTCGGGTGCATTACACTGGCCGGCTGGATGACGGGGAGGTATTTGACACTTCGGAGGGCGGCACTCCGCTGGCGTTCACTGTGGGCGCGGGGCAAGTCATCGCGGGCTTTGAGAACGGCGTTATCGGAATGGCCGCCGGCGATTCCCGCACCGTCCGCATCCCTTGCGCCGACGCTTATGGCGAGCGCCAGCCCGACGGCGTTATAGAGGTGCCCCGTGATGAGTTTCCCCCCGATATGGAGCTGGAAACCGGCGCCCGTGTCCAGGGGCAGCAGGCCGATGGCAGCGCGGTTGCTTTCACCATCGTCTCCGTAACCGCCGCCGCCATAACCCTGGATGCCAACCACCCGCTGGCCGGCAAAGACCTGACCTTTGACCTGACGTTGGTATCAATAGAGGGTTAGGATACCCGTTACCCATCTCCATACCGTCATTCCGGCCCTTATACCGTCATTCCGGCCCTTATACCGTCATTCCGGCCCTTATACCGTCATTCCGGCCCTTATACCGTCATTCCGGCGCAAGCCGGAATCCAGGACGCCAAATAGGCAGCGGGATCGAAAGCCGGCTCTGTCCTGGGGCGGCTAAACTGGCATACTTATGGGGAGACGGCAGTTGCTTGCCATCCGGGTTTGCCTTTGCTAGAATCGGCGCGGTTGGATTATGATACGACTTTTCGCATCCCTAGCAATGGTCGGAATTCAGAAAAGCATTGCTCCATTCCGGCTTGCGCCGGGAATGCCCGCGCTGTTCGCTATGCAAACCGCAGAACCCGCCGCTAACGGCGGCAGTTCCCGGGGTACCCGCCCGCAAGGCGGATGGCGGTCTCGGTTGCAGTTCTGGAATCAGCCGACCGCGCTGCCGCTCGTCCTGCTGCTGGTAGCTATGGCTACGCTGTTACTGTTCGGCGGCGACCGCACTCTTTTCTACCGGGACGGCCATCACGACGGCAACAGTTCCAAGACTTTGACGCTGGCCGAGAACCTCTCTTTCCGGCACGGCCTGCTCCTGTTCTTTTACCAGTTTCGCGACGCCGACGGCGAGCGGCATTACCCTGAACCATACAACCGCTTCCCGGTCGGCGGGTTTGCCCTCGTGAAACTGGCTATCCTGCCCTTTGGGGAGGACGATTTCAGGGCTAAAATCTACGTCGGCAGGATGCTGATGCTGGTCCTGTTCAGCGCCGCCGCCGCCTTGGCCTATCATTCGCTGGCCCGGCTTATTGACAATCGGTGGGATGCGCTCACGGCAACGCTGCTGGCCTTTTCATCCTGGTACCTGCTGTATTACTCCGACATGATTTTCAACGAAGTCACCATAGACCTCTTTGCGGTAATGCTGGTATTTCACGGGATGGTCATATTCATTCAGGAAGGGCGTTTCCGACAACTGCTCATCAAGACTTGCCTGGCTCTGCTGCTGGGATGGCACGTTTACGCTTTTCTGCTGCCTTTCGTCATCTTCGGTTTGGCTGGAGAATTGATTGCATCGCGCCGCGCCGTTTCTACTCTCCCCAGTTGGGGGCAGCTGCGAGGCTATGCGGACACTTTGCGGCGCAGCCGCTATCTTATGCTGGGCATAATTGCCTTGCTTTTTGGCATCGCCGTGCTGACTTTTAATCTCAGCAACGAATACTTGGCGCTGGATAGGGAAGCGCCGCTGCGGGAACTGCCCTCAGTGCAGTCGGCGGTCAAGCGGTTTGGCGGTGATACCAGGTTCAACGCCGGAATACCCGATGCGCTAACCCCCCGCCCATTTATGGCGGATCAGTTTTATCGTATAGGCAATATGACGCTACCCTACTCAGTTAGCCCCCATGAGATCAAAGGCCGCTTCACCAGCCTTACTTACCGTGACTATCCCATCGTCGTCCTGGGGATATTGACGCTGGCCGCCTGCCTGGCCGGGCTGGCCTGGATGCGTCGGCGGCCGGATCTGTTGTTGCTGCTGGGAACGCTGACGGTTTCCGGTTTCTGCTGGGCGGTGCCATTACGCACGAATGTCATAGATCACGACTTTGAGAGCGTGTTCTATATTGGCATCCCGCTCACGGCTTTCGCTTTTCTGCTGCTGTTCTTGCGGAGCCTGTCGCCCATACGGTTGGCGCCCGCCTTTGCGGTGGCTGCGTTGGCTCTGTTCATCTTTTCCAGCTCGGAGATGGCCGGCGTCACGCAGCCTAGCGACGCGCGTAAGATTGAGGGAGAGCAGATGTCCGACTACGCCGCGATACGGGAGCTGGTTGACGACAACGCTACCATCCATATCCAGGGTCACCCATTGGCCAACGATTGGGGCGGCGCATCATGGGCGACGACCTATTTTCTGGCCGGGAAATCCATTATCTACGAAGACGCCAATGGAGGCGCCCGTAAAGAGGGGCAAGCCGGCGATTACCTGATGCAGCCGGTGCGCGAGGAGGGCCCGGCTTTGCTGACCCCGGAGAACCGTCATATTTTCCTGTACGACTGGCTGCGCTATAATAGGCAGTATAGCGAAGCAGATCTGGGCAGCCCGATAATCGAGGCAAACTGGACAATATATCTCGAAAGGGACCGCCTGATTTATGTGTCAGATGAATGCTCGGATAAAGATGCGCCTTTCTTTCTGCATCTCGTTCCGCAAAACTCCGGCGATGTGTACACTGACCGCGTAGAGTACGGTTATAACAACCTTGACTTTGGCTTTCAGATCGGGGGCGGCGTCCATATCGGCCAGACTTGCGTAATAGAACGCCCGCTCCCGGATTATGACATTGCCACTATTCGTACCGGCCAGTATATCCCCGAAGCAGGCGAAATCTGGAAAGGCGAATATACTTTCCCCTAGCCCTCTACTCAGCGCCAGGACTTTGCCGGGCAAGGATGGGAATACGCCAAATGACTGGCGGCGGTGTACCGGGCAATCTGCCGCCGCCGCGCATTGTATCCCGATGCCCGCCGATGCTATCCTGTGCCGGTTCTCAAACCGAGCGAAAGTAGCCGGCCCGGTTTTGCCGTTGCTGGCGTAAGGACAAGCCACCATTATGTTCGGGTGTTCCGGCACAGCGATAGAATTTCTGACGGACTGGCAAATCGGCGATGGGCTGCTGCGTATTGTCCGTGAGGCTCGGCAGCAGCTCACGCTCGTATCCCCCTACAACCGGCATTGGGGGCATCTCAAACGGGAAGTGGAAGCCGCCCAGCGCCGGGGCGTCGCAGTTGCCGCCTACTACCGCGCCGAAGATCCCGCCCACGCGCCGGAGTACGAGGGCGCATCCATTACCCCGGTGTGTATGCTGCACGCCAAAATCTACGCCAACGAAAAAGTTGCGCTTGTTACTACGATGAACCTGGTTGAAACCTCAGCGGCCTATTCGCGCGAAGTCGGCCTTTTGGTGCGCGACCCCAAGCTGCGCCGTGAAATTGACGAGTATGTGCAGTCGCTGGCAGACGCCGCCGGCACTGGTCGGGCCGCTGCGCCGTCCAGCCTCGTCCAGCAGCGCGCCGCATCCCGTCCGGCAATAGCCACCGTGCAGACGCCTACCGATATTGCCCAGCTTATCGCCGTTTCCGGTTTCTGCATTGAATGCGGAACGACCAAAGAGTTTGACGAGCGCCGGCTGCTGTGCGGCAGCTGCTATGGCCGTTACGGACGCAGCGTCACGCATAAAATCTGCCATCGCTGCGGAGAGGAATACCCGGCGCGGGTCAGCGATCCGTTATGCCAAAAGTGCAGCATCCCCGATAACGCCGCAGTAACAACATAATCGCAGCCGGTCGGACAACCCTCTGGCCGGATGCGGACGTACTCTCTACTGAATGGAGGAATCCTCTGATGTCTCTTGACGGAAAAATCGCTTTGGTTACCGGCGCCGGCCGCGGAATGGGCCGCGCCACCGCATTGGCCCTGGCCAACGCCGGCGCCGATGTGGCCGTAACCGACATTCTGGCCGACGCCGTTGAGGAAACGGCTACCGACGTGCGCGCCGCCGGCCGCAATTCCGTTGCCATTGCCGCCGATATTGGCGACGGCGACGACATCAACCGGGTCATAGCCGACGCCGTGTCCGCTTTGGGACGGGTGGACATCCTGGTCAACAATGCCGGCGTAACCCGTTTCCTGGACATTATGGACATCACCGAAGCCGACTGGGATCGCATCCATCGGGTCAACGCGCGGGGCGCCTTTTTCGTGATGCAGCGCGCGGCGCGGCAGATGATTGAGCAGGGCGGCGGCGGGCGCATCGTCAACATCGCTTCTATTGCCGGCAAGGGCTACTCCGGCACTTCCAACGCCGCCTACGCCGCCAGCAAGGGCGCCGTCATTTCAATGACGCTGATTGCCGCCCATCAGCTGGCCCGCCACGACATCAATGTGAACGCCATCTGCCCCGGTTCTACGGTTACGGCAATGTCCACTGCGACGATGGAACAGCGCGCCGCCGAGCGGGGCATCACGGTTGCCGAGCTGCAAGCGCAGCGCGCGGCCAACATTCCCATCGGGCGCGCCAACGATCCGGAGGACATTGCCGAAATGGCGGCATTCCTGGCCGGCCCCGGCGCCCGCAACATCACCGGCCAAACCATCAATGTGGACGGCGGGCTGGTGATGCACTGACGGCGAGTGGGAACCAAGGGGTTGCTATGCCGGCTGCCGCCAGTCATCTCCTGGCATAATGCGGCGCATAAACCCGTCAAACATTGGCACGGTGAAAGCGGTATCGCCATGCCCCGGACTCCAGATTGCGCCTTTGCTAATCAGATGGTTGCGTATCGGCGCCAAGAATCTAACGGTGCGGTCTAATGTGGTGGCAATGTCGCCGGAGCGATGGGGGCCGGGGCCCAGCTGCGCCATGGCGCGCACATAGCGCTTTTCGGCGGGAGTCAGTCGGTCAAACCGCACCCGAAAGAAGCTGGCGTCCAAAGAATCAATGGCCTGCTGCGTAGCTTGGCCGACACTGTCCAGCGTAATCGGCGATGCGTCGGCAACATCCCACAGCTGCTTGCCCCATTCCTGTAGAAAATAGGGATAGCCGCCAGTCTGCTCAACTACAGCGTCCAGCACATCAGGGCATATTATCACGCCTTCGTCGTAAGCCGGCTTGGCAATGGAATGTGCGGCGGCATCGGGAGGCAACGGGCTGATTTCGTGGAAATCGAAAAGTCGCTCGGCATAAGACTTGGCTTTGCCCAAGTTGCCGCGTATGCTGGGCAAGCCGGCGCCCAACATAATCACCGGCAGCTGCCGTTGCGCCGTGCGGTGCAGCGCCATAATCAAGGCGGAAAGTTCAGTTTCTTTGACATACTGCAACTCGTCGATGAACAAGGCCAAGGCGGTATGGTCGGCCTGCGCGGCGGATCCGGCTACTTCCAGCAAGTTGGACAAATCGGCTTCAAGGTCTCCGCTGTCGGCGAGACCGGGTTCGCCAGCCAGATCCAGGCTTACTTCGATGTCCTGATATTTGACTCGCAAAGCGTTGAGGAAACCGGAGAGCCCGCGCATCGCCCGCAAAGCGCTCTGGCGGGCGGCTTCCCGGGTTGACATTTTCGTCAGGGCAATACGCAATTGAGGCGCGAGTATGGCGGGGAGGGAACGATTCTCCGGGGCTTCAATAGGCAAGGCGTAGATGCCGGCGGTCTCGGCATCTTGCCGGATACGGTACAGCAGCACGGTTTTGCCAACGCCGCGCAGTCCTACCAGCATCAGGCTCTTGTTGGAACGGCTTTTGCGGGTGCGTTCCAGCGCGATGCGCGCGGTCTCGCGAGTCGCATCGCGGCCGGCCAGTTCCGGCGGCGGCGTTCCGGCGCCGGGGGCGTATGGGTTTCGTATCGGATCCATAGTGGCAGTTTATAGCAAAGCAGTCCCGTGTTGGCAAGAAAACCCGAACATGGCGGGGCGGCGACGGTAGCCTACGCTCTGAAAACCGTCGCCAGGCACGCCCACGCTTGCGGCATCATCTCCTTCCGTATATTATGGCATCGTACCGCATCCGAATCCATTGCCGGGCCGGCCGTTGCCCATTCTGACGGCGCCGGCGCAAGGAGCGCAGCATCTATGAAGTATGACTACATCGTGATTGGCGCCGGCTCTGCCGGTTCCATCATCGCCAGCCGTCTTACCGAGGATCACAGCAAGCACGTGCTTCTGATTGAAGCCGGCCCCGACTACCCGGAGTTTGAGCATCTGCCGGAGGAGGTCAAGTTCGGCTACAACACCGAAATTGACATCATGGTCAGCGACCATAACTGGCAGTTCGTCGGCAAAGGCACCGACACTTCCCCGGAGATAATGGTGCCGCGCGGCAAGGTTACCGGCGGCTCCAGCGCCATCAACGGGCAGGTATTCCTGCGCGGCGTGCCCGAGGACTATGACGGCTGGGCCGCCGCGGGCAACGACGAATGGGCCTATACCAAGCTGCTGCCTATTTTCCGCCGCATTGAAACCGATACCGACTACGGCAACGATGACTTTCACGGCGGCGACGGCCCTATCGTGATGCATCGTTTCGCCCGCGAAACCTGGCTGCCGGCGCAGAACGCCTTTTCCCGCGCCTGCATCGCCGCCGGCTTCCCGGAAACCTGGGATCACAACCATCCCGATTCCTATGGCGTCGGCCCCACGCCGTTTAACAACCCCAACGGCATACGGATGAGCACCAACCTGGGCTACCTGTCGGAATCCCGCCATCGGCTCAACCTCACCATCAAGGCCAACTGCCATGTGCATCGCATCCTGTTTGACGGCAGCCGCGCTACCGGCGTGCAATTGGAGTCCGGCGGCGAGACTTTCGTTGCCGAAGCGGACGAAATCATACTCAGCAGCGGCGCCATCGGCTCGCCCCATATCCTGATGCTGTCCGGCATCGGGCCGGCCGACCATCTGCGGGAGATGGGCATCCCCGTGATTCAGGACGCCCCCGGCGTCGGCCAGAACCTGCGCGACCATCCTACCGTCTGGTGCACCTGGCGCACCAAGCCCGACTTTGAGCTGGACGGCCTGGCCCCGCGCTCGCAGCTCTGCCTGCGCTACACCGCCGACGGTTCGCCGCTCCGCAACGATATGAAAATCAGTATGCAGTCCTTTGCCACTGAGCGCATTAACCGGGGCGGCGACCGAATGGTGCCGCTGGGCATACGAATGACGGCCGGCATCCAGCTGGCCGAAGGCGCCGGCCAAATGCGGCTGCAATCCACCGACCCCTACCAGCAGCCGTTCCTGGATTACAACTACCTGCAAGAGGAATCCGACCGGGTGCGCCTGCGGGATTCGGTGCGGCTGTGCCTGCAACTGGCGGAGCATCCCGAGTTTCAGGCCATCATCCAGGAACGCACCGAGCCGCCGGCGGACGCCGTGGGCAACGATGCTGCGCTGGACGCCTGGATTGCCCACGAAGTAACCACTTCGCAGCACATCTCCGGCACTTGCAAGATGGGGCCGGACAGCGACCCGATGGCGGTAGTCGACCAGTTCGGCAAAGTCAAGGGCATACAGAACTTGCGCGTCGCCGATGCCAGCGTAATGCCCGACTGCATCCGCGCCAACACCAATGTAACCTCAATGACGATTGGGGAACGGGTTGCGGAGTTTATCAAAGAGGGGCGCTGACCGCAATGCCGGGGCGGGTTGGCAAATCCGCCCCGGCGTATAATGTGCGACAGGAATTAAAAATGCCCCCTGCCCGCAAATGGACACGGCTGGAGGACTTGGCCGTCCTGCATCTCTACCGGGGCAAAGTGGCCCCGGATGGTAGGGAAGCACTGGCTCTAGCGTCCGCATTGGAACGCAGCCCCAAATCTATTGGGACGCGGCTGGCGGCCTTTGCCGGCCTGGACGCCGCCAGTCCCGCGGCCCCGGCCGGCAAACCCACTGCGCTTACCAAGTCGGTATGGGCGGAGTACCTTGCCGACCGCACTGCAATTGCTGTTGAGGGACAGCGGGCCTACTTGGGAATCCTCAACCGCTACGCGATGGGACGGCCCTAACCCCCTACACCAGCACCCCAAACCCCGACTTCGTGCAAATTTCCAGCCGGTTGTGGTCCGGGTCGTGGAAATAGAACGCCTGCTGTCCGTCGTGGCGCGTTTGGATGTCGGTGCATTCCACCCCGATGCTTTGCAGTTCGTTCCGCGCGGCGGCGATGTCGTCCACCTCAAAAGCGGTGTGATGCGACGGCAATGACGGCGCATCGGGGTTCTCGATGATATGCACCATCGCCCCGCTGGGCAGTTGCAGCCAGTACAGGTTGTCGTTGTCCACCATCTTGGGGATCTGCTTGACGCCGAGGACGTCCTGATACCATTTGAGGGCGGCGTCTTTGTCGCGCACGTTGTAAGTAATGTGGTTGATGGCCTTGAGCCGGATGTTGTCGGCATTCAGTCCCATGATGTTTTCCCTCCAAGGGTGAGTGATTGTCGTCATTTCGGCGCAAACCGGAATCTAAACGCCTTTGGCAGCAAGAAAACCCGGATTCCGGCTTTCGTCGGAATGACGGTCGTCGGTTAGGAATGGCGGTTGGCCGTTAGGAATGACGGCTATCAGTTAATAATGATGGCTGTCGGTTAGGAACGCTGGCCGACACGGCTAGATGTCCAGCAACCGTTCCAGGTTGCCGAACAGGATGGCCTCTTTTTCGTACCGGGTCAGGCTTTCCAGCCCCAGCAGCCAGGATACCGGCCAGTCGGCGCACATATCAAAAGGCCAGTCGGTGCCGAACACCACTTGCTCAATGCCCGCCTGGTCAATCAGCATCCGCAGCGCTTCCTCGCTGTGGGTAAGGCAGTCGTAGTAGAAGCGGCTGAGGTAGGCGCTGGGCGGCTGCTCAATGTTGACCCGCGCCTCCGGGCGCACCTGCCAGCCCCGATCCATACGCCCGACGCCGTAGCACGCGTATCCCCCGCCGTGGCACAGGCAGATTTTCAGGCCGGGGTAGCGATCCATCACGCCCCCGAACACGAAAGCGGCGAAAGTAACCGTCCGGTCGGCCAGGTTGCCGATGGTGTTGGAGAGATGGTAGCGGTCGAGGCGCGGCGTAACCACCGTGCCGCCGCCCTGGTGAATCAGGAACATTGCGCCCAGCCGTTCCGCCGTAGCCCATAGCGGATTGAACACCGGGTCGTCAAAAGTGCGCCCGTTCACCTGGTCGCCAATCATTGCGCCTTTCAGCCCCAGATCCTCTACGGCGCGGGTCAGCTCCTGGATGGCGGCGCCAACATCCTGCATCGGCAGATGGGCCAGCCCGGCGAAACGGTCGGGGTATTCCTCTACCAGCTGCGCCACATAGTCGTTGCATTCCCGATGCATCGCGGCGGTCTGGTCGGGATCCAGGTCGTAGAAGTACATATTGGCGTTGGTGGACAGCACATGGACATCCACGCCCAGAGAGTTCATGTCGGCGATGCGCTGCTCTGGCGCCCAGAAAGTGCGCGGATTGTACCGATGCTGGTTGTACAGCGCCGGCGCGGAAATGCCGAACCAGTTATCCCCATTCTGCATTGCCCGCAAAGCGCTGGCCGGCGTGATATGGGCGTGAACATCCAAAACTCGTACTGCCATTATGCCGTTCTCCCTTTGATCTAGCAGGAGGGCAGGATGGCGCAATTTCGGGCAATGCCATCCCATTCCCGTCCCCCGCGGTTCGCCACAGATTATAGACTGTTTCGGGCAATCCGTCAGGTCAGATCGCCATCCCGTCATTCCGGCCGGCGCCGTCTGGCCCATCCCGCTTATCCCAATGTACCGACCGGCATTGACGGCGGGGCGGTATCAGCATAGCATTCCCATCAAATTTGTCCACGAGAGGCATCACGGAGAGGCACAACGATGCGAACCAACACGCTGAAACAGAAACTGGCCGCCGGGCAGCCCGTTTTCGGCTCAATGATTACTTTCCCCTCGCCCCCGGTAGTGGAGATGCTGGGCTATCTGGGCTACGACTGGGTACTGATTGACAACGAACACGGCAGCATCACCGTTGACCTGGCCGAGGAGATGATACGCGCCGCCGAGTACTCCGGCGCGGCGCCCATAGTCCGCCCGGTCGGCAACCGCCCTGATATTATCGCTCCGTTCCTGGATCGGGGCGCCTGGGGCGTACAGGTGCCTCATGTCAACACGGCGGACGAAGCCCGCGCCGCCGTCGCCGCCGTGAAGTACTACCCGGAAGGGGAGCGCGGCCTGTTCAGCGGCGGGCGTCCTGCGGAATATGGGTTCAGCGGCGCCACGCCCGACTATGTAGCAGCCGCCAACCGCAACACTCTGGTTTGCCTGATGCTGGAGGAAGTGGAAGCCATTGAGAACATTCCGGAGCTGGTCAAAGTTCCCGGCGTGGATGTGTACTTTATCGGCGCCGGGGACCTTTCCCAAAGTATGGGCTACCCCGGCCAGCAGACCCATCCCGAAGTGCAGGCCCTGGTGGAAAGGGGCGTCAAGCAAATCGCCGCCGCCGGATTGACTGCCGGTTGCAGCTGCCCCGACAACCTGGTGCCGCATTACCTGGAGCTGGGCGCCCGGTATTTCCATAACACCGTGGGCCGCCTGTTGCAATCGGCCAGCGACAGCTATCTGAAAAATATGCGCGCCGCCGCCGCTGCGCTATAATGACAGCAGCAGCGCCGTTGCACTCATGCACTCAAAACCGGCCACAGCGAGGGAAGCAAAATGCGGATTGACGCCAGCGAACTGCCGGATGAAATCATCGAACTGGGCAAGCAAACCTGGTGCGACGACATCATCGTTCTCAAAGACGGCCAACCGTGGTTCAAAATCGTGAAACACGACGCCTACCGCCCGCCGCGGCGGTTGGGCCTTTTGAAAGGCCAGTACACGGTGCCGGACGATTTCTGCGAGACCCCGGAAGACATCATCGCGGATTTTTACCGATAACCATGCCGAACTACCTGCTCGACACCCACGTATTTCTGTGGTACGCAACGGCATCGCCCCGGCTGACCCCGTCCATCCGCGCTACTCTGCTCAACCCGGAAAACCCGGTTCTGGTCAGCGTGGCCAGCATCTGGGAAATCAGCATCAAGCAAGGGCTAGGGAAATTGCCGCCACTGCCACAAGAACCGGAAACAGTAGTGGCTGAAGCGGGCTTCAGCCACCTGAACATAACCCCGGCCCACGCCAAACTGGCCGGCCGACTGCCCCATCACCACCGCGACCCTTTTGACCGGATGCTGATTGCCCAGGCGCAGGTTGAGGGGCTGGTTCTGATTACCGACGACTGGAAAATTGAACGCTATGGCACGCCAACCCTGCGCCCTTAACCGGCCGAAGGATACTGCGCTATGACCAGCCCTGTTGACCCCAATCAGGTTTGCCTTACCGGCGAAAACTCTTTCATCCGCCTTTCCCCTGCGCCCGGCGCGCCGGAAACCACGCGCGCCAGCCATTGGCGTGTTCTCTGGTCTCCGGCCGGCGCCGGCCACGCCCTCTTTCTCAAGAGCGAATCCCTGCGCGATAGCCCCATCCGGGTGTATGCCGACAATATCGCCCTGGCGCGCTACTTGCAGCAGGAAATCGAAACGCTCCTGTTCCCGGAGTTTGCCGACACCGCTTTGCCCATCATGCCGGCCGAATTCTCCAAATCGGGCGACCCGGCCAACTACTGGACCGAAACCGTTGCCGCCGCCGTCGAAACCATCGTCCTTACCTGGTACGACTTTATGGCGCCCTATATGCTCAATGCGCCGGCCGGCAGTGTGGCCGGCCGTCCCCATGGCGTGTACAGTTGCTTCATCCCGGCCCGGCAAGCCCAGCTGATGGTCGGCGCGCAGGTTCTGCCCGGCGCAGTATCCCGGTCAATGCGCGGCTCGGCGCAAAGCAGCTCCGCCTGCATCGCTTGGTCGGAAACCTGGGTCAAGCCCTGAACATTGCCGCTTTACGATCCGGCCTTCGCTATTCGGCCCGGCTCAGGGCGCCGTCCACATAGAGAATTTCCAACGCCTGCATTGCCGCCTGCGCTATCTGCCGCGCGGCGGCCGGTTCTACGCCCGCGCACAGTCCGTCAATCACGGCGGACACGGGGGCAGCGCCGTCCAGCCGATGCAGCAGCCCGGCCACCAGCGCGCTGCACGGCAGGCCTTCGGGATGCCCGTCGGTAGCCAGCCCGTACCCCCAGACGAATTTGCCGTCGGACAGCACCGGCTGCCGTTGCAATCGGACGCCGTCGGCCAAGCGCAGCCGCGCAGCCGGCGCGATACCTGCTGCTTGGCGGCGTTGCCGTTCTCCGGCTACGGCGGCGATGCTGTTGCCGAAAGCCGCCGGCGGCAGCCCATGCGCCAACGCCGTCCGCTCGTACCCGCGCGGCGGCTGCCCGGCTACTGCTTGGATAAACGACTGGCGCGGCGTCAGCGCCGGATCATCGTCCAGCAGCCGGCGCGCCTCCCAGAAGTAGGAATCGGCGGTGCGGTTGCTGGAGTAAAACAGCCGGGCCAGCTCTCGGAAATGCCCGTATTCCTTGTAGTACAGCTGCTGATAGACCTGCCCGGCGGCATCGCCCATTGTCGGGTCGGACAGCATTGAGGTTACCGCCGCCGCCGCCAGTGTTGCTGAAGTCAATGCCAGGTGCACCCCCGATGAAAACAGCGGATCGATAAAGCAGCCCGCATCGCCGGCCAGGATGTACCCCGGCCCGTACAGCGACCGGCATCTATACGACCAGTCCCGCACCACCGCAGCGTTCGATACCGGCCGGGCGGAGGCAAGCATTCCGGCGCAGTGCGGGGCGGCGGCGATTTGCGATTCCAGGAACTGCTGCGCTCCCAGTCTGCGGATGCTCTCCTGGCCGGCGGCGGCGTCCGCCACTGCGCCAACGCTGCTCCAGCCATCCCGCAGCGGAATGTGCCACAACCAGCCGCCGGCGTGCGATTCAATCAGGATGCTGCCGTCATCCGGCGCTGGCAGTCGCTGCCCGCCCTGGTAGTAGGCATATACCGCCAGGTTGCGAAAGAAATCGTCCCATTGCCGCAACCCTAACTGCCGCGCCAGCAAGCCGCCTTGTCCGCTGGCATCCACTACAAACTGCGCCGGCAGTTCGGTATCGGATCCGGGATTGTCGGCAGAATGGCAGCGCACCGCAACGGCGCATCCGGCATCGTCAAATACCACGCCGGTAGCGGCGCAGCCCTCGCGCACATCTACGCCGGCGCGCCGGGCATTGTCCAGCAGGATGGCGTCAAATTCGGGCCGCCAGACCTGGTAGGCAGTAGGATTGCTGGCGTTGGTTTCGCTGAAATGCCAACTCCAGGGCTCCCGGTCAACGCCCCAGACCATCGTCGCGCCCCGCTTGACGGTGAAACCGGCCTGTTTCACAGCATCCAGCGCGCCCAGTTGCTGCAAAATGGGGATACTGGCCGGCAGCAGCGATTCCCCGATATGCGCGCGGGGGAACCGTTCCCGTTCCAGCAGCGCAACCCGGTGGCCCTGCCGCGCCAGCAGCGTACTGACGCAAGCGCCGGCCGGCCCGCCGCCGACAACAATGATGCGATTAGCGGACAAGCGGGTTCTCTATGCGGTATGCCGGCGGTGCGGTTTGGATTGGCGATTGCTACATTCTGGAGTCAAAAACGTGTGAAACGCGCTGGCTTTCGTAGAACATACCGGTTTCACCGGATGCTCCAATTGCGTAGTATTTGGCCCAAAGCCGCCATATCATTTGCCACTGTTCGCTGTTCAAGTTCGCTTCAACAACCGGCAAGCCGGCGGCTTTGGCATCATGTATCCCCCAGAGAGCGGAATGAGTCTTGGGGCGTGTGATTAATGGCTCTTTGAGGCTTTCACTCAGTTGATCCACGACTTCCCCGCTACGGTCCGGGTTGCTGCGGAGAGCTTCCGTCATCAGTTCGTCCGTTCCGTCTAGCGCAGAGTGCGCCTGTTGTAATATCAGGGCATCTATGTGTAGCGATCCGTTTGCTCTGCGTGGAACAGAGGACTTTGCGGCGGCAAAGCGGTCGGATCTGTGTATCGGTATCCAGCCATCACTTCTTTTTCCAGGTTTTGGAGAGTACCGTATCCTTGCCTTCCCGCATTTTCTGCCCGGAGCGCCGCGCTTCCATCGCTTTGGCGATCTTGTCCGCCCAGTCCTCCGCCTCTGGCTGCTCTGCCTGGCCCGCTTTCGGCTTGAGCAGGGACGGCAGTATGCCGGCTTGCGTATGCCTTGCCATCGCATTCCTCCTGTTGATTGTAAGACTGTTCGTTGTACTACGGT
The DNA here is from genome assembly GCA_965203855.1 of Dehalococcoidia bacterium. GTDB lineage: Bacteria > Chloroflexota > Dehalococcoidia > Lucifugimonadales > UBA3495 > Bin87. The sequence goes on from CBDBDN010000007.1 coordinate 147,268, forward strand.
TGTATTGTGATTGTAGTACAACAGGCGCCACCCGTCAAACGCCCGCGCGCCGGCCGGCCACCTCTGTCTGCGTCATCACTCCAACCCTTGGAAAGCAAGCCGCTGCAACCGTCCGTTAGGTTGGGGCGGCGTTGGGGTCTATGGCCGTGCCGCATTCGCTGGGGAGCGCCATGCGGATAGTGCGGTAGCCGCCCGTGGTGATGTCCAGCACATACACCCGGAGGTTGTCGTCGCCAACCCAGCGCACGTCGTCCATACTGCACGCCCCGCCAAAGGTGTGCGAATCCAGCAAGACCGTGCGGGAGTAGCTGGTGCCCGGAACCCGACTGCCGGTGTGAAACAGCGACGGGCATTGCGCTGCGGTCGTGGGCTGATAATCCGCTTTGTCGGCGGCGTTGGCGTCCGCAGTTTCGGACAAGGCATCGAAGTCGGCAATGCGAATGGGCGATTCCAGGCCGGCGGGGGCGGCGCGGCGGCAATGCCATCGTCCGCATTCCGGGCGGGACGCCGCCACTAATCCCAACACAACCCGGGCGCAGTCCGGAGGCCGCTGACCGCCGCACGCCCGGCCATTTGGAGGCTGCCTTGATGCAGTTCGGCAATCGGGGCCGCGCTGCTGCGGATGCTGTCGCCGTGGCAGAATGGTGGAATTGAGAATGCCAGCGGCCGGCTGCGGCAGTTTCTGCCGCGCTGCACCGACTTGAACAAATCCGGGCGTCGCAGCTCACCGCTGCAATTCAGGCGTACCACAATACGCCCCGGCAGCGCCTTGGCTACCGGGCGCCCGCCGCAGTATTCTCCGCCGCCGCGTTGCGCTTGAAATGTGAACCCACATCCCGGCTTGCGCCGGAATCACTGTTGGGGGGAACGGAATGACGAATACTTACGCTGGACTGCACCCGTATCAGGCAAACCGCCAGGTAGGACGCCGCATTTTTAGCGTATTGCGTCGCTACGCTACGCCGCGCCATTCCTTGAACGGCTCCAATCCATTTTCCTCACAAATGACTCCAATGGTGCCAACTTCGCTTGCCTGCACCGTCGCTCGCGCTTTACTTTATTGGTGTCATATCTTTGGTCAGCCAACAGGCAGGTACTCGGTTGCAATGCCGGCAATCAATCAATTCCGCAACCGGGATATGATCCACCGCCGTTACCCGCAGCCGCATTGGCATTGGCATTCCGTGAGCGTCCACTGCCGGATGCAGTTTCGTATGCAGTCCCTTTTGGTGCGGGCTGCCGACTGGTTGCCGCCTAGTACTGTGCTGATGTATTTTGATATGATTGGCGTCAATCATCTATCATCCATCAGACACTCAAAAGTCCAGCGCGTCAATTAAGCGGGCTTGCAGTTCGGCTCAGCGCTCTGGTAGCGTCAAATCTCCAATATGACCACACGCCCTAGAGTGCGCTATGTCAATCTACATAGCATGATGAACGAGTTAGGCTGGCAGTTTTGAGATTTGCCAGCCCATTCCGCTAATCACCCGCCTAGTCCGCACCTGCCGGCGTCCACCGCAGCGCCGGCCGCCGCGCCGCCGTAGCCTCGTCCAGCCGGGATACCGGCGTGGTGTGCGGCGCCTGCCGCACCAGCTCCGGCTCCGCGCCGGCCTCATCGTCAATGGCGCGCAGGGCGGCAATGAATGCGTCCAGCGTGTCCCGGGTTTCCGACTCCGTAGGCTCAATCATCAGCGCCTCGTGTACGATTAGCGGGAAGTACATTGTGGGGGCGTGGAACCCGTAGTCCAGCAGCCGCTTGGCCACTTCCAGCCCGCTGACGCCCCGCTCTTTCTGCCAATCGGCGGAGAACACCGCTTCGTGCATACAAGTGCGGTCGTAGGGCAGAGCGTAGCGGTCTTTCAGGGCGTGCATCAGATAATTGGCGTTGAGGACGGCGTTGCCGCTGATGGAAGTCAGGCCGGCGGCGCCCAGCGTGCGGATGTAGGTATAAGCGCGCACCAGGACGCCAAAGTTGCCGTGAAACCCACTGATTTTGCCGATGCTCTGCGGCGGCTCCGACAGCGCATAGTCGCCGGTGGTTTCGTCCTGCACAACCACCGGGGCGGCCAGAAAGTCGGCCAGGTTGGCCGCGCAGCACACCGGCCCGGCGCCGGGGCCGCCTCCGCCGTGCGGCGTGCTGAAAGTCTTGTGCAGGTTCAGATGGCACACATCAAAGCCCAGCTCGCCCAGCTTTGCCCGTCCCAGCAGCGCGTTCATATTGGCGCCGTCGCCATAGACCAGCCCGCCGCAGTCGTGGACGATGCGGCAAACTTCCAGAATGTTGGCGTCAAAGAGGCCAAGGGTGCTGGGCAGGGTAATCATAATGCCGGCCAAATCCGGTCCGGCCAGCTCCCGTAGGGCTTGCAGGTCGGTGTTGCCGTCGGCGTCGGAGGGGATGGTTACCACATCAAAGCCGGCCATGGCCGCCGACGCCGGGTTGGTGCCGTGCGCGCTGTCGGGGATCCCCATTTTCGTCCGTCCGCCATCGCCCTGCGCCAGATGATAGGCGCGCATCATCAGCACGCCGGCCAGTTCGCCGTGCGCGCCGGCCAGCGTCGCCAGGCTGGTCGCCGCCATCCCCGTCGCTTCCGATAGAAACCCCTGCAAGCCGTGCAGCAGCGCCAGCGCCCCCTGCGACTGCGCGGCAGGCTGCATCGGATGAATGCCGGCGAACCCCGGCAGGAATGCCACTTCATCGTTGATTTTGGGGTTGTACTTCATCGTGCACGACCCCAGCGGATAAAAGTGGGTGTCTATGCTGAAGTTCAGCTGGCTCAGCGCCGTGAAATACTGCACCACTTCCGGCTCCGATACCTCCGGCAGCGGCAAATCGTCCCGCAGATAGGCGGCGTCCGGCAGCGGCGCGGCCGGCACATCCGGCGCCGGCGCAACGACGCCCACGCGTCCGGGGACGCTGCGGTCCATCAGCATCAGGGTAGTATCGCGGTTTCCGCCTTTGTTCAGCATAGTCGTCCGTCATCTCCGCTTGCGTTTCGGTTTGGTATCCGGCGGCAGCCGCCGGCTTTACCCGATTTTGTCCTGTTGAATCGCAGCCAGCGCATCCACCAGCGCGTCAATTTCGCTGCGGGCGTTCATCTCCGTTACGCACAACAGCATTCCGTGGTCAAAACGGTCGCTGACATCCAGGCCGCCGAGGATATTGCCGGCCATCAGCCGCCGGTTCACTTCGCCCGGCGGGATGGGGCAGTTGACGACAAACTCCTGAAAGAACGGCGCCCCATTCTGCGCCAGCGCGTACTGCGGCAGCGCGGCGATGCGCTGGGCGGCGTAATGCGCCTTGTGATAGCACAGCTCGGCCACTTGCCGCAGGCCGTGCCGCCCCATCGCCGCCAGGTAAATCGTCGCCGCCAGCGCGTACAAAGCTTCGTTGGTGCAGATGTTGGAAGTAGCCCGCTCCCGGCGGATATGCTGCTCGCGGGTTTGCAGCGTCAGCACATACCCCGTGCGCCCCTGCGTATCGGCAGTGCGCCCCACCAGGCGGCTGGGCATCTGCCGGATGTACTGCTGCTTGCAGCTGAACAAGCCCAGATACGGGCCGCCGTAGGATGGCGGGATGCCCAGCGGCTGCCCCTCTCCGGTTACGATGTCGGCGCCGAACTCGCCCGGCGGACGCAGCATCCCCATTGCCAACGGATCGGCGGACACCACCAGCAGGGCGCCGTCGGCGTGCGCCGCTGCCGCTAACCCCGCCAGATCATCCAGGTTGCCGTAGAAATTAGGATACTGCGCTACGACGCCGGCCGTCGCTTCGTCAACGGCGCCGGCCGCATCCGATGCCGGCAGCAGGTCAATGCTGACGCCTTGCGCCTGGCAGTAGGTAGCGATTACCTCCCGATAGGCCGGCGACACCGTGTCGTATACGATGACCCGTTCCCGCCGGGTAACGCGGCAGGCCATGAGCACGGCTTCGGCCAGGCTGGTAGCGCCGTCATACATACCCGCGTTGGCGACTTCCATACCGTAAAGCGCGCTGACCATCGTCTGGAACTCAAAGATGACTTGCAGCGTGCCTTGCGACACTTCCGGCTGGTAAGGGGTATAGGCCGTCAAAAACTCGCCCCGCGTCATCAGCGCCTTGACGATGGCGGGGATGAAGTGGTGATACGACCCGGCGCCCAGAAACGAGGGGCCGCTGCCCAGAGTGCGATTGCGGCCGGCCAGTTCGCCCAGCTCCCGCTGTATCTCCAGCTCCGACAGCGGCGCCGGCAGGTTGAGAGGCGGATTCCGATAGCCGTCGGGAATGTCGCTGAACAGCTCGTCAACGCTGCCCAGCCCGATGGCGGCCAGCAACTCGCCCTGCTCAACGGCAGTGTTGGGAATGTAATGGGATTGAAAAGATGCGGTCATCTGCGGGGTTGCTCCGTAAGTCAGGCGGTAGGATTAGAGGCATTGATGATGCGCTGCATTTTAGCAACAAATCGGGCAGCGGCGCCGTGCAGATCCGCTACTTCATCACTACTTAGCTCGCCATCGTAGAAATTCACGTGCAACCTTTCAATGCGACCAAAATCATTGGCAAGTTCGGCATCGTAGGCTACATTAGCGCCAATCCAGCGAACCGCATGGAACAATTGCCGATGGCTGCTGTTAGCTCGGTTGTGCGTCTTGGCAACGGCTTTGACCATTTGGGTAGCAGCGCCCCACAATGCTTCCGATAGCAGTTGCCGATTGGTTGAAACCGGCGGCTGCTGGGCGGCAGCCATCAGAAACTCGGCTTGGTCGGTGTGCTCGCGGGGATCCATGCCATCACGCCAGAGCGATAAGATCGGCAAGGATGCGAGGCATTTCAGGGTGGAAAATTTCCACTTCATAGTCCTCGGGCCCGCCGCGCGCCGGCGCATCCCGAAAACGCTGGGCCACGGACAGGGCAGAGGTGAGCGACATATACTTGTTGTCAGCATCAGAATAATGTTCCAACATCTTATGGAGATTGCCAAAGTCGGTTCGCATTCCCCGAGTCCGCGCCATGGTGGCTAGGGTGCCGGCTTCATCATCCCATTCGGCATTGGCCAGCTCGGCCAGCAGCCGCCGTATATCGGCGTCCTTGCGGCAGGGCATCCCCCGCGCTTCTCCAATGGCGGCAATTACGGCGGCATAAGCCTCCCAAATGCGGACGGAGCCCAGGGGCCAGTCGCCGGCGTCAAAAGCCGCATCGGCCTGTTCCAGCAGCGCATAAGCGGTTTTCGTTTGTGCGTGGGTAAGCATAGCGTAGCTCCTATTCCAGGATGCTAATTCAAGCGGCGTCAATCAGTTGTCCCAAGCCAGTGGTTGATTGAGGTCTGCGGCAATGGTACGGCATTTTCCCCACGCCCGCCATCGCCTGCTCCACCCTCCGTTCCGCCAGCCTTACGCTTTTCGGATTGCTGTCAAATCCCATAAACTGCCGCCCTTCCCGCACCGCCGCAACCGCCGTAGTGCCGCTGCCGATGAAGCAGTCCAGCGTCAAATCGCCCGGATCGGTCAGCAGCCGTATCATCCGGCGAGGCAATTCTAGGGGAAACTGCGATTCGTGGGCGCTGTTGGAACGCACAGAGGGAATCTGCCATACGCTGCGGGATCCCCATTCCGCCCATTCGCCGGCGTCCAGCCGCTCCCGGTTCACCACCGTGATGCCCGGCTTCCAGAAAATCAGCAGATGCTCCCACTCGTCCACCGCGCGATAGGACAGGCTGTGCCAGCGGCTGTTCTCCCAGCACGGATCTTTCACCCACACCCGCCGGTCGTACAGGTAAAAGCCGGCGTCGGCGGCCCACTGCTCCACCAAGCCGGCGGTAAGTTTGACGCGGGTCTGCGGCGCATACTTGCCGCCTCGCGCATTGTTGTTTTTCAGTCGGCGGTCGATGGTCTGCTCACTGCACCCCAGCAGGGCGGCCAGCTGATATTTGTTATATTCGGGATGCGCCTGCTGCACCGCCAGTACCTGCTCCCGCGTGATTTTCACCTTTTTGGCGCTGACGTTATCCGCCTGGATGCGCGGCATCTCCGGGTCCTCAAACGCCAAGATGTCGGCGATGTTGACCGCCAGAAACCCGCCGGGCCGGATCACCGGCCAATGCGCGCCAATCGTTTCCGACAGCAGCGTTGACCATTCCGCAAATCCCAGCTCCGCTTCGTAAGACTTGCCCACAAAGTAAGGCGGCGACCAGAAACTCAACGCCGCCGACTCCGGCGCCACGCGCGCCAGCAGATCCCGGGCATCGCCATGGTAGATGCGGTTGGGCGACAGCATTGCCATCTAATCCTGTCCTGGCAGCCCGGCCCGTCGCTGCCAAGCCCGGCTACGCCAGCACCGAGTAGTCGTAGCTGGATACCAGCAGGTCGTTTTCGGCGAACCGGGTAAAACGCAGCGGCGTCAGGTCAATGTCGCGTCCTTGCCCCTCTGCCACCAGCTCGGCTACGGCCTTGCCGATGGCCGGCGACAGCTTGAACCCGTGTCCGCTGAACCCGATGGCGCAGTACAGCCCGGCGAGGCCCGGCACGGCGTCCAGTATCGGATGCCAGTCCGGCGTAGTGCTGAACAGCCCTGACCAGCCGCCCCGATAATGCGCGTCCGCCAGCCCCGGCACGCGGCGGCCCAGCCGTTCCAGAGCGGATGCGGCGTCCGCCGGATCCAGCCCCTCCGGGTAAGCGTCCGGGTTCCGCTGTTCCTCGTCATCGCCGAAGCCCATCATCGTGAAAGCGGCGCCGTCCGGACGGAACGAAAACGACTGGCTGATGTCGCCGACGGTGGGATGCTCCGGAACCCGTTCGATGGCGCGCGCTACCGTTGCCACTTGATGGCGCACCGGCAGCAGCGGCACCTCCGCCCCAACGGACGCCAGCAGCGGCTTGGCCCAGGGGCCGGCGGCAACTATGACGGTATCAGTAGCGATGCTTTCGCCGCCGGCGGTGATTACGCCCTGCACCCGGTTGCCGTCATGCATGATTCCCGCCGCCGGGCAGCGCAGTACGATGCGGGCGCCGGCCTCGCGCGCGCGGGCAGCGTAAGCGTCGGTAACCAAATGCGGGTTGGCGTAGCCGGAATTAGGCTCCCACGCCGCCAATTCGCCATCATACAGCCGTATTGACGGCGCCAGCCGCGCTACATCGTCTTTAGATGCTTGCGCCGTGTCAATGCCCAGCTCTTGCAGCATCGCCACATTACGTTCCAGGCCGGCCAGGTCCGATTCCTTGACCACTACCAGATAGCCGGTGCGTACAAAACCGGACTGGCCGCCCACGGCGTCCCCGAAGTTGGCGAACACTTCCAGGCTCTGCCGCGCCAATTCCGCCGTTACCGGATTGGAGTAGTGCATCCGGCAGATGGCTTGCGAGCGGCCCGTGCTGCCGGCGCCCAGCACCCGCCGTTCCAGCAGCGCGGTGTCGGCAATTCCCAGCCGGGCCAGATGGTACTGGATCGAGCAGCCGATGACGCCGCCGCCGATGATTACCGCATCGGCGCGGCGGGGCATTGCGTCGTTGCCATTCATTCGTCCATCCCCTTCCACGACATTATACGCTTGACATCAATGACGATAGCGACTACCTGCTGCTCGCCGCCGGTGAGGTCGTCGGCCTCCTGCTGCCCGCGTTCCGCGCCCTCGTAGCGCGTAAAGATGCTGCGGACAACATCGCGCAGGTTGTCGCTGCTGACGGCGGCATCGCCCTCCAGGATGACATACTGATACGGCCATTCGTCGGTAGCCACGGCAATGGACACTTTGGGGTTGGCGCGGATGTTGCGGGTCTTGACGGCGGCATCGCCGGACACCACGGTAACTTTGCCGTCCTGCCACTGATACCACACCGGCGCCAAGTGCGGGCTGCCGTCCGGCCGGATGGTAGCCAAATGCGCCACATGAGGGCCGGCCAGGTAAGCGTCGATCTCTTGAGCAGTCAGTCGCGGCATTGCGTCCTCGGCCCCGGCGGACGCCGCATAAGCGCGCCGTCCGGGCTCACAGCATAAGTTGGCAAATATCATATCACAGCGCAACCCATATCCTGGTACTATCGGAGAGGGCGGCAGCGTTTCCGATCAAGCGGTTTATTTTCCCGTCATTCCAACCCCTCGACCGTAGTTCCCAGCCTCTCAACCATCATTCCCAACCTCTCAACCGTCATTCCCAGCCCCTCAACCGTCATTCCCTGGCCCTTTAGCCGTCATTCCCTGGCCCTTTAGCCGTCATTCCGGCGAAAGCCGGAATCCATCGGCGTGAGTAGATTCCGGCTTTCGCCGGAATGACGGATCCATAACTAAACCGCCTGAAAAGAAACGCTACCGGAGCGGGCTTGCCGCGCGGAGATTTCAGAAAATTCTAAAAAATCGCAAAAATTCGTATCCGTTCTACTAGTCATAATGTAAAGCATTTCGCTACATTAGCGCCGGCCGGCCCGGAGCGGCAGTTTCCCGGCGTGTCTTTTTCCGTAAATCGGAATTGCGCGGCGCGGTTGCGGCGGTGGCAGCAGCGGGGTTCCGGGGGCGCTCCGAGCCGGCCCGACGCATCGCATCCTATCCTTCCTATCCTATTGTCCTGTCCCAATTCCGCGCCCGGCGAGGCTATGGCAAATTGAACTCCGCAAGCGGCAAACGGCTCTTGACCATAACGGCATCTTGCGCTGTGGCTCTCCTCTTGCTGGTAGCCGCCGTCTGGATGATGAACCGCAGCGGCGGAGTTCCCGCCAACGCAGTGCAGATTGCGCCGGCGCCGGCCGCGGCAGAGGCATCAGCCGCAGCCGGGACGGTCAACGCCGGTTTGACTAATCCTGCCGGGGCGCCGGCCGCAGCCCCCGGCGCCCCCGAAATCCTTGCCGTGTACATCACCGGCGCCGTCGCGCGCCCCGGCGTGTACCGCGCGCCCGCCGGACACCGGCTTGACGACCTGCTGGCCCTGGCCGGCGGTCCCGCCGGCAACGCCGCACTGGAACGCGTCAACCTTGCCGCCCATCTCTCCGACGCCGCCCATTACCGGATACCGTCGGTCAACGATGCGCCGGCCGACGGCGTTGCGGCGCTGCCGGCCGTCCCGTCAGAACCGGCCATCGCCGGCGCAGCGGCCCCCGTTGCCGTCGGCGCCTGCGCGTCCCCGGTGAACATCAATACTGCGGATGCGCCCTGCCTGGAAACTCTGCCTACAATTGGCCCGGCGCGCGCCGTTGCCATCGTTACGCACCGCCGCGATACCGGCCCTTTTGCCGCTGCCGCCGACATTACCGCCGTATCCGGCATCGGCAGCGGCACTTACCAGCGCATTGCCGGCCTGATTACCGTCGGCGGCTACTAACCGTTTAACGCCGCATATCGAGGCGCGCTAGACCAAGGCGCACCCGAACCGGACGGCGCCGGGCGATGCGGCTGTTCCCCGATTTGACGCTGGCCGCCTTTGTTGCCGGCGTAGCCGCCGCCCATTGGTACGCCGACTGGCCGGCGCCGCCCCTGCCTCTCTTGCTGCTGGCCCTGGCCGCCCTGGTCATCGCCGCCATGCTGCGATTGCTGCATTGGCCGGCCGGCCCGATCCTGTTGGCGGCGGCTCTGCTGCTGGGCTGGTGGCGCGCCGAAGCCGCTCCGCAGCCGCAGCCGCCCGTCATGCCTACCGGGAGCAATTTGACCGCCACGCTGGTGGTCAGCGACGCGCCCCAAGTGGTGGGCAGCCGCATCCGCTTTCACGGACGCGTTATTGCGCCGCCGGACGGGGAACCGGTCGGCAGCATCCCCGCCGGAACCGGACTGCTCGTATATGCCTGGCTGCCGGCCGAGTCGGTAGCGCAGCGTCCGGCGCCGTACTTACGCTACGGCGACCGGCTGCGCGTGTCCGGGCGAGCCGAACTCCCGCAACCCATCGGCGATTTTGACTATGCCGCCTGGCTGGAAGGGCAGGGCATATCCGCAATCCTCTGGTCTCAGCAGACGGAATGGATTGGCGCCGGCCGTCGGTTCACGCCGGCCGCCCTGCTGCATCGGATACGCGGCGCATTGGCGCAGGGCATCCAGGCCGGCATCCCCGACCCGCAGGCCGGGCTGGCGCAGGCATTGCTGCTGGGCATCCGCAGCGACCTGCCCGCCGCAGTGAAAGACGACTTTCGCACCGCCGGAATGTCGCATCTGCTGGCAATTTCCGGGCTGCACGTGGGCGTGGTAATGACGCTGACGCTGGCCGTCGCCGGCGCCATTGCCGGACGCGGCAGCCCGCCGGCGGTCATAATCACGCTGCTGACCGTATGGGGATACGCTATCCTGTCCGGGCTGGACCCGCCGGTAGCGCGCGCCGCCCTTATGGGCAGCCTGGTTCTGGGCAGCGCGCTGCTGGGGCGCGGAATGCGCGGGCCTACCGCGTTGCTTTTAGCCGCCGCGCTGATGCTTGCCGCGCAGCCGGAACTGCTGGGCCGCCTGTCATTCCTGTTGAGCTTTGCCGCCATGGCCGGCGTCATCATAGCGTTGCCATTGATAACCGTCGTATCGGCATTGGCCACGGCGCCGCTGGGGTCGTCGCGCAGCGGGCCGGCGCTGTGGACGCAGCACATCATTACCCTCTTGGCGGCTTCGGTAGTCATATCCCTGCTAACCACGTTGGCTACGATGCCGCTGGCCGCCGCCCATTTTGGCGTCATCCCGCTGATGAGCGTGCCGGCTACCATCCTGGCGATGCCGGCGCTGCCTTTCGCCCTGTTGAGCGCCGCCGCGACTGCCGTAGTCGGTCTGTTCTCGACGCCGTTAACGGCAGCGGTAGGCGCACTGGCCTGGGCGCCGCTGTCCTGGCTGATGGCAGTAGCCCGCGCAATGCCGCCATATCTGTTGACGGCGGAATGGCTGGCCGGTCCGGCCGCCGCGGCCTGGTACGGAGCGTTGGGCCTGCTGGTAGGGTTGGCGTCATCGTCATCTTTGCGGCGACGCTTGGCCGAACTGCGCCGGAATATCGGATGGCGGCCGGCCGGCGCCGCATCAGCTCTGTTGGCCGGCGTCCCCGTCGCAATCATCGTAGTCATCCTGCTAACCGGACGGATAGCCGACACCAGCGCCGACGGCCGCCTCCACGTCCACATCCTGGACATCGGGCAGGGCGATGCCATCCTGGTTATAACTCCCGACGGGCGGCAATTGCTTATCGACGGCGGCCCCGACCCGGCGGCGGCGTTGCAGGCGTTGGGCCAACTGCTACCGCCCACCGACCGCACGCTGGACATCGTAGCCGTTACCCATCTGGACAGCGACCACAGCGGCGGCTTGCTGGGCGTGCTTTCCCGCTACCGCGCCGGCATCGTGCTGCAAGGCGCCGCCAGCCCGCAAAGCGCATTGTATCCGCAGTGGCAAGCCGTACTGTCCCCGACGGGAGCAGCCGGCGGGCGTCCTTGCGCGCCGGGCAGCGTATCCGACTGGGCGATGCGGTAACTCTGGAAGTGCTTTCGCCGGCGGACACTGCGCCGCCGGCCGGCATCCGCCCCAGCGCAAACAACGGCAGCCTGGCTATGCGGCTGGACTATGGCGAGATTTCTTTCTTATTCACCGGGGATATTGAATCCGATCTGGAACGCCGGGCTGGCGGCGATATATCCCGACCGCTTGCCGTCCGATGTGCTGAAAGTGGCGCATCACGGCAGCAAAACCTCCACATCGCCGGAGTTCCTGCGGGTCGTTAACCCTAGCGCTGCCGTAATATCCGCCGGCCGCAACAACCGCTTCGGCCATCCCCATCCCGAAGTAATCGCCCGACTAGAGGCCGCAGTAGGCCCATCCAACCTGTTCCTAACCGCCCGCGACGGCTCCATAGAATTCATCAGCGACGGAGTGAACCTGTGGGTTAGTACCGCCCCAACCATTGATTGAGTCCGTATCGTTGATTGAATCCGTCCTACCGCCGGCGCGCCGGCCGCCGACGGGGTTAGCCCTGCCGGACCGTCAAACGCCGGCTCCAACCCCGCGGCTCAGCCCCATCAAGTGCCGCACTTTGTCCATTATGGAGGTGGATTCGCTGAGCTCCTCTGCCGGCTCAATCAGCGGGATCGGTTCTCCGTCCAGGCGGGCGGCGATGCGGACAAACTCCCGGCCCGACGGCGCCGCGGCGTCGTGCGCTACCGGCCGGCCGCGGTTGGACGAAGTGATTACCCGGTCGTCCGCCGGCACCAGCCCGACGGCGTCGACGCCCAGCAGATCCAGCGCCTCGGCGGAGTCCATCATTCCGCCCTGCCGCACCAGTTCCGGCTTGATGCGGTTGATGATGACCCGAGTCCGGCGCACATCTCCGTTTTGGAGGAGGCCAATCACGCGGTCGGCGTCGCGCATTGCGGATGCTTCCGGCGTAGTTACTACCAGCGCTTCCCGCGCCGCCGCTACGGCGTTGCGGAAACCGTGTTCAATGCCGGCCGGGCAGTCCAGAATCACATAGTCAAAATCCATTTCCAGCCGACGGCAAAGGTTGGACAGCTGCGCCGGCGAAATGCAGTCCTTGTCCCGGGTTTGGGCGGCGGCCATCAGGTACAATTCGCCGGCGCGCGGGTCTTGCACCAGGGCGTCCTCCGCATAGCGCCGTTCCTCAATGACATCAATGAGGTCATAGTCAATACGATATTCCAGCCCCATCACGACATCCAGGTTGCGGAGGCCAATGTCGGTGTCAACTACCACCACGCGGCGGGAGCGGAGGGCCAGCGCAGTGCCAATGTTGGCGGTGGCAGTGGTCTTGCCCACGCCGCCCTTGCCGGAGGTTATTACGAGGGTTTTACCGCTCATCGGGGGCTTCCTCCCTGGCTGATTCCGTCCGGGCTGATGCCATAATTTTTGACATAGGGGGATACGCGCACGGCGCCGTCCTGTACGCTGGCGATGATAGAGGTCCGGCCGCCCGGAGCCGCCGGCGCCGGAGAGCAGCGGCGATTCCAAAGCGGCGGCATCATCCCAAACATACCCCGCAATGCGGAGGGCCGGCTTTTGTAGCGGACAATGCAACGATAGATGCGTCAGCATTGCCGGCGGCGCCGGCGTGCGCCAGGCCGCGCAGGGCGCCGAATACCAGAATGTCGCCGTCGGCGATGATCTGCGCGCCGGGATTGACATTGCCCAGGATTACGGCGTTGCCGGGCAGATGCAGGGTTTCACCGCTGCGGCGCGCGCCGCGTATAACCAAAGTCGGCGTGGCATCGTATTGGATAGACGGGGATTCGGCGCCGTCTTGGAGTTCTGAATGCGGCGGCGCATCGGAATCGGTAGCAGAGGGCGGCGGCTCCGCAGCGCCCTGCACTTTGCGGACGACCGGGGCCTGCTCGGAGAGTAAGGCCGAGATGCGATCCCGTTCCGTTTCCAGAATGTCGGGCGCGCACCAGAACTGCCGCACCGACAGCCCGGACTCGGACGCAAAAACCTTGCCGATGCGCTGCTTCTGGTCGTCGGAAAGCATCCGCCGGCCGACGTCCACCACCACTTCGCCGCCGGCGTAGAGCTCACGGAAACGGCCCAGATGCTCCCGAAGTTCGCGGCAAGCGGCTTCCAGCGGCAGCGCGTCGTCAATCTCAAAGTTGACCAGCGTACCGCAGCGTTGCACTTTTACGGCGGCATCCGCTGCGACAGCGGGGGTAGTGGCAGGCACGGCGGGCGGTCTCTCTATCAATCGTCAATCAGAAATCAATCAGGGGACGGCAAAGGCGGTTCCGACGGCGGCGTCGGCTCGGCCAGCAAGGGGGATGCGCCGGCCGCGCCGACAACAGTTCCGGTTTTGACAAACTAAACGCGGCGCGATACGGAATACGCCGCATTTATACCAGCGCAGCACTGCCGGACGCCCCAACATTCCGACGCCAATTTGAGGGATTTCAGCCGGCCGGCCCGACTGCCGCCAATGACAGAGAGGACGGCGGCGTCAGGCTTCGTACACCGTTTTGCCGCCTACCATCGTGCGTTCTACGGGGATGTCTTTGATGGCAAAGGGGTCAATGGCGGTAGGATCGGCGCCCAGAACTACCAGGTCGGCCAGTTTGCCGGCGGTGATGCTGCCCTTGATGTTTTCCTCAAATCCGGCATAAGCGCCGTTTTGGGTGTAGATCCGCAGGGCATCCTCAACCGAGATGCGCTGGTTGAGGCCCCACTCCCGGCCTTCGCTGTCGGTGCGGGTAACGCAGCTCTGTATGCCCATCAACGGCTCAAACGGACCGGGCGGGTAGTCGGTAGCGCCGGTGGCCATCACTCCGTAATCCATAAAGGAACGCTGGGCAAACATCCATTGCAGCCTTTCCGCGCCGTAGAACCGCATCTTTTCGCCGTGGTAATACACATAGGTGCAGAACGGCGTGGCTACCGCGCCCAGCTTTCGCATCCGGGTGAGCAGGTCGGGGTTCACCAGGGTGCAATGCTCAATACGATGGCGCGGGTCGGGACGGGGATAAGCCGCCTGCGCCTGTTCGTAGGCTTGCAGCACCAGGTCAATGGTAGCGTCGCCGTTGGCGTGGATGCACACCTGGAAGCCGGCGGCGTGCATCTCCATAACATTGCCGGCGATTTCATCCGCCGTCATCGTCAAAATGCCGTGGTCGCAGCAGCTGTCCACATAGGGCTGCGCCAGGTAAGCGGTGCGGGATGCAATGGCGCCGTCGGCAACCATTTTGATGCCGCCGATACGCAGCAAGTCATCGCCCAGTCCGGAGCGGATGCCGGCGTCGCGCAGGGCGGGGAAATAACGGTAGTACATCAGGGCATAGACGCGCAGGGACAGTTCGCCGGCGGCGCGGCCTTTCCTGGTAGGTTTGCAGTTCATAATCGGTAACGCGCGCGTCGTGGGACGCTGGTCAAGCCGGCCCGGTTGAGCATTTTGCAGATGGTGCGGAGTCCCTGCCGGCGGGTTTCGGCGGACTCAACCGGCAAGTGATGTTCCCGCAGGTCATCGGCGGCCCGCTCGTAGATTACGCCGTCCAGCCGGCCGGTGTCCGGGGTTGCGGCCCAGGCGGCCGCCGGGCGGATCGGGGGTTTCGTCGTTAAAGCCGGCAAGATCCAAAGCCATGCTGTTGCCAAAATAGACATGGCCGGCCCGGTGCGACACCAGAATGGGATGCTCCGCGCTGACGGCGTCCAGATCTTCCCGGCGCAGAAAGCGGTTTTCGGCGGTCTTGGTGTCGTCAAACTTGAACCCCTGGACCCATTGGCCGGGCGGCGTAGTTGCCATTCGTTCCCGCAGTGCGGATTGAATGTCGGCAATGGACGGCAGCGCGCAGTCGGCGGCCATAACATGGCGGGTGCCGCTGCTGAGGACGTGGATATGGGCGTCAATAAAGCCGGGCAGGACGGTTTTGCCGGGCAAATCCAGCACTTGGGTAGCCGGCCCGATAAGGGTTTCAATGTCGCTGTCGCTGCCTACGGCGATAAACCGTCCGTTGGAGATGGCGGCGGCGGAAGCGCGCGGCAAAGCCGGGTCAATAGTAATGATATTGGCGCGGCGAATGACGGTTTGGGCGTGATGCGATGGCATAGCAGCAACCTCGTTAGATGGAGTTTGCGATGGTTAGGTTCGCATTATACTGGCCGGGCAATGATTAGCATAATTCGGTTTCCGCAGCTGCCGTCATTCCGGCGCCCCTGCTACCGTCATTCCGGCGCAAGCCGGAATCCGGCGTCGTACCCCTTACTACGGCAATGGAGCCGGCAAGCATAGATTCCGGCGCAAGCCGGAATGACGGCGAATATGCCCACAGGCCCTAGCGGCAGTGCAGCGCAGCCAAGTCTTGGCGTATAATAGCCGTGCGCTGATTCCGTTCCTTGAGGGCTTGCCGCTATGACTACCCGCCAAATTGTATTGCCGGATGCCCCCCCGCTGCCGGCGCCGGACGCCATCAACACATTCCCCCACTTTCCGCCGCGTTCCGATATGATGAATTCCCTGTTCCTGCACCGACCGGCGTGGCAGCCCGCCCTGCATCGCCAGCTCAGCGCAGTTCACCGCAACCCGTTGGTAATCAGCGAAATGCCATTGGCCTGGCGGCATAATCAGGGCTCCGGTATGTTTATTCCCGACCTGATGATCGCTTTTGATGTGGACTGCGACAGCATCATCAGCCGACGGGGGTATGCGATTACGGAATGGGGCAAGCCGCCCGATTTCGTGCTGGAAATCGCATCGCCGACTACCGCGGCCAACGATGAGGGTAACAAGCGCGTCGGCTATGCCGGCTACGGCGTGCCGGAATACTGGCGGTTCGATAACGAATGCGGACGGCATTACGCAACGGGACTGGCCGGCGACCGGCTGGCCGGCTCGGAGTACCGCCCGATAACGATTCACCGGTATGCGGACGGTATGCACTGGGGGCATAGCGCGGTTCTGAACCTGGATTTGTGCTGGGAATACGGGCAGCTGCGCTGGTATGACCCAACCGCGCGCCGCTACCTGGACACCTTTGAGCAGGAAGCGGAGGGGCGCATGGCAGAACGAACCGGCCGCATCATTGCCGAAGGGGAACGGGATACGGAACACGAGCGGCGCATCGCAGAACGCGAGCGGCGACTTGCTGCCGAAGCGGAAGTGCGGCGTCTGCAAGCCGAAATCCGGCGATTGCAAAGTACATAGTAGCCGCTGGTTCAGCAGGGAAGCTGTAGGTATGCAGCCGTTCCATTGGATACTTTCGGGAATGGATGGTATCCACCGCTCGCCGGAACGGACGGCAACCCGATCGCCGATGCCCCAACGTCGCACCGCTTGCGCTCCGATAGCGGCAATGTGGACTATGGCTTCGTCGCCGATTTCAGGGATTTCCAGCCGGCGCAGTTCCATAGCGTTGGGCGCAGTGGCAGCGGCGGGGTATTCTTTACATAAACCGCCGATGCGGTTACAGTCGGATTATCCCCATCCCTGAGGCTAGGCAATGGCCGGCGCGCTTACAGCCCCGACATCCGCTGCCCGGAATGCGGCTCCAACCGGATGACCCGGAACGGCGCTGCCCAAGGCCGCCAGGTCTATCGCTGCGGCAACCGCAAACGCTATTACACGCATGGCGCCGCTTACACCGAACTATTCCTGGCGGCTTTACCTGCTGCGGGGCAATTCCAAGCGCGGCCGGCGCGGCGACAATGCCATCGTCCGCATTCCGGGCGGGACGCCGCCACTAGTCCTAACACAGTCCGGGCACAGTCCGGAGGCCGTTGACCGCTGTACGCCCGGCCAGCAGCCCCGTTGGTACAATGTCCGCGACGGCCAGGCCGCCTACAACGGCGGCAACAGCGACAGCGGCTGGCTCATTGTCCTGGAACACGGCAGCCATGCCGCGGCCGTAGCCGGCACGCCGGACCGCTATGTAAGAAACGACGCCAGCGGCGATTATGTTTGGAACGGTTTCGGTAGCCGCTACATCCAGTTAACCGGCAATCGCTGGACCAGACACGGAAATGATGATTACCGCTTGGATCCCGCCGGTAATCGCGTCAGAACCGCTACTACGCCTTGGAGCCCCGGCGACCCCACTCCTGCCGCGGATTTTGCCGCCTTTCTCTTCCGCTACGACCGCATCCCGGGCACCCCGGACATCCCCGCAAGAGGCGGCCAATACATCCGCTGGGCCCCACATGGCCTGGTGCCGATAGTTCGGCTGCCGGCATTTCAACCCCTCTTTCCCATCGCCTTTTTGATGCGGCGCGCTATCCCCCGCATCACCCGCCCGCCGCTGATGCAGGTTGTGGGCAATCAGCGGGGCCAGCGTCGGGTTGGCCGCTACCAGCGGGGCCACCCACTTGCGGAGTTCCGCCATCGTGGGCGGCTTTTCGTCCCACTCCGGCGCTACTGATTCCAGCGGATGCCATTGCTTGCGGCCGGGCAGCCGGGTCATTACCGTACCGCCGGCTTCTTGCACCGCCAGCGCGCCGCCCAGCATATCCCACAGCCGGGGCGCCCCGATGACGGCAAACTGCATCATCCCCATCGCCGTCAGCGCCAGCTCGTAGGCGATGCTGCCCGTTACCCGCAGCTGGCCCAGCGGCTGCCCTTGCAATCCTTTGCCCAACCGGGTCGTAGCGCCGAAAGAGCCGGGCAGCCCGATTAGCCGGTCGCCGCGCAGCCGTTCCGTCTGATATACCGACACCGGAACGCCGTCGCGGAAAGCGCCGCCGCCAGCCCGGCAATGCACCACGATGCCGCCCTCCGCATTGGGCCAAGGAATAAAGACCGCTCCCGCCAGCAGACGGCCCCGATACAGCACGCCAATGGACGATGCATAAACCGGCAGGCCATTCATAAAATTGGTAGTGCCGTCCAGCGGATCCAATACCCACAGGAAATCCGGCGCCGGCGTTGCGGCGTCTGCGTTGGCGGCATCCGTGTCCTCCTCGCCCAGGATGCCGTGCGCCGGAAACTGCCGCGCGATTTGCCCGGCCAGATACGCCTGCGCCTGCTTGTCGGCAGAAGTTACCGGATCCTGCCGCGCCTCATCCTTGTATTCCACGCTCAAAGCCCGCCCGAAATGGCCGGCCAGCAACGCCCCCGCCCCACGCGCCAACGCAGCGGCGGCAGCCTCTATTTCGCGAGCAGTATCATCAGCCGGCACAAGCATAATGCCGGATTGTACATTATTCCCCCCCAACCGTCATTCCGCACCCCCGCAACCGTCCTCCTTCTCGCAACCGTCATTCCGTACCTCCTCAACCGTCATTCGTACCCCCCAACCGCCATTCCACTCCCGCAACCGTCATTCGTACCCCCCAACCACCATTCCGCCCTCAACCGTCATTCCGGCGAAAGCCGGAATCTATGACTGCCCGTTCCCCCACTATAGGGGCGGATTACGACTTTCAGCGAAATTACGGATCCAGGCCCCAATCACCCCGGAAACGCCACCGCGTTGGCCGGCCATCTTGCTTATTTAGACAATATGAAATATCATCCAATTGCCGCTGGATAATTTACGGCGGCTTACCCCCGCCATTCGCTGCGACCAGTAAATCAGCGCCAAATTCATCTACATACTGGAAAGCCCGGAGTGAAATTATGACCGCCATTCTGCCCCCCCCCCCCCCCGACATTGGCTAACTAAAATCCTGCTGCCGGCTTGGCGGCGGTACGGCAAGGCCGCCGCTATCATCGTCTTGGCCGGGCTGGTCGTTGCCAGCGGGGTAGCATTTCCCTACGATAAAGCGGCAGCGCAGGGCGCCCACGGCGGCTATACTTATTCGCAGCGGGTTTGCCAGGAGTACGGCCAGCAGCCCCGTTGGTACAATGTCCGCGACGGCCAGGCCGCTTACAACGGCGGCAACAGCGACAGCGGCTGGCTTATCGTGCTGATTGTATCCGGCGGCACCAGGATTGTATTTAACGAACCGCGTTTCTATTCCGGCGCGCTCCCGGCCCCCGTTGAACTTGCCTCGCCGCGGCGTGAGAAAGTGCAAGTTATCGGCAGCAGCGGCAGCAACATAATCACTGGCTTTATCACTTACAACGGCGACGGCACTCGCAACGCCGAATTGGTCATTGACCGCAACAACGACGGCGATATTGACGAAGCCGGAGACAAAACTGGCGGCCCCTCCAACAACCAATGGGAATTCCGCAGGTACACCACAGAAGCCTACGGCGCCAGATACATCCGCTGGGCCAATATGGCGTGGTGCCGTTAGCATCTGAACTGCCCCATACCGACTGGCAACGGTCGCCAGCCATCCACAAGCGCCCATCAGCCCCCGGCATCCGGCGACGGCGAAGCAGCCCGCTCCTGGCAAGGCCGCGGCGCCGGCCCGCCCGGCCCGCTTGCCTGTTATAATCTCCGCCAGCACATCAGGAGGCCGGGAATAATGGACTTGCAGCTGAACGGAAAAGTAGCCATCGTGGGCGGCGCCAGCAAGGGGCTCGGCCGCGCCTGCGCCGAAATACTGGCCGAGGAAGGCGCCGGCGTCGCCATCTGCGCCCGCACCGCATCGGATCTGGAACGCACTGCGGACGAAATCCGCGCCGCCACCGGCGCCGATATTTTCACTTTCGCCGGCAATCTGGACCGAGAGGAAGTCATCGCCGAACTGGTAGCCGCCGCCGCCGGCCATTTCGGACGCATTGACATTATGGTCAACAACTCCGGCGGCCCGCCCCAGGCTTACGCCAAAGATTCCACTGAGGAACTCTGGCAGGTATCCGCCAACCGTTCCCTGTTCTTTTTCGCCCGTATGACCCGGGAAGCCCTGCCGCATCTGCGCGCCCAGGGCGGCGGCCGCATCATCAACATCCTGGCCAGCACCGTCTATACGCCCATCCCCAACCTGGCGCTGTCGGCGGCCACCCGTATGGGCGTCATCGGCTTTATGAAAAATCTGGCCGACGACTTGGGCCGCGAAAACATCCTTATCAACAACGTCTGCCCCGGCAGCATAATGTCGGAGCGGATGATGGAAAATGTCGAGGATCGCGCCCGCACGCAGGGCATTCCGGTTGAGGACGCCCTGGCGCAGCGCGCCGAGCAGACCGCGCTGAAACGAATCGGCGAGCCCCGCGAGCTGGCCTACCTGGTCGCGTTTCTGGCATCCTCCCGTTCCAGCTACATCACCGGAACTACTATGCTGGTGGACGGCGGCCTGGTGCGCTCGGTAATGTAGCCGTCCGGCTCCGCTACGGCCCCCGCATACCATTCCGCAATGACTACACCGCCGCGTCCGCCGCGTCCGGCTCCTCAACCGCCGCCGGAGCCGACTACCGCCGCCGAGTTCGTAGAACGCGGCAACCGCTACAGCCGCAATGGCGTGTACGACCGCGCCATCGCCGACTACACCGCCGCCATCGTGCTGGACGCCGGCCTGGCCGATGCCTGGTTCAACCGGGGCGTATCCTGGTACGAAGTGGGCGATTACACCCAGTCCATCGCCGACCTCACCGAAGCCATCCGGCTGAACCCGGACGATGACAACTACTATTCCCGCCGTTCCCTTTCGCATCTGTTCAACGACCAGCCCGAACCGGCCCAGGCTGATATGGACGCCAGCGAAGCCATACGGCTGCGGGCTTGGCAGTAACTATCTACCGCAAAGTTGGAGTAATACTATGCTCAATACCAAATCCTGCTCCCTTTCCCGGCTGCGGCGCGCACAATCCGGCCGGCGTCTTATAGTTAAGGCTGCCGGCAAAACCAGCCGCCGCGCCGCGCCGCATCCCAACCCCAAAGTAGTCAAGCAGGCCGAAAAGATTTTCGCCGGCATGGGAATGACCCCGGCAGAGGCCATCGCCCTTTTCTACAAGCAAACCGCCCTGCACGACACTTTCCCCATCACCGAACTGATACCCAACGAGGAAACGCAGGCCGCCATCCTGGACGCCCGCGCCGGCATCGGCATCAAAAAATATGCCAGCGTAGCAGAAATGATAGCGGATGCGTGTAGCGATGCGTGAACTGCGTACATCGCCCCGCCGCCGTAGCTATCCAAATCAACTCGGAGGATGATGGCTATATGCTAGGGCGTATGGTCATATTCACCGTCATTCCGGCGAAAGCCGGAATCCAGCGTCGTAATCCCCTACTACGGTAATGGAGGCGGCAACCATAGGTTCCAGCGGAAGCCGGAATGACGGTTGTAGAGGCTACGAAATGACGAATACTTACGCCGGACTGCGGCAAATCGTAATATGACTACACCCCCTAACTGGAGGCACAACGATGCTCAAAACGAAAAACCGCACCGCATCCAGGTTGCGGATTGCTGAATACCGTCGGCGCCGTATCGTCGGGGCCGATGGCAAAACCCGCCGCCGCGCAACGCCGCATCCCAACCCCAAAGTAGTCAAGCAGGCCGAAAAGATTTTCGCCGGCATGGGAATGACCCCGGCAGAGGCCATCGCCCTTTTCTACAAGCAAACCGCCCTCCACGACGCTTTCCCCATCACGGAACTGATACCCAACGAGGAAACGCAGGCTGCCTTGCGCGAACCTACAGAGAGCATGGTCTCTTACGCCAACGTTGCTGAAATGCACGCGGATTTGCTGAAAGATGCGTAACCTACAGCGCACCGCGCAGTTCCGTCGGGACTATCGGCAAGCATTCAGACGCGGCAAAGATATATCCCTGCTCGACCAAGTCGTTGATAGATTGCTGCTTGGAGAGGAGTTGGAACCGCGCTATCGGGTTCATCGCCTCGTCGGCAACTGGTATCCCGCCTGGGAATGCCACATTGCGCACGACTGGCTCCTGGTTTGGGAGGACGATGGAAATACCATCACCCTGCGCCGTACCGGCACACACTCCGATATTTTCGGCCTCTGACAACCGCTTGTTGACACCCTACTACCGGCGCATCTACCGTATGCCGGCAAACCGCCCCTTATTCCGGGCCGTAGCAGTGCGCTTATTATGACCACCCCAAACGCCAGCAAAAAGCAGGCCGTTATCGCCCGCCTGTACGACGACTGCCAAGCCGCCGGCAGCCTCACTTTTGACAACGCTGCCGTCCGTCAGGTCGCAGCGGCGGTTGGTTTCGGAAATCCTTTTGACGCCACCAAAATTGACCGCTCGGCGGCCCTGCCCGCTGCCCTGGCCGACGATGACGCCTTTATCGTACATTTGGGGCAAGGCCGGCACCGGTTCGTCTATGGCATCAGTGCCGGCTACCACCGCTTTGAGCCGATACCGGCGGAACGGCGCTGCCAGTGGCCCTACCGCCGCAGCATCCTCAACAATATCAACACCAGCGAGAGCAACATCCTGTCCGTAGGGTACAATCAGCGTATCATCCACGATTTCCTTTACGAGGACATCGCAGCATCGCCCAAAGTGTACAGTTCCAACCGCACCCAGATACCACTGGATTATCACATCGGCAGTGACCGCATCACGGCCACTCGCGTCCAGGTTGAGATTGACTTTACGCTGGAATATCTGGGAACTATAACCGTCTTTGAGGCCAAAAACGGCGCGCCGGACGATTTCAATGTGTTCCAGCTGTTCAACCCCTATCGCTACTATCTGCAAGTTACCGAAGGGCAGCCCGGCATCGCCATCAACTGCTGCTATCTGCTGCGCCAGGCCGACCGCTTGCGTCTTTACCTGTATTCGTTCACCGATCCGCAAAACCCCGGCTCAATCCGGCTGGAACGCAACGCCGAATATACGCTGAGGCCCCGATGATGACCGCACTGCCCGAAAAATACCGCAACCAAGTAATCAACGACGATGTGATGGCCGTCCTGCGTGATTTGCCCGACGGATGCGTTGACCTGATTTACGGCGACCCGGACTACAACGCCGGCATCCGCTACGACGGGCGCACTTTTACGGCCTCTTGGGACGATTATGTCAAATGGTACATCGGCCTGGCGGCGGAATGCCTGCGCGTGCTGCGTACCGACGGCAACCTCTTTTTCATCAACTACCCCCGGCAGAACGCCTATCTGCGCGTCAAATACCTGGACGAACACGCCTATTCGGTGCACGACTATGTCTGGGTCTATAACACTAATGTGGGGCATACCGCCCGCCGGTTCACTACCGCCCATCGTTCCATCCTGCACGCTACCAAGTCCAAGCACAACCGCTTTTACAAGGAACAGGTAGCGCAGCCCTACCAGAACCCCGACGACCGGCGCATCAAAGAGCGCATCCGGCAGGGGCATAAGGGCCGGATGCCCTACTCGTGGCTGAACTTCAACCTGGTCAAGAATGTATCCCGCCGCAAAACCAGCCATCCCTGCCAGATACCGGAGGGCCTGTCGGAGCTGCTCATCAAATCCTGCACCGTGCCGGGCGATACCGCGTTCATCCTGTTCGGCGGCAGCGGCTCCGAAGTAGTGCAAGCCAAAGAGTTGGGGCTAACTTACCTAACCTGCGAATTACAGCCGCAGTACTGCGAAATCATAGCCAGCCGATTAACCAACGGCGGCGCAGTCGCCCCGCCCTATATGCACCCGGTGCAGCGCAAGCGGTATGATGGCGGACATCCAGGCGGCAATGGCAATCTTGCCGAAGTGCGGCGGCAGATGCTTGAGCGCGGAGAGTGCTACCGTGAATAATGCCGGAATCAGAGAGGATGCTGCGATGCTGTCCGCTAATTTGCCACCGGAATGGTGGTTAACGCCGCAACTTTCCGCGGCCGTTAACGCCTCCGCCAATCCGCCCGCTACCGCATCCTCCGCCCCGCCGCATGATCCCGCACATCCACAAACACGCCCCCGGTTGACTCCGTCAGCACCTCTACTTGGTCAGCCCAGTCATACCGATGCGGCTGGAAATAGATGCCGTTGATTGCGATGCCGGCGTCGCTGAATTGCTCAATAATTGGCATCGGCTCATGGCTCCACCCGCCACGGCACATATACAAAGGACTGTCTTCCAAAGTACGGGCGCTGCGTACCACATCCCCGCTGCTGCATTCGGCATCAATTACCGAGGCCAGGCTGCCGTCGGAAAATAACACCACTTCAGCTTCGCCGTCCGCGTCCAAATGGGGCTGTAAATCCCTCAACGCCCGTTCAAAGGCGCAGCTAACGTTGGTTTTAGCCCCGACCATACCAATCTCTATTCTGTCGATGACCAGTTCGGCCAGTTCGGCCTGTTCCGATTCTAACTGCCGCAGTGGCAGTACCGGCTTGCACTCCTCGCCAAAGACGATAATTCCAACTTGGGAATCAGGAGATTTTGAGGCTATGATGCCGTTCAGCCCCTCCATCGCGTTAGGCAGTTCTCTGGCCATACTTTCCGAGGTGTCAACCAGATAGTAGGTAATCGCCGTTTCACTGGTGGCCCCGGCGATGGCGGCATACCACGCCTCAGCAGGCGCCGGTTCGTTTAGCGCCGGGGTTGCCGTCTCCGCATTCTCAGCGGACGACGGCTTGTCAAGCAACGGCAAGGTCAAGAACGCTGCCACAACCGCCAGCGCTGCCGCCATCGTTGCCATCCCCAGCACGAAATAAACCCAGCGAGGGCGGCGCGGCGGTTCGCCATAGTATATGTAGTATGTTGTCATCGCGCTTGCCTCTCCGATGCAGTTCAGCCTTTCAGCACGATTCCGCCTGCCGGCCCATCATCCGGCCCGCGCAGCAGGTCCAGATACTTGTAGCCGGAGCCCGTGTTGAGCAGGACGACTTCCTCGTCGGCTCCGATGCTGCCGTCGGCCAGCAGCCGTTCCAGCCCCACCAGCGTAGCCGCCCCCTCCGGGCAGGCGATGACGCCCTCCGCCGCGGCCAGGCGATACATTGCGTCCACCATATCGGCGTCGCTGACCGCCAAGGCGCCGCCGCCCGTCTCGCGTATCGCCTGGAGTATCAGATAGTCGGCAAAAGGGCCGGGTACGCGCAGGCCGTCCGCTTTGGTAGCCGCATTAGGCCAGGGGTCGGCGGCATTGCTGCCCTCCTGGAACGCCTTGACGATGGGCTGGCAGCCCTCCGCCTGCACGGCGTAGAACCGGGGCGGCTTGCCCTCAACCCAGCCCAGCTCCAGCAGCTCCTGAAACCCCTTGTACATTCCGATGATTCCGGTGCCGCCGCCGGTCGGATACACGATCGCATCGGGCATCCGCCATCCCAGCTGCTGCGCGATTTCCAGCCCCATCGTCTTTTTCCCCTCGGCGCGGCACGGCTCTTTCAGCGTGGACAGGTCAAACAGCCCCTGCTCAGCGGCCACGCCAACGGCGATACGCCCGGCGTCGCTAATCAGCCCATCCACCAGGTTGAGTTCGGAGCCGGCAACAATGGATTCCTTTTTGTTGGAATCCGGGGCATCTTGGGGCATAAACACTTTGACCGGAGTTCCGGCGCGGGCGCAGTAGGCGGCGGCGGCGCCGGCGGCGTTGCCCGCCGACGGCATCGTGAACCCGCGCGCCCCCATTTCCCACGCCTTGGACACCGCCGCCGCAATGCCCCGCGCCTTGAAAGTGCCGGTCGGATTCAGCCCCTCCTCTTTGATGAGGACGCGCCGGACGCCCAGCTGCCGGGACAGCGTGGCGGCGTCCAGCAGCGGCGTGCCGCCCTCGCCCAAGCTGATGACCGCATCCGGGTCGGCCACCGGCAGCAGTTCGTTGAAACGCCACATATCCAACCGACGGCGGTCCAAATCGTCGCGCGCTACTTCCCGACGCAGACGCGGCAGGTCATAACGGACGAAAAGCACCTTGCCGCAGCAGGCGCTGACCGTGGCCAGCCCGTCATAAGGACTGGCCGCGCCGCACGCCGTGCACTCCAGGCGGTCAATGTAGCTGAACGACGGCATCGGTTGGTTACTCCTGCGTCTGGTAGCCGGCAACTTGCGCGCCGGAGAGTACCGGGTTGCTGATGGCCGGCATATTGAGGCCCAGTATTTCCCGCACCTCCTCCCGCGTACGGTTCAGACGAACCGCCGAAGTGGGATACTGCGGGTTGTTGAAGTTCTCAACATAGTGCCGCTCGGCGTATCCCTCCTCCATCCAGCGATCCAGCAGCTGCCGGCACTCAAAGTCGGTGTTCGCCAGCCCCCAGTCCAGCATCCATTCGCTGTACAGCTTGGAATAGCCGACAAAGTGCAGCCGGTGCTCCAGGTCGTCAACGCCCTTGATGAAAATGTGGAGCGCATCGTCAATCGTGTTGGGAGCCAGCTCTGTGATAGGAATGTCGCCATGCTCGGAGTACTGAAAACCGAGTTCGGCTTCCAGCGGAAAGAGCGGCGCAATGGCCAGCATATCGCGCGCTACCGACTGGCTGAACGCGCACATAATGATGCGCTGCCCCCGCTCGCGGGCCCGGTCCACCAGCACCTGGTAGTCGGAATCCCCGGAGCCGAGAATGATGAAGCCGCAGTCGTCGCGCTCCCGCAGCCAGTCGTACACTTCCAGCAGAATCGCCGGGTCGCTGCGGTCTTTGCCGGCCATCGTGCGCGGGGCCTGGTACGGCTGAATCCCGGCCTGATTGAACTCGGCGCCGTCATCCAGACGCAGGCTCCAGTCCCCGAAGGCTTTCCCCCCCAGTAGCGGCCCGAAAGTCTGCCCTACGCTTTTCATCGCTTCGCAAACAACCGCCGGAGTAACATTCTGCCGATAGAGCTGCGCCCCCCGCCGGATGTTTTCCCAATCAATGGCGATAAGTACACCGTTTTCCGTTTGTTCCATTTCCAAAACTCCTGATGCCGCATCCTAATAGCGGTAGTTTTCACCCTAATGATAACAGGTTAAACGCAATAACGGGCGCGGATTATTGCGCCGGCTTTTCCGGCCAGAACAGCCCGTAAAGCCGTTGCATAAGTTCCTCAGATAGCCGCACGCCGGCGGCAACTTGGGGCGCCGTCTCCTCGTTTTCGTAAAAATTAGCGTGGAGTGCGCGCGCTCTATGGAATGCGTTAGCTATCCAATCAGCGGTTTCCGCATCCCCGGCGGCCCGTGCCAGCTCCGCCAGCTCGTTGATAACCAGCAGAATCGAACGGTGCGTATGTATAACGCCCCCATGCTCCGCGCTGATCGCCTTGACCGTTTCGGCCACCATTCCCCACGCCTTGTTCGACGCCTGCGGCAAATCCCCGTCCTCGTTCAGGTGCTTCCAGGCCCCGCTGCAAAAATGCGCGCTGAGGCCGGCATAAGCGGCCGCGGATTTGCCGGCATCGGCCGGCCGCGCCCGGTCGTTGGCGGCGGCCAGCCCCCGGGCCACGGCGGCGGCAATATCGGCATTGGCGTAAGTCATCAGCGCATCCTGTATCGTATCCGGCAGCGCGCCCAGTCGCTATACCGGCCGCTCCGGCCAGAACAGCCCGTAAAGCCGCTCCATAAGTTCCTCAGATAGCCGCACGCCGGCGGCAACTTGGGAAGCCGTCTCCTCATTTTCGTAAAAATTGGTGTGGAGAGCTCGCGCGCTGCGGAATGCATTATCAATCCAATCAGCGGTTTCCGCATCCCCGGCGGCCCGCGCCAGCTCCGCCAGCTCGTTGATGACCAGCAGAATCGAACGGTGCGTATGTATGACGCCCCCATGTTCGGCGCTGATCGCCTTGACCGTTTCGGCCACCATTCCCCACGCCTTGTTCGACGCCTGCGGCAAATCCCCGTCCTCGTTCAGATGCTTCCAGGCCCCGCTGCGAAAATGCGCGCTGAGGCCAGCATAGGCGGCCGCGGATTTGCCGGCATCAGCCGGCCGCGCCCGGTCGTTGGCCGCAGCCAGCCCCCGGGCCACGGCGGCGGCGATGTCGGAGTTAGCGTAAGTCATCAGCGCATCCTGTATCGTATCCGGCAGTGAGCCGCAGTCGCTACATCGGCCGCTCCGGCCAGAACAGATCGTAAAGCCGCTCCGAAAGTTGCTCGGACAAAGCGATCCCGTCGGCTACCAGATCGGCCGTTTCCTCATTTTCGTAGAAGTTAGTATGCAGGCCGCGCGCGCTGCGGAATGCATTATTAATCCAAGCCGCAGTTTCTACATCCCCGGCGGCCCGCGCCAAGCTTGCCAGCTCCCTAACTACCAGCAGAATCGAACGGTGCGTATGTATAACGCCCCCATGCTCGGCGCTGATTGCTTTCACCGTTTCGGCCACCATCCCCCACGCCTTGTTAGACGCCTGCGGCAAGTCCCCGTCCTCGTTCAGATGCTTCCAGGCCCCGCTGCGAAAATGGGCGCTGAGGCCGGCATAGGCGGCCGCGGATTTGCCGGCATCGGCCGGCCGCGCCCGGTCGTTAGCGGCGGCCAGACCCCGGGACACGGCGGCGGCAATGTCGGCATTGGCGTAAGTCATAGCGAACCCCTCAATTTGGTGTAACATTATAGCGCACTTGGCGCCCTTTACAGGCCGTCCGCAATGTCCCGCAACGCAAGAGGAGGAAATCAAATCGGATGCCAGACTACGAACATATTGAATACGCCCCCGGCCACGATACCGGCATCGCCCGCATCACTCTGAACCGTCCCGACCGACTGAATGCCTTGAACGACTTGATGCAAGTAGAAATCAGTGACGCCGTCGCGCAGGCCGATGCCGATAGCGGTGTGCGGGTCGTTATCATCACCGGAGCCGGGCGCGCCTTTTGCGCCGGCGGCGACCTGAACGAGCTGGGCGGCTCAACCGACGGCAGCGGCGCCGGCTGGACCTCCGCCAATGCGGATGAAGTGCGCCGCAGCTTTCGCTCCGCCCAGAATATGATCCTGGGCGTACAGCGCTGCGAAAAGCCGGTCATTGCCATGGTCAACGGCGTCGCTACCGGGGCCGGCCTGGACCTGGCCTGCGCCTGCGACATCCGCACTGGCACGCCGCGCTCCCGGTTTATGTCCGCCTATGTGCGGATTGGCCTGTTCCCCGGCTTTGGCGGCACCTGGCTTTACCCCCGCACTCTGGGCAGCCTGGGCCGGGCCGCCGAAATGCTGTTCACCGGCGATTTTCTGGAAGCCGACGAAGCCTATCGCCTCGGCTTCCTGAACCGCCTGGTCGCCGAGGACGAACTGGAACCCACCACAATGGCCCTGGCGGAACGCATTGCCGCCGGCCCGCCCATCGCCATCCGCCTTTCCAAACTGATGCTGTACCGCGGCCTGGAGTTTGACCTGGAAACGGCAATGAAAATGGCGGCGGCCGGCGAAACCATCACGCTGACTTCGCAAGACCACATCGAAGGCGTGCGCGCCTTCCGGGAAAAGCGGCCTGCCGAATACCGCGACCATTAGCGGCTGCCGCCCTGTCCAAATGGGCAAACGCCGCTCGCCGCGCAGTGGTACAATGCCGCCGTTATGAGCGTTGACAACAGCCTGTCGCCCCACGGCGGCGCATTAGTGGAGCGAATCCGGCCGGCCCGCAGCGCCGCAGATCTAGCCGGCCGGCCTATCCTGCCGGTGCGCCAGCAGATTGCCCACGAGTGCGTCAACATCGCCTACGGTTTCTTTTCGCCGCTGACCGGGTTTATGGGCCGTGCCGATGTGGAATCGGTAGCCGAAACGATGCGCCTAAACTCCGGCTATGTCTGGCCGATACCCATTGTCCTGGATGTGTCCGACACCGCACTGCGGCAGGCCGGCATCGGCGTCGGCGACCAGGCATTGCTGACCTACCAGGGCTGCCCCTTGGCTACGCTGGATGTATCGGAGGTATTCTCGGTTGACCTCACCGCGCTGGCGGAGCAAGTGTACGGCACTGCCGACGCCGGCCATCCCGGAGTGCAACGCACCCTGAACTACGCCGGCCATTTCGTAGCCGGCGACATTACCCTGGTCTGCGAGCCGATAATCAACCCTCCCTTTGACCGCTTCTGGCGCACGCCCCGCCAGCTGCGGGCCGAGCTGGACGCCGCCGGATGGCAGCGCGTAGCCGCCCACCAAACCCGCAATGTCCCCCATTCCGGCCACGAATACCTGATGAAAGGCGCCTTTCTGGAAGCCCAAGCCGACGGAGTGCTGGTCAGCGCCGTCATCGGCGAAAAGAAAGTGGGCGATTACATTGACGAGGCCATCGTGCTGTCCCACGAAAATCTGCGGACGCAGGGGTTCTTTCGGCAGGATATTCACCGCACTACGGCGCTGCTGTGGGATATGCGCTATGCCGGCCCGCGCGAAGCCGTCTTTCACGCCATCGTCCGCAAAAACCTGGGCTGCACCCACCATATGTTCGGCCGCGACCACGCCGGCGTCGGCGATTACTACGACCGCTATGCAGCCCACGAGATATTCCAGGAGCTGCCCGACCTGGGCATCACTTCCGTGCTTACGCTGGAATGGTGGTACTGCCCAGCCTGCGGCGGCGTCGCCTACGAGGGCATCTGCGGGCACCCGGACACCAAACAGGATTTGGCGGGACGGCTGATTCGCAGCATCATCGCCGGCGGCACGGCACCGGGGCCGCAGACATTGCGGGCCGAAACCCTGGCCATCGTCCGGCAGTGCGCCAACGACTACGGATTCGGCGACCCCTTCGTAACGGAACGCTATCTCCAAGAACGTACGCCGGCGCTAACCATTCCGGCCCCGCCGGCATAGCTAGTCATACTCTCCCAGAACGGCGGCCAGCTCGGGATGCAGGGCGCTTTCCGCTTTGCCGATGCCCGCATAGCCCAGGCGCGTTAGGTACTGGCGGACATACCCGGCGCGGAAACGGCGCACCGCGTCCATTCCCCCCGCCATCCGCGATACGGAACCGCCGGCGATGATCGCCAACGCTTCCCACAGCGCCGGGTCTTTCAGCTCCCCGGCCATGTCTTTCTCAATGGAACCCAGGATGCGGCGCAGTGCGGTGGCAAAGTTAGGCCCCTGCACGGCAACCGACGCTTTGAGCATTGCCTGCCCGTAAGCCATATGCCGCGCCTTGTCTTGCAGGCAGAGGCTGAACAGCTTCCGGTCAACCGGGTTGGCGCCGTAAGTCGCGCCAAAGCGATACAGCAGCAGCGTCAGCGTTCCCCGCGCAATGTACAGCGATACCGAAGTTTCCGGCCAGCCGGCCCGCGTCTCCAGCATCCGCCGGCTCATCATGCCCGGCGATTCCAAGCCCAGCGCGCCGCCGTTGCACAGGGCGCGCCGCCGCATCGCTTCCAAATGCCGCGCCGAGTCGAATTCCTGCGTCGCCAGGAACATTTTCGGCTCAATATAAGCATAGTTCATCCGGTGCAGCCACTGCCCGATGGTGTCGGACTCGGCAATGGCGTGATGACTCAGTTCCGTGCACAGCTGGCACCAAGCCAGTTCCAGCGATTCCGGCAGCGGAGCCAATTCATCCCAGGGAATATCCTGCATCGCAATCCAGCGTCGCTGAACCGCTTCCTCATATAGGGCGGTAGCATTGTCGGCCCACAGCTCCTCTTTGCGATTGACCGAATAGTTGTCCAAACGGGGCAGGCCCGGCGTAGCGAAAGAGCCGCGCGGCATCCGCGTCATCTCCCGGCTTTCGTCCGGTATTTCGCCATAAACGCCAATGTTGATGGCGTCCAGTGTAAGGCCGTGCGCGGTAGGCCGCGCGCGCACGCCCCATTCCCGCGTATCCCGCATCCAGGGAAACCGTTCAGCAGGAGATTGAGCCGGAGCCGACGCTGCCGCAACCGGTTCGCCATCCGCCGATGGTGTCGGCCCCGGATCCGGCGCATCGGATGCGTCCTGCTCTACAGCCGTCTGCTGCACCTGCCCGGCCACCGAGGAACGATAGCGACCAGTAGGGTCGCTGTCATCAACCGGGCTATCAGGATTGGCGCCGCCGCCGCCGTTGGCCGGCGTATTCTGCGTAGTCATAATGCCTCGCTGCTTGTGCCAATGTAAGCGCCGCCATTGTATGCAGAGTTGCCCGCGCAAGGCAAGAGAAGCGACGCTCCCTTAATTCCCGTCATCTAATTCCCGCCATCCGCCTTTCCTTACCGGGAAAAGGAACTGTCGCAGTCGCAGCCTGCCGTCCGTACTATATGACGATTGATTGACGCCAACCATGTAAAGCGCCGGCGGCGGCGCGAAAAGATGGGATGATGCCGGTGATACCGCCGCAGTGCAGCCGGAAAATGCCGAGGAGTACTCTCGGACCGGGAGCTGTATCAGCGGTGTCATTTGGTGAAGAACGGCTTATAACGGATTAGAACGGCTCAACTCAACGCCCTGTCCCCGTCCAATCCGCATATCGCAATCACTCCACCACCGCCCCCTCCGCATCCAGCAGCGTCAGCCCGTACCCCAGCTCCCGCAGCGGTTCCGCCACCCGTTCCCGGTCGCCTACGACCAGAATAGTGAGTCGCCGCGGCGCAAGGTACGCCGCGCCGACCCGATGCGTGTCAGGCAGCGTTACCGCGTCCAGCCGCTGCTCAAAATCGGCAAAATAGTCGTCCGGCAGGTTGAACTGCGCCAGCCGGAGCAGCCGCGCCAGCAATTGCGCCGGTCTCTCAAAGCCCGCCGGATACCCCAGCCGCAGGCCCGCCTTGGCGTCGGCCAGCTCGACGGCGTCCAGCGGGCGGTCGCCGCTGATGTCCGCAAACTCCCGCAGCGTTTCGGCGACTGCCAAGTGCGTAACCTCAGTCTGCACGCTGCCCCCGGCGGCCAGCAGCGACGGCGCGTTGTACCAGGATATGCCGGAATTGTACCCGTAGGAATAGCCCTTGTCCTGGCGCAAATTCCGGTTCAGCCGCGCCGAAAACTGCCCGCCGAAAGCGTAATTCAGCGCCGACAGCGGCATAAAGTCGGCATGATTGCGCTCCACCACCGGCATCCCGGCCCGGATGACCGACTGCGCCGCGCCCGGCTTGTCAATCAGGTAGATGCGCGGGCCGGCGCCGGCATCTCCGGCTATGGCAGCGGCGTCCGGCGTTGCGCCGGCAGCGTCCGGCGTTGCTATGGCCGCGCCCGGCGCCGTCCAGCCGCCAAAGTAGTCCTCGGCCAGCGCCGCCGCTTCGTCCAATGTTATATCGCCGGCCAGCAGCAGACACATCCGGTCGGGACGCAGCGCCTGCCGGCTGATGCTTTGCAGGTCGGCGCGCGCGGCGGCGGACACGGCGGCCTCGTTGCCAAAATTGGAATGGGCGTAAGGCGATGCCGCGCCCAGCGCCAGCGTCCCGAAATTAGCGTCCCCCAGATAGCCGGCGTCATCTTTCGCCCGACGCAGGTCGGTGATCCGTTCCCGCCGGATGCGTTCCAGCTCGTGTTCCGGGAAATTGGCGTTGCGAGCGACATCGGCAGCCAGCTCCAGCGCGCGGGGCAGATGCCGTTTCAGCGTTTCGGCGGTCAGCAGCGTAACTTCTTTGCGCGCATCGCCGGCCAGCCGGGAGCCGATATGCTCAAATGCGGCGGCAATCTGCTGGCTGCTGCGCGTCGCCGTGCCCTCCGTAAGCATTGCGGCGGCAAAAGACGCCAGGCCGGGCAGATGCGCGGGATCCGCAGTAGCGCCGGCCCGCGCCAGCAGCGTAAAGGCGGTCAGCGGCAGCTCCGGCTTGCGGGCCACGATAATCTCCATTCCGTTAGACAGCCGAGCCCGCTGCGGACGGGGCGGCGTGAATGACGGCGTCGGGCCGCCGGCCGGCTGGACATTCCGGTCAACGGCAACGGCGCCAGTCCGCAGCGCCGGTTCCGGCAGCACCCGCATCCGCACCTGCCCGCCGGAGAGTATGTCGCGATGGACGCGCCGCACCTCATCCGGCGTAACGGCGCGGTATTCGTCCATAATCGTATTCAGCCGCCCCGGATCGCCGGTATAGACATTGAAAAAGTTGAGCGCATCGGCGCGCCCGCCGAACCCGCCCACGCGCGACAGCGTGCGGTAGTGCTGCATCTCAATGCGGTTAATGGCGCGCTCAAACTCCTCATCGCCAGGCGGGTCGGCGGCGATGCTATGCAGTACCTCCTCGGCGGCGGCCTCCACTTCGTCCAACGTGTGGCCGGCGGCGGGCGTCAGCTCCATACGGAACTGCCCGGCGATTTCGGCAGCGTGATAGCTGACCGATGCGTTCTGCGCCAGCTGCTTTTCGTACACCAGCGCGCGGTACATCCGGCTGCTCTGCCCGTCCGCCAAAATCGCAGACAGAATATCGCCGGCGGCGTCATCCCCCGACAGATTCGCCGGCGCCGGCCAGACGGCATACAGACGCGGCAGCGTAACCCGATCCGTCATCTCCAAGTCAATGCGCCCCGCCAGCGGCGAGTCGGCCCGGCCGGTGCGCCGGGCCGGCTGCCCCGGATCCAAATCGCCAAAATAGCGATGCGCCAGCTCCAAAGCGGCGGCCATGTCAATATCGCCGGCGATGGACAGGCTGGCGTTGGACGGCGCATAGTAGCGACGGAAAAAATCTTTCACATCCTCCAGGCTGGCGGCGTCCAGATCCTCCTGCGACCCGATTGTCATCCAGTGATAGGGATGCGGCAGCGGGAACAAAGCCTGCTGGATATGCCACTGCGCCATCCCGTAGGGGCGGTTTTCGTAGCTCTGCCGCCGCTCGTTCTTGACCACATCCCGCTCGGTGTCAAACCCGTCCTGATCCAAGGCGTCCAGCAGAAACCCCATCCGGTCGGCTTCCAGCCACAGCGCCAGCTCCAGATAGTTGGACGGCACATCCTCCCAGTAGTTGGTGCGGTCGCCATTGGTGGAGCCGTTCAGCGTGGCCCCGATTTTCTGCAACGGCTCAAAATGGCTCGCCTTATGATGCTTCGTCCCCCGAAACATAATATGCTCAAAGAGATGGGCAAACCCGGTACGCCCCGGCTCCTCATCCTTGGAACCGACGTGATACCAAACATTAACGGCAGCCACCGGAACGGAACGGTCCTGATGCAAGACAACATCCAACCCGTTAGGCAAAGTATGCTTCTCAAAAGCAACGGCCGGCGCAGCAACGGGGGCAACGGAGGGGGTAACGGTAGCAGAAACCATGAGGGCAAAATCCTTTGTACGGGAGAGGGGATAGCGTCGCGGGCATACGCCGGCGTTGATGGTATGTACGGGCAAGGTTGCGGGGCTATTGTAACACTTGCCGGGAATGGCGGCGCAACGACCGCGACGGTTTTGACCGCGCTGATGCCCCTTGCGCGACTTGCCGTATTTGGCTACAATCAGGGCAACGCTCACAGGTGGTTCCAGTATCATGCCGTTTCCGCAGACCCCCCGGGAGATTTACCGCAATAACCCTCTGGATGTGGTCACCTTCCAACTCCGGTTCCCCACCATTTTGAGCATCACCGCCGGGCCTCCGGTTAAATTTCAGGAGGCCATCCGCAGCGAATATCCCTGGTACACCCAGCAAAGCCAGCCCGATATTCCCGGTGTGCCGCCGGAGCTTACGGAAATGGCACAGGGGTTCGGGATGCCACAGGTGCCCCCCACGTACTTATTTGAAACCGAGAACCGTATGCGAAGGATTTCGCTGGCACAGGACTCCCTTTCCGTGAATGAACGTGACTACCAGCAATGGGGGGATTTCCGAAGCAAAATTGAACGCGCCGAAGGCATCCTCAATGATTTGTACGCCCCGGCGTTCTATACCCGTATCGGATTGAGATACCAGGATGTGCTGGATCGTAGCCGGTACGGGCTGGACGCAACGCCCTGGTCGGAACTGTTGAATCCGATTTTTCTGGGGATCCTGGGTTCCCAAGAAATAGGCCCGGATGTGGTGCGTCAATCCCAATCCCAAGTGGCATTAACCATCCCCGACGTAGATGGTGGGCAAGTGGTATTGCAACATGGGCTCGTTGCCAGGGAAGGCGCGGATTCCTCCCTTTACCTTATTGACGCTGATTTCTCCACGCAAAGCAGGTGCAATTCTGATGACGCTTTCGACGCTGCCGACAAATTCAACCGGTGGGCCGGCCACCTTTTCCGTTGGGCAACCACCGATGCCCTTCGTGAACAACTCAATCCGCACGGGGTCGGATAGCTTTGCGAGTATCGGTGACAACCCGTTCAACTGGGAACGGACGCCTATCACGGCCCTTCCCGAAACGATCGCGGTGTCGCCTCTGAAAAAGCGCTTCTTGACCTGCCTGTTGGCGCTGCGTATGCCAGCGGAAGGCATCGATGAAAACTTGGAGTCGGCACTGGAGTGCTGGAATTTTCACGTCGCTCAACCCCACCACCCGGCCCTGCCGACTCTGCCGCCGCGCACCGAAACGGTCAATATCGTTGGCGTCCGCAAAAGCCACGGCCTGACCATCGAAGGCTGATTTGGTGGCGCTGGCAGGTCGTTCTATGGCTTCGCCCGGCAGGTTGCGGCAAGGTCAGGTCATCCGCAACCTGTACGAATACATCCCAACCGGCCTGCCCACAGCGGACGGGCCTACCGATGTAACGGCAGTGCATCATCCGCTGGTTGTCGTACTATCACCGGAATGCGACCTGGTGGGCGATTATGAACTGCGGAACGCTAATCCGAATGGCGGCTTTGACTTGGCCCAATCCAGCAGCTTTTTGGAGCATATCCAATGCTGCAAGCTCTTTGAGGAAGGCGAAATCAGAAACGCTCATGGCCTGAATAGCAGAGACTGGTCTTTCATCAAAACCAACCGCCATGAGCGGTATCACGCGATACTGCCATCGGCTTTGGGCCGTGTGGATAGCGATGTCCGCTTGTATTTGGATTTCAAGCGGATATTCAGCGTCTCAACCGAATACCTGTACGCTTTATTAGAGACAGGCGGTTTGGAAATGGACGCCATCCTAGAACCCCCATGGATTCACCAACTGGTGCAACGGTGCTACGCATTCCAAGCTCGCGTTTGTGTGCCAGACCCAACAGATCTACGCCCATCCGCCCAAGTGTAAAGCATTGGGGCAATATTATCTCGTAGCGACTGAATATGTTGCGCCCACCATTATGGCGATGGATGTTGATGCGCGGCTACCTACTCCGCCCCCAAATCAACATCCATCGTCGTAGCCGTCGCCCCATCACCCCCGCGCCGGCACCGGCCGCTCCCCCTGATTCGCCGCTATCTGCTCCACATCCCACAGCTTGGCAAAGTGATACGCCCGCGGGCAGTGCCCATACGACTCCTCCACCTCTATGATGATGCCTTGCAAATGCTTGGCGTTGTCGTCCGTCCAGTACAGCGACAGCTCCACTTTCTGCCGTTCCAGCTCCTCCCGGTTCACGATGGACACCACCCCGTTCACCCGCACCGTGTCGTTGACGCCCGGGATCATAAACAGCAGCCCCACATGGGGGTTTTCGTCCATGTTCTGGTAAGACTGAAACAGGCGGTTGCCGGCCACATCCGGCAGCAGCAGCCGTTTGCTGTCAATCACCTTGACGAAGCCCGGCTTGCCGCCTTTGGGCGACGCGTCGCAGTTGCCGTCCGGGTCGGCGGTCGCCATCACCACAAACGGCGATGCGGCAATGAACTGCTGCACGAATTCCGACATTTCGCCCTTGACCTTTTCTTTGGCGCGCGGGCTCATATCGCCGAACTGGTCGTTGAAGCGGCTGGACTGCTGCACAATCGTAGCAGCGTCCATAGCGGGTACGGGCGGCGCAAGCGTAGTAGTCATCCGATGCATCTCCTGTGCCTGGTTAGCCGCCGGCGGCGGCGTTTTGCTGCCATCAAGCAATGTCGCCCCAGCATAGCCGATTTGCCGCCCCAATTCTACCCGCCAACCGCCATTCCTTCCCCCAACCGCCATTCCTTCCCCCAACCGTCATTCCCGCATATTGCCCCATCATTCCCGCATATTGCCCCGCCATTCCTACATATTGCCCCGCCATTCCGGCATATTGCCCCGCCATTCCGGCATATTGCCCCGCCATTCCCACATATTGCCCCGTCATTCCGGCGCAAGCCGGAATCTGACGATGGGCCGTATAATGCCCATCGTTGACGCCGCCCGCCCGTCAACGATAGCATAGCAGTATATTCACTCGGCAATTGCTTGCCCAATTTCCCACCACGGAGGCGCCCAAACTATGACTACCCACAACACAGCCCCCGCCGCCGACATTGCTTTCACCGACGCCGATTCCGCAGAAATCCATCGTCTGGTACAGCAGCAGTACGGCCAGCGCGCCCAGCGGGTTATCCGGCTGACCGATGTTACGCCGCCCGCGTCTGTCGGCAATGGCGCCGACTGCGGCGCCCCGGACTGCGGCCGCGGCGCTTGCGGCGGCGATGACTGCGGACAAGATGCCCCGGCTAGCGGCTGCGGCGCTCCTGATGCCGCCGCCGGCGCCGTCTGCTGCGGCCCGGTAGATACCGACCGCGCCATGTCCCTGTACAACGATGCCCAGCTCCGGGGCCTGCCCGTTGAGGCGATGGCGGCATCCGCCGGCTGCGGCAACCCTACCGCCCTGGCCGACCTGCGCCCCGGCGAAACGGTGCTGGACCTGGGCTCCGGCGGCGGCATTGACTGCTTTATCGCCGCCGAGCAAGTGGGCGATTCGGGCCGCGTGTTCGGCCTGGATATGACGCCGGAGATGCTGTCCCTGGCTAACTCCAACCGCGACCGGATGGGACTCCACAATGTAGAGTTCATTAAAGGCCAGCTGGAGGACATTCCCCTGCCCGACGCCAGCGTTGATGTCGTAATCAGCAACTGCGTCATCTGCCTCTCCCCGGACAAGGACGCCGTGTTTCGCGAAGCCTATCGCGTACTGACGCCGGGCGGACGGCTCCATGTCTCCGATATGCTGGCGCTGTCCGCCGATGGGCCGCGCGTCGTTGACCCGCAGTCCTGGGCCGCCTGCGTCGGCGGCGCCGAATACCGCGAGACCTATCTGGCGCGGATGGCCGCCGCCGGCTTCACCGACATCGCCACCAACGAGGAAGCGATGCAGTACGACCAGGATGCGGCGCCGCTCAATGTCGCCAGCGTCAAAGTTTCCGCCAGCAAGCCACGCTGAACCGAACCGATCCAAGCCGGGATGCCGGCCATCTAACCGGCATCTCCGCCCGCCTTGCCGGCATCCCCGCCCGCCTTGCCGGCATCCCCGCCCGCCTCGCCGGCATCCCCGCCCGCCTCGCCGTCATTCTGGCTTGCCTTGCCGTCATTCCGGCGCAAGCCGGAATCCGGTGCACCGCAGCAATCAAACCATCACGGGGGAAATTCGCAATGACAACGACCATTGTCCCAGCGCATCCCAAAGCGAAATACCGCACCGGCGACCGTATGACCATCGACGAATTTCTGGCCCTCGGCGAAACCGACGGCAAGTGGGAACTGGACGACGGAGTGCTTTACATCGTGGGATCCGCCAATCAAGACCATCAATATCTGAAGCGCTGGTTCTGCCGGCACATCGAGGACTACTTGCTGGCATCAACCCCGCCGGCCGGACGCCTGCACGACGAAATGACTACCATCCTGTCCCGGGAACGACATCGCGCCCCCGAACCGGACATTGTAGTTGTCCTGGCCGGCCGCAGCGATGTTGCCGGCATCGTCCATGTTGAGGGCGTACCCGACATTGTGGTGGAAATCCTGTCCACCGACCGCCGGCGTGACCTGACGCTCAAGCGTGAAATGTATGCCGACTCCGGCGTCCGCGAATACTGGATCGTTGACCCGCGCGATGACACCGTTACGGCGCTGGAACTGCGGGCCGGCCGCTACATCGCAAGGGCCGTGCTGGACGCCAACGATACGCTGACCACGCCGCTGCTGCCCGGCCTGTCCATCCCCTTGGGCCGCATATTCCAACACCCTTACCGCCCGGAACGCTAGGAATGACACCGCCGCCAGCCACAAGGCGCCGTCGGCGCAATCGCACTACCGGAGGCCGCAATGACCACCACCATAGCCGCCGCGTATCCTCAAACGAAATACCGCACCGGCGACCGTATGACCATCGACGAATTTCTGGCCCTCGGCGAAACCGACGGCAAGTGGGAACTGGACGACGGAGTGCTTTATATCGTGGGATCCGCCAATAAAGACCATCAGTTTTTGATGCACTGGTTCCGCCGGCACATTGAGGATTGCCTGCGTACAACTTGGCCGCCACTGGGCGAAGTGCATCACGAAATGACTACTATCTTGTCCCGGGAACGGCATCGCGCCCCGGAACCGGACATCGTAGTCATCCTGGCCGGTCGCAGCGATGTTGCCGGCATCGTCCATGTGGAAGGCGTACCCGACATTGTGGTGGAAATCCTGTCCACCGACCGCGGCCGTGACCTGACGCTCAAGCGGGAAATATACGCCGACTCTGGCGTCCGTGAATACTGGATCGTTGACCCGCGCGACGACACCGTTACGGCGCTGGAACTGCGGAACGGGCATTACATCCAGCGGGCCGTCCTGGATGCCAATGCTATCTTGACTACGCCGCTGTTGCCCGGCCTAGCCATCCCGTTGGGCAGCATATTCCACGACCCCTATCGCCCGGAACGATAGGAATGACACCGCCGCCAGCCACAAGGCGCCGACGGCGCAATCGCACCACCGGAGGCCGCAATGACCACCACCATAGCCCCAGCGCATCCCAAAGCGAAATACCGCACCGGCGACCGTATGACCATCGACGAATTTCTGGCCCTCGGCGAAACCGACGGCAAGTGGGAACTGGACGACGGAGTGCTTTACATCGTGGGATCCGCCAATAAAGATCACCAATTTTTGATGCGCTGGTTCTCCCGGCATATTGAGGATTTCCTGCGGGCAACCTACCCGCCGCAGGGCGAACTGCATCACGAGATGACTACTATCCTCTCCCGGGAACGGCATCGCGCCCCGGAACCGGACATTGTAGTTATTCTGGCCGGCCGCAGCGATGTTGCCGGCATCGTCCATGTTGAAGGCGTACCCGACATCGTGGTGGAAATCCTGTCCACCGACCGCGGCCGTGACCTAACGCGCAAGCGGGAAATATACGCCGACTCCGGCGTCCGGGAATACTGGATCGTTGACCCGCGCGACGACACCGTTACGGCGCTGGAACTGCGGAACGGGCATTACATCCAACGGGCCGTCTTGGACGCCAACGCTATCCTGACCACGCCCCTGCTGCCCGGCCTGTCCATCCCGTTGGGCAGCATATTCCGAGACCCCTACCGCCCGGCGCCGGAATAACGCCGCCCGGCGCCTACGCCAGCCGAAACCGCTTGAACGACTCGGCGTACTCTACGCCGATGCGCTGCCCCTCGCGGCGGCGGCCCTCCCGCAAGTAGCGGTCGGCGTCCTGCGGATCAACCTGGCTGCGATGCGCTTGCAATGCCGCTACCGCCGTGTCAATGCTGTCGCTAACATCTACAAAACGATCCGGTTCCTCGTGCCCCATTACCCATAGCTCCCGCACCTTGTGCGGTTCCAACCCCTCATCGGCCAGCAGATCCGGGAAAGTGAGGCGGTCGCGCGCGGCGGGAAACACCGCCGACATCGCCGCCTCTCCCGACGCAAAATGGTCGGGATGGCCGATATAGCCGTCGCCCAGCAGTCGCCGCACCGGGTTCATACAAATCAGCACATCAGGCCGCTGCCGCCGGATCTGCCGGGTAAGCTCCTTGCGGAGCGCCAGCGTCGGCTCCAGATAAGCGTCCGGGTAGCCCAGAAACACAATTTCCGACAAGCCCAGGATGCGGCCGGCCTCCTCCTGCTCTCGCCGGCGAATTTCTACCAGCGCGGCGCCGGTAATCCCCGGGTCGTCGCTGCCCTTACTGCCGTCGGTGCAGAGGACATACCGCACATCCCACCCGGCGGCGCACCAGCCGGCCACCGTGCCGGAACACCCCCACTCGGCGTCATCGGCGTGAGCCACTACTACCATACCCCGGCTAAAGCTTGCCTCCGGTTGCATCGTCATCGCTGAAACCGCCCCTTTGTCCCGTTTGTCATATTGCCCCCTCTATCATATTGCTTGGTTGGTCATAC
Source organism: Dehalococcoidia bacterium (assembly GCA_965203855.1). GTDB lineage: Bacteria > Chloroflexota > Dehalococcoidia > Lucifugimonadales > UBA3495 > Bin87. The sequence goes on from CBDBDN010000007.1 coordinate 189,368, forward strand.
GCCGCCGGCAAGTTCTGCTGCGCGTCGGGGCGACTTGATTTGCAAAGTAATCCCCAATGTCGCCCCCAGCACGGCCACCCCGGCGCCAATGGCGAAAGCCCACTGCAATGTCCCGGTGGCGTCAGCAACCGGACCGGCGATGAGGGGCGATATGGTAGTGCCAATGCTGGCGCCCATCCCAATCAGCCCAAAAGCCGCCGCTACCATCGCCGACGACACCAAGTCCCCGGCGGCGGCGGCGCACAAGGCGATGGCCGAGCGCAGCGTCAGCCCGGTAAGGATGGATGCCACTACAAACCAGATCAGGTCAGGCAGCAGCCAGAACAGCAGGAAACTGACGCACTGCATCGTAAAGACGCCCGCATACACCGCCCCGCGTCCCAGCCGATCCGACAGCGCGCCCGGCACCACTGTGCTGGCGATGCCCAGGATGCCGATTGTGGTAAGCAGAATGCCCCGCGTATCTACCGGCACATTATGCTCTACTCCCAGATAGGAACCGTATGACGAAGTAAAGATGCCCTGTACGAACCCCGAACAAATCGCCAGGCTCACCACCAGCCACACATACGGGTTGGTGTACACCGCCGCCGGCCAGCGGGACGGCTCACGGCGCGCCGGACGCGGCCCCGACTGCGCGCTTCTGGACGCCGCATCCCGCAGGAAACCCCAGGCCAGCAGCCCCCCGGCCAGGCTAACCCCTGCCAACACATACCAGATATAGCGCCAGGCTTCGGCCTCAAAGATGCGTTCCAGCGGCGGCGCCAGGATGCCGGTCAGGATGATGGCCAGGCTGCCGCCGGCGGTGGCAATGCCCGTCGCCGTACCCCGGTCCGATACTCCGAACCAGGGCAGCAGCATCCCCATCATGGGCACCAGCGCCGCCGCCGAGGCCCCGCCTATTACAATCATCGCCGCCAGCGCCACCCAGTAGTTGGGCGACCATCCCAGCGCCGCCATCGCCGCCGCCGACACCAGCAGGCTGCCGATCAGCATCCAGCGTCCGCCGTAGCGCGAGGCCAGCATCCCGCCTACCACCGCCGCTATCATTCGCGCCAGAAACAGGCAGGCCACCATCACAAAAGTCAGCGTGTACGACAGCCCAAAACCCGCCTTCATCCCCGGCAAGGTCTCTACCAGCACATACTGCGAAAAGCCGACTATCAGGTTGACGACTACCCCCACCGCCAGCATCACGGCGGCGTAAGTGCGTACCCAATGCAATCTGGCGGGAATCGGAAAAGCGGCCATCAGCGGCAAAAACTCGGCGGCCGGCCGTCGTCAAAATATCGCGGCCGCCGCAAAACGCACTCGGATGATACCACATCCCACGGATAGCGGGGCCGCCGCCGGCTATCGGCAGCGCTTCCAAATTAGTTGATTTGGAGCGTGTAGGCATATTCACCGTCATTCCGGCGCAAGCCGGAATCCACGCACGCTAATGGACGCCGGCTTTCGCCAGAGCGACGGTTCTATACCCAAACAACCCAAAACGAAACGCGCCCCGAACCCATCGCCGGCGTGTATAATCGGCGGATGATAGATCCATTGATAGATCCGGCGATCGACCCGGATTCCGGCGGCCGGCGCCGGCGCGCGGAACTCCGGCAATGCTGAATCTGAAAGCGACGCGTTCCAGGCTGCATTACGGCTGGGTCGTCTTTGTGCTTTCCCTGGGCAACCTCACGGTTGAGGGCGGCACCAAGAACAGCGAGGCCGTCTTTTTCAATGCGCTGCGCCAGTCCTTTCACGGCAGCGCAACCTATACGGCGTCCATCTTTTCGCTGGCCGGCCTGGTTGGCGCCCTTTCCGCCCCGCTGCTGGGCATCCTGCTGGATCGCTGGGGCGCGCGCATCCTGTTTCCGCTGGCCGGCCTGTGCATCCTGCTCGGCTGGATGGCCTCCAGCTTCGTTAGCGACCTCTGGCAGATGTTCATTTTTTACGGGATTTTCGCCGGCATCGGACATACCGCCATATCGTCATTCTCAATGACGGCAACCCTGGCGCCCTGGTTTCCGCAGGCGCGCGGGCGGATGCTGGGGCTGGCCGACAGCGGCAATCCCATCGGGCAGGCCATCTTTGCGCCGTTGGCGGCGGCATTGACGGCGGCGTTGGGCTGGCGCGGCGCGTTTCGCATCTTTGGCGTCATTTTCGCCATCCTGATTGCCTTGCCCAACGGCCTGCTGCAACGCCGCGCGCCGCCCGCCGCAGCCGCCGCCGTTGCCGTCGCGGCGCCGACGGCAACGCCGACAACGGCGGAACCGGCGCATCCGGCCGGCTCAACTGACGCCGTCCACCCGGAACCGCAGCGGCCAACTCCAACTACTACTTCTACCCTGGCCACGCGGCCGGCCACGCGCCGCCGGCCGCCCCGGCTGGGCCGCGTCGTCCGCGACCCGACCATGTGGCTGCTGGTGCTGACCCGCATCACCGGCTCCACCGGCACGCAGATGATACGCGTGCATCTGGTAACCTTTTTCGTGCTGGCCGGCTACGGCGAGCAGACGGCGGCCAATACGCTGGGCGCCGTGGGCGTAGTCAGCCTCTTTGCCCGGCCGCTGGTGGGGCTGTCCACCGACCGCTGGGGACGGGAATCAGTGTACACCGTCGGGATGAGCATTGCCGCTGGCGCCGTGCTGCTGGTGCTGTGGCTCGGCGACGGCGCCAGCTACTGGCCGCTGTTTCTGTACGCCGCCCTGGCCGGCACTACCGACGGCATCAGCGGCCTCATCGTCGGCGCCAAAGCCGCCGATCTGTTTCCGCAGGAATCATTGGGCGCCGTAATGGGGTTCGTCGAGATGGGACGGGGCGCCGCCATCTTTCTGGGGCCGATACTGGCCGGACTGCTCTTTGACTTGCAAGGCGATTATGTGCAGGCGTTCATCCTGTCGGCCGGCCTCACTCTGGCATCAATCTGCGCCGCTTGGGCCGCCCACTGGATGGGCAACCGGCGACGCGCGCCGCGCTGACTTTTGCTTGCACTTTCCCCTTTGGCAGTATTTAGTCAAATAACGTTGGTGCGTGTTGCACTAGTTGCGGAAGTACTGGCGGAACTTGGGGGAAGTCGGTTTTGCGGCGGTGAGAAAATCTGGGTACGTTGTCAACGGAACACAACCCGCCGGCGCCAGCGCCAATCCAGGGCCGGCGCAACCAAACCGCCTGATTGGAAACGCTGCCACAACCTGCCCGGCAGCTAACGGCCGGCAAAGCAATCTGGTATGATAAGCCCACTATGACGCCGCAGCCCACAATTCTGATTATCGCCGGCCCCAACGGCGCCGGCAAAACCACTTTCGCTATGGAGTTCCTGTCCAACGAGGGGCGGGACAGCCCGACTTTCGTCAACGCCGACCTGATTGCCGCCGGGCTGAACCCTTTGCAGCCGGAATCGGAAGCCGTCGGGGCCGGCCGAATGATGCTCAATATGCTGCGGGATTATGTGGGGCAAGGGCGCAGTTTCGCCTTTGAGACCACGCTGAGCGGGCGCACTTACGCCCGGATGATTCCGCAATGGCGGGAACAGGGCTACCGGGTGCGTCTGTTTTTCCTGCGCCTGCCGTCGCCAGAAGCCGCTATGGCGCGAGTGCAAAAACGCGTCGCCACCGGAGGGCATCACATACCGGACGATACGGTTCGCCGCCGGTTCAATTCCGGCTGGTATAATTTTGAGAACATCTACCGGGATCTGGTGGATGAATGGTCGCTGTATGACAGCACCACCGTCCCACCCACTTTACTTGAACAGGGGAGGAAGCAATGACTACGCAAGACCAGCAGAAACAGCAGGTAGAGCAGCTGGAGCGCGATCCTTTTTGGATCGGCGTAGAAGCGGCCCTGCATCGTGCGGCGAAAAAGGCCCGTAAGCGCGACATCGCCCTCACCGGCTCGGCGGTATCCTACCGCGACGGCAAAGTCGTGTACGATACGGAACCGTAAAGAACCGATGGCGGGCCGCTGCCGCATGGCCGTCTTAACCTCCCGCAGTTGCGTCCGGCTGGCAACTTGCCGGCATTCCCGCTGCTTGTATAATGGCCGGCGCCGGCCTAGCCTAACGCCGGCCAAACCGGGCCCGTCAAATCGGCCAGGGCTAAGGAGCCAATCCTAATGAAAAACAAGGTGTATCCCGATTTTGATTCCGCCGTTGCCGATATGCAGGACGGTATGACTTTTATGTCGCCGGGCTTTGGCAATGTGGGCTTGGCTCGGAACCTGCTGGCCGCCGTGCATCGGCGGGGCGTCAAGAACCTGACCGGCATATCCAACAACGCCGGCAGCCTGGACGAAAGGGTGGATGTCGGCACGCTTATTGAGGCCGGGCAGGTCAAAAAGATGATCTGCGCCTTTACCGCGCCCACGCATCCGTCTCAAATTACGCCCTTTGTGCGGATGTACAACGACGGGGAGCTGGACGCGGAGCTGGTGCCGCAGGGTACGCTGGCGGAACGGATGCGCGCCGCCGCCGCCGGCATCGGCGCCTTTTACACTCCCGCTAGCGTCGGCACCGAGCTGGCCGAGGGCAAGGAACACCGGGAAATCAACGGGCGCACTTATGTGCTGGAGTACCCGCTGCCGGCCGATTTTGCACTCATCCGGGCCTGGCGCGCCGACACTTTCGGCAACCTGCAATTCCGGCTGACTCAGCGCAATTTCAACCCTATTATGGCGATGGCCGCCGACATTACCGTGGTTGAGGTAGAGGACAGCATCGTAGAACCCGGCGCAATTGACCCGGACTGCGTCCATGTGCCGGGCGTCTATGTCGACCGCCTGGTGAAAATCCCGCCGGACGGCGACTGGAGCTGACGCCGATTCCGGCGTTCCGGCATCACGCATCACGCCGGCCTTTCCGATAGCGGAAAAGGGAATGCATAAGGAGTGCGATATGACTACCGCCGACAAGCCGCGCCTGTCCCGGCAGACGATGTGCGACCGCCTGGCTATGGAGTTCCAAGATGGGTGGATTGTGAACTTGGGCGTCGGGATGCCCACGCTATGCTCTAACTACCTGGAATGCGAGCCGGACAAGGAAATCATCTTTCACTCCGAGAACGGCGTCATCGGCTATGGCCCGCTGGCGCCGGCAGGGGAGGAGGACAAGCATCTGGTCAACGCCGGCGGGCAGAATGTTATCGCCCTGCCCGGAATGGCCATTGTCCACCACGCCGACTCTTTCGGGCTGATCCGCAAGGGGATGGTAGATGTAACCGTGATGGGCGCTTACGAGGTGTCGGAGAACGGCGATTTCGCCAACTGGCGCATTCCGGTACGCAAAGGCGGGGGCATCGGCGGCGCAATGGACCTGGCGGCCTGCGCCAAGCGGGTATTCATCGCAATGGAACACAACCAGCGCAACGGCGACCCGCGCGTCCTCAAACGCTGCAACCTGCCCATCACGGCGCCCGGCGCAGTAACGCTGCTGGCCACCGACTTGGGCCTGTTTGAGGTAACCGATGCCGGCTTCGTACTGCGCGAACACGCCCCCGGCTGGACGCCGGCCGAAATTCAGGAGCAAAGCGAAGCGGAGCTGATTATCTCCGACGAGCTGCGGGAGATGCGGGTGCGGGCCGGCTAACCATCCGCCGGAAACCAGCGTTGCAGCGTACTGCGGAACTTTTGGAAAGCGCGATCCTGGCAGCGGGCCAAGCCGGCATTACGCGCCAAATCGGAGTACAGTTTGGCCGAGCGATGCTTGCTATGGAGCGCAAGTATTTCGTCAATGGCGCGTTTGGGGTCTTGCGGTTTGGCAGCTCCGGGTTGCAGATAACCACGGGACTCTAGCCATTCACGGATCGGCTGCGGCTGAGACCAGTCAATTGCTCGTTGCAAGCGCTGGAAAGATGCGCCGAATACCCAGGCGTCCAGTTCCGGCTCAATGACTACAAAGGCCACCCGACCTGCCGCCCAGCCGTCTCTTTCGTACTGACGCTCCAGGTCGCTCTCCAGCTCCGCAGCAGCGATGTTGGCTGCTCCGGAGCCATGCCAATCGAAAATAACCATCACATTGCACTGGGCGTTCCGCAACGGGTTTAGTATCGTCTGCGATGCAGTGCGACAGCCCGAATCCTGTTGCGGATGTCGCCCAACTTCGCAGGAAAAATCCGGCGATATGCCCAATGACGGCCGGCGGTGTTGCAATAGCGTCTCAACGACCCGGTTCATTTGTAAATCCGCGGTCAGTACTACCAGATTGGGGGCAGATTGAGACGGTATCATGCCAGTAATCCAGAGGCGAAAAAAGTTCCCAAATCGGTTTCGTACTGCCAATCGCGCAGGTACGGATGGGATTCGCCATTGGTGATGTCAACCACGCCGGCAGCGGTTTTGCCAAAGCAGAGGAGATCTTTTATGTCGGCGACGGTTATGAACTGCGGCGAATGCGTTGCCACCAAAACTTGGGCATCGTACACCCACGACAGGGATTGAAACACGGCCTCCATTGCGCCGGGATGAATGCCGTTTTCCGGTTCCTCAATCATATACAGACCCGGCGCCGGCGGCATATAGGCCAGCATCGTCAACGCCAGCAGCCGCAGCGTGCCGTCCGACGCTTTCCACGACGGCACTTCCAGCCCGGTGTCGTATTTCAGCATCAGGTACTTGTGCCGGTCATCCGGCCGGTCAACTACGCGCACCGACTTAAACCCGTCCAGAGCGCATTGGATATGGCCAATCCAATGCTTGGCCCGCCGTGGGTCGCGTTTCAGCAAATCATCGGCAACCCAAGGCATATTGGAACCGTCCGGCCGAAAAGCGGCGCCGGCGCCGGGGCGGCTGGCTTGCCGCATCATTTCGCTGTTCAGCGACAACGGAACAACTTTGTCCCTCAAGTAAGTCATCGCGCGCGTTGAGGCCGGATACTTGTCATCGTAGTCGGGCAGAATGGACAGCATTGACCGGTCGGTGTTCAAGCTGATGCCGGGATTCCAGTTAACGCTCCCGGTAGCCTTGACTGTTTCCTCATTAAATCGGCTGCGCCCGGTCTCGCTTTTGCTGAACACAGTACGGCGTCCCTGCCGTTGCCCTTGACGCCGTTGCATAATCGTCTGCGGCGGGGTATCCGGCGACGGGAAAAACGCCAGCTGCCGGCTTTGACGGGGCGATGCGGCCTGTAACGCGCCCCGTTCCTCCAACAAACAAACCCGGTCTTTCTCCGCATCAATCCCAACCGTCATTTCGTACCGAAACACGCAGTAGCCGCGTTCCGATGGCAGCAAGTCCCGCACTTCATCGGGCAAGTCAAACTCCAGGGCAATCTCAAAGCGCTGCCGTTCCGGTTCGTCCGGCCTTTCCCATACCAGATCCGCAAAGTTCGCCGTCCGGGTAACACACGCCTTGTCCACGCCGTCCCGCACCACATCGGACACGAACTTGATGGCGTCCATCAGCGTGCTTTTGCCGCTGGCGTTGGGGCCGATCAGCGCCTGAAACCGCCCCAGCGGCACATCCACATACCGCAGGCAGCCGTAATTGAGAACCTGAATGCGGCTGATAATCATTGCCCTGCTCCCGTTGCTGCCGTCGGCAACGCCGCCGGCTTCACCCAAAATACCCCTGCCCCCCGTTCACGTGTATGGTCTGCCCCGTGATGAACCCTCCGTCGTCGGTGCAGAGGAATGTAACGGTCGCTGCGATCTCCTCCGGTTTGCCCTGCCGGCCCAGCGGAATGCCGCTGCTGTCCGGCACTCGGCCGGCGTACCATTCCGGGTTGGCGCGGGTAGTGTCAATGCTGCCCGGCGATATTACATTGACGCGGATGTTGTTGCCGGCAAACTCCGACGCCAGGCTGCGCGCCATCCCGACCATCCCCATTTTGGCGGCGGAGACATGGGCGCGCAGCGGGCTGCCCCGAAACGCCCCGTCGCCGGTAAGAAACACGATGCGCCCGAAGTTGTTCGCCACCATCTGCTCAATGACGCCCCGCACGGTGTAAAACGAGCCGTCCAGCACCACGCCGCGCACATATTCCCAGTCCGCAACCGTCAGCTCCGTAAAGGGCTTGTGCGGCCGGATGGCGGCATTGTTGACCAGGATGTCAATGCGGCCAAAAGCGGACATTGCGGCGTCTATCATCGCGTCCACCTGGTCTTTCTGCGATACATCGGCCAGCACGGGCAGGGCCTGGACGCCCAGTTCGGCAACGGCGGCGGCGGTCGCCTCGGCCTCATCCCGGTTGCTGCGGGCGTTGACCACGATGTTGGCGCCCTCGGCGGCCATCATCAGAGCCGTCGCCCGCCCGATGTTGCGGCCCGACCCGGTAATCAGCGCTACTTTTCCGTCCATCTTGCCCATAGTATCCTCTCCTTGCGCGGCGTTGGCGATTATGGTTGAGTTGACATTGAAATTGCGGTTGCGGCTTCGGTTTTTCCGTCATTCCGGCGCAAGCCGGAATCCAAAGTTGAAGTTGAGATTCCGTTGGGCTGCGGTTGTCGCCAGGGGACGACTGCCGCATCCGATGCCATTATAGCGCATCGGCCCGGCAATAATGCGATCGGCCTCTGCTATACTAATAGATTATGCGATTCGTAATGACATTGCCGTTGCAGCGCCGGATTACCGCCGCCGTCGCCCTGATTATAGCCGTCTTTGCCGTCGTTCTGGCCGCCGCCTGCGGAGACGACGGAGCTGCGGATGCGCCCCCTACTGTGGACCCGCAGGCGGCAATTGACGCCACGCTGGCCAGTTTTTTCGCCGCGCCCGCGTCAACAATGACGGCCCCAGCCGACGCCGGCGCAGACAATGCCGCATCCCGCACGCCGCTGGCCCAGCCGGCCGATGCGCTGCCAACGACCGGCCTCCCGCTGGCCCCCGTGCCAACCGCAACGCCGTCCGGCGCTGGCGCATATGCAATCGTACCGCTTACGCCGCCGGCCGGATTTGTGCCGGCTGGCGTAACTGCGCCGACTCCGACCCCGGATTGGTCAAGCGTCGCTTTCGGCGATCTGATTAACGGGAGATACCTGGAGCAGGAGCAGCCCCGCGCCGCCAATACTATCAAAAGCCTGCCCTGGATCGCCGACGGCCTCACCGAATCGGAAGCGGCGGGAGCCGGGGAATTGGTGAACCTGGCCGCTTTTCATCCCGACATATTTTTCGTCATCTCCGGCTACCAATGGGTTGCCGAGGATGTTGCCGGCCGCCATCGGATGCGGCTGGTAGAAAACTTGCGCGCCATCGCCCAGCAGGACGCAGCGTCGGCGCTGCTGGTCAGCGGAATGCCTTTCCTGCGTACTTTGGAGCCGCCCGATTTCGCCGCAGTGGAATCCCTGTCCCAGCTGGCTTTTTTTGACCCGGCGGCGCTGCGCCGCATTTTGTCGCATCCCACTTTACGCAACGGCATCGATGACGACTGGGCCAAAATAGTAACCCTGCTGCACGGCGTGAACCGAACCAATCCGACGCTGCTGGACACTCTGCTGAACCCGGAAATGGTTACGCTGGAGGAAAGGGTGGTGCAGCTGCCTCAATCGGGCGAAACGCGCCTCGTCATCGTCCGCACCGGGCCCGGCGCGCGGCGCAGTATGGAGCTGCTGGAGCACAGCGTCCGCATCGCCGAACTGTTTATGGCGGCGCCCCTGCCTACCAACTATGTGGCCGTGCTTTATGAGACGGCAGTGGCCGGCGCCTTTGACGGCACCAACTTCGGTACGCATATCGCCATCCTCCCGCGCTACGACGTCGATGACGGCAGCCGCGACGCCGAACTTGCCGGCCATATCATCGCCCACGAAGTGGCGCATTACTACTGGAACGGCAACGCCAACTGGGTTGACGAAGGGGCGTCCGACTTCATGGCGTCGGTTTCCGAATTCGCCCGCATCGGCAAAACCGTATCAATCAGCAATCCGCCCTGCTCTATGGCGCGCTTCATCCAGAACCTGGAGACGCTGAACCTGACGCCCGAATCCCGCGGCTTTGAATGCAACTATTCCCTGGGCGATCGGCTGTTCGTCGACTTGTATCTGAATATGGATTTCAGCGCTTTCCAGCGCGGCTTCATCAGCCTTTACCAGGCGTCTCTGGCCGCTGATTCCCCCGCCGACCGGAACGGTACTGCCGTAGGCATTGACCAGGTGCGCCAGGCATTCCCGGATGACAACTCTCAGGCAGTCATCGGACGCTGGTACAACGGCGCTGCGCCTTATGACAATCGCGCCGATACCGGCCCGGTTGACCCGGACTTGCCCGACATCAACGGACGCATTGACGCCGCCTACATATCCGCCGCCGAAAACGGGCCCGCGCTGTCCCGGTTTTCCGCATCCGAAACCGGCTCCGTAGTCTGGTTGAACCTGGAGTTCTCCTACCAGTTTGACGCTGGCAGCCGGGAAACCGCCCTGGAAGTAACGGAATACTACCAGGATGGTTTCATCTACCGCCGGCACAACGCCGACCTGCGGGTAGAGTCGCACTACAATGGCGGTACGCAGTATTACTCGGTAGGGCCGATACCGCCGGAACGCTGGACGCCGGGCCGCTACTGGGTCTATGTGTACAACAATGGCCGCAAAGTAGCGGAAGTTGCGTTTGAGGTTACGCCGTAGGAATGGCGTGGCCGCGCCGCGGGAGCCGATGCGTTATAATGGGAACCGGATGGGATGATACGGCCGGAGTGAAACTGCTATGACCACCATAACTACCTTTGAGGACATTCTGGATGCCCTGGCGCGCGACCCGCAGCTGCGCGAGGCGATGCGGCAGCACGTTCTGGACGAGGAGCTGCGAAAGCTGCCGGCAATCGTCCGGGAACTGATAGCCGGCCAGAACGAACTGTCACGCGTGTTACAGGACTTCATGACCGCTACCAACGAGCGGCTGGCTCGGTTAGAAGCCGGCCAGGATGAACTGCGCGCCGGCCAGGATGAACTGCGCGCCGGCCAGGGTGAACTCAGAGCCGGCCAGGATGAGCTGCGCGCCGGCCAGGATGAGCTGCGCGCCGGCCATGGCGAACTGCACGCCAGCCAAGCAGAGCTGCGCGCCGGCCAAGCAGAGCTAAAGGCCGGACAGGACGAACTCAGAAAAGATCTGTCCCGGATGGAGGAACGGCAAAACCGTATGGAAAACGACCTGTCCGACGTCCGGGGCCAATTGGTGCCTCTGGCTGCCCGCCGTATGGTCGGGCGGATTGCCGATGTTACCCACTCTCGCCGGCCGCGCTGGTTGGACAATACCGACATCATCGACATCGCCGACGAGGCCGATACCAGCGCCGTGCCGCCCAACGAACTGGACAGTTTCCGGGCAATTGACCTGGCGATGCGCGCCATCGACAAGGACAGCCCGGATAACCGGGAGCAGTACATCGTCATTGAATGCACCGCTACCATTACCCGCAATGACATTGTCCGGTCGGAACGCAACGCCGGCTATATGTCCCGGTTCACCGGCCAGCCCGCCAAAGCCGTCGTCATCGGGTACAACCTCCCTGATGCCGTTGCGGAACTGGCGCGGGAAAAGGCCGTTCACTGCGTTATCGCTACCAATAAATCCGGGCGGCCGCGTTAGACGGCGCGGTTGCGCCCGCCGCCCGCTTATGGCAGCAGCCGGTTCAGCGCGGCGTGCCGGCCCGGATCCAAATCCCGCCCGGCCAGCGCCGGATGGTCGGGGCCGTAGCGATGGGCGCGGAAAGTGGCATTGGTGGACTCCGCTCCGCCGGGGCCGCCGGCCGCGCCGCTGTACACCAGGAACGGGTTGATGTACTCCCACACGATTTCGCAGCGCGGCGTTACCTCAAACAAACGCCCCGGCGCCCCTTCGCAAATCAGCGTGTTCCCGTTGGGCAGCCGCTGCGCGCTGCTGATGTTGTAGCTGTAGAACGAAATGGCCGGCATCCCCTGATACTGCCAATGGATTTCATTGGTGGCCGGGTCAACTTCCACGATGCGCGAGTAGCTGACGCCCCGCCGGTGGCAGCCGTTGTCAAAAATCTGCACGCGCCCGCTGTCCAGCCAGGTGGGATGGTGCTGGTGGTACACTTCGCCCGGCCCCCACTTCCACTTGAAAGCCCCGGTAGCCCGGTCCACGATGCCCACGGTGCTGGTCTGCCGGTAGCTGACCAGCAGGTCGCCGTCGGGCGTAACATTGAGGCAGTTGCCGTGCGTCCACTCCCGCCGCGCCTCCAGCGGGCAAATGATGTCCTCGTTGATGTCCAGATGCTCCCAGGAACGCCATTCGGATACGGTTGCGCCGTCCGGCGTAACTTCCCGCACCACATCGCCCAGCATTCCGGGGGCGAAATCCGCCTCAAAACCGCCCTGCACCTGCGCCGCCAGCTCGGACGGCAACGGCGCCCACAGCAGCAGCAGCGTGTTGCCGTTGGGCAGCCGCTCAAAGTCGTGATGCAGCATCGGGTCGCGGTACGCCCATACGATGTTGCCGTCCCAATCCAGCTCCAGGATGCCGGCGGAGGAACCGCCGACGGTTTCCACGCCGCCCGCATCGGCCGGCGGCGCCGTGCGGCAAAGCAGGTTGCCGTTGTCCAGCAGGTAGGCGTAATGGATGCCCTCCGCGCAGTGCCAGCGATGCGCCACATTGCCGCGCAGGTCAATCAGGTACGCGTCGCGCCCGCCCCGGTTGGTGCTGAACAGCGTATAGCCGGGATAGCAGGCCGTCGGCGTGTAATGTATCAGCCCGACCGGATGATGAATTGACCAGCCCATTGTCGCCCTCCGCAAATCAAAGCAAGGTGGTGTTGAGATTCGCCCTGATTATAGCAGGCTGATACAGGGATGAACCGGCGCCGGCCGGAATGGCGCCGGGGTCGGCAGGGTTGACAAGCGTTATGCGCCGGCGTAATTAATACCTTAATTGCCGGTATCGGCAGACACGCCGCTGTGCGACTGATTGAAATGATTGTAATGACGATACGCCAAGCCGGCGTCAGCGCTCTGTTCGCTCTGTTTCTGGTCGCTGCGCTACTGGGTGTTGCATCCGCAGTCCAGGGGAACGGCGTCGGCGATGGCGTCGCTCCGGCCCGGCTTGCGGCTAATATCAACGCTGCGGGCAACGATTATGACTCGGACAACGACGGCCTTATTGAGGTGGACAGCCTGGCGCGGCTGAACGCCATCCGCTGGGATCTGGACGGCAGCGGCGCCGCGGACGCCGCAGAGGACGACGGCGCCGCAGACGAGGAAACCGCAGCAGAGGCCGCAGCAAATTACAGCGCAGCGTTCCCCAACCCGGCGCCGGGAATGGGCTGCCCGTCAACCGGCTGCGCCGGGTACGAACTAACTAAAGACCTGGACTTTGACGCCGACGCCGATGGCGCAGCCTACACCAAAGGCCAAGGTTGGACGCCCATCGGCAGCCGCACCAATCCTTACACTGCTACTTTTGACGGCAATGGACATACGATTGCCAACCTGTTCATCAACGAGCCGCACACGGACCGAACCGGCCTGTTCGGCGGCATCTCCACCAACGGCGCAGTGCAAAATCTGGGCTTGATTGATGTGAAAGTGAACTACGGCGGCCCAGCTGCTGTCACCGCCGCAATCGGCAGCCTCGTTGGCACTAATATGGGAACGGTGGACAACTGCTACGCCACCGGCGCCATCGCCGGCTACCGCAGCGCTGACGGCAATGGTAGGGTATTTACCATTGGCGGGCTGGTCGGCCATCTTAGACTGGGCGGCACTATAAGCAACAGCCACGCCGCAGTTGCCGTTTCCGGCGCTGGCAGCTCCGCCGCTCACGATCGGGATCGTATAGGCGGGCTAGTCGGCACGGTAACCCTTCCCGACTCGGCGATAATTGCCAGCTATGCCACCGGGTCGGTATCCACCGGCGATTACAGTCGGGCCGGCGGCCTGGTAGGCAGTCTGTGGAGAGCGGGAACCATAACCTCCAGTTACGCTACCGGCGCGGTATCCGGGGGTAACCATAGCAGCGTAGGTGGGTTGGTGGGACTCAATGGTATCGAAGGCTACAACATAACCGCCAGTTATGCTGTCGGACCGGTATCCGGCGGCGCCGACGCCTTCGTCGGCGGCCTGACCGGATCCTCCGATCCAGGTGGCCTGATTACCGACAGCTATGCTATCGGCGCCGTCAGCGCGCGTGCCGGCAGTACTGTCGGCGGTCTGGTATCTAACGGCGCAGCAACGATCGCTAACAGCTACTGGAATTCCGGCTCTACTGGGCAGGTTGACAGCGCGGGCGGAACCGGCCTCCCGGCCCGAGACTTGCAGTCCCCCACCGGCAACGCCGGCCCCTACGAAAACTGGCAGTCCACGCAGTGGGATTTTGGAACGGCGCGCCAATATCCGGCGGTGCAACACGACGGCAACCTGGTGCCGGGACAGCGGCAAACTTCCCTCCAAGTTGACTGGAACCGCCCGGTAGTAGGCGAACCTGTTGTAGCCGGGCTGGATGTTGCCGGCGCCGACGACATTGCCTGGCAATGGCAGCGCTCCGCCGCCGGCGCAAAATGGCGGGATATTGCCGATGCCACCGAGTCCGTCTATATCCCCGTCGCCGACGATGCGGACGGCGGCGGCAAATATCTGCGCGCCGTAATCAATTTTACCGCAGCGGGAAAACGCCAAACGCTGACTACCTACAACACCGCCAAAGTGGCTGCCAAAGCGGATGCCGAGCCGGCTGCGGACGCAACGACATTCGTGCCCGATGTTGCCGTCGGCCGCCGGCTGGAATTCTCCGTACACGCCGCCGCCGATGACGCCGATGGCGATGGCGAAAGCGTCAGCTATCAAACCTACCGCTGGCAGCGGTGCGCCGACCGGGCGATGACTGCCGAATGCCGCTATTTGCCCGCCGGAGCCGCAGCCTATACCATAACCGCCGCGGATGTCGGCAAATATCTGCGCGCCTATGTCTATTACGCGGAGGGCGCAGCGTGGAAACGCGCCGCATCGCCCGTCCTCGGCCCCGTAGTCGCTGCGCCGCCGGACTCTGCTCCATAGGGTAGGGGCGCGGCGCAGTTTGGCGAAAAGATGCTGCGCCGCTGCCGCCGGTATATTCTTGCCAAGAGCAATTCTGATGCCGATACGCAAAGCCGCCGTTTATGCCTTGGCCGCCGCGCTGCTGGCTGTCGTTGCGGTCGGCGCCGTCGGCTGCGGCAGCAGCAGCGACAGCCCTCCGCCGGAGCAGGAACTGATCAAAGATCTGATCTTGCTTCCACCCGGCTACGGAGAACCCGGCACGCCCGAACCCGCGTTGGCGCCCACTCTCCAATCCGCGACATCGCCCACGACATCACCGGCGCCCACGCCGCCGGCCCTGTCCCAGCCGGATGCCGCAGCCGCCCCCATCGCCATCGCCGGGATTTCCTTTGAGGACGAGCCGCCGAGTATTACCCAAACCTATTACTACGGCGATGCCATCAAAGTCAGCTTCTCCTTTGACAGCAATGTGGAAGTAATTGGCATCCCATTTGCCCAACTGGTGATTGGGGACACTACGCGTTACGCCCCATTCACCGGTATCAACGAAAACGATCATAGCACCGTCTATTTCACCTATACCGTCGTGGAGGACGACCTGGATTTGGATGGGATTAAACTGCTGGGCAGCTATGTCGCTTTTTACGGCAACTATATCCGAAAGCAGGGGTCTGCCGCTGCCAGCGACATCGGCATCAGCGCGCACGACGATCTTGATTACCCCAAACCGGGCAGCGGCATGGTTGATGGCCGGCGCTGGCGGCCGGTTTTCACGGAAGGGCCGGCGGCGTTGGAAATAACCTATTCGTCCGGCCAAAGCATCACGCGTACGACGACGCTGCCGGCGGCCTCCGGCGGCAACGGCCCGCTAACCTACGAACTAATCCAGTGCGCCGGCAGCGACCACGCCGGCAACGCGCCCGTCAATGCCCTTTTTGAGTGGCTCGAATACCGGCCGCCCGGTCTCGGCGAAACCCACGGCGGACGGCTGCTGCCCGTCGGCGACGCCACGCCCCCGGCGGCAATGGACTCCGTATGCTTCGATCTTACCGTCCATGACGCCGACTCCGATACATCGGAGGCCGACTCGGGCCGATTCCGGTTCAGCATCGCCGTGAGCAGCGACGGCGGCGATGGCGGCCCCGACAACGACGCGGGCCGCAGCGCCGCCGCGGGCGGCGACTACGACGCCGACGGCAACGGCCTTATTGAAGTGGACAGCCTGGCCCAACTGGACGCCATCCGCTACGACCTCAATGGCGATGGCGCGGCGGACAATACCACTGACGCCGCCCGGTACGCCGCCGCATTCCCCAATCTACCGGACGGTATGGGCTGCCCGTCAACCGGTTGCATCGGCTACGAACTAACTAAAAGCCTGGCTTTTGACGCCGCTGATGATGCCTACAACAACGACGGCCAAGGCTGGACGCCAATCGGCAGTCCCGACCATCCATTCACCGCTATCCTGGACGGCAAGGGCCATTCCATCGCCAACCTGGTTATCAGCGCAGATGACGGCGGCGCATGGGGGCTGTTCGGCGTCATCGGCAGTGCCGGCGCAGTGAAAAATCTGGGACTGCCCGGCATCCAAGTGCGTTACGCCGGCAGCGCCGCCGCCCAGGTAGGCAGCATCGCCGGCCGCAGCAGCGGAACGGTGTCTTACTGCTACGCATCCGGCGCCGTGGCCGGGTACGACCGTAGCCCAAGCCCCGCCGCCGCATCGGTCGCAGTGGGCGGCCTGATTGGAGACGCTTCCGGCGGTACGATAGCCGGCAGCTATGCCAATGTGGATGTGTCCGGCGGCAGCGGCAGCCGGGTCGGCGGCCTGGTCGGCAGCGCCGGGACGGATGGCGGGGCAATTGCCGCTAGTTACGCGTCCGGCGCCGTCAACGGCGGCGCAAATGCCGGCGTCGGCGGCCTGGCCGGCGAACTCCACGCGGCGGGACGCATCACCGACAGCTACGCCGTTGGCGTCGTCCGCGGCGGCCGGGACAGCGAAACCGGCGGGCTGCTCGGCATCCGGCAGAGCGGCGCAACCGCCGTCAACAGCTACTATGACGCCGGCAGCGCCGGCCAAAGCGCCGCCGCCGATGCCCCTGATGCCGATAACGCCAATGCCGATGCCGATAACGCCGCCGCAATCGGCAAAACCACCCGCGAGCTGCAATCCCCCACGGGCAGCGCCGGCATTTATCGCGAATGGGATGCCGACCAGTGGGATTTCGGAACCGCCCGCCAGTATCCGGCGATCAAGGCCAACGGCAGCCTCGTCCCCGGCCAGCGACGCGTTTATCTCCAGGTTGACAACTGGAACCATCCGGTAGCGGGCGAGCCGGTGGAGGCAATCCTCAACGGCAACGCTGCTGATGCCGCCGGCGTCAAATGGCAGTGGCAAAGCTCCGTCAACGGCGCCGACTGGACGGACATCGCCGACGCCACCGCCGTAATTTATGTGCCCGTCGCGGCCGATGCGGCCGACGGCGGCAAACATCTGCGCGCCAAAGCAACCTTTACCGCCGCCGCATCGGATGCCAGCACAACCTTGACCACGGTCAACACCGCCAAAGTGATTGCCGACACCACGGCCGACGCCGGCGTCATCGCATTTATGCCGCAACTCGTCGTCGGCAGCAAGCTGGAGCGTCAACTGCCCGACGCAGCATCGGCCCAGGCCTGGCGTTGGCGGCGCTGCGACGACCCGGAGATGACCAAAGGCTGCATCTGGATTGAGGCCGGACGCGCCGCTTATACGTTGCAAGCCGGCGATGTAGGCAAATACTTTGACGCTTATGCGTACTACCGGAACAGCGCAGCGTGGCATCGCACCGGAACTCCCGTCCACGGGCCGGTGGTCGCCGCCGCATCCACACCATAGCGCCACGCCCGGATGCCGTCATTCTCCATAACCGTCATTCCCCCATAACCGTCATTCCAACCCCCATAACCGTCATTCCGGCGAAAGCCGGAATCCAGCGTCATCCCTTACTACCACGGTAATGTAGCCGGCAACCATAGATTCCGGCTTTCGCCGGAATGACGGTGAATATGGGAATGACGGTGAATATGGGAATGACGGTGAATATGGGAATGACGGTGAATATGCCCACGCCCTAGAACGCCGCCCTCTATAAAACCCGCTGGAATCCGGCATCCCGGCCCGCCATCTGGTATGCTTTGCCGCCGTGTGGATTCTGCTGGCCATTTGCAGCGCCGCCTCTCTGGGCCTGGCGAACATTGCCCACAAGCGGCTGCTGGATAACTACCTGCCCGGCGTCGGCGTCCTGGGCGCCGGCTCCATTTTGACCCGGCTGGCCTGCGCCGTCATCGTGCTGGCCGCAGTGGGCTGGCCGACGGATGCGCCGGCCGATGCCGTTGCCGTCGCGCTGCTGTCGGGCGTCAGCATCGGCGCCGGGCTGGCGCTGCTGTTCCTGGGGCTGAAACTCGGCGAGGCGTCCCGCGCCGTAGCCGTCAGCCAGACCAATCCCATACTGGTAGCCTTGCTGGCCATGGCCGTATTGGGCGAGCCGGTATCGGGCTGGCAGTGGCTCGCCATCGGACTGGTAGTAGTCGGGGCGGCTCTGGTATCCATTGAGGGGTTCGGCGCGGGATTCGGACGCCAAATGCTACGGCTGACGCCGGGGCTGACGGCATTAGTCGCCAGCTCGGTAACGATGGGCCTGTCGTTCTTTTTAGTCAAAGTGGCGTTGCTGGACGACCTTACGCCTTGGGAAGTGTTCGGATTGCAGGAGCTGGGTATGGTGCCGGTGTTCGCCGTATTCGGGCGGCCGGACAACTGGCGGCGGCTGCGGCAAGGGCTGCGTTCCGGGCCGGCCCTGGCGACATTCGTCATTGGCGAAGGCATCCTGCCCCAGCTGGCGATGCTGCTGTTCACCTGGTCATTCAGCCTGGGGCCGGTGTCGCTGGCGGCGGCGATACTGGCCACCCGCCCGCTGTTCGTGTTCGCCATCGGCACCTTGCTGAGCTGGCGAATGCTGGGGCTGCTGCGCGAAACCCTGGGACCGGCGGCCCTGGCCGCCAAATTCATCGCCATCGCAATGATAGTAACCGGCACCGCCATGCTGGCCCTAACCTGATCCGTTCCAAGCCGCTGCCGTCATTCCAACCGGATACCGTCATTCCAGTTATCTACCGTCATTCCGGCGCAAGCCGGAATCCATCCCCCAGGAATCCAAATCCCCATTCATCCCCTCCATCCATGCCATAAACCCCTATCCTGTCCATCCGGTCCATCGGTGTAAAACAACACCCCGTTTTCCCCACCAGTGCGCCGCGCCTACCGCCAGAAAGATCCCGACGCAGTAGGCCGCAACGCCCCAGGAAACTCCGAACAGCATCTTGCCGGCGATGACGGCGGCCACATACATAAAGGCCAGCGTCAGCGTAGTGCTGCGGGTGGACAGCAGGATGATCAGGGCGGGCAGCGACGCCAGCAGCACGGGCAGCGTCAGCACGGCGCCGGTTACGCCCAAAGCGGTAGCTGCCCCGCGTCCGCCGCGTCCGCGCTGCCACACCGGCCAGATATGCCCGGACACGGCGGCGGCTCCGGCCAGCAACCCCGGCCCGGATACGGCGCGTTCAACGCTGTCGGGCAGGATGACGCCGGCCAGCAGGTTGGCGGCAAATACCGGCAGCGCCCCTTTCAGGATGTCGGCGGCGCCGACGATAATTCCCCAGCGCCGCCCGAAAAGCCGTCCGATGTTGCCCGCCCCCGGATTGCCGTCGCCCAGCCGCCGGATGTCCTCCCCGGCCAGCCGGCGCGTCGCCAGGTATGCCGTAGGCACGCTGCCCAGCAGATAGCCGAACAGCACAGCCGCGCCGGCCAGCCAAAGCATCGCGCGCCGCGCCCGGCGTCGTGCCTGCCGGGATTCGGGTCTAGTCGATTACCACCGGCGTGCACCAGTGGCTGTACTTCGGGTTGTTCCCCACCACGATGTCAAAGTACATTTTCTGCAACTTGGACGAGATGGGGCCGGGTTCGCCGTCGGCGATGCTGCGATGATCCAGCTCTATTACCGGAGTCAAGTGGGCCGCCGTGCCGCTCAGGAATACCTCGTCGGCCAGGTACAGCTCGCTGCGGTCGATGGTTCGCATCTCCACCGGAATGCCCAGCTCGGCCTGGCACAGCTGCATCACGGTGTCGCGGGTGATGCCGCCCAGCGCATTGTCCTCCAGTCCGGGAGTAAAGATGCGCCCCTCTTTGACCATAAAGAGGTTTTCGCCGGAACCTTCGGAAACATGGCCGTCATGGTTCAGCAAAATCGCCTCGTCAAAGCCGCCCAGCGTGGCCTCGGTCTTGGCCAGGATGCTGTTGACATAGATGCCGCACGCCTTGATGCGCGCCGGTATCATCGGGTCGTCCACCCGCCGCCAGGACGAAGTGCAGCAGCGCAGCCGGTCGGTGCCCAGATAGTTGCCGAATGGCACGGTGATGAGCGTAAAGTCCGACCCCAGGTCTTGCAGCTTGAGGTTGGCGACCAGTTCATCGCTCTTGTAGGCCAGCGGGCGGATGTAGATGTCGCTGTCATGCCCATTGCGGCGCACCAGCTCGGCAGTGATGTCGCAAAGCTCGTCCGCCGAGTACGGCAGATCCATCAGCAGGATGCGGCAGCCGTCCAGCAGGCGCTGGTAATGCTCGCGCATCCGAAAGATGTTGACGGCGCCCTGCTCGGCGTTCCAGTTGCCGCGTATGCCCTCAAACACGCCCGTGCCGTAGTGCAAGGCGTGAGTCATTACGCTTACCTTGGCCTCGCTGACGGGTACGAACTGCCCGCGAAAAAACACTTGCAGCCGGTCGGCGTTGATGGAAGCCTGTCCGTTGGCGGTGCCGTTGGTAGTCACGAAATGCCCCCTGTTTGGGAAAGATTAGCCGCTATTATACCGCCGGCGGCGCAAACTTGCCAATCACTAGCCATTGCCCGGATTTCCATAATCCCATTTCCTTGACGGAGCAGGTTATAGCGAGCGCCAGGGCGATTTTCCGTCAATTTTTCAAAAATTGGCAAAATTCGGCAATCGCCATGATATACGCCGCCGGGCCGCCTTTGGTATAAACGAACCATCCTGTAAATCATCCGTCAGCCGCATTATCCCAGCGGTGTTGGGGCGGGCAGCGAGGAATGTCAAAATGGCAGATGGAAGCACCAGCGATCTGACGCAGCGACTGCGGAAAGCCGAAGAAGCGGCCGTCTATATGGAAAGGCTGGAATCCCTGGCCTCCCAGGCGCCGGCCCTCCGCGAGCAGGTCAGCTTGTTGCAGCGTATGGAAGAACGCAAAAAGTATCGGAATGAAGCCGCCGAGCGCGCCCGCGTCGCCCTGCAAGCCGCCGCCCAGGCCCAGCAGAACCTGCCCAGCCTGGTCGCCGACGCCGCCAACCTGGTTGACCAGTTGGCCCGTATCCTGCGCGAAGTCGATACCTACCGCCGCGAAGCGATGACTTCGCTCGGCGTCGTGGACCGTATGGACTACGAGGACGAGCTGGACCAGGCGCTGGAATACGAGCAGCAGACGGCCGATGAGGATTCGCCCATCCAGCGGGACGCCCAATCCATCAGGATGATTGTGGCCTCGCATCACGGCAGCGCCCGCGTGCGCCAGCTGATTGAGGAAATGACGCCCGGCTTCGATGTGTTCGCCAACTGCGACCTGGACCGTTCCCCGATGCGCCGCGAGCTGACCAACCTCATCATGGCGCTGCTGGCCGCCGAAGCGGAATCCAGCCGCCAGCAGCAGCGCCGGATGCCGCCCCCGCCGCCGCGCCCCCCCGCGCCCGAACCGGCGCCGGTGGAAGCCGCCGCGCCCGCAGCATAAAAACACGGCGCGGCCTCAAGGCCGCGCCGACTAAAAGTCCAAACCGTCATTCCGGCGAAAGCCGGAATCTATCCCCGCATAAAAAATGGCACCGGCGGAAGGGATCGAACCCTCACCTGCGGTTTTGGAGACCGCTGAGCTGCCATTACACCACGCCGGTGCGTTAGCAAGATTGTAGCAGTCCGGCAGCATTAGCGCAACCCCTGCCCGGGCCGGCAGTTTAATTTTTTCGTCATTCCGGCAAAAGCCGGAATCCACTCGCTCCGATAGGCTCTGGCTGGCGCCGGAGAGGCGGAGCCGTATCTGAAATGAAACGCTGTCCCCGCATTGCCCGGCAGTTGACGCCCCTGAAATTGTCTAATATCTTAATCACAGGCGCGTCCCAGTAGCTCAGCGGAAAGAGCGGCTGCCTTCTAAGCAGCGGGCCGCGGGTTCGAATCCTGCCTGGGACGCCATTTTATTGGCCCATCTATTGGCTTGACCGACCATAACCGCCCACCCGCATATCGGCAGGGAGCAGCAGCAATGAAGTTTGGCATTATGGCGATGCCCCAGCATCCGTCCACCGATTCCGCTACCCAGCGTTTCCACGAAACGGTGGAACTTACCCGGCTTGCCCGGGACGCCGGCTTTTCATCCATCGCCTGCGGGCAGCATTTCCTGTCGCCGCCCTATCAAAACCTGCAAAGCATCCCTCTGCTGGCCCGCCTCGCCGCCGACTCCGGCGATATGCAGCTCGTGCTGTCCATCCTGCTGCTCCCCCTCTACTCCCCCGCCGACGTCGCCGAAACTATTGCCACGCTGGATGTCATCAGCGAAGGCCGCGTCGTCCTCGGCGTCGGACTCGGCTACCGCGATATTGAATACCAGGCTTTCAATGTAGAACGCCGTCATCGCGTCGGCCGTTTCCTGGAAGCTCTGGAACTCGTCAAGCGGCTCTGGACTGAGGACGAAGTAACTTTTCACGGCCGGCATTTCAACCTGGACAACGCCGTTTGCGCCATCCGCCCGGTGCAGCAGCCGCATCCGCCTATCTGGGTGGCCGGCAATTTTGACACCGTAGTGCGCCGCGCCGGCGAACTCGGACTGCCCTGGTTCGTCAATCCCCACGCCACGCTGGAAACCCTGGAGCGCCAGACCGCCCTTTACAAAGAGGGATTGGCCGCCGGCGGCCAGGAAATGCCCCCCGAAATGCCCATCATCAAGGAAATGCACGTGGCCCCTACCCACGAGGAAGCCATCCGCAATGTGCGGCCTTACCTGGAAGCCAAGTACCAGGCTTATGCGGATTGGGGGCAGGACAAAGCGCTGCCCGGCGAGGAGGATTTCCGCATCCCCTTTGACGAGCTGGCCCGCGACCGTTTCATCATCGGCAGCAGCGAGGAAGTCATCCAGCAGATTGAGGATCACCGCCAGCGGGTCGGCGCCAACCACTTTATGTTCCGCGTCTGGTATCCCGGCATGGATGTGCAGATGGCAATGCGCGCCGTCGAGCAGATGGGCAACACCGTCATCCCCTATTTCGACAGCAGGTACGGCGACGAATAAGCCGGCTGCCGCATCTAACCGTCGCTCCGTATTCTACTCGTCGCTCCGGCGAAAGCCGGAGCCTATGCCTCGGCGATACTTCTACTGGCGTTGGATTCCGGCTTGCGCCGGAATGACGGTAGGGGATAATGCCGTTACCCCTGCTTGATTTCGGACTACCGCGGAATGACGGTAGGGGGGTAATGCCGTTACCCTTGCTTGATTTCGGACTACCGCGGAATGATAGTAGGGGATAGAGGGCGATGGCCCGCTATCCCACACGGCAAAGGCCGCAGTCTAGTCGCTGGTAAAGGCGTATTCCGTAGGCCGCATTATGCTGTGGCGCGACTTACGGACGATAGCCCCGTCCACTTCACTGGCGGCCCGCGCCTTGTTCCATTCGGGATCCGCCTGGAAAGACCGCCAGCTCTTTTCGCGGTCGCCCAGGCTGGGGTAGCCCAACATATAGACCAGCAGATTGTTGGCGCCGACATCCTCGGACCAGTAGCCAATGTTTTCAATTCCGTGCTTCTCAAACAGGCCGATGGTGTGGTTGGCGAAGCGGTTATGGACATCCGCCAGGCGCCCCGGCATCGCTTCGTAAATCCGCAGTTCCTGCACGGCGGTGCTGATGCTCGGCTGCGGCGAGTAGGGCGTCAGCCGCAGGAAACGGTTGGTAACGACATCTACCAGCGGGCCGTTAGCTTCTGTCTGCTTCCGCACTGCCAGCCAGTCGGGGTCGCTGCCGAACTTGGCCCAGCGTGTTTCCCGGTCGGCCATGCTGTCAAAAATGTTGATGTAGGTCAGCCGGTTGCTCTGCCCGATTTCGTCCGTCCAGAACCCCAGATACTTGACGCCGTGCTTGCGGAACAGCCCGGTAGTATGGTTGGCAAAACGCGCGCTGATGTCGGGCAGGCGCCCGGCAACGGCGTCATAGATTCGCAGTTCGTACAGCATTGGCTGCCTCCTGTCGTGTTTCCCCGGTTGTGTTGTCCCTGGTCGCAGTTATCACGGTCATATTGAAACGGCGCGGATGCCGGCCGCATTGCGGCCCCGTTTGCGCCACACCGCCGCCGTTAGTATAGCATCCGCGCATCATCCTGTGATGCGGCGGCAAAATCCGACTGCACGGAGACGGCGTATCTATCATATGGCGGCGTAGCATATAATTGAACGACATTACACTACGCCGGCGGGCGCATTGCGTTGTATCGGGTTGCCGCGCACCGCGACCGGCGCCGGATTTAAGGAACAGAATGAATCAGCCGAAAGTTTTACGCACTCTTTCCCGGTCAATGCTGCGGGGCGCAATTGCGGCAGCGGCTATCGCCGTCTTAATTGCCGCCGCCGCAGCCTGCAATCAGCCGGCCGCGCCGGAACCGCCGCCAATTGAGCCGGTTGCGCTGACGCCGGCCGCTCCGGTCAGTGTCAGCGGCGCCGCGGACGGCAATGCGGCGGCCACGGCTACGGCAACCGTAACCGCGCCGGCCCCCCCAACGCCGGCGCCAACTGCGACGGCCGCCGCCGCCGAGGCCCAGGCCCCTAGCATAGAGCAGCAGCCCACCGGCGCCCTAACCCAACAGCCGGCCGGCGGGACGCTGACGCCCGAACAGGTCGTCGCCGCCCATGACACGGTGATGACCGGCATCTATCAGCGCGCCGTGCCGTCGATTGTCGGGCTGCGGATAATCATAACCGGTGGACCGGGTAGCGACAACGCGCCCGGAATGATGCCCGAATTTCCGTCCCGCTCGGCCGGTTCCGGTTTTCTGTGGGATGACCAGGGCCATATCGTAACCAACCGTCATGTGGTGGACGGCGCCGACCGCATCATCGTGGTAATGTCGGACGGCGCCCAAACCGACGCTGAAATCGTCGGGGACGACGCCGACTCCGACCTGGCCGTCATCAAGATTGACGACCCGGATGTGCGCCCGTCTCCTATCGCGCTGGGCGACAGCGATTCCATTGCGCCGGGGCAGTGGGCGCTGGCTATCGGCGACCCCTTTTCCAGGGGCTTTTCAATGACTTCCGGCATCATCAGCGCGGTAGGCCGCACTATCAACCCCGGCGAAAGCAATTTTTCGGTGCCGCGGGTCATCCAGCACGATGCCGCTACTAATCCCGGCAATTCCGGCGGGCCGCTGCTGAACCGCGCCGGCGAAGTAGTCGGCATCAATACGCAGATTATCAGCCAGACCGGCGTCTTTTCCGGCGTGGGCCTGGCCATCCCCATCAATCTGGCGAAACTGGTCGTCCCGGCCCTGATTGCCGACGGACGCTATGAATACCCTTACATCGGCATACGCGGCACTTCCGTAACCCCCGACATCGCCCGCGCGATGGACTTGCCGCCGGAAACGCGCGGCGCACTGGTACTGGCGGTCGGGCAGGACAGCGCAGCGGAACGCGCCGGCTTGCAGGCGTCCGACCGGACTACCGTTGTGGACGGGCTGGAACTGCCGGCCGGCGGCGACATCATCATCGCCATCGACGCTACGCCCATCCGCGACATGGACGCCCTGCTCGCTTATGTGGTGGAACGCACCCGCCCCGGCGATACCGTACAATTCACCGTCCTGCGCGACGGCGCGGAAACTGCCGTGAGCATTACGATGGGCGCCAGGCCGGAGTAGCCCGGAAAACCATCGCCCGTAATTTTCACCGCCCGCACCGTAAGGCTACGGTGCGGGCGGTGAAAATTACGGGCCGGAAAAATCAATGCAATGGTGCGCCTGGCAGGACTCGAACCCGCAACCCCTGGGTCCGAAGCCCAGTGCTCTGTCCGTTGAGCTACAGGCGCACGACACGGTGCGGGCAGGGCGCAAAGCAAGGTGAAACAATTGGGGCGAGCAACGGGATTCGAACCCGTGATCTCCTGTGCCACAGACAGGCGCCTTGGACCACTTGGCTATGCTCGCCACAGAAAACCGGCAACTGCACGGCATCTCTGCCCAACAGCATAGCACATCCTGCGCCCGGCGACAATAGCAGCAGCGCGCCTGCCAACGGCAGCGATTCCAATGGCATGGGGGATTTTGGCATGGATTTACAGGATGAACGGGATAGGATGGTGATTCCGGCTTGCCCCAGAATGGCGGTTGGGGATTTGGAATGACGGCTGGGAGTTCGGGATGGCAGCAAGGGACGGACGGCGGAATGACGGCAGTAGGGAATGATGGCAGGAAATTAGACTGCCGGCTTGGGAACGCCGCCGGCGGGCGGGCTAACATTGAATGCCGGCGGCGCTTTGCGTATAATCTATGCCGTTTTGTGAAATGCGGCGCTGGCAGAACCGTTATGCGCGCGGCCGGCGTATTATTGCTAACCGATTGACTTGCCCGGCGCATTACCGGGCTGGAGGAACTATGTTCGTCAAATCAGCGCGGCGGTCGCTGGTCCTTGCGGCGGCCGGCGCCGTGGCTGCCATCCTGCTGACGGCTTGCGGCGGCGTCAGCGAGCCGGCCGGGGCGCCGGCGTCAGCGGCGGAGCCGACGTTGCCGCCGACGACAATGGCATCCGAATTAGTATCCCTTCCGCCGACCGAACCGCTGGCAACGGCGACGCCGGAGCCGACTCCGACGCCGGCGGTCGGCGCAACTGCGCCGCCAACGCCGGCGGCATCGGCAGACACATCAGCGGCGGCGGCCGGCGGCGAGAGCTGCGCTCCATCCGCCGAATTGACTTTTGACGACCGGCCGCCGCAGGGCGGCACTCTGGTGCGCCTCTTTACCGACCCTACTTCGCTGGATCCGCATCAGATTGGCGATGTTACTTCCAGCATCGTAGCCGGCGAAATCTTTGGCGGGCTGGTTACGCTGGGCCTGGACTATCAGCCGGCGCTGGATCTGGCAGAGAGCTGCACCATCAACGCCGACGGCACCGTGTACACTTTCGTCCTGCGCGATAACGCCCAATTCCACGATGGCAAGCCGGTTACCGCCAACGACGTGAAATGGTCTATTGAGCGCGCCGCCGACCCGGATACTCTGTCCACCAACGCCCAGAACTACCTCGGCGACATCGTCGGCGTCAACGCCAAGCTGGAGGGGACGGCCAGCGAAGTCAGCGGCGTGCGCGTTATTGACGACCGCACTATTGAGTTCACTATTGACGCCCCGAAGTCATTTTTCCTCGCCAAGCTTTCGTACCCCACCGCCTATGTGCTGGACCCGGAGCAGGTGGACGCATCCGGGGATTGGCTGGAGCAGCCCAACGGCACCGGCCCGTTCAAGCTGGGGCGGTATGATGTGGGCGAGCTGCTGATACTGGAGCGCAATGACGAGTATCATCTGGGGCCGCCGCATATTCAGAGCGTGCAGATGATACTGAGCGGCGGCTCGGCGATGATTATGTACGAGAACGATGAAATTCATCTGACCGGCGTGGGTCTTGACGACTTGCCGCGCCTGCTGGATCCCAACGATCCGCTGAACCCGGAACTGCATCGCTCTCCGCATGACTTTGATGTGTTCTATGTGGGCCTCAATGTGGAGCAGCCGCCTTTTGACGATGTGAAAGTGCGTCAGGCGATGAACTATGCCATTGACTTGGCGGGCATTGCCGAGAATGTGCTGGACGGGCGGGTTTCGCCGGCGAGCGGCGTCATTCCGCCGGGCTTTCCGTCGTACAATGAAAACCTGCGGGGCTACTCTTACAACCCCGACCTGGCCCGTGAGCTGATACAGGAATCCAAGTACGCGGATGCGCTGGCCGCCGGGGATTTTCCGCGCGTTACCTTAAGCATTTCCGGGAGTTTCGGGGCGCAAGTGCCGGCCTATCTGGAAGTGATGCTGGAACAATGGCGGCAGGAGCTGGGCATTGAAATTGATGTGCAGCAGACCGAATGGGCCACTTTCTTGCAGGATGTGAACGACCGCAAGTATCAGATGTTTTCGCTGGGCTGGGTTGCCGACTATCCCGACCCGGAGAATTTCCTGGACTTGCTGTTCCGCACCGGCAGCCACAACAACAACACCAGTTACTCCAACCCGGAAGTTGACCGCCTGCTGGCCGAGGCCGCCGTGGAGCGCGACCGGGAACGGCGTTTCCAGCTTTACAACCAGGTTGAGCAGATGATACTGGACGATGCGCCCTGGGTTTGGACCTGGTTCAGCGGGGAAGGCTACGCGCTCATCAAGCCGGAAGTGTCCGACTACTTCCTGCTGCAAATGAGCATTCCCAAGTACCGCTACATCTACTTTAATCAGTAGATGGCGCAGTAGATGGCCGACGTTCCAGCCGTCATTCCCCCCAATCGTCATTCCGGCACCATTACAACCGTCATTCCGGCTTTCGCCGGAATCCACCGTCATAATCCCTACTACGGTAATGGTGTCGGCAAGCATAGGTTCCGGCTTGCGGCGGAATGACGATGAATCGAGGAATGACGGTTGGGGGCGTCGGAATGACGATGAATTGGGGAATGACGGTTGTAAGGAAGTCGGGATGACGGTGGGGCGGTGTAGGAATTACGGTAAATATGGCTATACGCACTAACGCAACGAATTATCGCCCATGGGAACTTACGCACTGCGCCGGCTGGTCTGGCTGCCCTTTCTGCTACTCATCGTAACTTTCATCACTTTTGCCCTGCTCCGCTTGGGGCCGGGCGATCCGGTGCAGGTTTGGCTGGGGCAGCATCAAAACGATGAAGTGCGGCAGCGCATCCGCGCCCGGCTGGGGCTGGATGACCCGCTGGTCGTCCAGTATCTGCGCTATGTTGAGGGCATCGTTACGCGGCTGGATTTCGGCGAAAGTTTCCGCCACCGCAACAAATCGGTGCGGGAACTGCTCGCCAAGCGCGTCCCGGTATCGTTGCAGCTGAACCTGGCGGCAATCATCATTACGCTGGGCGTGGGCATTCCGGTGGGACTGTTCGCCGGCCTGTACCAAGGCCGGGGCTGGGACAATGTAGTCGTGGCCGCGGCATTGGCGTTGCAGTCGCTGCCGGTGTTTATTACGGCGCCCGTGCTGCTGCTGGTGTTCGCTTTATGGCTGGACTGGCTGCCGACCAGCGGCTGGGGCGGCTTTTTCTCCCCCCACATCGTAATGCCGGCATTAGTGATTGGCGTACCGGGCATTGCCATCGTCGTGCGGCTGGTGCGGGCCAGCGTGCTGGATGTGCTGGGGGAGGACTATATCCGCACCGCCCGCGCGAAAGGACTCAGCGAGCGGGTAGTGCGCTACCGCCACATCCTGCGGAACGCGATGATTCCGGTGGCAACCAGTTTCGGGTTCACGCTGGCCGGGCTGGCCGGCGGCAGTTTTATCGTGGAATTTTACTTCGGCATACCGGGCGTTGGCCGGTTTGCCATCGAATCCCTGTTCAATCGCGACTATCCGGTAATGATGGCCTTTGCGTTTATCACTACCGCGCTGTTTATGCTGGCGAACCTGGTAGTTGACTTGATATATCCGCTGCTGGATCCGCGCATCCGGCTGGGGGGCGGCCATGCCGTCTGATACGCTGCAATCCCGTCGGCCGCCGGCGGCCGATGGCGTCCTGGTTGACGATGCCGCCGCCGCCGCTCCGGGCCACAGCTATTGGGGGTTGTCCGTCCGGCGGCTGGCGCGCAAAAAGCTGGCGATGGTGTGCCTGTCGCTGATTGCGCTGATGTACTGCGGCGCGCTGCTGGCCCCGCTGATTACGCCCTACGAATACACGGCGCAGGATTTGTCGCAGAGCCGGGCCGGGCCGTCGCTGGCGCATCCTTTCGGGGCCGACCGGCTGGGCCGGGATATGCTGACGCGGGTCATCTACGGGCTGCGGACGACGGTCATCATCACTATCACATCCTTGCTGGGCGGGACGCTGCTGCTGGGCCTGGCGCTGGGGCTGCTCAGCGGCTATATGGGGCGCTGGGTTGACGGCGTAATAATGCGTACCGGCGAAATCACTTCGTCGTTTCCCGACATCCTGTTAATCCTGATTTTCGTGGCGACGCTGAAACCGCGCGTGATTACCGCCGTGCAGCGTTTTGAGGATGCTACCGGGCTGGACTGGATAATCAGGGTGGGGCTGGTGGACTATGCCATCATTGCGGTGGCGCTGTCCGTTTTCGGGTGGTTCGGAATGGCGCGGCTGGTGCGGGGGCAAGTGCTGCAAGCGCGGGAAAGCCAGTACACGGAGGCGGCGCTGGTAACGGGGGCATCTACGGCCCGCATCCTGCGCGCCCATGTGCTGCCCAACATATTGAGTCCGCTGATTGTATCCATATCGGCGGGATTGGCAGGCGTAGCCGGTTCGGAGCTGGTGTTGAGCTGGATCGGCATCGGGGTGCAGCCGCCGGTGCCCAGCCTGGGCCGGATGATGTTTGAGAACGGCAGCATCCAGGTGCTGCGGAACGAACCGCATCTGATACTATTTCCGATAGGCGCGGTAACGCTGCTGTTTTTCTGCTTTAATATACTGGGCGACGCGGTGAATGACGCGTTTAACCCGCGCGCGCGGTAAAGGGTGGCAATTGGGCACTGACACGGGAGAATGTTTATGCCGTCAAAATATGCGACTGCCGCTAATCTGTATTGGGCCGGCCCCGCCCGCATCGTATCCACAGCCCTGAAAGTCGGGGGGGGGGGGGGGGGGGGAACGCTCCTCCCTGCCGGCGCTGTTGGCCGTACTGATTTGCGCCCTGTTCCTATTCTCCACCGCGCCGGCGCCGGCATCGGCGCAAGACCGCTGGCTGGATTTGCCGGCGCCGACCGGCGTGGCCGCAGTTAACGGCGCCAATCCGGGCGAAGTGATAATTTCCTGGAACCCGGCAGCCGGCGCCGCTATCTACCGCATCGCCTGGATTGCCGCCGCCGATGCGGCTGCGATTGCTGAAACCGGCGGCGACTGGCTGGCAGCAATCGCTTATACCAACATAGCTGCTGATACTGTTACCGATGCTGATGCTGGTACGCAGCATACTTTGACCCGCCTCAACCCCGGCGCCCGCTATACTTTTCTGGTCGGCAGCCTGCGCGTCAAAGCGGGAACGCCGTCCTGGTCATCGCCGGCCGAACTTAACCTGACGGTAGGAATTCTGCCGCATGATAAGGTTATTGAAATTACGGTGCCGATCGGGTTGACCGCTAACGAACCGGGCGCATACGGCGGATACACTTTGTTCGCTGCCCGCCGTAACAAAAGCTCCTTTTTGATTGACCGACACGGGCAGCTGATACACCGCTGGGAGCATTATCTCTGGCATATTCGGCTGCTTGAAAACGGCAATATAATAGGTAGGGATCGTGACGCAATATATGAATTTGACCCGGCAGGCAGCCTGCTGTGGGAATATCAACCTCCGGACCGACTGCATCACGACTTTTTGCTCCTCCCCAACGGCAACTTACTGCTGCTGTTATGGGAAAGCAAAACGCGCGCCGAAGCCATTGCCGCCGGCGCCAATCCTGCTTTCGTAAGCGACGACAGCCTGGATATTCCTACCATAGTCGAAGTCAGGCGTATTTATCCTGACGCCGCCGCGGTCGTCTGGAAATGGTCAGTATGGGACCATCTGGTACAGGATTACGACTCATCTAAAGCCAACTATGGCATTGTCGCCCAGCGCCCGGAATTGGTTGACATCAACTACAACCTGCGGCAAATGGGACGTATAAGCACCGCTAATAACAATATGCTGCACGCCAATGGATTAGATTACAACCCGGAGCTGGATCAAATCCTGATTTCGGCGCGCCATTTCAGCGAAATCTGGATTATTGACCACAGCACTACTACCGCGGAAGCCGCCGGGCACAGCGGCGGCAACGGCGGCAGAGGCGGCGACCTGCTGTATCGCTGGGGCAATCCGCAAGCCCATCGTGCCGGCGCTTTCGCCGACCAGCAGCTGTTCTGGCAGCACCGCCCTTATTGGATTCCCCCAGGATTGCCCGGCGCCGGCAATATCCTGATTTTCAACAACGGCGCTGAGTACTTGGGCCGTGATCTTGGTTACTCGTCAGTGGTGGAAATCACGCCGCCGGCATCCGGCTACGGTTATGCAATGGACGAGGGCGGCGGCGTCCGGTATGGCCCGGCACAACCGGCCTGGACTTATATGGCGGAAAATCCCCCGACTTTTTATCGCGTATACTTTCCAACGCGCAGCGGCTGCCCAACGGCAATACGCTGGTGGTCAGCGGGCAAGACGGCGTGATTTTTGAGGTGACGCCGGCAGGCAAAACGGTGTGGCGGTATGTGAACCCGGTAGTCCAACGGGGCGCTCTTTACCAAGGGGATCCGATAGAGGTACAGCCTAATCAAGGCGGCATTGGCCCACTCTGGAACAATTTCCTTTATCGCGCCTATCGCTACGCCCCGGACTATCCAGGGCTGCAACACTACGACTTGACGCCCAAAGGCACGCTGGAACGCTATCGCAATGCCGGGCAATAGGCCGGCGGTTCACGCTTTTGCCCAGCCGCCTTTACCTTGGCGCCCTCTCCTAGTGCAGGCTGTTGGCATATCCGGGCAGGATGAAGGGGATTCTGCCGCTCCTTTGTGATGGGATTCCCCCTTGCGCCGGCCTATCCTTTATCACCCCGCCGCCGGCATCAATACCACCCGCCCCGCCGCCCCCCGTTCCGCAACCATCCTCCAAGCCTCCGCCGCCCCCTCCGCCGTCAGCGGCAAGGTTTGCGATACCGTCAGACGCAGCCCGCCCGCCGCCGCCAACTGCGCCGCCCGCATCAGCGTACCCCTTGACACGCCGGATACTCCCATCACCCGCAAATCCCGAAATATCAGCTCGGCCAGGTTGACCGGCGTCGCCGCCCCCGTAACATCCCCCAGCAGCGCCAGCCGTCCGTACTGCCCCAAACAGCGCACCGCCCCCGGCCACAGCGGCGGCCCCACGGTGTCAATGACCGCATCGGCCCCCGCATCGTCCGTCAACGCCATAATGATTCCGGCCAAATCAGTGCCGGACCGATCAGCGTCGGCCCGATCAGCGTCGGCGTCAATCTCAATCACCGTCTCCGCGCCCCGCGCTTCCAGCAGCGCCGCCTTGCCCGGCGATGTCGTCGCGGCAATGACCCGCGCCCCGCGCTGCGCCGCCAGCTGCACGGCGTGCACTCCCAAGCCGCCGCCGGCTCCGGTTACCACTGCCGTTTCGCCGGCGGCAATCTCCGCAGTATCTACTCCGGTGAGCGCCACGCCGGCCGGACAGGCCAGCAGCGCCGCCTGCTCCGCCGGCAGCCCATCCGGGATGGGTGCCAGCGCGCTTGCCGGCAGCGCCGCATACTCGGCAAACCCGCCGTCCCGCCCGTGTCCGATGCCAACGCCCACCCGGCAGCGATGCTCCCGTCCCGCCAAACAGCGGTCGCATCGTCCGCAGGCGGCGGTCAGCAAGCTTACTGCCCGGTCGCCCGGCTGCCATCCGGCTGCATCATCAGCCGTCATCACTACCGTGCCGGCGATTTCATGGCCCAGGATTACGCCTGGAGCCACCCCGCGCCGCAGCGTCCCGGCCATCACCAGCAAATCGTGATGGCAGAACCCGCAGGCGTCCACCCGCAGCAGTACCTCGCCAGGCGCCGGCGCAGGAACCGGCCTTTCCACCATCTCCAACACGGGCGGCCGGCCGGCTTTGACCACCGACAGAGCCACCATCCGGGATGGCACAGCCGGTGGAATGGACGGCGCAGCGGCCGGCGGAATGGGCGAAAGAGACGCAGTCATAGCGGTTACGCAAAACGACGATTTCTGCGATACTGGCCCATTATAATACCAATGCCACAATACCAATTTGCGAGGCCAGCAGAATGATTATCGGAGCGCACGTTTCCGCCGCCGGCGGCATCGGCAACGCCGTTGACCGCGCCGAATCCATCGGCGCCGAAGCCGTCCAGTTTTTCGGCTCCTCAACCCGTTCCTGGCGATTCAAGCCCATCAGCGATGCCGACGCCGCCGACTTCCGCGAGCGCAACGCCGCCGCCGGACTCTCCACCCCCTTTCTCCACGCCATCTATCTCATCAACCTGGGCAACCCCAACCCCGACAACCTGGACAAGTCCGTAACCTCTCTCGTCAACTATATGGGCCTGGCCGCCCAGATTGGCGCCGGCGGCGTCATCTTTCACCCCGGCAGCCACGGCGGCGCCGGCTACGACGCCATCTTTCCCCAAGTAGTGCACCGCGTCAATCAGGTACTGGAGCATTCGCCGGACGGCCCCCTGCTCTGCCTGGAAAACATGGCGGGTATGGGACAGCACATCGGCGCCAAATTCAGCGAGCTCGGCGACATCTTGCGCGCCGTGGCCAGCCCCCGCCTCGCCATCTGCCTGGACACCCAGCACGCCTTTGCCGCCGGCTACGACCTGACCAACCCCGACGGCGTGGCCGGAATGATTGACGAATTCGACCGCGACATCGGCCTCGATCATCTGGCCGTCGTCCACGCCAACGACTCCAAACGCCCCTGCGGCTCCGGCGTTGACCGCCACGACAACATCGGCGAGGGGCTGATTGGCGAAGCCGGCTTTGCCAACATAATGTCCCATCCCGCCTTTGCCGAACTCCCCTTTTTCCTGGAAGTCCCCGGCTACGACCAAGCCAACCGGGGGCCGGACAAACCCAATGTGGACCTTCTGAAAGCCATCCGCCAGCGCGTCGCCGCCAATTAACCGGCCAAGTACGCCAGAACAGAGCAGAGCGGATCCGAGCGAATCTGAACAAGGCCAGGCCGCCTATGCCAATGCGAATGTCCCGCCGCCGCTTCGAGCAGCTGGCCCTGCAAGCCTACCACAGCCTGCCGCCAGCAATCGTTGACCGTCTCGAAAACCTGGACATCATCGTTGAGGATACCCCAGGCCCGGAAGCGGACGACGCCCTTGCCGCCGATGCCCTTGCCCACGACGCTCTTGCCGACGATGCCAACCGCAATAACGGCGGCGATCGCCCTAACCCCGGCGACTGCCGCCACGACCATAGCCACAGTGAATCCCTCCTCGGCCTCTACGTCGGCATACCCCTCACGGAACGCTACGGCGACGGCCCCGCCATGCCCGACTGCATCTATATCTACCGCCGGCCCATCCTCGCAATGTGCAACACCCCGGACGAAGTTGCCGCCGAAGTCCGCACTACCCTCTGGCACGAAGTCGGCCACTATCTGGGGATGGACGAACACGACCTGGAACGGCTCGGCTATGCCTGACCGGACTATGCCTGACCCGCCGGCGCCTGCCCCGGCTATGCCTAACCGGACTATGCCCGACTGGAAACGGCTGTCGTGGCGCGACCGCTTGGCCTACGCTGTCGGCAGCGGGTTCGGCAGCGGTTTCTTTCCCATTGCCCCCGGTACTGCCGGATCCGCCGCCGCCGCCGCCGTCTATGTCGCCATAATGCTGCTGCTGCCGGAGAGTTGGGGCTATCTGGAACGGCTGTTGCTGGTCATTGCTCTGGTCGCCGGCGGGTTCGCCATCGGCGTCTGGGCCACCGGCCGAATGTCCACCGACCAAAACCCCGACCCCGGCGCCGCGGTTTGGGA
Organism: Dehalococcoidia bacterium; assembly: GCA_965203855.1. GTDB lineage: Bacteria > Chloroflexota > Dehalococcoidia > Lucifugimonadales > UBA3495 > Bin87. The sequence goes on from CBDBDN010000007.1 coordinate 225,112, forward strand.
CGAATTCGTCGGTATGTGGATCGCGTGCGCGCCCGCCGCCGCTTTCACTTATTTCCCCTGGCGCCTCCCCGCAGACTGGCCCTGGCTGCTGGTGCTTATCGCCTTTTGCGCCTTTCGCATCTTTGACATCATCAAGCCTTGGCCCTGCCGCCGCCTGGAATCCCGGCCCGCCGGATGGGGCATAATGCTGGACGACGTAGCCGCAGGAATATGGGCCCTGGCCGCAACCTACGCGCTAATGCAACTGGCAAAATTGGCCGCCCTATCCAACTGGCCGATATAAAGGCGCACGGTTTCATAACCCCAACACCCCAAAACCGCCATTCCGGCGCAAGCCGGAGTCTATGGCCGCCGCCGCCATCGCCGCAGTGCCGGATTACCACCCCGGATGCCGGCGTCCCAACCCGTCATTCCAACACCCTAAAACCGTCATTCCGGCGCAAGCCGGAATCTATGGCCGCCGCCATCACCGCAGTGCCGGATTACTACCCCGGACGCCGGCGCCCCAGCCCGTCATTCCAGCGCCCCAAAACCGTCATTCCGGCGCAAGCCGGAATCTATGGCCGCCGGCTGCATTACCGCAGCGGCGGATTACTACAACGCCGGATTCCGGCTTGCGCCGGAATGACGGTTCGGGTTCGGAATGACGGTAGCGGGGAACGGTTGGTCGGATTTACCGGCACCAAGCCATATTGGCCCAGCGTACGTACCGGCCGCCGCCTCTTCCAGGATTGTAGCGGTAGTGAGTGATGTACTGTTCATTGTAATAGATATAACCGACGCCAGGGATATTGATGCGATTCGCGGCGGCACGTGAAGTAACCGCGTGGTAATTGGCTAGGCTGTCTCTGAAAAAGAGAACGTCCAGGCTTACCCGGACGTATTGGCCTGCGTATAACATATGAGTGCCGGCAGTTTGATCCATTACCCAGCCGGCCGGCTCGTGGCCGCCGTGTTCCAGCACAATCAGCCAGCCGCTGTCGCTGTTGCCGCCGTTGTACGCCGCCTGCCCGTCCCGCACATTGTACCAGCGCGGCTGCTGCCCGTATTCTTGGCAAACCCGCTGCGTGTAAGTGTAGCCGCCTATACCGTAGGCTTTAGCGGGGGGGGGGGGGGGGGGGGGCAGAATTCCCATGGTGATGACGGCGAAAATGCCGGCACCTATGGCTGCTGCTGCGGCAATTTTATTCAGCATAGCGTTGCTCCTTTTCGCGTCATAGCTATCCCGACAGTGCTAGGCGGTCATTATACCATAAGGGATGCCGGCGTCGACGGCATGGATGGACGGTATAACCGTCATTCCGGCGCAAGCCGGAATCTATGGCCGCCGCCGCCATCACCGCAGTGCCGGATTACCACCCCGGACGCCGGCGCCCCAACCCGCCATCCCAACACCCCAACCCACCATCCCGGCGCCCTAAAACCGTCATTCCGGCGCAAGCCGGAATCTATGGCCGCCGCCGCCATTACCGCAGTACCGGATTACCACGCCGGACCCCGACCTGCGTCAGAATGGCAGCACATACAGCCCCACTCCTAGCCAGCGCCTCCAGAAATCGGCCCGTCCGCAAAAATCGCCGTCATCACCTTCCGTTCCAAAGCCTGCATCTCCGCCCGCTCGGCAGCGTCATAATGGTCGTATCCCAGCAGATGCAGCGCGCCATGCGCCAGCAGCAGCGCCAGTTCCCGCCGCAGCGGTACGCCCGCAGCCTTGGCCTGCCGCGCCGCTTGCGGCAGCGATACGATTATCTCCCCCAGCGGCGGCGGCTCATCGGCCGGCAACGGAAAAGCATCCTCGCCCTCGCCCCATCCCTCCCCTGTGCCGGGAGCAACTGCGCCGGGAGCGGCTGTACCGTCATCGCCCTGCCAATCCCCCCCGTGCCGCGCCGAAAACGACAGCACATCGGTAGTCTCATCCCGCCCGCGATACTCCCGATTTAATTCCCGCACTACCGCATCGTCGGTCAGCAGCACGCTTGCCTGGCCCGTCGCATCCGCCGGCAAAGCCTGCTCCAAGCCGCGCCGCACGACGCCGGCCAGCCACTCCGGATCGCTGATAATCCCGACGGCATCATCGCATACGCCCTCCGGCCAATCATCAGGCCGCTCTACGGCAACCCCCACCAGGATGCGGTCAGACGACATCCGCCGCATCCTCGGCATTGTCGATGCCGATGCCATTGCCGTTGCCGAACTTCACTGCGCCGGCCAGTACTGCGCCGTCCGCTAATGTCAACCGTACATTCATCTGCTCCCCGTAATAAATGGCATCCTTACAACGCCGATGCCTGACGATGATACCTGACGATAATGACGCTGCTCCCGGCCAGTACTGCGCCGTCCGCTAATGTCAACCGTACATTCATCTGCTCCCCGTAATAAATGGCATCCTTACAACGCCGATGCCTGACGATGATACCTGACGATAATGACGCTGCTCCCGGCCAATGTACCACATTGCCGAAACCGCCGTCAGCCAACCGCCGGCGCCGTCCAATCCCCCATTGCCGTGATACAATTATCCGACGCGCCGGGGCATCGCAACCGTCATTCTGGCGCAAGCCGGAATCCGGCGTCGCAACCGTCATTCTGGCGCAAGCCGGAATCCGGCGTCGCAACCGTCATTCTGGCGCAAGCTGGAATCCGGCACTGCAACCGTCATTCCGGCGCAAGCCGGAATCTATGGACAATTACCCAACGCGCCGGGGCGCTGCAACCGACATACCCCCCAGGACGATGATGCAATGAACGACCCCCAGCAGAGTCCTCTCCCCGAACCCGACCGCCCCCACTGGGCCGATTTCGCCCTCCCCGAGGACGGCGTCGCCGACCTTACCGACCGCCTTACCGAATTCCTGCCCGAACCGGACGGCGAACTCCCCCTGATTGTCGGCCAGGTGCTGGACGACTTCCTGGACCAGTCCGGCGCCCTGCCCGAAAACCTCCGCGACGACGACGCCCACGCCGGCATCTGCCAAATGCAAATGGCCGTAACCCTCGCCTACCAGCTCGGACGATTAGAAGCCGCCTCCCCCGATATGGTGCGCCGTTTCATCCTGGAAGCCATCCAAAAATGGGAAGCCCGGCCCCTCCCCGATACCCTGGATTTCGTCGAAGCCGACTTCCGCAAGCCCAAAGAACTGGTCCTCCCCCGCCTCCGCCGCTGGTGGCAGGAAAACCTCAACGCCGACGACTACTATTGGGACGAGGACTAGCCAAGTGGTCTAACCTTTCGTCATCCCGCCCCTCTGCAACCGTCACCCCGCCCCCGCTACAACCGTCATCCCGCCCCTCTGCAACCGTCATTACGCCCCCTACAACCGTCATTACGCCCCCTGCAACCGTCATTACGTCCCCCCTACAACCGTCATTACGTCCCCCCTACAACCGTCATTACGCCCCCCTGCAACCGTCATTCCGGCGAAAGCCGGAATCTATGGCCGCCGCCCCCATTACCGTTTGAGCAGATTACAGCGCCGGATTCCGCCGCCAGCCGGAACGACAATGAATATGTCCCCACGACCGGCAAACGGACTCTGCTTTTCCCCTACTACGCCGCCCCCCATACGGAGGAACCTCCAATGACTACCCCGGCTTACGACCTGGCATTGACCGGCGGCCATCTCCTGGACCCGGCGCAGGGCATCAACAACGCCCCCCGCGACCTCGCTTTCAAAGACGGCAAAGTCGCCGCCGTTGCCGACCGCATCCCCCCCGAACACGCCGCGCACCACATTGACATCTCCGGCAAACTGGTAACCCCCGGCCTCATTGACCTGCACGGCCATTTCTACCACGGCGCCAGCGGCAGCGCCGTCCACGCCGACCGCACCTGCCTCAGCAGCGGCGTTACTACCGGCATCGACGCCGGCAGCGCCGGTTTCCTCAACTATGGCGCAATGCGCGATTATGTGTTCCCCGCACATCGCACCCGTCTCCTCGCTTTCCTCCACATCGGCGCCGTCGGACTGGCCGCTAACCGCGTCCTCGGCGGCGGCCTCCACGATATGCGTATCATCGACGTCGACCAGACCGTCCGCGCCATCAAGGACAACCCCAACTTTCTGCTCGGCGTCAAAGTGCGGATGCACTACGACGCCGTCGCCCGCTGGAACGCCCACGAAGCCATGGCCAAAGCCAAAGCCGCCGCTGCCGAAGCCGGCGTCCGACTCATGGTCCACGTCAGCGGCACCCCCATCCCTCTCCCCGACATCCTCCACCACCTCGGCCCCGGCGACATCTCTACCCACGCTTTCAACGGACACCCCGACAACATCCTGGACAACGCCGGCAAAATCCGCCCCGAAGTCCGCGACGCCGTCCAACGCGGCGTCATCATGGACGTAGCCCACGCCGGCGTCCATTGCGATGTCGAAGTCGCCAAAGCGGCAATGGACCAGGGCGTTATCCCCGATACCATCAGCACCGACATCCATATCGCCCCGCCCGGCCGCACCGTCTACCTGATGAACGACCTGGTCAGCAAGTTCCACGCTATGGGAATGCCCCTGTCCGACGCCATCGCCGCCAGTACCAGCCGCCCGGCGCAAGTCCTCGGCCTGCAAGACGGCATCGGTTCCCTGGCCGTCGGCATGGCCGGCGACGCCGCCGTCTGGGAACAGCGTCAAGGCCGTTTCGTCTGGCACGACATGGCCGGCCACAATGTAGAGGGCCAGCTGCGCCTGGACACTTTCGCCACCATCAAAGCCGGCGCCGTCGCCTGGCAAGAAGGCCGCCTCACCCGCATGGGCGAATGCTAACCATCCCACCATCACCCCCCCAACCATCATTCAACCCTCGAACCGTCATTCCGGCGCAAGCCGGAATCCCGCCCCCATACAACCATCATCCCAACCCCCCCAACCGTCATTCCGACATCTCCACAACCCACCATTCCATCCCCTAACAACCGTCATTCCAACCCCCCAACCGTCATTCCGGCGCAAGCCGGAATCCCGCCCGCAAGACCGCCCCGCACAACGAGCCTTGCGTCCCCGCAACGCCCCCCAACCATCATTCGCCCCCCCACAACCATCATTCCAACCCCTACAACCGTCATTCCAACCCCCCAACCGTCATTCCGGCGCAAGCCGGAATCTATGGCGGCCCGTCCCATCACCGCACTAGCCAATCACAAACCCGGACCCCGCCGCAGCCCGGAACCACCGCAGCCTTGGCCACACGCCCCGACACAGCAATCAATGCCCAACTTCCGCCAATACACTTTCCTGCCCAACGCCGCCGCCCCGGAACTCGTTGAGCTGTTCGTAGTATCCGCCGTGGCCGCGGCCCTGGCCATACGCTGCTTCCTGTCCCTCGCCGGCAGCCCGCCCCCGGACGCCGGCGCCCTGCGCCTCGCCCCCATCCTCTGGGGCGGTATGCTGCTGCTGCCGATTGCCCTGCTCCTGCTGTTCACCGCATTAGGACGCAACGCGCCGCGCGCCGCCGCCATCATCGCCGGCATCGGTTTCGGCGCCTCTATTGACGAACTCGGACGGTTCATCACTGCCGACTACCACTATCTCTACCAGCCGGCCATCGGTTTCGGCTACATCGTCTTTGTATCCCTCTTTCTGTCGCTGCGCCCCCCGCTGCTGCGCAATCGCCTAACGCCGGACGCCGCCCTGTCCAGCGCCCTGACGCTGCTGGCGGCCGCCCCCGGCGGACGGCCCTACGGCCGCCGCCGCCAGGAAATACTCCGCCTGCTGTCCCGCGCCGACCCCATCAACCCCCTGGTAACCGCCCTCTCCGCCTATGTCAGCGTCAGCGACGCTTGGCCCGATACCGGCCGCCCGGGTTCTCCCTTTGCCGTCCGCCGCCGCCTGGCGCAGTGGTATCGCAGCATCGCGCTGCATCCCCGCTATCGCGCCGCGCTGTCGGCCTTCTTTATCCTGTATGCCGCGGCGCATTGCGGTATGGCAGTCTATTTCGCACTGTCGGATGCCCCCGCAGTGCTGGCTTTCAATGTGCAGGCGCAGCTGGCTTCGTCAATAGTAGCGGCGATGGTAGCCGCTTTCGGCATCGGACGACTCCGCCATTCCCGCCCGGACGCTTATCTCTGGTTCGCCCGCGCTATTCTGTTCAACATCCTGCTAACTCAAGTATTCGCCTTCCCCAGTGCACCCCTGGCCGCGCTGTGCGGACTGACGATAAACCTGCTCGCCTACGCCGCCCTCCGCTATATGACGCAACAAGAGCAGACGCTAACTCCCGACGCCAACGCCCCCTATGCCGACCCCACCGCCGGCCGCAGCCCCGCCCCATCACTGTCCTCCGGCGAATGCGGCTAACCCCCGCCCTCCCAAACCATCATTCCGCCCCCCTAAACCGTCATTCCGGCGCAAGCCGGAATCTAACCCCCCAACCGTCATTCCGTCCCCCCCCAACCGTCATTCCGGCGCAAGCCGGAATGTGGATTCACATTTCAAGTGCAACGCGGCAGCGAATACTTCGGTGGGCGTCCGGTAGTTCAGGCACTGCCGGGGCGTATTGTTGTACGCCTGAATTGTGGCGGTGAGCTGCGCCGCCTTGATTTGCTTCAAGTTGGTCCGGCGCGGCAAAAACCGCCGCAGCCGGCCGATGGCATTCTCCACTCCCCCTTTTTGCCACGGCGACCTGACCTCGCAAAAGTAAGTTGGGATGCCTTGGCCGTGCAGCCGATAGCGCCGGGCAAATTCCGTGCCGTTGTCAAAAGTTACGCTGCGCCGCAGCTCCGCCGGAAATGGCGACAGCATCCGCGCCAGCGCCACCCCAATCGGTTCGGCCGCCTTGCTCTGCGGACGCCACGCCAGCAGCAGCCGGGAATGGCGCTCGTGCAACAGCAGCGCTTGGCCCTGATTGCCGAACCGCATCAGGTCGGCCTCCCAGTGGCCGGGCGTGCGGCGGTCAGCGGCCTCCGGACTGCGCCCTGACTATGTTGAGATTAGCGGCGGCGTCCCGCCCGGAACGCGGACGATGGCATTGCCGCCGCGCCGCCCGCGCCAACCCCGTTTGGACTTGCCCCGCGGCAGGTACAGCCGCCAGGAATAATCCTTGGTGCGGGCCAGTTGAGCATAAATGAAGCGGTAGATGCTTTCGTGAGAGATGACCCGGCGTCCGCAATCCAGAGCCAGCCGGCCCGACACCTGGGCCGGCGACCAGCCGGCGCGCAGCCGGGACAGGACAGCATCCCGCAAGGGGGCGTCCCGTTCCAAGCGCGCGCCGCGCCAACAGCGGGCTTGGGCCTGCCGCTGCGCGTATTCGGGCTGATAGTCGCCGTTGGCGGAGGCATTGCGGTTTAGCTCCCGCGTGATGGTAGATGTCGCGCGATCCAAAGTTGCCGCAATTTCGGAGACGGAGCAGCCCGCGGTCCGTAATCGGGCAATTTCGCAGCGCTCAACGATGCTGAGCTGTTGATAATGCGTTCCCATGGCAACACCATAACCTGGCGTTGCACTTCGTTAGTGAGTTTAGAGAATCCAAACCCCACTCTGCGCCTCCGCGCCTCTGCGTCAAACCCATCCTATCCATCCTGTCCATCGGTGTAAAAAATTCCCTCCCGCCAATGACGCCAACCCCCTTGCGAACCCGTACAGCCGTGCTATAATCAGATTCGTCAGGCAGCCAATCTCCGAGCCCACCGATTTCCAGGTCGTTACGGTCATTCAGCAATCAAGTCGCACCGGCGTTCCCTACTCGCCCACGGTCCAACTAACCGAAGGAGTCGGGTCCTGCCAAGGCGCCAGACGGAGCGCCCCGTCCCCGGACGAAAAACCAGCCGCGTGAAAAGCAACGCGCAAAACCTCCGGCCGTAGGGCTGATAAGCGACCGCAAACCCTGGCAGACTGCAATCCAATCCCAACCAATCCTAACCAATCCCAACCCAACGCACCCGACCACCTTGAACCCGACATCATAACCAGACCCCAACCCCCAATCCCCCAAAGGAGGCCCCAAAATCCCCATTCATCCCCTCCATCCATGCCATCATCCGTTCCCCCCCGGAGGCCAAATCCCCCTCCATCCCATCCGACCCCCGCCTTGACGCTGCGCCCTTGCGGTGTTACCGTGTGCGCCGTTATGCGTATCGGCGAATTCGAAATTACGGAACCCACCCCGGAACTGCGCGACCCCCATCTGCTCGCCGTCCTCCGCCCCTGGATCGACGTCGGCAATGTCGGTAGCCTCGCCCTGGGCCGCATCGAACGCTACCACCGCAGCCAGGAACTGGGCCGGCTGCATCGCCCCGGCCGGTTCTACGACTTTACCCGCTATCGCCCCCGCAGCTATCTCGTCAGCGGACAGCGCGAAGTTACCGTCCCCAACAGCATCATCCGCTACGCCAACCCCGACGACGGACGCCATCTCCTCACCGCGCACCTGCTGGAACCCCACCTCTACGGCGAGGACTACTGCGACGCCTTGCTCGAAATTATCCGCTATTTCGGCGTCAAGCAGTATTCCCTTATCGGCGGTATGTACGACATGGTGCCCCACACCCGCCCGCTCGTTATCTCCGGCATCGGCGCCGGCCCCAACCTGCAACGCGATTACGCCAACACCGGCGCCCGCACCAGCAACTACGAAGGCCCTACTACCATCACCTACACCGTCAGCAATACCGCCGCCCAGCTCGGACTGGAAACCCGCGCCTTTGTCGTCCACCTCCCCCAGTACCTCAACCTGGACGACGACCACCAGGGCGCCGCCCGCCTGATGCAAGCCCTCTGCCGCCTCTACAACCTCCCCGAATACATCGCCCAAGAGGAACGCGGCCATAAGCAGTACGCCGAACTCTCCCCCAACGACGGCCCCCTCCCCGACCGCGATATTCTGGCCCGCATCGAGGAACTCTACGACTCGGAATACGGCGACGGCGGTAGCCCCGCCACTACTGCCACTCCTCTGCCCGCCAGCATCGAGGAATTCTTGCAAGGTCTCAATGTAGATTTGGACCTGGACGGCCTTGACGGCGATGGCGGCGATGCCGACAACCCCGACGACCGGGGACGCCCCGACGACCGCGGCCGCCCCGGCAGCGGCGGCCGCCCCGGCAGCGGCGGCCGCCCCGACCGACCCGGCCGCAGCCCCGGCGATAACGACGAACCGGACGACCGCGACCTCGCCGCCGTCTAAACCGACGCCCCAACGGCAGCGTCCATCCGCATATATCCGATGGCAGACCAGCATCCGCCGCCAGCGCATACGCCCGCAGTACGGCAGCCGTCCGCCGCCAACCCCCCAACGCCCGGCGTCGCCGAGCTGTTGCAGGCCCTCATCCGCCACGATACTACCAACCCCCCGGGCAACGAAAAAGCCTGCGCCCAATACTGCCAAAGCGTCCTCAACGCCGCCGGCATTGACGCCCGGCTGCTGGGCGCCGACGCCAACCGCCCCAATCTAATCAGCCGCCTCCCCGGCCGCGGCGCCGCCCCGCCCCTCCTCCTCTACGGCCACCTTGATGTTGTGCCGACCGTCGCCCAACCCTGGGATGTCCCCCCCTTTGAGGGCCGCCAACAGGACGGCTACATCTGGGGCCGCGGCGCCCTGGACATGAAAGGCGGCGTCGCCATGATGCTGGACGCCTTCATCCGCGCCCACCGCGACCAATCCAACCTCCCCGGCGACGTCATCCTCGCCCTCGTTTCCGACGAGGAAGCCGGCGGACTTGCCGGCGCCGGCTGGCTGGTCGCGGCGCACCCGGAACTGTTCCAGGACGCGCGCTACGCCATCGGCGAATTCGGCGGTTTCAGCAAAACCTACCGCGGCCGCAAGTTCTACATGGTTCAAGTCGCCGAAAAACAGGGCTGCCGCGTCCAGGCCGTCGCCCGCGGCCCCGGCGGACACGGCTCCCTCGTGCATCACGACACCGCCCCCACCCGAATGTCCCAATTCCTCGTCAAACTGGACCAAACCCCCCTCCCCTACCACATCCACCCAGTTACCCGGATGATGATTGAAGCAATGAGCCAGCGCCTCCCCTGCCCCGACGGCGCTTTCCTAAAGCTGCTGCTCAACCCGTCCCTTACCGGCCGAATGCTCCGCCGCATCGGCAAAACCGGCAAGGAAATGGAGCCCCTGTTCCGCCATACCGCCAACGCTACCGTTATCGCCGGCGGCGAAAAGCCCAATGTCATCCCCAGCCAGGTAGCCGTCAACCTGGACTGCCGAATGCTCCCCGGCTACGACGCCGAAGATCTGATAGGCGAACTGCAAGACATCGCCGGCCCCGACATTGAGTTTGAAGTGCTGCGCTTTGAACCCAAACCCTGGCTGCTGAATATGGGCCTGTTTGACACCTTATCCGACATCATCGCCGAGCAAGACCCCGACGGCGCATCCGTGCCAATGCTGATGCCGGCCGGCACCGACGGCCGCCATTTCGCCCGGCTGGGCATCCAAACCTACGGCTGGATGCCGATGAACCTCCCCGCCGACTTCGACTTCCTGCAAACCATCCACGCCGCCAACGAGCGCATCCCCATATCCGCCCTAGAGTTCGGCGCCGCCGCCCTCCACCAGCTACTGCAACGCTTCCACGACTAACTAGACGACGCGCGACCCGCCCATCGCCCCAGCATATCAATCCCACCCGCGCCGCAATCGTCCCTATCTTGACGGGCCGCACCGCCCCATATAGTGCCAGTATGGTTGCCCACACCGCTAAATCCACGAATTCGTTCACATTGGACGCGGAAACCGCGCCGGCTCTGGCGGCCCTAGCGCAACGATGGCAGCTGTCGGAGGGCGATGCCTTGCGCCGGGCCATCCGGCGCGCTTCCCATGAATCCGCCGCGCCGGAGACTTCGGCATCGTCGCCCGCAGACCGCCTGCAAGCCTTGGCCGAACTCCGTTCATCACTGGCGGAGCAGGGAACTGACTTTAACGCTTGGGAACGGGAAGCGCGGGAAATCCGGCAGGGACATTAACCTCGGCTGCGATGATCCACCTGGACACCAGCTTTCTCATCAGAGCGCTGATAATCGATTCGCCGAGCACGGCCTCCAACTGGCATAAAGCCGGCGCAGTTCCCCACCAACGAAGCCGGCCGGGCTAACTAACGCAAAAGGCGATGCAACGCATCGTCCCAGAATATCAATCCCACCCGCGCCGCAATCGTCCCAAGTTACCCCGCCAACCCCGCGCTAATTACCAGGCAATTGGTAAGGCGGCAAGTGCCAGAGGCGGAGAAATCTGAAACGCAATCCCATACCGCGGCTTATGGCGTCCAATCCAGATTGACGCGTTTGAGACGCTCCTTGATAGCGCGCCTGGCCCGTTTCATTGCATTCCCGGATAATCCGGTCAGGTTTCGGAACTCCACATTGTAATGGAACGGATTGTGCGGTTCCGGCGCATATACCAGAGTCCCGCCGGCAGCCGATATTTAACCCGCCGAATAGGAAACGGAGCCGGCCGGAGGCGGCCAGCCATCGGCGGCACGACTTGCCGCGTGAATTGCGTGTAATTGTGCGGGGGTGGGACTGGCCTCCGGGCTGTCCCCATCTACCGATAAAGACGGCGGCTTCCGGTTGGTTTTGGGTTGAAACGCCGCCTCCAGTATTGCGCCGTCCTGGTATTGGTTATCCCAGATCTGCAACCGGAATTCATTAGCGTCGGCCACCGTCAGTCCCCTAGCGCCATCCCAATTTTCCCCCACGCATAAACGCTGGACAAGTTCAGTTCCAGAACTTCATCCGCGTCGCCGGCGCAGTTCGGGACGGTTCGGTACAAGTCCCCCGTCTTGCTGCGGGTGTCAATTTCCAAGGTTACCGTCGCACCGGCCGACTTCCAATAAAGGCACAGCATCGCATCCTCAGGGCCGGTGCCCACAAACGGCTGCGGATACGCCGCAGGCCAGTTGCTGGCAAAAGCGGAACGCAGCCATTCAATGTCGGCCGGCGCCGGCCAGTCGTGTCCCATCGGCTCCCGCTGGCGCGCCATCGCGGCGATTTCATCCAGCCGGGCGTAAAACGATGTAGCCGGTTCGGTAAAAGCCGGCTCGGTAAGTGTGGACATAACGAGCGCTGCTCCCATCACGCCGCCGCCGCACCCTCCGCAATCGCAACCAGCCGCGCAAACCCCTCCGGATCCCGCACCGCCATATCCGCCAGCATCTTGCGGTCTATCTCTATCCCCGCGGCGTTGAGCCCATGCATGAACTGGCTGTAAGTCATCCCATGCTGCCGGCTGGCGGCCCCGATGCGGACAATCCACAGACGGCGGAAATCGCCCTTGCGCTGCCGCCGATGCCGGTAGGCATGGCTCCAGGCGTGCATCACCGCCTCTTTGGCCCACTTGTAGTTGCGGCCCGATGACGCCTGGTAGCCCTTGGCGGCTTTAAGTATTTTCTTGTGGCGGGCGCGTTTGGTCACGCCCCTCTTGACTCTGGGCACGGTAGCCGGCCTCCGTTGCTAAACGTCGTAAGGCACCAGGCGGCTGAGACGCTTGACGTCCGCCTGGTCAAAATTGATTTTCTGCGCGTACTTGCGCGTTACCTTCTTCGGCTTCTTGCGCCGCAAATGGCTGCTCATCCGCTTGCGGCGCATCAGCTTGCCCGACCCCGTGATATGGATGCGGGCTTTCGCGCCCTTGTGGGTTTTCAGTTTCGGCATTTTGGCGTCATTCCGTATTCGTAGAGTTGCCCTCGTCGCGCTCCCCCCGTCCCGGGCCGGGTATCAGCACCATCGACATTGCCCGCCCTTCCATCGCCGGAGCGTGTTCCAAGCGGATGTCATCCTTAAGGTCGTCAGCCACCCGTTTGAGCAGCGACAAGCCCAAGTCCTGATGTACGGCTTCCCGTCCCCGGAAACGGACCGTCAGCTTCACCTTGTCGCCGTTCCCGATGAACTGCCGCACCTTACGCAGCTTGGCGTCAAAATCGTGCGTGCCGATATTGGGGCGGAACCGAACCTCTTTCAGTTCGTTGCTTTTCTGGGATTTGCGGGTCTCGCGCTCCTTCTTGGAAGTCAGATAGCGCAACTTGCCGTAGTCCAGCATCCGGGCCACCGGGGGCTCGGCGTTGGGCGCGACCTCCACCAGGTCAAGGTCATGCATTCGCGCCCTGGCGAGGGCGTCGGACACAGTCATTACGCCAAGTTGTTCGCCTTCTTCCCCGATTACTCGTACCTGCGGGACGCGGATTTGTTCGTTGACCCGGTATTGCCTGGCGATGGCGCCACCTCCGTTGTCGGGCTGTGCTTAATCCGCCGCCCGACCGTACCCGACCGGACGGCAGCCAATAGTGATTGCCCTATTCTAGCGATGCCGGCCTTACCCGTCAACGCCATCCCCAACACCGATCGCATTTCTTTTCCGGCAGTTCAGCTACGGAGCAGCCATCCCCCCCATCCATTACCGTATAAGGCGGTATTCGTCCGACAATTGTCCGGGCAAATGCAACCGTCATCCCGCCATCCCCAACTGTCACTCCGGCGCAAGCCGGCATCCATCCTCCCAACCATTGCCCCGGCCTTCCTACCGTCATACCGGCCCTCCCAACCCGTCATTCTGGCGTAAGCCGGAATCCATCGCACCGGCCCTACTACCGTCATCCCGGCGCAAACCGAATCCATCCCCCTCAACCGTCATTCCGGCGCAAGCCGGAATCCGGCGTCGCACTCCGGCAATTGCGCCGGCAGCCCGTAAGTCCCACCTTTCACCGGAATGACGGGCCAGCGCCGCCCGCCGGATTTACCGGCACCACATCATATGGGCCCAGCGCACATACTGCCCGCCCCTGGCCGGCATATACGGACTCGCCGGGATGCGGCGGTAGTGAAAGGTCGCTGGATGGTAAGCGTAATAGACGCCGTTGGGAGCTCTGACGTGAGTCGCGGCCGAGCGTGAGGTGGTTGGAGTGTTAACGCCGCCGGAGCTTCTTACATAGAGATTGCCGGTTACCTGGAGGTACGCCCAAGCGGCTCCGGGCTGGGGCCGGTAGCGTAGGTAATCGCCGTCGGCCGGGTTTGAGACTACTTCATAACTTTCCGCGCGTTCCGGCGTAGCCGCGACATGGCCGCCGTGTTCCAGCACAATCAGCCAGCCGCTGTCGCTGTTGCCGCCGTTGTAAGCCGCTTGTCCGTCGCGGACATTGTACCAGCGGGGCTGCTTGCCGTATTCCTGGCAAACCCGCTGCGTGTAAGTGTAGCCGCCTAGACTGGTAGCTTTAGCGGGGGGGGGGGGGGCAGAATTCCGATGGCGATGGCGGCGAAAATGCCGACGCCAATAGCGGCCGCTGCCGTAATTTTGTTCAGCATAGCGTTGCTCCTTTGCTGCCGTCGGGTTTATCCCGGCGTTTGCGGCGTATCCGCAGTGTATCCGCGGTGCATCCATTGTACTATAAGGCGTACCCGGCGTTGCTGCGGCCTGTCCCCGGATATTCCAAAATGCGCCGGCATACCGCCGCGCCGCTGCCCCCGGCCGCTACTGCACGGCCCGGAGCCATTCGCTGAATGTATGCCCCAGCGTTACCGGGTCGTCCAGCAGCAGCGGTATGCCGTCCGCGTTGCCCGGCGCAATTTTCATATGCACAAATGCCGGCCCATCCGCAGCGCCCGCTTCCGCCAGCGACTGCCGCAAAGTCTCTATATCATCGGCCCGCCATACTTTCAGATTGCAGGATGCGGCAATGTCGGCCAAGTCCAGGCGCGTCGTAAAGGTAGCCTGCCCGCCGGTTGAGGCATACTCCCCGTTGTCCAGCACGACCAGCACCAGGTTGGCCGGTTGCAGATAGCCGATGCTGGCCAGCGCATTCAGGTTCATCAGCATTCCGCCGTCGCCCTCAACCCCCACCACTTTGCGCGGCCCGCCCGACTCCAGCCCCAGGCTCAGCCCCAGCAGGATACTGCTGACCAGCCCCATCGCATCCACCACATAAAGATGGTTGGGGCGCCGGTCCAGAGCCGCCATTTCCCGGCTGGTCGAGCCGCAGGTAAATACCACCGGCGCCGCCGCAAACTCCTCGGCTATGGCTTGCAGGGCGTCAATGCGCGGCGTAGCCATCGGCATAGTCATTGTCATTTCAGTCGGCCTTTCAACCGGACGGCCTTTCAAGCAAAAGTCAGTCTTTCAGTCGGCAGTCAGTCTTTCAGATTAAGGAACACTACGATCGGCCGGCGCGTCATTTGAGCGTAATCGTAGGCGGACTTGATTGCGCCCGGCCACTGCGCCAGCGGCACCCGGTAATCCAGCGCCGATGCCTTGATTTTCATCGACTCCACCATCTCCAGGGCCGTTTCGGAGTAATTGTGCACCGCAGCGTTGAACTCGCCGAATCCGCCGCGCCGAATCGCCAGTATCAGCATCGGTATATGATACGCCATCGCAAAGGTAGTCAAGGCCACCATTGAATTGCCCAGCCCCACATCCTGGATGAACATTGCGCCTTTGCGCCCCGACATCGCCAGCCCGGCCAGGATGCCCACGCCCTCCTCCTCGCGCGCCACCGGAAAGCAGCGGACGCCGGCCGCCGCCTCAAAGTGAGCCACCACGGGCGCGCCAAAACTGTCCGGTATGTGAACCAAAAACTCCACGCCCACCGCCTCCAGCCCGGCAATGACGGCGGAGCAGGATTCGGTGCGGTAATCAGCCGGTTGAGCAGTCATAGCCAAAGCCCGGTCGCCGCAGCCTAATCGCCGGCGCCGGCGTTGGCATTGGCGAAGTTTGGCAGCCGCTGCCCGGTGTCCGGGTCAATGCCGGCGCGCAGCATCCGGTTTTGCAACTCCAGATTGCGCTGTTGGGCTTCGGCCAGCTGCAACTGCATCCGCACCTCGGCATTCTGCGCGCGCGCCTCGGCAATGGCTTCCGCCTTTTCCGCGCGCAAATCGGCCAGCGCTTCCGCCTTTTCCACGCGGGCCTCTGCTCTCTCGGAGTACGCTTTATCCAGAGCTTCTGCTTGCTCTGCGCGTGCCTTGTCAAAAGCTTCCGCCTGCGCCGCGCGCCGCGCTTTCAACCAGTCCAGTGCCAGTCCAATCGTCATCGCAACGAAACCTCCTGCGAACTCCACTATAAACGAAAGGGCGATGCCTTGCCAGAGGTAGGCGCGGGTTTCGCCCATAATGGCGATGACCGCCGGCAGCAGCCCCCCGGCGCAGCCGCCCGCATCGCATACCGCCAGCGCCGCCAGCCCGTAGGCGAACAGCAGGCCGACGAAAACCAGTCGGCTGAGTTCCCGGCGTATTTTCGCCAGCAGCGGCAGTAGCAGAGGTTCAAGCATAGCGTACTGCTATTCTACCATCGTCGGGCGGCAGCGTCCGGCAAGCGAAAACGCCGCCGCCGGACGCCGCCGCGCCGCCGTTAGCATCGTTAGCAGCTGGCAGATAACTGAACTGAAAAGAGAGAATGCCGGACGGCCTGTAAGCCGGGTTCTGTATCCGCACCAGTGCGGACGGTGGCCATCTATCTAGCCCGGCGCCGGCGCAGAGCCGGCGTCCCCGCAAACCGACCTCTGCCGGCGCGCGGGCGGCGTTGCCGCCGGGGTCAAGCAGCCAACCCGGGGACGGGCCGGACGCCCATAGTCCCCCTATTCGGCCTTGCTCCGGGTGGGGTTTGGCCGCCGCCGCGTCGCCGCGCGCGGCCGGACGCTCTTACCGCCCGATTTCACCCTTGCCGGACGGCCAACCCTGCGGCCAGCCGCGCGCGGTGGTATGTTTCTGTGCCACTTTCCGTAGCCGCCGGACCAGCAAGCAGCCCGACAAACCCCTGGGCGTTACCCAGCACCCTGTCCGGTGGAGCCCGGACTTTCCTCCCCGAAACGACAGCGCACTGCGTAAAGCAGCGCGCCTCGCCTCGCGGCGGCCACCCGGCCGTTCCGGCACTCTCCCTACGCCAAAATACCACAGCCCCCGCCGCCGGTCAAAACGCCCCCTATCCAGATAGCGTTTCCGATTAGCAAGTAGCATTTCCGATTAAGCAGCCTAAACCCGTCATTCCAATCCCCCCAAAGCCGCCGCTTCAACCCCCCAACCGTCATTCCGGCGCCAGCCGGAATCCAACACGCCAATGAACTACGCCTTCCACCGGAGCAGCAGGTTTCTGAAATCCCCCCAAAGCCGCCGCTTCACCCCCCCAACCGTCATTCCGGCGCAAGCCGGAATCCAACACGCCAATGGACTACGCCTTCCACCGGAGCAACCGGCTTCTGAAATCCCACCCCCAAAGCCGCTAATCCCCCAAAGCCGCCACCCCCCCAACCGTCATTCCGGCGCAAGCCGGAATCCAACACGCTAATGGACTACGCCTGCCACCGGAGCAACCGGCTTCCGAAATCCCCCAAAGCCGCCAAAAAAATTAATCGGTTTCAGGTAGTTGCGCTTGCCTTGCAAGTTTGATAAATTAACCCCCGCGTGGGCCTGTAGCTCAGGTGGTCAGAGCGCAGTCCTGATAAGACTGAGGTCGTTGGTTCGAGTCCATCCAGGCCCACCAGCATTATCTATCGTCTCAAACAGCGCCGGACGCCGGCGTTGCTTGATTGTCAACACATCCAGTTTGGAAGGCAGGTCCTATGGCTATTACAACGGAACGAGCGGGCGAAACGCTGATCGCTATGGCGGCAGACCGGGTGGACGGAGCCAACGCCCGCGAATTGCAAAGCGACTTGGAGGAAGCAATCCAGGAAACCGACCGCACCGTAATCCTGGATTTGCAGCAGGTCGTGTACATCAGCTCCGCCGGATTGAGAGTAATCCTCCTTACCGCCAAAGCCTTGCAGCGCCAGCAGGCAAAATTCGCCGTATGCTCGCTGTCGGAATCCGTGCGCGAGATCTTCGAAATCAGCGGCTTTGACAAAATTATCCCGGTTCACTCCGACCGCGACGAAGCGCTCACTGCGCTGCGGGAATAACCACGGCCGGCGCGGGCCGGGCCGCCCCTCTTGCGGCCCGCATCGCCCGCCCGCCAGGCCCCAAAACCGCACAGGTGGAGCGCTATGACGCAACGACCCTACAAAATACTGGTGGTGGACGACGAACCGGATGTGGAACCGCTGTTCCGGCAGCGAATGCGCCGCGACATCCGCGCCGGACGCTACGAATTGGTGTTCGCACACAACGGCGTCGCCGCTCTGGAACGCCTCAACGATGAAGGCGACATCGATATGGTGGTCACCGACATCAATATGCCCGAAATGGACGGGCTTACGCTGTTGGAGCAAATCCCCAGCGTCGACCCCGACGTCCGTTCCGTCATTATCTCCGCATACGGCGATATGAAAAACATCCGCACCGCAATGAACCGCGGCGCCTTCGACTTCGTCACCAAGCCATTGGACTTTGACGACCTCATGGTAACCATCGAGCGGACGCTGCGGCACCTGGAGGAATGGCGCGAAGCCTTGCAGTCCCGCGACAAACTCGTCGCCCTGCAAAACGAACTCGGCATCGCCAACGAAATGCAGCAGTCCATCCTGCCCACCAAGTTCCCCGAAACCGACCAGTACCGCGTCTTCGCCAGCATGGAGCCCGCCCGCGACGTCGGCGGCGATTTCTACGACGTAATCCGCCTCAGCGACGGCCAAGTCGGCCTCGCCATCGCCGACGTCTCCGACAAAGGCGTGCCGGCCGCCTTGATGATGATGTCCAGCCGCACCCTGCTGAAAGGCGCGGCCATCGGCAGCGCCGGCCCCGGCCTCGCCCTGCGCGAAGTCAACGACCTGCTCTACAACGAAAACGAAACCGGTATGTTCGTAACCGTGTTCTACGCCGTCTATGACCCCGCCACCGCGCAGCTGTCCTACTCCAACGGCGGACACAACCCTCCCCTCATCATTCACCCCGACGGCAGCTCCGAACTGCTGCCCCTGACCGGCGGCATCGCGCTGGGCCTGGCCCCGGACCTGGACTACGGGCAAAATACGGTAACCCTGGCCCCCGGCGATATGGCCCTGTTCTATACCGACGGCGTTACCGAAGCAATGAACGACTACAAAGAGGAATTCGGCGAAGCCCGGTTGCAGGCCCTGTTCACTGAATCACATCAGCAGAACCCCGAAGCAACCATCCGCAAAGTCTTCGACGCCGTACACGACTTCGCCGGCGATATGCCCCAGTCGGACGACATCACCTGCCTCACTTTGTACCGCAGCGAGGCCGGATCGTGAGTGAGCGGCTTTCTCTGACGGTCAGCAACAGCGTGGATGAACTGCCGGGCATCTCCGCTGCGGTTGAGGAAATGGGCGACCGTGAGGAATGGCCGCCCGACTTGGCCTTTAAAGTCAATCTGGTGCTGGATGAACTGGTCGTGAACGTGTGTAGCCACGCCTACGACGGCGGCGTCCACGAAATTGAGATTAACCTCAATTCGGAACCCGACGAACTGTCCATCGAAATCATCGACGACGGACGCCCCTTTGACCCTCTGACCGAAGCGCCCCCGCCTAACCTGGACGCCCCCCTGGAGGAACGCGCTATCGGCGGCCTGGGCCTCCATCTCGTGCAGACTATGATGGATGATCTGAAATACCAGCGGAAAGACGGTCGCAACCACCTCAAAGTGGTCGCCCGCCGGGATAAATGACGCCCCGCTTTCGTACCGCCGGCGCCCGGCGCACTATCCTGTCCGCGGCGGCGCTGCTGCTGGTCGGCGCATTCGCCGGATGCGGCGGCGACGCCGGGCCGGTAGCGCCGGCCGTATCCGATCCGCCCGCCGCTGCGCCGCCCGCCGCTGCGCCGCCCGCAATTGAGCCGGCAATGCCGGCCCCCTCGCCAACCGCGCCCCCCGACCGCACCGGCATCTACCCCGACAGCGTCGTTTTCGGCCAGTCCGCCGCCTTCGAAGGCCCGGCCCAGGAACTGGGCCGCAATATGCGGCTGGGCATTGCAGCCGCTTTCCACGAAAGAAACGAACAGGGCGGCGTACACGGCCGGGAGCTGGAACTGACTTCCAGAGATGACGGCTACGAACCGGACAAAGCCGTTGCCAACACCCGCGACTTTATCAGCGAGGGCGAAGTGTTCGCCCTGATTGGCGCCGTCGGCACCCCTACCTCCCGCTCCGCCACCCCGGTAGCCGCCGCCGCCGGCATCCCCTACATTGCCCCGTTCACCGGCGCCGGCTTTCTGCGCGACCCGGAATGGAACAACATCATCAACCTGCGCGCCTCCTACGCCCAGGAAACCGAAGCCATGGTAGAGCGCCTGACCACGGATCTGGGCATCAAAGACATTGCCATCGTGTACCAGGACGACTCCTTCGGGCGGGCCGGCTATTCGGGCGCCACCGCCGCCCTGGAACGCCGGGATATGGAACCCTCCGGCATCGGCGTGTATCCCCGCAACACTACCGCAGTCAAAAAAGGGCTGCTGGACATTCAGACCAATGTAACGCCCGAAGCCGTAATCATTATCGGCGCCTACAACCCGGTGGGCGAGCTTATCCTGTGGGCCAGGCACAGCGGGCTGGAGGACGCCATCTTTATGACCGTATCCTTCGTGGGCAGCAACGCTTTGGCCGAAAAACTCGGCCCCGTCAACTCCGGCGTCTATGTTACCCAGGTCGTGCCGTTCCCCACCGACAGCGCAATTCCCGTGGTGTCCAATTATCTGAACGCGCTGTCCGAATTCTCCCCGGAGACCGAACCCGGCTTTGTATCCCTTGAAGGCTACCTGGCCGGCCGGCTGGCCATTATCGGACTGGAACGCTGCGGCCCGGATGTCCACCGGAATTGCTTCCTGGAACAGTTCCGCCAGCCCGAACCTTTTGACATTGACGGCTTCCGACTGCAATACGGCGCTACCGACAATCAAGGCTCTGACGCCATATTCCTGACCACCATTGGCAACGACGGCAAGTACCGCTCGGTCGCTACGCTGGGCGGCAACGCCTTGCAGTAAAGTAAGCAGTGCGAGGTGCCAAAGTGCGTAACCTGCTGCAAAACCGCTACAAGATTTCAACCCAACTCTACGCGGCAATCGGCGCCTTTGTGCTGCTTACCATTGCCGCCAGTCTGGTCGGCGTATTTTTCTTTGCCCGCGTCGGCGACGCCCAAAGCCAGGTCAACGAAGGCACCGTCCCCGAGCTGGCCGCCGCTTTCGGCGTATCCCGCTACAGCGGTACGCTCGCCGCCGCCGGCCCGCGTCTCAATGCCGCGCCCACTCCTCAAGAATGGAATGCCCTGTCAACAGACATCGACAACGCGCACGCCAGCCTTGAGGATGAACTGGAGGAGCTGGAAAAATTCGCTACGACAATCGGCGGCGCCGAAGCCGGACAGTTTCAGCTGGGCGAGATCCGCACCCAGGCCGATACCCTCCGCAACAACCTGGACGCCATCGCCGCCAACAAGCTGAAACAATCCCGTCAAATCAACAGCGCCGACGCAATGTGGCAGGAACTAACCAATCTCCGCATTGAACTGGAACAGGTACTCGTGCCGGGCATTGATGATGCTCTCTTTTTCTATCGCACCGGCTATAACCGGCTGGGCGCGCCGCCAGCCTCCCGGGATCAGGATTTCTCGGATACCCATTCCGACCGTTACCGGCATCTTTCCGCCCTGCGGTCTGAGGGCATCCTCGCTACCCAGCTGCTGGTGCGCGCCTCCGGAGTCGCCAACGCTTCCGATGTGGAACCGCTCCTGGAGGAGTTTGAATCGGCAAAAGGCCGCATCGAAAGTAGCCTCAACGCACTGAATGAAACGCCGATACACGGCAGCGTTGCGCCCGTATTTGAGCGGCTGTTTGAAATCGGCCTGCGGCAGGGCAGCGGGTTTGACCTGATGGTGCAGCAGCGCCAGCTGGCCCGGCAGCAGGAAACCCTGCTCAGCGATAACCAGAACATCGCCCTGGGGCTGGTAAGCGAAGTAACCAAGCTGGTTGCCGTATCAGAGGACAGCGCCGCCGCCGCTACCCTCTCCTCCGAACAAGCTTTCCTTACTGGACGCACGCTGCTCATTATCATCAGCGGCGCCAGCGTCATCGCCGCCGTATTAATTGCCTGGCTGTTCGTAGGCCGCGTGCTGTTGCGCCGCCTGGAAATGCTGTCGGAATGGATGCGGAAAATGGCCGGCGGCGACCTGGAAGCCCAAGCCCAGGCCGACATCGGCGGCAAAGACGAAATCTCCGATATGGCCGCCGCAATGGAAGTCTTCCGTCAAAACGCCCTGGAAGTCCAGCGCCTCAACCTCGTCGAGGAAATGGCCGAGGAACTCCTCAACAAAAACGAGGAACTGGAAACCGCCATGGCCGAACTGGACCGGGCGCAAGACCAGATCGTGATGCGGGAAAAACTGGCCGCCCTCGGCGAACTTACCGCCGGCGTCGCCCACGAAATCCGCAACCCCCTCAACTTCGTCAAAAACTTCTCCGAAGGCTCCGCCGACCTGCTAGAGGAATTGCAGGAAACCCTGGACGAAAGCATCGACAAGCTGGACGAAAAACAGCAGGAGCTAATCCGCGATATATCGTCCGACCTCAGCGAAAACATGGAGCGCATCCGCACCCACGGCGAGCGCGCCGACCGCATCGTCCACGATATGCTCATGATGGGCCGCGACTCCGGCGAACACGAACTTACCGACATCAACCGCCTGCTGGACCAAAACGCCCGCCTCGCCTACCACAGCGCCCGCGCCACCAACCAGAACTTCCAAATGGAAATCGTGCAAACCGACCTGGACCCCGAAATGGGCCAGCTGGAAGTTATCCCCCAGGACCTGGGCCGCGTGTTCCTCAATATGGTCAGCAACGCCTGCGACGCTACCGATATGAAACGCGCCGCGCCCGAAACCGACAGCGGCTATATGCCTACCCTCTGGCTCAGCACCAAACGGGACGCGGAACACGCCGACATCATCATCAAAGACAACGGGCTGGGCATACCCGAACACCTCGTTGACCAGATTTTCAACCCGTTCTTCACCACCAAGCCTACCGACCGCGGCACCGGGCTGGGCCTCGCCATCACCAGCGACATCGTCCGCCAGCACGGCGGCACTATCCTGGTGGACACCGAAGCGGGCGAATACACGCAAATGACCATCCGGCTGCCGCTGGAGCCCTTCGCCGCCGAAACTGCCGTGGCCGAAGCAGCCGCAGCCAGCGCGGAACCAGTCGCCGCCGGAGATTAACCGGCGGCGGGGCGAGCGCCGATTCCCCGCCGCTTACTCCGCGCGGGTTTCGTAGTAGCCCACCAGACTGTCCCGGCCGGCATCGTCTGGCATCCGCGCCAGCGATATGGCGTTGGGCAGAACGATGCCGCCGGAAAACACCAGCTTCATCGCATCCTCAACCGTCATCCCCGTCTCCAGCACATGATCCTCGTTGACGAAAGCCATATTCCCCGAAGTCGGGTTGGGAACAGTCGGTATGTACACTACCACCAGAGACTGATCCATTTCGGCTGAGTAAGCCCTTCCCGTAACGAACCCCAGGGCAACCATCCCTTCCCGCGGCCACTCCAGAAAGACGACGCGGCTGAAACGATATTGCGTCGTCAGCGTGGCCGTAGCCTGCTCGGTTACTCCGTACACCGTCTTGAGCACCGGGACGCTGTTCATCGCCGTGTTTTTCCAGCGCATCAAAGTCCGCCCGGCAGGAACCGACAGCAGCAGCCCGACCAGGTAAAACAGCAAAATCGCGAGGAGCAAGCCCAATCCCGGGAAAACCCAGCGCGTCCAGCCCGGATCTCCCAGCGTAAAGGTGCCAATGATGGCCCGCAGTGCGGTATCCGTGTAGTCGATAACCAGCGCAACGACGATAATGGTTACCAGCAGCGGCACTAGTTCCATCAGCCCGTTCAGCGTCTTGCCCTGTATGTGGTTCTTGATGCGGCCCAACGCTCCGGGTTTGCGATTCGCAACCGGGGGCGTCGGTTCCTGATTGACGCTGCTCATATCGTTATCTCGCCTCTGCTAGGCCGCCAGCGGGATGCAATAGAATGGAACGGAATGAATATCTGCCAGCCTGTCGGCGCCAACAGGCTAACATAATTCCCCAATATGGGCAAACGCCGCCCCGCATCAACCAGCATTCCAAGCCATCCCAACCGGCATTCCGGCGCAAGCCAGAATCCACGTCGTCCCCGGCGTTGACCACATCATCCCCGTGGATGTCTCCTAACCGTCATTCCGGCGCAAGCCGGAATCCACGCCCAAACCCCAGTGCCGTCATTCCAAACTGTGGGTTCACATTTCAAGCGCAACGCGGCGGCGGCGAATACTGCGGCGGGCGCCCGGTAGCCAAGGCGCTGCCGGGGCGTATTGTGGTACGCCTGAATTGCAGCGGTGAGCTGCGACGCCCGGATTTGTTCAAGTCGGTGCAGCGCGGCAGAAACTGCCGCAGCCGGCCGCTGGCATTCTCAATTCCACCATTCTGCCACGGCGACAGCATCCGCAGCAGCGCGGCCCCGATTGCCGAACTGCATCAAGGTAGCCTCCAAATGGCCGGGCGTGCGGCGGTCAGCGGCCTCCGGACTGCGCCCGGGTTGTGTTGGGATTAGTGGCGGCGTCCCGCCCGGAATGCGGACGATGGCATTGCCGCAGCGCCGCCCGCGCCGGCCCCGCTTGGACTTGCCCCGCGGCAGGTAAAGCCGCCAGGAGCAGTTCTTGGTGCGGGCCAGTTGAGCGTAGATGAAGCGGTAGATGCTTTCGTGGGAGGTGACCGGGCGTCCGTAATCCGGGGCCAGGCGGCCCGACGCCTGGGCCGGCGACCAGCCGGCGCGCAACCCGGACCGCACATCATCCCGCAAGGGGGCGCCCCGTTCCAGTCGGGCGCCCCGCCAGCCGAGGGCTTGGGCCTGCTGTTGCGCGTATGCGTGCTGATAGCCGCCGTTGGCGGAGACATTGCGGTTTAGCTCCCGCGAGATGGCAGACGACGCGCGATCCAAAGCGGCCGCGATTTCGGGGACGGAGCAGCCCGCGGTCCATAAGCGGGCAATTTCGCAGCGCTCAACGATGCTGAGTTGCTGATAGCGCGTTCCCGTGGCAACGGCATAACCTGGCGTTGCACTTCGTTGGTGAGTTTAGATTCTGGCTTGCGCCGGAATGACGGCCGTAGTAGCATCGCAATGAAGTAACAGACGCTGGACTGCCGTAAATCATAATTTGACTACACG
The DNA here is from genome assembly GCA_965203855.1 of Dehalococcoidia bacterium. Lineage (GTDB taxonomy): Bacteria > Chloroflexota > Dehalococcoidia > Lucifugimonadales > UBA3495 > Bin87. The sequence continues at coordinate 250,138 of CBDBDN010000007.1, forward strand.
CTCTGGTTGAACCGCAGCCCTAACTAATTATGGCAGCCGCAGCCCCCAACATTACCGATACCGCTACCGCGCCCGCAGCTGCCGCACGCGTCCCGCCCCCGTCCGGCCGGGATGCCTGGCACCCCGGCGCAATCGCCGGCTGGTTGTGGCGCCAACTCGCCATAGTGCGCCCCCCGGACGGCTGGATCAGCGCCGCCCTCCTCGCCCTCAATATGATTATCGTCGTGTGGTCGGTGGAAGTGGCCGACTGGGCGCCGACGCCCTCTCTGGCCCTGGTCATCCTGCTGGGGATACTGGCCGCGCTGCTGCTGGCGCGCCTCCCGGTTTGGGGCGCGCTGCTTTTGCCGGCCGGTTTGCTGCTCGGCGCGGTTGTCGTCGCCTGGCAGATGACCGCAGGAGCGCCGGACGAGCTACAGGTTGACACTGTAGCCCAGCTGCTCCAAAGGTTGGCATTATGGCTGCAAGCGGCGCGCAGTGAGGGCATCAGCATTGACCCGCTGCCCTTTGCCACTGGCTTGACCATTGCCGCGTGGCTGTCCGGGCTGCTGGCCGGCTGGGCCTTTTTCCGGTATCGCAACTTCTGGGGCGTCTTCGCCATGGGGTCGCTGGGCCTGCTGTCCAACCTGACTTTTCTGCCGCAAAACGCCAGCGTGTACCTTGCCCTCTATCTTTTCACCGGGCTGCTGCTGGTAGGATGGGTGCAATCGGTGCGCTCCCGCCAACGCTGGGATGCCCAAGGCCGCATCTACGACGGGCATCTGGGCATCCTGACCATGAGCGACTCCGCGGTTGTCGCGCTGATTGCGCTGGTAGTCGCTTTTCTAATTCCGGTAGGCGGCCAGTGGGGGCCGGCCAACTCCGTCTATGCCTTTACCCGCGCCCCGCTGGTATCCTGGGAAGAGGATTTCAACCGGCTGTTTGCCGGCTTGCCCGCCCGCCGCCCGCTGCCCTACCGCATCTGGGGCGATGCCATGGCCTTCCAGGGCACCATCAACCCTACCGATACCCCCGTGCTGCAAGTCAGCTCCCCGGTAGCGCTGTACTGGAAAGCGCGCTCTTATGCTACCTATACCCACGAAGGCTGGATTTCCGAGGGTACGCAGCTGCAAGAGCCCGGCTGGCAGCCCGAGTTCAGCGCGCCCAGCGCCGACCAAGAGCGGTTCAATGTATCCTTCCAGGTAGTTCCCAACTACGACAGCCGAAGCGTGTTCGCCGGCGGCCAGACCCTGGGCGCCGACCGCGACATCCACTTTGAAACTTTCGACTCGCCCCGCTATGTAATTGACCCTTACGCCGGCAGCCCCGACCCCAATCTGCCCGCAGCGCTGGCCTCGGCCGTCAACGCGGTCAGCGCAGTTGTACAAGCCGACCCGTCCGCCGCCGACCATACCGTCGCCCGCGCTTTGGCGGCCCCCTTTACGCTGGAATCCATAGCACGCAACGCCGCCGGCGCAATCCTCAAAGCAACCATTGCCGAAACGGTGCCAGCGCAGCCCGATGTCTTGTCGGTGCGGACGGCGCGCGGCCCGGCCGACTCCGGCGTCCCCTACCGCATTACCGCATCCGTATCCACCGCCAAGCCCGACGACCTCCGTACCGCCGGCGCCGACTACGCCCCCTGGGTCTGGTCGCGCTACACTGCATTGCCGGACGATATGCCGCCGCGCGTGGCCGAGCTGGCCGCCAGCATCACCGCCGGCGCCGCCACGCCTTACGACCAGGCCATCGCGGTAGAATCCTACCTGAAAAATAATTACGCTTACAACCTCACCATCGACCCGCCGCCCTTCGGCGCAGACGGCGTTGACCACTTCCTGTTTGAAAGCCGGCAGGGTTACAGCGAATACTTCGGCTCGGCAATGACGGTGCTGCTCCGCAGCGTAGGCATCCCCGCCCGAATGGTTGCCGGATACACCGCCGGCAATCCCCTACCTGATTCCGACGTGTATATCGTAGCCGACCATCATAGCCACGGCTGGACGGAAGTCTATTTCAACGGCTACGGCTGGATACCCTTTGAGCCGACGCCCGGCAAATCCATCCCGGCAGTAGCCGCCCCTATGCCAGACGAAGCCCCCGCCGCCGTCTCTGCCAGCTCCGGTATAGCCGGCGAATTGCCCTGCGAGATTGAGGAGGACTGCGAGGATGAGGACGACTTGCTGAGCGATGCCGGCGCCGGGCCGGCCGGCGCCGCTGCCGCCGGCTGGATGGCGCCCCTGCGCCGGGCGCTGCCTTGGGTCGGCGGTATCGCCGCCGCCATCCTGGTGGTTGCCGGCGCCGGCGCCGCTGCCTGGCGCGCGCTGCTGTCCACCCCCAGCGACATACCGTCCGCATACCGCCGGCTGCGGCGATTGAGTCGGCTGGCATCATTAGGGCCGCTGCCGCATCAAACGCCGCACCAGTGGGCCGCCGCCATCGCCGCTGCCCTGCCGGAACAGCAGGCGCCGGTAGCCGCCATCGTCGGCGCCTACGCCCGCCATACTTACGCCGCCCGCCCGCCCGCAGATCCCGACGCAGACCCTAACGCAGCCATTAATCTAAACGAAGCGTGGAACCGCCTGCGCTTCCCCCTGCTGCTGTACGCCATCCGCCGCCGGGATACCGCGCCCCGGCCCGCTACCGCACCGCCAGGCAGCCCAAGCGGCTGATGCGCGTCCAATCCAACCGTCATTCCGACCAAGCAACTGTGGCGCATCCTCCCCAACCGTCATTCCGGCCAGGCAACTGTGGAGCATCCTCCCCAACCGTCATTCCGGCCAAGCAACTGTGGAGCATCCTCCCCAACCGTCATTCTGGCGCAAGCCGGAATCTATAGCTACCGGTTCCATCATCGTAGTGGCAGATTACGACGCCGGATCCCGGCTTGCGCCAGAATGACGGTAATTTTGAGCTAGTAATGACGGCAAATTTGATGACACGCCCTAACTCCCAGAAAAGGGCAGAGTAAAGGCCGCATTATGCTCAGCGATCTGTGGGGTATTGCCGCCGCAATACTGGTTCTGGCCGGCCTGCTGGTCAGCCAAGCGCTGCTTATCGTGGTCGGCATAATAGTGCTGGCGATCTGGCTTATGGGCAAGCAGTGGCCCCGTTTCGCCTTTCGTCGGGTTACCTACCGGCGGCGTCTGGCGCGGCGGCGCGCTTTCATCGGCGACCTGGTGGACTATTACATCACCGTTGAAAACGGCAAACTGCTGCCGATGATCTGGCTGGACATATCCGACGCATTTCCCATCGGACTGCACACCAGCGGCGCCTACCAACGTGGCGTAGGCGCGGAGGCGGAACTGGATCATCGCATCACCACTTCGCTGCTGCCTTACCAGCGGGTAACCTGGCGCTACCGGGTGCGCTGCCGGGCCCGCGGCAATCATCGCATTGGCCCGGCCCGGCTGCGTAGCGGCGATTTATTCGGCTTCAATTCCGCTGAGCTGAATGTGCCGGATGTTGCCTATCTGCTGGTGTACCCGCGCCTCGTTGACCTGCGCCGGCTGATGGTGCCTTGGGAGCAGCCGCTGGGCATCGCGCGCGGACGCCGCCGCATCCAGGACGACCCCAGCCGCTTTGTGGGCCTGCGCGACTACCTGCCCACCGACCCGCTAAAGCATATTGACTGGAAATCCACTGCCCGGCACGGCAGATTGGAAACGCGCATCTTTGAGCCGGCGGCCACTCACTCAATGCTGATTGCGCTGAACGCCCGCACCGGCGACGCCGCTTGGCAAGGCAGCAACCGCCGCCTGTTTGAGCGCGCCGTAACCGTGGCCGCATCCGTCGCCGAATATGCGGAACGGGAGCATTATTCCTTCGGGCTGGTCAGCAATGCGGTAGCGTCTTATTCCAGCAAATGGATCTCCGTCGCCGCCGGCAGCGGGCGGCTGCAACTGGAAGCGGTGCTGGAAGCGTTGGCTATGGCCGGCCCGTTCTGGGTCGCCGAGCTGTCGGCGGTGCTGCGAACCGAAGCGCAGCGGCTGCCGTCCGACGCCACCGTAGTAGTAGTAACCGCCATCCTCACCCCCAGCGTAGCCCAGGAAACTGCCGAAATCCGCCGCCGGGGGCATCGGGTAGCGGTATTCTATGCCGGCGACGGCGAGCCGGAACGGGCCGCCGCGCTGCTCCCCCCGGATGTTCCCCTATTTATGGCCGGCGCCAGCCTGGCCGCAATGGAAGCAGTCTGGCGCGACGACTGGCAGGGCGACGGAGATAATGATAGCAATGGCAATGACGCCGCCAGCGTTGCGCGGTAACCGCAGCGAATATAGAATAAAGCGCGAATGCTGCGCCGCCCGGCGTCCGGCAAAGCGCCCCCGCAACCAGGAGAAAAGCACTATGTTCAGGGATAAGACCATACTCAGCGAGGAATGCACCACAACAATCAGAACCATCGTCCGGGAAACCCTGGCGGAACGCTTCACCGATGACGATTTCATCTTTGACCCCATCGTAATCTCTACCCAAATTGACGAATACGGCCCCCACGCTACCGATGAGGAATACCTGGTAATCGCCATCGTCTTTGACGGCGACCAGAAAAACCTCGACTCTAGCTGGACGTCCGGCATGATCGGCCGGCTCCGCCGCAAGCTAATGGCCGTGGGAATAGACTACGGTGTCGCTCCGCTCTGGGTTGAGAAATCCGAGTATGACGACATCCTGCGCCGGTCGCGGCGGAAGCGCCCGGAGGCCGATCTTGCAACCGCTTGACTTCATCACCACCGCCCGGCGGCTGGCAACGGGAAGCCGCCGCGGCCGACCTCTTGAAACCGATCTGCGCCGGGCAATCAGCACGACTTACTATGCGCTGTTCCACTGCCTGGCGAACTGCTGCGCTGATACCGTCGTGGGCGGCGCCGGTTCTAATCGCAGCCGGACGGCTTGGAACCAGGCTTACCGGGCTTTGGAACATGGGCTGACGCGGCGGCGTTGCGATAATCTCAATATGATGTCCCTTTTCCCTGCCGATATACAAAAGTTCGGCGAAAGTTTCGTCTTTATGCAGAGACTCCGGCACTTGGCCGACTACGACCCTGACGCAAAGGGTACTTGGGACTTGCCGCTTTCCCGATCCGCTATTCTCCAGATCATCGATGATGTTGAGGGCGCCATTCGTAATTTTAACCGAGTTCCAATTCCAGACCGGCGCGCTTTTGCCGTTTATGTACTCCTGGCGGTTAGAAACAGCTAACCGCCGTCGCTTTTCGCCAACCCCTTATCCCGCATACGCCGGTTCTCCCAATGGGCCGCTTTACCCGCGCTGCGCTGATTACCGGCATCGCCCTCTTTACGGAGGGATTTGCGCTGTATCTGGCCTGCCGCTTGCTGGCCCACGCCCTGCGGCTGCCCGATGCCGCCATCCCTCTGCCCCTTGCCATGCTGGCCGTCGGCTGGTCTTTCATCCTGTCCCGGTATGTGCAGACGATTCGGTTTTCCTTGAACCTGCGCGGCGTTATCGGGCTGCTGTTGAGCGCCGCCTCCGTGCTGGCGCTGGCCGGCGCCAGCCTGGGCTGGGGCGGAGCCTCTTTCGGCGCGGTGTTCGCCGGCGACATTTACGCCATCGCATCGGTAGGGCTGACGGTGGCGTTTCTGGTAGCGCTGTGGTGGCGCGGCACCGCCGTCGCCCGCGACGATGTTACGATGGATGTAGTACGGAATGCTTTCATTCGCGGCGTTGTAATCGCCATAATCGCCGCCGCCGCCGACCTGCTGCTGCCGGCCCGCATCATCGGTATGCCCCTGCTGCTGGGCTATTTCGCCATCGGACTGGCCGGGCTGTCGTTAAGCCGCTTCACCGCCGAGGATGCCACCGGATATATGAACCGTGGCTGGCTGTCGGCAATCGGCGTCGGCATCGCCGGCCTGCTGCTGCTGGCCCTCATCTTGGGCGCTCTGGGCGTCGGCGGCCTGGACGACCTGGCCCGCGCCGCGCTGCGCGGCCTCAACTGGCTCGCGCTCTGGATACTGCGTCCGCTGCTGCTGCTGCTGGGCCTGGTCGCCGCCGGCCTGGTCGCCTTGGGCAACTGGATTTCCGGGTACTTTGGCGGCGGCGACCTCTCCGGGCTGGAAACGGCCCGCGCTCAAATTGAGGAGTTCCACGAAAGCCTGCGCGATATTGAGGGCGGCGGCCCGCCGATCTTGGCGCTGACGCTGGCGAAATGGCTGGCGCTGCTCGCCGCCTTTGCGCTGGCCGGCTGGGTGCTGTTCCGCTTGTTCCGGCATCGCCGGCTGGCCGGCGGCGATTATGCCAATGGCGAAACGCGGGAGTCGCTGTTCAGCTGGCAGGGCGCCGGGCAGGACATTGCGGACACGCTGGGCGGCTGGCTAAATCGCGGCGCCGGCCTGCGCCGCCGCCGCACGAACCCGTCCAACCCCCGCGCGGTATATCACCGGATGCTGGAAATCGCCGGCGCTCTGGGAATGCCGCGCCGCCGGGGGCAAACGCCCCACGAACACCGCCAAGATCTTGCCAACACCTTGCCCCAACCGCCGGTAGAACGCATCGTGGACGGCTTTCAGCAGTATTACTACGGCCCGGACAACGCTGCCGACGATTCCGCAAATATGCCGGCATTGCTGCGTGATCTTGACGATATAGAGCCGCGCGGCTGAAAAACCGTTTCCTATCCCGCTTTGCCATTTATCTCAATAGAGTTTCAGGCTGAATATAAATCGGGCCGACTGAAAATTAGGCAGATTGGAAATCAGGATGCGGGACGAAACTGCGGAATGACATCCTCCGCAATCCCTTGCATCAGCTCCCGGATGCGGGATACGTCGCCGGTGTTCAGGGCCAGCACCAGATGCTGCGCCCCGGCGGACTGATAAGCGGCGATACCGGCCGCCATCGCCGCCGAGTCATCTCCCGGCAGCCGCGCCCGGTCGGACGCCCGCCGGCTGGATGGGCGTCCGTGCGCTTCCACCTCAACCCGTACCGACATCGTCAGCGTGTCCGGGTTGCGTCCGGCGGCTTCGGCGGTCTGCCGCACCGTCCGGCATCCGATGGCGAACTCCTCGGCGGTAACGCCGGAGGGATGCCAGCCGTCGCCGCGCCGGGCGGCCCGCCGCAGGGCGCCGGGGCTGCTGCCGCCTACCCACAGCGGTATGTGCGGAACGCCGCCAATCGTCTGCTGCGGCTTGGGCGCGAACTTAAGGTCGCTGAACTGCCAGCGCGGGCTGTCGTAGCGCGGATCCTCGTTTGACCACAGCTCCCGCATCATATCAATGCTTTCGTTGGTCAACGAACCGCGTTGCTGCAACGGTATGCCCAGCGCCTCAAACTCCGGCGTCATTGCGCCCACGCCGACGCCCAGCGTTACCCGTCCGCCGGACATCTGGTCCAATGTGGCGGCGTATTTCGCCAGCTCCACCGGGTTGTGATAGGGCAGCACCAGCACCGATGTACCCAGAAGTACCCGTGAAGTCAGCGCTGATATGTGCGACAGCGTAGCCATCGGATGATAGTACGGTTTGTCGTCCAGCCGTTCCCGGATATAGCCGTTGTTGAATAGATGGTCCATCACCCAAACCGAGTCATAGCCCAGCTGCTCGGCCAGCGGGCCGAACCGGATGACTTCCTGCGGGTCGTCGATGCCCCAGTTGTTGGGGATGGTAACGCCGAATTCCATTGCGCTGCTTTCTCCATTCCTTGACGGGCGGCGGGCGCGTCGCGCCCTGTTGCGCCGTTTTACTGCGGCTATTGTCCTCTGGTCTTGGGCAGGAACGGGTTCAGCTTGTCGGCCAGCGCGGCCAGGTTGCGCGTCTGCACCCAAACCTTTCCGTTGCCGCGGAACCGCATCACCAGCCCTTCCCCGCCCGCAATCAGCGAGCCGATGCCGCCCACTTTGTCAATGGAGTACTCCACATCGTCGCTGAACGCCACCAGATGGCCGGTATCCACAATCACTTCCCGCTCCGGCGTAATCGGAACTTCCTTGATGGCGCCGAATGAATTGTAATAGACCGTGCCGGCGCCGCTTTCGGAATAAGCGCGGATAAAGAACAGGCTTTCGCCGCTGAAAAAGCCGCGAAACCCCTGAAACTTGGTGTCGGTCTGCACATTTTCGGTGCAGGCCAGGAAAGAGCTGGACTGAATGAAAAGGTTGCTGCCCGGCAGCAGCTCAAATGATGCGATGTCCCCCGGCGCCGACGGCGCCAAGCTGACCCAGCCGCCGCCGCCCCCGGCGGTAAAGGTGTTCACAAAGAACGATTCGCCCCCCACCATCCGGCGCAGTCCGCCGAACAGCCCGCCGCCGCCCATTCCGGTTTTCATCGCTACGCCAGCCTGCGCCACCATCGCGCCGGTTTCCGCTTTGATGGACTCGCCGGCCGTCAGCTCAACGGTGAGCAGGGAATAGCTGGGGTTGAATTCTAGTGTGGTTTGCATTGTGCCGGCTCCTTATCCGCTGGCGTTCACCCGGTTTTGATGGCCTGAAGCAACCGCGCCGATTCAATGGCGCCGACGGCGCAGTCGGAACCGAGGTTGCCGACCTTGCCGCCGGAGCGATTGACGGCCTGCTCCAGGTTTTCGGTAGTCAGGACGCCGAACATTGTCGGCACGCCCGTTTCCCGGCCTACTGCGGCGATGCCGGCGGCGGCCTGGTTGCACACCATGTCATAATGACCGGTTTCGCCCCGTATCACTGCGCCCAGGCAGATGACCGCATCGTAGCGGCCCGACTGCGCCAGGGTTTTGGCGACTACGGGCAGCTCAAAGGAACCCGGCACCCAGGCGATAGCGATGTCGCCGTCCCGCACGCCGTAGCGTGCCAGGGTGGACACGGCCCCGTCCATCAGGTTTTTCGTAATCACATAGTTGAAGCGGGCCGCTACGATGGCAACCCGCAGACCGGCGCCGTCCAGCCCGGCGTTCAGTTCGTGCGGCAAACTATCATCTCCAATCCGGCAAGGCGTCCAATCCGGCAAGGCGGCGGGCAGCGGAAGTCATTTCGCCCGCAACGCCCCGTTAGTTGCCGGCACAGTGTACTACGCCGCCGCCTGATATACCATCCGCAAATCCTGTCTATTATGTAGGATGGTGGGATGGCGCGGGGTATGCCGTATTCCAGGCATCAATCCGGCTTGATTCGGGGGCCTGTGCAGTGGCTCAAATCGAAAAAATTCACACCAATCAGCCCAACGGATTTGTCCCCTTAATACGGCGGGCATTGTTGTAGGTAATCCTCCAACCCCGCTTCGGCAAGGGTTCGCTCCGCTTCAGTGTCCATTTTATACAGTTCATCAATGAACCGATCTTCGTCAATGACCGCGTGCCGGGGTTGGGGCAAGGGTTTCAACGCATCACTGGGAGTCAGACGGCACCGCTTCACCGGGCGCAGGCCGGAATCTGGAATGTCGGTCTCATCACCCGTCTGAACGGAGACCTGAAGTTGCGATGTCATGCTCCACCTCTCACTTAAGGCGATTGACGCCGGCGATTGATGCAAACGTTGATGTCATCCGCAACGCCCCGTTGTTGCCGGCGCAGTGTACTACGCCGCCGCCGGGTATGTCATTCGCAAAACCCCGCCATTATGTATGGAGTATGGCAAGATAGCAGGATGGCGGGATGGCAAGATGACGGGATGGCGTGGCAAGAGTATGCTAAATCCCGGCTATCCTCCGCCGAATATGCCGGGCAAGGCAATCCTGAAATCGGAGACGGAGCTATGGCAGCGCAGCATCCCCTCATTTTATCCGAAACCGCTAACCGGCATCTGCGAATTGCCGCCGCCAAGCTGGCCGTTGATGACTGCCGCGGCGCATCGCGTGAAATGTGGCTGGCCGGCCGCAAAGCCGCCGTGTACGCGGCCCGCCGGCGCAACTGGCCGGCCGACACCGACGCGCAAATCCAGGACGCCATCCTCAAAATGGACGCTGAATATGGCGAGCAGATGCTGATTGCCGCCGGATACAGCGGCACCAGGATGTTCCACTATAACGCGGAGTACGACTTTTTGGAAAAGGACGATATAGTTGCGTTTCAGGCCGGGTTGCGTATCTTTATTGACCTTATGATGATCCTGGGTGCGCCGGGCGAGCACACGCGCAATTGCTGACCACACGGGAACACGCGGACGAAGCCGCGCTCAGCATGATGCGGATGATGCAGGATGTTGCGGATGGGCAGCTCCTGTAAGCGTCAAATCAGGCTTGGCACGCCGCTAAACACCCAGTAAATGCCGCCGCCGCGGGCGTGGACGCAATCCCGTCAAGCACAGCGAAAAGCGCCGGTTCATGGACGAACTGGCCGATGAACCCGGCAATGAGCCGGTGCGCGTACTTATGCAGGATCCCTGGCAATTGCACGGCAATGCGGACCAGGGTTTTATGACGGCCGGCGAAGTGGCGATTGCCGTCCGCGCTACCGAGCAGCTGGTCATCCGGTTATTGGAGATAGCCGGGGAATCTGCGGCATCCGACGGCTAATGGTTTGATGATCCATTACTATCCTTTATATCCTTCTCCAAAATCCCCCGTATGACGAACATCCGCTGGAACAGCGTCAGGCATGATATTGCCGCAATCAGCCACAGCACCCACACCATAACCGGAATTGGCGCCAATCCCTCGGCAATCAGGCCGCTGCCCAGAATCACTACCCGCTCGGAGCGCGTCATCAGGCCGGAACGGGTGAATACGCCCAAGCCCTCGCCGCGCGCGCGCAGGTAGGAAACGCCCTGCGAGAATACCAAACCCAGCAGCACCGCCAGCATACTGAGCAGCATTTCCCGGGCCGGCAGCGGCAACATCAGGTAGTACAGCCCCAGCCCGACGAACAGCGCCGCCTCTCCTAATCGGTCAAACACCGAATCCAGCAGCGCGCCAAAGGGAGAGGCCCGGTCGGTCAGCCGGGCCAGCGCGCCGTCAAACAGATCCAGCAAACCGCCGGCCAGAAAGACGATGCCGCCGTACAGCGGCCAGCCCAGAGCCGTCAGCGCGGCGCCGGCGACGCACACCGCAAAGCCGAGCAGCGTAATGCTGTTGGGCGTAAGCCCGATGGCGTTCAGCGCCCGCGCGCCCGGCAGTTCCACATAGCGCAGCACCGCCGTACGCAGCTGTTCTCTACCTAAAATGGCCACGCGCGCCCGCCTCCGCAATGCAGTTCCGGTAGTAATCCTCAATGTCGGCGCCCACGCTCTGCCAGCAGAACTGGGCGGCGCGCCGGCGCCCGGCCTCCGCCAGCCGGCCCGCCAGCTCGTTGTCCGTGATGATGCGGGATATGGCGTCGGACAACGCCGCCGGGTCTTGCGGCGGCGTGAGCAGACCCTGCTCGCCATGCGCTACTACATCGCGATAGCCGTCAATATCAGATGCCACTACCGGGACGCCGGCGGCCATCGCTTCGGCCAGCACGATGCCGAAACTCTCGCCGCCCGTGGCCGGGCTGCAAAACACGTCGGCGCTGGCGTAATAGCGCGGCAGCTCGGAGTGGCCGACTTCTCCGGTAAGCAGTACGCTGCCCGGAGCGCCGCCGGCAATGGCCGACAGGCTGCGCGCGCTGTCCCGGTCGGGTTCGCCCGGCCCGACTACGATGAGGCGCAGGTCGTTCCGCTGCGCGGACAGTCGCCGGAAGGCCGCCAGCAGGTAGCGCAAGCCTTTGCGCTTGTCCTTGCGTCCGACAAACAGCAGGTTGAACCGGCCATCGCGCAAGTGGGGAAAGGGTTTAGCGTCGGCGAACCGCCGGTAGTCAATGCCGTTGGGGATGACCTGATAGGCGTGCTGCGGAAAGTGCGCCGCTACAAAAGTGCGCGCCGCCGCCGATACCGCAATTCGCCCGTGCAGTTGGCGTTGCCACCGCTGCAAAGCCGGACGGCTCAGCCGATACAGTCCCCGGCAGGCGGCAAAGGCGTGAAAAGTGCCGATATTCACGGCGCGGGAGTGATGCAGCGCCAGATAAGGCAGCAGCGGCGCCAGCGGTTCGTGCAGATGCACTACATCAAAGTCCTCTTTCGTCATCAGTCCGCGCACTTTGCGATACAGCCACCAGGCCAACGAAACCCGCGCCGTTGAGCCGCCGGCGGAAAGCGATACCGTCCGGCCCATCGGAGTAAATCGGTCGGCGGGCAGTCCTTCGGTAGCCGCCGGCCGGCCCGTTTGCGGGGCAATCACCCGCACCCGGTGTCCCCGCCGGCGCAGCTCGTCGGACAGCTGGGCCACATGGGAATTTACGCCCCCCGGACGCGCAAAGTCGTAGGGCGATACCATCGCGATGTTCACGGTTCGCCAGCCTTTGCGTCATGCACTTGGTGGTGCAACTGGTAATGCAACTGATTGGTGATGATGCCGCCGCCGGGTACTGCCGCCGGGCCGCATCGTAACGCTGCTACGCGTCGCCGCCGGACGCCGCTACCACTGCCGACTGCACCGCCGGGTCGGCGATGAACGCCTCAACCATTTCGTGGGCGGTGGAGTCGGTGTACTGGATGGGCGGGCTTTTCATAAAGTAGGCGGAGGGGCCGTACACGGCGCCGCCCTGCCCATGATCCAGGGCCAGCTTGGCGCAGCGGATGGCGTCCACTACCACGCCGGCGGAGTTCGGGCTGTCCCACACTTCCAGCTTGACCTCCAGTTTGATGGGCGCGCCGCCGAACACTGTGCCGTCAATGTGAATGTAGCACCACTTGCGGTCTTGCAGCCATGGCACATGGTCGCTGGGGCCGATGTGGATAGCGTCGGCCTCCGGTTCGTCCTCCATCTGGCTGGTAACGGACGCAGTTTTGGAGATTTTCTTGCTAACCAGGCGGTCGCGTTCCAGCATATTGAGAAAGTCGGTATTGCCGCCGAAGTTGAGCTGATAGGTGTTGTCGATTTCGGCGCCCCGGTTCTCCATCAGCCGGGTTAGCACCCGATGCACGATAGTTGCGCCCACCTGGGATTTGATGTCGTCGCCGATGATGGGAACGCCGCGCTCCTCAAAGCGGCCCCGCCAGTAGTCCTCGCGCGCGATGAACACCGGGATGCAGTTGATCATCGCGCAGCGGGCATCCAGAATCTGCTCCACATACCACTTGGTAGCCATCTCGCTGCCCACCGGCAGATAGTTGATGACCACATCCACGGCGCGGTCTTTCAGGATGCCGGAAATGTCGGCGGTGCTGTGGGGCGATTTCACCACTACATCGGACAGGTAGCGGCCGATGCCGTCGTGGGTCATACCCCGTTCCACGGTAACGCCGAGATGGGGAACATCGGCGAACTTGATGGTGTTGTTCGGTTCGGTAAAGATGGCCTGCGACAGGTCTTTGCCGACCTTGTTCCGGTCGACGTCGAAAGCGGCGACCACCTCAATATCCTCAATGCGGTATTCCCCGATGCGGTTGTGCATTACGCCGGGGATGGGTTCGTCGTCCGGCGTTTCAACATACTTGTGAATACCCTGCACCAGCGACGAGGCGCAGTTGCCCACGCCGATAATGGCAACCTTGATCTTGCCCAATTCCGTACTCCTTGCCGCCGCCCTGGCTCGGGAGCAAGCCCGACCCAAAACGGAAAGCATTGCGTTTGCCGTCGATAATCTGCCGGATAGTCTAACACACCGGGGACGACGGCAAAACGGCGGCCGGCCGGGAGAGTGCCGTCTGCGGCGTTGCATCCCCGTCCGTGTTCCCTCTGACCACGCTTATCCCCGCCGCGGCAGTTACGGCCGCGATAATGGTAGCTATGGTCATTATGCCAATGCCGACCGCAGCCCAATTCGAGCTATTCAGCGATGTTGGAGAGGCGTTCCCTCCTCGGCGGTTAGCCATCAATCAGCTTTTTCGCCATGTAATCGGCCAAATACAGCGCACCGATGGGAAACGCAACGGTGGCCATTGCCACCGCAACGGTGAACGGCATAACGCCAAAGGCCATCAGCGACAATACGGCGTAGAGGCCGCTAAAAGGCAGGGTGATGCCCAGCTTGAAACGGTGCGTCCCAAATCCATAAACCAGGGGAGCTTTCATTCCTGCTCCATATTGGGGCCTCCTTCACCGCTGATTCCGTTTCGCCACTGATTCCATTGCATCGGCCGGCCGCCGGCGCCGCCCGGTTATCCTGCATCCAGTATAACCGCAGCGGCGGCCAGCGGCGGCTCACTCCGCAAAAAAGCGGAAGATCGCCGTCTCGTCATCGTGGCGGAAGCGTCCGCCCCGAAAGCGGAGGTCTCGCCCTTGCTCAATGTGCCGGTCAACCAGGGCTTTGACCTGTTGGGATGCGGTTTCGGCATCGGCGGCGGCGCGCACTATGTCCATCAGCTCCTCTCCCAGCAGGTTGTCGCTTACGCCGTCGGTGCAGCACACCAGACGGTCGCTTGCCGACAAGTCAACCGTAGTCTGGAACACCGACAAGGACGCCTCAGCGCCGACGGCTTTGGACACGCCCAGGCGGATCAGGCCGCCGCGCCGTCCGCTGTATTGCTCGTACCCGTCGGGACGGATGACGAATATGGGGCTGTCGCCGGCGCTGACGATGTGCAGCCGTCCGTCCAGGTACAGCGCCACGGATGCAGTGGTCAGCAGAAACCGGCCGCCGCCAACCTGATGAAAGTCGGCGTTCTGGTCGTTGAGGATGGCCACGATGTCCTCCGGGCCGGCAATATCAGCCCGGTTCAAGGCGTCGGCCACTGATGAACTGGCTTCGTCGCCGCCGTGCCCGGTTACGCCGTCCAGCACGGCGTCCAGAAAATTGCCGCCGCCCAGGTCCCGGACAAGATAGCTGTCCTCGCCATGCGCGCTATTGTCGTGCAGAGTCGCAATTGAGCCGGTAATCATAATGCTCCTGTGCCTCTTCGTAATTCAACGGCGGTTATTGGGACGGCTGCTCCCAGTAAGCCTTTATTCGCCGTACACCATGTCCAGTTCGTTGTCGGCATCAAACAAGTAGCGTTCCCGCCAATGGGGTTCGGCAAGACGCTTCACGGCATCCAGCCAGGCGCGGGTCGGCGCCGGTTCGCCCAACTCGTAAAGCCGGTTCTCCGACATCTCCGCCTCCACCAGCTGCTCGTTGCGAATGGTAATCAGATGCAGGCATTCCTGCAAGTCTTGCCCGAACTGTGTGATGCTGCCGTAGTCGCGGCGGCGGACGCGCGCGATGCAGGCCGCCATCGCATCCCCCAGCGCGCCGCCGGCCGCCGTGAACGCCGCCGTAAGGTCGTCGCATTCCTGCTCCAGCGATATTACCGGACGCTGGTTGTAGGAATCGTAGTAGCCGGCGGCTTCCCGAGGCGGCAGCTCCGGCGTGATGTAGTACTTCAGCATCTCCAGGTAGAAATCGTGGACCTCCTGCGGAGCGTTGCCGTAGGCGCGTTCCACGCCATGCCCAACCAGCGCCCCGGTGTCAATCAGCGTGATTTGCCGCGTCCAGCCCGGTGAGTAGTACACATTGTGCGGCCCCAAATCCAGCAGGACATAGCCGGCGGCGGTGAAAACCTCTTGCGCCGCCAGCAGCTGCTCCTGAATCTGCCAGCTATCCTTAAAATCGGAGAGCGCCTGCGGCCAGATCGGGTGCAGGGCGAACAGGTTCTGCCCCAGCCCGATGGGAACGCGCAGGATGCGGCTGCGGGGATCGCCCGCCAGCGGAATGCCGTAAGCCCGTTCCTCAACCCGCACCCGATAAGGCTGCCCCACATCATCGCCAAAGTAAGCGTCGTGGATGGCGGCATCGGTAACGCCGATGACGCGCGGGACGCCGCCCGGCAGCTCGCCGGCATCCAGGGCCTTGCGGCGGGCCTGCATAACGGCATTGTAGGTTGCAACATCCTGGGCCGTGCAGTTTTCGGGCAGTGTGGGTTCGGTTGGGCAGTGTTGCCCGGCGGCCTCGTAAGCCGCCAGGATGCGGTCGGTGCGTTCCTCAATCGAGCCGTGCATCTGCCGGCGCGCCGCCTGTGGGCTGGGGCGCTTAAGCACGACCGGACGCTCGGTTTCCAAGTCAAAAGCGGCGCGCACATCATAATCGGCGCCGCCGCCCAGCGGGCCGAGCAGCTCAAATCGATTCAAAGTAACCGTGTCAATCATCTGCGTGTACCTGCCTTGCGATTCGGATTGCCCGCTACGATACGATACGGAACCTATGTACGCAATCGCCGGCGGTCACCAATTTTAACGGGCAAATTAATGGCAGGGATGGACAGGATAAACGGGATGATCCGCAGATTGGATTCTAGGGATGGCGGCAAAGCAGCGTAACCCAATCCTCGCGCTGGAGGGTTTCGGTGATGACCATTCCGGCGGCGGCGATGGCGTCAGCGGCGGTGTCGTGCTGTTCTACGATGATGCCCGATGCGATAAACACGCCGTCCGATGCCAGCAGTTCTGGAATGCCCGGCGCAACAATGCCAATGCCCCGCGCGCTGATATTGGCTGCCGCCACATCGTACTGCCGCCCCCGGGTAGCCGGCCCCGGCACGCTGCCAGTTGCGGCATTAACCCGTTCCAGGATGCCGGTGCGCCGGAAATTCTTGCGGGCGGCGCGCACGGCGTGTCCGTCAATGTCCACCGCCGTAACTTGCGCCGCGCCTAGCTTGACGGCGGCAATCGTCAGGATGCCTGAACCCGTGCCAATGTCCAGCGCGGCGCATCCGGGCGTTACCAGATTTTCCAGCGCCTCCAGGCAAGTGTAGGTAGTAGGATGGTAGCCGGTGCCAAAGGCCAGTCCGGGGTCAAGGTCAATCACAATGTCGCCGTCCTGCGCCGTATAATCCACCCACGACGGCTTGATAACCAGATTGCGGCCCACCCGCAGCAGCGTGAAATGCTGCTTCCAGGAATTGCGCCAGTCCTCGTTGTCGTCCAGCTCCCGTATGTCCAGCTCCCCCAGCGGGGCAACGCTGGCCGCCAGCTTGATGCCGACCTCAATATGCGCCAGCCGCCGCCGGGACAGGCTGGGCAAATAAGAGCGCAGCACGGCGCCGGCGTCGGGCAGCGTCTCTACGCTCAACCCGTAGGCGTAGCGCTCAAACAGGTAGGAAACCGGCTCCACATACTCAAAGGGCACGCGGATGCTCAATTCATGCCAGGACATTGCGAAAACCGGGTAGTTATATTCACCGTTATTCCGGCGCAAGCCGGAATCCGGCGTCGTAATTCCCTATTGCGGTAATGGAGATGGCAAGCATAGATTCCGGCTTGCGCCGGAATGACGGTTGTAGGGGCATTGGAATAGCGGTTGTAACGGCGTCGGAATAGCGAAAACATACTCCTGACTGCGGCAAACCGTAATATAATCACGCGCCCTAGTCCGCCGGCGGCGAAAATGTATCCTTGATACGGTTGAACAGGCCGCGCTGCCGGTCGTCCGAGCCGGCGCCGGAGTTGGCGGTATCCGCCGCTGGCGCGTCGCCCGCAGTTGCGCCGCCGTCGACTGTGTTTGCGGACGGCTTCGCGTTGGCGGCGTTCTGTTTCCGATTGGCGGATTTGCGGCGGCCTTTGCCGGCGCCGGCTTTGGCTTTAGCCTTGCCCGGTCGCGAGCCGCCGGCCGGCTCCGGCGTCGGCGGCGCTTTACCCCCGTGGCTCAATGAATACTCCAGGTCGGACAGCAGCTGCCGCTGATACTTGTTCAGTTTGGCGGGAACATCCACATCAACGAGTACGCGAATATCGCCCCGGCGGTCGGTAGGCCGGCCGTTGCGGCGCAGATGCGGCACGCCCCTCCCGCGCAGTCGGAAGTAGCTGCCCGACTGTGTGCCGGACGGTATTTCCAGATCCACCGGATCGCCGTCCAAGGTCGGTACGGGTTTGCTGACGCCCAGCGCAGCCTCGGCAATGTTGATGGCAAGGCGATGCACCAGGTCAAAATCCTCCCGCCGGAAAAGGGGATGTTCCTGGACGCGCACTTGCACATAGAGATGGCCGGGCGGGCCGCCGTTAATGCCGGCGCTGCCCTCGCCCGTGATGCGAACCTGCATCCCGTCGTCCACGCCGGCCGGGATGGTTACCGTGCGGGTGCGCCGCCGCCGTTCCACGCCTTGCGCCCGGCAGTTGGAGCAAGGCGTAGCGATGGTGCGTCCCGCGCCGTTACAAGCCGGGCAGGGCGTAGTTACGGCGAACTGCCCGAAAACGCTGCGCTGCGCCCGCCGCACCTGGCCGGAGCCGGCGCAGGTTATGCAGGATGTGATTGGCGTACCCGGTTCGTTGCCGGCGCCCGAGCAGTTCTGGCACGGCTCAATGCGGACAATTTCCAAATCCCGCTCGCAGCCGAACACCGCCTCCTCAAAAGTAAGCGTGATGCGCTGGCTGATGTCGTCGCCGGCGCGGGCCTGGCTGGCCGTGCGACCGCCGCCGCCAAAAAAGGTTTCAAAAATATCGCCGAACCCGCCAAAGGGATCAAAGCCGTCAAAGGGGCGGTCGCTGCCGCCGTTGACGCCGGCATGGCCGAAGCGGTCGTAGCGCGACCGCTTTTCCTGGTCGCTCAGCACCTGATAGGCTTCGTTAATCTCTTTGAAGGTGTCCTCGGCGCCCGGCGTGCGGTTGCGGTCGGGATGGAATTCCATCGCCTTTTTCCGAAAGGCGCGGCGGATTTCCTCGTCGTTGGCGCCCCGGCTCACGCCGAGAGTTTCGTAATAATCGGCAGGCATAACCGTCCCGGTTGGCTGTTCTGGATTTGACTGGTGTAGATTAGGGATGCTTTGCGGGGATGATTATAGCCCACCGGCCGCCCGATACTCAACAGCGGGAGCGGCCCGCACCCCAACCCTTTCGCAGTGGGAGTGGAGATTGCTGCGACCGCCGTTGCTGCCGGAGGAAGCCCGTCGGACAAATTGGACGGAATGGCGTAATATAGGGATATTGCCGCGCATTGGTGTTTGTTATGTCCGCATCGGTTGCCTATCCGCCCAAGCCTCGGGTCAGCCGGGATCGGCTGCCGCCCGGCCCGGCGGAGCTGCCCGTCGTCGGCCAGGCTTTTCGCTATCTGCGCGATCCGATCGGATTTATGACCGAGGCCGCCGCTTACGGCGACCTGGCGACGCTGTCGGTCAAGCCGGCCCTGCTGTATCTGGTTACGCACCCGGACTTGATACGGGACATTATGGTTACGCACCATCAGCGTGTCGGGCGCGGCCCCAACACTGAGGTGCTCAAGTGGGTGATGGGCAACAGCCTGGTTACCGCCGCCGGCGCCGACCACTTGCAGCAGCGCCGGATGATGCAGCCCCAATTTCACCGCAGCCGGGTGGATGGCTATGGCGCCGTGATGCAGCAGTACGCCGTCAGCCACCGCGCCGGCTGGCAGGACGGGCAGCGCATTGATATGGCGCGCGAAATGGGCGACTTGACGCTCCGCATCGTCGTGAAAACGCTGTTTGGGCTGGAACTGCCATCCGATTCCCGGCGCATTGGCGATACCTTTGAGTTCACCAATAATTACCTGGTTACCCGCGTCAACCAGCCGCCGCGCCTGCGCCATCTGCTGCATCAGCTGCCCCTGCCGTACAGCCGGCGTTTCCGGCGGGAACGCGCCCGTCTGGACGAAATCATTTTTGACCTGATTGCCAAACGGCGGCAGTCATTAGATAAGAGCGACGGGGATAGGAACGACGGGGATAAGAGCGGCCGGGATAGCAATGACGAGGACGGGAACGACGACCTGCTGTCGCTGCTGCTGGAAGCGCGCTTTGAGGATGACGCCGGGCAGATTGACCGGCTTACCGATCGGCAAGTGCGTGACCAGACTATTACGCTTTTCGCCGCCGGCCATGAGACTACCGCCGTGTCTTTGGCCTGGACCTGGTATCTGCTGGCCGTGAACCCGGAAATTCAGGCCCGGTTTCATCGGGAGCTGGACGATGTGATGGGCGGCCGGCCGCCTACGCTTGACGACTTGCCCAACCTGCCCTTTACCGACCGCATTCTTACGGAATCGCTGCGGCTGTACCCGTCCATCTGGTTCTGGTCGCGGATGGCCTTTGAGCCTTTTACGCTGGGGGGCTACGAGATTCCCGCCGGGGCGGTGCTGGCGGCGCCGCAGCTGATAGTCCAGCGCGATGCCCGTTGGTTTGAGGAGCCGTTAGAGTTCCGGCCCGACCGTTGGACGCCGGAGTTCCGCAACAGCCTGCCGCGTTACGCCTACTATCCCTTTGGCGGCGGGCCGCGCCAGTGCATCGGAGAGGGGTTTGCGCTGATGGAATCCAAACTGATCCTGGCGGCCATCGGGCAGCAGTGGACGGTGCGCCACGATCCACGGCACCGCATCAAAATGCTGCCGCTGATTTCGCTGCGTCCCAAAGGGGGAATGCCGATGTATCTGGAACGCCGCCGCCGCTGAAAAGGGGGATCCCCGGAATGGCCGCATCACCAAAATAGACTAATGCCGCATCCGGCATAGCGCCGCGCGGCATTGGGCTATTGGATTGCGCTGGCAATGGCTACCCCACCAGGGTTCGAACCTGGGCTTTCAACTCCAAAGGCTGACGTGCTACCGCTACACCATGGGGCAACGCCGGGATGGCCGGACGGCCGGCTGAGGGAACATCGCCGCCATCCATATCATCATATTCATTGTGCGCCGCCGGGCTGTTGCCGTCAAGGCCGGCGCAAGCCGGATAGCATTTCTTTGCCGGTGATTCAGGTATAAAACCGTCATTCCGGTTGGCGCGGCGCACGAAAGACTGCGCCAAAAGCGCAGAAATGCCGGCCTATTCCATTCCATGGTTACGGTACATGGCGCCGGCTTCCTAGCCTTGCTGATGACGGCAAAAATCCATTAGCCGCGCATATTAGGATACCAGCGACCCAAGGCGCCGGCGGGGCCGGCAAAAAAAATTGGCTCCTCTGGCAGGATTCGAACCTGCGACCTAGCGGTTAACAGCCGCCCGCTCTACCGCTGAGCTACAGAGGAACGCAATTGAAAGCGTCAGCAGTTTGACTGCCAACGCCGCCATTATACCGCCGCCGGCCGGATAAAGCAAGCGGCATCCCTGTACCAAACCCAGGGGCTGCCGGCGGAAATTGCTGCCGAACTAAAGCAACTTTACCCCCGCATTTTCCAAAAGCCGGCAAACCCGGCCAATGCCCCGGACAACTTTAGGAAGCATTCCCCATTGCGTTGATGTTACGCATCAGCCGGCCCGGGTTCGTTAGGGCCGGACGCCCGGCATCAGGATGCGCCGCCAAACCTCTGCCGCAGCAGTTCCCAGATTTTGCGCTGTACGGTCCGGTTGGCGCGTGCGCCGGTCCCGCGTCGGCCACGGCGCGCGCCCGTCCTCTGGAGTCAAACACGAAATCCCGGCGGTAGGCGCGGTTGCAGAACTGGCACTGCGGAATGATGTTGTCCGGGTCGTTGGCCGGACGGTCCGGATCCTGATGCCCTTGCTGCAAAGTTACGCGGTCAGGGCCATAGCGTGGGTCCGGTTCGCCCTCCCGCGCGCCGCAGGTAGCGCAGCGGTTGCCGAATGCGGTTATCAGCTGCGTAAAATCGCCGGCATTCAGCCGGCCCTGACGCCGGCTGCGTTCATTCACAAAACCCTGGTCGGGGCGATACGGGTCAGCCAGCTGATGGAAACCGCCGCTGCCGGCAATGTTCCAGCCGTCCCGTTTGAGATGCCGCACCTGCTGATCCCGGCCGGCGTTAGGATATTCCCGGCGCACGGCGTCCGAAATTTCATCCTTATGCACCCGTTCCGGCGCATAGTGATGCAGCATCGCCAGCCAGACTCGTTTGTGACTGTTTTCGGCCGGCAATTTCACGCCGTGCTGCGCCAGATGCTTGGCGTGAATGCGGGCAATATCCCGGTAAGCCGTATCCAGTTCCGCCGGCGACGGCAGCGGGCTTTGCGGCATCGTCATCGCGCGGCCCCGTCCCCGGCTGCTGTTGCGGTTACGGTGATACGCGCATCGGCGGCGGCGGCCATCGCCGGGTCAATCTCAAAGCCGATAAAGCCCCGGCCTTCCCGCCGCGCCGCAATGCCCGTCGCGCCGGAACCGGCAAAAGGGTCCAGCACTAGGGCATCGGCGCCGGCGGCGCAAAAAATGCGTATCAGATGTTGTAGCAGCGGCACCGGCTTGGCCGTCATATGGCCGTAGCGTTCCCGAGTTTTAGGCACCGGAATCACCGTGCCGGGAAAGCGGTCCGGTTCCACCAGCGGCGCATCGGCGCTGATTAGCCCGGCGCGATGCTTCAGCCAGTTATCCACAAAAGTGCCGTCGCGCGGCGCCTGCGCCAGGACGATTAGTTCCATTTGCGGTTTCAACTGTGGCGTTTTACGCCCGCCGAGTTCGGCGATGATGCGCCGCTTTTCGTCATCCGGCAGGTTGCGCCGCCGCACAAAGTGGTCTTGCGTAAAGGCTTTAGCCTGCCCCTCGTAGCGCCACGCCAGGGCGTCCCGGATCTCAAACCCGGCGTCATCAATGGCGGCGGCGGTGCGATGAAACAGCCGCGGCTGGGCAAAGCACAGCACAAACCCGCCCGGTTTGATTACCCGCATCCATTGCTCGGCAATGGGCGCCAGAAAGGCATATAGATTGCGGCCCTGATTGCGGGTGAATTTCATTCCCGACGGCAGTCCGCCTACTACGCCCGGCTTGACGCGGGAACGCAAATGCCCATCATCCCACCCGTCGTCCATACCATCGATGAAATACGGCGAGTCGGTCAAAATCAGGGAAACGCTGCTGTCGTCCAGCTCCGCCATCCCGTCGCGGCAGTCGGCGCTTTTGACCCAGCGGGTGGCAGTGTCGTCAGGTTCCATATCAAAATCGCTTTGGCGTAGTGGCAGCTGCGGATTGCGGTAACGGCGGTGATTTTAGCACATTATATCTGATATGGCAACTGCCGCCCGCCCTGCCGATGCTCGGTATTGCATCACATCATCGTGTACCCGCCCGACACGCTCAAAGTCTGTCCGGTGATGAAGCTGGCGGCATCCGAGGCCAGGAACACTACGGCGTTGGCTACTTCCTGCGCCGTTCCCATCCGGCGCAGCGGGTAGGCGCGGCGCACCCGTTCCAGCACTTCCTCCGTAAAAATGTCCTGCATCCCTTGGCTCCACATACTTTCCGGGCTGGACACTTCGGCTTGCGGCGGCACTACCAAGCCCGGACATACCATATTGAGCCGCAGCCCGTAGCGTCCGGTCTCCCGCGCGATGGCCTTGCTGAGGGCGATGACGCCGGCCTTGCACGCCGAATAGACGGCCTCCCGGTATTCGCCCATCCGCCCGGCGTCGCTG
Source organism: Dehalococcoidia bacterium (assembly GCA_965203855.1). GTDB lineage: Bacteria > Chloroflexota > Dehalococcoidia > Lucifugimonadales > UBA3495 > Bin87. Next base: position 273,273 of record CBDBDN010000007.1, read on the forward strand.
CTGATGCTGACGATAGCCCCCGATTGCCGTTCCATCATATGCGGCAGCACGGCGTGAATGCAGTTGATGGCGCCCCACAGGTTCACATCAACCTCTTTGATATGCTCGGAACGCGGCTTGTCCATAAACAGGCGGTCAACCGTCCAGCCCACATTGTTGACCAGCACATCCACGCTGCCGAGCCGGGCGATGGCTTCGGCCATCATCGCATCGGTCTTGCTTTGGTCGGTAACATCGGCGTCAATGACGACGGCCGATGCGCCGGAATCCATCGCATTGACGGCGGCGGCCGTCTGCTCGCCGGCGCTACGGTTCAGCTCGGCGATGGCGATATTGCTGCCCTCGGCGGCGAATGCCAGCACGATGGCCCGCCCAATGTTAGTGCCGCCGCCGGTTACGACGATATTTTTGCCTTTCAGCCCTAGCTCCATGGGTCATTCTCCAGTCGTTCACGGAGGACGCGCAGATTTTCCACATCCTCCCGGTTGTATTCCAGCAGAGTATCCAGCGCAGCCCGGTCGTCATAGCGTTGGTAGCGGCGCCAGAGCAGTACGGCGTCAAAGCCGCTCATATCGGGCAGTTTGCGCCGAATGCCCATGTCCACCTCAATTTTCTTGAGGCCGCCTTTCCAGCCGGCGCGATGGGCGGCGCGCATCAGGTCGCAATGCTCAAACCGGCGGCGCAGGTCAATGCCGGGATCCTGCGCCAGAAAGGGCAGGTCAAAGCTGGCGCCGTTAAAAGTGTAGATGGTGGTAACGCCCTCCAGGATGTGCAGTATGGCGTCCGGCGTGATGTCATCGCCAACCAGCTGCGCCATCGTCCAGTCACGGGGAAAGTCCACGGCGATGCCGACTACCGTCGGATAGCTGCCGTTGCCGATAAAGCCGGTTGTTTCAATGTCCAGATAAGCGTCCATATTACCCGTCATTCCGGCGTAAGCCGGAATCCATTAGCGTCATAGCATCCGTCATTCCGGCGCCGGCCGGTATCTATCAGTGGCGAAAATGGCGTACCCCTGTGAACACCATGGCGATGCCGGCGGCGTTGGCGGCGGCAATCACTTCGTCATCCCGGATGGAGCCGCCGGGCTGTACGATGGCAGTAATGCCGGCGTCCTCCGCCAGCTCAATGTTGTCCGGGAACGGGAAAAAAGCATCAGAGGCCAGCACGCAGCCGGCCGACTGCTCTCCGGCGGCGCGCTGCGACAGATGCACGCTGACCACCCGGTTGGGCTGCCCGGCGCCCATTCCTATCAGCGCCCGGTCTTTCACCAAGGCAATAGCGTTGGACTTGATATGCTTGACCGCTTTCCAGGCAAATGCCAAGTCGGCCAGTTCGGCATCGGTCGGAATGCGCTCCGTGGCCGTAGTCCAGGAGTCCGGGTTTGCGACGACAGCATCGGGCGTCTGCACCAGGACGCCGCCGCTCAATGGACGAATATCGTAATCGGATGCGCCCGGCGCGGCCGCCGCCGGTTCCGTTTCCAAAATACGCAGATTGCGCTTGCGTTGCAGGATGGACAACGCATCGGCGTCGTAGCCGGGAGCGACTACCACTTCATAGAACACCGGCGCCATCGCCTCCGCGGCGGCGGCGTCAACCGGGCGGTTGAACCCAACAATGCCGCCGAAAGCCGACACCGGATCGCCGGCGTAAGCCAGCCGATAAGCTTCCGCCAGGTTGTCCCGGGACGCCAGGCCGCAGGGGTTGGCGTGCTTGATGACGCACACTGCCGGCTCGGCGTAGTCGCTAACCGTGCGCCAGGCTGCGTCAGCGTCCATCAGATTGTTGAACGACAGAGCGCGCCCGTGATGCTGCCGCGCGCGGGCGATACCGCCGGAGCCGCCGGCGGCCGGGACATACAATGCGCCCCGCTGGTGCGGGTTTTCGCCATAGCGCAGCGCCGCCGCCCGCGTCAGCCCGATGATTACCTGCTGCGGCATTTCATCGGCAGCGTCCGCTGCCGCCGCCAGGTATGACGCCACGGCGGCGTCATAGACGGCCACGTGCTGAAAGGCTTTCGCCGCCAGGCGGCGCCGCTGTTCCAGATTCAGGCCGTCGCCCGCCAGCGCATCGGCAACCCAATCGTAATCCGCCGGGTCAACGATGACGGCTGCCGACGGGAAATTCTTGGCGGCGGCGCGCAGCATAGTCGGCCCGCCGATGTCAATGTTTTCCAGCGCATCGTCCAGCGTAACACCCGGCCGGCCGACGGTTTCCGCAAAGGGATACAGGTTGACGGCCACCACATCAATAGCGGCGATATTATGGCGTTCCAGCTCGGCCATCTGTGCGGCGGAATCGCGCCGGGCCAGCAGGCCGCCGTGAATGACGGGATGCAGCGTCTTGACCCGCCCGTCCAGCAGCTCCGGGAATCCGGTAACATCGGATACCTGCCGCACGGGGATGCCGGCCTCGGCCAGGCTGCGGTGTGTGCCGCCCGTACTGATTAGCGCATAGCCGGCGTCCGACAGCCGCCGCCCCAAGTCCGCAATGCCCGTCTTGTCAAATACGCTCAATAAGGCTTGCACTGTGCCGTTCCCCCATCGCCCTTAAATCCGAGCGGAATCCCGTAGTCCGTATCGGACGACAATCATCCTGTCTATCCTGTCTATCGGTGTCAAAAATTCAACCGCCGGCCAAAATCGTCTGCGCGTTTCCGGTACGCGCAACGATGCGGCCCACGGCAACGGCGTCCGGTATGCCGGCCAATAGCGCGGCGGCGCCGTCGGCATCGCACACGGCAACCATACCCAAGCCCATATTGAACACGCGGTACATCTCGGCGTCGCTGATGCCGCCGGCCCGCTGCACTGCGCCGAATATGGGCGGAATGTTCCAGGAGCCAACCTGAAACTCGGCGGCGACAGCGTCCGGCAAAATGGACGGCATCTTGCCCGGCAGCCCGCCCCCGGTAACATGACACAGTGCTTTGACTGCCCCTTTGTCCTGCGGTCCGAGCCACGGCGCCAACAACGGATAATAGGCGCGATGCCGCACCATCAGTTCATCGCCCAAGTTGCGGGACAGGCCGGGTACGGGGCGAAACAGCGCCGACGGGTCGTCATCAGTGCCGAACACGCGGCGCACCAGCGAGAACCCGTTGGTGTGCACCCCGCTAGAGGGCAGGCCCACCAGCAAATCGCCGGGTACAATGCGGCTGCCATCCAGCAGCCGGCAGCGTTCCGCAACGCCGACGACAAAGCCGGCCAGGTCAAAATCGCCGGCGCCGTACACGCCGGGCAGCTGCGCCGTTTCGCCGCCAATCAGCGCGCAGCCCGTTTCGCGGCAGCCCCAAACGATGCCCCGCATCAGCATTTCCAGCCGGTGTTCGTCCGCTTCGCTGAACGATACATAGTCCAGAAAGAACAGCGGCCGCGCCCCTTTAGTAAGGATGTCGTTGACATTGAGCGTTACCAGATCTTGCCCGACGCCCTCAAAATGTCCCAGCTGGGCAGCGATTTTCAGTTTGGTGCCTACTCCGTCCGCGCTGGCCGCCAGCACCGGGTCGGCATAGCCCGACAATGCGAACAGGCCGGCGAACCCGCCGCCGCCTTCCAGCACCTCCGGGCCGTGCGTCATTGCCGCAAACGCCTTGATGCGGTCTTTCATCCCGTCCAGCGCGTCCAGCGCAACGCCGGCGGCGGCATAGGCGTCGGATGCCGGGGCCTGGTTCACTGCCGACCGTTCCGGTTCCTGCGGCCCGTTACGCCGACGCCGTCGAATGCGCCGCCGGCGCTGCGTCGGCTCCGGTCAAGCCCAGCTGTACGGGGACGGGGTATCGGCCGGTAAAGCAGGCGTCGCAGAAACCGCCATGATTGCCCTGCGCCACGCCCATCAGCCCCTCTACGCTCAAATAACCCAAGGTATCGGCCCCGGTAATCCGCCGGATTTCGTCAACCGACTTGTTGGCGGCAATCAGTTCCGCGCGCGTTGCCATATCCACGCCCAGATAGCAGGGATGCTTGATCGGCGGCGCGCAGACCCGTAGATGAACCGCCGCCGCCCCGGCGCGCCGCAGCAGCTCCACCACATGAGGCGTCGTAGTGCCGCGCACGATGCTGTCGTCCACCACTACCAGCCGCTTGCCGCGCAGTATCGCCGGCATCGGGTTGAATTTTTGCCGCACGCCCCGGTCGCGCCGCTGCTGTTCCGGCTCAATGAAAGTGCGCCCCACATAGCGGTTGCGTACCAGCCCGTTGGCAAAGGGAATGCCGGATTCGCGCGCATAGCCGACCGCAGCCGAAGTAGATGAATCGGGGATGCCGATTACCAGGTCGGCGGCGGCGGGATGCTCCCGGGCCAGCTGGGCGCCCATCTCCTCGCGGGCGGTATGCATCAGCGCGCCGTCCATTACGCTGTCCGGGCGCGCAAAGTAAATCCATTCAAAGACGCAGAGGGCGCGGTCGCGCGGCGCGGCGTTTTGATACACCGCCGAATGGATGCCGTCCGGCCCGATGGTAACTACTTCCCCCGGCGCCAGCTCCCGCACGAACTCGGCTTGCAGATGGTCCAAAGCGCAGGTTTCCGAGGCGGCTACCCACCCGTTTTCCAGCCGGCCCAGGCACAGCGGACGGATGCCCAGGGGATCCCGGGCGGCAATCATCGCATCCGGCGTCAGCAGCGTCAGCGAGAACGCCCCCTCCATACATTGCATCCCGTAAAACAGCCGCTCCGCCCAGGATGCGCCCGGCGCATTCGCCAGCAGATGGGCGATGACTTCGGAATCGGTGGTAGTCTGAAAAGCGCAGCCGTGTTCCGCTTGCAGCCGTTCCCGCAGCGGCGCCGAGTTGACGATGTTGCCGTTATGGGCCACGGCCAGAGGCCCGTTGCGGCCCGCCACCAGCAGCGGCTGCGCGTTGCACGGTTCGCTGGCGCCGGTAGTGGAATAGCGGGTATGGCCGATGGCCAGCGGGCCGGGCAGCCGGTCAATGCCGCCGTCCGCAAAAGCCTCGGAGACCAGCCCCATCCCGGTATGCGCCTGCAAGCGGCCGGCGTCGGCAGTGGCCACGCCGGCGGATTCTTGCCCCCGGTGTTGCAATGCGAACAGCCCAACCGCGGCCAGCGCTGCGCTGTGCGCCCCCGGCGCATACAACCCCACTACCCCGCATTCTTCGCGGGGATGGTCAAAAGCAACGGAGCGGAAACCGTCGGGCGGCCGGGCAGCCAGCATAATGGCGACATTCTACCAAAAGACTGCGGCTTGCGGGGCAAAGTTGGTCCGATTTTTGTCATTGCCCCACAATCGGGCGGGCGTCAGCCCCGGTCGGGAATGATTTGCACTTTGCGGCCCTCGCCGTAGCCCACGCTTTCGGTGCGGATGCCCTCCCGTTCCCCCAGATACATATGAATGACCCGGCGGTCGTAGGGCGTCATCGGCTCCAGCGTAATGCCCCGTCCGGTTTGCGCCACCCGGTTGGCCACCCGGTCGGCCATTTCCCGCAGCGAATCCTCCCGGCGCTGGCGGTACTGCTCCACATCCAGCGACACCCGGACTTCCTCCTCAAACTGCTGCCGCACGATGCTTTGGACGATGAACTGCAATGATTGCAGCGTGTTGCCGCGCCGTCCAATCAGCAAGCCGGAATCCGGGCCGGCGATGTCAATCACCGGGCCGCCGGCCGCATCGTCAAAATCGGAGCGCAGCGCCACATCCACATCGGCGCCCACATATTGCAAAATGCGTTCTACCGACTGCACCGCTGCTTCCGCCGGAGTGCCGGCCGTTGTAGCCGGCGCCGATGCCGGGGTTGGCGCATCCGCCGGCAGTGCGCCGTTATCGGAGTCGTCAGTGGAGTCGGCGGCGGGGGAGTCGGCAGCGTCAAGGGCATCGGCGGCGGCGGGTTGGGCGGATGCCCCGGCATCCCGGCGGGTAACCCGGACTTCGGCCATTTCGCCGCCGATGCCCAGGAACCCCTGCCGTCCCCTATTTAGTATTTCGACCTCGACCGCGCTGCGGTCGACGCCGAGCGCCGCGAGCGCCAGCTCTTCGGCTTCTTCTACGGTCCGACCCGCCTGAATTATTTCCTGCATCGCTTACATTCTCCTGTGAGTTGGCGGCGGCCGGCGCCGGCGCTGCCGCCGCATCATCGCCGCGTTTCGGGAACAGCGGGAACAGCGGCCCCCACCCCGTTATAAAGTACTGAATTCCGATGCCGATGATGTTGGACACTACCCAATACAGGGGCAGCCCGCTGGGCCAACCCAGCGAAAACGCCCCCAGAAATATGGGCATCATCCACAGCATCATCGTCTGGCTGGACTGCTGCCGCGGATCCGGCGACGGCATCTGCGTCATCTTTTGCTGCACCCAAGTGGACGCCGCTACCAGTATCGGCATCACGATAGGCGACGGGTCGGGCTGGCTCAAGTCCAGCCACAGGAACTGGCTGTTCACCGGCGCAGCGGCGTGGATCGGCACAAAGGTGATCCACGGATACAGCTTGTCGGAAAGGTTGACCAGATCCTCCGGGTTGTTGAACAGCGTCTGGATCAGCACCCGGAACAGCCCAATCAGAATGGGCATCTGCACGATGAGCGGCCCCAGGCAGCCTACCGGGCTGACGCCGCTTTCCCGGTACAGGCGCATCGTTTCCTGCGATATACGCTGCCGGTCGCCGGCGTAGCGTTCCTGGATTTCCCGCACCCGCGGCTGCAACCCGGTCATGGCGCGCATCTGCCGCACCTGCCGCACCGTTAGCGGGATGGTTACCACCCGCACCAGCACGGTGAACGCAATAATGGCAATCCCCATCTGCGAAAAGCACAGCACATACAACACCAGCAAGGTGTTGAGCATGGGCCGGATGATGACCTCGTTCCAGAGGAGGATGAATATGGAGAAAAATTCCACTTGCGGTCGTCCTGTTTTCTATCGTCCCGTGTACTAGCGAGCAGGACAGTCGCCGGCGCCGCCCCGGTTCTCCCGGGCGTCATAGCACCATTCAATGCCCAAGCCGGACGACGCCCGCATCCGCCGCACCGTGCCGTCGTCGGAGCCGACATACACGGCGTCGGGCAGTGCGGAGCCGCCGGCGCCGGGTGTGCGCGGCGTCGTCAGCGGCGCCTTGATTTCTGCGTTGCCCACGCGCAGCGAAGTCAATACCTGCGCCGAGGCGGTTTCGGCAGTCCTCAGCAGCGCCAGTGTGCCGTCCATCGTGGCCACCGCCAGCCCGCGTTCTACCAAAACCGGGTCGGATACGATGGGCGCGCCTAGATCCTGCTCCCACAGCAGGCTGCCGTTTTCATCCAGCGCATATACCTTGCCGTCCATCGCCGGCGCGAATATCGTCCGTCCCGACGCTATCGGAGAGGCCCACCACCAGTTGCCGGCCCCAAACTGCCAGCGCACATCCCCGCTTCGCAGCCCCAGCGCATACAGCTGCCGGTCAAAAGAGCCGACAATCAGCATCTCCTTATGAATGAGGGGCTTGGCGACGACTGCGCCGCCGGTTTCATACTGCCAATCCACCGCGCCGGTGTTCAAGTCCAGCGCGTAAATTGTGCCGGCCTGGGTTCCGAAATAAGCCTTGCCGCCGCGCAGTACGGGGGTTGACCAGATTTCGCCGCCGGCCGGGAAAGGCGACCATTCCAGCGGCTCGCCGGTAATGGCGCTGTAGGCGTACAGGTTGCCGTCCTCGGAACCGACGGCGACGATGCGGCCGGCCTCGTCCAGGGCCGGGCTGCCCACCAGGGGCGGTATCTCGTCCGTGGTAACCGGCGGATTGCGCCAGGCCGTGCCTACTGTTCCGGCGCTTTCCGGGCGTTCCATAGCGTATAGGTAGCCGTCAATGCCCGCTACATAAATATGCTGGAGGCCCACCGCCGGCGGGTTGTAGGAACCCAGAAATCCCTGCTCTCCGCCAATCGTTGACCGCGCGCGCTGCCCGACGCCCTCAATGCCGAAGTCGTCCAGCGCCAGCAGCTGCCCGTCCAGCGTGGTGATGTACACGGCGGCATCGTTGCCCGCGGCCACGGCGCCCCAGCCTTGGGTTGACGCCCCCAGGTTGGGCGTGCAGGCCGCCGCCAGTCCTAATGCCATCAAACCTAACGCCGTCAAAACCGGCAGCAGCCACCGGGATGGCGTCCGGGCTGCCGATGCGACGGCGGCGGCGATTCCGGCTGCCGTCAGGTTGCGGGAGGGCGGGAGATTATCAATCATAACGATTTGGCAATTCAAGATGCGCCGCAAGTCAATCAGAGCACCGGGTCATAGCCGCGGCCGCCGTAGGGACGACAGCGGGACAGCCGCCGCAGCCCCAGCCAGCCGCCTCTGATGACGCCGTACCGCCGCACCGCATCCGCAGCGTACTGCGAACAGCTGGGTTCGTAGCGGCAAACCGCCGGCAGATATGGCGATACCGCCTGCTGATAACAGCGGATGGCTAATACCACGACGGCGCTCACGGCAGCGGCTCCCGGCTATGCTCCGCCCGGTTATATTCCGGCGGACGGCCATTTGAAGCGCGGTCATTCACGGCCGGTTCAACTGATGGACTAGCCGCAGCGATATTGGCGCGTCGCCACAGGTTACGCGCCGCCCGGTCCAGGCGGGAAAAGTCGGCGGCGCCGGCGCTGCGCCGGGCAATCAGGACGGTATCCCAGCCGGGCATAGTGGGCATGGCGCGCGCCAGTTCTCGCAGACGGCGTTTCGTGCGGTTGCGTATTACCGCATTGCCGACGCGTTTGCCGGCCACGAAGCAGAAACGGCTGTAATCCAGTCCGTTAGGCAGCGTCCGCAGCACCAGCAGGTCGTTGGCGATGCTGCGGCCGCGGGCGTGCACTTCGGAAATGCGCGCGCTGGCGGCGAGGCGATAGCGTCGCTGCATCAGGCAGAGCGGGCCGGCAACGGCTGCGGCAGGCAAGACGGCAATCAGACGGTCAGCCGCCGGCGGCCCTTGAACCGTCGCCGGCGCAGCACCGCGCGGCCATCCGAAGTACTGGAACGAGAGCGAAAGCCGTGCACACGGGCGCGGCGGCGCTTTTTAGGCTGATAAGTGCGTTTTGGCATATCCGACTCCGGCTGACCAGTGTACTCGGTAACCCGCCCGGCGTCAACGCCATTTTAGCCCGGCATTCTCAACCCGCAGCGATAATGGATTTTGCGCCCAATTGCGGGCAGACTAGCGCTACTGAATACACCAGCATGGCCGCGCTCCTATCAGGAACAGTTCAGCCGGATAAGCGCAGCCTGAGGTTATGCTCTTTACCCTTGAAACTGGTGGGGCTGTGCCCGGTGAAAAGGACTTCCATCGCAACTTGCTGCGTAGCGGCCAGTTTTTTCATGGTTGGTCAGCCCTAATTGTTGGGCGCGCGCATTGATTATGACATATGCCGCATCTTGGTATTCAGGATAATCCTGCGCGATAAAGCCCAGTGCCAGAATACCGCCCATCCGCACCGTTTCATATGGGCTACCCACTAATTCCACAGCGTCGTTAAATCGTTGCGCGGTGTTGCTCTTTACCGTCGCTTCCGCCGTTTGCATTGCCGCTGCTGCGGTAGCTTCGGCGGCCCCGGCCCGGCGGCGCGTTATCCAAAGCTGGACTGCGATGAACACCGCCGTAACCGCGATGGCGTTAAATTCCAAAAGCTGGAGCGTTTTGACGCCGATGCTTTTGGCTAAATCCGATACCACGCCCGGCAATCCGGGAATGCGATAGGCGATCCATATCAGTGCGGTTATGATGATATACAGCGCAACCGCCGCCAGCAACGCCCCGAAAACGGTGGGCATCAGATTTTTCAATCCGCACCATGTTTTCCAGATTGCCGCAGTCAATGTTCGCACCCCTTGATCCGCAGTTGCTGGCGCCGTTTGCGGATGAATGCCGTCGCCCCCGCATTATAGCATCCGCATCCCGCAGTGGTTGGCAAACAAAAGGGGGCAACGCATACTGCGTCGCCCCCAACTGTTCGGAGCCGGCGGGGCCGGCAATGCCGGTTGTCGCCTACTTCTGGTTGGCGCCTACCAGAGCCCACGCCTTTTCCTCCATTGCGGGGAGGACGGCCTGCACCAGGTTGTTGTCCAGGCCGGCGGCCACGGTGGGATAGCCGGCGCGGTCAATCATATTGGCCAGATTGCCGGACTTGAACTGCTCCAGCGTCCAGGTAAGGGTATGGCCGCTGGTGGTGGTGTCCCAGTAAATGCGGACATCCTGGTTGCGCGGGCCATAGTGGTAATGGGGCGCAATCTCGAAGCAGTCAAAGGCCAGCAGCTCAAACTCCTGCCCCAGGTGGTCGGTGAGGACATGGATGGCCACGCCGCGGTCGTTGGCGGCGCCGATGTTGTCGCGGAACTCCACGCCGAAGCGGATATTGCCGGCTTCGTAGATGTGGTCGCCGCGGAAGTGGGTTACGGTGCGGCGCTCGTCCTTGGACTTGGACAAGGCGCAGGCTTCCACTTCGTCCATTTTAATCTGGTCCACCGGGTTGGACTCTACGGCGGCGGCCAGGTCGTCGTACCCGGCGCGGCGCGCCATGGCCGGCAGGTTGGTGCGGATGTTGTTCAGCGTCCAGCCCAGCGGGTTGCCGACGGTAGTCTTGTCCATATGCAGCCGGATGTTCATGTTCTCCGGCCCGTAGTGGTAATGCGGATCCTGGTCGAAGCAGTCAAAGCGCAGGATTTCGGTGTCCTGGCCGCTGACGTCGGCGTACACCTGCACCATCAGGCCCTGGTCAGGCATAATCTCCCGGCGATAGGACAGGGCTACGTCCACCGGCCCGACATTGATGATGGTATCTCCCTTTTCCATTGCGTCCTCCTCTGGCGAGACGATTTTGCTGCGGGTAAAGCGGACAGCCGGCTGACAGGCTGCCGCTGGCCCCGGCGATTATTGCGGAATTATAGCACTGCCGACGGACTTGGCAAGCACTGCCGCCAAGAATGCGGGCTTGCGGATTTGGGCGATTTTAGCGGCAAATGCGCTCCGGCAGCCCGCTCCGGGCATCCCCAGGGCGGTATAGAGGGCGTATAATGTCGGCTGTCGCCGCCGCCTCCGCATCGCCGGATTATCAGCCAACCCGGATTATCAGCTAGCATTATTATTCGGCCCGGATTACCAGCCCGGGCTGCCAACCAGGAGTTGCCGTGCCTACGCGCCGCGCCGAAATTACCGCCGATTTCCCCGGCGCCGACTACCCTCCAGGCATCCGCGTCCGTTTCACCGACCGCAGCGGCGCCGCCGTATCCGGCGTAGTGGCGGGGCTGCGCCTGCGGTATGCCGAAATCGCGTCCGATGACGGCGCGCTGTGGAGCGTGCCGTATGCCGCGCTGCGCTACGACGGCGAATTCCGCGCCCCGGAATGTACCCTGCCACAGGTTGCGGAGCTGGCCGAGGACTTGCTGGCGCAGCACCGGGGCCGGGGCGGGCTGTCACAGGGATGGCAATTCGGCTTTGACCTGGCCCCAGCGCGTGCCGGCGTGTGCAATTATACGGAGCAGCGCATCCGTCTCTCCGTAACTTATTGCTTAAAGGCGTCCCGCGCCGAAATTGCGGACACCGTGCTGCACGAAATCGCCCATGCCATCGTCGGACATCGCCATCATCACGATGCGGTGTGGAAAGCCAAGGCGCGGGCAATCGGCTGCCAGGGGGAACGCTGCCATCGGGTGCCGCACACGGCGGCGCGCTGGGTGGGACGCTGCGGCTGCGGGCAGGAATGGTTCCGGCATAAGTTGCAGCGCAAAATGCGGCGCAACCGGATTTGCGTCAAATGCCGGGGCGTCATAACCTGGCAGCACAATGACGGCGCAACGCTGCCGAGTATGCTATAATGCCGACTGCATCGCTAATCCTGTAACGGATTATTCTGCCCGCTCCGCAAGGATATACGGCCCTATGGAACTGACCCTGAACGGCGTAACCGTTGCCATCATCAGCCTCGGCGTGCTGATACTGCTCGCCGTGATTGGCGGCCACATGACTTTGGTATTCCGGGTAAGCCGGCTGCCGACGCGGGAGGAGCTGTACGCAGTCCGCGACGAAGCGCGGCAGGATGCCGTGTCCATTCGCGCCGAATTCCGCCAGGAAATGGCGGCAATGCGAGAGGAATTCCGCCGGGATATGGCGGCAATGCGGGAGGAACTACGGCAGGAATTCCGGCAAGAAATGGTCACAATGCGCTTGGAAATGCGGCAGGAATTCCGCCAGGATATGGCCGCAATGCGCGAGGAGCTCCGCCAGGAATTCCGTCAAGATATGGCGGTGTTGCGCGAGGACCTGCTAACCGCCATTCGCGAAAGCGAAGCGCGCATTATCAGCGCCATCATCAACCACCGGCACCCGACGCCGGACGGCCCGCCAATTTTCCTCACGCCCTCCTGACCCGGCGCGCGCTATTCTCCTAATGTGCAATGCGCCGAAAGACGCCATTCCCAATGCCCTTCCTCAAAGACATTTTCAACCGGCTGCCGCTCATCCTGCTGGCGGCGGCGCTGCTGCTGTCCGCTTTTGTTTATGGCGCAGCAGTGGGCCGATATGAAGTGTTCCCTTTTGGTTTCATCCGCGACGGTTTAAAGACGGGGCGTTTGCTGTTGCAAGAAGCGCCCCAACTGGCCGATGATGGCGATTTCGTCCGATTTGCCGACCTGCCGCCTGACGCTGTGGCAGCCAGCCGGCTGGCGGATACTGCGGGGGGGGGCGGACGGCTGGAGGCCCCGATATTGTGGACGGGCGGCAAGTTTCAGTTTCTGGAGCTATGCCCCGAGTATGGCTGCATAGCAGTAGAGTTCAGCGAAACCGGCGCAGTAACTCACTTTTGGCCATTGCGACCGGATGAACTGGAGCGGGCATCCAACGCCGGCGCTCTTGACGAGTATCCTTACGAGTTCGCCCCTACGCACTCGTTTGCCAGAGATATTAATGTCGACAGTGTGAAACGCTATGCTAACGGCGACTTGCTGGTGATATTCATCAACAGCGATACCTCTTTTCCGTGGGGCGCCGGCGTCGCCCGGATTGACCCGGAAGGGCATCCGATATGGTTCCGCCGTGATTACAGCCATCACTGGGGGCTGCTGCTGCCCGACGGCACGGCGCTGGTTCCTAGTATGCGTATCAGCAGCGAACCCATTTCCCAATCAGATTTAGGAACTTGGCGCACACGCCGTTTTGACTGCGATACCGGCAAAGCAATGCTGGATATGATAAACATTATTGACGGGTCGGGGAATCTGATCCGCAGCATCGATGTGGTTGACGCTATGGCGAAATCTCCTTTTGACGCTATTTTAGAAATGTCCAGCGGCGTTTGCAATCCTTTGCATATGAACTACATTGATATAGTCGGCGACGACGTCGCAGGACTGGCGAATATCGCGCCGGGCGACCTGATACTTTCCTGGCGCAATGTGAACGCTTTTGCGATTATGGACGGCAATGACTACCGGGTTAAGCGGGTAATAACTGGGCCGTTTATTGGCCAGCACAGCGTACAGCACTGGAAAGGTTCCAAATTTCTGATGTTTGACAATTTTCATTGGGATGACGAAAGCAGGCGCATTTCCCGGCTGCTGGAAATTGATCTTGCCGACGGCAGTCACCGCGCCATATTCCCCAACGCCGCCACCCCTGAAAACCTGCGCCTTTTCACCAGACCCGGCGGCAATGTCAGCATATCGCCCGACCGGGAAAGCGCTATAGTATCTTTCTCAATCCCCGGAATAGCGGTAAGAGTGCGCCTTTCCGACGGCCGCGTTCTAGGAACTTTCAACCATGTGCATGATGTTTCAAGCGCAGAGCAGTTCCCGGAACAGCGTCATACACAATCGGGGATATTCGATCTTCGCGGCGTGGATTACATTAACCCTGATGCAAATGGAGCGAACTGATGAACCTCGGGATTATACTGGCTTACATCGGGCCCGGCGCCGGACTGGGCGCAGTCGGCGCGCTGGCGGCTCTGATTGGCGCTGCGCTGCTGATCTTGGTCGGTTTCGTCTGGTATCCGGCCCGGCGGATAATGCGCGGCTGGAAAACGCGCCGGACGGCCCGGAAGTCCGCAGCGAAAACGCCGCCGCAAAGCCTTGATTACGTTTAGGGATTTTCGCCGGATTAAAGTTCGCCGCAGCACGGCGTGTGTTTGCGTCATTACTTCGCCCTGAACCGTCATTCCGGCGGAAGTCGATCCGGCGCCGTATTCCGCTGCTGCGATACTCGGAACTGGCAGCCATAGGCACCCGGAAGTCGTATCCGACGGCAGCGGCGCCGTGCGGACGCGGGCGGCGCAATGACCTTGTCCATTGCCATCTTGCTCGCTACATTATTCCTGCTCGGCTGGCAGCTGTCCGGCATTTATCGGCGCAGCGCCGCCCTGCTGCGAACCTTCTGCGACGCCGTTGCCATACTGCGGGATGCGGCGCGGGATGACCTGGAGAAAGAGCGGCTGGCGCGGCAGTACGGCATCGCCATGCTGGGCGGATTCGTCCGGCTGTCCGCCCTGATACTGGCCGTCGTAGGTATTCCGGCATTGGCGCTGCTGGGTATGGACGCTGCCGGGCTGGTGGAATATCGGGCCGTCGTCGCCCTGATGGGCCGCTGGTGGTTCATCCTAACCGTCGGCGCCGGCGCAGTTGGCTTGTGGTTCCTGCGGCGGTGACGATGCACGCGCGCCGCCGTTATTCCGGGCCGGAGCGTCTGCTGCATCGGCTGGCCTTTGCTACCGTCGCCGCGCAAAAAGGTGCGGCAGACCTTGAGGATCGGCTGCTGGCGCGCCGTTTTGCCGAAATCCGCATCGACCGTCCGGTATTCATCACATCGCTGCCGCGCGCCGGCACTACTTTGCTGCTGGAGCTGCTGGCCGGGCTACCCGACTTTGCCAGCCATACCTATCGGCAGATGCCGTTCCTGTTCACGCCGCTGCTTTGGGACGGCATCTCCCGGCCTTTTCGCCGCCCGGACGCCATTATGCAGCGGGCGCACAGCGACGGAATGACGGTCGGCTATGACAGCCCGGAGAGCTTTGAGGAAATGCTGTGGCGCGCATTCTGGCCGGAAAAATACCGCTCCGACCGCATCATTCCCTGGACGGCGGATGACCAGGATGCCGGCGCAGAGTTTGCCGGCTTTATCGGCAATCATATCCGCAAGTTGCTGACGCTGCGCCGTCAATCTCAATCTCAACTCCAATCTCAACCTCAATACGAGCCGGAAAACGGGCCGGCGCCGACGCGTTATGTGTCCAAGAACAATGCCGGCATCGCCCGCATCCCCTATATTGCCCGGCTGTTCCCCGATGTCGTGATACTGGTGCCGTTCCGCAATCCCGTTGACCATGCCGGTTCCATGCTGCGGCAGCACCGCAACTTTCTGGACATCCACGCGCGGGACGCTTTCAGCCGGCGCTATATGGAATATACGGGACATTTTGACTTTGGGGCCAATCTGCGCCCCGTTGACTTTGGCGGCTGGCGCAGCGATGCCGCCGTCGCTGATGATGCCAATGCCGCTGATGACGCCGATACCCCGTTGTCGGCCAATTTCTGGCTGCGCTACTGGTGTGCCGCCTTTGAGCATATTCTGGATCAGGGCAGCGGCAATGTTGCGCTGCTGGACTATGATGGCTGCTGCGCCAACCCCATTGCCGCGTTGCGTCGCATTGGCGCGGCCGTCGGGTTGGCGAACCCGGCGATGCTGACGGAACAGGCCGCCCGTTTCCGTCCCGCGTCGACTTACGACGCTGACGCGCTGGAAATGTCGCCGTCGCTGCGCCGCCGCGCCCGGGGGATACACCGCCAGTTACAGGATGCCGCCATTAATTAAGGGCGTGTGGTCATATTACGATTTGCCGCAGTCCGGCGTATGTTTTCGTCGTTTCGACGCCCCTCCAACCGTCATTCCGGCGCCCCTCCAACCGTCATTCCGGCGCCAGCCGGAATCTATGATGATGCTATAATCCCATCCCCGGCGGGCATCGGCGCATCACCTCTGCCGACAATCCCGGCCCGCCCTTTTGAGGCATTCCAATGAAAATAGGCGTCAGCATTCCCCGCCTGCCCGATGCGGACGGCATCCGCGAATTCTGCCAGCGCGCCGAGCGGCTCGGCTTTGAGTCGGTAATGGCCGGCGACCATATCGTGTTGCCGGTAGGCGGCACCAACCAGTACCCCTACACCCCTACCGGAGCGTTTCAGCGTCCCTCCGATGAGCCGTTCCTGGAAACGATGACGATGCTGGGGTTTATGGCCGCCTGCACCAGCGAAATCCGCATTGGCAGCACCGTGCTGATACTGCCCTATCGCAACCCGGTAGTGCAAGCCAAAATGTTCGCCTCCCTGGATGTGCTGTCCGGCGGGCGCGTCATCTGCGGCGTCGGCGTGGGCTGGCTGGAAAAAGAGTTTGACATCCTGGGCGTCCCCTACTCCGACCGGGGGCCGATGACCGACGAGTTCCTGCAAATTTTCAACGCCCTCTGGACGGAGGAAACGCCCGACTTTCAGGGCCGGTACTATCAGATTGACGGCATCTATTTTGAGCCGAAACCGATACAGCAGCCGCGCATCCCCATCTGGGTGGGCGGCCATACCCGGCGCGCCCTGCGCCGCACCGCCCGCTACGGCGACTGCTGGCACACTACCCGCCAGACGCCCGACTTCGTGGCCGAAAACCTGCCCTACCTGCGGGAGCAGACCGCGCGCGCCGGCCGCAACCCGGCGGACATCACTATCTCGCTGAAACGCAGCCTCCACTTTACCGATATGGACGGCTCCAACGAGGGCGTGGGCGTCCGTTCCGGCGGGGCGCTCATCAACACCACGCAAGCCGTCATTGACGATGTTCACTACTGCCACGAACTGGGCATTGACCAGCTCACCTTTGACTTTCGGGTGGACGGCATCGGCCCCAGCATTCAGGTAATGGAACATCTGGCCGAGAGGGTGCTGCCGGTGGCGGAACGGCTGGGCGGTTAATACCGTCATTCCGGCGCAAGCCAGAGTCCGGCAAAGCGCCGGGATTCCGGCTTGTGCCGGAATGACGGTTGGGGGGTTGGAATGACGGTTGGGGGGTTGGAATGACGGTTGGGGGGTTGGAATGACAGTTTGAGGGATACGGAATGACGGCGGGCGGATGCGGAACGCCGCTATAGCATCACAGCCCGCTTTCCTTAAACCAGCCGGCCCGTTCTACCAGGTGCTCGGCAGTGCTCCGCATCTGGGCGATCTGCTGCTCGGATACCGGCCGCTTGACGGCGCCGGGGACGCCGGCAACAAAACTGCGGTCGGGTACATCCACATTGGACAGCACGACGGCGTTGGACGCAATCAGGCATTCCCGGCCAATGGTAGAGTCGGTCAGGAAAGTGCAGTTGTTGCCCAGCAGGCTGCCATACCCGATGCGGTCGCCATGCACCACGACGCAGTGGCCGATGGATACATAATCCTCAATCACCAGCCCATCGCCGTGAACTACGGAGCCTTCCTGTATGTTGACATAGTTGCCGATGGTGATGACATCGCCGTCGCCCCGGATGGTAACGCCGGGCCAGACGCTGGCGTACTCTCCGATGACCACATTGCCGACCACATAGGCGAACTCGCTGACCCAGGCGGTAGGGGCGATTTGGGGTTCAATGCCGCGCAGACTGCGTATCAAGTGGTTTCCCTCGCAAGATAATGCGCCGCCGGCCGCCGGGGCCGGGCGCAGTTTTCGGGCAAGATTATAGCACAGCGCATTTAGGGGGTTATTCATAAGGCCATCATTCGGATCCCCCAACCGTCATTCGCCCTCCCCGACCGTCATTCCGCCCCCCCAACCGACCGTCATTCCGCCCCCCCCAACCGACCGTCATTCCGGCCCCCCACCGTCATTCCGGCGAAAGCCGGAATCCAGCGCCGTAATCCGCCGCTACGGTGATGGAATCAGCAGCCATAGATTCCGGCTTTCGCCGGAATGACGGTTGGGGTGCGGAATGACGGCGCAGTATTGGGATGCCGGCAATCGGCGCAGCCCGGAGCGCGCGGTGCTGGGGCGCGCTGTGTTACAATGGTTGTCATATTGCCGGCCAGTCAATAATGCCGCCGGCGCATCAGGAGGCGCTGCTATGAAACGCTGCAAGTTCGGTACATTCACTCTCCCCGGCAGGATTATGCTGCCGGCGCTCGTCGCTCTGGCGCTGGTTGCCGCCGCCGCGCTAACCGGCATCTTTACCGCGCAGGCGCAGAGCGACCCGGCCAAGGTTGCCAGTGTGGAAATCGCTTCGTCGCCGGCCAGCGGCACTTCTTACAGCACTGGCGAGCGGATTGTAGTCCGGGTTACCTTTGACCAGGATGTACTGGTGCAAATCGGCGAGCACAACGAAGTGCCGCAGCTTAAGTTGAGCATCGGCGCCATTCAGAACCGGACGGCATCAAGTGATGGCACCTTGCATTACGCGCCGGGAGACGACGGCGATGATGTTCTGCTTTTCAGCTACACCGTAACCGCCAATGACCATGAGAACTACGGCATATCGATTATCCCGAAGTTAACCAGCGATGGCCTGGCTAGCCCGCTGGTAATGCCGGACGGGGTTCGGGTGTACACCGCAGCCGGCGATGCCGACCTGCGGCTGGGGGAACATATCGTCACCCTCGCTTACGGGCATCGGGTCAACGCGGCCACGCCGGAGCCGCCGGCCCGATTGCACGCCGTGCAGCGTTACACCAGCGTTTACCTCTCCTGGGAACAGCCGGGCAGCATCATACCCGACTATTACCTCGTGGAACGGCGTTTCCACGGCGACCCGCCGGAAGGAGAGCCAGACATCACAGTGTTGCAGCGCACCAAGAGCGGCCACCGCTTCAATTTCTACGACACGCGCGGCCTCTACAACGGCGCTACCTACGAATACCGGGTGCAGGGCTCCAGAACAACCGGCATCACAGCCGCGTCTCCGAACCGACCCTGATTACTTTCACCTGGACGGAGGAGTGCGATTCTAAAAGCCCCAGGTCGCGGGTCAAGAACGCCTGCAAACCCGCGCCGGCCCTGGCCGCTGCGGCAACGGCAACGGCAACGCCGACGCCCGCGCCCAATGCGGCCCCTCAAGTTACCGGAGCCACGCACAACTCCGTTACCATTGACTGGAGCCGGATGATTGGCGACGGCGGCACATTCTCGGTTAGCCCCACCGCCAACGGGTTCCATCTGTCCCGGCGCGCTTCTACCGCTGTGGAATTCACCAACATTGACGCTCTGTCGCTCAGCGAGACTTCCTACCAGGATACCGGGCTGACGCCGGAAACCACTTACACCTGGCGGCTGTACGAGGATCTGCCGCATCACCGCTACAACCTGATGGGAGAGGTAACGCATACCACATCGGCCGCTCCGGTAACGGCATCCCCGACGCCGACGCCCGGCCCTACGCAGGGCGGCGGCGCGTCCGCGCCAACTAGCCCCCGGCGCCGGCCGGATTTCCGGCCGGCCTACCCCTATATGCCCCTCTCCGATGCCGTCGGAGAGGGGCATCGCTATGGATTCTATGGATTGCGTTTACGCAATGACGGCAATCGCTATGGCCGCAGTCGGGCCAGCCGGCGCGCGTTATGCTGAAAGCGCTGTGCTATAATGTACGCTATATTGCCAGGGACGCCATAAAACGGCGCATTGGCGCATCAACAAGGGGTACTGCTATGAAACGGTACGGGTTCGGTACATTCACTCTCCCCGGCAGGATTATGCTGCCGGCGCTCGTCCGCTCTGGCGCTGGTTGCCGCCGTCGCGCTAACCGGCATCTTTACGGCGCAGGCGCAGAATGACAAGGCCAAGGTTGCCAGTGTGGAGATCGCTTCATCGCCGGCCAGCGGCACCTCTTACAGCACTGGCGAGCGGATTGTAGTCCGGGTTACCTTTGACCAGGATATACTGTTGCAAATCGGCGCGAACAACGAGATGCCGCAGCTTAAGTTGAGCATCGGCGCCATTCAGAACCGGACGGCATCACATGACGGTTCCGTATATCTGGGGCCGGGAGATGACGGCGATGATGTTCTGCTTTTCAGCTACACCGTAACCGCCAACGACCATGCGAACTACGGCATATCGATTATCCCGAAGTTCACCGGCAATGGCCTGGTTAGCCCGTTGGTAATGCCGGACGGGGTTCGAGTGTACACCGAAGCCGGCGATGCCGACCTGTGGCTGGGAGAACATATCATCACCCTCGCCGCCGGGCATCGGGTCAATGCGGCCACGCCGGAGCCGCCGGCCAATGTGCGGGCCGTGCAGAATCGGGCCCGGATCCATGTCACTTGGGAACAGCCGGGCAGCATCCGCCCCGACTATTACATCGTGGAGCGGCGTTTCCACGGCGACC
>CBDBDN010000008.1:0-635676 GCA_965203855.1 Dehalococcoidia bacterium
CAACCGGCGGCCCGCCCCGCGATTCCTGGCTGGTCTGGCGCGAGGGCAAAGCCCCCGATTTCGTAATGGAAATCGCATCGGTCGGCACCTGGCAGCGCGACGCCCGCGAAAAGCGGGACATCTACGCCGGCATGGGCGTAACCGAATACTGGCGGTTTGACCCCACCGGAGAATGCTTTACCCCGGAACTGGCCGGCGAACAGCTGGTTGACGGCATCTACCGCACCCTGCCCGTGGCCGCCGACGCTGCCGGCGTACTGCGCGGCGTCAGCCCGCTGCTGGGCCTGGAGTTCCGGGTTGAGGCGGAACGCCGGCTGCGCGTCTATAACCCGGCAACGGGGGAACGCCTCCGCACGCTAACCGAAAGCGAGGATGCGCTGGCCGCCGAAACCGCCGCGCGCCAGGCCGCCGCGGACGAAAACCGGATGCTGCGCGAACAGCTCCGCCGCCTGCAAGCCGCCCAATAGGCCCGCCCCGGCAGCCTTACTCAATCCCCCGCAGTAGGGCAGTATCCCCCAATCCAAACCGCACCGCCCCATACCACAGGAGTCCGCTGATGAGCCTTGATATTTTCGACGTTTCCGGGCAGAAAGTGCTGCTGACCGGCGCCGGCCGGGGCATCGGCAAAGGCATCGCACTGGCCTTTGCCCAGGCCGGCGCGCAAGTTGCCGTAACCGGTCTCACCGACGCCGGCGTCAACCGGGTCGCCGCGGAAATCCGGGCGCAGGGCGGCGTCTGCCTCCCTCTTACCGGCGACGCTACCCAGTCCGAACCCATGGACGCCATCACCGCCCGCGCCATCGCCGAGTTCGGCCACATCGATACCCTCGTCAACTGCGTCGGCGACGCCATCCGCAAGCCCGTCGCCCAGCTGCCCGGCAGCGACATCCCGGTATGACCGCAGCCGAATGGCACAGCATCGTGGACATCAACCTTACTGAGGCGTTCCAGGGCTGCCGCGCCGTCGGCCCGCATCTGCTGGAACGGGGCGCCGGCTGCGTCATCAACATCAGCGGATGGGCCTCTTTTCGCGGCCGGCCCATGTCCGCCGCCTATGACGCCGCCAAAGCCGGCCTGATGCGTTTCACCGAGTGCGTCGCCCAGGAATGGGCGCCCTACGGCGTCCGCTGCAACGCCATCGCTCCCGGCACTTTCCCCGACCCGGAGCAAATGTCGGCGGAAGCGTTTGCCGCCCGCGACGCCGATGCCGCCGGCAGCGTCCCCCTGGCGCGCGTCGGCCGCCTGATCGAAGTCGGCTATCTGGCCGTCTATCTGGCATCCCCCGCCGCCGCCTATGTAACCGGCCAGACCTGGGCCATCGACGGCGGCGTCAGCATCAAACATCCCTAGCCTCTACCCCGTCCGGCGTTTCCCCCTTTCCCTGATGCAAAAGGGCCGGGTATGCAAAGGGCCGGGTATGCAAAGGGCCGGGCGCAGGCCGTCCCCTACAACGGAGCAGCATTATGACGATGCAGTACGAATTGCTCGCCCATCGGATTATTGAGCGCGCCGCCGTTCAGTTCCCCAAAAAGCAAATCGTTACCCGCGTCGGCAACGGCGTTCACCGCTATACTTACGCCGATCTGTTTGAGCGCATCGCCCGGCTGGGCAACGCCCTGCGCGAGCTGGGCGTCGGCCCCGGCGACCGGGTAGGAACTTTCGGCTGGAACACTTACCGGCATCTGGAAGCCTACTTTGCGCCGCCCACCATCGGCGCCGTCGTCCACACGATCAACATTCGGCTCGCCCCCGATGATATGGCCTACATCATCAACCACGCCGGCGACCGGGTGCTGCTGATTGACCCCGACCTGGCGCCGCTGATTGCCGCCATCGCCGACCGCCTGGACACCGTGCGCCATTTCGTCATCCTGGGCGATGCCGACGATATTGACGGAATGCCGGAGGATACCCTGCCCGGCGCCGTTCCCTACGAAATCGCTGCTGGCCGCCGCCGCGCCGGAATACCGCCCCGCCGCCGTTGACGAATACGCCACCATGGGTTTGTGCTACACCTCGGCCACTACCGGACTGCCAAAAGGCGTCGCCTACTCCCACCGCGCCGTCTATCTCCATTCCCTAACCTCCGCCTCCGTTGATGTGCTGGGAATGTCGGAACGCGACCGCGTAATGGCCATCGTGCCGATGTTTCACGCCAACTGCTGGGGTCTGCCCTACACTTCAACCCTGGTCGGCGCCGACCAGATTTTCCCCGGCGCGCGTCCGGGCCCGCCGGAAATCTGCGAACTTATTCAGTCCGAAAAGGTAACTTTCAGCGCCGGCGTTCCCACCATCTGGATTGGCGTCCTGGACTATTTGCAGCGTTCCGGCGTGGAACACGATCTGTCCTCTTTGCGCCAGGTAATCAGCGGCGGTTCGGCGTTGCCCCTGTCCGTCCTGCAAGCCTATCGCGACCGGCTGGGCGTGGAGATGGTGCACGCTTACGGAATGACCGAAGCGGCGCCGCTGATTTCGGTCAACCGCCGCCGCACCTGGCTGGACGGGATCAGCGACGCGCAGCGGCTTGACCTCTGCGCGCGGCAGGGCGTCATCGCGCCCGGCGTCGAAATGCGGCTGGTGGACGAAACCGGCGCCGACGCCGCCTGGGACGGGCAGCAGCGCGGCGAACTCTGGTTCCGCGGCCCCTGGGTTGCCCGTGAATATGTCAACGACGCCCGCAGCGCCGAAACCTTCATCGACGGCTGGTATCACAGCGGCGACATCGCTTCCGTCGACCCCGGACGGCTACATTCAGATTGTGGATCGGGTCAAGGATATGGTGAAAAGCGGCGGCGAATGGATTTCGTCCGTTGACCTGGAATCCGCCATTATGCCCATCCCGACGTGCTGGAGGCCGCCGTCATCGCCGTGCCGCATCCGCAATGGCAGGAACGCCCCCTGGCCTGCGTTGTCCCGCGCCGATGCCGCCGCCCCGCTGACCGCCGCCGCCGTGCTGACTTTATCCGGCCCGACTTCGCCCGCTGGTGGCTGCCCGATGAAGTGGTCTTTATTGATGAAATCCCCAAAACCAGCGTCGGCAAGTTTGACAAGAAAGCGTTGCGCGAACGGTTTGATGCCGGTGTCAATCCCGCTTCCGCCGGCCGCTGATGACGCTAACCCGGCCCGATGACTAATCCCGCCGGCCCGTCTCGGCCGCAGTCCGCGGCGCCGGCCATCCAGGTTGCCGGCCTGTGCAAAGATTACGGAGACCGCCGCGTCCTGTACAGCCTTGACCTGCGGCTGGAATGGGGCGAAATCGCCGTCCTGTTCGGGGCTAACGGCGCCGGCAAGACTACGCTGCTGCGCGTCCTGGCCGGCCTGTCCCGCCCGGACGCCGGGCAAATCGCCGTTGCCGGCCGGCCCATCCATCGCCGCCGCAGCGATTCCGCGCGTCGCCTGGTCGGATTCGCCGGCCACGATACGATGCTCTACAACGACCTTACCGGCAGCGAGAACCTGGCTTTCTACGCCCGGCTGTATAGCATCCGACAGCCGGCCGGCCGCATCCGGCAAGTCCTGGAGCAAGTCGGGCTTGCCGACCGCGCCCACCGCCGCGTCCGCACTTTCTCCCACGGTATGCGGCAGCGTCTTTCCCTGGCCCGCGCCATCCTGCACGACCCGGCAATCCTGCTGCTGGACGAGCCGGAGTCCGGCCTGGACGCGGCCGGCATAACGATGCTGGGCGAACTGCTGCGCGCTTGGGCCGCCGCCGGCAAATCGGCGCTGCTGACTACCCACAACGCCGGCATCGGCCAAGCCTGGGCGCAGCGCACCCTCACCCTATCCGGCGGACGCATCGCCGCCGATACGGCGGCCGGCGCCGCCGGCAATGACTTGCGCCCGGCCCAGCCCTGCTTGCCCTAGCCCTACTTACCCTAAAGGATGTTACAATGAGTCAGTCCAATTTGCCCAACGAACTATCCGATTTGCCCAATGAACTGTCCGACCGGGGCATCTGGTGGCAGGTTGGCGGCTTTGTCATCGCCGGCTGCGTCAGCGTCGCCATCCTGCAAATCTGGGACGGCTCAAGCTACTGGGCTTACCGCAGCTTTGAAATCGCCGTCAAAGACCTGTACTGGATGTTCGTACTGCCCCTTGCCGGCCTGTTTGAAGGAGTGCGTAAATTGTTTGAGAAAGCATCCGAAATCCGCGCCGCCCAGCGCGAAAAAATCGTGCGCCGCGCCCTGGAAAAAGGCCACAAACAAGGCCACGAACAAGGCCATAAGCAAGCCATGTCGCAGATACGCCAACTCCTGCGGGATGGGCAAAAAGACCCGGCCACCGGCGGCGTCATTATACCCCCGGAAGCGGCGGCCGATCTGCTTGGCGATCCGCCCGATAGCGACGCCTGAAATCCCAAACTCGCTTTGCCGGCCCCGCTTTAGCTAATGCCGGCGCGGGCGATGCCGTTGCTATGCTATGCCGTTGATTCGGGCTGCTATCGCCATCGCCTGGCCCCGCGACGGCCTGTTTGGAGAAGTGCGTAAATTGTTTGAGAAAGCATCCGAAATCCGCGCCGCCCAGCGCGAAAAAATCGTGCGCCGCGCCCTGGAAAAAGGCCACAAACAAGGCCACAAGCAAGGCCACGAACAAGGCCGCAAGCAAGCCATGTCGCAGATACGCCAACTCCTGCGGGATGGGCAAAAAGACCCGGCCACCGGCGCCATCACTATCACTTTAAGCCAGGCGGCAGCGGCCGGTCTGCTTGACGACCCGCCCGATAGCAACGCCTGAAACCCTAACCCGCTTTGCCGGCCCCGCTTTGATTAATGCGGGCGCGGGCGATGCCGTTGCTTTGCTATGCCGCTGATTCGGGCCGCGCTGGCCATCGCCTGGAAAGATATTCGCCTGGAGCTGCGCTCCCGGGACATCATCTTTTCGGCGCTCGTCTTTGGCCTCATTGTGGTAGTGGTGTTCAATTTCGGGCTGAACCGCACGCCCGGCAGCCTGGCGCCCGTTGCCCCCGGCCTGCTCTGGGTAGCCTACGCTTTCACCGGCGTGCTGGCGATGAACCGCGCCTTTGCGCGCGAACTGGAACACGGCGGCCTGGACGGGCTGCTGGCGGCCCCGATTACCCCCGACGCCGTCTTTCTCGGCAAAACCTTAAGCAGCCTGATCTTCATGCTGACCGTGCAGGCCGTCCTGCTGCCGGTCTTTGCTGTGATGCTGGACTTGCCCGCCCTTTCGCCGGCGCTGGGCCTGATTATCCTGCTGGCAACACTGGGTTTTGCTGCGGTCGGCACCTTTTTCGCCGGCATCGCCGTGCAGACCCGTTCCCGCGAAATGCTGCTGCCCATCCTCTTTTTCCCGGTGGTCGTTCCCGTCATCATCGCCGCCGTTGAGGGCAGCGCGCTGGCCTTGCAAGGCGGCCCGACGGCAGCAATCTGGACGCGCTGGCTGCCGCTGCTGCTAGTCTTTGACGCCCTGTTTCTGGTAGTATGTTCGTGGATTTTTGCCCACCTGTTCGAAGGATAAGGATAACGCCAATTGGCCGCCATCAACCGCCGCACCGCTGCCGGGCCTCCGGCCCGCGCCGTCCGCGCCGCATGGCCCTGGCTGCTGCTGCTCACCGCCGCACTGCTGGTTGCGGACGGCTACCTGATTTTCATGGCGGCGCCTACCGACGCCGTGCTGGGCCACATCCAGCGCATCTTTTACATCCATGTCCCCATATCCATCCTGTCCTTCCTCGGCTTTTTTATCTGCGCCGTCGGCGGCGTCGGCTACCTGATACGCCGCACGGAACGCTGGGATCGGCTGGCCCACGCCTCTGCCGAAGTAGGCGTGGTGTTCGTTACCCTGGCGCTGCTTACCGGCATCATCTGGGCGCGCCCGGTGTGGGGCGTCTGGTGGACTTGGGAGCCGCGCCTCACTACTACGCTTATCCTGTGGCTCATCTATGCCGCCTATCTGATGATTCGCCATTACGCCCCGACGCCGCAGCAGGCCCGTTCCTGGTCGGCGGTAGTCGGCATCATCGGCTTTATTGATGTGCCGATTGTGTATTACTCCGTCCAGTGGTGGCGTTCCATTCATCCGGTGCAAGTCATCGGGCCAGAGGCGGCCGACGATGCCCTGGAGCCTATAATGGCCCGCATCCTGATCTTCTCGTTAATCGCAATGCTGTCGCTGTTCATCTATTTGCTGGCGGAGCGGATGGCATTGCGCGCCGCCGAGGACCGCATCGCCGCCGCCCGCCGTCAAATCTCAACCAGCCATCAAAGCTCAACCGAGAGAACCGCCGTATAAAATGGAAACCGCCCCGCAAAACCTCCCGTTCCTGTTCGCCGCCTTTGCCGTCGCCTGGCTGGTGTTCGCCGCCTACGCCATTTATATGTCCTGGAAACGCCAGGCGTTGCAGCGCGCAGTGCAGGAACTGGCCGAAAACCCGCCGCCATCCGGCTCCAATTCAGATTCCGACTCCGACTCCAATCCCGCCACCGGCAGCGACGCCAATGCCGCCGGCCCCGAGTGATGCCCGATGACTACGCCCCCAGCCTCCGTTGACCTTGACCCGACGCTGCCGAAGGCGCCCCCGGCCCGTCCGTCCGCCGTCGTTAGCATCCCGGATGATGCCGACGATACCCGGACGGGATGGCGCCGCCATCGGCTGCGGCTGGCCATCCTGGCCGGCGTCGTCACCCTGGCCGTAGCCTATATGGCCTATGCGGCATTCCCCGGCAACACCCTGTATTTCGTTACCGTAAGCGAATTTCTGGGCGATGCGGCGTTGCAGGACGGGCAGACGCTGCGGATTGCCGGCGCGCTGGCGCCCGACAGTTTTGCCCGCAGCTCCGGCTCTACGCTGTCGCACTTTGCGATGGGCGACAAGCAAGCCGACGTACCCGGCATTGCCCCCGGCTCCCCGCGGCTCAACGCATCCTATGATGGCGTGCTGCCCGACCTCTTTTTCAACCCCCACTCCGAAATAATCTTGGAGGGGCATTACGACGGCAGCAATCAGGTATTCGTCGCCGACAATATCCTCGTCAAATGCCCGTCCAAATACCAGTCGCAGCAAGCCGAAAACCCCGACCTGGCGCCGCCGGCCCTGGGCGCCGACGCTTTGCCCGGCAACTATTAATCCGCGCGGCAGCCCACCCTTTCGTCATTCCGAAGCTTCAACCGTCATTCCGGCGCAAGCCGGAATCCCCCGCCCAATCCGTCAATATAAAATAACGTTCCCGGCAAATACCCGCCGGGAGCGTTCTGATTGCATCGGGCCGCACCGCGCGACTGCGAAATGTGCGATTGCCGCCGCGCGCCAAGACGCCGGCTAGAAAGTGTACGCCTCCAGCATCTGCTCCACGGTGCGCTCGCGCGCCTTGGCCCGAATGTTCGCCATATTGCCCTCCAGGGACAAACGGCTTTCATCCTTGTAGATTACGCCCACCGGCAGGCCGCCGCGCTGCACCAGGTCATAGGCCGCCTGCTTGCTGCTGGCGTCATGGTCATCCGGCACATCCCACAGGGCCGGCGCAATGCCCTCTTTGGCGTTGCCCTTGATGAGCTGGTAGGTGTCGTTGTAAGTAACGCACGGCGACTGCACATGAACCATTGACATCCCGTCGTGGCGCATCCCCTGTCCAATCAAATCGGCCAGCACCCGCGGCTGCCCGGAGAACCCGGAGGCGATGAAAGACACGCCCAAAGTCAGATACAGTTCCAGCGGATCCAGATCTTCCTCAATCTTGCCGAATGGCGTACTGCTGGTTACCACGCCCATTTCGGTAGTCGGCGAGCTCTGGCCCTTGGTCAGGCCATACACGCCGTTGTCCATCACTACGGCGGTGATGTTCAGGTTGCGCGCCGCCTGGGGCGCAATATGCTCACCGCCGATGCTCAAAAAGTCGCCGTCGCCGGCCACTACCACCACATTGAGGTCGGGGCGCGCCATCTTGACGCCCATGGCCACCGGCAAAGTGCGCCCGTGGATGCCGTGGAATCCGTAAGGCTGCTCGCCCTCCAGCAGATGCACCAGGTTGCCGCTGCAACCGATGCCGGCCACGACAACATTGTTTTCAATGGGTTTGCCGACTTCTTCCAGCCGGTTAATCATCGCGAATTCCAACGCGCGCCGCACGCCGAAATCGCCGCAACCGGGGCACCACTTGAAGTCGTATTCCGGGTTCTTCTTGCTCATGCTCGGGCTGCCTCCTTGGCAGAGGATGCTATTTCGTTGACGCGGGCTATCAAGTCGCTAACCTTGAACGGCAGGCCGGTGTACTGCGTGATTGCTTCCGCCTTTACCCGCATTGAGCGCAGGATGGTTGCCCACTGGCCCTGATAGTTCAGCTCCGGCACGATTACCAGCTCTTTGCTCTGCAACTCTGCCAGCAGCTGCGGCGGCAGCGGGTTCAGGAACATAGTGTAGTACCACCCGATGTCCATTCCCTGTTCCCGCAGCGCATCGTAGGCTTCGCGCACCGGCCCTTTGGAACCGCCCCAGGGCATCAGCGCAATGCTGGCGGCGGCGTTCTCCGCTTCGTAAGTGGGCTCTTCCAGCAGCTTCAGCTTGCTGAACCGCCGTTCCGTCATCTGAATGTGGCGGCTGGGCAGATGGGTAGTATCGCCCATTTCGTCATGTTCGCTGCCGTTGGCGACATAAGCGCCCGGGCCGCCGGGCAGCGGCATCGGCGACCGCTCGTTGCCCGAATAGCGATGATACCCGTTGCTCCCTTCGTAAGTCAGCCGATTCTCCACCGGAATGCGGGACAAGTCGGGGCGCGGTATGTTCTGCACCCGTTCCGCCATCGACATTTCGCTCATCAGAATAACCGGCCCCTGATAGCGTTCCGCCCAGTTAAAGGCGTGCACCGCCCCATAGAAACATTCCTCAACCGAACCGGGCGCAATGACCGGCATTCGCACATCGCCATGCGCCGGGTACATACATCCCATCAGGTCGGACTGTTCGGTTTTGGTGGGCAGGCCGGTGGCCGGGCCGCCGCGCTGCACATCCACCACTACCAGCGGAATCTCCGCCATCCAGGCCAGCCCCAGCCCCTCGCTCATCAGCGAGATGCCCGGCCCGGCGGTGGCCGTCATTGACTTCTTGCCGGCAAATCCGGCGCCCAGAATGGCGGTAATGGCCTCAATTTCCGAGGATACCTGATACGCAAACTTGTTCTCGCCCACCAGGTTGCGTTCCATCCACAGCAGGATGGTCGTAGCCGGCGATATGGGGTAGCCGGCATAAAACTGGACGCCGGCGTGCGCCGCGCCCAAAGCAACCGCCTCGTTGCCTTTCAGCATCAGCTGCTTGTAGTCGGGGGCGTCCGGCGGCGCCAAATCCCCCAGCACGAACCCGCTTTCCGCAGCGTGCTGCCGTCCCAGCCGCATCGCCTCAATGTTGGAGCTGATGATGGCGTCATCGTTGTCGCGGCCCCGGCGGAACCGCGCCTCTACGAAATCCTCCAGATACTGCTGCGGCATATGCACCAGCTGCGCCAGCGCCCCGATGATTACCATATTCGCCGCGCGGTTGTTCCCCGTAGAGCGCGCCAGCGTATCCACCGCCAGCCCGAAAGAGCGCGGGTCGGTCATCGTGAAGTCATCGGCGTTATAGATGATGACGCCGCCTTCCCGAACCTCCTCGGCGTGAGTCTCGTAGGCTTCCTCGTTGAACGCCACCAGCACATCAACCTGGTCGCCCGAGCTGAGTATCGGTCGGGTGCAGACGCGCGCCTGCGTCCAGGTCGGGCCGCCCAGAATCTGCGACGGGAATGTGGCGTAAGTCAGCGCATGGTAGCCCACCTGCGTGGACGCCTGCGCCAGGCCCTCAGCCGAAGTAACGACGCCCTGCCCGCCCTCTCCGGCGAACCGGACAACGAAGTCGTTCATTTGCATCTGACAAGTTCCTCCGAACCGACTAACCGCCCCGCATTGCCCATAACGCCGTCCGCAGCGGCGGCAATAATCCATGCGGTTGCCCATCGTACCTTATCCCCGCTGCGGCAGCCCGGAACGGCGTTAATGGCATCCAAATACAGCGGCGGGCCGGCATCCCATAGCAAGCCGTCCCCCGAAACTGCCGGCGGAACCGCTGCGGCGCAAAGTTAGAGCGTCGCAAATATAGCACTACCCCAAGCGCAATGTCAATTTGCCGTCCCCGCCAAAATCGTAAAACACCCGGCGCCTAGTTTTGGTATTCTTATCACGCGCCGGCATTAGAGCAGGCCGTGGCGGTTTTGTATTACGCATTGATAGGGTAAAATCAGGCGCGGATCCCGGACGGCAGGCCGGGATTAGGAGAGCAGGAGCCATGCCGCAAGAAAGCAACCGCATCGTGTTCCCGCCGGAGGGCTGGGCCAATTCGCTGACGGCGGAGTATGTTGGAACTGACCAGTTCGGGAACGGGCAAGTGTACGATGCCGAGTATAATGGCGCCCCGCTGGTGCGCCTGATTTACGATGCGCGCGACAACGAAATCACGGTGCGCTGCCTGCGCTGCGAGCAGCAGGCCCAAGCGAAGGGCCGGTTTCAAGCCTATCCGATGATTGGCATTGTCAGCGTCAATGCGACGGCGCTGCTGGTCCCGATGAACACGCCGCGCATTATGAAGCATCTGGCGGATCGGCACGAAATTGCGCTGTCGGGCATTGACGGCACGGATTTTTACAACTGCCTGCTGGATTGCTGTAATCTGTAACGTACGCGCTGCGCCGCTGCGATGCCGGACGGCTTTGGCGCCGGCGGGCGGTTGGCAATGCAGACGGCAGGCCGCAGAAATTAGCAATTGGAGATGACGGATTGAATTACGACTACATTATCGTGGGCGGCGGTTCCGCCGGGTGCGCGCTGGCTTCGCGGCTTACCGAGGACGCCGGGGTGTCCGTGCTGCTGCTGGAGGCCGGGCCGGACTATCCCGATTTTGAGCAGCTGCCGATTGACTTGAAAGAGGGCAACAATGTGTGGCGGTCGGCCTACGGCCCGCACAGCTGGGGCTATCTGGCGCAAGGCACTCCGCAGCAGCCGGAGCCGATCATCATTCCGCGCGGCAAGGCGATGGGCGGCTCCAGCAGCATCAACGGGCAAGTGCTGTTCCGGGGCGTGCCGGAGGACTATGACAACTGGGCATCCTGGGGCAACGATGAATGGTCGTTCACCAAAGTGCTGCCCTATTTCCGGCGGCTGGAGAACGACCTGGATTTTGGCGGGGACGACTTTCACGGGAACAGCGGGCCGATTCCGGTGCGGCGCTACCGGCGCGCGGAATGGATGCCCGTCGCCGAGGCGTTTTACGATACCTGCCGCGCCCTGGGCTTTCCCGAGGATCCGGACCAGAACCACCCGGATTCCAACGGGATTGCGGCGCGCCCGCTGAACAACATTGACGGGGTACGGATGAGCACATCGCTGACTTATCTGTCAATGGCGCGCCATCGGCTGAACCTGACGGTGCGCGGCGGCGTAGTCGCGCGGCGCATCCTGTTTGACGGCAAAAAGGCCGTCGGCGTAGAGGCGGAAAGCGGCGGCGAAGTCTTTACGGTGTACGGCGCGCAGATTATTTTGAGCGGCGGCGCCATCGCATCGCCGCAACTGCTGCTGCTGTCCGGCGTCGGGCCGGCGGAGCATCTGCGGGAAATGGGGATTCCGCAGACGCACGAACTGCCGGGCGTGGGCGAAAACCTGCGCGACCATCCGGCGGTATTCACGCTGTTCCGCGGCATCGGCGAACCGCCGGAACTGGATTCGCCCAGCATCCAGGTAGGACTGCGGTACAGCCCGGAAGGAACGGGAACCCGCGGCGACATCCAGCTGGCGCCGATACTGATGACCAGCGAACACCGCCCGGCCAGCGTGCAGATTGATTCGGACGACTTCCATTTCGGGTTCAGCGCCGCTTTGCAGAATGCAACTACCGCCGGACGGCTGCGGCTGGCCTCTACCGACCCGCATACGCAGCCGGAGCTGTTCTACGACTATCTGTCCGACCCGGTGGATCGGCAGCGGATGCGGGCGGCGGTGCGGCTGGGGCTGCAAATCGCCGAGCAGCCGGAGTTCCGGGAGTTCGTCTCCGAGCGGCTGTCGCCTACCGATGACGATTTGGCCTCCGACGCCGCCCTTGACCAGTGGCTGCTTCGCAACGCCTATACGCAGCATCATTCCTCCGGCACCTGCAAGATGGGGCCGGGCTCCGACCTGATGGCCGTAGTGGACCAGTATTGCCGGGTGTACGGGATGGCAAACCTGCGCGTCGTGGACGCTTCGGTGATGCCGGATGTCATACGGGCCAATACCAACGCCACCACGATTATGATTGCGGAGCGGATGGCGGATTTCATCAAGGACGGCAAGTAGGGCGGCCGGCGGCTCAGACCGTCATTCCGGCGTAAGCCGGAATCCGCACACAAAGACGACAAGTAAGACGGCGCCACCCTCATGCTCGTCATTCCGGCGCAAGCCGGCCGGCGGCCCAAACCGTCATTCCGGCGAAAGCCGGAATCTATCGCCGTGTGCAGATTCCGGCTTTCGCCGGAATGACGGTTGAGGGTTCGGAATGATGGTTGAGGGTTCGGAATGACGGTTGAGGGTTCGGAATGATGGTTGAGGGTTCGGAATGACGGACTCAATGAATGACGCCTCATGGACTTGTGGACAAACCGGATAAACGAAAGCTGCCGGCGCCGGCCCGCCTTGCCAACCCCGCAATCCTAGCTTACCCATCTATCAATCTATCAAGAGGACGACAGCAAGAGGACGACAGCAAAATGACTAGCAACGCAACACGGACTGAACGCGATTCAATGGGCGAAATGGCGGTGCCGGCCGATGCGCTTTATGGCGCGTCAACGATGCGCGCCGTGCTGAATTTCCCCATCAGCGATTTGAGGTTTCCGCGCCAGTTTATCCGGGCCTTGGGCCTGATTAAGCTGGCGGCGGCGCAGACCAACCAGGAGCTGGGCGCGCTGGACGCCGGCATCGCCGACGCCATCGTATCCGCCGCCCAGGAAGTGGTTGACGGCCGGCACGACGCGCATTTTGTGCTGGACATCTTTCAGACCGGCTCCGGCACATCTACCAATACCAATGCCAACGAGGTAATCGCCAACCGCGCTTCGCAGCTGCTGGGCGGCGATTTGGGTTCCCGGATGGTGCATCCCAACGACAATGTGAACTTGGGGCAGTCGTCCAACGATGTCATTCCCAGCGCCATCCATCTGGCGGCGCTGTTGAGCATCAAAGAGGAGCTGCTGCCGGCGCTGGAATTGCTGGAATCGGAGCTGCAAGCCAAAGCCGAGCAGTTCTGGCCCGTCATCAAGACCGGACGCACGCACTTGCAGGATGCCACTCCGGTGCGGCTGGGGCAGGAATTCAGCGGGTATGCCGGGCAGGCGGCGTACAGCATTATCAGAGTAAAGCGGGCGCAGGATGCGCTGGCCGAAGTCGCCCTGGGCGGCACCGCCGTTGGCACCGGCGTGAATACGCATCCCGAATTTTCGGCGCGCGCCTGCGCCCGGATCAGCGCATTGGCGGGGGTTGACATCCGGGAGACGGGCAACCATTTCCAGGCGCAGGCGGCGCTGGACGGCATCGTAGAGGCCAGCGGGCAGCTGAAAACGGTTGCGGTAAGCCTGCACAAAATCGCCAACGACATCCGCTTTCTGGGCTGCGGCCCGCGCGCCGGGCTGGGCGAAATCAACCTGCCGGAAGTGCAGCCGGGCAGCAGCATAATGCCCGGCAAAGTGAATCCGGTAATCTCCGAATCGGTCATTCAGGTTGCGGCGCAGGTCGTCGGCAACGATGCCACGGTGGCGCTGGCCGGGGCCGGCGGCTACTTTGAGCTGAACACGATGATGCCGGTAGCGGCGTACAATCTGTTGCAGTCGGTGGCCTTGCTGGCGACGTCCGCGCGCAACTTCGCCGCGCAGTGCGTAGCGGGCATCACGGCGACGGATACCGGGCCGGCAATGGTGGAAAAGGGGCTGATGCTGGGTACGGCGCTGGCGCCGTCAATCGGCTACGATGCGGCGGCCGGCATCGCCAAGAAAGCGGCGGAAACCGGGGGGACGATTCGGGAAGTGGCGCGCCAGGAAACTGCGCTTACCGAAGCGGAACTGGACGCGCTGCTGAACCCGGCGGAGATGACCAAGCCGAGCCTGGAGATACGGGGCGGCGGGGGGTAATTCTGCGGCCCGCGCCCATTGCTCCGTCCACCCCTGGGCCCTGCCAACCGTCATTCCGGCGCAAGCCCGAATCCGGCGTCGTAATCCCTTGTTATGGTAATGGAGGCGGCAGCCATAGATTCCGGCTTGCGCCGGAATGACGGTTGTAGGGTCCCCGGAATGACGGTTGTAGGGGGCGATGACGGTTGCCGGAGCGCCGGAATGGCGACGGTGGATCCGGCTGCACGCCAATCGCGCAATTTCGCTCAAATCCGTCAACCCGGCGGTTGACAAAAACCCGGCTTTCGTATAAAGTGCGTCAATCAGATGCGCTTTATGCAGATAACCGCGACTGCCCCGCCATTGGCCTGCATCCTCTGGCTCCACTAGCTTGCATCCTCGGTTTGCCGCGCCGTTTGCGGCCGGCCGAGCAGTTCGTATGCCCGTGTTGAGCAGAGGTGCGGGCTTTTGCATCGTTAACGCTCCGCCGCCGAACCCCGTATCGTGTGAGGAGGGCCCCTTTATGGTATTGACCCGCAAACGCCAGGCCCGCAACGACCGCGGCTTGACCGCCCGCGATGTCAAAATGTATTCCGAGTCCGGGGTCGGCCACGCGCTGGATGTGCCGCCGCTGATCCGCAGCCAGATTGAATCCTTTGACTGGTTCAAGACCAAGGGGCTGGCGGAAACGCTTGCTGACTGCTCCCCCATGAAGGCGGGCGTCACCCGGCGTTTTGCCAACGGTGAAAGCGCACGGCGCGGGGATCGGTACGAGCTGCACTTCGTTACCCACTGGTTTGACGACGGCAAGGATTGCGACGATTGTCGGCAACTGCCGGTCAATCAGCATTGCCACAAGCACTTCACGCCTCAGGAATGCAGAGAGATCGAAGCTACTTACGCTCGTCCGCTGAACGTACGCGCCCGGCTGGTAGATAGGGAATCTGACGTCTCAATTCCTGAACAGACCATCTACTTTGGCGATGTGCCGATGATGACGGAGACGGGGACTTTCATCATCAACGGCGCGGAGCGGGTGCTGGTCAGCCAGTTGCAGCGCGCGCCCAGCGTCTATTATGACCGGGAACTGGCGCAGGATCCGCCCTGCCCGGAATGCGGCAAGGTGGAAAACTGGTACTACAAGGGGCGGATTTCGGCCAGCCGGGGGGCGCGCATCGAGTTTTCAACCTGGTCGCATTACTACGCGCGCCGGCGCAACCTGCCCGAAACCATCAGCGTCAGCGTTGACCGCAAGCGCCGGATGAATGTATCCACTTTCCTTTATGCGCTTGGCGTCGTCAGCCCGGAGGAAATGCGCGCGCTGTTCGCCGATATTGACCCCGGCGGCTGCCGTCTGTTTGTGGCCGGCACGCCTCCGGCGGACGACCGCGACTACAACCCTCGCGAGGAGGA
The DNA here is from genome assembly GCA_965203855.1 of Dehalococcoidia bacterium. Lineage (GTDB taxonomy): Bacteria > Chloroflexota > Dehalococcoidia > Lucifugimonadales > UBA3495 > Bin87. Next base: position 15,522 of record CBDBDN010000008.1, read on the forward strand.
ACTTCGCTCTCTTTGGGCAGAAATGCATCCTGACCGGGAATATGTGCGGGAGCAGGCGCACCGCATCGGGCTGGCGCAGCGCAACCTATACAAATGGCTGCGGCCGGGCGAGCCGGCGGTGCAGGTGGACGGCGCCCGCGCTTTCGTAATGAACCATTTCTTTGACGGACGGCGGTTTGACCTGGGCGATGTGGGCCGCATCAAAGTTGACCAGCGGCTGGGGCGTTCCGATTCGCAGATCCTCACCGCTACGCAAAAGGCGATACTGGAGTTCGTGCGGGAACGGCATGACGCCGCCGGCAACGGCGCCAGCGCCGCCGAAATCTTTGCCGCCTCCAGCCATGAGCATCGCATCCTATCCGACCGGGAACTGGCCTCTCTGATTACTTTCGGCTACCTGATGCGGCGGGATGACCAGCGCATTGTGCCGGTGGATGTTTGCGACGGCCTGGACGAAAACGAGGCGGTAAAAGTGCGGGTTATACCCAACGAGGCCGCCAACTTCGGGACGCTGCTGGCGCGGGCCGGCGAAACCGCGGAGGGGACGCTGCTGGTCAACGCGCGGCGTCCGGTAACCGACCCGCTGGGCGAACCGATTGCCATATCGCTGGAAACGCTGCTGCCGGGCGCAGCAACCGATGCCGTCACCGCCAGCGGCGATGTGGCAGTGCTGAAAAACCGTTTCCGGGCCGAGGATAGCATCGTTGAGGCCGGGCAGCTGATTTACGCGGAACGGGTAAGCCAGGGGCCGCTGGAATCGTGGCAGCTGACTCCAGTGCGCGCCCGCGCCGCGCGCATCGTCGGCGTCGTTACCGAAGTCAATGTCGGCACCAACGGGAATATGCATCGGGTGCGGTTCAACCTGCCGGGCATTCCCCTGCCGGAGCAGCGCGTGCTGGAAATGAACGACATCATTGACACGCTGCGCGGGCTGATTTGGCATCACATTGACAACCGGGAGCCGCGGGACAACATTGACCATCTGGGCAACCGGCGGGTGCGCGTGGCCGGGGAACTGCTGCGCGATCAGGTACGCATCGGGCTGCTGCGGATGCACCGGATGTTCCAGGATCGGGTAGGCCGGCTGGAAAAGCCGGAGGACGCCGTGCCGATTAAGCTGGTGAATGTGCGTCCGGTCACCGGCGCCATCCGGGAGTTTTTCGGCGGCGACAAGCTGTCGCAGTTTATGGATCAGACCAACCCCTTGGCGGAGTTGACGCACAAGCGGCGGCTGTCGGCGCTGGGACGGGGCGGGCTGACGCGGGAACGCGCCGGCTTTGATGTCCGCGATGTCCACGCCTCTCACTATGGCCGCATCTGCCCCATTGAAACGCCGGAAGGCGCCAACATTGGACTGCTGAGCAGCCTGGCCGCCTATGCCCGGATTGACCAGCTGGGGTTCATCGAGACGCCCTATTGGCCGGTGGTGAAACGGCTGTGGCTGGGCGACTGCCGCACTGCCGGCTTTCCCGGCTACTTTGACTTGCTGGGGCATCGGGTTACCGAGGATGTGAAAACGCGGAAGGGCGAAGTAATCATCGCCGCCGGGCAGACCATTGGCGAAGCGGACATTCCGCGCCTGCGGCGGCTGTCGGCGGATACCTTGATTGAAGTTGCGCCTTTCGTTGACACCCGGCCGGAAAGCGTGCAGTACCTGACCGCCGACCTGGAGGAGCAGTTCCGCATCGCACAGGCCAACTCGGAGCTGGACGAATTGAACCAGTTCACTGAGGAGCTGGTGGAAGTGCGGGAGGGCGACAACTACCGGATGGCGGCGCCGGCGGCGGTGGAGTATGTGGATGTATCGCCGTTGCAGATTATGAGCGTGTCCGCCGCGCTGATTCCGTTCCTGGAGCACGATGACGCGAACCGGGCGCTGATGGGCTGCAATATGCAGCGGCAGGCAGTGCCATTGCTGCAACCGCAGGCGCCCATCGTCGGCACCGGCATTGAACGGCAGGTGGCCCGGGACAGCGGCCAGGTGCTGCTGGCGCGGGTGGACGGGATGGTTTCGGCGGCCGACGGCACCGAAATCGTGATTACCGACGACGCCGGCGTTGACTATCCGCATCGCATGATCAAGTTTGCGCGCACCAACCAGGGCACTTGCCTGAACCAGCGTCCGGTAGTGCAAAAGGGCGATTATGTGCAGGTCGGCGACACGCTGGCCGACAGCTCGTCCACGGACGGCGGCGAGCTGGCCCTGGGCCAGAATATGCTGGTGGCGTTTATGTCCTGGGAGGGCTACAACTACGAGGACGCCATCATCATCAGCGAGCGGCTGGTCAAGGACGACCAGTTCACTTCGGTGCATATTGAGAAGTACGAAGTGGAAAGCCGGGTTACCAAGCTGGGAGAGGAGGAAATCACGCGGGACATTCCCAATGTGGGCGAAGGCAACCTGCGCGACCTGGACGAGCGCGGCGTCATCCGCATTGGCGCCGATGTCGGCCCCGGCGATATTCTGGTGGGCAAGGTTACGCCCAAGGGCGAAACCGAAATGACCGCCGAGGAACGCCTGCTGCGCGCCATCTTTGGCGAAAAGTCCAAAGATGTGCGGGACACTTCGCTGCGGGTGCCGCACGGCCAGCGCGGCAAGGTAATCTCCGTAAAGATGTTGAGCCGAGACGCCAAAGACGACCTGCCGCCGGATGTCAACGAAGCCATCCGGGTATGGGTCGCCCAAACCCGCAAAATCTCCGTAGGCGACAAGATGGCCGGCCGGCACGGTAACAAAGGCGTGGTCTCGCGCATCCTGCCCGAAGAAGATATGCCGTTCCTGTCGGACGGCACGCCGGTGGACATCATCCTCAATCCCATTGGAGTGCCTTCGCGGATGAACCTGGGGCAGGTGCTGGAAAGCCATCTGGGCTGGGCGGCGCGCAGCCTGAATTTCCAGGCGCTTACGCCGGTGTTTGAGGGTGCCGATGACGACAACATTGAGGATTCCCTGGCGCGCTGGTGGTTCGCGCAGCAGGCGGGCGCGGCGGCGTCCGATACGGCGTCCAATGGCGATGCCGATGCCGATGCCGAAAGCGATGGCGCGGGCGAAACCGGAGCCGGAACTATAGCCGCAGCCGGGCCGGATGCCGCGGCGGATTTGAGCCGGACTTACGCCTGGCTGCGGGAACAGGGGTTTGACCCGGAACGGCTGTACGACGAGAACGCGCACGGGCTGGCCCGGCAAGCGTGCCTGCACCTGTGGCTGCGCGACGTGGCCGGCATACCGCCGGACAAGATGTCGCTGTCGGAAATGCACGAAAAAGCGCTGGAAGTGCACCGGGAGCGGATGATTGCGCCGCCGACTTTTGCCAAGTTCCGGCTGCACGACGGGCGCTCCGGCGAACCCTTTGACCAGATGGTGGCCGTGGGCAGCATCTATATGCTGAAACTCATCCATCTGGTAGAGGACAAGATTCACGCCCGTTCTACCGGCCCCTACTCAATGATTACGCAGCAGCCGTTAGGCGGCAAGGCGCAGTTCGGCGGGCAGCGGTTCGGCGAAATGGAAGTGTGGGCGCTGGAAGCCTATTCGGCGGCGCACAACCTGCAAGAAGTGCTTACCATCAAATCCGACGACGTTACCGGCCGGGTGAACACCTACGAATCCATCGTGAAGGGCCATGCCATCGGGCAGCCCAATGTCCCCGAATCCTTTAATGTGCTGCTGAAAGAGCTGCAAAGCCTGGGCCTCAATGTGCAGCTGGAAGAGCAGAGCGACCATGACGACCCCAGCCTGGGTCTGCCGGGCGATGACGACGACTTCTTTGCCATGGAGGCGAACTAGCTATGGTCAGGATGCTGGACAACCGGGAATCCACTGCGTCGGCGTTCAACGCCATTCGCATCTCGATAGCCTCTCCCGAACAGATACGGGCGTGGTCGTCCGGGGAAGTGCAAAAGGGCGAAACCATCAACTACCGCACCCAGCGCCCGGAAAAGGACGGCCTGTTCTGCGAAAAGATCTTCGGCCCGACCAAGGACTGGGAATGCCAGTGCGGCAAGTACAAGCGGCAGAAGTACAAGGGCGTTATCTGCGACCGCTGCGGCGTAGAAGTTACCCGCGCCAATGTGCGGCGGCAGCGGCTGGGACACATCGCCCTGGCCGCGCCCGTGGCCAATATCTGGTTCGTCAAAAACACGCCCAGCGTCATGAGCCTGGCGCTGGATACGAAGCTGTCCGACCTGACCCGGGTGCTTTACTACTCGGCCTATGTCATCAACGAAGTTGACATTGACCTGATGCGGGAACGGCTGGCGGAACACGAATCCGAAGTAGAAGCGCTGCGTACCGAACCGATTGCGGAAGCCGAAGCCGCCTTGCAGCGGCTGGCCGGACGCATCGGCGCCTGGGATCTGGACAGCCGGCGCCGGGAAGCCGCCATCGCCATTGCGGAGCATCCCGATACGCTGAAAAGCGCGGCGATGTCGGCGCGCCAGGCCCTGGCCCGGATGACGGGCTTGGCCGCCGGCGGCGCCGCCGACTACAGCGGCGATGCGGAAACCCTGCGCGCCCTGGCGCCGGCCGGGTCGGCCGCCGTAGCCGCCATAATGTCGGTCGGGGAACTGCTGCTGAACGCCGCCATGCTGGCATCGCCGGTAGAGCTCTCGGCGGCGGCATTGAGCGGCGACCAGGTAGCCGGCGCGCTCTCCCGCCTGCACCACGACAGCCGCAGCGTTGCGGAACGCTTGCAGGAATTCAGCGATCTGGTAGAGGAATTTCTGGCCGCTTACGCCGCTTTTAGGGCCGCCAGCGCAACCGAAGCGAACACTGAACCCGACCCGGAAACGGTTGAGGATCGGCGGGATGACCTGGACGATGCCGCCGACCGACTGCGCGCCGGCATCGAAGCGGTAGCCGATGAATTTCTGGTGCCCATACTGGAAGACTTGCAGGCCAGCATCAACGACGGTCTTTCCGAGCCCTTTGCGGCGTCGGAACGGCAGCCGATGTCGGAAGACCTGTCCGCAATTCGCGCCGCATTGCTGCGGGTTGAGCAGGCCGTCCGCACCTGGAATTTCCGCCGGGGCGAAGACAACCCGGAAGGACGGGGCTGGGGTATGCCGGCCTTTGCCGCCCTTTTGGATCGTCTGCATTCGGGCAGCGAAGAATCCAAAGTGATTGAGGCGTTGGAAGAGCGCGTGGAGCAGCTGCCCAGCGGCTCCGACCGGGCGGCCCAGCAGCAGGAAATGGAATACTGGCGGGCGCGCCTGCCGCTGGTGCAGAACCTCATCAGCATGGTGGACGACTACCTGGTGCGCGCCACCGACGAGCGGCGGAAAGAAGCGGTGGATATAATCCAGTCCATGCGCTGGCTGCGCTGGGATGACACGCAGCGCCCCCGGCCCGTAGATCTGGATTGGCTGTGGGAAGATCTCAAACTGCCGGCGGCGGCGCGCGACGGCGACGAACTGCCGGACGAGTTTTATATTGCGCGCAGCGGGTCGGCCGGCCTGCGGCTCACTACCCTTTCCACCAGCCGCTACGACCGGCTGAAGCCTTTCTGGGGCGATGCCATCGCCGCCGAAATGGGCGCCGAGCCGGTACTGGAATTCCTGAAGCTGCTGGATCACGATCTGAACCAGGAACGGTACTTTACGGATCTGGAAACCCGGGCGACTTCGGCGCAGGTTCGGGACAAGGCGCGCAAACGGCTGCGCCTGGTGGAAACTTTCCGCCGCAGCGAAAACCGGATGCAGGATATGATAATGACGGTGCTGCCGGTGCTGCCGCCGGAACTGCGCCCGATGGTGCAGCTGGACGGCGGACGCTTCGCCACCAGCGACCTCAATGACCTGTATCGCCGCGTGCTTTCCCGCAACCACCGGCTGAAGCGGTTCGCCAGTATGCGCGCGCCGGGCCTGATGATTCGCAACGAAAAGCGGATGTTGCAGGAAGCGGTCGACTCGCTGATTGACAACGGACGGCAGGGCAAGCCGGTGAAAGGCAAGCGCGACCACGCGCTGAAGTCGCTCAGCGACCTGCTGAAAGGCAAGCAGGGCCGCTTCCGGCAGAACCTGCTGGGCAAGCGCGTTGACTATTCGGGGCGCTCCGTCATCGTGGTCGGCCCGGAACTGAAAATGGACGAATGCGGGCTGCCCAAGCGGATGGCGCTGGAACTGTTCAAGCCCTTCGTGATGCACCGCCTGGTCCTCAACGGAATGACGCCCAATATCAAGGCGGCCAAGCGGATGGTAGAGCGCGCCTCCCCGGAGGTGTGGCAGATTCTGGAGGATGTCATCCGCAACCGGCCGGTGCTGCTGAACCGGGCGCCGACGCTGCACCGCCTGGGCATCCAGGCTTTCAAGCCGAAACTGATTGAGGGCAGCGCAATCCAGCTGCATCCGCTGGTCTGCTCGGCGTTCAATGCCGACTTTGACGGCGACCAGATGGCGGTGCACGTCCCGCTGGGGGATCTGGCGCTGAACGAAACCAGCACGGTGATGCTGAGCACCAACAATATGCTGTCGCCGGCGTCCGGCGAGCCGCTGGTAGCGCCGACGCTGGATATGGTGATGGGCTGCTACTACCTGACCGAGGAAGCGCCCAACGACAAGGGCGCCGGCAGCGTGTACTACGACATCGACGAAGCGCGCATTGCGTACTCCGACGGGCATATCGGCCTGCGCGCGCCTATCAAGGTGCGGTCGGTGCCGGGCGCGGCGCCGGATGCCGACGGCAAAATCACTACCACGATGGGGCGGCTGATTTTCAACGAAGTGCTGCCGGACGAACTGGGCTATCAGAACAAGCTGATGGACCGGGGCGCCATCAAGGAGCTGACTTCGGAGCTGTACCGCCGTCTCTCCAACGAGGAAACGGCGCGCACGCTGGACAGCATCAAGGAAATGGGGTTCAACTACGCCACCAAATCCGGCATCACCATCGCCATCAACGACATTCAGGTGTCCGGCCGCAAGCAGGACATCCTGGAGGACGCCACCCGCAAAGTTGCCGAGCATGACGACAACTTTATGATGGGGATGATGACCGAGGACGAAAAGTACGACCGCATCATTGAGACCTGGACGCAGGCGTCGGACGAGATGCAGGGCGTGGTGGAGAAAGAGCTGGATATGTACGGCGGCGTCGCCGTAATGGCCAAGTCCGGCGCCAAAGGGAACATCTCGCAGATCAAGCAGATGGCCGGGATGCGCGGCCTGATGAGCGACCCGGAAGGGCGCATCATCGAACGGCCCGTGAAGTCCAGCTTCCGGGAAGGACTGACCGCGCTGGAGTACTTTATCTCCACGCACGGCGCGCGCAAAGGGCTGACCGACACCGCCCTGCGTACTGCGGACAGCGGCTATCTAACCCGCCGCCTGGTTGATGTGTCGCAGGAAGTCATCATCCGGGAATACGACTGCGAATACGCCGAACCCTACTATGTGGAACCGCGGCCCAACGACCCCACCCTGTCCAGCTTTGCGGAGCGCATCGTCGGGCGCGTCGCCGGGGATGTAATCGCCGACCCGCGCAGCGGCGAGATTATCATTGACCGCAACGAGATGATTGAGGAGGACATTGCCGAAGTCATCAAGGACGCCGGCATTGACCGGGTGCCGGTGCGCTCGCCCCTGGCCTGCCAGACGCGGGAAGGGAAAGGCATCTGCCAGCTGTGCTACGGCCGGCTGCCGGCCACTGGCAAGCTGGTGGAAATCGGCCAGGCCGTGGGCGTCATCGCCGCCCAGAGCATCGGCGAGCCGGGGACGCAGCTGACGATGCGGACTTTCCACACCGGCGGCATCGCCGGCACGGACATTACCACCGGCCTGCCCCGCGTGCAGGAGCTGTTTGAAGTGCGCCCGCCCAAAGGCGCCGGCATCCTGACGCACATTGACGGCGCAGTGTCCATTGAAGAGGATGTCAACGGCATTCGCCAAATCCGGGTCATCAACAACGAAGAGGAACGCCACGAATACCCGCTGCCCGCCGGGTCGCTGCGCCTGGTAGAGCATGGCGAGCCGGTGCAGGAAGGCGCCCCGCTGGCGGTGATATTGGATCCCGCCGCCACGGCGGCCGCCCCCGTCGGCAGCGATGCGGAACCGGCGCCCGGCCTGGCCATCTCCGGCGCCGGGGTAACGCAGCTCATCCACTCCGACTACTCCGGTGAAATCGAAGTTTCCGGGGACAACATTACCGTGGTATGGCGGGAAGAAGAGACGCGCGCCTACGAAGTCAGCCCGCAGCTGTCGCTGAAAGTTACCGACGGGCAGCAGGTTATGGCCGGCGCCGCCCTGGTGGACGGCCCGTTGGACTTGCGGGAACTGATGGACATTCGCGGGCTGGAGGGCCTGCAACACTACCTGGTTGACGAAGTGCAGGAAGTCTATCGCTCGCAGGGCGTAAGCATCCACGACAAGCACATTGAGGTTATCCTGCGGCAGATGCTGCGGCGCGTGCAAGTGGAAACCGCCGGCGATACCGAGTTCATCTCCGGCGAAGTAGTGGATCGGTTCCGCTTTGACGACCAGAACAGCCGGGTGCTGGCGGAAGGCGGCGAGCCGGCTACGGCCAAGACGCTGCTGCTGGGCGTCTCCAAGGCAGCCCTCACCACCGACAGTTTCCTGTCCAAAGCGTCTTTCCAGGAAACCACCAAAGTGCTGACGATGGCGGCAGTGGCCAGCGACCGCGATCAGCTGAAAGGCCTGAAAGAGAATGTGATTATCGGCCGTCTGATACCGGCGCGGCTGAATTCCCTGCTGGAAGCGGAGGATAACTTCCTCATGCAACAGGCGGAATTGGAACGGGAACGGGAGCGGGAGCAGCTGCTGGCCGCGGTCTGGGCCGCCGGCGACCTGGACGACCCGGACGCCGAAATGCCCATCGCCGCCGGCCTCGGCGACATCGATGCGGATGTCATCTCCGGGCAGGCTTTCGCATCGCCCTTTGCGGACGGCGACGGCAACGGGTTCGCCCCCGGCTATCAAATCCGCACCGCCGAGGAGGACGACGAACTGCTGCGTCGGAGCCAGTCGCTGTTTGAGGATGACGGCGCGGCCGGCCAAGCCGTCTTTGCCGGGGCTTCCCGCATCTTTTCTCCTGATGATGACGCCGACGAGGGGGACGCCGTTCCTGCGCTGTAAGCGGCGCGCGTTGCTCTCGTTGTCGCAGCAACAACTCTCAATCAAATACGGAGGCCGCCGTGTCCGGTTCGGTTAACCTTGCGATAGACCTGGCGCCGGAAAAGCCCGGCGGCCTGCCCCTCCCCAGCCCGGTATTGATTGCGTCGGGAACTTTTGGCTACAACGGCTACGGCAGCAGCATTCCGCCGGATGCGCCGTTGCATAAATTGGGCGCAGTGCTGCCCAAAACCGTGACGCGTCATCCCCGCGAGGGCAACCCGGAGCCCCGCTGGTTTCCGAAATCTTTTCGGAAAGGCTTGGCCGCCGGCGAAACTGCGCTGCTCAACTCAATCGGGTTGACCAATCCCGGCATTGAGGCGGCGATGTGCAACCTGGCCCCGCGGTGGGCGGCAATGGACGCCAACATCGTGATGAGTATGGCCGCCGATAGCCCGGAGCAGTGGGAGGAAATGGCGGCGTTCACCAAAGGCGTCAGCGGGTTTGAGGCCATTGAGCTGAACTTGAGCTGCCCCAATGTGGGCGACGGCGCAATGTTCAGCCATCATCCGAAGCTCACGGAGGCGGCGGTGGCCGGCGTGCGCCGACAGACGGAACTGCCGGTATGGGCCAAGCTGTCCCCCAATGTGCCGGACATTGTTGAGATTGCCCAGGCCGCCGTTGCCGCCGGCGCGGACGCGCTCACCATCAGCAATACCATCCCGGCGTTGCACCTTGACATCAATACGGGGCGGCCCGTGCTGGGTACGGGATACGGCGGGCTATCCGGGCCGGCGCTGCGTCCGATTGCGCTGGCGCTGGCGCACAAGGCGGCGCAGGCCGTGAATGTGCCGGTCATCGGAGTGGGCGGCGTGATGACGGGACAAGACGCCGCCGAATACCTGCTGGCCGGCGCGACTGCCGTCCAGATCGGCAGCGCCAACCTGCAAGACCTGAACGCCCCTTTTCGGATACTTGCTGAGCTGACGGAACTGCTGTCGCAGTGGGAAGTGGGCAGCGTTCACGAAATCATCGGCCAGGCCCGGATGCCCTGACCGAAGTACAGCCCGGAGTACGGCAGAGGTCTAATTTTTCGCAGTTCCAGTTCCCCGACCGTCATTCCGGCGCCCCAAAACCGTCATTCCGGCACCCCAACCGTTATTCCGGTGCCCCAACCGTTATTCCGGCGCCCCAAAACCGTCATTCCGGCGCAAGCCGGAATCTATGATTGCCGGTTCCACTACCGTAAAGACGGGTTACGCCGCCGGATTCCGGCGCAAGCCGGAATGACGGTTTTGGTTGGCGGTACGCTACCACGCCGATTCCAGCAGCTCCGCCAGTTCCCGGGCGTTTTGTACCGGGCGCACATTGCGGTGCAGCCCGAAATCGGTCAGCGCATCCGCGGCAAGCTGCGCGATGCCGTCGGCCGGAACGCCGACGTCGCGCAGGCGTGTGGGCATACCGATGCTCTGGAAAAACTCGGCTACCCAGTCGGCGGCGGCATCGGCAGCAGCGGCATCCGGCGCATCCAATAACTCCGGGCTGCGTAATTCCGGGCTGCGCCGGCCCAGGACATCAGCCAGGCGAGACTGCCCGGCCAAGTTAGAATCCCGATTAAAGCGCATTCCGGGCGCAGTGGTTATGGAATAGGCGGCGCCGTGGCTGCATTCGGGATAGCGGGTATCCAGGCTGTGCGCCAGTGCGCTGACCACGCCCAGCGCGGCGCCGTTGGCGCCGGTATCCCACGCCCGGTTGTACAGGAAAGCGGCAGTGCAAAGGTTGACGCGGGCGGCGCCGTCGTCCGGGTTGGCCGGCACGACGGGCAGGCTTTCCCGCAGCAGGTTGAGAGAACCGTGCAAGTCGGCGGCGGCCATCGGGTTCAAGCGGGGCGACTGCAATGCTCCGACCACGCCGCTGAACAGCGAGCCGGCCGCGCTAACGCACAACTCGGCGGGAGCCGTAAGCAGCGCGGCGGTATCCCAGATTACGGCGGCGGGCCGGGTCTTGGGGTCAAACATTTCCAGACGATGGCCGGTTTCAGCGTCAATGACGGCAGTTCCGGCTCTGGTGGCGGCAGTGGTCGGGGTAGTCAATACCAGGATGTTGGGCAGTTTCGGCGCCAGCAGCCGGGGGCTTACCGGAGGCTGGCCGGGCGGGTATTTGGTAGCGTGGTCGCCGGGGACGCCGCCCTCGGCCAGCATTATGATGATGGCGCGGGCGGTAACCACTGCGCTGCCGCCGCCAATAGCGATAATCAGGTCGGCGGCGGCATCACGCGCCATTTGGACGCCGCGCATTACGGAAGGCACCGGCGAACCGACCCGTACGCCGTCAAACACGCCCGCCGGCGCCGTCCCCAGCGCAGTGGTCGCCCGTTCCAGCAAGTCGGTGCCGGTCGCTATGGACTGGCCGCAAACGATGAACGGACGCTGCGCTCCGGTGCGGGCAACCGCATCTTTCAGATTGGAAAGGGCACCATCTCCGGCATATACCCGAACCGGATAGGCGGTATGGCGAAAAGCAGGGGCGTCAGGCATCGGCGGCATCCTTTTGGCGTCCGGGAATCTACATCCGGGGATTTGCGTCCGGGAATCTGATACGGGCCGCAGTGTACTACCGATGCGCCGGCGCCGCTACTCTTTGCCGGTAGCGGCAGCGTTTCCAATCAGGTGGTTTGATTTTTCGTCATTCCGGCGAAAGCCGGAATCCAGCATCATAATCCTCCACTACGGTAATGGAATTAACGGCCATAGATTCCGGCTTTCGCCGGAATGACGAAAAGATGTTGTGCTAGAATGATAGTCATTCCCGCTCCAACCGCCCAGCAAACCCGTATCAGCGAACCCGTTCCAATGACTTTGCCCCGCACTGCCGCCGTTCCCGCCCTGGCCGACCGGCTGGCCCGACATCGCAGCCGGTCGTTGCGCCTGCTGGATGCAGCCCAAGAGTCAATGCGGCGCGGCCGCTGGAACGAAGCGGAGGATCTGCTCTGGGGCAGCCTGATGTCGGCGGCGCGCGGCGCAGCGCAGTGGCACGGCGAACCGGTGGATGATGACGCCGCGCTGCGCGCTTTCCTGCGCCGCCTCGGCCAGCAGGAACAAGACCGCTACATCAGAGACGCTTTTGACCATCTGTCCGCTTTTGCCGATGCCGCGGAACGGGTTCGGGAACGCCGCAGCCGAGTGGACTACCTCTTTCTGGCAATGGACGACCTTGCCGAGTCAATAGAACGGCTGACGGCCCATATACCGGGCGGCGATGCCTCTATCCCATCCCCCAGCAACGCCGACCCGAATGACGCCCGCCCCTAGTTAGCGGCGTTTGACCTCCGAAATGTTATGCCCGCATCCGATTTGCTGACCATACTGCCCTCCGGCGCGGGGCCGGCGCCGGCATCTGCGCCGGCAGCAGACCCATTGCCGGCAGCAGCCACGGCCTCGGCCATAGCCTCTACCATGGCCTCGAATGACGGCATTGCTCTGGGCGCCGTGGCCATTGAAACGCACGGCTGCAAGCTCAACCAGGCCGACAGCGCGGCGCTGGGCGAGCAGTTTGCGGCGGCCGGCTATCGTCTCACCACTGCGCTGGCCGATGCGGATGTCATCGTAGTGAACACTTGCACCGTTACCGCCGCCGCCGACGCCAAAGCGCGCCAGGCATTGCGGGCGGCGCGCCGCTCCAACCCGACCGCGGTAGTGGTAGCCGCCGGCTGCTACTCGCAGCGGGCGGCGGACGAACTGCGCCAAATGCCCGAAGTTACGCTGGTAGTGGGCAACGACGCCAAGCCGGAACTGACCATCCTGGCGCTGGCGGAATTGGCCCGCCGTCCGGCATTGGCAGCGGATGCGCCGACGCCGCCAACGGAACAGCCGCATCCAACGCCCCATAGCCGGCAAATGTCGGGCAGCGGCGTTTGGCGGCGCAGCCGGGCGATGCTGAAAATCCAGGAAGGCTGCGACCAGGTTTGCGCTTACTGCATCGTTCCCAAAGTCCGCGGACGAGAACGCAGCATCCCGCCGGCAGAATTGGCGCAAGGCGTGAGACGCCAGCAGGCGGCCGGCTTTAAAGAAGTAACGCTGACCGGCACCCAGCTAGGCACTTACGGGTTTGACATCGCCGGCGCCAGCCTGTCCGGGCTGCTGGACGCCATCCTGCGGGAAACGGACTTGCCGCGCCTGCGGGTGTCATCGCTGCAAGCGCACGAAATCAGCGCCGATCTGTTGGCACGCTGGCAGGATGCGCGGCTCTGCCCGCATTTTCACATCCCGCTGCAAAGCGGCTGCGACCGCACACTGCAAGCGATGCGGCGTCGCTACGATACGGCGGCATTCCGGAGCGCCGTGGACCTGGTACGCCGCCTGGTTCCCGACGCCGCCATTACTACCGATCTGATAGTCGGTTTTCCCGGCGAAACGGACGCCGATTTTGCCGCCAGCCGCGATTTTGCCGCCGCGATGCGTTTTGCGGACATTCACATATTCCCCTATTCGCCGCGCCCCGGCACCAGCGCGCATTACTTTGCCGGCCAAGTTCCCGCCGCCGTGAAACGGGAAAGGGCGTCGGAGATGGCGGCGGTCAAAGCAGCCGGTTTTGACGCATTTCGCCGCCATCTGTTGGGGCAAACCCGCAGCATCCTATGGGAAACGGCCCGCCCGGACGCGGACGGACGAATGCAATGGCGCGGCTTGACCGACAACTATGTGCGGGCCGTCTGCCTATCCGATGCGGATCTGTCCGGCCGCATCATGCCGGCGCGCCTTGCCAAGTTGAACGACAACGGGCCGATGACGGCGGAAGTTGAATAGTTGAACGCCGGCAGGCCGTTGCCGGTTTTCGTCATTCCGGCGGCCCGGCGCCGTCATTCCGCCCCCCCAACCGTCATTCTGGCGGCCCGGCGCCGTCATTCTGCTCCCAACCGTCATTCTGGCGGCCCGGCGCCGTCATTCCGCCCTCCAACCGTCATTCCGGCGAAAGCCGGAATCTAGGGTTGCCGTTTCCATTACCGTAATAGGGGCTTACGACGCTGGATTCCGGCTTTCGCCGGAATGACGGTTGGGGAGACTATGGTGCATTAGGCGGCGGCGGCGCATCGGGCGATGGCGGTGCAATCAGAAATGGCGGTGAGGTTGCCTACACGCCCTAGAACTCTACCGGCCTGAGGTAGGTCATATTCTGCCGGCGTTCCAGGTAGCCGGCTCTGGTTTCGTTGCCGTGCGGGAACACCAGCAGCATCCCCTGCTTTTCCGCGTCGGCCAGGATGGACTGTTTCTGGTCGGCGATGATCCCCGGCTCGTAGTCGTATGACGAAATAACCGGAATCCCCAGATGGTGCGGCGTCGGCACCAGGTCGCCGAGATAGACGATGCGCTCGCCGCCGTGCGTGAACACCGCGATTTGATGGCCGGGACAGTGCCCCTCGGTAACTATCAGGTTGAAACCCGGAAACAGCTCGGTGTCGCCATCCAGCAGATGCAGGCGGTCGCGCTCGGCGATAGGGGCGAAGTCGTCGGCCCGGAACACATCGGCGTGCGGCAGGGCCGGGTTCTGGGCGTCTTCCCAGCTGGCGCGCTGGACATAATATGTAGCATTGGGGAAGGATGGCACCATATCGCCAACCCGATCCATACGAGTGGCGCCGCCGGCATGGCTGAAATGCAGATGCGAAAGCACCACGGCGTTGATGTCGCGCGGCCCCAGTCCAACCCCCTTGAGGCCGCGCATCAGGCGGCTGGGCACCAGGCCATAAAGTTCTTTGTCGCGGAAATTATCCTTGGGGCCGACCCCGGTATCCACCAGGATGTTCTGGCCGTTGCACTGGAGCAGGATGCAGTTGAGGCCCAGGGTAACGCGGTTTTTTCGGTCGGTGGCAACGAAATTTTCCCAGGTCGTTTTGGGAATTCGCCCAAAGATGGCGCCTCCGTCAACTTTGAAAACGCCGTCGCTTAAAATCATGGCCCCGGTTGCAAGCATCGCAAGTATTCTCCTTTAAATCGCCGGAATTGGCCCGGCCCGCCGCTGGGCAGCCGCAGCCGCCGGCGGTTATGATAGGCGGGCGTCCCCAAGGCATTTTGCTATTCAGTGGATTTTGAATCCCGCCGGCAAAGCCGCCCGTTGCAACGCTGGCCCGGCAAAGATACCCGGTAGTTTATCCCGCCCGTTGCGCCGGCGGTCAATGCTAAATCCGCACTATTTTAGTCATTTTTTGAGAATTTGCATAAAAACCAGCCGGCAGCAAGCGCCGGGAACAGCTCGAGGTCGTTTCCCGGACGGACGCTATCCCGGACGACTATTGCCGGAATGATTATTGCCGGATGGCTATTCTATGACCATGCCGACGCTGCGGTACGCTGGATATGAACTATCGTAGGACGGAGCCAGGAGCAGAGCCGGGAACGGAACCGGCGTCCACGCCGCAGCGCTGGCGCCGCCGCTGGTATCTGGCGCTGGAACCGGCCGGGGACGCCGATGACGCCAATGCCGATGCCGCCGGCGCAACCGGATGGCGCATCCGTTCCTGCATCCTGGTTGAAATGGCGTTGGCGGCGGTCATCCTGATTAACGCGGCATCGCTGATACTAATCACCGTGCCGGGCCTGGCCGCCGCCTATACCGTGTGGTTCCATTTAGTGGAGTACTGCGCGGTCTGCGTTTTCATCGCCGAATATCTGCTGCGCCTCTGGGCCGCCCCGGAGTCCAACCCGGACGCCGCCCCCTGGCGGCAGCGTTGGCGTTATATGCGCTCGCCGGCGGCGCTGGTTGATATGGCGGCGCTGGTGCCGTCCGCCGCCGCCGCATTGGTGCTGCTCGTTGAGGGCAGCGGCGCCAACCTCACATTCCTGCTGACAGTGCGGCTGCTGACCCGCTCCGCCAAGCTGGCCCGATATTTCCCGCCGGGGCGCCGCTTGGCCTACGGGCTGCGCCGGAAAGCCAGCCAGCTGCTGACTACGGTAGCCTGCCTGATCATCGTCCTGATCATTGCCGCGTCGCTGATGTATTTTGCTGAATCCGCCGCCCAGCCGGAAGTATTTTCCAGCATACCGGCGGCAATGTGGTGGAGCGTAGTAACCCTTACTACCGTCGGCTACGGGGACACCGTGCCGGTTACCGGAGTGGGCCGTGCGCTGGCGGCAGTCATCGCCGTGCTGGGCATCGGACTGTTCGCATTGCCGGCCGGCATCTTAAGCGCCGGCTTGCTGGAAGCGGAAAACCGGGATACCGCATCGCCCCAGCTTGGAACCGGGCCGGGCGCCGGGGCCGGCGACGCGGCTAAATCTGTGGCCGGCGACGCCAACTATTGCCCCCACTGCGGCCAGCCAATGCCGGCCCGCGCCGAACCGGCCGTAGCCGAACCGGATTAGCCGGCCAGCGGAATAGCCGGCCGGATTTGCCGAGCGGTCAGCCGCCGTTGCCGAGCGCGGAGAGATTGGCTATCGCTGCGGACAGACGCCGCTGCACCCGTTCCGGCCCCATTACGGCCATCATCTCAAACAGCGGCGGCGTGGCCGTGCGCCCGGTGATGGCGGTACGCAATGCGCCGAAAAACTGCCGTCCGTTCAGGCCCAGCTCTTGCCCCGTGGCGCGCAGCAAAGTTTCCAGCTTTGCGTCGCTGAAATCATCGGCCGGCACGGCGGCCAGATCGGATGCGGCCCTGGCGATGGCGGACTGGGTGCCGGCCGCATCCATACCGCGCTGGATCAGCGTTGCGGCGTCGTACTCCAGCAAATCCGCAAAGAAGTAAGAAAGCTGCTCCGGCGCATCGGCCAGCGTTTTGAGGCGTTCCCGGAACAGCGGAGCAATCCGGAGCAGATATTCCCGGTCAATGGGCCGCAGTTCGGCGGGATAAACGCTTTCCAGGAAAGGCAAGATGCGGTCAGCCAGTTGGGCGGCGTCCATTTGCCGGATATAGACGCCGTTCATCCACTGGAGTTTGTCCAGGTCAAAGATGGCGGCCGGCTTGCCGACGCGTTCCAGCGTGAAATGCGCGCGGATGGTGTCAACATCCATCACTTCCGTTGCGCCGTCCAGCGACCAGCCCAGCAGCGCCATAAAGTTGAGCAAAGCTTCGGGCAGAAAGCCGTCATCCCGGTATTCCATCAGCGAGGTTGCGCCGTGCCGCTTGGAGAGTTTGGCGCGGTCGGCGCCGAGAATCATCGGCAGATGCCCGAAAGTAGGCATCGGCAAATCCAGCGCGCGGTACAGCTGAACATGGCGCGGCGTGCTGGGCAGCCATTCCTCGGCGCGCAGCACATGGCTGATGTCCATAGCATGGTCGTCAACTACCACCGCCATATGATAGGTAGGAAAGCCGTCGGATTTGACCAGCACAAAGTCGTCGGTAAGGTCGTTCTGCCATTCCACATGGCCGCGGATGGCGTCGTCCACTGATGTAGATCCCGATTGAGGCATCGCAAAGCGCAGCACGGATGACGCGCCGGCGGACTCCTGCGCCCGGCGTTCCGCATCCGTCAGATAGCGGCAGCGGCTGTCGTAGCCCACGCGCTGCTTGCTGCGGGCCTGCTCTTTGCGGAGCGCTGCGACGCGTTCCGGCGGGCAGTAGCAGCGGTAGGCGTCGCCGGATGCCACCAGCCGCTCGGCGGCCTGCCGGTAGCGTTCCAGCCGCTCCGACTGGAAATAGGGGCCGTAAGCGCCGCCTACGCGGGGGCCTTCATCCCAGTCAATGCCCAGCCATTCCAGGCCGTCCAGGATATGGTCGACGGCGCCGGCGTCGAATCGATTCTGGTCGGTATCCTCAACGCGGACGACGAACTGCCCGGCATTGCGGCGCGCGAACAGCCAGTTGAACATAGCGGTGCGGATGTTGCCGATATGCGGATTGCCGGTAGGGCTGGGCGCATATCGGACGCGGACGGGTGCGGACTGGGACACGATGGTTTCCTCCAACTTGTTCTAACTGGCGCCGTCTGCGGCAGCGGGGCGGCGACGGCCGGAAACCGGCCGCCGCAAAACCCCTTGACAGTGGCATTGGTGTTGATTATACTGCATTGCAATTCCCCCCCGGAGGATTTCCTGCGCCTAGGGTGCAGGCCCAATGGGGTTATTTTTATGCCCGGTTCGCCCGCCAGCGTGTAATCAAATTCCCCGTCATTTCGGGATTCCGCCCTTACAGCCACCATTCCGGGATGCCGCTACAGCCATCATTCCGCACCTCCCTCAACCGTCATTCCGCACCCCTTCAACCGTCATTCCGGCGAAAGCCGGAATCCAGCGTCGTAACTTTTTTACTACGGTAATGGAGCCGGCGAGCATAGATTCCGGCTTTCGCCGGAATGACGGGGAATATGACCACACGCCCTAGGCACGCTATGACGCCAGTCAAGGAGATGCAGATTATGGCAACAGGAAAAGCGCGGCGGCGCAAGGGCAACTTACCGATCCTCGCCGATCCGCCGCCGCAGTGGCTGACGGATTATACGCAGGAAAATCATCGCAAATTCAACGAACTCTTGCGTGAGCTGGAACGCAATGAACGGCTGCGCTGATATAAATGACGCCTGGCGTGGCCTGTTGTACTCAATTCTCTGTTTCTACGCCCGCCCCTGCATCCGCGCCCAGCTGTCCCGCAGCGTTGTCGTCCGGTTGAACACTGGCGCGCCGGGGCGGGAATCGGTGTCCGCGCAGAAATAGCCCAGCCGCTCAAACTGATACCGTTCCCCCGGCGCCGCATTCGCCAGGCTCGGTTCCGCCAATGCCGTCAACGTTTCCTGTGATCCCGGGTTGATTAACTCCGCAAAATCGCCGCCGGCTGCGGCCGCGCGGCCGGCCGGGTCAGGGTCGGTGAACAGGTTGTCATAGAGCCGCACTTCTACCGGGATGGCATGGGCTGCCGCTACCCAATGCAGCGTCCCCGGCACGCGCCGCCCGTCGGGAGCATTGCCGCCCCGGCTGTCCGGGTCATATGTGCAGCGCACTTCCAGCACATTGCCGGCGGCGTCTTTAACGACATCAGTGCAGGTAATCAGGCAGGCGTAGCGCAGGCGGACTTCGCGGCCCGGCGCCAGCCTATGGAAACGGCGCGGCGGGTTCTCCATAAAGTCATCCCGCTCAATGTAAATTTCCCGGCTGAACGGCACAGCGCGAGCGCCCATCGCGGCGTCCTCCGGGTTGTTGACGGCGGCGAACTCCTCGCTTTGCCCCTCCGGGTAGTTGGTGATAACCACTTTCAGCGGGCGCAGCACGGCCATACGGCGGGGCGCGCGCTTGTTGAGATCCTCACGCAGGCAGTGTTCCAGCAGGGCCAGTTCGGTTACGGTGTTGCGGCGGGCCACGCCCACCCTTTCGCACATATCGCGGATGGACTCCGGCGTGTAGCCCCGCCGCCGCAGCGCGCTGATAGTTGGCATCCGGGGGTCGTCCCAGCCGGCAACGTGCTGGTCCTCAACCAGCCGGCGCAGCATCCGCTTGCTCATTGCGGTGTAAGTCAGGTTCAGCCGGGCGAACTCAATCTGGCGGCTGCGATAGACGCCCAGCGCCTCCTGGCACCAGTCATACAGCGGGCGATGATCCTCAAACTCCAGAGTGCAGAGGGAATGGGTGATGCGCTCAATAGAATCGGACAGCGAATGCGCGTAGTCGTACATCGGATAGATGCACCAGTCGTTCCCGGTGCGATGGTGTGCGGCGTGACGGATGCGATACAGCACCGGGTCGCGCATATTGAGGTTGGGCGATGCCATATCAATGCGGGCGCGCAGGACATAGGCGCCGTCGGGGAATTCGCCGGCGCGCATCCGCCGGAACAAGTCCAGGCTTTCCGCAGCGGGACGGCTGCGATACGGGCTTTCCCGGCCCGGCTCGGTCAGCGTCCCCCGATATTCCCGAATCGCCTCGGCGGTGAGGCCGTCCACATAAGCGTTGCCGTCCCGTATCAACTGCTCGGCGTACCGGTACAGCTCCTCAAAATAATCGGAGGCGTAGTACAGATGCTCGCCCCAGTCAAACCCCAGCCATTTGACATCGGCCAGGATGGACTCCACATACTCAACGTCCTCACGCGTGGGGTTAGTGTCGTCAAAGCGCATATGGCAGCGCGCGCCGTCATACTGCTCGCCGATGCCGAAATTGAGGCAGATGGACTTGGCGTGTCCGATATGCAGGTAGCCGTTGGGTTCGGGCGGAAAGCGGGTAACGGTGCGCCCGTCATAAGCGCCGGCGGCGCGGTCGTCGGCGATGATGGCGCGGATGAAATCGGCGGGCGCATCCCCCCGATCGGCGCTGGCAGTGTTCATTTCAGCAGTCATTGGCATTTCTCTTTGCGGTCTGGCGGCAGCCCGGATTTGCCGAAAATCAGATTGGCGGTTGCCCGGATTTGCGGCGGATTTGCCGGCAGTCAGACAACGCTTGACGCCATTATACCCCGTGCGCCGGAACTGCGTTAAGCGACTCCGCAGGATTTCCAAGCCGGCAGTCTAACCTCCCACCGTCCCCCTACCGTCATCCCGCCCCCAACCGTCATTCCGGCGCAATCCGGAATCTACCCCCTCTCTGCGCCTCCGCGCCTCTGCGTCAAACCCCATCTTGTCTGGCTACCGCCCGCCACGCCCCTTGCAGGTCGTCCGGCAGCGGCGCCGTATATTCTGACCATTCCCCCGTCATCGGATGACAAAACCCCAGCCGGCCGGCGTGCAGAAACTGCCGGCCCAACACGCCGCTGGCCCGTCCGTACACCGCATCCCCCAGGATAGGATAGCGCAAGTGCGCCAGATGCACCCGGATTTGATGCGTCCGCCCCGTTTCCAGCCGCACGGTTAGCAGCGTATGGCCGTTGCCGACCGCATCCGTCCGGTAATGCGTGCGCGCCGGGCGTCCGTCCGCGGCAACCGCCATTTTCTGCCTATGGTAAGGATGCCGCGCGATGGGGGCGTCAATAGTGCCGGCATCCGGCGTTACGATGCCCACCGCAACGGCCCGATACTCTTTGAGCGTAACTCTCTGCTGCATCTGCTCGGTCAGACGCTGGTGAGCCCGCTGCGTCTTGGCGACGACCAGCAGGCCGGAAGTATCCCGATCCAGGCGATGGATGATGCCGGGGCGCAGTTCGCCCCCGATGCCCCGGATGTCGGGGCAATGGAACAGCAAAGCGTTGACCAGCGTTCCGTCAGGATGGCCGGGGCCGGGATGGACCGACAGCCCGGCCGGCTTGTCCACTACTGCCACCGCCGCATCCTCGTAGATGATGGACAGCGGCAGATCCTGCGCCGTCAAGTCGGCTAGAGACTGCGGCGGCGGTACGCTGACCAGCACCACATCGCCGCTGCGGAGCCGCTGCGCCGGCCGCGCCTTTTCCCCGTTGACGGTTACGGAGCCGGCGCGCGCCAGGCCGTGGAGTCGGCTGCGGGATAACCCCGACGCCGCCAGCGCGGGCCGACCCGCCAGCCAGGCGTCCAGTCGGGCCGGCGCCGTCTCGGCAACGACATATTCGTATTGGCATTCGTATTCACGCCCGTTGCCGCCGCCGGCGTTGTCTGCTGCGGTCATCCTTGCCGCCTTGCCCTTGCCGGCCCTACGATGAGATGATGCGTTCCCGCGCTCCGCAGTCGGCGCAGCGCGCCCCATTGGGCAGGCCAATCATCGGCCCGTCGCAGAGCGGACAGGTTGAATAATCGGCAGCGGCGGGTGGGGCCGTTGCGCCGCCGCCGGCCTCCCGGCGCACTAGCGTCAGCCAAGCCATCGCCGCCAGCCCGGATACGATGGCAGAATCGGCCAGGTTGAACACCGGCCACGGGCCGATGTCAATAAAGTCGGTAACATGGCCGAGCAGGATACGATCCAGCAGATTGCCGGCGGCGCCGCCAAGCATCAGCGCAATGCTGGCCCGCAGCAGCCAGCCCGGGCGTTCTTGCATACCGTAAATAATCGCCAGCGCCACAATCCCGACCAGCGACACTATCAGCAAAACCAGGTTCTGGTCCTGGAACAGGCCGAAAGCGCTGCCGGTGTTGTGCACATGGGTGAACCGGAAAAAGCCGCAGCAAGGCCAGGACTGACGCCAAGGCAGCGTCTGGATGACGATGAACTTGGTCAGCTGGTCCAGCGCCAGTATCAATACCGCCGCTTGCAGCAGGTTCCAATCCCGGTACAGCGGCCGGCGGCGGACGGCGTTGAGCATCAAAAGGAATTACCGCAAGAGTTGCCGCAGGAGTTGCCGATGAATTGCCGCGAGGATTCGCCGCCGTCCGTTAGCGGTTCAGTTATTGCAGATGGGCCTGGAAAAACCGCACTACGGAATCGGCCATTTCCGACTCTTGCCCAACCCAGAAGTGATCGGCGCCGGCGATGACCCGGTAATCGGCCGGCGGGTTGAACCGGGCCAGCTGTTCGTCCACGCCGTCGGAGTTGGCAAGACGGTCGCGGTCGCCGGTGATAATCAGCCGGGGCGTCCGGTCGGATTGCAGCGGGCTGTCGGTGATGGCCTCCAGCGACGGCGCTACCAGTGCGATGGCGCGCGGCTTTTTATACAGGCGGCGGTGCGCGCAGATTACCCGCGTGCTGAACGAATAGCCGCCCAGCCCGATACGGTCGTCGTCCACATCGGGCAGCGCGCCCAGGAAATCCATTGCGGCCAGCGTTTCCGCATATTCCTTTTCCCCTTTGGCGTGTTCGCCCTGGCTGTTGCCGACGCCGCGAAAATTGAACCGCAGCGATGCAATGCCGGCGGCGGCCAGTCCGAAAGTAACCGCCGTTACCACATTGTTGTCCATATTCCCGCCCATCAGCGGGTGCGGATGGCACATCACCACGCCCGGAAACGGCCCTTCCCCGTCCGGCAGCGCAATGATGCCCTCAAAAGACAACCCTTGCGCCAGAAAACTAACTGCGCTTTGCCGCATATCCAAGCCTCCGTCCGTCCCTCCGGCCAATTGGGCCATCGCTCCGACCGACCGTCCGACCGTCCGCATTCGCGGCGGCTCTCCGCCCAGTATCATAACAGGTTATTCCGAAAATCGGGGCGGCGGCGCTTTGCTATAATTCCAATCTGTAATTCCAGGACGCCGCCGCCCGCCGCCCCCGGAGATGCCCGTTATGACTACCGCAACCGAGTTCAATCTACCTACAACCGAGCAATACGCTCCCCATCCCCCGGCGGCCATTGATTCCGTCCGCATCCGCGGCTTTCGTTCCTTGGCCGATGTGCAGCTCAACAACTTGCCCAACGCCACGGTCCTAATCGGCGCCAACGGTTCCGGCAAATCCAACATCATCCGGTTCTTTGAGATGGCCCGCTGGATGCTCCGTTCCCGCCGCCTCGGCGAGTTCGTAGAACGGAACGGCGGCGCCGACGACCAGCTGTTTGGCGGCAGCCGTGTTACGCCCCGCATTGAAGCGGAGATTTCACTGCGTGCCAACCAGGGACGCAACGACTATCGTTTTACCCTCTCCCACGCCCACCCCGACCGCTTTTTCTTTGCCGAGGAAGCTTTCCGTTACAGCGACGCGGTACGGCCTACCGTAGCACCGTGGCAATATCTCGATAGCGGCCACCGGGAAGCTCAGCTGCCCGCAGCCGCCCAAGACTTGGAGCAGCCGGGCGTCAACCCGCAAACCGCCCGCACAATCCTGAGCTTGCTCCGCAACTGCGCCGTCTATCAGTTTCACGATACCTCCCACTACGCCAATCTCAAAAAGAGCTGGGATGTCCAGGACAACGCCCGGCTGCATAGCGACGCCGGCAATCTGGCGGCGATACTCTACCGCCTGGAGCAAGAGGACAACCGGCGGTACGAATTCATCTGCCTACAGATTGCCCGCATACTGCCGGATTTTGACCGCTTTGACCTTGAGGAACGCTATGGCAAAGTAACCCTGCGCTGGCGCCCCAAATGGGGGGACAAGGCCATCGGCGCGCATCTTACCTCCGACGGCTCCCTGCGATTCTTTGCCTTGGCCACCCTGCTCAGCCTGCCCCCCGAGCTGCTGGACGATGTCATCCTGCTGGACGAACCGGAACTCGGCCTGCATCCCTCCGCCGTGGACCTGGTAGGCGGAATGATCAACAGCCTGGCCGCCGAGCGGCAAGTCATTCTGGCAACCCAGTCCCCCCTGCTGGTTGACACCTTTGAGCTGGACGAAATCTTTACGCTGGACCTGAAAAAAGGGAAAACCTGCATCAACCGGCTTGACCAGAAGCAGTACCAAAGATGGATTGACAACGACTTTACGCCGGGGAGTCTATGGCAAACCGGCTTGTTCAGGGGGTGGCCATGATCAGGCTGGCGATAGTTGTCGAAGGGGTAACGGAAAAAGAATTTGCCGACCGGGTTCTGGCCGCCCTATTGTGGGAAAGGGGAGTTTATATTGAATCAACCTCGCTAAACGGCAATGTGTCCGTAGAACGGGTTGTACCGCAGATGATAGAGCTAACCTGGTCTTTTGATCGGGTAACTTCGCTGGTAGATTTCTACGGCTTCAGGCGCCGCAGCGTGGCAAGCCCGGACGAACTGCAAAATCAGATCGACGATGCGGTTCGCCGGCAAATGCCCCCCAACCGGGATTTATCGCACGCCTTTTCCTATGTCCAGCAGTACGAATTTGAGGCGCTGCTGTTCTCCGATGTCGACGCATTTGCCAACCTGCCCGGCGCATTGGGCGTATCGGCAGAACAGCTAGCCGCGCTCCGCGCCATACGCAGCCAATTTCCTACGCCGGAACATATCAACGACAGCCCGGACACTGCTCCCGGCAAGCGGATTGCCAATGTGATACCCCGTTATAACAAGCGAGTGTACGGGTACTTGGCAGCGCAGCAAATCGGCCTGCCCGCCATCCGCAACGCTTGTCCCCGGTTCGCCGGCTGGCTGGCCCGGCTGGAATCGTTGGCCGATGCCGGCGATTAGCGCCGTTGCCATCCATCATTAGCGCCCCCGCTGTCCAGGTGCTAGAATAGCCTACGCCAACCCAACTATCCCCCGGCGTCCGCCATCCGCACACGCCCCCGGAGGCCCCATCCTATGAACCCCATTGACCTGCGTAGCGACACTGTTACCCATCCCACCGCCGAAATGCGGCGCGCTATGGCCGCCGCCGAAGTCGGCGATGATGTATTCGGCGAAGATCCCACTATCAACGCCCTCCAGGAGCGCGCCGCCGCTTTGCTGGGTCAGGAAGCCGGCCTGCTCACCGCCAGCGGCACAATGAGCAACCTGATTGCCGCCCTGGCCTGGTGCAATCGCGGCGATGAAATGGTTATGGGACAGGAAGCCCATATGTTCTGGAATGAATCCGCCGGCCCCACCGCCCTGTCCGGCGCTCAAATCCGCCTCGTTCCCAACGATGCCAGCGGACGCATCGCCCCGGAGGATGTGGCGGACGCCATCCGCGACAGTTCCAACATTCATGTGCCGGCTACCGCGCTGGTCTGCCTGGAAAACACGCACAACCGTTGCAGCGGCGGGGTGATGACGCCCCAAGACACCAAAGCCGTCGTTGATGTAGCCCACGCCGCCGGCGCCGCCGTGCATCTGGACGGCGCCCGCATCTTTAACGCCGCCGTCGCCCTGGAAGTCCCCGCCGCTGAGCTTACCAAAGATGTGGACGACGTCAGTTTCTGCCTGTCCAAGGCGTTGTCCTGCCCGGTTGGTTCGGTGCTCTGCGGCTCTGCGGAGTTCATCACCCGCGCCCGCAAGTGGCGCAAGATGCTGGGGGGCGGGATGCGGCAGGCCGGGGTTATCGCCGCCGCCGGCCTGGTCGCGCTGGATACGATGGTGGAACGACTCGCCGACGACCACGCCAACGCCCGCCGCCTGGCCGCCGGCCTGGCCAACATCAACGGCCTTACCGTTGACCCGGACGGCATCCAGACCAACATCGTCATCTTTGAAGTGGACAAAGACCAAGTGGGCGATGCGCGGTCGGTTATCGCCGCGCTGCGGGAGGATGGCGTGCTGGTCAGCCACAGCCGCGACCAGTCGCTGCGTATGGTAACGCACCGCCATATCACCGGCGCCGATGTGGACGAAGCGCTGGCGCGGGTGAACGGCACGGTGCGGCGACTGGCGGCGGCGTAGCTGTACTCTGCCGGCCGGTATTATCGCCGGTACATCGTTGAGGATTGCCGCGCCGGCGCCGACCCGACTGATGACCCGGCTGACGACCCGGCGGGCGCAGAATGTTGCGGCGTTTTCCATCCCCGCCCGCCGCCCATTTGTCGCTGGCCGTTGCCAGCCGTCCGATCTACGCCGGCGACTGCGTAGCCGCAGAAATAATAATCGTTCCCCAGTACCCCATCACGATAGCGGAAGGCCGACTGCAACTGTCGCAAACGGAACTGCTGCGGATTGACAGCGCGCGGGATGCCTTGTCGCCGTTGCATCATTCCCGCCGCCGCTCTGCCAACCCGACACTGCCGCCGGACAGCATTGAATGCATCTTTGTAAGCAACGCCCCTCTGGAAGCCGGCGTTGAGTACCGCTACCCGGCGCAGCTGCCAGTGCCGGCCGCCGCCGCGCCGACCATAAAGGGGAAACACGCCCGCATCATCTGGGAATTGGAGGCGCAAATCAGCGTCCGCGCGGATGATGCCGCCGGCGGCGGGCGGAGACGCCGGCTGTGGCCTAATCTGTCGCACGCGCCGGACGCCGCCGCCAAGCAGGAACTGGTCGTTTTTGCGCGCCCCGATGCGGCGGCCTTGGGCGGCGAAACTCTGCCGGAACGCCCTTACGCCTCACGGACGCACCGGGCCGCCCGCCTGGATCTGCAACTGGATACGGGACTGGCCGCCAACGGGGGAACTATTGACGGCGCAGTGTCCATTAGGCCCCAAACTGCGTTGCGCGCCCGCGAATTGCGGGTAGAACTGGTGCGCTGGGAACGCAGCGGAACCCGCCAGGCCCGCGTGGTTGCGGATACGCAGGTATTGCAGCGGCCGGTCATCCTGCCGGCCGGCGAAACTGCCGATTGGCCGTTCCGGCTGCGGGTGCCGGCGCCGCTGCTGCCGTCAGCGCTGGCCCGGCATACTTTTGTCGGCTGGCAGGTACGCGCCGTCATCGCCCGCCGGATGCTCCCCAATCTGGATGTTGTCCAGCTGATACAAGTGTACACTGCGCCATAATGGTCGGCACCCCGGGCGAAACCACGGTTAGATCAATGGCGGGCATCTATTGCGCCTTGCCGTCGTCTCCCCACCAGCGCCGCAGCCGCTCGGCGATGGCCGCCTCGGCACCCTGCTCCGACGGTTCGTAGTAGCGGCGGCCGGCCAAGCCGTCCGGCAGATATTGCTGCGGCTCAAAATGGCCTTCGTAGTCATGGCTGTATTTGTAGCCCGCGCCGTAGCCCATCCCGCGCATCAGCCCGGTTACGGCGTTGCGGAGATGCGGCGGCGCCGGCTCGTGCGGCATACGCCGAACATCGTCCAGAGCGCGTTCCAGCCCCATATAGGCGGCGTTGCTTTTGGGCGATGTCGCTAGATAGACCGTTGCTTCGGCCAGCGGTATCCGTCCCTCCGGCAGCCCGATGAAATGCACCGCCTGCTGCGCCGCCACGGCCACCGGCAGCGCCCCCGGATTGGCCAGCCCGATGTCCTCCGCCGCCAGTATCACCAGCCGCCGCGCGATGAACAGCGGATCCTCGCCCGCTTCCAGCATCCGCGCCAGCCAATACAGGGCGCCGTCCGGCGACGAGCCGCGCACTGACTTGATGAACGCCGAGATCGTGTCATAGTGGCTGTCGCCGGCCTTGTCGTATTGGGGCGTGCGGCGTTGCAGCGCGTCGGAAATGGTAGCCATCGTTACCCGGCGCAGATCGCCGGAATCCGGTTCGCCGGCGTCCGATTCGCCGGTGTCTGGTTCAGTAGCCAGTATCGCCATTTCCAGGGCATTCAGCGCAACCCGCGCATCCCCGTTGGCGATGTTGACCAGATGCGCCAGCGCGTCCGCGTCCAGCGCTGCCGCATAGCCGCCCATCCCCCGCCGGTCGTCGGCCAGCGCCCGGCTGATGATAGATGCCACGGCGTCCGCGTCCAGAGCGTACAGGCTGAACACGCGGCAGCGCGACAGCAGCGGCGCGTTGACCTCAAAGGACGGGTTTTCGGTAGTGGCGCCGATGAAAGTAACGGTGCCATCCTCAACATACGGCAGTATGACATCCTGCTGCGCCTTGTTGAAACGATGGATTTCGTCCACGAACAGGATGGTCTGCTGCTCGTAAAGCGATTGCCGTTCCTGCGCTCCGGCCACGGCTTTACGCAAGTCGGCAACGCCGGCGGATACGGCGCTGACCGGCTCAAAATGGGAGCGGGTAACGCCGGCAATCAGCCGGGCCAGCGTAGTCTTACCCGAACCAGGCGGCCCCCACAGCAAAATAGACGGCACCCGGTCGGCGGCAATCGCCCGCCGCAGCACCCGGTCATCGCCCAGAATATGCTCCTGCCCCACGAACTCGTCAAAAGACGCCGGCCGCATCCGTTCCGC
This sequence comes from Dehalococcoidia bacterium, assembly GCA_965203855.1. Classification (GTDB taxonomy): domain Bacteria; phylum Chloroflexota; class Dehalococcoidia; order Lucifugimonadales; family UBA3495; genus Bin87. The sequence goes on from CBDBDN010000008.1 coordinate 44,006, forward strand.
CAGCGGCGCAGTATCAGCGGCGCGCTGCCGGCGGGCGTGTTCAAAGAGGGCGGGGGCGTTTTGCTGCCGGGCAGTCATTCCGTCTAGCTAACCCCGTCGGCCGGATTTTGCCGGGCCGCATACGCCAGAATCTGTTCTGCGGCAAACTGCGTCGCTTCGTACAAGTCAACCAGTTCGCTTACGCTGTTGACATACAGCAGCCCTTCCAGCGCGTTGTGGCTGCGTAATTCCTCAAGTGTTAAGCGGTTTCGCTTGATGCTGTTGCAGGTGCGATGCAGCAGCGCCAGGTTATACAATTCGTCGTTCCCCGGCGTGCCTGCGGCGGCGCGGCGCGCCCGAATGTGGTCAACTTCCAGCAACGTATCATCCAGGCTGCCGTTAGGCCGGCGGGGTTCGTACCCGCAGCCCCAGCACACCGGCCCAAACCGATTAATCAGCAGCTGTTTAGCCTCATCTTTCGGAATGCGCCCCGACCAGCTTGACGATTGGGTAGTACGGGCCGCGCCACGCCGGGCTTGCTGTAGCAGATGATGCGGTTCCGGGTCGGCGTCGGTTCGGGACGGCAGTTCGCGGGGTCCAACAGTGCGGCTGGCGGTCCACTGCTGCGGTTCCTGGAAGCCCTGCCCTTTGCGAACCGACGCCAAAGCGTCTTTGGTGGCGTCAGTCATTCCGTCCAGCATAATGCCGTTGAGGTAAAAACGGCGTTTCAGCATCGTCCAGGCGCGATAGGCCAAATCGCACGCCAGCCATTGCCGGCCCAGCTGTTCGGCGGCAATGGCGGTTGTAGCGCAGCCGGCGAACACATCCAGGACCACATCGCCGGGGTTGCTGCTGGCGCGGATTAGCCTGGCGTAGAGCTCCAGCGGCTTTTGAGTAGCATAACCCGTATGTTCGGCGCGCCCCCGATAGTTGGTAAAGCCCGTCGGTTCCAATATCAGGTTTTGAGGCGGGTTGCCCTGGTCGGCGGCGGCGTATCGTTTCAGGCCGGGCCAGATTCCCCTTGTCGGATGGTGAATCAAGCTATGTGCGTCAAGAGCGTCCAATCGTGCATGGACGCCGTCAATACGCAAATAGCCGGGTATGATGTTAGCGTCAATCCATTGCGCGTAGCGGCTGTTCCGGGGCGGCGCCCAATGGCGGCTTCGGGCGCCTACATCGTAGCCCTGCCAAGGCTGCCCTGATTCGCCCTGTGATGTGCCAGCTCCGGTTAGGTTCTCGTTTCTGAGCCGTCCGCGTTCATCAAGGGCCGGATACGCCGCCGCCAGTTGTTCCGCCGTTTTGGGTTCTGCAATCGCATCTCCGTTCCAGGTATAGCCGTCTCCATTTACATAGTAAAGCAGCGTATCGGTAATGTTGCCGTAGCGTACCGCATCGTTGTGCGCGATTGCCCGACGCCAGGTAATCTGGCTTCTGAAATTGGATGCGCCGAACACGGCGTCCATCAGCATACGCAGGTAGCTGTTGGCGTGGCTATCGCAGTGCAGATAGATGCTTCCCGTCGGCTTAAGCGTCCGATGGCATTCAATCAATCTTACTGCCATATAGGCCATATAGGCCGCTTCGTTTTCGGTAGCGCACGCTTCTACCGCCTCAATGACGGCGTGGATGGCCGGGTAATCGTCCTCAATCTGCATTTTCCAGGCGGGATGGATGTTGTCGTCCCAAGTCCAAATGTCGCTGACGCGCGTTTCGCCCCGTCCTTCGTGATGGGCTGTTCCGTGCGATTGCGCCAGCGCCAGTTCCTCGGCAAACTCGGTGTCGCTGATGGGCGGACGCGGATTGCCGATAAAGGTTTCGTTAGCCGCAAAGGGCGGGTCAATGGCAATCAGGTCAACGCATTCGTTATTGAGGCTGCGTAGAAACGACAGATTGTCCATAATTGCCAGAGTGCGGTTAGGAACATTCAAGTCGCTCATCAGTCGGGCATCCTTGCCGGGTTGTATTGATATTGCATCGTTATTCCCGGGCCAGCCGGAATGACGATAACGCGTCGACTACTCTACTCGCCCCGGAAATGCGGCATCACGGCCTCCGCAAACAGCCGCATTGAGCGTTCTACTGCATCGTTGGGCAGAATGCCGCCGATGTTGAACCAGCACATAAACTCCTGCGGGTCGTACAGCTCCCGGAACCATTCCAGCCGCGCGATAACCTGCTGCGGCGTGCCGACGGCGCCCAGTTCGTTGTGTATGTCGTCGTAGGTCAGCTGGCTGGCCCGGCTGGAACCCCGCGAGTTGTTCTGCATACTCCGCAGCGTATCCAGGTAGTTGTTGATGGTAGGGGCGAAATTGGCTTGCGCCGCCTCCGCAGTTTCGGCCACATGGACGGGTACATTGACCACCGTTTTCACCGCCGCCGGGTTGTGGCCGTGTTCCGCCAGGGTTTCGCGATATACGGCCAGGCCGTTGCTGACGCCGTCCACGCTGATAATCATGGGCGTAACCAGGATGTTGTGGCCCAGGCTGCCCACCAGCGGGAAAGTATCCGCCCCGTTGGACGCAATATAGACGGGCGGATGCGGCTGCTGGACGGGTTTGGGTTCCAGACGCACATTTTCCGCCTGGTAAAACTGGCCGGCATAGTCCAGCGTTTCCGAGGTCCAGGCCCGCAGCGCCATCTCCAACCCCTCTGTGAACCGCGCATTGCGTTCCTCAATGGGGATGCCGTAGCCCCGGTAATGGTTGGGGTTGGAGCCGCGTCCGATGCCGAAAACGGCGCGCCCGCCGGACAGCACATCCAGCGTAGCCACTTCCTCGGCGATCCGCAGCGGATGATGCAGCGGCAGCAGGTTCACCGCCGTGCCCAGCATAATCCGGCTGGTGGTCTGCGACAGCGCCGACGCCATCAGCAGCGGGGCCGGCATTACGGAGAAACGGCGGGCGAAATGCAGTTCGGCCAGCCAGGCCATATCGTAGCCCAGCGCATCAGCCAGCCGGACTTGCGCCATCACGTCGGCATAGCGCGCGGCCGGCGTCTGATGATCGGCGCAGGGGACTTGGTAGAAAACTCCGAACTGCATTGAGATTGCTCCTTACGGCTGACGCGGCAGCGGGGCGTTGCTGCCGCTGTTGCGGTTGCCAATAGTTCCGGGCAATGGATCGTTAAAGGGTTGACCGCCGGCTTCGGCAGCCTCTTTACGCCGCAGCCAGTCGCGCCATACGATATTGGCTTGCTCCCGGCCCTGTGCGATGCCTTCCTCCCGACCTTGCGTGATGCCTTGCTCCCGGCCCTCCTCCAAGCCTTCTTCCCGGCCTTGGGCAATGTGCCGGCGGCGGTTGCGATTTTCCCAGATTCCGGCTAGTACCATCTTTAAGTCCCCGCTACGCTTGGAAAGATGGCGGCGCATTGCGGTCGCCGTTGTCTCCGGGCGTCGGTTCATTAAACGGCACGCCGTTGACCTCGGCATCCTCCTTGCGCCGCAGCCAGTCGCGCCAAGCGTTATTGGCTGCCTCAAAGCCAATTGTTTTGCCTTGCTCCAAGCCTTCCTCTCGGCCTTCTTCCCGGCCTTCCTCCTTGCCCTGGGCAATGTGCCGGCGGCGGTTGCGGTTTTCCCAGATTCCCGCTAGTACCATTCTGATCACCTCCATAATCGGCCAAGTCAACGGCAATGACCAAGCCACTATTGAACTGCCGTCGTCAAATACCAGCTCCGCCGTCAGCTGCCAGGTTGCCGGCCGCTGGTTGTGCATAATCAGCAGGACGTCGACCGTAGTAACGATGGCGATTGCCAGTATAAACGCCAGCAGCCCCTGCCCGACCCGCTGGGCCGGAATGCTGGGAATGCCAATCCATTGCCCGCCGTCGTCTTTCCGTTCCTCCTGCGCCATAACAGGGCTATTATAGCGGAATGTTGCCGTGCTTTTTAGCGGGCATCGTTTCCCGCTTGTCCCGGAGCATATCCAGGGCGCGGATAATGACGGGGCGCGTCTGCGCTGGGTCAATTACATCGTCCAGGTAGCCCCGGTTGGCGGCAACATACGGATTCGTAAAGCGTTCCTGGTAGTCGGCAATCAATTCAGCGCGGCGGGCGTCCGGGTCGGCGGCGTTGGCAATTTCCTCCCGATAGATGATGTTGACGGCGCCCTCCGGCCCCATCACGGCGATTTCAGCGCCCGGCCAGGCCAAGTTGATGTCGGAACGCAGATGCTTGCTGCTCATCACAATATAGGCGCCGCCGTAGGCTTTGCGGGTAATGACGGCCACTTTGGGGACGGTTGCCTCAGCGTAGGCGTAAATCAGCTTGGCGCCGTGCCGGATGATGCCGCCGTATTCCTGCTCCGTACCCGGCATAAAACCCGGCACATCCACCAGCGTTACCAGCGGAATGTTGAAACAGTCGCAGAACCGGACGAACCGGGACGCCTTGGCAGAGGCATTAATGTCCAGCACGCCGGCTAAATACGCCGGCTGGTTGCCCACCAGCCCGACGGTGCGCCCGGCCATCCGCCCGAAACCCACCACGACATTGGCGGCGTAGGCCGGCTGCACTTCCATAAAGTCGGCGTCGTCAATGATGCGGTGGATAATTTCCCGCATATCATAGGGGCGGTTCGGTTCCGGCGGCACGATGCGGCGCAGTTCGTCGGCAGCGCCGGCCGGCGGTTCGGCGGCGCGGTAGGCCGGCGCGTCATCCAGGTTGTTCAACGGCAGAAATCCAATCAGCCGACGCAGTTCGTCGATGCAGTCCTGCTCGGAGTCGTACACGAAATGCGCGACGCCGCTGCGCGCGCCATGCGCCTCGGCGCCGCCCAGCTGCTCGTGCGTAACATCCTCTCCGGTTACGGCGCGCACCACATCCGGCCCGGTTATGTACATCTGGCCGGCGCCGCGCACCATAAAGATAAAGTCGGTGATGGCGGGCGAATAGACGGCGCCGCCGGCCGACGGCCCCATAATCACCGAGATTTGCGGCACAACGCCGGAGTAAATGGTGTTGCGGAGGAATATGTCGCCGTAGGCCGCCAGGCTGCGCGCCCCTTCCTGGATGCGGGCGCCGCCGGAGTCGCAAATCCCAATCATCGGACAGCCGGTTTTGGCGGCCAGATCCATCACTTTGCAAATTTTCTGCCCGACCACTTCCGACAGCGAGCCGCCGAACACGGTAAAATCCTGGGCGTAGGCGAACACCTGCCGCCCGTCAACATTGCCGTACCCGGTAACCACGGCGTCGCCCAGCACAGTGCGGTCGGCCAGCCCGAAATCGGTAGTGCGGTGCGTGACGAAACGGTCCATTTCCTGGAAAGTTCCGGCGTCCAGCAGCAGCTCCAGCCGCTCGCGGGCTGTCAGCTTGCCGCGCTGGTGCTGCTGTTCAATACGCCGCGGCCCGCCGCCCAGCCGGGCCTGCTCGCCCAGCTCGTTCAAACGGTCCAGCTGCGGATCCGCAGCGTCGGGTTCACTGCCGGCAGACGCCGGTTCGGGATTGACGATTGATGCGGCGGTTGATGTGGCGGTTGATACATTAGAGGTAGTCAATGGCGGCCTCCGGCAGCGGCCTCCGTTCCGGTTAGGGAGTCGGGGGTAAAATGACAGGAATGCTATCAAACGCCCGGTACAGGGGCAACTTTATCGGCCGTTTGCCGTTTATAATTACAGAGCAATTTATAATTGCCGGGCCGTCTATAATCACCGGACAATCACCGGGCAATCCAGTCAATGACGGCGCGGGCCGAAATCGGCATCAGGTTGGCATCGCACTATGTTGGAATCACAAGCGCATCCGATAGACACCGGCGCAGGGGCGGCGGACAACGCCCGGCCGGGCCTGGCATTCGCCGCCGGCGCGCCGCCGGACTGGGGCCGGCGCACTTACATAATGGGCGTCATCAATTTGACCCCCGACTCCTTTTCCGGCGACGGGCTGGACGCCGCCGGATCCGCCAGTGACCTAGACGCCGCCGTTGCCCTGTCCCGCCGTATGGAGGCCGACGGCGCTGACCTCATTGACGTGGGCGCCGAATCCACACGCCCCGGCAGCGCCCCCATATCCGCCGAGCTGGAAGCCGCCCGCCTGCTGCCGGCCTTGTCCGCCATCTGCCGCGCCGTCGGCATTCCGGTCAGCGTTGACACCTACAAGGCGCGCGTTGCCCGGCAGGCCATCGCCGCCGGCGCCGCTATGGTCAACGACGTCTGGGGCGGGCTGGCCGACCCGCAGATGGCGCCCCTGGCGGCGCAAGCCGGCGTTCCCATCGTGCTGATGCACAACCGGAGCGATACGCATTACGATTGCCTGATGTCGGATGTCTGCGCCGGCTTGCGCCGCAGTATCGCCATCGCCCGCGCCGCCGGCGTTGCGGACGCCCGCATCATCGTTGACCCCGGCATCGGATTTGGCAAGACTGCCGACCATAACCTGGAGCTGCTGCGCCGCTTGCCGGAAGTCAAAGCGCTGGGGTTTCCGCTGCTGCTGGGCGTGTCCCGCAAGTCAACCATCGGGCGCATCCTCAACCGGCCGGCGGACGACCGCTTGGAAGGCACCGCGGCGGCGGTCGCTCTCGGCATCGCCGGCGGCGCCGACATCGTGCGCGTGCATGATGTCAAGGAAATGACGCGCGTCGCCCGCGTCGCCGATGCCATCGTGCGCGACTGGAGGCCCCCCGAATGGACGCCCCCGTAACCGTCTATCTCGGATTAGGCAGCAACCTGGGCGACCGCCGGGCCGCCTTGTCCGATGCTTTGTCCCGGCTGCACGCCGCGCCGGGCCTGACGCTGACCGCCTGTTCATCGGTGTACGAAACCGAACCTTGGGGCGTTGCCGACCAGCCCGCTTTTCTGAACCTGGCCGCCGGCTTTGCGACTACGCTGCCGCCGGCGGCGCTGCTGACGGCTTGCCAGAGCGTGGAGGCCAAAGTTGGCCGCACCCCAACTTATCGCTGGGGGCCGCGTACTATTGATGTGGACATACTGCTGTACGGCGGCCAGGCAATCAGCCTGGATAACCCCGACTTGCAGATTCCGCATCCGCGCTTGCGGGAACGAGCTTTCGTCCTGGCGCCGCTGGCGGAAATCGCCGCATACGTAAAAACGCCGCCCGACGGAGCAACGGTCGGGGAACTGCTGGAGCAGGTTTCCGGTTTGGCGGGCGTCAAGCTGTGGAGTGGGCCGCCGGTGGTTGGCGGCGAACCGCCCCGGTTCCGCCCCTAGCGGCACCACATCATATACGCCCAGCGGATGTATTGCGCGCCGTAATGGTAGGACTCTGCGGTTCGCGTGTAGTTCCTGATTTCGTAGGACCACTCGCCTGAGACTCCGCCGAACAAAGCTTCCGTAAAGTCGCCGACATCAAACATCCCATTGTCGTTGCGGTCAATTGCAACGAGGTCTACGGTTCTCATTACGAAGCCACGGGTGCCATCGTCGGCTATTATCGCTTCGCCATTGGCTAGTCCGTAGGCGTTTGTTGCCGGGCCGGCGAATATTCGGTGAGCAGACTCCGTGAGGGCTCCGTTTAGGCCCGCTTGGGCATTGGGCCAAAAGCCAAGTGCTTGCGGATTGCTGAATGAGTATTGAGCCGGCGCGATATTCGCGCCCCGTTCCAGCACAATCAGCCAGCCGCTGTCGCTGTTGCCCCCGTTGTACGCCGCCTGCCCGTCCCGCACATAGTAATGACGCGGCTGCTGTCCGTATTCCTGGCAAACCCGCGCCGTATAAGTGTAACCGCCTTGCGCGCCCTGCGCCTCCGCATCAGCAGCAGGAAACACCAGCCCGCCCGCAACGGCCAGCCCGGCCAGGACGCTGAAAACGGCAGCCTTCCCCAGCCGCAGCCACGCCAAAGGCCGGGTTTGCTTTACATAATCTGGGGGGGGGGGGTAGAACGCAGTATCGCAGTCATATTTTCACTCCAAGCTTTCCAGGGTGCGGATGAATTCAGCGATGATTTCCTTGCCGTAGCGGATGCCGTCGGCGTCGGGCGGGCCGCCGTAAAACCGCTGATGGTAATGGGATGCGATGTAGTACTGCCCGCGCAGGTGGGGCGATGCGCCCTCCTCGCGGATGAGTCGCAGGACGGTTTCCTCCAGCAGGCTGTGGGCGTGATGTTCCCAACCTCGTGTTTCGGCGGCGGTTTTGATGGCGTGGGCGGCCGCGCCCCACAGTTTATTGCTGGCTTCCTCCAGCTCGCCCCGCGCCAGCTCGTCGTCCACCAAATCCCAGAAATGCCAGCTACGCCCCTGGTGGTAAGCGACAGTATCGGCGACGGTTGCCATAGTAGATGCCAGTAACTCGGATAGGCCGCCGTAAAACCGCCGGCGGCAACAACGGGATGATAGCCCATCTGGGCTGAATAATCAAGGCAGCCGACCAACCCCCAACCGTGATTCCAACCCCCCCCAACCGTCATTCCGGCGCAAGCCGGAATCCATTCCCGCAACCAAATCCAAAATCCCGTCTATACTGTCCATTGGCGCGGTCAAACCTGACGCCGCGCCGATTTGACCGCTCCGGCCGGCGGCGTTACCATACAGCTATGCTGTACGAAGTGGAAGTCGTTGCCGACGGCAACAGCCCGATGGATCTGAACCGCGTCTTTGACCTGCTTACCGACCCCATGCCGGTGGCGCGGCTGCTGGCGCCCGACCCGCAGGGCGCAGACGTATGGTGCGATGTGGTTGGCTGGGACAATGGGCAACCCGTCCTGTCCGGGGATTCCCGAGAGGGCGGGTCAATTGCCGTCGGGTTAGCGGCAATGTCTCTAACCGGGAGAGGGTTATTACACCAATAGGCAGGATAGACCTGATTCCGGCGTGTGCCGGAATGACGGTGTAGGGGCGTAAGACGGTGTACAGTGTAGGGAATGACGGTACAGGGGCGGAATGATTGATAACTGCGGCGGCGGCGGCTATAATGGGCTGGCAGCATTGATGAATCCTAGCCAGGCAGAGGAGGCCAAGTCATGGTCACGACCGTCGCTGATATTCTTACCGGCACTTTCACCGTGAAGTCGGGACACGCCCAAATGCTCAAAGGCGGCGTCATTATGGATGTGGTTACGCCGGAGCAGGCCGTCATTGCCCAGGAAGCGGGCGCCGTGGCCGTGATGGCCCTGGAACGGGTGCCGGCCGACATTCGCGCCGACGGCGGCGTAGCCCGGATGAGCGACCCGTCGATGATACGGGAAATCATCGGCGCGGTCTCCATTCCCGTGATGGCGAAGTGCCGCATCGGGCATTTTGTGGAAGCCCAGATACTGGAAGCCTTAGGCGTGGACTATGTGGACGAGTCGGAAGTGCTGACGCCGGCCGACGAAACGCATCATGTCTGGAAGCACGATTTTACGGTTCCCTTCGTCTGCGGCTGCCGCGACTTGGGGGAGGCGCTGCGGCGGATTTCCGAGGGCGCGGCGATGATCCGCACCAAGGGCGAAGCCGGCACCGGCGATGTGGTGGAAGCCGTGCGGCATATGCGGGCCGTGCAGGACGCCATCCGCAAGCTGCGGAATATGCCGGATGACGAGCTGGTGGTAGAAGCGCGCGACCTGCGGGTCAGCCTGGACTTGTTGCAACAGACCAAAGAGGAAGGACGCTTGCCGGTAGTCAACTTTGCGGCCGGCGGCGTAGCTACTCCGGCCGACGCCGCTCTGATGATGCAGCTGGGCGCGGACGGCGTGTTTGTCGGCTCCGGCATTTTTAAGTCGGGGGATCCGGCGCGGCGCGGCCATGCCATCGTGCAGGCGGTTACGCACTACAATGACCCGCACATACTGGCCGATGTATCCCGCGATCTGGGCGAGCCGATGGTGGGCATCTCGGCGCGCTCGCTGCCGGTTGAGGAGCTGCTGGCGACACGCAGCATTTAGGGGGCGGCGTAGGATGACCGGCATTCCATTCCCCAACCGTCATTCGCATCTTTACCGTCATTCGCATCTTTACCGTCATTCGCATCTTTACCGTCATTCCGGCTTTCGCCGGAATCCGGCGTCATAATCGGCCACTACGGTAATGAAACCAGCGACCATAGATTCCGGCTTTCGCCGGAATGACGGTTGAGGATATGGAATGACGGTTGGGGTTGTAATGGCGGTAGTGATGCCGGAATGACGGCAAGGGTTGGAATGACGGTTGGGATGCTGGAATGACGGTGCAATCTTGCCGGGATGACGGTTGAGATATTGGAATGCGGGCCGGCACAGGCAAGGCGGGCGTTTAGTTGAACATTGGCGTTTTGGCGGTACAGGGGGATTTTGCGGAGCATTGCCATGCGCTCCGCAGCATTGGCGCCGTCGCTACGGAGGTGCGCCTGCCGGCCCATCTGGATGGGCTGGACGGGCTGATTATCCCCGGCGGCGAAAGCACTACTTTGAGCCGGCTGATGTCGCTGTACGGGCTGCGGGAGCCGGTAGCCGCCATGGCTGCCGCCGGCAAGGCGGTGTGGGGGACTTGCGCCGGTATGATTATGCTGGCCGCCGAGATAACGGAGCAGGATCCCGTTCCGCTGGGCATAATGGATGTGGGCGTGCAACGCAACGCCTTTGGCCGCCAGGTAGATTCTTTTGAGCAGGATTTGACTATCAAGGGGCTGGGCGCTGACGCCTATCACGCCATTTTTATCCGCGCTCCGGTTATCATCCGGGTGGGGCCTGAAGTGGAAGTGCTGGCGGCGCTGTCCGACGGCCGGCCGGTGGCGGTGCGGCAGGGCAACCTGCTGGCAACATCTTTTCATCCCGAACTGACCGCCGATGCCCGCATCCATCGCTATTTTGCGGCAATGTCCGGCGGGCCGGCTTACGATCCGGGGGCGGACTTGCCCCTGATTGACGCCCCACGGGTGCGCTAGTGAGCGCGCCGCTAATCCGTATGCCGTTGACTCGTATCCACAGCGCGTATGCCCGTCGCTCGTATGATGTCAGTCTCGGCCGGCGTTGGTATCCCGGCCGGTCAAGGAGGCCGTAGTTGGTAACGGTTGAACAACTGGCCCATGATGAACTGGAGCAGCTGCTTTCCGTGCTGCCGCCTCGGGTTACCGCCCGGCTGAAAGAGCAAGCCAGCCCGGACGACCTGCTGGAAGTGGTGCTGGACTTGGGGCGTTCCCCCGAAGCGCGTTTTGCGGCGGGCGATGTGATGCTGGACGATACGCCGGTGGGCCGGGACGACTTGCAGCACGTAGTGGACGGCATTGGGGAGTTTGGCGGCGACAACCGGGCCGGGATGGAACGGACGCTGCATCGCATCTCCGCCATCCGCAACCGGCGGGGGAGCGTGGTGGGGATTACCTGCCGGGTGGGGCGCGCGGTGTTCGGCACCATCAAGCTGATTGAGGATCTGGCCTACGGCGGCAAGAATATCCTGCTGCTGGGGCGTCCCGGCGTGGGCAAGACGACGATGTTGCGGGAAGTGGCGCGCGCCCTGGCCGACGAAGCCCGCAAACGGGTTATCATCGTGGACACTTCCAACGAAATTGCCGGCGACGGCGACATTCCGCACCCCGCTATCGGCCACGCGCGCCGAATGCAGGTGCCGACGCCTACGGAACAGCACGATGTGATGATTGAAGCGGTGGAGAATCATATGCCGCAGGTCATCATCATTGACGAAATGGGGACGACGCAGGAAGCCGCCGCCGCGCGCACCATTGCCGAGCGGGGCGTGCAGCTGGTGGCTACGGCGCACGGCAACACGCTGGACAACCTGATTATGAACCCTACGCTGTCCGACCTGGTGGGCGGCGTCCAGACCGTTACGCTGGGCGACCAGGAAGCGCGGTTTCGCGGCACGCAAAAGACGGTGCTGGAACGCAAAGCGCCGCCGACCTTTGATGTGGTGGTGGAGATACAGGACTGGGATCTGGTATCCGTGCATGATGATGTGGCGCAGGTGGTTGACCAGTGGCTGCGGGGCTACCCGGTAGCTCCGGAGGAACGGCGGATGGACGCCGACGGCAGCATTGTCCGCACGGCGGCGCCGCGCCGGAGCCAGGCCGGCCCGGCGCCTTGGTCGGCTAACGAGTTGCAAGCCGGCGGCCGGCGCAACGGGCGGGGCCGCCGCAATGCGCCCCGGACGCCCTATGACCAGTATCCGCCGGAGGATTTTGAGGACGAACCGGACGCCGGCGGCAGCATCGGCCCGCGCCTGGACGCCCGCATCTTTCTGTTCGGCGTCAGCCGGGACAAGCTGGAAGCGACGCTGGCGGAACGGAACCTCGCCGCCGAAATCGTCAACGAGCTGCGCCGCGCCAATGTGCTGCTGACTACCAAGAATCATTATCGGCGGGGCAGCCAGCTGGTGCGGGCCGCCGAAAGCAACAGCATACCGGTATATGTGCTGCGAAAAAATACGGCGCCGCAAATCGGCGAGTTTCTCAATACGCTGGCCCGGGAACAGGGGATTGAGCTGCCGCCGCACTACCAACAGCAGCGGGGTATGGGGCCGCATCAGGGCGGCGGCGATGGGCGCGCGGACGCTGATATTGCCGAAGCCAGGGCGGAAGCGGCGGCGGCGGCGCGGCGGGTGCAGTCGGGGGAGTTTTCGGTGCAGCTGGAGCCGCAGCGTCCCTACATCCGGCGGCTGCAACATCTGCTGGCGGAGGAGTTCAACTTGGCATCCACCAGCCGGGGCCGGGATCCGCAGCGGGGCGTGCTGATTTACCGGCCCTGAATGCCACGGTATTGCCCAAACTATGCCCCAGAATTGGGGGGTAATAATTGCCGCGCTTTGCTACTCTATTATTAGAGTAGCGGCTTATACGGGGTGATTATGTCCGGTCTGTTCATAGCGTTTGAGGGTGGAGAGGGCGCCGGCAAGTCCACGCAGGCCGGCTTGCTAGAATCAGAATTGCGGGAACGGGGGTATTCGCCGCAACTGTTGCGAGAGCCGGGTTCTACCTGCCTGGGGGAATATCTGCGGGAGTACCTGATAGCCGGAGCGCCGCTTACTCCGGTCGCTGAGCTGTTGCTTTTTGAGGCGGCACGGGCGCAGCTGATGACGGAAAAAGTCGCTGTCGCACTAGACGCCGGCGCGGTAGTTATTGCCGACCGCTTTGCGGGCTCAACCGTTGCCTACCAAGGCTATGGGCATGGGCTGGACCAGCAGCAGATTGAATGGCTGAACGACTTTGCCACTGGGCGCCGCTATCCCGACCTGTCCATCCTGCTGGACATAGATCCCTACATCGGCTTGGGCCGGGTCCAGGGGCGGCAGCTGCGGCTGGGCCTGCTCGCCGATGACAAGGGAAATCGTTTTGAGGGACGGGAAATGGTTTTCCACCAGGCAGTCCGTTGTGGATTTCAGAGGATAGCCGATGCCGGGTCGGAAACTTGGCGCACTATAGAGGGCAACCATTCCATAGAGGAAGTAGCGGCGCAGGTATGGGATGCGGTAGCGCCGCGGCTGCCGGCTCTGCCGGGTTAACCCGCAAGCAAAGAGCCGCCGCCCGGTGCATCGGTGCGGCGGCTCTGCGTTGTGTCCGGTCGTCCGGCGCCGGCGGGGTTAGTCGTCGGCGGCCACAGCCATGTCCAGGCTGGAGATTTTGGCGGAGATGACTTCTTTCATCTGGCGGACGCGGGAGAGGTCGGGGTAGATGTTGCCCTCGGCCTTTTTGTCAAAGATTTTTTCGCCGTCCAGGAACACTTCCATGATGCCCTGGCCCCGGGGCGAAATGGTGATGGCGGCGTCGCCGCCGTAGGCCCGGAAAAACTCATTCGCCATCCACGTGGCGGTAGCGTGGTGCTGTCAAGGCACGCAGTAGGTGATTTCCAGCTGAACTTTTCCTTCCATAGCGTTCTCTCCTCCCTTGCGGGGGCAATTTTGGCGTTTGCCGCGGCTATTGTAGCACAGGATTCGGGCTTTTCCAACCGGGCGGCGTTTCCAATCAGGTGGTTTAGTTGAGTCGGCCCCGGTTTTGCAGCGGCGTCCAAGAGCGCTATTCCCCCGGCTATGCGCCGGCATTCGCCGGAACGGAACACGAATACCCGCAGCCGGACGATGCCGTAGCTGGCAAAGATGGATGGTACGCGCATGGCTCCATAACGGCTGATGCCGGTATCCTACCGCATCTGATCCCCAAGCCGCCTGAAAAGCAACTCTGCCGCCGCCGCGCCGATTTGACCGCTCCGGCCGGCGGCGTTAACATACGGCTATGCTGTACGAAGTGGAAGTCGTTGCCGACGGCAACAGCCCGATGGATCTGAACCGCGTCTTTGACCTGCTTACCGACCCCAGGCCGGTGGCGCGGCTGCTGGCGCCAGATCCGTGGGGCGCAGACGTATGGTGCGATGTGGTCGGATGGGACAACGGGCCGGCCGGCCCGGCCCGGGCCGCCCTGTCCGAGGATTCCGGCGAGGGCGTAGTGATGCTGATTTACGGCGGCGCCGACGGCATCCGCCTGAAGCCGGCGGACGACAGCGCGGAATGGAACATCAACGCCTCCGGCCAATGGGGCGAACCTTGCCTGATGCTGGGCAGCGATGTGCCGCTTGAATACGCTCAGATTGAGTACGCTCCGACCGGATACTTTCCTGCGGAACGGGATTTCGGGGAGCATCCGCACTGACGGAACCCGGACCCGCGCTATTCCGGTTCGTCAATTGGGCCGGCGGGCGGCGGCGGTTCTGCCGTCAATGCCGCCATTATGCCCGGCACATCCCGCCGGTAGCCGCCCCGTCCGTCTTTGCGCGGACGCAATCCCGCCGCCGGGCCGCCGCGCAGATACTGCCGCAGTTCGCCATCGTCATCCGTCAGGCAGCCGTCCAGCGGCACCGCGACCAGATAGACGCGCCGCGCGGCGGACGTCGTCTGCCGCTGCATAATGTCCTGGTACAGCCGCCAGCAGTGCGCGCTTTCCAGAGCCGGGCGAGAGCAGAGCAGCGCCACCCGGTCAAAATTGCGGAACCGGCTCATCGGCGGGAAAACTTGCGCGCCGGCTACCGCCGCCTCGTCATCCGCCAGCAGGCTCCAGCACTGCATCCCCCGCTGGCGCAGCTCGGCCTCCAGCCAGCCGGCAATGACGCCATCCCACGCTGATGCGATAATCAGAATGCGCTGATGCTGAACGGATGATTTTCGCAGCCTCAGCCGGCCGTTGATGAAATCCTCAGGCACGCCGGCGGCGCGCAGAAAGCTTTCCGCAATGTCGCCGCCGGAACGCGCCAGCGTATCGGCTCCGACGATGCTGGGCCCTTCATGACGGACGGCGTCCAGTTCCAGCGCGCTGCTTAAGTCGCAGTCGCCGAACAGCGTCATATCTACGGCGCAGCCGGCCAGCAGAGCGCGGTCCAGGCGGGTGCGTACCAGCGATGCGCGGCGCAGGTCGCATCCGGTAAGGTTGGCAATATCCAGGCAGGCCGAGTTGAGGCGCGCGCCGCTGAGGTTGGCGTTAGTTAGATCGGCCATTGTCAAGTCAATTTCGGACAGGTTGGCGCCGGCCAGGTTGGCGCCAACCAGCGAGGCGAAAGCGGCATCGCAGTTGGACAGGTCGGCGCCGCGCAAGTCGGCATTGTCCAAGTTGCCGCCCCGCAGATTGGAGCGGATAAAGGATGCGCCGGCCGCCTGCGTTTCCGTGAAAACGGCGCGGGCCAGGTTGCAGCGGGAAAGATGGGCCTGCCGCAGCGTCGCGCCCGCAAAATTGCCGTGGCGCAGGTCGGCTGAAGTCAAGTCAATCTCGTCCAGGTCATCGTAGGCCAGATCCACGCCCGGCATCCGAATGCCGCTCAAATAGGCGCCGGCCAGGTTGAGGCGGGCGCGCCGCTCAAAGAATTGCGCGCGCCAGCGGGCGATAGCAAAGGCGCGCCGTTTGGCGATAGCGACGTGCGCCGGGTCAGCCAAGCCGCCGCTCCGGCCGGCCATTGCCGCATCGGCGTCGCAAGCGGTTCATTGCCGGCATCTGGCAGTAACGCAACGGGGCTAGTTCCGGCACGGCGGCTACGACGGCGTTATGCCGGCGGCGGCTCCGCAGCGTCATCCGCGTCCACGTACGCATCCGGTTGCAGCCGGCGCAGGATTGCGCGCAGGCGTTCCGCTTCGGCTTCGGCGTTAACAGCCCGGATTTCGGAATTAGTGGCCCGGGTTTCGGCAACTTCAGCGAGAGCTTCGGCATTGACGGCGCGGGTTTCGGATACGCCCAACGCATCCTGGGTGGCAATCAGTTCGTCCCGGGTTGCCTCGTAAGCGTCCTGGGTTTGCGACGGCCGCAGCAGGAATGCTCCGTCGGCGGGATTGCGAAAGAACAGCTCGCCGTTGCGCCAGCACAAATCCAGCCCCAACAGCGGGCTGTGCCCCCACAGCATACCGTCCGCATCCGTATGGATGTCCAGCGGTTCGTAGCGGCCATTCGCCGACAGCAAGTCGCCGGCCAGCGGGCGGTCGTGGTATTCGCCGCCGCTGGGGTCAAAGCGCCAGTACTCGCCGACGCCGAAAGCGGCATACTGGTCGCGTTTGACCGTATAATCGCGCCGGCCGGTGCTTTCAGTGGCAACTTCCATCACAAAGTCGGGGGGCTTGCCGACTTCGTTGATGACATAGCCGTTGGACACCATGCCATGCTGTGGGTCAATGCCCAGCACCACCACGCAGTCGGGGGCCAGCCAGGTATTGCGGGGGTCGGTGCGGTTGAAGCAGAGATAGCCCGCGCCGCCCACCAGAGCATCGCTGCGGCGCCGGAACCAGGTTTCCAGGGTCTGGTCGGCGCGGGTCATATGCTTGTATTGCAGCATAGCGTCAGGCAGACGGGGCGGGTCGGGCAGCGGCGCCAGATGCGCGAAATCGCGGGCCGGCCGCAGCCGGGCAAGGGGTTGCGTACTCATGGCAAATCAAACCTCACCGCCGGATAGCTGATGCGGATACGGACGCCGGCGCCGACGCTTGCGATTACTGCCGCCGTCCGTTGGTGAACGCCGGCATCACGTCGGCGGCGAATACGGACAGCTGCTCTTTGAATTCACGCCAGGGCATACCCTCCGGCCATTGCAGCACGATGTCCTCCAGGCCGGGGTACTTGTCCTCAATTTCCCGCAGAAAGCCGATAAAGTCGTCCGGGTTGCCGCAGAACCAGGCTTTCTGAGCCACGCCGTCCTCGATGCGGGGCGTGCGGGCCGGCGCGCCGGGCGTACCCCAGGGGCGGCCCTGCTCATCGGTATAGCGGACGAAACCGAAAGGCGCAAACCACTTGTAGCGTTCATCGTGGAAAGGCCGGACGCGTTCCATAGCTTCCTGCCGGGTGTCGGCGATGTAAAAGCCGAAGCCCAGCGCCATATCGCCGCCCAGCGGCAGCTCCCGGCCGGCGGCAACGGCGGCATCGTGGTACTGCGTAATCATCTGCTCGGCGTACTTTTCGCCGGTGAGGGCCACCATCGCCTTGATGCCGTGTTCGGCAACATAGTTCAGCGTGCGCCCGCTGGCGATGGGTTGCCAGATTTCCACCGGGCGGTTCACCGGACGCGGCACCATCGTAATTTCCTTGAGGTCATAGCCCCGGTAAGGCACGGCCGGCGGAATGGTGTAGTACTTGCCCTGATGGCTCCAGCTTTCCTCGTTGAAGGCTTTGCGGATGACTTCCATCTGCTCCAGGTAAAGCTCCCGGTTGGCGTCGTTGTCAATGACGGGGGAGCCGAAAGTTTCCACTTCACGGGAATGGTAGCCGCGTCCGACGCCGAAAATCATCCGCCCGCCGGTAAGGATGTCGGCCATAGCGAAGTCCTCGGCGATGCGGAGCGGATGCCACATTGGGATGATGTTGAACGCCTGCCCGAACTTCAAGTTTTTGGTCAACCCGGCCAGATGCACGCCCATCAGGATAAGGTTGGGGATGCACTCGTAGCCTTCGTGCTGGAAGTGATGCTCGGCCATCCACATACAGTAGAAGCCGCGCTCGTCCATATGCGTAGCCAGCTCGGTAGCGTGTTGGTACGCCTGAGCGAGCTGTTCGTTGCTGTAACGGCGCTGGTCGGCGGGGGTGCCGGCGGCGCCGACATTGTCCAGGTCAATCTGCCCTACGTAGAGGACGGAGAAACGCTTGATCATTGAGACGGACTCCGTAATCGGGTATTGAAATGGCGGCTATTATAGCACGGACGGGGCCGGCATACCGACCTGCAAGCCAATCGGATGGCGTGCTATAATGCGCCGCGTTCCTACACGCCGCGCTCCCGCGCGCCGCGCCCCAAATGACGGCATCGCCGATTCGCTGTATGTATCCCGCCCCGGAATTGCCCGATGCGTCGGCCGTTTCTCCGCCGCCCTGGCGCAAGATAGCCGGATTATCGGCAAGACTACGCCATAGTTGGGCAGCCGGGCGGCGGTTCCCGGGACGACCGGCCGCGCTGCCTTTGGTTCTGCTGCTGCTGGCTTTGTCCACCCTGTTCCTGTTTGGCGGCGACCGGGAGTATTTTTACCGCGACGGGAAGCACTACGACTGGAACAGTTCACAAACCTTGACCTTCGCCGAGAACCTGTCATTTCGGCACAACCTGCTGGTTTTTCACTACCAATCCCGAGACGCTGACGGCAATTTACAGTATCCAAGTTTATACAACCGCTTTCCGTTGGGCGGCTATGTCTTGGTCAAGCTAGCCATTCTCCCCTTTGGCGACACCGATTTCCGGGCTAAAATCTACGCCGGGCGGCTGCTGATGCTACTGCTGTTCAGCGCCGCCGCCGTGCTGGCCTACCTCTCGCTGGCCCGCATTGCAGGCAGCCGCTGGGATGCCTTGACCGCTACCCTGCTGGCCTTTTCATCGTACTACCTGCTCTACTATGCGGACAAGATTTCCAATGAAGTTACAATAGACTTGTTTGCCGTGATGCTGGCGTTTCACGGGATGACGGTATTCGTGCAGGAGGGTCGCTTTCGGCAGTTGGTTATCAAATCCTGCATTGCGCTGCTGCTGGGCTGGCACGTGTATGCTTTCCTGCTGCCGTTCATCGCTTTTGGCCTGGCCGCGGAATTGCTCAAAGCGCGGCGATTCTACCCCCCCCCCCCGCGTTATGCAACCTAAAACGGTATGTAGCAACATTGCTGCACAATCGTTACTTGTTGCTAGGAGTAATTACGCTGTTTTTTGGCATTGCCGTGTTGACTTTTAACTTCAGCAACGAGTATTTTGCGCTGAAACGGGAGGCATCATTCCAGGAAGTGCCCTCAATAGCATCGGCAATACGGCGGTTAGGTCTAGATGACATTTACCGATGGGAACCGCAGAGCTTTTGGCCGACCCAGTTTTACCATATCGGCCATATGATGTTGCCTTATGCGGTGGATCCTTATGCAGTAAAACATCGCATCAGCAAACTCCGATACCGCGACTATTCGGGCATTGCTTTGGGAGTACTAGCAATGGGTATCTGCCTGGCCGGGCTGACGCTGTCCTGCATCCGGCGCCGTCCGGGGGAGTTCCTGCTGCTGGCAACATTGGCCGTTTCCGGTTTCTGTTGGGCGGTGCCGGTGCGCTACAATGTTGCTTTCCATAGCTTTGAGAGCGTGTTCTACATCGGAATACCGCTTGTTGCATACATTCTGGCATTGCGGTTCCTGCGGCGCTGGCGCCGGGTTCGGCTGGCGCCTTACTTTGCGGTGGTCGCGTTGGCGGCTTTCATCTTTTCCGTCTCCGAGATGGCCGGGGTGGGGCAGAGCCAAGAAGAGCTGGCAGTTGAAGCCGAGTTGATGGCTGAATATGCCGCAATCCGGGAACTGACGGGGGGCAACTCTACGCTTTATATACCGCAGGAAGGGGATTTCAGGCACGGCGGTGCGGATTGGGCCTGGCACTTCTTTCTGTCCGGGAATACTGTCATTCGCAACAACGAAACTGATCCATGCCAACCGCAGCAGCCTGATGATAAGAATTATATGATGCTGCCCTTCACCGAGGACCACCCGGACTTGCTCACGCCGGGGCACCGGCATATTGCCCTGTACGACTGCTCGCTCAATGACGCACGGCTCCGCATTGTTGAGCAAGGCCGTCCCGTCATTGCGGGGGACTGGCAAGTGTATCTCAGCGATGACCGCTTGACTTATGTATCCCCCGAATGCGCCAACCGGGACGAACTGTTCTTGCTGCATTTTATACCGCAGGATACCGCAGACCTCTCATCAGAGCGGCGCGAACACGGCTTTGACAACCGCGACTTTGCTTTTGGATACTGGGGCATCACTCTCAGCGATGGGACTTGCATTATAGAACGCCCACTGCCGGAATACGACATCATCGCCATCCGCACCGGGCAATACACGGAAGCGGGGCAAATCTGGGAGGCGGAATACCGCTTGCCATACCCTTAAGCCTGGCCATTGCAGAAATCGTGCAGTCCGGGACAGCGTGTTATAATGCGTTGCTTGCTGCGCTTAATGCCGGCATCCGTCGGCGCAGCGGCTAGCCTCAGATCCGCTATCAGCGCAAAATGACGGAACTACCCAAAATATCAACCGGGCGTTCTCGCTCCCGGCTGCTGGGGGGATGGAACGAATGGCTGCGGGCGACGCTGCCCCTGGTTCTGTTGCTGCTGGCGTTGGCAACGCTGTTCCTGTTTGACGGCGGCCGTGAGTATTTTTACCGTGGCGGCGTCCACGACTGGAACAGTTCGCAGACTTTGGCTTTTGCCGAAAGCCTATCGTTCCGGCACAACCTGCTGATCTTTCATTATGAGTCCCGGGACGCCGCCGGCAACCTGCGGTATCCTAGTCCCTACACCCGCTTTCCGCTGGGCGGGTATGCGCTGGTCAAACTGGCCATCCTGCCCTTTGGGGAGGAGGCTTTCCGGGCCAAAATCTACGCGGGGCGGATGCTGATGCTGCTGTTGTACAGCGGCGCGGCCGTGCTGGCCTACTGTTCGCTGGCGCGTATTTCCGGCAGTCGCTGGGGGGCTCTGGTCGCAACGCTGCTGGCTTTTTCCTCGTACAATGCGCTGTATTATGCTGACAAGATTTCTAACGAGGTTACGATAGATCTGTTTGCGGTGATGCTGGCGTTTCACGGGATGGTGGTATTTGTGCAGGAGGGGCGTTTTCGGCAGTTGGTTATCAAGAGTTGTCTGGCGCTGCTGCTGGGCTGGCACGTGTATGCTTTCCTGCTGCCGTTCATCGTTTTCGGCCTGCCGGCGGATATATTCAAATCGCGCCGGGCTATTTGGGGCGCCTCCAGTGTTTGGGGGCGCGTGAAAGGCTGCGGGATGACTCTGCTGCGGAGCCGTTACTGGATGCTGGGTGTGGTTACGCTGGTTACCGGCGTTGCGATACTGACTTTCAACTTTGGCAACGAATACTTTGCGCTGGACGGGGAGGTGCCGCTGCGGGAACTGCCATCTTTGGGGTCAGCGGTACGACGGACGGGGCTGGATCAAGATTTCAACGCACGCGCGGCGCATTGGGTGGAGCCGCAGGTATATTGGCCGAATCAATTTTATCGAGTTATGCAGTCCACGCTGCCGGCGGCAGCGAACATTTACTCGATAAAAACCGAGGCTGTGCCAAATTTTGGATACTTGGAGTATCCGGGCATTGCGTTAGGAGCGTTGGCGTTGCTTTGGTGTTTGGCCGGGGTGGCAATAATCTGCGTGCGCGGCCGGCCGGGAATGGCGATACTGTTGGCAACGCTGGTATTCTCCGGTTTTTGTTATGCCGTGCTGCTGCGTTATAATATAGCGCATCACTTCGAGAGTGTGTTTTATATTGGATTGCCTATGACCGCTTATACTTTGGCGCTGCTGTGCTGGCGACGGGTTTTCCGGGTACGGGGGTTCCGTATAAGGGGGTGGCGGGTTCGGCTGGCGCCGTTTTTGGGGGTGGCAGCGGCGGCGGTTTTTGTAATTTCCGTGTGGGAGATTGGGAGCATAGGACAAAGCCGTGCAGAGCTTGCGGTTGAGGCAGAGCTGATGGCCGAATATAAGGCAATAAGGGATTTGGTTGCCGACCGGGCGACGATCTATGTGCCGTGGCAGAAGGAGGGCCTGGAAAGCGGCGGTGGGGCCTGGGCTTGGGCTTATTTTTTGGCTGGGAAAAAGCTCGTTTCCAACGATGACTACATCCCTCGCAAACCGTATCAAGCCGGAGATTACCTGCTGCTGCACGCTCGCGCGGACAGTCCGGCGCTGCTGACGCCTGAGAACCGCCATGTTTTTCTGTACGACGGGGCGCTTTATAACAAGTGGCGTCGTTACGGCAGTCTGGGAGATCCGATCATTGCAGTGGGGGGATGGCAGGTATATCTAACCAATGCCCACCTGACTTATGCGAGTCAGGAATGCGCCAATGTAGGCACAGAGTTTTTTCTGCACGTAGTGCCGAGGACAGTCGCCGACTTGCCAGCGGTACGGCAAGGGCACGGTTACGACAACCGCGACTTTACTTTCCGGGGGAACGGCGGCCTCCGCATTGACGGGGATTGCGTTCTGATTAACGTGCTCCCCGAATATGACATCATCTCCTTCCGCACCGGGCAGTACACGGAAGGGGGGCGCGTTTGGGAGGGGGAATACCGCCTGCCGGCGCGCTGACTCTGATTCCATCAGGAGGGAAACGGCGTCGTTTGGCGGGTTGCTATAATACGCTGCCTGCCTAGACGAATCCAAATCTCTAACCATTACGGCAAGCGGCGCCGTCCGTGCGGATAATCCGGCGCCTGGGCGCAATGCATACGGAGGCTTGTTATGACTGAACTGCTTTTTCTGAAAGACGCCTACTTGCGTGAGTTCACGGCCACGGTGGACGAAGTTACCGATGCCGGCGGGGTGGTACTGGATCGCACGGCTTTTTACAGCGGCGGCGGCGGGCAGCCCTGCGACACCGGAACGCTTACCGACGCCGGCGGCGTAACTTACCAGGTTGTCAAAGTAGGGCGTTCCGGGGGGCAAATTGTCCATACGCTGGACGGCGCCGGCCGCCCGCAACCGGGCGCTGCGGTGTCCGGGTCTATTGACTGGGAGCGGCGGTATCTGCTGATGCGTACCCATACTGCGCTGCATATCCTGTGCGGCGTGGTCTGGCGGGATTACGGGGCATTGGTTACCGGCGGCGATATGCGTCCCGGCGCGGCGCGGATGGACTTTGAGCTGGAAAATATGTCCGCCGAGTTTGCGGGCGAAGTAGAAGCGCGCATCAACGCCGAAGTAGCGCAGGAACGGGACATCATCGTGGACTTTATGGAGCGCGTCGACGCGGACGCGCATCCCGACTTGATCCGCACCAAGATTAACCTGCTGCCCGCCGGCATCCGCGAAGTCCGCACTATCGATATATCCGGCCTGGATTTGCAGGCGGACGGGGGGACTCATGTGCGTAACACGCGCGAAGTGGGGCGCATCAATGTGGTAGGGCATGAAAGCAAGGGGCGCATCAACAAGCGGCTTCGCATCGCCTTGGCTGAGGCCGGCGCCGGCGGCTGAACGGGCTATCGCAATGCGCGCTGCTGCGCTAGAATAGAGGGGAAAGGCAGGCCGCCGACAATGTGGCAAAGCTACAAACTGTATCTGCTGGCGCTGATTATCTACACTGTCGCTACCGTAGCGCTGGCGGTGTTGGAATTGGCGGCCATTCGCTACGCCGAGGCTGCGATTCTGGCGCGCTGGGCTACGATGCTGTCGGGCGGCTTTTTAGGAGGTTTTGCTTTGGTTTTGGGAATACTCCGGGATGACCGGGTTGAAAAAGAACGGCAGCGGGCCGAAAAGGCCGAAGCGGCCATTGCCGAAGTTCAAAAACGGGTGGACCAAGAGCGCAGCCGCGCCGACCGTGCCGAGGCCGAGCTGCTACGGGTGCGGGCTGAATACAGCCTGGAAACCGTTGCGAGACTGCGTCGCCTTGAAGCGGCGGTTGGCATTGCGCCGGCCGAGGTTGCGGATGATGACCGCAGCAGCCGGCCTATGGAGCAGTAACCGCTATGCTTAACCGCAGCGTCGGACTTGGACTTGGCCCTGATTGAGGTCGGCGGCGGCGCGGGCTACCGCATTGCGCGCTGCTGCGCTAGAACAGAGGGGGAAAGGCGGGCCGCCGACAATGTGGCGAAACTACAAACTTTATCTGCTGGCGTTCATCATCTACTCTCTGGCCACCGTAGGGCTGGCGGTGCTGGAATTGGCAGTGATTCGCTACGCGGAAGCTGCGATTCTGGCGCGGGTGGCTACGATGCTGTCCGGCGGCTTTTTGGGAGGTTTTGCTTTGGTTTTGGGAATTCTCCGGGACGACCGATTTGAAAAAGAACGGCAGCGGGCTGAAAAGGCCGAGGCGGCGATTGCCGACTGGCAGAAGCAGGCCGCCGAAACCGAAAAGCGGGCTGCCGAAAATGCCAAGCAGGCTACCGATTGGCAGAAGCGGGTTGCCGTAGCTGAAAAACGAGCGGAGCAGGCGGAGCAGGCCCGTCAGGAAGCTGAGCAGCGGCAGGAACGCGCTTCCGCAGAGTTGCAACAGGTGCGGGCTGAATACAGCCGGGAACTTGCGGACCGGGTGCGCCGCCTTGAAGCGGCGGTTGGCATTGCGCCGGTTGGGGTTGCAGATGACGCCCGCAGCGACCGGCCTTCGGAGCAGTAGCCGCAGCATCGGCATCGGCTTTGGCCCTGATTGAGGCCGGCGGCTGGGCGGGCTACCGCATTGCGCGCTGCTGCGCTAGAATAGAGGGGGAAAGGCGGGCCGCCGACAATGTGGCGAAACTACAAACTTTATCTGCTGGCGTTCATCATCTACTCTCTGGCCACTGTAGGGTTGGCGGTGTTGGAATTGGCAGTGGTTCGCTACGCCGAAGCGGCGATTCTGGCGCGGGTGGCTACGATGCTGTCCGGCGGCTTTTTGGGAGGTTTTGCTTTGGTTTTGGGAATTCTCCGGGACGACCGATTTGAAAAAGAACGGCAGCGGGCTGAAAAGGCCGAAGCGGCGACTGCCGACTGGCAGAAGCAAGCTACCGACTGGCAGAAGCGGGCGGAGCAGGCCGAACAGGGGCGTCAAGAAGCTGAGCAACGGCAGGAACGCGCCTCCGCAGAGTTGCAACGGGTGCGGGCCGAATACAGCCGGGAACTTGCCGACCGGGTACGTCGCCTTGAAGCGGCGGTTGGCATTGCGCCGGTTGGTGCGGTGGATGACGCCCGCAGCGACCGGCCTTCGGAGCAGTAACCGCTATGCCTAACAGCATCGTCGGCATTGACGTCGGCGGCACTTTTACCGACATTGCCATCCTGGAAAACGGCCGGCTGACCGTCCATAAGCTGCCGTCCACGCCGGCGGACCCGTCCATCGGCATCACCCGCGGCGTTCAGGAAACGGGGGTAAGCATTCCCGACTCCGATTTTGTACACGGCAGCACTGTAGCTACCAACGCCCTGCTGGAAGGGAAGGGCGGGCGCACCGCTCTGGTAACTACGCTGGGCTTTGAGGATGTGCTGGAGATTGGCCGTCAGAATCGGGCTGACCTTTATGACCTGAATATGGAGCGGCCGGCTCCGCTGTCTCCGGCGCACTTGCGCTACGGCTTGCCGGAACGGATTGACTACACCGGCGCCATCCTAGAAGATCTGCGGTCGGAATCGGTTGATGCGCTGCTGTCGCTGCTGGAA
Organism: Dehalococcoidia bacterium; assembly: GCA_965203855.1. Lineage (GTDB taxonomy): Bacteria > Chloroflexota > Dehalococcoidia > Lucifugimonadales > UBA3495 > Bin87. The sequence continues at coordinate 69,460 of CBDBDN010000008.1, forward strand.
CAGGACGCCGTTGACGGCGTCGCAGTGTCATTCCTGTTTTCCTTTCTGAACCCGGTTCATGAGGAAGCGCTGGCGGCCAGACTGGCGGATTTGCCCGGGCAGCCATTCGTTTCCATATCCTCCAAAATCCTGCCGGAATTCCGGGAATATGAACGGACCAGCACCGTAGTGGTCAACTCTTATGTCGGCCCGGTGATGGCGCGCTACCTGATGCAGCTGGAATCGTCCTTGGGGCAGGGGCTGCGGATAATGCAGTCATCGGGCGGCAGCATCACGGCGCGCCTGGCCGCCGAGCAGCCCGTCCGCACTATCCTCAGCGGGCCGGCGGGCGGCGTAGTGGGCGCCTTTTATACGGGAGTGCAGGCCGGCTACCCGGACATTATCACGCTGGATATGGGCGGCACTTCTACCGATGTATCGCTTTGTCCGGGGCGCATCAAGGAAACTACTGCGGCCAACTTGGGAGGGTATCCGGTCAGCGTGCCGATGATTGAAATTCACACGGTGGGAGCCGGCGGCGGTTCCATTGCGCGGGTTGACGCCGGCGGCGCGTTGGCCGTGGGGCCGGCGTCGGCGGGGGCCGAACCTGGCCCGGCGTGCTACGGGCGTGGCGACCGCATCACAGTAACCGATGCCAACCTGGTCTTGGGGCGGCTGCGCGCCGACGGATTCCTGGGCGGCCGGCTGTCGCTGGACCGGGAACGCGCCGAGACGCTGCTGGCGGAGGTGGCCGCCGGAATTGGGGCATCCGTAACCGACGCGGCGTTGGGCATCATCCGCGTGGTCAATTCCAATATGGAGCGCGCCATCCGCGCTATATCGCTGGAACGGGGCTATGACCCGCGCGAGTTCACACTGGCGCCTTTCGGCGGGGCCGGCCCGATGCACGCCTGCGAACTGGCCGCCGAAATGGGCATACCGCGCATCCTGGTGCCGGCCCATCCCGGCATCCTGTCCGCCCTGGGCGTTGCCATCGCCGATGTAGTCAAAGATTACTCCCGCACGGTAATGCTGCGCGGCGCCGACTTGGACAAGGATCGGCTGGAGGAGGAGTTTCACGGGATGGAAATGACGGCGCGGGCCGAGCTGCTGGACGAGGGACTACCGGCAGAGACGATGGCATCCCGCCGTTTCCTGGATGTCCGGTATGTGGGGCAGTCTTTTGAGCTGACGGTGGACTGCCCGTCGCTGGCCGGTCGGGGCAGCTTGGCGCGCAGCATTGCGTCCGGCTTTTACGCCGCGCATCTGCAACGGTTTGGCTACGCCGACCGCAACCTGCCCGTTGAAATCGTGAACCTGCGCCTCAAGATGGAGCTGGCCGCCGCCAAGCCGGAGCCGGAACCGGCGCAATCGGCCGGCTCCGATTCGTCCGCGGCAGTTGCCGGCGTTGCCGAGGTAGTGTTCGCGGCCGGCGCCACCACGGCTACGCTGTACGACCGGGAACGCCTGCAAACGGGCAATCGCATCAGCGGGCCGGCGCTGCTGCTGCAACTGGATACCACCATAGTGGTGCCGCCGGGCTGGGCGGGCGTGGTGGACGCTTATGGCAATCTGCTGCTGGAGCCGCAAAATGGCAAATAACAGTCAATCCTACATACGGAGCGACGCTTGCATATCGGAGTGCGGGCAGTATCGCTACCGGCTTTATCGGCAGTGGGATGAAAGCAGACCCGATGTATTGTTCGTAATGCTTAACCCGTCCACCGCCGACCACCGCACGGATGACCGTACCATTACCCGCTGCGTAGGATTTGCGCGGAATTGGGGATATGGCGGGTTGCTGGTGGGCAATCTGTTCGCGCTACGCAGCACAGACCCCGCTGAGTTGTACAAAAGCGATGATCCCACAGGGCCGTACAATGACGCTGCTTTGCGGGATATGGCGGCACAAGTAGATGTGATTGTAGCGGCGTGGGGCGACCATGGAGCGTTTCAGAACCGTGGCTGTGAAGTTTTGCGTATGCTGCCGGGCAAGCGCCATGCGCTGCAACTGAACAAATCAGGGCATCCCGCTCACCCTTTACGCTTACCCCGTGATTTGAAACCATTTTGCATCTAGAACGCCATCCTTGCAGGTGGTTTAGGCATAATTCCGCTTGTCTGGTGAAATCGGGAATGAATGGCGAAAAATCAAGCCATCTGACTGGAAATTTCGCAGTGCAGGCAGCCCCAACGCTGGCATTGTAGAATACCAACGAACCTACTCTGGTCCGCTTTGCGCTTACCGGGAGGCATTATGACTACCGACGCTGCTACCACCGCAACCCGCCGGCCGGCGGTGGCGTCGGCGCCGGCGGATGCGACGGCCCCTGCCCGGTTTCCCGACTTTTCGCCGTGTGCAGGATTGCGTCCAATGCAGTACCAAATAGCCGCCGTCGCAATCGCCGTTCTGTCCGTGCTGGCTGCGCTGGCTTGCTCAACAGCAACGGCCCCGGACGAATGCGTTGCTGCGGCTGAAAACGCCGGCGCGCCGGATACGGTCGTCCGGCAGCTGGAAAATCCGGGCGATCTGAACGCCGCCGAGCGTATTATTCTGAATCGGACGCTGCAACGCCTGGGCGTTGGCGATGTATGCAGCGCAACGGCTCAACTGCCGGGGCAGGATAGCGAATCGGCAAGCGAGTCGGCAGCGGATGACAGCGGCCGGCGTACATCCGACGCCGGTACGCCAAGAGTAGAGGCCAGCCCGGTTAGCCAAGAGGCGGACACGGAGACTTGCCTGCACGCCGCCTTGTCGCGCGGGGTGAACGACTCACTGGTGGAGGAGATACGGCGCACTGACTCGGATGACTTAACCGACCGGCAGCGTATCCGCTGGGGGCGCACTCTTTCGGAAAACGGCATCAAAAGCGAATGTCCCGGCTTCTGGTCTGAGCCGGTGAATGATTCTAACGCTGACAAGCGCAACACAAGATATTTTGCCGAATGCCTGGCCGATTTGGAGGGGGAGATAGTGTCCAGGCGCAACAACGGCGACTGGCACCGCGTTGCCTATTACCAGGACTTCCTGCAATTGCTTGCTCGTTCCTACTCTAATCTGGATGCTGCTGACCGGGTTATACTACGGTCGTTCTTAAGCGAACAAGGCGGCAGTTCCGGCGACTGTGCGGTGGGCTACCCGCAGCTTTATTCCGGTAGCTGGATACCGGCGGATGCGGATCGCTGATTTCGGGCACTACGACGGCAATGTACGGGCGGCCCCAACGCTGGCATTGTAGAATACCAACTAACCTACTCCGTCCTGCCTTGCGCTTACCGGGAGGCATTATGACTACCAACGCTACTACCACCGCAGCCCGCCCGCCGGCGGCGACGACAGCGGCGCCTGCGGATGCGCCGGCCGGCGCCCGGTTTCCCGACTATCCGCCGCGTGACGATATGATGAACACCCGCCATCTCCACGACTACGGGAACCAGCCGGCGCTGCGGCTGTATCTGGGCAGCCCGGAGACTACCATTGTGCTGGGCGAAGTGCCGATTGCGTGGGATATTCCGCGCGGACGCGAGGGCGTCCGCATTCCCGACTTGCTGGTCGCGCTCAATGTCAATGCGGAGCAGATACTCAATCAGATGGGCTACGCCATCCGCCAGCATGGCAAGGCGCCGGATTTCGTGCTGGAAGTAGCGTCGGATACTACTTCGCGGCGCGATGAAACCGTCAAATGGCATGACTACGCCGCTTTCGGGGTAACGGAGTACTGGCTTTTTGACCCGGATTGGGGGCAGCGTTACGAACAGGGGCTGATGGGCTGGACGCTGGTCAACGGGGGGTACGAACCGATTCCCATCCATGAATACGCAGCGGATATGCGCTATGGGTACAGCGCGGCGCTGGGGCTGTATGTGTGCTGGGAATACGGTCGGCTGCGCTGGTACGATGCGGAAACGGGCTACCTGCGAAGCCATGACGAGGAACGGAACGGCCGTATTGAGGAACGAAGCAATCGCATCGCCGCCGAAATTCTGAATGATGCATTCGCAACAGAGCGGGATACGGCGGCGGCGGAACGGGATACGGCAGCGGCGGCGCGGGATGCGGCAGCGGCGGCGCGGGATACGGCGGTGACAGAGCGAGATGCGGAACGCAACGCGCGTATCGCCGCCGAAGCCGACAACCGGCGGTTGCAGGACGAAATCGCCCGCCTGCGCGCCGGCGCTAACGGCCAGTAACGAACCTACTCTGGTCCGCTTTGCGCTTACCGGGAGGCATTATGACTACCAACGCTGCTACCAATGCTACTACCACCGCATCCCGCCCGCCGGCGGCAACGACAGCGGCGCTTGCGGATGCGCCGGCCGGCGCCCGGTTTCCCGACTATCCGCCGCGTGACGATATGATGAACACCCGCCATCTCCACGACTACGGGAACCAGCCGGCGTTGCGGCTGTATCTGGGCCGCCCGGAGACTACCATTGTGCTGGGCGAAGTGCCGATTGCGTGGGATATTCCGCGCGGACGCGAGGGCGTCCGCATTCCCGACCTGCTGGTCGCGCTCAATGTCAATGCGGAGCAGATACTCAATCAGATGGGCTACGCCATCCGCCAGCATGGCAAGGCGCCGGATTTCGTGCTGGAGGTAGCGTCGGATACTACTTCGCGGCGGGACGAAACCGACAAATGGCATGACTACGCCGCTTTCGGGGTAACGGAGTACTGGCTTTTTGACCCGGACTGGGGACAGCGTTACGAACAGGGGCTGATTGGCTGGACGCTGGTCAACGGGGGTTACGAACCGATTCCCATCCACGAGTACGCGGCGGATATGCGCTATGGGTACAGCGCCGCGCTGGGGCTGTATGTGTGCTGGGAATACGGTCGGCTGCGCTGGTACGATGCGGAAACGGGCTACCTGCGAAGCCATGACGAGGAACGGAATGGCCGCATCGCTGCCGAAATTTTGAACGATGCATTCGCAACAGAGCGGGATACGGCGGCGGCGGAACGGGATGCATTCGCGGCAGAGCGGGATGCGGAACGCAACGCACGCCTTGCCGCCGAAGCCGAAGTGCAACGCTTGCGGGATGAAATCGCCGGCCGGCGCGCCGGTAGCGACGGGGCGTAACGGATACGGGAATTATTGGCCGGACGAAAATGAACGCTGCCGCTGCTCCTGATATATCCCGCCTTTCCGTACTGGCGTGTTTTGCCCATCCCGACGATGAGGGGTTTGCGGCCGGCGGGCTGCTGGCGATGCTGGCCGCCGGCGGCGCGCGCGTGGCTCTGGTCTGCGCCACTAACGGCGATGTTGGCGAAATCAGCGATCCGGCTCTGGCTACTCCCGCAAACCTCTGGCAAGTGCGGCAGCAGGAACTTCGCAACGCGATGGCCGTTACCGGCGTGTCCGATCTGCGCTTTCTGAATTACCGGGACAGCGGTATGGACGGCACCGACGACAACGGGCATCCCAACGCATACTGCAACGCCGCTGCGGATGTCGTAATCAGCCATATCGCCGGCGTCATTGCCGAGCTGAACCCGCATATCGTGCTGACTCATGACCCTAGCGGCGGGTACGGCCATCCCGACCACAAAACGATGTCGGCGCACGCTACCGCCGCCGTGCGGCAGTCGTCCGACCCGGACGGCGCTACGCCCCTGCTGTACTATGTCTGCTTTCCGCGGGCGGTGTTCCGCCGCTGGTGGCAAGAGATGGAGGAACGGGGCATTACGCCGCCCTTTGCGGTGGACGCTATTGACGCGCTGGGCACGCCGGACGAGGATGTTACCGCTACTGTTGATGTGATGCCCTGGGTAGAGGTCAAGATGCGGTCGCTGCGCTGCCATCGCACCCAGTTGCATGACACCGGGCCTTTCAGCCAACTGCCGCAGGATGTAATCAATATGCTGATGGGCGCCGAGTACTATCAGCTGGCTTACCCGGCGGGCGCATCCGACCTGCTGGCCGCGCTCTAAATCGTCTTTCCGTCAATCAAGCCGCAAGCCGCCAACAAACCTGCCAATGCGCCGGGAGACTAACGATTATGCCAGTGGACGCAATCAGCCTGGAAGTGTTCAAGAATATGTTCATCTCCGTATCGGAGGAGATGGGGGTAGCGTTGCAGCGCACCAGCTATTCCACGAACATTAAGGAACGGCAGGATTTTTCCTGCGCGCTGTTCAATCCGGCCGGGGAGATGGTGGCACAGGCGGCGCATCAGCCGGTGCATCTGGGGGCGATGCCGGCCTCGGTGCAGGCCGCTTTGCAGACCTTTCCGCGCGGGCTGCGCCCCGGCGACATTGTGATCCTCAACGATCCGTACCTGGGGGGCTCGCATCTGCCCGATATTACGCTGGTAGCGCCGGCTTATGTTGAGAACGACGGCCAACGCCAGCTGATTGGCTATGTCAGCAATCGGGGGCATCACTCCGATGTTGGCGGAATGGCTCCCGGCTCAATGCCGCTGTCCACCGAGCTGTACCAGGAAGGGACGATTATTCCGCCGCTGAAATTGGCGCGCGGCGGACGGGTCAACCAGGAAGTGATTGCCCTGATCTGCCGCAACTCCCGTACGCCGTATGACCGCAGCGGCGATCTGGCGGCGCAAATCGCGTCCATACGAGTTGGCGAAAAGCGGCTGTCGGAAATTGCGCTGCGCTACGGCCTGGCGGATACGCACGAGCATATGGCGGCTTTGCTGGACTACTCCGAGCGGCTGACGCGGCAGGCCATCGCACTGGTGCCCGACGGCGTGTATCAGGTAACCGACTATATGGACGATGACGGGCAGAGCGAGGAGCCGGTAGCCATCCGGGTATCGTTAACCGTGGCCGGCGACCGAATGGAGATTGACTTTACCGGCACTGCCGAGCAGCGTCCCGGCTGCATCAATGCGCCCCGCGCGGTAACGGTGTCGGCCAGCCTGTATGTGGTGCGCTGCGTGGTGGGCGATGCCGCGCCGGCCAATCAGGGGTGCCTGCGTCCAGTGTCCGTTATTACCAGGCCGGGCAGCCTGGTTGATCCTTTGCCGCAGCGCGGCGTGGCCGGGGGGAATGTGGAAACTTCCCAGCGCATTACGGATGTGCTGCTGGCGGCGTTGAGCCAGGCGCTGCCGCACCGGATACCGGCGGCGTCGCAAGGGACGATGAACAATATGATTATCGGCGGGCATGATGTATCCCGCGACAAGCCGTATGTGTATTACGAGACCATTGGCGGGGGTATGGGCGCGCGTCCGGAGCAAGACGGCGTGTCGGGCATCCATACGCATATGACGAACACGATGAACACGCCGGTAGAGGCGCTGGAGTTTGCGTTTCCGCTGCGTCTGCGCCGTTATGCGCTGCGGCGGGGTTCCGGCGGCGACGGGAAGCAGCGCGGCGGCGACGGGCTGGTGCGGGATGTGGAGTTTCTGGGGCCGGCGCGGGTAACCGTGCTGTCGGAGCGCCGCCGGCTGGCTCCGCCGGGCTATCATGGGGGGCATCACGGGCAGCATGGCGAAAATGTGCTGCTGCGCGGCGGCTACGAGGAAGTACGGCTGGCCGGCAAGGAAACATTGGATGTCGAGGCCGGCGATATACTCAGCATCCGCACGCCCGGCGGCGGCGGGTGGGGCGCGCCGGAATAGTCTCTGTCGGAATAGTCTCCGCCGGAATAGCGCGGGCCTCAAATTCGTTCCGGCACGGTAGAAAGGGAGCCGGCGCCGCGGGGAGCGCATTGCGCTTGGCGCAGCCGGAAGTGCGATGATGCGTCGTAGCAAGCAAGCGTTGTTTTATTGCATAATGGCGCTGATGACGCTGGCCGTTATTGAGGGGATGGCGCAGGCGGCTTACCTGATTGCTTACGGCGAGTTTAACGGCGATGGGCCGGCGCCGCCGGCGGGGGCGGCCATGGATGATGCGGAAGGGGACGCTCGGCGCCTTAGGGGTTGGATACGGCATCCCTATTATGGCCAGACCCGGCGGGAAGCGGAGCATTTGCTGAATCAGGTTCGGACGCCGCGCCGGGAGGACGGCGTCGTGCTGATTGCGCTGCTGGGCGGTTCGGTGGGTCGGAATGTTGCCGATGCTTTCCGCAACGCGCTGGAAGCCTGGTTCCGGGACAACGGCATCCCGTTGCGGCCCGTGGTGCTAAGGCTGGCCGACTATGCACTGAAGCAGCCCCAGCAAGTAATGATGATTGCCAATACTTTATCATTGGGCGGAGAGTACGATATTATCGTTAACCTGGACGGTTACAACGAGCTGATAGGAACGCGCGACAACTACTTTAGGGATGGATTATCGCCTTTCTACCCATCGCGGTGGTATTTAATACAGCAGCGTAATCTTACCGACACGCAAAAGCTATTAGTAAGCCGCATTTATGTGCTGCGGCAGCGGGAGCAGCGGCTGGACGTTGCCGCTGGCGCGCGGCCTTGGCGATGGTCGGCGCTTTACGGCATCGTCAATCGGTATCTGCGGGAAAACGCTGCCGCGCAGATTTTGGCCTTGAACCACGAACTGGCGGCTCCGACCGGGGATTACACCTTGCAACGCTACGGCCCGGCATTGGCGGCGGATGTCGATGAATATGATCTCTCGCGGATGGCGCTGCGGGTCTGGTATCGCAGCTCCGTGCTGCTGGCGGGATTGACCCACGCTGCGGGCGCCGAGTACTACCATTTTCATCAGCCTAACCAGTATGTGCCGGATTCCAAGCCGCTTACCGATGAGGAACTGGCTGTCGCCTACGACCCCGAAGTTGTGGCAGTGGGCATTTACCGGGATAATTACCCGCTGCTGCTGCGGCTGGGCGATGAACTGCGGCAGCAAGGCATTAACTACTATGACTTGACGCAGCTGTTTGCCGACAATCGGGAAACGCTCTACATTGATGACTGCTGCCATCTGAATGCGCGCGGGCATGAGCTGCTGGCGGCGAGTATGGTGCAGCATCTGTCGCCGGCTTTGCGGTCGCGGGCTGCCTTGGCGGCTATGAAAGCCGGGGAGGGGGGCAGTATGACGGCTGGGACGGCGCTGGATGCGGCGAAGCAGGAAATCTCGCCCATCCACGCGGCCAACGCGCTGTATTTTGATATATTCGTCACGGACGATGATATGTTGCGTTATACCAAGGATGACTGCCGTCCGGCTGATACCGCAGCGCCCTTTTTCGTGCGGATTGCGCCACTGGATGCCGCGGACTTGCTGCCGGGCGGGGCTGCGTCTGGCTATAATAACCACAACTTCAGTTTTGACCGGGATGGCGGAGTAACCGACGCTGCCGGCAAGTGCGTGATAGAATACGAGCTACCGGGCTATGACATTGCGACCGTCTTGACCGGGCAGTACCACCCGGACACGGGGGATCTGCTGTGGCGGGCTCGGCTTACGCTGGATTGGGGTTTTGAGGTGGAACGCACTGCGGCTGGAACGCTGCGCTATTCTCGCAACAACTGCTTGCACGTTCATATTGCAACGCGCTTTTTCCTGCATATCGTGCCAGCGGATGCGGGGGATTTGCGCCCGACTGCCGTTGAGTACGGGTTCTACAATTTAGACTTCCCCGGATTCACACGGAATGACGGAATAATAGACGCGGACGGCCGGTGCGTGATAGAACGTACGCTGCCGGAGTATGATATTGCCAGCATCGTGACCGGGCAGTTCATCCCTGCTATCGGGCGGCGGCTGTGGGAAACGCGCATTGAGTTTGAGTAATACCCAAATCGTCATTCCGGCTTGCGCCGGAATCTATGGTTGCCGTATCCATTACCGTTGTGGGGGTACGACGCCAGATTCCGGCGCAAGCCGGAATGACGATGCATTAGTCGGGCCGGTGAGGAAAGGATTGATGCAGGATATTGCCATTGACAATATGCTGGCGGGCTTTGGCGTCGCGCCGGGTGAATACCAAAAAGCGCGCGCCATCCTGTTTGAGGAGGGCGTCATCCGGCGGCGGCCCGACCGGGTCAACATTGCCCGGAGCAAAACCGACGGCGCGCGGACGGTTCTGAATGAGTCGTTTCTCTGGCACTGCAACAACGGGGAATGCCGGCAGGCCGCCCGCGAGGAGTTTGACGATGCCGGCAGCAGCGATGCGGACTGCTTTCTGCTGCTAGTGGAGCAGTCGGCTTGCGAAATGTGCGGCGGCTCGCCCGGCGCCCGTTCTTTGGAGAGGATGGGCGCAGCATTGGATAATGCCGGCCGCAGCCGCATCCTGGTGGTCGGCGGCACGGAGCGCAAGGAACGGGAAATTCGGCAAAAGTCCCCGGCCGGCATTGAATGGCGTTTCGTAGATGGCAAAGTAGCGCGGGACGACCGTTATTATCAGCCCCATCGCGACTGGGCGCAGATTATCGTCATCTGGCAAAGCACGCCGCTGGATCACCGGGTGTCGGCCCACTTTGACGGCAAGGGCGATGAACGGGTAATCACGGTGCGGCGGCGGGGCGTGGCGGCGCTGGCCGGGGAAGTGGTGCGGCATTTGACGGCGGGGTAGGACGCTGCCACCCCGGCGCCGCAAGGCAGCCGACTGGTTCGCCACACGCTTGAACGATGCGGCAAATTGACGACAGCGCCGGGATCGTGCCGTTGCCGGTAATGATGATGGCACAGCCGTCGTACTGCCTGGCGTAACGCCGAATGCTGCAAAACCCGATAAGCAGGAGCGTGCTATTGGGCGCCTCAATAGGAGGGCGTATGAACGAATCAATGATCATAGCTATGGTGGTATTCGGGGTTGTAATTCTGCTCGGTATAGTGGCAGTGCGCGCAGCTAGCCGTAAAGTTTGCCCTTACTGCCATAGCGAGAATACGCGAAAGCGGCGTCGCTGGCATCGCTATAACACCCATCGATGTCGTTCTTGCAACCGAGTATTTTCGGCACGAACCCGCATCCGAACCCGCATACGGCGTCGCAAAAGGTGCGCCGCTCCGTCATACCACGGCGGACAAGGGAGCGGTGGGCGTTATGCTTGCGGTTGCCGTTACGAGTAGGGGCAATGGTGATTTGACGCGGTTAGGGCCGGCGGCTAGACTGCAATCAAAGTCTGCCGCTGGCACTAGGGGGGATTTCATGATGCTTGCTGAACGCTACCGACTATTGCCGCAATCCGGCGAATGCGCTGCCACTGCTGCGCTCAAAACGGAGTTGGCGGCCTATGACCGGATGCGCGCCGAACTGGAGGCGAAATATACCGACGAATGGGCGGTCGTGCACGGCAACGAACTGGCGGGGGTCTATGCCAATTTCCAGGACGCCGCACGGGATGCCCGCCAACGGTTTGGCTGCGGGCCTTACCTCATCCGGCAGGTGGCGCCGACCGACTGGCAGGGATGCGCCAAGGAATTCTGGCGGCAACGCTATGGCAACTGTTGACTGCGGATTTCCTGACTTTACGGGCGACATCCAGCGGAAGTTGCTGGTTGAAGTCGGGCCAACCATTCCGGTGGAAATCGGATTTGACCCCGGATACGATGAATTCGTTGACGCCAAGCCGGTGTTGCCGTCGAATTTGTACCCGGCGCTGATTGATACCGGGGCCAGCGACAACAGCGTTGATGACGAGCTGGCAAGCAGCCTGCGCCTGCCGGTCATCTCTTATGAAGGGGAAGTTTCCGGTTCGTCGGGAACGCATACCGTCACCGTCTATATGGCGCAGATCCACATTCCCGAACTGGGGCGCGCCATCAGCGGGCGATTTGCCGGCGTCCGACTGGCGGCCGGTGGACAGTTGCACCGGGCTATCATAGGACGGTCGTTTCTCAATGATTTTGCGTTGTACTATGATGGCCGTACCGGGGCGGTTACTTTGAGCGATGACTAGTCGGCGGGTGGTTATCCCCCCTTGCCAAACTCCGCCCCATCGTGGCAATCTGACCGGCGTCATGCAATGTGCGCTGGAGGGATTGCCATTATGACTGCGACTGCTAACCAACCGCTGCCCAGCCGCGCCGAAGTGCTGGGCTATCTCAAAGACGACGTGAACTGGGGACGCTGGGGCGCCGATGACCAGAAAGGCGCCGTCAATATGGTGGATGACGCCAAACGGCGGCGCGCCGCCGGCCTGGTCCAAAGCGGGCAGGCCGTTTCGCTGAGCCGGGAATTTCCGGTTACGCCGGCCCCCAACAACCCCACGCCAGCCATCCACTATATGCGGAAAGGGCCGCGGGAGCCGGGCGGCGGGATGTCCACCGACTACTACGGCGTTTCCTATCACGGCACCGCTACCACGCATCTGGACGCGCTTTGCCATGTTTGGGACGCCAACGGGATGTGGAACGGCAAAGACCCTAACGAAATGATTCAGTTTGACGGCGCCAAGTATGGCTCCGTGGAACACTGGAAAGAGGGCATCATCACGCGGGGCGTGCTGCTGGATGTGCCGCGCTATCGGGGCGTTGACTATGTAACACAGGATACCCCCGTTCACGGCTGGGAGTTGTCGGAAATCTGCGAGGCGCAGGGCGTGGCAATGGAACCCGGCGATGCGCTGCTGGTGTACAGCGGGCGGGAGAAGTGGAACGCCGCCGGCAATCCGCTGTGGGGCAGCGACCCCGCGCTGCGCCCCGGCCTGCACGCCTCTTGCCTGAAATTTATTCGGCAAAGCGACTGCTGCCTGCTGGTGTGGGATATGATGGACCACACGCCCAACGGGTACGATTTGCCCTGGTCGGTGCACGGCAGCATCTTTGCTTACGGCATCGGGCTGCTGGATAACGCCCTGTTGCAGCCGCTGGCCGAAGCCTGCGCCGCCGCCGGCCGCTACGAGTTTATGCTCACCGTCAACCCGCTGCGCGTGGTGGGCGGCACGGGATCGCCGGTCAACCCGGTAGCGATTTTGTAGGCCGCCGGCCGGCCAATTGGCCGGCCGGCAGTGCTATCATAAGGGCGCAATCGTTCCGGCGATTGCGCCTTTATGTAGCGCATCATAATCGCATTGCCAGGAGAATGTTATGGCCGTCCTGCGCCCTTTTCGCGGCTGCCGTTTCAATCCCGCCGCAGTTGGCGGGCTGTCGGCGGTGGTCTGCCCGCCCTACGATATGATTGGGCCGGAACTGAAAGCGGAGCTGCAACAGCGCAGTCCCTACAACGCCGTCCACTTGGAGGGCGGGGAACAGCCGGATCCGGTGGATCCGCAGGGCGGCTATCGGCGGGCGGCGCAGCTTTTTCGGCAGTGGCTGGCGGAGGGCGCTCTGGTACAAGATGACTGCCCCGGCTACTATCTGATGCGTCATTCTTACGATTTTGGCGGCGTCCGACGGCAGCATCTGGGGTTTTTTGCGGATGTGCTGGTTGAGGATTATGACGCCGGCGCCGTCTTTCCGCACGAATTCACTCGCGAGCCGGCCGTGCTGGATCGGGTGGCCCTGCTGGACGCCTGCCAGGCGCAGTTCAGCCCGATTATGTCGCTGTATCAGGATGCCGATGGCAGTCTGCGCCGCATTTTCCAGGATATTATCGCCGGCCCGCCCGATGCGGCGGCGGATACGCCGGCCGGCGGTTCTGCCGAACTCTGGCGCATTGCCGACGGCGCCGCGCAAGCCGGCATCACTGATGCGTTTGCCAATCGTCCGGTGTTTCTGGCCGACGGACATCATCGTTATGAGGCGGCCCTGCGTTACCGCCGCAGTCAATCGCAAGGCGCGCAAAATGATCCCCACGCGGCGGCCAACTATGTGATGATGACGCTGGTTGAGTTTGACGATCCCGGCCTGCTGCTGCTGCCGTATCATCGCGTGGTTGGCGGGCTGTCGGCGGAGCAGCGGGCCGAGGTACGCCGCCGCATTGACGAGTTATTTGACGCGCGCCCGCTGGACTCCGGCAGCTCTGCGGATGATGCCGCTGCCGAAGTCGCCCGACTGGGGCGGGATGCCCACTGCTTTGCGCTGTTCGCCGGCGACGGAACGGCTGCGTTGCACACGCTGAAAGCCGGCGTTGACTGGCAAGGCTGGGGTATGCTGGCGGTGTCCGAGGCGTGGCTGCTGCAAGAACGGGCGCTGGCGCCGGCGCTGGGCGATGCGTTGGCGCAGCACGTGGATTACAGCCCCGACCACGCATCCATTGTGGAGCAGGTGCGACGCAGCGAGCAGCAGCTGGCCATCCTGCTGAAGCCGTTCCCGTTGGAGCCGTTTCGGGAGATAGTAAGCGCCGGCAATCGGCTGCCGCCCAAGTCAACATTTTTTTACCCGAAGCTGCCGACCGGACTGGTCATCAACCGGCTGGACGGGAAAGTGTAGCGCGCATTAGGGCGTGAGGGCATATTGCGATTTACCGCAGTTCGGCGTCTGTTTTCATCATTGCGATGCCGTTACACCCGTCATTCCGGCTTGCGCTGGAATGACGGGTATGGGATTCGGAATGATGGGGAATATAGCCACACCCCCTCTAATCCAGGGCCGTACGCGCTATTGCCCGCCGTGCTAAACTACATTCGCCTTGACCGGCCATTTGGCCCCCGTCGACCTTGACTTTGCGATTACGCAGCCTGGAGCAGTTCCTATGTTTTTCAACTCCCGCCGTTCTACCGTTCATGCTACCAACGGCGTTGTGGCTACCAGCCAGCCGCTGGCCGCGATGGCCGGCCTGCGTACTTTGATGGACGGCGGCAATGCCGTGGACGCCGCCGTAACCGCCGCCGCTACGCTTAATGTGGTAGAGCCGATGTCCACCGGGGTGGGCGGCGATGTGTTTGCCCTAATCTGGAGGGCGGCGGATAAGGGCGTGGCGGCGCTCAACGGCAGTGGGCGCACTCCGCAGGCGGCCAGCATAGATGATTTGCGGGCGAAAAGGCATAGTCGGATGCCGACTTTCGGCGCGCTGTCTATTTCGGTTCCCGGCACGGTGCACGGCTGGGAAACGCTGCTGGCAGAGCAGGGTACGATGGGGTTGGCCGATGTCCTGAAGCCGGCAATCCGGTACGCGGAGGAGGGCTTTCCGGTTAGCGACATTATCGCTTTCCAGTGGCAGCAGCAGGAAGCGAAACTGGCGGCTTTGCCATCCGGTCAAGAGCTGCTGACCAACGGACGCGCGCCCCGCGAAGGGGAACGGATGCGTCTGCCGACGCTGGCGAAAACGCTGCGGACAGTAGCCGAGGGCGGCAGCAAAGCGTTCTATCACGGCCCTATCGCTGCCAAGATGGCCGAGTTTGTGCAAGAACAGGGCGGCTGGCTGGCCGAGGCGGACCTGGCGGCGCACCATTCGGACTGGGACGAACCGATCAAGACCGACTATCGAGGCGTAACCTGCTGGGAATGCCCGCCCAACGGGCAGGGCATCATTGCGCTGGAAGCGTTGAACATCGCCGAGGGGTTTGACATTGCCGGGATGGGGCCGCAGAGCGCCGACCGCTATCATCATCTGGTCGAAGCAACGCGGCTGGGTTTTGCCGATGCGTTTGAGTATCTGGCCGACCCGCGCGCCGTGCCGGTGCCAACCGAAATGTGGGCGTCCAAAGAGTATGCCGCGCAGCGCCGCCAGCTGATTGACTCGCAGCGCGCGATGGCATCCGTACCCTACGGCAAGATGGTTCCGGGCAGCGACACGGTGTATATCAGCGTGATTGACGGGGATGGCAACGGCTGCTCGCTGATTAACAGCGTGTTCGCCAACTTCGGCTCCGGGCTGGTAATTCCGGGGACGGGCATTGTGATGCACAACCGGGCGGCGCTGTTCCAGCTGGATCCGGAGCATCCCAACGCCCTGGCCGGCGGCAAGCGTCCGTTCCATACCATAATCCCGGCGCTGGCGACGCGGAACGGCGAGCTGTGGCTGAGCTACGGCGTGATGGGCGGCTTTATGCAGCCGCAGGGCCATTTGCAGGTCATCACCAATATGGTGGACTTCGGGATGGATTCGCAGGGCGCGCTGGATGCGCTGCGTTTCCAGGTAGCCGGCGATGAACTGTGGCTGGAGGGCGATGTTGAGGACGATGTGGCGGCCGAGTTGCACCGCCGGGGACACCGGGTCAATGTGATGCACGGCCCGCAGCGTGGCGGCTCCGGCGGGATGGGCGGCGGGCAGGTGGTAAGCCGGAACCCGGAGACGGGCGTCATCAGCGGCGGCAGCGAACCGCGCAAGGACGGCGCAGCGGTAGGCTGGTAGCCGGCCGCTGTTGTATCCGCAGCAAAAGTTATCGCTGCCGCCGTCGGCAGTTGGCAGCCGTCGGTGGTTACAAGTCGGCCCACCAGCGCCGGAAACGCTGCCAGCCGTTGGCGGGCGGCGGGTCAAGCGGGCGTCCGCGCCAGACGGGGCGTCTCGGCGCAGTATAGCGGCGCAGAAAAGTCCAGGCTACGGCAATGCCGATAATAGCCAGCCCGACGATGGGCAGCCATGCCAGCTTGATTACAACCATGCCGATGACGGCTACGATTATGCCCAGCACGGCCAATTTGCCCGGCGAAAGCAGCCGCTTGGGGGCCGGCGGCGGCGGCGTGAACGGAGAGGGCAGGTCGTCGGGCGGGATTTCCGGTTCCCGGCGGGATGGCGCGTCTGCCGGGGGCGGGGTATCCAGGTCTTTCAGGATTTGTTCAATTTCGGCTTCGTAGCGGTCTTTCATCGTCCACCTCCCTACCGGGGGCAAGTGAAAAGGTTTAGCGCGCCGGTTGTCGCTTGTCGGATGGTTTATCGGCTGGTTGAACGGTCGGCTGCGTTTGCCGGATTATAGCGGGGAAAACCGCCGGGCGAAACCATTGCGTACAGACCGCCCTTAACCATAGAGGTAGTAAGGGGGGCTACACCGATAGACATGATGCGTAGGATTTGGCCTTTTGGGGAGTGGATTCCGGCTTGCGCCGGAATGACGGTTGTAACCGCGTCGCAATGATGAAAGCAGACGCCGGAATCTATGCTTGCCGGCTCCATTACCGTAGCAGAAAGTTACGACGCCGGATACGCCGGTTGAGGGTAAGGGCGGCCGGCGGGATGGTATGGCGCCGGCCGCTCTTACCACTTTACACTACACTCCCGGCGGGCGGCGTTCTCCCCAATCGGTGGACTGCTCGTAGGCGTAGGCCAGGCGGAACAGCGTGGTTTCGTCAAAGGCGCGCCCGGCAAGCTGCAAGCCGATGGGCAGCCCGGACGCCGTGAACCCGCAGTTGATGGACAGCGCCGGCAGGTTGGCCAGGTTGAAGGGGGCAGTGAATCCGCGCCGGCCCTTGAACCCGGCGATTACTTCCTCTTTCGTACCGAGGCCGGCCGACTGCGGGATTAGGGTTGCCGGCACCGATGACGCCGGCATCACCAACGCATCAGCTTCGTCCAGCGCGGCCAGTATTTGGCGGCGCAGCGCATCCCGCAGCCGCATCGCTTTCTGGTAGGCTCTGGCCGGAATGACGCTGCCCATCAGCAGCCGCACCTGGTTGTTGTGGTCCAGATCGCGCAGCTGTTCCGTAGAGATGATGTCCCAGTTGAGCATTGCGGCGTCGCTGCTGATGATGGCGTAGGAGATTTCCGAGGAGTTGACAATCAGCGGGATGGACACTTCCCGCACTGCGGCGCCCAGGTCGGACAGCCTGGCGGCGGCGGCGATTACGGCGTCCCGCACTTCCGGGTCGTTGGCGTCGGTATGTACGCGCTCGGTTACGATGCCGATTTTCAGGCCGCTGATATTGCCGTCCAGCGCGGCGGCGTAATCCGGCACCGGCACATTCCAGGTTTGGGGGTCTTTGGGGTCGTGGCCGGCGATGGCGGCCAGCGTGTGGGCGCAGTCGGTAACGGTGCGGGAAATCGGCCCGGCCGTGTCCATCGACCAGCTGGCGCCGAACACTCCGTGCCGGCTGACGCGTCCGAAAGTGGGCCGGATGCCGACCAGGCCGCAGAACGCCGCCGGCCCGCGGATGCTGCCGCCGGTATCCTCGCCCAGGGAAGTAGCGCAGAGGAACGCCGCCGTCGCCGCGCCGGAGCCACTGCTGGAGGTGCCGGGGTTGCGCCCGGTATCCCAGGGATTGCGGGGGCGTCCGTAGGGATGCCGGAAAGCGTCGCCGCTGGCGTATTCGCTCATGTTGAGCTTGCCCAGCAGCACGGTGCCGGCGGCGCGCAGCCGTTCCATTATGGTGGCGTCCGCGTACGGCACATTTTCGGCCAGAATAGTGGAGCCGTTGGTAGTAACGATGCCGGCGGTATTGAACTGGTCTTTGACGGCGACGGGGACGCCGTGGAGCGGCCCGCGCCGATTGCCGGCGGCGATTTCGGCGTCGGCGCGGCGGGCGTCCGCGCGGGCCCGGTCGGCGGTTACGGTGATATAGGACGCATAGCTGCCGTCCAGCCGGGCGATGCGTTCCAGGTAAGCTTCGGTGGCGTCAAGCGAGGAAACGGAGCCGTTTGCGATGCGCTGGCCCAGTTCGGTGGCCGAGATATAGCACAGGTCGGCAGCGGTCGTCTCGGTGATGGTGCGGTCGGCGGTAGTCATCAGGGCGCCTCCTGCTGGCGGGCCGTAGCGGATACGATGATGGGCAGCGGTTCAATGCCGGCGACATCGGGCTCGGCGATGGCGTCCAAAGCCGCCAGCAGGCCGTTCAGCGATGCGCGCACTTCCGGCGCCAGGTCATCCGGGATGGTGATTCGGGAGGCGGCGGCCAAAGCCTGCACCTCAACGACGGTCAAATCGGGAGCATTCAAATCGGGCATAAT
Source organism: Dehalococcoidia bacterium (assembly GCA_965203855.1). GTDB lineage: Bacteria > Chloroflexota > Dehalococcoidia > Lucifugimonadales > UBA3495 > Bin87. The sequence continues at coordinate 88,011 of CBDBDN010000008.1, forward strand.
TCCAACCTCAAGGGGAGAGAGCGACGCCGGAACGAAGCAGGCGCAACGCCCGGCGCAATCTCAAAAGTGCGGCAATTGTGTACGGGCGCGCCGGCGATGTCAACATTGCGCCCGGCGGCTGCGCCAACTGCTATAATCTGCTGTTGTAACCCAAGCCGTAATCTATAATTCATGCGCCGGCAACTGATGCGCCGGCAGCATCACCGGGCGGACTAGTTCGCCAAGTCGGGGGGCAACTATGGCTACGCGCGCCGCACTTTCCGAATCGGTATCGGCATCCGAATCCCAATTCCAAGCCCAAGCCCAAGCCAATCCGAATCCCAAGCCCGCGCCGGATGCGGTTGGCGTGATATTGGCGGCGGGGCGGGGCCGCCGGATGTATTCCCGCACGCCGAAGCCGCTGCACCGCGCCGCCGGCAAGGAACTGATCCGTTTTCCGGTGGAACTGCTGGACGCTTGCGGCATTGAACGCATCGTGGCAGTGGTCAGTCCCGACAATGCGCCGGCCGTGTCCGCGCTGCTGGGCAATCGCGTAGCCTACGCCGTCCAGCCGGAGCCGCGAGGGACGGCGGACGCCCTGTCCTGCGCCTTGGACGCCCTGGATACTTTGGACGCCTTGGATACCTCGGATGCCTTGGATACCGCGCCGCCGACCATAGTCGTACTGGCCGGCGATACTCCGCTGGTGCGCGCGGAGTCGGTGCGGCAGCTGCTGGCGGAGCATCAGGCCGTTGCCGGCCGGCGTATGACGATACTGTCCGCTACGGATGTATTCGCTCCTGACTTGGGCCGCATTGAGCGCGCCAGCGTTACCAGCGACGGGCGGGTGGGCGCCGTTAGCGCCATCGTGGAGGCGAGCGACCGTCCGGGGCCGGGCCTGGCTCCTGCGGAAGTCAACACCGGCGTATATTGCCTGGACGGGGCGTGGACGCGGGCGAATCTGGACGGCATCGCGCCGTCGGCATCGGGGGAACGGTATCTTACCGGGCTGGCGGCGCGGGCGGCCAGTTCGGGCGCGGATGTCGCCGCTATGCCCATCGCATTGGCCGACGAAGCGATGGGGGTGAACAATCGGGAGCAGCTGGCCGGCGTTGAGACGGTACTGCGCGACCGGATTTGCCGCTACTGGATGGAACACGGCGTAACCATGGTTGACCTGGCCGCTACCTATATTGACGCTGATGTTGTCATCGGCAGGGATACTACGCTGCTGCCGGGCACAATGCTGTCCGGGAATACCGCCGTCGGCGCCGACTGCCGCATTGGCCCTAACGCCGTCATTGAGGACAGCGCCATCGGCGACCGCTGCCGGGTCATGGCATCGTTTCTGGAAGGGGCGCAAGTAGCGGCGGATGTGGAAATCGGCCCTTACTGCCATCTGCGTCCGGGGGCGGTTATTGAAAGCGCGGCGCATCTGGGCAATTTTGTGGAAGTGAAAAACTCGCGCATCGGCGCCGCGACGGCCGCCGGGCATTTCTGCTATCTGGGGGATGCCGACATCGGCGCCGGCGTGAACATTGGCGCCGGCACGGTTACCTGCAACTATGACGGCGTGGACAAGCATCCGACGCGCATCGGGGACGGCGCTTTTATCGGCAGCGACACGATGCTGATTGCGCCGGTAAGCGTAGGCGAAAGCGCGGCTACCGGCGCCGGCGCCGTGGTAACTAAAGACATCCCGGACGCTGGACGGGCGGTAGGCGTTCCTGCTAGACTGGTGCGCGGGAAAACTGCGGACAAACGATAATGACCCGCCGCAATAACCCGCCATCATGACCCGCCGCAATAACCCGCCATCATGACCCGCCGCCGCAATGCGTCGCGGACGCCGCCGGCAGAGGGCCGACAACTTGGATACTGACAGTAGCTTACCACCGTTATTGATGCTGGCCGTCGCGCTGCTGCTTTTTGGATGGAGCAGCAGCGTTGCCGCCGCCGCCCGGAGGGTTTCCCCCCTGGCGACGCCGGCGATGTCGGGCGGCCACCATGCTCTCCCCGGCGCAGTGGCCTGGATTAGAGCCGTCGCCGGGATTTTGGCCGGCGGCGGCGCGGCTTTTCTTGCCATTGTCGTCGCCGCGGATTTTGCGGGGCCGAATCCGGCTAACCCGTTCAGCGGGGCCGGCGGCTGGATTACCCTTGCTTTGATTGCGCTGTCGGCGGCGGCCGGCGCGGCCGGCCTGGTCATCATGGACTTGGCGGCGCGGCTGCTGGTTAGACGATTTCCGGCGTTTGGAGATTGGGCGGCGCGGCCTTTGCAATGGCGCATCGGACGCCGGGCGGGACGCCGGACGCAGCAGAACGGCGCCTCCGGCAACGGCAATGGCCGGGATCACGAAGCGGACGGGCCGGCGCCGCTAACCGACGACGAACTGCGTAACCTGGACAATACCGACATTGATATGGTGCGTTCCATCAGCCGGATGGACGACCGGGACGCCGCCCATATAATGGTGCCGCGCCTGGATGTTGACGCCGTGGCGGCGACGGCAACGCTGTCCGAAACGGTGGGCGCATTCGTAAAGAGCCGGCATACCCGACTGCCGGTGTACCGCGAAACGATGGACGATGTGATTGGGGTTATCCATATCAGTGATGTACTGCTGGCTTTGTCCGGGGATGACCCGGAGCAGACCCCGGAAAGCATAATGCGGGAGCCGGAGTTCGTGGCCGAGAATATGGCGGTTGACGACCTGCTGGCGCTGCTGCGCCGGAAATCCCTGCAAATGGCGATTGTCGTTGACGAATTCGGCGGCGTTGAGGGCATCGTAACGCTGGAGGATGTGCTGGAGGAAATCGTTGGCGAAATCACCGACGAGTTCACCGAACCGGAAAGCGCGGAGCCGGCCTATGACGGCAACGGCATCTGGACGCTCAATGCTACGATGACGCTGGACGATGTGGAGCGCGCCGTTGGCATCGTTCTGGAACATGAGGAAGTCAATACCGTCGGCGGCTTCGTCTATATGCGTCTGGGGCGGATGGCCGCAGTGGGCGACCTGGTAAGCGATGGCAACGCTGCCATTGAGGTTACGCAGATGAACGGGCGGCGCATTCAGCAGGTGCGCCTGCGAGTTGCGGACGGCGGCGCATCCGATACCGATGGCAACGCCGCCGCGCACCGGAAACGCGTTGCCAAGTAGAACGCCCCGGACGCTTGGCGTCCGGGGCGTTCTACTTGCGGGGTAACACCGGCAGGGCCGGGCGGCGCGCCGATGACGACGCTTGTCGCTAACGCTTCCCGACCAGCTCGCCGCTCAAAATCAGAAAGTGGTCGTACAGCCCGTCGGGAACCGGCACTGCCAGATGCACCGTCGCGCGGTCGGCATTGGTAAGGGCCAGGTCGGATGCCGGTATTACATCCGTATGCGTAGCCAGGTACAGGTAATCCTGCTCGTCGCTGCTGACGATTATGGGCAGCCCATCGGTCTCGGCCAGATACTGGGGCGCCCGGGTCAAGTTGCTGAAGCCGTAAGGGCCGCCGCCGGCCGGCCCGAAAAGCCACATTGCGCCTTGTTCGCCGGGGTTGGCGAACCCGTCCAGCTGCCCGGCGGAGATGGAATCCATCGCATAGCTGGCAACCGATTCACCGGCGGAATGCAGTTCAGCTACGGAAACCTTGATGTCCAGAGCTTTAACGCGCAGTTCGGCAGCGGCCGGCAGAGAGTCCGGCGCGGCGCCGGCGCCGGACAAGGGCGTGAACCCCAGTTTGGCGGCTTGTTCGTCATAGACGCCGGGGGGTAGGGACAGTTCCCGCACCGTAAGGCTGCCGTCGGCGGCCGGCAGCGCGGCGGCTTCTACTGCTTGCACCAAGCCCGGACGCTCTGCGTTGTAGTCGTCCAGCCCGTACCGCAGCCAGAAAATGTAGCCGTAGTAGCTGCCGCCGGCCAGGGCCAGGCCCAAGCCTACCAGCAAGAGCGCGATACCCGTCCAGCGCAGGCCGTAATGCTCGGCCCGGCTGCGGATATGCATATAGTCCAATCCGATTTCCATATCAGTACCTTGAATGACGCGGCGCGCCGGTCGGCCGGCGGCAGCGTTGATGCGGCGTCGGCCGGCGGTGCGGGCGCGCCGGGTTGGGGCGCGATTGCGATTGCCAATGTCGGCGCCGGCGGCCGGTTACTGGCGGCCGGCGCGGATGGGTTCGTTGACAAAGATGTCGCCGTTGCGGATTTTGATGTTGTAGTCGCAGGACGGGTTGATGCAAGCCCAGGCTTTGTAGTGAACCGCCGCGCCCTGCGCCCCATAGTCGGACAGCGGCACCAGAATGCCGACATTGCACTGCTGACAGACGGGCAATTCCATATTTTCCACCGAGTTCACCTCCCTGGCGGGTTATTCGGCGGCAACTATAGCAATTGGGCGCAGCAGTATGCCCGCACGCCGGCAAGCAGGGTTTGGCGGGTTTTGTCGGCGGCTTTGCAACCGGTAATCCGCAGCCGTCATTCCGGCACCTCAAACCGTCTTTCCGGCACCTCAAACCGTCATTCCGGCACCTCAAACCGTCATTCCGGCACCTCAAACCGTCATTCCGGCACCTCAAACCGTCTTTCCGGCGAAAGCCGGAATCCGGCGTCGTAACCGCCCGTTACGGCAATGGAGCCGGCAAGCATAGATTCCGGCTTTCGCCGGAATGACGGTTGGGGGACGCCGGAATGACGGTTGGGGGACGCCGGAATGACGGTCGGGGGACGCCGGAATGACGGTCGGGGGACGCCAGAATGACGGTCGGGGGACGCCAGAATGACGGTTGGGAGACGCCGGAATGACGGTTGGGGGACGCCGGAATGACGGTTAGGGGACGCCGGAATGACGGTTAGGGGACGCCGACGGTTGGGGAACGCCGGAATGACGGGGAATATAGGCCACGCGCCCCGGTTAATAAGGAACGGAGCCGGGGGGAATATCCCCGGCTCCGCAGCGGGTCGGCAAGAGGCAGCCCCGGATTGGCTATTCCCGGATTGGTTATTCCAGGTAGTCGCGCAGTTTGCGGGAGCGGGTGGGATGGCGCAGTTTGCGAATGGCTTTCGCTTCAATTTGGCGAATGCGCTCGCGGGTTACGCCGAACTCCCGGCCTACTTCCTCCAGGGTGCGGGTGCGTCCGTCCTCCAGGCCGAACCGGAGTTTGAGCACGCGGCTTTCGCGGTCGGTCAGCGAGTTCAGAACATCCTGCACTTGTTCCCGCAGCAGCTGCGCGGAGGCGGCGTCGGCGGGCGCCAGGGTATTGCGGTCCTCGATAAAGTCGCCCAGGAAGGAATCCTCCTCCTCGCCGATGGGGGTTTCCAGGGACACCGGTTCCTGGGAGATTTTCTGGATTTCCTCCACTTTTTCGGGCGTCATTTCCATTGCTTCGGCCAGTTCCTCAATGGTGGGTTCGCGGCCTTTTTCCTGCAACAGGCGGCGGTGGTGGCGCATCAGTTTGTTGATGGTTTCCACCATATGGACGGGGATGCGGATGGTGCGGGCCTGGTCGGCGATGGCGCGGGTAATGGCCTGCCGGATCCACCAGGTGGCATAGGTGCTGAACTTGTAGCCCTTGCGGTAGTCAAACTTTTCTACGGCGCGGATGAGGCCGATGTTGCCTTCCTGGATCATATCCAGCAGTGCCATGCCGCGTCCGATGTACTTTTTGGCGACGCTGACCACCAGGCGCAGGTTGGCTTCGGTGAGGTGGGTCTGCGCGCCTTCGCCGGTCTTTTTGATGCGGTCAAAGTGCATGGCGGCGGCAAAGTTTTCGGGTTCAAGGCGGTCGCTCAGCCCCGGGTCTTTGAGCAGCTGGCCGAGCAGCAGCAGGGAGCATTCGTCATCGGAGGCGTACAGCGGGGGTACGTCCATCCCCTGTTCCGGCAGATACGAGCTTTCCACGCCGTCGGGATGCAGTTCGGCCCACACCGGCACATAGTCGTCGATTACGGCTACGGCGCAGGGGGGCAGCACCCAGGTATCCAGGGACAGCTGCACGATGCGCTGGTAGGCCGCCGCTTCGCTGATGTCCAAGTCTTTGGCGACCTGTTCCACCATGGGCAAGGCCACTTCGGCATCAATGGCGGAGCGGAGTTTGGGGGACTGGCGCACTTCCTGCAAGGGCATACCGGGGTTGATTTCGAGGTAGCGCGCCAGGGAGCGCACCAAGGGAGCGGCGCTGGCGATGCGGGCCAGCAGCAGCATTGCCGCTTCCCAGGCCATGCTTTCGGTGGGCAGGCGTTCCGCGGCCGGCAGGACATTGACGGCGTCATCGTCCTGGAATCGGGCGGTCAGTTCCTGCTCCAGCTTGATGAGGTGGTTGAGTCCTTCCAGCTGTCGGGCCAGGCGGCGCTCGTCGGCGGAAGTGAGCAGATCTACGCGGCCGATTTCCCGCAGATACATCCGCACGGGGTCGTCCATGGCGTCGGCGCCGTCGTTGGTGTCCACGTTGGCCCAGTCGCGTTCCTCCCGTTCAATGTCGTCGGCGGAGGGGCCGTCCAGTTCGGGCAGGACGGTGCGGGCGGCGGCGATGCGGCGCACTTGCCACTCGTCGACGCTGCTGCTCGGCTCCGTTTCAACGGCGCTTTCGGGGGGGATGTCGTCAACTTCGCCGTCGTCGTCCTCGTCGGCCGGCTCATCCTCATCCGGGTCGGGGATGGCGACGGCGGCGCGCGCGGAGGGATAGACGGCGTCGTCATCATCATCGTCATCGGCGATAACGACGGCAACGGCATCGGCGTCAAATTCGGTTTCATCCTCGGCGACGGGCATGGCGCGGCGGCGGCTGATGGTGGTGGTCATATACCCTCCCGGCAATGCTGTGAAACGGGCAATGCGATAAATGGGCAGCGGAAAACGGTATGATAAACGGCGGGGCAGTTGGGTACTATTGTACGCCGGCCATTGCGCGGTCGGTTTCAAGGCGCTGCGCTTTCAGTTCCGTAAGTTGGGCGGCTTCTGCGGAGTAGAGATCGCCGCTTTCCTGCACGGCGGCGGCGAGCTCAATGATTGCGTTGTTCTGGTGTTTTCGTTGGAGAGACTGGCAGAGTTTTTGGAATGACTGCTCCGGCGTGCCGGACAGCTGCAATTGACGGGAACGCAGCTGATCCAGATGCGCCGTTAGTTCCGGGCCCGGTTCCGCCGTCCCGGCCGGGGTGCCGGTTACGATGCGAAAGATTTCCCGGTTTTCGGCGCGGCTGAACCATTCGGGGGTAACGGTGGTGGTGGCTTCCGGCACGAGTTCCGGTTCGTGCTGCAACACCAGGGCGAGCAGCGTTTCCTCGTTGATGTCGCCGGAACGCGGGGGCAGCGGGGCGTTGTCATCATCAACGCGATTGGGGGCGGGCCGGCCGCGGCGGGGTTCTCCGGACTGGCGGGCCGCCGGCAGTTCGGCGTGCAGCGTGTCCAGGCTTACGCCCAGCTGCGTGGACAGGGTTTCCAAATGGAAATCCCGTTTTACGGCATCCGGGATTTGCGCTACAAAGCGCAGCATCATCCGCGCTACCCAGCTGCGCCCGTCCGGGGTGGACAAATCCGCGCGCGCTTTCAGCGTGTCCAGCAGGTAGTCAAACAGCGGGGATGCCTGCGCCAGAAAGTCGGGCCAGGCGTCCGGGGATTCCCGTATGATGTCGTCGGGATCCTGGCCGGGCGGCAGTTCGGCAATCAACAGATCCAGAGTCTGCGGCGGTTGGAGCAGAGATTGGCCGGCGCGATGTTCGGATTGAGCGGCCCGGCGCTGAAACACGCCCCAGGATGATTCCAGGCTGCGGAGCGTGGCGTTGCGGCCGGCGGCGTCGCCGTCCAGCGCCATCGTTACCTTGCCGGTGAGCCGGCGCACTTGGGCCACCTGCTGTTCGGTAAGCGCCGTTCCCATTGACGCCACTACATTATCATAGCCGTTCTGGTGCGCCATGATGGCGTCCATATAGCCCTCAACGATGACGGCGCCCTGCTGCCGGACGGGTTCTTTGGCGAGATGCATGGCGTAGAGGATGGCCGACTTGTCAAAGACCGCGGTGCGGGGGGTATTGATGTACTTGGCGGCGTCGCTGTCGTCCAAGGCGCGGCTGCCGAACCCGGCCAGGCGACCCGACCAGTCCCGTATCGGTATCATCAACCGGCCCCGGAACAAGTCGTAATAGCGGGCGTCGTCGGTTTCACGGGCCAGCCCGGCGACGACGACGCGAGGCGGGGCAAATCCGAGGGCGTCCAGGTGGGCCAGCAGGCGGTTATCGCGGGGCGGACTGTAGCCGAGCTCAAAGGTCTGTATGGTGCGCTCGGCAAGGCCCCGGTTAGCGAGATAGTCGCGGACGAATGCGGCTTCGGGGGTTGCCAGCTGCTGGCGGTAAAAGAGCAGGGCGGCGTCATTGATGGCGAACAGCTCGGCGGAGACGCCGGACTGCTGGCGGGTCTCCAGGGTAACGCCGACCCGTTCCGCCAGCCGGCGCAGGGCGTCGCGGAACTCCAGCCCTTCGGCTTTCATTATGAAAGACAGCGCGTCGCCGCCCTCGGCGCAGGCGCCGAAGCAGCGCCACGACTGCCGGTCGGGGAACACATAGAAAGAGGGCGTCCTTTCCTGGTGAAAGGGGCAGTTGGCTTTGAAAGAGCCGCCGGAGCGGAGCAGGTTGACATAGCCGCCGACCAGCTCCACGATGTCCACGCGGCTTTTTACTTCGTCAATTGCGCTCATATTTGGTATGCCGCCGCGTCAAGGGTGAACTGCGTCAGGGTATTATAGCACGCCAATGCGCCGCGGCGAAATCGGGGGGTATGGCAAGTTACGCCAAATCCGGCGCAAGCGGGAATGACGGTTGGGGGTATTGACACCGATGGACAGGATGGACGGGATAGGGTTTTATGGCATGGATGGAGGGGATGAATGGGGATTTTGGATTCCGGCTTGCGCCGGAATGACGGTACAGGGGCCGGTATGACGGTTGAGGGGTTGGGATGGCGGTTGCGGGGGGAATGGCAGAACTTTAACTGCCTGATTGGAAACGCTTGCCATACGCCGCCGCCTTGAATACCGACTGATACCTGCGTACAATACGCCTGCCAGCGATGCCCCAGGATTATGTCCCGGAACGATGCCCCTTATGGATTGCATACGATGACGATGACTGCCGCAGCGGTTGCGCGACGAAATACGCTGCCGGCCGGCCGGCTGGAACGGACGGCCGACGGCGCCGTCCTGTCGCCCGGCGACGCCCTGGCGCTGGCCGACGCGGATCCCGCTGCCAACGCCGGCATTACCGCTGACCTCTGCGCCGCCGCCGCCGCCATGCGCGACCGGGGCAAGGGGCGCATCATTACTTTCTCGCCCAAGGTGTTCATCCCGTTGACGCGGCTGTGCCGGGATTTCTGCGGGTACTGCACTTTTCGGCAGTCGCCGGACGAGGCGGATGACCTGTACCAGCCGGCGGACGCCGTGCTGTCCGTGGCCCAAGCCGGGCAGCGGCTGGGCTGCACCGAAGCCCTGTTCACGCTGGGCGAAAGGCCGGAGCAGCGCTATCCCGCCGCCGCCGGCTGGCTCGCGCAGCATGGCTACCGCACTACGCAGGAATACCTGGCCGCAATGTGCCGGCTGGTCTTTGATGAAACCGATTTGCTGCCGCACGGCAACCCCGGCACGATGAGCCGCCGGGAACTGTCCGCCCTGCAACCAACGAACCCATCCGTCGGCATAATGCTGGAAAGCAGCAGCGTCCGGCTGTACGAACCCGGCGGCCCCCACGAATTCGCGCCCAGCAAGCGCCCGCGCGTCCGCCTGCGGACTATGGAACTGGCCGGCGAACTGGGCATTCCTTTTACTACCGGCATCCTGATCGGCATTGGCGAAACCCGCTGCGAGCGGGTAGAATCGCTGCTGGCAATCCGGGAAATGCACCGCCGCTATGGGCATATCCAGGAAGTCATTGTCCAGAATTTCCGCGCCAAGCCGACTACTCCCATGGCCGACGCGCCCGACGCCGCGGCCGACGATCTGCTGTGGACTACCGCAATGGCCCGCCTGATACTCGGCCCGGCGGCAAATCTCCAGGTTCCGCCCAACCTCAGCGCCGACTATGAACGCTATATCAGCGCCGGCATCAATGACTGGGGCGGCGTCTCGCCCCTTACCATTGACTATGTGAACCCCGAAGCGCCATGGCCGCAGCTGGCCGAATTGCAACGGCGCACGGCGGCGGCCGGCGGCGAACTGCGCCCCCGTCTGCCGGTCTATCCCGAATACTTTGCCCGAAACTCCGATTGGCCGCTGCCGGAAAGTTTGCGCGCCAAACTGCTGCGCCTCACCGACGCCGACGGCTATGTGAAAGGGGGAATCCAACGCTATGTTACAGACTAACGGCATATCCGCAACGACAACTCCGACTCCGGCGGCGCCCCCGGCGACGCTTACCGCTCTGGTCGACGCCCTGCGCCCCGACATCGCCGCCGTCCTCAACCGCGCCCTGGCCGGAGAGGACATCAGCGTTGCCGACGGCGAACTGCTTTTTACGACCGCCGGGCCGGAATTCACCGCCCTGACGCTGACGGCCGACGAACTGCGCCGCCGCACCGCCGGCGACCTCGTTACCTATGTGGTGAACCGCAATATCAATTTCACCAATGTATGCATCAAGCGGTGCGGGTTCTGCGCTTTCAGCCGCGATTTTCGCGAGGAGGAAGGGTATTTCCTGCCCGTCAACGAAATTATCCGGCGCGCCAAAGAGGCCCGCGACTATGGCGCTACCGAAGTCTGCATCCAGGCCGGACTGCCGCCGCAAATGGAGGGCGACCTCTATATCAAGCTCTGCGCCGCCATCAAAGCGGAGCTGCCGGAGATGCACATTCATGGCTTTTCGCCGGAGGAAGTGCTGTACGGCTCCGTCCGTTCCCGCTGTTCCATACGGGATTACCTGCAAGGGCTGAAAGACGCCGGCGTCGGCAGCCTGCCCGGAACCTCCGCCGAAGTGCTGGACCAATCTCTGCGTGACCGGATTTCCCCGGGCCGTATCACGGTGGCGCAGTGGCTGGAAGTGATTACCACCGCCCACGCCCTGGACATTCCCACTACTTCCACCGTAATGTTCGGACACCTGGAAACCAATGCCCAGCTGGTGCGCCACATTGCGCTGCTGCGGGAAATCCAGCAGAGCACCGGCGGCTTTACCGAATTCGTGCCGTTGAGTTTCGTCAGCTCCGAAGCCCCGATGTACCTGAAAGGCACGGTGGACGGCGTGCGCTCCGGCCCGACCGGTATGGATGTCATCAAAGTCCACGCCATCGCCCGCATTATGCTCAACAACTGGATCCCCAACATTCAGGCGTCCTGGGTGAAAGAGGGCAGCCGAATGTCGCAGCTGTTGCTCACCGCCGGCGTCAACGACCTGGGCGGCACGCTGATTAACGAAAGCATTTCCACCTCGGCCGGCGCCATGCACGGGCAGCTGATGCGCCCCGCCGAGTTCCGGGGAATGATCCGCGAAGCCGGCCGCACCCCGGCGGAACGCTATACTACCTACGATATTCGCCGCATCTACGGCGAAAGCGATGAAGCGTTGGACGCCCTGGATCTGGTCGGCGACAATGTTGAGGAGATTTTCGGCTCCTACAACCGGCTGGTGCAGATGGAGGACTATCGCTTTGAGCATCCCCGTTCCCAGCGGGAACGCGCCGCCGCTCCGGCAGTCGCTCCGGTCGCCGCCAATTCCGCCGGTTCGGGCGCGGACTAGCTCCGGTGTCGGAAACTCCCTACCCGCAGTTGACGCTGGCCCTGGCCGGCGGCGTCGGCGGCGCCAAGCTGGCCTTGGGGCTGGCGCGCATCCTGCCGCCGGCGCGTCTGGCTATCGTCGTCAACACCGGGGACGACGACCAGTTCCACGGCCTGCACATATCCCCCGACCTGGATACGATGTGCTACACGCTGTCCGGCCTGTATAATCCCGCAACCGGCTGGGGCATTGCCGACGATACTTTTGAGACGCTGGCGATGCTGCAACGGCTGGGCGCGGATACCTGGTTCAACCTGGGCGACCGGGATTTTGCGATGCACATTCGCCGCACCGAACTGCTGCGTAGCGGCGCAACCTTGTCGGAAGTTACGGCGGATCTAACCGCCCGGCTGGGCATCCGGCATCGCATCATCCCCGTGAGCGACCAGCCGGTTCGCACTATGCTGGATACCGAAGCCGGCACAATGGCGATGCAGGAATACTTTGTAAAGCATCGGGCGGCGCCGGCCGTGCAGGGCATTCGCTACGCCGGCGCCGCTGACGCCAAACCGTCCCCCGGCTTTGCGGATGCGCTGCGGGATGCGGACTGCATCATCATCTGCCCGTCCAATCCCTATTTGAGCGTGGCGCCCATTCTGGCGGTCCCCGGCGTGCGGGATGCCATCGCCGGGCATTCGGCGCCCCGCCTGGCCGTCAGCCCCATCGTCGGCGGGGATGCCGTGCGCGGGCCGGCCGGCAAAATTATGGCGGAGCTGGGCCGCGCAGTTTCGGCAGTCGGCGTCGCGCGCGAATATCAGGGGATTTGTGATACCCTGCTGCTGGATACCCAGGATGCCGCCTTGTCCGACGCCGTGCGCGCCGCGGGGATTGAACCGGCGGTAACGGACACTATAATGCAGACCGACGACGACAAAATCGCCCTGGCCCAAACCACGCTGCGCCTGGCCGGCCAATTGACCGGCCAGGCGGCGGTTTCAGACGGGAAAGCCCTCTAGCCAGTATGATGCCGGAAAACGACAATCAAGAGCAGCCCGCCATCGTGCCGGTGATTCCGATGAAGCCGCTGGCCGAGTGCAAAACCCGCCTCTCCCGCGTGCTGGGGCCGCGGGAACGGGCCGACATTACCATCGGGATGCTGCGCCGCGTGCTGCTCGCCATCAGAGGCGCCGGCGTTGACCCCTTCTGGGTCATCGGCGGCGATGAACGCATCCGCAACCTGTCCCGCACCTTGGGCGCAACCTGGATGGAGGACCTGGGCCGCAACCTGAACGATACCATCACCAAGTCGTTTGAGAGCGCGCGGATGCGCGGCGTGTCCGCATTGTACCTGCCCGGCGATTTGCCCTTTATCAAGCCCTCCGACATCCATCAGCTGCTCCGCAGCGCGGAACATCAGCACAATGTTACGCTATCCCCGGCGCGGCGCGACGGCGGCACTAACGCCATCCTCGTGCCTTATGACCTGCTGCCCTATTTCCGGCCCGAGCTGGGCAGCAACAGCTTTCGCAAGCACGTCGGCACCGCCGCCCGGATGGGGGTATCCGTAGCCTTTTACTATAGCTCCGGGATGGGCTTTGACCTGGACGACGGCTCCGACCTTGAGGAATACGAGCATATGGAACCGGGCTTGCTGGAACGGCTGCTGGGGCATCCGCCCGCCCGGCCGCCGAGCTATTCCGCCGGGGTTTCCGGCGCGCTGGGGCAATAACGATGGCGATGACTAGTACCAATACCGGCCAAGTTCAATTGGGCTGCTTGCTGCCCACGCGCGGCCTGCTCCTGGCCGACCGCAAGCCATCCGACGCCGAATCGGTATTGCGCCTGGCATCCTGGGCCGAGGAGGCCGGGCTGGATTCGGTATGGGTTGGCGACAGCCTGACCGCCAAGCCCCGCCTGGAAGCGATGACCACGCTGGCCGCCATCGCCGCGCGCACTGCCCGCGTCCGGCTTGGCACCGCCGTGATGCTGATGGCGCTGCGCCATCCCGTCCTCCTGGCGCAGATGGCCGGCACTGTGGACTTGATTTCCGGCGGACGGCTGCAACTGGGCGTCGGCGTCGGCGGCGCATTCAACGCCATGCAGCAGGCGGAATGGCGCAATGCCGATGTCGATCGGCGTACCCGCGCGCGCCGCCTGGAGGAAATGCTGTCAATCATCAAGGGCCTCAACACCGGCCGGCCGTTCACCTTTGCGGGACGGCATTTCCGGCTGGATGATGTGGTGATGGAGCCGACGCCGGTACAGGATGGCGGCGTGCCGGTCTATCTGGGCGTCCACTGGCACGGGCGCGGCGACGGGCAAGGCGCGCAGCGGGAACGCCAGGCCCGCCGCGCCGCATCCCTGGCCGACGGCGTCATCTCCATATCGGCCACGCCCGACGAATTCACCGAGCTGATGGCAACCACGCGCGGCTACTGCGCGGAATATGGCCGCAGCCCGGACGATATAGCGGCAGTAATGTACCTGACGGTCAACCTGGACGAGGATATTGGCCGCGCCGAGGCCGAGGCCGAGGACTGGCTGCTGGGCTACTACGGCGCCAACATCTGGGGCGACCGCTGGGGGCCTTTCGGCGGCGCCGAGCGCGTCCGGGACCGCATCCACGCTTACGCAGAGGCCGGCGCCGAACAGGTTATCGTCCGGTTCGCCTCTTACCGCCAGGAGGAGCAGATGCAAACCTTTCTGGAACAGGTTGCGCCCGACTTTCGCCGCTGATTACGCATCAATCCGCCTCTCCGGTGAAAAATCAGATCGTGGAATGAAAAAATAAACTACCCGGTTAGAAACGCTACCGACTGCCAATGTGAGGTTGCTTGCCGTGTATCCGGTTGACCTTTCGGGCCGCAATGCGGTCATTTTCGGCGTTGCCAACGACCGCAGCATCGCCTGGGCCATCGCCCGCGCCCTGGCCGCCGCCGGCGCCCGCATCGCCCTTACTTACCAGAACGACCGCCTGAAAGACCGGGTGGCCCGCCTGGCCGACACGCTGGACGATGCGATAATCCTGCCCTGCGACGCCGCCGATGACGCGCAGATTGCCGCCGTATTCGACAGCCTGCAAGCCGAAATGGGAACGCTGTCGGTACTGGTGCACAGCATCGCCTTTGCGAACCGCGACGACCTGGCCGGCCGCCTGGCCGATACCGGCCGGGACGGATTCCGGCAAGCGCTGGAAATCAGCGCCTTTACCCTGCTGCCCATGGTGCGCTGCGCCGCCCCCCTGCTGGCCGATAACGGCGGCGGCAGCGTCATCGCAATGACTTTTGACGCCTCCAGCCGGGTCTATCCCGGCTACAATGTGATGGGAACGGCCAAGGCGGCTTTGGAGCACGAAGTGCGGCAGCTGGCCTACGAATACGGCGGCGACAACATCCGCGTCAACGCCATCTCGGCCGGGCCGGTGGACACCCTGGCGGCGCGGGGCATCAGCGGCTTTCTGGATATGAAACGGACCCACGCCGCCCGCGCCCCGCTGCAACGCAATATCACCGCGGACGAAGTGGCCAAAGCCGCCCTGTTCCTGTGCAGCGATTTATCCAGCGGCATTACCGGAACAACGCTGCCAGTGGACGCCGGCTATCACATAATGGCGGTCTAAACAGAAAAGCGCCCTCTACTATGGAGAGGGCGCTTTTCTGTTCAATGCCGGCGGGCCGGTTGAGGCGTATCGTTCAGATGGCTTCCAGTTGCTGGCGGTCGGCGGCGGCCTTGTCGCTCAATCCCAGGTCGGTATAGGCTTTGGCGCGGCTGCTCCACGCTTCGCGATAGCGCGGATCCAGCGCAATGGCTTTGGTGAATTGGTCAACGGCTTCGCGGACGCGGCCCTGGTTGAACAGCGACAGCCCGCGTTCCGTCATTGCCGCCGCCGTAAGCGGCCGGGTGATGGTCAAAGGCTCGGCAGAAAACCCGCCGGGTACGCCGGCCGGGGCCGCAGCCGCAACGCTGCCGGCTGCGGTATCCGACGCTTCGGATGATGCCGGCGGCGGTTCAGTTTGCGTAGCGGCCAGCGTCGGCTCCGGGATGGCAGCAGCGGCGGCATCATCGCGCGCGGTTTCGGTTGCGGCAGCGGAGGCTAACGGCGCATCCGCTGAGGTTGACGGCGGCGGCACAGCGGATGCCGTCGCATCGGCGCTGGCGTACGGTTTCGCCAGCTCCCAGCCGCAATTGGTGCAAAAACTAGTAGCGGATTCGTGGGCGTGCTGGCAGCGCGGGCAGTTGAACGCATTGTTCTGCTGCTCGCCGTCAGCAGTGGTGCGCCGCGACGGTATGAATACCAGGGCCAGCATCGGCACCATCGACAAGGCGGTAACGCCGGTGGGAACGCCATCCGCCAGCCCGACTGCCGGTATCAGGGCCAGCGCGCCCCAGAGCAGAGCGTTGCGCCCTTTGTTGCGGGCGGTGCGGGCCGTCCACAGCGCCACGAAAATGATCAGCAGTATCTGAAAAAAGTCATTGTCCAACATACGCGCTCGCGTCCTGGAGGGGGATACCCACATTATAACGGCATTTGGGCCGGAACTGCAAATCCCCGGCCCTATCCCGGTGAGAATGAGATTTGGCATATACGGGCGGGCGGGCGTGGATTCCGGCGCAAGCCGGAATGACGGTTGCGGCGCCGGGAACGACGGTTGCGGTGCTGGGAACGACGGTTGTGGCGTTGGTAATGACGGTTGCGGGATTGGGAATGACGGACAGAGTGAAACTGCGACGCCCTAATTTGACCGGCCAAATTGACAGATTAATCGGCATAGTGCTATCGTACCCGTCGCCAAAAGTGCTGCCGTTGTCAATCAGCCGTTGCCAATCAATCGCAGGTTTAGCAGCCGCGCGGGATTGCGCTTTGCGGCGCACTGGAATCCTACAACGCATCGCAGGGAGATTAGCAAATGGACTTAACGATTTCGGTGCTGAAAGCTGATGTTGGTTCCATCGGCGGCCACACCAAGCCGTCCGACCGGATGATGTCAGCGGTCAACGCCGCCGCCGCCCGCGCCGTCAGCAGCGGCCTGCTGATTGACGCCTACGTGGGGCATACGGGCGATGACATCTGCATCACCACTACGCATACCCGGGGCGACAATGACGTCGCCGTGCATCAATTTGCGTGGGATGCATTCATTGAGGCTACCGAAATCGCCCGCCAGTTCGGGCTGTACGGCGCCGGCCAGGATCTGCTGGTTGATGCGCCGTCGGGCAACATTCGCGGCGCCGGCCCCGCGGTAGCGGAAATCACCTTTGACCACGACCCGGTCAAGACCAACCCGCTGCGTCCCGCCGAATCTTTCTTTGTGCTGGCCGCCGACAAATGCGGGCCGGGCGCCTACAACTTGCCAATGTTCCTCGGGTTCGCCGACCCAATGTACTGCGCCGGCCTGATGCTGCCCCGCCTGGGCGAGGGGTTCACTTTCAACATCATTGATATGGACAACACCGACGGCGACAGCATCATCGCGCTCAACGCCCCTGAGGATTACTACAAAATTACGGTGCTGCTGCGGGACAACGAACGGTTTGCGATTGAAAGCATCGTCGCCCGGCACAGCGGGCAGACCGCCGCGGCGATTTCGGCCACCCGGCTGCACAACATTGCCGGCAGCTACACCGGCAAGGACGACCCGGTTGCGGTAGTCCGCAACCAGGGCATTTTCCCGGCGCCGGAGGAACTGATTTCGCCGTACACCAAAGCGCATTACATCGGCGGCGACGCGCGCGGTTCCCATGTGATGCCCCTCATGCCCGTTCCCATCAACACCGCCGTAACCGGAATGTACTGCCTGCCGCTGGTGTCCTGCATCGGGTTCAGCATCAACGGCGAAGGCAAGTTCGCCGAGTCGTCCACCGACTTTTTTGACAACCCGGCATGGGATTACACCCGGCAGCTGGCGCAGGAAAAGGGCATTGCGATGCGGTCGCAGGGCTGGTCCGGTGCGGCGATGCTGCCCTACGGAGAGCTGGAATACTCCGGTTTCCGGCAAAGCATCGGCGACTTGGTAGCCCGGTTCGCCATCCGCAACGACGGCCACTAGCCGGCGGCGGAACCGACAGCCGTCGCCGGCCGAAACTAGTCGTCCGGCTAATTGGCATCGGCATAGAAAGGGACGGGGCGAATGGTTATTCGCCCCGTCCCTTCTGCTTTGCGCGTGTCGGCAAATGCACCGTCATTCCAATCTAGGCGCCCGAACCGTCATTACCGTCCCCCAACCGTCATTCCGGCATTCCAACCTAGGCGCCCCCAACCGGCATTCCAACCTAGTCCCTTCAACCGTCATTGCCATCCCCCACCGTCATTCCGGCGAAAGCCGGAATCTATGGCCGTTGCTTCCATTGCCGTAGTGGCTGATTGCGACGCCGGATTCCGGCTTTCGCCGGAATGACGGTTAGGGGAATGGAATGACGGTGGCTTTGACGACACGCCCCAGGATTGCCGTTGCGGCTACCCCCCGAAAATCCCGTTCCGCTCAAATATCGCCGCCAGCTCGGCGATGCCCGCCGATACCGTCTCCGCCGTCGGATGCCCGAAGCAGAGGCGGGCCATATTGGCGCCGTTGCCCTCCGGCGAAAACATCGTCCCGTTGTAGTAGCCAACGCCCTCCTCAAAGCATTGCGCCTGAAACCCGGCCAGGTCGGTGCCTTCCGGCATCGTTAGCCACAGGTACAGGCCGCCGTCGGGGCGCGACCACTGGGCGCGGTTGCCGAAGTGTTCCCCCAGCGCCGCCAGCATCGCATCCCGCTTGACCCGCAGCGCCTGATTTTCGTCGTCAATATGCTCGTACATATTGCCGCGGAGGTATTCCTCAATGGCGAGGGCGGCGAACTGGTTGACGCCGCCGGACTTGAAACTCATGGCGCGCTGCCGCACCGCTTCCGGCGCTACCAGATAGCCCATCCGCACGCCGGGCGCAATGATTTTGGACATTGACCCCACATACATTACCTGCCCGGAATCGTCCATACTGCTGATAGAGGTTACATCCTCTCCCTCAAAGCGCAGGTCAACATAGCAGTCGTCCTCCAGCACGGGGACGCCGTGGCTGCGGCAGACTTCCAGCGCGCGCCGGCGGCGTTCCAGCGTCATCGTCCAGCCCAGCGGATTCTGAAAAGTAGGGATGGTGTAAAGGAATTTGACTTGCTTGCCGGCGGCGGCCTGCGCGCGGATGGTTTCGTCCAGGGCTTCGGGGATGATGCCCGCGTCATCGCACTTCACGCCGACCACTTCCGCGCCCCACAACCGCATCTGCCGCATCGTGCCGAGATAGACATATTCCTCGGTAAGCAGCACATCGCCCGGGTTGGTCATCGCCTGGATCAGCATATTGATCGCTTCGCCGGAGCCGGAAGTAAGGATAATGTCGTCGGGCGATACTTCCATTTGGCGATCGCGGCGCAGCTTTTCGGCCACCAGCTCGCGCAGCGGCGGATAGCCGGCGGCCACCGGGTAATAGGCCAGGTCGCGCCCCTCCCGTTCCAGAGCGACCCGCAGCGACTCCAGCAGCCCGTCCAGCGGCAGGGTATCCGGGTCGGGATAAGCCACGGCGAAATCGTACTTGGCATAGCGATTCTCGCTGCGGGTAGTAATCGGAGCGCGGGCGGCAAAAAGCTGGTCGTAGTTGAATTGAGTCATCGGTTGTTCTCCTATTTGTGGTCGGAGCGCAAAAGCCGTGCCGCAGGGTTGGGTTTCGGGCTAAAGCCGCACTGCCGGCCGGCGGCAGATTGCTCCGGGCGGCGCGGCCCGCCATCATTCTAGCACACTAGCTTTCCCGTATCTCCGCCGTATCTTGCGGCCGGCGCTGGATAAAATAGCGGGCGTGGATTTCCAACACCCGCGATTGAGCCCAGCCCAGGTCAATCAGGTCCGCGGCGCTGGACACCATCATCTCCCCGGCGTCCGCAATCTGGTTCCGGTACTCCCGCAGCGCCACCAGCCGGTTGGACTTGCGGATGTTGTGATGGGGACACATCGGGGCGCGGTTGATAATTTCGTTGATGCCGCCGGCCGCTTTCGGGTCAATATGGTCCAGATGAAAGTTCCAATCCTTGCGGACGATGCCGCCGTCATCGCGACGATTGGCGAAACCGCAGCACCAAGCCTTGTAATCTGACAGTTCCAGCAGTTCGTTGAGCATTTCCGATTCGGTCATCAGGGCGCTCTTTTTGAAACGGCGTTCCGGCGGTGTAAAGGGCTGGAGAATAATGACGCGCTCCGGGGATGTGCGTACCGGCAGCTCGGCCGGCCCGTGAATAGTAACCGTCGGTTCGGATGCCAGCACTTGTTGCCCGGTAGTTTCGTCATTGCAGCAGAGCAGGGCCAGTTGAGGCTTGTTGAACTGCCGCTTGAAAACGGTCCAGGCGCGGGGGTTGAAGTCGCAGGCCACCCAGCGGCGTCCCAGCCGCTCCGCAGCGACGCCCACATAAGCGCAGCCGGCGAAGCAGTCCAGCACCACATCGCCGGGGTTGGTGCTGGCGGCAATGATGCGCTCGGCCAGTGCTACGGGTTTTTGAGTGGGGTAGCCGGCGCGTTCGATAGCGCCGGCCCGCGTAATATCGGCCCAAAGGCTGTTAACTTTGGCCCCCATCGCAGATTCGGCCGGCCGGAGCAGCGACGGGCGCCCAGTGCTTGACCACCGGATTAAGCCGGCCTCATCCAGGGCGTCCAGTCTTTGGTGCACGCCCTCAATGCCGGCATAATCGGGGATACGGTTGTCCGCAATCCATTGGGCGAAATTTCCGGTACGCGGCGCAGCCCAGTGCCGCCCGATACTGCCGGGATTGATGCCGCGCCACGGTGCGCCGGATTCTCCATGCCGGATGCCGGCGGCGGTCAAATCCCCGGTAGTATCCCGCGCATTTGCGGACGGCAGGTAAATATCGTTCCACAAGTAACCGGATGATTTGCTGTAAAATAGAATCGTTTCGGTAACATTGCCCCAATGCCGCCCGACGGAACGCCCGCGCGTCCTGTGCCATACGATTTCATTGCGAAAACCGGGCCGGCCATTTTCGCCGTCGCCAAACACCGCGTCCAGCAGCAAGCGCAGATAGGCGTTAGCAGTGCTGTCGCAATGCAGATACAGACTGCCGTCCGATTTCAGTATCCGGTGCAGTTCCAGCAGCCGGATGGCCATAAAGCAGAGGTAGGCCGCCCGCCCGTTGCTGTGCGTCAGCCGGGTGGATTCAATCAGCGAATGGACGGCGGGATGGGCGGTTTCAATGGTGTCCAGCCATTCCTGGTGAATGTCCTGTTCCCAGCGCCAGATGTCCTTGTAGCCGCCGCGCACGGCGTTGTCCGGCGGCCATTCCAGCCCCTGGTCGGCGGCCTGCTCCGGCGTAGTGATGCCCCAACGCGCCAGCAGCCGCAGTTCGTTATCCCGTTCCGCATCGGTAAGCGGCGGGCTCAGCCGGTCGGCGGGAAAGGTATCGTTCTTGTCAAAGGGCGGGTCAATGCAGACCAGGTCAACGCATTCATCGTTGAGCGTGCGTAGGAAATCCAGGTTGTCCGCCACATAAACGCCGCGGTTGACGGCGTTGAACTCGTCGCGGTTAGCCATGATAGTCATAACGGATTGCCCCTGAAAACGGGATGTTGATACCCGTTCCCGGCTGATGAAAGGGTTATTCCACGATGCGAATCGCCAAATCCCGCAGCTGCCCCGTCTCCACCGGCGCCGGCGCCCCGAACAGCAAATCCGAACCGCTCTGCGTCTTGGGAAAGGCGATGACTTCCCGCAGCGAATCGGCTCCGGCCAGCATCGCTACCAGCCGGTCGATGCCGGGGGCGATGCCCCCGTGCGGCGGCGCGCCGTAGTCAAACGCCTCCAGAATGTGGCCGAACCGTTCCCGCACCTGCTCCGGCGTGTATCCCAGAATGCCGAAAACCTTTTCCTGCAAATCCCGGCGGTGGATGCGGATGCTGCCGCTGGCCAGCTCGGAACCGTTGCATACCAGGTCATAAGCCCGGGACGGTATTGCCGCAAGGCTGCCGTTGCCCTTACCGTTGTCGTCGGCGTCCAGCATACTTTCGCAGCCCGGCGCCGGCGCCGTAAAAGGATGATGGGTAGAATTCCAGCGTTGGGCGTCATCATCCCAGTCAAACAGGGGAAAATCGGTAACGAAAGCGAAAGCCAGCGTGTTAGAGTCGGCCAGTTCCAGCCGCGCGGCGAGATGCGCGCGCATCGCCGCCAGCCACTGGTTCGCCAGTTTGGGCGGGCCGGCCATCAGGATGATCAGGTCGCCCCGCGCCGCGCCGGCCCGTTCCGCCAGCCGGCGCACCCACTCTATGGGCATCCGCAGGCCGGGAGAGAGCAGCGCATCGCCGTCCGCCATCGTATCCAGAGGGCCGCTGCCGGCAAGTCGTACATGGCTGATGCCGCCGGCGCCGAACTCTTTGGCGGTTTCCTCCAGCCGGCGCATATCGGAACCGGACCAGCCGCCCTGCCCGGGAACGCGCATCGCCTTAATGACGCCGCCGGCGTTGATGACGCCGTGAAAGACGCGGAACTCGGTTTCGGCAGCCAAGTCGCTGGCGTCGGACATCTCCAGGCCGTAGCGCAGGTCCGGCTTGTCGCTGCCGTAGCGCGCCATCGCATCGGCGTAGGACAAGCGGGGGAAAGGCGTCGGTATGTTGAAATGGGGCGTAAGTTGGCGCACCAGGCCGGCATACAGCCCCTCAATCAGTCCCAGCACATCATCCTCGTCAACAAAGCTCATTTCAAGGTCCAGCTGCGTGAATTCAGGCTGGCGGTCGGCGCGCAAGTCCTCATCCCGGAAGCAGCGGGCAATCTGAAAGTAGCGTTCTACGCCGCTGACCATCAAAAGCTGTTTCAGCTGCTGCGGAGATTGGGGCAAAGCGTAGAAACTGCCGGGCTGCATCCGGCTCGGCACCAGATAGTCGCGGGCGCCCTCCGGCGTGCTTTTGATTAGGATAGGCGTCTCAATTTCCAGAAAGCCATGCCCGTCCAAGTAGTCGCGAATGTACTTCACAACCTGATGCCGCAGCCGCAGGTTGTCCTGCATCGTGGGGCGGCGCAAATCCAGGTAGCGATAGCGCAGCCGCAGGCTTTCATCGGTATCCGTGTCATCGGTGATGTAAAAGGGCGGCGTGAGCGACTGGTTGAGCACGGTTACGCCGGAGGCCATCACTTCCACCTCGCCGGTAGGCAGGGCCGGGTTTTCGGAACCCTCCGGGCGCTGCCGCACGATGCCGTCAACCTGGACGCACCACTCGGAGCGCAGCCGCTCCGCGGCAGCATAACCGGCGGCGTCCAGATGCTCCGGGTTGAACACCGCCTGGACATAGCCGGAACGGTCGCGCAGGTCAATAAAGATGATGCCGCCGTGGTCGCGGCGCCGGCTGACCCAGCCGAAAAGGGTAACCGCTGCGCCGTCGTGGGCGGCCCGCAGCTGGCCGCAGTCTTGCGTTTTCAGCGCATCAACTCCTGTGCGTTTGCCGGACCGCCGGCCGGCCAATCCAATCAAATCATCAAATCAGCCCAGCAAGTCAAGCACATTTTGGAATGGGCTGTTAACTATACCATCCCCATCGGCGACTGCGCCGCCGCCCGCTACTGCGGCGGCCAGCGCGGCCGGGTCGGACACCGGCGGATAGCATACCGTATCCAGGCAGATATGCGCCTGCGCGGGCGGCCCATTCTCTCCGTCATCATCGCCGGCAACTGCAACGAGTTTGACCAGCAGATTGGGGCTGTCCAGCGACATTGCCGCTGCCAGCATCGCATCGGCATCGGCAGCGCCGGGGCATCCCTCTACCGTTACCTCAACCACCGGGTTAAGATAGCGCTCCACGGCGATGGCGTAGTCGGCGGCCAGTTCGCCATAATCACGGTTAGCCTCAGCATAGGCGCTGAGGGCATGGTGCGCCGCTTGCCAATAGCGCGCGTTCCCGGTGCGGTGATGCAGGCGGAGCAGGCCGTTGACGACGGCGGTATTCTCGGCCAGCGGCTTTTCTCGCGCCCGCAGATAGCCGGGGCGGTTGGGCGTGTCCTCAATGTCATAGAACCCGCCGCGCGCCCCGTCCCGAAAACGCGTCAACAGGACCTCGGCCGCGGCAACCGCTGCCGTGTGATAGCGGTCGTCGCCGCCCGGAAAAGCGTCGCAACCGTCCAGCGCCGCCAGCAGAAAATCGGCCCAATCCGTCAGCAGATCGCCGTCGTCTTTCGGCATAAATCCCTTTGCGGTATGGACATGGCCCAAACGCCCGGACGCCGCCGCCTCAACCAGTCCGTCTAATAGGTTGGCGGCGGTGCCAGCCAGTTCCGGGCGGCCTAGTTTCCAGGCGGCGGCAAACAGCAAAGACGCCCCGCGCGCCGTGAGGGATGCGTAGCAGAACGGGTCAACCGGCGGCGGCGTCAATGCGGAACGAACCGCCGCCGGCTGCCCGAAATAGTCGGAATGGGCGCCCTGGCTGCCGCGTATGCCGCGCGCGTCCGGGTCGTACAGCGCGGCGACAATATAGTCAACGGCGGCGGCGGCGGCGCGGCGACAGTCGGCGCGTTCCAGCAGGATGGCGGCGTCCAGCAGCAGGCTGACCAGCGCGATGTTGTCCTCGCCCATCTTTTCGTACTGCGGCTGCGTCCAGTCGGCGCCGCCCACAAACCGGAAAAAGCCGCCGTCAACCGAGTCGTGCAGCGCGCCGTTAACGATGCCGTCCAGCGATTTATCCAGCATCGTGCGGAAAAAGGGTTCGCGGGTAGTGCGGTAGCGATGCAACAGCAGGCGCAGCATCGGCGCGGACGGAAACTTGGGCGCCAGTCCAAAACCGCCGTGTATCGGATCGTAAGTTCCGGCCACCCGGCGGCTAATCTGATCCACCAGGGCGGCGTCCGGCTCCTGGCCGGCCGCCACGCGTGCGGCGTGTTCCCGGCGCTGGCGCAGGATGTCATTGCCCTGCTCGTAAAGCTGCGGCTTCTGCTCGGCATAAGCGCGGCGCACTTCGTCCAGCATCGCCAGAAACTGGTCGGCAGGCAGGTAGGTAGCGCCGGCGATGTAGCCCCCGTGCGGCGTCAGAAAAGAGGTAGTCGGCCAGCCGCCCACATTGTAGCGGGCGTTGATGTCGGGGCGATGGTCGGTGTCCACGCGGACGGGAATGAAATGGTCGTTGACATAGCGAATGACGGCGTCATCGGAGTAGGCGCCGGCGTCCATTTCGTGGCACCAGTAGCACCAGACGGCATTGATGGACAGGATGATAGGCTTATCGGCATCCTGCGCGACGGCAAAGGCGTCGGGCCCCCAGGGGCGCCAGGCAACGGCGGCAAGCGGCTGTGTAGGTATAGCATTCACGATCCGCCGCCGCTATTCGTTAGTGAGGATTACTACTCCGGTCGGCCCGTCGTAGTTCATATTGAAATGGCGCAGGAAAGTTCGCCCAATCAGCGCATAATACGGTTGCCCTCCCGCCGCCAGATGGACGCCGTCAAAACGCCCGTTGATGGTACAGCCCAGGTCGGGTACATAGATTTGGGCTAGATGCACATATACTTCCGTAATGCCGCCCGCGCCGGCAATCTGCCGGCGGTTAACGATCGGGAAGTTCAGCCGCGCCGCCAATTCGGAATCAATGCAACTATCCGTCGCTCCAGTGTCCACCAGAGCCGGCAAAAGGCCGGACTGTAGCTCGGGCCTTATGCCGGAACTTACCAGGTGATTGGCGTCGAAACCGATTTCGACGATGAGCGTCGGCCCGTATAACGCCAATTCGTCCGGGCTGTCAAAGCCGCAGTTAGTCGTTGGCATAGACCCTCCTGTACAGAATCGAGGCCGGCAAGCGGATCGGCCGCTCTCCGACCTGCCGTATCAGGTAGGGGCCGCGCCCAAAACGCGCTATCGCCACCTCGGCGGCATCCTCAAACTCATCGTAGTTTCCCACGAACTCCCGGTCGTAGAAAACTACCCATTTTCCGAAGTATTCCTGCTCCAGGCGCTCGCGAATCGCGTCATAAACGGCAATGTTTTCGTCCAGCGTAGCGGGCATAGCGCACCTCCAGGTTTTGCGGATTTGCCGCCGATTTGGGTTTGACGCTATCACGCCGTTGCCGCCGTGTCAATTTGCCCCCGACTGGCCGGCATTGCGATAGCGTTCCAGCGTGCCTTTGGGCGTCAAGTCGTAGTGTTGCAGCCCTGGATAGTCCGGGGCGTAGCGATAGGCGCGATAAAGGAAATTGTTCCAGAGTGGGCCAATGCCGCCTTGATTAGGCTGTACCTCTATCGGATCCCCTTGGTAAAGAGCGCCCCGTTGGACTACCGGGTTCACATACCGCCACACCGTTTTGCCTGCCGGCGTCACCTCAAAAATCACGCCGTCTTGCCCGCTGACCACCAGCGTATTGCCGTTGGGCAGCCGCTGCGCGTTGGAAAGTATACGCGATAAAAAGTCGGGGGGATTTTCCGCCATATAAGTCCAGGCCGGTTGTGCCGGGCCATACCGGACGCCGCCGCCCTCGTCCATTGCATAACCGTAGCCGGATGCCGGCGGCGTGATTTCCACCACTGACGAGTAACCAAGATCACGGCCCAAGAACTCAGCGCCGTTGTTGAAAATCAGGATATTGCCGGCGCCGGGCAATCCTGGAGGAATCCAATAAGGGCGGTGCTGCCAGAACAGCTGCTGGTCGGCGAAAGCGCCGGCACGATAGGCTTGCGGATTGCCCCAGCGATACAGCAGGTCGCCGCCTCTGCCGCCGTTGCCGCCGCTGTGCCCGGCGGCTTCCGCGGTAGTAGTGCTGTGGTCAATGATCCAGATTTCGCTGAAATGGCGCGCCGAAATCAGGATCTGATCCAGCTCCGGATTGTAATCTAATCCATTGGCGTGCAACATATTGTTATTAGCGGTGCTTATACGTCCCATTTGCCGCAGGTTGTAGTTGATGTCAACCAATTCCGGGCGCTGGGCGACAATGCCATAGTTGGCTTTAGATGAGTCGTAATCCTGTATCAAATGGTCCCATACTGACCATTTCCAGACGACCGCGGCGGCGTCAGGATAAATACGCCTGACTTCGACTATGGTAGGAATATCCAGGCTGTCGTCGCTTACGAAAGCAGGATTGGCGCCGGCGGCAATGGCTTCGGCGCGCGTTTTGCTTTCCCATAACAGCAGCAGTAAGTTGCCGTTGGGGAGGAGCAAAAAGTCGTGATGCAGTCGGTCCGGAGGTTGATATTCCCACAGCAGGCTGCCTGCCGGGTCAAATTCATATATTGCGTCACGATCCCTACCTATTATATTGCCGTTTTCAAGCAGCCGAATATGCCAGAGATAATGCTCCCAGCGGTGTATCAGCTGCCCGTGTCGGTCAATCAAAAAGGAGCTTTTGTTACGGCGGGCAGCGAACAAAGTGTATCCGCCGTATGCGCCCGGTTCGTTAGCGGTCAACCCGATCGGCACCGTAATTTCAATAACCTTATCATGCGGCAGAATTCCTACCGTCAGGTTAAGTTCGGCCGGCGATGACCAGGACGGCGTTCCCGCTTTGACGCGCAGGCTGCCGACCAGAAAAGTATAGCGGGCGCCGGGGTTGAGGCGGGTCAAAGTATGCTGCGTACCAGCATCAGCATCGGTAACAGTATCAGCAGCTATGTTGGTATAAGCGATTGCTGCCAGCCAGTCGCCGCCGGTTTCAGCAATCGCAGCCGCATCGGCGGCGGCAATCCAGGCGATGCGGTAGATAGCGGCGCCGGCTGCGGGGTTCCAGGAGATGATCACTTCGCCCGGATTGGCGCCGTTGACGGCGGCAACGCCGGTCGGCGCCGGCAAATCCAGCCAGCGGTCCTGCGCCATCGCCGGCCCCGGCGCGGGGGCGAACAGGAACAAAGCGCAGACTAATACCGCCAACGCCGCCGTTAAGAGGAAGCGTTTCTCTCTCCCCCCCCCCCCCCGACTTTCAGGGCTGTGGAAGCGATACCGAAGCGGTCGCGGGTGGGCCGCCGGCTACCATTATCGTTGAGCATTCGCATAATCTCTCCATAAAATGCTCCGTCCAATTCAGCGCGCTGCATGGCCGATTATCTTACCACAAAGTTGAAGCCTAACCCAT
Source organism: Dehalococcoidia bacterium (assembly GCA_965203855.1). GTDB lineage: Bacteria > Chloroflexota > Dehalococcoidia > Lucifugimonadales > UBA3495 > Bin87. The sequence goes on from CBDBDN010000008.1 coordinate 115,732, forward strand.
TCCGGCAGCGCATCGGCAGCATCTCCAATAGTGAAATCCTCTCTCCCTGATGGAGATGGGCGAGTGAGGGTTAGTCGAGGACGCCGCATACTTGCGAACTAACGGCAATTGCGATAGCATTTTCGGCGCAAATATCCGATGGCCTGCGGCCATGCTATGCCACCCGTAAGGAGACCGCCTACAATGTTCAATCCCGTTGCCTTTTTGAAGCCGCGCGCGGCCTACGCCCACTGCGACATCCCCTGCGGCATCTATGACCCGGTTGTTGCCAAGATCGCCGCCCAGACCGTCCAAAAAATGGTGCTGCGGATGCAGAGCCTGGAAGCCCCGCAGCCCGGCGCTCCGGCCGGCGAGCGCCAGACTTTCGCCAACACTTTCTCGCGCTATGTTGCCGTCAAAGAGGAACACGCCGAGAAGTGCAAGGAGGAGCTACGTATCCTGTGGGCCGACTACGCCTGGCCCAACACCGACGCCAGCGAAATCGCCGCCAAGTTCAACGCCGCCCTCAAGCTGGCCGGCCAGTGCAAGCAGACCGTCAGCATGGAACACGCCGAGAACCTGGTCGCCGCCTGCGATGACATCGCCGCTGCGTTCTGGGCCACCAAGAGCGTGGAGTACAGCGACCCCAATGCGGCGGCGCGGTACGGCGCTTAAGGCCGGCAGCTATCCCAAGCCAACCGGGGCACATTGTGCGCCCCGGTTAGTTGTTGCGCCGGCCAGACTCCAGCGAACCCTCGCCGTTCTTACAGATCCTCGTCATTCCGGCGAAAGCCGGAATCTGGCCGGCGCAACAATCCAATCCCCGTTGCTATTGAATGCCGGCGCGGCCCGCGTTGCGCTGCCGGGTAGCGATGCTAACCAGCCGAATTTCGTCATAAGAATAGTCGTCGCCCAGCAGTTCCTTGACTGGAGCCAGCCGGTCGCCGTCAACGGCCTGGAGCGCCGCTTTAATCCGCATCATCCGTTCCGGCGTCGGCAGCAGATGCGTTAGGTCAACCGGTTCGCCGGCGTCGGCGATGCGCTGGATGTGCGACATAATGGTGCCCTGACTGAATCCGCGCTCATGGGCGATTTCGGAGATGGACAACCCCGCATTCAGCAGCCGCAGCGTCATAAAGTGAGTATCCGACAATGCTTGACCGTTGACGCCGGCACTGTGCGCGGGCTGGCTCGATGTATGGGTTGAGGATGATGTCGGGTTGGGCGGGTTTGCCCCGACGTACTCGCATATCGCCGCCAGAAAGTCATCCCCGTACTGTTCCAGCTTGGCCGGCCCGACGCCTGACACTTGCAGCATTGCGGCACGGTTGGCGGGACGCGCGGCGGCTAGGTTACGCAGCGTAGCGTCGCCGAATACTACGAAAGCCGGCACGCTCTGCGCGTCGGCCAGCCGACGGCGCACTGCGCGCATCCTCTCAAACAGCCCGGCGTCATAATCGGCGGCCGCATTGCCATTGACATTGACATTGGCGCCGCCGCTGCGGTCTTGACGCTGTTGACTGCCCGACGCCGGTTCGTCAACGCGCAGCGTTAGCGTCAACGGCCGGCGGCTCCGCAGCCATTCCCGCCCGGCGTCGGTTACTTTGATGACCGCATATTCGCCGTCGGCGCGCGCCAGCAGCCCTTTGGCAATCAGCCCGTCGGCAATGCGGCGCAAGCCCTTGCGGTCATAGTCGTTGACGATGCCGAACACGCTTAATTTGTTATGTTCCAGCTCGGTTATCCGCTTGCCCCTGCTGCCCAGCAGTATGCGGATGACATAGACGATGCCGAACCGTTCTCCGGTGCGGATTACCGCCGACAGCATCTTTTGGGCCACTACGGTTGCATCTACGGACTGGCGCTCCGCCAAGCATACATCGCAGTTGCCGCATTCGTCGGTAGCAGCGGATGGCGTCGTATCGCCAAAATAGTCCAGCAGATAGCGGCGGCGGCAGGTATCCAGGCGTCCATACTCAACCATCCGGGACAGCTGCCGTTCTGCGGTAGCGCGGGCGTCGCCGGTCATTTTCTGGACGAAAAATTCCTGCTTGGCCCGGTCGCCCTCGCCATAAAACAATACGCAGTCGCTGGGCCGCCCGTCGCGGCCGGCGCGCCCCGTCTCCTGATAATAGCCCTCTACCGATTTGGGCAGCGTGTAGTGAACCACCAGCCGGATGTCCGGCTTGTCAATGCCCATCCCAAAGGCAATGGTAGCGGCGATGACGGGAACCTCTCCGTCAATGAACCGTTCCTGGGTGCGGCGGCGGGTTGCGCCGTCCAGCCCGGCGTGGTAAGCCAATGCCGGGTGGCCCTGCGCGGTTAGATATTCGGCCAATTCCTCAGTATCCTTGCGGGAAAAGCAATAGACGATAGCAGATTGGCCGCGTGCGGCGTCCAGCAATTCCAGCAAGGCGGCGGGATTGCCGGATTGGCGGCGCACCCGGTAAGTCAGGTTGGCCCGGTCAAAGCCGGAAACGAACTGCGGAGCATCGGACATCGCCAGCTGCGTAACGATGTCCTGGCGCACCCGTTCCGTAGCGGTGGCCGTCAACGCCAGCGTCGGCGTGTCCGGGAACAAGGCCCGCAAGTCGGACAGCGTGCGATAGTCGGGGCGAAAATCGTGGCCCCATTCGCTGATGCAGTGGGCTTCGTCAATGGCGATGCCGCGCAAGTCCAGCGTTTGCAGGAAACGCCGGAAACCGGGCATCGCTACCCGTTCCGGGGCGACATACAGCAGGCGGATGTCCCCGGCCTGGACGCGGCGTTCTATGGCGGCGGCGTCATTGTTATCCAGGCTGCTGTTGAGAAATGCAGCGGGGATGCCGTTGGCGCGCAGGCCGTCAACCTGGTCCTGCATCAGCGCAATCAGCGGCGAGATGACCAGAGTCAAGCCGCCCATCGCCAGGGCCGGCAGCTGATAGCACAGCGATTTGCCGCCGCCGGTAGGCATGACGACCAGTCCATGCCGGCCGGCCAGGGCGTTATTAATTATCGCCTCCTGCCCGGGCCGGAACGCATCGTAGCCGAAATGCCGCTTGAGGAGTACGTGTAGATTGTACGCAGCCGTTGCCATAGTGTGTAGCATGGGGATTGGCAGTGTGCATTCACGACAATGGAGATTGAATCGCTTGCCCGGTGTAGGGGTCGGCCATAGTGGGCAGATCCGGCAGCTGTCCATTGAAATAGTCGGTAATTGACCAGAGTTGAGCGCGTGGGTACTCATTGGCGCCAATCCCGATGCTGCCCAGTCGGGCAATTTCAGAGCGGGCTCCCGGCGAATTCACAGTGTCTAGCGTAATATAGAGCCCGATGGCGGCGCGGTCGCGTTCCATAGCGTGGAGAAAGTCCCGGAACTGTCCCAATACGAACCGGCCGCCTTTGACCTGGGCCAGCACGGTCCGGGAATCGCTGCCCTGGGGACGCGCCAGCATCGTCCCGCGGCCATCAACGCCGCCGTCGCCGGACATTGAGCTGCTGGGCATCAGGCCGGCAACCCGCGTTACGGCCCAAGCCTGGAAATCGGCCGGTTTAGCGCCGGCCAGCCGGCGGGCGGAATCCAAATCGGCCGGAATGCCACGTACATTCGCCGTTACATTGAGCGCCGCAAAGCGCCGGTCCTGAATGAGGTCAATGGCAAACGCTGATATGTCAATGCCGGCCCACTGGCGGTTGTGATTGTGCGCGGCAACCACGGTCGTGCCGCAGCCGCAGAAAGGATCCAGCACAAAATCGCCTGCGTTGCTTGACGCGTTGACAATCCTTTCCAGCAGCGCTAACGGTTTTTGAGTATCGTATCCCAACCGTTCCCGGGAATTGGGGCGCAAAGGCGGCAGTTCAATCCAGTCCTGCGGCAGCTTGCCGCGCGGATCCAGAATCACTGCCCCGCCGAATGCCGATGCATTGGCAGCATATTCATCGCGCCCCGCTGACTCTGACGAATAGGGTTGCCGCACTGCGTCGGCATTAAAAGTCCATTGCGATCCTTTAGTGTAAAACAAAATAGTGTCGTGCGTCCGCGCATAGTACCGATGGGCATTGCGCGGCCAGGAGTAGCACCACGCGATTTCATTGCGAAACTGGCGCGCGCCAAAGATGCCGTCCATCAAGACTTTAAGGTAATGGCTGGCGGTAGGGTCGCAATGCAGATAGATACTGCCGGTGGACTTGAGCAGCCGGCGCATTTCTACGAGCCGCTCCGCCATATAAGTCAAATAAGCTAACATCCCCGATTCACCCAGCAGTTCCCAAAACCCCTTGACGGCCTTATGCGCCGGATTGCCGATCGCATTCAGCAGCGGCGTGAGTCGTGCGCCGGCAGCGGTATCCCAGCGCCAGGTATCCGTGAACGCCCGCACTTGCGCCGGCGTGCCGTTGCCCCGTCCGTAAAGAATGTTGTAGTTGGCGTTGCTGTTGAACGGCGGATCCAGGTAAATCAGGTCGGCGCATTCGTCCGGCCATTCCTGCATCCAGTCCAGGCAGTCGCCAAAGTACAGGGTTTGGTGTTCCACGGCGCCCCCGTATCTGCCGACCCTTACGCTTGTGCCTGTGCCAGCGCATCGCCAACCGCCGTAACCGTCCGCTCAATATCGGCATCAGTGTGGGCGATGGAGACGAAACCGGCCTCAAACTGCGAGGGGGCAATGTACACGCCTCGTTCCAGCAAAGCGCGGCAATAGCGGCCGTAGGCGGCAGTGTCGGACTGCTCAACCTGCGCCAGGGCGGACACCGGGCCGGGGTTGAAAAAGCCGGTGAACATTGACGCTACCCGGTTGATGGTGGACGGCACTTCAGCGCGGGCAAAGGCGGCGGCTACCCCGTCGGTAAGGCGGGATGCCGTCGCTTCCAGCCGCTCGTACACGCCGGGCGTCTGCAATTCGGCCAGCGTAGCGACGCCGGCGGCAACCGCCAGCGGGTTGCCGGACAGAGTGCCGGCCTGGTACATCGGGCCTAAGGGCGCAACCATCTGCATCACATCGGAGCGTCCGCCGTAGGCGCCTACCGGCAGGCCGCCGCCGATTATCTTGCCCAGCGTGGTAATGTCCGGCGTAATGCCGTAAAGCGTCTGCGCGCCGCCGTGGGCTACCCGAAAGCCGGTAATCACTTCGTCAAAAATCAGCAGCGCGCCGTTAGATTCAGTGATGCGGCGCAGTTCCCCTAGAAAGCCGGCGGCCGGCGGCACTACGCCCATATTGCCGGCTACCGGTTCCACGATAACGGCGGCGATGGCGTCGGGCCAGGCGTCAAACAGGCCGGCTACGGAATCGCTGTCGTTGTAAGCGGCAATCAAAGTTTCGGCGGCGTAGGATTCCGGGACGCCGGCGCTGGTAGGGACGCCGTGCGTCAACGCGCCGGAGCCGGCCTGCACCAGCAGCCCGTCGGCGTGGCCATGGTAATTGCCGGCGAACTTGACGATTTTGGAGCGTCCCGTATAGGCGCGGGCCAAGCGGAGCGCCGACATACAGGCTTCCGTGCCGGAGTTGACCAGGCGGACGGATTCTACCGATGGCAAGGCGGCGCAGATCATTTCCGCCAGCCGCACTTCCTGCTCCACCGGCGCGCCGAAAGAAGTGCCGTCAGCGGCGGCGCGTTGCACCGCTTCCACTACGGCGGGATAGGCATGGCCGAGCGCCAGCGGCCCCCAGGAACCCAGATAGTCGATATATTCGTTGCCGTCCACATCCCAGACGCGCGCGCCGCTGCCCCGTGCCAGAAAGGGTGGAGCGCCGCCAACGGCCCGGAAGGAACGCACCGGGCTGTTGACGCCGCCGGGGATAACCCGCTGCGCCCGCTCAAAAAGCTGCCGGGATTGGGCTTGCCGCATAATATCAGTCTCCTGGTCGGTATGGGGCCGGTAGGGTGGTTAGCTCGCTGTGGACGGGCCGTTGTCGCCATTCTGCCGCTGTTGCAGCATCCGGGTCAAGATGGATTGGTTTTCTGCGATGCGGGCCAACATTTCTTGCTGCACAGCTTGGTTCTTATGTTGGACGGCCTGGTTCTGTTGCTGCACGGCGCGGTTCTGCCGCCGTTCCTCCCGCAGTTCAGCCTGCCGCTGCTGCCGCTCTTCGCGTAGTTCCGCAAGCAGTGCGTCATACCGCTGGCGTTCTGCTGCAAGACGTTCTTCGTATTGCTGACGCGTCAAGTTCAGCCTTTCCTCGGCCTCGTCAGCCCGTTGGCGTTCCCGTTTCAGCATTCAGCTAGACTCCGTCGGCGCATTGCCGTTCTGACGCTCGGAGAGCAATTGTGTGATGGTGGCCATCATAGCCTGTCGGTGCTGGCGTTCTTCTTGTCGATCAGCCTGCCGCTGCTGCCGTTCCTCCCGCAGTTCAGCCTGCCGCTGCCGCCGTTCCTCCCGCAGTTCACCAAGCAGTGCCTCATGCCGCTGGCGTTCTGCTGCAAGACGTTCTTCGTATTGCTGACGCGCCAAGTTCAGCCTTTCCTCAGCTTCGTCAGCCCGTTTGCGTTCCCGGTTCAGCATAATCTGGTCATAACCTCCTTTCAGCGTAGCGGCGGCCATGCCGACCAGCAGGCATTGCGTCATTATCTCGTGGTTGATGTAGCGGGCCAGGATGCCGGGATGGCACCCGCCGGCGGCGGCTCTCTCAATGGTACAGGGCGGGTTGGTTAAAAACCATATCGTCCAGAGGGCGGCGGCGGCAACGAACCCGAATGACACCGGCCCGCGCCATTGCTCCGTAGCCCGGTTGCAGCCGGCCACAATCCGGCGCAAAGCCTTTAATTCTCTCAAAGCCCACTCTCTCAAAACCCGCTTTTGCAAAGCCCGCAATGCCGCGCGCCCGACCGGCTAATCTGCGCCTCGCAGCCAACGGGCAACCTCTTTGGCATGGTAAGAGATGATGATGTCGGCCCCGGCGCGGCGGATTGCCGTCAGCAGTTCCAGCGTAACCGGCCTTTCATCTACCCAGCCGGCCTGCGCGGCGGCTTTCACCATTGAATACTCTCCGCTGACATTATAGGCCGCCAGCGGGTAGTCATAGCGTTCCCGCGCCTCTTTGATGACATCCATATAGGCCATGGCCGGCTTGACCATCACAATGTCGGCGCCCTCGGCAATGTCCGACTCAATTTCGCGCATCGCCATGCGGCGGTTGGCCGGATCCATCTGGTAGCTGCGGCGGTCGCCAAACTGCGGAGTGGAATCGGCGGCAACGCGGAATGGGCCGTAGAAAGCGGAGGCGTACTTGGCGGCGTAGCCCATAATCGGCGTGTCCTCATAGCCGTGTGCGTCCAGAGTTTCCCGGATGGCGCGCACCTGGCCGTCCATCATTGAGGACGGCGCCACCATATCGGCGCCGGCCTGAACCTGGGTCAAGGCGGAGCGGGCCAGCAGTTCCAGCGTGGCATCGTTGTCAATCCGGCCGTTGCCGCTGTTATCACGGGCAATGACGCCGCAATGCCCGTGGTCGGTGTACTCGCAGAGGCATACGTCGCCAACGACCATCAGGCCGGGAGCCCGTTCTTTGATAGTGCGGGCCGCTTCCTGGATGATGCCCTCCGGGTCGTAGGCGCCGCTGCCGATGGCGTCCTTTTCCGGCGGCAAGCCGAACAGCAGCACCGACGGAATCCCCAGCTCTACCACTTCGTCAACCTCCTCGGTGAGGCGGTCAATGGAAGTATGGTAGCAGCCGGGCATCGGCTCGATTTCCTCACGGATATTTTCGCCGTGCGTAACGAACATCGGGTAGATGAAATTGGCGGGCGACAGGCGGGTTTCCCGCACGAGATCCCGCACTGACGGCTTTTCGCGCAGGCGGCGCATTCGCAGGTCAGGATGCTTCAGCATGGTTGCTCTCCTCATCATGGTCCGGGTTCAGCGGCGGCGTTAGTATCGGGAGCATTAGTATCGGGATTAGGGCCGGGATTGGCGGCGAAATAAGCGGCTACTGCGTCGGCCAGCCCCTCTACATTGTGTTCGGTGGCGATGATGTCAACGGACAAGCCCGCATCGGCGGCGGCGGCGGCGGTGATGGGGCCAATGCAGGCAATGGCGCAGTTATCCAGCAGGCTGCGGTCATCGCCGATGATTTCCAGCAGGTTGCTTACCGTTGACGAGCTGGTAAAGGTTACCATATCAACGCCGTCTTGCAGTATGGCGCGCGCCGTTTCGGCAGCATCGGCCGGGCGGATGTTCCGGTAGGCGGCAACCCGGCGCACGCTGGCGCCAAGCTCCGCCAGCCCGGACGCCAGCGCGTCCCGTCCGATAGCCGAGCCGGGGAGCAGCGCCGGTACGCCGGCCCAGTCCCGCCCGGATAACTCCGCGACTACGGACTCCGATACGGAGCGTTGCGGAATAAAATCCGGTTCAATCCCGCAATCCCGCAAAGCGCGCGCCGTTGCCGGGCCAATGGCGGCGATACTGGCGCCGGCGAAATAGCGGGCGTCCAGCCCCAGCGTCCGCAAGCGTTCCCAAACATACTGCACGGCATTGACGCTGGCAAAGATAATCCACCGTCCGGGCCGGCCGGCGGATTCGGCAAGCGCAGCGTCCAGTTCGGCATAATCGTCCAAAGGGGCGATTTCTATTGACGGCAGTTCTACGGGTTCTGCGCCCAAGTCGGAGAGCAGCTCCACCAGGCGGGATGCTTGAGTGCGGGAACGGGTTACCAAAACCCGCTTGCCCCACAACGGGCGGCGGTCAAACCAGGCAATTTCATCCCGCAGTCCGGCCACCGCGCCGATGACGGCGATAACGGGGGCGGCGATGCCGGCATTCCGCCCCCGTTCCGCAATGTCCGCCAGCGTGCCGGATACTACCCGCTGGCGCGGCCAGGTGCCCCATTGCACCAGGGCAGCGGGCGTAGTGGATGGCATACCGCTGGCCTGCAACACGGCGGCGATGCCGGGCAGCGCGGCCCAGCCCATCAGTGCCACAATCGTGCCGCCGGATTGGGCGAGGGCCGGCCAGTTAGTGGCGGTAGCGCCTTTGGACGGATCCTCGCTGCCGGTAACGATGGTTACCGATGTGGACAGCCCCCGGTGCGTAACCGGGATGCCGGCGTAGGCCGCCGCCGCCACCGCCGAGGTTACGCCCGGCACGATTTCATAAGGAACGCCGGCGCGGGCCAAAGCGATGGCCTCCTCGCCGCCGCGCCCAAACACGAAAGGATCGCCGCCTTTGAGACGAACTACGATATTGCCGGCCTGCCCCTCGGCGGCCAGCAAGGCATTGATTTCGGATTGCGACAGGGCCTGCCGGCCGCGTTCCTTGCCCACAAAGATGCGGCGGGCGGCGGGCGGCGCCAAGTCCAGCAGCGCCGGAGAGAGCAGGCGGTCGTACACCACAACATCGGCAGACGCCAACGCCTGCGCGCCCTTGACGGTAAGCAGGCCGGGGTCGCCGGGGCCGGCGCCAACAAGATAGACTTTGCCAGTGTGCATAATTTCCACTTACCGGATTCGGTTTTGCGTCGGCGAATAGTTGCGACAGGATAGACAAAACGAGCGATTATGCCGTATATTAGCATCAAGTTACTGACCGGTCTGTTCTCTGCGTAGCGGAGGGCAGGCCCCGGCGAATCGGCAGTATGGGGCCGTCTCCTGCGTAGCGGGGGCACGGCCCCTTTATAATGTCGCTATGCAACGCTACAAGCCCATCCATTGCAGTGTTCGCCTTTTCGGTACGCCGCAGTTTAGCATCGATGATGCAACTATCGGGTTTGACAATTCACTATTGAGCATAGTAAGGTGAAAATGGTACTGAGCCGGTGATAAGAGGCCCGGGGCCTCTTTCGATGAGAGTTGGCCGCTCTCGCTAAAAAATCGGATAGCCGGCTCACTGTTAGTTCACTTTTTTAGCGGCCGATCTTTGCTCGTCATACTCCCATATTTCTACGCCGTCCGGTATCAGATGGCCGTGGGTTTTGACATAGTATTCCGCCAAGGTTGCATCCCGTTTTGCGCTGTGATCCCGTATGACAAACAAAATTTTCCTGTACTTGCGCGGTGCTAGATAGAAATAGAACATCGCTTCATTCCAAACTGTCATTTTGGCGCTGGGGGCGTTGTCACGCGCTGTCCATCTGTGAGACTTGCATTCAACCAGCACAGGCGGGCAGCTAGATCCCAAATCAAACTTGTGTTCTTTTATGACAGAAAGTCCGATTTTTACCCCGTATCCTTTGTCGAGTTCAATACTGTTTTGCCGACGAAAGTAATTTTGGGCGACAGTCTCAAAATCTTTGCCCACGTGAGCATTCGATATTGAGCCTTGCCTCTGATAGTTGTTCACCATGAGATTCACCTCATTTGTCGGAGAATTGAGCGTTATCCGAAATTATCCGTCCAACAGGCGGCTTGCCCCTTGCGTCCGCAATTCGTCCCACGCCGCCATCGCCAAATCCTCCGGGGCCGCCGCATCCCCCGCTACCGTAGCCCGGTACGCTGCTGACCCGTCGGGCGCGGAGATGAAAACAGTCAAGCGGAGCCGTGCTTCAGGGGTGCGGCCGTCAGCCGCCACCGCATAGGCGCCTACCGGAACTTGGCAGCCGCCGCCCAGCGCTTGCAGGAATGCGCGCTCCGCTGATACCGCCGCCGCCGTCGGTTCGTGATGCGCGGCGGCTACTATGCTTCGCATCCGGTCATCGGCGGCGCGGATTTCTACCGCCATTGCGCCCTGGCCGGGCGGCGGCACGAACTCCTCAGTAGGCAGGTATTCGGTGATGGCGTCGGACAAGCCCAGCCGCAGCAGGCCGGCCGCCGCCAGGATGGCGCCGTCGCATTCGTCGCCGGCCGCCTTGCGGAGGCGGGTTTCCACATTGCCGCGGAGCGGCGCGATTTGCAAGTCGGGCCGCCGGGCGGCAAGCTGCGCGGCGCGGCGCGGGCTGCTGGTGCCGATGCGTCCGCCGGACGGAAAATCGGCCAGCGTTACGCCGAGATGGGTTGCCAGCGCATCGCGCGGGTCAGCCCGTTCCAGCACCGCGCCGATGGCCATACCGTCGGGCAGCACAGTGGGCATATCCTTGAGGCTGTGCACTGCCAGGTCAATATCGCCGGTTTCCAGCCGGCGTTCAATTTCTTTGACGAAAACGCCCAGACCCATGCCGGCCAGCGGCGCAGTGCGGTTGGCATCGCCCTGCGTCGTAACGGTTACCGTCTCAAATACCAAATCAGGATGCGCCGCCCGCAGCGTATCCAGCGTCAGCTCGGTCTGGATGATGGCCAGGCGGCTGCCGCGCGTGCCGACCTTAATGACGGCGCCGGGCTTGTCACCGGCGGCCACGATTACGATTACCGATGTTGCCGCCGGCGCCGTTGCCGGCATTGGCATTTGAGTGGAGTTCCGGGGCAAAGAGCTGCCGCGCTGCCGAATACAATGCCGCGCTGTCGCCGGCCCGCAGCGCCGCAGTAGGCTGATGCAGCAGCTTTTTGACCAGCGCATTCGTCATTGCATCGAGCCGGGCCGCCAGCTCGCCGTCAGCGTCCGCTTGCAGCATCTTGAGCGTGCGGGCCACTTCCTGCCGGCGCACCGCTTCGGCCCGCTGGCGCATCGCAACGACCAGTTCCAGCGTATCCGACGAATTCCAGCGTTCTACGAACCGCGTCCATTCCTCGTCAATGATGTCGGAGGCCGTCCGAATTTCGGCGTTGCGGGAATCCAGCGCGATTTCCGAAACCTGGCTCAGAGCGTCAATGTCATACAGGCGGGCGTCATCCCGCTGGCCAATGGCCGGGTCAATATCGCGGGGTACGGCAATGTCTATAAACAGCAGCGGGGCGGCGGCATTACGCATTCGGGCGGCGGCGGCCATCATTGCGGCGTCAACAATGTAGCCGGGCGAGCCGGTGCTGCTGATTACCAGATCGGCGTCGGCCAAGGCGTACTCCAGGCCGTCAAAGGGTATGGCAACGCCGCCCAGCTGCTGCGCCAGGTCGGCGGCGCGCCACTCGGTGCGGTTGGCGACGGCAATCCGCCGGACGCCGGCGTCAGACAAAGCGCGGGCCACCATCCGGCCGGCATCGCCAGCGCCGATGATCAGGGCGCGCCGGTCGTCCAGGCGGTCAAAGAGGCCGCGCGCCAGCTGCACGGCGGCCCGGCTTACCGACCGGGAATGCCGGCCGATGTCGGTTTCCCGATGGATGCGTCGGCCGGCCCGCAGCGCGCTGTGGAATACCCGCGTCAACGGACTTTGGGCGTACCCGGACTGGCTGGCCGTGCTGAATGCGGCGCGCACCTGCCCCAAAATCTGCCGCTCGCCCGCAATCATCGACTCCAGGCCGCCGGCTACCCGGAACAGATGATGCACGCAGTCGCTTTCCCATACCTGGTACAGATGCCGTTCCAGTTCCGCGCCCTCAACGCCGGAGTAAGCAATTAGAAAATCGCCAACCCGACCGGCCAGGCCGATGTCGTCCCGGTCGTAGGCATAAACTTCGGTGCGGTTGCAGGTGGACAGGATGACCGACTGCGGCACATAGTCGGCGAGCTGCGCCAGCGCGGCGGGCAGCTGCTCCCGCTCCACGCTGAGCCGTTCCCGCAGTTCCACCGGCGCAGTGCGATGGTCCAATCCCAGGGCCAGCAGGCTCAATTTACGGCCTCCGCAGCGCGCATGGCGGCGCGTTTGGCGCAGCCGCCGGGCTGGCACCGGGTCAAATCGGAACACATCTCCGATATGCCGTTGTCTTGCAGCTGTTCCAGAATGATGGCAGCGGCGGCATCGTTGTCGCCCCGACGCGCCAGTTCCAGCAAGTCCTCCGTGATGACGCACTGCCAGCGGGTCGGGTCAATGACGGCGCGCTTTTCCTTGATGACGCGGCGCGCCTGCCCCAGGGCGTCGGCCAAGTCGGCCCACTTGAGGGCGGGCGCATCGGTAAGAGTTTCACGCATCTTGCGGGCCAGGGCCGGGCTGGCGCCGCCCGTAGATATGGCCAGCGTAACGGGGTCGCGGCGCACGATGGACGGAGCGATAAAAGTGCACTGGTCGGGGTCGTCAACCACATTCAGCAGCACGCCTTTGTCCTCGGCCTCCTCGTAAATCTGGCGATTGACGTGCCAGACATTGGTAGCGGCCACGGCGATGAATGCGCCGTCTAGGTCGCCGGGGCGGTATTCCCGTTCCAGCCAGGCAACCTGGCCGCGCTGGGCGGCGCGCTTGATGCCGTCGGTAGCCTGCGGGCTGATGATGGTAATGCTGGCGCCCGCGTCGCGCAGGGCGGCAATTTTGCCTTGCGCGATAGCGCCGCCGCCCAGAATTACGCAGGACTTGCCGGCCAGATTGAGATAGACGGGGTAGTATTCGGGCATCGTTTGTTTCAACCTTGCATCGGGTTTGCGGAGAGCAGAAAGCGGAGGATGGTTCACAGAGTGTGCAGTCCAATTACGATTTGCCGCAGTACGGCGTACGTTTTCGTCATTCCAATACTCCAACCGTCATTCCGGCGCAAGCCGGAATCTATGGTTGCCGGTTCTACTACCGTAATGGCGGATATGGCGCTGGATTCCGGCTTTCGCCGGAATGACGGTGAATTTGACGCCCCCCTAGTCGGCAACGGCAGCCGGTTCCGCCAGGGCTTCGGCTTGCTCGGCGCTGTCCCAGAACCGTTCGTAATCCTCTACGAAGTAGCGCACCCGCGTTTTCTTGTATTCACGAGTGCTGTACAGCAGCAGGTTGTCGCTGATGCCGGTGGCCCGGGCGATTTCCCGGCCAATCTCCTCGCATTCATCGCGGGTAGGGGCGTGCACCATCGTGAAATGGCTGTACTGCCAGTCGGGGAAAGTAGGCCGCTCGTAGCAGTGCGTAACGGCGGCGTGTTCCGCCATAATCATACCCACTTCCTCGGCGCGTTCCGGCGGCACTTTCCAGACAATCATCGCATTGGCGCGGAACCCGGAGCGGCGATGATACAGCACGGCGCTGTACCGGCGCATCAGCTTGCGTTCCTGATATTCGCCGAGCTGGGCGAAAAGCTGCGGCACCGACAAGCCCAGCCGCCCCGCCATTGCGTCAAAAGGACGCGTTACCAGCGGCAGATCCTCCTGGGCTTCCCGGATGACGGTTTTGTCCCACTCGGTGATTTCCTGGGCCTGGTTCCAGTCGCTGGCCGGCCGGCGCTGCTGCCCGATGCCGTCCGGGCTGTAGTTGTAAGCGTCGCTGCGGCGTTTGACCATATCAAAGTTGACGCCAATCTTGAAAAAGCGGATGGTCGGCATAATGCGGAACTCAATGGCGCCGGTCTGCTGCGCCATCCAGCGCACCGTGGCATCCAAGTCGCCGTCCGGCGGCACCGCCAGGGTGAACCACAGGTTATAGTAAGAGCCTTCCCGCGCATAGTTGTGGCTGACGCCGGGATGCCGGTTGATAAAAACGGCGCCGTCATGCAAATCGGCGGCGGCATAGGCGAATGCCACCAGCGTCGTCTTGTAGCCCAGCCGACGGGTGTCAAAGATGGCGCTGATCTGGCGCACCACATTCTGCCGTTTCAGTTCGGCCAGGCGTTCCAGTACATCGGCTTCGGCGATGCCCAGCTGCTCGGCAACTTCCCGATACGGTTCCGCGCTGACCGGAAAGTCGCTCTGGATGATGTTGAGCAGCTTGCGATCGGTAATGTCCATCGTTTCGGCGGTCATTTTGCTCCTCTTATACTAGCCGGAGCCGATGCCGGCGCCGGGCCGGTTCGGTTGGCGTCAGCGGCGCGGTCGGGCAAACGGGCGGCGTAAGCGTCCACCAATCCCAGCAGCACCCGGTCGGATATTTCAACTACCTGGCGCAGGCGTTCCGGCGGCACCGCCTCCACGACAGCCTGCCGGAAAAACAGGAACGCCTGCACGCTGTCGGACAAGGATACGGAACGATCGGCCATTTCGGCGCCGTATTCGTGGCCCAGCATATGGCTTTCGGACAGCGTTTCGCCTTTGCGGCGACCCCGTCCGGCCAATCCGTCCTGCACCAGCAGCGAGAGCAGCCGGCGCCCAAAGAGGCGCATCCGGTCGCGCCCTTCCGCCTGAAAGCCTTCCATCCAGGTCTGCGCCGCCGGATCCAGCTGCCCCAGCTTGCGGCGAATGCGGCGCAGCGCCAGTTCCTCGGAATCTGGAGCCGCAGAGGCAACGGCGTGGGCATGGCCGCCGCCGGGCGCGCCGTGCAGCAGTTCCTCCACATCCTCGCGCAGAAAGCGGCGATGCCCGCCGGGAGTGCGATAGACGGGCAGCCGGCCCCGATCGGCCCACTGCCGCAGGGTAGCCTCGTTCACATCCAAAGTGCGGCTGACTTCGCCCAAGGACATCCAGCGGGATATGTTTTGCGTGCCGGCAGTCATCAAAACCTGTAGATTTCTCTACAATTCGCAACGCGATAGAGATTTTACGATGAAAATGTAGCACATCAACGGGTCCGCGTCAATCATCCGGGGGAGATTTCGGGCGGCGCCGCCACATCTGGCGTTCTTTACATAAACTGCCAGTGCGGTTATAGTCGGATTATCCCCAGCCCGGAGGCTCCGCATGGCCCGCCCGCGCGCTGATAATCACGACTCCGCTGCCCGTATTGCGGTTCCAACCGGATGCGCCATGACGGGTTGAAGTTTAGGGTACGGGCTGGCAGTAATCCGACAAAATCGCCCGCACCGCTGCGTCAATGCTGTACAGGATGGGCTGCATCGCCCCATCCCGCAGCACATCGTTGCGGTTGATACGACGTCCCAGCGCCTGCCGTTCCGCCACCATCGCGGCCACCCGCTGGTGCGCCAATAACGACTGCGCCGCCAGGTTGGCGTGATGCTCGTTGCCGGCATCGTAAGCGGGGATGGGCAGGTTTTGGACGGGCAGATGGATAAAATCCCGGTCGCTGGCGCGGCAGGCTACACTGAAAAATTCCGCCAGTGCCGGCGCATTGAATATCGCCGCCAGATAATGGCATTCATCCAAACTTGACGGCGCAATCCAACACAGTGTGTGACTGCATACTAGATCGGAGCGCACTACTGCCGAGTAAAGCTTGCCCCCGCTGCTGTTGTAGATTACCTTGTAATCGTTTTCGCACCGCAGTTGCGCCGACAAGTGGCTGATATAGTCAACCATCTTAGCCAATGTGTCCGGGGATTTAGGCCGCTTAATTCGCATATAATCCGCATTGGCAGACGACCAGTAGATGTTGAACCGCTGTGCACCGCTGCCCTGGGGTGGGTCTTGCAAAACGGCCTTGCCGTCCTCGGAAAAAGGCGCAACAACATGGGAATGGCCGTTGGCGCCAAATGGCAGCAGCCGACGCGAAAACACTGCTTGCTTGACAAAGCGTTCCTCAACATTGCCGTCCCGGTCAGTGTTCCGCCAGATACCTTTTGCCGGGTTGGTGCGGAAATATATGACACCTCTGCCCCGGGACAACGGGCGCTCAAAGACCAGCAACGATTGCGGGAACAAATTGGTGCCATTAAGAACTTGGGCGGAGTACGCCTCGCTCGGATCAATCGGCCATTCCTGGCGCTCGGTGAATCGCAGACGGGGTTTCACCTCTGCCCACGACATATTGGTAGTTAGCGCATCCCCTACAATCTGCACAGTTCTGTCTAATCGCTTTAAGGCGGGGGATTGATTGTCAGCGCGCACTTTTGTACCGAACACTACTGACGATTGCGCTTGCGGAAAGGGCGGAGCGTTAACGCCGGAAAAATCCCATGCTTCCTTGCTCAAGTCAACGTGCGTACCCCGCTCGGCATCTTGCTGCAAGCTCCAATCGCCGGTACGGAACGGATCCCACTGGCGAGCGCGCAGAGCGGCGTAGGGCAGCACGAACCCAAATTTGCCGCCGATTTGCAAATAGTAATCTACACAAGTGGCGACAAAGGTTGCCGCCAAGTCATTTTGCGGCGCCCGTCCGGTGCCGGCAGACCAGATCCGGCGGCTTTGCGCGTGTTCACGGAACGCGTCCTGCCGGTCATTGTCCATCGCGTTATAGACTACCCAGGGCGGATTGCCTACCAGTCGGGTCGCCGGCAGGCGCGCTAGCCTGATCGGTTGCGCCATATTTGATATGTACCACCGCCATACCCGATTGCGCTCCGAATGAATATATCCCCGGAATCTCCGGTAAGCAGCGAGCGCCGCGGCCTGCTCCGACTCGTTGGGCAAATCCAGCGCTGCTGCCAATGTGGACTCTGCCCCTTCAAAATCAGGATTCTCCGCGTAATCAAACATCAAGTTGATTAGATGGCTGAAATGCTCGGACAGCAGCAAGGAACGAGGCAACAGTACCGGCTCTGACGATTCGTCCGCCGGTATAGCGATTAAATTACCCTGATTAAACAATTCCTCGTTTCGCACGGTTTCCCATTGCAGGCTGTCGCCCAAATGGATGCCGGCAAAGTTCTCCGCATAAACCAGAGGCATACCCGCATTGGAGAATGCCAGCATTTTGGTGGTTTTTGCCAGCTCCACCGCTACCGGGTGCAAGTCCATTCCGGCTACGAGTTGGTTGACGATTTCGGTCTGAGCTTCGCGACTGCCTGCCAATTCGGGATGCTGCCGCGCTTCCTCAAGCAACAATTGGGTGGCGTGAAACAGGAAAGTTCCAGAGCCGCAGGCCGGATCCAGTACGGCCGGCCCCGACAGCTCTCTTTTTACCGCCTGGTCGATAACCGCCTTGCGCCATTCCGGGTCCAGCGCTTCCTCGCACACTGCCCGCGCTAGCCAATCGGGAGTGTAATACTCGCCAAAGTCATGGCGGATGTCGCGAGAAATCACCGCGTGATACAGATCTTTCAGAGTGTCCCGGTTGGCGGCGCTCCAGGCGTAGTTGTTGACTTCGGCAGCCAACGCATCAATGGCCGCAATGCCGTCAGCGCCAGCAGCGTCCAGCAACCACGCGGCAAATCCTTCAGTGAGTGTGCGGTGCAATTGTTCCCGCGCCGCCGGCTGCTGCTCCGGAGGGCGCAAAGTTTCGGCGACGGCGCGGGCGATGACTACCAGCAGCGTATGACGCGCAAACAATTCCCGCCGGGCGCCCGCGCCGTCGGGCGGTATGATGAATGCGCCCCTCAGCACACCCTCCCACAACTTATGCTTGACATCATATTCTGAAGTATCCCGGTAGCGTTCTGACAGCGCAATGAACGGACGCACCAGCCGTTCTACCCATTCCCGGTTATCCGTAGGCGGCGCCATCTTGACGGTGCGGTTGACGAAATCGTACAGGTAGGCCAACAGCGTTTCGCCGGCGTCCAGCGTGTCTAATCGCAAAGTGTTGACCAGCGTCAGTTTGGCGCCGTCGGGGGCGTTCCGGTCATAGTCGTAGAACAGCCACTCCTTGCCGTCGGTGATGCCGGCGCGCCATCCGATGGCGGCGTCGGCGAACATATTAGGCTGCGCCGTCAGCGCATTCAGGTAGCGGAGTGCTTGTTCCTCAGGCGTTTCACTGCTGCCGTCGGGCTTGCGCCGAGCATCCAGTTTGCCTTGCCGCTTGGTTTCAAAGACCACATTGCGGCAATAGACATCAATCGGGCCGTCGCCGGACTGCATTTCCTGCGTCAACTCCGACTGCGGCAGGCCGGGAAACAGGAACCCCAAGATAGAAACCAGCTGCCCCTGAATGTTGGCCTCGGCAGTAGCCGCCGGCATCGCATACAGGTTAGCGACGGCGCCGCGCGCCAAGTCCCAATTAGGGGTTCCGGTAACATCCTGCCGTTGGGGCGTCATAGCGCCGATTCCCTCCCGTCCGTGATTCCGCTCCAAAATAATGGCGGCGCTCCGTTTGGTCGAGCACAACCGATATATGACAGCGTTTCCAATCAGGTGGTTTAACTTTCCGCCATTCCGGCGCAAGCCGGGAAACACGCCCGCAACCACTTGAAAAGAAACGCTACCGCCGGCGCCCTACCCCATCTCCGAGCCGCCGGATACGCTGATGCTCAGCCCCGTCATGTAGTCCGACTCGGCCGATGCCAGGAATGCCGCCATCCGCGCAATGTCGTCCCCTTGGGCGATGCGGCCCAGCGGCACCCGCAGTTCCCGTTCCCGCACCATCAGGGCGCGGTGTTCCTCGCCGGATGCGCCCTCCGGCGCCAGGGCGGCGGCGATAAAATCTACCCGTTCCGTATCTACCAGGCCGGGGCAGATGGCATTGACATTGACGCGGTAGGGCGCCATTTCGTGGGCCAGCGACTGCGTGAACCCGATGACGGCGAACTTGCTGGCGCAGTAGGCCCCATAGCGCGCAATGCCCCGCTTGCCGGCGCCGGACGATATGTTGATGATTTTGCCGGGGCCGCCCCGCTCAACCATATGCCGAGCTACGGCCTGGCTGACCAGATAAGTGCCGCGCACATTGACGCGCATCACTTCGTCAAAAGCATCCTCCTCCAGCTCCACAATCAGCACCCGGTCGCGGCCCGGACGGGAGCCGGCATTGTTGACCAGAATGTCAATCTTGCCGAATTCGGTAAGAGTATCGCCGACCATACTAGCGACCTGCCCGCTGTCGGCGACATCGTAATAGAGGCCCAGGCTGCGGCGTCCCATCGCCTGAATCTCTTTGACGACGCTGGGCAGTCCGGCCCAGCCGGCGCGGCGATCTTCAGTGCGGATGGCGTCCAAGGATGCTTCAACATCGGTAACTACCACATCGGCGCCTTCGGCGGCGAGGCGGGTAGCGATGGCGCGGCCAATGCCGTGGCGCCCGCCGGCGCCGGTTACCAGGGCGGTCTTGCCATTAAGGTCGTACATAAGAACGGGTCTCCTGCGGGGATAGAGGGTAGGGGTATGACGGCGTGGCGCAGGGGCGATGCCGGGTCTCTATTGGGGATGCTCTGGCGTGGCGCCGCCGTTTTCAAGTTGAGCCAAGCGCGCGGTGAGGCGAGCAATCTCGGCTTCGGCCTGCGCCGCGCGTTCCCGGTCCTGTGCCGCGCGGGCGTCGGATTGTGCCGCCCGTTCTGCGGCCTGGGCGGCGAAATCATAGGCTTCCTGCGCTTTTTTGGCGTAAATGTAACTGGAAATCACGATGGGGGCTCCTGCGGTTACAGTGATGGTAGGGCTCACGATTTGGAACACTTTCAGCCATTCGGCGAAACCGATTGCCGCGCCGGCGTCCAGCGCCGGCGCCATTAAATATACAACGGTGGTCAAGCCGATGGCTATCGCTTGCAGCAGAACGAACTCCGCCGCAGTCAGCAGCGTAGCCGCAATGTGCGACCAGAGCAGGCCCTGGCCGGGCGGCGTCAGGCTGCGGGATTTTTCGGATGTTGTCATACTTGTTACCTAACAGTTGCAGCGTTATGCGGGTGGCATAATACTACAGGTTGCTGTCGCAGTAAGCATGGCAACGACTACCGGAATTTCATGCTCGGCGGGCTGGACTGCCCAAAACGGTCACTGCCCCAGCAGTCCAACCTATCATTGACGCGCACTCCGCAGGTATGCACCCCACCAGCGCTAACCGACCAAAACTCCACGCTTGGCGATAGGGATTGACCAAAGTCATTATTTCCCCAGCAATCCACGCTGCCATCAGTACGCACTCCGCAAGTATGAGCTAGCCCGGCGCTTATTGTGTTCCCCGGAGCTCCACTGCCAGCGCAAGCCGCTTCCACAATGCCAACAACTACCATCGCCGCCAACAGCAACAGCCGAGGCCATGCCCACCCAATGCCAGCGCCGTACATCCTTATTATCCCCCAAACCATAATGCGAGCGCGCTGATGGCGTGGGCGTGGGATTCGCGCTACCTACCCCCGCCCCGGCCAGCTCACCTCGTGGTCATGGTGATGCAGGGCGTAGGCGCCGCCGGCGCTGTGGACTACCAACTGGTGGCCGAAAGCGTCGGCGAGGACGGATTCCAGCAGCACTTCCTCCGGCGGGCCGTAGGCTACCAGGTTGCAGTTCACCAAGGCGACATCGCTGGCGCGGGCGCAGACGCAAGTGAGGTCATGAGTGCTCATCAGCACCGTGGCGCCGGCGGCGCGCAGCCGATCCAGAATGTCCAGGAAGCCGTGCTGCGCGGTGGGATCCAGGCCGTTCATCGGTTCGTCCAGCAGCAGCACCGAGGGTTGGGCGGCGATGGCGCGGGCCAGCAGGACGCGCCGCCGCTCTCCGCCGGAAAGCTCGCCAATGGAACGGCGTTGCAGATGGGTCATTCCGACGGTATCCAGAGCGGCGGCGGCGGCGGCCCGGTCGGACTTGCGATGCCAGCGAAAGAGGCCGCCGCCGGCCGTCATTCCCATCAGCGCCACATCCCACACCGTAGCCGGGAAGTTCCAATCTACCTGCTCCAGCTGGGAACGAAGCCGATTTCCTTACGCATATTGAGGCTGGGTTGGCCATGCACCAGCACGGCGCCGCGCTGGGGCCGGGCCAGGCCGACTACCGATTTGAGCAGGGTTGACTTGCCGCCACCGTTGGGGCCGACCACGCCGGCCAGGCAGCCGCTCTCTACGGAAAAGGAAACATCCTGCACGGCAACGGTCGGCCCGTAGCGCACCGTAACGCTGCGGAACACTACGGCTTGGGGGAGTTCGTCATCTTGGGTAGGGGGCCGGGTGTGGCCGCCGCAGCAGTGGACAGGGCGTTGTTGGCAGGTAGTGGTCATCGTGGGTCTCCTCGGTGCGGCCGCTGCGGGGTATAGACAGGACCGTGTGGCAGGAAAAACGCATTAGCTATTCAGAGCATTGGCTAGGCCCGGAACCAGTCCGCGCCGGCCGGCGGCCAGGGGTTTTCGGTGTCCAGCACTTGCGACAGCTGCGTGAATGCGCCCATAAAGGTGGACGGATGCAGCCAGATGCTGTTGAACCCCAGGTTAGTGTAATTATCGGTGCGCCGGGAAGTGGTGAAACGGACGCCGTCCAGCGTTTGCAGATGGGCGTCGGTAGCCAGCGAATCGGCGATTTCGTAAATGGTCAGATAGATACCCTCGCCGTAGCGGGCCAGAAACCGACCGGATGGCGAGTCGGGGCTGGTGGGCTGCGCCAGTTCAATGAAAGTATCCCGTCCGCCCAGCGGCAGCACGGCGATTTCCAAGTCGGTAAAGCTGATTTGGAACCGCTGGGTCGGCTCTAATCCAAACAGCCGGCTCCAGTGTGTCAAGGCGGCGTCCAGGTCGTGCACGATGACGGCAACCTGGCGGAGTTGCAGCGTGCCAGGACGGTGGATTGCGGTTTGCCAGTCGGGGCCGGCGGCCGGCCAGGGATTGCCGGCATCGGATACTTCGGTTATCTCCAGAAAAGCGCCGTTGCAGGATGACGGATGCAGAAAAGCGGAACGGCTGCCTTCGTGCTGCGTTTCGGCAGTAATGCGGACGCCCTGCTGTCGCAGATGTGGCAGCAGACGGTCGTACTCGGCAGTCTCAAAGATTATCAGATAGGGGGCTGCGCCGCGGCGGCGCAGAAAGCGAGCGCCGGCCGAGTCGGGGTTAGCGGAGTCGGAGCCAGCGTCAGCGTTGCCGGTTCGGGGCGACAGCAGTTCTACGAAAGTGCCGTTGCCGGCGGGCAGCACGGCATTGTCCAGTCCGAACTGCGGCAGCGTCCCGGTGCGGCACGGCGCCATACCCAAGATGCGGCCATAAGCGGCGACGGCATCGGGCAGGTCGTTGACCATCATAGCGATTTGGCGCAGTTTGTACAGCATAAGCGGCGTCGTTGGGCGGCCCGCAGTCGGTTGCGGCGATAGCGGCGGGATTTACGGTTCAGATCCAGTTGTGCTTGCAGGATTTTTACCTGGGCTTCGGCGGCCTCAGCGCGGCGCGTCTGATATTGGAACAACTGGGCTTGGGCGCGTTCCCGACGGTTGTCGGCCTCCCACCTAATGGCTTGGATCTCCCGGAGACGGTCCTCCACTTGCCGGAGCTGTCGGGAAAGGAAATAATTGGACAGCATGGTTATAACGCTCCGAGTAAAGCGGCATTACCTTGCGGCAGGGGGCGGCGCAGCGGAGTTCCGCAGCCGGCGGCGGCGGGGGCTGCGGCTCCGTTCCAGTTGGGCTTGCAGGTTTTCGGCCCGGGCTTCGGCGGCATCGGCGCGGCGCGCCTGCTCTTGGGCGCGTTGCGACTCATCCCGGGCCCGTTGCGCTTCCTCTTGGATCCGTGTTTCGGCTTCCTGGGCCCGTTGCGCTTCTGCGCGTGCTTGGTCATGGGCACGTTGCGCTTCTGCGCGCGCTTGGTCCTGGGCTTGCTGCACGTCTGCGCGCGCTTGGGTTTCGACTTGCTGGACGCGTCGGGCAAGGAAATAGCTGGACAGCATGGTTGCGGCACCTCCGGGCAGGGCAATTGTAGGGCTTACTATCTGAAAGATTCTGATCCAGGTCCAGGAGGATTCGCCGCGCATTATGCCGGCGTCCAAGGCTGGGACGGTGTAGTAGATGGCTGCCGTTACCCCGGCGGCTGCGGCCTGGAACATAACAAAATCTACCACAACCAGCAGGGCAGTGGCAAAGTGAACCGCCAGCAGCTTGCCGCCGCCATCCCGTCGCTCTGACGCAGCCGGCCGGCCGGCGCGGGTATGCTGTGCCATTATGTTGCGCCGGGGGAATTAGGGCGTGCGGTCGTCATATTCACCGTCATTTTAACCGTCTTAACCGTCATTCCGGCGCAAGCCGGAATCTATGGGTTGCCGGCTCCATTACCATAGTGGCAGGTTATGACGCTGGATTCCGGCTTGCGCCGGAATAACGGTTGAGGGCTAGGAATGGCGGTTGGGGATGTCGGAATGACGGTTGGGGCGTCTGGTTGGTTGGCTAGTTTCGGGTGGGCAGGTTGAGCCGGGCGGTGCCGATGACATACGGCCGGTCGGGAACGGGGCCGGTCATCGTGATGTCGCACTGGACATAGCTGCCGGCGTCATCCTCTCTGGTGTCGCTAACTTGAAAGGCGATGTGCAACGGCTGGTTATGGGGAACCGAGCCCCGGAATACCAGATCCAGGTCGGCTACCGTGCCGGCGCCGGCCCAGTCCGTAAGCGCGCGCGACACCAAAGCCATACTCATAATGCCCGGCACAATGGGGGTATCCAGCCCCACTTTTTCGGCCTCGGCCTGGTCGGTGAAACGGTTGGGATGCGGGTTGCCCCACAGCGCGCAGAAGTCAATGACCTGCTGATCGGTAACGGACAGGATGACCGGCCCGACCTCGTCGCCGAGTTCGGCATCCTCAAAGTAAAGCTTGGCAGTTGGCTGCGGCATCAGAAATCACTCCCGGACGACTTGGGAACGCTGGACGTCGGCGACTACCTGCCCGTCCTGGTTGCGGAATGTGGTTTCCCACACAACATGAACCATCGTCCCGGAGCGTCCCGTTTTGGCGTACACATCCTTAAGATGGGATGATGCGGTGAGGGTATCGCCGGCAATAATGGGCGCGCGGGGTTCTACCCGCTGGCCGCCGTGGAACTGGCGGCGTCCGAATTGCAGCTTGATGTCGGGCAGCTCGCCGCGCTCAAACAGCGCGCACATAGTGGGCGGCGCTACCAGGTCGGCATAGCCGGCGGCGCGAGCGGCGTCCGCGTCGGTGTAGATGGGGTTGTCCTCGCCCACGCTGCGGGCGTAGGTTGCTACGATTTCGGCGGTAACTGCAAAGGGGCCGGACTCGTGCTCCACTCCGTAGAGGGAATGGTCGTATGCGTAGTCAATTTCGGTAGGCATAGAAAGCGCTCCACAAAAAGCGATGCGTGGGATCAGCCGACGGCGACAGCGGCGGCGGCGGTTGGTTCAGCGGTCAGTTCGGCAGTTGGTTCAGCGGTTTGTTCATCAGCGGTTTGTTCAATGGAAACGGGGCGGAACTGGCCGGAGAGCAGGGCGTCCACCAGTTCCTCGCTGCGGGTGATGCCGGCGTCAAATTGGGTAACGACGCGCCCGATATGGCTGGCCAGATGGGCGTCGCTGCCGCCGGTGCCCAGGTATCCGGTGCGCCGGCAGAGGTCGTCGGCGCGGGCGTTTTCCTCCGGCTTGCTGCCGGCATTGACGCGCTCCACAATGGACACATCGTCAAACTGCTCGCCCTGCGCCATATACTCAACCAGGCCGATGCCGAACCGCCCCGGATGGGCCGGCACGACATAGCCGCCGTGATGCCGGGCGGCTTTAATCAGCTCGCGTCCGTCCATTTTGACATCGCCGAAGTCAATGTCGCGGTAGAGGCCGGGCGTAACGTTGTACACCAGCATATGGCCGAAGCAGGTATCCAGCTCGGCGCCTTTGAGGACGATAACGCCGTATTCGGCGGCCAGCTGCGAATAATCGGCGTCAAAGTCAAACAGGCGATGCTCGGTAAGCACGATGCCGTCCACGGTAAAGCCGCGCTTGCGAAGCACATTAATCCATTTCAGGTACTGCTCAACGGTAGCGCGCGAATCGTCGGACGCCACCGAGTGGCAGTGCAGGTCCAGATAAGTCAAGAGGCAGCCTCCGGCATCGTAATTCGGATGGCCGGCATCATAATTCGGGATGATGCCAACGGGCGATTATATTACAGCGCCCGGCCGGTTGCAAGTTGCGCGGGGCGGAGGGCGGAGTTTCCAATTAGGGCGTGTAGGCATATTAGCCGTCATTCCGGTTGTGGGGTATTTACGCCGATGGGCAGGATGGACGGGATTGGGTAATGGCATGGATGGAGGGAATGAATGGGGCTTGGGGGGGACGGGGGTGGGTTGACTAGCGGCGGGTAGGTTGGTATAAGGATGGCGTCAACCCGACAGAGCAGAGAGGTGATTGGTATGCCGCCGCGCGGTCGTCGCTCCGGGAGGGGTTCGGTCGATTTACCCCCCCCCGTACATAAGTTCTAACAGCCGCTATCTTGCCGGCAATGCGCTGGTCTGCGGGGACAACATTGATGTCCTCAAAGAGCTGCCGGACGATTGTGTGGATCTGATTTATCTGGATCCGCCGTTCAACAGCAACCAGTTTTATGTGGCCGCCTTTGGCGACAAGGGGATGGTGCGGGCGCAGCTGCGGGACATCTGGCGGTGGACTGCGGAAACGGAAAATACTTATCAGCGGCGCATTCCGCACGGGCGGCTGCTGGACTGCCTGCGGGGCATCATCCTGCAAACGGGGGAGCAGTCCAAAATGGCGGCGTACTGCGTCTATATGGGGCGGCGCCTGGCAGAAATGCACCGGGTGTTGAAACCGACGGGCAGCATCTATCTGCACTGCGATCCGCACGCCAACGCTTATTTGCGGATTCTGATGGATGCGGTGTTTGGGGAAAAGCAGTTTCGGAATGAAATTGTCTGGGAACGCATCAAAGGGGCCGGCAAAACCAGCCAATATGGCTATCGCAGCTTCGGTCGTTCAAGCGACAGCGTGCTGTTTTATTCAGCAAGCGATAAGTATCATTTCGACATCCAAGCAGTGGCTACGCCTTACGCTGATGCGGAAAAGGACTTCCCCTATTCGGATAGCAAGGGAATGTACAAGCGGCGCAGTCCGTTTAGGCCGCCTGGCCTGGGGCCGCGTCCTAACCTTTGCTACGAGTACAAAGGAATATATCCCCCGCATCCATCGGGTTGGACCGTAAAGGAATCTCGCCTCATAGAACTCGACGAACAAGGCGAGCTTGAATGGGTATCACCTGACCGGGTTTGGCGGAAGCAAAGGCCGGGCCCCGGCATCCTGCCAAACAATGTTTGGACGGATATTGTACTCCCGACTGGCTCTGAAAAGGTCGGCTATCCCACTCAGAAGCCGCTGGCGTTGTTGGAGCGGATCATTCGGGCGTCGTCGCAGCCGGGGGATTTGGTGCTGGATCCGTTTTGCGGGTGCGGGACGGCGGCGGATGCGGCGGCGTCTTTGGGGCGCAAGTATCTGGGGGTTGACATCAGCGGCATTGCGGTGCGGGTGATGCAGCAGCGGCTGGAATCGCGGGGGGATGCGACGGCGCCGGCGGTCTATGGGCTGGAATGGGATGACTTTGACTGGCAAGAGTTTGAACGGCGCGCGCTGATGGGCCGGGATCAGGCGGAGGACGGCGTTGACGGCTGGGCGTGGGCCGAGGACAAAGTGGCCGCTCTGCTCAACGCCGTGCCGAATCAGCGCAAGCAGGGCGACGGCGGCGTAGATGCCCGCTATTACGGGGCGCTGGATTTGGACCGCAGCGAGGGCATTGTGGTGCCGATACAGGTCAAGATGTACGCGTCGGCGCAGCGGTCGGTAGGCCGGCCGGATGTAGATCGGCTGCTGGGCGTGCAGACGGACTTGCAGAAAAGGGGGCTGCACGCGCCGATGTCCATAATGGTGAGCCTGTATCCGCCGCCGGAGTCAGTGCGGGTGTTCGCCGCGCGGCAGGGTCGGGTTGAGTTGCACACGCGGGACGCCGGGCGGCAAGAGTATCCGGTGATGCAGGCGCTGAGCGTGCAGGAGATGCTGCAACGGGATGCGCGGCCGGCGCTGCCGCCGGTTGACCCGCGCGCGCTGGTGGGGGATACGCAGGACAAGATGCTGCTGGCATAGGGATCTGGGGGGATGGCATGGATAAAGGGGATGAATGGGGATTTTGGATTCCGGCTTGCGCCGGAATGACGGTTGGGGGGATGGGATGACGGTTGTGAGGGCGGGATGACGATTGCGGGGGCGCAATGGTGGGAGGCTATTGGAATGATTCCGCGGATGTGGACGGAGGATCCGTTTTCGCATTCCGGCGAGTTTTACAATATCCCGCCGCGTTCCGTCATCCCCAAGCCGGTGCAGAATCCGCGCCTGCCGATGTGGATGGCGTGCACCCAGCCGGCGTCTTTCGGCGAGGCCGGCTAATTGGGCGTGTCGCCGCCCGTCGCTGCTGCCACGCGGCGACGGGCGGCGACACGGCTGTTGAGAGTTACTGATGCAGAGCTTTAAGTACTACGGACTGGGTTTTGCCATCGTCGTGGTTGCAGTGCTGGTTTCAACCGGCTTGCAAATAGCGGCGGGGTATTTGCCGGCCGGCCAGATTGCCAGTACACTGATTGCCAACCTGTCCGGCATCACCATTGGGAGCATCATCATGGTAATCGGATTTCTCCGGGACAACCGGCTTGAGCAGGAACGGCAGCGCACCGAAGAGGCGCAGCGGCGGGCTGACGCAGCCGAGGCCAGGGTATTAGAGGAGCGCAGACGCGCCGAAACGGAACGGGAGCGGGCGGCCCAGGAAAGCGCGCGGGCGGCCCAAGAAAGCGTACGCGCAACCCAAGAGCGGGAGCGCGTCGATCGGCTGCTGGATGAAATGAACGCTGTGCACCAGCGCTACGCTGACGCTACGGAGGCCATGATCAAGCGGATGCAAGAGCTTGACGCCCGGGAAGCGGCCGGTTCGCAGCCGGATAAGTAGCGCGCTCCGGCTGCGTCTGCCGTCAATCTCCGTCAGTCTGATGACGGCAGCTGTTTGGCTTCTTGCAATTCCATCGGCGCGCCGTTGAGGCGCAGGTCGCACTTGCCGGCTTTGGTAATCAGCACCGACACGCTGCCGTCGGCGGAGGTCAGGCGTTTGCCCATGGTTACGGCCGCGGCGTCGTCAGCGGATGCGGCTCCGCCAAAATCTACATTGGGGCCTTTGATTTGCAACGGCACGGCACCGTCGGTTAATTCCCCGTCGCCGCTGGCTTTGCTGATAATCATTTCCGCCCCGCCGGGGCCAACATAGCGCTGTCCGGTTTTCAGGTTCATCGCTGGCAATACCTCGCTGGTTCAATGGCCGTATCGGTTTCAGTGGCTATACCGGTTCAGTGGCCTTACCGGTTTAGTGGATGGCGTGCAACAGGCTACTGCCGGAATTATAGCCAGCGGCGGCAAAATGCGTCAATCAGATGGGTATGGCAGAGAGGTATGGCGGGTAAGGCATTCGCTGCCGCCGCCATCCGTTTGTGGTACATTATGCCCGCCGCGTACTCCGCATAGATCAGCCGGCATCAATCAGACGGCATAAATTAGCCGGAATAAATCAGAGGGAGGTTGCCGTTTTATGCTTGACTACCAACCCAATATCGTCCTGGCCGACCCGGATACCAGCTATCGGGTGGTTGGCACGCGTCCGGTACGGCATGACGGGCCGGATAAGGTGATGGGACGCGCCCGCTACGCCGCCGACATCCATTTGCCGGGGATGCTGCACGGCAAGATTCTACGCAGCCCCCATGCCCATGCCCGCATCAAAGGAATTGACGCCAGCCGGGCATTGGCACTGCCCGGCGTTTATGCCGTGGTTACCGGGGCCGATTTTCCCGAAGTCTCTGCCGAAATCAAAGACCAGGAGGAAGGGGCCACCGTCAACTACGGCTTTTACAGCCGCAATGTGATGGCGCGGGAAAAGGCGTTGTATCGCGGCCATGCCGTTGCCGCTATTGCCGCCGACTCGCCGCATCTGGCGGAGGAAGCCCTGGCGCTGATTGCAGTGGATTGGGAAGTTTTGACGCCGGCGCTGACCGCCGCCGAAGCGATGGCGCCCGATGCCCCGATAGTGCATGAACGGCTGGTTACGCTGTCCAATCCGGCGCAGCGTTCCGGAGGCTGGGCCGAGGGGGCGGCGGGCGACGGCTCCAATGTGTCCAATCATTTCCGGTTCACGCTGGGCGATGTAGATGCCGGTTTCGCCGAAGCCGACGCCGTTGTAGAACGGGAATATCGCACCTGCGCGGTGCATCAGGGGTACATTGAGCCGCATTCGGCCACGGCGCGCTGGAACGCCGACGGCACCGTTACCATCTGGGCCAGCAGCCAGGGGCATTTCGCCCTGCGCGACCATACCAGCCGCATCCTGGGCGTATCCGTTGGCCGGGTCAATGTGGTGCCGATGGAAATTGGCGGCGGTTTCGGCGGCAAGGGGCAGGGCGGCTGTTATCTGGAGCCGGTCGTGGCCGCGCTGGCGCGCAAGACCGGCCATCCGGTTAAGATTGCGATGACGCGGCCCGAAGTTTTCACCGGCACCGGCCCGACCTCCGGGACGCAGATTAAGGTCAAAGTGGGCGGGACGCGGGACGGCCGCTTTACGGCGGCGCAGGCGACGCTGATTTACGAGGCGGGGGCGTTTCCCGGCTCGCCGGTGCCCAGCGGCTGCCGCACGATGTTTGCGCCCTACGACATTCCCAACGGGTTCGTTGAGGGCTACGATGTGGTTACCAATGTGCCGAAAGCGGCGGCCTACCGCGCGCCCGGTTCGCCGGCGGCGTCTTTTGCGGCGGAGCAGGCGATTGACGAGCTCTGCGCCAAACTGGGCGTTGACCCGGTAGAGTTCCGCCTCAAGAACGCATCCAAAGAGGGAAGCCGTCAGATTGCCGGCCCGGTTTTCCGGCGCATCGGGATGCAGGAAATCCTGCAAGCCACGCAGGAGCATCCGCATATGGCGGCGCCGGTGCCGGCGCCGTCCGGGCCGGGCAAGCGCACCGGACGGGGCATCGCCGCCGGCGCCTGGTTCAATGGCACCGGCCCGGCCAGCGCCGTAGCCAGCGTAATGCCGGACGGCACCATCAGTCTGGTTGAGGGTTCGCCGGACATTGGCGGCTCCCGGGCGGCGATGGCGATGCATATAGCCGAAGCGCTGGGGCTGCCCGCCGAGCGCATCAAGCCGTCTATCGCGGACACCGACAGCATCGGCTACAGCAGCGGCGCCGGCGGCAGCGGCGTAACTTTCAAGATGGGCACCGCCGTTTATCAGGCCGGCGAGGATGTGCGCCGGCAGCTGATTGAACGCGCCGCCCGCATCTGGGAAGTGCCGGTTGAGGATGTTGAGTACCAGGCCGACGGGACGCTGGCGCACCGTTCCGATGATGCGCTGCGGATGACTTTTGAGCAGCTGGCGCGCCGTCTTAATGGCACCGGCGGCCCCGTAGTAGGACGGGCTACGGCCAATCCCGGCGGCGTCGGCAACGCTTTCGCCATCAACATTGCCGATGTTGAGGTGGACACCGAGACCGGCAAGGTGGAAGTGCTGCGTTTTACCGCCGTGCAGGACTGCGGCAAGGCGATTCATCCCAGCTATGTGGAGGGGCAGATTCAGGGCGGCGCGGTGCAGGGCATCGGCTGGGCGCTGAACGAGGAATACTGCTTTGACGCCAGCGGGCAGATGCTCAATGCGTCGTTCCTGGATTACCGGATGCCTACCGCGCTGGACTTGCCGATGATTGACACGGTGATAGTGGAGGTGGCGAACCCGGGTCATCCGCTGGGGGTGCGCGGCGTGGGCGAAGTGTCGCTGGTGCCGCCAATGGCGGCCATCGGCAACGCCATCGCGGATGCGACGGGGGCGCGGCTGGAACGGCTGCCCATGCATCCCGGGGCGGTGCTGGAGGCGCTGTGGGGAGAGGATGGAGGGTAACTACGGACAACCGTCATTCCGGCGCAAGCCGGAATCCAGTGGGGGCGAATGGTTGTTCGCCCCCACTAGTTATGTCCGTTGCGACTCGGATTTACACCGCAACCATCCGTCCATTGCGGAATTTCCGGCTAGGGCCGGCTTTGGCTGCTAACAGCAGTCGGGTTGCCAGCTCAATGCCTTTCACCTTGTCAATATCGGCGTTGCTGATATTATAGGATTTGGCCGGCTCGATGCAGTTCTGGCATCCCAACCGACAGCGGCAGGACTGGGCGATTTCCACGCCCTTTTCCAAAGCGGTTTCCCATACCTCAAACAGTTTCTTGGCGACTCCGATGCCGCCGGAATAGTTCTCGTAGTAGAAAGCCGCCGGGTCGCCGCCGGCGCGGGAATAAGAGCTGGTGTCAAAGCGGTCTGCCGGGATCACGAACATCGCGCCGACGCGCAGCATATGCTCCACTGCGCCAACGCCGGCCGAGGCGACATCGCTTTCCGGTATGTTAATCCAGAAAGCGTGCAACCTATTCTGATAATGGGCTTCGTTGGCGCCCCCAACGCCCTTGACCTCGTCGTTCCGTTCATCCACTAGCTTATAGCCGGTGAAATTGGTTACTACATTCAATGAGCCGTAGTAAGCTTCGACATCGCCGTAGCTAAACCCGTCGAAAATGTCCGATTGATTTAGCACGGTGAAAAACCCGGCCTCGGTCCGCAGATTGGGGTCGGCGTCTTCAAGAACTACGGCGTGTTCTTCGTGCGAGCGTACCAAATAGCGCCGCCCGAAAAATGTAAAAATGGCCCCGATGTAGGCTTCACGAAAGCGACGGGCTGCTGAAATCTTGCCGATCTCCTCATTCCCGCGCTTCAGGTCAAACGACTGCCCAATACCGCCGCGCATATTAAGGCGCGGATGTGGCTTGTACCCTTTCGGAGGCTTGCCCGCATCCTTTACTGCCGCATCAAAAAACGCGTCGCCCAGAATATCTTTCTCCAATGGATGCACTTGGCCGTCGGTTTCTGCGGCCAGAGGAGCAAGGTGATTATCAATCAGCTCTTCATTGCCGGGGTCGATCACCAGCTGATCAAAGGGCTTGTTGAGGAAAGCGTCCAGGTTGCCCACAAAAAAGCGGTCAATCGGGTCGTTCATTGCATAGAACAACACCAGGGCGTCTTTGTCCCAACCGCGCCCGGCGCGCCCAATTTGCTGCCATGCCGACATAATGCTGGGCGGGAACCCCGCCAGGATGACAGCATCCAAACCGCCAATATCCAGACCGAGCTCTAGGGCGTTGGTGGTGAACACAACGTCAATATCGCCCGACTTGATCCGCTGCTGAATATCCTGCCGGTCATCGTTTTTCAAGTCGGCGTGAAACGCCGATATTCGCTCCGGGTTTATCCCGCTTTCTTGCGCTTTGCGTCGGCAGTTGCGGAATGCCTCTTCCAAAAACCGCTTGGTCGGACAGAACACCAGAGTCTGGAGGTTTTCGGCAATAGCGGCTAATGCTGCCTGTTCAACGCGCAGCCGCAAAATTTCCCAATACTGGTAATCGGGAATATCCGGGTTGACGAACACAAAATGACGCTCTGGACGAAGCACATCACGGGCCGAAATCACTTCCACTGCGCGGCCGGTGAGCGCTTTGGCGTGTTCCTGCGGATTAGCGCAAGTGGCTGTCGACAGAAACACTCGTGGCTGAGCGCCGATGCGGTTCAATTGCAGAAAGAACCGACGGAGCAGCAGCGACATATTGCCGCCGAAAAATCCCCGGTATTCGTGCATTTCGTCGATGACGACATAGCGCAAGTCGCGCAGGAAATTTGCCCACAGTTCCCGCCATCCTAGAAATGACATATTAAGGTATTCGGGATTGGTCAGCAAAATCTGCGGCGGGTGGTCGCGCAACATCTTTTTGACGTCGTCGGGGGTGTCGCCGTCATAGGGCCAGGAATTGATGTCCAAGGGCTGACAAAGCTGCTCAATCTGCGTCCGCTGATCAAATGCCAGAGCTTTCATCGGGTAAATCATCAGTGCGTGGGAGCCTTCATTACGCACCAACGAATGGAGCATAGGCGCGGTGAACGCCAATGTTTTCCCGCTGGCCGTGGGCGATTCCATAACCACATCGGCGCCGCTCAACGATTTTGCGATAGCGTCGTACTGGTGCTGATAAGGTTGAGAGATGCCAGCTCCGATTAGCGCATCGCACACCGACGAATCCAGCTGCGCCGGCCATTCATCCGCGTTTTGAGGCTGGACGCGACCAAGCGTGCCAGTATGTATTTCGTCGCCAGCCCGCAGCGCGTCGAACTCGCTCAATCGCGCCCGAAACCGGTCAATGTCAAATTGCTGCGTCTGCATAATTCGGTGATTATAGCGTGTATGCCGGCCCATCGCAAACTTTTGGCATCTGATTGCTTCCGTTACCACTCCGCGCGCGCTGGCCTTTCCATTAGCGCGGGGATGCAGTCGGATGCCGGGAGGCCCTCAAATAGTACTTGCGACATTAGTCGGGTGATGGGCATTTCTACGGCGAGGCGTTCCGCCATTTCCAGGGCGGCTATGGTGGTGTTGACGCCTTCGGCTACGGCGTCCATGCCGGCCAGGATGTCGGGCAGGCTGCGGCCTCTTGCTAATTCCGCGCCGACATGGCGGTTGCGGCTCAAGGGGCTGTTGCAGGTTGCCATTACATCGCCCAGGCCGGCCAGGCCGGCAAAGGTGAGCAGTTCGGCGCCGGCGGCAATGCCCAGCCGTCCGATTTCGTTGAGGCCGCGCGTTACCAGCGCCGCCTTGGCGTTGGCGCCAGCTTCCAGCCCGTCGGCGATGCCGGCGGCCAGGGCGATGATATTTTTCAGCGCGCCGCCCAACTCTACGCCGACCACATCATCGCTGGTATAGACGCGTAATGTGGGCGACAGCAGCGTATCTTGCGCCAGCCGCCGGCTGTCCTCAGCCCCGGCAGCGACTACCGTCAGGGCCGGCTTATCATGGATGACTTCGCCGGCCAGATTGGGGCCGGACAGCACGGCGAAACGCTGCGGGGAATGCCCCGGCAGTTCCTGGGCGAGGACTTCCGTCATCCGCAGACCGGCGGGCCGCTCCAGTCCTTTGGTAACGCTCAACAGCGTAGCGTCCGGCCGCAGATGGGGCGCAATCCGCCGCACGTTATGGCGGAAACGGTCGGACGGCACGGCGATGATTACGAGGCTGGAATCTTGCAGGATTGCCGGGTTATGTTCCGTCGACAACGTGTCCGGGAAAGGAACCCCGGGGATAAAACGGTGATGCTCGCCGGCGCGGCGCAGGCCGTCGGCTTCGGCGGCAGTCCGGCACAGCAGGCGCACCGGAACGCCGCGCCGCGCCGCCAGGATGGCCAGCGTCGTGCCCCAGGTGGTGGCGCCGACGACGGCAGCCGGCGGCGGGTCGGGCAGCGTCGTCATCAGGGCAGACTCCATCGTTGTCGGATGCGGCGTTATCGGATGCGGCGGTCGCGCGGGTAATCGGATAATGCGGATGCGATGGGGCCGGGCCGCTTTACAAAGCCCGCACCATAGCGTCCAGCCGTTCCAGCGCCTTGCCGATGTTTTCCTGGCTGTTGGCGTAGGACAGGCGCACGTAGCCCTCTCCGAACTTGCCAAAGGCGGAGCCGGAGAGCAGGGCAACGCCGGCGTCCTGCATCGCCCGTTCCTCAAACTGCGCGCTGGTCAGGCCGGTATCCTTGATGCTGGGGAAAGCGTAGAACGCGCCCTCCGGCTCCGGGCAGTTGACGCCGGGGATGGACTGCAACCCGTCGGCGATGAGACGGCGGCGCTTGGCGAATTCGGCGGCCATTTCCTGCACGGCGTCCTGCGGGCCGTCCAGCGCGGCGACGCCGGCAATCTGGCTGAACGAGGCGGCGCAGGATACGCTGTTAGTGGCCAGTCGGGAGATATGGGGCACCAGTTCCGTCGGCATAATTCCGTAGCCCAGCCGCCAGCCGGTCATCGCATAGCTCTTGGAAAAGCCGTCCAGGATGATGGTGCGGTCGGCCATTCCGGGCAGCGCGGCAATGCTGTGATGCTCGCCGGAGTACAGAATATCCTTGTAGATTTCGTCGGACATTACATAGAGGTCCGGGTGGCGGCGCACTACGGCGGCCACGGCTTCCAGTTCCTCAAGGGTCAAAGCCGAGCCGCAGGGGTTCTCCGGCGAGTTGAGGATGAGCAGTCGGGTGCGCTCGTTCACCAGTTCCGGAAGGCGCGTCAGGTCGGGATGATAGGCGCGATCTTCCAGCAGCTGCATCGGCACGGCTTTGGCGCCGCCGAATTCAATCATGGATTCGTAGATGGGAAAGCCGGGATTGGGGTAGATGACTTCGGCGCCGGCTTCGGCCAGGGCCAGCAGCACATAGAACATTATGGGCTTGGCGCCGGGGGTTACGACGACTTGTTCCCAGTCGGTGTCGATGCCGCGCACTTCGCGGCTGTTGCGGGCGACCGCCTGGCGCAGTTCCGGGAGGCCCGGCGTAGGCCCGTAGTGCGTATAGCCGTCCTCCAGCGCGCGTATGCCGGCCTGCACGATGTGGGGCGGCGTCTCAAAGTCGGGTTCGCCGATTTCCAGGTGGATGATTTCCCGCCCCTGGGCTTCCAGGGCGCGGGCTTTGGCCAGCACCTCAAAGGCGGATTCCGTTCCCATTCGGCTCATTCGTTGGGCAATAGTCATCGTAAAAGCACCTCGATTAAACTGCGGCTAAACTGCAAACTGCGGCAAGACTGCGGCGGCAAAGCGGCGCCGGCGCAGCGATGCCGCCGCCGGCAGCAATAGCAAGATTACCATATGCCGGCGGGCCGCCGACTACGAAAGAGATAAAATCCCGCCCATCCTGTCCATCGGTGTAAAATGCTGCCTTTGGGAGATGGGCGGTGTGAGGGCCGCCGGGTTACAGCGGCGGGCGCAGATCCCGCCATCCCGCCTGCTGCTGGTAGGCGTAGGCGGCCTGGATGATGCCCGGTTCGTCGAAAGGCTTGCCGGCCAGCTGCATCCCGATGGGCAGTCCGGCGTCGGTAAAGCCGCAAGGCACGGAAATGGCCGGCAGACCGGTTACATTGAACGGCGCGGTGAAACTCCGTCCCCGCACTGTGGCAAGCGGGTCATAGCCCTCAAAAGCGGGCGCCGGCTGGGTCATCGTAGGGGTTGCCAGCAAGTCAACCTTTTGCAGCGCCGCCGCGAAATCACGGCGCGCCCAGCTGCGTACCCGCTGCGCTTGTAAATAGTCGGACGCCGACAGCAGGCCGCCGATGCGGAACCGCGCCCGCACAATCTCGCCAAAGTCCGCAGGACGGCTTTTCAGGTTGGGTTCGTGGTAGGCGTAAGCTTCGCTGAGCATAATCACCGTGTTGGCGGCCCGGACATATTCCAGGCTGGGCAGGGTAACTTCCTGAATCTCTGCGCCCATCTGCTCCAGGTCGGCAATCGCCTTTTCCACCGTGGCCACTACCTCCGGGCTGACGCCGGGATCCGGGTCAAAGAAATAATGGCGCGGCAGCCCGATTTTGACGC
Organism: Dehalococcoidia bacterium; assembly: GCA_965203855.1. Classification (GTDB taxonomy): domain Bacteria; phylum Chloroflexota; class Dehalococcoidia; order Lucifugimonadales; family UBA3495; genus Bin87. The sequence continues at coordinate 152,452 of CBDBDN010000008.1, forward strand.
CGCGCACATCCTCTTTGAGGGAAAGCGAGTAGTCGGGCACCGGGGCTTGGCTGGAAGTCGGGTCTTTCGGGTCGTAGCCGGCGATGGCTTGGAGCATATAGGCGGCGTCCTCAACCGTCCAGGTCATCGGCCCGGCGTGGTCCTGCGACCAGCTGAGGGTAACTACTCCGAACCGGCTGACGCGTCCGTAGGTCGGCTTAAGGCCGACGATGCCACACAAGGAAGCCGGCCCGCGTATGGAGCCGCCGGTGCACGACCCCAGCGCGCCCAAGCACTGGCCGGCGGCCACCGCCGACCCGGAGCCGCTGCTGGAGCCGCCGGTAATGTGCGCCAGGTTCCAGGGATTGCGGGCCGGCTCAAAGGGGGTGGTCCAGTCCGGGCCGCCCAGCGCGAACTCGTGCATTGCCAGCTTGCCCAGCAGGATGCCGCCGGCCGCTTTGAGCCGTGCCGTAGTGGTGGCGTCCGTCTCCGGAACTCGGTCCAGGTCAACATACGAGCCGGAAGTAGTGCGGATTCCGGCGGTGTCATACAGGTCTTTCAGCGCAAATGGGATGCCGTGCAGCGGTCCTTTGTAGTCGCCGCGCCGGATTTCCGCTTCGGCCAGGCGGGCCTGCTCCAGGGCGTCGTCGGCCAGTAGCAGGATAAACGAATGCAGCCGGCCATCGGTTTCCCGGATCCGTTCCAGGCAGGCGCGGGTGAGCTCTACCGGCGAAAGTTCGCCTTTCCGCAGCAGCGCGGCGGCCTGGTGGATGGTCAAAAAATGCAGTGCGGTGTTGGTGTCGGTAGTAGCGGTCATGGGGTTCCGGCCTCCTGATTCCGTAGCCGGCAAGCTGTCGGCATTGTCCGGTAATGCTGTTATCGCAAACGCGCTAACCTTTCGGCCAGTCGGGATGGAATTCGGTTACGATTTCCTCGGCGCCGAGGTTGACGGTGTGCAGCAGCCGCGCGTAGGCGGCGTGGAGTTCGTACACCGGCTTAAGCGCTTCCAGCTCCGACTGGCTCATTCCCAACCCGGCGCGGTCTGCCATCAGCCGGAATTCCTCCATTGACAGTTCGCTCGATGCTGCTTCGCTTGATGCGGACATTGCGTAACCTCCTGATTTTCGTTTCAATCGCCGCTGCCGCTATGGTTGACGCCGCAGTTGACGGCGGCGGCGCAGCGGGTTGATTATACATATCGTTGACACGCCGGCGCATCGGTTCGTATAGTAATCGCAGCGGCCGGCCCGACAGATTGGAAAAGGGTACAATAGGGATTGGGTTGGCTTGCCGCATACTATGGAGGTCGTCTTGGTGGATGCTGAAAGACTTGCTGCTGTTTGCATTGCTGCCGGCGTGCTGCGGTGCGTTGGCGGTAGGGGCGACGCTGGTTTTGCCCGGCGGCGGCGATGCCGCAGCGCCCCGGGATCTGTTCAGCGCCTGCCTGATTAACGGCATCGCCGCATTCACGCTGCCAGGAGTGATTCAAGTGTGGTTCACAATGGGAGAAACCCGCCGCGCCAATCAGGAACGGGAACGCGCGGACCGGGACCGGGAACTTTTGGTTTTGGCGCAGGAGCGCGCTGACCGGGAACGAGAGCTCTTGACTGTGGCGCAGGAGCGTGCCCGCCAGGCGGAATCGGAGCTTGCCGACACTCGCGTTCAAATGGCGGAACTGGTCGCTGTAGTTACCGACCTGCGTCGCCGCTTGGACGAGCGCGACAACGGCTCCGGCGCCCATTAATTCCCCGCGCTTCGTGCGTGCTGTCCCGATTAACGGCATCGCCGCATTCATGCCGCCAAGGGTGATTCAAGTGTGGTTCACAATGGGAGAAACCCGCCGCGCCAACCAGGAACGGGAGCGGGCCAATCAAGCCGCAGAACAGGCACGCCAAGCCGAGGAACGCGTCCGACAGGCCAAGGAACGCGCCCGACAGTTGGAAGCGGAACTTTGGAAAGCATCACTTGCAGAGATCCGGGGCCTACTGGCGGCCTTAACCGCTGAGGTGGTTGATATACGGCGCCGCCTGGACGAGCGCGATGCCGTTGCCGCCAAAGCCGATTAATCCCCCGTGCCATCCTAACTGTTGCGTGCCTGGCTTATGACATCGCCAAACCAAGATCCGAACCCGGCAGCGGGCTACTGCGTGTTTTGCGAAATCATCGCCGGGCACGAGCCGGCGCGCATCCGCTACCTGGACAATGACATCATCGCCATCGTCAACCGGCTTACCTGGGTGCCGGTGATGCTGCTGGTGATGCCGCGCCGCCATATGTCGCAGCTGGAAATGTGGAGCAACGGCCTGATGGCCCGTCTCTGCGATGTGGCCGCTACTTTGGGTTGTATGTATTGCCCGGACGGGTTTCGCATCTTGTCCAACTTTGGCTATGACGGCCTGCAAAGCCAGCCCCATGGCCATCTGCACGTCATTGGCGGGCAGTTTCTGGGGCATTACGCCTGACCGGTTGCTATAGCTATGCCGTCATACTTCCGACGCCGGCCGTTGGCCCGCCGCGCTGCGTAGCCCGGCTATCCAACACCACACCGTCAACCGTCAATCATTCGTCAATCAACCGCCAGTCATTCGCCAATCATTTTACCAAGGAGAAATCCGCAATGCCTGAAACCGTACTCTACGAAAAGACCGGTGTCGGCAACCATGTCGCCGTCATTACCCTGAACCGCCCGGAGTCCTCCAACGCCATTAACCGGCAGCTGCGCCGGGAGTTGCAGGAAGTCATCAGCCACTTTGACCACGAGGACGACGAGGCGTGGGTGGCCGTCTTGACCGGCGCCGGCCGCAATTTTTGCGCCGGACGCGACCTGAAAGAGCGCGCTGCCGACAATGCCGAAGGGGTGCAGGCGCGCGCCGAAAACAGTATGTCCCCTAACAAGCCGCATATGTGGGAGCGTCCCGCCAAGCCTCTGGTTGCCGCCGTCAACGGAGCCGCCGCCGCCGGGGGCTGGTCTATCGCCCAGATGTGCGATGTGCGCCTGGCGTCCGATACCGCCCGCCTCGGCATCACCGAAACCAAGTGGAGCCTGATGCCGCCCTTTGCGGTGGAACTTACCAAGATGATCGGCATCACCAATGTGCTGGAGCTGGTGATGACTTCGGAATTGCTGCCGGCCGAGCGCGTCAAAGAGATGGGATTTCTCAACAAGGTAGTGCCGGCGGACGAGCTGCTGCCGGAGGCGGTCAAGATGGCAGAAAGCATCGCGCAAAACGCCCCGTTGGCCGTGCGCGCCATCAAAGACTTGGCCTACAGCAGCCTGGATCTGTCCATTGCCGAAATCAGCGCCAAAACCTATGTGGCCTACGACTACATACTGACCACCGCCGACAGCAAGGAAGGGCCGCGCGCCTTTGCCGAAAAGCGCCGCCCCAACTGGCAGCTGAAGTAGGCTGCCAACCGGCGTTATGCCCCTGCCGTCGTCAAAGCCGCCATAGCCGTCATTCCAACGCCGGCACACATCCGGCATCTACAACCGTCATTACGGATTTCGCCAGAATGACGGAGGAGCAAGCATTATGACACTTACCGCAGTAGAACCCAAAAGCAAAACCGTTGCCGCCAACGGCATCAACCTGCATTACCTGGACTGGGGCGCCGCCGGCGGCCCGCCGCTGGTGCTGCTGCATGGCCTGCGCGGACACGCCCACGTGTGGGATGACGTCGCTGAATCCCTGTGCGGCGACTACCATGTCTATGCCCTGGACCAGCGGGGGCGCGGCGATACCGACCACGCCCCCGGCGGCGACTACTCTACCGACGCTTTTGTCGCCGACCTGGCCGGGTTTGTGGACGCCATCGGGCTGGATACTTTCATCCTGTTCGGCCACTCAATGGGCGGGCGCAACAGCATGGCCTTTGCCGGCAAGTATCCGCAGCGGCTGGAACGCCTCTGCATCGTGGACATCGGCCCGCGCATTGAACCGGCCGGCGGCAGCCGGATCACCGGCGAACTGCGCGATTTGCCGCCCGAATTTAACACTTTTGAGGATGCCTTGGCCCATGTGCAAACCGGCAATCGGTTCGCATCGGAACGGGTGATGTGCCGCCGCCTTTCCGGGCAAACCCGCCGGCTGCCCAACGGCAAAATCGGGTGGAAGTTTGATCCGGCGATCCGGGAGCAGCGCATCAATGGCACGGCGCCGCCGGCCGTTGACCTCTGGCCGGCGCTGGAACGCGTCGCCTGCCCTACCCTGGTAGTGCGCGGCACGGAGACCGACCTGCTTACTGCGGAGACTGCCCGGCAGATGGTTGACACTCTGCAACAGGGGCGGCTGGTTGAAATCCAGCGAGCCGGCCACATGGTGTTTGAGGACAACCCCGATGACTTCATCGCCGCCGTAAAGGGTTGGCTGGCCGGCGGCTGATGCGTCCGGTCAGGCCAAATCTTTCACAACAATGCCGGGAGGTCGGAAAGTGATGGTTGCTACCGCCGAAAAGCGGTACACGGTGGCGGAGTTCTATGCCCTGCCCGATGAGATGACGGACGGCTGCGAATTGGTTGGCGGCCGTCTGGTCAAGAAGCAGTATTTTCGGGAAACGGAAAAAGGGATGACTCTCGGCGGCTTGGCCCACGCACTGACGATTGCCCATTGCATCAGAATTCTGGACAAGTTCGTAGAAGGGCGCAAACTTGGGGAAACGCTGATCCGTCCTGCTTTTCTGGTCGGCGTCAACCGCAGCCAAATTCGCAAGCCGGACATTGCCCATATCGCCGGCCCGGCGCCTACCGATCCGGACGCTATCCTGGCCCTGGCGCCGGCGCTGGCGGTTGAAATCAGCTCGTCCAGCGACACGGCGGCGGATTTGTTCAACAAGGTTGAGGAATACCTGGAGGCCGGCGTACAGCTGGTCTGGCAGCTGTTCCCGGAGCATCGTTCCGTGATTGCTTATTGGCCCGACCGTGCCGCCGTGTTCCGCCCCGGCGATACTATCACCGCCGACCCGGCGCTGCCGGGGTTTGCCGGCCCGGTAACTGACCTGTTCCCGCCGCCCGTCAATCCCTCTCCGCCGGTCAATTTATCGCCGCCCATCAACTCTTTGCCGCCGGCCAATCCCAACTTCAACCCTAACCGCAACGCCGCGCCGTAGTCTGGAGCCGCTTGTGGTAAAATCCGGCTATTGCCATCCCAAACCGCCGGCGTCCGCGCCGCCGAGGTGTTCACCATGAAAGTTTCCTTTTTCCATCTGATGCCCTACCAGGACCTGCCCGATGACTTTGCCGAAAAGCATCATTCGGCCTGGGTTGACCTGCCCAACGAAAACTTTGACCCGGCCAAGGGGAACCAGTATTACGCCGACTACATCGACCAGCTGCGGTACGCCGATACGGTAGGGTTTGACGGCATCTGCGTCAACGAACACCACAACAACGCTTACGGCATTATGCCGTCGCCCAACCTCATCGCATCGGTGCTGGCCAACACTACCGACAACGGCGCGCTGATCGTGCTGGGCAACAGCCTGGCGCTGTACAACCCGCCCGTCCGCGTGGCCGAGGAAATGGCGATGCTGGATGTCATTTCCGGCGGGCGGCTGGTGGCCGGGTTCCCGGTCGGCACTTCGATGGACACCACCTTTTCTTACGGCCAGGTTCCCATTACCTTGCGGGAACGGCACACCGAAGCCCACGATGTAGTGATGCAGGCGTGGACGCAGCATCAGCCCACCATTTTCAACGGCAAGTACAACAAGCTGCGCTACATCAGCATCTGGCCGCGCCCGATGCAGCAGCCGCACCCGCCGGTCTGGATACCGGGATCCGGCAGCCTGGAAACCTGGGACTGGGTGCTGGACCGGGACTATGTGTACTGCTACCTGTCCTACTATGGCTACCTGCGCGGCCATAACATCGTCAAGGGCTACTGGGAGCGGGCCGCCGAGCGCGGCATTGACGACAATCCGCACCGGCTCGGTTTCCTGCAACTGGTGTGCGTCTCTGAAACCGACGAGCAGGCCGAAAAGGATTACGAGCAGCACGTCCAGTATTTCTACGAAAAGATGCTGCGCGTCTATCCGCCTTACGCCGAGTCGCCCGGCTACCGCTCGCTGGAGTCCATCCGCAAGTCTTTGCGCCCGCAGATGGGCGAGGAAGCGCAGCGCGCCGCTACCGAAAACAAGTGGGCCGACTACATCAAGCAGGGCCATGTCATTGGTGGCAGCCCAGAGACCGTGCGGCAGAAGCTGACCGAAGCCTGCGAACTGCTCCGCATCGGCCATCTGATGGTGCTGTTGCAGATTGGCAGTATGCCCCCCGAATTGACCCGCAAAAACACGGAGCTGTTCGCTAATGAAGTGATGCCGCACCTCAAAGGCTTGTTCAGCGACTATGACGACCCCTGGTGGCCGGAAAAGCTGAAGCAGCCCGTCGCCAACGGCCCGGTCTGCTGAACCCGGCGGCGCGACGGATGCCGGCGGAGGGGTTGCTGATACGCCGCCCCTCCGCCGGCATCCCATACGGAGCTACGGAGCGATGTGATGACGGCATACGCTGATACTGATGTTGCCGCCGCCGTAACGCGCGGACTAACCGCCGCCCGCGACCGTCTGCATCCCGATGACGGAGAGCGGACGCCGGCGAAATATGCCCGTTTAAGCCGGGATTTTCGCACCGGGGCCTGGCGGCATATGGATGAAAATGACTTGCCGCAAGCCTCTAATAAGGCGTGGGGGATGGTAGCCGAAACGGTCAAGGCGGTCAGCGCGCAGCACGGCGGCGTGATCCATACGCACCGCGCCATCGCGCGAGTAATCGTTGAACTAGGCGGGTTGGCGACTCAATCCGGCGATACCGACACGAGAGATTGGATTAACAACGCTTTCAGCGTCGCCAGCTATTTGCACACCAACTTTTACGAGGATGAAGCATCGCCTGATCGTGTCGAGTCAGGCCTGCGTCTGTGCGAACAGCTATCTGATCGGCTTTACCAACTGTTCTGGCCGGCGGGCGCCGCCGCGGAGGAACGGGATGACTTATGATAGCGATGCCGTTGCCGCCGCCGTAGTGCGCGGACTAACCGCCGCCCGCGACCGTCCGCATCCCGGTGACGGAGAGCGGACGCCGGCGAAATATGCCCGTTTAAGCCGGGATTTCCGTGCTGGAGCCTGGCGGCATCTGGATGAAAATGACTTGCCGCAAGCCTCTAATAAGGCTTGGGGAACGGTAGCCGAAACGGTCAAGGCGGTCAGTGCCCAGCACGGCGGAGTGATCCATACGCACCGCGCTATCATGCAAGTGGTGGATGAGCTGAGCGATCTTGCCGCCCAATCGGGAGACGCTGAATTAGCCAGGTGGATTAACAACGCTTTCAATACCGCCCGCTATCTGCACACCAATTTTTACGAGGATGAAGCATCTGCCAAGCGTGTTGCAGATGGCCTGTACCTGTGCGAACAGTTAGCTGAGCGGCTCTACCAATTGTTCTGGCCGGCGGGCGCCGCTGCGGAGGAACGAGATGACTTATGATAGCGATGCCGTTGCCGCCGCGGTGTCCCGCGCCCTTTCCCGCGACCCGGCACAGCCCGATGACGCCGGCCGGACGCCGGAAAAATACGCGCGTTTAAGCCGGGATTTCCGCGCCGGGGCCTGGCGGCATCTGGATGAAAATGACTTTCCCCAAGCCTCTAATAAGGCTTGGGGAATGGTAGCCGAAACGGTCAAAGCGGTCAGCGCGCAGCATGGCGGGTTCATACATACCCACGCTGCCATCCGGCTGACGGTGCGGGAATTGGCAAGGCTGGCGGGCGCCGACGGTGATACGGATACGCAGCATTGGATTATCAATGCGTTTCGTACTGCGCGTTCCCTACACTCCAATTACTACGAGGACGAGGAAGGTAGCGAGGAAATCGCCGCCGGAATTGCGCTGTGCGAACAGCTTTCGGATCGACTTTATCAATTGTTCTGGCCGCAACAGGCCGGGGAGTGAACCGCACCATGGGCGACAAATTACAGCAGGGCGACCGCCTGCCTGAATTGACTCTGAATTTGACCGACGGCAGCGCGCTGACGCTGCCCTCCGCAATGTCATCCCGCTACCTGGCGCTGCTGTTCTACCGGGGCGTCTGGTGACCCTACTGCGCGCGGCAGTTGGCCGCTTGGGAAGCGCAGCGGGAAGCGCTGGCCGCAATGGGGCTGTCCATCGTCGCCGCCAGCGTGGAACCGATGGCGGCGGTGCAAGAAATGGCCGCCAAAGCCGGCGTCAACTTTCCGATGGCCTACGGCGTAACGTCGGATGACGCGGCGCTGCTCGGTGCGTGGTGGTCGGACGACCGCGGCGGGTACATCCAGCCTACCGAGTTCCTGCTGGGACGCGGCGGCACGGTGCTGGGCGCAATGTACGCCAGCGGCCCGGTAGGGCGCATCAGCCCCGACGAAGCGGTGCATTTTATTGAGGGGCGGGAACGGCGGCGGGCGTAGCGCCGGAGCCGACAGCGCCCGGAGCATACATCACCATGAACGATTACCGGAACCGCAGCTATCTGTCGGTAGTCGAGGTAGCGACTCATACCGGATTGCCCGTAGCGGAAATTCACCGGCTGATCAAGGCCGGGGCGCTGCCGGCGTCCAAATCCGCCAGCGGGCAGTACCGCTTTGACTTGCAGGATATTGTCGCTTACCAGCGCAACGGGCGCAGCGCCGGCAGCCCCGGCCAGGAACCCCTGCGCGTGAACGACACTATGCAGCGCGCCATCGTGGGCGACGCGCGCAATATGACGGCAATCGCCGACGCAAGCATTCACCTGTCCATCACCTCGCCGCCCTATTTCAATGCCAAAATGTACTCGGCAGGCGACGCGGGCGACCTGGGCAACGTCCACGACCTGGACGAATGGCTGGCGGAAATCGGGCAGGTTTGGCAGGAGGTCTATCGCGCGCTGCAACCGGGGCGGAAGTTCTTTCTCAATATAATGAACCTGCCCATCCGGGAGAACAAGACATTCCGCTCGCTGAACCTGGTGGGCAAGAACATAGATCTTTGCGAGAGCATCGGCTTTGCTTTCAAGCGGGATATAGTCTGGCACAAGACTAACGGCGTGCGCGCGCATTTTGGCACTTACCCCTATCCCGGCGGTATCCTGATTAACAATATGCACGAGTCCATTCTGGAGTTTGAAAAGCCGGTCCGGCGGCCGGCGCAGAAGTACGCCCATCTTACCCAAGAGCAGAAAGAGGCATCCAAACTGGACAAGGATTTCTGGCTGTCTGTAAAAAATTCCGATGTTTGGCTTATCAAGCCGGAGAAAAGCGGGCGCAACCGCGAACACGCCGCGCCATTCCCTGAGGAACTGCCGGCGCGGCTCATCAAAGCGTACAGCTATGTCGGGGAAACTATCCTGGATCCGTTTGTGGGGTCAGGCACTACGCTGGCCGCCGCCGCGCGCCACGGCCGCAATGGAATTGGCTACGACATCAACCCTGATTTTGTCAGTATGGCCGAAAAGCGGTTGCAGGAGATTCTGCTATGACTACTCCAATGCGAACCGTCTATGCCCAGTCCAGCGATATACGGTCGCGATCCTGGCTGCAATATCGGCATGATATGAAAAAGAAGGCCATTGCCGAGCTGGAATTTTTGCCGTTCTTGCGGCAAATCCTGGCCGACCGGCATAATGACGCTGCGCTGCGCGTTAGCAAGCACGGCGGCGATGCCCTCTTGTGGTTCAACACGCGCGGGCAGCCGGTAACGCAGGATCCGGACTATCGGGCCGGCTGGGGCGCCGGCAATTCCTATCTGTACGAATTTCAGCTTGCGGAGGAATCCGCCGGCTTGCAATTCTTTGATTTCAAAGAGGCCAAAGTTGGCAGGAAAGACCCGGGGACAAGACCGCCGGCCGCATACCGACCGCGAGTTCTTTTATGTCATCAAAGACCTGGAACAGTATGCTTTCATTGCGCCGCAATGGATTGCCGAAAACGGAATAGTCAGCGGCGTTTCGGCATGGGGCAACCGCCGGGCTTACCGAGTGCCGCGCGCCGCTTTCTTGACGCTGTTCACCAGCGGCGGGCCGGATTTGGCAAGTGTCCTCCAAAAGGTAGATGACAAAAATTATCTGCTGGAGTTCCAGGCCGAATTTATGGAGCAAGAAACACGCCGGTTTGCGCGTGAGCTGCAACGAGTCGTCGACGAGGAACAATTGCTGTCTATTGTACCTCGTACCTTGGACGGGTTTTACCGGGTTTGCTACTTGCTGGACAAAATCGGCCGGCAGCCCGATGCCCCCGGCGTTTGGATGGTTTATCTGCTGTCGTTTTTTGACGACGGTATGCAGACTATTGACTTTGCCCGCTACATTTATGCCTTGGACTTCCTTTATTTCAAATGCTCATACCTACAGGAAAACGAGCGGTCGGCGCTGGAAAAATCTGTCGTCCGGGCCACGGACTATATCCGCCGGCGCGTCAACGCCGATAGCGGAGCGTTGGCAGCGGATCCCAGAGTGGCCCCGCTTGAGGAAACGCGGCAGCTGCTATTCGCCGTCAACGTTATAGAGGACCTGAAACAGGATGCCTCCGTTACCTGGGATGCCAGTTTGCCCAAGGCGTCGACTATCTTTGAGGCATTGCCGGATGCTACCCAAACGGCGAATTACATCAGAAATGCGGTCCGCAGCTCTTGACGCCGCGCCCCTCCGCTAAATTGCCGTACAAAACCCGACCCGGCAAAGCCGCGCGGCGTAGTATGCTGAATACCCTGATTTTCACTAGGAGGCCATTTCGGTATGCCCTTGTCCCCCGCAACTCGCGCCCTCAAAATCGCATCCTATGGCAGCGCTTATGAAACTCTTGTCGCCGGGCTGGAAAAGTTTCCGCCGGCAATGTGGGATTTCCGCGACGAACATGGCTGCTGGAGCATCCGCGAGCATCTCGTCCATATCGCCGACAGCGAGGCCAACAGCTATATCCGCTGCCGGCGTTTGATTGCCGAGCCGGGGCAGCCCTTGATGGCCTACGATGAAAACGGCTGGGCCAATGCGCTGGGCTATGCCGGTTTGAGCGCCCAAAACGCTATGGAGCTGTTCCGGCTGCTCCGCCGCCAAACTTACGAACTGATCCGGTCTCTGCCGGAATCCGCCTGGGCCAATGTATGCTGGCATCCCGAAAACGGCGATATGACGCTGGACGACTGGCTGGTGGTATATGAAGCTCACATCCCGGAACACTTGGGCTTCATTCAGGAAAACTACGATGCCTGGTTGCAGTCCGGTAAGGGATGACGCCGTGTCATTCGCCAAATCGTCGTTATTCGCAAAGTCCCGGCATTTGCGTTATACTGCGGCCAATTCGTCAATCCGTCAACCCGTCAATCCGAACCCCGCAATCGGCAATCGGCAACCCCGACGCAAATCCGCAATCCCGACGCAGAGGAGAATCGCTATGCAGTTTGGCCTGCTTTACGAATGCCAGCGCCCCTTTCAAGGCACCGAAATTGACTGGAATGCCCTGTACAAAGAAACTTTGGAGCAGTGCGAGCTTGCCGACCAGGTTGGGTTCAACAACCTGTGGTTTGTGGAACACCATTTCCTGACCGGCTTCTCCGGCTCGCCGGCGCAGGACGCCATCTTTGGCGCGCTGAGCCGCATCACCAAGCAGATCCGCATCGGCTACGGCGTCTGCATCCTACCTTATCATCATCCCGTCCGCGTTGCTGAGCGGGTGGCCCTGCTGGACCAGCTCACCGACGGGCGCATGGAGGTTGGCACCGGCCGTTCCAACGCCTACGAGCAAACCGGCTTGGGCGTTGACCCGCGCGACACCCGCAGCCTGTGGAACGAGTCCATCAGTATGCTGCCCAAAATCTGGACATCCGAGGAGTACGAGTACGAGGGCGAACACTGGAGCGTCCCCAAGCGTCGGGTGCTGCCCAAGCCCTACCAGACGCCGCATCCGCGCCTGTACCTGGCCTGCACTTCGGAGGACAGCTTCCGGCTGGCGGCGCAGAAAGGCATCGGCGTGCTGTCATCCGCATCCTACGCCGTGGAAGTGCTGAAAGAAAAGGTGCAGATTTACCGGGACGCCCTCAAGGACTGCGAACCGGTCGGCGAGTTCATCACCGAGTTCTGGGGCAACAATGTACATGGCTTCTGCGATGACGATGACGACTACGCCAAGGAGCTGGCCGCCGAGTCGATGAAAACCTTTTTCGGGCCGGACAAGCCCTACATCCAGGGCCGCATCAACGCTTACGAGGAGCTGCTGGAGGCGTGGGGCGGCGTGCCGGAGCATCTCACTGCCGACTTCAGCCGGTGGCTGCGCCAGTCGGACGAGGAACACCAGCAGCTGGCGCAGGATGTCGGGTTGTCGCTGGACAGCGGCCCCGGCGCCGCCCGCGCCGCCATCGCCCAGCTGGACGGCAAGACACTCTCCGACCGGGGCGTTATCATCGCCGGCAACCCCGAATCCTGCATCAAGACTTGCCAGATGTACGAGGACATCGGCGTCGACCAGGTGATGCTGATTATGCAGACGGAAACCATCCCCCACGAAAAGGTGATGGCATCCATTGAGAAGTTCGGCAAAGAGGTTATCCCCGCTTTTCAGGGCAACGGCAGCGGCGGCAAGTAAGCCGCATCGCCGACCAGGCCAATCCATCGCAACATTACACTGCCGGGGCGAATGATATTTTCGCCCCGGCAGTGGCTTGATATGGGGTCGTATCGTTATGGCAGCCGCGCCGCTCAAGTTCAATGTCCGCATCAACCAGCATCGCTACGGCTATGACGACTTGCGCCGGGTGTGGCTGGAGGCCGACCGGCTGGGCTACTACTCGGCCAGCCTGTACGACTTGCTGAATGCCGATGCGCTGGAATGCTGGACGACGCTGACCGCGCTGCTGGCGCAGACGGAGCGAATTCGCGCCGTGCCGATGGTTTTGTCCAACCCTTACCGCCATCCGGCGCTGACGGCCAAGATGGCTGCTACGCTGGATGTCATCAGCGGCGGGCGGGTTACGCTGGGCATCGGCGCCGGCGGCAGCCGCCGCGACGCCCAGGCCAGCGGGCTGCCTTTTCCCGCTACCCGCGCGCGCTGCGAGATGCTGGAGGAGTCCGTGCAACTAATCCGGCAGCTGTGGACGGAACCGTCGGTAGATTTTTACGGACGGTTTTACAGCGCAGCCGGCGCCGCGGTGCAGCCCAAACCGACGCAGCAGCCGATGCCGCCCATTCTGGTCGGCGGGCATGGCGAGCGGTTCGTGCTGCCCGCAGTGGGCCGCAGCGCCGACATCTGCAACATCGGCTCCAACAACACGGTGGCCGAACACCGGCGGCGGGAAAGCATAATGCGGCAGGCCGCCGTCGCCGCCGGCCGCAACCCGGACGACATTGAGCTGACGCACAACGCCCGCTGCGTAATTGCGCCTACCCCCAACGAATACGACCGGCTGGTGGCGCAGCTGGCGGAGCAGGCCGGAATGACCGCCGGGCAGTACCGGGAAACGGTGCTTGCCAACACTCTGTCCGGTACGCCGGAGCAGGTATGCGACCGGATTGCCGAATATGTGGACTACGGCATTCGCTACTTTTTCGTCATCTTTCCCGACTTTGTGGCCTCGGCAACGCTGGAATTGTTCGCGGCGGAAGTGATGGGGCGGTTTGAGACGACACCGTAGCCGGGCGGCATACCGATATTGGCAACGAGATGGCGATGCTTGTAATTCTATCCTGGATAACTTATTAGACTACTATTGCTCTCATTAACACGGACGCTACGCGTTCCCGCGCAATCTCAACATAGCGCTCGCAAATGTCAATGCCGATGTAACGGCGCCCGTGCAGTCGGGCCATCTTGCAGGTGGTGCCGGCGCCGCACATTGGATCCAGCACTAAATCGCCGGCGTTGGACCACGACAAGATGTGGTCGGCGGCCAGTTTTTCGGGGAACAGTGCGGGATGCTCAAAAGCAGCTTTGTCGCCGGTGGTGCCGCCGTAGCCCACGGCGTAGGGCCAGATATTAGTCCGCGTCTTTTCCGGTTTCAGCAGCGCCCGTTTCTTTTTGTTGATGCCATCAGGACGCTTGTTGTGGGTCAGCATTTCCGGGCCGCTGCGGACGGTGGGCGTTGTCAGCGGATTGAAAGTTTTCGGAGCGCCGCCCTTGCTCAACACCAGCATAAACTCCCAGCAGTTGGTATAGGCGTTGGAGCGCATAAAGGGTGTGTTCTTTTTCTGGTAAATCATCACATCGTGGACGGTGAACCCAATGTCCTGGAACATTACCGCCTGCCGGAAGCTGGTCATTGAGCGACCGCCGTTGATGCGGTCGCCGACTATCCAGACCACTACGCCGCCCGGCTTGGTAACGCGCAGCAGCGCTTCGCCGACGTTTGCGGCGTCAAACTCGTAGCCCTCGTAATCGCGCAGGCCGTCATACGGCGGCGAGGTAACGGTGAGATCGATGAAGTTCTCCGGGAACCCGCGCAGCAGATCAACACAGTTTCCCTCCAGTATCGTGTCGGTTTCCGGCCAGAAGTTCATCGTTTCGCTGCGCTCCGGCAAGTTTGCAGTCAAAGTTCCGTCCCTTCAAGGCTCCGTCGGGGATGGCGGCAAAGCCGGCCGATCCGTCCGTTTGGCCGTCAGATTAACATTGCGCCTGGCCGGCCGCAACCGCCGGGGCGTCATCAGTCTAATTTTCGTCATTCCGCTTTCGCCGGAATCCGACGGCGTAATGCGCCACTATGGCAATGGAATCAGCAACCATAGATTCCGGCTTTCGCCGGAATGACGGTGAATATGGGAATGACGGTGAATATGGGAATGACGGTGAATGCGGGAATGACGGTGAATATGCCCACACGCACCTAGACGAAATGCGGCAGCACTTTTGCGCCGAGCAGCCGCATTGACCGCTGTACCTGCTGCGTGTCCATTTCGCCGACATTCAGTTTGAGCATCAGGTTGCGGACGCCGATGTCGCGCATTGCGGCAATCTGCTCGGCGGCCTGCGCCGGCGTTCCGATGATGAAAGAGTGTTCCAGCACTTCGCCCGCCGGAATGGGGCGGTTCGGGTCGGGAGGCGGAAAGCCGCCGGGGTTGTACTGCTCCCGGGCTTGCCTAAAATGGGTGCGTTCCCGCTCAAAGCCGGCGGCGGCGATTTCCAGCGCCTCGTCATAGCTGTCGGCTATGAACAAATCTCGGGATGCCCAGCACTGGTCATAGGCCGCTTCGGTTTCCGTCTCGGTGAACCCGGCGTCCCGCATTGCCGTCCGGTAGGTTTCCAGGCGGGACTGCAATTCGGGCAGCGTCTGTATGCCAATCATCACCGGGCGGCCGATGCGCGCCATGTCGGACACCGACGCGGCGCTGATGCAGGCGCGGATCAGCGGCGGATGGGGCTGCTGGTACGGACGGGGACGCAGCTGCGGCAGTTTGACATCCCACACTGCGCCCTGGTGATGCAGGTTTTCGCCCGTCCATGCCGACACCAGCAGCCGTTCCGCTTCATCCAGTCGGGCGATGCCGTCCGCCATTGTAAGGCCAAAGCCCAGATATTCGTAATGGTTGTAGGCGGAGCCGCGCCCGATGCCGACAATCAGCCGCCCGTGGCTCAAATTGTCCAGCAGAGCGGTCTGCACCGCCAGCCGCACCGGATGATGAAAGGCCAGTTCCACTACGGCAAAGCCGATTTTGAGGCGGCTGGTGCGGGCGGCGATGGCGGCGCCCAGCACCAATGGGTCGGCGTGCGCCGCCGCGCCGTCAAAGTGATGCTCGGTAAGCCACACTGAATGCATCCCAATCTGCTCGGCCAGCACAATTTCGTCCAGCGTGCTGTCGATGACTGCCGCATCGTTTTCGGGGCGATGGCTGACGGGAAAGACGAAAGAACCGAACCGCATAGACACCTCTCGGCATAGATTCCGGCGCATCATTCCCCATCCTCTTGGCAAGGGTTGGGGTTAGGGGGATTGGCAACCCGTACAGCATACCGGGATGACGGACGCTTGCCAACTGCGGCGCATCGTGGCAATCTGCGGTAATGTACGCAATTCGTCATTATCGCATTCGCTTATCCGCAATGGCCGTCCTGCTGGCGGCGGCTCTGCTGCTGCCGGGGTTGGCAATGGGCTGCGGTATGTCCGACGGCGGCGGTTCAATCGACGGCGGTTCAATTGGCGGCGGCGCGGCGGCCGATTTGCCGGCCGGATTAGACGGCCCGGCCGGCGGGCCGCCGGTCAGCCTGGTAGTGTCCAACTCCGACCTGGCGGTGGGGATGAACCGGGTTTCCTTTGGGCTGGTGGACCGGAATTATATGCCGGTGCGGCCGGATGCGGTGGGCTTGCGCGCCGTGTATTACGAACCGGGCGCCGCTGCGGGGCAGATACGCCATCGGACTGAAGCGCGCTACGAAGCCTGGCCGCCGGAAGGACGGCGCGGCATCTTTGTGGCCGATGTTGAGTTTGACCAGGCCGGCGCCGCCGCCGCCGAAGCCCCCGGCATCTGGGAACTGCACGCTGAATTTGACTATGCCGGCCTGGACGGGCAATCGCCGGCGCGCGCTTTGACCATTGGGGCGGTGGTTTCGGTAGCCGCGGAGCATCGCGCGCCGGCGGTTGGCGACGCCGCCCCGCTGTCGGATACGCCTACCGCCGCCGACACGGACGACCTGGCCGCCATCAGCAGCAGCCCGCAGCCCGACCCGGCGCTGTACCGGCTTTCCGCTGCCGATGCGGTGCGGGCGGGCCGTCCGGCGGTAATCACCTTTTCCACGCCGGCGTTTTGCGTAACCGCTACTTGCGGGCCGCAGGTAGATGCGCTTTCGGATTTGGCGGCGCGCTATGCCGGGCAAGCCAACTTTGTCCATATTGAAGTCTATAAAGACCCGCATCTGATTGACCCGGCCAACCCGGCGCGGGAACTGGTGCCGGCGGTGCGCGAATGGGGGCTGGTATCAGAGCCGTGGACTTTCGTAGTGGGCCGCGACGGCCGCATCGCCGCCCGCTTTGAGCAGTATGTGCCGCCGGAGACGCTGGAACCGGCGCTGTTGGACGCTTTGGCGCAGTAGCCGGCGCCCTTATATCCCGGGGCTTTGTAGCCAAGGGCTTTGTATCCCGGGCTTTGTAACCAGGGCCGCCGTTCCGCTATCGCCCGGCGCGGCAACCTGCTATGATGCGAAATCCAGCGGCAACCCCGCTCAATCCCGATTTTGGAGGCCGTCAGAATGGTAGATTACGCCCGCCTTTTCTCGCGCAACCTGCCGCGCGCCGTGGCAATGCCGGAGGGCGCCGACGCCGCAGTGAAGTATGTATTCTCCATCACTAACGCCGTGCCGGATGCCATTGACGCTTCGGCCTACCTTGCCGCCATACGCAGCGGGCTGGAGCGGGGCGGCGGCGGCGCAGCATTGGCCGGCTATCCCCCTCCCGGCGGGCATCACGGGCTGCGGGAACTGATTGCCCGCCGGCTGGCCGACCAGCGCGGATTTCACGCCTCCCCCGATGATGTGTATATCACCGACGGCGCCGGCGGGGCTATTGCCATCATCCTGGAGGCTTTCATCGACCCGGGCGACCCGGTGCTGGTTGAGGAGTTCACTTATCTGGGCAGCCTGCGGATGATGCTGGAACGGGGCGCCGAACCGATTCATGTCCCCGGCGACGCCGACGGGATGCTGCCGGACGCCGCCGCCGACATTCTGCAATCGCTGGACGCCGCCGGCCACCGCGCCAAGTTTATCTGGACTATACCCGTCTATCAGAACCCGCAGGGTTATACGATGCCGGAGTCCCGCCGCCGCGCTCTGCTGGAGGTCGCCCAACGCTACGGCGTCCCCGTCCTGGAGAACGAATCCTACGCCGATTTCCGCATTGACGGCGACCCGCTGCCGTCGGCGATGGCCGGAATGAGCGACGGCGATGCTGTGCTGTATGTATCGTCTTATACCAAGCTGCTGGGCTGCGGGCTGCGGGTGGGCTTTGGCGTACTGCCGCCGGCGGTAAAATCCGCGCTGCCGCAGGCCAACGCCCAGGTTCTGCCCCGCCGCAGCGCCAGCCATCTCGCTACAATGCTGGTGTACGAATACCTGAACGAACACGCGGCGGAGCATATTGAGACGGTGCGCCGCGCGCTGCAAGCCCGCCGCGATGCGATGCTGGCCGCGCTGGCCGCCAATTTCCCGTCGTTCTGCGAATGGACGCATCCGCACGGCGGAATGATGGTTTTCGTGCGGCTGCCGGAGCGGGCCGATACCTGGGCGGCGTTGCCGGACGCGGTGCGGCGAGATGTCAAATACAATCCGGGCGGCGTATTTCGGGCCGACCGGCAGCGCAGCAACTACCTGCGCCTGACTTACAGCCACAACACGCCGGACGAAATCGGAGAGGGGATCGCGCGCCTCGCCGAACTGTTCCGGGAGAAAGGCTTTTTTGATGGTTGATGATTGGCGACAGCAGGATGATATTCCGCACCATACGCCGGCCCCCGAACTTTACGATGCGGACGAGTGGGAAATGCTGGAATCGCTTGAAAACGGCGAATGGTCGCCGGAACCCCACCGGGAAGCACGGCTGCAATACTGGCGGGGCGTGTTTCGCGATGCCATACGGCGCGGCGCCATAGGCCCGGTTGATTACGACGTGCCTTACCCGTGGGCCAGTAAGGCGGGCGCAACTGATGACGGCGCAGCATCGGGCAGCCGGAATGACGACAACGCCACCAGTTCCCCATCCCTTGCCGTAAGCGCAATTTCCGGCGATAATCCCCCACAGAACCACCTGCTGCCATCCCCATACAACAGGAGGCGTAACTCAATGAAGTACGATGTAATCATCATCGGCGCCGGCTCGGCCGGCTGCACGATGGCGACGCGGCTGTCCGAAGATCCCGACCGCACCGTGCTGGTGCTGGAAGCGGGGCCGGATTACCCCGACTTTGAGCTTTACCCCGACGACCTGAAATACGGCTACGACCAGACGGCGTCGGCGATTGACGCTCCGCACAACTGGACTTTCTGGGCAGACAATCCCGGACAAGGGCAGCGGATGCCGGTTCCCCGGGGCCGCGTAGTCGGCGGTTCCTCGGCCATCAACGGGCAGGTGCTGCTGCGCGGCGTGCCTGAGGACTACGACGCCTGGGCGGAGCTGGGCAACGACGAATGGAAATTCACCGACTGCCTGCCTTACTTCCGCAAGCTGGAAACGGATACCGACATCTCCGACGACTTTCACGGCAACACCGGCCCCATTCCGGTGCGCCGCCATCGCCGCGAGGACTGGTTGCCGGCACAGACGGCGTTCTGGAACGCCTGCCGCGCCGCCGGCTACCCCGATGACCCGGATATGAACCATCCCGAATCGGGCGGCGTTGGCCCGATTCCGATGAACAACCCCAACGGCGTGCGGATGAGTACTTCCATCACCTACCTGCGGGAAGCGCGCCATCGGCTCAACCTGACCATCCGCCCCAATGTAACCTGCCGCCGCATCATCTTTGAGGGCAAAAAGGCGGTGGGCGTTGAGGTGGAAAGCGGCGGCGAAGTGTTCGTGGTAGAGGGAGAGGACATAATCCTGTCCGCCGGCGCCATCGCATCGCCCCAGCTGATGCTGCTGTCGGGCGTCGGCCCGGCCGGCCATCTGCGGGAGCTCGGGATACCCGTAGTCCACGAACTGCCCGGCGTGGGGCAAAATCTGCGCGACCATCCCAACATCCGCGTTCCGGTCAAGGTTAAGGATGACTTTCCGCTGGATCCGGCGGCGCCCCGCACGCAGGTAGCCCTGCGCTACACCGCCAGCGGCAGCCATCTCCGCAACGACATCCAGATTATGCAGTCGTCATTCTCGTCGCCCATCGCCGGCGACCCGCTGGAGGCCGAGGGCATCCGCTTTACCTGCATCCTGGAGCTGGCGGTGGGCAGCGGCCAGCTGCGACTGGGCAGCAATGATCCCCACGAGCAGCCCGTCCTCAACTACAACTATTTCCAGGAGGAGTTTGACCTTGCCCGAATGCGCGAGGCAGTGCGGCTCTGCGTTGACCTGCTGAACAGCGCCGAGTACCGGGAGATTGCCGACGAGCTGCTGGATCCGCTGCCGGCGGATCTGGAAAGCGACGCCGCGCTCAACGAATGGCTGAAGCGCACGGTCAGCACTTCGCAGCACATCTCCGGCACCTGCAAGATGGGGCAGGCCGACGACCCGATGGCCGTAGTGGACCAGCATTGCAAGGTGCACGGGATGGAAAACCTGCATATCGCCGATGCTTCGGTAATGCCGGACTGCATCCGCGCCAACACCAACTGCACCACGATTATGATTGCGGAGCGCAAGTCGGACTGGTTCCGCGCCGGCGCATAAGCCGGCGCGGCGCAACCGCCGCATTGCCGTCCTTATCCGCATACCCATCCCAGGCCCGTCCCCGTCCTCACGCCAAACCGAACCGGAAGCGAGGTAACGCAAAATGACTACCGCCATACGCGAAGTCCACGTCTATACCAACCCTGGTTGATTCAGCTGCCGGACGCTGGAGGAATTTCTGGCGTCTAACGGTGTTCAGTATGAGCACCACGATCTGCTGACCGACACGGCGGCGCGCGACGACCTGAAATCGCGCGGCATCCTGTCCGCTCCGGTTACCATCATTGACGGCAGCGAAGTCATCATCGGGTACTACCCCAAGAAGCTGATACCGGCGCTGGGGCTGGCGGATGCGCCCATTGACTTGTCGGGGCGCACGGCGTGGCTGGCGGACAAATACCGCCGCATCCTGGACGCCGCCGCCCGCGCCACGCTGGAACTGTCCGCGGCGCAGCTGGCGCAGCCCGTGCAGTGGCGCCCGGAAATGCTGCGCGATACGCTGGTGCATATCGTGTCGTTCCCGGAACTGGCTTACACCAGCCGGACGCGCGGCTCAATGTCCACTGATGATATGCGGGCGTGCCGGGAAAGCCTGGCGCATCTGTCGCAGCCGCAGGAAATCGCCGACTACGCCGGCCGGGTAGCCGATGACATCGGCGCATTCCTGCACAGCGGCGACGCCGCAGGATTTGACCGGGTCGTGCCGGCGCACTATGGCGGCGAGGTTACCGTGCTGGAACTGCTCAACATCATTTTGAGCCACAGCACGCATCACCTCAAGCAGGTGTACTGGTTTATGGACACCAGCCTGAACCAGCCGGCGCAGACTCCGGCCACGGACGCCGATCTGGAGGGCATCTTTACGCCGGCCCAACTCATCTAGCCCAAAGGTGGGGTGAGTACCGCCGCAAAAGGAAGTTATCGATATGGCCGAATCGCTGATTGCGTGGGATGAAACGCCCCAACAAGCCAGAGTAATCATCGCCGGCTGGCGCCGGCAGTGGTCGGACGGCGGGAACATATCCAGCGGGCTGCCGCGCTGGCTGATTGACAAGCAGTCGGCCCGGCGCATCGGCCGTATGACCGAGGAAATCTCCCGGATGTGCTTTCCTTTCCAGATTGCCGGCACTCATGACTTGTACCGCCCGCGCGCCGCTTTTGACGACGGGCTGCCCAGCCGCCCGATGCAGTGGGACAACGGGTTCTGGGATGCCGGCAACGGCCTGATTATCTTTCTGGGCATTGAACCCTGGTATCGCATTGACCTGTACGGCAGGGCGTTTTTTGAGGCGGCGGCGGCGCTGGGCATCCCGAAAATCGCCGCCGTAGAAGGCTACAACGGGCCGGCGCCGCCGGAGCTGGAACGCCGCATTTCCTGCGTGTACAGCAAAGCGTCAATGGCCGATGCGATGCGGGAGCACGGGATGCTGTTTTCCAGCTACGGCTCGCAGCAGCGGCAAGGGCCGACCGTGGGCATGGCTCTGGTCAGCCTGGCCCATTTTAATCATCCCGATGTGGAGATGGTACGCGTCGGAGCGATGGCGCCGATGTTTCCGTTCAGCGGGCGCAGCGGCGGACAGCTGGGCATCACTACTGACCACCGGGCGTTTTACGACATTTTGCGCCGGCTGCGCGCGCTGTACTCGCTGGACATTGACCTGGCCGACTTGCCGCCGCGCTACGAGGAGGAAGCGGCCCGGTTGCAGGAATCCCTGGATCGGGTAGCCGGCCGCAACGAGGAAGCCCGCCGCTACATTGACCGGATACGGAACGAATACCGCTTTCAAGAGTTTGAGGAGCCGGTAGAGCTGGCCCCCGGCATCGAGGGCGCGCTGGCCGATATTCTGGGCCGCCTTGACCTGCCCGGCGACAACGGTAACGGCGGCGGCAATGGCGGCGATGGTGATGCGGCGCCGGCGCGCTGACTGACGCCGTTGCATCTGCTCCGATAGTGGTACAATAAATAACCGACTTTGGAGTGCCAAGCGCAATTATGACCACCGCCAGCCCACCCATTCACACTTTCCAGGATCTATTGGACGCCTTGGAGCAGGATCCTCGCCTCCAGCAGGCGATGCGCCGGCACGTCTTGGACCAGGAATTCCTGCAACTGCCGTCCATCGTCCGGGAACTCGTTCAAGGCCAATCCGAACTGCGGCAGGCAGTGGCCGAAAACACTGCGGCCATAGCACAAAACACCGCAGCCATAGCGCAAAATTCGCGGGACATCGCCGAGCTGAAAGAGGTAGTGGCGCAAAACTCCCGCGACATCGCCGAGCTGAAAGAGGTAGTGGCGCAAAACTCCCGGGACATCGCCGAGCTGAAAGAGGTAGTGGCGCAAAACTCCCGCGACATCGCCGAACTGCGGGAAGCCGTGGCGCAGAACACCCGGGACATCGCCGAGCTGAAAGAAGCCGTAGCGCAAAACACCGCGGCCATCGCGCAAAACTCCCGCGACATCGCCGAGCTGAAAGAAGCCGTGGCGCAAAACTCCCGCGACATCGCCGAGCTGAAAGAAGCCGTAGCGCAAAACACCGCGGCCATCGCGCAAAACTCCCGCGACATCGCCGAATTGCGGGAAGCCGTGGCGCAAAACTCCCGCGACATCGCGCAAAACTCCCGCGACATCGCCGAGCTGAGTAAAACCGTGTCCCGGTTGTCCGACAACGTCGCTTCCATATCCGGCAAAGTGGACAACCTGAACGGCACCCGCTACGAACAGGCGGTTGCCGGCGTCGCGCCCCGGTTCGTCCGCCGCATCTTTGATATGGCCGACGCAGCAGTGAGTCATCGTTCCTGGCAGCATGGCGCCATAGTTCAGCAGGCCGTCATTTCCGACCGGCTTACTGATCGCGAGGCACGGGATTTGCTCAATGTTGATGTCGTATTATCCGGCCAACTTGCCGATGGCGTTTCAGTCCATGTGGTGGGCGAAATCTCGCTCACGGTGCAGGAAAAGGACGTCCGGCGCGCCGCACAGCGCGCCCAACTGCTGAAAGCTACCCTTGACGATGACACCGCAGTGGTACATCCGGTTGCCTTTGGCAACGCAATCGGGGACGATGCGGCTACTGTTGCCGGACGCATCGGCGTGCATACGATAGTCGTTCCCGATTACGAATCGGATGACGGCTGAGTCTGGCCGGTTTCGCTGTTTGTACTTCGGGTTGTCGCAGCGCAGTAGTTTAAACCGTAGCAGGGGCGGGTTCCGGCGAACCCGCCCCTGCTATTAGTTGCCGGATGCTGATGACGCAGCAGTCAGCTGATTGCCAGCACGGTGTTTTGCCGGCCGGGGCGGCGCATTTCGGCCAGGCCGTCCGCCGGGTCGTCAAACTTGTCGTAGTAGAACTCAATGCCGTTGCCGTCCGGGTCCTCAAAATAGACGCTGCCGGTCATCCCATGGTCGGTAGTGCGATCCACTTTGACATCGTGCTCCAGCAGGGTATGGTAAAGGTCGCGCAGCGAGTCGAAATCCGCTACCTGCACGGCAAAGTGATTCAGCCCGATGTTGCCTTTGCGGGAAGGCGCGGCGTCATCCGACGCCTTGAACAGGGCCAAGTCGTGATGAATTTCGCCGCAGGTCAGGAAAGTGGCCGACCCATCAGGCCGTTGCACTGCGATGTCAAAGCCGAGGATTTCGGTGTAAAACTTGGTGGACGCGGCCACGTCGGAAACATTGAGCACCAGATGGCCGACCTGCTTCGGTTTAACCATTTTCCGCCTCCTTTTTCCTGTGCAGTGAGTTTGGGATTGAATCGAAACGTACGCCTGTTGCCGGCCAATATACGACAGATTGGATGAAATGGGCAATACTCCGGCGCAAGTTTGGCGGCGTTTCCCAATTAGGTGGCTGGGTTGGCAGCTGCGCCGGGATTGGGTGTTCCGGCTGCATTGCCAAGGTCATTTAGCAGTCCCATCGGGACGGAACTCCGTAACGGCTGATGCCCAGCATCCTGCCGTATCTTATCCCCAAACTGCGGGACTGGAGACGCTGCCAATGACGGTTGCAGATGGATATACCGCCGTCGGCCGGCAATATCCGTAAAATCCTGCTATAATTGCCGGGTTGCCATTTCAGGCGGCGGCCCGGCTTTGGGCTTTTACGCCGCTATCTTACCCGTTCCGCCGGCCAACCTACGGGCCGAGTTTGTAGATCCCATCACGCCAGGAGCGTATCCGATGACCCTGACCAAGATTGCCCCCCAAAACCTGCGTACCCCCGGCCCGACGCCCATCCCGGACGACATCGTTGAGGAAATGTCGCTGCCGATGATTAATCATCGGGGGCCGGAGTTCAGGGAGCTGATTGAGGCGACTACCGCCGGCTTGAAGCAGGTTTTTATGACTGCCGACGACCTGTATATCCTTACGGCCAGCGGCACCGGCGCGCTGGAGGCGGCGGTGGTCAATACCCTTTCTCCGGGCGATCGGGTTATTGCGTGCACCGCCGGCGCTTTCGGCGACCGCTTCGTGCAGATTGCCGATACCTACGGCGCCGATGTGCTGCGGATGGATTTTGAGTGGGGCGACGCTATTGACCCGGACGCCATCCGCGCCGAGCTGCGTAAGGATGCGTCCATTAAGGCGGTGCTGGTTACGCACAACGAAACCTCTACGGGCGTTACTCACGATTTGGAGGCAATCGCCCGCGTGGTCAAGGGGGAGTTTGACAAGCTGCTGCTGGTGGACGCGGTAAGCAGCTTGGGCTGCCTGCCGCTGCCGGTGGACGGCTGGAACTGCGATTTGGTAGCGACCGGCTCGCAGAAAGGCTTTATGATTCCGCCGGGGCTGGCGTTTATCAGCATCAGCAAGCGGGGCTGGGATGCTTACCAGGATGCCAAGATGCCCAAGTTTTACTTTGACCTGATGGCGGCGGAGCGTTCTCTGGCGCGGGGGCAGACGCCGTGGACGCCCAATGTGGCGCTGCTCTACGGCCTGCGCCTCGGCTTGGACCGCATCTTGTCCGAGGGCTTGGAATCGGTGTACGGACGCCATGCCGATATTGGCGAATACTGCCGGGCCGGCGTGAAAGCGCTGGGATTGCAGCTGCTGGCCAACGATGAGGCGCGGGCTTCCAACACGGTTACCGCCATCAAGATGCCGGAGGAGATCGACGGCGGCAAGTTTATGGCGATGATGCGCCAGGAGGAGGGGGTAGTGCTGGCCGGCGGGCAAGGCAAGTTGTCCGGGCACTGCTTCCGTATCGGGCATTTGGGCTGGGTTGCCAAAGAGGATATTGCCGCCGTGCTGGAGGCGCTGGAACGGGTGCTGCCGAAAGTCGGTTTCAAGGGCTAGGGGGTGTGGCGATATTGGCCGTAGATTCCGGCGTGCGCCGGAATGACGGTTGGGGGTTCGGAATGACGGTTGGGGGAATGGATTCCGGCGTACGCCGGAATGACGGTTGGGGGTTCGGAATGACGGTTGGGGGAAAGGATTCCGGCGTGCGCCGGAATGACGGTTGGGGGTTCGGAATGACGGTTGAGGGGGAATGGATTCCGGCTGAAGCCGGGATGATGGTGAATTTGATGTCATCCGTATCGCAATTGCAGCAGGCGATGGCGGCGCTGCGGCTGTCGTTGGCGAATATCCGCCATAAAGAGGAGCAGCTGGACGCTCAAATTGCCCAGTTTCGCACGCAGCTGCGGCGGCTGCCGCGCCAGGCGATCTATGGGCGCGCATCTTTGGAGATGGCGCTGGCGGCGATGGGGGAAATTGAGGAGCGGTTGCAGGATGCGGAGCAGAACCGGCGCCGGGTGCGGGCGATTAAAAAGGCAGCGCTGGACGAACTGGCGGCGCTGGAATCGGTGCAACAGGTAGCTGATGCCCGCAAGACGCTGGCGCAGCTGAAACAGCAGAATGGCCGGCAGCTGCCAGCCGACTCCGGTTGCGACTCCGCTGATACGGCAGATGCTGGCGATGCCGATGCAGTCGCGGCGGAAATTCGGCGTCTGGAGCAGTTCATTGCCCAGCACAGCCGGCGGGCCGAGCAGACGATAACGGCCAATTTTGAGGAGCGCCGGCAGCAGGATTAGGGCCGGCATTCCGGTTACGGGGTATTGACGCCGATGGGCAGGGGATAGGCGGGATTGGTTCCCGCCCGTCCGGCTGCGGCATCGGCGTTGGGGTGGTTTTGCTGGGGTGGCGGTGCCTCCGTTGGTACAGGATGGGGGTTGTCAGGCGTGTCAGGCGGTTGATTGAACTGCTAGCGGGGTTCGGGGTTTCCGAGCTTTTTGGTTTCCAGGTCGGTTTCAGCCCTACGGCCGGAGGTTTTGCGCGTTGCTTTTGACGAGGCTGGCTTTTCGTCCGGGGACGGGGCGCTCCGTCTGGCGCCTTGGCAGGACCCGACTCCTTCGGTTAGTTTGACCGTGGGCGAGTAGGGAACGCCGGTGCGACTTGGATGCTGAATGACCGTAACGACCTGGAAATCGGTGGGCTCGGAGATTGGCTGCCTGACGAATCTGATTATAGCACGGCTGTACGGGTTCGCAAGGGGTTGGTGTCATTGGCGAAAATTGATTTTTTGGCATGGATAAAGGGGATGGACAGGATGGAGGGGGGTTTTGATTGGGCCGGGGGGATGGATTCCGGCGTGCGCCGGAATGACGGTTGGGGGTTCGGAATGACGGTTGAGGGGGGACGGAATGGGGGTTGGGATGACGGTTTTGGGGGCGGGTTGGTTGTTGGTGTGCTAGGATACCGCCGGATTGCGTAGTGGCGGGATGTCGTCGCAAACGCTCCGGTCTGATACGGGGCGGGGATTGGCGAGGCCGCCAACTTATGGGAGGGAATCATTATGAAAGGACGCATCGTTGTCGTCAAAGAGTACGGCAAGCCGTTTGAGATTGAGGAGTACGAAGCGCCGGAGCCGCAGCCGGGCGCCGTTTTGCTGCGGATGACGCAGGCGGGCATCTGCGGCTCTGACCTGCATACCTGGCGGGGCGACCAGACGCAGGAACACTTGCCGCTGCCGGATACGGGGCGGGTGATGGGACACGAAGGCACGGGCGTGATTGAGCAGCTGGGGGACGGCATCACTGCCGACTACTATGGCGCTGCGGTGAAAGAGGGCGACCGGGTGGTGTATGCCGCCGTGTTTCCGTGCTACCGCTGCCATATGTGCCTGCGGGGGAACACGAACTGGTGCGTGAACCGGCAGTATCCGGCGGCCGGCGTCTGGCCGTACTTCACCGGCACTTACGGCGATTTTCTGTATCTGCCGCCGCGGCATCCCTTTTTCCGCGTCCCGGACGAACTGCCGGACAGCCTGTTGGGGCCGGTCAACTGCGCGATGGGCACC
This sequence comes from Dehalococcoidia bacterium, assembly GCA_965203855.1. Lineage (GTDB taxonomy): Bacteria > Chloroflexota > Dehalococcoidia > Lucifugimonadales > UBA3495 > Bin87. The sequence goes on from CBDBDN010000008.1 coordinate 180,022, forward strand.
GTAACGACCGGGCTGGAACGGGCCGGGATGAGTCACGGGCAGTCGGTAGTGATTATGGGCGCCGGCGGGCTGGGCATCCACGCGACGGCGATGGCGAAAGAGCGGGGCGCCGACCGGGTTATTGTGCTGGATCGGCTGGAGAACCGGCTGGAGCTGGCGGAGGAGTTCGGCGCGGACGATACCATCAACATAGAGGAGTTCAACACGCCGGAGACGCGCGTCCGGCGCGTGCGGGAACTGACGCGGGGACGGGGCGCCGATGTAGTGATGGAGCTGGTGGGGCGGGCGGATTTGCTGAAAGAGGGCATTGATATGCTGTCCAACGGCGGCACTTTTGTGGAAATCGGCGACATTGTGCGGGGGCAGGAAGTGTCCATTGATCCGTCCAAGCTGTTGCAGGGCAAGAACATTGTGGGCAGTTTGATGTACCGGCCGGCGCTGCTGCCGGAGCTGCTGGACTTTCTGGTGCGGAATCAGGAACGGCTACCGTTTCACAAGCTGGTGTCGCACACATTCCCGCTGGCGGAAGTGAACGAGGCGTTTGCGGCGGCGGAATGGAGCCAGCGGCAGACGGAGATTACGCGGGCGATGCTGGTGCCGTAGGGGGATGGGCCGGGGCCGCAGTCGCAGGCGTTGCGGCAAACTAAAATGTCCGGCGTCGGCGGTTTGCCGGCGCCGGGCGGCTGATGGAGGTTGAGAATGACTATGCCAAACTTGTGCCAGTTTTGGGACTGTACTGAAACCACCGGCCGCCGGAACTATTTCCTGTGTCCTAACCATTATCCCGGATACCAGGCGGGGACGATTGACAAATGCCCGGGGTGCGGCAGCTACAAGGACGCCAAGTTCGGAGTCTGTTTTAACTGCCGCCGTCGATCGACTGCTGCGCCGCCGGTCGGTTCAACCGATGCCGCTACGAGCCGTCCGCAAGCCCCCGTTCAGGTTGCCGAACCGCAAGCGGACGATCCCCGGCAGCGTTACCCGGCACAGTACCGCACTTCCGACGGCCATTACGTCCGTTCACGGGCGGAAGCGATGGTTGATGACTGGCTTTATAATCATCACATCGCCCACGCTTACGAGCGCAAGTTGCCCGTAACAGAGGATGCCATATCCGATTTTTACTTGCCGCAAGGCAATGTGTACATTGAGTTCTGGGGGAAGGAGGAGGACGCTGCTTACGCGCGGCATATGCGGGAAAAGCAGGAAATCTATCGGCGGAACGACTTACGGTTGATTTCGTTGACGGACGCCGAGTTGTACAGTCTCGACGACCATATGCCGCGGCTCCTGCGCGACTACGGTATCGGCATCGTCTATCGGAATGCAATCAACTGGGTTATAATCCGCAGCACAACAAACCAAACCGGCCAGCGTGGGCCAACCACCACGCCGGCCGCTATCGGAGATGCAGAATGACTACGCCTAACCAGTGCCAGTTTTGGGACTGCGACGAAATCATCCGCCGGAACCATTTCCTGTGCGCCCTGCATTACGAGGGCTACGAAATGGGGCTGATTAACCAGTGCCCGTCCTGCGGACAGTACAAGGATACCGAGTATGACGTCTGCCTCGTCTGCTACCGTCAACCGGCTGCGGCGCCGCGGACCAGCGCATCAGCCGCTGCGCCGCGTGCCGGCGCATCCGACGCCGCTTTGCTTGAGGAATTGCGCGGTCTGCGTCGCAGTATGGCCCGGCGGGACGGATTGCAAGAGTTTATGGTGTTCAGCAATGACACACTGGAGCAGCTGGCGGCGATGCGCCCTACTACCGAAAGGGCAATGCTGGCAATCAGCGGCATCGGCCCGGCCAAGATGGAACGGTATGGGGCGGATGTGCTCGGGGTGATACGGGCGTCTGTGTCGGCGCCGTCCGGACGGGAGAGTCGGCGGCCGGCTGCTGCTGCTGCTACCGTGGAACGGGATAACCGGGAATTTGCAGCGGACAAGGATGCCGACCGCTTTTTCGTGTACATCTTGATGCAGAACGACGGGGATTACTACATTGGGCAAACGCGCGAGATCCACGAGCGGCTGCATGAGCATCAGAACAATATGTCCCAATGCACTCGAGGCAAGGAACCCAAGCTACAGTGGTTCACTACGGTGCAAACGCGCAAAGAAGCGGCTGACTTGGAAGCGGACCTGAAGCAGATGAAGGCCAACCCCGGCGGCCTCCGGGAAATCAATCGCTGGATTGTTGACTTCGAGCATCTGGTCAAGCGGCTGGACTACGAGCCGTACCAGTCAACGCCGCATCCTGCGGAACGGCTGCCTCACGGTGGGGTGTCGCCGCCGTCATCCCGGCGTGGGCGGCGGTAGTACGGCAACGTGTATCAGGACGATATGGCGGATGTGGATGATCTGCCGTTATAGCTGCCGGCGTCGGGTGTAGAATTGCCGGCAAGGGTACGGTAAAGCGCGCGCCGCCGGAACCGGGTTGCCATCCGGCGGTTGCGTGAGGAGTTGGACGATGATTGTTGAGAAAAAGCGGCCGCTGAAAGACGGCCTGCCGCCGATGCATCCCGGCGAATTTCTGGCGGAGGACATTGCGGAAATGAAAATGTCTCCGTGCGAGTTTGACGCCGCCCTGGGCGTGTGTCCCGGCACTACGGCCTTGCTGCTGGACAAGTGCAACGATGTTACGCCGGAACTGGCGCTGCGCCTGGCCCGCTATTTCGGCACTACGGCGCAGTTCTGGCTGGGTTTGCAGTCTGATTACGAGGTCAAGATAATCGCCCGCCGGCGCGGCAAGGCTATCGCCGCACAAGTTCGCCCGCTGGTGGACTATGGCAGCGGGGGCGGATTGCCTGGCAGCGTCGGCGAGGCCGCCGACTGATGATAGCCGGTTTCCGGGGTCGGGATGCCAGGCGGCTATTTTTCGGGGAGCGGGTGCCGGCGTACCAAAGTTTTGCGAAACCGGCGTTGCTGCGTCTGCAAGATCTGAATCGGGCTAATACCCTGTCAGACTTGGCGCACCGCCGGGGCAACCGGCTAGAGGCTCTCGCCGGCGATCGGGTCGGGCAGTACAGCATCCGCATTAACCGGCAATGGCGCATCTGCTTTCGCTGGTACGATGGGGATGCTTACGATGTTGAAATCGTGGACTATCACTAACGGAGACGCTATCTATGTATGCTCATGACGATAATGCTCCGGCGCATCCGGGCGCAATGCTGGCAGATGAGATAGCGCGGCTTGCGATGTCCGCTGCGGATTTTGCCGTTGTGCTGTCCATTCCGACGGCTACCGCCGAAGCGCTGCTGGCCCGGCGCGCCGGGGTTACCCCGGAGCTGGCGCTGCGCCTGGCGCAGTGTTTTGGCACTTCGGCGCGGTTTTGGACGGATTTGCAGAACGCTTATGACTTGAACATTGCCGAGCGGAAGTATGGGGCGGCCATCGCCGCGCAGATTACGCCGCGCGTTACGCCGGACGACATTCCGGTTTGGGCCGGCGGCAACAAGGCGGATGCGGATTGACTGCCAGCGGCGGCGCGAGGAGTTGGACGATGATTGTTGAGAAAAAGCCCAGTATCAAAAACAGCCGGTTCCCCATCCATCCCGGCGAACATTTGGGGGACTGCTTGGAGGATTACGCGATGACGCCCGCCGAATTGGACGCCGGCCTCGCCGTACCGGCCGGCACTACGGCGCTGCTGCTGGACGGGTGCCTGGACATTACGCCGGAATTGGCCTTGCGTCTGGGCTGCTATTTTGGCGGTTCGGGGCAAATGGGGGCGATTTGGCTGCGTCTGCAATTCGGCCACGATTTGAGAGTTGTGGGACGCAAGCGCGGCGCGGACATTAAGGCGCAGGTTACGCCAATGCCTGACGCCGACGGCTACTCGTACTTCGTCTGGGGGTATTGAGATGATGGCGGCTGCGCTGGCGGCAATCCGATGATGCGAAGTTTCCGAAACCGGGATACCCAGCGGGTTTTTCGCCGGCAATTCGTGCCGGCTTTTCAAGGGTTAGCCGTGTCGGCACACCGCCGTCTGGATGCTCTGAACGAGGCGAACGCGCTCGATGAAATGCGTATCCAAGCGGCAACCGGCTGGAGTCCCTTTCCGGCGACCGGGCGGGGCAGTACAGCATCCGCATCAATCGGCAGTGGCGCATTTGCTTTCGGTGGTACGATGGGGATGCTTATGATGTTGAGATTGTGGACTATCATTAAGGGGCAAAGGAGACGTTATGAGTACTAATATGCGAGATGAGCTGTATGGGTCGCATCCTGGCCTGGTGCTGGCGCGGGAGCTGGGGGAACTGGGTATGTCGGCTGCCGATTTTGACGCGGCGTTGGCTGTTCCGGCCGGCGTTACGGAGAACTTGCTGGCGCAGCGGGGCGGCATCACGCCGGAGCTGGCGTTGCGTCTGTCGCACTATTTCGGATCTACGGCGCGGTTTTGGACGGATTTGCAGAATGCCTATGACTTGAACATGGCTGAGCAGAAGTATGGGGCGGCCATCGCCGCGCAGATTACGCCGCGCGTTACGCCGGATGACATTCCGGTTTGGGCCGGCGGCAACAAGGCGGATGCGGATTGACTGCCGTATCGTATCGCCCCGTCATCCCTATCAGTCATCCATTACCAACCCCTACCAACCCCACACTGCACAGGACGAACAAGGAGGAACGCAGATGAAGTTCGGATTGATGTACGAAATCCAGGTGCCCGAGCCGCACTATCCCGGCATTGAGGCGGAGCGCTACAAGCAGGTTATGGCGCAAGTGGAGCTGGCGGACGATGTGGGCTTTGACTACTTCTGGACGGTGGAGCATCACTTTCTGCGGGAGTTTTCGCACTGCTCGGCGCCGGAAGTGCTGTACGGCGCCATATCGCAGCGCACCAAGCGCATCCGCATCGGCCATGCGGTGGCCCTGCTGCCCGGCGCCTACAATCATCCCGTCCGGGTGGCCGAGCGCGCCGCCGTGCTGGACATTGTCAGCGACGGGCGGATGGATCTGGGCACCGGCCGCTCTACTACGCTGATTGAGATGGACGGGTTTGAGGTTGACCCGGAAACTACCAAAGCGCAATGGCGGGAAGCTATCGGAATGATTCCGCGGATGTGGACGGAGGATCCGTTTTCGCATTCCGGCGAGTTTTACAACATCCCGCCGCGTTCCGTCATCCCCAAGCCGGTGCAGGATCCGCACCCGCCGATGTGGATGGCGTGCAGCCAGCCGGCGTCTTTCGGCGAGGCGGGCGAGTTGGGCGTGGGCGTGCTGTGCTTTAATCTGGGCGGCCACGAGCAGCTGGTGGAACGGGTGGGCATCTATCGGGAAGCGGTCAAGAACGCTAATCCCATCGGCCGGATGGTCAACGACAACATTGCCGCCCTGTGTATGGTTCATGTCGCCGACACTGACGAGGAAGCCTACAACGCCGCCGCCCGCGAGGGCGAATGGTTCGTCCGCAAGGCCGAGGATTTGTACAACCCCTGGCAGGGGCGGGAGGTGCCGTCCAGCTATCAGTTTGCCGTCAATGCGGTGCAGACGGAGCGGGTCAACACTACTGCCGATGATCACATCAAATCGGGCGCGTTTGCGATGGGCAGCCCGGAGACGGTCATCAAGACGATTGAAAAGTACCGGGAGGCGGGCGTTGACCAGATGCTCTGCTTTATGCAGATGGGCAACCTGCCGCACAGCGATATAATGAACAGCATTCGCCGGTTCGGGAAGTATGTGATACCGCACTTCCTCTAGGCCGGTTGGCGGCCGGCAACCGGGTCGGCCGGCAGCCGGGCGTGTCGTCTGCCCGTCGCTGCTGCCATGCGGCGACGGGCGGCGGCACGGCATGACGGGAACGCATCCCGTCCATCCGCTTACCCCCTCCCTCGTCCCGGGAGATGACCGTGAGAGGGTTGCCAGCCGGCCGGTCTGTGCTACAATAGCAGCGCAATCGAAAAGTGAATGCTCTCGCCCCCAGCGAGAGCGTGCGTCGCTTTTAAGGCAGTCCCGTGAGGCTGGCAAAGCGCAAGCGCCCTGTCGGACAGCCGCCGTCCCTACCCCGACGGCTGCCGCAAGATGCTAATGCCGCCTGCCCGCGACTGTTCGCAAAGTCGGGCAGGCTTTTTGATGCGCCCATTCAGACATCCGGCCCGCGCCGGCCGGCCAATCAACAACAGCGACGCCAGCCGCAGCGACATCAACCGCAAGGACGCTTCCGACCTATGGACAATCATCCCACGGACGCTAATCCGGCATCCGGCCATCCCCCGCCCGGAGATCCTGCGCCCGGTCATCCTCCGGGCGGGCGCAGCGTGATGGACGCCGACGAAATCCGGCGGTCCCTGGTTCGGATGCATCACGAAATACTGGAACGGAACCACGGCGCCGCCAACCTGGTGCTGGCCGGCATCCGCACGCGCGGCGTCCCCCTGGCCGAGCGCATCGCCGCCCACATCGGCCGCTCCGAAGGCGTCAGCGTCCCCGTAGGCCATCTGGACATCAACCTGTACCGGGACGACCTGTCGGAACGCCCCCGCCTGCGCGTCCGCCCCACTACTATGCCCGTGGCTGTCGCGGGCCGCACCATCGTGCTGGTGGACGATGTCCTGTACACCGGGCGCACCACCCGCGCCGCAATGGACGCCGTCAGCGACTTGGGCCGTCCGCTGCGGATTCAGGTCGCCGCGCTGGTTGACCGCGGCCACCGCGAACTCCCCATCCGCGCCGATTTCGTCGGCAAAAACATCCCGACCCGCCGGATGGAACTGGTAAAAGTAAGCTTGGTTGAAACCGACGGCGTTGACGCGGTGGCAATACTGGACCGGAGCGTATCCTGATGCCCGCCGCCGCCGCTACAGCCCCATCCGCCGCCCGCCCGGCATCCGATCCGGAAGTATCCATTCGGGAAGCATCCAACCGGGAAACAGCCGGGCCTGACCCGGCCGCCATCCCGCCGCGCCGCCGCCATGTGCTGGACCTGGACGACTACACCGCCGCCGAAATTACCGCCACGTTGGACAACGCCGAAGCGATGCAGGAAGTGCTGTCCCGGGACATCAAAAAAGTGCCGACCCTCCGCGGACGCGTCATCGTTACCCTGTTCTACGAAGCCAGCACCCGTACCCGCATCTCTTTTGAGGAAGCCGGCAAAATCCTCAGCGCCGATGTCATCAATATGAGCGCCGCCGCCAGCAGCATCGAAAAAGGGGAATCGCTGCTCAACACCGGCCTCACCTTGCAGGCCATGGGCGTAGATGCTTTAATCGTGCGGCATCCGCATTCCGGCGCCCCCCACTTTCTGGCCCGCAATCTGCGCCGCGTGTCCGTCATCAATGCCGGCGACGGCGCCCATGCCCATCCCACGCAGGCGCTGCTGGATTTATACGCCGCCCGCCGTCATCTGGGCACCTTGGCCGGACGCAAAATCGTCATCGTTGGCGATGTGTTGCACAGCCGCGTCGCCCGTTCCGCAGTGTGGGGATTCGCCCGTATGGGCGCCCGCGTCGTCTTGTCCGGCCCGCCCACTCTGATGCCGCCCCCCTTTGCCGCCGCCGGTTGGGGCCATAACGACGATGACAATTCCCCTGCCGATACTGATACTAATGCTAACGCCAACGCCGGCGTCAATATCATTGATAACCCCGGTATCAATGCTAACCCCGGCGCCGCGTTCCGCCGCAACGGTGCCGAGCCCGCCAACCCCAACCCCCTCGCCGCCGTATCCGTCCGCCCCGACCTGGATCAGGCCATCGTCGGCGCCGACCTCGTGATGGCGCTGCGGCTGCAAACGGAACGGCAGCAGCTCGGTTTCTTTCCCAGCCAGCGCGAATACATCCGCCGCTGGCAAATCAACGACGACCGGATGGCCCGCGCCAACCCCAACGCCCTCCTGATGCATCCCGGCCCGCTGAACGAAGGCATCGAAGTCAGCACCCGCCTGGCCCACAGCGACCGCTCCCTGATTGAGGAACAGGTCGCCAGCGGCGTAGCCGTCCGCATGGCCCTCCTGTACCAGCTGGCCGGCATCCCCGCCGACGCATCCCTCTAACCCATAAAAGATAACCCGCAAAGCAATGTGAGCCCAATGACGACTGCCCGCTATAACGATAATCGCCCGCTGCTGATTGCCGGCGGGCGGGTAATTGACCCGGCCCGCGGCTTTGACGGCGTTGCCGACGTGCTGATAACCGACGGCGTCATCGCCGCCGTCGGGGAACGCGTGGGCAACGCCGCCCCGGCCGACGACATTCGGGTTGTCAATGCCGCCGGAATGGTAGTCAGCCCCGGCTTTATTGATGTCCATACCCATCTGCGCGAGCCGGGCTTTGAGTACAAGGAAACCATTGCTACCGGCGCGGCGGCGGCGGCCCGCGGCGGCTTTACCACCATTTGCGCCATGCCCAACACCAACCCCCCCATTGACCACGCCGCCGTTGTGGACTATGTGCGGCGGCGCGGCGCGGCGGCCCCCGTGCGCGTGCTGGTCATCGGCTGCGTTAGCAAAGGCCGGGCCGGGCGCGAGCTGGCCGATTTGGAGGAACTGGCCGCCGCCGGCTGCATCGGCTTTAGCGACGACGGCGACCCGGTGTATGATGCCGCCCTGATGCGGCTGGCCCTCACTTACGGCGGGGATCTGGGGCAGCCCGTCATCAACCACTGCCAGGAACATTCGCTCTGCCCGGGCGGCGTGATGGCCGAAGGCTGGGTCAGCAGCCGCCTGGGCCTCTCCGGCATCCCGGCAGTGGCCGAGGAAACTATGGTCGCCCGGGATATTGCCCTGGCCGAACTAACCGGCGGGCGGCTGCACCTGGCGCATTTGAGCTCCGCCGGCAGCGTCGCATTAGTGCGCGCCGCCAAAGAGCGCGGCCAGTCGCTTACCGCCGAAATCTGCCCCCATCACCTGATGCTTACCGAGGATTGGGCCCTGGGCGGCCAGGGCGGGCCGGCCGCCGGCCCCTTGGCCTACGACACCGCCACGAAAGTATATCCACCGCTGCGGACGGCGCAGGATGTAGCCGCCGGCATCGCCGGGCTGGCCGACGGCGTCATTGACTGCGTCGCTACCGACCACGCGCCCCACGACCCGGCCAGCAAGGAATGCACCTACCAGGACGCCGCATTCGGCATCAGCGTACTGGAAACCGCGCTGGGAACGCTGCTCAACCCGGTTCACGCCGGCCATATCGGTTTGCCCGCTATGATTGAACGGCTGACCGTCGGGCCGGCGCGCGTGCTCGGCGACGCTTTCGCCCCCTACGCCGGCCTGTCCCCCGGCACGCCGGCCGATGTAGTCGTCTTTGACCCTAACGCCCTCTGGACGGTTGATGTGAACAATTTCGCATCCCTGGGCCGCAACACCCCGCTGGACGGCGTACAGCTGCAAGGCCGCGTCGCCGCAACTATCGTCGCCGGCCAAATCGTCTTTGCGGAGCCGGAATTGCTTGGCGATTCCATATCCGGCAACCCCATATCCGGCAACGCCGTATCCGGCAATTCCGCATCATTAGATGCCGAACTAACAGCCAACGCAGGAGGCGCACCGTGAGCCGCATCGCCCATCTGGTTATGGAGGACGGCTCCGTTTTCACCGGCGAAGCCTTTGGCGCGCGGCGTCCCGGCGGCGGCGAAGTCGTTTTCAATACCACGATGACCGGCTATCAGGAAGTGCTTACCGACCCGTCCTACGCCGGCCAGCTGGTTACGCTGACTTACCCCCTCGCCGGCAACTATGGCATCAACGCCGCCGATTTCGAATCCCGCCGCATCCGGGTTTCCGGCCTTATCGTCCGGCAGCACTGCGACCTGCCCAGCCACGGCAGCAGCGCAATGACGCTGGACGCCTTCCTGCAAGAGTACGACGTGCCGGGCATCAGCGGAGTCGATACCCGCGCCATCACCCGCCGCCTCCGCACCCGGGGCGTGATGATGGGTTTGATAACCACCGAATCGCCGGCGGCGGCGCAGGAACGCCTGGCCGCACTGCCCCGCTACGACAACCTCAACCTCGTCAGCGCCGTTACCACTGAACGCGGCTACCTCTGGAACGGACATGACGAATCCGCTGGCTACCCGACGCAGCCCGCCCCGGCCGGCATACGCCGCATCTTGGTAACCGACGCCGGCTTGAAGTACAACATCCTGCGGCGGCTGCAAAGCCGGGGCTGCGAAGTAATCGCCGTTCCCGCAACGCTGCCGGCCGCTGATATTCTGGCCATGCAGCCCGATGGCCTGCTGCTCTCCCCCGGCCCGGGCGACCCGGAGCTGCTGGACGGCATCGTCGCCAATGTCCGCCAGCTGGTAGGCCGCGTGCCCATGCTGGGGATTTGCCTGGGGCATCAGCTGGCCGCCAAGTCGCTCGGCGCCCGCACTTACAAGCTGAAATTCGGCCATCGCGGCGGCAACCATCCCGTCAAAGACCTGGCTACCGGGCGCGTCCATATCACCGCGCAGAACCACGGCTACGCCGTAGCTGCCGATAATCTGCCTGCCGGGTTAGAGGTGTCCCAGATTAATTTGAACGATAATACGGTGGAAGGGCTGCGGCATCGGGAACTGCCCCTGTTCACCATTCAATACCACTCCGAAGCGTCGCCAGGCCCGCAGGACAACGACTATCTGTTTGACCGTTTCCTGCGGATGATTGACGACGCCAGGCCGTTGGGCCGGTCGCCGTAACCGCAGCCGTCATAGCTTGCTCCGGCGCCGACCGCAAAGTCGGCCCGCCGGAAAAACCGACCGCGCCAAGTAACGGAGGTTGCCCCTGATGATGACCGGATTCACCGCATTTCTGCTGGAACAGGGCGTAGAAGCGGAACTGCCCATCAGCCTGAATGAAACCCTCGGCGTGCTGCAAGAAGCCGTGCCGGAGTTCACGCATAACAGCCACGGCTACCTGCTGGCCGCCGTCAACCGGGGGCAGCTGGGCGCCCGCTGGGAACTGGGCGTCAAACTTACCGACCCCGGCTCCGGACAGCCCGTCAACGACCAGCCCGTCGGTTCCGTCCATGTCGCCAAAGTCGGCCCCGATACCACCAGCCTGGTCATCCCGCCCCGCACCCCGGACGGCGGCATTGACCCAACGCATTTTGACGCCGATGGCGAGTACTTCGGCGCATTCATCTTTCAGACCATCAACGCGCTGGCGGATCGCGACTTAATGGAGGTGCCGGGCCGGATGCCCCGCTTTGCGTAACGCGCCGCCCGGGACTGTTTTGCCGGGACGGGCTTGGCGGGAATGGCCGACCGGGAATAATCTATTGGAACGCTGGACGCGCGGACGCCGCCAGGATTTGCTACAATGGACAACGACAGCCGCGCGCTTTGGCGAATCATCGACGGCTCCGCATCGGTCAGCGCCAGTATGCTGCTGGCGGCGCTGCTCAAAGCTTGGACCGGCGCCGCCAACCTGCCCGGCATCGGACTGCTGCATCAAATGACCCGTTGGGAGGACGGCGTAATTATCGTTGCGACAATGCTGCTGTTCCCCACGACAGCCGCGCTTTGGGGAGGTTCCGAATTGTTTTTCCTGGCCAAAGAACGAATAGAAAAAAGGTACAAAGAACGCGGCATCAAGGAAGGCATCCCAATCGGCGTTGCGAAAGGCCGGGAGGAAGGTATCCAGATCGGCTTGGAAAAAGGCCGAGAGGAAGGCCGAGAGGAAGGCCGAGAGGAAGGCCGAGAATTGGGGATTGAGGAGGGCCGCCGGCTGGAACGGGAACGCATTCGCCAAAATATGCAGGACCGGGGCATCGACTATAACCCGGAATAATCTGGCGTCCCCAGGTTGCGGGGATGCCGGCAGTCCGCCGTCATTGCCATCTCCAACCGCCGCCAACCTGCCCGGCATCGGACTGCTGCATCAAATGACCCGTTGGGAGGACGGCGTAATTATCGTTGCGACAATGCTGCTGTTCCCCACGACAGCCGCGCTTTGGGGAGGTTCCGAATTGTTTTTCCTGGCCAAAGAACGAGTAGAAAAAAGGTACAAAGAACGCGGCATCAAGGAAGGCATCCCAATCGGCGTTGCGAAAGGCCGTGAGGAAGGCCGTCATGAGGAACGGGAGCGCTGGGAAAAGTGGCTGAAGGAGCAGGGCATCGACGCCAGGCCGGAATAAGCCGCCGCAGCTCCCCATCATCGCCCGGAACTCCGGCCTCTAGCAGCGCCCCGTCGCTGTCGCTACCAACTACCGATACCACAGGCGGTTCAAATTGCAGCAATCCTCCCCTACATCCGGCAGCCATCGCAAACCCGGCAAAGTCCTGGTCATCGGTTCCGGCCCCATCGTCATTGGGCAGGCCGCCGAATTTGACTACGCCGGCACTCAGGCCTGCAAAGCCCTCCGCGAGGAAGGCGTGTCCACCGTGCTGGTCAACTCCAACCCGGCCACGATTATGACCGACCGGGACATTGCCGACCGCGTCTATATTGAACCGCTCACCGTGCCGGTGCTGGAACGCATCATCGCCGCCGAACAACCCGACGGCATCCTGCCCACGCTGGGCGGGCAGACCGGCCTCAACCTGGCCGTAGCCCTGGCCGACGCCGGCATCCTGGAACGCTATTCCGTGCGGCTGCTGGGGACGCCGCTGGACACTATCCGCAAATCCGAAGATCGCGATTATTTTCGCCAGTTCCTTACCGACATCGGAGAGCCGATGCCCCCCAACCGCACCGTATCCACGATGGCCGAAGCGCTGGACTACCGCGCCGAAGCGGGCCTGCCGCTGGTGATTCGCCCGGCCTATACCCTCGGCGGCACCGGCGGCGGCATCGCCAACACCGACGCCGAATTCGCCGCCATCGTGGAAAGCGGCCTGGCCGCCAGCCCCATCAGCCAGGTGCTCCTGGAACGCTCCCTCGTCGGCTGGAAAGAAATTGAATACGAAGTCATCCGGGACGGCGCCGACAACTGCATCACCGTCTGCAATATGGAAAACCTGGATCCGATGGGCGCCCATACCGGCGACAGCATCGTTGTAGCCCCCAGCCAGACCCTTACCGACAAAGAATATCAGATGCTCCGCACCGCCAGCCTGAAAATCATCCGCGGGCTGGGCATTGAGGGCGGCTGCAACATCCAGCTGGCAGCCCGTCCCCATCCCGATGCCATGCGCGACCGCCCCGGCGACTGGCAGCCCGAATCCGATTACTATGTCATTGAAGTCAACCCCCGCGTCAGCCGTTCCTCCGCCCTGGCCAGCAAGGCTACCGGATACCCCATCGCCCGGGTCTCCGCCAAAATCGCCGTCGGCCGGCGCCTGGACGAAATCCCCAACGCCGTTACCGGCACCACCGGCGCCGCTTTTGAGCCGGCCCTGGATTACTGCGTAGTCAAGATCCCCCGCTGGCCTTTTGACAAGTTCCCTAACGGCGACCGTCAGGTTACTACCCAGATGAAAGCCACCGGCGAAGTGATGGCCATTGACCGCAGCTTTGAGGCGGCCCTGCAAAAAGCTACCCGCTCGCTGGAACAAGGCAATTCATCCCTGCTTTGGGAAGCCAAAGAGTGGCAGGATGCGCTGTCCCTCCGCGACCAAGCCCGGATGCTGGACGGCCTGCCGCTGTACCCCAACGACCTGCGGCTGTGGGCCCTCGCCGCCGCCCTGCGCCGCGGCGTATCCCGCAGCGACCTGGTAGCCCATACCAGCATCGACCCCTGGTTTATCGCCGCCCTGGAACGCATCGTGGACCAGGAACGCCGCCTGCTGGGCAACCCGCTTGCGCCGGCCCTGCTGCGCGCCTCCAAGCGGCTCGGCTTTTCGGACGCCGAGATTGCCACTCTGTCGGGCCTGTTGCCGGAGCAGGTGCGCCAGCAGCGCCAGCAGCACGGCATCCGCCCGGTGTACAAGATGGTGGATACCTGCGCCGCCGAGTTTGAGGCCGCTACGCCCTACTATTACAGTGCCTACGACCAGGAAAACGAAGCCCCGCCGCTGCCCGGCGCCAAAGCCGTTGTCATCGGCAGCGGCCCCATCCGCATCGGGCAGGGCATTGAGTTTGACTATTGCAGCGTCCACGCCGCCTGGGCCCTCTCCGAAGCCGGCGTCGGCAGCATAATGATTAACTCCAACCCCGAAACCGTGTCCACCGACTTTGACACCAGCGACCGCCTCTACTTTGAGCCCCTGGACGAGGAAGCCGTCCGCGACATCATTGACAACGAAACGGTTGACGACCGCCCGCCGCCGTCATTAGTCCAGTTCGGCGGGCAGACCGCCATCAACCTGTCCCAGTCGCTGGCGGCCGCCGGCCTCCCCATCCTCGGCTCCAGCGCCGAAGCCATTGACACCGCCAGCGACCGCCAGCGCTTTGAGCGGTTCTTGGTGAACCTCGGCATCCCGCAGCCGCCCGGCGCCACGGTCCAGTCCGTTGACCAGGCTCTAACGATAGCCCAGCGCATCGGCTATCCCGTAGTCGTGCGCCCCAGCTATGTCCTCGGCGGGCGCGCTATGGAAATCGTCGGCAACGCTACCGAACTCATCCGCTATCTCACCATTGCCACCGAAGTTACGCCGGAGCGCGAAGTCCTGGTTGACCACTACATTGAGGGGCGGGAATGCGAAGTGGACGCCATCTGCGACGGCGAAAACGTGCTGATACCGGGCATTATGGAACACGTAGAACGCGCCGGCGTGCATAGCGGCGACTCAATGGCCATCTACCCCGGCCTCAACCTTACCGATGACGAAGTTGATACGCTGGTTGACTACACTACCCGCATCGGCCTGGCGCTGGGCGTGCGCGGCCTGATGAACATTCAGTTCGTCTTGCAGGGCGGCAGCGCCTACCGCAGCCCGGCTACCCGCCAGGACGGCCCCACCGAACCCACCCGCGTCTATGTGCTGGAAGTCAACCCCCGCGGCAGCCGCACCATCCCGTTTATCTCCAAAGTAACCGGCGTTCCGGTAGCCAATCTGGCAACCCGCGTAATGCTGGGCGCAACTCTGCGCGAGCTGGGCTATGCCGGCGGATTGTGGCCCAAACAGCGGCTCGTCGGCATCAAAGCCCCCGTCTTTTCAATGTCCAAGCTGGTCGGAGTGGACTGGTATATGGGGCCGGAGATGAAGTCCACCGGCGAAGTGATGGGATTGGACCGTGATTTCACATCCGCGCTTACCAAAGCGTTGCAGGCCGCCAGCATCAACCTGTCCCCCGGCATGGGCGTCCTGTTGAGCATCGCCGACCATACCAAGCCGGACGCCTTGCCATTGATCCGCGGGCTGGCCGCCGCCCACTGCCGCCTCTACGCTACCGAAGGGACGGCATCTATGATTAGCGCGCTGGGGCTGCCCGTTACCACCATCACCAAGCGCATCGGCGGCGGCGCGCCCGATGTCCTGGATGTCATCAACGACGGCACGGTGGGCGCAGTAGTCAACACCCTTTCCGGCGATACCTCCGTTATGGAGGACGGGTTCTATATCCGCCGCGCCGCCGTAGAACGGCGCATCCCCTGTTTCACTTCGCTGGACACCGCCCGCGCCGCCATGGAAAGTATGCTGTCCGGCCGGGACAATTACAGCGTCCTGACCACCGACGAATACCTGGCCGCGCCGCGTTAACCCGCACCACAAACGACATCGAGAAAGGCGTTATGGCGATTTTCAAGCGTAAAACGGGCATTGCAGTCATTGAAATGCACGGGGTAATCGGCACCGTAATCCGGGAGCCGGAGTATTCCCGGATGCTGGAACGCGTGGCCCGCAACCGCAGCATCGGCGCATTGGTGCTGGACATCGATTCGCCGGGCGGTTCGGCGACCGCCAGCGACCTGCTGTACGAAAGCGTGCGCCGCGTGGCATCGCAAAAACCCGTCGTCGCCTACATCCGCGGACTGGGCGCATCCGGCGGCTACTACATCGCCTGCGGCGCCGGCGCTATCCTGGCCTCCCGCGCCGCACTGATTGGCTCCATCGGCGTCATCTATCTCCGCCCGGTAGTGCAGCAGATGCTCTCCAAACTCGGCATCGAGCTGTCCGTATTCAAAGAGGGCCGTCTCAAAGATATGTCCGGGTTCTGGCGGCATCCTACCGACGAGGAAGCCGACAAGATGCAGTCGCTGATTGGCAGTATGTACAACCTGTTCGTCGCCGTAGTCTGCGAAAGCCGCCAGCTGACGCCCGAGCAGGGGCTGGAACTGGCTACGGGCGAACTGTACACGGCGCAGCAAGCGATTACGCACCGCCTGATTGACCGGTCGGGCGGCTTTGACGACGCCGTTGCGGAAGCGATGCGGCTGAGCGGCGCGCGCCGCAAAATCCGGCGCTTCCGCCCCAAGCGTCCCTTCATGGAACGGTTCACCCCCTTTGGCCGCACCCAGACGCAATGGCACTGGCAAGCGTTAGCCGGCCTGGCCGCCCTCGCCGGCGGCGGCATCTATTTCCTGGAGCCGGCCCTCCTGGGCGGCAGCTGGCACGGGGCGGAATAGCGCGGCGCCCCTACTACCGTCATTCCGGCGCAAGCCGGAATCTATGGCTGCTGTTTCCATTGCCGTAGCGGGGGAGTACGACGCCAGATTCCGGCGCAAGCCGGAATGACGGAAAAATCAATTGGAATGACGGTTTGGGGTTTGTGGGCCGTCTTGCGTATTGAGCCGGTATAGGCTATTATCCCATTATGGCCGTCGGTTGCGGCCAGGAAATCAGCGATGCATTCATCCGCATTGAGGAGAGCCCGGAGTGAAATTATGACTGCCTTTCTGAATTCTACCCCCCCCCCCCCCCCCGATATAGCCTGACCCAAAACCTAACGACGTGGCTCCGGCTGGGCAAGATTGCCGTTTTCAGCATCTTGGCCGGGCTGGTTGCTGCGGGCGGGCTGGCATTTCCCGGCGGTGATGCGGCGGCGCAGGGCGCGCAAGGCGGCTACACTTATACACAGCGGGTTTGCCAGGAATACGGACAACAGCCGCGGCATTACGGTGTCCGCGACGGCCAGGCGGCCTACAACGGCGGCAACAGCGACAGCGGCTGGCTGCTGGTGCTGATCAGAGGCGCCAACACCAGAACCATACACCACTTTGTCTGGTATGGGTGGCAGAATGCTGTTGGCGCCACGTTTCATGTTGACAACCCCGCGATCGGCGTTGCGCCCCGGTACTATACCAACGTCCACACCGGCGTGTCCGGTTTTCAAAGGTACCTCCGTGGCCCTAACCGGTTTGATACCGCCGGCAACAATTTTGTCCTGGACTACAACAACGATGGCGTGTTTTCCTTTGCCGACGCACACGACCATCCCGCCCCCGGCGTTCAGCAGTACTATCGCATCGGCGTCCACTGGACCAGCCAGGAGCACTACGGCGGCAGCTATGTGCGGTGGGCGCATATGGCATGGTGCCGGTAGCAGGCGAAGCGCCTACCGTCCGGCTATTCTAACCGTCATTCCGACGCAAGCCGTAATCCATGGTTGCCAAGACTCCGTTACCGTAATGGTGGGTTACGGCTCCGGATTCCGGCTTGCGCCGGAATGACGGTGTTGGGGAGGCGGGATAACGGGGCTGGGGGCCGGAATGGCGGGGTTATGGAGACGGGATAACGGGGGCTGAGGGGCCGGAATAACCGGGAATTTGATGATACGCCCTAATCTGCGGCGGCTTTGGCCTGCTGCCAGAGCGCTTCTTTTTCGTCCAGGGACAATGCGGCGAAAGACTGGCCGTTGCCGTCCGCAGTTTGCTCCATAATGTGGTAGCGGGTGCGGAAACGGGCGTTGGACTGCCGGAGCGCATCCTCGGCGTTGATGCCGTTCCAGCGCGCGAGGTTGACCAGCGTGAACAGCAAGTCGCCCAGCTCGGCGCTGCGTTCCGATGGGCTGCCGGCGGCGCGGAACTCGCCAATTTCCTCGGCGATTTTATCCAGGACGCCGCCGTAGTCATCCCAGTCAAAGCCGGCGCGGGCGGCGCGATCCTGAATCAATTGCGCGGCGGCGAGGGCCGGCAGGGCCGGCGGGATGCTGTCCATAGCCGACGGCGCCGGCTGCCCGGCCTGCCGGCGTTCCTCTGCCTTAATCTGCTCCCAGTTGAGCTCCACTTGGCGGGCGTCGGATGCGCTGCCGTCGGCGAACACATGGGGATGCCGGCGGATGAGTTTGCGGTTGATGGCGGCCACTACATCCGCAATCGTAAAGTGGCCGGCGCAGCGGGCAATATCGGAATGAAAAGCGACTTGCACCAGAATGTCGCCCAGTTCCTCGGCCAGTGCATCGGGCGTCTGCGCGTCGATGGCCTCCAAGGCTTCGTAGCATTCCTCCAGCAGGTTGCGCTTCAGCGACTGATGGGTCTGTTCGGCATCCCAGGGGCAGCCGCCGGGGGCGCGCAGCCGGGCCACAATGTCAATGAGGGACTGGAAATCGCCAATGCGCGCTTCGGGAATTGGGGTTGCGTGTTCGTCATTATTCATAGTGGGGCCAATATACCATATAGAACGGGCCGACATAAAATCGCACTTGGCCCCAAGGGGAGAGCGGGTTGGCATAGATGGACAGGATGGAGGGAATTTTGGATTTGGCTATGGGGCGTGGATTCCGGCTTGCGCCGGAATGACGGGTAAAATGGCATGATGACGGGTAAAATGGCGTGATGACGGGAATCGCCAACCGCAACAATGACGGTTTATGAAACCGGCGGTTGCCCGACTGTTAGCGGCGTGATACGGTAATGCCTATGAATGGCCTGGACTACTGCCGGCCCTATTTGCGGACTGCTCACCGCTGGGCCATGATACTGTGCGCGCCGGCGCTGCTGCTGCTGCTGGTAGCCGGTTCGGTAGCCTGGGCGGTGAACGATGCCGGGCTGTATCGCAACGGATTTGCGCGCTATAACACGGCGCAGCGTTCCGGCATTGCCGACGCCGATCTGGAACGGATTGGCGCGGAGCTGCGGGCCTATTTCAACGGCGGCGCAGAACCGCTGGCCGTGCGCGCGCCGGTGTACGGCATTGAACAGGAGATATTCAACGCCCGGGAAGTAGCCCATATGTATGATGTCAAGCGGCTGGTGCGCGGCGTCTATTGGGTTGCCGTTGGCGCGGCGGTATGGGTTGCGGCGACGCTGGCGCTGGGCTTTGGATTTGCAGCGCGGCGTTCCGATTATGCGGCGGCCACGGCGCGGCTGGCAGTATGGAGCGGCGCGCTGACCTTGGCCGGAGTGTTCGGCGTCGGGATAGCATCCGTAATCAGTTTTGACGCGCTGTTTCTGCTGTTTCACCGCTTGAGCTTCGCCAACGACTTGTGGATGCTGAATCCGCGCACCGACTATCTGCTGATACTGTTTCCCGGCGGGTTCTGGTTTGACGCTACGCTGCGGGTGGCGCTGACCTCGGCGCTGGGGGCGGTTCTGCTGCTGTCCGGCGGGGTTGGCGCGTTGCTGTATCTGCGCTGGCGGGATGGACAACGGCAGCCCGGCGTCCCGCCAGTAGCGGCGGCGTAAGCGATGTCGGCTTAAATAGGAAACGGGGCGGATTGTTGAATCCGCCCCGTTTTGCGCCGATGGGCCGGCAGCGCCGGCAGTATTTGGAATGCGGAGTCCGGTCTAGTGTCCGCAGCCGCAGAAACCGCCGCAGCCGCCACCGCCGACGGGCGCCGGCATCGGGGCGCCGCCCAAGTCGGCCATATCGCTGGCAAAGCCGTCGCCCTTGCTGACGGCGGCAAAGACGGAGATGGCGCGCTTGGCGGGCTGCTCGCAGTTGGGGCAGTCGGCGCCGGTGGCGGACATTGACTGCAACTTCTGAAATTTGTAGTCGCAGGTGGTGCAGGCATATTCATAGATAGGCATTTCAGCGCTCCCGGAGATGCGATGCTGGGCAGGATGGAACGGCGCGGCGCGCAAAGGCCGCCTTGCTTGATGGGGCGAATATAGCCTTAATCGCAGCGCAGCGTCAAGTTGCTCTACCGGTATTTCGAAATCGGCGCCGGCATGGCAGGGGGTTGGGATGTTGCGCGCGGGCTGATATAATGCAGGTATCATTCCGACTTGGGGAACGCCAATGCTGGATCAACTGTACAAAATTGCCGGCATCATTGTAGCGGCTGCTATTCTGATTGGCGGGGTATTCTATCTGGCCCGGCTGGACGCCGACGTCAGGTACTTGCAAAGGGATGTGGCCGAGCTGCAAGCGGATGTAGCCGAGCTGCAAGCCGATGTGGCCAAGCTGCAAGCCGATGTGGCCGAGTTGCAAGCGCAAGTTGCCGATGTGCAGCGAAACCAGGCTCTGATCCTGGATATTTTGCGTGGGCTGGCCGCTGATGCCCAGCAGCCGCAATCGACGGCTTTGGATGGTTTGGGCGGCGGGTCTTGACCGCTCCACTGCGTTGCTGCTTCCCATTACGGCCACACCATCCCCCTTGCAGTCATTCCGGCGCGCGCCGAATGACGAGGAATATGACCACACGCCCTAGGTGGTTTATTCACGAGTCCGTCTCTCCGGCGCAAGAACGGCGCCCCGTACCTGATACAGGGCCGGGGTCCGTTGGTGTGCCTGGCTTCCGACGTTCACCGGAATGACAGAGAAAATAACCGGGATGCCCAAGTCCGCCGGTTTAGCTCTGCGGAGACTGCGGACGCATTTTTATTCCCGGCGCCGCCTACATCCGGCCTAGCGTCGTCGCCTTGGAACGAGCCTTGCCTCGGCATCAGGAAGGCAGTTCGTTGAGCGCCATGGCGCTCAACTTTGAGTTCCCCAAACGCGGGCCGCCCCAACCGCCTATGCCCGCCGGGATGGTAAAATCATAGGGCGGGCCGGCGCCGGCCGGAATATATGCAACCCCCGTCCCGCCGCCGGATAATGGATCGATCTATGAATGAACGCCACACGCTGCGCGAACTGGTCGAGGCCGCCCTCATCGGGTTGGCCGTATTCGCCGCTATCCAGTTCGCCATCGTCAACTTCAAAGTCGAAGGCTCCAGTATGCACCCCACGCTGCTGCCCGGCTACTATCTGATGGTCGGCAAGCTGGAATACTTCCGCCTGGATACCGGACGCCTGGCGGCGTTGATCCCCTTCTGGCAGCCGGCGCAAACCGAGCGCATTTACCTCGTCGGCCGGCCGGAGCGCGGCGATATGATTGTTTTCGACTACCCCCAGAACACCCAGCGCCAGTTCGTAAAACGCATCATCGGCGAACCCGGCGATACCGTGGCCATCGCCAACGGCATCGTCAGCATCAACGGCGTCCCGTTGGACGAACCCTGGCTGCAAGGCCCCGGCTTCGGCGATTTAATCCCGGTAAGGCTGCGCGATAGCGAGTACTTCGTGCTTGGCGACAACCGCGCCGGCAGCCGCGACTCCCGCCACTGGGGGCCTCTGGAATCGGACTACATCATTGGCCGGGTCTGGGCCATCTACTGGCCCCAATCGGCCTGGGGCATTCCCTGATAACGGACGGACCGGCGGCAAGGCCGGCCGCGGCCGGCCCCGGCGGCGCGCCGCAGTCAAGTTACGGCAGTTCCAGCCGCCAATCCGGCCCGGGCCGGGGCCGATTCAGATACCGCCGCTACTCCGCAGCGATGGCCGGCCCCACCATAATGTCGTCGCCGTCAATGCGGACGGCAAACTTCCGCAGCGCCTCCGTAGCCGGCGGCGTTACCGGATTCCCGGTAATCACATCAAAAACGGCGCCATGCAGCGGGCAAACCACCTCGTTATCCTCCAAGTCGCCCTCGGACAGGTTGAAGTAGGCGTGGGAGCAAATGTCGTCGCAGGCGTGCAAGTCGCCGCCCAGGTTCACCAGCAGAATCTCCTCGGATCCCACTTTCACGGACAGCATATCCCCGTCCGGCACCTCGCTGAGCGCGGCTACTTTCACAAATTCATCGGCCATGAGCGAAACTCCTCAATTGGTTAGCGGCGGGTTGGCTGGCGGATGCGATGCGCGGCAGCGTCCGCCAGCAGTTACGGCGTTCCATTATATGACAAAACCCCGGCTCTGCGCCGCCGGGAAACCGTCAACCCAATCAGCCAATCATCCGCCGCCGGCCAGCCGGTTCCCCAGCAGCTCAATCGCCGCCTGGACGGCGCCGTGCTTGGTAGCGTCCCGGTCGCCGGCTACCCGAATCTCAATGGCGGCGTCCGCCCCGTCCTTTGCCGCCATTCCGATCCAGAAAGCGCCGATGGGCAGCCCGCTGCGGCCCGCCGCCGGCCCGGTTACCCCCGTAGTGGACAGCGCATAGTCCGTGCCGGTCAGTTCCCGCACGCCTTGCGCCATCGCAATCGCCATCTCCCGGCTCACGCTGCCCGCCGTTTCGTACAGCGCATCGGGAACGCCCAGAATTTTCTCTTTCAGCCCGCCGGTGTAGGCGATGACGCCGCCCGGAAAGAAACGCGACGCCCCCGGTATCGTCCCCAGCGTATAGCCCAGCAGCCCGTTGGTGCAGGCTTCCGCTACCGATACCGTCTGCCCCCGTTCCAGCAGTGTTTCGGCTACCTGTTGAACATCCACAGCTCTGCCTCCTGATTTGCCCTATCCCGGCTAGACATCCAGCATCTTGTCCGGCGTCATCAGCTCCATAAACTCAATGCGGTTGCTTTCCACCAGCTGCCGCACTTGCGCCCCGACTTCCAGCGCCGCCGCCGGCAGGCTATGCCCGCCGCGCATCGGCGACATCAGCGCTTCGTCCGTCCATTCCAGCACTACCACATCGGTTTCGCCCGGCACCGTCGCGCCGTTGAAATAGACCTTGAACTCGCTGCGCTGGCCGGCGTCATGGTAAATCTGCGCCTGCTTCTGCAAAAGGCTGGCCACCCGGCGCGCTTCGCCGGGCTTGGTCTTGAAAATCCGTCGCAGGACATACATCTGAATACTCCTTTCGTTAGTGGACTCGTTGCGACCGCCGCACTGCCAGGCAAAAGGCGGCGGGTTGATTTGCCGATATACCGACGCAAAGCCGGAATGTCGGTAAAACGGATGGCATTATAAACGAAATTGCCAAACCTATCACTGGCGAAATTGACAGCCCTGCGCCAATGCGCTACCTTGCAGGCAAGCGCATTATAGCAGGTGGCAATTTATGGACGAAAAAACTATTTACGAGGCGTTGCCGCCCCACCAGCGGCAGGAATTCGACCGAGTGTATCAGCAAGCAGAGGGAGTGGCGGACGATTTGCGTACCGCAATGCGCCGCTACGAATCGCTGTGCGATTCAATGCAAGATGCCATTGACCGGGCAGAGGCGACTAACGCCGTTGGCGCGTCTGGCAGCCGGGAGTCGGCAGAACAGTATGCCTAATCAGCCGGATCTGGAACAGCTGCTGCGCGATGATGCGGCGCAGCGATTATACCTGCATCGCACTGCCATAGACTTGATACGCCAGGAACTGCAACTGCTGGAATTGCTGGGCGCAGCCGGTATATCCAGTATGCCCTATCACAAAGCGGCTATCTTGCATGATCAAGTACTGAAACCGTTGGAAGCCGGCGATTACGAAAAAGCATATCGAGAGCTGGGCGAATTTCTGAAAGAATGGCCGATGCATCACCTAATGCGCCTGCTGGTTAATGATGTGCAACCGGCCTTACGACTGATTTTGCGCGGCCTAACCTTGTCCGCAATGCTGCGCCGGCTGATGCAGGCGAATGATTGACGCAGGCGAATGACTGATGCAGGCGAATGACTGATGCAGGCGAATGACTGATGCAGGCGAATGATTGACGCAGGCGAATGATTGATGTAAGCGAATGACTGATGCAGGCGAATGCCGACGCGGCGACAGGCGCCCCGGATGCCCCCTAAACCAGCAGCCCCGCCACGCAGGCCGTCATCATCATTGCCAAAGTTCCCCCCAGCATCGCACGGATGCCCAGCCGCGCCAAATCCGCCCGCCGCTCCGGCGCAATTCCCCCGATGCCCCCAATCTGTATTCCCACGCTGCCGAAATTGGCGAACCCGCAGATGGCATAAGTCAAGATGATTTTCGTCCGCTCGCTCAGCTCAACCCCGGAACCCGGCTGCGACCATTCCCCCAGCGTGGAGTAGGCGAGAAACTCATTCAGCACCATCTTGACGCCCAGCAGTTCCCCCGCCAGCAGGCATTCCCGCCACGGTATCCCCATCAGCCAGGCGAAAGGCGCAAATACATAGCCGAATATCGCCGACAGCGACCATTCCCAGGATTGCCCGAACCACCCGCCAATCCAGCCGCTCAGCACGCCCAGCACGGCGTCCACCATCGCCACCAGCGCCAGAATGGCGATGAGCAGCGCGGCTACATTCAGCGCCAGCCGCAGCCCGTCCAGCGCGCCGGCCGACGCCGCGTCCAGCAGGTTGCTGTGCTCCTTTCCTACTGCCACCGACACCCGCCCCAGCGTCGCTGTCGTCTCCGTTTCCGGTATCATCAGCTTGGCAATCAGCAGCGCCGCCGGCGCCGAAATCACCGACGCCGATACCAGATGCCCGGCGTCAATGCCAAAGCTGACATACACCGCAAAGACGCTGCCCGCAATGGTAGCAAACCCCCCGGTCATCAGCGACATCAGCTCCGAGCGCGTCATTGTCGCCACATAGGGGCGGATTACCAGCGGCGCCTCCGTCTGCCCGATGAACACATTGGCCGCCGCCGCCAGCGTCTCCGCCCCCGAGGTTTTCAGCGTCCGCTGCATCACCCACGCGAACCCGTAAATCACCCACTGCAAAATCCCCAGATAGTACAGCATCGCCATCAATGACGAGATAAAAATGATGGTCGGCAGCACCCGAAAAGCGAAAAAGTGATGCCCGTATTCGCCTCCGAAAACGAATGAACTGCCCCCGTCAACGAACCCCAGCAGCGCGGCGGCAAGGTCGCCAATCGTCTGGAAAATGCCGACGCCCACCGCCGTTTTCAGTATGAACGCGGCCAGTACGAACTGGAGCAGCAGGCCGCCCCCGATGACGCGCCAACTAACCCGGCGATTGCGGTCTCCAATCAGCCAGGCCAATCCCATAATGACAATCAGCCCCAATATGGCAATCCAGCGTTCCAAAACGAATGCTCCTTATGATGAAAGTCGTACAGTCTAAAACTTCGGCATCCCCGCAAGATAGCGCCGCCATCTCAACCCCACAACCGTCATTCCGGCGAAAGCCGGAATCTACGGCTGCCAATTCCATTGTTCCGGCAAGATAACGCCGTCATTCCGCCCCTACAACCGTCATTCCGGCAAGATAACGCCGTCATTCCATTATTTCAACCGTCATTCCGGCTTGCGCCGGAATCCAGCATTGTAATTCGCTATTACGGCAATGGAACCAGCGACCATAGATTCCGGCTTGCGCCGGAATGACGGTTAGGGTGCGGAATGACGGTTAGGCTGCGGAATGACGGTTAGGCTGCGGAATAATACCCCATGCCGACAACGCCGGCATTCCGACTACTCTTTTCGCAGCAGCGCCAGAAACTCCCGGTTGCCGGCGTCCCCGGTGATGGGCGATTCTATCGTATCCAGCAGCCGTACCTCCGTGAGCTCCGACAGCCAAGCTTGCGCCCGCGCCAGTATTTCGTTCCGCAGCGCATCGTTGCGTATTACGCCGCCCCGTCCCACTTCGCCCCGCCGCGCTTCAAACTGCGGCTTCACCAGAGCGATGGCATACCCGCCGGCCCGCAGATGCGTCAGCGGCTCCGGCAGCGCCAGCGTCAGCGATATGAACGATACATCTATCGTCAGCAAATCCACCGGCTCCGGCAGCGCAAACGGGTAGCGCGCGTTGGTTTTCTCCATACAGATTACCCGGCAGTCGCGGCGCAGTCGGTAGTGCAGCTGCCCGTAGCCCACATCCACCGCATAAACCCGGCCCGTCCCCCTTTGCAGCAGGCAGTCGGTGAAGCCCCCGGTGGACGCCCCTACATCCAAAGCGACTATGTCGTTCAACCCGATGCGATAAGGGGACGCCCAGGCGTCCAGGGCGCGCGCCAGCTTGAAACCGCCCCGCCCGACATAAGGCAGCCGTTCCCGCACTTCCAGCGGCGTCGCGCCGGGCAGAAAAGCCCCGGCTTTGGACACCGGCCCGGCCGGCGAATGCACTGCGCCCGCCATAATCAGCGCCTGCGCTTGCTCCCGGCTTTCGGCCAGTCCCCGCTCTACCAGCAGCCGGTCGGCCCGGCTTCGGGAACCGCTTTTGCGCGCCGCAGTCATTGCGTCCTGGTCATAGCGGCTTGGTCATAGCGCCGTAGTCATTCGGCCCGAATTATTCGCCAACGAACACGGGACGCCGCTTCTCCAGAAAGGCCCGGTATCCTTCCTGGTAGTCGCGGGTGTCAAACTGCGTCAACGGCAGCGCCGCCTCCGCTTCCGTCAAATCCAGCCCCGGCTTGGCCAGTACCTGGTTCAGGGTGCGCTTGTTCACGGCGTGCGACAACGGCGCCAGCGCAGCGATTTCCGCCGCCAGCCGATAGGTAACTTCCTCCAGCTGCTCCGACGGCGTTACCTGATTGACCAGCCCGATACGCAGCGCCTCGGCGGCGTCCAGCAGCCGGCCCGACAGCAGGATGTACAGCGCATTGCCTTTGCCCACCAGATTGACCAGGCCGTACATTTCCCGGTGTCCAATAGTGATGCCCAGCCGCGCTACCGGAATGCCCAGCCGGCTGCCCTCTGCGACGATACGCAGATCGGTAGCAACGGCCAGCTCACAGCCGCCGCCCGCCGCAAATCCCCGTATCATTGAGATTACCGGCGTGCCGATTTCGGCCACCGTTTCCAGCAGGCCGTCCACCGCGCGGTTATAGCGGCGCCCTTTCTCCGAATCGCTGCGATACTGCTCAAAGTCGCTGATGTCGGCCCCCGCCGAAAACGCCGCGCCGCCGGCCCCGGCGATAACGATGCACCGCACTGCCGGATCCGCGTCCAGCCGGCGCATCAGCGCGGCCAGCTGCCCCCACATCGCAAACGATATGGCATTCCGCTGCGCCGGCCGGTTGATCGTAACCGTGGCTATCGCATCCGCCTTGTTGAGCAGTATGTAGCCGCACTCGTCAACCGGAGCCGCATCGGCCGGCGCCGGAGCAGTAGCACTAACCATAAAAGATAACCCCTCGTCAAAGTCGCAGCAAATCGCCGCCGGCAGCCCACCGCATCGGCCCATATAGACTATCGGCGCACTGCGGCGGCGTCAACAGCATCATCGCCCCCTAAACCCGCCATTCCTCTATAACCCATCATCACCCCCCAACCCGTCATTCCGGCGAAAGCCGGAATCTATGCTTGCCGGCTCCATTACCGTAGTAGAAAGTTACGACGCTGGATTCCGGCTTTCGCCGGAATGACGGTTGTAAAAGCGCCCGAATCCAGCCCGCTGGAGAGCAGCAATCCCCCAATCCCGTCCATCCTGTCCATCGGTGTAATAATTCCTTCTGGCCTCTCTTGGGATGGAATTAGGGCGGCGGCGGCAGCTCCGCCAGCGCAACTTCCTGCCGCCAGATCGGCCAGTGCCTTTTCAGATATTGCCCGGTGCGTATGCTGCTTACGGCATAATCCGTTACCTCGTCCAGCGGCACCGTCGCAACGCATCTCCCATCGGCCCGGCCGCCGTATTCGTCCAGGCCAAACTTCAAATAGCCGGTATGATCCGGCACGCGGGAACCGTCGGCTTGCCACAGCAGCAGGTAAAACACGTGCTGCGGGTCGGCCGGCGGGCACTCCTCACGCACATAAACCAGCGCATTCCGTTCCCGGTCATAATGCAAGTCATACCGCACCCCGTCCCCCAGCCGGTCGTCCAGTTGCAGTATCAGCCCGTCCTCCGGCTCGGCCACGACCCGCAGCAGCGGCGCCTGCCGCAGTTTGTTCGCATCGTAGTCATGCAGCGACGCCGACAGCGCATCCAGCCAGGCGATATAGGCGCCGTCCGCCATCTCCAGGGCCGCCCAGCGAAAAGAGGGCAAATCTCGCGGCAGCAAATGATACCGCTCGGCGTCGGGATATTCGGCCATCCCAAAGGCGGCGTTGCCGTACACCGCGTTGCTGTACACGTCGCCGCCGGCCGGCAGTTCCCGCGCATCACGCAGCGTCGCCGAGCCCGTCAAAAATTCGTGGTCCACCGCCAGCGCGACCCCGTCCGCCAGCTCCGCTATCGGTTCTACGCCCGGCAGCTCGGCCAACGCGGCAGCCTCCGCCGGGTCGGCGTCAGGCCCGCCGTACCAGTACACAATCCGCGCGCCGTCCAAATCCGAACTGCCATACAGCCACCACACCAGATCAACTACATCCGTCGGCAGCTGGGCAAATCCCGTCCGCGGAAAATGCGGAGCGAATGTATCCGGCGCATTGCTCAATACCTGCTTCCCGCTCAATTTGCCCGCTATGTTTTGCCGTATGTACCGATACATTTCCGAATCCTGCCGAAATCCGTAGTCAATCCTCGCTACTATGCCATCCTCCAGTTCCGCTGCCAGCTCCAGTTCCAAAACCGTATCCAGCGTGGCGGCGGTAATCGGTTCGGCGTAAGGATTGTTGTACCAAATAACATAATCGCCTGCGTTATCATCCAGCCAAAAGTGCTGCGCCTCGCTGAAATCCGTGCCAACATCCCTATAATCCGCCTCCGTGCCGTATTCCCTCAACACTCCGGGTACGTTGGAGAATATCGTACCTCCTGCCAGCAGATCCCGGGCATACTGCGCCGCCGCCGGCAAATCCGACCACGCCGCGGCTTTCAGCACTATGCCGTCCGCCAGCTCAGCCGCCGGCTCCAGCTCCGTAATGGCCCGCACATCGCTGAAAGTATAGTCCAGTCCCTGATCCAGGCATCGCGGATTGCCAATATCGCTAAACCACAGCACATACACATCCTGCCCCAGCGATTCGTGATGCACCTGCTGCGCCAGCGCGTTTGCGGTGCATTCCACATACCGATGCCGTCCCGGTTCGGCGATATGCGCGTAGGTAGCGGCGGCGTCATTGCTGAGGATTACCCCCGCCGGCGCCGTTTGCCGAATCTGCTCCACCGTCGGCGAATCCGTCCAGCGGCTTGACGCATACAGCCCGAACCACTCCCGGCCTTCCCCGTTGCGTACCGCAATAGCCTGCGCGTTCAGCGCCGCCGACCAGCCCAGCCACAGCGCCAATCCCGCCGCCGCCATCAGCGTCAGCCGGCTCACCGCCGGCATCCGGCCCCCCGCAATGAACCCGAGCCGCGGCCGCCGCAGCCAACCCGAATTCCCCCGCCCCCGGCGCCGTTCCCCGGCATAGCGCAGCAGCCGGCCCAATGCCAGCATCACCGCCAGCGTCAGGGCAAAGTAAATCGGCGTCAAATAGCGCGGGTGGATGCCGTCGGCGTTCCCCGTAGTAGCCGAATAGACCAGCAGCGCAAAGTGCGCCAGCGCAAACCCGCCAAAAACGGCGCAAGACCCCGAAACTATCCAGGCCGGCTTGCCCCGCCAAACCCGAAAGCAGTCATAGGCCACCACTGCCGCCGCCGCCGCCAGCAGGCCGCCAATCAGCCAGGGAAAACTGTACTCAAAAAACCCCCACGGCGGCGCGGGGAACGCCCATCCCGTTAGCACTCCCAGAGTCTGTTCCAAAAGCTCCGGCGAAGGACGGACGGGAAAATCCCGGTGTCCCGTAAAGGTCTCCCACTGCGTGAAATTCCGCAGCAGCCACACGGCGGTTGGCGCGGCGGCAATCGCCAGAAAAACCACTATGCGCCGCGCTTTCCGCATCAAGCCGATATGCGGCTGCGCGACCAGCAGCAGCATTATGACGCCCAGCAAGGCGATGCCGATATAGCGGGTAAGCCAGGCCAGCGCCGCGAACAGGGCCGCCCACAGCAGCGCGGAACCCTTGCCTTCCCGCAGCAGTCGGTCGGCCTGGATGAGCGCCAGCAATGCCAGCAGCATAAACAGCGGTTCCGACAGCCCCTCCGATGCAATGCGCGCCATCGGCAGCGACAGCGCCAAAGCCAGCGCCCCGCCCACGGCCAGCAGCGACGCCATTCCCGTTGGCGCCGTTCCCGTTTCAGCTGCCCCCGTTTCAGCCGACAGCCGCCGTTTCAGGTAATACCCCCCGCTGAAAACCGTCAACCCGAAAATGACGGCGTTCAGCGGCGACGCCGTCGCATAGGGGTCAAGTACCCCGAAAGAGGACGCCGCCAGCAGTATCGGGTAAAAAGGCGGGAACGCAACTAACGGATGCCCGTCAAATCGCGTAAAGCCCGCCCCGTCCAGCAGGCTGCGGGCCACGCTGATATAAGCCACCGTATCCCAGGGCAGCGCCATCCCGGCGTTCACCTGCCGCGCCAGCGTCAACGCCGCCGCCAGTATCCCAATGCCGGCCAGCAGCATCGTAACGCCGTCCGACCGGCAAGCCGCAACGCCGGCCGCCCTTTGCTTCACAAATTGCCACATACCCCAAATTATAACCCCGACCCGCCGCCCCTGCCCGCCACCCCTAACCGTTATTCCCCCCTGGAACCGACATTACCCGCTAACCGTCATCCCCCCATAACCGTCATTCCGCCCCATAACCGTCATTCCCCTCTAACCGTCATCCCCCCGTAACCGTCATTCCAGCGCAAGCCGGAATCCAACCTCCCCCCAAATCCCCATTCATCCCCTCCATCCATGCCATAACCCCTATCCTATCCATCCTGTCCATCGGTGTAAGAACCCCATCATCTTGGCGCGGGTTAGTAGGCTATAATAGACGCCGCACCCGCGCGCCCGGCGCCTATGGAGAAGCCTAACAATGCCCATTTCCGAATATGTCAGCCGTTCAATGGCGGAAGGCGGTTGGATCCGCCGTATGTTTGAGGTCGGCATTGCCCTCAAGGTGCAATACGGCGCTGACAATGTCTTTGACCTGTCGCTCGGCAATCCGGTTATGGAGCCGCCGGCCGAGTTTCACGACGCGCTGCGCCGCGTCGCCGCTACGCCCGTGCCGGGTATGCACCGCTATATGCCCAACGCCGGCTACCCGGAAACCCGCCAAACCGTCGCCGATACGCTGTCCGCTGAAACCGGCCTGGCTTTCGCCGCCGGCGACATCATAATGACCTGTGGCGCCGCCGGCGCCGCCAATGTAACCCTGCGCGCTATCCTCAACCCCGGCGACGAGGTAGTCATCCTGTCGCCCTTTTTCGGGGAATACATCTATTACATCCAGAACCACCAAGGCACGCCGGTAATCGTACCCACCGATGCCCAATTCGCCCTGGACCTGGACGCCATTGACGCCGCCATCACGCCGCGCACCCGGGCCGTCATTCTGAACTCCCCCAACAATCCCTCCGGCGTAGTCTATCCCGAATCCGACATCCGGGCCCTGTCCGACCTGCTGACCCGCGCCGCACAACGCCATAACTCCGAAATTTTCATCATCAGCGACGAACCCTATCGCCGCATCATCTACGACGAGCTGGAATATCCCCAGGTCTTTCCGCATTACGAGCGCACCATCGTCGTCAATTCCCACGCCAAGGATTTGGGGCTGCCCGGCGAGCGCATCGGGCATATCGCCGTGCACCCCGACTACTCCGGCAAGACGGAGCTGCTGGACGGCATGGTGTTCTGCAATCGGGTGCTGGGTTTCGTCAATGCGCCCGCCCTGATGCAGCGGGTAGTGCGCGCTGTGCCCAACGCCTCGGTAGATGTGGCCGAATACCAGCGCAAACGCGATTTCCTCTACTCCAAACTTACCGGGATGGGCTATTCGGTAGTCAAACCCCAAGGCGCTTTCTACCTGTTCCCAAAATCGCCGCTCCCGGACGATGAAGCGTTTGTGGCGGCCTTGCAGGAATACAATGTGCTGGTAGTGCCGGGCAAGGGTTTCGGAACGCCGGGCCACTTCCGCATCTCCTACTGCCTGGAGGACAAAGTTCTGGAGGGAGCCATGCCCGGGTTCGCAGCCGCAGCAGAACGCTACCTCCGCTGACCGTTGACCGTCCCGGCAAGATCCCCCCCGTCATTCGCCATACCCCAACCGTCATTCCGCCCCAACCGTCATTCCGCCCCAACCGTCATTCCGCCCCAACCGTCATTCCCCCTAACCGTCATTCCCCCTAACCGTCGTTCCGCCCCCCAACCGTCATTCCCCCTAACCGTCGTTCCGCCCCCCCAACCGTCATTCCCCCCTAACCGTCATTCCGCCCCAACCGTCATTCCCCCTAACCGTCGTTCCGCCCCCCCAACCGTCATTCCGGCGAAAGCCGGAATCCGGCGTCGTAACCCCCTACTACGGTAATGGAACCGGCAAGCATAGATTCCGGCTTTCGCCGGAATGACGGTTGCGGGTGCGGAATGACGGTTGGGGTATGACGAATGACGGTTGGGGTATGACGAATGACGGTATAAGGGCGGAATGACGGGCGGTTACAAATGCCGAATAATTGCCGGCGCACAATCGCAAGCAAGAGGCGCACTTTTATGCCGTATAATTAAATCGTGGCAACAGCCGACGGCTCTCTCTCCCGCCCCCATACCTTACGGAGGTGCCAGCAGAATGGATACTCTCAACGCTATGCGCCAGTCCGGCCACGAGCAGGTTGCGCTGTACAACGACCCGGAAACCGGGCTGTGCGGCATCATCGCCATCCACGATACCACTCTCGGCCCCTCCTGCGGCGGCACCCGGATGTGGCCCTACGCCAGCGAAGCCGAAGCCGTTACCGACGCCCTGCGGCTGTCCCGCGCCATGACCTACAAGTCGGCGGCGGCCGGCCTCAACCTCGGCGGCGGCAAAGGCGTAATCATCGGCGACCCCCGCAGCCAGAAAACCGAGGGCCTGCTCCGCGCCTGGGGCCGTTTCGTGGATACCCTCGGCGGTCGCTACATTACCACCACCGACGTCGGCACTACCGGCCGCGACCTGGAAGCGGTGCGCGAGGAAACCGAACACGTCGTTGGCCTGGACACCACGCTGGGCGGCAGCGGCGATACCTCCATAATGACCGGACTCGGCATCTATATGGGGATGCGCGCCTGCGCCGCCGCCGCCTGGGGCAGCGACTCCCTGCGCGGCCGCACCATAGCGATGCAGGGATTCGGCAAGGTAGCCTCCCACACGACGGAGCATCTGCTGGCCGACGAGGCCAATGTCATCGTCGCCGACATCAGCGAGACCGCCCTGGACCAGGCGCGCGCCATGGGCGTTGCCGTAGTGTCAACGGACGAAATCTACGACGCCGAATGCGACATATTCGCCCCCTGCGCGTTGGGCGGCGTCATCAACCCGGACACCATCGGGCGGCTGCGCTGCCGCATCGTTGCCGGCGGCGCCAACAACCAGCTGGCCACGGACGCCGACGGCGAGGAACTGTATCGGCGCGGCATCATCTATGCGCCGGACTTTCTGATTAACGCCGGCGGCGTCATCAATGTCGCCGCCGAAATCGGGCATCCGTACAGCCCCGACCGCGCGCGCCAGCAGACCGAGCGCATCTACGAGCAGATGTCGGCAGTCCTGGACAAGTCGGCCCGCCACGAAATTTCCACGGCGCAGGCCGCCAACCTACTGGCCGAAAACCGGCTGGACTCCGTGCGCCAAATGCGCGGGATTTACCGGCTCTAGGAAGTACGGCCCTACTCACCGCCATCCCCCTATCCACCGCCATCCCCCTATTCACCGTCATTCCGGCGCAAGCCGGAATCTATGGTTGCCGCCCCTATAACGTATCGGCATATACGACGCTGGATTCCGGCTTGCGCCGGAATGACGGTTATAGAGACGCCGGAATGACGAAAACATACGCCGGACTGCGGTAAATCGTAATATGCCCACACCCCGCCATCCGGTTGGGCATTACCCGCCGCCGGCATAAACCTCCGTATCGGGCCGGTACACCGCCCACGAAAACCACAGCTGCCCGATGCGGCCCGGCACGGACGGCAGCTGCGCCCCCGCCAGCGGGCCGCCCGTGGCGCGCCCGAAAATATCCCATCGACTGCCCGTTTCGTCATCCACGATGCCGCCGTCAGCCGAAGCGCGGAAAGTCAGCGCCGTGCCGTCCGGCGCAATCGGCGCAAAGATGCCCGCCGTGCCGACATCCCGCCCGCGCGCTATCGTCCCGGCGTCCAAAGCCGATGCCGTCCCCGGCGTCCAGAACACCACTACATCTTGCCCGCCTACCGTTGCGGACACCACTCGTTCCGCCGCCAGCGCAGTGAATGACACCGCCCAGGCCGCCGCGCCGCGCTCAATAGCGACCACCCGTTCCACCGCCGGCAGGCGCGGGTCATCCGGGCCGCTGTACAGAAACGGATCGCTGCCCGGACGGTCATAGCCGGCATAAGGATTGCTGCCGTAAGGCCGCCCCGAATCCGGCCGGGACAATACCCGCCCCTCCGGGAACGCCGCCTTGAACTCCCCCCACGACACTATGGACAGGTACAGCTGCTCCAGACGCCGCCCGGCATAATCCCCGATGACGCCCTCTCCGCCGACTTCCTGCCACCAGGATTCGGTCTGCCGGTCGTACATCAGCAGGTTGCTGTGGCGCAGGGCGCCCGTTGTGCCAAAGTCCAGTATCTCCCCGTCCAGCGTCCGCCTGTACACGAAGGCGGTATTGCAGAGCGGTCAAAATGTGATGACCACCGGCTCCCCGCCCACAATGTCGTTCACCAGTTCGTGCCACACCATCACCTGCACCGGATAAGCGCGGGCATCGCCGTTCAGGTTCACCGCTTGCACCGGCTCGCGGTCGTCCAGCCATTGGTCGGCGTCGGCAACGGATTCAAACTGCGGCGCGTCAATAGCCGGGATGCCGTCCTTGGGCGGGCCGCCGGTTATAATATCGGCGTAGTCAATGGTGGCGCGCGTAAAGTCGGTAGCCCATTCCGCCCGCAGCGACTGCTCAAACCGCCGGCGCGTCCGGTCCGCCGCATCCGCGCCGATCATCATTACCGCCGTATCCGCATCCGCATCGGTATCGGATGGCATGGCGGCGGTTGGAACGGGCGCATCGGCAGGGTCGGCAGTACCCATCGGCGTCGCAACCGGCGGCGATGGGCGGGGCGCCGGCGTATCAGCGACAGCAACTAGGGGAGCCGTCGCCGGCGGGTTCATGGGCGCGGGCGACGGCGCGATGGTTGGCATCGCTGGCGCTGCCGGCTGCTCCGCCGCGCATGCAATAACGGCCAGCAAGCCGGCCGCCAGCAGGGCGAACCGGATCAATGACATACAAGACCGAGTTTTCAATTGCCAGCGCATAATCACGGACGGGCGGTTAGAACCCGACCGGCATTGTAACGCATCATCGCATTGTGTCATACTGGCAACACGCCGCACGACAACCCCATCTCTCCAGCGAGGAATACCCGCTATGACTACCCCAGCCTTGGAAGACCGCGTAACCATCCTGGAAACCCGCTTTGACGCCGTCCTGCCTACGCTTGCCACCAAGGCCGACTTGGCCAGGTTGGAAGGCAAAATGGACGCTATGGACGAGCGGCTGGAAGGCCGGATCGCCAATCTGGAAACCAAGATGGATGCCCTAGGCAACCGCCTCATCATCCAGTTCGCCGGCATTGCAGTTGCCGTCGCCGCCCTTACGGTCGCCGCCGTAAAATACCTCTAGCCAAACTCACAATCGGAGGAATGCCGCCCATGCCTCCCCCGACCCTGGAAGACCGCGTAACCATCCTGGAAACCCACTTTGACACCATCCTGCCCACCTTGGCTACCAAAGCCGACATCGCCCGGCTGGAAGGCCGGATCAACAATCTGGAAACCAAGATGGAAGGCAAAATGGACGCCCTAGGCAACCGCCTCATCATCCAGTTCGCCGGCATTGCGGTTGCCGTCGCCGCCCTTACGGTTGCCGCCGTAAAATACCTCTAGCCCACGCCTCGGTTGGACGAAAAAGGGCTGCTTTCCCCATCAGGAAAGCAGCCCTTTCGCTTACCGCCCCCGCAGCCGCGGATCCAGCACATCACGCAGCGCATCTCCCAGCAGGTTGAAACCCATCACTACCACAAACAGGGCCAGGCCGGGGAATATCGCCAGCCAGAGGCCGACCTGTACGTGCGCCCGCGACGCCTGTACCAACATCCCCCCCCAGCTCGGCTGGTCCGGCGGCGAGCCTACCCCCAGGAACGACAGCGACGCCTCAATGATGATGGCAAATCCCAAATAATAGGTTGCCAGCACCAGATAAGTGGCGAAGCAGTTCGGCACGATGTGCCGCAGCACGATGCGGTTGGGACTGGCGCCAATGGCCCGCGCCGCCGTCACATAGTCCAGCTCTTTCAGCGACAGCACCTGCGACCGCACCGTCCGGATCACCGGCGCAATCATCCCGATGACGATGGCCAGAATAACCGTGTTCAGCGACGCCGTCAGCACCGCCATTATCGCCAGCGCAATCAGCAGGCCCGGCAGCGACATCAATGCGTCCACAATGCGCTGCGCCACCATATCAACGATGCCGCCGGCGTAAGACAAGGACACGCCGATGATGAAACTGACAGTAATGCCCACTAGTACGCTGCCCAATCCCACATACAGCGAAATCTGCGCCCCGTAAATCAGGCGGCTCAGCACATCACGCCCTACATGGTCGGCGCCGAGGATAAAGTCCGAAGTAGGCGGATTCCACGCCCCGGCCGGTGTGGAACGGGGGTCGTAGGGCGATAGCACTGGCGCCAGCGCGGCAACCAGTATCAGCAGCAGCACGATGGCGCCGCCGATTGCTCCCAACGGCTTGCCCCGCACGAAACGCTTGGAATTCGCCCAGGACCGCGCGCCGATGCCGGGCGCGGCTATCGTTTCGCGCGTCAAAATTGCCTGTTCTGCCGTCTGATCCGTCATTGCAGCACCATCACCTTGCTGGCGTCGTACTCGTCTCTGCTCCGGCCCGTCGGTCCGCCTCGTAATCCGTTAGGAATAGCGGATGCGCGGGTCAAGCACCCCGTACAGCATATCGATAATCAGGTTGAGCAGCAGCACTACCGCCGCCGTCATCAGGATGACGCCCTGTATTACCGGAAAATCCCGGTGGTTGATGGCGTCAATCAGGAACGTGCCCACGCCGGGGACGACGAAAATCTGCTCCACGATAATGACGCCGCCCAGCAGCCGCCCGAACTGATAGCCTGAAACGGTGATCACCGGCAGCATCGCGTTTTTCATCGCATGGCGGCCCACTACCACCCATTCGCGCAGCCCTTTGGAACGGGCGGTACGCATATAGTCCTCCCGCATCACTTCCAGCATTGCCGAGCGCGTAACCCGCGCCGTGAACGCCATATCGTGAAACCCCACTACCGCCGCGGGCAGCAGCATCAGTTGCAGATTCCGGATCGGATCCTCCCACAAATGCTCGTATTCCAATGGCGGCAGCCAGCCCACCCAGTAAGTCAGCGCATAGATGACCAGTATCCCAATCCAGAAAGTCGGCATCGCAATGCCCACCAGGGCAATAATCCGGCTGGCGTAGTCCACGCCCCGATCCTGTTTCATCGCCGAGATTACGCCCAGCGGCACCGCCACCACAAACGCAATTATGATCGCCAGCACGGCCAGCTCAAAAGTGCGCGCGAATCGCTCCACCAGCTCCAGCCCAAAGGGCGTTCCATAGTACAGGGAATCGCCCAAATCCCACCGCACTACGCCCCACAGCCAGTCGGCATACTGGATATGGATCGGACGGTCCAGGCCCAGCTCTTTTTTCAGATTCTCAAAGTCCTGGTTGGTTACCTGCCCGCCGGCATCCTCGCCGGTCAACAGGTACGACGCCGCATCCCCCGGCACGATGGAAAAAAGGACGAAAACCAGCACCGTGGCCAGCAGCAGCGTCGGCACAAAGAGCAGCAGCCTTCTCAACAGATACTGATACATTCCGTAACTCCTGCCCTTTCTGCAACCGCTTGCTGCGTATAGATGTTTGCCGACCGAACCGGATGCGCTGCGCTGCGATACAATCCGGCTCGGTCAGTTGGGTCCGTCTGACGATTTGCTTGGCGTGGTTCCGCGCGGCGGACGCTTACGGCTTGTAGCCCACGCCCTCCGGCATCTCCCGGTCGGGATCCCAATAAACATGGTCCCACTTCTTGACCAGCTGCACCGTCGGCGGGTAGTGGTAGTTGCGGATGCGGTAGTCAAACGCGCCGCCGCTAGAGTACCACAGCACCGGCAGCCAGTGGCTCTCGCCCTGATGCAGGATGCCAGCCAGCTCTTCCAGAAGCCCCTGCCGCGCCGCCGGGTCAACTTCTTCGTTCTGCAAGGCAATCAACTCGTCCACGCGGGCGTTCTGCCAGTTGTGCGGATTCCGCAGCACATCTTGCAGATAGAACTGGTTGAGGATGTCGCCGGGGTCGCGCAGGATGATGCCGGTGCCAACGCCGTCAAAGTTGGCTACCCCGTCCCGCAGGCCCACATACATCGTCGCCAGGTCGGTAGGTTCCAGGACGATGTCAATACCCAAGTCTTCCCGCAGCTGCGGCGCCACCGTTTCGGCAGTGGACAGCGACGGGTTGCTGTTGACCACATTGTGCGTAATCTCAAACCCGTCCGGGTAGCCCGCCGCCGCCAGCAGCTCTCTGGCCTCGGCCAGCGCGGCAGAGCGGTCTTCCATATAGGCCGGATTGTTGGCTTTCAGGTCTGCCAGGTCTTCCACTACGCCGGGCGCAAAGAATGTGCCGACCTCGCCGAATCCGAGAATCGCCTTCTCCACGGCGTTTTGCCGGTCAATCCCCAAGTACATCGCCCGGCGCACCCGCGCATCGTCAAAGGGCGGCCTGGTGTGATTCAGGAAAAACGCCTGCACCCCGGAAGCTTCCAGAATGACGGCGCGCACCCGCCCGTCCGTGTCCTCTTCCAGCCGCGCCATATCCTCCGGGCGGTTGCTGCCGGTTACCGGCTGATAAGTGCCGAACACCTGGCCGCCTTGCAGCGATGCGATGCGCCGCGCCGTGTCCCGGATCAGGTAAATCCGCAGACCGTCAAAGAAGGGACGCCCCTCTTTGAAGTAGTTGGGATTCCGGTCGTAGGAATACCCGGAGTCCTTTTCCCATTCCCGCAGCATCCAAGGGCCGGAACCAATCAGGCTCTCCGCCTGGTTCGCCTGTTCCTGCGTCAAATCCTCCGCAATGTGCTTCGGATAGACTTTCATATAGTCGGACGCCAGGTTGGGCAGGAAGCCGGCGGCGGGGAACCGCAGCGGCACTTTGACGGTGTAATCGTCAATCGCCTCCGCCGTCCCATGCACCACAAAGTTGTTGAGGAACCCGGTGCGGGCGCGCAGCACGCCTTCCTGCACCTGTCCCAGCGTAATGCGGTTGATGGAGAACACCACGTCCTCGGCGGTTACCGGGTGTCCGTCCGTAAAGGTAGCGTCCTGGTTCAGCTGGAAAATGTAGCCGAACTCGTCGCCATCCTCATAGGATTCCCAGCTCACCGCCAGGTCCCCGATGATTTCGCTGGTGTTCACCGGGTTGTATTCCAAAATCTGGTTGAAACGGGGCCCGGAGGGAATCAGTACGGTGTTCATCGAGCCGCCGTAATGCACATCCCAGAAGCCGGGGTTGCTGGTCGCTACCAGCGGGAAATCCCCCCGGTAATGCTTGCTTTCGCCATCCTGCCACCAGTCGGGGCGTTCATCGACGGGCACGGCGGTAGGTACGGGCACCGGCGTCGCCGTCGCGTCCAGCCGCGCGGTAGGCGTCGGCTCCAGCGCGCCGGCCAAGGGGTCGAGGGTGGGAGTAGCGGCGGCCTGCTGTTGCTGTTGCTGCTGCTGCGCCGGCGCCGTCGTTGCGCTGGCGCCGCCAGTATCCTGGGGCGCGGTGGCGGTGCCGCCGCAGGCCACGAGCGCCGCCGTAACCGCCAGCGCCCCCAGTCCCAGCAGGGTCCGCGGATGCCATATTCGTCGCAAAACCATCAAGGAAACCTCCTGATTGCTGCATTAGAGCGGCGACCCGGTACGGACGCCTCTCCACCACGCCCTCGCTAATCAAACGGCGCCCGGCGATACTAACCATCCGACAAGCGGTTGTCAAATCGTAAAATATAATACGGCAAGGCAGTCGTTATTATCAATGTAAGCATATCGCCGTTGACTGCGCCCGCCGTCCATCAAGCCGGCCCCGATACGAAACCGGCCCCGATTTCCCGCAGCATACTCAAAGGGCTGATGCAGGGCGCTCCAAACTGCTCGCATAGATCCGGCAGCGCTACCTTCAGCGCAGCGTTGGGCGCAGATGCTTCGTTGGTGACTACCACCGCTCCATTGACCAGCGCGTAAGCGGCCAGCCAGCCGGCGGCGCCGTTAGCGAAATCCCGCCGCGCCGCCGGCGCAAATTGCGGACTTTCCTGCACCCAATCCATCAACCGCCGGTAAGCGTCAACAACGGGCTGCGTCGCAGTAGCGGCCAAAGCGGCCTTGGCCGCCCGCTCCTTCCACTCCATCAGCCACGCCGGAGACAGTATCTCATCGTACACCCGGTCGATAATCAGCAGCCGTCCGGCCGCGATGTTATGCTCCAGCCAATCCCAGAAATCCGGGCATTGCTCCGGCGCATACTGGTGATGGTACGCCGTTAGCAGCGCATCGGCGTCCAGCAGATAACGGGCATCATTGCGGATCGTCATATTCTAATGTCCAACCTTTCCGGCATATTGTCAAAGTTGTCGCCCATCAGTCCGGTAAGCGCATAAGCCTCCCGGTGCGGCAAACGGCCGGCGCGCACTGCCCGCACTACATGGCCGGCAAAGCGGGGGCCAATACGCCAGCGCTGCGTGTTCCAGAAATCGCCGCTGTCCGTATCCTGGAAACTGGGCGTGCCTTGTGTTTTATACCGGTTATAGCAGTCAAAAAATGTTTCCCGGTCAATCAATTCCAGGTCAAAAGCCCGGCGGGCCGCCACAACGCGGCTCACCTTAAAACGCCGGACAACCCGCTGATAAGGGTCGCTGAATTGTGTTGCGTATCCCCAGAATTCGCGCAGTTCGGCTTCCGGCAGCAGAAACTCCGCAGCCGCCGCATCGCAGAATCGCTCAACATCGTCCTCGGACGGCAGCAGGTATTCCACGGCCGAAACCCCTCCCTCTCCGACGAACAGGTGCGCCAGTTCGCGCGCCAAAGTGAACATCTGAACCGCCTTGTAATCGGCATTGTTGATAAAGATCAGCGGAGCATATTCATCCGCCAGCGCAAAACCCTGAAACTCGTCGCGGTTGAGCCCGCGGCGGGTATAGTTGCCCGCTACGCCGTTGCAAACCACCAGCACGCCAATCGCATCCAGCGCATCGCGCAAACCGGCCAAGGCGTCCGACCAAGTAATGCGCGCTTTAGACCAGTCGGCGGTTGGCGCCAGCGTTGCGCGCATCTCCGCAGCCACTGCGGCGAAGTCCCCGCTGCTCCGATGCCGGCCCACGAATCCCAGCGGTTCGTGGCCGGTTTCAATCAGCTCCTTACGCAGCCACGCCTGGCGGCGCTGCATCGCATACACGGTTTCCAGCAGCTCCCGGCTGGGCGGCGCCGCGCCGGCGCGAATGCGAAAATCCCGGATCGTCAAAGTCTCTACCGGCGGAGTGGTCAGAAACAAATAGCCCAGCGGGGTATGCGTGATGCGCGCCAGCCCGTCCGCCTGCGCCATGCTGATTGCGCCGGATTTTTCCCATTCCACCACCCGCTCCGCTTTGGCGACGACTTTTGGCACCAGCGCGGCGGGCGAAAGACCCGCACGCTCCCGCGCCCAGCGCAGCACGTCGGGTTGTAAAATCAGCTGTGAACGTCGGGCTTCCATATATCCATCTCAACGCCGCAGCGCGGCCCGCAAATAGCGGCCAATCAGCCGCCTTTGGGTCCTACCGTGCGGCAACGCTGCCGGGCAAGGACTATTCTACAATATCTCCATACGCCAATACTAGACGCCTTAATACCCCGCCGCAGTCAGCGTACCGCCGTCCGCCGCGCTGGCGATTAGCAGCCGGCCCCCGGCGACGATGGGCGACGCCGTTATCGGCCCATCCAGTTGCATTGACCAGGCCGCTGCGCCGTCGGCTGCGGACAGCGCGACCACTTCCCCCCCGCCGGTGCCGACCAGAGCCATATTCCCGGCGATGGTTGCCGCAGCCGGAATGTCCTCGTCAATCTGCGACTCCCACCGGATGGCGCCGCTGTCGGCATCCAGCCCGGTAACGATGCCCGCAGCGTCGGCAACCACGGCAATAGAGCCGGAGCCGGATTCAATATCGGCCAGGGCCGGCGGATACGGCTGCTTGCCGCCGGTCTGCGTTGCCCATACCGAGCCCTGCTGCACCGGCCCCCGCGCCGTGAACCCCCAGACCCACAGCTGGGTTCGGATGTACAGCAGCGTCCGTTCCAGCGGATAGCGCCGGCCCCGATAGTCAATCCCCCAGACCCGGCCTTTATTAGAGCTGATATGCAGCAGGTCATCGGAGATAACCGGCGCTCCGCGCACCCAGCGGCCCTGGCTGGCGTGGTAAATCTGCAACAGCCGCCCCGTAGCCTCGTCCAGAATATGAATTTTGTCATCGTTGGCAGTAGCCACTACTCGGCCGCCATTGATGGCCGGCGGCGCCACTACCCAGTCGTCCAGCCGGTAATCCCACAGGGTTGCGCCGGTGGCGGCGTCCAGCGCCAGCAGTCGGTTGCTGCTGGTTTCCGCCACGAAAAGCCGGCCGTCGGCCACCGTCGGCGCCGGCAGCGATGCCGTTTCCAGCCGCTTGGACCAGACCGCAGTCCCGGTAGCGGCGTCCAGCGCAGTTACCACGCCGGGCCGGAATACAACGAACACCAACCCGTCGGACACCGCCGGCGTCGTAGTGGCAAAAAGCCCGGATTCATACTTCCAGACGACCTTGCCGCTGCCCAAATCCAATGCCGCAACGCTGCCGTCCTCCGCCGTAACATACGCCCGTTGCCCGGCAACGGCCGGCGGCGCCATAATTGGGGAGCCGGCGACATACCGCCACACCGCCGCCGGCGGCCCGGTTGCCGGTTCGGATGCCCACCATTCCGGCGCGGCTCCGGCGGCAACCGATGCGGCCCGGTTGGCAACGCCGCCCCGCGCCTGCGGCCAGTCGCCCGCCGGCGCCCCAATCCCGGCATCGCCAATATCACCGGTAGCTCCAATATCAGTAGATGGCAAAGGCGGGTCCGGCGGCAGCCCGGTGTATTCCCACAACAGCCAGCACGCTATCGCCAGCAGCGGCGCCAGGACGATGCCAACCCGCACCAGCCGGTGCTGCAAAAACCCCCAACGGGTACGCCGGGAACGCCGGCGCGCCGCATCGCCGGCCACCAGTTCCAGCCCGGAAAAGGCCCCGCAGCCGCCGCAGCGCCCATCCGCCGCCGCCCCCTCTGCGCTGATGTACCCGCAGAAACGGCAGAGAATTACCTGGTTGTCGGCAGCGCGCACGGAGATTAAAACGCCGGCCGCCGCAGTACGCCGGGATCAATGCGCCGCCGCACCCGCTGCCCGTCCGCCGGACTCCCCAGCAGCTGGCCGTCGTCCACCATTACTTTGCCCCGCAGAATTACCGTCGTCGGCCATCCCCGCACTTCCCAGCCCTCCCAGGGACTGTAATCCCGCAGATGCAGGTCGGTCATCGTCAGCCGCTTGCGGACGGACGGGTCAATGATGGCGAAGTCGGCGTCGCTGCCGGGCGCAATGACGCCTTTGCGCGGATACATCCCCAGCAGCCGCGCGGCGTTGGTAGCCGTAATGTTGGCAAACTGCGGCAGCGACATTCCCCGCTTGACTACCGCCTCGGTATAGTTGACGCCCATGCGAATCTCAATGCCGATGTTGCCGCCGCGAATATCCTGCACATTGCGGCCCGCCGTCTTGTCCAGATAAGTCGTAAAGCTGCTGTCGGTAGCCGTAAAAGTGAGGTCGCCCGCCAGCAAGCCGCTCCACAAATCCCCGCCGTCCTCCGGGTATTTCAGCGACGGGTAAGTGTGATATTTCATCCCGTCCGGTTCCCGGTACTGCCAGGCGTTGAACGACAGCGCCAGCGTCAGCACTTCGCCATACACCGGCAGGCCCCGGCTGCGCGCGGCGGCCACGGCATTGACGCCGTCGCTGGCGGTTACAT
Source organism: Dehalococcoidia bacterium (assembly GCA_965203855.1). Lineage (GTDB taxonomy): Bacteria > Chloroflexota > Dehalococcoidia > Lucifugimonadales > UBA3495 > Bin87. The sequence goes on from CBDBDN010000008.1 coordinate 223,936, forward strand.
GGACGAAATACATCCCGGCGCCGTTCTGCTCCGCAATGCGGATGGCGTCCCGAAAGGCCAAATCCTCAACTTCCTTGGAGTGTACCAGATGGACATTATACCAGTCCCAGATGCCCCGCTGCTGTGCCAGCAGGTAATTGTACATTACGATTTCATCGTCCTCGGCATGGACGGCCAGCACGCCGTCATTGCGCGCCAGCTGCGCCGTCAAGTCCGACAGCCGCCCCGTATCAATGCGGGCGATCGGCGTCAGCGTCAACGGCGGATCCGACGGCGGGCGGATGTTGGTCGTAAAGATTTTGATGCTGGGAAAGTCGTTGTTGATTAGTTCGCCGACGCGGGCGATGCTGTCCGTCGAATTCCGGCTGGAATAGATGATATGCGCCGAGTAGTCGGCATAGGTATTGCCCTCCCACACCGACAGAAAGTCCAGCACGCCGCCCACCAGTTCGCCATCAGACGGCGCCGGCGCAAAATCCACCACGGTAGTAGTGCCGCCCCAGATCGCGCCCAAAGAATGCTCCAGCGGCCCGGCATTAGGGACGCCGGCCACCAGCTGATGCGCGCCGGGCCGCACATTGGCGGCGGCGTGAATGTGCGGCTCTATGCCGCCCGGCGTAACGATGCGCCCGGCGGCGTCAACGGTCTGCACGGCGTCATCGGCCAGCGTCCCCGGCGCCCCGATAGCCACAATGCGCCCATCCTGCACCCCAATGTCCACAGCGGCGGCCTCCGTAGGCAAAACCGCCAAACCGCCAACAATCAGCAAGTCAAACATAACGCCCTCCCGGATGAGGCCGGTCACTCGAGCGTCCGACGAGATAGTACCACATCGCGGTGGAAATTGTACTCTATGCAGCGCAACCCGTGACCGGAACCGTACACTTGCCGGTCAGCAATAAGCAGTGCATTCAGCAGGAAAGCGGTGCTGGTGATAGGGCAGGAATATAGTCCATTTTGGAAGGTCACCCGCTGCCGTCAGGTGGATCTTCGTAAGTTTCGGTTGCGCGGTTCCACCACGCATACTCCCAAGCGTCCGCATCAGCGGAGGGCTCCACACGGTCTGCCGGAACCCAGCGGCGCACAGGAGCCGATCCTAGGCCGGTCTCCGCTTTAACCCGGTACATAAGCCGTCCATCTATCAGGGTGGGCTCAATAATTTCAACGTCGCTGGCAATTTGTCCATGCTCTCGGAAACAAACGCGGGACCCTGCTATAAATACCTGTTCGTAACCGCTGGTCACGCTACCGTCGGATCCGTTACCGGCAAAGGCGCCAGCTGTAAAGGTAGAGAACTGCTCACGAACTTTGGCCACTGCGGATTTAAAATCCTCCAGTTCCTGATCTGATTCGGCTTTTGCTGCAATGTCCAGCCGTTCTAGGATATGTCCGAACTCAATGTACAGTTTCTCCGTGAAACGAAGGCTGCCGTAAGTGTTGTCGAACACCGCTATGCAAGCGCCACGCGAAACAGTGCCATCGGCGCTACGAACTGAAACATTCGTTGCTGCTGAACTGATGTCGTGCGGCAACAAGCTGTATTCGTGGGCGAATACATCACGTAACCGGTCGGCAAACAGGCTTTTTATTTGATTCTTTCGGAACCAATCCTCGTCGATGCAGAGCACAACCCCACTAGTGCGAAAATTCCGAGAGCGTGCCCGCATATTAGAATTGTGCTGCTGGAGATCCTGGTAGGATTGATATTGCCCTTGCCCGTCGACGTAGCCTTCTACACGCTCGGTAATCTGCATCTGGCACTCTGCAAGAAAGCCGTTCTCACCCCTGACGAGGTGGCCTTCAACGAGATCCGTTGCCGTGATGCCCGTGTTAATCCACGTGGTGGTCCGAGGACGGGTTAGACGGCGCGGAGAGGTGGGTCTTACTTGGATAAATGGATCGAAACCCCGCGTGTACCAAGATATGACCTCAAACGCCCGGGCGTTGTGGAAATAGGTAGCACCAGGATAGCATTCCCGCAACGCTTGCGATTGACTCGCCTCGCCAAAGCTATCGGCGTCCCGTCCGCGCTTGATCTGGTAGTTGAATTCTCCCACGTTGCGAAGCGGATAACCGCGCTGCGGGGTATCACCGCCTAGCTCGGCTATCGCGTCAAACTCTGGCGGTCGATCGCCGCCAAGTCGGGCTGCCTCGTATATGTCGCTGAAGCCACTAGGCCACGGCACCCGAGTCGGCAGGCTAGGCGGAGCTGCCATCGATTCCCTCTCCACAGCGAGACAACGCCCGTGGGCGAATTGCATAAAGCGGTTGTCAAGATAGAGATACGAAGGCTCCACTGACATTTGGTGGTATTCTTCCAGTGATGTGCCGTACCTAGTGAACATACTAGGCGAGCCAATCACTATGAACGCCCCAGGTCCGTTGCGCCCAACCCGCCCCAGTCGCTGGCGATATGCCTTGCGAGTAGCCGGCAACCCTACGTTGAACCCCACTCGGAGATGCGGCAAATCGATGCCCAATTCCAAGGCAGAAGTGGACACAACCCCCTTCCGGCTGCCAGCCCTGAGCTGTTCCTCAATTCGCTGCCGGTCTGCGGGGGTATAACCCGCACGGTATGGCACTACCGCTGGATTATCAGAAAGTTCCTCAACATCGTCTTGCGTGGCCATAGTGAGCGTTTCTACGCCTTTCCGGGAATCCACGGATGTGATGAACCCTCCTTCCCGTCCATGGTACATTACACGAAGTTGCAAATCTTTTGCAATTTGCAACTCTCCGCCTTCAGGACAAGCTATGTGGGCGACAACCCGGTCATAGCGGGGAGCCCCGTCAGCCTCGTGGTCAATTACGGTGAACTCTCCGCCCGTGAGCTGTCGCATATGCTCACCAGGGTTAGCAATCGTCGCTGTTGCGGCAACCAGCTGTAGCTTCAGGTGGCGCGACTCGTTGCCAATCTGGTGATTACGGGCGGCTATCAAACGCCGTATCAAAAAGGCGAAGTTGCTTCCGAATACCCCTTCCAAGGTATGGGCTTCATCCATCACCATCGTTGAAAGAGCGCCAACGAAATTCCTAACCACTGGCATAGCCAAGCGCGACATCAGCCAAGCGTGGCAAACATCCGGCGTCATCACTACGATACGCGCTTGTTGCAGAATTTCATCGCGATCCCTGAACGGTACGGAGCCGTCAATCTGCCCAACGATAGAAGCGTCAAGGTTGAGCTCGCGTGCCATTTCCTTCCAACCACGCAACTGGTCAGCCACCAATGCCCGGAGCGGGTAAAACACAACTACGCGGCTCGTAGGGTCCTGGATGATTTTATGAAAGGCCAGCGACTGGAACACTAGGCTCTTGCCAGAAGCGGTTCCGGTGGATATGACGATATTGTCGCCGTTCCCGAGGGATTCCAGCGCCAGCGCTTGATGGGACCACAAACCTTCGCGATACTGCCGGCCAAGATGATCGCCAACTGCCGACCCGAACAAAAAACCGGGTATTGGCGCATACCGGGCAGCCCGCCCTTTAATCGTGAAAGAATCTGACACCGAAAAATCGTTGCCCTGAAGGATCTGTCGGATAGCTTCGTACATTTTCTAGCCTTTACCCTGTCGCTTACGCCTGTTTAGACGCACTATATCGGAAAATCGGATGCCGTCAACCCGCCCAGTTCCCGCCGTGTGTTCTACTGCGCGGACCACGCCTATGCTCCCAAACCGTCATTCCAGCGCAAGCCGGAACCAGCGCCCAAATCCCCTAAATCCCTTTCATCCATGCCATCTCTGCGCCGGAATGACGGAAAATCGCCCACCTACGCCCCTGCCTTGATAAACTCCGCCACCCGTTCACTAATCATAATCGTCGTGGCGTTGGTGTTGGCGCGGATGACATCCGGCATTACCGACGCATCGGCCACCCGCAGCCCGGCGATGCCGTGCACCTGCCCATGCTGGTTCACTACCGCCATCGCATCGCTGCCCGGCCCCATCTTGCAGGTGCCGGCAATGTGGTGTTGCGTGTACGCGTTCCGCAGTATCCAGTTGTCCAGCGCCGCATCGTTGGCCAGGTCGGCGTCCACTGGGTTCAGCCGTTCCACGATGAATTCCCGGAACGGCGCGCGGTCGGCGATTTCCAGCGCCTTGCGGACGGCTTGCCGCATCCGCTGCCGGTCGTAGGGATCGCTGAACAACTGATAATCCAGATCCGGCTGCACCGCCGGGTCAGTGGATTGCAGCGACAATCGCCCGGCGGATACGGCGTTCTGCAATCCCACGCTCAACCCAAAGTGAAACCCGGAACCGTCATAGCTGACGCTGGCCGGCCGGTGTTCGCTGGTCATCAGCGTCGGCGTAATCTGAAAGTCGGCTTTCGTCGGCGAATCGTCCGCGCTCCACCGCAGCCCCACCTGGATGTTGGGCGCAAAAGTATCCGGCTCCGCGCCCTCGCCCCGGAACAGGATGTAAGCCGCCGGATGGTCGCGGAAGTTCATCCCCACCCCGGGCAGTTCGTGATTGACCGGAATCCCGGTTTCCCGCAGATGGTCGGCCGGCCCGATGCCCGACAACAACAGCAGCTGCGCCGAACCGATAGTCCCGCTGCACAGCACGATTTCATTGCCTTCCACCGTAAAGATTTCGCCGCCGCTTTCTACCTCGACGCCCACGGCGCGATTGCCGTCAGGCCCGCTGCCGTCCAGGACAATGCGGCGGGCGTGGATATTGCCCCGCACCGTCAGGTTGAGACGATGCCGCGCCGTACTCAAAAAGGTTAGCGAAGTGCTCATCCGCACGCCCTCAATGTTGTTCATCGGGCGCGGCGATATGGCGGTGTAGCAGTCGGGCGCATTCTGGTCCGGATGCTCCGGGATGCCCAGCGCGAGGCAGGCATCGTAAAAAGCGGCGTTGAACGGCAGCCAGTCCGCGCGCTTGGGACGCCGCACCGGCAGCGGGCCGTCCGTACCGTGAAAGTCATCGCCGCCGTAGTCCCAGTCGTTCTCCAGCTTGCGGAAAAAGGGCAGGCAGTCCGTGAACTTCCATTCGTCGTTGCCCCATTCCGCCCACAAGTCATAGTCCTCCGGTATCCCTCGGAACACCACCTGCCCGTTGATGGACGATGACCCGCCCATCGCTTTGCCGCGCGGAATTATCATCGGCTCGTCTTGCAACGGCGTCGCTCGCCCGCGCAAATCCCAGCTGTGCGGCCCGTATGCCGACAGCCAGGTATTGTTGCCCTGCTTCAAGTCTTGCGGCAGATGCTCAAAGTCGGGATAGTCCGGCCCGGCTTCCAGCAAAATAACCGACTTGTCGCTCTGCTCCGACAGCCGCGTCGCCATCACACAGCCGGCAGAACCCCCGCCGACCACGATGTAATCGTACTTCATAACAGGCTTGGCCTCCTGGCGAAAATCGCCGCCCAGTATAGCAATTACCAAGTAAGCCGGCTATCGCCAGCGCGCTGCCGCAGCGTTTCCAAGCCGAGGACTGGAACGGCGGATTTAGGCCATCTAATCTGAAACGCTGCCCCCGGAAGGGGCGGTTGACGCCGCCATACCAAAGTTAGTATTCTGTGCGGCGCAAAACCGCCGGCCCGGTCGCAGTTGCGATGTTGTAATCGTCAAAGCGGCCCAGCGGACAGACGGCGACATTCGGCTTTGCGAAACGAACTTGCGAAACGGATACGATTAGCGATTGCCGATGCGAAATGCGAAATCGGCAGGAGGGCGCGATTATGGTAAAGCAGGGCGTAGTACCCGATGATTTGACCCGGCCTTTCTGGGAGGCGGCGAATGCGGAGCGGCTGGTAGTGCAGAACTGCGCCGCTTGCGACCGGCTGCATTTTCCGCCCCGTCCGGCGTGCGACCTTTGCGGTTCGGGCGACGGTATGGAATGGCGGGAAGTGAGCGGGCGCGGCACAATCTACAACTATGGCGTGGTGTACGACTGCCCGGTAGCGTCGCTGAAAGAGGATCTGCCCTTTAATCTGGCCGTGGTTACGCTGGAGGAGGATCCGGGCATTCTGATGTTCTCGCATCTGCCCGGGACGCCGGCGGATGCGGTGCCGGTGGGCGCGGCAGTGCAGGTAATCTTTGAGGAAACCGCCAACGGCCAGAAAGTTCCCGAATGGCAGATAGTCGGCTGAGGCGGCGTTTCATTGCAGGCGGTTTATCCGTCAGGCCGTTGCTTCGGCGGAAGCCGGGGTGTATTGGCGCGTGTGGATTCCGGCTTGCGCCGGAATGACGGGAAAATAAAACCGTCCGGCGAAAAACCGCTTAACGGAAAAATCGCCTAATCGGAAAACCTGCTAACAGGAAACGCGGCCCGGATTGCCGGGTTGATTGACTTGCCGATTGACTGACTGATTGACTGACCGCAGCAAGGAAGGAGTGAACTATGACGACTCAGATGGCGCCGGAAGCGATGTACCGCTCTACCGAGGGGCTGGGCGTTTGGGAACACCGGGGCAAAGTAGCCGCCGTAGGCATCGGCCACTCTCCGACGGCGCGACGCTGGGACGGGCGGCCGGAAACTTCGGTAGGCGCTTTGAGCATCGGCGCGCTGCGGGCCGCCATCGCCGACGCCGGCGTGGCGCCGGACCAGGTGGACGGCATCGTAGTAGTGCCCGTTACTACTACCGGGGCGTACTGGCCCGCCGATACGCCCGTCCCGATGGATGTCGTCAATGCGTTCAATCCGACGGATAACCCGCTGGACGGCATTGGGCAGCTCAGCGCCGAGTGGCTGCTGAAAAATATGCCGGAGCTGACCAATGTCAGGTTCACGATGTACGCTCCGGGCTGTATGTCCGCCGCCATTGTGGTAGCGGCGCAAGCGGTGGGGGACGGCCGGGCCAGCAACTGCCTGGTGCTGAAAGGATGGCACAACCTGGAAGGGCGCTATAATCACGGCGGCATCAGCGCGGCGTCGGAAGTGCCGGGCGGCTTTGCCATCAATCCGGGGCGGACGCTGTGGGGCGCGCCGGGGTGCTACGGCACGGCGTTGCAGTTCGCGCAGTACTGCACCAAGTACGGCAAGCATCACGATATGATGGCGCCGTTCATGCAGAATTCGCGCCGCAACGGGCTGCTGTTCCCGGAGGGGTACTGGGCGCAGCATCGCCCGGAACAGCTGCTGCCGGAGGACTATCTGAACTCGCGCTGGATTGCCAAGCCGGCGAATCTGTTTGACAACGACATTCCGATAATGGTAGCGGCGGCATACCTGTTCACTACGGCTGACCGGGCGCAGGATCTGGCGCAAAAGCCGGTGTACATACTGGGGCACGCCTCCAGCCGGGGTACGCCCCGCAGCATCACGCCGACGCTGGAGGAAGTGGAGGCGGAAACGGCCAGCACCGGGCGCAAGATCTACGAAGCGGCCGGCATCACCGCCGACGACCTGTCCTTTGAGAATATGTACGACGGGTTCGCCCAGTTCCATCAGTTCCACATCGAAGGGCTGCGCTACCGTGGGATGCAGCCGGGCGAGGCGCTGGACTTTTACCAGACGGACATCAGCATTGAAGGGCCGGATCCGATTCTGCCGAGCGGGGGGAACATCGGCAGCGGTCGCAGCCGTTTCTGGATGCATACGGACTGCATCCAGCAGATACAGGGTCGGGCCGGCGCGCGGGCTTTGACCGGGGTCAAGCCGGAAGTGGCGGTATCGGGCGGCCCGATGCCGATGGGCGGCAACTTTACGGTGTGGAGCGCAACGCCGGACTAGTAGGGGGATGCCGTCAAACTACGGCGCACCGCAGCCCTAACCGGTTGTTCCAAAACCCCAACCGTCATTCCAACCCTATATGCCGTCATTTCCCCCAACCGTCATTCCGACCCTATATGCCGTCATTTCCCCAACCGTCATTCCGACCCTTACACACCGTCATTTCTCCCAACCGTCATTCCGGCGAAAGCCGGAATCTATGGTCTTTGACTCAATTGCCGACGTGGCGGATTACGACGCTGGATTCCGGCTTTCGCCGGAATGACGGTTGGGGGTATGACGGTTGGGTAGAAGGACGGTTGGGGGGTATGACGGTGTGTATGGTCGGAATGAAGGCGGGGCGGGGCGGAATCCGGGCGGGGCAAATCAAAATCAGGCAGGTAGAGGCAAACAGCAAATGGCAATTCTGATCAGCTTTGACATTGACGGCACTTTGGAAGTGGGCGACCCGCCCGGCGTGCTGACTATGGATATGGTCCGGACGGTGCAGCAGAAGGGTTTCCTGATTGGCAGCTGCTCGGACCGGACGATGAGCGGGCAGCGCGCCATCTGGGCGGAACACGATATTCCGGTGGATTTCGCGGTGGCCAAGCATATGTTGCCGGAGGTCAAAGCGCAGTTTGACGCCGAAGTGTATTACCATATCGGCGACCGGGAGGATCTGGACAAGGCGAATGCGCTGGCGTCCGGGTTTGAGTTTCTGTGGCCCGACGAAGCGGCGGCGATGCCCTGGTTTATTGCCGATGACGGGGCCAATGCAGGATAACAGCCCGGAAGCGTCGCGCGCCGACGCGGCGGATCCAGCGGCGCCGGCAGATGCGAACAATGCGGCGGGCGGCGAGGGCGATGCTACGGAATGGACGCCGGCGCCGATTGCGCCGCTGCCGCCCCCGCCGCCCGTACCGCCGGAAGCGCTCAAGCCCTGGTATTACCAGAGCTGGTTTATCGTACCGACTTTCGTCTGGTGGCCGTGCAGCGCGATTTTGTTTATCCGCTCGCCTTGGCATAACGGGGTAGTCAGCGGCGCGCTGTCGTGGGCTTGGCTGATTATTGGCGGCGGCTGGATTTTTCTGCGGGTGCAGCTGCGTCTCCGGGATGGCGAGGGGCTGCTGGACGATCCTACCCTGTTTGCGCTGGCGGCGCCGGGCGTACTGCTTACCGTCGTTACGCAGTCGCTGTGGCTGCTGCGCGACCGGCCGCGGATTCGGCGACTGCGCGCCGCCGGGCGGTTTGCGGATTATGCGGATGGGGATGGCGGGAGTGCGGCCGGCGGTAACGGCGCGCGACGGCGTGAATCGGGGGACCCGGCCGTCGGACGGCGGCGGGCCAACCGGGGGGGCGTCCGCAGTCGGCGGCGGCGGCGTTAGGATGGGCTGCGCTTACAACCGTCGTTTCTGGGCCTCTAAAACCGTCATTCCGGTTTGGGCCGGAATTCAGCGGCGTAATGGGCTCATACGGTAATGGAACCGGCAGCCATAGATTCCGGCTTGCGCCGGAATGACGGTTGTAGGGCCGGAATGGCGGTTGGGGGATTGGAATGGCGGTTGGGGGATTGGAATGGCGGTTGGGGGATTGGAATGGCGGTTGAGGGATTGGAATGGCGGTTGGGGGATTGGAATGGCAGTTGGGGGATTGGAATGGCAGTTGAGTGGTTGGAATGACGATGAATTTAGCCTCACGCTCGGAAAACCGGCATCGGTTGTTGCCGGCTTTTCCGGCCGGCGAAATTGCGGCAGTCCTACTAACCTTTGCGCTGCTGGCGCTGCTGCTCGCCTGCGGGGGCAGGGCGGCAACGGAACCGGCGGAACGGGTGGACTTGACGCCTCCCCTCTCAACTGACGCCGCTGCCGTCGTGCCTGCTGATGCCCCCCCCCCCCCCGACTTTGCCATTGTTAAAACCTGCCCCTACGCCGGAACACTCTCCCGAACCGCGGATTACGCCGACGCTATTGCCAACCGTCGTTTCTGACACTGCTGCCGTCGGCGCTGCGCCAACTCCATCGCCAATTCCGGCCGCCAACCAACCGGCATCATCAGTTAGTATCGTGCGCCCGCCCACTCCTTTCGTGCAGCTGTCGGCCGGCAAAGAAGCATTTTGCGGCTTGCAGCAGGATGGGCAAGTATTATGCTGGAATGCCAGGAACCATTACGACTTTGGGAACACCTTAAATTACGCAACGGCGGGCGAGACTTTCCGGCAAATCACGGTCGGCAAAGGGTTTTTCTGCGGCATCCGCAACGATAGTACTATCAAATGCGTCGATAGTAGCAGCTATGGCATACGGTTGACCCCGGCGGGTCAATTCCAGTCGGTGCACGCCGGCAAGGACCATGCCTGCGCCCTGGACGAGCAGGGCGCGGCAGTCTGCTGGGGCCGCGATAAAAGCGGCCGGGCCGCTCCGCCCGAAGGATACCGCTTTGCCCGGATTGCCGGCGGCGGCGTGCACAGCTGCGGCCTGGGCTACCGCGGGGACCTGCACTGCTGGGGCATTGCCGTTACGGAGCCCGGACCTTTTCAGTCGCTGAGCCTGGGCAGGAACAGCGTCTGCGCGCTCCGCAACGACGGGACGGTTTGGTGTCAAGGCGTGGGTACTGACGGGTGGTTCGGCCCGGCGGATGCGGTTTTCACTCAAATCTCCGTAGGTGAGTGGCACGCCTGCGGGCTTGACGGCGCCGGGGTAGTGCAGTGCTGGGGGCCGGCGGGCGTTGAAAGTGGCGTCCCGACGGGTCGGTTCATCGCTATCAGAGCCGGTTGGTATGAAAACTGCGGCTTGCGCCCGGCAGGATACGCCGAGTGTTGGAGCAGTTCCGGCCTGGTTCTCCCTTACGGAACTGTACAAGAGGACTTGCCAGCAGATATATCGGCAGCCTTCTCAGGACGGGTCTTTGAACAGCCGGTAGAGTTGTTTTCCTGGCCGGACGGCGCTGTGGCAGTCGTAGAACGCAAGGGCGTCATCAGCGCCTATACTGACGCCGGCGTGGAGCGGCTGGTTGTGGATTTAACGGATCAAACCAGTTTGATTAGCTACGAATTTGGTATGCTCAGCGCGGCCCTGGACCCGGAGTTTGACCGGTTTCCTTTCCTTTACATTTACTACAATCATAAACCGCCCGGCGATGATGGCGTATTAGGCAGCGGGGCTATTGAACGGGTAACGGCGCGACTGGCCCGTTTTCCCGTGGTTAGCGGTTTGGCAGTCGCTGAACGGGAGCTGGTGATGCTGGAGTTGCCGGAAAGGGGCTCGGTTCATCAGGGCGGCGCCATCCGGTTCGGCCCGGACGGGATGCTGTACCTGGGCTTGGGGGATAACGAGACGCCGGCGAATTCCCAGGATATGACCACTTTAAACGGCAAGATAATACGCATTGATATTCGCGGCGCAACGGCGGAGCAACCCTACCGGGTACCCGATGACAACCCCTTTGCGGCCACGCCGGGCGTCCGGGCTGAAATATGGGCTTACGGCCTGCGGAACCCCTGGCGGATGAGTTTTGATGGGCAAGGCCGGCTTTGGGTTGGCGATGCGGGGCAAACAGAGCGGGAGGAAGTATCGATGGCCGCCGCCGGCGCCAACTTGGGCTGGCCGATTTTTGAGGGCAGCATTTGCCACGGCGGCGACACTTGCGCGTCCAGCGATGACGCCGTGGCGCCGGCAGTTGAGTACGACCACAGCCTGGGCTGCGCGATTACCGGGGTAACGGCGAATTCGCGCTATGCCGGCACAGTTATTTTCAGCGACTTGTGTTCCGGGCGGGTTTGGGCGCTGGCCGGCGCAGCAGAGCAAGGCGATATTACGGCGGCGGCCGGCATCCGCCTGGCTGCCGGGTGGCAAGTGCGGGAATTACTGCACATTGCCAAACCTATCCTGTCGATCAACACTGATGCGGATGGCAATGTGTATCTGCTAACCGCAGGCAACCCGGTTTTCCGGGTGCAATGGGAGCAGTGGGGCGACGCCGGATTCCGGCTTGCGCCGGAATGACGGGTGAGGGGTAGGAATGACGGTGATATAAACCGGGGGGGTATGACGGTGATATAAACCGGGGGGGTATGACGGTGATATAAACCGGGGGGATATGACGGGTAGTTATGCGCCGTCCGACAGCGCTGCGATGTCCAACCCCTCTAACAGGCTCTGGGCCATAGCGATGCGCTCGTCGGTAGCGGAGAGGGCCATTCCCAGCGGTGTGATGGTGATGTAGTTGGCTTTGTGGGCGTTAATGTCGCTGCCGTCGCCGCCGGCCAGCACCGGGCGGTTGCGGGAGATCCAGTAGCGGCGATGCCCGAAAGATTCCTCGGCGCGGACGGATTCTCCGTAGGCGCGCCCGCCCAGCCGGGTAACCTGCACGCCGGCGATTTTGGCGGCCGGCTCGTTAGGCACATTGACATTGAGAAAGTAAGGCGGCGTTACGGCCGGCGCATCGGCCAGGCGGCGGGCCAGCCGGCCGACTATCAGAGCCGCCAGGTCGTAGCGGGGGGACTGCACCGACCCTACCGATATGGCGATGGTGGGATAGCCGCGCACAAAGCCCTGCACCGCCGCCCCCACCGTGCCGGATACGATGACATCCCAGCCCAGGTTGGAGCCGCGATTGATGCCGCTGACTACGAGGTCGGGCGGGGGCGTTACCAGCTGCTCCAGCGCGAGGATGCAGGAATCGGCGGGCGTACCCTGCACGGCCCAGGCGGTAACGGGATGGGGCAAAGCGGATGCGGCGTCGGCCGGCGGGGGGGGATCCCAAACGGCATCGGCGGCGCGGGGGGGCGTAGCGGCGCCAGGGGCGAACTGCCGCAGGTACTGCTCGGCCGGCACTTCGTGGGCGAACAGGGGGGCGTGCAGCGTCATAGAGGCGCCGACGCCGGACTGCTCTCGGTCGGGAGCGACGACGGCGACTTCGCCGACGGCGGCCAGGCTGCGGGCGGCGGCCCAGAGGCCAGTAGCGTGAATGCCGTCGTCGTTGGTAAGCAGGATTTTCAAGGGGAGACGCTCCTGTATGGCGATAGCCGGTTGGCGATCGGGAAGGGCCAGGCGCGCCGGCCGGCTAGGCATTCAGCCCGGATATGCGTTCAGCCCGGATATGCGTTCAGTCCGGCTAGGCGTTCAGTCCGGCTAGGCGTTCAGTCCGGCTAGGCGTTCAGTCCGGCTAGGCGTGCAGCAAGGATAACACTTGCAACCGGGGAACGGCGGTTTGCATTCGCAGATGGATCCGGTCGTTGGACACCAGCGGCAAGTTTGTTTCCAACGCCGCGGCGGCAATCCAAGAGTCGTTATCGGTGTTGCCGATACCGCGCCGCCGGCATTCAAATCGCAAGGATGCCCAATGCGCGGCAGTGGCTTCGGTAACGGGCAGCAGCAGAACATCCGACAGAAACCTTTCCAGCCTTTTCCGGTTGACTTCGCCCCAGCCGTCAATCAATGCGCCCTGCTCCAGCTCGGCATAGGCGACGATGGGCAAAGCCAGTCGGCGGCCGCGCAAAACCTCCGCGTACCGGCCGGCGTCGGCGCGCGGATTCAAAAACAGCGATGCCACCGAAGTGTCCAGCGCCACAATCGGTTGTGTTCCGGCGCCGGTCACTTGTACTTCCGGTTCTGGATAGCGTCCATGAAAGCGTCCAGTCGGTCATCGTAAAACCACTCCCCCTGCTTTTCCTGCCAGCGCATTATCGTCAGGGCCTGCCGCACATCGTCCTCGGATGGGTCAAAGCTACGCAGCGACCCGCCATCACGTTCGTCAATCGTAAGCGTATCGAGCTTCCTGATGATAATTACGCCGTCCGGCGTGCGCTCGCCTGCGCCGGCAACGCTGACCAGGCGGTTGGCCGCATAGCGCATTTTTTCCTCTAACTTGCCGGGGAACAGCAGCAAGGATTTGCCCAGCGGCGAATAAAGCACAGCAGTGCCATTCCGCCAGTTGATTTCCGATAACCGACCGTAGCAACGAAATGTTTGCTGTTGGGGAGAGCCGGCGGCGAACAGCTCGCGGGTGAGCTTGACCGCCGGCATACCGGCCGGCCCGGCTATGGCTACCGCCGTGATGCCGTCCGGCAGCCGTTCTATAATTTGCCGCAACGGGAACGCCACTTCCGACGGGAGCGCGTGAACATCAGCGGCAACGCCGGACAGCAGCGCCGCCAGAGCATCCCGGGGCGCATCGGAAAGCCGGCCCAGGGCAATCGGGTCGGCGATTTCCAGCCCTACCGAGCCGGATGCTGCGTCAACCGCCGTCAGCCGCAGCGCGCTGGCTGAAAGCAGGGCCGGATAAGACGGACGATGCCCGTTAGCCTGGGCGTGGCAGTGGCGCAGCATCAGCCGCAGCGCATCGCCAAACGCCTCAATCACCGGCAGGACGACGGCAGTATCCGGCAGCCCGTCGGCATCGGCAAAAGGCCCGGAAAAAGTGATAGACAGTGTGCGGTCGTTCATTAAATCCCGATGCGTGGCAATAGTCGGCAACCGACGGGTTTTCTACGGCTGCCGACGTTGGCAAATCAGTGGTGGGCCAGGCCGATGGCGTGGAGGAGGGCGTGCTTTACCTCTATGGGGGCTACGCCGGCGCGGTATTCTGCGGAGGCGTATACGTCGCCGATGAGGTCGACGCCGGCGGCGTCCAGGTCTGCGCTTAAGTTGGCGGCGGCGGCGGCGATGCTGTCCATCGTCAGCGGGGCGCCGGCCAGGGCCTGCTCTACCGCCGTCGCTTTTACCGGGCGCGGCGTGAGGCCGCCGACGGCTACGGATGCCGCCGTGCAGCGGACGCCGTCCGTGTTGCCATCCCCGGCGCCATCCCCGCTGCCGTCCAGCGTAACGACGACGGCGCCGCCGACTACGGCGTAGAAGCTGGCGGGGTGCGCCATCTTGGCGTATTCGGCGCGCTGGTTGGCGGCCAGCGCGGGGACGCTTACGCCCGTAATCAGCTCGTTTTCCGCCAATGCGGTAACGAAAGCGTCCTCAACCAGGTCGGCGGCGGCGATGGTACGGCTGCCGTTAGGCCCCTGCGCCGTTACGGATGCGCCCAGGGCGGTGAGCACGGTAGCCCAGTCGGATGCGGGGTCGGCGTGGGCGAGGTTGCCGCCGATGGTGCCGCGATTGCGTACCGCCGGGTCGCCGATGCCGCCGGCCGCTTCGGCCAGCAGGCTGTTGGCCTGCTGAACTGCGGGCGAGGCGGCGATTTCGGCGTGGGTAGCAAGCGCGCCGATGCTGACGGTATCGCCGCTGACGGAGATGCCTTTCAGCGCGGCGATGCCTCCGATGTCAACCAGCATTGCCGGGCGCGCCAGCCGGAAGCGCATCAGCGGAATCAGGCTGTGGCCGCCGGCCAGCAGTTTGGCGTCCGGGTGGTCGGACAGCAGCTGTATGGCATCGGCGACGGAGCCGGCCTTGCGGTATTCAAACTCTGCTGCAAACATTGCAATCAGTCCTCCTGCGTCCGATGCCGGCTAATGGCCGTGGCCGTGGTCATGGCCGTGGCTGTGTCCGTTGCCGTGGGAATGGCCGCTGGACTGGATGGCGCGCCAGACCCGTTCCGGGGTTAGCGGCATATCCAGTTGGGTTACGCCCAGGGGTTTGAGGGCGTCCATGACGGCGCTGTAAATGGCGGCGGTAGAGGCGATGGTGCCGGTTTCGCCGATGCCTTTCACGCCCAGCGGGTTGTGCGGCGAGGGCGTAACGGTGGAATGCACCTCAATGTCCGGCACCAGATGGGCGCGCGGGATGGCGTAATCCATCATTGAGCCGGTAAGCAGCTGGCCGCTGTCGTCATAGACGGCGCCTTCCCAAAGAGCCTGGCCGGCGCCCTGGACGACGCCGCCGTGAACCTGCCCTTCGACGACCATCGGGTTGATCTGCGGGCCGCAGTCGTCCACGGCGACATAGCGGTCCAGGGTGATATGGCCGTTGTCGGGGTCGACGCTGACGATGGCGGCGTGGGCGCCAAAGGGGTAGCTGAAGTTGGGCGGGTCGTAGTAAGTGCTGGCTTCCATGCCGGGTTCAATGCCGGCGGGCAGGTTCCAGGCGACATTGGCCTGGAGGGCGATGTCCTGGATGGTCTGGGCCCGGTCGGGGGCGCCGCGCACAAAGAACTTGCCGTCGGCGTACTCAATATCGGCTTCGTCGGCTTCCAGCAGATGGGCGGCGATGACGCGGGCCTTGTCGCGGAGCTTACGCATGGTAAGGGCGACGGCGGCGCCGCCGACTACGGTAGTGCGGCTGCCGTAGGTGCCCCAGCCCATGGGAGTCGTGTCGGTATCGCCGTGGACGACTTCCACATCGTCCACGGCAACGCCGATTTCGTCGGCCACAATCTGGGCGAAAGTGGTTTCCTCGCCCTGCCCGTGGGGAGAAGTGCCGATGAACACATTGACTTTGCCGGTGGCATAGATGCGGACGGTGGCGGATTCCCAGAGGCCGCCACCGAAACCGACGGCGCCGGCAACCTGGGAGGGGCCCAGCCCGCAAATCTCGCAGTAGCAGGCCACGCCGATGCCGCGGTAGGTATGGTGATCGCGCTCGTGGGATTGGGCCTGCCGGAAATCGTCGTAGCCGATGTGTCCGAGCAGCTGCTCCAGGGCATCGCCGTAGTTGCCGCTGTCGTAAGTAATGCCGATGGCGACATCCCGGTTGTTGTCAAAGGGTTCAATCAGGTTGCGGCGGCGCACCGCCACGGCGTCAATGCCGACGGCGTCGGCTACCTTGTCCATCAGGCGTTCCAGCAGGAAAGTGGCTTCGGGGCGGCCGGCGCCGCGATAGGCTTCCACGGGCGTGCTGTTGGTGAACACGCCGTAGATGTCGGCCTTGATGTTGGCGATGTCATAGGGGCCGGAGTACATCAGGCCGTGCAGGATAGTAGGGATGCCGGGGGCGGCGGTGGAGAGATAGGCGCCCATACCGGCATAGACGACGCTGCGGACGGCGGCAACCTTGCCGTCGGCGTCGGCAGCCATCTCCACATATTCCACATGGTCGCGGCCGTGGGTGGTGGCAATGTAGTTTTCGGTGCGGGTTTCCGTCCATTTGACGGGTACGCCGAGCCGCATAGAGCAGAAAGCGGCGATCATTTCCCAGGGATAGACGGCGATTTTGGCGCCGAAACCGCCGCCGACTTCGGGGGCGATGATGCGGATTTTATGCTCCGGGACGCCGGTAACCAGGCAGGTTACGAACCGGGCGATGTGCGGATTTTGGGTAGTGTTCCAGATGGTGAGTTCGCCCATGGCCGACGACCAGGAGGCGATGGCGGAGCGGGTTTCCATCGGGTTGGGTATCAGCTTTTGCTGATGGATGGTTTCGCGGACGGTGATGGCGGCGTCGGCAAAGGCGGCGTCGGTATCGCCGCCGGCGGCTACCCAGTGGAACGCCTGGTTGCCGGGGGCGTCGTCGTGGAGCTGGGGAGCGCCGTCGCCCAGGGCCGTCTCCGGGTTAATGACGGCCGGCAGCGGGGCGTAGTCCACTTCAATCAGCTCCAAGGCGTCCTCGGCCTGGTAGCGGTTTTCGGCTACGACTACGGCCACGGCGTCGCCGACATAGCGGACGACGTCGCTGGCGATAGCGGGGTAAGCGACGGCTTTGAGGTCGGAGTCGGGGATGGCCCAGGCGCAGGGTATGGGGTTCAGGGTTTCGGCGATGTCGGCGCCGGTATAGACGGCCAGCACGCCGGGGGCGGACTTGGCGGCGTCGACGCTGATGCCGCTGATGCGGGCGTGGGCGTGGGGGCTGCGGAGGATAGCGGCGTGCACCATGCCGGTGAGTTTGATGTCGTCGGTGTAAGCGGCTTGGCCGGTAATCAGGCGGGGGTCTTCGCGCCGCCGGATGCCGGAGCCAAAAATGCGGGTAGTCATCGCGGTTTCGCCTCCTTATGCTGGCGCATCTGCGGCGTGGGGCGCGGCGGCGGCGGCCAGGGCGGCCTTGACGATATTGTTGTAGCCGGTGCAGCGGCACATATTCCCTTCCAAGCCGGCGCGCACTGCGGCGGCGGACGGGTTGGGGTTGCGCGCAATGATTTCGGTAACGGACATAATCATTCCGGCGGTGCAGTAGCCGCACTGGAGGCCGTGGTGGTTCCAGAAAGCTTCCTGCACGGCGGTAAGATTGCCGTCCTGCGCCAGGCCCTCAATGGTGGTAATGTCGGCGCCGTCGGCCTGCACGGCAAAGGCGGTGCAGGATTTGACGGTAACGCCGTTCATCCTGATGACGCAGGCGCCGCACTGGCTGGTGTCGCAGCCGATTTTAGTTCCGGTAAGGTTGAGGGATTCGCGGAGGAAATGGACGAGCAGGGTGCGGGGTTCGACTTCCGCGGAATGGGAACGGCCATTGACGGTAAGGGTGACGGGTACTTTGGCGGGCAAGGGGGCACCTCCTCTGGATGGCATCGTATGGGCATTGCATTGTGGAGTAAGACGGTGCGGCGTTAGCGTAGCGGCGGGGCGCAGCACATCGTGTTACATCGTATCGTATTGCATTGCAACGGGGGGGAATGGGTGGGTTTTGCGCCGGCAGTATAGACGGCAGCCGGGGGGCGGTCAAATGGGCGGGGCGGCGGCGGGTTGGGGCGGGGGCGATATACAGCCGGCGTTGGCGATGCTATAATCCCGTTACCGTCTTACCTACCCGGCGCGTTTGCCTAAATCTGCTACGCTGCGCCAATGCCGCCGTGCGCCGGGAATTATCATATCGTGGAGGCAATACGAAATGACTGCGAAACGCCGCCCGCTTCGCATCAACTACGCCCGGCCATCGTTCATAGAGGGGATGGCCCGGGTGCTGGACATTGGCGGGACGCTGAACCAGTACGATGCGGACGATATGATGGAGATTTACCGGGAAATGCGCGCCCGCCGGCTGGCCCGCCCCACCGGCCCGGAGGCGCAAGCCGAGGCGATTCGGCAAGTTTGGCTCACAGTAGGCCAGCACATTCGCGACGCTATGGGCTACTACGAGGATGCTGTGCCGAGTGAGCCGCAATCTACGGAGCGAAACGAATGACCGAGCAGGATGGCGAGGGGCAAATCGCCGCAAACGAACCGGAGAATTCTAGACCCGACTCCTCCGGGCAGCCATCGGGCCTGCTGCTGCAAGCGTCTTGGGACGGCCCGTTGCCGCCGCCGGAAATCCTCCAGCATTACGATAGAATAGTGCCTGGGGCGGCTAATCGCATTTTGGAGATGGCTGAAAACTGGCAACGGCATCAAGAGCAGTACGAAAAGACCGAGCAGGAACAAGAAGGATATGCCCTTGCCACTACCCGAATGGTAGTTATGGGAAATTCCAAACGCAGCTACTTGGGCGTGATCTGCGCGTTTATAATTGCGATTACCGGACTGGTTGGCGGAATAATTTTGAGCGCAACAGGGAATTGGACGTCGGGGTTGACCATCAGCCTGTCGTCGCTGGCTATATTGACTGGAGTGTTTGTGTACGGCACACAGTCCCGCAATACAGAACGGCGGCGCAATTCGGCGAGCCGGGTTGAGGAATGAAACTGACGCCGTCGTTCGGTAGCGGCCTTGCCGTCTTTGCATCGGCTTGCGCCGGCAGTATGGACGGCCGGCGGAGGGTAAATGCGTGGCCGATTAGCCGTAACGCCGCCAACCCGTGTTAGAATGCGGGCGGGCTAACGCGCTGTCATCCCGGCGGCAACGGAACGGGAATCGGCAAAGAGGAACGGGTTGCATCCTATGACTGGCGAACAGGTTCGGGATTTTATCGGCCGTCCTGATAAGCGATTAGTTGGGGATGTTGAACTGCAACCGGCCAGTGAACACGCCGGCGCTTTTGCTTTTCGGGGCCATATCGTCTATAGCGGCGGGCCGGAAGTAGGATTGCAGATTTGGTTCAACCCGTATGCTCGCGATGGCAAGATTTCAATTGCGTATTTCGGAATGGGAATCGGGAGAATTTACGGGCTTTGCGTTAATATATCCCATATTTGCGTTAATATATCCCATAGCGGAATGGAATTACACAAGCATAGCGGCCCCAGAAGCGTTGACCAACCGTATGTTCCCAATGACATAACCGCCCCGGCCAGCAATCCGCAAGGAGTCCGGCGGGAGTTTTGCGCCGAAACCGGGCTAATCCACGACGGGGATTTTCGCATTATGGGGAGGGAAAGATGGGCATTGCAGACGCTGACAGTATGACAGCGCGAATCTGCGCCGAATTGGGTTCGCAGTGGGGCGCAATGTTCCACTGTTCCCGTGCCGGCGAGCGGGTGCAGATTCGGACGCCTTTTGTTTTTCCCGACGGCGACCTGATCGACCTTTATTGGCGCGATACTGATGCTGGCCCGGTCGTGTCCGATTTGGGCGACACTTACGGCTGGCTTTTCATCAACGACGGCAACGATGGACTGACCGCCAAGCAGAACCGGGCTTACGATGCGGCCTGCCAAACCTATGGCGTGGAACGGCGGGGCGGCGTCCTGCTGGCGCGCGTCAGCGACGGCAAGGTGGCCGATGCCGTGGTGCGGCTGGCGCAGGCGATTACCGCAGTAAGCCAGGTTTTGGACCGCGCCGGCAACGATGCCGTGCTTGAATGGCGTACCGGCGAATCGGAAATGGTGGTGTCGCTTTCTGATATGGGCGAACCGGCCGGTTTTGCGCCGGCAGTATGATAGACGACAGCCGGGGGCGGCCAAATAGGGCGCGCCCGGCATCCTCAATGCATCCCACAATTAAGGCTAGCGGCGGCGGTTGAGGAGTTGGGAGAGGGCGGCCATTGCGGGGTGGTTCGTAGATACGGCGGCGGGCATTTGCTCGAGGCGTTGCAGCAGTTCCGATTCGGCGAATTGCTGGGGCCAGTCCAGGTTGGCGCTGATGCCAAAGCCGTTATCGCCGATGTCAACGGCGCGCAGGTCGCTCAAACTGATGATGTCCCGGATTTGGGCGCGCTGGGGGTAGCGCAGGTTGGCATAGTGGGCGGCGGTGCGTTCCATCAGGCTGAACACGCTGAGCGGGCCGGCGTCCAGCAAGGCGTCCAGGAGATGCAGCTGGCGCTCGGCCAGGACGCGGCGGCGGGGAGTGCGGAGTTTGCCGAACAGGGAGCGGGCCAGCTCGCGGAACAGTATCCGCTTATGATTGGCGATGATTTCGCCGGCGACGGCATTGCATTGGGTCGTTACCGCCGGCAAAGCGAATTGCAGGAACGGCGTAATATCGTGCCGGTTGCGGCGGGATGCGGACAGGGCGGCGAAATAATCATCGCGACGGGCATAGTAATAGTTGGAGAGGCTCACCGGCACCGGGGCATTGACGCCGGCTTGTTTCAGCATAAACGCTTCCACGGCGCGGGCGGTGCGTCCGTTGCCGTCGGCAAAGGGATGGATGGCGGTGAGGTGGTAATGGACGGCCAGCGCGCGGATAACGGGGTCGTGCGCGCGCAATTCGCTGGGGATGGCGGCGCAGAGGGAATCCAGCGCGGCGGCGCAGTCCGCGCCGCCCGCGGCGCCGCGGCAGCGCGGCATTCCAAAGACAACATTAACGCCGGACGGACGCAAGGCGCCGGGTTCGCAATGGTCATCGTCGCAGCCGGTAACCATCAGGCGGTGGATGTGCAGTATGAACGCCGCATCTACCGGGCGGTTGGGGGGCTGGGCGTTGAGCCAGCGATAGGCGGCAGCAGCGGCTTGAGCCTGACGCTGGGAATGGCGCAGATCCCTGCTTATGCCGGGGGCGGACAAGGCTTCGTCAAGTTCCTGTTCGCTGAAATTGGCGCCCTCAATGCGGGTCGTCCCTTCTACTTCCCGTCGGAGCTGCAATTCGTCCAGCCGTTCCACCCATTGGTAGAGATACGGCAGCTGCCGCAGCAGATTGACGGCGGCTTTGGCTTCCGGCAGCAGGTCAAACACGGCAGCCCGATCGTACATCGCCCATCCCTGCGGAACGAGATAACGGCTGATGCTATCACTGGTCATATCCTCACCGTTGCCGGTTTATTTCGCATAACGATGCTGGAATTATAGCATTTGCGGCATTTCATTTCCATTTCGTTGCCGCTGCAATCCGTTATGCATTGCGGTCGTAAGCATCTGCAATCCAGCCCGCCGGTGTGCTACATTATAGCGGCTTATTTTGCTGCGGGAGTGTGTTTTTTGATGCTGCCCTCTTACCTGGCCCATGTTTTTCCTGATACCGCGGGGGTTAATGCCGGCGGGCATTTGACGATTGGCGGGTGCGATGCTTTGGATTTGGCGGAGCAGTACGGCACGCCGCTTTATGCGCTGGACGAGGCGACGCTGCGGGCGCGGTGCCGGCAGTTCGCCGGGGCTTTTGCGGCCCGCTATCCCAACTCGCAGGCGGTGTATGCCTCCAAGGCGTATATCAATCCGGCGTTGGCGCGCATCTTTGCGGAGGAGGGGCTGGGCTTGGATGTGGTGTCCGGCGGGGAGCTGGCGGTGGCGATGGCCGGGTCTGTTGCGCCGGAGCAGGTGTATTTTCACGGGAACAACAAGACGGCGCAGGAGCTGGCGGAGGCGGTGGCCGCCGGCATTGGGCGCATCGTGGTGGACAGCTTTCACGAGCTGGAGGCGCTGGAAGGGATTTGCGCCGGCGCCGGGCGGACGCAGGACATTCTGGTGCGGGTATCGCCGGGCATTGACCCGCATACGCACGCTTATACGACTACGGGCATCATTGATTCCAAGTTCGGGTTTTCCATACAGACGGGGGATGCGGAGCGGGCGGTCTTGCAGGCGATTGCGGCGCCGCATCTGAATTTGCGGGGGTTGCATTTTCATTTGGGGTCGCCCATATTTGAGCTGGAGCCGTACCAGGCGGCGACGGATTTGGCGCTGCGGTTTGCGTCCGGGCTGCGGGAACAGGGGATGGATTTGCAGGAGTTCAGTCCGGGCGGGGGGTTCGCCATTGCCTATACGCGGGACGACCGGCCGCCGGCGCCGGACGACTACGCCGCGGCTATTGTGGGGACGCTGACGGATACTTGCGCCGAGCTGGGGATGGAGCCGCCGCGTCTGGTCATTGAGCCGGGGCGTTCCATAATTGGGCCGGCGGGCGTGGCTTTGTACCGCATTGGGGCGATTAAGGAGATACCGGGCGTCCGCACTTATGTGAGCGTGGACGGCGGGATGGGGGACAACATACGGCCGGCGCTGTACCAGGCGTCTTACGAGGTATTGTCGGCGAACCGGCCGGGAGCGGCGGCGGATGCGACGGTAACCATTGCCGGCAAGTACTGCGAGTCGGGGGATGTGCTGGCGACGGACATACGGCTGCCGGCGCCGGCGGCGGGGGATGTAATCGCCATTCCGGCGGCGGGGGCTTACTGCCCGTCGATGGCGAGCAATTACAATCTGAACCCGCGCCCGCCCATCGTGTTGGTCAGGGACGGGGAAAGCCGGCTGATACGGCGTCGGGAGTCCTATGCGGATTTGATGCTGTGCGATGTGTAACCTGGCCGGCGCCGGCCTTTCCTTTCGCCCGTCATTCCAACCTCCCTTACCGTCATTCCGGCGAAAGCCGCAGTCCAGTGTTGTAATCCGCCGCTACGACAATGAAATCAGCAACCGTAGATTCCGGCTTGCGCCGGAATGACGATGAATTTGACGATACGCCTTGAATCTGGTGTTGTAATCCGACACTACGACAATGAAATCAGCAACCATAGATTCCGGCTTGCGCCGGAATGACGATGAATTTGACGATACGCCTTGAGTCCGGTGTTGTAATCCGACACTACGACAATGAAATCAGCAACCATAGATTCCGGCTTGCGCCGGAATGACGATGAATTTGGCGATACGCCTTGAATCCGGTGTTGTAATCCGCTACTACGACAATGAAATCAGCAACCATAGATTCCGGCTTGCGCCGGAATGATGATGAATTTGGCGATACGCCCTAGCCCACATTGGAGGATAGGATGCCGAAAGTAACTCTGCTCACATTGCATGAGGTAAAGGACGCTCTGGAACGATACCGGAGAGAGGTAGAGGGGACGGGGATGGCGCCGGCAACGAAAAGGACGTACTTGACGCATTCCGAGAATTTCGTCCGCTGGCTGGCGGATGATTTCACGCCGGGCGGAAGCATTGGACGCCGCCGCTAGATCCAATAATTACCGCGTCTGATGTGGGCAACGATTGGACAGGATCGGCTGCTGCGGCAGTTGTCGGACAGCTTGCAAGCGGGGCGGGTAGCGCATTCGTATTTGCTGGCGGGGCCGCCGGCGGTGGGCAAGATGACGCTGGCGCTGGACTTGGCCGCCGCCGTCAACTGCCGGTATCGCTATGTGGATGACGCCGGGCCGTGCCAGCGGTGCGATGCCTGCACCCGCATCGGGCGGGGGGTGTATGCCGATCTGAATGTGGTGGCTGTGGGGGGCGATCCGCGGGTGCCGACGCGGATCAGCATTGAGCAGGTGCGGCAGGCGGAGAGTTTTCTGTCGGTTACTCCGGTAGAGGGCGACTGGAAAGTAGTCATCTTTGACGGGGCGGAGACGCTGTCGGCGGGGCAGGCGGAGTCGGCGAATGCGCTGCTGAAAACGCTGGAGGAGCCGCCGCCGGGGACGCTGCTGCTGCTGCTGACGGCGAACCCGGACGCTATTTTGCCGACGGTTCGTTCCCGCTGCCGGCTGCTGCCGCTGCGTCCGATGCCGGGGGCGGAATTGGCGGAGTATCTGGCGCGGCGGCGGGGGGCGGCGCCGGAACGGGCGGAGTGGCTGGCGCGGCTGGCGCGGGGCTGTCCGGGCTGGGCGCTGCGCGCGCTGGACGATGAAACGATGCTGGCAGAGCGCGCCGAGGAGCTGGGGCAGATTGCCGAAATGGCTTTGGCGCCGCTGGACCGGCGATTTGAGTACGCCGGCAGCCTGGCGACGCAGTTTGCCCGGGACCGGGAGTCGGTGCGGCAGCGGCTGTACTTGTGGCAGCGGTGGTGGCGGGATGTGCTGCTGCATCAGCAGGGGGTGGCGCAACACGCGCATAACACGGACCGCGGCGAAAGCCTGGCGGCGCTGGCGGAGACGGCGGACGCGGCGGCGGTAGCGGTCTTTCTGCGGCGGATTCAGGAGACGCTGGCGGCGTTGGACGCCAACGCCAACCCGCGCCTGGCATTGGAATGCCTGATGATGGATGCGCCGGCGCCGGCGGGTTAGGGTTCGCTGCGCTGGCCGGGGGAGCGCGGATGATGGCATGGATGGAGGGGATGAATGGGATTTTGGGGCCTCCTTTGGGATTGGGGGTTGGGGTCTGGTTATGATGTCGGGTTGTCGGGTTCGAGGTGGTCGGGTGCGTTGGGTTGGGATTGGTTAGGATTGGTTGGGATTGGATTTCAGTCTGCCAGGGTTTGCGGTCGCTGATCAGCCCTACGGCCGGAGGTTTTGCGCGTTGCTTTTCACGCGGCTGGTTTTTCGTCCGAGGACGGGGCGCTACGTCTGGCGCCTTGGCAGGACCCGACTCCTTCGGTTAGTTTGACCGTGGGCGAGTAGGGAACGCCGGTGCGACTTGGGTTGCTGATTGGCCGTGAACGACCGGTCTTTTTGAGGGACTGGCTCCTGGCAGGCTGGATGGGGGTGCCGTTTTGAGGCGGCGTTGCGGTGGTGGATGTGGTGGTGGATTGGAGAATTCTTACCTGACAAGGGGATGGTAACAGCGAACTGGAGTTCTTGTCAATGGGGTTGGAGGTCGGTTTTTTTACACCGATGGGCAGGATGGGGAGGATGGGTTTTATGGCATGGATAAAGGGGATGAATGGGGATTTTGGATTTTCGGGGGGTGGATTCCGGCTTGCGCCGGAATGACGGTAAAGGGCCGGAATGACGGTTTTCGGGGGATGGAATGGCGGTAGTGGGGAGGAATGACGGTTTTATGGTGGGGGTATTGGGTGATGGCGGCGGGGGGTTAGGTGGCGCGGTAGAGTTTTACTTTGCCGGGCTGTTCGGCGCGGAGGCGGCCTTGGCGTTCCAAAGCGCGGATGGCGGGTAAGGTTTGCGCGTCGCCGTGGCGGCGGAGCCGGCCGGTTATTTTGCTCTGGGAACGCGGGGTTTCGCAGTATTCCAGGATTTGCTCGGCCAACAGGTCGTCTGTGGTGGGCAGTGGCTTTAACGGCGTTATCAAGGTCATGCCCCGGTTGCCGTCAATGTCCTCTCCGGGACGGAACTGGAGCAGTCCCCGCGCGGCGTATCGGGCGAGGTAGCCGCGGATGCGCTTTTTGAGTACGCCGCCGGCGCCGGTGGAGCCGTAGCCGTGAATTATCTCCAGCGTACTGCCGCCGCCGGGTTGCGCGGCCAACGCCCGGTTGTACAGCGCGATGAATTCCGGCAGGGCTTCGGCCCAGGTTTTGCCGTGGAAGTCGATGGAGTGGGCGGCCATTATGCGGACGGCGGCGGCAATGCCGGGCGTTAGCGTCGGTAGCGTTGGAGTTGGCAGAGCTTCGTTAGTAGAGTTAGTTTCAGTCGGCGATGGCGATGCCGGCGGGTTCGGCCGGGGGCCGGCTGAGGTCGGCGGCGCCGGCGGCGGCGGCGCGGCGATTGACGGTCTGCCAGGGGATGAACTGCCGCCATTCGTCCAGGATGGTGCGGTTTTCCAGGATGCGGTAGGGGTTGGGCTGCGGCGCAGTGGGGGGCCGGCGCAGCTGCATATTGGCTTCCTCCGGGGTGCGGCCGGCTTTGTGCAGGTTGCAGCGGCTGCACGCGGCCACGACGTTATCCCAAGTGTGCGGCCCGCGCTGGCGGCGGGGCACAACATGGTCAAGGGTAAGATGCTGGGAGCGCTGTCCGCAGTATTGGCAGGTGTAATGGTCGCGCAGGAACACTTCTTTTTTGGAGAGGCGGCGCGGGGCAAAGGGGCGCTTGACCAGATAGACCAGCCGGATGATTGACGGGGCGGTAAGCGCGGCGCTGAAAGTGCGGATGCTGACGGCGTCGGAGCGCTGTTCCAGCATTTCGGCTTTGCCCTTGGCGACCAGGACGATGGCGCGGCGCACGGTGCAGACGTTCACCGGGACATAGTTCAGGTTGAGCACGAGGACGGGGGCGGTGAGGCGGCTGGGCAAGGCGGCGCCCCGGCGCAGGGGGCCGACGCCGCTGCCGTCGTGGTCCAGGGCCGGCGATGCGACGGCGGGCCGGCCGTTCCGGGATTGACGCCCGGCGGCCTTGGCCGTTCCTTTTTTGCGACCAGTTCGTCCCCGGCCGGCCATTGGTTCATCCTCAAATGCAGGTTTAGTCGCCGGTTTTGAATCCGCCGTGCGATGCCGAAACCAAGCGTATCGGCTGGTCCTGCGGCGGGAATTGCGCTGCCGGCTATTATACCCCAATTGGCGGCGCGGCAAAATGGGGGTAAATGTAGCCTGATTTCGTCATTCCGGGCGAAAGTGGGGATTTTGGATGTTGGTTCTATTACCGCCGCGGTTGGTTATGACGCTGGATTCCGGCTTGCGCCGGAATGACGGTTGGGATGCCGGTATGACGGTTGGGAGGGAATGACGGGGCATATCTCCACACCTCTAACGAAAAACGGCCCCTCTTTACGAGGGGCCGCCGGCGCCGGGAAACTGCCCGGCTGTCGGATTAGCGGCACCACGCCATATGCGCCCAGCGGATGTACTGCGCGCCATAGTGGTAAGCCTCTGCGGTTCGCGTGAAAGCCCTTCGTTCCCAGTACCACAGGATGGAACTTCCCCCCAACAAGCCTGTCGCCCTGTCGCCGGCATCAAACACCCCATCGTCGTTGCGGTCAATTACCACGTGGTTCCCGAAGTTAATCACGAACCCGCGGGTGCCATCGGCGTCCACTATTGCTTCGCGAGCTGGCAGTCCGTAGTCGTTTATCACCGGGGGGCTAAATATCTGGTAATTGTTATTTGTGAGGGCCAGGGTTAGGGCCGCCTGGGCGCTGCCGGAGCCGCCGCGTCTTTCAGGATTGCTGAATGTGTATTCAGCCGGAGCGACATTACTGCCTCGTTCCAGCACCAGCAGCCAGCCGCGGTCGCTGTTGCCGCCGTTGTAGGCCGCCTGGCCGTCGCGGACACCGTAATGCCGCGGCTGTTGTCCGTATTCCTGGCAAACCCGCTGGGTGTAAGTGTAGCCGCCAAAAGCCTGCGCCTCCGCATCAGCGCCGGGAAATATCATCCCGCCCGCAATGGCCAGCCCGGCCAAAACTGCGATAACGGCAGCCTTGCCCAGCCGCAGATATGCCGTCGTTAGGTTTTGGGGCAGCCTATATCGGGGGGGGGGGGGGGGCAAAATGGCGGTCATAATTCCACTCCAGGCTTGCCAGGGTGCGGATGAATTGGGCGCTGATTTCCTTGCCGTATGCCGGCGCCGGCGGCGAGGGTATGCTATACGATATTGTCCTGATAAGCAAGACGGCCGCTACCCCCCGCCCGTCATTCCGACCCGTCATTCCGGCCCCTCAAAACCGTTATTGCGGACATATGACTATCCGCCGGGCAGGGCCAGGCCGAGGCGGGCGAGGGCGCTGTTGAACGGGCCGACCAGGAATCCGCCCAGGGGCGCATCTCTAATATAGGCGTCCGCTGCGTCCGGGGCGATGGCGACTACGCCGGAGAGGGTGGCGCCGGTAACCAGCAGCCCGACGACCAGGCCAATCGCCAGGCCGACGCCCCGATCCAGCAGGCTGCCCATCGGGAAAAGCTCAACCATCCGGCCCAGCAGCCAGCCGAGGGCGGCGGCGGCAATCAGCGCAACTATGATCAGGATGATGTAGGCGGCGGCGGTCTGCGCCAGGTCGCTGTCCGAAACGAACCCGACTTGCCCCTTGATGATGCCGGCCAGCGGGCGCGCCAGCAGCAAGCCGGCGGCCAGGATGACCAGGCCGGCGGTCATTTTAGAGGCGCGCTGCTTAAATCCGTATAATGCCGTCAATGCCCAGATTGCCAGCAATGTCCAGTCCAGCCAGTTCATAATGCGCTGTCAAACCTGCCTTACAGGAATGCAATCCATATTATCACGCCGATGAGCAGGCCGAGCAGCAGGCCGCCGGCATGGTTGATGCGGATGATGTTGTCGGAATAGCCGAGACGCTGCTCAATGCGGCGTCCGAGAAAGCCGATGCTCATGACGCAGATGACGCCGGTAAAGACCAGCGGCCCGTAGAGCAGGGCCGGGGATTGGGCGTCGCGGAAGGCCCAGGCGATGGCGGCCAGCAGCGCCAGCACGCCCAGGGATACGGCCATCCGCAGCAGCCCGATGCGAAAACCCCAGGCCATCAGGAAACACCAGCCGGCCAATCCCAGCAGCTGCCACGGCGATTCAAAGATGCCGAAAATCATTGCCGAATTGTCCGCTAATCCGGGCTGCGTTGGCAACCGTCTGGGGGTGATGGCATGGATGGCGTAAGAGGGATGGCATGGATGTAGGGGATGGATGGGGATTTTGGATTTTTCGGTGCGTCGGCCGGGCTAGGGCGTATCGGTGCGGGCTGATATAATGCGTGGTATGTCTGATTGGCGGGAAAATGCTGGCGGCGCAACTGCGGGATGGCGGCGTATCCGGGTGGCTATTGACGGGCCGGCGGCGTCCGGCAAAAGCACGGTGGGGCGGGCGGCGGCGCAGCGGCTGGGACTGCGCTTTCTGGACACCGGAATAATGTATCGGGCGGTAACCTGGCTGGCACTGCGCCGGAATGTGGATGTGGACGATGCCGCTGCGGTGGCCGAGCTGGCGCGCCACTATCCTATTACTATCAGCACTAGCGGCACTAGCGGCATTGGCGGCGGTAGCGGCGACGGCATAAGAAACGGCGGCAGTAGCGGCGGCGCGGCGGCGGATGCGGACGGCCTGTCTATCGGCGGGCATATTCCCGGCGGCGCGCTGTGGGATGCGGCGGTTGATGCGGCGGTGTCGGCGGTGTCGGCGGCGCCCGGCGTGCGCGCCGAACTGGTGCGGCAGCAGCGCGCCATCGGCAAACAAGGCGGCATCATTATGGCCGGACGCGACATCGGCTCCGTAGTGCTGCCCGACGCCGAAGCGAAACTGTATATCACGGCCTCGGCGGCGGAACGCGCCCGGCGGCGGCTGGCGCAGCAACGCGCCGTTCCTGCCAATACCGATGCCGTTGCCCATACCGGAACCGGCTCGGAATCCGGTTCCGGCCCGATTTTGGCGCCGGATTTCTGCCAGGTGCTGGCGGATACGCGACGCCGGGATGCGCTGGATTCCGGGCGCGCCCATTCTCCGTTGACGGTAGCGGACGGCGCAACGGTCATCAATACCGACGGGCTGGATCTGGAGCAGAGCGTGGCCGCCGTGCTGGATGCGGTGTACGCATCTATCGCCGCATCCGCATCTATCCCCGCATCCGGCGCCGGATCCGCATTCCCGGCGGCGCCGGCGCCGGCCGGCGGCCCGGCAAGGGATAACCGCTGATGTCCGCCTGGCTGTATCAACCGAGCCGCCGCTTTGGGCAGGCTATCTGGTCGCTGACCGGACGGCTGTCGGTTACCGGGCAGGAAGCGATGCCGCCTTACGGGCCGCTGCTGGTGGCCAGCAATCACTTGTCGCTGAACGACGCCGGCACATTGGTAATAGCGCTGCCGCGTCCGGTGGTGTTTCTGGCGAAAAAGGAGCTTTGGGAGAAGCCAATCGGGCGGTTCTACTGCAATGCGGTAGGGGCAGTGCCGCTGGATCGGGAACGGGGGGGCGGGGAAGCGCTACGCTACGCTTTGCAGGCTTTGCAACAGGACAAAGCGATACTGATGTTTCCGGAGGGGCGCATCAGCGCGACCGGCGGGATGCAGGCGGCGCGCACCGGGCTGGCGTGGCTGGCGCTGAAAACGCAGGCGCCAATCCTGCCCGTAGGCATCGCCGGCAGCGAAAAGTTTCCGTCATGGCGGATGCCGATACCGCTGGCGCGCTGGCAGGTAACTGTCGGGACGCCGTTCACGCCGCCGGTAGTGGAGGGGCCGATTACGCGTCCGCTGCTGAATGCGGTTACGGATATGGTGATGCAGCGGATTGCGGCGCTGCTGCCGGAGGGCTACCGGGGGATTTACGGCGTGGGCGGCGCGCCATCACGCTGACTATACCCCAACCGTTATTCCGTTCCTGCCCAAACCATCCCCCTATGCCCAATACCGTCATTCCGGCTATACCCCAACCATTATTCTAACCCCTCAACCATCATTCCGAACTCCCAACCGTCATTCCAACCTCTCAACCGTCATTCTAACCCCCCAACCGTCATTCTAACCCCCCAACCGTCATTCCGGCGAAAGCCGGAATCTATGGTCGCTGGTTCCATTACCGTAATTGCAGATTACGCCTTTGGATTCCGGCTTTCGCCGGAATGACGGTATAAGCTTGGAATGACGGTTGAGGTTCGGAATGGCCGGCGTGGGGGATTCCGGCTTTCGCCGGAATGACGGTTGGGGGGTTAGAATGACGGTTGAGGTTCGGAATGGCCGGCGTGGGGGATTCCGGCTTGCGCCGGAATGACGGTATGAGCTTGGAATGACGGTTGGGGTTCGGAATGGCGGCGTGGGGGATTCCGGCTTTCGCCGGAATGACGGTATGAACCCGGAATGACGGTTGGGGGTTCGGAATGGCGGGTTGGGCCGACCGGTATAACGGCGTTGGGGTAAGGAGTCGGCGGTCAGTGGCCGGCGGCCGGCCGCTGCCGTTCAGTGCGGCATTTGGGCCGGCTCGCGGTGGTAGTAGCTGCCGCCGTCCTGCTCCAAGATGCGTTCCAGCTCGGCGGCGCGGCGGTTGATGGTGTCCATAATGGCCGGGGGGATGCCGGCGTGTTCGTTGACATAGTTGCTCAGCAGTTCCAACTCGTCGAAACCCTGGAAGCAGTCCACAATGCCGCGCAGGGCGGGCGAAAAGAACTGCGTCTCTGGCCCCACGCCCCGGCCAACTGAGAAGTGGTACACATACTTGAGGTTGTCTTTCAGGTAGCGCAGCACCGGAAAGAAGTCGCTGTCGCCGGATACCAGCACGGCGGCGTCAAAGCTGTGCATCTTGGCGATCATGTCCACGGCGATGCCGATGTCCACGCCCTTTTCGCCGACCTGCGTACCCTGATACACGATGTTGCCGTCGTAGTCGTAATCCAGCCGGTAGGGGCGGAAAGGATGCACGACATACTGGCCGACGTACTTGAACTCCAGGAAGTTGGTGTTCTGCTGGATTTCCTCAAAGACGGATTTGCGGAGCTGGTGGAAGCGGCGGAATTCGTGCTCGTACCAGTCCTGGGCTTTCTGGACAATCAGTTCCGTGGTCAGTTCGGGCATACGGGGGCCGACGTCGTCGACGATGCGCTGGGCGCGCCAGAGGTTGGCCGACCAGGGCGTGATGTTCTCGGCGTAGTACCAGTACACGCGCACCAGCTGATGCTCCCAGCCGGTAATGTCGTCAAACTTGGCGAGGGCATCCTGAAAGAATTCCTGCCAGCGGAAATGTTTTTCGTCCAGCCGGTATTCCGGGTTGTTGGGATGGGGCGGGTCGGAACGGAAATGAAAATCCCTGAGGTTGTGCCGGAAGTTCTGGCCGTCAACGAAAACGACTGTTTTCATAGTCATAGCAGCACTCCTTGACAATGCGATGACGCGACGAATGCGATGATACGATGAATGCGCGCTAACGCCAATGCCGGCGCAGCGCGGTTTCCGCAGGGGCCGCCGCGCCGGCGGTGGGCCGGAAAGTTATGGCGGGGCGCCGGCTGGCGACGGGCAGCTGCGGGGACGGGACGTTATTTCCCGTCGGGGTTGGTCGGGGCAATTCGGTTGTCGGGTTCGTTAGCCGGTCGGATGTTTAGTCGCGCGGCAGGGGGATGTCAATGTCGTAGCGTTCCAGCAGGGCGTCCAGCTGTGCGGCAACGGCGGCGTCCGGCGGAACGAGGGGCAGGCGGGGTTCGCCGACACAAAAGCCGGCCCGGTTCAGCCCGTACTTGACGGGTATGGGGTTGGACACGATGAACAGGCCCTTGAACAGATCCAGCAGGCGCAGATGTTCGGCGCCGGCCGCCTCAATGTCGCCCTCCAGCGTCAAGCCCATCATCTGCTTGATTTGTCTGCCGATGAGATGGGCGGCCACGCTGACGACGCCGAACCCGCCCATTGACATTATGGAGAAAGTTTCGTCGTCGTTGCCGGACCAGACGCGAAAGTCGTCGGGAGTGTCCCGGATGACTTTGGCGATTTGCACCGGGTCGCTGCTGGCCTCTTTGATGCCGATGATGCCGTCAAGTTCGGCGAGGCGGACGGTAGTGTCGCTGGTCATATTGAGGCTGGTGCGGCTGGGGACATTGTAGAGCATACTGGGCAGGGCGGTGCATTCGGCAAGGGCGCGGAAATGCCGATAGAGGCCCTCTTGCGGGGGCTTGTTGTAGGCGGGGACGGTAAGCAGCAGGGCGTCGGCGCCCACGCGTGCGGCCTCGCGGCTGAGCTCAATGGATGCGGCGGTGTTGTTGTCGCTGGCGCCGGCGATGACGGCGCCGCGGCTGCCGATAGCGTCTTTGACCTCGCCGTACAGGCGGGCTTTTTCGTCCATCGACAGGGCCGGGCCTTCGCCGGTGGTGCCGGTTACGACCAGGCCGTCGCTGCCGGAATCCAGCAGGGCGTTGGCCAGGCGTTTGGCCTGTCCGTAGTCCACGCTGCCCGCGGCGTCAAAGGGCGTAACCATAGCGGTAATCAGGCGGCCAATTTCCGTAGGCATAACAGGTCCCTCCTCCTGGGCAGTTGGGAGGCAGTGCGCCGAATGAAAAGATGTATCGATCAGCTCAGCCCGCGCCGACTGCAATGTACCAGTGTATTCAGCGCATTATACACACTTGGTCAACCCTTGCCCGCAATGCGGGAATAAGGGCATGGATGGACGGGATGGGGGAGATTTTGGGTCTGATCCGGGGGTTGGATTCCGGCTTGCGCCGGAATGACGGTTGAGGGGGTTGGGAATGACGGTTAAAGGGGTTGGAATGGCGGTTAGGTTGCGGGAGTGATGGCATGGATGGACAGGATGGACGGGATTTTGGTTTTTCATTCGGGGGATGAATGGGGATTAGGTTTGCTGGCCGTGGACTTGGCTTTTGGCGGCGGCGGTTGCGGCGATTTGGAGGGCGTTGAGGGCGGCGCCTTTGACCAGGTTGTCGGTTACGATCCACAGGGCGAGGCCGTTGGGGTGGGAGGCGTCGCGGCGGATGCGGCCGATGAATACGGCGTCGTGGCCGGCGGCGGCTATGGGCATTGGGTAGCGCTGCGCTGCGGGGTCGTCCTGGACGATTACGCCGGGCATTTGGGTTAGCAGGTCGCGGGCGTCGTCGGGGGAAACGGGGGCGTCGAATTCCAGGTGGGCGGCGACGCAGTGGGATACGAAAACCGGAACGCGCACGCAGGTAGCAGACACGGCCAGAGTTGGGGCGTGCAGGATCTTGCGGCTTTCGTCAATCATCTTTTGTTCCTCACGGGTGTAGCCGGATTCGGTGAAGGCGTCGATGTGGGGATAGACGTTGAAAGCGATTTGCTGGGGGTGGGCGATGGGCGCGGCGGGGCCGCCGTGCATAACGGTGCGGGTTTGGTGGCGGAGTTCGTCCATTGCGGCGCCGCCGGCGCCGGAAACGGACTGATAGGTGTCGGCGACGATGCGGCGGATGGCGGCGAGTTGGCGCAGGGGGTGGGCCGCCATCACGAGGGGCGTCGTGGAGCAGTTGGGGATGGACACGATGCCGTTGTGCCAGTCCAGGTCGGCGGCGTTGACTTCGGGCACGACGAGCGGGACGGAGGGTTCCATACGGAAGGCGCTGGAGTCGTCAATGACCATTGCGCCGGCGGCGGCGGCGGCCGGCCCAAACCTGCGGGAGGCTTCGGTGCTGGCGGAGATGAAAGCGATGTCTACGTCGTCAAAAGAGTGGTCGTCGGTTTCGGCCACGGTGAAGGTTTTGCCGTTGACCGTGATTTGGCGGCCGGCGGAACGCTTGGAGGCAAGCAGTTTCAGTCCGGTGTGCTTGGGGTAACGTTCGGCGATCAGCCGCAGAGTTTCCTGGCCTACGGCGCCGGTTGCGCCGACGATGGCGATGTTCAGACCGTGCAGTTCGGCAACGACTTGGGATTCCATAACGCTCCTGGGGGTTTGAGGACGATAGACGGGCGGGTAGTCGGATGGTTAAGGTTACACCCGGCGGGGTTTGGCGTCTATATGGGCGATAGCGGCGGGAGATGGGGTAATGGCATGGATGAACAGGATGGAGGGGATTTTGGGGATTGCCTGGGGGCTGGATTCCGGCTTGCGCCGGAATGACGGTTGGGGGGGATTGGAATGACGGTTTGGGGGGGATTGGGATGATGGTTTGGGGGGTTGGATTCCGGCTTGGGCCGGGATGACGGTGAATATGCCTATATGCCCTAGCGTAAGCGGCGGCAATCCGGTATTATTGCGGGATATTGCGACGGGGTTTCGTTGGGCTTTGCCGCCCCGCCGGCGCGAGGGGGACAGGAAATATGGCGTCAAAATCGGCAGCGCAAGTGGGCGCGCCGCTCTATTTCGGCTGGTACATCGTTGCCACCTGCTTTTTCGTAGCCTTTCTGTCCATACCGGGGCGGCAGGGGTTCGGGCTGTTCGTTACCGAAATGGAGCCTACCTTTGGCTGGGATCGGTCGGATATATCGTGGGTGGGTTCCATCGGGTTCCTGATTAATGGGGCGATGCAGCCGCTGATGGGGGCTTTGTTTGACCGCTACGGGCCGCGCCGGGTGTTCGGGTTCGGGCTGGCGGTGATGGGACTGGCGATAATGAGCCTGGCGTTCATTATGGACCTGGATTATATGCTGAACCTGGGGTTCGCGCGCGTTCCGCTGGATCTGCTGTGGTTCATTGCGGTGTTCTCCATAGTGGTGAATACCTGCCTGAGCGCGGCGTCGATCACGAATATGCTGGCGCTGGTGGTGCGGTGGTTTCGGCGCAAGCGGAGCAAGGCGACGGCGCTGGCGGCGTGCGGAACTTCGATTGGCGGGCTGCTGACCATTCCTTTTGCGGCTTATATGATGCGCTATATTGACGCGTCGGATTTTGCCATTGGCGGCGTGGAGCTGGCGGGCTGGCGCGCGGTGTGGTTCGTGCTGGGGATGATTGTCATTTTGATAGCGGCGCCGCTGGCGGTATTTTTCCTGCGTCCCAGCCCGGAAGCGATGGGGCTGAACCCGGACGGGGATCCCAACCCGGAGGATTTGCCGGCGGGGAGCGCGCCGGCGGCCCGTCTCCAGGGCGCTTACGAAGTGAACAGCTGGCGGCAGTGCTTTAAATCGCCGCCGATGTGGCAGCTGTCGGGCGCCTATGTGGTCTGCGGCATTACAACCGGGCTGTTGAGCATTCACTTTATCCCGTATGCCGAGGATGTGCTGCCGGAGACGGTCAACTTTCTGGGCGGCGTCTGGGATGAAAAGGTGTTCGCCGGGCTGGTGTTCGGGATAATGACGGGGCTGAATGCGCTGGGCGTCATCATTACGGGGTTTATGGGGGATCGGCTGCGGC
Organism: Dehalococcoidia bacterium; assembly: GCA_965203855.1. Classification (GTDB taxonomy): domain Bacteria; phylum Chloroflexota; class Dehalococcoidia; order Lucifugimonadales; family UBA3495; genus Bin87. The sequence continues at coordinate 260,045 of CBDBDN010000008.1, forward strand.
GCAAGAATGTGCTGACGGTGGTGTACGCCACGCGGGGTTTGGCGTTTATGGCGCTGGTGTTCCTGCCGATGTACGGGTACGGGATGGCGGGGCTGATCGCGTTTGCGCTGCTGTCGGGGATGTCGTGGGTAGCCAGCGTGCCGCTGACTTCGACATTGACGGCGGATGTGTACGGGTTTCGGGCATTGGGAACGATAAGCGGGTGGGTATTTTTTGCCCATCAGATAGGGTCGTTTGCGAGCATCCAGCTGGCGGGTTATATGTATGACTGGCTGGGGAGCTACACCATCCCGTTCCTGATTGCGGGGCTGACGCTGATACCGGCGAGCATAGCGGCGTACAGCATCAACGAGTACCGCTATTCCGGGCGGTACAACAGCGCGCCGGCGGCATCTCCGCAGCTGGCGACGGCGGGGGCCGGCGGCGGCGGGGTGCGGAGCTACTAGGCGGCGTACCATTCCAAACCGTTCCGTACCGTTTCTATCCGGGCCCGGCCGGCCAAGCCAGACCGGCCGGATAACCGGCGGAGGGGAGGATGATGATGATGGCCGGCATCATCGCAATCGCAAAAGGGCTGGTACTGGCGGTGCTGGGGCGGCATCATGGGGAAGCGGATCCTACGCTGCTCCAGTGGATAATGAATGCCGTCAGCCATATCCTGCTGGATACCTGGGGTTTTACGGAGCTGACGGTGGTGGTAATCATCGGGATGATCATACTGGCGATACCGGCGCTGATAGTGCTGACTTACTGGGCGAGCAACCGGCGGGCGCGGTAGGTTTTTACACCGATGGACAGGATGGATAGGATTTTGGGATTTCACTATGGGGATGTGCAGGGATATGGGAGAGGGCCAATGCGCCGGGCGCTGCCGTAAAACTTGCCGGCTTATCCGGCGTATGGTAAGTTGACTGCCGCTATCAATATCAAATCGTATGCGCCGCGCCGGGCGTCGGCTTGGCGGCGCAGCGTCTTACACCATCCGCATCGCGAACTAGTTAAGGAGCATCCCCGTGGATCCGCTGCTTGAAGTGAAAAACCTCCAGACCTACTTCTTTACCTACGAAGGCGTAGTGAAGGCGGTTGACGACATTACCTACGAAGTGCTGCCCGGCGAAACGCTGGGACTGGTCGGCGAAAGCGGCTGCGGCAAGAGCGTCAGCGCCCTGTCGCTGATGCGGCTGATACCGGATCCGCCCGGCAAGACCATCGGCGGCGAAGTGCTGTTTGACGGCGAGAACATCCTGGAAGTGGATATGGACGATATGCGCCGTATCCGGGGCGGCAAAATGGCGATGGTGTTCCAGGAGCCGATGACTTCGCTCAACCCGGTGCTTACGCTGGAACGGCAGCTCACCGAAACCATCCAGCTGCACCTGAACAAGTCGCGGGACGAAGCGCGCCGCGACGCCGTTGACCTGCTGGCCCGCGTGGGCATCCCCGACCCGGAACGGCGCATCCGGCAGTATCCGCACCAGTTCAGCGGCGGTATGCGCCAGCGCGTGATGATTGCCATGGCGCTCAGCTGCAATCCGCGGCTGATTATCGCCGACGAACCTACAACGGCGCTGGATGTAACCATTCAAGCGCAGATTCTGGAGCTGATGAAGTCACTGACGCAGGATCTGGGCGTGGCGCTGATTATCATTACGCACAACCTGGGGGTAGTGGCGCGCTACGCCGACCGGGTGAATGTGATGTACGCCGGCAAAATCATTGAGCGCGGCTCGGCCTACGAAATCTACACCAACCCGCGCCATCCCTATACGGTAGGGCTGCTGGATTCGGTGCCGCGCCTGGACCAGAGGCTGACCGATGAAACGGGGAACGCCGCCAAGCTGGTGCCGATTGAGGGGCAGCCGCCGGACTTGGTGAACCTGCCGCAGGGCTGCTCTTTCCGGGCGCGCTGCCGTTTTGCGGTGGACAAGTGCGTTACCGAAACGCCCCCGCTAATGCCGGTGCCGTCCGACGGGGAGGAGCCCCATGTGTCCGCCTGCTGGCAGACGGAAGCGCTGGGCGCGCAGGCGCTGACCTACGCCGCCGCGCGTTAGCCCGCATAACGCCGCCGTTCCGCTCTGCGCTGAATTCTACCGTACCGCATCGCACCGCATCCATACCGCTATTTGCGGATTGACGCCGCCGGATCCGCTGCCGAATCGCTGAGGAGAAACGCCGCTATGACTACCGCCGAGATGCCGCAAACCGCCGCTGCCGCCGCCGGCCAGAACGATACGCTGCTGGATGTGCGCGGCCTCAAAATGTATTTCCCGGTTACCTCCGGGATTCTGTTCCAGCGCGCCGTAGCGCACATTAAGGCGGTGGACGATGTGAGTTTTACCGTCCGGCGCGGCGAAACGCTGGGGCTGGTGGGCGAATCGGGCTGCGGCAAGACTACTACCGGACGCTGCATCCTGCGCCTCTACAAGCCCACCGGCGGCGAGATTAGGTTTGACGGCGTGGACATCGCGCAGGCGCGCACCAGCCAGATGCGGGCGATGCGCCGCCAAATGCAAATCATTTTCCAGGATCCGTACAGCTCGCTCAATCCCCGTATGACCGCCGGCAACATTATCGGCGAGCCGCTGGCGGTGCACGGGCTGGTCGGCAACAAGCGGGAATACCGGGAACGGGTTGCCGAGCTGCTCAACAATGTGGGCCTCAATCCGTATATGGCCGACCGCTTTCCGCACGAGTTCAGCGGCGGCCAGCGCCAGCGCATCGGCGTCGCCCGCGCCTTGTCCGTGGACCCGTCGTTTATCGTCTGCGACGAGCCGGTGTCCGCCCTGGATGTATCCATCCAGGCGCAGATTATCAACCTGCTGGAGGACTTGCAGGAGCAGTACAACCTTACCTACCTGTTCATCGCGCACGACCTGTCGGTAGTGCGGCACATCAGCGACCGGGTAGCGGTAATGTACCTGGGCAAGATGGTGGAAGTGGCCGACCGCAACGCCATCTACGAAAACCCGCAGCATCCGTACACGCGGGCGCTGCTGTCGGCAGTTCCGATACCGGATCCGGTGCTGGACGCGCAGCGGGAACGCATCATTCTGTCGGGCGAAGTGCCCAGCCCGCTGAACCCGCCCTCCGGCTGCGTGTTCCATCCGCGCTGCCCCATCGCCACGGACGACTGCAACCGCGTCATACCGGAGGCCCGGGCAGTGCTGCCCGACCACATCGCCGCCTGCATCAATGTGCCGGGCTACGGCAGTTATTGACCGACGACCGTATCCGGCAGCGCCCGAATTAGGGCTGGCGGGTTCGGATATAGACGGAGCCGGCAGAGTCGGCTCCGTCGCAATGTTTTTGACAGATTCTGCCGCCGGGGGTTACTCTGCAATAGGGGTTACTCTGCAAGTTAGGAGGCGCAGGGCTATGTGGGATCGCATTTTTCTGATTTCGGTAGTGGTGTACTTCATCGGGGTACTGATCATGCTGGCGAGTCATTTTCTGGCGCCCGGCTGGGGGCCGGTTCCGGTGGCGGTGGGGGCATTCATCGCTGGATTTGGCGGCCTGGCTTGCGTAGTATCCGGCTTGGTGCTGATACTGACCACGCCAATGCCGGGCAGCACCCGGTGAAGTTCTACTTCGCAGCGGCGCGGGTGATATTAGTTGCGCTGTCGCTGCTGGTGGCCTTTACGATTATCGGCGGGATTGTGATAATCGCAGTTTCGCTGTTGCGCGGATATTTCGACTTGGACAGGATTCTGGCGATCCTGGGCGTGTTTGGCGGCATCCCGTTATGGGTCGTCATCAGCATCCTGTGGCGCTGGGTAAATAAAAGGCTGCGCTAGATAGCCTGCCCAGTCCACGCTTCGGCCAACTACTGCTGATTAGAACTGCGCTTTCAGAAAACCAGTTGGTCGGCTATGTGGAACCGAATTTTCCTGGCGGCTATGATTGTGTTCCTTTTTGGAACCATTGCATTCCTGCTGGGCGAGCATATCCGGCCCGGCTGGAAGTCGGTAACTTTTCCGGTCGGGGCGATGCTGATGGGCATATCGGGGATTGCCGCCGCAATATCCGGCAGCGTAATGATTCTGGCAGCCGATGCCCGGGTTAAAAATCACACATCCTAATCACGATACCGGAGCAGTCATTATGCGCTTGCAGGACAAAACCGCCCTGGTTACGGGCGCCAGCCGCAATATCGGCGCCGCAATTGCCCGCACTTTCGCCCGCGAAGGCGCCGACCTGATACTCAACACCCGGCAGTCCGCCGCCGAGCTGGAAGCCGTAGCCGCCGAGTGCCGGGAACTGGGCGTCCGCACCCATACCGTCATCGGCGATGTATCCGACCCGGAGCGGGTTGCAGCGATGGTGGACGAGGGCATCGCCGCGCTGGGGCCGGTGGATGTGCTGGTCAGCAATGTGGCGGTGCGCCCGCACAAACCGCTGCTGGAAGTATCCGTTGCCGAATGGCAGGAAGTTATCGCCACCAACCTGCACGCCTCGTTTTATCTGATCCGCAGCGTACTGCCGGGAATGATTGAACGGCGTTCCGGCAGCATTATCGGGCTGGGCGGGCAGGCGGCCATCACCGGCCGGCCCGACACCGCCGTAGTAACTACCGCCAAAACCGGGCTGCTGGGGCTGATGCGCGCCGTGGCCGCCGAATGCGCCCAGTATGGCGTGCGCGCCAACCTGGTCAACCCCGGTTCTACCGACACTAGCCGCGCCCATCCCGAATGGTATCCCGAATTCCAGGATGTGGCGCGCGGTTCAGACGCACATCTGCAAGGCATCCCCCTGGGACGCCAAGCCACCGTCCAAGACATTGCCAACGCCTGCCTGTTCTACGCCAGCGACGAGTCGTCATACATTACCGGCGACCGGATGAATGTAGTGGGCGGGCGTTATATCGTTTAGGGCGCGCCGGAGTTTGCACCGGAATTTACCCCGGAATATGCCATGGAGGGCCGCAATGACTGCCAATCTTTTCCCGCCGCCAGCCGCAACGGCGCCGCCTGCTCCGGCATCCGATGCGGTCTTTTACCCGGAAACGGATGGTGAACCCTTGCCGGACGGAATGCATCAGGCGCCGCTGTACCGCGCCATCGTATCCACGCTGGAGATTCATTTTCGGGATCGCCCCGATACTATGGTCAACGGCAATAATTTCATCTACTACGAGGAGGGCAACCCCCGCCGCCACATTTCGCCCGACTGCTTTGTCGCCTTTGATGTGGATGTGGCCGCCCTGCTGGAACGCAATGTCTATCTGCTGTGGGAAGTGGGCAAGGCGCCGGATTTCGTGCTGGAAATCGCCTCCGAATCCACTGGCGCAACGGACACCGGCAGCAAGCGCATCCGGTACGCCGCAATCGGATGCGGAGAGTATTGGCTGTATGATGCTACCGGCGGGGATTATTACGGCAGCCCGCTGGAAGGCGGTTACCTGGGCAACGACGGCCGGTATCATCCCTATGAACTGTACCGGGAAAGCGACGGGATGGTTTGGGGATACAGCCCGGCGCTGGGGCTGGACTTGTGCTGGATTGACGGGCGGCTGCGGTTCTATAATCCGGCGGCCGAACTCTGGCTGCCCAACTTCACCGAAACTACCGATTTGCTGGATGCGGAACGCGCCGCACTGCAAACTGCCGAGGCCCGAATCGCCCAACTGGAAGCGGAACTGCGCCGCCGCAACGCGTCCGTCTAAACGCCAACTCCGACAGATAGACGGTCGGGCGGCGGACGCGGTATCGTTTAGCGCATCACTACGCAACGCAAGGCAGGACGACTATGACTACCCGAACTGCGCCGGCTGCTGTCCGGGCCGGGAAACCCGCCGCCGTCGTGTACCCCGAAACGGATGGTGAACCCTTGCCGGACGGAGAAACCCAAGCCCCTCTGTACCAGGAAATCGTCCCGACCCTGGCGATGCACTTCCGCGACCAACCCCGCACCAGGGTCAACGGCAACACGATGCTGTACTACGAGGAGGGCAACCCCCGCCGCCACATTTCACCCGACTGCTATGTCGCTTTTGATGTGGATGTAGCTCTGATTGAGGAGCACAATACCTATCGCATCTGGGCGGTAGGCAAGGCGCCGGATTTTGTGCTGGAAATCGGTTCCGCCAGCACCGCCGACAATGATGTTGGGGGCAAGCGCGCGCTGTACGCCGCCCTCGGCTTTGGCGAATACTGGCGCTATGACCCTACCGGCGGCAGTTTTTACGGCGAGCCGTTAGCGGGAGAATACCTGGTTGACGGACGGTATCGCAGCTATGCGCTGCATCAAGGAAATGACGGGATGGTTTGGGGATACAGCCCGGCGCTGGGGCTGGACTTGTGCTGGATTGACGGGCGGCTGCGGTTCTACAATCCGGCTGCCGAACTATGGCTGCCCAACTTCACCGAAACTACCGATTTGCTGGATGCGGAACGCTCCGCACTGCAAACTGCCGAGGCCCGAATCGCCCAACTGGAAGCGGAACTGCGCCGCCGCAACGCGTCCGTCTAAACGCCAACTCCGACAGATAGACGGTCGGGCGGCGGACGCGGTATCGTTTAGCGCATCACTACGCAACGCAAGGCAGGACGACTATGACTACCCGAACTGCGCCGGCTGCTGTCCGGGCCGGGAAACCCGCCGCCGTCGTGTACCCCGAAACGGATGGTGAACCCTTGCCGGACGGAGAAACCCAAGCCCCTCTGTACCAGGAAATCGTCCCGACCCTGGCGATGCACTTCCGCGACCAACCCCGCACCAGGGTCAACGGCAACACGATGCTGTACTACGAGGAGGGCAACCCCCGCCGCCACATTTCACCCGACTGCTATGTCGCTTTTGATGTGGATGTAGCTCTGATTGAGGAGCACAATACCTATCGCATCTGGGCGGTAGGCAAGGCGCCGGATTTTGTGCTGGAAATCGGTTCCGCCAGCACCGCCGACAATGATGTTGGGGGCAAGCGCGCGCTGTACGCCGCCCTCGGCTTTGGCGAATACTGGCGCTATGACCCTACCGGCGGCAGTTTTTACGGCGAGCCGTTAGCGGGGGAATACCTGGTTGATGGCCAGTATCGCCGCTATGCGCTGCACCGGGAAAATGACGGTATGGTTTGGGGATACAGCCCGGCGCTGGGGCTGGACTTGTGCTGGATTGACGGGCGGCTGCGGTTCTACAATCCGGCTGCCGAACTCTGGCTGCCCAACTTCACCGAAACTACCGATTTGCTGGATGCGGAACGCGCCGCACTGGTATCGGAACGTGCCGCCCTGGCTGAGGAACGCACCGCCCGGCAAACCGCTGAAGCCCGCATTGCCCAGCTGGAAGCGGAACTGCGCCGCCGCAACGCGTCAGGCTAGACGGACGCCGCTGCCGTAATTTAGTTTGATGATGCGCGCCGCTTGGATTCTTGCCACACCAGCCCGGCGCCGCCAATCAGCCCGGCATCATCCCCAAAACTGGCCGGCGCCAGCCGAAAAGCGCGATGGCCGGAACTCATGGCGCGGCGGCGCATCCCGGCCTCAATATGCTCTAGCAGGCCCAAGTCGGCAAGTCCCCGGGTTACGCCGCCGCCGATAACTACCACATCGGGGTTGAATATATTGAGCGCATTGCCCAACCCGATAATTATGCTGCCCACTGCGGCGTCCACCACTTCAAGGGCGACCACATCGCCCTGCGCCGCCGCGTCAAACACCGCCGCGCTACTGACATTTTCGGCCGACTGGTAGGCGCGCTGCAAGGGGGAGCCGGGCGTAGCGTCGCCCAGCCGCGCCTGCGCCGCCCGTCCGATGGCCGTGCCGGATGCCAGCGCTTCCAGGCAGCCGCTGTTGCCGCAGGCGCAGGCCGGCGCATCGGCGCGGGAGTCGATAGTCATATGCCCCAGTTCGCCGGCGGCGCCGGCGGCGCCGGTGAATACTGCGCCATCGCTAACGATGCCGGCGCCCACGCCGGTGCTGAAAGTTACATAAATCAGCGTGCGCGCGGCCCGGTTTTCCGGCGCTGCCGGGCGGCCGGCGCCAAAGTGATACTCGCCCAGCGCCGCCAAGTTGGCGTCGTTGCCAACCCATACCGGAGCGCCCAGCAGCGGCGCCCACGCCGTCGGCAGTACAACGCCGTTGAGCGCCGGCAGGTTCGGCGAGGACAGCAGCATATTCGTGCCGGCGTCAATGGAGCCGGCCAGGGCGACGCCGAGCCCGGCGATGCTGTGCGGGCCGGCCGCCGCTTGCGCTTGACGCAGCAGACTACTGGCGGCATCCAGCAGCTCGTCCTGTGTTGCGCCGACGGCATTGGCGACCCGGTTCTGCCACAGGAGGCGGCCTTGACGGTCAATCACGGCGGCCCGGGACCAAGTGCCGCCCCAGTCCATAGCCAGCGCAACCGGGGACGCAACGGCGTTAGCGGCGTCAGCATTAGCGTTGAAATTCGCAGTAGTCATTGCACCGTAACTTCGCGCATTCTCTCTGAATAACGGGGCCGGATAACGGGATTGTAGCATCGCCCGGCGGCAATGCAAGCCGGCGGTGCTTGGCAGTCATCCGCCGCCGGCGTCAATTTCGGCCAGCAGCGCATCAAGCGCGGCCCGCAGCGCATCCTCAGGCATCGGTCCCACATACTTCTGTCGGACCAAGCCGTTGGCGTCAATAAAGAACTTTTCCGGTATGCCGCGCACGCCGTAGTCCAGCGCAATGCCGCCGTCCGCATCCGCCCCGGTGGGGTAGCCGACGCCGAACTCGGCCAGAAACGCGGCGGCGGATTCCGGGGTATCCCAGATATTGACGCCGATGAACTCTATGGGCTGTCCGGCATAGGCGGCGTAGGCCCGGTTCAGGGCGCCGGATTCCTGCCGGCAGGGTCCGCACCACGAAGCCCAGAAATCCACCAGAACGACTTTGCCGCGCAAGGCGGACAGTTGCAGTTGGGAACCGTCGGCCAGTTGCAGCGTAAAGTCCGCCGCCGGCGCCGTAGTGATTGCGATTTGCCCGAATTCCTGGTTGATGCCTGCTCCGGCGGGCTGCCCGCGCTGCTGCGCCGCCGCCCACGCCAGCAGGGCGAATAACGGAATCAGCGCCGCCGCCGCGCCCAGGATAATCCAGCTGCGCTGGGACATCAGACTGCGCCGCTATGCGCCGGGCGCCGCCGTATGACGCCCCAGGCCAGCAGCCCGGCCAGCGCCACGGCCACCAGCGCTGGCAGCGCGCCGTACCAGAACCGCACTTCCCGCAGCGGGTTGCCCAGCCGCGTTGCCCAGGAAGGCTCCGGCAGCCCGGACAATGTTATATTCACGCCCGCCCCCGGCTGAATTCCGGCGGCTCGCCATACCCGATAAGAAATGTCGCCCAGCGTCAGCGTTTCGGCGGCGGGCAAACCGCCGACGCCGATGTTGCCAATCTCCGCAGGAATCAGCAACCGCAGCGACTCCGCGCCCTGCAAAGTGTTGTCCCGCCAGGACATCGTGTCGTTTTCGTAAGGCGCGGTGTAAGTGAAGCTGACTTGATGGCGGCCCGGCGGCACCGGGGCCGTGATGGCAAAGCCGGTGCCAACCGGAATTACCTCGCCCCCAACCAGGTCGGTTGACACATCCAGCCCGGCAGCTTCCGCCGGCAGCGAAAAGCGCAGAAAGCTGAACTGTCCCAGCATCGGCGGGGCCGACAGGTCGGGAACCAGGGTAGTGTCGCTGCGATTTTCCAGAGTGAGCAGCTGCAAGGCGGCGATGCGGCGGTCGGCCCGGTCAACCCCGGCGATAATGATGGACTGCTCGACGGTAGAAACGACGCCTACATCCTGCGTTGCCTCGTACACGGTGAGCGTAATCGGCGCGGCGAAATCCGCTGCGGCAACCGTCCGGCTGTAACGGGTGCCGCCGTAAATAGCGACTACTGCTGCGCTGCCGCCGGCGTCCGGGGCCGGCGCATCGTCAAACCGGAATGCGCCATCGGCGTCGGCAGTGGTTTCGTAGGTATCTACCGCGCCCGTCGCAGTGCCGAAAGTATGCATCAGTACGGTAACCCCGCCGGGCGTATCCCCGCCGGCCGTACCATTGACCAGCGTACCGGACAGAGAAGCGCTGCCCCCGGGCTGGGCGAAAAGCATTGCGGGAGCTAATGCCAACGCCGCCAGCAGAAATGCCGCTATAGCAGCGGCCAATGGCATAGCATGATAGAAACGCACGGGGTTACCTGCTGCGCCGCTGGGCTACCAAATCGCTGATGATGTCCATAAGCCGCAACCGCTGCTCGGCGATTAACCGGCGTTCCTCGGCAATTAGCCGCCGTTCCTCAGCGATTAGCCGCATCTCCTCAGCAAATTGCCGCATCTCCTCAGCAAATTGCCGCCGTTCCGCTTCCGCTTGCCGCCGTTCCGCTTCGCGCTCCCTCTGGATCTCGGCTATCTTATTCTCGGCCGCAATGCGCGCGGCGCGCTCGCGCCTAATCATTTCGTACCTCCAAAACCTAATCCGCCCGCGACGATGGCGCCGTAGGTCCGCATCCGCCCGGATAGGTCAACACTGATGTACTTGACGAGGGGCGCCGGGTTCCTAATTCGTAAAAACTACTGCCCGTTTGAGCCGTGGTCGCTGCCGCCGTGATTGCCGTTGCGCTGTTGCGCTACCAAATCGTTGATGGTATCCATAAGCCGCAGCCGTTCCTCAGCGGCTTGCCGCAGGGCCGCGGCAGTTTGTTGCCGTTCCGTCGCCAGTTCATCCAATGTCGCCATAAAGCGCTCGCGCTCTACGGCCGCCTGCTGTTGTATGGCGATGGCTCGGTTCTCTGCTGCAATGCGTGCGGCGCGCTCTCGTTTGATCATTTCGTATCTCCAAAAACCCAAGCCGCCCGCGACGACAGCGCCGTAGGTCAGCATCCTACCGAATATGTCAACGCTAATGTACCTGGCGATAAGCGCCGGGTTGCAGCCCGTGATTTTCGCCAGTTCCGGCGTACACGGCGCAATCGTATAGTACCAGATAAGCCAGGTTATTGCCGCCGTTGCAATGCCGCCCAGCGCCGGCAGCCAAATCAGTTCAACTACATCCCCCAGCGTTGGCCGGTCGTCAGGGTGGCGCTCCGGTTTGGCTTGGCTAGTCGCCATTGCTCTGCCTTTCCCGACTGCCGCCGGACAGTTCCAGATCCCGCAAAATTTGCGCCGCCTCTTGCCGGTATTCGGCCAGCTGCGCCCGAAAATCGGCGTCGCTGATACGCCCCAGGCTATGCTCCGTTTGCAGCGTGCGGATGGCATCGTACACCGCCTCCAGGTCGGCGGCGCGGCGGCGGCTAGGGTCGGCATCCCCGGCGGCGGGCGCAGTTTCGGATGCCCGGCGGCGTCCGGCGATGAGCGGCCAGGCTACTACGCCTATAATGAACAGCGCCACGGCGATGGCCAGCGCCAGCTGCATACTCCGCATCTCCCTCGATCAACCGACGTTCGGTAGCGTCCGGCGTAGCGATGCGGTCGGCTAGTCCGCGGCGCCGGATGCCGGGGACGCCGCCGGCGTCGGGGCGAAAACGGGACGGCGCGCCGGCGCCCGGGACGGCCACAGCGCAATTACCGTTCCCAGAATCATTACCGGGCCGGCGACCCACATCCACCACACCAGCGGGTTCACCAGAATGCGGAAACCTACCGCGCCGTCCTCCCGGTTCTCGCTGGGGACGACATAGAAATCCTCTACCGGAGTGGAGCGTATCGCCGCGCGCGTGGACGCCATATTGTGGGCCGGGTGAAAAGTGCGCTGCGGCTGCATCGTCGTCAGAAATTCGCCGTTGCGGTACACCTCAACCGTAGTGCGATACTCGGTGCGGTCGGCAAAAGCCAGCGGAGTAGTGTCCACATAAGTCATCCGGTAGTTCTCTACGGCTACTGATTCGCCGGGGAACAGGACTACATCCCGCTGCACGCCGTAGAACGACTGCCCGACTACGCCCAGCGCCACCATCACCACTGCCAGATGGACGATATAGCCGCCGTAGCGGGGGCGGTTGGCCGCCAGCAGCCGCAGGAAACCAATGGCCGGGTTATCGCCCACGCTGCGCCGCCGGGCAATGACGCCGCGCCACCATTCGGCAGCGATGCTGGCGGTTACCAGGGAGCACAAGGCGAAACCGATGACGGCATAGGGCTGCCGGATGCCGGCGATTATCAGCACGATTGCCGTTGCCGCCGCCGCCGTTCCCGGCAGCAGCAGGGCGCGGCGCAGCGATTGCAGGTTGGCGCGGCGCCACGGCAGCAGCGGCCCGACGCCCATCAGCAGCACCAATGCCAGCATCAGCGGGCCGTTCACCTGGTCATAGTAGGGGCGCGCTACCGTGATTTCCTGCTCGGCGAACAGCTGCGACAGCAGCGGGTACACCGTCCCCCACAGGGTAGCGAAAGCGATGCCCAGCAGCAGCAGGTTGTTCAGCAGAAAGGCCGCCTCGCGCGACAGCATTGCGTCCAGCCGCCGCGCGCTCCGCATCAGGTTGTAGCGCCAGAAAAATAGCGCCAGCGGAATCGCTACGCCTACCACCAGGAACAGCAGGAACACCCAACCCAGCGTGGATGCGCCGAAAGAGTGCACCGACGGCACCGGCCCGCCCCGGTTCATAAACATTCCGTACAGCGCCAGCCCGAAAGCGACATCAATCAGCACAATGTTCCACATTCGGAACATTCCGCGCCGCTTTTGCACCATTATGGAATGGACAAAAGCGGTCAGCGCGATCCAGGGCATAAAGGCGGCGTTTTCTACCGGATCCCAGAACCAGAACCCGCCCCAGCCCAGTATCGTGTAGGCCCACCAGGAACCCAGCAGTAGCCCGGACGCCAGCAGCACCCAGATGCCCACGCCCCAGGCGCGTCCGGCGTCAATCCATTCGTCGCCGCCCTTGCCGCCAATCAGCCCACCCAGCGAGAACGCCATCGGTATGCTGATGCCGGCCAGCCCGGCCATCAGCGCCGGCGGATGCAGGAACATTCCGAAGTGAGTCAGCAGCGGGTTGATGCCCTGCCCGTCCGGTACGGGAAAGGGCAGCCGCTGGAACGGGTTCGCCATAAACGCCATCACCGCCAGAAAGAACACCTCAATGAACATCAGGATGGCGACCGTCCAGGCCAGCGTGGGGCGGGTTGCCGCCGGCGCCAGTCGGATGGCCAGCGCCGCCATTGCCGACAGCGCAAAGGCGATGTACAGCAGCGAACCTTCGTTGCCGGCGTAGAACGCAACCCAGGTGTAGATGTTGGGCATTGCCAGGTTGCTGTGCGCCGCGACATAGGCCAGCGAAAAGTCGCGCGCGATGAACGACTGCACCAGCGACAGCGTAGATACCAGCAAAACCAGCGTCAGGGCGTAGGCCGCCTGGCGTCCGCTGTCGGTCAATGCCGGCGCGCCCCGCAGCTGCCCGGCCACGGATGCCAGGCAGGAATAGACGGCCAAGGCCAGCCCCATCCAGAGGCAGACGGCTCCCAAATCAGCCATTATTAGCGTCGTCCTTTTCCGGCCGGCCGCCTTGCGCTAGATGCCGATCCACGGCATCCAGCCAGGGTTGCAGGCTATCCGATTCGCCGGCGGCATTCATTGTCGTATCCATATTCGTATTCGTACCCGCATCGTCAACGGCGGATGCGGCGTCCGGGCGGCGCATCGCCCGCAGGGCCAGCAGGCCGCCGGCCAGCGCCAGAATGATGACGACGCCCGGCACAATCCAGGCAATCAGATTGATGCCGGAGCGCGGCGGCTCGGCCACGATGCCCGGCCCGTAGCGTTCCCGGAACCAGTTCAGCGTTTCGCTGCGGGTCGCGCCGGACGCCAGCAGTTCCCGCACTTGCGCCCGCATCTGCTTGGCCAAGGGAACTTCGGTCTGGTCAATCGTTTGCGCCGGGCAGACGGGACACATCAGCATCCGGTCAATGGCCTGCGCGTCCGCCTCGTCATAGCCGGACTGCGCTTGCGCGACGCCGGCAAATAATGCCGCTGCCAGGGCTGCGGCAATTATGCCGCCGGCCCCGACGCGGGCGCGGCGCCAACAAATCGCCAATATCGGGTCGGTCGGATACAAGATTAGCAATCGCCTGCCATAGCCGCTGTGGCGGTTCTGAAAAATCACTCCCCCCGCTGCCGGAACAGCGCGTAAATCGCAAAAGCCCGGCGGTCGTTGGCGGGGGCGTCGTTGAAACCGATTACAATCTCCTCCGCTTGTTCAATCAGCGTCAACACCCCAATGCGGCTAAAGTTTGTCGCCGGAGCGTAGTCAGCCCGGTGGCGATGCCGTTGCATCAGAACGAAGTAATCGGCGAAATCCTGGATTGCTGGCGGAAACCGAGTTAGAACCGTGCGATTCTGGCACTGGTTTCTAGCGTGTCCGTGTTCCAATGCCCGGTAGATTTGTTCCCATGCCGGCTGGCTCCGGCTGGCCGGGGTTGCGCCGGCCAGCAAATCCGCCCCGCACCGGGCCAGAGTATGGAACAGCGCGTAATAAGTAGCGCTGACGGCGCGGCACAAGTCGGTCTGACGGGGCCGTCCGCGGCGCAGCCCCGCTTGCCCGGCGGCCAGATGCCGCGCAATGCTAATCAGGTTGGCCGGATCCATTTTGCTTAATCGGGAGGCGGCCCGGCTTCCCACTCCGACTTTTCGCAGTATAACCAGCTGGGAAGACCGTCGAAACCGATTTGCAGCAGCCCCGGCTCAATATGCCGAAAAAGGCTCCATTTCGGGTCCAGCTTTTTATAATCGCCATCAAAGACGATCTGGATTTCCATGTACTCCTCGCCGTCAATGTAGTCAGTTTCCCGGGTTATGATAATCGGGTCAAAAACGAAACCCTCCGGGTATTTTTTGTAAAGCGCTTCCAGGGTGATATTTTCAACCTGCCTGGCAAAGTCCGGTGTGATGGTCAGCATACCGCCTCCCGATTGGCGCCGGCCGGCGCCGATAGCATTAGCGGGGAGGTACAATGCCTCCCCGCTTGCCATTGTAACAGACCGGCGTTAGCGCAGCCGATGGCTACTCGCACGCCGCCGCCGTCGCATCACCGGCCTGGATGCAGCCCTCTACATAGTCCAGCACATCCTCAATCTGCTGCTCCGTGAGCAGTTTGGCGAAGGGCGGCATCAGGGTTACGCCGCCGGTGACGACACCGCGCAGCCCATCCCGATCTACGCTTTTTGCCGCTGCGGAAGTTAGGTCGGGGTTGAGCAGAGCGGCGTCGGTGATCGGATAGCCGTAGTCCACAATCGCCCGCGCCAGCACCGGCCCGTCGCCCATTCCCGTTGCGCCGTGGCACATCGCGCAGTTGGTCTCAAAAATGTGCTTGCCGGAGCCGGCAAAGGAAGTAGGCTGCGGCGGCGCGGATCCGTACCACGGCACCGCAGAGGCCGGCGGGCTGAGCCGCGGCGGCTCGTGCGCCTTGTACGACGGCTGGTAGTGCATTTCGTAGAAAATATCCAGCGGGTAGGCGCCCTGCGAGCAGCCGGCCGCCAGCAGCCCGGCCGCCGCCAGCGTTCCCAGCAGCAAGGGCAGCCGCCAGCGCGCCGCCGTCAACCCCGACATCGTCAACCGTATCGTCATCAGTTTGCTCATCGTGTTCAGTCGCCCTCGGACTTGACATCAACGGCGCCGGCTTCGTTCAGCAGCTGCGCCACTTCCGGCCCCCGGCTGGCGTCGGCGCTGACCAGCAGGCCTATCTGCCCCTGGGCAATGCGGTTGTCGGACAGGCCGCCGCCATGCCGCAATGCCATCGCTACGCCTATTAAGGTGAACAGAATTGCGCCCAGCACGGCGCCGATGTAGGCGATTACGGATAGCGGCGGCATGGCCAGGATGGGTTGGGGTTCTATCGTCATCGGGTAGGCCATCGGCGTGACGCTGGCCGCGATCAGCGCCAGGGCCAAGCCCAAGGCGCCGCCGACCAGCGGCCACCAGAACAGCCGATGCTTGGCCATCCCTTCGCCGAAGGCCCCTTCCGGGTATGGCACGTCGGTCAGGAAATCGTATTCGGATTCGGCAATGCCGGCCGACTTCAGCGCATCGCCGGCATCGGCGGCGGCGTTGGCGTCGGCGAACAGCCCCAGAATTGCTTGCGTTGCCATAATGGAATGCCTGTACGGTAAATCCGTTCCTTGCCCTTGCTATTGCTCCGTTTTGACATCTACGGCGCCGGCCGCATTCATCAGCTGCACTACATCCCGGCTTTGCTCCGGCTCCGCATTCACGCGGATGCCCAGCAAGCCCTGCGTAATGCGGTTGTCGTACAGCCCCATCTGAAACTTGGGGAGGCGCGATTCAAACACGATGCCGATGACGGTGAACAGAATGGCGCCCAGCATCGTACCCTCGTAGCAGATAATGGCCATCGGCGGCAGCGACAGGAGGGGCTTGCCGCCGGTTACCAGCGGATATGCGGTCTGGGTCATTGCGGTAATCATCACGCCGGAAGTGAGGCCGAGCAGCGCCCCGATGAACGGGTAAAGGTACAGGCGATGCGGTTCCTCGCGCTCTCCCAGCGCGCCCTCGGGATAGGGGGCGTCGGTAAGAAAGTCGTACTCCGTATCGGGGATGCCGGCCGACTTGAGCGCATCGCCGGCATTGGCGGCGGACTCGGCGTCCTGAAACAGCCCCAAAATCTCTTGCTTGGCCATAACGATTGTTCCATCCCCCCGGTTAGTTCATTCCTTTGCCGTCATTCCCGCATTGCGGAGTGATTTCCGAACTAGCGGCATTGCACCGTCGTTCCCGCATTGCGCCGTCATTTTCACATTTTACCGTCATTCCCGTATTCGGCATTTTGCCGTCATTCCGACATTTTACTGTCGTTCCCGCATTTTACCGTCATTCTCGCATTTTACCGTCATTCCGGCGCAAGCCGGAATCTAGTCCTCTCTGAAAGTAGCCGGCACAGTGCGGCGACCAATCTTGAACTCGGTTTTCAGAATGTCGCCCTCTTTGATGTCGTACAGCGGCACCAGCGGGAACACCCGGCTGAACAGCAGCATCAGCATTGAGACGAAGGCGAAAGTCGCGCCGACGATCAGCGCCTCCGGCCACTGCGGCAGATAGTCGTTCCAGGTAAAAGTCTGGAACTGCTTGACCGCCTGGCCGGGCACGAACAGCAGATAGCGTTCCAGCCACATACCCACATTGACGGAGATGCAGGCGGCGGACATTATCCACAGGTTGCGCCGCCAGGCTTTGGGCAGCCACAGGATGACCGGCAGGAAGTAGGTAATCCCTACGAATACAATCATCCAGATGTTGTAGGCCACGCCGCCGCTGCTGGGCAGGAACTGCAACCCGCGCACCGCCAGCTCGTCGCCTTCCAGCCCGTAGATGCCAAAGATGATTTCCATCACCAGGAAATAGAACCAGCCGGTGGCGACTACAATCAGCAGCCGGCCCAGCGCGTCAATGTGTTCGTGGCGGATGTAATCCTGCCAGCCGTAAGCCCAGCGCAGCAGTATCATGGCGAATACCACCGCCGAAACGCCAGAGTGGACGGCGCCGACTACGAAATAGGGCGCAAAAACGGTGCTGTGCCACGACTTGATAGCCACCGCCATACCGAAGTCCCAGGACACGATGGAGTGCACGGACACGAACACCGGCAGGATCAGCGCGGACAGCAGGACGCCGGCGATGATTTGCAGTTTCCACTGGCGCGGGTTGCCCTCCCAGCCCATGGCCAGGACGGTGTAGATGCGATGCGGCCAGCCGGTAGTGCGGTCGCGCAGCACGGCAAAGTCCGGCACCAGCGCAATCGCCACAAACATCGTTGACGAGGTGAGGTAGGTAAGGATTGCGGACGGATCCCACACCAGCGGCGTGCGTATGTTCGGCCAGATGCCCCGCGCAAAGTCATAAGGGAATGCCCAATAAAGGATGCGCCAGGGCCGCCCGGTGTGGATGATGGGCATTATCATCGCCGTCATCAGCGAGAAAATGGTCAGCACTTCGGCGGCGCGGGTCGCCGGACGGCGCCATTCCGCCTTGGCCAGCCGCAGGATGGCCGACAGCATCACCCCGGCATGGCTGATGCCGATCCAGAACACAAAGTTGGTGATGAAAAATCCCCAGACCACTTTGTAGTTCAGCCCGGTGATGCCCAGCCCGGCGTTGATCATCCAGCCGATGACGATGGCCGCCGCCAGCACAATCAGGCCGAGGATCGTTACCGCCGGCCAGAACCAGCGCGGGGGCTCCAATATGGACCGCAGCAGGTCCCGATTGATTTGCGCTGCGGGTAGGACTTTGCCTTCCTGCATTTTGTCTTACTCTGGCCGTTTCAGCTCGGTGTGATGCGATGCGATGGGGTGTAATACGATGCGGTTGTGATGTGGCGGATGATTTCGCAGATACGGGTTTTCGCCTGACGATTTCGGTTGAGTATGCCGGCTGGCGCCGCCTATTCCGGCTTGGCCAGCACCAGATAGCGGCCCCGGAACAGGGTATCCACTCGCTGATACATTGCGCCCTCTTTCATTTCCCACAGCGACAGCGGCGGCAGCAGCATCGCCCCGATGCGGAACACCAGCGGCACAATGCCGATTGCCCCCAGTATCATAAAGATGTCCCACAGGTCGGGGAAAGTGGCCGCCGGCAGATGCGCCAAAGACAAGGCCGGCAGCGCAAACGCCTCGGTGGGGATGAAGTACAGCCCGCTGTTGGTACTTCCCGCCAACTCCGCCGGCGCCGCCGCAAAAGCCGCCGCAAAGATGCGGATATGCCACAGCATCAGCCCGATGACGATAAACACAGCGGCCAGCGGCGCGCCCCAACCCTGCCGGCGCGCATGGTTGGATACCAGTATCGGGAACGGGATAAAGAAGGTAAAGAACAGCTGCGCCCAGAACAGCCCCAGGTACGAATCAAACATCAAGTAGCGCAAGATGGCCGTCTCCACTTCCAGCCGCCCGTACCAGTAAGTGATGAAAAAGGCGAACAAGTGGTAGGTATGCAGCAGCGTCAGCCCCAGCAGCACTTTGCTGGCCGCCCAGAACGGCGCCTGCCCGATGTAATCCCGGTAGCCGCCCCAGCGCCGCATGGCGTAGGCCACCAGCAAGATCAGCGCCAGTCCGCTCTGGAAACTGATGACGGTATAGAACGGCGGCAGGATGGAATCTTTCCAGCCCGGTATCATCGCCATCGCAAAGTCGCTGACGATTAGAAACTGGACGAACACCACCAGCATGAAGTACAGCGCGCCCATTATGGCGAGGCCGGCTTTCTGAACCTGCCACTGCCGCTTGGTGCCGTACCAGCCGCCGGCCAGGGAGCGGTACAGCGACGCCCGGAACCCGGCCACCTGCGCCCGGCTCTGCGCCATATCCGGCATCGCCGCCAGCCACAGGATGCCCAGCGAACACACCGCCAACCCCACCATTGACGCCAGCAGCCACCCGGACGGGTTCGCCAGCTCCTGGAACCAGATTGACCGGCGCACCATCGCCTCCCCGCTTTCGGTCATAATGCCGATGTCGGGCAGCGCAATCAGCGCCGGGATGAACAGCAGTATATTAACGACGCTGACCAGCGAGAACAGCTCGGCGATGCGCGACAGGGGCCGCCGCCAGTGGCTCTTGGTGAACCGGAAAGCGCAGGCCGCCAGCGGCGCCGACGCCGACAGCGTGAACACAAAGGCGAAAGCCGCAATGTAAAAGCCCCAGGCCCGATGGTCGGAGAACCCGACGGTTACGGCTTTCAGCACGAATCCGATGACGCCCAGCAGTGTCAGCGCCGCCGCTGCGATGAATGCGAGCCGGAACAGGGACGGCGTAACGCGCTGCTTGGCGGCCACATCGGCTACCAGCCCGGTGGTTTCCGGGATGACCCACATCTCCGGCCCGAAATGGCCGTGTTCGTGGGCATCGCCGGCGCCATGCGACTCGTGCGCCGCCGCTCCGCTATGTGCCTGGGTTTCGCTTGCCATCAGTGTGCGCCCTTGCCGTCCAACGGGTACTGGTCAATTTTCTTGAGGTAGATGACGCTGGGGCGAGTATTCATCTCCTCCAGCAGCCGGTAACCCCGCGTCGTCCGGTCGTGTTCGCCGTGTCCGGGGTTAGCGTTCACATCGTCAAAATAAGGCCGGATGGCGGCGTTGTCGTCCATCAAATCGCCGAACATCATAGCATTCGTCGGGCAGGCTTGCACGCAGGCCGGGTCATAATTGCCGGCGGCGATGGTGTCGTCGTTCAGCCGGCGCGCGCCGCTGCTGCGGGCCTCTACCTGCAATTCGCCCCGCCGGATACGCTGCACGCAGAAAGTGCATTTCTCCGTGATGCCCCGGCTCCGCACCGTAACATCCGGGTTCAGCTGGTTTTCCAGCCGCGCCGGCCAGTTCGGATGCCAGAAATTGAACATTCGCACCTGGTAGGGGCAGTTGTTGATGCAGTACCGCGTGCCCACGCAGCGGTTGTACACCTGCACATTCAGCCCCTCCTCGTTGTGATAGGTAGCATATACCGGGCAGACCGGCTCGCACGGGGCGTTTTCGCAGTGCTGGCACAGGACGGGCATAAAGCGCGCCTTGATGTTAGGGTATTCCCCCTCCCAGTAGCGCTCAATTCGGATCCATTCGTAGGCCCGCCGTTGCAGGAAATAATCCTTGGTATTGATGGGAATGTTGTTCTCGGCCTGGCACGCCATTACGCAGGCCTGGCAGCCCGTGCATTTGTCCAGGTCAATGACCATTCCCCATTTGTGCGGTATGTTGGTTGCCATTTCGGATTTCGGCAGTCGCCGACGGTCGGACTAATCCGCGCGCCGGCTAATGGCCGCCCCCTGCTGTCTTGAAAACCTGCTCTACGGAATGTTCGCCGATTTCCCGGTTGGCGTAGTCGCCTTCCAGTTTGGATACGGCCATGCTGCTGCCGGCCGGCGTAATGGAGCAGCGGTTGCCGCCCCAGGCCAGGCCGCCCACGCCGTCCACTTCGGCAACGGCCAGGATAGACAATACATTGCCGCTTTCCCGCGCTTCCCGTCCGGTGGCATACTCGGAGCCGGCACGGCGCCCGCCGCCCATCGGCACCGATGCGATGCCCGGCGGCGTCCCCGGATTCAGATAGACCAGCGCCGAGATGCTGCCGGCGTCAGTGCTGATGTTCACCACATCGCCCTCGCGCAGCCCCATTGCTTGGCCCTGCTGCTCATTAATGTCAACCCAGGTTTGCCAGGTTACGGTGGTCAGCGGATCCGGCGCGCTCTGCGCCCATGGCAGATGGGCATGGCGTCCGTCCAGAATCGTATGATGCTGGTAGGGCAGCAGCTGAAACTCGCCGGTTCCAACAGCATTGGCCGGCGCCGCCATCGCTGCCACATCGTTCAGCAATCCGGCCGGCGTCGGCATATACGCAGGGCCGCTTTCGTCCCACCAGCCGCCGTTTTTCAGCGTGTCGGTGAAATCCGCGCCCACCGATTCTACCGAACTGCGGATCAATTCCTCATAGCTGGCGGCCGGCATTGCGTTGCCGCGTCCCAGGTCGTTGGCGGCGGCAATCATTATGTCGGCAAAGCTGCGCGGATCCAGGTCGCTCAGCGGGTTCACTACCGGCTGCTGGATGGCATAGACGGCGTAGCCTGGCCCCGGTTCGGGGATGTGGTCGCCCCATTCCTCCAGCGCAGCGCGGTCGGGAATAATCAGGTCGGCCATTACGCTGGTTTCGTCAATAAACGGGCTGGCGCTGATGACCGTCGTATTTTCGTTGCGGAGCGCATCGCCCATCCCCACGCCGGCCGGCAGTCCGTACACCGGGTCGGCATTATGCGCGATGACCAGGCGGGTTGCGCCGCTGTTGATGTCGGCTACGGCGCGCCGCCAGTCAGTCAGCGTCGCCGGGGCCGCAGCAGCGGACAAGCCGCGCGGGTTGTTGTCCGGGTTGAGCAGCAGGCCGCCGGGGCGCCCGACGCTGTCCATTACGAAGTTGAGCGCCAGCACGGCGGCGGCGTTGAACTTGCCGTTGCTGTAAGCGCCGGCGGCATCCCCGCCGCCCAGGGCCAGAGAATTCTTACCCAGCTTTTTCGCCATTTCCTCAAAGAATTCCGCCAGCGTCTTGCCGCCCAGCGCGGCGTCGGGTATCCGCAAAGCGCCGGCCACGGCGTCGGGGCGGAAATTGTTCAACGCCGCCGCGCCCTGCCCGTTGGTCATACCGCCAATATCCCCGCCGGCCGAGCCGGCTTGCAGCATTGACCAGGCCAGCGCCAGGGCGGCGTAGCCCTCACTGCCGGGGGCGATGGGCAGCCACTTGTCGGCGTTGGCGGCGGTGAGGGAATAGCGGGCGTCAAAATGGTAATGGCTGCCCCGATGCCCGGTATTGTCGCCGGAACGGAACTTGCCGTAGCCCACCTCAAAGGCAACCGGGCTGCCCCAGGTGGACAGGAAATCGCTACCGAAGCTGATCAGCGTATCGGCGTTGGCGATGTCATAGTAGGGCAATCGGCTGCCGCCCAGAATATCGGACACTGCGCTGCGATAGGCGGCGTCGTCCACGGCGGCAAAGGCCAGCCGCCGCCCGCCGAAAGCGTCGGCAAAGGCGTCGGCGATGCGGGCATAACCGGCGTTGCGCGGTTCCGTAATCAGCAGCATACCATCGCCCCGCTCGTTCAGCGCGGCGTTAAAGCGGTTCAACGCTTCATCCCAGCCGATGGGGCGGAAAGAGCCGGCGCCGCGCGGCCCGGTACGCAGCATGGGGCCGGCGATGCGGTCGGGGTGGTACAGGGATTGCAGGATGGCGTCGGCGGCGGGCGACTGCTTGCCCTGGTTAGTGGGGAAACGGGGATTGCCGCGCACTTTCTTGGCCCGGCCTTCCATCACGCGCACCAGCAGCCCCTGCCCGCCCGGTTCCGCGGCGTCGTAGGTGGCGTACCAGTTATCGCGCCCGTTGACCAGATCTTCCGGTATGGCCGCCGGGCTTTGCACCCGCAGCTCGTCGTCAAACAAGTCGCAGGCAATCGCTCCGGTAGCGGCGATGCCGGCCCAGGCCAGGAAATTGCGGCGGGTTAGTTTCATAGCTTGACTTATTTCCGGCGAATCAGGTTTCCGGGCCGCGCGCGGCCTACTTGTGGCACACGGTGCAGTCCGTGCTTACATCGTTTTGCTTATGGCAGTCCAGGCAGGTGCCCATTTTCAGCGACTGCCCGTCCTGCGGCTGCACTTCCGTCATACTGGCGACATCGCCGTGGCAGACCGAACAGGCTTCGCCTACCGGCACTGGCAGGTTCATCGGTTCCTGGTGTCCCACCGGAAGCGTTACAGTGCGCGGGTCGCCCTGCGTCAAAAACCGCAGATGCGCTTCGTGGACAAACCGCACATGGTCCGGCATCCGATGCACCCGTTCCCAATCTATCGGACGCCCGTCGGCGTGCTTGTCCAGGACGCGCTGAATGTTGACGAGGGCATCGGTGTCAATGTCTGCGGCTTCGGCGACATTGCCGCCGTTGACTTGCGAATGGCAGATGACGCAGACCTCAACCGGCGGGACGGTAGCGGCGGCGCCGGTAGTAACATTGCGGTGGCAGAACTCGCACTGGATCGCGTGTCCCCCCTCCTCAACCGGGCCGGCGTGGACGGTGTGCGGGAACGGAATCGGCTGGTCGGGGGCGTTACCCCAGCCAAACGGCGGGTTGGAGAACCAGGATATGAACAGCACTACCACGATGAACGCAACGATGGCGGTTGCGACCAGTCCGGCCAGCGCCAGGGGTATCAGTTGTCGGGGGGGCGGCAGCGGCGGCATCGGACTTGGCAAGCGCAGTGCGTAAGAGCAGGTAAGGCGGCGTTGGTATTGCGTTGGCGGTAGGGGCGTTGTCGGTAGGTAGGCGGTAGGTAGATGGACGGTTAGGCCGGCCGCATCAAGCCGGCGGCAATCCCGCTATACGAACAGGCGATCCCAGACATTGAGCAGTGTACCCGGCGTCTGCGTGATGACGAGGTACATCATCACGGCGGCGGCGATGAGCGCCGCGACGCCGACGACGGTAAGCGGTAAGCGCAACTTGGAGAATGCCGCCGGGTAAGTTCCCGTCTGCACCCCGGAGGGTATCAGCCCGTGGGCAATCAGCATACTGAACGCGAACACGATGACCAGCGGGAAATAAATCCACAGGTAGGTCAGCCAGAGGCTGACATCGGCCCAGAACAGCGCGGTCATGGCGTTGGGATCGGCTTGCGGCATTGTCGGTAAAAACCCTGTTAGTATTGGCGGCAGCCCGGTTCCGGCGCAGATTTTAGCGGTCAAAAATCCGCCGACGGCACAAGGCCCGTGAAAATTATCACATTCGCCGGCGGCTGTCAATAAGAAATTTGTCCGTTGCGACCTCTCCTGCACGGCCCCTCCCCTAAAAACAAACCGCCATTCCGGCCCTCTCAATTCCGCCCCCCTGAACCGTCATTCCAACCCCCTGAACCGTCATTCCAACCCCCTGAACCGTCATTCCGGCCCAAGCCGGAATCCAAACCCACTATCGCCATTCCGAACCCTCAACCGTCATTCCAAACCCCTTTACCGTCATTCCGGCGCAAGCCGGAATCCGGCGTCGCAATGACGGTTGAGACGCCGCCCTCTCCCCCGGAGCGGCTTGAGCAAGGCCGGAAATAAACTCCTTCGGCCACCTGTTGCGCCCCCGATGCCGCCAGCGCGCAGCAGGCCGCGTACTCCGATTCCAGCAGACGCGCCGCCGCCCCAGTCAGCTGCGGATTATCGCTATCCCGCTCCGGGTTCAGTGGCCTCAAGAAAATCCGATTTACCCGCCGGCTGTCTTTCAGATTTTGCAGCGTCCGGCGCAAACCGAGCCGGCGCAATGCCGCCGCCGCCAGCTTGCCGCCCGCCGCCAGATACGGCGACCGCGCCGCCATCGCTGCATTACGGGGATATTGGCTATGGGGATATTGGTTATGGGCATCCGGGCCAAACTGCCCGCCGCCGCCGGGAAACCGGGCAATGCCGCACACGGACGCCAGCGCATCCAGGACGGCGTCGGTGTTGGCCGTCAACGCCGGAAAGCCAATCGTCAGCACATCCGCGCCGGCGCCGTAGATGGCTTGCAGCCGGTCGGGCGTTAGACGGTCTTGCAGGACGGACTTTTCCAGCCGACGCCGTCCCCATAGCGCCGCAAACTCGCCCCGGCTGCGGCGAAACCGCATCATTGAAACGGCGCGCTCCCGGTGGTCCCGCAGCAGCGCGGCCAGCAAAATCCGGCAGCCGTCGTCTTGCAGCCGGGCCAGGCCGGGCAATAGCGCCGCGTCTTTGTAGGCCAAGTTGGCGATGTCCGGCAGCATCCGGCGGGGGTTGCGCCGCCGCCATTCCTGCGCCCGCCGCCGCCCGGACGCAGAACGATAGCAGTAGCCCTCTTTGATGTCGGGCCGCGCTAAATCCGGGTGGGTTAGCAGGATGCGATAAAGAAAATCGCTGCCGGAACGCCCCGGCCCGACCACCAGCAGATAGTCGTACCGCATGGGGCTAACCGGATGCGGACGCAGCGGCGCGGCCGGCACCGAACCGGCGCCGCGCCCGGTTTCAGCCGGCGTCGTGCCGGCGCAGCGCTTTAAAAGAAATCCAGACGGAGAGCAGCAGCAGTTTAAAGTCCATCAGCACGCACATATTTTCGATGTACAGATTATCGTAGCGCAGTTTGCAGTGCGGTTTCAGAAAGTAAGTCCCGCGCACCTGCGCCAGCCCGGCGATGCCGGGTCGCACGCGCAAGCGTTGGGCAAAGCCGGGGTTCTCCTGCGTGAACTGCTCCGCCAAATCGGGGCGCTCCGGCCGCGGGCCGACCAGGCTCATATCCCCTTTGACGACATTGATGACTTGCGGCAGCTCGTCCAGATGCAGGCGGCGCAGCAATCGGCCAACTTTAGTAGTGCGGGGGTCGTTGGCCGAAGCCCACACCGGGCCGGTTTCCGATTCGGCATCCGGTATCATCGTGCGGAACTTGATGGCGCGAAAAGTCCGCCCGTTCAGCCCGGCGCGTTCCTGGATGTAAAAAATGGGGCCGCCATCCGACAGCCGGATGGCGATAGGAATGGCGATCCACAGCGCCACCCAAACGGGCAGCAGCAGCAGATGGGCCAAGAGCAGGACAACGAGGTCAAAGCAGCGCTTGTACCCGCTGCGGGCGATTTTCCGGGTTTCGGTAACGCCGCTTGTGGACAGGGCCGTTGCCATCTGATGACGCCTCGCCGTGCGCTGGGCCGTGCTGTGCCGGAGGGATTTCGGTAAGCCCGGGGGTTTCGGAAAGTCCGGCGGGATTTGGGTAGGTTTTGGCAAGTAGGGATGGATCGTCGGATGCGTGTTTGTGCCAGTGGTGGAGCTGGCGGGAATCGAACCCGCTACCTCTTCAATGCCATTGAAGCGCTCTCCCAAATGAGCTACAGCCCCACTAGTTGCGTTGACGGCAAAAAGCCGCCGGCGCGGCGGGATTGTATCAAATCCGACAGCATATCGCAACGCTTATTGCGACATAATTCCGAAACCGCTACAACCGTCATTCCCATGCCCCTACAACCGTCATCCCGGCATCTCCGCAACCGTCATTCCGGCGCCCCTACAACCGTCATCCCGGCATTTCCACAACCGTCATTCCGGCGCATCTACAACCGTCATTCCGGCGCATCTACAACCGTCATTCCGGCGCATCTACAACCGTCATTCCGGCGCCCCTACAACCGTCATCCCGGCAACTCTACAACCGTCATTCCGGCGCAAGCCGGAATCTATGGCCGCCGGCCCCATTGCCGTAGTATGGGGATTACGACGCTGGATTCCGGCGAAAGCCGGAATGACGGTGGATATGGGAATGGCGGCGCATAGGGCCGCCCCCTTACCTCTTGCGCGTGTATTTCACCACGGTGCGGCCTGTGCTGCCCTCGTAGGGCTCTACCACATACAGGTCTTTGCTGCTGTCCACCCATACGCCGTGGCAACTGCGATGCGTCAAGTCGCCCCACTGCGCCAGGCGGTTGCCGTCGCCGTCCAGGATGCTCAGCATACCGCCGTTGTGCTCGGCGACATAGGCCACATCGTCATCGTCAACGCAGATGACGGCCGGGCCAATCAGTTTGCTGGGCCAGTCGGCAATGTGCGAGCCGTCCTGCCGGAATACCTGCACGCGGTCGTTTTCGCGGTCGGCAATCAGCAGGTTGCCCTGCCGGTTGATCCAGGCGCCGTGCGGCAGGTTGAACTGCCCCGGGCCGCTGCCCGGCTCTCCCCACGAAAAGATATGCTCGCCGCCGGGCGTGAACTTGTGCACCCGCGCGTTGGCGTAGCCGTCGGCAATGTAAATCTCCCCGGCGTCATTCAGGGCGATGCCGGCCGGCATATTGAAAGGCTCGGCGCCGCGCACTACCTGAGGCCAGGAGTTGGAATCAAAGGAACTGTTGTCGGCGCCCGTATCGGAACGATAGCCGTAATCCCCGATGGTCATTGCCAGCTCCCCGTCTTTGGTGAGCTTGAAAATCTGCCCCATATTCCGGTCCACCAGCCACACATAGCCCCACTGGTCCAGAATGATGGCGTGCGGAAACTCAAACATCCCGGCGCCCCACGACTTGACGAACTTGCCGTCCCGGTCAAAGACCATAATCGGATGCTCCGGGTTGCGGTTAAAGCAGTACACCCGGTCGTCGGCGTCGCCGAACACGGCGGCGGCCGGCATCGGAATGCCGTCGGGCGCCTGAGCCCAGCTGCGGTCAAATTCGTAAGTGTAGGCGCCGCTGCCTACAATGTTGGTCGCCGTAGTCATCACAGCCTCCTCAATGATTCGTTGATGCGTTAAATCGTTCAATCAGGCCGCCAATCAGCCAGTCGGTCGGACGGTTGGCCGGTTAAGCAGTCGGGTTGAGCAGTCGGTTCGGTCAATCAGTTGGGGTAGTCGGTCGTCGCAATGCGGCGGGTCGTCGCACCGGGCGCGCATTGCGCCACAGCATAACACATTGCCCGCCGCGCTGCCGCCGGCGGTATAATCATTCCGGCGTCCGGCAAGGCAAACCGCCGGCGGCATAATCCATAATCAACCGCGAGCGCAGCAATGACTACTACCCGCAAACCCGGCAACGCCGCCCTAGCCACCGACGCAATGCGCCGGCGGCTGCTTATCGTCATCATCGCGCTGACGGCGTTGGCATTGCCGGCCTGCGCCGCGCCCGACGCCGGCAGCGGCAATAACCCCGGCAACGGCAATGCCAACGGCAGCGATGCCGACAGCCGCAGCGGCGGCGCTTTCCGCCGCATCTGGGCCGACCCGCCTACCCTGGACCCGCATCTGGTGTCCGATACCTTGTCCGCCGGCATCATTAACGAAGTGTTCAGCGGGCTGGTGGCCGTCAATACCGACTTGCGGATTGCGCCCGACCTAGCCGAAAGCTGGGCCATCAGCGATGACGGCAGAACCTATACTTTCACTATCCGACCCAACGCCCGGTTTCAGGATGGCCGCCCCGTTACGGCGGCGGATTTCGTCTATTCCCTCAACCGGGCCGCCAGCGCCGAACTGGCATCCCCCGTTGCCGCAACTTATCTGGGCGACATCGTCGGCGCAATGGACGCCATCCAAGGCGACAACCCGGGCGTCAATCCCGGCAGCGGCCCCGGCATCAGCGGCGTAACCGCGCCCGATGAACGCACGCTGCGGATCGCCATCGACGCCCCCAAGTCTTACTTTATCGCCAAGCTCACTTACCCGGCGGCTTTTGTGATTGACCCCAACGATGCGGCATCAGAGAATGACACGGCATTAGAGAATAACCCGGCGTCCGGCCCCGACTGGCTCCGCAGCCCCAATGCTACCGGGCCTTTCCGCCTGGACGAATACCGCCCCGGCCAGCAGCTGACGCTAACGCGCAACGAACATTACCGGCCGCAGCCGCCGCATCTGGACCGGGTAGAAATGAACCTGGCCGGCGCAGCCGCCGACGCCCTGGCGCTCTACCAAGCCGGGCAGATTGACCTGGCCGATGTGGACCCCGCCGACCTGGAACGCCTCCAGCGCCCGGACGAACCGCTGTCGCAAGAACTGCATTTCGGGCCGCCCGGCTTCCGGGTGGAATACATCGGGATGAATGTTCACGAACCGCCTTTTGACGACGCCGACTTTCGGCACGCCATGAACCTGGCGGTTGACAAGACGGCCATCATCGCGGAGGCATTCGGCGGGCGGCGCGCGCCGGCCTACGGCGTCTTGCCGCCCGGCTTTCCGGCGCACAACCCGGACTTGACCGGCCTCCGCTACGACCCGGAACGCGCGCGCCAACTGCTGGCCGGCTCCCGGTACGCCGACCCGGACGGGCGGCCGCCCATTGCGCTGACCGTGCGCGCGGACGACCCCGGCGCGGCGCCGGCCGAGTACCAGCAGCTGGCCGAGCTGTGGCGGCAGAACTTGGGCGTCAGCGTGGAACTCCGGCCCCTGGAATGGAACGCCTATGTTGATGCGCTGTACCGCCAGCGTTTTCAGTCCTTTGCGCTGGGCTGGACGGCGGATTACCCGGATCCGCAAAACTTCCTGGATGTCCTGTTTCACTCCGGCAGCGACGCCAACTTTACCGGGTACGCCAACCCGGAAGTTGACGCCCTGCTGGAAAAAGCGCGGACGGCCCCCGATTTTGCGGAACGAACTGCGCTGTATCAGGAGGCGGAACGGCGGATTGTCAACGATGCGCCATGGGTTCCGCTATGGTTCGGGCGCAAGCGGGAAATTTCGGGGGAGCAAGCCATCCTGCTCAAACCCTATGTGCAGGGCTACACGCTAACCCCGATGCTGCTGCCCAAGCTCCGCTATGTCCACTTCAGCCGGTGAACCCGGATTCCGGCGCAAGCCGGAATGACGGGGGTAATGGCATGGATAAAGGGGATGATGGGGATTTGGGGAATGGCTTGCGCTATGGATTCCGGCTTGCGCCGGAATGACGGTTGGCGGTTCGGAATGACGGTTGGCGGTTCGGAATGACGGTTGCGGCGCGGGCGGTCAGAATGCGCCGATGCCGGGCGTGGTTACGCGGATGCTGTAAAGCGAATGGCCGGCGGTAAGGAACAGGGTTCGCATATCGGAACCGCCGAAACAGATATTCCGGGTTACTTCCGGCGTCGGCAGGATGCCGGCCAAGGCGCCGTCGGGTTCTACAATCCAGACGCCCCCGGAGCCGGTGCACCAAACCCGACCGGCGGTATCCACTTTCATCCCGTCGGGAACGCCGGGCGCGTCGGAGCCCATCTCAATCAGAATGCGGTTGCCGGAAAGGGCGCCGTCGGCTGCTACATCAAAGGCGCGGATGCGGCGGTTGGGGCAGAATTCCCCCTTTTCCTCACGCTCAAAGTCGGCCGGCTCGGCGCGGCTGATGGCAACATACAGGACAGCCTCATCCGGTGAAAGGGCCAAGCCGTTGGCGTATTCGCATTCGTCGGTCGCCAACTGCACTGGCGCTACTGCGTCAATGCCGGATGTGCCGATGCCGGACGGGTCAATCCGGTAAATCCCGGCGAAAGGTATCTCCCGCAGTTCCTCGGGAAAGCGCAGATGCGGGTCCGTAAAGTAGATAGTTCCGTCGCGGCGGCAGATGATGTCGTTAGGCTTGTTGAACCGTTTGCCGTCCCAGCGGTCGGCAATCGCAGCTACATTGCCGGCGGCGTCCATACGGGTAACGCAGCGATGGTCGGCGCCCTCGCACATCAGCAGGTTGCCCTGCCGATCCAGAGTGCAGCCGTTGCCTTCCCCCGTGTTTTCGCGGATGACGCTGGTAGTTCCGGTTTGCGGATCCCACTTCAGCAGCTGCTCCCGTTCCAGGTCAACGAAAGTGAGGTAGCCGCCCGGATGCCACAAAGGGCCTTCGGTGCGTTCCAAAGAACCGTCCAGCAGGGTAAGCTCGGTTTCGGCAAAGAATCGGGACAAAGCATCGGCCATCATCAAACCTCCAAGGTATCAGGCAGGGTATCAGGCAAAAGTTAGGGCGATTATAGGGCAAAGTTCCCAACTGCGGGTTAATTTTTTTCCCGCCATTCCGAACCCCGCAACCGTCATTCCCAATCCATCAACCATCATTCCAACCCGCCCGCCGTCCGTCATACCGGCATCCCCAAACCATCATTCCAACCCGCCCGACCATCATACCGGCATCCCCAAAACCCCCATCCCCGGCCCACAACTGTCATTTCGGCGTCCCCAAACTGCCATCCTAGCCTCCCAACCGTCATTCCGGCATCCCCAAACCCCCATCCCCGGCCCCCACACCGTCATACCGGCGCCCCCAAACCGCCATCCCAGCACCCTCAACCGTCATTCCGGCGAAAGCCGGAATCTATGCTTGCCGGATCCATCACCGTGGTAGTGGAGGATGGCGCTGGATTCCGGCTTGCGCCGGAATGACGGGTATGCGGGTTGGAATTCCGGCCGGCAGTGCGCCGGCCGTCCGCGCAATGTGGACATCGGCACAGCGGCCGGCTATGATGGCGGCGTCATACTAACCCATTGACTATGCTGCGCCGCTGCGGCTCCCCGCCCGTCCCCGTCCCTCTGCCTAACCCACTGTCTAACCAACCGGAGCGACGACGGACGGGGCGTTTGCCTGCCGCCGCCGCCACGCCCCGCCTCGCCGTCGAGCGCGCCCTATGCTGATTGCCGTCGCTTTCATACTAATGGCCGTAATGTTCTTTGCCGGCCTGTATGTCGCCGGCGCCTTGGGCTCCCTGGCGCTGATACTCTTGCAGGTGTTTTCGGACAACCCGGTCTGGAACATAATGGGCAACCGGGCTTGGGAAACCAATACCAATGTCAACCTGGTTGCCATCCCGCTGTTCATTCTGATGGGCGAAATCGTCCTGCGGAGCGGGTTTGCCGATTTGATGTACCGCGCCCTTTCCCGGTGGGTAGAATTCATCCCCGGCGGGCTGATGCATACCAACATCGCATCGTGCGCCGTGTTCGCCGCCTGCGCCGGCTCCAGCATCGCTACGGCGGCCACGGTGAGCCGGGTGGCGCTGCCGTCATTCCGCACGCGGGGCTACCAGGAACGGCTGGTTGTCGGGTCGCTGGCCGCCGGCGGCACCCTGGGCATTCTGATACCGCCCAGCATCCTGCTGGTGCTGTACGGCCTCACCGTCGGCGAATCCATCGGACGGCTGTTTCTCGCCGGGTTCATCCCCGGCATCCTGCTGGCGCTGGTCTTTATGGTGATGATCGGCATCGCATCGGTAATCTGGCCGGCGGTTGCGCCGCGCCGGGCATCGGCTGCCCGTTTCTGGAGCTGGACGGGCTGGCTCGAAAGGCTGCTGTTCACGCTGCTGATGATCCCCGTTATGGCGCTGATCTTCATCGTGCTCGGCAGCATCTACCTGGGCTGGGCCACGCCGTCGGAAGCCGCCGGATTCGGCGTCGCCGGCGCCCTGGCGTTGGCCCTGATTTATAACTTCGTGCGCCTGTTCGCCGGCAATATCGCCGCATTCCTGTTCACTGCCGGCATCGCCGGCCGCCTCTCCGTTGAGGTTCAAGAGACGCTGTCGGAATGGCGGACGCCGGCCCGGTTTGACGGGGCGGCTTTGCGCGACTACTGCCGCTTTATGCTGCGAATGTCCCGGGACGCCAGCCTCTCCGCCGCCCGTTCCTCAGCGATGATTATGTTCATTCTGATGGCGGCGTTCACCCTGCAATTCGCCTTCGCCTACCTGCGTATCTCGGTAAGCATGGCCGAATGGGTAGCCGGCTTTGAGTTAAGCACGGTGCAGCTGGTGCTGTTCCTGGTCGTATTCTACCTGCTGCTGGGGACATTCATGGAAGCCTACTCAATGATGCTGACCACGCTGCCCATCATCGCCCCGGTGCTGCGCGCCGCCGAAGTTGACCTCCTATGGTTCGGCATCATAATGATCATCCTGCTGGAAGCGGCGCAAATCAGCCCGCCGCAAGGATTAAGCCTCTATGTGCTGCAAGGCGCGCGCGTTGATGTAGCGCGGCAGTCGGCAACCGCCGCCGGCGCTGCGGCTGCCAATGCTGACAGCCGGGCCGGCCCGCCGGCGCCAGTCGGCACCATCAACGACGTCTATATCGGAGTGCTCCCCTTTATGGCCTGCATGGCCCTGGTCATCGGCCTGATTATCGCTTTCCCCGAACTAGCCACCTGGCTCCCCGACCAAATCAAAGGCGCGCGCTAGGCCGTGTATCTATATCCCCCATCATCCCCAAATCCCTCGTCGTTCCAGCACCCCCAACCGTCATTCCCATACCCCCCGTCATTCCGGCACTCCCCCAACCGTCATTCCGGCTTTCGCCGGAATCCAGAGTCATCCCCTACTACGGTAACGGAGCCGGCAACCATAGATTCCGGCTTTCGCCGGAATGACGGTGAATATGCCCACACGCACGGGTTTCCGGCATATACGAACCGAATGAACCGGATTTAGCGAGGCTGATTCAGCGCGTGGCGTCAAATTACGATTACCACCTGGCTATCATCGGCGGCGGCGCGGCCGGCTTGACCGCCGCCCGATTCGCCAACCAACTCGGCAAACGGGTAGCCTTAATTGAAGCCGCCGGACGCACCGGCGGCGACTGCACCTGGACGGGCTGCGTTCCCAGCAAGGCCCTGCTGCGCGCCGCCCAGGCCGCCGCCGCCGTCCGGGATGCCCGCCAGTACGGGATTACGGTCGGCGCCGGCGCCGGGAATGCTGCGCCGGCAGTTTCGGCGGACTTTGCAGCGGTGATGCAACGCATCCGGGCGGTAATCAACCGGATTTACGCCGCCGAATCGCCCGCCGCACTGCGCGCCGCCGGCATTGCTGTTGAGGGCATTGATGTTGAGGGCATTGATGTTATCGATGGCCGGGCCCAGTTCCAAGATGCGCGCACGCTGGCCGTCGGCGCGCGTGTCATCACCGCCAAAGCTTTCCTGATCTGCGCCGGCGCATCGCCCGTCATCCCGCCAATACCGGGACTGAACGCAACGCCTTATCTAACTTACGAATCGTTCTGGGAACTGGAAACGCTGCCCCAGCGTCTCGTCATCATCGGCGGCGGGCCGGTAGGCTGCGAACTGGCGCAAGCCGGCCAGCGGCTCGGCGCCCAGGTTGCCCTCATCGAGGCGCAACCCCGCATCTTGCCTGACGCCGACCCCGACGCGGCAAAACTGGCAGCCGACGCCTTGCGGAATGACGGAGTTGAACTGCGCTTGTCGGCATCGGTGCAGTCCGTGCGCTTGTCCGATGGCGATGGCGGGCGGCCAGAGATTGCCGTTGCGACAGCCGACGGCGGCGCTGACGATAGCTATACTGATGATAGTCATAATGACAGCGCCGTAGTCGGCGATGCGCTGCTGATCGCCGTCGGCCGCCGCCCCAACACCGCCGGGCTGGGCCTGGACGCCGCCGGCGTCGCTTGCGACGCCAACGGCATCATCGTCAACAACTATCTGCGTACCAGCGTCAGGCATATTTACGCCGCCGGCGACTGCATCAGCGGCGGGCCGCAGTTCACGCATTACGCCGGTTATCAGGGCGCGATGGCCGTCCGCAACGCCCTGCTGCCGGGCAAAACCCGGGCGCATCGGAACCCGCAGCAAATCCCCTGGGCCGTGTTCACCGACCCGGAAATAGCGCAGGCCGGCTACACGGCAGAGCAAGCGCAGCCGCGCTACGGCAGCCGGATACGAACCACAACGCTGCCCATGGCATCAATAGATCGGGCGGTAATTGACGGACAAACGACCGGGTTCATCAAGGCCGTCCATCTCTCCAACGGCCGCATTATAGGCGCAACGATAGTAGGGACACGCGCCGCAGAACTCGCCCAGGAATGGATTATCGCCATTGACCACGGCTTGCGGCTCAAAGATTTAGCGTCAACGCTCCACCCCTACCCATCGTTGGCAACGGGCAGCCAGCAGCTGGCATGGGAGGCGTACCAGGCCGGGATGACGACGGGCTGGCGCGGCCGGCTTCTGCGGTGGCTGAGCGGCTAGAGTTCCAGTACGCCGGTACGCAGTATCTGCAAAGTGCCGAGGGGAATATCAGAGCGGAAATCGGAGCGAATGTCCTGGGGCAAATCGGCATAATTCACCAAGAGCCGATGCGCCAGGTCCTCGGGTCCCCACAACCTGATTTGGAAAAAGGATTGCTGTTCGTTGCGGTCCTGGACGGGTTTGGTGAATCCGCCCAAGCTAACGATCAAGCCGTGTCGGGCGTTGAATGAGACGATGTTGCCTTGCAGGCTGCTGTATTCAGCAAGACCTACCGGGCTGGTGCGGCCCTTGACTTGTACGCACAAGCTAGGGGCGTCAAAACCCATATCGCCCTTGCCAGCCAGAACATCGATCCCGCCGTCCGCGCCCTCGCGGGTTATCCGCACATAGTACCCCAAACTCCGCAGGATGCTGGCTACCAGCTCCTCCAGGCGATGGCCGGCAAATTGGCGACGGAGTCGTGCGATTATGCGGTCAATGACTTCACGGTCAAGGTCGCTTTCGCTGCCGGAATTCTCGCTTGTGGTTTCCTCTGCGTCGCTAATCTCTTCATCGTCCGGGGTTCTATACCCGATCTCCAGCGTGTCGGACAGAGTATCTCCCAAATACAAACTGACCGCGTGGCCAATCCGGGTTTCGGCGTCGGGCGCACGGGGCTGAGTGAGGGTTTGCTGCGCTCCGAATGAATTCAGCAAATCCTGGTTGAAATGAGAGCGGGGGATGTCAGTAACTTGCCACTGGACGGGGCGAACGTGCGGAACGCTTTGCCCTACCGCATCCGGCTGGTAGGCATAGGCGCCGGTAATACGACCTACGGCGACTTCTCCGGAGCGCTTGCGGGGCAGCACTACCAGATCGTCATTTTCGATCTCGTGGTAGAAACGCCACAACTGGTCGGCGTCGCTACGCCCTTCGGCGCTGGCGCGCAGGGCCTCGCGGTTGTCGAAGTCGGCTATGCTCTGTTTCAGACCAAATCCGATGGATACCACTCCCTTTTCCAAAAATGCCCCTTCGTATTCGCCGGCCCTGCCGCCTTTGATTACCCAAACCGCCATAGCTTTCGTCTCCTATCCTATGCAGTGCGCTTGGCATCATCATACCATACCAGTCGTCGCCGGAATAACCGGGATAACGGGAATGAATTCCCGCGCAAGCCGCAATGACGCCAACGCCCTACCCCCATCGCCCCAATCTGCTATAATACGCGCCGCCGTTAGTGCTTTCTCCGGCCGGCCGTCCCGTACCACCGGGCCGGCGCAGTCGGATCCCCTACACCACAGAGGAGCCCCTTCTGAAAATGCCTGAACCCACTACCCGCATCGTTGAATGCGACGTCCTGATTGTTGGCGGCGGTATGTCCGGCTGCGGCGCCGCCATTGAAG
The DNA here is from genome assembly GCA_965203855.1 of Dehalococcoidia bacterium. GTDB lineage: Bacteria > Chloroflexota > Dehalococcoidia > Lucifugimonadales > UBA3495 > Bin87. Next base: position 296,277 of record CBDBDN010000008.1, read on the forward strand.
CCCGCTACTGGGGCGGCGACGACCTCCGCATCATTATGGTGGACAAGGCCGCTACCGACCGCAGCGGCGCCGTCGGCGAGGGCCTCTCCGCCATCAATATGTACATGGGGATGCGCTGGGGCTGGAACCAGCCCGCCGATTACGTGGAATATGTCCGCAACGATATGATGGGCATTTCCCGCGAGGACCTGGTGTACGATGTCGCCCGCCATGTGGACAGCAGCGTCCATATGTTTGAGGAATGGGGCCTCCCGTTCTGGTACGACGACAACGAACAGTATGTCCGCGAAGGCCGCTGGCAGGTGATGATCCACGGCGAAGCCTACAAGCCCATCGTGTCCGAAGCCACCAAAAAAGCCTTGGGCGGGCCGGAAAATCACTACGAGCGGGTTTTCATCTCCCATCTGTTCACCGACGCCGACGACCCCGGCCGCATCGCCGGCGCCGTCGGGTTCGGCGTGCGCGAGGATGTCATCTATGTGTTCAAGGCCAACGCCGTAGTCTGCGCCGCCGGCGGCGCCACCGCGCTGTTCCGCCCCCGCAGCGTCGGCGAGGGCATGGGCCGCACCTGGTACTCCATCTTTGACACCGGCTCCGTGTACGGCCTCATTATCCCCATCGGCGGCGAAATGACCCAGATGGAACACCGCTTCGTCCCCAGCCGTTTCAAGGATTCCTATGGCCCCGTCGGCGCCTGGTCCCAACTGTTCCGCGCCGACCTGACCAACGCCGCCGGCGACAACTATTTCGTCAACCGCCTGCCGGAACTGAAAAAGTACGACCCCTACGGCTCCGCTTTCCCCACACCCACGCCGCTGCGAAACCATCTGCTCTGGACGGAAATCCAGGCCGGCAACGGCCCCATAATGCTGAAAACCCCGGAGGCCATCAACGCCCTGGCCGCCGGCGATGCCGGCCGCAAGCGGGAAATCATCGCCGAAGCCTGGGAGGATTTCCTGGATATGACCATCTCCCAGGCCATCCTCTGGGCGGCCCACAACATCGCCCCTGAGGAACGCCCCAGCGAAGTGGTGCTCGCCGAACCCTACATTATGGGCAGCCACAGCGGGGAATCCGGCGCATGGGTCAGCGGCCCCTCCGATGTCGCCCCCGACGGCTACCATTGGGGCTACGGCAAGATGACCACCGTTAGCGGCCTGTTCGCCGCCGGCGACGGCGTCGGCGCCTGTCCGCACAAATTCTCCTCCGGCTCCTTCACCGAAGGCCGACTGGCCGGCAAATCCGCCGTCGCCTACGCCTTTGACCATCCCGCTATGCCCAAAGTGGACGACCGCCAAATCGACGGCCTGAAACGCCAGGTGTGGGCGCCTCTGGTTACTTTTGAGGAAAACCAGTACGCCTCCACCAACCCCGAAGTGAACCCCAACTACCTGCTGCCCCGCCAGGGCCTGTTCCGGCTGCAAAAGCTGATGGACGAATATGTGGCCGGAGTTTCCGCCGGGTTCACCACCAACGAATCCACCATGCTGCGCGGCCTGGAGCTGCTCGGAATGTTCCGCGAGGACTTGCAAAAGCTGGGCGCGCGCAACCGCCACGAACTGCTGCGCTGCCACGAGCTGATCCACCGCGCCTGGGTCGGCGAAGCCCATCTGCGGCATATGCTGCACCGCAAGGAAACGCGCTGGCCCGGCTTCTACTACCGCAGCGACTACCCCGAAATGGACGAAGCCAACTGGCGCGTGTTCGTCAACAGCCGCTACGACGCCGAACACGACAAATGGGATGTATTCACCCGCCCCTGCCCCACGCTGCAAAACGTCTAACCATAGCGGCCCATCCGCCGCCGTTTCAACCCGCCATTCCAACACCCCAACCCGCCATTCCAACACCCCAACCCGCCATTCCAACACCCCAACCGTCATTCCGGCCCTCTACCGTCATTCCGGCGAAAGCCGGAATCCGGCGGCGTAACCAGCCACCACGGCAATAGAGACGCCGACCGTCATTACAAATACCCCAACCGTCATTACAAATACCCCAACCGTCATTACAAATACCCCAACCGTCATTCCGGCCCTCTACCGTCATTCCGGCGCAAGCCGGAATCCGGCGGCGTAATCGGCCACCACGGCAATAGAGACGCCGACCGTCATTCCAACACCCCAGCCGTCATTCCCACCCAATTCACCGTCATTCCGGCGCAAGCCGGAATCTATGGTCGTTGCCCCCACTACCGTGGTGGCTGATTATGCCGCTGGATTCCGGCTTTCGCCGGAATGACGGTTGAAGTAAAGGAATGACGGTTATACCCCCGGCATCCATACGCGCCGCAGCAACCCCCCCATCCACTACGGTGCCGCCCCTACAATGCCGCACGCTATCCCTATCCCGTATCCCCCGGAGGCCCGATGACCGCCGCCGCTGCCGACTCTATAACGCCCAACCCCGTAGCGCTGCTGGAACAAACTACCGCCCGCACCAAAGCCATAATCGCCGGCGTCCGCCAGTCGCAGCTGGACGACCCCACGCCCTGCGCCCAATGGAATGTGCACGGCCTGCTCAACCATCTGATTGGCGGCCTGGAGTTCACCGCCGCCGGCATCGCCGGCATCCCAACCGCCATTCGCCCCAGCGAAGCCGAAAGTTCGCAAATTGACGAGCGCAATATGGACAATCTGGCGCAGGCTTATAATGACCGGCTGGCCCACCTGCTGGCGTTAGCGGCCGAACCCGGCGCGCTGGAACGAACAGCGCAGACCCCATTCGGCGAAATGCCGGTAAGCCAAATTTTCGTCGGCACCGTAATGGATCAGCTCATCCACTGCTGGGATCTGGCCAAAGCCACCGGGCAGGATACGACGCTGGACGCCGATTTAGTGGACTTCGCCTTTCCGATGCTGCAATCCGGGTTTGCCGATATGGGGCGGCAGGCCGGCTTTATCGGCCCGGAGCAAGCCGTCCCGGACGATGCCAGCCAACTGGACAAACTGATTGCCTACATGGGACGGCAGCCCTAACCCAAAACCCCCATCCATCCCCTCCATCCATGCCATAAAACCCATCCCGTCCATCCTGTCCATCGGTGTAAAAATTCCCCTCCCGCCAATGACACCAACCCCTTGCCAACCCGTACAGCCGTGCTATAATCAGATTCGTCAGGCAGCCAATCTCCGAGCCCACTGATTTCCAGGTCGTTACGGTCATTCAGCAATCAAGTCGCACCGGCGTCCCTACTCGCCCACGGTCAGACTAACCGAAGGAGTCGGGCACTGCCAAGGCGCCAGACGTAGCGCCCCGTCCTCGGACGAAAATCCAGCCGCGTGAAAAGCAACGCGCAAAACCTCCGGCCGTAGGGCTGAAACCGACCTGGAAACCTAAAAACTCGGAAACCCGAACCCCGCTAGCAAGTTCAATCAACCGCCTGACAACCTGCCTGACACCCGCCTGACAACCCCCATCCTGAACCAACGGAGGCACCGCCACCCCAGCAAAATCAACCTAGCGCCGATGCCGCAGCCGGACGGGAACCAATCCCGTCCTACCCCTGCCCATCGGCGTCAATACCCCTGCAACCGACATTCCACTGCCGGGACATCCGGTTTGTATCCGGGCGCGCAATGCGCTATAATAGCTCTTGCCCTGCCGGGCATTGGGAGGGATCGCATAGTGGTCTAGTGCGGGCGCCTGCTAAGCGCTTATCCTGAGAAATCGGGATCGTGGGTTCGAATCCCACTCCCTCCGCCATTCCATATTTTGGCATCTGCCGTTTGCGCCGTGCCATAAGCCCCGCCCGGCTTACCCGCCTTTTGCCGAGAACGAATCCAATGCAGACCTACCACATCTGGACTATCGGCTGCCAGATGAATACCGCCGACTCCGAGCGTCTGGGGTCGGCTTTGCAGCAATTGGGCCTGGCGCCGGCAGTGCGCCCCGCCGACGCCGACGTCGTCGTCCTCAATTCCTGCGTCGTCCGGCAGTCCGCCGAGGACAAAGTGACCGGCGCCCTCAACCTCACGCAGCCCCTCCGCAAAAAGCGCCCCGACTCCGTCCTGGCCCTGACCGGCTGCATGGTCGGCCCCCGCACCGACGAACTGCGCCGCCGCTTCCCCGATGTCGACCTGTTCCTCCGCCCCCAGCAGTTTGAGCCTCTGCTGGAACTGGTAGGCGACCGGCTGGGGCTGGACTGGGAAGGTTGCGTCGGCTCCCTGGCCCCCCAGCAACCCGATGTTACCACCTATGTCCCCATCATCCACGGCTGCGATTTTATGTGCAGTTTCTGCATCATCCCTTACCGCCGGGGACGCCAGGCCAGCCGCTCCGTCGCCGACATCGCTAACGAAGTGGAACTGCTGGCGCAGCGCGGCGTCCGCGAAGTTACCGTGCTCGGCCAGACCGTGGACGCCTACGGCCACGACCGCAATGACGGGCATGACCTGGCCGACCTCCTGCAACGCCTGAACGCCGTCAACGGCCTGGAACGCATCCGCTTCCTAACTTCCCATCCCTCTTATATGAGCCGCCGCATCATCCGCGCCGTAGCCGAACTGCCCAAAGTCTGCGAGCATATCAACCTCCCCGTGCAAGCCGGCGATGACGCCGTCCTGCAACGGATGCGCCGCCCTTATACCGTCTCCGAATACCGGGATCTAATCAGCGAAATCCGCGACGCCATCCCGGATGTAACCGTTAGCACCGACATTATCGTCGGCTTCCCCGGCGAAACCGAAGCGCAGTTTGAGAATACCCTCCGGCTGGTATCCGACCTCCGCTTCGACAAAGTTCACGGCGCCATGTATTCCACCCGCCCCGGCACCATTGCAGCCCGCACAATGGACGACGATGTGCCGCCGGACGAAAAGCAGCGCCGCCTCAAAGCCCTGGAAACCCTACAGGAAAGCATCCTGTCGGAAATCAACGCCCAATATCTGGGGCAGACCGTCCCCGTCCTGGCCGAAAACCGCAAACGCGGACGCTGGTCCGGCCGGACGCGCGGCAACAAACTCGTCTATTTCAACGCCCCGGACCCGACCATCCCCGCCGCCGCTGCCGATACCCCCCATGCCATTGCCGATGCGCCGCCCCGCCCCCTGGCCGGCCAGATAGTGGATGTAGCCGTCAATCGCACCGGCCCCTGGTCCCTGGCCGGCGTCCTGGCCGACTAACGGCGCCTTGGCCGGCGCCCGACTCAAGGGCGGCGGTACTGCCATTCATTCCGTCAATTGCCGCGCCCCAGCCAATTGTGAAATTTCGCACACACTGCCATTTACAAGGAGGCCGCTGGTATGGTTACTCAAACGCGGCAACCCACCATCCCCCTTACCGAAATTGAACACGCCGCCTTTTGCCGCCCGGAGGACGAACTGCCGTCCCGGTCGCTGGCCGAGGAACTGGCGATTAATGTCCGCTGGCAGAAAATCCCCGGCGAATATCTCGCCTGCTCCCCCGCCGAATTAGACGCGCGCATCGGACGGGCGCGCCGCGCGCTCGGCAACTCCGTTACCATCCTGGGGCATCATTACCAGCGCGAGGAAATCATCAAGTACGCCGATTTCCAGGGCGACTCATTCCTGTTGAGCCAGGAAGCGGCCTCCCGCCCGGAAGCCGATTACATCGTGTTCTGCGGCGTCCACTTTATGGCGGAAACCGCCTGCATCCTGGCCGGCCTGCACCAGCAGGTCATCCTCCCCAACATCACCGCCGGCTGCTCCATGGCCGATATGGCCCCAATTGAGGACGTCGAGGACGGATGGGACGACTTGCAGGATGTCCTCGGCGGACACGGCGGCATCCTGCCCGTTACCTATATGAACTCGGTGGCCGCTATCAAGGCGCTGTGCGGACGCAACGGCGGGGCGGTGTGCACCTCGTCCAATGCGACTGCCGTACTGGAATGGGCTTTCGGGCAGGCCGACCGCGTGCTGTTCCTGCCCGACCAGCATCTGGGGCGCAACACTGCCCTGAAACTGGGCATCGGCCTGGACGAAATGGTAGTTTGGAATCCGTTCCGCGCCATGGGCGGCAACACCCCGGAGCAGCTGCGCGCCGCCAAAATGGTGCTGTGGCAGGGGCATTGCTCCGTCCATACCCGTTTCACCGTCAAGCAGATTGACGCCGCCCGCCAGCGTTACCCCAATGTTACCGTGCTGGTACACCCGGAATGCCCCCGCGAAACGGTAGCAGCCGCCGACTTGAACGGCTCTACCGAGCTCATCCGCAAGACAATTAACGAAGCCCCGGCCGGCTCCGTATGGGCCGTCGGCACCGAAATCAGCTTGGTGAACCGCCTGGCCCTGCACAACCCGGACAAGACCGTATTCTGCCTGGATCCGGTAAGCTGCCCCTGCTCCACGATGTACCGCATCCACCCCGCCTACCTGCTCTGGACGCTGGAAAGCCTCGTCGCCGGCCAGGTAGTGAACCGCATCACCGTGCCGGAGCAAATGCAGCGGGAAGCAACCATAGCCCTGGAACGAATGCTGGCGCTGCGATAGGCCGGCCCCACCGTTGCCGGGATTGCGCCGATGACAACCGCAATCGGTTCCGCTACGGAACACCCTCTCAACCGCAACCTGTTCATCGCGGACAACCTCAGCCTGCTGCGCCGGCTGGATAACAACAGCATTGACCTGATTTGCATTGACCCGCCTTTCGCCAAGAACCAGACTTTCATCGGCAATCTGCGGCCTCCCCTGTCGGCAGAGGAGCAGGCCGGCGAGCAGGCCATGCTATCCGCCTGGGGCATCAGCAGCGATCGAGATGCCGAAGCCGCCGGCATTTTCTGGCCCAACGGCGGCGATTCGGCCCGCTTCCAGGACATCTGGCGTTGGGAAAGCGATATTCACGAGGAATGGATTACCGCTATCGACGCCGACCGCACCGGCCTAGCCAAAGTCATCGACGCCACGCGCAACGCCCACAGCGAACAGCAGGCCGCCTACCTATCCTATATGGCAATCCGTCTGATTGAGATGCGCCGGATTTTGAAACCCACCGGCAGCCTGTATTTCCATTGCGACTTTGACGCTAACTCTTATATTCGACTAGCCCTGGACGCCATTTTCGGCCGACAGAATGTCCGCAATGAGATTATCTGGGAACGGCATACTTCAACGCAGCGCGGGTCGCAGCACCGTCCCCGACGCTGGGGCCGCACTACGGATACCATCCTGTTCTGTTCCAAATCGCAGAATGCCAATTTCAACCCCTTCGTTCCGCCGTCCGATACGGATGCAGCGCAGCGGTTCCCCCTAGTCGATGAAAACGGGGAACGCTACTATGATGACAGCGCGCATATCTGGCGCACGCCCGGCATGGGCAGCCGCCCCAACTTGTGCTACGAATGGCGCGGATTTACGAACCCCACTCCGGCGGGATGGCGTTTGAGCCGGGAACGCCTTGAGGAGGAATACCAGAAAGGCAACTTTGTCATCCTGCCCGACGGCCGCCTGCAACGCCGTATGTACCAACGCGACTGGCGCGGCGCAGTGCGCGGCAATCTCTGGAATGATGTGAGCCCGGCGCTCGGCGGCGAAAGAACCGGCTACCCCACCCAAAAGCCCGTCGCTCTTGCCGAGCGTATCATCCTCGCCAGCACCAGGCCCGGCGATGTCGTGCTGGACTGCTTCGCCGGCTGCGCTTATGTCCCGGTGGCCGCTGAACGCAATGGCCGCCAGTGGATTGCCTGCGATATATCGCCCCGCGCCCTTACCGTGCTGAAGCGCCAGTTCGCCAAATTCCGCTACGCGGTGGACGGCGTACAGCAGAGCCAGGCGCCCGCCCTGATTACCGACGCCAATGTCATTACCCGCTCCCCCTTTGACCTGCCGGAACGCACCGATACCGACCCGGTAGAACGGCGGGACATTGCGGAACTGCCCGAAAGAACCTACAAGGTTCCCGCCAGCATCATCCCGGAAAGGGAAATGCTGGAATTCCTGCTGGAGCTGTCGGATTACACCGCTTGGTGCTGCGGCTTCGCCAATCGCCGGCCCGACGGCAGCATCATCAGAACTACCCGCAACTTTCACCTGGACCACCTTGACCCGAAGTCGTTGCAGGGCAGCAACCAGATTTACAACCGCGCCCCAATGTGTCCGCACCACAACATCCGCAAAAACAACCGCCGGGTGCATCTGGAGGAATATCGCAAGGAAATCGCCGACGCCGGCGAAATGATGGTTGACACCATAGACGAACTGGTGCATTGGCCGTCAGCATCGGATCAGGCGCATCTACGCTGGGCGCAGGCCGTTGCCGCCCCGGCCGCCGGCGGACAATGACGCGCTGCCGGCTAACGCTATCGGAATAAACGGGCTATTCCGCTGCCTCTGCGTGCAGGTCAAAAATCCGCCGCCGCACCTCAAACACAAACCCCGGCATTACATCCGCTCCGCTGAGCGTCTCCGGGTCGTCCAGAATCTCAGCCGGAACGCCGGGCCGGTAGATGTGAACCTGCCGCCGATACGGGTCAATCAGCCAGCCCAGCAGCGCCCCGTTGGCAATGTACTGCTCCATTTTGCGCTGCAACGGCGGCAGCGTGTCCGTCTCCGACACAATCTCAGCAACGAAAGTCGGGCAGACGGTGATGGCGCCCCCGGCGGATACCGGCGGCATCGCGGCCACCTGCGCCGGGGAAAGCCACAGCGCATCGGGCCGGATCCGGGAACCATCGGGAAAACGCATATTGGCATTGGCGCCGGCCGCAAAGCCTCCGTTGGCTTCAGTGTAGTTAAACAGCGTTCCCGCCATCTGAAACTCGGCAGCCAGTCCGTCTAGATTCACCATAGGGCTAATCACCAATTCCCCTTTGTTAGTCAGTTCCAGGTTGAAACCCCGCTCCTCGTTGGCCTGATACAGGTCGGCCATCCACTGGTCAATCTCCGCGTCGCTGAGCTTGCCGGCAACGGATTTGAGGATGGGGCTGATGTTGACGCGCAACGGTTGCAGCAGTTCGCAATCGTCCACAGCCGCGGCGGCGTCTTGGGTAATGTTCACGGTGGCAGTCATAGCATCCGTCCTTTTCGGTTCATCTATTGCAAGTCAAAAATACGCTGGCGCACTGCGAATACGAAACCGGGCAGCACATCATCACCGCTGACGGTTTCCGGGTCGTCCAGAATCGTAGCCGGAACGCCGGGTCGGTAGATGTGAACCTGCCGCCGATACGGGTCAATCAGCCAGCCCAGCAGCGCCCCGTTGGCAATGTACTGCTCCATTTTGCGCTGCAACGGCGGCAGCGTGTCCGTCTCCGACACGATCTCGGCAACGAAAGCCGGGCAGACGGTGATGGCGCCCCCGGCGGATACCGGCGGCATCGCGGCCACCTGCGCCGGGGAAAGCCACAGCGCATCGGGCCGGATCCGGGAACCATCGGGAAAACGCATATTGGCATTGGGGCCGTGCACTTCGCCGCCGATGTCATCGGTTTCGTTCCAATTAAACAGGCCAACAAAGAGTCGGCCCTCGGCCATTCCGCCACCGCGATTTACCATAGGGCTAATCACCAATTCCCCTTTGTTGGTCAGTTCCAGGTTGAAACCCCGCTCCTCGTTAGCCTGATACAGGTCGGCCATCCACTGGTCAATCTCCGCATCGCTGAGCTTGCCGGCAACGGATTTGAGGATGGGGCTGATGTTGACGCGCAACGGTTGCAGCAGTTCGCAATCGTCCGCAACCGCGGCGGCGTCTTGGGTGATGTTCACGGTGGCAGTCATAGCATCCGTCCCTTTCGGTTCATCTATTGCAGGTCAAAAATCCGCCGCCGCACCGCGAATACGAAACCGGGCAGCACATCATCGCCGCTGACGGTTTCCGGGTCGTCCAAAATCTCAACCGGAGCACCAGGGCGGTAGATGTGAACCTGGCGCAGCAAAGGGTCAATCAGCCAGCCGAGTGCTACGCCGTTGTCCAGCCATTCCTCCATTTTGGCCTGCTGGGATTCCAGCGTGTCGGAACGGGAGCGGATTTCGGCCACGAACCGGGGTGCGAAAGGCAGGGCGTGATGCCGCTGTCCGGGTGGAGGCAGTTCCGCCAGCTGCTCCGGCGCAATCCAGCCGGCGTCAGGAGCGCGGCGGCCCAGCCGGGATATACGCACTAACTCGTTGCCAATCGCTACTTTGCCGCCCGCGCCGGCGTCAGTCCAGGTTGCCAGGTCGTACTGCAAATTAAACTGGCGTTCCGCCCCGTCTCGGCTCTCTGATGCCATTGCAATCAATCTCCCGTTGCAGTCAATCTCAAACTGGCAGCCCAGCTGCGCGTTGTCGGCGGTGAAACGGAGGAACCAGTCATCCAGCGCATTATCAGAGAACAGAACCAGTAGAGAGCGAATGTCCAGCGTGAATTCCGGCGGCTCCGCCTTATCCAACGCAGGTTTGATTGCCGGGTCGAGGGCCGGCTGCCGGACGGGAAAGACTGCCGTTGAGGTGGTCATCGTGTGTCTCCTTACGCCGGTCCGGTGAATTAGCGCAGGTCAAAAATCCGCCGCCGCACCTCAAACACAAACCCCGGCATTACATCCTCTCCGCTGACGGCCTCCGGGTCATCCAGCGTTTCAACCGGAACGCCGGGCCGGTAGATGTGAACCTGCCGCAGCAAAGGGTCAATCAGCCAGCCGAGGGCGACGCCGTTGTCCAGCCATTCCTCCATTTTGGCCTGCTGGGATTCCAGCGTGTCGGAACGGGAGCGGATTTCAGCCACAAAGCGGGGCGCAAAGGGTATGCCGTGATGCATCCAATCCGGCGGCAGCAATTCGTCATTAATCTGTTCCGGCGCTATCCAGCCGGCGTCCGGGGCGCGCCGCCCGCCGCCCGCAATTCTGACCAATGCGTTGCCCGGCAACACCAGCCCGCCGGTTCCGGCATCCGACCAAGTACGCGCATCGTAGTACAAATTCCCCGCGGCGATCCGTCCTGAAAAACTTTCCGAAGCCATGGCAATCAAATTCCCTTCCCGGTCAATCTCAAACTGGCAGCCCAGATCAACGTTGTCCGCCGTGAACCGCAAGAACCAATCGTCCAAAGCGTCATTATCGCCCAGCAGATCCAAGACGGAATTGATGTCCAGGACGAAGCCGTTGGGCCGGCCAGTATCAGTAGCCGCGCCGTCGGCCATAGCGTCTGCTGCCGTCGGCTCCGGCATGACGGCCGGCGGCAAGTCGGCCCCGATGGCGACCGCCGAGGAACGAGAAACGGCAGCGGCGGCTTGCGTAGTCGTAGTCATCGCAGTCGTCGGCTCCTCACTTATGCCGCATCGTCCAGGCATTCCCGCAGCGGGCGGTTGATGCAGGAGAAAATCGGCGTGTCTTGCAGGGTATAGGGGCGGGCTTTGGACTCCCGCAGCGCCATTACCAGGTCCAGGAAACCGCCGGGATCGTCCGTTTCAAATCCCAGTATGAACTCCGGGTCGTCCAGCCCGAAAGAGTAGGCGGTGGAGATTTTCACTTGCGGATACTGATGCCCGATGACGAAATGCTCGTTCATCATTTCCTGGCGGCGTTCCTGGGGCAGCTGATACCAGTCGTGGGTTTTCCAGAACGGGTACATAAAGAGGTAGCGGCGGCCGACGATGCGGAGCGACGCCGTGTCCCCCGCGCCGTCCTGCCCCTCGTGCCGGTGGTCATCAATGTAAGGCGAGCGGCGGGTCATTCCCAGGTAAGAATGGGGGGTTTCCAGATAGCCGGCCAGCCGGGTGCGGTTCAGCTGCGCCGCCAGTTCGTTGATGGCCTCCAGCTCCGGGGATACGCCCCACAGCATAAAGTCGGCGTCGCCGCGGGTGCCGGCCAGCGTGTAGGTATTGAGGGCCAGGCGGTCGGCGTATTCGGCGGCAACGGCGGCGAACTCATCCTTGCCGGCGGCGCGGTCGGCGGCGGGCAAACGGCGCCATTCCGGCTGCACCTTGTAGAATGTATATTTGACGAAATCACGGCGCGGGTCTGCCATCAGCAACCTCTCAAATCCGCCGGCTCTGATTGTGCCGGGGCGATGCGGATAGGCCAATCATAGCACAACGGCGCAACAGCGCTGAATCTCTGCGACGAATCTCTGTGACCTTTCGGCCCGGCGTCAACCGCCCCGAATAGGTTACAATCTACCTGGGGAAAATCCCGATCCTGTTTATCCTGTGCATCGGCGTAAAGAGAGGGTTCTGATGGAAATTCGCATTGGCAGTCTGACGCGGGACGCCCGGGAAGCGCAGGGCGCCGCTCTGGTTATTGATGTGTTTCGCGCTTTTACTACCGCCGCCATCGCCTTTGACCGGGGGGCGGCGCGCATCACGCTGGTAGCCGAAGTTGACGAGGCGCTGGACCTCCGCCGCCGCAATCCCGCCATCGCCGACATTCTGATGGGCGAAGTGGACGGCAAACGGCCCGACGGGTTTGACTACGGCAATTCCCCCTACGAGGCGTCAACTGTGGACTTTGCGGGCAAAAGCGTAGTGCAGTCCACGCGAGCCGGCACGGTAGGCACGGCGGCGGCCGGCGCCGCCGGCTGCGACCCCATCTATGTAACTTCATTCGTAGTGGCCGGCGCTACCGTCCGCGCCTTGCACGCCGAAAACCCGCCGCCGGAACGCGTAACCATCCTGGCCATGGGCGATCAGGGCGTCAACCGCTCCGACGAGGACGAACACTGCGCCCTGTACCTCCGCAACCGGCTGGAAGGCCGCAGCCCCGACCCGGAAGCCGTCCGCAAACTGATCATGGCCGGCGGCGCCACCCAAAAGTTCTTTGACGAAACCCAACCCCAATACCACCCCCGCGATGTATCCCTAGCCCTGGAAGTTGACCGCTACAACTTCGCAATGCGGGTAACGCGGGAGGACGGGGGGCTGCTGGTGGCGCAGAGGGTAGTGTGAATCGGAGCACACCATTGGTATTAGGCATTTCGCGACAGACGGTTCAACATCCCTCCAAGGACGCCGAAGCATTTCACACAGAACTTCGGATTGTTGTGGTATGCCTTTGCCATTTCACGGGCATCATTCATGTCATTGTGGAATCCCAAGTCCTTGTAATGGCGATCGGACGGCAAGTCGTTGCAACTGGTGATCTGCTCGTCGTCGCTGGCCTTCGCAACCCCATAAGTAGGGTTGTAAGGGAGGTCCTCGTAGATATGGATTTTGCCCGAATCGGTATTCAGCGTATATTTCTGCATCTTAATACTCCCTGATCCCCAACGCCCGCATAATCACACGGTTGCCCCCATGCACCGACGGCTCCCGGCACCATTGCTGACGCAGAGCAGCGATTGCGGCGTTGGCCTGCTGATCTTCTCCTAACCCTACCATTGCTAGCGCAACTGCGTCAATCCGATGACGGTTAGCGTCCTGGAAAGCGTAGGATGCTGGTTGCAACTCCAATGCCGCCAGTTCGTCAATATGCTGTGCTGCGATGGCCCGCGCTTGCACTCCAGCGTCATTGTCTGCGGTAAAATCGGGGACGGGAAAGCCGTACAACCCGCGTATCTGCAAGCGTGCGCGGCCGCTTTGAGTGGTCTGAGAATAGCAGGTTCTGACCATCAACCCCAGCGTTGAATTGAGCCAGATTGCCAACGCCGATTTCGTTCCGTCGTCATCCGACAATAATGCCGTCCAGGTACTGCCGCCCATCATTAACTGTTCCGTGCGCGCCGCCGCCAATGCTTGCGAAGTCAAGCGTAGATTGCGGGATATGAACAGATTGCTGCGCTGCGCCAGCATTTGCCGCAGTCGTCCCTCATCAGCGACCGCCGGATAGCCCTCGTGTGTGGGCAAGGTCAAAATGCTGCGCTGCGTTTCGGCTTGGGCAGACCACAATGACGGGTAAGTTGGCAGTTCCCGCGGCGCAATCGGGTCAAAAGTAAATGCCCCGATTGCTTCGCGGCCTCGTATATGGCCAATCAGATGATGGGTTGGGCCAATGCCAACTACCTGGTCCAGCGTAGTGGCCGGCAAACTGAAATCCCAACGCTCCCGGCTGGCGGGGAAATAAAGCCGCCCGTCCATCAGCTCGTCGGCAACTGCTGCCAGATTATGGTTCCGCATCCCGGCGGCGAACCAGGGGAACCCGGCTTGCGGAGTCCGTAAATGTACCCAGCTGCCAACCCGGTTTCTGAACCTGCTGGATATATGGATGGCATCTCCGTGCAGATTAGTATGGTCAATGTCATTAATGATATTGGCGTACCAATAAGACTGCGCCTCGGACGCTGGCGGAGTTTCCAAATTGACGCACAGGACACCATCCCGTCCGGCAGCGTCGCTTTCGGTTCGTTTGGCGGCAATCAGCAGCATTTCGTTCATATAGGTATCCGCCGACATCATTGCGCTTTCGTGGGCGGAAAATGCGATGATGGTTATATCCCGGTATTCGCTTTCAATAGTGCGCCGAAATCCCTCCCACGATTCGGCGTGCGCCGCCGTCAACGGCAGCACCGTCGCGAAAATCCCGCCGTCATGCAGCTTGCGGTCGGCCAACGCCGCGAAATCAGCGCCCAAGCCGGCCTGCCCGTCAGTAATTTCGCTGCCGCCGGCGGCCCGCAAGCCGTTGCGGATATGCGTCAGCCGTTTCACGCTGCGCCGCCGCTGTTTGTCGTCAATACCGCTGACATCAAACAACGCCCGCTCGCCTCGAGCCCGTGAATAAGGCGGGTTTTGTATCACCAAGTCCATACTGTGATGCGGCACCGGGAGCATGGTCGGAGTTGACTGATTCGCCGTCGCCGTCTGCACCGTCTGCCCGGTTACATCGGTAATCTGCTCCTCCTCAATCAGTTCCAGCGACCCGGTTTTGCCGCCCAGCACGGCTACCGATGCGATGCGCGCCGTGTGGTACTCGGTGGCAATCTCGGCCGACGACAGGCCCGCCGCCGTCATATGCGACGCCAGGGCGTTGATGTCCAGCCCGGTGATTGACTGCTCCATCATTGTGCGGTGCAAGTTGGCGGAGCTGCCGCCGGCGGTTTCGTGGCGCTGCCGGATTTGACGATAGGCGGCGCGCAGCAGCGTTCCCGTGCCGCAGGCCAGGTCGGCAATCCGCAGGTTGGCGGCGGCCGCGGCATCCGACCAGTCGGGCAGATTGATGCGCGACACGGACAGGCGGGCCAACAGTTCCGCCGTTTCCGGCAGCGTGTAGTGGGCGGCGGTTTCCTCGCGGTCGTCCAGCAGTTTCGGAAAAAGTTCGCCGGCGAAGTCCACATGGTTGCCCAGCCGCAGCGCGGTAATGTTTTCCGCCATCTCGGACAACTGCTCCATAGCGCGGACGCCCGGCTCAATGGGCATCCGGTCGTCCAGCGCGGTGCGCGCCGTATTGAATATGGAACCGTAGTTGACGGCCAGGATTTTGTCCCATTCCCGCCGCAAAGCAGTGAGGGACAAGGCGCCCATATTGGCGGCGCGAATCTGGGCGATGGTCTGCAAGCCGGCATTTTGCAGCGATGGGGAATGCGCCGCCAGCAGGTTGTGCAGCCGCAGCGAAGTCAGCCAGATGCAGCAGGCCATCCGCAGCCCCTGCACATCGTCCCGCTGCCCCAGCGTGCGGGCAATGGCGCCGGCCACGCCGGGCGGCATACTGCGGTACAGGTAATCGGCCAGGCTGTGGATTTGCGCGGCGACGGCGTCGGCCATAGTGGACACCAGCAGAGGCGGCGCCGAGGCGTACTCGCACATTACGGCCAGGTCGTCAACGCTGCCGGTTACATCGCCGACTTCAGGCCACACGCTGGCATCCGCATCAGTTCCCGATGGACCGGCGTAGAGGACGGCCAGACGCAGTTCAACGCCGTCGGGCTGCGCCAGCCGCTCCCGGAGCCGGTCGATTGACCAGCCTTTGACTTCCTCCGGCGCGCCTACGGCGATGGCGGCGCGCACCCGGTCGGTAGTGCCGGCAATCAGACGCCCCAGCTTGCGGCGGGCATCGTCAAAAGCCGGCTCGCCAAACTCAACCTCAATGATGACGGGATAGATGTCGGGCGGCGCCACCAGGATGTCGGGGCGTTCCAAGGCCGCGTCGGCCAGCATCCGCAGCCGCTCGGCAACGACGGAGTTAGGGTCGCCGCGCCAAAGCTGCCGCCGCTGACGCAAGGCGTCGGCCAACGCTTCATTAAAAGTCTGCTCATGCATCGCCCCGGCCGGAGCGGCAGACAAGCCGGGCAAGTCAGGCTGGGTAGTCATAGCCGCCTTTATACCACACCGGCGGTTGGGGGGCGTAGGGCGCGGCGGTCACTATCTTGCTGGCAATTTGCCGCCTGGCCATCAGCGGAATACTAGTGCCGCGCACCATAAAAATGACAACCGGGGAATTGCAAATCTCCAGTCCCTGCGCTACTATGGCGCCCAATCAGCAGGATACTGGCAAGGGCCTTATGAGCGAAATTGCGCTAACCGAATACAGCAGTGCTCGTACACAGCAACTAACTAGGAACGATGCTCGCCGCATCCTAACTCGGGTTGACGCCGCACGGCAGAATTCGACTTCAGCTAGCCGTCGCTGGCCGTTTGAGCTGATCCAAAACGCCCATGACGCCGGTCCGCGGACCGGCGACGAGCGCGTTGAAATCGTTTTCCGATTTCAGAACGGCGATTTGGCTGTATCCCACACTGGCAAGCCTTTCACCGCGCAAGAGCTGGCTGCTCTGCTCTCTGGCGGTTCCAGCAAGGAATTCGATGACCAGGAAACCACGGGGCGTTTTGGCACCGGATTTCTTGCTACGCACGCGTTATCCACCCGGGTCGATGTGGAGGGCATCATAGAAACTCACGAAGGCTTTGAGCGGTTTGTAATTGAGCTCGACCGGGACGGCAACGAGGATTCAATCACCGCGAATATCGAACAAGCCAACAAGTCAGTTAGCGCGGCCACACGGATTACCGGCGCATCGCTTGGCGACCTACCTACTGCGTCGTTCACTTACTACGACGCAGACGATTCAGTAGTAAATGACGGGCTTGAAAGGTTGCAGGAAGCGTTGCCATACCTTTACGGCACCTGCCCGCAGTTGGGCAAGGTCACTATTGAATCATTAGAAATGACCGCGCGATTTGACCGTGGACATACATCCGTAATTCATCATGACGGCATTGTCATTGAGATAACGAAAATCAACATTACGGATTCTGATCAACCTACACAGATGGCAGTAATGCGTACAATCAAAGACGACAGCAGCGCATCGTTGTTAGCTGTATTCAAAACCACGGACGGTACGACTCCGAAATTCGTAGCTCCGTCCGAAAGGTTTCCCAGATTGTTCGTACAATTCCCGCTCGGAGAAACCAGCGGATTGCCCCTCAATGTGGTTATTAATGGCCGCTTCACACCCCAGCAAGAGCGTGATGGCATTGCGCTGAACGCCGAGGATAAGAAGTTGATTGCCGACGCACTGGATACCCTGCCTGCACTAGTATCTCACGCCATTCAGGGCGGGCAGGAAAACGCGCATCAACTTGCTAGTGTCGGTGTTCCAGCACAACCTCTTGGCGGTGAAAATGCCACTAATGAAATAATATGGTGGAAAGAAATTCTCCTGAAAGTTGCTGAGTCGTTGGCTAGACAGCCCATTATTCACACAGCGGTCGGGGTGTTGCCCGCAGTATCTCACGGTGGGGATTTTGTATCATTCCTTGTCCCTGCAATCAACAACGCCAGTCACGAATCAGTTGACTACAACCGAATCCACGAAATTGTGTCTGCTATTACCGAACTCCACGCGCCGACCATAGAAATCGCGCAAGATTGGGCTACAATCGCTAGGCAATGGCAGGACATCGGTGTTCCGGTAGAACGACTGGGATTTCACGAATTTACCGATTGGATCAAGGGGAGGGCGAAAACAGTTGACGACATCCCCGTAAGCGCAGACGCGTACCAATGGCTGGCGCAGCTGTTCCTATTGGGGGCGGAGTTGCATGACCGCAATGTAGAGGATATGGTCAATGGGCTTTTGCCCAACCAGCGCGGAGAATTCCGCAATACGAAAACCGAATATCTTTACGGCGATGCTGGAATATCCGAGGAGGTAAAATCTATAGCGGATATGGTCGAAATCGACCTGAAATCGGAGCTTTTGCACGGCCTGATGGCAGACGCACTGAACGCTCCGGGATTTGAATCCGCAAAGGATCTCGTCTGGGGTTCACTGGACAAACAAGATGATGATAAAGATTATTCAGAGCACCATGCATTGGAGAAAATATTGGACAGTCTGAACAGTGCCTTGCAAGACGACGCCGTGTTCAACCAAAGTACCGCATTTCTCCCTTTGCGCGCATCTGCCCGTCTAGCTCAGCACCTTTGGGAATCCGGTTTGGAACAGCATCTCCGGCGATGCCCGTTGCTAACTTCCGAAGGCAAGGTAGTACACCTTACCGGCAATCAGCAGATTTTAGCTCCGGTTTCGCACTGGCCAGACTCAGCGCAACCGTATGCTTGCCTGTACACAGAGAGGCGCATACTATCCGACTGCTACTGTGATGACAGCACGGTAAGCGGCGCGCTCGCTCCAATGATTGCCGCCGGGCTGGTCATTGAATCGCCTCTGTACAGAGCATCCCGTCATGAGATCGATGACCTCAATTTGCTGAATGCTATGGCAAGCGAAAAATTCACTGAAACCCGCGTGGCAGTACGCAACGAAACTTTCGGGCAGATTGCGTTTCTAGCAACAGATTTGGTACAGCGTTGCGGTCAAGACAGCGAACTTGCCAAAACCCTGCTTGATTTTGTGCTTAATGTTGCTGCAACAGAGGACGATAGCTGGCGCGAGATTAAGCAAATCTCCGGATATAGTTCAGGGCAGCGCATCCCTCTGTCTTTGTATGGTGCGACCTGGCCGTTTGAGCTCAAGGTGCGGTCGTGGGTTCCTGTCCAGATCCCGGACGAAGAAGGTTTCCAGCCGATGCCGGCAAATGAATCTAATTTACGGGAGATGCTGGATCATACATGGCTTCGCAATAATCCTGCTGCCGTGCATTTGCTACACCAAGTTTTTGGGTTTAGGCAACTTACATTACTGACCGACAGCTTGGACGCCGAGGTTGAGAATGATTTGGTTGAACTGTTGCAAGATCCCGCGTTGCTACACTCTGCGGTATCAAATCCTGAAGCAGTTAAATTCGCTTCGGAACTAGCCTCAACCGCGGTCCAACTGGATTCTGTACGGTCATTCGTGCAGGATGTCGAAAATGACCAAGATCTCCTCGAGCATCTTGCTGAGCGGCGCAAGCAAAGGGAGAGGGTCCACGAGAACCAAAACCTCGGTTACCATGTGGAAGATTTGGTGCGGGAAAATTTAGAGAGTGCTGGGTTTGCCGTTAAACGCACTGGCGTCGGATCAGATTTTGAGATTTCAGCCGAATTAGGTGACGTCGCTAATTTGGAACTAACTCTGGGCAACCAAAGTTGGCTAGTAGAGGTCAAGTCAACGCGTGATCAGCGAGTCCGAATGACCGATACTCAAGCCAAAACGGCGGTGCAGGAAGGCGACGCGTTTCTGCTGTGTGTGGTGCCTGTATCTACAATAGCGGGTATGCCGGAGCGGGATGAAGTTAAGGACGCTATGCGCTTCGTCCAAAATTGCGGGTATCGTTTGGAACAATTGTGCAATAATTTGGGTGAATTTGAAGATCAGCGGGATGCCATCACCGCGGAAGAATCTGCGGGCGTTCAACTAGAAATTACATCAGGCCAAGCGCGAGTTCGGGTTGCCAGTTCGGTATGGGAAGAAGACGGTTTCCCACTTGACGAGCTTGCCGATAGGTTAGCGTCAGCCATCGCAGTACCCTAAAACCCCTGCATCCACCGCGTAAAACGCTCTATTTGCGCCAGCGGTTGCTCGCCGGCCAGCCATAACTGCTTGCCGTACAGCGTTTTGTCGGATACATCCAGCCGGCCGTAAGCCAGCAGCAGGTAGGTGTTGGCGAAAGTGTCCACCAAGAGGTCGAAGTTGGCGGCATCGGTATAAGCGGGCGGGCCGGTGGTAACTTCCGCGCTTTCCGGGCCGGCCTCGACATGGATGGATTCGGCGTCGTACATTCGGAACCAGATGCGCCGGACGGTAGCGGGCGGGTCGGCGCCGGGGTTGTAGGCTGATCGCAGCCAGCGTTCCGACATTCCCAGCAGGACGGGAATGGCGTCAGGATGCAGTTGAGCGTCGGCGTCAAAGGCGCTGCGGATGTCCCAGTCGTGGACGGCCAGTTCCTGGATGCGCTGGCTGACATACTCGCGCGCCGTCATCGCGCCGCGCCGGGGATGCCAGCATGGCTGCTGCCATTCATCGCCGCTGAACCCGTCCAGCAGTGCGGACAGCTCGGCATAGAGCCGGCGGAACTCGGGCAGCAATTGGCCGCCCAGGCTTTGGGCGTAGGCAATATCGGCATCAGCGTTGGCCGCCGACATCTCCATATTGCTGGCGGCGGGCGTGAAGCCGGCCGGAGGAGCGGAGTCGCCGGCGCGTCCGCGGGTCATACTGGCAATCTGGCGTTCTGCGCGGTTGGTCAGATGGCCGGCCACGTCGCGCACGGTCCAAGCGTGGCAAGCCGACTGCCGATTGAGGTCGGCATCCGAGCAGCCGGACAGAAAGTCGTGCAGTTCCTGCCACAGGGTGCTGATTACGGCGATTTCCTGCCGTATTTCCGTCTCATCGTAAGAAGTCATTGCCTTTTGCTCTCCTTTCATCGCCATCAATCAGCGAAAATCCGGTTCATCCGGCTTGGCGGTTCGCAACCCGCATCCGTTACCGCTACAGCCCGCCGAACCAGCGGCTCAGGTTCCGCAGCGCGACGTGGGCGATGGTATCGGCGTCCTGGGATACGCGGATGCGGCCGGCGCGCTTGGCGGCGTTCCAATCCATCCGGTTGTACAGACAAAGCAGGTAGGTATTGGCGTCGCAGCGGATGGTGAGCTGGGGCTTGCGCGCTGCGGAGGGCGGCGCTACGGAGTAGGCATCGCCGGTTACCGTTACATCGTGCCGCAGGGTTGCGGCGGCGGCGCTGCCATCGCCATTGTCGCCGCTGCTGCCTACCTCAAAGCGATAGACGGCGGGGGTGGTGAGAGGCGCGGTAGGCCGGAAGCAGAGCTGATACCACATTTCCGACGCCGGCAGCAGCGCAACGATGCCATCGGCGTCCAGAACGCCGTCTCCAGTGCCGCCGGAACGCATATCCCAGTCGTGGATAACCAGTTCCTGGATACGCAAGTCAACATAGCTGCTTGCGGTAATCGTGCCGCGCCGCCGGTGCCAGCAGCCGATTGACCAGTCAGACCAGCCTTGCAGCAGGGCGTCCAGTTCCTGGTAGTTGCGCTGGAAATTGTCCAGCAGGGCGGCGCCCAAGTCGGCGCGCATTTGGGCGTTGTTGACGGCGTTGGCCTGTTGCACCTGGTCGGGGGTGGCCAGGCCGGTTTCGCCGTCGGGCGGCCCGCTTTGGCCGGCCTGGCCGCGGAGCATGGCATCGCGCTGGCGGACGGCGCCGCCGGCCAGATGCGCCGCTACGGTGGCTACATCCCATTCGGAGCAGGCCGTCGGCCCGTCCAAGGCGGATGCCGGCCCGTCCGACAGGCGGCGGTGAATATCGCCCGACAAGCGTCGGATCAGCGCAATTTTGGCTGCTTCGTCCATAGCAATCGCCTCCATAAAATAGTTGGTATCCGGCAAGCAGCGGCCCTAGTGTACCAGAGATGCCGGCGGGACTGCGCGTTTTGCGGCTCCCGGTGTATAATATGCTTGGTTTCCTGATTTTTTCGCCGCCGCCAGCGGAGGGGAACGCTATGCCCGACAAGTCGCAGTCGCACGCCGGCCGTTTGGACGCGCTGCGCCGGTTGCGCTGATGGAACGCTACGGATGCCTGGTCATCGGGGTAGTCATCGCCCTGGTCATTCTGGTGGTAACCGTCTATTACTGGTCGGGCTGGCTCAACCGCCCGGTGGGTCATAGCCCGACCCCTGCCTTGACCCTCACGCTGGAGGAAAGGGAGTTGGGGCGGCTTTACGCCGCTGGAATGGATGGACGGGATCTTGGATTGGGCTGGTGGGATGGATTCCGGCTTGCGCCGGAATGACGGTTGGGGGGACGGATGACGGTTTGGGGACTGGAATGACGGTACGGTGGGGGAGTGGGGGGCTATTGCGCGTTGGGGCTTTGTCTGCGACAATTGTCGGGGTGTTAGCGGGCTATTTTTTGACGCCGGGCCGGTTTTGCCGGCGGCGCTGCGCCCGTATCAGTGCATGGAATCAGTTTTTGATATGAGCAGCGGAAGTCAGCATCCGATACGCGTCCTGGTGGCCAAGCCCGGTTTGGACGGGCATGACCGGGGGGCCAAGGTGATTGCCCGCGCGCTGCGGGACGCCGGAATGGAGGTTATCTATACCGGCATCCGGCAGACGCCGCAGATGGTGGTGCAGGCCGCCGCGCAAGAGGATGTAGCGGTGCTGGGGTTGAGCATTCTGTCGGGGGCGCATATGGAGCTGATGCCCGAGATTATGCGGCTGCTGCGGGAGCAGGATATGGACGATGTAATGGTTGTACTGGGGGGGATTGTACCTGAGGAGGATCGGGAGCCGCTGGCGGCGATGGGAGTGTCCGCCGTGTTCGGCCCCGGCACATCGACCAACGACATCATCGCCTATATTTCCGACAACGCCGCGCCGGCCGTATGACTTTAACTCTAACGCTGGCGGCACGGGTATAAAACGGCATTGTACAAAAATCGGGGAATTGCGCTGTCCGTTGCTTGCGGACAACATAATGTCCGACTATAATCTTGCCCAATTTCGGCTGCCGGCGTCCGTGGCCGCAGCATCCGCTATTAACCACTTCGCTATGAACTACAATGTGGCGCAGCTGCTGAAGGAACCCGTTGGCGCCCAGCGCAGTTTTTCGTTTGAGGAGACTTACACCGAGTTTGACGCTGCGGGGTTGCCGGATGCGGACAATCCGGACGCGGACAATCCGATAGAATACGCCGCCGGTTCCGGCCTGATGGTGCGGACGCATCAGGGTATTTGGGTGCGGGCGGCGGCCCGCGTTGCGGTGCGGCAGGAATGCAGCCGCTGCCTGAACGCTTTCGGACGGTCGCTGTCTCTGGAACTGGATGAGGAGTATCTGCCGCTGGTTGACATCAGAACGGGACGCCGCACTGAACCGCCGGACGACTGGCTGGGCTTGAGCATTGACGATGACCATATTCTCAAACTGGACGAAGCGATTCGGCAGTCGGCGATGACGGAACTGCCGCTGAAGCCGCTGTGCCGTCCCGACTGCGGCGGCATTTGCGACCGTTGCGGGGCCGACTTGAATCTGGCGCAATGCGACTGCGATGACAATGACGGCGATCCGCGATGGGCTGCGCTGCGTTCTCTGATTGCCGCCGAGTAGGCAACTCTGAATCCGACATTCTTTCAACAAAGATCCGCAAACAACAGACTCCGACATTTTACGCACGGCGCGACGGCGGCATCCTGGCGGATTGGCCCGGCGCGTCGGCCAGAGAGATTACTATGGGCGCACTGCCGAACAAAAAACTGACCCGAGCCCGGCGCGGCCGGCGCGTATCATCCCCCGCCTATCGTCTGCGTACCCTGAATCCGGCGCGCTGCCCGCGCTGCCGCACGGCCAAGCGTCCTCATGCGGCCTGTCCGGGTTGCGGTTACTATCGGGGGCGGCAGGTAACGGTGTAGGGCGACGCTGTCCATCTGCTGCGCCGCCGCAAGGCCCGTCGGAGCGTATTCTGATGACTGACCACGCAACTGCTCCCGTCTATTCCTACATCTTTCCGGGGCAAGGGGCCCAGAAAGTGGGGATGGGGCGCAGCTTATACGAAACTTCGCCGGCGGCGCGCGCCGTCTTTGAGGAGGCGGACGACAGCCTGGGAATGGGCTTGTCGCGGCTGATACTGGCGGGGCCGGCCGACGAATTGCAAGATACGGCGCACGCTCAACCGGCCATAATGGCGGTAAGCATTGCGGTATGGCGGGCGTGGCAGGAGTATCTGGGCGCGGACGATGCGCGGTCGCCGGCCAGCGTTGCCGGCCACAGCCTGGGCGAATATACCGCTATGGTGGCGGGCGGCGTAATGGATTTCAGCGACGGGATCCGGCTGGTGCGGGAACGGGGGCGGCTGATGCACGAGGCGGGCGCAGCGCAGCCGGGCGCAATGGCGGCGATCATCGGGCTGGACGAGGGCGTCGTAGCGGGCATTGCCGAATGCGCCGGCGTAGAGCTGGCCAATATCAATTCGGACGACCAAATTGTGATCAGCGGGGCGGCGGCGGCGTTGGCAGACGCTATGGCGGCGGCTACCGCGCAGGGGGCGAAAAAAGTGATACCGCTGGCGGTTAGCGGCGCTTTTCACTCCCGGCTGATGAACGACGCGCAAGAGGGGCTGGCCGAGGCGATTGACGCGGTGGAGCTGCGCGCGCCGCAGTGTCCGGTCATCGCCAACTCTACCGGCCGGCCGATTGCCACTGCCGCGGCGGCGCGGGCGGAGCTGCTGGCCGGGCTGTGCCACTGCGTATTGTGGAAGCATTCGGTGCAGTTTATGGCGGGAACGGGCGTCAACCGGTTCATAGAGTTCGGGCCGGCGCGGGTATTGTCCAGCCTGGTCAAGCGGATTGACGCGGGGGTAGCGGCGCATACGGTGTCGGATCCCGATTCCATTCGCAAAGCGGCCGCGGGCGACTGATTGGCGGCCGGCCGTACTGTGCGCGGGCCGCAGGCTGTCGACTTTTCACGGCGCAAACAAAGCGGGCAAACTTGGCTACGCAATCACGCATACGCACCGCGCCATCCCGTTCCGCGGGCGTGCGCGCTGGGCCGGTGGGTCGGCAGGCGCGGATTCTGGCGTTGCAGGCGCTGTTCGCCGCCGATGTGCGGGGAGTGGCGCCGGATGACAATGTGATGGACTGGCTATGCGCCGAGGAACCGGCCAAGGCGTCGGTGCGCCGGAATGCGGAGCGCATCGCCGCCGCCGTAGCGTCCGGCGGGGCCGAGCTGGACGGGGTGGTACAGCGGTTTGCGCCGGTGATTCCGGTGCCTCTGCTATCTATCGTTGACCGCAACATACTGCGTATGGCAATCTATGAGCTGAGCAACCGGGAAACCGTGCCGCGTCAGGTAATGGTGAAGGAAGCGGTAGAATTGGCATCAATGTTCGGCAGCGCCAGCAGCGCGCGTTTCGTCAACGGCGTGCTGGGGGCGTTTCTGCACCAGCGGGACGGCGTTTCCGGCGCAACGGAGACCGCGGCGGATGCGGCGCCGGCCGCGCCGGAAACGCATCCGGCAACGCATTCAACTTATGACAACCCGTTCCATCCTGCGACCTGACTTTTCGCAGACTGACCCCTTAACCGACACTTACCCATCGGCATTGCGCCGATGCCTACGGAGATGAACCCTTGAGTACCGTTTTTGAGCGCGTCACCGAAATCGTAGTTGACAAACTGAACGTCGATGCCGGGGACGTAACCGAAGAAGCCTCCTTTCAGGACGACTTGGGGGCGGATTCTCTGGACTTGGTGGAGCTGATTATGGCCTTTGAGGAGGAGTTCAGTTCCGATGGCAACCAGATTGAGATACCGGACGAGGACGCCGGGGAGATACGGACGATTGGCGATGCCGTAACTTACCTGAAAGGGAAGGGCATAGCCGACGAGTAGGCCGGTTCATCCCGGCCGGCGGCGCCGGCATCCGTCATCTGCCTGCTATTCCGCAGCGTCCGACATCCGATGCGATTGCGACAGCGACTGCGACTGCAAGGGCCTACGGGCGGCATATTGCTATGGACACGCTGGCCGACATCGCCCGGCTGGTCCGGGAATGCACCGACTGCCCCTTGCATCAGGGGCGGACGCAGGCGGTGCCCGGCGAGGGGCCGGATGACGCCGAACTGCTGTTGATCGGGGAAGGCCCCGGAGTGCAGGAAGATCGGCAGGGGCGGCCTTTTGTGGGGCCGGCGGGCGGTTTTCTGGAGGAGCTGTTGCAGTCGGTCGGTATGTCCCGCGACCAGGTGTACATTGCGAATATGGTGAAGTGCCGTCCGCCCAACAATCGGGATCCGGCGCCGGGCGAAATTGCGGCGTGCGCCAAGTATCTGGATCGGCAGATTGAACTGCTCAACCCGCGACTGATAGTTACGCTGGGCCGTTTTGCCATGTCCCGGTTTCTGCCGGGGCAAAGCATCAGCCGGGCGCGGGGACGGCTGCGCGCGGTGAACGGGCGGCAGATTTACCCGATTATGCATCCGGCGGCCGGGCTGCGCCGCCAGGAAATGAAGGATGCTATCGTAGAGGATTTTCAGCGGCTGGGCGGCCTGCTGGAAGTGCTGCGAATGGATGTTGAACCGCCGGCCGCCGCTGGGCCGCCGGCGCATTCGGCAAGCGATGGAGATGTTATACAGGAGGACGCGATGGAGTACGCCGCAACTGCGTCAGCAGCGCCGCCGGAAGCGGAGCCGGCATTGTCATTTTGGGGTACGCCGGCGGCGGCTATGGACGCTGCTGCCGATACCGGCGGCGGTATTGACGACAATGGACCGGATGTTGACGGGGATGGTGAACTTGACCGGCCGCCGGCGCCCTCTTACGACAACCCGCCGCCGGGGCAGCAGAAGCTGTTTTAGGGCGTGCGGCTATGTTCGCCGTCGTTACTCAATTCGCCGTCATTCCCTAATTCACCGTCATTCCGGCTTTCGCCGGAATGACGGTGAATTAGGGAATGACGGATGGCAGTAGCCGGAATGACGAATGACGGTATAGGATGACGGCGTGAAAGACGGACTTAGGAGATTGGATTGACTGCTGCTTACTATGATGATGCTGCCGATGTGGCGCCGGCGCTGCGGGTGATACCGCTGGGCGGGCTGGGCGAAATCGGCAAGAATATGCTGGCGCTGGAGTGCGGCGACGACATTGTCGTTGTGGACTGCGGCATTCAGTTTCCTACGGAGGATATGCCGGGCGTTGACCTGATTATCCCGGATGCGTCTTATCTGGCCGCCAATGCGGAGCGCGTGCGGGGCATTCTGATTACGCACGGGCATGAGGATCATATCGGCGCGCTGCCGTATGTGCTGCCGGAGCTGCCGGCGCCCGTGCCGGTGTATGCGCCGCGTCTGGCGCACGGGCTGATTACCGTCAAGCTGAATGAACGGCGGCGGACGCGGGATGCGGAAGTGTACGCCGTTGAACCGGAGCAGCCGGTTGACTTCGGCAGCAGTTTCCGGGCTACCTGGTTTCGGGTCTGCCACAGCATACCGGACGCAATGGGCATTTGCATTGAAACGCCGCGGGGCCGCGTCATACACACCGGGGATTTCAAGATTGACCATACTCCGGTTGACGGGCAGACCATTGACTTGACGGCGCTGGCGGAACGGGGGGCGGCCGGCATCCTGCTGCTGTTTTCCGACTCTACATATGCCGAGCTGCCGGGCTATACGCCATCCGAGCAGGTAATGACCGAGGCGCTGGATCGGGCGATTGGGGACGCGCCGGGGCGGGCGATTGTAGCCACTTTCGCATCGCTAATCAGCCGCATCCAACAGGTGGTCAACGCCGCGGAAAAGCACGGGCGGCGGATGGCTTTCGTGGGGCGCAGTATGGTAGCCAATGTGCAGATGGCGCGGGAAATGGGCTATCTGGAGGCCGCGCCTGAAACCATTGTATCCGTGCGGGAGGCGGCGGAACTGCCGCCGGAGCAAGTGGTATTGATGACAACCGGCAGCCAGGGGGAACCGACTTCGGCGCTGGTGCGTATCGCCAACGGCGAAAGCCGGGATGTAGAACTGCTGGCCGGCGATACGGTCATCATCTCGGCGACGCCCATACCCGGCAACGAGCGGGCGGTCAGCCAGACGATTGACAACCTGCTGCGACAGGGGGCGATGGTGCTGTATGACCGGGTGGCGCGCGTCCATGTGCACGGCCATGCCAGCCAGGAGGAGCTAAAGTTGATGCTCAACCTGACGAAACCGCGCTATTTCGTGCCGGTACATGGCGAATATCGGCATCTGCGCGCCCATGCTCAACTCGCCTGGGAACTGGGGGCCGCGCCGGACGGCATTTTTGTGCTGGAGGACGGCGACATTTTGCAGATTGACGATGCCGGGGCCAGCGTAGTGGAGTCAATACCGGCCGGTCATATCTATCTGGACGGGCCGACGGCGTTGGAAACCGACAGCCAGATACTGCGGGAACGCCGGTCCTTGGCCAAGGACGGGGTAGTAGTAATCTGCGCGGGCGCCGACGGGGACGGGATTATCGCCGGGCCGTTTCAGGTTGCCGCCAGCGGGGTTATGGAAGCTGCCGATGCGGGCGACGCTTACCGACGTCTGGCCGAAACCCTGGACTTGGAACTTACCGGGGAGCCGGTAGGCACCAACCCGGAGCCGGCGCAGGCGAAAATTAGAAAAGTTGCCCGGCAGTTTCTACGCAACGACCTTAACAAACGCCCTATGATTATTCCGGTAATCCTGGACGGGTAGCCGGCCGGCCAGTCGGGCGGCGCGCCCGCATTTGCGATTTTGGGGAGCAGCGCTATGGCCACCGCCACCGTATCGGATGACCGGAAAGGCACAGATCGGATCGACGCCGACCGGAGAGATGCCGGCGGCGTCAATTGGATACGGGTCGGCATTGAGGCCGGCGTCCTGCTGCTGGCGGGCATCGGGCTGGCCGCAACATTGGCGCTGGCGCCCGATTTGCGGGAAGGGCTGGCGGCGCTGCTGGGCTACGGCTGGGCGGCGGTTGGCGTATTCGGCATCGCAACGCTGCTGCTGCTGGCGCGCCGGCCGGCGGCGCTGCTGCGGGGCTGGCGCTGGTGGCTGGCGGCCGGCATCGCAACCGTCGGCGTCATCATTGCCCTGTCCGTAGTTCCCGGCGCAAACGGCGCGCAGTACGATGGAATGGCCGGGCAAGTGGGCTGGATTATCACCGGCAATATCCCGGTCATCGCCATAATTGAGGGGATACTGGGCTTGGCATTGATTGGCCTGCTGGTGCTGCCGGGCGCATCCCGCAAGTATTGGGCAGCGGTGAAGTATTCCGGCATCGGGCTGTGGAAAGCGCTTTGGGGCGTTGGCATCAGTATCGTTTGGGCAATGCGGATGCTGCTGGCCGCCGTGGTTGCAGTGGGGCGTGGCATCAGGCGGCTGGCCGGGCGGCGGCGCAGCGCCGGGCCGGCAGATGCGCCGGTTGTCGCAATGCCGCCGGCGGCGGAACCGGATTTTGTGGTGGACGATGCGCCGGCGGCGGCGTACCCGGAGCCGTCCGCAGCAATGCCGACTCCGCGGTCGGTTAATTCCCGCGGCAACGGCTGGCAGCTGCCGCCCTTGGAGATTCTGGCGCCGGCCGAACCGCATCGGATTGACAACGCCGCCATCAGCGCAATGTCCGAGGAAATCAAGGAAGCGTTGGCCGAGCATAATGTCTATGTTGCGGTTGAGGATGTAAAAGCGGGGCCGCGCGTCATCCGGTTCGGCCTGGTGCCGGGCTATGTGCCGCAGCGGCCGGGCAAGGACGGCGAAGTCGCCAAACAGCGGCCCAGCCGGGTACGGGTCGGCGACATCGCCAAGCGGCAGAAAGACCTGGCGTTGGCGCTGAAAAGCCCCTATATCCGCATCATCGAGACGCCGGAGCCGGGCGAAGGGCTGGTAGGGCTGGAAGTGCCCAACCCGTCGCCGGGCAAAGTGCTGATGCGTTCCATTGTGGAGCATCCGGCATTCGGCAAAATCGTCAGCAAGGGCGGGCTGGCCTTTGCGCTGGGCGAGGACGCCGGCGGCGCGTCGCTGGTACTGGATCTGGCGGCGATGCCGCATATCCTGATTGCCGGGGCTACCGGGTCGGGCAAAAGCGTGTGCATCAATTCGCTGGTGGCATCGCTGCTGATGACGCGCCCGCCGGACGAGCTGCGGATGATAATGGTTGACCCGAAGCGGGTAGAACTGACGCCGTTCAACGGCATACCGCATCTGGTTACGCCGGTCATCGTAGAACCGGACGAAGTGCAGCCGGCTCTGCGGGGACTGATTAACGAGATGACGCGCCGCTACAAGATGATGGAGGAGCTGGGCGTCCGCAACATAGCCGGCTACAACGGCAAAGCGCCGGAGCCGATGTCGTTCCTGGTGCTGATTGTGGACGAACTGGCTGATTTGATGATGACCGGCGGGCTGGAAGTGGAGCAGCAATTGGTGCGGCTGGCGCAGCTGGGCCGGGCCGCCGGCATCCATATGGTGCTGGCGACGCAGCGTCCGTCGGTGAAAGTAGTAACCGGGCTGCTGAAGGCCAATGTGCCGGCGCGGGTAGCCTTTGCGGTAGCGTCGCAGGTGGACTCGCGGGTGATACTGGATTCCGGCGGGGCCCGAAGGATTGATGGGCAAAGGGGACTTGCTGCTGCTGAACAACGACTTTCCGAAAGCGCGGCGCGGGCAGGGTACGCTGGTCTATGACGAGGAAATGGATGCGCTGATTGACTTCTGGCGCAACCAGCAAGGCCCGCCGCTGCCGCGCATCAGCCTGGATGACGCTGACGAACCGTCCGGCGGTGAATCCGGCGGGTCGGACGGCGGCGGCGGCGATGACGCTTACGGCGGCAACATCCTGGACCAGGCGCGCGAGCTGGCGCTGCGGAACCCCCGCCTCACTTCGGCAATGGTGGAACGGCGGTTTAAGATACGCAAATCGCAGGCGGACGAGGTTATAGAGGAGCTGCGGGATGAGGGGCTGGTGATTGGGGGGTGATGGCGGCAAAACGCGCGCGGCGCATTAGCGCAAAGGGGCGCCGGCATCTGCCGGCGCCCCTCTTATTTTCGGCACGGTTGGCCGACGCCGGCGCAATAATGACCGCTGCGTCTTGCCCGCCGCATTCGCCAACTGCTAGACTGCCGCACCGATTGACTGGCCGCTTGCCGCCCGGCCTAACTGATAAGCCGCCGCCCGGTATGGAGATGCCCCCGATGCCCAGCGCTTGCAATGTACCGAGCCGCACCATCTTTACCGGCGATAATCTGGACATCCTCCGGGGCATCAATTCGGAGTGCGTTGACCTGATTTATCTGGATCCGCCGTTCAATTCCAACCGCAGCTATGCCGCCCCGTTGGACAGCGAAGCGCGCGGCGCCGAATTCGACGACGTCTGGACGCTCAGCGATATGAAAGAGGAGTGGGTTGACGAAATTGAGTACCGCCGTCCGTCGCTGTATCACCTGATTAACGGGGCGAAACTGGCGCACAGCGAAAGCATGGCCGGCTACCTGACTTTTATGAGTGTGCGGTTGCTGGAGCTGCATCGCATCCTGAAACCGGCGGGGAGCATTTACCTGCATTGCGACCCTACGGCGTCGCATTATCTGAAAGGCATTATGGACGCCTTGTTTGCGCCCGATAATTTCCAGAATGAGATCGTCTGGAAACGAACCGGATCGCATGGCGGCGCCCGACGGTGGGGTCCGATCCACGATGTACTCCTGTTCTATTCCGGGTCGGGGCGGCATCTCTGGAATCGGGTCTATCAGCCGTACTCTGACGATTATCTCAGGAATTACTACC
The DNA here is from genome assembly GCA_965203855.1 of Dehalococcoidia bacterium. Taxonomy (GTDB): domain Bacteria; phylum Chloroflexota; class Dehalococcoidia; order Lucifugimonadales; family UBA3495; genus Bin87. Next base: position 327,748 of record CBDBDN010000008.1, read on the forward strand.
GTTACGAGGATAAACGCGGTCGGTATCGACTGGTGACGCTCACCGGCGCCGGAACCACATCAGGCGATTCGGGCGCTGAATGGCGCGGCGTCAATCCCACTGATTCGGGCCGGCATTGGGCGGTGCCGCGCCAGGCTCTTGCCGAAGCCTATCCCAACCGCAGCGATTTGGACCGGCTTACTACGCAGGAGAAACTTGACCTGCTGGATCAAGCCGGGCTAGTGTACTGGCCGCCGCGCGGGCGCATCCCGCAGCAGAAGCGTTATGCCGATCAAGGCGCCGGCGTTCCGATACAGGATATAGTCACCGACATCGGGCCGATTGGTTCTCATGCTCTGGAACGGACGGAATGGCGCACCCAAAAACCGCTAGCCTTATTGGAGCGCATCATCGGCGCATCGTCTAATCCCGGCGATTTGGTGCTGGATCCGTTTTGCGGCTGCGCTACCGCTTGCATCGCCGCCGAAAAACTGCATCGCCAATGGATTGGCATTGATATTCTGCCGCAGGCGGCGGCAGTGCTCAACGACCGCGCCAAACGCGAGTTGCAGATACCGATGAACGGGGACGATGAACCGGAGTGGGCGGACTGGAGCCCGCTGATAATGCAGGAACCGCCCAAGCGTACCGATCTTGCGCTGTCCGCCCCCGTCAATCCGCAATCCGACCGGGAACTGCTGTACGCCAGCCAGGATCGCCGCTGCGCCGGCTGCCGCTATGAACTGCCGCTGCACGTGCTTACCATTGACCACATTCATCCGCAGTCGCTGGGCGGCGTGGATACTTTGGGCAACTTGCAGCTGATGTGCCATACCTGCAACGCCATCAAGGGCAACCGCAGCATGGAATACCTGCGGGAACAGTTGCACCGGCGGGGGATATTGGCGATGTGAGCGACGGCAACGGGTTTGGTTACAGCAGCGGCATCTGAAAGGCGCGGTCGGCGGCGGCGGCGTTTTGCCCCAGATGGATGGCGGCATAACCCAGCTGCCGCAGCCGTTCCGCTAAGTCGGGAAAGCCAAAGACGGTAAAAACTCTGCGGGGTTGGACGGACTCGACATAGGCGAGCAGATCGTTAAAATCGGCGTGGTCGCTATAAGGTATGCTGGCGTCGCCGGGCCGGCCGCCGCCCCAGGGTCGCCGCCCCTTGCCGGCGGCCCACCCGGTCATTTCCAGATAACGCACCGGGCGTTGGTCGGGGCGGTTGGCGGCGATGTACTCCCGGCTCTTGCGGCCGGGCGCAAACAGCAGAACTTCGTCATCGGCAACGCCGTTTCCGTCATGGATGCGATAATCGCCGGGGAACCGGACGCCGGCGTCCTCATACCGACGCGCTACATCGTAAATCTCGGCGGCGCAGGCAACCCGGAAACCGGCCGCCAGCAGGTGATACAACGCTTCCTGCGCCTTGCCCAGCCGCCAGCCCAGCGTTACCGGCAGAGCGCCCTGTTGCAGCCACTGCCGGATGACCCGCACTGCGTTGGCTACCGCTTCCTCCTGCGGCGGGAAAGTATATTCCGGCTTGCCGTAGGTGGCTTCAATTACCAGCGTATCGCAGGCCACCGGTTCCAGATGCCGGTTGATGGGCGAGGGCTGGGCGCGGAAATCGCCGGTGTAGAGCAGGCGATGCCCGTCCGACTGCCTGGTAACCAGCGTTTGCGCCGAGCCGAGGCAATGCCCGGCGGGGTGCAGCGTGATGGCGTAATGCGGGGTTTCCAGCGGCTCCCCGTATTCCAGAGGGACGCACTCCGAGCGGCGCAGATAGTCCCGCAGCAGCAGCTCCGTGCCGGGCGTGAGGACGGTACGGCGATGGCGCGCTATATGGTCGGAATGGGCATGGGATATGACCGAAAAGTCCTGCTTACGCAGCGCGTCCAGCCAGAGCTCCAGTTCCGGCAGATAGATGCCGCGGTCAAAAACAACTTCCACTTTAATGGCCGCATTCCGTTTTAATGGTTGAATTCCGTAGCCGGGAAGGTCAAATCCGCCGCCGAGTATAGCACGCCGTCGGGTCGGTTTTAGGCTATAATGCGGCAAATCCCGCCGGGCGGGCGCCGGGTTCAACCGGCGTTCCCGGTCGGCGTTTTGAGGAGAATACGATGCCCGGCCAGATTGGCGACATCGCCGCCGATTTCACTCTGCCGTCGCCGCATCACGGCGACATCACGCTCAGCAGCTATCGCGGCAGCCATGCTGTTGTCCTGTCCTTCCATGTGCTGGACTTTACCGGCGGTTGAACCGACCAGGCTACCTCGTTCCGCCGCTATAACGCGCAGTTCGAGGAACAGAATGCCCAGGTGCTGGGCATCAGCTGTGACCATGTTGCCGCACACCGCGCCTGGACTACCGCAATGGGCGGCCTGCCCTACCCGGAGCTGTCGGACTGGCACCCCAAAGGCCGGGTTACGGAGGCTTATGACCTCTGGAACGAGGAACGCGGCGCCGGCACCAGAGCGGTAGTCATCGTTGACCGGGCGGGCGTGATTCGCTACCGGCAAACCTATCAGCCCGGCACTTTGCCCGACCCGGCTGAAATACTCCAGGCAGTAGCAGCACTCAACTAACGGGATTCGCCGGCCCCGAAATCCGAAACCGAACCCTGTATGGCGGCGGCCCGACTGATTTGCCAGTCGGGCCGTTGCCTTCCTGCCGCAGTTGCTTACCCGCCAATGCCGTCAATGCGGTATTGGACGGAGCCGCGCGGGGTGCTGATCGTTACCTGCTCGCCGGCGGTTTTCCCCATCAGAGCCTGGCCGATGGGGGAGACGGTGGATATTTTGCCGGCGCCGGCGTCTGCTTCGCGGACGTCCACCAGCGTAAAGATGCGCTGCTGCTGCCGTTCCAAGTCGTGGAGCGTAACCCGAGAGCCGATGCTGACGCGCTCGGTATCCCGGTTGGCGTTCACTATTTCAACCCGCGCCAGGTCGTTCTCCAATTGCCGGATGCGGCGTTCTACCAGCTGCTGCTGCTCACGGGCGGCGTCCAGCGGGGCGTTTTCCCTGATGTCGCCGTCGCTGCGGGCCAGCCGCACGGCTTCCCGGATGCGGGGCATTTCGTCGTGCAGCCGTTGCAGCTCGGCCTGTAGTTCGTCATGGCGTTCCTGGCTCAAACGCGCAGTAGGGGAACTGCCGCCGGAACCGGTCAGGCCGACCGCGGATGCCCGCCGTCGTTGCCGGCGCGGCGCGGCGGCATAGCGCGCCAGGCTGATTGCGGTCAATTTGCGGCGGTTGGCAAAGGTAAGGAACTTTTTCACCGGATCCAGGCGAGTGGCGGCGTCCTCAACATTCTCGGTAGTCCACTTGGCGTATTCGCCGACATCAATGGCGTGCAGCTCGGCAATCGGCTTGTCGCGCCCGATGCGCGCCTGGAACCGCAAAAGTTCCTGCTGTCCCGGTATCAGCTGCTTGCTGTCCCTCAAATGCTCAACAAACAGGTCAATGGCTTGCGCGATGGAAATGTCGTGGCTGTTGGTCAACTGATTGCCTCCGGTTGCGGCGCCGTCGCGGGTTGCAGATTAGTTGGCAATGATAGCATTACCGCCGGATTGGGGCAAATCGCTGCGGCGCGCCCGACCGACAGCGGTCTGCGCGCGGCGGCGGATTAGACGGGCCCTATCCCGTCCATAGCGGCGCCGGGACGGCTGCCGATTTGAGGGCATAAAAATAGCGACGGCCTGCATCAGGCCGCCGCCAATTCGGGCGAGGCACTCCGCAATGGTTATGCGGTCGGAGTGGCGCCGATGCGGAACTTCTTGGTGCCGCAGACTACACAAAAACCCTGCGTGGCCGGGCGGCCGTTTTTCATCGTAATGGCCTGGACATCCCGGGAGTCGGTCTTGGTCTTGCACTTGACGCAGTAAATCTGTACTGCGGCGGTGGTGGTGGTCATTTTCGCCTCCATGTCAACCTTGCTGGGTATTCCGTCGTTTGTAATACACTACCGGGCGACATTGCGTCAAGCACGGGCCGGGCAGTTTTGCCCCAATCGCCGCCGATTTCCTAAAATTCGTACAAGTTGACGCATTGCGCGGGCCGCCGCCGCAGTTCGGACGGCAGTATAGCGACGCCCGCGCGCCGTATGGCGGCAGGGCGGATGCCGTAGTACAATCGTAGCGCCGACGCCGTCAAGCAACCTGCCGATCAGTCAAGGCGCGGCAATCATGGCGCAGAAGCGCACAATAGCACGGCAAACTGTCCCGGCTGAGGAGGCTCACTATGAGGATGTACATTTGCGGAGAATGGGTTGACCGCGGCGCCAAAATGCCCGTCATCAACCCCTTTGACCAGCTGCCCTTTGACACGGTGCCGCGGGCCTCGGCTGCCGATGTAGCCGCCGCCGTTTCCAGCGCAGCGCGCGGCGCCGCCGTGATGGGCCAGCTGCCGGCCCACCGCCGTTACGCCATCTTAAAGCGGGCCGCCGACCTGATGACGGAGCGCGCCGACGACCTGGCCGAAACGATTACCCGCGAGGAAGGCAAAGTCATCGCCGAGGGCCGCGCCGAAGTGCAGCGCGCCGTACAGACGATTACCCTGTCGGCAGAGGAAGCCAAGCGGATCCACGGCGAAACCGTGCCACTGGACGCGATGCCGGGCGTGGTTAGCCAGTTCGGGTTCACCATCCGGGTGCCGGTGGGCATCGTGGCCGCCATTGCGCCGTTCAACTTTCCGCTCAATTTGGTTTGCCACAAGGTAGGGCCGGCGCTGGCCGGCGGCAACGCCGTAGTACTGAAGCCGGCCGGAGATACGCCGCTGTCGGCGCTGAAACTGACCGAAATTCTGCTGGAAGCCGGACTGCCGGAGGAAGCGATTCAGACCGTTACCGGCTCCGGCGGCGAAATCGGCAATGTCATCACCGGCGACCCGCGCGTCCGCAAAATCACTTTCACCGGCAGTATGGAAGTGGGCGAGCAGATTTGCCGCAACGCCGGCATCAAGAAAGTTACGATGGAGCTGGGTTCCAACAGCCCGCTTATCATTATGTCGGATGCCGATATTGAGAAAGTGGCGGCGGCTACGGTAGCCAGCGGGTTCGCCAATGCCGGGCAGGTTTGCATCTCCACGCAGCGGGTATTTGCGGCGCGCACGATTTACGCCGACCTGCTGGACGCTTTGGTGCAGCCGACGCAGGAATTCAGCGCCGGCAACCCGTTTGACGAGGATGTCAGGATGGGGCCGATGATTCGGCAGACCGATGCGGAGCGGGTAGAGAGCTGGATTGCGGAAGCCGTAGGACAGGGCGCGCGGGTCATCGCCGGCGGCGGCCGGGACGGCACGCTGCATACCGCTACGGTAGTGGCCGACGCGCGCCCGGAGATGCTGATTTCCCGCGAGGAGCTGTTCGGCCCGGCGGTTGCCGTCAGCGCTTTTGAGGACATTAACGACGCCATCGCCAAAGCCAACGATACCCGTTTCGGGCTGTCGGCCGGCATCTTTACGCAGAATGTGGACTGGGCGATGCGGTTCGCGCAGGAAGTGCATTCCGGCAATCTGCACATCAACTCGTCGCCGCAGTGGCGCGCCGACGTAATGCCCTACGGCGGCCTCAAAGACAGCGGTATGGGCAAGGAAGGCCCGGCCTACGCCATTGAGGAGATGACGGAGCTCAAGATGGTGGTGTTCCATACCGGCGGCTAATCGCTTGCGGCCGTATTACGGCCGCAGCGTCTGAAATCAGGCCGGGGCCGGGCGTTTGCGCGCCGGCCCCGGCTGAATTGAATGGAGGATTCGTAATGACCAGCAGGCCGCACGGCATAGATGGATGGGGCTTTCCCAATCAGGAATATGCGCCGGAGCCGAAACTGCTCACCGCGCCCCCGGACAGCGCGCTGGTAGTTACGCCGCATCCCGATGACGCCGAGGGCGGATGCGGCGCTACGATGGCGAAATGGATTGCCGAAGCGGGCACCCGCGTCGTCATACTGATGTCCACCAACGGCAATAAAGGCACGGGCGACCGCTCTTACACGCCGGAGTCGCTGGCGGCAACGCGTGAGGTTGAGCAGCAGAACGCCGCCGCCGTGCTGGGCGTGTCCGAAGTGGTATTCCTGCGTCATGGCGACGGCGAGCTGGAGGATACCTACGCTTACCGGGGCGAAGTAGTGCGGCAGATCCGGCGGCATCGCCCGGAAGTGATTTTCGGCATTGACCCCTATCGCGTTACTTCACACACGCACCGCGACCATCGCCACAGCGGGCAGGCGGCCCTGGACGCCGCCTTTTCCTACGCCTGGAGCCGGCTGGATTTCCCGGAGCAGATTGAGGATGAGGGACTGCAACCCCATCGCGTCCGGGAAGCGCTGCTGTGGGGTTCGGAGCGCCCCGATGCGTTTGTTGAGATAACCGAGCATCACATTAGGGCCAAAGCCGCCGCATTGGGCGAACACGCTTCGCAAGTCAGCGCCCGCACTGCGGCCCAGCGTCTGGAACGGATGACGGAAGGCTGCCGACAGCAGGGCGCGCGCTGCGGCGTCCCCTATGCGGAGGGGTTCCGCCGCATTGAGTTCAACCTGGGCAGCGACGAATGGTGGCTGCTGAATCGGTAGGCCGCCGGACTGTGACCCGTTAGGCCGTTGCTTCGGCAACCGGGGGGCGGGTGTATAATAAGCTGTCAAGAGGGGATGCAATGGTTACTATTCACACTACCGACGATTTTCTACGGGCTATGGATGAAAACCCGCGGTGGAAAGAGGCGGTGCGCCGCGCAATCCTAACCGAGGAGCTGATCAACCTGCCGTCCCGCTTCGACGAGTTCGTGGAGGAACAGCGGGAATTCAACGCCGAACAGCGTCAAATCAACGCCGAACAGCGGCAGTTCAACGCTGAACAGCGTCAAATCAACGCCGAACAACGGGAAACTAACGCTAACCTAACGGCGTCAATTGCGCGTCTTGAGAACAGGGTTGTTCGCTTGGGCAATGACATCGGAACCATGAAAGCCTTTTTCGCGCGTAGCCAAACCGCCCGTTATGCTGGCTGTATCGTTGCCGAAATGGGTTTTCAACAGGTTCGCATCCTTTCGCAGGACGATTTGCTGGCGTTGGACCGTACCGGCGACACTGCCGATCTATCTGCCGGCGAACTGAGCAGCTACCGACGCGCCGACCTAGTGGTAGAAGCAACTGACGCTGACCACGCGGTCCATTATATTGTCGTGGAAGTATCTTTTACTGCCGATGAACGCGATACTGGGCGCGCCCTGCGTAACGCTCGGTTGCTAACCCGCTTCACCGGCCATCCGGCTCACGCCGCCATCGCCAGCGTCCGCAATGTAAATGAAATCCAGCATCTTATCGACAGCGGCCAAGTCTATTGGTACGGACTGGACGACCGCAGCCCGCCGGAGGAGGACTGACCCGGTATCGGTTTCAGCGATAACCCGATATTCAACCCGGCTGCGGAAACTCCGCCCCGCCCGCACTCCAACGCACCCCGTGCGCTCGCATCCTTGCCGGCCCGGGCGTTGCCGCACCGCGCCCACCATAACGTGCGCTACTGCTCCTGCAACTCGCGGACGATGCGGCGCAGCTGCGTCTGTTCCGCATCAGTAGGCGTCTGGATGGAGAAATGCATCTCGTCCACCAGGCCGCCGTAGCGCTCTTTGAACTTGCCGGGTATCTCGTCATACTCGCCGATAATGGCGAAAGCGTCCAGCATCTCGTCGGATACCAGGCCGCTCATTTCATCCCATTTGCCTTCTAGCGAAAGGCGATGCAGCCGCTGCCCGATTTCCTCAAAGCCGTGGCATTCCAGCACGGGGAAATAGGTGCGGGTAGATGAATAGAAAGCGATGCGGCGGCGCGTTTCGGCGTCCATCTGCCGGATGGCATCCCGGTTAGGGCCGGTAACGATAAAGCCGCCGCCCATTACGGATATGTCGCCGGCGCTGCGGCCGGCCCGGCGCGCGCCCTCGGCGATGTTGGGCTGGACTACCTGGCGCACATATTCGGGCGAAACCAGGCTGTGCAACATCAAGCCGTCGCTGACTTCGCCGGCCACCAGGCAGTTGTAGGCGTTGACGGCGGCGGTGTACACCGGCGGCGGGTTGTAGTCGCTGGGGCCGGGGCTGAAAAAAGGCGTCATCAGCGAAAACTGGTAGAAATCGCCGGCGTATTCCAGACTGCTGCCGGTGTCCCAGCAGTTCCAGATGGCGCGCAGCGACTGCACATATTCCCGCAGGCGCGGCCCGGCGGAGCCGGTCCAGCGAGTAGAAAAGCGGCGCTCGTTATGGCCCTTGACTTGCGTCCCCAAGCCCAGCCGGAACCGCCCGGCGCTGCCGTCCTGCAAGTCGCGGGCAGTGTAGGCCACCACCATCGGCGAACGGGGGAAAGCGATGGCAACATGGGTTTCCAGGGTAACGCGGCCGGTGCTGGTGGCGGCCACGGCCAGGGGCAGGAAAGGGTCGTGCGCCGTTTCGTTGGTAGCAACGCCATCATAGCCGATGCTTTCGGCCCAGGCGGCTTCGGCGGCGACAGCGTTGAGGTCGCGGGATTTGAGGGAATAGACGACACGCATTTTGGGTTGGCTCCTTGGGGGTATCAGTCATTTGAGGGTATCAGTCATTCGTCGTCGGCGAATTCCTGGAGGAGAGGCGGGAATATGCGGGCAAACTTTTCCAGAGCATTCGCCATCCATTCAACCTGGTTCGCCCAGTCGGATTCATCATTCGGGTCGACGCTGTCATTGCCCAAAATCAGAACGCTGCCTTTGCCGCCGCTAGTAGGACGTCGCTGGAGCGGTTCCACAAATTCGCTCTGGGTGCCCTGCTGCAACCGGACGCTGTTATCATCATGTCCATCGCCGGACAGCGTCATTTTGATATGGATATTTTGCTGTGGTGCAAATTTAGTAGCTATTCGGAATGCCTCCACCTCAAGCCCCGACTTCCTGATACTGGTTTTGATATAGTGCCGGCCCTGGTGGAAATGGGGGCCTTGCATTCCGATTTTTACCGGGCTGTTTTGCGCCGTTAGATAGGCGTCAAGCTGTTCCCAGAACCGTTGGTTCTGCAAGTTGGCGTCGGTTAAGATGCCGTTGCCGCTTTTGGCAGCCTGACTAGTGGCACGAGTCCATTCGTTGGGTTTGGCAATGATGTTGAATTTGGGGGCGGCCGGCGATTCGCCGATGCGCCAGAGTTCAATCTCCAGTCCGAAAAATCGGAACCGTTCATCGGTGATTTCGTTCAGCCAGTCCAGCGCGGCGCGGTGTTCGTCGGTAAAGGTTTGGGCTACCCAGATGATGGTTGCGGTTCGCAGGCCGGCGGCATAGGTAAGCAGCTGGCCCAGATGGTTGTGGTCGGTGCGTTCCAGCTGGTTTTCAATCAGCACCAGGGAATCATCCTGCATATCACGGCACAGGATGTCCGCGCGGAAAGGGCCGACGCGTTCCTCTTGCCCCTCAGTTTCCAGTTCCATGTTGAGGGCGTCGGACAGCACCGCCAAATTCTCCGGCTGCGCCAGCCACGGCGTAAAGTCCTGCGCTTCGGTAGTCCATACCGTCCGCAGGTCAACCCGTGCCAGGCGCGCCAGTTCGTTTGCAGTAGTCATACTGCCATCCCCTTTGCCGGCGGCGCGGCCGGCATTGCATCCGCCGCATTGTACTCCATTCCGACCGTGCTGTAAGGCTCCAGGAACCAGAGATCGGAGACGCGCAGCATAGCCTGGCCCAGCCGGAACATGGCTGCCGCCAGCTCGTCGGGGCGGGCGCATTTCGTAATCAGCTCGCCCTGGCGGTAGGTTACTGCCGACGCCGGATTGCAGACTTTGCCCAGCAGATACCGCTGCTTTGCCGAAAGTTCGCTGCCCCCGGTGCGCTGCCACAGGCAGCCCAGCGTCTCGCCGCCGTCGGTAAGGACATACTGCCCGTCATTTAGCGAGACGAAAATAACCCCCATCGTGCCATCGTCAAACATAAAAGGAGTGAACAGACGCGCGCCGCCGTCCGGCATCGGTTCCGGGTCAATCTCAAAAAGCGAGGCCAGCCCGGCGCACAGCGCAGATTGCAGGTCGGCAGTAATCATCAAAGATGCTCCTTTTCGTTAACCCGGCGAGTGCATTACGCCGCGATGTTCAATGCGGGCTTCGGCGCAGAACTGCCGCCATACCGCAACCGGACGATGCCAGGGTTCCGTAATATCGGCAGGATTATAGGCCATCCGGTCAGCATTTTCCGCAGTCCAATAGTGCTTGTGCTTTACGCCAACCCGCTCGCCCGTCGTCGGATTGGTATGCGGATGCCCAAAGTTGATAGCGTAAATTCGTCCCGCTGGCCGATGTACCAAAGTATAGGCCAACGCGAAACGCTGCGGACGATACCAGCCGGCTACGAAAAGCGGATAGCCGCCATCCGAAGCAACTTCAGCTCGAAACTCTACTGCGCCGATGTGCTGCGGGTTTGGTGCCCACGCTATGTTGCCCTCAATCCGCTTGCCGAAGTCGGCCAGGATGTCATCAAATTCCTGCTGCGTGAGCATTAGCCGACCGTCCTGTCATCCGAATCGGCCGACGACTGCCCGGCGCTGGCTGATTTGCGGTAGATGACCATTCCCCATTCGTCAATATGCTGCCGCAGCGGGGCGTAGCGAATGCTTTCATAAGCCTTGACATCGCAGCTCTGCGGTATGTCCAGATCCTCCAGATCCAGCGCCAGGCGCCCCAGCCGGTAATCGTCGACGATGCCGTGGGTTGCCAGGTCGTAGTCGGAGCGCGGCGTTGCTTTCCCGGTAGCGCGGGAGCCGAACAGCGTTACCGCCGTCAGCTCCGGGTAGGCGGCGAAAATCCGCCGCATTCGCTCCCAAGTTGCCGGCGGGATGTGGGGTTGTCATAATTCCAACAACTCCGCCCCCAGGCGGCGATACAACTCGCCCAGAACTGCCAGATAGCGACTGCTGATGTTGGCGATAACCGCCTCAAATTTGGCGAAATCGTAGGTATGCGCCGTCAGGTTGCGGTCAACCAGCATATCCGTTCAGACTTCGGCAGCGTCGATTAGCCGGGCGGCGTAGGCTTCGCGGATGACACTGCGCGGCGTAACCTCGTCGAGCACAATGCCGCCGTATTCCAGCCGGTCTTTGAGCGTCAGCCAGGCCAGCCGAAAGGTGTACTGAAACCGCTGGATGGCGCCTTCGCGTTCTAGTTCATTCAGTTCTGCAACTCCCGACTCCACCGCATCGCTGAGCAAAATGTAGGCGCGGGAAAAGTTGCGAAAGCGGTAATGCCAGCGCGCTGTTTCGGTCATCGCAGCATCCTCCCGACGCCCGCGCTTTATGCTTCCGCCGGCGCGTGTTCGGCGTACAGCTGGTCGGTTTTGGCGGCCATCACGAAGTCGTTGCGGTGCAGGTTGCGGATTTTGTGCGTCCACCAGGTAACGCCGACCCGGCCCCACTCAGTGGTTAGGCGGGGATGGTGCCCCTCCGATTCGGCCAGCTCACCCAGCGCGCTGGTGAACTCCAGCGCCTGCACAAAGTTGCGGAACTGGAACTGCCGATCCAGCTTGGGGATGCCGGCTTCGTCCACCAGCGCCCAGTCATTCACGGCGGGATGCAGCGCGGCGATTTCGGCGTCGGTTACATGGGGCGAATCACGGCGGCAGGCGGTGCATTTTTCGCGGTACAGTTGCTCGGACATTGCGGGGATACCTCCCGGGTTGCCTGGACGGCGGGTTGACGCCATTCTAGCATAGCGCCGCGCACCCGGCAGTTAGCAGCCGGCGGTTGAGCATTGCGCCCGCCTGCGGTATAGTTGCGGTGCGCCGCCCGGCGGCGTACCTGATACGGCGTATCCGATCTGGCGCGCCTGCCGATCTGGCGCACCCGGAGGACATAATGATTTTCGGCGCAATCAGCAATTCCTGGCGCAATCAGCTGGACGCTAACGGGCTGGGCGACTTGATTGACGAGGCGCGCCGCCGGGGCTCCCGGCATATTGAGCTGCGCCAGACTTGCCTGGGCAATGCCGAATCGGGCGCGGGCGATGCTTGGCGCCCCAACCTGCCGGAGCTGTCCGACATCGTGGCCCGCTTTCCCGATTTGACCTTTGACCTGGCCGTTGCGCTGCCCTGCATCACCACCGATATTGACCCGGACGGCGATTTGTACCAGGCGCAGCTGGAGGCGGCCATTCTGGTAGGCGGCGACCGGCCCCATTTGCGGACGGTTGACCCGGCGGCATCCGACGTGCCATGGGAAACGCCGGCTGATGTGGCCGAACCGGCCGCCCGCATTGCGCCGCTGGCCCGCGCCGCCGCCCGCCGGGGCGTCATATTCTCAATGGAAAACTCCGGGCAGCCGCTGCGTTCTATGGCGCTGCTGGTACAGGCCGCGCGCGCCCAGATGAATGACGATGATGCGCCCTATCTGGGCCTCTGCCCGGACCCGGCCAACCAGCTGCGCCGCCATCCCGACAGCCATCCCCTGGACGAACTGGCGAACCTGCCGGCCGACTACATCAAAATCGTCCATTTCAAGCAGGCGCGCGACGGCATTGCTCTGGACAGCGTAGCCGACGGCGATTTGGACTGCCGCGCCATGCTGCGTATCCTGCAAGGCAAGGCTTACGATGGCCCGGCCATTATGGAAATCCCGTCATCCGACGCCGTTTTTGATAACCTGGCCGCCAGTTTCGCTTACCTCCAAGCATAGCCCACAGGAGATAGTCCACAAGGGATAGTCCACAGGGCGGCATCAATCGTTGCCCCGGCTCCGCTACAATACGATGCGATGAACGACCACCGCGACTATACCGTATCCCTACACTACGACCGGCGGCTGTATCGGCAGGACATCGCCGGCTCCAAAGCCCACGCCGCAATGCTGGCGCAGCAGGGCATCATCTCGGCGGATGACGCCGAAAGCATCGCCGCCGGCCTGGACGCGGTGCAGGCGGAGATTGAACAGGGCGTCTTTCCGTGGGACGCCGCCTTGGAAGATCTGCATATGAACATTGAGCGCCGCCTTACCGAGCTGATTGGGCCGGCGGGCGCGCGGCTGCATACCGGCCGTTCCCGCAACGACCAGATTGCCTTGGATCTGCGGCTCTACACGCGGGAAGTCATTGCCGATACCATCGCCGGCCTGCGCCAAGTGCAGCGGGCATTGACCCAGCTGGCGGAACGCTACGCCGATGCGCTGATGCCCGGCTATACGCACTTGCAGCGCGCGCAGCCCGTCTTGTTCGCCCATCATCTGCTGGCCTATTTTGAGATGTTGCAGCGCGATGTCGGACGTTTCCAGGACTGCGCCGCCCGTATGGAGGTGCTGCCGCTGGGCAGCGGCGCCCTGGCCGGCGTACCGTATCCCACCGACCGCCGCGCCGTAGCGGATCTGCTGGGCTTTGCGGAAATCAGCGCCAACAGTATGGACGCCGTGGCCGACCGGGACTTTCTGGCCGAATACCACGCCGCCGCCGCCATCACGATGATGCACTTTTCCCGCCTGTCCGAGGAAATCATCCTGTGGGCCAGCCGGGAGTTTGACTTCATTCGGCTGGCCGACGAGTTCACTACCGGCAGCAGCATTATGCCGCAGAAGCGCAATCCCGATTTTGCCGAAATCGCCCGGGGCAAGACCGGGCGCGTGTACGGCCATCTGATGGGCATTTTGACGGTGCTGAAAGGGCTGCCGCTGACCTACAATCGGGATTTGCAAGAGGACAAAGAGGGGTTCTTTGACACCGTGGACACGTTGCGGGCTACGCTGGCGGTGTTCGCCGATCTGCTGGCCGGCATCACGCTGAACGCGGAACGCACCGCCGCGCTGGCCGGCGAAAGCTATATGCTGGCTACCGACCTGGCCGATTATCTGGTCGGCAAGGGCCTGCCGTTCCGGGAAGCGCACGGCATAATGCGCCGCCTGTGTCGGATTTGTGAGGAAACCGGCCAGTCGCTGGCGGAGCTGCCGCTGGCATCCTACCGGGAGTTTTCGCCGCACTTTGACGATGAGGTGTACGCCATCACCGCCGCCGCATCCGTGGCCGCGCGGGACAACCCCGGCGGCACCGCGCCTAACCGGGTAGCCGCAGCATTAGCCCGCGCCCGGCGTATCTTATCCGAAGCCGCGGCAAAGTCCGAAGCCGCGTCAAAGGACGGTTGCTGATGACGGGTATCGCTCCGGCGTCGGTACAGATTGCGCCGTCGGTATTGGCGGCGGATTTCGGAATACTGGCCCGGCAGGTGCAGGAAGCCGAAGCCGCCGGCGCCGACCTGATCCATGTTGATGTGATGGACGGCCGGTTCGTGCCTAATATCTCTTTTGGCGAAGTCGTGGTTGACGCCATCCGCAGCGCTACGGCATTGCCGCTGAACCTGCATCTGATGGTCCGCGAACCGGACCGGCTGCTGCCCGGCCTGGTCAAGGCGGCGTCCGACCAGGTGCTGGTGCACGCCGAAGCCTGTACGCATCTGCATCGCACGATCGGCCTGATTAAAGAGATGGGCAGTCAGGCGGGCGTCGCCATTAATCCGGCGACGCCGATTGCGGCGGTAGAGGAAGCGCTGCCCGACCTGGACATTGTGATGGTAATGACGGTGAACCCCGGTTTCGCCGGCCAGCCCTTTATCCCGTCAATGCTGGACAAATTGCGCCGCCTGCATCGGCTAATCGCTGAAAAGGGCTATCGGACGCGGCTGGAAGTGGACGGCGGCATCAAGGCGGACGCCACGGCGCGCGATTCCGCCGCCGCCGGCGCCGACATACTGGTTGCGGGAACGGCAGTATTCAACCGGGAGCGGACGGTTGCCGAAGCAATGGCGGCGCTGCGGGCCAGCATCGCCTTATCCGGTGCCAGCAGCGGTTCTGCCGCAGTTCCTATCGCAAATTGACCCGGCGCCGGCGCATTGGCCGGCGCGCTATGCTGCCGGCGCTTACCCGGCAGCGGCAATGGCGCGCGCTTTGCGGCCGCGCGGCGGCTTGTACATCGTCCGCAGGCAGCGGGAGCAAATCTTGACCCGCGTCGGCTTGCCGTCAATCGCCAAGGTCTGTTTATGGACATTGGCCTTCCAGCGGGTTTTGGTTTTCCGGTTGGAATGGCTGACATTGTTGCCGGTCATTCCGGCCTTTTTGCAAATCTGGCACTGCATAATTCCGGTCTCGCACGGGTAGGTTGGACGGCATTATAGCATACTGGACGGGATGGCGGTTGCGCCGGCGTTGGGGCTGCGGCATAATGCCGTCAAATCCGCCGCCGGGCGCGCCGCCGCCGCGTATTCGGAGCCCGCGCATCCCGGAGCCAAGAGGTTGATGCTATGCCGCAAGCCGGAATACCGTCGGAACAGGAAGTGCTGGGCTGGTTTGACAGCCTGTCCAACTGGGGACGCTGGGGCGATGACGACGAGCTGGGCACCCCCAACCTGATTACCCCGCAGAAAACGCGCGCCGCCCTGAACACCGTAGAGGACGGCGTCTGCGTGTCGCTGTCGCGCAGCGTTACCTGGGAACCCGCCGCCGATGTACCCGCCCCGCCGGTGCATTATATGGTGGAAAGCGGCGAAGGCTGGGCTACCGGCGACAAAGTGTCGTCGCGGCCCTCCGCAGTAGCCACGGATTACATCGGGATGATTTTTCACGGCGTCTCCGTTACCCATGTGGACAGCCTGGCCCATTTTTTCTGGAACGGCAAAACTTACAACGGCAAGCCGGCGCATTTCGTCTCCACTAGCCTAGGCGCTACCGTCTGCTCCGTTGAGCAGGCGCACAAAGGCTTTATCACGCGCGGCGTCCTGGTAGATGTGCCCCTGGTGCGCGGCATCGACTGGGTGGAACGCGGCGAGGGCGTGATGCCCGACGACATTCGGGCCGCCGAGGCGCGCTGCGGCTTTCGGATTGAGCCGGGCGATGCGCTGCTGGTGCGTACCGGGCAACTGCGCCGCCGCAATATAGAGGGGCCGATGCCGCGGGAAGCCGGCTCTACGGCTTGCCAGGCCGCTTGCCTGCCGCTGTTCAAAGAGCGCGACATTGCCGTCCTCGGCTCCGACACCGGCAACGACGTCAGCCCGCCCCAGTACGGCGGCCCGTTGACCAACCCCATACACCAGGTTTCCATCACGGCGATGGGGCTGTGGATTCTGGACAACGCCAACCTGGAGGATGTGGCCGCGGAATGCCGCCGGCGCAATCGCTGGACTTTTATGGTCAGCATCAACCCGCTGCGCCTGCACAATACCACCGGGTCGCCAGTGAACCCGGTAGCCGTGTTTTAGTGGGTCTGAATTTTAGCGGGCCTAAAGACGGTGGGCCGAAAGATGACGGTGGCTTGATGCTTGCGCTTCGGTTGCGGGGAGCCGCCGCCGGCATACGGGGCCGGTTCCCCTGGTACTGCGCCGCCGCCGTATGCCTGATTATCGTAGCGGCGGCGCTGCGGTTTTATGGATTGACTTACGACCTGGTCAACATTGATGAAGCGGTAGTCAGCGTCAACTCGCAGGGGTCTTTTACTGAAACTATCGCCAAAACGCGCACGAATAATTCTTCGCCGATACTGTATCCGGCGATGCTTTATGCGCTGCAAAAGATTGACAACTCGCCGTTTGCGATCCGCTTTATGCCGGCGCTGTCCGGCGTATTAACCGTTGCCGCAATTCTGCTGCTGCTGCCGCGAGCCGGCGTCCGCCGTGAAGCCGCGCTGCTGGCGGCGCTGTTGGCGACATTTGCCCCCGCCGCCATTATAGAAGCGCAGGGCGCAAGGGAATACGGCGTTGACGCGTTGTTGGCCGTCCTGCTGATTGCCGGGTTGCTGTGGTATCGTCGCAATGGACGCAAAGTTCTGCTGTGCGCCGCCCTGTTCATCGCGCCGCTGCTGCAATACGGGTTGGTTCTGTTCGGCGCCGCAGTAATCGGCGCCGGCCTGATTCTGCCCCCCCCCCCCCCCCCCCCCGACTTTGCCCTCCGGAAACCCGCCAGCCGCGCCGGAAACGGCTGGAAATGGCCGGAAATGGATTAAGGATTGGCTGCGCCGGCGCATCAGCATGGCCGGGCCGGCGGCGTTTTTCCTGGCCGGATGCGTAGCAAGTTATTTGATTACCGTGCGTCGCCAGCTGGAACTGGGCGGCTGGGGATGGGTGAATTACGGCTACGGGGGCGCCTATTATGCGGAGAATGAATATACCGTTGCGCTGCTGCTGGAGTTCGCATTTACGGCGCTGCGGAACCTGATTGACATACATTTGCCGCACATTGCGGCGTTGGCGATTCTGGGAGCGCTGGCATTGCTGCTGGCGCTGGCGGCGGCGCGGCGCTTGGGCTGGCGCGTTGACGAAACGGAAACGGAGCGCGGCGCAGCGGCATGGCGCGCGACGGCAATTCTGCTGGGTTTGGCGTTGGCGGCGGCCCTTCTAGCCGGAGCGCTCGCTTTGTATCCCGCCGATGTCCACCGGCTTACCTCATATATGTCCCCGATAATTCATATATTCGGGGGCTGCGTGCTGTACGCCGCCGCCTGTAGCGTGGCGGCGCCGCTGCGTTGGCGCCGGCCGGCGGCGCTCCGGACGCTAATTTGTGCTTTGTCTATATTGCTTGTAGTGGTTGGAGCCGCAGCGGTTAAGCCCAGCGTAATGTACAAGTATAGCGGGTATCAGGACAATTCGGTTACCGCCGCCAGTTTTAGAAAATTTCTAGCCGAATCTACTGCTGCGGATGATGTCGTTTATACGCCGGGCAGCCTTGCGGCGATCAACGATTTCTATGACCGGCATCACCGGACGGGAAAGCCGGACAACCACATTTACGGCAACGAACTATGCTGGGCTGAGGGTGATATTGGAAACTGTTTCCGGGAGCTGTCCAATGTGATAACGACGCGTGGTGATAATCCGGGCAATGTATGGCTGCTGCATTTCAGTCAAACGCTGTCCGAACCGCTGCTGCGTTGGAGCGAACCGGACGATATAGGCCATGTTGTGAACCGTCCCTTCGTGAATCTGTACCGCCTGGAATACGACGGGCTGATGACGAATATCCGACGGGAATGGCTGGCCGAATATCAGCCGCTGCTGGCGGGCGGGCCGGCAGCGCACGGGCCTTTTGAGGTCTATCTTAATGACGGCCAGCTTGCCTACGACCGGGCGCCGTGCCGGCCGGCGGATGCGAACCCGACCTTCTTGCTGCACATTTTCCCGGTTGATCCAAATGCGCTGCCGGAGCAATGGCGATCCGATGGGTACGAAAACCGGGATTTCAACTTTTTGGAGCAGGGCGGCGCGCTGCTGGAAAATCGCTGCCTGGTATCGGTCGCCTTGCCAGATTACGACATCGCCAGCATCCACACCGGGCAATACAGCAACGCCGGCCGGATTTGGGCAGTGGAGTTTGCGCCATAGGGGTGGATTCCGGCTTTCGCCGGAATGACGGAAAATAAACTACCCAATTGGAAACATTGCCGGGATGCCGCCGGCCGGTTGCCCATTGCGGCGTCTTGCCCTAAACTTACGCTGGACGGATTGGCGACGGGATGGAGTCGATTCCATCTCGCCGCAAGTCGGCATCACGCCGCAGCGCGAACACAAACTTATCGCAACAGGAGGCTTGCCGATGCCCCTGCCAACGCCATTGCAAGGTATCCGCGTCGTTGATTTCACCTGGGTGCGAGCCGGCCCCTGGGCCGCCCGCTGGATGGGCACCCTGGGCGCCGATGTCATCAAAGTGGAATGGCCGCTGAACCTGGACACCCTCCGCCAGAACCGCTTTACGGTGCCGCCCGGCGTCGAGCCCGGCCCCAATTCTACCGGCCAGTTCGCCGACACCAACGCCAACAAGCGCGGCATCAGCGTCAACACCCGCACCGCCGCCGGCCTGGAGCTGGTCAAACGGCTGATTTCGGTGTCCGACATCGTCATTGAGAACTTCAGCAGCCGCATTATGCGCCGCTGGGGGCTGGGCTATGACGAGCTGCGGAAAATCCGCCCCGACATTATCTATGTCTCTATGGCCGGTTTCGGGCAGACGGGACGGCATCACTGGTACGGCACGATGGGGCCGGCGGCGCAGGCGTTGAGCGGCCTTACCCATCTGTCCGGGCTGCCCGGCAAGCCGCCGGCCGGCTGGGGTTGGTCTTACCTGGACGATACCGGCGGAATGTACGGCGCAATGTGCGCGCTGACCGCCCTGCGCCACCGCTCGGCCACCGGCCAGGGGCAGCACGTCGACCTGTCGCAGATGATTACCGGCATCACGCTTACCGGCCCGGCGCTGCTGGACAAAACCGTCAACGGGCGGGCGGCGCGCCGGGAAGGTTTCCCGCCGGGCAACCCGCACCGTGTGGCCCGGCGCTGAGGTAGTCAACAACTATCGCGGCCCCATCGCCGCGCCGCACAACGCTTATCGCACCGCGCCCGGCGGCTACAACGACTGGATTGTCATTGCCTGCCTCTCCGACGACGAATGGCTGAACCTGCGCGGCCTGATGGGCCGTCCCGCCTGGGCCGACGCGCGGTTTGACACTATCGCCGGGCGGCTGGAGCATCAGGACGAAATGGACGCCGGCATCGAGGAATGGACGCTAACTCTGGACAAGTACGAACTTACCAAACGGTGCCAGATGTGCGAAATCCGGGCGATGGCGGTGCAAAGCAGCCAGGATCGGGTAGATAACGACCCCCAACTGCGCCATCGCGAAATGTATGTTCCGATGGAGCATCCCATGCTGGGCCCCTGGAAGTTCCAGAACGCCCCGTTCCAGATGTCCAAATCGCCGGCCCGTATGTCCGGCCCGCCGCCAATGATTGGGCAGCACAACCGGGAAGTGCTGGAGGATTTGCTGGGCGTAACCCACGACGATCTGTTGGACGGCTACGAAAACGGCGTTTTCTGGCCCAACACAATGGACAAGTTCCCCTATATTGAGGAGGCGCTGGTATGACAACTGCCGCCAACAATGGCATTAACAGCGCCGGCGCCGCCGGCCAACTGCCGGAGGACGGAGTTGACCGCGGCGGCGCGCGTCCCGCCGATTACAGCCGCCCCGGGCCGCTCAACGGGCTGCGCGTCCTGGAAATCTGCGACGAAAAAGGCCAGTTCTGCGGCAAGCTGCTGGCCGACCTGGGTGCCGACCTCATCAAAATTGAACCGCCCGGCGGCGAACCCTGCCGCAGTTTCGGCCCCTTCCTGGACGACATCCCCCACCGGGAGCGCAGCCTCTCGTTCTGGCACTACAACACCTCCAAGCGGGGCATTACGCTGAACCTGGAAACGACGCAAGGGCAGGACATAATGCGCCGCCTGGCGGCCACTGCGGACATCGTGCTGGAAAGCCGGCCGCCCGGCTATCTGGAGTCGCTGAGGCTGGACTACGCGCCGCTCTCCGCCGACCACCCCGGCCTGATTATGTGCTCGTTGACGCCATACGGACAGACCGGCCCCTGGCGCGACTACATCAGCAGCGACATTACGCAGCTGGCCGGCGGCGGGCAGATGGCGTCGTCGGGCTACGACGAAATTGATGTCCCCAATGCGCCGCCCATTGCGCCCGGCGGCGGCAACGCCTGGCACATCGGCGCCCATTACGCCTACATCGGAATGATGGCCGCGCTGCACTACCGCTTTCTGTCCGGCGCGGGCCAGTACATTGACGCATCCATCCATGAGGCGTGCGCCTTGACTACCGAAGGCGCCATCGCTATTTATCTGTCCACCGGGGAAGTAGTGCAGCGGCACACCGGACGCCACGCCGCCCCCGATATGTCGCCGGCCATCCAGTTCCCCACCGGAGACGGCGGCTGGCTGAACACCACCCGTTCCGGCACCAACCTGACGCCGCAGCGTCTCAAGATGCTGGCCGAATGGTTTGAACAGTCGGGAATGGCCGACGACCTTGCCGATGCGCGCTACCAGAATCCGGAAGTCATCGCCGCCGAAAACGACCACATCGTCCAGGTGATGAAAGACTTCTTTATGAGTTCCACGCTGGATGACGCCTTTCACGGCGGCCAGCAGCGTGATTTCCCATGGGGCGCCATTCGCAGTATGGACGAAATCGTCGGGGATGCCCACCTGCAAGACCGGGGATTCTTTACGGAAGTAGCCCATCCCGAACTGGGGCGGACTTTCACCTACCCCGGCGGCGCCGCCATCTACAACGGGTCGCCCTGGCGCATCAGCCGCCGCGCCCCCCTGATTGGCGAACACAACACGGAGATACTGCAAGGCGAGCTGGGCCTGACCAACGGCGCAATGCTCCTGCTGGCCGAGGGCGGGGTGATTTAGATGGCCGACGCGCGATACACGCCGCTTTACTCAATACCGGAGTGCGCCCGGTATCTGGGTTTGCCCGCGTCCACGCTGCGGCGCTGGGTCACGGCCGGCCCGTCCAGCTCCGACTGCGTCGCCAACGCCCCGGAGCCGCTGATCTGCCCAGCCGGCAAGCCGCCGGCGGCGTTATCTTTCATCAATCTGGCCGAGTTGCACATCTTGTCGAGCTTGCGCCGGAACCGCAAACTTCCGTTGCGGGAAGTGCTAACGGAGATAGACCATATCGACCCACAACGGAAATACCGTAACCCGCTAGCGTGGTCCCAATTCGGGTATGTAAGCCCCGAAGCGCGATTGGAGTATGATAAGGACGGCTTTGCACAGCGGTTTTACCCGCCCATTCGCGGCCTGCCCGACTCCAGAATCGTCGTGATTGACCCTGCTGTTGCCTTCGGGCGTCCCGTTATCGCCGGTTCCGGTGTGCGGACTGCCGTAATCGCCAGCCGCATTAATGCCGGAGAGTCACTATACGATGTGGCAGACGACTACCTGCTGCAACCGCACCAGGTACAAGATGCCTTACACTACGAACTGGCCGCTTGACATCGTATTTTTCTCCGATGAGAACTTGGGGCGGCAAGCTTTCCCATCGCCGTTGCTGGACGCCGGCGTGCCGTTGCACGTTTTCCACACCATCTTTGCCAGTGGCATTGCGGACACTGATTGGATCCCGATAGTTGCTCAACGCGGATGGATTGCGCTTACTACCGATGCGCGGCTGCGGTATAAGCCAAGTGAGCGGGACGCTATAATGGAGGCTAATCTGGGTGTCATTGTACTGGTCAGCGGAAACACGCATCTGGAAAAAGCCACAATTTTCCTGCAATCGCGCAACCGCATCATCAGTTTCATCCGCTACCACGAATCGCCCTTTATCGCCCGTTTATACCATATGAGTACGAGTTTGCTTACATCAACGGCGCGCTGGAGGCTCGGAATGCAGCCGGATTTCCGCCGATTCCGGGGTTCCCCAAGCTGACGCAGCAATACCGCTCCTGCCGGCTGTTTCCCCTGTTTCAGAACCGGGTGATGAATCGCAGCCGGCCCGACCGGGCGGAATATCTACGGCGTTTGGGATTGCCAGGGGACGCCGATGCCATATCAGAGCTGGCGGCGTCCGGCGGGCCGCGGCGCACGGATACTTACCAGGTGTTTCCCGCCATCATTCCCGACGCCGGCGACGGCCGGTTCATCTATCGCTGCCTGCTGCACGGCTTGCGCCATGCCGGCCCCGATGCCGTTAAGCGCAGCAAAACATTGCAGCAGGGGGAATCCCTCTACTTGGCGTCCGACTTGGGTAATCCGACGGCGGAGCTGGCGGTCAAGGTAGCAACCGGGGATGGCCAGCATATCGGCTGGATACCGCGCTACCTCGTTGATGATTTGCGGCAGGACGGGAAATGGTTAGTTGCGGACGCCGAGGCTACGGTAGTACAAGTCAACCTGAACGGGCCATTAAGCCACCGCCTGCTGATCGACTTCAGCGGCAAACTCCCGCTCGACTTCAGCATGGAAAACTTGCCGCAGTACCGGCCCATCGCTACGCCGGCGGGCTACTGATTGAGACGACTGATTGATTGGGCGCAAGCTGCCCGCTACCCCGCCGGCGCCTCATGCGCCCAGCTAAAACCCTCCGCCGGTTCGTCAATCAGGCGCCATTGGGGCAGCATAAAGCCCTCCTCTACCGGCTGGAAGGCCACCTCCACCCGCTTGCCGATGCCGACTTTCTCCTCTTGCTCCATATTGAAATCGCCGTCCACCAGGTTGCCGGTGATGCGTAGGCCATCGTGTTCGCCGGGCTCCCCGCGCTGCTCGTCCAGCTCTACCAGCACGATGGCGAAAGGCGTCAGGTCCCGGAAGCTGGGAATGACGGTATGCGCCACTATCTGATAAGAGTAGATGATGCCTTTGCCGGAAACCTGCTGCCACTCCCAGTTAAGGGAAGCGCACCAGGGACAGCCCGGCCCCGGCTCGCCGCGCAGCCGCCCGCAGTCAACGCACTTTTTCACCACCAGCCGACCCTCGCCCGCCGCCTCAAAGTAGCCCTTGTACTCCGAATCGTTGTCCGGGATGCTCAAAGTGATGCCCCGGTAGGTATAGTTTGCCATCGTCGCTGCTCCACGGCCGGATTCCGGCTTGCGCCGGAATGACGCAAAGGTAATTTGGAATGACGCAAGGGGAATTGGAATGACGCAAGGGGAATTGGAATGACGCAAGGGGAATTGGAATGACGCAAGGGGAATTGGAATAACGCCGGAGAGATTGGAATGACGCCAGCGGAATCGGAATGACCCCTGAGAAATAGGGCGGTCAGCTCAGCACACTCCCCATAATCAGAGAACTGCCCACTGCCGGCGTTCCCCAGCCCATGTTCATGCTGATTTTCGCGTCGCGCACCTGGCGGCAGCCCCCCTCGCTGTAATCGTAGCTATGCTCCCCATCGGCGGCGCCGGGACAGTAGTCGTCCACCGTCCCCCGCAGCTGCCGCACATTCTCAATGACCATATTCATCCCGTGCGTGTAGCCCTCGCACAGATGCCCCCCGCTCAGGTTGTTGGGCCGCTTCCCCCCCAGGTTGATGATGCCGCTGGTTACATAATCCTTGCCCTCCCCTTTTTCGCACCAGCCATAATCCTCAAACTGGAGCAGGACGGTGTAGGTAAAGGCATCGTAGCAGCCGGTAATGTCAACATCATCATGCTTGACGCCGGCCAGGTCAAAGATGCGCGGGGCGATATAATGCCCGGCCACCCGGCTGATTGGCCCGTGCTGATAATGGAAATCGCCGCCCGGCTTGGTGCCGCGCCCCTGCACCGCCTTGATGTAGATGGGCTTGTGCTTCAAGTCTTTGGCCCGCTCCGTAGAGGTTACGATGACGCAGGTCGCATTGTCCGTCTCCAGGCAGCAGTCCAGCAGATGCGCCACCGGACGGATAATCCAGCGGGAATTCAGCACATCGTCCACGGTTACCCGGTGTTTCATCAGCGCCTTGGGGTTGTTGGACGCATGGTTGGAATGCGCCGCCTTGATGGCGGCCAAGTCTTCGCTCTTGACGCCGTATTCGGCCATATGGCGCGTGAAAGTATAGGCGAACTGCTGCACGGCGCTGATCAGCCCGTAAGGCCGTTTCATCAAATCCATGCCGCCGATGGGCGCCGCCGCCCGCGCCCCGGTGCCGCCGATGCGGACATTAGAGTACCCGTTCATTGAACGAAAGATGGCGACTACATCGCACATTCCGGCCGCAATGGCCCCAATCGCCAGCCCCACCAGCGCCTCAGTGGACGAACCCCCGCCGGAGCAGTCCATATAGAAATTGGGGCGAATGCCCAGGTCGTACTGAATGGAGGTCGAGGGCGTGGAGTCTCCGCCGTGATAGGAAAGCATCCCGTCCACCTGGTCGGGAGTAAGGCCGGCGTCGTAAATGGCGTTGCGGATGGCCTCGGCGCCCATTGCGCGGGTAGTGCGCCCGGACGCCCGGCTGTATTCGGTTTCGCCAACGCCAACGATGCAGTATTGGTCGCGCGGATTGCCCGCCATATCGTTCCCTCCGATAGCGCCGTGCTTAAGCCGCCAAGCCGCCAATCCAACCGCCCGCCAGTCCGACGGCAACTGCGGCTAATGGCCGCGCCTGCGGCCCCGCTACGCTAACACGGCGGCGGCAAGGATTCAAGCGGCGCGCAACCCTCTCCTCTCCCCCGCCATTCCAACCCCCCACGCCGTCATTCCGGGATGTCCCCACAACCGCTATTCCGAACCTCAATAACCGTCATTCCGGGATGCCCCTACAACCGCCATTCCAACCCCCCACGCCGTCATTCCGGGATGTCCCCACAACCGCCGTTCCGAACCTCAATAACCGTCATTCCGGGATACCCCTGCAATCGCCTTTCCAACCCCAAACCGTCATTCCGGCGCAAGCCGGAATCTACGCCTGCCGACTGCATCACCGCAGTAGGCGATTACAACGCCGGATTTCCCGCGTGCGTCGGAATGACGGTTGTAGCGGGGCGAAATAACGGCGCATTAGGCAATGACGGATAATCTGCCCCCCACGCCCCTAAAAAATCCTTCCCGGCGTCGGTATTGGGATTGACGCCCCCAACAAATCGTGCTACTCTCAATTGTGAAACGTACTGTTGCGATTCTCCGCCCCAGACGATGCCGAAAGTAGGTGATTTCATTATGTTGACCATCAGGAATTGCGTGGTCGGGGCTTTGGCGGCAGTCGCCGTTGCCGTCGGCATTGCCGCTTTCGCCGCCCTCAACCTCGGGGGGGGGGGGGGGCAGATTAATACTGCGGACGCGCACCAGGTGCATTCCATCAGCTGGCTCATCATCCCCAGCGGCACGACCTTTGAAGCGCCCCGGCCTCCGTCGCAAGGTGGCGGCACCTACTACTTCTCGGTCCTTGATTATAATACCGGCGAGCCTTGGGGCTGCGAAGTTACCGTGCCCGCCGGCTTAATCCTGGTCCCGCATGGGGCGACCTCCATAACCGTCCCCGCCGGCCACGATTTCGCGCTTGACGAAGCCGACTGTACCGCCCTGGAAAACCAGGGTCATCGGATCTTTCAGGGCGATTCCGGCCTGGACCTTTTCAATGTCGGGAGCTTTACGATAGATTTAACCGCCGACGGGTTGCATCGGCTGCATACTGAACTGGCGGCGCACGAGCATGAGTCCGGCGTGGCGGCCGGGGTAACCGGCACGGGCTTTTACTGCGGACGGCAGTACTACTGGAGCGACATTGCGGCGGACGCGGAGTTCTCCATTTTCAAGACCGCCGCCCGCCGCTCGCTGATTGGCTCGGTTTATCTGGATTCCGACGGCAGCCAAATCGTCAACTGCGTCGGCCACCGCCTGATCTTCCGCCCGGACGACCAGTAACCCGCCGGCCAGCGCCCCGCCCGGCAACCCGGCAACCCCACATCCGTCATACCGGCGCAAGCCGTCATTCCAACCCCCCCAACCGTCATTCCGGCTTGCGCCGGAATCCAACGCCATCCTCTACCACCACGGTGATGGATCCGGCAAGCATGGATTCCCGCTTGCGCCGGTATGACGGCGAACCTGGCCACACGCCCTAATCGCGCAAAGGCATCCGGCAAAGGCCGCACATCTGCGGCTATCCGTGTAAAATGCGCCCCAGGATGGGCATTGCATCTACATCGGCATCGCCATTCACTTCGGCAATCCTGCTCGCCGCCGGCGCCTCCCGCCGGATGGGGACGCTGAAAGCCCTGCTGGACTGGCAAGGGCAGCCTCTGATTATCCACCAGATCGTTGCCCTGCGCCAGGCCGGCGCCAACGAAGTGCTAGTAGTGCTGGGACACCGCGCCGACGAATTGCAGGCGCGCATCGGCGTCAACTCCGCAGTGTACGCCGCCGGCGGCGTGCGCTGCATCGTCAACAACGACTATGCGCGCGGCAAAACTACATCGATTATCGCTGGAGTACGCAGTATCGCCGGCCCCGGCAGCATTGCCGGCCCCGGCAGCATCGCCGGCCCCGGCAGCATTGCCGCAGCCGGCGCAACCGGCCAGCCGGCGCAATCCGACGGCGCAATCATCCTGCTGAATGTTGACCAGCCGCGCCGCGCCGGCATCATCCGCCGCATCATGGAAGCCCACCGCAACAACCCGGAAGCGCTGATTACGATACCCACTTGCGGCGGCAAGGGCGGGCATCCCATCGTAATCAGCCGGACGCTGCTCCCGGAAATGCTGGCCCTAACCGAAGCGACGCAGGGAATGCGCGCCTTGACGGAAAGGCATCAAGCCCGGACGCAGCGTATAGAGCTGGACGCCCCGGAGCTGCTGTGGGATGTCAACACGCCGGAGCAGTATCGCGCGGCCCTGGCGGCTGCGGACGACCAACGCCAGGAATGACGCCGGCAGATTCCGGCTTTCGCCGGAATGACGAGGATATAACCACACGTCCTAGGGACATCTGTAACCGGGGACGGCGGAAACCGGAAATAGCAATAATTAAATGCGAAAGGCCAGGACCCTGCTCGGTATCCTGGCCGTGTTTTACATCGGCGATGGCCGCCCGCTGGCCGGTCTTTTGACCGATTGCCCCGCCTTACCGGGGCGCCAAGATGCGCCGGGTATGGCGTCCAGGCCCTGCGCTTTTATCGGCGGCCGGCGCGATGTTGCGGGTTCCCTGCCGGCTGCCGCAGCTCATCACAGCGCAACGGCCTTGCCGACAGGGATTTTACAGGGGAAATGCCAACGATGGTTCAGCGCAATCAGCGAGACCATTTTCAACCTCCTGCAACCACGGCCTCTGGCCGATGGGGTTTTCCAGCGGGTGGAGTTTCCTAGCAACTCCAGCGCTACGAATACAGAATATAGCATATCGCAATAATTGTCAAGGGCCGCCGGACGGATTTTGCGGAGTTTTCCGGCGATTTAGGCGCAGTTGCGTTTCTCTGACGAAAGACCGTAGCCCGGCTGGCTGCGTACCCGGATTCCGGCTTGCGCCGGAATGACGGTTGAGGGGCGAAATGATGGGCAGGGGGTTGGAATGATGGGTAAGGGGGTTGAAACGACGGGTAGGGGGTTGGTTGGAAATGCCGCCGTCAAAATGCGCCGCCCTTTATTCCGAATGCGGTACTAGGGTAGAATACCCGGCTAGTACGATGTCCAAGCAGGAGGATGCTATGACGGGTAACGGCCGGCATAATGGCAGCGGTTTATCTCCCCAGCCGCGCCCGCCCAGCGTGTACGGCGCTGACGGCGTAACCATCATCGGAATGATTGGCGTCGTGCGCGAAGCGGCGGCCAACCGGGGCGCTACTCTCAGCCTATTCGGCGGCGGCATTAATCCGGGCGCCGAAGTTCCCGCCGGCGTTGACCCTGGCTACATCCTGGATTTCGCCCGCACTCACGAGGCTGCCGGGTTTGACCTGGTGCTTACCGGCTATTCATCGTCCACGCCGGACGGCTTTGAAGTGGCCGGCTATGCGGCGGCGCACACTTCCCGGCTTGGCTATCTAATCGCGCATCGGCCCGGTTTCGTGGCGCCTACTCTCGCCGCGCGCAAGGCTGCTACGCTGGATCAGCTTACCGGGGGCCGCATCGCCCTGCACATCATCACCGGCGGCAACGACCAAGAGCAGCGGCAGGACGGGGACTGGCTGGATCACGATGCCCGCTACCGCCGCACTGACGAATATCTGGGCATCCTGCGCCGCATCTGGACCGAAACCGAGCCGTTTGACCACGCTGGAGAATTCTATCGGCTGGAAAACGCTTACAGCCAGGCCCGCTGCTTGCAGCGTCCCCATGTGCCGCTCTTTTTCGGCGGCGCATCGGAAACTGCGCTGGATGTCGGCAGCCGCCGCGCCGATCTGTTTGCGCTGTGGGGTGAACCCCGCGCCGCCATCGCCGAGCGTATTGCCGACATCCGACAGCGCATCGCCAACGCCGGCGGCGATCCCGGCGCAATGCGGTTCAGCCTTTCCGCGCGTCCCATCCTGGCCGACACTGAGGAGAAAGCCTGGCAGCGCGCCGAAACGATTCTGGCCCGAGTGCAGCAGGCCACCGCCGGCCGCATCACGCCCGGCGTGCCGACCCGTCCCCAGTCCGAAGGCGCCTGGCGGCTGCTGCGATTCGCCGCCCAAGGCAATGTCCACGATGAACGGCTCTGGATGCCCATTGCCGCCGCCAGCGGCGCCTCCGGCAGCACTACCTGCCTAGTGGGAACGCCGCGTCAGGTTGCGGATGCGCTGCTGGCCTACTATGACCTGGGCTGCTCGGCGTTCATCATTCGCGGATTTGACCCGCTGGCCGACGCCGCCGAATACGGGCGGGAGCTGATTCCCCTGGTGCGCGCCGGCGTCGCTCGCCGCAATGCTGCGCTGGCCGCCGCCGCAACCGGACCGGAATAATGGACAAATTGCGGCAAAATGTTGATAAGTAACGCCATTTGTGATTAGATTACTGCGACTGGTCGGCCCGAAAGGAACACAGCCGGCAAAATCTTACGCAACAGGAGTACGGCTTTGGCTAATGTAACACTAACTATTGAGGGCGATACCGGCGAAGTAGTGGCCATGATCCGCGAAATGGCCGGCCGCGCCGCAAACGCCGGCGCTCCCGAACCGCCGCCGACTGTGGTGGCATCCGTAGCCGCCTCACCGGCGGCGTTGGAGTCCGCTGCCGAGGCGGCAGAGGCGCCGGCAACGACTACGGCTGCCGAGGATACGGCAACGGCGGCGCCGGAACCCGAGCCCGAACCGGCAGCCCCGATGGCCGAATGGAATGTCCGCTATGTCAACGCTTTCTGGCGCAATCTGTCCGACCGGGCGCAGGAAGCGATGCGGCGGGTTTCCCGTTCCCCCAACTATCGGCAGCGGCGCGCCCAGCTGATGCACACGCTCAACCTGTCCCAGCGGGAGCTTTCCGGCTCCCTGTCCAGCCAGGGCCACAGCCTCAACCGCCTCAAGCGCGGGCCGCGCGGCGTCGTGCTGCCCCGGCCGCTGTTTTACGACAAGGACGACGATATGTATGTCCTGGACGCCAACTTCGCCAACGCAATGCGGGAAATCGGCATCAACTAGCCGTCTGCTAGACGTCCGCAAAACTGATGCCGCCGCTGGGCATGGTTGCCCGGCGGCGGCATAACCGGCGCGCCCGGCGTTTAGAGGCGTCTAAAAATGGACGCCTTTGCCGCCGCCGCCATCCACCGCAATGGTCTGCCCGGTGATGGCCGACGCCAGGTCGGAGCAGAGGAACGCCGCCAGGTTGGCAATGTCCTGCGGCTCAATCATCCGCCCGATGGGGATTTCGGCGACGGACTGCGCCAGTTCCTGCTCCGGGGTAACGCCGGCGCGGGCGGCGCGCTCGGCGACCAGCCCCATATAGCGCTCGGTGCGAGTGCTGCCCGGATGGATGCAGTTGACCAGGATGCCGTCGGCGGCCACATCGTCGGCCAGCGCCTTGGAGTAGTTGGACATCGCCGAATTGGTAACCCCGGAACCGGGGTTGGTAGGGCTGGAATTGCGCGCCGCCATCCCGCCAATGTTGATGATGCGCCCGCCGCCGGCCGCCGTCATATGCGGAATGCATTCGCGGGCGCAGCGAATGTAGCCCATTATCTTGGTGGTAATGTGGTTCAGGATGACATCATCCGGGATGCGGCTGGCGCGGTCGCTGGTGCTGTTCACGGCATTGTTCACCAGAATATCCAGCCGGCCCAGGCCGGCGGCAGCGTCCCGCACCAGAGCGACGATTTCATCCGGGTCAGTCATATCGGCGCGGATCGCGATGACTTTGGCGCCGGTAGCGTCTCCGATTTCAGCGGCGGCGGAGTGGAGCGCATCCGCGCCGCGCGCGCAGATGGCCACAGCGCAGCCCTCGGACGCCAGCGCATAAGCGGTAGCCTTGCCGATGCCGCGGCTGCCCCCGGTAACCAGCGCAGCCTTGCCTTCCAATCCTGGCAGCATATTTCTACTCCTGTCCTGATTTGAGGGGAACGGCGCCGGCGCGACGCCCCAAAAGGGATGGTTGACTATTCGCCGGCGGCGCGGCCGTTGCCATTGCGGTTGCCGCCGCCGTTACGCTGCTGCGCCAGCTGCACGATGGTATCCAGCATAGCCTGCTGTATCGACATGAGCTGACGGCGCTCCTCCTGTTCCGCCTGGCGACGCTGCTCCTCGATTTGCAGGCGCTGCCCCTCGGCTTGCCGGCGTTGCTCCTCAGCTTGGCGATACTGTTCTACAAAGCGGTGAAACTCGGCACGCAGTTCGTCATGCCGATCATCAACCTGTGTTTGCCGCGCCGCGCGGTCCTTTTCGAGCTCCTGCTCGACCTGCGTTTTCCACGCACCGCGCTCCTGCTCGATCCGCGTTTTCCACGCATCGCGCTCCTGCTCAGCCTGCGTGTGCCGCGCCGCGCGCTCTTTTTCCAGCTCCTGCTCGGCCCGCTGCCGGGCTTCGCGTTCTTGCCGCAGCATATCTTTCAGCATATAGGTATCGAAGCCTCCTTTCAGGGTGGCTACTGCGATGCCGGCGCCGCCGGCCAGTACCAGGATTTCGGCGTTGATGTACCGGGCGAGCCAGCCCCCGTTGCACAGGCCGGCCGCTACATTATCCGGCGTACAAGGCGGTTTCGTAAAGTACCAGACTACCCAAATTGTGAGGGCGGTGGCAACGCCAAGCATCATGCCGCCGCGCCAGGGTTCCGTTGCGTTGTTCCACCGCTGCCAGACGCGTCGGGGGAACGGCATTCGCGCTGGCGGTTCATCGCTGTTTGGAAGGACGGCCATCACTGCGCCTCGGGCGTAGCGGCTTGCAGCAGCTCCCCAAGATCGCCGGCGTCCAGGATGCCCCGCACGGCGGACACAATGCCTTCCAGCCGGTCATCAGGCCAGGCGATGGCCGGGAACAGCGGGCGCAGCCGTGCGATTTCGGTATCCAGTCCCCATGCCAGTTCGCCGCCCTGATATTCGCCCCGATAGGCGTTGTCGCCGGCCGTTTCAATAGTGATGCGCGGCGCGAAAGCCGGCCGGTCTTTATGGCCCACGGTCTGCACCTTTGACATCAGTTGCAGGACGGCGTCGTGATTTTCGGCGCCGGCGGCAGCGGCGTCATCGCCAGGATCAATGCGCGTGCGTAGCGGCGGATACGCCCCGTTGACGGCTACATAGGCGGCGAAGTAATGGGTGCTGCCGATGACTGCCTGCCCCCGGGATGCGTTGGGGAACGCCGGCGACGGATACAGCGTTTCCAGCCAGTTCAGATCAATGACGATGCGCTCAATATCGCCAATCGGCAGGTCGTGGGCGCTTCTGATGTCGGCCATCAGGTCAATGACCGGGCAGTTGTAGCCGGCGGTGGGGTACATTTTGAGGACGGTATGCAGCAGTTCCCAGCGTTCCCCCAACGCGGCGGTAACCGGGGCGAAGTCAACCTGCTGCGGCCCGGTGAACACATACGACAGTTCGCCGCGATTGTTGCCGGTAAAAGCGTTGTAGAAACCGGCGGGGCCTTCCAAAGCTTCCTCAGAGCCGCGCACATCCTCCCGAGCCAGCAGCGCCGCCATAATTCCGCTGCGGGTAGATTGCGGTTCGTGGAACATCATTTCCCGACCGCCGGAACGGGGGCCTTCGTTGGTGCCGGCGGTGAAAGTGCTGGCCAGGGCGATGGCGGTAACCATCTGGTCCTCGGTAAGACCCAGCAGCTTGCCGGCGGCGACCGCTGCGCCCAGCGTGCCGTAGATGGGGCTGGAGCGAAACCCCCGCGCCTGCGTGGACGCAATAAAATCGCCGGCGATGCGCGACTGCACTTCATAGCCGGCCGCCATCGCCGTTATCAAATCGGCGCCCGTCTTGCCGCCCAGCTGCGCCGACGCCAGCGCGGCCGGAATGACGCACGGGCCGGGATGGGTTAGCATCCGGTAGGAATCAGCCTGGTTGGTGGCGTGCATCAGCTTGCTGTTGGCGAAAGCGGCGCCGCAGCGGGTAGCGCGTCCGCCGTTGCCCAGAATAGTGGCGCCGGCCGGCGAACTTTCCTCGGACAACGCCAGGTCAACCGCCGCCTTGCCGTGATGCGTGCCGGCGCCGATGATGGCAACCACTGCGGCGTGCAGCAGCGAGGTCTGCATCTTGTCCACGACGGCCGGCGGCAAATCGGCGGCGTTGAGATTGACGGCCCAGCGGGCCAGCAGGCGGGAAAGGGAATCAGGCATAAGGCAAAATCCTTGTTTGGAGTAGGCGCGACGCGCGCCGGCATACGGACGAATTTAGTCCCAATCGCGCAGAAATCCGCGCCGGACTATCTTGCTGACTATCAGCGACAGGACGCCGGTGAGGAACCGCGCAGCCACGACAAGCTCCAGGCCATCCCAGACGAAGCCTGTCGCCAGCGCCGCATCGGCCACTGAGTCCCCCGTCGGCAAGAGCGGCTGTATCCATTCCCAGAGCAGATCCGAAGTCGGGAAAATTGCCGGCAGCGGCGCTTTGCTTTACTCCAGGCTGCGGGCAAAATCCAGCCAGACGCGGGCGCACGGCACCGGCAGGATGTGCTGCACGAACCCGGATACCCCGGGAAACACGACGGCACGCCCGTTAGGAAAAACCTCCGCGGCGGCGCGGAAATCGCCCAGCACTTCCTCGCGCAGCGCGGCGGCGGCGATAATCAGCGTCGGCGTCTGCACCTCTTTGAGCAGCGGACGCAAATCGCCGGACGCCTGAGCCTGAAAGCCGGCTACCACATGGGGCGCAGTGGCTTTCATCTGCGCGGCGTACCACCGCGTATAAGCCGGGTCAACTATCTGCGGATCCAGCCGGCGCCCGATGCTGTTTTCTACCCAGGCGCCGATGCCTTCGTTCTCAATCTGCACCGCCGACTGGGCATGATGAGCATCGTTGAAACTGGTAGGCGAAGTGCAGGCGGTAAGAGACAGCAGGCGTTCCTGATGCAGCGTAGCATACCGCATCGCAATGCTGCCGCCGACAGTTTCGCCAATCAGATGAAACCGTTCCAGCCCCAGCTGGTCCACGAACTCGGCCAAGTCGCCGGCGAAATTATCTACCGACCAAGGGTAGCCCGGCGCCGGCACATCCGACTGCCCCATTCCCCGCATATCCAGTCGGATGACCCGGTAATGCCGGGCGATGATCGGCACCCAGCCGAACCAGAGCTTATGATTCTTGGCCATTCCGTGGTGCATTACCACGGTTTCCGGCTGCGTCCAAGGATCGGTGAAGTCGTCGATGGTATAGAACAGCTCGCAGCCGTCATTCAATCGCAGTTTCATCGGGTTGCCGCTGACCTCCATCCATCATTGAGAGACCGGATCCATCACTGAGAGACCGGCCGTCATTGAGAGACCGCCGCTACTCAATGCCCAGTTCGTTGAAAACGGAGCGGGCGATACGCATTGAGGTGCGCGCGCTGATGTAGCCGCCGTACATTGAGAGGTGAATGAAAATCTCCATAACCTCAGCCGGAGTCAATCCAACGCCGATGGCGCCGCGGATGCGCCGTCGCATCTGGTTGTCGTACACGCCCATGCTGGCCAGGGCCGACAGCGAAATGATGGCCCGCTCCTTGTCGTCCAGCAGCGAGCGGCTGTAAATGGCGCCCCAGTTGTATTCGTCAATGATCCGTTCCAACTGGTTTTCGGGCGATTCCGGGTCGGTGCTGGTGGCCTGGATGCCGCCCATATGATGGCGATGTATTTCCTGCCCCAAGGCGTGCAGTTCGTCCATATGGCGGTTGGGGTCGTACTCCAGCGCCGGCTCAAACTCAATGCCCTGTTCCTCGTAGATGTCCTTGGTCAGCCGCAGCGCGGATTCCACGGCCGGCACGCCAATGTAAAAGGTGGACTGGATAAAGATTTCCACCACCTGGTTGGGCGTAAGGCCGACGTTAAGCGCGCGGATGATATGGCGGCGCAGCAGGTTCAGTTCTCCCTGCGTCATCAGGGCCGAGATGGTGGCGAGGCAGCGCTGTTTGAGATCCAGGCCGGGCCGCGTCCAAATGGTGCCGAACAGCGCTTCGTCGATGATGCGTTTCAGGTCAGGCGCCAGCTGGTCCACGCCGGGTAGGGCGTAGTGGGTAGTGTCCCCTTTCGCCATCAGCCCGCGCATATGCCGGCCGGCCTGCAAGCGGTCGTTGGGAGTAGTCAAGGCGTATCCTCCTCAATGGGCATAAGGACGAACCGGCAGTTCGTCGGCCTTGGTATCAGCGTATGGTGCGAAACGGATTATAGCACAGCGCAACGCGGCGGCGGTTCGGAACCCGTACCCGTCCGCCGCTTCCGTCATACCCGGCCCGGTTGCCGCCCTAACCGGCCTGCGCCATCACTTCGCCGGCGAACCAGTCCAGCCGTTCCAGGGCCTGGCTCAGATCGCTGCCCCGGATGTCAAAAATGATGTGCGAAACGCCGACTTCGCTGTAAGTGTGCACATCCTCCAGGATGGCGTCCGTAGAACCGGAGAAACGGCGGCGCGGCCCGCTCTGCATCGCCGCCGGGTCGTACAGCGGCGCTTTCATTGACACCGACAGCGACGCCGGGTCGCGCCCGGCCTGCTCAGCGTAGCGGTTGAGCGTTACCAGGTCGCCGGCCAGTTCCTCCGGCTCCAGGGCTGCCGCCGGAATGGCGCCTACGGGATGCCAGCCATCGCCCAGAGTAGCGGCGCGGCGGATGGCCGGACGGCTTTGCCCACCAACCCAGATGGGCGGATGCGGCTTTTGCACCGGCTGCGGCAGAAACTGAATGCCGGAGATTTGCACATATTTGCCGTTGAATTCCGGGTTCGGATTAGTCCACAGCTCTTTGTAGGCCCGCAGGTATTCGTCGGTAACGGCGCCGCGCTCCGCGAATGGCGGCGTCCCCAGAGCCTCAAACTCCTCCTCCATCCAGCCGACGCCGACGCCCAGAATCAGCCGTCCCTGCGACAGCACATCCAGCGTCGCCAGTATCTTGGCCGCCAGGATAGGCGGGCGATAGGGAACAATCATCACGCTCGGCACCATGCGAATCCGCTCGGTTACGCCGGCCAGATAGGTAAGCAGGGTCAGCTGCTCAAAGTATTCCCCGCTTGCGCCGGTGGGGAATTCGCCGCCGACCGTGTAGGGATACGGCGAATCAATCCGGCTGGGCACCAGGATATGGTCGCCGGCCACCATACAATAGTAGCCGAGACGGTCGCCGGCTTGGGCAATTTGCGCCAATGGGCCGGGCTGGGCGTTGGGGCCATGGTTAGGCAGGTAAAATCCGAACTGCATTGCAGACTCCTGAAAGCGTAAATTTGCGTCGGGCGGTGAGGTCAACCGATTGAGCACTCGCCGAAGCCGAAAACCACGGCGATGATGGCCAAAATGACAATCACGCCGATGCCGATAACGACGCAGCCGCAGCTGCGCCCAATGGAAGGAAAACAACCGGGCATAATCGTTCCTCACTTTCGTATGTCGTTAGCGGTAGCGTTTCCAATTAAGTGGTTGCGGGCGTGGATTCCGGCTTTCGCCGGAATGACGGAAAATTAAACCGCCTGATTTGGAAACGCTGTCGTCGTTGGGCCGGGGACGCCGGGCGGGCCGGGCGGCTGTTATAATAGCGCAGCCCGGCGGTTGCGCTCAACCGCAGCGCGCAACGCGCCTGATAGTGTGCGAAAGACGGCGTGAGATTAGGGCGAAATTGGGCCGCGCCGTCGGCAGCCAGCCCACCATGCGGTTAGAGAAACACGGCGGCGATGATCAAAAGGATAATCACCCCAATACCGGTGCCAATGACGCAGCCGCAGCTGCGGCCAAATTCGTCAAAAAACCCCTCGAACATAATCGTTCCTCGTTTTCGTGTGCCAGCCGGTTTGCCACGCCATACGCTACGCCGGGATAAAGGTAATTCTGACAGTATGACCGTAGTCGG
This sequence comes from Dehalococcoidia bacterium, assembly GCA_965203855.1. GTDB lineage: Bacteria > Chloroflexota > Dehalococcoidia > Lucifugimonadales > UBA3495 > Bin87. The sequence continues at coordinate 364,362 of CBDBDN010000008.1, forward strand.
GATGACGACGGTAGAATTACGGCGTCGGGCGTGCCGGGCGGCTGTTATAATAGCGCAGCCCGGCGGTTGCGCTCAACCACACGGGGACATTACCGGACGGAGCGCTGCCGCAGCGTCCGTACCGCAAGACAGCCATCAAAACGGCAAGGAGATTTAACGATGCCCAATATAACACTGGAACAGGCCGAGCAAGTGCTGGCCGGCGCCAAAGCCGCCGCGCAGCAGCTGGGCAAGGCTTTCAGCTTTTCCGTCGTGGACGCCCGCGGCGACCTGATTACGATGTGCAAGATGGACGGCTCCGCCTGGCGCACGCCCTATGTATCGCGGGGCAAGGCGCGGGCTTCGGCCTGCTTCGGAGAACCCAGCGGCGACCTTACGGAACGCTCCACTACCCCCATTATGCGCGCCGTAATGGAAGTGGAACGCGGCGAATTCGTCCCCGGCCAAGGCGCCCTGCCCATCTATCTGAACGGCGAGCTGATTGGCGCCGTCGGCGGCAGCGGCGGCACGGCGCAAGAGGACGAGGATTGCGCCCGGGCCGGCATCAACCGCGTGAATGGAGCGGCGGCCAGCCGCTAACCGCCGCCGGTACACCCAAGCCCGGCCGGCATTTTGATGCCGGCCGGGCTTGGCTATCGCAAGACTGCGAAAAGTCCAGTGCAACGGCATTCCGCTGCTGGCATCTAGTCAGTGGACGCCACTTCGAAATGCTTCACCCAGTACTCGCCGCGATAGAGATGCTCAACCTCGCGGGCGATGTTGGCGCGGAACTCGCTGGTCTCGTAAGCGCGCAAGTCGCCCAGCGTTTCCCACATACTGACGCTGATGCCCTCGTCGGGATCCTCAGTGCTGCGGATCAGCTGCCGCTCGTGCAGCCCCTTGGGCGAAGCGCCGGCGGTAACCCTTTCGTGATAGTGCCGCTCAAACTCCTCCCAGGAGCCGGCGCGCAGCTTCCCCCAAACCATTCTTACAAACATAATCCCGTTTTGCCTCCTTGTGTGTTGCCGTTGCCGGGTTCGTATCCGTATTGCGGCGCAAATCGTCATTACTGCGCGCGCCGGCGGCCTGGCTAGTGTTCCAGATCGCCGGCGGCGTGGACGATGATTTGCGCCGCCGTTTCGGTACTCATGTGGCCCATATCCATCACAATATGATACAGCGTTGGATCCAGGGGCGATACCTTGAAAAATTTCTGGAAAAAGCGCATTCGGGCTTCCTCCAGCCCCTCCAGATGACTGCGGGCTTCCTTCTCCCCCAGATGCTCCCGTTCCATAATCGTCGCTACCCGTTTCGCCATTGGCGCCAGCATACCTACGTGCAGCACGCCGGGCGTATCGCCAAGTATCATATTGGCGCCGCGCCCGATGATGACGACATGGCCGGCCTGGGCCAGGTTCTGCACTACTTCCCGCGTCGTGTCAATGAATACCCGGTCGTTGACCCGCTGCACCCGCGACTTCGGTTCCGCGCCCAGCTCGTAGTAAGTTTCCGGCAGCGTCTCAATGCCGATGCCGAGGTCGTAATCGCCGGATACCGCGGCGCGTTCCAGCACCCGGCCCAGCAGCGCGCCTATCCGGTCGCCGAACCGTTCCACCCGCTGCTCCTTGGCAATCAGGTTGGACACCGGAGAGCCGATGATGCGGGCCGCTTCGGCGAACACCATCCGATCAACATAGTTCAGGCTCATCTCGGCCGCTACTTTCTGGCCGACCTCAATGGAGCCGGCGCCAATGGGGCCGTTGATGGTGATTACCGGCATAATTGAAGTCTCCCCGGGATCGGCGCTTCGTTTCGCATCAAATCAGGGCCAGCCACAGCGCCCGACCGGCTTGAATAATACCACACCGGCCCGCACCCGGACGCCTCTCCCCATATCCTAAGCGCCGTTTCCGAATTAGACGGTTTAAATCCTGTCATTCCCACCCCCCTCAACCATAATTCCGTCCCCCTAAACCGTCATTCCACCCCCCTAAACCGTCATTCCGGCGCAAGCCGGAATCCAACCCCCCCAAAACCCAAAATCCCCACCCATCCCCTCCATCCATGCCATAAAACCCCATCCCGTCCATCCTGTCCATCGGTATAAAAAACCGACTTCCAACCCCATTGACAAGAACTCCAGTTCGCTGTTACCATCCCCTTGTCGGGTACAAATTCTCCAATCCACCACACTCAATGCCGCCTCAAAACGGCACCCATCCAGCCTGCCAGGAGCCAGTCCCTCAAAAAGACCGGTCGTTCACGGCCAATCAGCAACCCAAGTCGCACCGGCGTTCCCTACTCGCCCACGGTCCAACTAACCGAAGGAGTCGGGTCCTGCCAAGGCGCCAGACGGAGCGCCCCGTCCCCGGACGAAAAGCCAGCCTCGTCAAAAGCAACGCGCAAAACCTCCGGCCGTAGGGCTGATAAGCGACCGCAAACCCTGGCAGACTGCAATCCAATCCCAACCAATCCTAACCCATCCCAACCCAACGCACCCGACCACCTTGAACCCGACTACCCGACTACCCGACTACCCGACTACCCGACATCATAACCCAACCCCAACCCCCAATCCCCCCCAAGGAGGCCCAAAATCCCATTCATCCCCTCCATCCATGCCATCATCCGCGCCCCTCCCCAAGATGAGGGGCGCAGCGAAATCACGCCGCCGCCCACTCCGCCGCCAGCCGCTCCGCTACCATTATCACCGTAGCATGAGTGTTGGCCCGCGGCACCTTGGGCAGAATGCTGGCGTCCGCAACCCACAGCCCGGACACGCCTCGCACTCGCAGCCCCTGGTCCACCACGGCATCCGGGTCGTCATCCGGCCCCATCTTGCAAGTGCCGGACATATGCCGCGCCGTGCCAACCGTGCGGCGCAGCCAGTCGTCCAGCAGCCCATCGTCCGCCAGCTCCCCTTCACTCGGCGATACCCACTCCGCCAGCACCTCCGCATATGGCGGATATTCCACCAGCCGCCGGCACAGCCGCACCGCTTCCCGCAGCCGTTCCCGATCCCAAGCGTGTTCCATATACCGATAGTTGAACCGCGGCTGCTGCATCGGATCCGCCGATTGCAACTCCAGCTCCCCGCTGCCCGCCGGCAGCTCCAGCGCGCACGACAGCCGAATCCCCCGTTCCGGCAGTGCCTCCCCCGACAACGGAGAGAATATCGAGCTGGTCATTATCATCACATCGTTGGGCGTGTCCGAGCCGGCCGCAGTGTAACGCAGCGCCACCCGCAGCCCTTGCGCGTCCGGCGTCAGCCGCACCTCATCCCGCGCCGTCAAGCCAATGCTGGCTATGGGATGGTTCCACAAATTCCGCCCCACCCCCGCCCGGTCAACCAAAACGGGTATCCCGAAAGAACGCAGCGCATCCGCCGGCCCAATGCCCGAAAGCATCAGCAAATGCGGCGACTTTATCCCCCCGGCGCACAGCACAATGCTCCCGGCGTCAATGTCAAAAATCTCGCCGCCGCTTTCCGCCTCAACTCCAACCGCCTTGTCGCCGGCAAACCGAACCCGCCGCACGGCCACATCCCCCCGCACCGTAAGGTTCAGCCGATGCCGCGCGGCGTCTAGATGCGTCAACGCCGTGGACATCCGCACCCCGCCCGGATTGTTCATCGGTATCGGGCCCACTCCGCCCGGCTCCGGCCCATTAAGGTCGGCGCAGTCCGGGTAGCCGGCGGCGCGGCAGGCATCGTACAAAGCGCGCTGTATCGGCGGCCATTCCTCCTGATGACGCCGCAGCAGCGGTATCGGCCCCTCGCTGCCGTGAAAGTCATCCCGCACATCCTGATCCGTTTCCATCTTGCGGAAATACGGCAGCACATCCTGATAGTTCCAGCGGTCGTTCCCCCAGCCCGCCCACATCGCAAAGTCATCCGGCAGCCCCCGCAGCATTATCTGCCCGTTAATCGCGCTGCTCCCGCCAACCACCTTGCCCTGCGCTACATGGATTTCCCCCTGCACATCGTTGATAGTGCCGGTAAGCGCCCAGTTGTGCCGCGCCCCCCGTCGCTCCGCATCGCGCGTATGCCCGTAACGCAGCTCGTCAGGCAGCCCCGCCGGATCAGGATAATCCGGCCCCGCCTCCAGCAGCAGCACCGCGCGGTTCGGATTTTCGGACAGCCGGGACGCCAGGACACAGCCCGCCGCGCCGCCGCCCACCACGATTACATCGTAATTCATTGCCGTTCACCTTTTGGAAAAGAGAGAGTAGGATTGACCAAGCCGCCAATAACCCCGCAGTCAGTCCAGCGCCTGGCGCGCCTGCCGCAACACATCATCCAGCATCGCCTCCGTAAGCCGCCCGGTCTGCGTATTCTGCTGGCTCGGATGATAACACGCAATCAGCAGCGGGCCGCCGTCCGGCAGACGCGCCGCGGCATTATGCCCGAATGCCGGCTTGCGCGGCGGCATCATCCGCCCGCTATCATAATAGGCGCGCAGAAAAGCGTCAAAAGCGATGCGCCCCAGAGCGACCACGACGCGCAAATCCGGCAGCAGTTCTATCTCCCGCGCCAGGTAAGGACGGCAGGCCGACAGCTCATCGCGCGTCGGCTTGTTCGCCGGCGGAGCGCACCGGGCCGCCGCCGTAATCAGCGCATCCCGCAGCTCCAGCCCGTCGCCCCAATGCTCCGATTCCGCCTGATTGGCAAAGCCCGCCCGATGCAGCGCCCCAAACAGCCAGTCCCCGCTGCGGTCTCCGGTGAACATCCGGCCCGTGCGGTTGCCCCCGTGCGCCGCCGGCGCCAGCCCCACAATCAGCAGCCGCGCCTCCGGATCCCCAAAAGCCGCCAGCGGTTTCCCCCAATACTCCGCATCCCGATACATCCGCCGCTTGACCCGCGCCGTCTCCTCCCGCCATTCCACCAGCCGCGGGCAAGCCCGACAACCCACCACCAACCCCTGCACGGCGGCAATACTGCCGGCAGCAGCAATTTCAGCCATTTTCAAAACCATCCCTCAATTCACCGCCAAACCTGAATGCCCCATCATTCCCCCCCAAACCGTCATTCCAACCCCCCAAACCGTCATTTCGGCGCAAGCCGGAATCCACACGCAACGGACGGACCCCAGCCTACGCCGGAGCCTACCATAGTGAGCGGATGCCGGCTTTCGCCGAAATGACGGAAATAAACCATCTAATTAGGAAAGTTGCCAAAGCCGTCAAGTCTATCGCTGCGGCAACTGCGGACATTATTACACGCACGGCGGCGCCTACACCCGCCCCAGCGCCGCCTACCGGAAACTAGCCTTGGCGCCGCATGGAGATGGCATCCCCCAGAGCGCCGGCAGCCGCAGCGAAAATACCTTTCTGCGGCCGTATGCCCGCTTGCCGGAGGCCGAGCTATGACGGTTTATGTTGGGAATACCGGCTCGCAGCGCAACTTTACAATCCGAACTGCCGGTTCTATAATTTATGGTTGCCGAAGCAGGCTGATGGCGGCTTGTTTCATTTCACAATCAGGGCTTCCCGGGTGGCGACAAAATGCCGGAACCGCAGTATATGTCCCAGGCGAAATTTGATGAGCTGATGGCGGAGCTGAACGAGTTGCGCACAGTGCGTAAGCCGGCTATCGCGCAGCAGATTAATGTCGCCCGCACGCGCGGCGGCACGGATGACAACGCCGAGCAGGATACCGCAAAACGGGAGCTGGCTTTCGCTGAGGGCAAGATTCGCGCGCTGGAAAACCTGATTAGCAATGCGGTGGTCAGCAACCCGCAGACGGACGCCGGCGGCGCTGCCGATGCTGATACCGATGATGCCGTAGCCATCTGGCGCACCGTTACCGTAGAACGCGATAACGGGCAGCAGGCGCAGTATCAGATTACGGGCTCGCTGGAATCCGACCCGGCGCAGGGCAAAATTTCGCATATCTCCCCCATCGGCAAGAGCCTGCTGGGCAAGCGTCCCGGCGACATTGCCGAAGTGCAGACGCCCCGCGGCCACGCCCGCATCAAGGTAATCGCCGTCCACTGACCGGGCGGCCCTCGCTCTGATTAGCGCAGTGCAGTGCATCGCATCCCGTGACTACGCGCGACGAAACTCCGCCGGCCAACGCCGCCGCCGACAACCTGGGCAGCCTACAGGCTAACCTGGAAAGCCGGCGGGCCAAGCTGGAACGCATCCGGGAACGCGGCATCGATCCCTACCCGCCCCGGTTCCGGCGCAGCGCGGACGCCGCCGCCGCCATCGCCCGGTTTGAGGCGGACGAAGCCGCCGGAATCTCCGGCGATGACGAGTCCGATTCCATAATCCGGCTGGCCGGGCGCATTACCTCAATGCGCGTGATGGGGCGCGCCGCATTCCTGGACTTGCGCGACGCCTCCGGCACCGTGCAGGCAATGCTGCGTCAAAATGCGCTGGGCTCGGATTACGCACTGCTGGATGACCTGGACATCGGCGATTTTCTGGGCGTCAACGGCCGGATGATGCGGACGCGCACCGGACAGCCGACTATCGAAGCGCAGTCGCTGACCATCCTCGCCAAAGGGATGCGGCCGCTCCCCGAAAAGTGGCACGGCCTGCGCGATGTGGAAACCCGTTACCGGCAGCGTTACCTTGACCTGATTGCCAACCCGGAAGTGGCCGACACTTTCACGCAGCGCAGCCGCATCATCAGCGGCATTCGCCGTTTCTTTGATGGGCGCGGATTTGTGGAAGTGGACACGCCCATTCTGGTGCCAATTCCCGCCGGCGCGCACGCCCGCCCCTTTGTTACCCATCACAACGCGCTGGACGAGCAGCTGTACCTCCGCATCGCCACTGAACTTTACTTGAAACGGCTGATTGTCGGCGGGCTGGACAAGGTGTATGAAATTGGCCGCGTGTTCCGCAACGAGGGGATTGACCAGGACCACAACCCGGAGTTCACGCTGCTGGAATCCTATGAAGCGTATGCGGACTATAACGATGTGATGGAGCTGGTAGAGTCGCTGGTATCTACGCTGGCGCAGGACTTGTACGGCGTGATGCGGGTTGCGGCGGGCGATGCGGTGATTGACTTTACCCCGCCCTGGCCGCGTCTTTCGCTGCCGGCGGAACTGGAACGGCGCAGCGGCGTTGACATTGACCGCTATCCCGACGCTGAATCCCTCACCCGCAAAGCGTTTGAGTTGGGATTGCAGCCGGGACCCCGGGAGGCGCGGGGCCGGCTGATTGACAAGATGCTTTCCGTTTATGTGGAGCCGCATCTGATCCAGCCTACTTTTCTGATTGACTACCCGGAGGATATGTCGCCGCTGGCGAAAGGCCGCCCGGACAAGCCCGGCTATGTAGAACGGTTTGAGGCTTTCGCCGCCGGGATGGAGATTGCCAACTCGTACACCGAGCTGAACGACCCGGCAGTGCAGCGCGCGCGGTTCGCCGCCCAGGAACGCCAGCGCGACGCTTACGGCGACGAGGAAGCCGACCGCACCGACGCGGATTTTCTGACGGCATTGGAGTACGGAATGCCGCCCACCGGCGGGCTGGGCATCGGCATTGACCGGCTGATAATGCTGCTGACCGGGCAGGCCAGCATCCGGGATGTGCTGCTGTTCCCGCAGATGCGTTCTTTGGCGGGCGCCGGCGGCAATACCGCTGCTGGCGATAGCGAATAGCCGGCAATGTCGCTATGATTATGCGGCGGCCATGATTATCACGGCCAACAATGCAGCGGACGGACTGGGAGGTTATTGCTATGACTACAACCGCAACCCGCCCGGCGGCAGCCGCGGCAGTGCCGGCGCCCGATTATTTTCCGCCGCCCGCGCCGGCGCTGCCTGATACTGCCGGCGTCAACCTGTTTCCGCTGAAACTCCGGCTGCCCGACGCCGTAGTCGCCGCCGGCCCGGACGCCTGCGAAGCCTGGTTCTGGGAAATCTGCTTGGCCAACGACGGCGCCCTCTGGCAGATAGAACTCGGCGCTGATGGAGTATTGGAACTGATGCCATCCTATGCATATGCGGAACGCCGGGAATTTCGGTTCGGTTTTGCGCTGGAGACTTGGAATATCGGCTTGGAAACACCCGGTATGACTACTGGGCCGTCCGCTGCGTATCGTCTGTCTAACGGCGCGGTACGCAGCCCAGATGGGGCCTGGACGACGGCGGAAAGAGTGGCTCCCCCACGCTCGGACCCGCCGCAGACCTGGCCGTTCTGTCCCGATTTCGTGGTGGAAATACGGTCGCCGTCCCAATCCCGTCCCGCGGATCTGGCCGCGCTGTTGGACAAGATGCGGGAATATATGGACAACGGCGCCAAGCTGGGCTGGCTGATTGACCCGCTGGAACGCACCGTCCGCATCTACCGGACAGGACTGGCCGAACCGGAACTGCTGACCGACCCGGAGACGCTGGACGGAGAGGATGTGCTGCCCGGCTTCGCTTTTGCCGTGCGGTCGCTGATTTTTGACCTGGTTTAAGAGTGTTGACTGATGCTTGCCATTGAACAGATTCGCAACGAAACCGCTGCGGTGCGCGCCGCTCTGATGCGCCGCGCCGAGGACGAGGACTGCCTGGATGAAATCCTGGCGCTGGATGCCCGGCGCCGCGCCGCCATCACTGAAGGCGACGAGCTGCGCGCCCGCCGCAACCAGGTATCGCGGGAAATCGGGCAGGCGCGGGCGCAAGGCCAGCCGCCGCCCGATGCCGTCGTAGCGGAAATGCGCGCCGTCGGCCAGCAAATCAACACCCTGGAGGAAACCGTCCGCACGCTGGATTCCCAAATCGGCGCGGCGATGCTGGAGCTGCCCAACCTGCCGGACGCCGGCACTCCCGACGGCACGGACGAAACCGGGAATATCGTGCTGCGTTCCTGGGGCGATTTGCCGGCCTACGACTTTGAGCCGCAGCCGCATTGGGATCTGGCGGAACGCCTGGGCATCATTGACTTTCAGCGGGGCGTCAAGCTGGCCGGCAGCCGGTTCTATACGCTGCACGGCTACGGCGCCCGGCTGGAACGGGCCATCATCGCGTGGATGCTGGATCTGCACGGGCGGGAACATGGCTACACCGAAGTCGCGCTGCCCATCCTGGTACGCCGGGAAATTATGGAAGGCTCCGGCAACCTGCCGCTTTTCGCCGACAACCTGTATCACGATGACGAGGACGACCTCTGGCTGATACCTACCGCCGAAGTGCCGATTACCAACTTGCACCGGGATGAAATCCTGTCCGCCGCCGACCTGCCCTTGTACTATGTAGCGCATACGCCCTGTTTCCGGCGGGAAAAGGCGGCGGCGGGGCGGGATACGCGCGGCATCAAGCGGGTGCATCAGTTCAACAAAGTGGAGATGTACAAATTCGTTGCGCCGGAAACCTCTTTTGACGAGCTGGAAGCGATGCTGGGCAACGCGGAGGCGGTATGCCGGCGGCTCAACCTGCCGTATCGCATCTTGCAGCTGTGCGCCGGCGATATATCCTTTCCATCGGCCAAGTCTTACGACATTGAAGTGTGGGCGGCCGGCTCGCAAGAGTGGCTGGAAGTGTCGTCCTGCTCCAACTGCACCGACTTTCAGGCGCGGCGGGCCAATGTGCGCTACCGGCCCGGCGCTGGGGAGCGGCCCCGGTTCGTGCATACGCTGAACGGCTCCGGCCTGGCGCTGCCGCGGGTCATCATCGCCCTGCTGGAAAACAACCAGCAGGCGGACGGGTCGGTGCTAATACCGGAGGAGCTGCGGCCTTATACTGGGTTTGATACGATACCGCCGGCGTAATCGGCGGCGCCACGCTCTTTTGCTGGACGATTGCCAACCTGCTGCCATGTCCATAGCGTCAATCAATCAGTCAGTCAACCAATCAACCCCACCGACAACTAACCGACCAACTGCATCTCCGGCGGCAAGAGAGTACGATTATGGACGATAAAATGAAAGGCAAGCCGCGTTATCTTACGCCGGACGAGATCGTTGCCGAGTGGGAGAAAAACCCCATCCGGCGGACGCCGGTGAGTGCGGAGGCCAGGGAGCAGGCCCGGAAAGAGTGGGCGGAGCTGCGCGCCCGGGGCATTATATCCGGCCCCAGTTCGGAAAAGCCGCGCCCTCCGTTTTTGCCCATTGCTCATATACCCGGCGCGCTGGATCGGTTCCTCAAAGAACGGTGGGGCGAGTGCGATTGTAATTGCGATTGCGGATGCCGGGGCGGATGCCAGTGACGCCGGCATTCCCGCTGGCAACGGCGTATGTGGACGCGTCGGCGCTGCTGGCAGTAGCGTTGCGGGAACCCTCTGCGCCGTTAATCGTCCAGAGGTTGGAAACCTTTGACCTGCTGGCGTCGGCCAGCCTGTTGGACGCGGAAACCCGCTCCGCTTTCGCCCGCTATGGAATGGATATAGCAGGCGCTTTGCCCTATACCGTTGAATGGATCTATCCCGACCGTCCGCTCACTGCTGAAATCGTAACCGCCTTGCGGGTAGGCTATTTGCGCGGCGCCGACCTCTGGCATATCGCTGTGGCCATGTACCTGGATGCAACTATATCCAGCGAACTGGTCTTTATCACGCTGGACGAGCGGCAGCGGGCGGTGGCCGCCGGGCTAGGACTGCCGATTTGACGCCAAGCGCCGGCGCTAATGGTTGCCCGGCGTAGCATAGGCGCCGGCAATCACCTGGAGCATATCCTCAAAGTAGCCGGCTGCCATTAGGTCATAGGCTTTCTTGCCTGCTTTCACTGCTCGCGACTCCGACAGGCCCCCGACAACATTCATCAGCTTGGAATGTATCGCAGGGCTGACCCGACCGACGCCGGGGCAATGGCGCCCGGCGTCCATTTCGCCGGCCGTATCTGATAGTGGCAGCGAGCTTAAATCAGGTCAATACTCTTGGGTTCAGCGTATTTCGCCAAGCGGCGCGCGGCGTCGTTGCGGAATCGATGTTCAGGATGTACTGTCGCAAGCAACCCGAGCTCGCGGATTTTACTCTCCATCAGTCGGTAAAAGTAGCCGGCGGGATAGGTGGACCAGCGATGTACGGTAGCGCGCAGACTGTCCTGAAAAGAGCCGCAGCTGCGCCGGCGGCTAGGCAACCGGCGCAGCTGCCCGCTCAACCCACTCGGCGAAAGATACGCCGCCGGTGTATTCGCCGGGGATCTGCCCCCACAGAGTATTTAGCAACGGAACTACCGTTGCCAGATTGAAATCGGCCTGTTCACGCGTCATGTAGGACTCGTAGAAATTGCCGTGCAGACCCTGAGCCGCGTTGAGGCCATGCCGGATGTGTTCCGCATCATCCGGCAGCTCGTCCGCCAGGGCCTGCACCGCCTCCCGTATGGCAACATGGTCATAGTGTTCCCAGCCGCGCAGCGTCGCTACCGCTTTGGTGAGCTGCGCCACGGCGCCCCAGCCTTTCTCGCCGGCTTGACGCAAATCGCCATCGGCCAGGTAGATCGGGCATTTGCCCCAATACTCTCCGGCTATCAGCAGATGTTTATGAATGCGGGCATCCCGACGCTGGGGCGCCTCGCGGCGTGTGCGCGGCGGCATATTACTGCTCCCTACTCTGTTTCCGGTTCCGTTTTCGTCATCGCTCTTTATACCGCCGTCCCCGCGCGGCGCGCGTCCGTTCCTGGACAGACTGCATCACCGGGACGCCGTAGCCGCAGCTGGTGGAGGTCGCTTCTACCGCAATTTCAATGACCTGACGGGTGGGCAGGCTGATGCTTTCGGCTGCGTGGGGTAGCAGCAATTCCCGATGCGGCGATGCGTCCAGCGGAGTCGCCGCCGCCCGCCCGTACATCCGGGCGATGGGCGAAATGGCGGCAGAAAGTGCGGCCCAAGGCGGCCCGATGATAGTGGTTGTACCGGTTCAGCTCCGGCTTTTTGGGGCGGAGACGGCAGCGGCGGCTTGCGGGGCGTTTGGACCGCGCCCCGCGCCGGCCGCGCCGCAATAATGTTCGGCACGGTCATAGACAGTAGCCCTAGCAGCCGTGAGTCAGATCCGGCAAATCGGATCCGGTGAGTCGGCTCAGAGTCGGATCCGTCTTTGCCGGGCCTAGCGCCGTTCAAACACGGCGGCCACGCCCTGCCCGCCGCCGACGCACATCGTCTCCAGGCCCCACTGCGCGTCCTGCCGTTCCATTTCGTGCAGCAGCGTGGTCAGGATGCGGGCGCCGGTAGCGGCGATGGGATGCCCCAGCGAAATGCCGGAGCCGTTGACATTGAGGTTGTCCTCATGCGGCAACTGCCATTCCCGCAGCACGGCCAGCACTTGGGCGGCAAAGGCTTCGTTCAGCTCAATGATGTCCATATCGCCCAGCGTCATCCCGATTTTGCCCATCACTTTGTTGACGGCCGGCACCGGGCCGATGCCCATAGTGGCGGGATGGCAGCCGGTAACGGCCCAGCCGCGCAGATAGGCCATCGGCGTCAGCCCCAGCTCCTCCAGCTTGTCCTCTGCGACCACCAGGCAGACGGACGCGGCGTCGTTCTGGCTGCTGGCGTTGCCGGCGGTAACGCAGCCGTCGCGCATCACCGGGCGCAGACGCCCCAGAACTTCCATCGTAGTGTCGGCGCGCGGCCCCTCGTCGGCGTCAAAGATTTTGGGGTCGCCGCGGCGCTGGGGGATGCTAACGGGTATGATTTCATCGCTGAACTTGCCGGATTCGCGGGCGGCAACGGCGCGCTGGTGGCTGCGGAGGGCGTACTCGTCCTGTTCCTGGCGGGGGATTTCGTACTGCTGCGCCAGGTTTTCGGCGGTTTCCACCATACCGCCGGGGATCGGGCCGAACCGCTCGTCGGGGGAAATAGTAACGCGGGCGCGGGCCAGCCGGTCGTGAAAAGTAACCGAGCCGAACCGGGCGCCCCAGCGGGATTCGTTGCTGTAAAACTCGGCGCTGCTCATACTCTCCACGCCGCCGGCGATGACGACATCGGCATTGTCGGTCTGCACCAGCATTGAGGCGTTGAGGATGGCTTGCAGGCCGGACGAGCAGCGGCGATCCAGTTGGTAGCCCGGCACTTCAATAGGCAGGCCGGCTTTGAGCCCGGCCAAGCGTCCGATGGCCGGGTTTTCGCCGGACGGATAGCCGTGGCCGAGGATGACGTCATCCACTTTGGCCGGGTCAACGCCGCTGCGTTCCAGGGCGGCGGAAATCACGGCAGAGGCTAGCTCGGCGGCGGAAACATCCCGCAGCGCGCCGCCAAAATTGCCGACAGCAGTGCGGACGGGGGAAACGATGGCTACTCCTCGCATAATGGGGCTCCTTGCGTTGTGTAATGGGGCGCCGGCACGCCGCGCCGGCGCCGCAATCTGCATTATAAAAAGGATGGCAGTATGATAACCGCCGGCCGGCGGAATGTAAAACGAGCGTTGCCGCCGGGCGTTTCCCAAATTGTACCACTGCGGCCCGCTCCGGGTAGGCCGGAGTTTCTGACGCCGATGGACGGGATGGGGTTTTATTATGGCATGGATAAAGGGGATGAATGGGATTTTGGATTTGGTTGAGGGGATGGATTCCGGCTTGCCTCGGAATCACGGTTGGAGGTTGGTCGGCTGCCTTGATTATTCAGCCAGGATGGGCTATCATTCCATCGTTGCCGCCGGCGGTTTGAGGGCGGCCTATCTGAGTTACTGGCATCTACTATGGCAACCGCGCCGACTGCAACCGTCGCCGATACTGTCGCTTACCACCAGGGGCGCAGCTGGCATTTTTGGGATTTGGTGGACGATGAGCTGGAGCGCGGCGAACTAGAGGAAGCCAGCAATAAACTTTGGGGCGCCGCCGCGCACGCCATCAAAGCCGTTGCCGAAATCCGGGGTTGGGAACATTATGCCCACAGCCTGCTGGAGGAAACCGTCCTGCGACTCATCCGCGAGGAGGGCGCATCGCCTCATCTGCGCGGGCAGTACTACATCGCATCACATTACCATCAGCGGTTTTATGGCGGCCCGCCCGACGCCGACGGCATCCGCTACGGCAAGGAAATCATTGCTGAATTCATCCGCACCCTGGAAAGCTTGGAGTGAAATTATGACTGCCTTACCACGTTCTACCCCCCCCCCCGATATAGGCTGACTAAAAACCCAACGACGGCTGGGCTGCGGCTGGGCAAGGTTGCCATTTTCAGCGTCCTGGCCGGCTTGGCCATTGCCGGCGGGATGATTTTCCCCGGCGCTGATGCGGAAGCGCAAGCTTATGGCGGATACACTTATACTTCGCGGGTTTGTCAGGAGTACGGACAGCAGCCGCGCTGGTACAATGTGCGGGACGGGCAAGCGGCTTACAACGGGGGCAACAGCGACAGCGGCTGGCTGATTGTGCTGGAGCGTGGGGCAGGAACTATTACCTACCGGAGTGACCCGGCGGGCGACTATGCTGGCAGGGACGGCCGGTTCGCTTTGATTTCCGACAACCTGCATTACTTTAGCGGTGGGGTTTTCACGCCGGTAAGCGGGCCGCCAAATTCGGCTAACCGATTCGTGAGAATTGGCGAAAGCGGCGATTATAGTGATTTCGCCAATTTTGTCAGCCCTAGCAGCACCATTGACCAAAACCGCTTTAGCAAGGTTTCAAGCGGCGGCGGCATTTACGTCCGCTGGGCGCATATGGCATGGTGCCGCTAAGGCCGGCGCCGCTCCCCGCTCCCCATTCCCAGCTCTCGTTGCCTAACCCTCTCCATTTAGTGGAGGGGGTTTTTTAATGACATGATGGCTGAAGGGGATAGATGGGGATTTTTACGCCGCCGGCCCGCATCCGCAGGATTATGATTATTGCCTGCGGATTTGGTAGAATGGGGGCGGGCGTATAATCGGATTGCCGCTCCCGGTTATGCCGGGGCGCCGATCAGTGGCATTCGTTAGACGCCGCATCAGATAAACCGGAGGAGCATGGCCGTGGCATCGCAACCTTACCCCGCCGCCATCCGGCTGCCGCTGGACGGCCTGGACGCCATCGACGAATGCTATCGCCGGGGCTGGACGGACGGCCTGCCGGTGGTGCCGCCTACGGTGGATCGGGTGCAGGCGATGCTGGACGCCGTCGGCTTGTCCCCCGATGACATCATCGGCGAGGTGCCGGTGCGCCGCCGCGCTTTGACCGCCGCGCAAGCCGCCGCCAACGCGGTGATGGCCGGCTGTCTGCCCGCCTATTTCCCTATCGTCCTGGCCGTCCTGGATGCCCTCTTTGAGCATGACCCGAACTGCATTCACGAAGTGTCCGCCGTAACCAACTCTACCGGACTGCTGGCGCTGGTCAACGGCCCCATCCGCCGCGAAATTGAGCTGAACTGCACCGACAACCTGTTCAGCCCCGGCTACCGGGCCAACGCTACCATCGGGCGAGCGCTGCGTCTCATCTTTATCAATGTCTTTGAGCAGCGGCCCGGCGTGCTGGATCGGGGCTGTATGGGCAGCCTTACCAAGTTCGGCGTCGTCATCGGCGAGGACGAGGAAAACAGCCCCTGGGAACCGTTCCATGTCAGCGCCGGTTTCGCGCCGGAGCAGTCCACCGTTACCGTCGCCACTATTCAGGATCCGTCAATGCACGGCAACCGCTACGGAACTACCGGCGAAAGCCTGCTGGATTCCATCGCCGACGGCATGGCATCGCACGGGTTGGGCATCTACTTCGGACGCGGCATCAAGTGGTTCTGGGTAGTGGGGCACTGGCACGCCGAACTGCTGGGGCGGCTGGGCTGGAACCGCCGCAATATGCAGGAATACCTGTATGAACGGGCCTGGCGTTCCGTGGCCGACCTGAAACGGCTCGGCATGGCCAACGGCCCGGTAGAACCTGGAGACGATGCGGAGCGCCGGATGACCGTTGACAACCCTGATGATATTCTGATAGTGAAAGCCGGCGGCGACAGCGGCATCTACAGCGAACTGATTATGAACTATTACGGCGTGCCGGCCGTAACCCGACTGTTGCCGTAACCGTACGCTGCGCCATTCCGACTTGTCCCGTCTTGTTCCATCCCATCCCGTCCCAATCAACGGGGGTTAGTATGACTGCATCAAACGCCGCCGCAATTCAGCTGGTTGACCCTACCGGATTTGACCCCGGCGCCGCGCCGCTGATTATGGCGCCGCGCCCCGTTGACTTGCGGGGCGGGCGTCTCGGCTTGCTGGACAACTCCAAAGCTAACTCCGATGCCATCCTCTGGGCCATCGCCCGCGCCCTGGACGATGAGTTTGAGTTTGCCGACATTTACTACGCCCGCAAGCACAACGCCTCTTTGCCGCCGCATCCCGAAGTGCTGGCCGACCTCCATCGCCATGCCGATTTCGTCATCGCCGGCGTCGGCGATTGAGGGGGCTGCTCGTCGGGCAGTTTGCACGACGGAATTACTCTGGAGCGGCAGGGCATCCCGGCGGCGGCGATCATCACGACGGTGTTCGCCAATACCGCCCGCGCCTATACCCGGCTGATGGGCGTTCCCGATTTCCCCTATCTGATGTGCCAGCATCCCATCACTAATGTCAGCGGCGCGGCGTTGCAGGCGCGCGCCCAAGCCCTGGCGCCCGAGGTGCGGAGCCTGCTAATCAACGGCGCGCTGCCCGCCAACTGAAATAAATACCCAACCCAACCACACCATACCGAACCGATACTGCGAGTTTTGTTTCGTGGCGATTTTTGACCGAGTCATTCGCCGTTTTCGCCGCCGTGCCCCGGATGCCGGCGACCCGGACGCTGCGGCTGCGGACCCGATGGCCGGCGCCTTTCCGATGGCCGACGCTTTTCCGGGGGATGCCGCCGCGGCGGCATCCCCCGAACCGCCGCCGCCCTTTGACGCCGGCGATTTGGACATCGTGCCTACCGCGCCGCCCCCCAGTGCGCCGCTGTCGGTAGCGGACTTTGACCCGGCGGAGCTGGCCGCGGTAGGAACCGTTCCCGCGCCGGCCGCGCCGGCCGCGCCGGCCGCGCCGGCCGCGCCGGCCGCGCCGGCCGCGCCGGCCGCGCCGCCGCCCGGCGCCGGCGGGGCAGCGGAGCCGGCCCTGGATCCAATCCGTGAGGATTTGGCCGCCGCCGATTACCAGGAACGGCTGCTCTCCCCGCCCGGAGCGCTGACGCCGCCACAGCGGGAACCGACTTTTGCGGCTGGCGACGGCGGCAGCCGCAGCGCGGCCGGCGCCGCAACGGCCCGGCCCGCAGACCCCCCGCTTGAAATCGGCCTGGACGCCATCGGCCCTGAGGGCATCGGTCTTGGCGCCGGCGGAATTGCGGTTGATGCGCCGGCCGTTTCAGCGGCTGTCGCCGACGGTTTCGCCGGCGCCAACGCCGCCGCCGCAGTGGACGACCATCTAGTGATGGAATGCCCCTACTGCGGTATGCCGGAGCAGCATATCGGCAGCCGGTGCGACAAATGCCAGCAGGTCATCATCCGGCTGCCATCCTGGGCGCAGCGCCGCCGTCAAAATTGGTTCACCCGCCGGCTGTCGTTCCAGCGCATCCTGTCCGCAATAGTGCTGGCCCTGATCATCACCTTTGTCATCTGGATCAATTACCCCTTTGCGCCCAATCCGCTGATCCTGTTCAAAAACATCCAGTCTCAGCTTACTATCGACAGCGGCCCCGGCCATTGGACGGTATCGGGGCAGAATTTGCAGCATCATCGCTATGTGGACTCCGGGCCGCCGCCGCCGCGCGGCGAAATTGAATGGCGGCAGACGGCAATTGCGAACCCGGTCGGCGCCGAAGGCATTGGAGAGCTGGCGAACATCTACATCGGTTCCGCCGACGGCATATTCCCGCTGAACCTGCGCGATGAAGGCAAAGTGCGCCAGGGTTGGGATGGCAATACCGAAGGCCGCATTGCCGCCGCTCCCGCTCTGATTGATACTTACCTTTATTTCGGCAGCACCGACCACACGGTCAACTCCTGGGACGCTTACACCGGCGAATCGCGCTGGACTTTCAAGGCTGCCGACGCCGTGGAGACGGCGCCTATTGTGTCTCAGGGGCTGCTTTACATCAGTTCCGGCAAGGGCTGGATGTATGCGCTGGACGCCGCCAGCGGAGATGAAATCTGGGCTACGCAGCTGTCCAGCAACGCCAGCGGCGCGCCCGCCCTCTACGAAGGCCGCCTGCTGGTGGGCGACAATGATGGAACCCTGTATATCCTTTCCGCGCGCACCGGGCAGGAATTCTCGCGCTATCGCACGCCGCGCGGCGTGACCGGCTCTCCGGTGATTTCCGCAGATGGCGAACACGCCTATTTCGCCGCCGGCGGGGATTTATACGCCGTCAGCGCCCGCCAGCGTGAGATACCCGGCCTGTACCAGTTCAAGCAGGTGTGGGCGCAGCTCTGGATCTGGCAGGTGCCGGCCGTGCCGCGTCCGCCGGGGCAGCAGGGCGGCCTCTGGCGTTTCACCCCCGAAAATCCCCTGCTCGGCATCAAAAGCAGCCCGGCGCTGGCCGAAGGCACTCTCTACGCCGGCGGCCACGACCGCAATTTGTACGCCATTGACGCCAGTACCGGAAATCCCATCTGGACTTTCCAGGCCGACGGCGCCATCTGGGCCTCTCCCTTGGCCGTCAAAGATGACCTTATTTTCGGCGACGACGCCTATAACCTGTATTCCCTGAACCGGGGGGACGGTTCGCTTAACTGGCGGGCCCGGCTGGACGGCGGCATACGGATTGCCCCCACCCTGGTTAACGGCAAGCTGGTTGTCCGCACCGACGCCGGCACCGTGTACGCCATCCAATAAGCGCGCCGCCGCCG
Organism: Dehalococcoidia bacterium; assembly: GCA_965203855.1. Classification (GTDB taxonomy): domain Bacteria; phylum Chloroflexota; class Dehalococcoidia; order Lucifugimonadales; family UBA3495; genus Bin87. Next base: position 382,997 of record CBDBDN010000008.1, read on the forward strand.
GCTTGCCGACTCGCCAAAATCAAAGCGCCCCTGCGATGCCAACCGCAGGGGCGCCTTTCCTTTTCAATGCCGGTTCAACGCCAGGGCCGGCCGCAGCCCGGCCCGTTGCCGGCATCCGGGCGTCAGTACAAATGGCACGATACCCGATGCCCCGGCGCTACTTCTTTCTCTACCGGCGCTTCCTCGGAACACTGCGGCATCGCAAAGGGGCAGCGCGGATGGAACCGGCAACCCGACGGCGGGTTAATCGGCGACGGCACTTCCCCTTGCAGCACGATGTCCTCCCGTATCAGATCGGGATGGGACGGCAGCGCCGCCGAGAACAGCGCCTTGGTGTACGGATGCAGCGCGTTTTCGTAGAGTTCCTCAGTGTCGGCGAACTCCACGATTTGCCCCAGATACATTACGGCGGTCTGATGCGCCATATAGCGCACGGTCGCCAGGTTGTGGGCAATCAGCAGGTAGCTGACATTGTACTGTTCCTGCAAGTCTTTCAGCAGGTTCATTACCTGCGCCCGGATGGACACATCCAGGGCGGACACCGGCTCGTCCAGCACAATCAGCTTGGGATACGAAACCAGAGCCGAGGCCACGGCGATGCGCTGCCGCTGCCCGCCGCTGAACTCGTGCGGGTAGTTGTTGGCCTGCTGCGAGTGCAGCCCGACTTGTTGCAGCACTTCGGCAACCCGGTCGTTCTTTTCCTGCGTCGTAACGCTGCGGTTCACCACCAGCGGCTCGGATACGATGTCCCGCACCCGCATCCGGGGGCTGAGCGACGACCACGGATCCTGGAACACGGCCTGCACCGTCGTGCGGTATTCCTGCAAGCGCGACCCTTTAAAATCGCCGATGTTTTCGCCGTCCAGCAGGATTTCGCCTTCGGTGGGGCGTTCCAGGCGCAGCAGCAGTTTGCTGGTAGTCGTCTTGCCGCAGCCGGATTCGCCCACGAGTCCCAGCGTTTCGCCCTGCTTGACCGAGAACGAAATGCCGTCCACCGCCTGCACATAGCCGATGGTTTTCATCATTATCAGGCCCTTGGTGACCGGGAAATACTTTTTCAGCCCGTTCACTTCCAACAGGGTCTCATTGCCAGCGACAGCCATCGGTATTATCCTCCTCGCAGTTGCTTTCGGGCGTTTTGGCGGCGCCCATTTTAGCCCGCGCTGCCCGTAGGCGCAACGAACTCGGCGATGGGCGTGCCCTGCCAGTCGGCGTCCAGCGCCCAGCAGTCGGCATAGTGCCGGTCATTCTGGTAGTATGACGACGGGTAGTCGGCCAGGCACTGGTCGTGTACATACGGACAGCGCGGCGCAAAACGGCACCCGTCCGGCAGGTTGGACAGCAGCGGCGGCTGCCCGTCAATGGAATACAGCCGGTCAACCCGCTGCTCCAGCTTCGGCACCGAATTAATCAATGCCTGCGTGTACGGATGCGCCGGATAGCTGAAAATATCCCGCACATCGCCCTGCTCAATGATGCGCCCGGCGTACATCACCGCCACGCGGTCGCACATCCGCGCCACTACGCCGAAGTCGTGCGTGATAAAGATGATGGCCAGCCCGGTTTCCGCCTGAATGTCTTTCAGCAGCCGCAGGTATTGCAGCTGAATGGTTACATCCAGCGCGGTAGTCGGCTCGTCGGCGATGATGACGCCCGGTTCGCAGGACATTGCGATGGCGCCGACCACGCGCTGTTTCATTCCGCCCGACATCTGGTGCGGGTAGTCGTCCAGCCGCCGTTCCGGCGCCGCTACATTCACCGACCGCAGCGCATCTACCGCCCGGCCCAGCATGGACCGCTTGTTTTCGTGATGCGCGATGCCCAGCGCTTCCCGCAACTGGTTGCCGATGGTGAACACCGGGTTCAGCGAAGTCTGCGGGTCTTGCAGAATCATGGAGATTTGCCGGCCGCGCACATCGCGCATTTCGTCATCGCTTTTTTGCAGAATGTCCTCGCCGTTGAGGACAATCTGCCCGCCGACGATGCGCCCGGCCGGCTGCGGCACCAGCCGCAGCAGCGACAGCGCGGTCATCGTCTTGCCGCAGCCGGACTCCCCCACGATGCCCAGGGTTTCGCCCTTGCGGAGGTTGAACGATATGCCGTCCACCGCCTTGACGACGGCGCTGCGCGTGAAAATGTAGGTGTACAGGTCTTTGACTTCCAGGATGGTGTCATTGTCGGTCGGCAAAGTGGTCATCGTCATAGCGGCGCTCATCCTCAAATGCGGGTAGATGCGGCAGGGCGCACAAAGTCGCCCTATTGTAATGCGGCAAGCCCAATGATGCAATCATTGCACTTGCCACGACTGCGCTTCCAATCTGGCCGTCTGATTTTTTCGTTATTCCGAACCCCTGCCGTCATTCCGGCGAAAGCCGGAATCCCTATCCCATTCATCCCGTACATCCATGCCATCCAACCCCCTCCCGTTGCGGGAGAGGGCTGGGGCAAGGGGAAAGGCCGTCCGGCGCCAAGGCTACACATTCCGCAGCTTCGGATCCAGCCGGTCGCGCAGCCAGTCCCCCAGCAGGTTCATCGACAGCACCGTCAGCACGATGGCCAGGCAGGGGAACAGGAATATCCACCAGGAGCTGGTGATGACTTCCCGTCCGTCGGCCGCCATCAGTCCCCAAGCGGGCTGCGGACGCGGGATGCCCGCCCCCAGGAAGCTCAGCGTCGCTTCCAGGATGATGACATGGCCGACTTCCAGCGTGGCCAGCACTATCACCGTGTTGAACACATTCGGGAAAATATGCCGCGTTATAATCCGCAGGTTGGATGCGCCGGCCACTCGCGCCCGGTCAATAAAATCCCGTTCCTTAATCGCCAGGGCCTCGCCGCGCACGACGCGCGCGTACCGCGCCCACAGCAGCAAAGCGATGACGATGACCACCGTCTCAAAACCGGAACCGATAGCCACCACCAGCGTCAACGCCAGCAGGATGGACGGAAACGCCAGCTTGATGTCCACCACGCGCATCAGGATAGCGTCGGTGATGCCCCCGCGGAACGCCGCCAGCATCCCGATGGTTGTGCCCAGGAAGCCGCCCAGCAGTATCGCCAGGCAGGACACCGCCAGGGATATACGCGCGCCGTGCATCAGCCGCGTCAGCAGGTCGCGCCCCTGCTTGTCGGTGCCTAGCGGATATTCCCAGCTGCCGCCCGGCTTGATGCGTACCATCGTCTCGCCGATGTCCGGCTGCCCGTTGCCGTTGGCGTCCACCAGCGTGGCGGCGCCCGTATCCAGATTGCGCCGCGCATTGTTCAGGCTTATTTCCGAGTCCGGATCCCGGGCGCGCCGGACGATCTCCTGCGTGCTTTCCCGGTCCGGGATCCACGCCGGCGGCTCCAGCTCCCGTTCCAGGTCGCCAATCTGCGGGTCGTACTGCGACAGCGCATTGGCAAACACCGCCGGCACAATCAGAAACACAATCAGCACGAACAGGGGCAGTATCGGCAGACGCCGGATCTCCTGCCATACCTTGCTAGGGTTCAGCCCGCCTTGCTGCGGCGCCGCAACGGCGGCATCGCCGGACGGGCCGCCCGGCGCGGTGGTTTGCGCTGCCATAATGCCAATCCCTCCCAAATCCGGCGCTTACCCGTAGCGAATGCGCGGGTCAACATAGGCGTAAGTGATGTCCGTGATGATGTTCACGCCCACATACAGCAGGGCGAACAGCAGCACCACGGCCTGCACGGTGATATGGTCTTTGGAGTTGATGGCCTCAATGACCAGCAGCCCCAGCCCCGGCCAGGCGAACACCGTCTCAATGACCACGGAGCCGGTAATCAGTATGGCGAAAATCAGGCTGAAGTAGGTCAGCGGCCCAATCAGCGCATTGCGGAAGCAGTGCTTCCAGATGATTTTCCACTCCGGTATCCCCTTGATGCGCGCCAGCTTCACATATTCCGTGTCCAGCACTTCCAGCATTGAGGAGCGCGTCAGGCGCATAATCGCCGCCACATTGTAATACCCCAGCGCGAAGCCCGGCAGCAGCATATACCTGAAACCGCCCCGGCCCGATGTCGGCAGCCAGCCCAGCTGCACCGCAAAAATCCACATCAGTATCAGCCCTACCGCAAAAGTGGGGGCCGACTGCCCTAATATGGCGAACATCTTGCCGAAACTGTCAAACCAGCTGTCTTTCTTGACGGCGGACATCACCCCGATGGGGAAAGCGATAATTCCGGTAACCAGCAGCGCAAACGCCGACAGCTGCAAAGTGGCCGGCATCCGCTCCACTATCAGCTCTCCCACCGGACGGTCCCACTTGAACGAAGTCCCCAAATCGCCGGTAAGCAGCCGGCCCATATAGACGAAGTACTGCTCGTGCAGGGGCCGGTCCAATCCCCAGCTCTGGCGGATCAGTTCAATCTGCTCTTTGCCGCTTTCGTCGTCCAGGATGGCGGCCAGCGGGTCGCCGGCTACCCGGGACAGCGCAAAGACAATCAGACTGATGACGAACACCGCCAACAGCCCCTGCAACACCCGCAGAATGATAAAACGCTGCATAATGCCTTTCCTTTTCCCCAGTTCTCAGGCGACACTCTCAAACCGTCATTCCAAATCCCCACACCGTCATTCCGGCGCAAGCCGGAATCCAGTCAGATGGCTTGATTACCGTCATTCCAATCCCCACACCGTCATTCCGGCGCAAGCCGGAATCCAGACGCATGGGATTGGTTAGTTGATTGCCGGATTGGTAATTTGATGGACTTGCGGTTTTGCGTCGGGGCGATTCGGCTGAACCGCGCCGCCCCGACGCCGGGCCGGATGGAAAGGGATTTACTCCCGTACCCCTTTCACATACTCCAGATAGACATAGTTGCCGTTGTTGGGGCCGAGGAATATGTACTCGGCCACCACATCCGGGTCCACCGTGGCGCTGACCGGCAGGGTCCAGCCGGGGATGGTGCCGACTTCGTAGAAAATCTCGTTGGAAACTTTCTGCCAGTCGGCAGTGGCATCGGCTTCGTTCAGCGCCCGCAGCGCCTTGTTCTTGTTTTCCTGGATGTCGTCGCTGGTGTACGCCCTAAAGAACCGCTCCGCGCTGTAGTAGAAGTGGACGCGGGTGTCAATCGGCGCCGCCGGCCCCCGGAACGGGTACACGCAGCAGTCCGTGTTCAGGCTGCGATATTCGTTCCGCCAGTTGGAGAACTCAATCGGGTCCAGCTCCGGATCCAGGCCGATTTCGGCCCAGAACTTGGCCATCGCTTCCATCATGTCCGGCTGTTCCGGCACGCCCGACAGGGGGAACACCGGGATGCGGAAACTGAACCCGTTGGGGTAGCCGGCCTCGACCAGCAACGCCTTGGCGCGTTCCGGGTCGTAGCCGTACAGCTCCTCCCACCGATCTTCCCATTCCGGGTTGTAGCCGGCGGCGAAGTCGGGCACCAGAGTAGCCACCCACTGGCGGCCGCCGGCGCCCTTGAATATGGCGTCGTTAATCTGGTCGCGATCCAGCGCCTTGTTCATCGCCATCCGCACCAGCTTGCCGGTTTCGCCCGGCTCGTTCCACGGCATCATCTCGTCCCGTTGTCCGGCGATGTCGTAGCTGTCGCGGATTTCGGCCTGCTCGTCGGGCGTAACATCCGTTGGCACGCCTTTGGCGCCGGTAGCGAAGTACATTCCGCCAAAGACGGCAAAAGTCGTCTGCGCCGTTACCGAGCTGTCCCAAACTTCCAGGCCGTCGTCAATGGCGTCTTGCAGCAGGGCGCGGTTGATGGCGGCGATATGGCCTTCCCGCGCTTGCATAATCGCCAGGCGGGTGGCCGGCTCCCGCACATCCTTGATTTCAATTTCCCGAAAATCGGGATTGACGCGCCAGTGGTCATAGTCCACTCGTTCCCACAGCCAGCCTTCGCCTTCCGAGAACGAGCGGAATTCGTAAGGGCCGGTGCGGGCCGACTGTTCATAGACCTTGTCCCGGCTTTGCTTGCAGTAGTTCAGCGGGTCGCCGGCTTCCGTGGTGCCGTAGTCATCCACTCCGTTGGGGCAGTCCTGATCCCACTGCGCCTTGCTGCTGATGGGCACGCCCCGATAGCCGGAGAACCAGTAGAGAAAGTCCACTGCCGGCCGCCGGTCCATATGGATGTTGACTTCGTAGTCGTTGACGATTTCGACGGCGCTGCCGGGGTCGGTGCGGAAAAAGTCGGAGTACGAAGCGCGGCATTCCGGGTTGGTGTAATACGCCAGCGAATGCTGCACATCCTCGGCGGTGAACTCGCCCCAGCCGTGCTGCCACTGGACGCCCTGCCGCAGCTTGAAGTTCCAGGTGCGCCCGGTCGGGTCAATGCTCCATTCCGTGGCCAGCATCGGCTCATAGCTGCCGTCAAAGCGGCCGGCGTCCACCATAAACTCAGTGGACATCCGGTAGTTCACCACGCCGGCGCCGGTAACTTCGCAGTCCAGCATCGATTCCAGCGACGGGGGATCCAGGACGGCAATGAGCCGGTCGGTAACCAGTTCGCCCTCTCCGGTATCCGCCGGGGCTGCGGTAGGCCGGGGCGTGGCCTGCAACACCGAAGCGCGCTGCGTTGGGGTTGGCGGCACGGTGGCGTCGGCGGGCGCCGGCGTGTTGGTAGCCCGCGCCGGGGCCGGCGCCGGGGTATTAGTGGCGGCGGCGGGCGCGGCAGGCTGGGCCGGCGCCGTCGTAGCCGCGGCGGCGGGAGCAGCCGGCGCCGCAGCCGGTTCGTCGGCGGCGCCAGCACAGCCGACCAGCACGGCGGTTATCGCCAGCGTCGCCAGCAGCGCCAGCACAGGAAATCGCAAAAACCGCTGATACTCCATAAAGCCCTCCGGTTAAGTTGATTGAGGCCCGGACTGATTAGGGCCGCATTGAGATCCCCAGCCGCGCTGACGGAGCAATGCGGCTTTCCGCCAGCGGCCTGCGCCGGCAAATTAGCAGTATCCGCAACCCCAAGTCAACGCATCAGCGACAGCGGTGATTGACGATTTACGCCGGATTATACGCATTATTACATCTAAATAGCAAGGTTTGATTACGAAAAACGGCAACTATATCTAATTTGGAGAATGATTACGAACAGGCCGAATATAGCAATGTCGGATATTCAATATAATACGGCGCAATATATTGCCAAAAGCAATAATCATCATTCCTATTTTTCGCCGTCATTCCGAACCCCTGCCGTCATTCCGGCTGTCGCCGTAGTCCATCTCCGCAGCCAAATCCCTTTTATCCGGTACAGCCATGCCGTTCCGGGGCGCGGGCCAACGCCGCCCCAAAAGTGCTATACTATGCTCCGCAATTCCAGCCCACCGCTGCTATGGGACTCGCTTATGCCCCTCTATGTAATGCTTGCCAACTTTACCGGCCGCGGCCGCCGCATGGGGCAGGCCAACCCCAACCTGCTTACCGAAGCCGCTGCCGAAGTGGAAACCCCTGCCAGCAAAGTGCTCAGCCAGTATGCCGTGCTGGGCCGCTACGACTTCGTTATCATCACCGAAGCCAGCGACAACCAGTCGGCGGCCCGGCTTTCTCTGGAGCTGGGCGTCCGCGCCGGGCTGAACATTGAGACGCTGCCCGCTATGCCCATCGGAGTGCTGTCCGACGAGGACCATATCAGCTACCTGCGGGACGCCGCCGTTGCCCTGGGCTTCCGCAACGGCCCCGACGAAAACGATGCCGCCGACCCCTGGCGCATCCCGGCGAATGCCTCTTAGTCTGCGCCGACTTATATCCCCCGGCATCCCGGACGCCGCCCAATTCGTTCCGTCCCGTTGCCCGCCGCCGCACTGAACCCGATGACCAACCGTTCCGGCATTCCCCCCATCGTAATGACCATCGCCGGCTCCGACTCCGGCGGCGGCGCCGGCATCCAGGCCGACCTGAAAACCTTTGCCGCGCTAGGCGTGTTCGGCGCCTCTGCCATCACCGCCGTAACCGCGCAAAACACCGTCGGCGTTACTGCCGTCCACGAAATCCCTACCAGCATCATCGCCGCCCAGATTGACGCCGTAATCGGCGATCTCGGCGTGGACGCCATCAAGACGGGTATGCTGTCATCGCCGGCCATTGTGGAAACCGTGGCCAGCGGCATCCGGCGGCACGGTATCCGCCAGGTTGTGGTTGACCCGGTGATGGTAGCCAAAAGCGGCGACCGGCTGCTGCGCGAGGAAGCCATCCATTCCCTCCGCACTGCGCTGCTGCCGCTGGCCGCCGTAGTTACTCCCAACATCCCCGAAGCCGAGGACTTGACCGGAATGACTATCGCCTCTGATGCCGACGTCCGCGCCGCCGCCCAGGCCATCCTGGACTTGGGCCCCCGCACGGTGGTAGTCAAAGGCGGGCATCTGGAAGGCCCCCCTACCGACCTGTTCTACGATGGCATCCGGTTCCGCGCCTTTACCACCCGGCGCATTCCCTCTACCAACACTCACGGCACGGGATGCACTTTCGCATCCGCCGTGGCCGCCGGCCTGGCGCACGGGCTGGACACCCGGGCCGCCGTACAGCAGGCCAAAGAGTATGTTACTGAAGCGATACGGACGTCCTACCCCATCGGGCAGGGACATGGGCCGCTGCACCACTTCTACGACTACTGGCGCTGACGGCTGCCGGCGCCGGCCGGCGGCCATCAGCATCAGCCCCCTGGATGCCGGCTTGCGCCGGGATGGCGATAAGCCCGGCAAAAACGCCGTCTATGCTATAATCCTGCCCGGTATCCGACCCCGTCTTGAGGTTTGCCGGCTATGGCTATGTTTGATGTCGTTTCCAGCCGGGTCAGTTTTCCCGACCTGGACGCCCAAGTCCTTGAATACTGGAAAGAGCGGGATGTTTTCCGCCGCTCCGTAGATGAACGCCCCGACGCCCCGCTCTTTATGATGTACGAGGGGCCGCCCACCGCCAACGGCAGCCCCGGCATTCATCATGTGCTGGCCCGCGTTTTCAAGGATGTCATCTGCCGCTACCGCACGATGAAAGGCTGCCGCGTTCCCCGCAAAGGCGGCTGGGATACCCACGGCCTCCCGGTGGAAATGGCCGTAGAACAGGAACTCGGCCTCTCCTCCAAGCGCGACATTGAGGAGTACGGCATCGCCGAATTCAACCAGCGCTGCCGCGAAAGCGTTTTCCGCTATGTCAAAGATTGGGAGGTGATGACCGACCGCATCGGGTTCTGGGTGGATATGGAAAACCCGTATGTAACCCTGGAAACCGATTACATTGAAACCGGCTGGTGGATCCTCAAGCAGCTTTGGGAACAGGGGCTGCTTTACGAAGATCGGCGCGGCACGCCGCACTGTCCCCGCTGCGTTTCCAGCCTGTCCTCCCATGAAGTGGCGCTGGGCTACCGCGAAAACACGCCCGACCCGTCGGTGTTCATCCAGTTTGAGGCTCTGTCCGGGCTGGACGGCGCGCCGCCGCCGGCGCCGACCTATTTCCTGGCCTGGACTACCACTCCATGGACGCTGCCCGGCAACACGGCTTTGGCCGTTGACCCCGATGCCGAATACAGCATCGTTGAAACCGCCAACAACCGGGGCGAAACGGTGCGGCTGGTCCTGGCTACGGCTCTGCTCAATGCGCTGCGCGGCGATTATACGACGGTGGCAACGACGCCGGGTCGCGCGCTGGTCGGCATCCCCTACCGGCCCCTGTACGATGCGGCGGAGTACGGCGTACCCATCCGGCAGTTCACGCGCCGGCCCGGCCCCGGCGACGGCGCCATCGTAGAGCTGGAGGACGCCGAGGGGTATTCCCCCAAAGTAGTCGCCGCCGATTTCGTCAGTATGGACGACGGCAGCGGCATCGTCCACATCGCCCCGGCTTTCGGCGACGAGGACCTGGCGCTGGGCCGGGAACAAGAGCTGGCGTTTATCCAGCAGGTTGACTTGCAGGGCATCCTCACCGGCTCTTACCCCTTTGCCGGCAAGTTCGTCAAGGACGCCGACCCGGAAATCGCCGCCGACTTGGCCGCGCGCGGCCTGCTGTATCACCAGGACATCTACCGTCATACCTACCCGTTCTGCTGGCGCTGCGACACGCCATTGCTGTATTACGCCAAAACCAGCTGGTACATTCGCACCACCGCGCGCAAAGACCGCCTGGTGGACATCAACAGCGGCATCAACTGGTATCCCGAACACATCCGCGAGGGGCGGTTCGGGGAATGGCTCCGCAACAATGTGGATTGGGCCATCAGCCGGGAACGCTATTGGGGAACGCCCATCCCCATCTGGCGCTGCGACCGCTGCGACGCTATGGAATGCATCGGCAGCGTAGCCGAGCTGGGCGCGCGCTCCGGGCAGGATGTCGGCGGCCTTGACCTGCACCGCCCCTATGTTGATGAAGTCGCTTTCCCCTGCCGGGCGGACGGCTGCGCCGGCACGCTTTCGCGCATCCCGGAAGTAATGGACTGCTGGTTTGACTCCGGCATGATGCCCTACGCCCAGTTCCATTACCCCTTTGAGAACGAGACCATCAGCAGCGACGGACGCTTGCCCGCCGACTACATCTGCGAAGCCGTGGACCAGACCCGGGGCTGGTTCTACAGCCTGCACGCCCTGGCGACGCTGCTCAACGATGATGTCGCTTATCGCAATGTCATCTGCCTGGGGCTGATTCTGGACGGGCGCGGGCGCAAGATGAGCAAGCGGCTGGGCAACATCGTCGAGCCGATGCCCCTGCTGGACACGCATGGCGCCGACGCCATCCGCTGGTGCCTGTTCACCGCCGCGCCCGCCGGCGAACCGCGCCGCTTCTCCGACCGCCTGGTGCAGCAGACCTTGCGCCAGGTGCTGCTTACCTTCTGGAATGTCTATTCATTCTTTACCAACTACGCCAACATTGACGAGTTTGAGCCGTCGCAGATCCCGGACGGCTGGCGCCCCGAAGCGGAGCTGGATCGCTGGATCCTCTCCGAACTCAACCGCCTGGTTCAGGTTGTGGACGGCCATCTGGACCGCTACAACCCGACCGACGCCGGCCGCCGGATTCAGGAATTCATTGATGTCCTTTCCAACTGGTATGTGCGCCGTTCCCGCCGCCGGTTCTGGAAGTCGGAAAGCGACGCCGACAAGCTGGGCGCCTACGCCACGCTGTACCGCTGCCTTACTACGACCGCCCGGCTGATGGCGCCGCTGGCTCCGTTTATCGCCGAGCAGATGTACCGCAACCTGGAGCTGCGCTACGACGCCAACGCCCCCGACAGCGTGCATCTGGCCGACTACCCGACTGCCGATGCGTCGCTGATTGACCCGGAGATTATGAACGCAACGCAGCTGGCGATCCGCGTTTCCAGCATGGGCCGCTCCGCCCGCAGCAAGGCCGGCCTCAAAGTGCGGCAGCCGCTGGCATCGGTAGCCGTCCGCACCCGCACTCCGTCCGAATGGGCCTACATTGAGCAGGTGCGTCCGCAAATCCTCGAGGAACTGAACATCCGGGAACTCCAGCCTATGGACGCCGGCCAGGACATCTATAACCGGGCCCGCAGCGCGGCCGGGGATGACGGCGATGCGGTAGTGTCGGTCAACGGCTACTCGGCCAACCTGGAGGCCGGGTATATGGTGGCGGTGGACGCCACTATCACGCCGGAACTGGCGGACGAAGGATTGGCGCGCGAACTGGCGCATCGTATCCAGAACCTCCGCAAGTCGGCCCGTTTTGAGATTACGGACCGCATCATTACCTACTATCAGGGCCCGGACGATGTGGGGCGCGTAATGGCCGCCCACGGCGACTACATCCGGCAGGAAACCCTCAGCGACGCCATTACCCCGCTGACGCCCGGCGCCGTCCCGGATGACGCCGCCAAGTCGGAAACCGCCAAAGTTGAGGGGATGGAAGTAACCCTCGCCGTAAGCCGGGCGATTGCCGGGTAATCGGTATAACCGGGGTAACCGGGATAATCAGGATAACCGGGATAACCAACGATGCCCGAACTCCCCGAAGTAGAAAACGCCCGCCAGTATCTGCTCCGTTCCGGGCTGGCGGGCCGGCGTCTCGGCGCCCCGGAAATTACCTGGTCCAATACCGTCCGCAAGCCGTCGGTAGGCGAGTTTATTGAGGGCGTGGCCGGCCGCTGCGTTGCCGATGTGGGCCGGCGCGGCAAATATCTGCTGGCGGCGCTGGACGACGGCGGCTATCTCGTGCTGCATCTGGGGATGACTGGCAGCCTCCGCATCCATAGCGCCGAACAGGAACGCCCGGCGATGACCCGGCATATACTCCCGCTGGACGACGGGCGGGAACTGCGCTTTATGGATCCGCGCAAGTTCGGCCATCTCTGGCTGCTGGACGACCCGGAGCAGGCTTACGGCAAGATGGGGCCGGAGCCGCTGTCGGCGGATTTTACCGCCGCTGCGCTGGCGGCGGCGTTGCAGGGCCGCAAAGCTCCGGTCAAGGCGCTGCTGCTGGAGCAGTCCGTAGTCGCCGGGCTGGGCAACCTGTATGTGGACGAATCCCTGTTCCAATCCGGCATCCATCCCGAAAGGCCGGGCAGTAGCATCGGCGACGCTGAAATTGCTAGGCTGCATACGGCGATAGTTGCCACAATTACCCGCGCCACGCAGGCTTATGACACGGCGAGGAATGCGGAATGGCCCGACCCGCCAAACGCGCTGGCGCCGTGGACTATCCCGCGCCGCAAGGACGCGGCCTGCCCGCAGTGCGGCACCATCGTGCAGCTCCTCAAAGTGCGCGGACGCAGCAGCTGGTACTGCCCGGAGTGCCAACCTATCGGATAATGCCCCCGCTCCATCACGGAAAGGTTGCGGTGAGGGACGGAGTGACCGCAGCGATATTGACGGAATCCGGGCTGCCCCCTACACTATCGCCAAGACCTTTGCTGCCCTGCCTGCGCCGCGCCTGCCCCGCAGTAGCCCGCAGCCCGTGGACACCAGGATGACGACATCGATGGCGACATCATCGGAGGCTGACTAATATGGCCGGTTACCGCAAGCACGAAGCCCAGGATTGGGCCTGGCAAAATCTGCAAGGCCAGTGGACAACGCTCGTTACCCCTTTCACCCCTGACAACCAGGTGGATACCGCCGGCCTGCGCCACAACATCCGGCACATCCGCAGCCTCGGCGTCCGCGGCGGCGGCTGTACCTGGAATATGGGCGAATTCTGGAGCCTCACCGAAGCGGAACGCCGCATCGTAATGGATACCGTTGCCGACGAAGCCGCCGGCCGCTGGCTCATCGGCGCCCATATTACCCACACTGCTTTGCAGGAAAGCATCGCCCTGGCGCACCACGCCCAGCAGCGCGGCTTTGACCTGCTGATTATCGCCCCATCCTATATGGTCACCAAGACCGAGGATCAGGTCGTCGACTTTATGCGCCGCGTCGCCGACAACACCGACCTGGCGATGATGTTCTACAACTCTCCGCAGTTCGGCATCACCATCAGTCCGCAGGGACTCAAGCGGCTCTGCGCCATCCCCAATGTGGTCGGCGTCAAAGAGGCCAGCTTCAACCAGCAAATTTCCATTGAAACCCATCTGCTGGCCGGCCGGGACGCTATCATCAGCACGCCGGACGAATGGATTTTCCACAAGGCGAAAGAGCTGGGCTTCCGCCAGCAGGTAATGTTCGCCAACACTTCCGACTGGCGCTTTGACACGCCCGAACACAACTACTATGTCCAGTTCATCGACCGCGCCACGGCCGGCGACCACGACATGGACTTTTACAACCGCCATCTCAAAGACATCAAGGCGTTGTCCGACAAGTGGTGGGGCGGCACGATGCAGCGCACCAGCGGCTGCCTGCCGGTGTCAATGTGCAAGGCGTGGGGCGAGATGATGGGGCTGGCCGGCGGCTCCGTGCGCGCGCCGCTGGTTGACCTCACCGCCGATGAAAAGGCGGAACTGTGGCGCGAACTGCAACCGCTGCTGCCTCGCCGGGAGGCCCCGGCCGCGCCCGCCCGTGAAGTCATCCGGGCCGGCGGCGTTGGCGCCGGTCGCGCCCATGCCCCCTGGCTACAGGGCAACGGACACCGCGCGCCCGGCGCCCATCCCGACCTGGCCGACTCCGGGATGATGCTGCTGGTCAGTGTCCAGAATATGGCGGAAGCGCTGGAAGCCGACCGGGGCGGCGCCGACATTATTGATGTCAAAAACTTGCAGGAGGCGCTGGTCGGTTCCGGCCATCCCAATCTGGTGCGCGAAGTCCGCGAGCGCATCCCCGCCCACAAACACGTGAGCGTTACCCTGGGCGTCGTCCCCAACCAGCCCGGCACTGTCGCAATGGCAGTTCACGCCGCTACCCTGCTCAACGCTACCTCCGTAAAGGTCGGGTTCCAGGTTGCCGACTATGCCACCGCCGTGGAAGTGTTGCAGGAAGCCCGCGCCGCCATCGGCGACGCCGACACCAAGCTGATTGGCTCCCTTTTCGCCGACAACCTGGTCTTTGAGGGCGGCTTGGATCCCAATCTGATGGTGCGGCTCGCCAAAGACGGCCAGTGCGACGGATTCCTGATTGACACGCTTACCAAAGACGGGCGCAACCTGTTTGACTTTATGCCGGAATCCGTCCTGCGGGATATGGTGATGGAAGCCAAGCAAGCCGGGTTGAGCACCGCCCTCAGCGGACACCTCAAGCTGGACAACCTGGACGAACTGGCCCGCGTCAACCCCGACATTGTAGGCGTGCGCGGCGCCGTCTGCTCCAGCGGCGACCGTGACCGTGCCGTCGCCTGGGAAGCCGTCGCCTATTTCAAGGAGCAGCTGGAGCTCCGCAAGAGCGGCCAGATTGATGTCCGCGCTCCGGTCGGCGCGGTTCCCGGCGGCAACGGAAACGGTAGCGGTATCGTCAATGGCAGCGGCGGCAACGGACACCGCAGCGGCGGCGGCTGGACGGTCATCGACGGACGCGGCAAGAACTGCGCCGGCGTCATCGCCGCCCTCAGCCGGCAGATGGAATACGACCGCACTTCCTTCGTAGAAGCCGTGCTGCACGACGCCCTCAACATCTATGATGTTACCTATTGGGCCGAGCAGAACGGCCATCGCCTGCTGACGCAGCGCAAGGAAAACGACGGCACGCTGCGGATACTGATTGAACCGCACGCTACCGTCGTTGCCTAGATACGGGCCGCGCGCCAAATCCGGTATCTTACAAGGGGCGGGCCGTAAAGTCCGCCCCTTGATTAGACTCTGTTCCATTGGGGCATCTGCCGTTGACCCGTGCGGCGAACCGCCCCTATCGAATCCGGCCCTGTATCCGGTTCAACGATGACAACGGATGATGAATCTATTGCACCGTTGCTTTCCAACAGGAAAGCCCCTTGATGCGAAGCGTCCGGTTGTTGCGGGATAGGTTTCCCCGCCAGCGCTTGGCGGAATGCGTCATCCGATTGCGGGTTGGGCCATTCAATTGCTCATTTCCGCAGCAACTCTTGCAGGCCTTTGCCTATATCGCCGGTAGCGCGGGTATAAATTGGGATAGGCTCGCGGCGCATTTTGTCCAGTTGTTCAACGGCGCCTTTCCAAGTGCCGCCCTTTTTATAGTCGGATGCAACTACCAATCCGGCGTCGGCCAGCGCATATACCAGCTTGTTGCGCTGCATCAGATTGCCAACATTGAACCCGGCTTTGGGATCATATGGCGAAATCAATGTCAAGTGTCCGTCCATCAGCGCATCCCGGTTATCCCGGTGCAACGCCGCTTTTTCCAACCCGTCCGCCAATACGCCGACCACTACGCCCGATTCCGACAGGGCGCCGTGCATGGCTTCCCGGTCAACGCCGCGCGCGCCGCCTGATATGACGGCGCACTGCGCGCCGGCCGCCAATCGCCCAACGCTGGCGGCATACTCCAGTATTGCTTCGTCCGCATTGCGAGAGCCGGCTACGGCCAATGCCGGCGCTTCGCTATTGAGCAGGTTGGCATCGCCGCAGCCGTACAAAACCGGCGGGGCCTCATGGCCCAGCCGCTGCTTATAACGCCGTGGGTAAGGCGGGTCGGCGCGACTGATTACCCAAATGGCGCGCTCTTGCCAGTGTTCTACTGCCAGGCCAAGCAGAAAACCGCGTTCCAGCAGTCGGTTGATCCGGTCGTGGTCAAATCCGGGCGCCGCTTCGCCCAGAATTGCCCCGGACTCTGACAGCAGTAAATCGGCAGGCTGACGACCGACCGCATTAAGCGATTGCGCCAGTTCGCCGTACTCGCGCGTGGTCAGCGGGCGCACCGACGGTTTAGCTTTGCCGACCAGCAGAGGGGCGGTCAGTAATAGAATGGCCTGCGTGTTAAGCGACAATTCGGGATTCATCGGATTTACCCGCTTCCGGTATTGGCCAATGCGAAGGGAAACACGGCGCGGCAGCCGCGTTCCCGCAGCAGCGCTGCCGCGACGGTAAATGTCCACCGGGAATCTACCATATCGTCCACCAACAGCACAGGGCCGGGCAGAACCGGGTTGCGTGAAAACCCCAGCGAGCCTTCCAAATTGCGCGCTTGCTGGGCGCTGTTGGCGCGGGATTTTTGCTCGGGACGGTCAGCGGTTTTGACCAGGCAGGGATGGAACGGCAAGCCCAAAACCGCCGCCAAGCCGTTCCGCGAAATCCGGCACCAAGTTGGGATTACGCAGCGATGGAATGAAGGTTACCCAAACCGGAGCCGGTTCGGGCCGCCACTCCCGTATCAATTGCGCGGCGGCGGACACTAACTCATCCGCAAAGCGATTGTCCTGGTATTTGCCGGAACGCACCAGATTGCCCCAGCCCGCATCTCCCCAATGGCAAAGTGCGCGTCCGGCTTCCGCTTGCTGCTGTTCGGGTATGCGCCGCCGGTTGCCCCACTGTTTGCGCGGTGCGATCGGAACACTGGCGCGGCGGAGAAAATCAACGGCCTGGCGTACCATCTGTTCGGTCGCAGTTTCCGAAAGCGGGCGCAAGTCGGGCTGTTGCGCCGTTTCCGGGTTGCCGTCCAGGGCGCGGATGAGAAATGCCATATGCCCTGAATCCAGAGCGACATAATCCTGCATACCCTGCTGTTCTCGACGCCGCAAATCAGTCAAGCGTTCCGTGCGTTCCCAGAATGAGGGGTTCAACCGCGCTGCCGTCAATTGCCACTTGCGGCCCTGCTTGACAATCGGCGCCGGCGCTTCGAGCGAAAGCAACTTGAGGGTTTGCCGAATGCGTCCCCGGCTGATGTTGACGACTTGGAGCATTTCAGGCTCCGAAAGGCCGTCCGGCTCCTGTTCCAGGGCGTCAATCACCTGTTGGACTTCGCTCGGGGTCGGGAATGCGCTGCGGATGAAAAAGTCCGTGATTTCAAGATCCTCGGCCCCGCTCAGCAGTACCCCGTAAGCGGCGTCCAAACCGCGCCCGGCGCGGCCTACCTGCTGATAGTAATGAACGACCGATTGCGGCGTCTGGTAATGAATGACAAACGCCAAGTCCGGCTTGTCAAAGCCCATTCCCAAAGCCGTCGTTGCCACAAGCGCTTTGACACGGTTCGCCAGCAGCGCATCCTCCAACTCCTCGCGATTTTCGGACTGTCCGGTGTACTCCTGTACATTGAAGCCGCGGGACTGGAGCCAACGCGTTACCAGCTCAGCGTCGCGGATGGTAAGAGTATAGATTATCCCGGAACCGTCAATTTCCGGAAGCCGTTCCGCCAGCCACGCCAAACGCTCCGCTTGACTCGGCAGAGTGAGGGTTTGCAGCAACAGCGACGGCCGGCTCAATTCGCCGCGCATTACCAAGATGTTGGGGGCAAGCACTTCCCGCAAGTCATTCATTACCCGGTCGTTGGCGGTGGCCGTAGTTCCGAGCAGCCTTACATTCGGCAAGTTAGGCAGGATGCGTTCAATCAGACGGTAATCGGGGCGGAAGTCATGCCCCCAATCGGAGATGCAGTGCGCTTCGTCAATTACCAGCATTGAGACGCGGCTGGCCATAACCGACAGAACATTGCTAACGAAAGCCTCGTTAGCCAGCCGTTCTGGGGCGATCAACAAAATGTCAACGGTATCTTTGCGTATCTGATCTTCAACCGCATCCCATTCGTCTGTGTTGTCGGAATTGATGGTAGCGGCGCGGACGCCCATGCGCTGCGCTGCCGCAATCTGGTTACGCATCAGCGACAGCAGCGGTGAAATCAGCAGCGCCGGGCCGGCGCCGCCCTCGCGCAGCAGTTTGGCGGCAATGAAATAGACGAAGCTCTTGCCCCAGCCCGTTTTCTGTACCACGAGCAGCCGGCCCCGGCCATCCACGATATGGCGTATGGCATCCTCTTGCCCCTCGCGAAATTGAGCATCAGCGGTGCCAGCGCCAATACGCAGCAGCTGGATAGCGCGTCTGGCATCGTAATTCATTTTGATACCTTGATATTGTTCGACCGGGATGGTAGCAAGGCGCAACCCTGCCGTCAACGGGCGTCCGGTCATCATCAAACTGGTCAACGCCATTCCCCTTGGCCGTTGACCTGCCGGAGATTGAGAATGTGCTGATTAATGTGCCGGCGACCGACGGGCCCCATTGGCGTCCGCACCGTGGCCGCCCGCAACGGCCAGCAGGACGCCATATCGTTTGATGTGGACGCGCGGCGGCAGGCGTAGGAGGTTGAGGTAGGGTAAGCGTTGGCGTCTCCGCCGCGTTGACCGGCCGGCCGGCCCGACAGTGATATAATAACGCCGTTATGGAGCAGTGGTGGGCAGAAAGGCGCTGGCTGCGCCGTCATGCAGTGGTCGCGCCTTTCGGGGTTTTTGCGGCCACAATGCTGCTGACTTTGTATCTGGAGCAGTGGCAATGGCCGGGGCCGGCCGGTTGGGACCGGGCGGCGTCGCTGGCGGATTTGGGGGCGATTTTCTACGCGATGGCGGCCGTAGCGGTCGAAAGGAGCATCAGGATTATGTTCTGGGCCTGGGATCAGCATAAAAAGGTACAGGCGAAACTGCGGGCCGAAGGCGAGGCCATCGGCCTGGCCAAGGGCGAGGCTGTCGGCCGGGCCAAGGGCGAGGCCATCGGCGCAACCGCAACCGCCCAGCGCTACGAAAAGTGGCTGGCTAAAGTGGCCCAAGAACGGGGCATCGACCTGGCGGAACTGCTGCCGCCGGACGCCGGTTCAGCGAGCAGTTGAAGTTGAATTACGAAACTGCAAGCCCCCGTCTCCGAACCGGAAGCCCGCAGCGGCAACGCCGGCCGGCGCTGCCGCCCTAACTGCTGTGTGGCGCAACAGCGGCCCTTGATTGACAGCGTTGCCGCTCGTCTATACGATTGCCGATGCCGGCCGCCGCCGCCCCATCCGTACCAGGTCAGAGAGAATACCGATGACGCAGCAGTTCGCCCCCAACGCCAACCCCGAACCGGCGCCCGAACCGCCAGACGACTACTCCGGCGGCTACGAATCGCTGCCCCGCCAAGAGCAGTTCTACCGCGCCCCCGTCCGTTTCGGCAATGTCCCCGTAGAAGCCGAACCCAAAGGCTGGGACCGCCGGCAGAACTTTCGCCGCCACTACCCCCTGGTCAACCTCCCGATGCAGGTTGTGGAACGGGTGCGGCTGGGCAACGACCAACCCCACGAACCCAACCGCCTGATTTGGGGCGACAACCTGCATATAATGCGGCAGATTGCCACTAACAGCGTGGATTTGATTTACATTGACCCGCCCTTTTTCTCCGGCCGGCAGTACAATGTCATCTGGGGCGACAACAACGAACTGCGCTCTTTCAACGACATCTGGGAAGGCGGACTGGACGGCTACCTTATCTGGCTCAACGCCCGCCTCTACGAAATGAAGCGCATCCTCAAAAGCGCCGGCTCTATCTATGTACATTGCGACTGGCACGCCAGCCACTATATCAAGGTGGAGATGGATAAAATCTTTGGATACGATAATTTCCAAAACGAGTTTGTATGGCATTACGGTGGTGGAGGGGCATCTAAAAGCCGGTGGGGGCGCAAACACGACGTGATATTATTCTATTCGCGTAGCAATAAATGGACTTTCAATGTTGAGGACGTTCGTGAAGATCATAAATGGATCGATGGACAACGCCGCGCCGACGGTAGCGGGCGAAATCTCCAACGCGGGAAATTGCCAGACGACGTATTCGTACATCACTCAGTTATGCCTTGGGCTGGGGAGCGCATCGGCTATCCCACTCAAAAGCCGGAAGCGTTGCTGGAGCGCATCATCTTGGCATCGTCAAACAATGGCGATGTCGTTGCCGACTTTTTCAGTGGCGGCGGCACTACCGCTGCTGTGGCCCAGCGTTTGGGCCGGCGCTTTATCGCCTGCGACCAGTCCCGCGTTGCCGTCGCCGTTACTGCCGAGCGGTTGAAGCAGCACGCTGCGACGCGCGGATTGGATGACGCGCCGATCCCCGATTTCACCGTGGAGCAGTGGGGCATTTACGAAGCGGAACGGCTGTCGGCGATGCCGGCGGAGCAGTTTCGGGAATTCGCGCTGCGCGCCTACGGCGCGACCCGAACCGCATCTGCCGATACCGGCCCGCAGATTCACGGCTGGCGCAATCAGCTGCCCATCTGGGTGGGCGCCGCCGGCCTGGAGGCGCAGGCCACCGCGGACGATGTGCGCGATTTCGCCAACGCCATCCGGCAGACGCCGCAGTACCAGCAGGCCAACTTGCGGGACGGCATAATGCTGGCGTGGGGTTTTCGCCCCGACGCCCGGGACGCCGCCCAACAGCTGCGCGAGCAGGAACGGATTGATGTCAATTTTGTGCGCCTGGCCCAAATCAGCATCGGCGATACCGACTTTCGCGAGCATATCGTCCGGCGTTCCACAGACAAGGCGGATTACAGCGAGTTTCTCACCTTCGTGCAGCCGCCGGTGGTCAATGTGGGCTATCGTATCTTGGGCGGCGGCAGCGTTACTTTTGACGCCGGCGATACGGCGGTGATTAATTCGGGCGCGCAAATCAGCAATGTGCAGTGGGATTTCAACTATAATGGACGGCGCTTTGCGGCGGCGCCGGGCCATTCGTTCCGGCGGGAAGGCAGCGGCAAAAACCGCCGTCCCGTAATGCGGGTAACGCACAAATTCGCCAGCCCCGGCAAGTACCGCATCGCCTGCCGCGTCCAGGACAGCCGGGGCGGCGAGGGAATGTGGACCGGCGAAGTAACAGTACGCTAGGGCGTGTGCACATATTCACCGTCATTCCGGCCCGTCCAACCGTCATTCCACCACCCAACCGTCATTCCGGCCCGTCCAACCGTCATTCCACCACCCAACCGTCATTCCGGCCCGTCCAACCGTCATTCCACCACCCAACCGTCATTCTGGCCCGTCCAACCGTCATTCCACCACCCCAACCGTCATTCCGGCCCGTCCAACCGTCATTCCACCACCCCAACCGTCATTCCGGCTTTCGCCGGAATCCGGGATTTCTGACTCTATTACCGTAGTAGGTGGTTACGACGCTGGATTCCGGCGAAAGCCGGAATGACGGTTGGGGAGCTGAATGACGGTTGCAGTGGTGCCGCAATGACGGCTGTAGTGTCCCCGCAATAACGAAACCATATGCCAGACTAGTGAGGGATAAATATGATTAACGAGTTCACGCCATACGAGGACGATTATCAGGAATGGCGGTGGGACGGCTGCCCGGAGGTCAAGGCGGAGACGCAGGATTACCTGCGCCATCTCAGCGACCCGGAGGACGACGCGCAGCCGCGCGCCGGCGCTCTGTGGCCGCACCAGTGGGATTCGCTGCTGCGGGTCATCTATGCCCACGAAATACGGCGGCGGGAACTGGCGGAGCCGGACGGAACGCTGCTCAATGTGGTAACCGGCGGCGGCAAGACGGCCATCATCGCCGCCCTGATGGTGTGGCTGCGGCTGGCCCACGATGTCAACAAGTTCGTACTGCTCTGCCCCAACCTGATTGTCCGCGACCGCCTGGAGCATGACTTTCAGCAGGGCAAAGTGTTCGTGGAGCGTGATTTGATACCGCCCGGCGCCATCGTCAACAAGGATGATTTCGCGCTGACGACGCTGGGCGGCGACCGGCCGGGCGGCTGGGCCAGCCTGCTGGGGGCCAGCGTCATCCTGGGCAACATCCATCAGTTCTACGGCAGCAGCGCCAGCGGGCAAAGCAACTTGTCGGCCTTGCTCAACGGGCCGCAGTTTGCCCTGTTCAACGACGAAGCGCACAACTCGCCGGCGCCGGAATGGGAACGGACGCTGGAACGGATGCGTCCGCAAACCGTGCTGCGGGTGGACACTACGGCTACGCCGGACCGCGCCGACGGCCAAACGCCGGACAGCCGGATGATTTACGAATATCTGATACAGGATGCGCTGTCCGACCGGCTGGTGAAAACGCCGGTAGTCTATCAACCCAGCATCGCCACAGTAGAATTGACTTACACCGACGCGCGCACCGGCGAAACCCGGGCCATAGAGCAAATCGATTGGGCCGAAGTTGACCGTCTCGGTATCAACGCAACGCAATGGGTAACCGACGACAAGCCGATGCAGCAGCAGATGGCCATTGCATTGCAGCGGCTCCGGGAGCAGGAACGCCGCGCCAAAGGCCGCTACCAGCCCATCCTGTTCGTCGTCGCGGTCTGCAAACTGGACGCCGAAAAGGCGGCGAAAACGCTGAACGACTATTTCAAGGTAAAGACGCTGCTGATTACCGAGGACAGCTCCGACGCTGAACGGCGCCAGGCCGCCGATCTGGGCCGAGCGCAACGAAGTCAGCAGCCCTATAAAGCGGTAGTCAGCGTACTGATGCTGCGGGAAGGCTGGGATGTGCCGGAAGTGGGCGTTATCCTGCTGCTGCGTAAATTCGGCAGCCGGGTCTATGGACAGCAAGTCATCGGACGCGGGCTGCGCCGGGTTCGCAGCCACGGTATCCTTGACGCAGAACAGCAGATTTGCGCCGTAGTTGACCACCCCAAGCTGGAACACGGCTGGCTGTGGGAAATTTTCAACAGCAAGGTACGCACCGAAGTCGGCGTTGACGAGGAGTTTGACGAACAAGAAGACCTGCCCGACCCGCCGCCGCGCCAGGAACTCAACAAGCCCCAGAACCTGATTGACTTGCCGGAGCCGACCGGAGATGCAGACGACGACTTTATCATTTGCACTGCCGGGCCGGCGGAGCCGCTGGGCAACTGGCGGGAAGTTCTGGAGGGTATGGAATACCCGTCTCAAACCGTAACCATTACCGACCAGGACATTACCGGCGTGGAGCGGCGGGCGCTTACCGGCGACGGCTGGTTAGATACGGAAACCGCGCCGGCATTTGACGGCGGCGCTGCCGTAGCCGTCGCTCCGGAAGATCTGGCGGATGCCGTCAAAGAGGAAATGTTGGCGGCGGCGGAACGCCTGCTGGCCCACGCCGGACACACCGCGCAGTTCAAGGGGCATATCTACAATGTCCTGCTGGGGCATATTCGTATGAAGTTTCTGGACGGGGCGTCGTTGGGCTTGGCCGAGCCGCACCATCTGGATGCCGCCCGGCGAATGCTGCCCGAAGCTGAACGGCGCATCAAGGAAATACCCGGCCTGATTGAAGGAATGGTGCAGTATGCCAATTGAAACCGGCTATTATGAAGCGCCCGCCAAAAGCCCCTGGAGTTACGAATACTACGAAAGCAGCTACGAGCGCCGAATGATGGAACGCCTGGAATCCGACGCCGAAGTCGTCAAGTGGCAGAAGCGGCATGGCATCTCCATACCCTGGATCGACGCCAGCGGCCGCAAGTCCAACCATCGCCCCGATTTTCTGGTGGAGTACTCCGACGGACGCAAAGCCATCGTTGAAGTAAAAGACCCGACTTGGAAAGATTCCATAGCAGTGCAGCGCAAACGCCGCGCCGGCGAGGAATGGTGCCGCAAGCGCGGTATGACTTACCAGATTGCCACTATCCCCAAGTAACCGGAGGCACAATATGTCCGGTATCTGGCCCGATAACATTCACTGCGTTGCCCTCATCACTTTTGATGTGGACGGCGTTTCCTCCTGGCTGCGGCGCAACGCCGATTTTGCCAACTACCCCAGCCTGCTTTCGATGGCGGAGTATGGCCCCAGCGTAGCCACGCCCCGCATCCTGGACTTGCTGGACGCGCAGGGCATCCCCGCCAGCTTTTATATCCCCGGCCAGGTTGCCGAAACCCATCCCGACCTGGTGCGGGACATTGCCGGCCGAGGCCACGAAGTCGCCCATCACGGCTATCTCCACGAACCGCCGGCCACGATGACGCCGGCCGAGGAGGAGGAGGTCATCGTCAAGAGTATCGGCATCCTGGGGGATTTGACCGGCAGCGCGCCGGTGGGCTACCGCTCGCCGTCGTGGGAGCTGTCGCCGGTGTCGCTGGACTTGCTGACCAAGCACAATTTCCAATACGACAGCAGCCTGATGGGGGATGACGCCCCCTATTATGTGTCCGGTGGCGACCCGCCCCGGCGCCTGGTAGAGCTGCCCATCCACTGGCTGCTGGACGATGCGCCGCACTTCGTCTATGCGCCGTCCGCCAACCGGATGGGGCCGATGCGTAACCCCGATGAAGTGTATGACAGCTGGGCCGCCGAGTTTCGCGGCATTTACCGCTACGGACGCTGTTTCAACCTGACCATGCATCCGCAATACATCGGGCGCCCGGGCCGCCTGCTGATGCTGGAACGGCTGATTGAATATATCAAAACATTCCCCAATGTCTGCTTTATGCGGGCCGTAGATGTTGCCGAAATGTGGCAGCAGCAACACCCGTAATATCCGAGAGTGTCCAAGAGTATTCGAGAGGTGAACGCTATGTCCGCAGCAGCAGTACACGACCGGGGCGGCCGGCCCGACGATATGCACACCCCCATCGACCGCGCCGAGCACGAATACAGCGACTGGGAACGGCGGGTGGACGCCGTGCATCAGGTATTGGGCGCCCAAGGCATCCGCACCACCGACGAGATGCGCCGGGCGATTGAAAGCCTGCCGCCGGCGCAGTACGAAACGCTGTCCTACTACGAAAAATGGACGGCGGCACTGGAAATCCTGCTCATCGAAAAAGGCATCCTGACGGCAGCAGAGATTGACGCAAGGGCGGCGGAACTGCGGGGGCGGGGGCTTTGATCTAATCAGCCTGCTACCGCAAGACTGGAGATTATCCGATGGTCAATATCGCTTTTGCCGTTGCGGCTGCCCGATACGGACCTCAGGCAGCCAGCGCGCCAAAGGCTTCGTCCAGCAGCAGCGCCGCTTCGCTGCGACTGGTAGCCAGTTGTACCGCGGTTAGGTTGCTGTTGTAAAAGTGCTTGTGCAGCTCATTGGCGGACCCCCACCGCGCAATCCGAATTGCCACTTCGACCGGGCGATTGGGACGCCCCGGGATATATCCCTTTTCCAGCGAGCGGTTGCCGTCGGCGCCGCCGTAGCGCGCTTTTAGCGCCCGGGAGGCGTACCGCAAAGCACCCCAGACGCCTTCGCTGGCGTACTGATGCTCGCCCCGGGCGAACAGCCAATCGGAGCGCGCCCGCAGCGATTGGGCGAGCGCATAGAAATCTTGCCAGTTCACGGCGCCACCTCAATCAGATCCAGGATATGGCTGATGAACTTGGCGGCAATCGGGGCGGCATAGCTGGGGTCATCGCCGGGCATCACGCCGATTTCGGCGTTGCTCAGGAAAGAGTCACACAGCAACATCATTGGCAGGTAGTAGCGGTCGCTGCCGTTCCGGGCGTCCAGCATTTTGGCGAACCCGATGCGCTGGTCGGGGTCATCAATAGGGTAATCGTACTGGCGGGCCAGCGGGCGCAACGCCGCCTCCGCCGCCTCCCAGACCAGCTTGGAGCCCAGCTCCGGCCGGTGGTTGTCAAAGGCATCCCAAGCCGCGCTGAGGCGCTTTTCGGCGACGGCGCGGGCGCTATGCGGCAAAGTTGGCGTTGGTGTTGCGGTTGCCATTGGATACGCTCCTGCTGGGTTGATTGCGGGGCTGTGCTATTGGTGATGGTATTATATCCAACGGCGGCGGGCGGCGGCAAACTCCGCGTCATTGAAAGCCTGCCGCCGGCGCAGTACGAAACGCTGTCCTACTACGAAAAATGGACGGCGGCGCTGGAAATCCTACTGATTGAAAAGGGCATCCTGACGACGGCGGAGATTGACGCGCGGGCGGCGGAGCTGCGGGGCGGGGGTTGTGATAGAATCGGCCGGCTACCACAGGCTGGAGGTTATCCGATGGGTTGGCGGGCTACCGCTATACGCAGCCCGGAGGCATTATGAATATCCCAACTCCGCTGATCCACTACTCTGACAATCCACTGGTTGAACCGCAGCCCCGGTGTACATGGGAGACCGCTTGCACTGCGGGAACAGGGATTGTATAATCGGGGCGGCTTGGTAGTTAGCGGAGGCTCAATCTAACCCCGTAGTTAGTGTGAAGGGGGGCATATGCCTTACGACATCGATGGTATGCGAGCAGCATTGCAGGAGCAAATTTCTCCCCGTTTCTTTGACGAAATTGCAGGAATGTCTATTGCTGACTCATTTAGTTCGATGTGTGAGTCCGACGACCTGCTGTCGGAACGTTCCCCATCTATTTGCCTGATACCCCGTAACGATGGAAACGGGCGCGCGATAGTGGACTGCGAACGTGATACCGCCAGTAGCCATTCAATCCAAGAGAAAGTCCTACGGCGGATAGCGACCAACATCGGCGGGCCAAAGGTTTTCGACTTTATGGATATAAACACGCTCAAAAGAATAGCCCGTGAATGCCAAGGCCCTGATGGGGAAATGTGGCACAGAAATCCCTGGGACATAGAACGCCTACCTCCCACGTTGGTAAGCACCAAGCAGGCGTCCGCCAGACATTTCGCTTGCAATAAATGCGACGTAGCACTTTTAAGCCAATTGAAGGTGCTGGTATTGCGTGGCCTGAATTGCCCGCCTGCGTCGCCGTGGATGACATTAACCTCGAACAAGACCAAAGCCATTTCCCGCATCAGCTGTTCTTGCTGGCATACAGGTGCTTGCTCCAACGCATAAGCCAGATCAGAGGGTTATTAGCTTCCAGCGGCTATGTTGTCAGTGATCGGCAAATCAGCGACGGTTACCGGAGGATTCTTGATGAGCGGCAACATCGGTATCAGCAAATCCTAGACAGGTTGAAATCTTTGAAATCCAAATACGACCGCAGGCTTACTTGCATCGCAGCCTTGCCGATGATACATTGGGTCGTGTCTGTCGAACCCGCATTTCCTATCGCCTCAACATCATTTACGCCGGTCACGGTCAATGGTCGTCACATAGCGACTACCGTATATCCCGAACCACTGGAACGCCCCGATCGCCATATTGAGTGGCGGCGTTGGATGATTCTGTCGGTAGAATCGGGCCACAAGCGGCAGTTAGACCTCGCCATTGTTGACAAAGTGAATAAGACTCAGCAAACCTTTCGTGGCATTCAAAATTCCGTTGAATGGACGATAGATTACCTGGCCGGCGATAGGGAAGTTGAGCACGTACGCGAGGCCGGAATCTTACGATCGGTTCTGCGAGCAACATCCCATTGCATCGAACCGCATTGAGCAACGCGTTGCAAACGACATTGTGCTTGAGTACTACGAGCGATATATCGGGACGCCTTTGTTCATTGATTAATGGCTACTCTCAACCGCAACAGGCATACCGACATCTGCTTAATTGGTGCGTATCATGTCCTTTATAGCCGAACCCGTCCGCTACGCCAACGGCGCCCGCGTCCGCATCCGCGTTGATGCGCCGGCGCATCACTGCCGCACGCCCGCCTACATCCAGGGGCGGCGCGGCGTGGTGGATGCGTTGTGCGGCGTCTATCCCAACCCGGAGTCGCTGGCGCACGGCGGCGATGGGCGGCCCGCCCAGCCGCTGTACCGCATCCGCCTGCGCCAAACCGACCTCTGGCCCGACTACGCCGGCCACCCCGCCGACACGCTGCTGGTGGATGTGTACCAGCACTGGCTGCAACCGGCGTGATGCCGCCGGCAATGCGGTTTGTCGGGGATGTATGCGCTAGCTGGCCGCATCCTGCGCCTTATTGCGCCAATCGTGGCCGAATTGAAACCGCTCCGTCTTACCCGCCGGATCTTGGATCCTGATGATATTGGGGTTGCTTGTGCCGACGTTTTCGACCACATACAGCCAGTAATCTTGCCCGCGCAGTTGCGCTTCCTCGAACTCTCGGCGCGTGAGCGCTACCGAACGGTCAGACGGCCCGCTGATTGCCTTGACTTCGCACCAAGCAATGATGACGCCATTTTTTCCGACTTGGTACAAGTCAAACCCCGGATTGTTGGTTCGGGTAGTCCGCCATTTCATTTTTGGTTCGGTCTTTCGGATATGTTTGATCGCAGCCGCCTCGACGTCCATCCGCTCTTGATACGCTGTCGGCAAGCAATCAATGACATTGGCTCCGCCCGAGATCGACCTTGACAGGATTTCCTCGAGGCGGGCTGGGGTTATGTCGGGAAACTTTTGCAACACCCACACTTTGGTCTCCATGCCGGTTTCACGGGCCAATTCGTCGACAGCCTGCCGTTTTTCCTCGGACTTGCGCGCGGACTTCATCCGCGCCCGGTCCCGCTTTTTACCCGGCTCCAATTCCTGTACGCGGGCCGTCCCTTTGTTGGTTAGCCGCCATTCCTTCCCCTGCTTGACGACAAGTTCCCTCCCCTTAAGATCGGTCCAATACCATCCGATGCTGATTTTGGCGTCAATATCCCGTTCCGGGAATTTCAGCAGCAGCAACTTCTTTTTGAGCTCGTCGTTAATGGCGCGGATCTTGCCTTTGCCACCCAGATCATGGATAGTCAATAGCCGCCAGTCCTGGAGCTCCGTTTTTTTGCAGTAGGTTCGGCATTGTGGGTCTCCGGCGCGCATTTCGTCCGCAGATGCCGCTATAATAGCAGAACTTCAGCATAATGCGTTACTGCCCGGACTAGTAAGCGTGTACCAGCGCTGGCTGCAACCCACCTGATTGGAGCATCCTGATATGACCACGACCGCCGCAACAGTATCTCACGTTGACGACCACATCCACGACCAACCATTGAGCGACATCGCCCTCCGTTCCATCGCCATCGAATCGCTGCTGTCGGAAAAGGGGTTGCTTACCGCCGACGCGGTGCAGCGGCAGGTTGACTTGATGGACGCCCGCACGCCGGCCGACGGGGCGCGTGTCGTGGCCCGCGCCTGGACGGATGCGGCGTTTAAGGCGCGTCTACTGGCCGACCCGCGCGCCGCTTTGTCCGAAATGGGATTCAATTTGCCCGATGAAACGCCGCATCTGGCCGTCGTAGAGAACACGGCCGCCGCGCATCATCTGGTGGTTTGTACCCTGTGTTCCTGCTATCCGCGGATGCTGCTGGGGCGTCCGCCCGACTGGTACAAGAGCCTGGCCTACCGCGCCCGCGCCGTCCGCGACCCGCGCGGCGTGATGGCCGAGTTCGGCGCCGCGCCGCCGCCCGCTGCGGAGGTAATCGTCCTGGACAGCACTGCCGACCTGCGCTATCTGGTGCTGCCGCGCCGTCCCGCCGGCACGGAGGGGATGGGCGAGGCCGAGCTGGCCGCCCTGGTAACGCGCGACAGTATGATTGGCGTAACCGACGCGCTGACGCCCTAAATCACACCGCCATTCCAGCCCCCAACCGTCATTCCAGTCTCAACTGTCATTCCGGCGAAAGCCGGAATCTGGGGGCGTAATCCGTTACTACGGTAGCTAAACCGGCAACCATAGATTCCGGCTTTCGCCGGAATGACGGGTAGCAGGATTCGGAATGACGGTTAGGGAGACCGGCGGCCTATTCGTCAATCTGAATGATACGGCGCAGATGCCGGCCGCCCTCAAATTCGGTGGTCAGCCAGACATCTACAATGGCGCAGGCGTCATCCCAGGATACCAGCCGCTGCCCCATCGCCAGCACATTGGAATCGTTGTGCTGCCGGGCGTAGCGGGCGGCATCGGTGTTCCAGCACAGCGTACAGCGCACACCGGCTATCCGGTTGGCGACGATGGCCTCGCCGTTGCCGGAGCCGCCCAGCACGACGCCCCGGTCGGCATCGCCCCGCGCTACGGCCTCCGCTACCGGACGGATCCAGGTCGGATAGTCGGTAGTTTCGTCCGAATAGGCCCCATAGTCAACGGCGTCGTGGCCCAAGTAGGCCAGCAGCGCCAGCAGGCGGCCCTTGTACTCAAACCCGGCATGGTCGGAACCGACGGCAATTCGCATAACCTCTGTCTCCGTCCTCCGTTTGAACGACAGCATAACACTGTTGGCCGCCGCTGTCATCGCCGCCGTCGGGCGTCAAGTTAGCAATCCCAAGCCGGCGGCAGTCGTGCGCTGCCGTCGCTCCGGCGTGATAAAGGCCAGTTCACCGGAGCGGCGCCGCCAGCATCACGCGTACATTACCTGCATCGCTTGGCGCACATCGGCTATGGTTGCGCGGGCGATTTCCTGCTCCCGCTTGGTGCCGGCCAGCAGCGCATCGCGCACAAAGTCGGGATGCTGTTCGTACCAGGCCCGCTTTTCCCGAATCGGCTCCAGAAAGCGGTTGATGGCAGCGGTAAGGCGCTCTTTGACTTCCTGGTCGCTGACGCCGCCGGCCGCATAGCGTTCCTTGAGCTCGGCCACTTCGGCAATGTCATCATTAAAGGCGTCGTGATACAGGAAAGCCGGATTGTTCTCTACGATGCCGGGGTCGGTAGGCCGCATACGGGGGTTCTGCCCGGTGATGTCGGTAACCATGCGACGCACCCGCTTTTCTACTGTATCCGGGTCGTCGGCCAAATAGACGGCGTTGTTGAGGCTTTTGCTCATCTTGGCGCGCCCGTCGGTGCCCACCAGCCGGGGGACGCGGCCCACCCGCGCCTGCGGCAGCGGAAACACTTCGCCATACACCCGATTGAACCGGCGCGCAATGTTGCGGGTATACTCAATATGCGCTACCTGATCCTCGCCCACCGGCACCAGGTGCGCTTTGGGCAGCAGTATGTCGGCCACCTGGCTCAGCGGATAGTTGAAAAAGCCCAGGGTTACCGACTGCTTTTCCGCTTCCAGCTGGCCGATTTCGGCGCGCAGCGTCGGGTTTTTCTGATGCTGGTTCAACGGCGTGAGCATACTCAAAAACATCGTCAGCTCGGCGTGTTCGGGAACATAGCTCTGGATGACGAAAGACGACCGTTCCGGGTCAATGCCCACGGCCAGCCAGTCGGTAGCCACTTCCAGAACCGACCGCCGTATCAGCCCAATATCGTCCAGATGATCGCCCATCGCCTGGTAGTCGGCAATGAGAAAAAAGCAATCGTATTCGTGCTGCAACTGAATCCAGTTCTCCAGGGCGCCCAGATAATGCCCCAGATGCAGTTGTCCGGTGGGTCGCATCCCAGTGAGGATGCGCTGCTGTTCTGCCATAACGATTTGTCTCCCGAAAACGAAATCCGGCTAGTCCGCCTGCTCCGGCAGCCCGGCCAGACGGTTGGCGCGGCGGCGCGCGCTTTCCGGCAGGGCGTCCCGCCGTCTCCGCTGCTCCGCAAGGTATTCTACCATCTTGTCCGCTGCCGCCGCCTTGCATTCGCCGCAGAGCAGGGCGCCGGCGCGGCACCGGCGTTGCAGCTCCGCGTATTCCGCCGGGTCGGGCGTCGCATAAAAAGCGTGCAGGCCGGACACGGCGCAGATGCGCGGGTCGGGGTTGCCGCCCTGCCGCCGCTGTTCCGCCTGCGTCCGCCGCCCGCCGGTATAAGCCCGGCTGATGCGCCGGCGCACCGCATCGGCATCGGCATCGTAAGCGATGCTGCCTTGCGGCACCCGCCCGGTCATCGCTTCCACGGCGCTGCCCGTATCCGGGTCGCGATAAGTAGCCAGGCTGCGTACCATCCGCACATACAGCGCGGACGGCTTGATGAAGCCGAATTTTTCGGACACATTGCGCGCCATTCGCACATACACATCGCCGCCGATGCCGTCAATTACCAGCGTCCGACCGGGGCCACCGTATTCCGGCTGCTGCTGGTGCAGAACATCGGCCAGGCGGAGCAGCGGCAAAAAAGTGGCGGTGGCGCTGTCGCGCAGACGCAGGCCCAGCGCCGAGTTCAGCACGCTCAGCGGAATAGCATCCCCCAACGCCAGAGCCGTTTCCATAATCGCCGGGCGGTCAACCCGATGCCAGGCGTCAGTGCGGCTCAAATCCAGGCCGGACGCCGCCATGGTAAGCAAACGGTCGCGCATCGCCCGTCGGGAATCGGCGGCGGCGCTTCTGCCATCCCGAAAGTCGTCCCGAAAACCGATTGCCACTTGCGTCCCCAGCGACTGAAAATAGCGCAGCAGATTGGCAACGGCGCCATGCCCCAGATGCATCGGGCCGGCGGCGCTCATAGTGGCAATGACCTTCCCGGGCGGTTTGCCGCTTTCCCCGCCAGTACGGTCCGGCAGAAACAGGCCTTGCAGAAACAGGTCCGCATCCCGGCTGCCGACAATCTGCCCGGTTGCCATGTAAGGATGCGGCGTATCAAACCATTGCAGAAAATGGCGGCGCTGTTCCGGGTAGGCTTCGTTAAGCCCGGTAATCCGCAGTTCCTTGATTAGCTCGTTCTCCCGGGCCAGCGGCTGATCTCCGGTGCGGATCACCAACGACGGGATGGCAATATCCGCTTCCTCTGCGCTGGTTGCGGGGGCGTCGGCGTCCAGAATTTGCCCGTGCCGGCGGCTGAGCTGCTGGGCGATGTCGTTGAGAGTGCGTTCCTGCACGGCGCGGGCATTGGACAAAAGCAGTCGCGCAATATCCTCCGCAGTTTCCGCTGACAATCCCAGCTGCCGGGAGCGCCGCCGCGCGCTGACGAACAGGTTCTCCTCAACGGCCGGCTTGTGGATGGTATCGCTTTCCAGGTATTTTTCGACGGCTACCCGGCGCGAGGCTTCAATGCGGTCGTGCGTCAGTTGCAGGATACCGTCGTGGCTGGCGGCGATGACGGCCCGCTGCTGTTCCCGGTACTCCGCATAAGGCAAGCCGGGCGCCGGCATCTCCGATTTGACCTGCGCCGGATCCTCTCCCGCCAGCAGCCGCGCCACGCCTTGACGCACCGCATCCACTTCCGCCAGCCGCCGCCAGTCGGGCGGCGCCAGGACGCGGCCCGGGCCGTCCAGAAACGCTGCCAGCTGCGGCAGCCGTATCCGGTAAATCTCAACTGCCGCCGGCATCGTCAGCCGTTGGTCCAGCAGCAGCGCCGGTATCAGGCATTCTTGGCGGTATGTGGATCGGTAATTATCACGTTCCTGCCCGGACTCCGGCATCCCGCCTAACCAGTCGCTGTGCCGCGCGCTGTCGGATAAATCCAGCAGGGCGGCGTGCCACAGCAGATAAGCCGCAGTTCTGGCAGGATTGCCGTCCCCGGCCGCCGGCGCCGGAGCCGTTTCCGGCAAATGCCGTCCAGTAGTCAGGATGGCGTCAGTAACGGCGTCAATGAAAGCTTCAGGAGCCGCCGCGCCGCGCAGCCAGGCCCCGGCAATGGCGGCTGATTCAGCAAAACGCCGGGTGTCATCGCCGGCCCCGGACCGCAGAAAAAGCGCTGCGGTGTTGAGTAGGGCCGGGTCGACGGAGTTGCCCGGTACGGCATCCGGCGGTTCCGCGTCCAGTAATTCGGTAGCCGTTGCTGCGATGCGGCGGGCGGCGTCAAGCGTCCGGTAGGCGCGCCGCTCCGCATAAATGGCCGGCAATGCCGCCGCCAGCCGGTGGGCATCGGGCGTATAAGACAGCGCAGCAGCCATTGCAGAAACCGCGAAACCAGCCGGGATGACGGCGATATTATACCGGCGCAAAGGGCCTGGCCCGCGCATCCGGGCCGCCGCCATTGCTCTTGCTGCCGGTAGTGGTACCCCTGGAGGGACTCGAACCCCCGCCGCGCGACTTAGGACGCCGCCGCTCTGTCCACTGAGCTACAGGGGCTGGCAGTAAAAATGGTGGAGATAGCGGGGCTCGAACCCGCAACCTCGGCATTGCGAACGCCGCGCTCTCCCAGTTGAGCTATATCCCCACGCTGTCCGCCGCCGCGGGCCGTCGCAACGGCCGCAACGGCGACATATCTATCGTAGCCAACAATGGCGGGCGATGTCAAGAAACCGGCGGCAGACTGCGCGGATTCGCCGTCGTTCCGTCTCCCGTTATACATCCCGGGCAATCGGAGCGCCGACGATGCTGCCCCATTCCGTCCAGGAACCGTCGTAATTGCGGACATTTTCGTAGCCCAGCAGCTGGCTCAGTACAAACCAGGTATGCGACGACCGTTCTCCGATGCGGCAGTATGCAATCGTTTCCCGCCCGCCGTCCACGCCTTTGGCGCCGTACAGCTGGCTCAACTCGTCAGCCGACTTGAAAGTGCCATCCTCGTTGACCGCTTGCCCCCAAGGTACATTCGCGGCGCCGGGAATATGGCCGTTGCGCTGCGAACCCTCTTGCGGCAGGTTCGGCGGAGCATTCAGCGCGCCGGAAAACTCGTCGGGCGACCGGACATCTACCAGCGCGTGAGAGCCGCTCTGCACCGCTTGCAGCACGTAGTCGCGCAGTGCGCGCAGTTCCCCGTTTTCCGCCGTAATGCGATATTCGGCTGCCGGATACGCCGGTACATCGGTAGTTACGGGGCGGTTCTCCGCCAGCCAGAGCGCCCGGCCGCCGTTCATCAGCCGCACATCGGCATGGCCGTAGTACTTCAGCTGCCAGAAAGCCCACGCCGCAAACCAGTTGTTGTTGTCGCCGTAAAGAATGATGGTAGTCTCCGGCGCAATGCCCGCGCCGCCCAGCAGCGTTTCCATCTCGTCCCGCGCCACGATGTCCCGAGCTACATTCTGCTGGAGCTGACTCTGCCAGTTCCAGGTTACCGCGCCGGCGATGTGGCCCTGCTCGTAAGCGGAAGTGTCAACGTCCACTTCCACCAGGCGAATGTTAGCGTCGCCGCCGTGCTCGGCAACCCACTGCGTACTGACCAGAGCCTCAGGATGCGCGTATTCTGCCATAATTCACACCTCATTGCCGATTTGCCGCCGTCAAACGGTTTTCAACTTACGCCGCCGCCGGGCGTTGTGCCGCGCCCGCGCCGAAGCGCCACAATTATACACTACGGCGCAATAGACGGAATGCCCCCAATAGGAAATCAACGCTGGCGGCAGCCGGGCGGCCGGGTCTGCGCTGCCGCCCTAGGCAGCGCAGCCGGGAGAGTGCGGCGCGCCCCTTTTTTGACCTGCCGGCTTACCGCCGGCGGCGTTGCGCCAATACTGCGGGCGATGGCGCTTTGGGAGATGCCCTCCCCGTGCGGCGGCAGGGCCGGTTCCGGTCGGAAGCGCTGGGCCGGGTGAAGCCTCCGGGATGGGGATAATTCGGCTGTAACCGCATTGGCAGTTTATGTAAAGAATACTGGGGGTTAGGCGCGGGGCGGGGGCGGGGCGGGATGGGCTGCGGGGAAGCCTTGTCCGCACTGGGGGCAAATCGCATCGCCGCGGTATTCGCGATCGCGGCGG
Source organism: Dehalococcoidia bacterium (assembly GCA_965203855.1). GTDB lineage: Bacteria > Chloroflexota > Dehalococcoidia > Lucifugimonadales > UBA3495 > Bin87. The sequence goes on from CBDBDN010000008.1 coordinate 418,421, forward strand.
TGCATTGTTTTCCATTCGCGCTGCGTAGTGCTGATAAACCAGGGGACCAGCAGCCAAAGGAACAGGATAATGGCGATGATGGTAAGGGCATTGCTGACGGCCCGGGGTACGGGGAGGTCGTCGATCCAGAGGGCGGCGCCGATGATTTTTCGGTCCAGCCATGGTTCCGGTTTGGGGGGAATATCGGGGAGGGGCTCGTTGAAGTCAAGTCCGGCCGCTTTGGCCTGCTGCATCCGGTCAAACCATTGCATTGCCAGTTCCTCAAACTGGCGTTCCCGCTGCGCTTTTTCCTCCGCTTCGGCTTCGGGGCGGTAGTGTTCGTCAAGGTATTCCTGGCGGGCGCGCATTGCGGTGCCGGGCAGGAATAGGGACACTGCCGGATTGAGCATTCCGTTGCGGGCGATGTGCCGCTGGCGGCATTGCGGGTGCATGGGCATTTTGGGGCGTTTCCTTTGGATGGCGCGGTATTGGCGATGGCGCAGTATTGGCGATGGCGCAGTATTGGCGATGGCGCGGTATTAGCGATGGCGCGATACAGGCATGGATAGGGGGCGGCGTTTGGTTAGGCGCGTCCAGCGAGTTGGGCGACGAGGGCGGCGCCGCGTTCTGCGGCACCCTGGTGGATGCCGTTGGCCAGGGCACGGACCAGGGCGCTACCGACGACGGCGGCGTCGGCGCGGCGGCCTACCTCCAGGACGTGTTCACGGTTGGAGATGCCGAAACCGACGGCGATGGGGAGGTCGGTGCGCTGGCGCACGCGTTCTACCAGGTCCAGGCCGCGCGGCGACACTGTGGAACGGGCGCCGGTAACGCCGGTAACGCTGGTGCAGTACACAAATCCGCCGCCGATGCGGGTTGACCGGGCGATGCTGTCATCGGTACTGGTTGGCGCCAGCAGCGGAATTAGATTGACGCTGCGGGAGGCGAGGCAAGCGGCGAGGGGTTCGGCTTCGGTATGGGGCAAATCTACTATAATCAGGCCGTCCACGGCGGCGGCGGCGCAGGCGGCGGCGAACTGCTCCATCCCGTAGGACATTATGGTGTTGTAGTAGCCCATCAGAATCAGCGGAGTGGCGCCGATTTGAGGGCGAAGGGCGGCGGCGGTATCCAGGCAGTCCTGGGGCGTGATGCCGTTTTGCAGGGCGATGTAGCTGGATTCCTGTATGACGGGGCCGTCGCCCATGGGGTCGCTGAAAGGGATGCCGAGTTCGATGATGTCGGCGCCGGCGGCGGCCAGGCGGGGAACCGCATCCAGCGCGGCGTCCCGGTAGGGATGGCCGACCGTCATAAAGACGGCGAGTCCGGGGCGGTTTTGAGCCCGGACGGCGGCGAATGTTTGGGCGATGCGGTCGGTGGGCGGGGGGGGCATAGGGCGTACTCACGATAGGACGATGACGGATGCGCCCGATTGGGGCGGCGGGATACGGGGTAAATGTATCTTACTGCATCGCCGGTGTCCAGAAAATGGCGGCCCTGATGCTGGCCCTCTGCGCTGGGGGAGCGCGGATGATGGCATGGATGGAGGGGATGATGGGGATTTTGGGGCTTCGGGGGACTACACCGATAGACAGGATGGACGGGATTTTGGGGCCTCCTTGGGGGATTGGGGGTTGGCGTCGGGTTGCGATGTCGGGTTGTCGGGTTGGGGGCGTCGGGTTCAAGGTGGTCGGGTGCGTTGGGGTTTTGGGATTGGATTGGGTTGGTGATTTCAGTCTGCCAGGGTTTGCGGTCGCTTATCAGCCCTACGGCCGGAGGTTTTGCGCGTTGCTTTTCACGAGGCTGGCTTTTCGTCCGAGGACGGGGCGCTACGTCTGGCGCCTTGGCAGGACCCGACTCCTTCGGTTAGTTTGACCGTGGGCGAGTAGGGAACGCCGGTGCGACTTGGGTTGCTGATTGGCCGTGAACGACCGGTCTTTTTGAGGGACTGGCTCCTGGCAGGCTGGATGGGTGCCGTTTTGAGGCGGCGTTGCGGTGGTGGATTGGAGAATTCTTACCCGACAAGGGGATGGTAACAGCGAACTGGAGTTCTTGTCAATGGGGTTGGAGGTCGGTTTTTTACACCGATGGACAGGATGGATGGGATGGGGTTTTTATGGCATGGATGGAGGGGATGAATGGGGATTTTGGATTTTCGGGGGTTGGATTCCGGCTTGCGCCGGAATGACGGTTGGGGGGCTGGAATGATGGTTTAGGGGGATGGAATGATGGTTGGGGGGGGCGGGATGATGGTTTGGGGGGGCGTTAGTTGCCGGGCTGTAACAGGACTGTGGTTAAGGCCAGGGTGTTTTGGGCCAGGTGAAAGAAGACGCCGGGCCAGATTGATTTGGTGTAGTGATACAATCCGCCCAGGAGGAGGCCGATTACGAAAATTGGCAGCAGGTTGGGCAAGCTGAAGTGCAGCGCGGCGAACACCGCCGCCGATGCGGGCAGCCCGATGGCAAATCCGCAACGGTTGACCAGCCCCGACATTACGAAACCGCGGAAAAAGATTTCCTCGGCCAAGGGCGTCCATAGCGCCAGCGCGATAAAGCTGAATAGGACCAAGCGGCCCGGGAGCAGGATGCCGGCGGGCGGCGGCTCCGGGAGCAGCATTTCCCATCCGAAAAGGGTTACCGCTTGCACATAGAGCCATGAGAATCCGATGCTGCCGGCCATGGCCGCAAGAGTAGCGACAACTGTGAAGGGCAGCGGCCGGCTGCTGTTAGCGAGTCCAATCAGCCGGAATGACGGGCGTCGGGAGCGCAGCGCCAAGGCCCATACCAAAGCGACTTGAACTGCTCCCATCAGGACGGCGGATGCGGCGGTTAACAGCGGCAGCGGGATTGGCGTTGCCGTCAGCAGCGCAATCAGCAGGATCGGGGGCAGTAGCGCCAGCAAGGCGAGGAAGACGGGCCAGATGCCCCAATCGCCGGGCTGGCGCTGGGGATGCGGGGTTGCGGCGGGCCGGGTTTCGTCCGTCGGGCCGCAGTGGGGACAGGCGGCGCAACCGGAAGGAAGGGGGCTGCCGCAGCGGGCGCAGTAAGAGACGACCATACCTTAACTATACCAATCGGCTATGCTAATCGGGACGGTATAAGTCGGAGACGGGGTTTGCTATTTGCGGGGTATGTGGGGGTGATGGGCAACGGCGGCGTGGGGATGGGATTGCGTTCTATATTAGAGGGTATGTCCATATGCGCTGTCATTCCGGCGAAAGCCGGAATCCGGCGTCGTAATCCCTTGCTACGGTAATGGAGATGGCAACCATAGATTCCGGCTTTCGCCGGAATGACGGTATGGGGCCGGAATGACGGTATGGGGGTTGGAATGACGGTATGGGGGCCGGAATGACGGTATGGGGGTTGGAATGACGGTATGGGGGCCGGAATGACGGTATGGGGGTTGGAATGACGGTATGGGGGCCGGAATGACGGTATGGGGGCCGGAATGACGGTATGGGGCCGGAATGACGGTATGGGGGCCGGAATAACGGCATAGGGGCCGGAATGATGGTATGGGGCCGGAATGACGGTATGGGTTTGGAAATGCTGACGGGCTGGCCTGGGGGATTTGCCAACTGCGCCGTCATAGGCCATAATGCGGGCGTGATTTATGGCACAATCAGCATTGCGCTGGCGTTGTCCTGGCGGATCTGGCGCTGGCGTGTGGCGAGGCTTTACTGGTATGCCCAACGAAACTGATGCGACGGCGCCGAGCGCGGGGTTTCTGCAAGCCGCTGCTGATGCCGGACTGGATACGGGCGATGCCGCCCGGATGCGCGACCTGGAACGGCGGGTAGCGCTGATGCGGCAAGGGTTGGGGCGTCTGCATGAAATACCCGTTGCCGGGGCGGAATCGCCGTCGGTGTTTGTGCCGTCCCGTTCCGCCGATGCTGCGTAAGCGCCGCAGGTGAGCATTATGCCGGATGAACTGCACTATATGTCGGCTTGGGAAGTGTCCGGGCTGATGCGCGCGGGCCGGGTATCGCCGGTGGAAGTGGTGGAGGCTTGCCTGGCGCGGATTGAGGCTACGGAGCCGACGCTGAATTCGTTTATAACGCTGCTGCCGGATGCGGCGCGGGCGGCGGCGCGGCGCGCGGAGCAGGAAATTGCGCGGGGCAACTGGCGCGGCCCGTTGCACGGTATCCCGGTGGGATTGAAAGATTTGTTCAATACGGCCGGCGTCCGCACTACATCGGGAACGCGCATTTACGATACTTATGTTCCCGATGCGGACTGCACGGTTGCCGTCCGGCTGCGGCAGGCGGGGGCGATTCTGCTGGGCAAGCTGAATATGCATCCCTTTGCCTACGGGCCGACGGGCGAAAATGCGGATTACGGGCATATGCATAATCCGTGGGATCCGGAACGGGTTACGGGGGGCAGCAGCGGCGGGAGCGGTTCGGCGGCGGCGGCGGGGCAGTGCCATATTACGATGGGCAGCGACACGGGCGGGAGCGTGCGGATACCGGCGGCGCTGTGCGGCATCGTGGGCCTCAAGCCGACTTATGGGCGGGTAAGCCGCGCCGGGCTGACTCCGCTGTCGTGGTGCCTGGATCATCCGGGGCCGCTGACGCGGTGCGTTGAGGATGCGGCCCTGGCGATGAATGCGATCGCCGGATTGGATCCGCTGGATCCGGCGACGGCCGATGTTCCAGTACCGGACTATACCGCCGGCCTCGACGGGGACATACGGGGGCTGCGGATTGGCGTGGTGCGGGAATACTTTGACGACGAGCTGGACGCCGGGGTAGGGGAACTTACGGAGCAGGCCATCGCCGCGCTGGGCGAACTGGGGGCGGAGATTGTGGAGGTATCGCTGCCGCTGTACGAGTACGCTCAACCCATCAGCAACGCCATTCTGATGTCGGAGGCTACGGCCGCGCACCGGGATGCGCTGCTGAACCAGGGCGATCGGCTGTATCCGCCGGTGCGGGAACGGCTGGAGGAGGGGCTGTTTATCTCGGCTGCGGAATATCTGCGGGCGCAGCAGGCGCGGCAGGTATTTTGCGCCCAGGTGAATGACTTGCTGCGGGATGTTGACTTGCTGGCCGGCCCGACGGAGCCGACAACGGCGCCGGCGCTGCTGGAACGGCGGGTAGAGGTGAACGGCGAGTCGCGTCCGGTGGTGCCGATGCTTACCAAGTACACGCGGGTTTATAACATAACGGGGTCGCCGGCGATTTCGGTGCCTTGCGGATTTGGGGCGGACGGGCTGCCGGTAGGGTTGCATCTGGCGGGGCGCAACTTTGAGGAGGGGACGGCGCTGCGCGCGGCTTACGCGTACCAGCAGGCAACCGAATGGCACAAGCGGCGTCCGCCGCTGTAACCCGGATGGCGCAGCATTGCCCGGCTGTAACTCTGCCCGTCCATAACCCTGACTGCCGGCCATTGCTTGGCATCGTTCCGTACCGGCAAAGGATTTGTACTCGTGACCGCAATAACCGCCGTAACCTTTGACTTGTGGCAGACCTTGATACTGGACAACCGGGAGCTGGGGCTGCAACGGGCGCAAGTGCGGCTGGACGGCGCGCAGCGGCTGCTGTCCGGGCAGGGGTTGGAGTACGACGCTGAACACATCCGGGAGGCGTATCGGGGGTGCTATCGGGCTTGCCGGGCGGTGCGGGGGGAGCATTTGGATGTGAGCTTTCGGCGGCAGGTGGAGATTTTTATTGACCTGATTGAGGCCGGGCTGGCGGCGCGGCTGCCGGAGAGCGTGGTTGCGGAAATAGAACGGGTCTATGCGGAGTCGTTTTTTGAGTGTCCGCCGCGGTTTCATGAGGCGACGCATTCAACGCTGGAGGCGATGCGGAGGATGGGGCTGCGGATTGGCCTGATTTCCAACACGGGGATGACGCCGGGTTACACGTTTCGGGAGTTTCTGCGGCGGCATGATGTGCTGGACTATTTTGAGACGCTCACCTTTTCGGACGAGGCGCAGCTGGCGAAGCCGGGCGGTCGGATTTTTCAGATGACGATGCGCGAGATGGGGGCGCTGCCGGAAGCGACGGTTCATGTTGGCGACCATGTTGCCAATGATGTGGCCGGGGCGAATCGGGTAGGTATGAAGTCGGTATGGATACGGGGGTTTTACGAGCCGGAGGACCCGGACGACCCGGAGTCGCAGCCGGATGCGGCGGTGGATGACCTGTCCGGCGTGGCCGAGGCGGTGCGTCGTTTAGTTGCCGGTGCGTCGGCAGCCGACTGAAACGCCGGGCGCCGCGCATAATGCCGTGCGCTGGCATAGGGCAATCGCAAAGAGCAATTTCCCGTAGGGGGCAATTTCCTGTAAGGTGCAATCGCCAATTTCCCGTAAGGGGCAAGGGGCAAGGAGTGCAGCGTTGTTAGATGAAATGAACGGGGGCCCGCTGCCGGGCGGGCGGCGGCCCGACATTACCTTGGCGATATTTCCGCATCTGCGGGAGTTCATAGCGGTGGACTTGCGCCCGACGCCGGCGCGGGTGCGGCTGATGAGCGCCGACGAGGTTTTCAATGACGAATACTTTCGGGAGGTGGAAAGCGAGTTTGGGGCGGCGCTGCGGGAGGGGGGAGAGCATCCCTTCGCGCATATGATGTCGCTGCCGACGCTGATGGACGACATACTGCGGGGGGTAGCGATGAATGTCATACTGGATCGGCTGGGGGTTGACTTTCATGACGAGGAGCAGCTGCCGGAAGTGGTGGTATTCGTGATTTCCGGGCCGATGCCGGCGGCGCCGGTGGAGCAGATGGTAGAGGGCTTTACGGACTATCTTTCCGGGCGCGTTGATGCGGGCGAGATTGCGCGGTGGGCGGATACGCTGCGGGAGCTGGTGATCCGGGAATATGAAGCGGTGCCGCTTACGCCCGAAACGCTGGGGGAGCCGCTGACCGGGGATGCGCTGGATCCGTATATTCTGTGGCAGAACCGCAACTGAACCGTGGGGGGCGCCGGCGGCCTACTCGGCCCGGCGACGGGATATTGCGCCGGGGCGCGTGGTTGAATTACGATTTACCGCAGTCCGGCGTCAGTTTTTGTCATTGGGATGCCGTTGCCAGGGATGCCGCTACAACCGTCATTGCGGCGCAAGTCGGGATCCGGAGGCGTAGCTTTCTGCTGCGGTATATGGAGTTGGCAAGCATAGATTCCGGCTTTCGCCGGAATGACGGGTGGGGGGGTTGGAATGGTAGGTAGGGGGTTTGGGATGGCGGTTGTGGGGGGTTGGAATGGTAGGCATGGGGTTTGGGATGTCGGTTGTGGGGGTTTGGGATGTCGGTTGTAGGAGGGTTTCGGAATGGCGGTTGTGGGGGGGTTGGTGGTCGTGCTGTTCCTGGCCGCCATAGGGTATGGTTTGGAATGGGGGGTGTGGGGTTTGGGATGATGGCGAATATGATTGTACGCCTTGACAGGAGTTTTGGTGGTGGAACGCGTTGCCCTTACATTCAGCAGCCGGGACAACAACGATGACGCTGATCTAATCGCAGTGGCGCAGGCCGCCGACCGGCTGGGCTACGAGTCGTTCTGGACGGGGGAATCTTGGGGTCGGGATGCCTTTACGGTATTGACGATGCTGGCCGGGCATACGGAGCGCATCCGGCTGGGAACGGGCATCGTTACGGTGTACAGCCGGACGCCGGGCTTGATTGCCCAGAGCATTGCCTCGCTGGATCGCATCAGCGGCGGGCGGGCGATTTTGGGGCTGGGCAGCAGCGGGCGCATTGTGATTGAGGATTGGCACGGGGTGAAGTTTGACCATCCGGTGGGGCGCACGCGCGAATACATTGAAATCATCCGGCTGGCGCTGTCGGGGCAGCGGGTCAACTATGCGGGGCGGTTTTACCAACTGCAACGGTTCCGGATGGGGATAACGCCGGTACAGGAAAGCATACCGATTTACATAGCGTCGCTGGGGCGGCGGAACCTGGAGCTGACGGGGGAGCTGGCCGACGGATGGCTGCCAATTTGGACGCACTGCGAAAAGCTGCCGGAGATACGGGAGCCGCTGCATGGGGCGGCATTAGCGGCGGGGCGTTCTCCGCAGGATATTGCTACGGCCCCGCAGATCCTGTGCTGCGCCGCCGATGACGCGGCGACGCTTGACGATGCGGTGCGGCAGGCCCGGTCGCATATGGCGTTTTACATCGGGGGGATGGGGCAGTATTACTATGACTTGTTCTGCCGGTATGGATACCGGGATGCCGGCGATGCGGTGCGGACGGCCTGGGCCGCGGGCGACCGGGTCCAGGCCGCCGCGGCAATTACGGACGAGATGATAGACCGCATTACGGTAATCGGGACGCCGGCGGAATGCCGGCGCAAGATGGCGCGTTTTCGGGAGAACGGGGTTGACTTGCCAATCGTCGCATTTCCGCATGGGGCGGGCCGGGAGACGATGCTGGGGACTTTGGATGCGCTGGCGCCGGCTAACGGTTGAGTTGACCAGAGGGGGGACGCAGTGCGAATTGGGCTGATTTCCGACACGCATTCGGCCGGCAGCGGGTGGGATCTGCCGGCCGTGGTACTGGAAGCCTTGGCGGGCAGCGAGCTGATACTGCACTGCGGCGATTTGGAGTGCATCGGGGTATTGGACTGCCTGGAGCAGGTAGCGCCGGTATTGGCGGTGCGGGGCTATGAGGATCCGCGGGAGCCGGGCGGTCGGCTGGCGGATAGGACGCGCATCGTAACGGCGGGCGGCGTGCGGATTGGGATGGTGCATGACATACAATGGCCGCCGCCGGCGATAGCGACTACGCCGGACGGCACCGGGCTGGCTTATCCCGAGTCCGGGTTGGCGGAGCTGCTGGGGCGCAAGTTCGGCAGCGCGGTGGATGCAGTGGTATTCGGCGACACGCACGAGGATCTGGCGGAATGGCGGGAAGGGATTCTGCTGATGAATCCGGGGAGTCCTACTTATCCGGGGCGGCGGCATCGGCCCGGGTCGCTGGGGACGGTAGGGCTGCTGGAGGTTGACGGCGGCAAGGTGATGGGGCATTGGATTGTGGATTTGGAAAGGTAAGGGGTGATGGCATGGATAAAGGGGATGGAGGGGATTTTTGACACCGATGGACAGGATGGACGGGATTTTGGATTGGGGGTTGGGGATTCCGGCTTGCGCCGGAATGACGGGGGCGCAAGGAGGGCGGGGGTTGGTTTGACAGGGTTGCGGGGTTGTGCTAGTTTCGCAATGTTTGTCGGCATAAATTACCGAAAACGGAGAGGGAAGTATGGAATCAATCATAGTGGCCCTGGCTGCCGGGGTAATTGCCCTGGTATTTGCCGCCGTGATGGCCTGGCGGGTAATTGGGGCAGACCAGGGCAACGCGCGGATGACGGAAATCGGAGATGCGATTCGCGCGGGGGCGTCGGCGTTTTTGCGCCGCGAGTATATGTCGCTGCTGCCGTTTGTCGTGGTGGTGGCAATCGTGCTGGGGGTACTGGACTATACGGTGTTCCGGCATAATCTGGGCGTGCCGGCGACGGCCATATCGTATATCGTGGGCACAATTTGCTCCGGTTTGGCGGGATTTGTGGGGATGAATGTAGCGGTGCGGGCGAATGTGCGTACTGCGGCGGCGGCGATGCGGGGATTGAATCCGGCGTTGCGGGTGGCATTCTCCAGCGGCACGGTGATGGGCGTTACGGTGGTGGGGATTGGGCTGCTGGGAGTAACCATCCTGTACCTGGTGTTTCAGAATATCAGCGTGGTGGCCGGGTTCGGGTTTGGCGCCAGTTCCATTGCTTTGTTCGCGCGCGTGGGCGGCGGCATCTTTACGAAAGCCGCCGATGTGGGTTCGGACCTGGTGGGCAAGGTAGAGGCGGGGATACCGGAGGACGACCCGCGCAATCCGGGCGTAATCGCCGACAATGTGGGGGACAATGTGGGGGATGTGGCCGGGATGGGCGCCGATCTGTTTGAGTCGTATGTGGGGAGCATCATATCGACGATTGCGCTGTCGGCCGGCGCGGTGGCTTTGGCGGTGGGGGCCAGCAACACTTTTGACTACACCGCGCCGCAAGCGGTATTTCCGATGCTGCTGGCCGGGGCGGGGATAATCGCCGCCATTCTGGGGACATTTATTGTACGCAGCGGGGAGCAGGCCGACTTTGAGCGGCTGCTGTGGGCGCTGCGGTACGGCATCTTTGCGGCGGGCGGGCTGCTGATAGTATTCGCCGCCATATTGACCGTTACGATGACGGGGAACTGGTGGTGGTTCGGGTGCGTGGTGGCCGGGCTGGTGGCCGGCACGATTATCGGGCTGGCTACGGAGTACTATACTTCGTACAGCTACAAGCCGACGCAGCGGGTATCGGAGTCGTCGCAGACGGGGGCGGCGACGGTCATCATCAGCGGCATTGCCACGGGGATGTTGAGTACGCTGATTCCGGTGATTTGCGTATCGGCTGCCATCCTGCTGTCGTACTGGTTCGCCGGGTTTTACGGGGTAGCGCTGGCGGGAGTGGGGCTGCTGTCCACGCTGGGGATAACGCTGGCGACGGACGCCTACGGCCCGGTGGCTGACAACGCCGGGGGCATTGCGGAGCAGGCGAATTTGGATCCGCAGGTGCGGGAACGGACGGATGCGCTGGATGCGCTGGGGAACACGACGGCGGCGACGGGCAAGGGGTTTGCCATCGGTTCCGCGGCGCTGACGGCGCTGGCGCTGCTGGCGGCGTATTCGGTAAGCGCCGGGCTGATCCAGTTGACGCCGGAGGGACGGCTGGATGGGGACAGCGGAGGGGGCATCAACCTGCTGCAACCGGAGATACTGGTCGGATTGGTCATCGGGGCGATGCTGCCGTTCATCTTTTCGGCATTGACGATGCAGGCGGTAGGCCGGGCGGCGCAGGGGATTGTGGACGAAGTGCGGCGGCAGTTTCGGGAGATACCGGGGCTGATGGAAGGGACGGGGAAGCCGGATTCGGCGCGCTGCGTGGACATCAGCACGCGGGGGGCGCTGCGGGAGATGATACTGCCGGGCGTGATGGCGGTGATTGCGCCGATTGCTACGGGGTTCATACTGGGGGAGGCGGCGCTGGGAGGGCTGCTGATTGGGTCGGTGTCGGCCGGGTTTATGCTGGCGATAATGATGGCGTCGGCGGGCGGCACTTGGGACAACGCCAAGAAGTATGTTGAGCTGGGCAACTACGGCGGCAAGGGTTCGGACGCGCACAAGGCGGCGGTAGAAGGGGATGTGGTGGGGGATCCGTTCAAGGACACCTCCGGGCCGAGCCTGAACATACTGCTGAAGCTGATGGCGATCGTGTCGCTGGTGTTTGCGCCGGCGTTTGTGGCGGCGCCGGATCTAATCAGCCTGTAGGGGGGAAGCCGAGACCGATGCAAGGGGGATGGCGGCCATTTGACTGGCCGCCGTCCTGCTTAATGCGGTGGGGTTTGACTACACCGATGGACAGGAGGGACGGGATGGGGTTTTATGGCATGGATGGAGGGGATGAATGGGGATTTGGTTGTTTGGGGGATGGATTCCGGCTTGCGTTGGAATGACGGTAAGAAGGGTGGGGAATTGCGGTAAGAGGGGTTAGCGGGCGTCTTGCTTATTAGTACGATATGGGGTATCATTTTCCCTAGTCAATCCATCCTCAACATGGAATGCTTGGAGTGAAGTTATGACTGCCTTTCTGAATTCTGCCCCCCCCCCCCCCCCCCCCGATATAGGCTGACCCGGAACCTAACTTTGGCTTGGCTGCGGCTGGGCAAGATTGCCGTTTTCAGTGTTTTGACCGGGCTGGTCGTTGCGGGCGGGATGATATTTCCCGTTGCTGATGCGGAAGCGCAGGCTTATGGGGGGTACACTTATACGGCGCGGGTCTGCCAGGAGTATGGGCAGCAGCCGCGCTGGTACGATGTGCGGGACGGGCAGGCGGCGTATAATGGCGGGAACAGCGACAGCGGCTGGCTGATTGTGTTGGTACGCACCGCGAACATAACCCCGGCTGAATACGAATTCAGCAATCCCGAAGGACGAGGCGGCTGGGGCAGCGCCCAACAGGCCCTAGACCGATCCCTCACAAATTTCAATCACCGGATATTCGCACCCCCGCTGACGAACAGCTACGGACTGTCTGCTGGCGAAGCGCTAGTAGCCGCCGATGGCACCCGCGGGTTCGTGATTAGATTCGGCAACCGGGTGGTGATTGACCGCAACGACAACGGGATATATGATGTCGGCGACATGGCGAGAGGTTTGGCGTTTCCGAATTTGTGGAGCTACGAGGTAAGGACTTTCACGCAAACCAGGGCGCCCGTAAATTACGGCGCGCAGTATGTCCGGTGGGCGTATATGGCGTGGTGCCGGTAGGTAGGTCGTTTCCCGTTCCCGTCGTCCAACCCTCTCTCCTAAACGGGGAGAGGGTTTTTGAGGCCGGTATGGAGGATGGGCAGGATGGGGTTTTATGGCATGGATGGAGGGGATGAATGGGGATTTGGCTGTTTGGGGGATGGATTCCGGCTTGCGCCGGAATGACGGTAAAAGGGGTGGGAATGACGGTTGGGGGTTGGAATGATGGTTGCGCTGTGATGACGGTTAAACTGGGTGGTGGTAGAATTATGCCGTTATGGGCGCTTATTCTGACATTGGGGACGCTGAAACTGTGGCGGCGGCAATCGGCATCGCCTTGGAGACGCTCCGGGGCGGCGGCGTGGTTGCGATTCCTACGGATACGCTGTATGGGCTGGCGGCGGACGCTTTGAACGCGGATGCGGTGGAGCGGGTGTATCAGATTAAGGGGCGGCCGGCGGATTTGCCATTGCCGGTTTTGGCAGCGGGATGGGAGCAAGCGGGGCAAGTGGCCGACTTGAGCAATCCGGCGATTGACGCACTGGCCGGCAGATTGGCGGCCCGTTTCTGGCCCGGCGCGCTGACTCTGGTTTTGCCGGCGGTTTCGGGGCTGCCGCCGCGACTGACGGCGGGTCGGGACAGCATCGCAGTGCGAATGCCGGACCATGCCGTGCCGCTGGCGTTGTGCAGGGGCTTGGGGCGTCCGATTACGGGCACCAGCGCCAACGCCAGCGGGGCGCCGGACATTGTGGATGCGGCGGAGCTGCGGGAATGCCTGGGGGGGCTGGTTGATGGTATGATAACGGTCGGAACGTTGCCGCAGGGGGCGTCCAGCACCATTGTGGCCGTGGGCGCGACGGGGCTGCGGCTGCTGCGGGAGGGCGTTTTGCCTTACGCCGAAATAGAACGCGCCGCCGGGTCGCCATAGCATCCCGTATCGCTTGGCACTGTGTGAGGGTCGTCATCAACCATACCGCTACATACGACTATACCGTGGCATATGACGCGTATCGCAGCGCAGTGGATGCCGAGCTGCGTTCCGCATTCGCCGACCGGGAGGGGATGCTTTACGACATCCTGCGCTACCATCTGGGGTGGGTGGATGAACGGGGGAACGCGGCGGCGGGCCGGGCGACGCCGTTGCATTTCTCGGCTGCGCTGGCGATGAGCAGCGCCGATGCGGTGTCCGGGGACTTCCGGCCGGCGGTTACGGTTGGGGCCGCCGTGGCGCTGGTGTCCAACTTTGTGCTGGTGCATAACGATGTGCAGGCGGGACGGGTTGACCGGGTTGACGAGCGGCCCAGCATCTGGTGGGTATGGGGGCCGGCGCAGGCGATTAACGCCGGGGACGGCCTGCACGCGCTGGCGCGCGCCGTACTGATGCGCTGGTCGGACGCCGGAACGCCGGCCGAGACGGTGCTCGGTGCGCTGCGTTCTCTGGACCAGGCTTGCCTGACGCTTTGCGAGGGGCAGTATATGGACTTGACGTATCAGGACGAACTGATGGTTGTGGAGTCCGCTTATTTGGATATGATTGAGCGGAAGTCGGGCGCGCTGGCCGGGTGCGCGGCGCGTTTGGGCGGGGTGGCTGCCGGGAGCAACGCCACTACTTGCGCGGCGTTGCAAGAATGGGGCGTCAAGCTGGGTATGGCGATGCAGATTTATGCGGACATTGGGGATTTGTGGGGTAGCCGGGGGGACGGGATGACGGCCAGCAATGTCCTGAATAAAAAGAAAAGCCTGCCCGTCATTCATGCCCTGTCGCACGCGCCGGTGCCGGCGAAACGGGAGCTGGGGGGTATCTATATGAAGCGGGTTTTGGAGCCGGACGATGCGCGCCGCCTGGCGGCCATACTTACCGACGCCGGCGCGCGCGGTTATGCCGAGGACAAGGCGCGCGGGCTGCTGGACGAAGCCGTTGCGGCGCTGGACGGGACCGGCGCGGCAATCGCCAATCGGGAGCCGTTAACCGCTGCTGTGGACCTGGTTGCGTCCGGCAGCGCGGCCGCTTTATCCTAGCCAAACGCTTGGCGTCGCCTGCCCGAACTGCGCCGCGTCCGGCGGCAATTCGTTCCCGGAGATTACCCGAATGGCTAAACGCAGATTAATGACTAAACGCACCTTGCAGCAGCTGGATGTACACGGCAAGACCGTGCTGGTGCGGGTTGATTTTAATATCCCGATTGGGCCGGGGGCAGTGGACGTAGCGCGGTATGACCAGCGACTGCGGGCTACGCTGCCGACCATCAACTATTTGCTGGAACGGGACTGCCGCGTCGTGCTTTGTTCGCATCTGGGACGCCCACGGGGGCAGGCGGATGACGCTTTGCGGCTGCGGCCGATTGCGGAGCGGCTGGGCGTACTGCTGGGCCGCCCGGCGTCGGCGCTGCCCGACTGCGTGGGGGCCGAGACCGCCGCAGCGATAGCGGGGATGGAGAAAGGCGCGGTTTGCCTGCTGGAAAATTTGCGCTTTCACGCCGGGGAGGAAAAGAACGATGCCGGTTTTGCGGACGAGCTGGCAGAGTTGGCGGACTGTTTCGTGATGGACGCTTTTGCGGTGGCCCACCGCGCGCACGCTTCCACCGTGGGAGTTCCGCAGCGGCTGCCGTCGGCGATGGGATTGCTGACGCAGCGGGAAGTAGAATCCCTGGGCCTGGCGATGGCGCAGCCGGAACGGCCTTTGGCCGCGCTGTTGGGCGGCGCCAAAGTCAGCGACAAGATACTGATGCTGGAAAACCTGTTGGAGGGGCTGGATCACCTCTGCATTGGCGGCGGAATGGCGGTAACATTCCTGGCCGCCAAGGGCCGGCCGGTTGGGGCTTCGTCCGTAGAGGATGACCGTCTGGACTTCGCCAGGGAAGTAATGGCGCGGGCGGAACGGAATGGCGTTGCGCTGCATCTGCCGACGGATGTAGTAGCGGCCAGCGAATTCGCCGCGCATCCCGTAGAATCGCAAACTTTCGCAGCCGGCACGGTGCCGAATGGATGGCACATAATGGATATAGGCGGGGCGACGGCAAGAGCATTCGCGGCGACGCTGGCTTCCTGCCGGACGATAATCTGGAACGGGCCGATGGGCGTATTTGAGATGGAACGGTTCAAGGCCGGCACGCGTATCGTGGCCGGGGCGATCGCCGAACTGCCGGGCGCGGCCACGGTGGTAGGCGGCGGCTCAACTGCGGAAGCGGTGGAGTCGCTGGGGCTGGACGGGCTGATGACCCATGTATCCACCGGCGGCGGCGCGGCGCTGGAGTTTCTGGGCGGCAAGGAGCTGCCCGGCCTGGCGGCGCTACCGGATGCTTGACCTTGACGCATCTGGCGTCTAATCCGGCGCAGCGGCCAGGCAATGGGCTGATTTGCCACTGTCGCCGACATAGTGCTAATAATTAGGGGCAACCGTCGGGCTGCCCTTAACTATCGTCCGGTGCAACGGAAAGCCTGCGGATAATCTGGTCCGCAAACATTACCCGCAAACATTGCCTGCAAACACTACCGGCCAGCGGAGTCTAAAAATGATTGACTTGAAACAGATTCACGACAGCATCGCCAGCACGCCGTCCAAGATAGTGCTGCTGGTAGCGGACGGGTTAGGCGGGCTGCCGCACCCGGAAACCCGGAAGTCGGAGCTGGAGACGGCGCAAATTCCGAACCTGGACGCTTTGGCCGGGCGCAGCGCGTGCGGCCTGACGACTCCGGTGGAAATCGGAGTGGCGCCCGGCAGCGGCCCGGGCCATCTGGCATTGTTTGGCTACGACCCGTTGAAGTACTTTATCGGGCGGGGGGCGCTGGAAGCGCTGGGCATCGGGGTTGACTTGCAGCCGGGGGATGTAGCGGCGCGCGGCAATTTCTGCACGGTGGACGATGCCGGGCTGCTTACGGATCGCCGCGCCGGTCGGATTGCCACCGAATTGAGCCGGCCGCTCTGCGAGATGCTGAACACTATCAAGATTCCCGGCGTGCAGCTGGATGTGTACCCGGTGCAGGATTATCGTTTTGTGCTGCGGCTGCGGGGGGCGGGCTTGTCGGAGGATGTTGAGGAAACCGATCCGCAGCGCGAGGGCGTGGCGCCTCGTCCGGCGCGCGCCCTTTCGTCGGATGCCGAGACAACCGCGCAAATCGTGCAGCAGTTCGTTGCCGCGGCCGGGCAAATCCTGGCGGAATCGGAGCCGGCCAATATGGTGCTGCTGCGGGGCTGGGCGCAGCTGCCGAACCTGCCCGACTTTGGGGGGGTGTACCGGCTAAACCCGGCGGCCATCGCCGCCTATCCGATGTATCGGGGATTGGCGTCGGTGGCCAATATGCAGATTATTCCCACGGGAAAGACTTTCGCCGACGAAGTCCGGACCTTGCGGGACAACTGGGATGGCCACGATTTCTTTTTCCTGCACTACAAGCCGGCCGACGCCGCCGGGGAGGATGGCGATTTTGACGCCAAAGTCCGCTGCCTGGAGGAACTGGATGTCCACATTCCGGCCATCCTGGACTTGCGGCCCGATGTGCTGATGGTAGCGGGCGACCATGCTACGCCGGCGATTATGGCGTCGCACAGCTGGCATCCCGTACCGTTTATGCTGCATTCGCCGTTGACGCTGGGCGAAGGGGTTGACGGGTTCAACGAGCGGGCTTGCGGGCAGGGTTCGCTGGGGCGGATGCCGGCGCAGGCGATTATGCTGCTGGCGCTGTCGCACGCCGGCAAGCTGGCGAAGTATGGCCCGTGATACGATAGGGCGGTGGGTTAGGCGGGGAAAGTTGCGGTGTGCTAACCTGACGGAGTAGCTGCGGTGGAACACAACGATTCTGAAAGCATTCGCGACTGGCGGGAGGCGATTTGGAGCGTCCCGGGCCCGTTTCTACTGCTATATTTTGCGGTGGTTACGGCGCTAGGGCTGCCTACGCTGACCGTCATCATCTGGGAAAAAGCGCAGGGGGTTAGCGCCGACTGGTGGCTGTGGCATACCGCCGTAATTCGCGCCGCCGCGCCGGAGTGCGGGGTGGTGGGAATTGCAATCGCAATATACGCACTGCTGGTAGTGCAAGGAGTGGCATTTCTGATGGTGATGTACCAATTCGCAGTGAACAAATGGGTCAAGCCGGTAATCCAACGCCATAAGGACGCCGGACGGGTCGAAGGTCGGGCTGAGGGCCGGGCCGAAGGTTTGTCTGAGGCGAACCGGGCGTGGGAAGCCTGGCTGGAACGCAAGACTGCTGCCGAAAGCAAGGGGCTGCCTTTTGACGAACCGCAGCCGGGCGGCGCAGAATGATGGGATGCCGGCCTATTCGCACCGTACACGCCGGCGGTGCAAGGAGTGGCATTTCTGATGGTGATGTACCAATTCGCAGTGAACAAGTGGGTCAAGCCGGTAATCCAACGCCATAAGGACGCCGGCCGGGCCGAGGGTCGGGCCGAGGGTTTGTCTGAGGCGAACCGGGCGTGGGAAGCCTGGCTGGAACGTAAGACTGCTGCCGAAAGCAAGGGACTGCCTTTTGATGAACCGCAGCCGGGCGGCGCAGAATGATGGGATGTCGGCTTGTTCCGCACCGTATCGGATAGGAGAAACTGATGACTGTTCCCGCCGCCATCGTAGCCGGCAACTGGAAAATGAACCTGGATATTGCCGGGGGCGTTGCCCTGGCGTCGTCCGTTGCCGCTGGCGCGGCGTCGGCTGCCGGCGTCAAGATAATCGTCTGCCCGCCTTTCGTCAGCCTGTCTGCGGTGCGGGACGCCGTTGCCGGCAGCGCGGTTGCGGTGGGCGCGCAGGATATGCACGCTGATGACAGCGGGGCTTTTACCGGCGAAATTGCGCCGCCGATGCTGGCCGGCCTTTGCGAATATGTCATCGTCGGCCACTCGGAGCGCCGGCAGTATTTTGGCGAAACGGATGCTATGGCCGGCCGTAAGGCCGCCGCCGCCCTGCGCCACAACCTACGCCCCATCATCTGCGTCGGCGAGACGCTGGAGGAACGGGAGAGCGGGCAAGCGGCGGCGGTCATCCGACGCCAGGTAGTCGCCGCCCTGGCCGATGTTGAGCCGGAGGACGCCGCCGCTGGTCGTATCGCCATCGCCTACGAACCGGTCTGGGCGATTGGCACCGGCCGGGCGGCGACCCCGGAAATTGCGGAGCAGATCATGGGCGGTGCCATCCGTTCTACTATCGCCGCCGCATTGGGCAATGAGGCGGAGGCGGCTACTGCGCTGCTCTACGGCGGCAGCGTCAACGCCGGCAACGCCGCGGCGTTTGCCGGCGTCGGCAGCGTCAACGGCGCACTGGTCGGCGGCGCCAGCCTGGATGCGGCGGCCTTTCTGGAGGTGGCCCGCGCCTTTGCCGGGTAACGCGTACAGGCGGGATGCGGTTAGCAGGATGCGATGATGACTACGGCGCAGACGGACAATATCCGCGAGGAGGCGGCCAATACGCTGCTGGCGCAGCTGTTGCGGGATTACGGCCTGACGGCGCGCGCGGAACGGCGCGGCCCTGCCGGCGTCCCCGACATCCTGGTAGAGCTGAAAACCGGGGATACGATCCTGCTGGAGTGCAAGTGGGATGACGCGGCCGGCCTGTTGGAAAATCAGCTGTCGGAGCGCTTGGACGACTACCCGGATACGCTGGCGGTTGCCGGCGTCCTTTACCCCGTCCGACTCAAGGCGGTCGATGATATTCAGGCAGACTTGGCGACTGCGGGGGATTTGCGGTGGTGGGTGCATGGGACGCGGGGCGCTGCGTATCCTGAACGCAGCATTCGCACCGGGTCGGCATCCGGCCTGGCGGACCAGCTGCGCGCCTTGCCTTTGGAGCTGGAGGGCGTTGACCGGGTGGTGGCTGCGGCCGGCATTGTGGGTTATGGAGTAGAGCAGGCGGCGCGGCATATTGCGACACACGCCCGCATTGCCCGACTGATTGCCGACATTATCGCCGAAACGGACCGGGAGAATGACCGCAGCGCGGCCTTGCGTATTGCTGGCTTGGCGCTGTTCAACGCCCTGGCCTTTCACGACCGGCTGGCCGCAGTCAACCCCGATGTTCCCGCCGTAACCGAAGCGTTCCAACATCAAAGCGCACGCACCCCCCTGTCCGGGTTGCGCGGCGCTTGGAGCAGCATCTGCGAGAGCATCGATTATGTGCCGGTATTCCAGATGGCGATTGACATTCTGGACAACCTGTCCTATGCCCCCCCGAAGTTGCAAACCGCCGCCATCAATCCGTTGATTGATGCAATGGAGGGTACGCGCCAACTGGAAGGGCATGACCTGTCGGGGCGGCTGTTCCATACTTTGCTTTCCGATGCCAAGTTCACCGGGGCCTATTATACTTCGGTGCCGGCGGCGACGCTGTTAGCGCGGCTGGTGTTTCATGACTGGCCGCCCGGAGTGAACTGGAAAGACCATGAGTTTCCGGCGTCGCTGAATGTGGCCGATCTGGCTTGCGGCACCGGCACTTTGCTGATGTCTGTGGCTGCCGAGGCGGAACGCCGGCATACCACTGCCGGAGGGCGCAGCGCCGGCTTGCTGCACAAGGCGATGGTGGAGCAAGCCCTGCACGGTTACGACGTACAGCTGTCTGCTATCCATTTTGCCGCTACCAGCTTGGCGATGCTCAACCCTGAAATTGAATTTGACCGGATGAACCTTTATGTGATGCCGCTGGGGGCCGAGAGCGACAATGTGTCCTTGGGTTCTCTGGATTTTTTGGGGCGTGATGAAGTTGCAGTTCAGTTTGCTTTGTCTCCCGACGATACCGGAGTGAATGCGTTGGAGCCGGAACGGGTTGGCGGAGGCGGAAGCCGGGGCATTGCCGAGGGGCAGACGGCGCGGCTGCCGAATCTTGACCTGGCAATTATGAACCCGCCATTTACGCGCGTGCACCAGATGTTGTTCGGCGTCGTGCCGTCGGCGCAACGCCGCAGGATGCAAACCGAATTGTCTCGCCGGCTCCGTTCCCGGCAGGCGTCGGCTACTGCCGGGCTGGGCGCGGCATTCGTGGCGGCGGCGGCGCCCAAGCTGCGGCCGGGCGAAGGGCGGCTGGCGCTGGTGCTGCCCGTAACACTTTGTACCGGCGCATCCTGGCAGCAGACCCGGGATTTGATAGAGCGGGATTTCACGCTGGATATGGTCGTTGTTTCCCACGATCCGACGCGCTGGAATTTTTCCGACAGCACCGACCTTTCCGAGGCATTGCTGATAGCGACGCGTCGTTCTACCCCCCCCCGTACATTAGTTCTGAAAATGTTGAACGAACTACATTCGTCAACCTCTGGAATAACCCGGACGGCATATTGGATGCCCACCGGACGGCGCAAGTCATTGCCGCAACCACCCCGGCAAACTTGGAAACAACCGGAGCTTCGTTGCTCCGGGTTGACGGCAAGCACATCGGTGAGATGGTATCCATTGCCGAACCGCAAATCAAGGGCCGCAAGTGGGCCGGCGTACAGTTTGCCCGCTCTGATGTAACCCGCAGCGCATTGCAGTTGCTGAATGACGGCGCGGTATGGGTTCCGGGAGAGTTGGACACCGCCAATGTTCCAATGTGCCAGTTGAACGAACTCGGTCAAATTGGGCCGGATCGACGCGACATTATTGACGGCTTTGAACAGACGGATTCCATAACAGCATATCCGATGGTGCACGGACATAATACAAATGATCGGAATCGGCTTATAGTTGATCCGGACAAATATCTGTCTCCTCTGGCGGCCGCTCGGCCGGGCCGTTCTCTCAAACCATTGGAACAATTGTGGTCAAAGTCTGCTCGCTTGCTGATTGCCGAAAGGATTTGGTTGGAAACGGTCAGAATGGTAGCGATGCGCTCTGCGGTAAGAGTGTTGTCCAATACCTGGTGGGAGGTCGCAGTTGAAAACGATGCTTGGGAGAAACCTCTCGCCATATGGCTCAATTCCGGTTTAGGCTTGCTTACCATAATGGCGGAACGCACCAGCACGAGAGGCGGCTGGGTGGCGATGAAAAAGGGGGATTTGGAACGCTTGCCCGTGTTGGATTTGCGCGCCCTTTCGGGCGGGCAGCTGCGGGCGATGGCGCAGCTTTTTGATGACTTGGGCGATGCCGAGTTTGAGCGGCTGCCGGCGATGGCGGACTGCCCAGCGCGCCAGCTTTTGGACCGGGGACTTGCCGACATTCTGTCGCTGCCTGATCTGTCGGCGCTGCGTCGGCTGCTGGCTACGGAGCCGGTAGTTACCAACCGGCGGCTGTAAGTCGGGCGGCGCAAGCGGCCCCAATTTGACGCCGTGCATCTTGTATCGCACAATTGAAAGCGGGCGGCGGTAGAATGCTATCAAGTTTGCGGCCCGAAGGAGCATTATGAAACGGCGCGGTATCGTCAAAGGCCAAACTATTGAATTTGAGCATCCTATCGGCTTTCCCGACGGGCAGGCGGTGGAACTGGACATCCGTCCGCTGGCGGTGGATAACGGGGCATCGCTGGAGGCTGAGGCCGACCGGGAACGGCAGATTGGGGAGGCGCTGCGGCAAGCGGACGAAATCAGGGAAAGAATCCGCAAAGAGCTTGGCGGGGAGCTCAACCTATCTGTCCAGTATGTCAGGGAAGATCGGGAACGATGAATACTTGCGTTATTATTCATCCAGTATCGCACAATTGAAAGCGGGCGGCGATAGAATGCTATCCGGTTTGCGGCCCGAAGGAGCATTATGAAACGGCGCGGTATCGTCAAAGGCCAAACTATTGAATTTGAGCATCCTATCGGCTTTCCCGACGGGCAGGCGGTGGAACTGGACATCCGTCCGCTGGCGGTGGATAACGGGGCATCGCTGGAGGCTGAGGCCGACCGGGAACGGCAGATTGGGGAGGCGCTGCGGCAAGCGGACGAAATCAGGGATCGTCTGGAAAAGCAGTGGGGTGGAAAGCTCAACCTCTCCGTCCAGTATGTCAGGGAGGATCGAGAGCGGTGAGCGTCTATGTTATTGACACCAATGTGCTGGTCAAGCGGGTCATACCGGAGGACTATTCGGATGTTGCCGTCGGCATATTGGAGCAACACCGCAATGGCGATATAAGGCTGATTGCGCCGGATTATATTCTTACCGAATGCGCCAATGTGATTTGGAAGCACGCCAGGCGCCACGGTATGAGTAACTCAGATCTGTCGGATTCGTTGCGGGTGTTGCAAAGCCTGGGCATCCCGCTGACGCCGCAAAGGGAGCTTTTGGAGGATGCTTTGTTGTTCGCCGCCGCTGCCGACATTGCCGTTTATGACGCTTTGTTCTGCGTGCTGGCCCGGCGGGAGGATGCGGAATTGATTACTGCCGACTTGCCTTTGATTAACCGACTTGCCGGCAGCGGAGTGCGGGTGTGCGCGCTGGGTGAGTGGGCGCCGCCGGGATGAATTCGTATGCCCGGATCGTCCTTGCCCCTGATTGCCGTTGTCGGCCCTACCGCCATCGGCAAAACGGCGCTGGCTATCGCCCTGGCGCAGCGGCTGGACGGCGAAATCGTTAATGCCGACAGCCGGCAAGTCTATGCCGGAATGGACATCGGCACTGCCAAGCCTACCGCCGCCGAACTGCGCGCCGCTCCGCATCATCTTATTGACATCCGCACGCCGGACGCTCCTATCAGTCTGGGCGAATATCTGCCGCTGGCGCGGGCCGCCATTGCCGACATCGCCGGCCGGAATAAGTTGCCGATCCTGTGCGGCGGCACCGGGCAGTATGTATGGGCGCTGCTGGAGGGCTGGCAGGTGCCGGCGGTGGCGCCCGACGCCGCCTTGCGCGCCGGCTTAGAACGGCGGGCGGCCCGGGAAGGCGCTTTGGCCCTCTGGCAGGAACTGCATCGGGCTAACCCGCAGCGCGCCGCCGATACCGACCCGCACAATCTGCGCCGGATTATCCGCGCTTTGGAAGTACAGCATTACTCCGGCAGCAGTATTGCGGATAAGCCCGGGGGTAAGGCGAAAAGTCCGCCCTATCGCGCGCTGGTTATCGGGCTTACGATGGAGCGGGCGGCGCTGTATGCCCGCATTGATGCGCGCTTTGACGGTATGATGCGGGCCGGGCTGGAGGGGGAAGCGCGCGGGTTGGCCGCCGCCGGCTATGCATTGGGGCAGGGGCCGCTGTCCGGCGTCGGCTATCGGGAGCTGGGACAGTATTTCGCCGGAGAGATTACTCTGGACGCCGCCGTCGCCCGGGCGAAAACGCAGACCCATCGCCTGGTGCGCCGGCAATATGCCTGGTTCAAGCCTGGGGATGGCCGTATCCGCTGGCTGGACGCGGACGACGGGCTGCCCTCTGCCGCCGCGGCGGCGTTGGCGCAGCAGCTGCCGGCGGCGTCGGCAGCGTATGATACAATTGCCCCGGACGGGGTCGGCAACGGTTGCTAATCAGGATACGCCCGCCCTTTACCTCGGCCCCTCAGGAGTTGCGATGATGGAATTCACCAAGATGCATGGCGCCGGCAACGACTATGTGTATGTGGATGCGCGGGCGATGCCGGAGCGCGACTGGGGCGGCCTGTCCCGCGCCATCAGCGACCGTCATTTCGGAGTGGGGGGCGACGGCCTTATTCTGATTATGGATTCGGATATTGCCGACTTGAAAATGCGGATGTTCAACGCCGACGGTTCTGAGGGGGCAATGTGCGGCAACGGCATCCGCTGTTTCGCCAAGTATGCGATTGAGCGGGGCATCGTTGCGCCGGCGGCGGCGCAGGTTACCGTGGACACGATGTCCGGCGTCCGCACCATCGTACCGCACTATGCCGGCGCAGTGGTGGACGCCGCGCGGGTAAGCATGGGTGCGCCGCGTTTTGCGCCGGCGGAGATTCCGGTTGACCTGGATCCGGCAATCAGCAGCCACGCGGGGCCAATCATCAACTACGCCGTCCATCCCGGCGACTTTCGCCTGTTCCTTACTTTTGTGTCAATGGGCAACCCGCACGCCGTTACCTTTATTGACCAGCCCATTGAGGAGTTTCCGCTGCACAACATCGGGCCGCTGGTGGAACGGCATCCGATCTTTCCGGACCGGGTGAACTTTGAGATTGTGAACCTGCGGGACGACGGGCAGCTGGACGCGCGCGTGTGGGAACGGGGTTCCGGCGAGACGATGGCTTGCGGCACGGGCGCCTGCGCCATCGGCGTCGCATCCCGCCTGCTGGGGCATACGGGAGACCGGGTGGCTGTGAATTTGCCCGGCGGCACTTTGAACATTGACTGGGACGGGTCGGGCGAGGTCTATCTGGAAGGCCCGGCCGCCGAAGTTTTCAGCGGAGTGTGGACAGAATGAGCAACTATGCAACCGGCCCCAACACTTTTGAGCAGATTCGCTGGTCGGCGCACGTTTTCCGCACTTTTGCGGACGATGCGCTTTCGGCGGCGGCGCGCGCGCCGGAGTTCCGCGCGGCGCTGCTGGCCGGCGGCGCGGCTGCCAACGCTAATGCCGGCGGCGCCGGCAATGCCGACTGGCCGATGCTGGTGCGCTATGTGAACCAGTGGGGCTGCCGCATTCCGCAGTCTAAAACGGGTGGGATTGCCGCCGCCGTGGCAGATGCGGTTCCCTACTTGGCGCCGCTGTCGGCCTCGGCGCTGGAATTTGACGACCTGCGTTGCTCTACCCTGGATGTTATTGAACGCGCTTTTGACGGCCTGACCGCTGCCGACGGCGTCGGGCCGACGGCGGCATCGGCCATCCTGACGGCGCTGAACCCGCAGCTGTTTGTATCATGGGGCGCCGGCATCAAGAACGCTTACTTCCCCGATGACCGGCCCGACGGCGCTACCTACGCCCAGTTTCTGACGGTGATGCGGATGGCGGCGCTGTCCATCGTCAGCGATGCGCGTATGACGCATGGGGTTGACGATGCGGCCGGCCGGCTGTCGGCGGAGCTGGGCATCAACCCGCCGTTCAGCCTGGCGAAGTTTATTGACGAGTACAATCTGGTTACGGTGGAGCGGGGAATGGAGTATGGGGCGGCTGCGGCGTAGCGATGCTCGCGAACATCCGTATAAAATCCGCCGGAGTCAGTTGTCAAAGGAGATAGACAAATGGCAAGCGGTATCACCCTAGCAACAACCTATCCTCAAATCCTGCAAGCCGCACAAGACTATGGCGCACTACCTGATCGGTACAATGATTCGTACCGTGAGATTTATCAAAGCAACTTTCGTAGCAACATTGCCAATTTCGGTGACGTAGCGGATATGCAAACGCTGGTGATATTCCTAAACAAATGGCGCTGCCGTTTGTCGCGTGAGAAAACACCGGCAATTTTCAAATTCTCCGTACCGGAAGCGGCATCCGCCCTCGAGCCGCTGGCTGGTTGTTCGTTGGGCGACGACGGAGTAGGCGTTACTGCTTTTAGAGCAGTAGAAACGGCGTTTGATCGTCTTATTCAGGACAAGGGTATTGCAGCTACTGCCGCATCAAAGATTTTGGCGGTAATAAACCCTGAATTCTTTGTAGCGTGGGATAGGCCCATCCAGCGCGTGATAAATGGCAGTCGAAAATGTGATGGTCGCGTCTATGCCGATTTTATGCGGGATATGCAAAAGTCAGCCCAAACTGTCCTAGATGACGCCAGCAAACGCGGAATTGAAAATCCGGCGGCAGCAATATCGCAGGCTATCAATCAACATCCTCCCTTCACACTGGCTCACTTCATCAACAACTTCGTTTGGCTAACGGTGACTCGGGGTTACATATACGCCTCCAGCCATTGATGGCCCAGGAGCAAAAATGCCTACTTTTTCCGACCGTCTCGGCAAACTCGCCCCTTATCCTTTTGTGGAGATTTCCCGCATCATTGCTGAAAAGCGCGCGGCCGGCGCTGATGTGGTTACTTTTGGCATTGGCGACCCGGATATTCCGACGCCGCAGCCGATCGTTGACCGGCTGCTGGCGGCGTCGCAGGATCCGCCTAACCATCGCTACCCGGAGACCGACGGCCTGCCGGAGATGCGCCGGGCGATCGCTCACTGGTATCGGGAACGGTTTGGCGTGGAATTGGACCCGGATACCGAAGTGCTGCCGCTGATTGGCGCCAAAGAAGGCATCGGCCATGCCGCTTTTGCTTTCCTGGACCCCGGCGACATCGCCCTGGTGCCGGATCCGGCCTATCCGGTGTACGCCGTCGGGACAATGTTCGCCGGCGCCGAGAGCTATACGATGCCGCTGTACGAGCGCAACGGTTGGCTGCCGGAGTTGGACGCCATCCCTAACGATGTGGCGCGGCGGGCCAAGCTAATGTGGCTGAACTACCCGAACAATCCGACCAGCGCGGTGGCATCGCAAGAGGACTTGGAGGCGGCGATGCGCTACTGCCGGGAGCATGACGTTGCGCTGCTGCACGATGCCGCCTACTCTGAGGTTGGCTATGACGGCTACCGGGCCGGCAGTATGATGCAGCTGGACGGGGGCAAAGAGGCGGGGCTGGAGTTTCATTCGCTGTCCAAGACTTACAATATGACGGGCTGGCGGATGGGTATGGCGGTGGGCAACGCCGAGATGATTAGGGCGCTGTTCCAGATCAAGGCGAACCTGGACTCCGGCGTGCCGCAGGCGATACAGGAAATGTCGATGGAGGCGTTGACCGGCGCGCAGGACTGCATTGACGACAACATTGCGATTTACCAGTGGCGCCGCGACCGGGTGCTGCAAGCGTTGACGCGGATGGGGCTGCCGACGCCGGCGCCGCGCGCCAGCCTGTACATCTGGGCGCCGGTGCCGGCGGGGTTCACTTCCGCCGAGTTCGCCGCCCGGCTGCTGGAGGAAATCGACATTGTCGTAACCCCCGGATCCTCTTATGGGCAGTACGGGGAGGGTTACATCCGTCTTTCGCTGACCACTCCCGACGAGCGGGTGGAAACCGGCTGCCAGCGGCTGGAAAACTGGACGATACCGGCGCCGCGCGGGTAGGCCGGGCGGTCGCCGCCGGCAACCAACGCTCCGTCCAATCTGTTCCAAAGGAGGCCAACGATGACTACTGCAATCGCCCCGCCCCGCTTGATTACCGCCGACGAATTCCTCGATATGGAACCGCCTGCCGACAAACGCTATGAACTGATTTGCGGCGTCATAACGGGCGAATACGACGGCATCATCCGGCGTTGCGGGGACGTTGTATCCCGATGCGGCGGGATGCTTTTCCTGTACACCGAGCCGGATCGTCCATGGCACTCCGCTATGGGCGAACCCGGCTATATTCTGGAACGCAACCCGGATACTGTACGCAGCGCGGATATTGCGTTGACCGCCGAGGGGCGCATCCCGCCCGGCACAAAGGGTTTTCCAGAGTTGGCGCCCGATTTGTGCGTTGAGGTAGCCTATACCAAGGACGCAACAGCCTGCCGGCTGCTTGCCGACAAGGCGCAGATGTGGCTGGATTTTGGGGCGCGCGAGGTTTGGGTGCTTAACCCGGAGAATATTACCGTAACCCGCTACCGCCCCAATATGTCGCCGGCAATCTTGTCTGATGATGATATTTTGGACGGCGGGGAACTGCTGCCGGGTTTCAGCGTTGCGGTGTGGCAGCTGTTTCGGCGGCAGCGGTAGATGGGATAGCGCCGCCGCCGGCCACAGCGCCGGTATTGAGTATAATGACGGCAGCCCGTTGCGTTGAGGTTTGCTATGACTACGACAATCGCCCCGCCCCGCTTGATTACCGCCGACGAATTCCTGTTGATGGAACGCACTCCCGGCAAGCGCTACGAACTGGTTCGCGGCGTCCTCAAGGAGAAAGATATGGGCACCGGCTTGCCCCATTCCATAAATCTGTCATTCGCCCATTTTGCGCTGTTTCCGTACACGGCCGGCGCCGATAATGGCCTGCTGTGCATCGGAGAGCCTTGCTATCGGGTCGCGCGCAATCCTGATACCGTGCTTTGTCCCGATATGGCTTGGATCGCTCCCGGCCGCGTTCCGCCCGGCACTGTCGGCTACCCTGAACTTACCCCTGATTTGTGCATTGAGGTGGCATCGCCTAGCAATTCCCGCGTCGACCGGCTGCTTTCCGACAAGGCGCAGATGTGGCTGGATTTTGGGGCGCGCGAGGTTTGGGTGCTTAACCCGGAGGATATTGCCGTAACCCGCTACCGCCCCAATATGTCGCCGGCAGTCTTGTCTGATGATGATATTCTGGACGGCGGGGAGTTGCTGCCGGGTTTCAGCGTTGCGGTGTGGCAGTTGTTTCGGCGGCAGCGGTAATCTGGTCGCAAGTGGTATAGTAGGGGCGGATAGTTCGTATCTCTGGGAGCCAACGCTAATGCCGATGCCGGAATCCGCAGATCTTTACGAAATCCTGCAAGTCCATCCCGCCGCCCAGTCCGAGGTTATCGAGGCTGCCTATCTCCGGTTGGCGGAACTGAATGATCCGGCACATAACCCGGCGTCGGACGCCGTGGCGCGGCTGGCGGAAATCAACCGCGCCTACGGGGTATTGAGCGACCCGCAGCAGCGCGCTGATTATGACGCGCAGCGCACCGGGGCCGTTGCCGGCAATGGTAGCGAATTGGCCGGCGATGCCGTCGTGCATGATGTAGTCAGGGCAAGATCTTTCCAGCTGGTGGATGATGACGGCCGTACCCGCGCCGAAATGTCGCTGGACTTTGCCGGAGACCCGACGCTGTTTATGAACGACCGTGACGGCCAACGGCGTTTCGAAATATATCATGGAGATGATGGTGAGCAACGCATGGTATTTCGATGCATGAATGGCAATGCGCGCATATTTATAGGCGGGTCTGATACCGGAACGCCTCTGTTGTACATGGCCGACAGTGCCGGCAACCGCCGTTTTGGAATATATCAAGAAGATGACGGTTCACAAGGCTTGACATTCGGAGATCAAAACGGCAACTTTCGCTTTTTATTGGGTGTGGATGTTGACGGCAAACCAATGTTGGTGATGACCGACAGCGCCGGTAACGGACGTTTTACCGCACATCAACGAGACGATGGATCGCAATGGTTGTTGTTCGGAGACCAGAGTAATAGTATTCGCTTGCTTATCGGCGAAGGCAGTCCAATATTGTCGTTGACTGACAATGCGGGTAACCTTCGCTTTGCAGTACGCCAGACAGCCAGTGGTGCACAACGCTTGGAATTCCGAGACTGTCACGGCAAAGAGAGACTTTTTGTGGGTGAGTCTAATATCGGTACGCCGATGTTTTATATGAACGACAGTGCTGGAAATCGTCGGTTTGAGATAGTACAGGATGACGATGGCTCGCAAACCCTGGAATTCGGAGACCAGCACTATAATGCGCATTTGGTTGTGGGCGGGGGCTTGGATGGCAGACCGATGTTTTGCATGACTGATCGTAACGGTAACTGTCGTTTCGCGATATTTCAGCTAAGCGACGGTTCGCATCGGGTGATGTTCTTTGACCAGAACGGCAATCTTGTTAACGAGATAGGTGAAGATACATAGCATATCTCTTTCTCAACTCGTTCTACCGTCTGGACTCAGTGAAGCATACAATGCCGCTTGCCCCGTCGCGTTGAGGTTGACTATTATGACTACCGCAATTGCTCCGCCCCGCATCATTACCGCCGCCGATCTGCTGGCAATGGAACGCGTTCCCGGCAAGCGGTATGAACTGATTCGCGGCGTTCTTAAGGAGAAAGATGTGGGTACGGGAGATCCGCACTCGGCAACCGTGGTACGGGCCGGCAGCGTGCTGTTGCGCTACACGGATGCCAACGATTACGGCGAAGCCCGCTCCGGCGAACCCGGCTATCGGCTGGAACGCGACCCGGATACGGTGCGCTGCCCGGACATTGCCTGGTTTGCTCCTGGCCGCATCCCGCCCGGCACGGTTGGCTACCCCGAACTTACTCCCGATTTGTGCATTGAGGTGGCCTCGCCCAGCAATGCCCGCGCCGACCGGCTGCTTTCCGACAAGGCGCAGATGTGGCTGGATTTTGGGGCGCGCGAGGTTTGGGTGCTTAACCCGGAGGATGTTACCGTAACCCGTTATCGTCCTGGGATGCCGCCGGCGATCTTGTCGCAGGATGATATTTTGGACGGCGGGGAACTGCTGCCGGGTTTCAGCGTTGCGGTGTGGCAGCTGTTTCGGCGGCAGCGTTAGGATAAGACAGGATAGGATGGCGCAGGGCAAGACTATGCCCAAATCACGGCAGACCAAGCCTACCGGCCCGCAGACCGAGCGCGCCGTCCTGGTTGCCGTTGCCGCCCGGCAGCGCGGCGAGCAGCTCTGGGCGCTGGATGATACCCTTTCCGAACTGGACTATCTTACCCGTTCCGCCGGCGCCGAAGTCGTGGCTGCCATCTCGCAGCGCGCCGACCGCATCACGCCAACTTATCTGGGCAAGGGCAAGCTGGCGGAATTGCAGGAATTGCTGGATGCGGAACGGCCCGATGTGGTTATCTGCGACGACGAACTGACGCCGACGCAGCAGCGGAATCTGGAAAACGCTTTAAAGGTCAAGGTCATTGACCGCACGGCCCTGATTTTGGATGTGTTCGGGCGGCACGCCCATACGCGCGAGGGGCAGATGCAGGTTGAGCTGGCGCAGCATCAGTACCTGCTGCCGCGCTTGGTGGGGCAGTGGTCGCATTTGGAACGGCTGGGCGGGGGCATCGGCACGCGCGGCCCGGGCGAAACGCAGCTGGAAACCGACCGCCGCATCATCCGCCGTCGCATTCAGAAAATCGCCGCCGAACTGGACAATGTGCGGAAGCGGCGCAGCCAGTACCTGCAACGCCGCCGCCGTTCCGCAACTCCGATGGCTACGCTGGTGGGCTATACTAACGCCGGCAAGAGTACGCTGTTCAACGCCCTCTGCAACGCCGGCGTTCCCGCGGAGGATCAGCTGTTCAATACGCTGGATCCGGTAACCCGGCGCCTGCGTTTGCCCGACGGCAGCGAACTGCTGTTGTCGGATACCGTCGGATTTATTCAGAAACTTTCGCCCACGGTAGTGGCGGCCTTTCGCGCTACTTTGGAGGAACTGCACGAAGCCGACTTGCTGCTCCATGTCATTGACATCACGCATCCGAAAGCGCCGGAGCAGGCGGAAGTGGTGGAGCAGACGCTGTCCGATTTGGAGCTGGCCGGCAAGCCCCGCCTGCTGGTCATCAACAAGCTGGATTTGCTTACGGATAACGCGGACGACATCATCAGCGCGGAGCTGGCGGATTTGTCGGCGATCCAGGCCGTGGCGGCGCCGTCGGTAACGGGGCGGGTGTTCGTGTCCGCCGCGCGGGGCTGGAACTTGCCGGCGCTGCTGGATGCCGTCCATTCCCATGTCGTCTAAATCAACGCAATCCTATCCCGTCCATCCTGCATATTGGTGTAAAACGAAATGACTGCCCGCCGCAAAATCCGTCTGATACACACTTCCGACACTCATTTGGGCGACGACTGGGATCCCGATGCCGCCGCGCGCGCTTTGTCCGCCGTGGTGGACGGGGTGCGCGCGCTGGCCGCCGATGCGCTGCTGATAGCCGGCGATGTCTTTGACAATGCGCGCATATCGGATGCCGTGCTGGAATTTTTCGTTGCGGAGATGGGGCGGGCCGGCGTTCCTGCGGTCATCCTGCCGGGCAACCATGACCTTTATGACGCCGCAACGCTGTACCGCCGGCGTCCTTTTGCGGCGGCGCCGGCCAACCTCCGCATCATCAGGGGCACGCGCGGCGAAACGGTAACGCTGCCGGAGTTGACGCTGGACATCTGGGGCCGGGCGATGGACTGCCATACGCCGGCTTTTCGCCCGCTGGCCGGCATTCCGTCGGATAGTATTTCATACGATAGTAGTATCCCGGCCCCAAGTATCCCGGCCCAAGGCATCCCGGCGGAGCGCAATGGCAACTGGCGGGTTGCGATGGCGCACGGGCATTTTCATTACCCGGATGATACGGAGGAACGGTCGTCGCCGATACGCCCGCAGGAGATTGCGGCGGCGGGGTGCGACTACATTGCGCTGGGGCATTGGGAACGCTTTGAGGATGTATCGCAGAACGGCGTAAGGGCGTACTACTCCGGCTCGCCGCTGGGGGCGGGCGGCGCGCGGGGGCAAGTGGGGGTGAATGTGATAGACTTGGATGCGGCGGCGGCAACGGCGGTTGGGGTAGTGCAGGCTAGGCTGCCGCTGAATCCGGCTCAGCCGTAGTTGCCGGCCTGGCAGTTTCGTGGTGTAATACCGTCAAGCGCAGATTTCGGCAGGCGTCTCCAATGACTACGCAAGAGTCTAGCAACATTCGCTACAAAGTGCTGGACGCCCTCGGCATTCTGGCTGATGCTCTCGGCCCCATCGTTGCCCGGAGGCTAACGGATAGCGGCATCTGGAGCTACGATGCTAACGGACGCTCCAGTCCGATGGACAGCTTACTGAATACCCGCGATGCCTCGCGGGTGTTAAGTGCGTTGCGCGCAAATTGGCGGGAGGTATTTGCGCCGCTTTTCCAGCATAGCAAGGGCCAGCGTGTGCGCTCGCTGGTTTATCAAGTGAGCGATGTTCGTAATAAATACGAAGGGCACCCTCACGGCGATTATCGCTACGCTGACGAGGCGCTAGTGGACATTCGCCGTCTGCTGGAAGCCTTTTCCGCCGATGCTGCGGCGCAGCAAGTCAATGGCCTCAAGCAGGAACTGGCACAGCTGATGCTGGACAATGTGTACGCCATGCAGTCGGCCGACAGATCAAAGTCCGACCGACTAACTACTATATCACGCCCGAACAACGCAAGCGTAAGTGGAAAATACGGCAAATCGATTGCTAAACCCGGGACGACCGATGAACAAACGGTAAGGTACGCCTTTGAGCAGCACCTACAAATCGGTCAAACACTGCCAACGCCGAGCGGCAAAAGTTCATTTTCAATCACTTCCATTGACGATGGCGGCATCAGAGTCGATAAGATACAGGGGGTTCACATCAAATGGCCGGCCCTTGAAGGGATTGTGCCTTACCTACTCGGCAGGAGT
The DNA here is from genome assembly GCA_965203855.1 of Dehalococcoidia bacterium. Classification (GTDB taxonomy): domain Bacteria; phylum Chloroflexota; class Dehalococcoidia; order Lucifugimonadales; family UBA3495; genus Bin87. Next base: position 451,591 of record CBDBDN010000008.1, read on the forward strand.
AATGTCAAGATTGGCGCCAGAAAGGATGTTAATGGGGAAACGGGAACGCTTGACGCCTACTTGAAAGATAACGTGTCACCGACTATGACGGCGAGCTACGTCGCTGCTATGCTGGAGCAAGCGGGCGTTGTTGAATATGTCCACCAGAGGCCGATGGGCGTTAGGCTTGCACAGCCACCGACCCATGAGGAGTAACTCAATGTCCAATTATACCGTGGCCGTCAAAATCGGCAACTTGGCTGGCGGCCCTCTGTTGTCGGCAAATCCGGTCGTTGATGCGGTTGCCGACCATTCGGTGTTTCCGGCGTCGGTGCTGACTCAACTGGATATAACGCTGGCGGAGCGTGTACTTTTTACGCGCGCCGACGGCGGTTGCGTTGACTACGGCATCGGCTTTGCCCGTATCGTTATTGACGCGCGGGAGCGCCCTTGCCCGATTGTGTTCGGCCCGGAAGGCGCCAGCCGGCTTGGCGCATCTACTTTGGCGATTTTCAACTTGGAGGACGATCCTTTGAACCAGCGATTGCTGCCGGCGTCAAACCTATCTTTGGGGCTGGACGGGGCCGCAGGGGCTATTGATGCGGAACCGGCGCTCCGGAGACTGACGGCGGTAGCTCCCCGCGCCGGCTCCCGGATTTGGCTGCGTTTTGCTGACGGCGTATCCGGCGAAGTTGACCTTGCAGCGTTGCTTGGCAAAGGCGTTTTTCAGGCTTGGCGGGATCCCGCTTTTTTCCAGTCGGCGCGCCTGGAGGACGGGGTAGTAACCTGGGGCGATGACCTGTCTCTGTGTTCCGATGCGCTCTATATGCAACTTACTGGCAGGTCAGTTGATCATATAATGCCTGGACTGCGCGTGCGGAATGAAAATGTCTGAACTGTGTCGTTTCAACGGTATTACTATACATATTTATTATAATGACCATACTCCGGCGCATTTTCATGCTAAATATGGACAATACGAAATGCAGGTCGGCCTCGCGACGCTGGCAATCCTCAATGGGTATTTGCCGGCGGCGCAGCGGCGCGTGGTAATCAGATGGGCCCGACTGCGGCAGGCGGAACTGCAAGACGCTTGGCGCCAAGCACAAAGCAGTTTGCCGCCCGGCAAAGTTGCTCCGCCGTAGTGAAAGCACGACATTCATTAACCGCAAACATTGCAACAGTAGAACCGTGCTGACCGTGTGGTGTCTAGCACGATACGGATTTCAGCAGGAGAACACACTATGAAAACCATTTCCCGCGACCATCGCATCTATATTCTGCGGCCTGAAAACCCGCCGGCCGTTGTTGTTGATGACGGCGATGATCTGATGGTGGAAACTTGGGACGCTTTTGAGGGTATCCGCGACCCCGGCGTCTTGCAGGAAAAGTCGCTGAAAGGGCCGGCTACCGGCCCCATCTATGTCAATGGCGCAGAGCCGGGCGACGCTTTGCGCGTGGAGTTTGTCAGCATTACTCCGAAAGAGCGGCCGGCGCATATGGTGATGCCGGGGCGCGGCTTTCTGGAGGCCGAGTTCACTGAGGGCTATCCGACCGTGATGACGCTGGACGGCGCTGATATTGTGCTGCCCAACGGCGTCCGGCTGCCGCTGTGTCCGTCAATGGGGCTGGTGGCGACTACGCCGACTTACCCGCAGGAAACCGCCAGCGACAGCGGCCCCTACGGCGGCGACATTGATATGAAAGAGCTGGTGGCCGGCAGTGTGCTGTATCTGCCGGTGTTCGTACCCGGCGGGCTGCTGGCGCTGGGCGACTGCCATGCCGTAGTCGGCGACGGCGCAGTGGCCGGCACCGGCGCTGAGTGTTCTGCCGATACGCACATCCGCGTTAGCGTGGAGAAAGGGATGAACCTGTCCGGCCCGCGCGCCATCACGCCGGAGCATTTCGTAGTGCTGTCGCACGGCGACGAACTGGGCCCGGCGATGAAGCAGGCCGTCCGCGCGATGGTGGACTTTCTGGTCGCTGAAAAGGGGATGAGGCCCTACGATGCCTATACGCTGTGCAGCCTGGCCGGGGATGTGCGGGTATCGCGCACTTTCCGCCCCATCAGCCCGGTGAAAATGATGTTGTCGCGGCAGGCGTTGGAGCAGTTGTGATGCGTTTTATACCGTCATTCCGGCGCAAGCCCGAATCTGCGCCCCCCGACCGACGCCAGCGCGATAACCGGCCCGATGACAGGCCGGCTATTGCCTGGATACTGCTCGTTGTGGGGGCCTATCTGCTGATTTCCGCCGCTATGTACCTGTTTGAGGATTTCACCTACTCGGTTATCGACACACCGGGCAGCTGGTTCAAGAGCGGAGCTCCAAACCTGTTGCTGGCAATAATCGCCGTCGTAGTCATAGTGCTGTACAACATTCTGGGACTGCCGGGCGGATTACTCACTCGTTGGGGAGCATTGGGATTGGGTCTGTTGTGCTATGTAGCTGCCGGCGGTCTGTATTGGCAGCTGCGCCGCAATCGCCGCCGCTGATTGCAGAAAACTGTTGCGCCAAAGCTTTGATGCAAGTAACTAGAGCGTGTAGTCATATTCACCGTCATTCCGGCGCAAGTCGGAATCTATGCTGTCTAACGCCAAATCCATAGGGACGAATAACTATTCGCCCCTAAAACGGTTGCGACTAGGCCAGCAACTCGCGCAGTTGTTGCAATTCATCGCGTTTGACATAGCTGCCAAATTCTTGCTTGTTCCGGGCGGCAGGATGCGGCAGCAGAACGACCGCACGTTTCCCACCGGGTACATTGACGCCGAAATGAACCCGGTGGTTCTTGTCAAAACCCCACATCCTGGCGCAGGCATCCCTGGCATCGTTGCCCAGCAGGATAAGTACACTTGCGGCGGAAAATTCCAATACTTTATGCAGCCATTTCTGTGTACACACACTCATAGCCGATTTGGCAACATATCCTTCTTTGGATTTACAATGCACAGCCTGCGTCATAGCGATGTCTTGTCCAAATGCTGGCTCTCGGCCTAGCAATTTGGTTGCACAAGTGTTGATATACCGCCAATGCCGTACCGCGTTTTTAGGGAAACATTCATAGCCGTTGGCATCCTTTAGCCGCAAATCGATCAAATTGCCGGGACGACAGCGTGTCCAGCCGGCTGCCTGGTCAAACCGCCGGTCGAAAAAATCTATGGTCTTTTCGTCGCTCCACGATGGCGTCGGGAAAACCTCGCGAACATCGTAACCCGGATTCAGCGATATGAACAGGAGCGGCGCCGTCTCGATATGCCCCTGCCACGGCTCCGGCACGTGGTAATCATCCGGCCCCTGCGCGCAGACCACACGATTGCAGGGATGCCGGCTATCTGCCCGCGCCTTACCCAACTCAGGGCAGCGCGTTATCGCCAGCAATAGTTCATCCCGTTCCATAACGGCACACCTACAAGTTGGGTTGCTAATTCCGTTCTGCCAGCAACGCCCGCAGTCGTTCCAAATCATCAGGCCCTACGCAATCCGCAACCTTGCGCTTGCCGCGCGCGTTGGGGTGCGGCAGGATGATTACCGCCCGCTCCCGCCTCGGCGTAGCGATGCCAAAGTATGCGGACTGTCCTTTGTCCAGTTTCCAACGGGCAACGCAGTGGTCTCTGGCTTGCCGGCCCAGCAGGACGATAATGTCTGCGCCGCTTGCTTGCAGTACCAGGTCAAGCCATCGCCGGGCGCAAATTTGATGGGCCTCGGCTACGCCCTGCTCGCCGGTAGATTTGCAATGCACCAGTTCGGTCAACGCAAAATCGGCGCCGGGAGTAGCATCGCGCCCGAGGATTTCCGCCGCGCGCGCCCTGACCGCCGTCCAGAAAGGCACGCTGTTATACGCGCTGGGGCTGATGTGGTTGGCATCCCGGTCAAAATTGCGTTGGTAGTAATCGATGATTTTGGCATCAGTGCTGGATGACGCCTGAAATGGATCGTTTTCGTTGATGCTGGGGTTTGATGACACGAACAATATCGGAGCGGTGTCAATATGCCCCCGCCACGGTTCCGGCGGCTGAAAGCTGGCGGACTGCTGGGAACAGACTATCTTGTGACAGGAATGGCCGGCGCATCCGCGCGCTTGGATAATTTCAGGGCAGCGCGTTATCGCCAGCAGCAGTTCATCCCGTTCCATAACCCTACCCTCTGCTATACCGTTCCGTCGGGCAGAACCGGGGGCCGTCATTCCCGCGTCATTCTTTCCGGGGCGGACATTCCCATCAGCGTCAGGGTGCGGCGGAAGGCGATTTGCGCTGCCGATACCAGTTTGAGGCGGGCCAGCGTGACGGCGTTGTCCTCCGGGTTGGCGGATATTACCCGGCAGTTTTCGTAGAAATGATGGAACGCCGTTGCCAGTTCCATGGCATAGTGCGGCAGATGGTGCGGCTCCAGCGCATCGGCAACCTGCACAATCAGCTCCGGCAGCCGCAGCATCGTCCGAATCAGGTTCAGCTCGTAGGGGCTGTCCAGGAGATGCACATCGCCGTCGGCGTAGTCAATGCCCCGTTCTGCGGCGAGGTTGAGGATGCCGGCGTTGCGGGCGTGGGCGTACTGGACATAATAGACGGGGTTTTCCGATGATTCCCGCGTAGCCAGTTCCAGGTCAAACTCCATTTGGGTGGACGGGGCGCGCGCCAGAAAGAAATAACGGCAGGCGTCCACGCCGACTTCGTCCACCAGTTCGCGCAGCGTGACGAAATCGCCCGTCCGCTTGGAGGCGCGCACGGTTTCATGGCCCCGTTTCAGCGTAACCATCTGCGAAATCAGCACGGTGAGGTTGTCCGGCTCAATGCCCAGGGCGGCCACCGCCGCTTTCATGCGCGGCACATGGCCCTGATGGTCGGCGCCCCAGATGTCAATTACCCGCTCAAAGCCGCGTTCCGCAAACTTGTTGTAATGATAGGCGATGTCGGAGGCGAAGTAAGTCGGCTCCCCGGAGGAACGCACTACCACATTGTCGCGCTCGTCGCCCAGCGCCATTGAGTTGAACCACAGGGCGCCGCTGCGTTCCGTCAGATGGCCGCCGGCGCGCAGGGCGGCCATCGCCCGGTCGTAGTCGTTATCCTGGAACAGCCGCCGCTCGCTGAACCAGTTGTCAAACACGACGCGGATGGCGGAGAGGTCGTCGCGAATGGTGTCCACCATGCGTTCCCGAGCGATGTCGCCGATGGCGCGCACTGCGGTTGCGTCGTCCAGTTCCAGGTACTGCTCGCCGTCGGATTGGATGATGTCTCCGGCGATGTCGGCGATGTAATCGCCCTGATAGCCGTTGTCCGGCAGTTCGGCGGGCTGCCCCAGCGCTTGGCGGTAGCGGGCCCACACCGACCGATAGAAAGCTTCCATCTGGGAGCCGGCGTCGTTGACATAATACTCGCGGGTTACCTGGCAGCCGGCGGCGGCCATAGCGTTGGCGAGCGCGCTGCCCAGCACGGCGCCTCGGGTGTGTCCGACGTGCACCGGGCCGGTGGGGTTGACGCTGACGAATTCCACCATTACTTTGCGCCCGCCGCCGTGGTCGGAATTGCCGAAAGCATCGCCGGCGGCGCGCACGGCTTCCACCTGCTCTTGCAGCCAGGCTTGGCTGAGGCGGAAGTTGATGAAGCCCGGAGCGGCGGCGGCCACGGCGGCGATTTCGGGCCGGGGGGCAATCCGCGCCGCGATGGCCTCGGCCAGTTGCAGGGGATTGGCCCGCGCCGCCCGTGCCAGGCGCAGCGGCAGGCTAGTGGCGAAGTCGCCGTGTTCCGGGTTGTTGGGCCGTTCTATTTCAATTTCCGGCACGGCGTCAACTTTCAGGGCGCCGTCCCGGCTGGCTAGTTCCAGCGCCTCGGCTACGGCGCCGGCGATGGTGTCGCGCATCAGCATAGGATTGGTTCCGTTAACAGCAAAAGCGGGATGGGATGGCAGTATCCTACCATAAATTGCGCGGCTAACCCGCTTTGAACCGGCGCCGGAAACGGGTTTCGGCGCGGGCCGGGGACGGACGGCGTTAGCCTTGCGCCGGCTGAACCCTAAAGGTTGCGGCGATGTGGGCCGTCATCGCATCAGCAGCGCAGCTTGGCGGGTGGTTTTAGGTATGGATTCGTCATTCCGGCGCAAGCCGGAGTCCATCGGCGTGCGTAGATTCCGGCGCAAGCCGGAATGACGGTGAATATGGCCATAATCCCTAGCCCTCTGCCAGCTGAAAGGGGTAGCCCAATGCGCTGGCGGCGGCGATGTTGGCGGTCATGTAGCCTTCGGCGCTGCGCGACATTCCGTTTTCGCCGCGCATTGCGTTGCCTTTGTCGGCCAGTTCGGCGGCGCGGGCGGCGATGTCGGATACGCCAAAGGCCAGATGATACGGCCCCGGCCCGAAAGCGCGGAGATACTGCCCCATTGCCGATTCCGGGTCCAGCGGCTCCGTGAACTCTACATTGGTTTGCCCTACCCGATAGATGGCGTTTTTCATTCCCCGCGCCGGGTACGCCTCAATTTTGACGGGCGTCATCCCGAAGTTTGCGGCAATGTATTCGGCCATCGCATCGGCATCGTGGACGAGGATGCGGACATGGTGTATAAACTCAAACATCTTGATTTCCTCCGGGTTAATTCTCTCCGGGTTGATTTCCTCCGGGCAGTCGGCAGCAGGAATGATGCCGGACAGGAGCATACACTAGACAGGAGCATTTCGTTGAAGCGCAGGATTTTGCTGGTCGGGGGCGATGAGTTTCGCCCGGCGTGCGCTGCGATGGACGCCGGCATACTGGCGCTGGCCGGCCGGCCGCAACCCCGCGTCGCTATCATACCAACAGCGGCAGCGTTGGAGGACCCGGGCCGGGCGGCCGACAACGGCATCCGTCATTTTGCCGGCTTGGGCGCCGATGCTTACGGCGTGAACATCATCCGGCCGGCCGACGCCCGCGACGCGGCCTTGGTGGCTCAAATCGCCGGCGCCGATGTCATTTATTTCACCGGCGGCAGCCCGGAGCATCTGCTGTCGGTACTGGCCGGTTCTCCGCTGCTGGATGCGGTTCGGGAGGCCAATGCCGCCGGCGCCGTCTGGTGCGGCTCCAGCGCCGGGGCGATGGTATTGGGCCAGCGGATGCGGCGTCCGGCGGCATCCGGCGAGGTTGACGCCTTGTCCGTAGTTCCCGGCGTAATCGTACTGCCCCATCACGAGCGCAGCGACCCGGCGGCGGTGGCGGCGCAGCTGGCCGCACAAGATGATGAAGTGGGCGCACCCGGCATCGCTGCCATTGGCTTGGTTGCTAGGGGCCTGGTTGCTTTGGGGATTGACGGCGCAACGGGCGTATTGCTGGACGCGGACGGCGCAACCGCAACCGGGGCCGGCGGCGTAACCGTCTATCGGGCCGGCCGGTGGCAGCGTTATGCCGCCGGCGATAACATTCCCGATTTGACCATCGCCGGGCCGGGCGTCTAATCCTAATGGGCAGGACGAATAAATCTAACCCTGCCGGGCGCGCAGTTCCGCCCAAACCGCATTGGGGGATACGCCGGCGGACGCCATCAGCGTCAGCGTGTGATACAGCAGGTCGGCGATTTCGCCGGGCAGGTTGGCGGTATCGCCGGTTGCCGCCGCCAGCGCGGTTTCGCCGGCTTCCTCAATCACTTTCTGCGCGATCCGCGCCGTGCCGGCGTTCAACAGCTGGGCGGTATAGCTGCCTTCCGGCAGATCCCGCTGCCGGTCTTTGATGACGGCAAAGAGTTCGTCCAGGATGCGCGGGCCGCCGTCCGATGCGGCATAGTCGTCGGGCAGCCCGTCCATCGGGGTGTAAAAGCAGGATACTTCGCCGGTATGACAGGCCGGCCCGTCCGGTTCCACTTTCAGCAGAATAGTATCGGCATCGCAGTCCACATACCATTCCCGCAGGTTCAGGTAATTGCCCGACACTTCGCCCTTGTGCCAGAGATCTTCCTGGTTGCGGCTGTAAAACCAGACCTGCGTACCCTCAACCGTGCGTTTCAGCGAGCCGGGGTTCATATAGCCCAGCATCAGCACTTGCCCGGTGTTGATGTCCTGGGCGATGGCCGGCACCAGCCCTTTGTCGTCCAGCTTGATAGCGGTCATCGTTGCTTTCCTCCGATAGTGCGCTACGGTTAGAGCGATACAGTTGCAGTCGCTTGCTTGATGCCGGGTTGCCGGATGCGGATTCAGGCGCGGGAATCCAGCCGTTCCAGCGCGGCGGGCAGCTCCAGCAGGCTGCGGATTTCCGCATCGGGCGCCGGCAGCTCCGAGTTGGCCGGCGCCGCCGCCCGATTGATCCAGACCGACGTCATACCGGCGCTGCGCGCGCCGTGCACATCCTCAAACTGCTTGTCGCCGACATACGCGCATTCGGATGGCGCAACTTGCATCCGCTGGCAGATGTCTTGAAACAGACGGGCATCCGGTTTGTAACGCCGGCCAGACTCCGATGACAGCACCGTTGCAAAGGGGACGCCGATGCGGTCGGCTACCGGATACAGGGATGAGTCGTCGGCGTTGGACAGCACGGCGATGCGCCGCTGCCGGCTGACCAGCGTCAAAGCTTCTGCCGTTTCCGGGTACAGCGCCCGCTCTGCCAGGTCGTCCAGCGACTGCTGCGCCGCCGCCCGCCCGTCGCCGGCGATGTCCAGTTCGCGAAAGGCCCGGTCAAAGGCAATGGTCCACGCGTCCAGGTAGGAGATGAAAGGGGCGTCCGGGGCGTTGCGCTGCTTGCGAAAGGCGGCGGCTCCGGCGTCCCAGGCGCGGCGCAGCGCCGCCGGCGTGATTGCCAGCTGCTGCCCCTGCACGATGGCCGCGAAAGTGCGTTCCCAGTCGACCGGCCCGTCCTGCGCCAGCGTGCTGAACATATCAAAGATTACCGTAGTGATGGCGGGCATTGTGCGAACCGTCCTAACCTAACTGTCCGTAAGCTAAATGTCTGCAAGCTAACTATTCGCAAGTTGCATTTTCGTACCGCGTTAGATTCGCATTGGAATGCGCCGCGCGGCCAGGTATGACTTGGCGGCGGCGATAGAGTAGGTTCCGAAATGGAATATGCTGGCGGCGAGCACGGCGTCCGCTTCGCCCAGCGCAAAGGCGTCATATAGATGTTCCAGGTTGCCGGCGCCGCCGCTGGCGATAACCGGCACCGACACGGCGCGGGATATGGCGCGCGTTAGCGCCAAGTCGTAGCCGTTTTGCTGCCCGTCCTCGTCCATACTGGTGAGCAGGATTTCGCCGGCGCCGCGGGCAACGGCCCGGCGCGCCCATTTTACGGCGTCCAGCCCGGTGGGGTTGCGTCCGCCGTGGGTGAAAACCTGCCACCGGGAGTCGGCGTCAACGGCCAAGGCGGCGTCCGCCGGCGTCGGGAAATCCTCGCCGGGCTTGACGCGGCGGGCGTCGATGGCAACTACGATGCACTGGCTGCCGAATTGTTCGGCGCCGTCGGTTACCAGCTGCGGCGTGTTGATGGCGGCGGTGTTCACTGACACTTTGTCGGCGCCGGCGTTGAGCATCCGGCGCACATCCTCAATGGAGCGCAGGCCGCCGCCGACGGTCAGCGGGATGAACACCTGCTCGGAAACCCGCTGCACGACGTTGACCATCGTAGCGCGGGCGTCGCTGCTGGCGGTGATGTCCAGGAAAACCAGTTCGTCGCCGCCCTCGGCGTCGTAGCGGGCGGCCAGCTCGGCGGGGTCGCCGGCGTCGCGCAGGTTGACGAAGCTGGCGCCTTTGACCACGCGGCCATGGTCAACATCAAGGCAGGGGATGATGCGTCGGGTCAACAACAGAACATTCCGATACGGCGATACGGCTATGCCGGATTGAATTGATTGGCAAGCAGGCGATACGCTGCGGGTTAGTATAGCATCGGAACGCGCCGGGCGGCGGTTGGCGGCGTAAAATCGGCGGCGTTTCCAAATCAGGAGGGGTGTAGCACGTTCATCGTCGTTCCGCAGAAAGCCGGAATGACGGTTGAGGGGCCGGAAATGACGGAAATCTGAACTGCCTGGTTGGAAACGCAGCCGCGCCGCAGTACGCTATTGCCACACCCGCCGGCCGGTCGGCTATAATATAATGTGCCAGTGGCAAATATGCCAATGGCAACAGACGCCCGCAATGGAGACCAGTTATCAAAACGACCGACGAGGCAACGCCTACCCTGCCGCGCGTCATCAGAACCAAGAAATTCTGGGCTATGCCGGCCGCGCTGGCCGGAACCATTGCCTACGAATTCCTGGATGAACGCATCGCCAGCATCCTGCCCCATCCCGCCCGCAAGATTCCCGGCCAAGTCGCTGAATTCGCCGCCGATTACCTGCCCTTCGCAGTTGACAATCCGGGGCTGATTGCCGGCATCACCATCGGGTTTGCCATTTGGCTGACCACACTGAACTGGAGCGACATTGCCAAGGAGCTAACCGAAATGAGCCTCGCTACTTACTTCCGCAACCGCCGCGATGCCGTCATACAGCGCATGGTGAACGAAGCGGCCGCCGAAGCCCGCGTTGCCGCCGCCGCCGAAGCCCGCGTTGCCGCCGAAGCCGCCGCCGCCGAAGCCCGCGCTGCCGCCGAAGCCGCCGCCGCCGAAGCCCGCGCGGAGGTGTTCCAGGAGCTGAGCCGCAAGTCCCGGGACGAACTCCTGGCCACTTTCGGCTACGGCAACGGGCAATACCCTCATAATTCCGGCGAAACTCCCCCCGCGCCCGACCGGTAGCTGCGGCGGTATTGGATCCATCATTCCGGCTGGCGCCGGAGCGACGGAAAAACACCGGCGCAAATTGAAAATGCCGCCGCCTATTGTCTTGGCAAATATGGTAACATCCCACTGGCGACAGCGGCTTTACAGCGGCGCATACGGCGTTGGCATTCGTTGCGGCAAGGAAATCAGCGCTGAATTTATCCTCACCTTGAAAAGGCTGGACTGACCTGATGGCTACCATTATGCCCCCCCCCCCCCCCGATATTGGCTGCCCCGGATCCTAACGCTGGCGCGGCTGGCCGGCGGCAAAGTCGCCGTTATCAGTGTCCTGGTCGGGCTTGTGATTGCCGGCGGGATGGTTTTCTCCGGCGCAAACGCCGAAGCGCAGGCCGGACATAACGGGTACACTTACTCGCAGCGGGTTTGCCATGAGTACGGCCAGCAGCCCCGTTGGTACAATGTCCGCGACGGGCAAGAAGCCTACAACGGCGGCAACAGCGACAGCGGATGGCTGATTGTACTGGCCAGAGGCAGCGGCACCACTTATACATTCGGCGCCCCGATATTATTTACGCAGTCAACAATTCCATTCCCTATTGAACTTGCCGCGCCGGTACGGCGTGCGAAAAGGCAAGTTACCGACATCAACAAGGGCCTGACCGGTTTTGTTACTTACCAATCCGACGGCGCTATTGAATTCTTTGTAATCGTTGACCGGAACAACGACGGCGATATTACCCGTGGCGGAGACCGAACTGCCGGTCTCAACAGTAATGAATGGGAAGTCCGCACCTACACTACGGAGACGTACGGCGGCAGTTATATCCGATGGGCGAATATGGCGTGGTGCCGCTAACCGGGCCGTACCGCGCCGGTCTTGCCCTGATTGGCCGCACGGCATAATATGTCGCCAGGGCCGCACGGCCCAAATCAGCGCAGGAGCATTGAAATGGCTTTGACACTGGCAGACAGCAACCGGATAATGGCGGCGGCAATCGCCAAAGCCGGGGAACTCAATATCAAAATCAGCGTGGCGGTAGTGGACGGCGGCGGACGCCTCATCGGATTGCAGCGGATGGACGGCGCAATCTGGGCGTCAGCCTACGGCTGCCAGGGCAAGGCGGTGGCGTCGGCGGCTTTTGGCCGGCCCAGCGGCGAGATGCAGGCCCGCGCCGACGCGCCGACTCCCGCCGGCATCCGGCAGCGTTCCGGTTCCGAAATGATACTCGGCCAGGGCGCCGTGCCCGTTATCCAGGGCGGCGCGGTAGTCGGCGCCTGCGGCGTGGGCGGCGGCACCAGCGAGGAGGACGAGCAGTGCGCCGCGGCCGGCGCCGCCGCTCTCTAACCGCAGCGGCCTTGAATCAGTTTCGGCCCGTTTATGGCGTCAAGGCCAGCACGCCGGCCGGCGCGCCGCTGCCGCCCACCAGGGGCAGCCGTCCGATGATGACGGTTGCTCCGATGGGCGGCAGCCGATTCAGGTTGTTCAGGCATTCCAGCACGATGCCCGTTTGCGCCAACGCCCGGCGGCTTACCGACAGTTCCGCATCGGCGCCGGGGTCAATGCCGGGCGTATCGGCGCCCAAGCCGACGGCGTCGCGTTGTTCCAGCAGATAGCGCGCGGCGTCGGTTCCGAAACCGGGAGTGTGCATAACGCCGGCGGCGTCAACATTAATGAACCGCTCCGGCTCCGTCCATCTGTGATGCCAGCCGGCGTACAGCAGCGCTATGGATGCCGCCGGTATGGACCCGTGCTGCCGTTCCCATTGGGCGATGTCGTCAATTGACAGCGCATAGTCGGGATTGCGAGCGGCCGCGGCGCTGGCGTCAATGACGATTGCCGGGGCGACGAGCGCATCCGCCGGCAAGTCAGCCGGCCCGGCGCCGCCCGCGTACAACGCGGCCGGCGATGACAGATGCGTTCCGCTATGCTCCCCCATTGTAAAACGGCGCAGAAAGTAGCCGTTGCGGTCAATGCCGGCTACAGCCTCAAACTCTACCGGCGGATCGCCCGGCCACAGCGGAATGCCGGGCCGGATGGGATGCGTCAAGTCCACAACCCGGCGGTAGGTTATGGACTTCAGCGTTGTGCTGCCCATCCGATACAGTCCCTTCCGTAAAGGCCCGTCCGGCGGAGCCTATCCGGTGGAGATTATCGGGTTAGGCGGCCTGGCGCAGCGGGGCGGCGACGGGTTCCGCCGGCTCGGCAACGGCGGCCACCGGCAGATCCTGCTGCATCCCGTCCAGGTGCCGGTCAACCCAGCGCATCGCCTCGGTAAAGCTGCGGGCGGCGCCGAGTTCGGCCAGCTGCCCCAAGGCGTTGCGTCCGTAGATGGCGTAGGAAATGGCGGGGATTTCGCCGTGGATCAGGTAACCGCGGTAGCCGATGCGGCGTCCGTTGTCGGCAATGGCGGCTGTGGACACGGCGGTGGTTTCGCTGATAATGCTGTTGTGGGTAAGCATCGTTTTTGCTCCTGCTGCGCGGTGTAGAGCGCATTTGTGTTGAGCATATGTTCTTACAAACTGATGTTCGCCGTCAACAGCGCAGGAGTCAGTTTTGAGGAAATTTGTTTCAATTTATGGCGGCGCGCCGCCCAGCGGTGCGCCATAGCCAGCCCGGCGGGCGGCAATGCGCCGGCCGATGCGCGCCGCTAATCAGCCGTTGGCAGCCTTGGCCTGGGCGAGAAAGTCCGCTTGCGCCATGGTTTCCTGGCTGGAGGTCTGCATATCGCGTACTGCGACGGTGCCATCCCGTACTTCGTCGTCGCCCAGGATTAGCGCTTTGGCGATGCCTAGCGCGCTGGCCTGGCGCATTTGCCCGCGCAGCGCGCGCCCGCCGTTGGCAAGCATTGCGCCGACGCCGGCTTGCCGCATCCGGTGCGCCAGCCCGACGCCGGCGATGCGCGCCTCCTCGCCAATGGTAACTATCAGATACTGCGGAGAGGGTTCGTCCGGCACCGGAACGGCATCCCGCTGCAAGTTCAGCGCCAGCCGTTCAATGCCGCTGCCGAACCCGATGCCCGGCGTCGGCCGCCCGCCCAGCTGTTCAATCAGGCCGTCGTACCGCCCGCCGCCGCAAATGGTGGATTGCGCCCCCTCAATGGCCGGTTGAATCTCAAACACCGTGCGCGTATAGTAGTCCAGCCCCCGCACCAGGCGATGATCCACCCGATTGGGTATGCCGACGGCGGCCAGATAGGATTGTACCCGCTGCCAGTGATTGGCGCAGTCGGCGCAAAGGCAGTCCACCGACCGGGGCGCTGCTTCGCCCAGCGCGCGGCAGGTTTCCACTTTGCAATCCAGCAGCCGCAGCGGATTGCGTTCCAAACGGCTGCGGCAGTCCTGGCAGATGTGCGCCTGCTGCTTGACATAATAGGATTTCAGGGCGGCAACATATTCGGGCCGGCAGCTGCCGTCGCCGATGCTGTTGGTGAGCAGCGTAATATCCCGCAGCCCCAGATCCCGGATGAAAGTCCACGCCAGCTCGATGACTTCCGCATCCACTGACGGGTCGGCGTCGCCGATGGCCTCAATGCCGAACTGGTGATGCTGGCGAAAACGCCCGGCCTGGGGCCTTTCGTAGCGAAACACCGGGCAAAGGTAGTACATCCGCACCGGCTGCGGGCCGTTGTGCATTCCGTGTTGCAGATAGGCGCGGCAGACCGGCGCCGTCCCTTCGGCCCGCAGCGTCAGCAGGTCGCCGCCCCGGTCCTCAAAGACATACATTTCCTTTTCTACGATGTCCGTGCCTTCGCCGACGCCGCGCACGAACAGGCGCGCATCCTCAAACATCGGGCTGTCGATGCGGCCATAGCCGAAACGCCGGGCGGCGGCAACGGCCTTACCCTCAATGTAGCGCCAGTATTTCTGTTCCGCCGGCAGGCGGTCGGCAGTGCCTCTGGGGGCCTGAAAAGTAGGCATAATGTCGGTTGGACTTTTCGTCAGTGGGTATCGGCGGATTTTTGCCGGGGCCGGCTTGCCGAAATGCCATTGCCGGGTGCGCCGGCGCTAATCGGCGGCGGCATTGTCGGCGTGCGGAGGATTGCTCTCCGGTTCGCCGGACAGGATTTTTTCGGCTTCGGGCGGCAGGACGATGCCGCGCTCGGCAAATTCGCGTTGCAGGCGAGTGCGTTCCGCGGCAACGCCTTCCTCGCGCCCTTCCGCGCGCAATTCCGCACGTTTTAACGCGAGCGCTTCCTCGCGTTCCTGTGCTACGGCATCCCGCCAGCTGCGGTATTCGCGGTAGGCTCCAAAGACCATTTTGACCCCCAGGTAAAAGGCGATTGCGGTCGGGAACAGCAACGCCATTCCCGTGATTAGCACGCCATCCTCTTGCTCGGTCAGGCGTTTGAAAAAGCCGATGACCGGCCAGCCGCCGCAACGGTCGCATTTGGAGATGGCATACGCCGTCATTATGCTGGCGCTGACCGATATTGAACCTTCAACAAACGCCCAGGATGCGCGATCATCGTCGCTGAACCACATTATAGCACCTTACCATACCGTCTGCCGGAACCGTCCGCCGGGGTATTCCGACCATCGGGGTATTTCGACTGCCGCCGCCGTTGCGGGCCCGGCGTCAGGCTTTGCCGGCCGTTTCCAAGCCGGACAGTTCATCAGGAGTCAGGCCGCCGATGCCGCAGAGAATCTCCCGGTTGTGCTGGCCCAGCGTCGGCGGCGGGCCGGCCGGCGTATCCACGCAGCCGGTCAGCTGCACCGGCGTATTGACGGTGCGGAACGGCCGGCCGTAAGTATCGCCGCTGTCCAGAAACATCTTGCGGGCGGCCAGATGCTCGCAGCTGTCCAGGTCGGCGGCGTCCTGGACGATGCCCATTGAGAACCCGCATTCCAGCAGCAAGCGGTTCAGCTCCCGCTTGGGCAGATGCTGCGACCATTCCTCAATCGCCGGCACGATGTGGCTGAAATAAAAGGGGCCGGTAACGCCGCGCCCCAGATAGCGCGGGTCGTCGGCCAGTTCCGGGCGGCCAATCAAAGACCACATGGCGCGCCATTTGTCGTCGGCATTGCCGGCGCCGGCCAGCACAACATAACCGTCGGCGGCGCGCAGCGTGAGCTGCGCCGAGAACATATTCTCCCGAGCCGTGGTCGTAACCTGCCCGGCCGCCTGATACAGCGGCATACTGCTGGTAGTGTGCGCCGCCATGCAGTCGTACATTGACATATCAACGTGCTGCCCTTGGCCGGTTTTGCGGCGTGATTCCAAGGCCAGCATTACGCCCAGAGCCGTCCACACTCCGGGCACGGAATCGCCGATATTGTCGCCTACCATTTGCGGGCCGCTTTCGGGAGTGCCGGTCATCGCCATCCAGCCGCCCATGCCCTGAACGCAGGGATTGTTGGCCGGCCAGTTGGAGTAAGGGCCGCGCCGCCCTGCGCTGTCCCCGTACCCGGTGATGCTGGCATATACCAGCGCCGGATTAATTTCGCTGAGCCGGGCGTAGCCGAAGCCCAGCCGTTCCAACGCGCCCGGCCCCCAGTTGTCCAGCAGCACATCGGAGACGCGCAGCATACTCTCAAAAGCGCGTTGTGCCGTCGGGTCGCGCAAGTCCAGGGCCACGCTCTTTTTGTTGCGGTTGACGCCCAGATAGCGCGCGCTGATTTGCGTTCCGTCCGGGCCGGCGATATAAGGGTCGTTGAGGCGCGCCCGGTCGCCGACGCCGGGGCGTTCAATTTTGATGACTTCGGCGCCCATATCGGCCAAAATCATGGCGCAAAAAGGGCCGGCGACGATATGCGTAGCATCCAGCACGCGCAATCCGGTTAGCGGCAGCGGCATCAGTTGCGTGGCGTTATTAGCGGCAGCGGGCATTTCCAACTCCAAAGCGGGCCGGGATTACCCCGGCCAATGATTGCTGCCGCCAACTATACAGGATTGCCGGCGGCGGCAAAACTTGACGGCGGAGGCCGGACGATAGGCAGAACGCCGCCGGCCGCCGGAACGGCCCGAAAACGGGATTGCGGGATTGACAGAAAGCGCCGGCCCGCACTACAATGGAAATGTCGGATAACGCAAGCCGAAAGGCTGACACTGCGGCCCCGTGGTGTAGCGGTTAACATACTGCCCTGTCAAGGCAGAGATCGACGGTTCGAATCCGTTCGGGGTCGCCATTTTCTAACCGCCGGCGCATTGCCGGCTTTACGGACGGCCCGCTGCGGGCCGTTTTTTCTGGCCCCGGCGTTCATTCCCGATGTTCCATTAGGGACGGCGGCGTTGCTTTTAGCGATACAGTCCCGTTGCAACGCCGGGCTTACCTTGTGCCGGGCTTGTCTTACGATAGAATGCGCTTCACCACCAGCGCCGGGATAAACCCAACGCCATCAGGAGCAGTGTTATACTGAACAAAGTTGCCGCCGCAACAGCCGCTATCGGACTCGGCATTTTCGCCGCCGTCATCGCCATCGGAATTCCGCCCCCCCCCCCCCCCCCCCCGCTAAAGCTACCGGTCTAGGTGGCTATACTTACACCCAGCGAGTTTGCCAGGAATACGGCCGGCAGCCCCCGCTACTACCATGTCAGCGACGGACAGGCGGCGTATAACGACGGCAACAGCGACAGCGGCTGGCTGATTGTGCTGGAACGGGACGCCGTCGCAGCAGGCACGCCGGACAGATATGTGCTTGATGTAACCCTTACCAGGCAACAAGGTTACGCGCGGGACACACTTGTGACGCCCAACACATACACACGGGCCATGGGCCGGGTCTTTCACAGAAACAGCCCCAACAATTATGTTCTTGCTCCCAACACCGGGCAATTTGTCAGAACTGCTGATACGCCCTGGAGTCCCGGAGACCCCACTCCCAACTCTGATTTTATACAGGTTGGCACAACCCGCTACCGCCTCATCCCGGGCATCCCCGCCCGAGGCGGCGGCCAGTATGTGCGCTGGGCCCATGTGATGTGGTGCCGGTAAATCCGGTTGCCGGCCCCCCCTAACCCGTCATTCCTTAATATGCCGTCATTTCTTAGTACGCCGGAATGAAGGTGTTGGGGCCGAAACTGGATTCTCTAAACTCACAAACTAAGTGCAACGCCAGGGTATGCCGTTGCCACGGGAACTCGCTATCAGCAACTCAGCATCGTTGAGCGCTACGAAATTGCCCGCTTATGGACCGCGGGCTGCTCCGTCCCCGAAATCGCGGCCGCTTTGGATCGCGCGTCGTCTGCCATCTCGCGGGAGCTAAACCGCAATGTCTCCGCCAACGGCGGCTATCAGCACGCATACGCGCAGCAGCAGGCCCAAGCCCTCGGCTGGCGGGGCGCCGCTTGCCTGGAACAGGACGCCCCCTTGCGGGAGGCCGTGCGGTCCGGGTTGCGCGCCGGCTGGTCGCCGGCCCAGGCGTCGGGCCGCCTGGCCCTGGATTACGGGCGCCCGGTCATCTCCCACGAAAGCATCTACCGCTTCATCTACGCTCAACTGGCCCGCACCAAGAACTGCTCCTGGCGGCTTTACCTGCCGCGGGGCAAGTCCAAACGGGGCCGGCGCGGGCGGCGCTGCGGCAATGCCGTCGTCCGCATTCCGGGCGGGACGCCGCCACTAATCCCAACACAACCCGGGCGCAGTCCGGAGGCCGCTGACCGCCGCACGCCCGGCCATTTGGAGGCTACCTTGATGCAGTTCGGCAATCGGGGCCGCGCTGCTGCGGATGCTGTCGCCGCTGCCGTCGGAGCTCCGCCGCAGCGTAACCTTTGACAATGGCACGGAGTTTGCCCGGCGCTACCAGCGGCACGCCCGGAGTATTCGGCCTCAATTTTGCGAGGTCAGGTCGCCGTGTCAGAATGGGGGAATTGAGAATGCCAGCGTCCGGCTGCGGCGGTTTCTGCCGCGCAACGCCGACTTGAAACAAATCAAGGCGCCGCAGCTCACCGCCGCAATCCAGGCGTACCACAATACGCCCCGGCAGCGCCTGGGCTACCGGACGCCCGCCGCAGTATTCGCCGCCGCTACGTTGCACTTGAAATGTGAATCCACATTCCCCACAGACGCGCGGACAGCCCCGACCAGATAGCGCACACGCCGCCCGCCACGACGCGGGACAGGCAAACCCATCGCAACGCCAGAATGAGCCCAGTTGCAGTTCCCCGGCAAAGCGTCAATCACTGACGAACCGGCAAGCCAAATTTCCGGGCATTCCGCCCTCAGCTATGGGCATTTCTACCCTATGTCCATCTATCATGGTGCAAAAAGCGGCCGTTTCAGATACAATCCCAAATGGGGCCAACCGGAAAACGACAGCCTAATGACCAAGTATAAACTATAGCCGTCTCAACGCGCGGAACAGCGGGTGCAGTTAGCCGTTGCTCCAACAGTCAAATCAGCAACCATCAACGCGATTGCAGAGGTTACAAGATGGAATTGGAAACTCAACTCCAGGAAATGGTCAGCGAAATCAGTCCTACCGACACCCATCAAAATAACCTCCGGGATGCCCACATCAGGCTCCGCGAGCGGCTTATGGCGGACGCCGACCTCAAACCTATGATTGTCGGCACTTTCCTGCAAGGCAGCTATCGCCGGCACACCGGAATCCGTCCGCAGGGCGATGACAAGCCGGATGTCGACATCGTGGTCGTTACCCGACTGAACCGGCACGATTACAAGCCGGAACAGGCGCTGAATGTCCTGCGTCCTTTCCTCAACCGTCATTATGGCGGCAAATGGAAAAAGAAGGGCCGTTCCATCGGCATAGAAATGTCCAAAATCAAGATGGATGTGGTGCTAACCTCCGCACCGTCGGAAGCGGAAGAACCGCTGCTGCGCGATTTTATGCGCTGGGATGACGCCGCTGGCGGCTTCCCCGACACGGGCGACGCCTGGAAAGACGCCCCGTTGTGGATACCGGATCGGGAGGCCCGCGCCTGGCAGCGTACTGACCCGTTGGAGCAAATCCGCTGGACGCACGAAAAGAACCAGCTGACTAACGGCCACTATATCCATGTAGTAAAGCTGGTCAAGTGGTGGTGGCAAGCCCAGCGCCCCGACAAGCATCCGCGCAGCTACCCACTGGAGCACATCGTTGGCGACTGCTGCCCCAACGGCGTAACTACCTTGGCGCAGGCGTTCACCGCAACCATGACGGAAATCGCGCTTCGTTACGGAGCGTATGCTGGGTACAATGGCATACCCGCCTCACCCGATCGGGGAGTGCCGGAGCAAAACGTGCTGGCACGTCTCAGTCCGCAGGATTTTGAGCAGTTCTACCGGAAGGCTGCCGATACGGCCGAGATGGCGCGGATGGCTATTAGCAGCAGCAGCGAAAATGAGAGCGCCAACCTCTGGCAACAGATTTTCGGCGGCCGCTACCCGGTTCGCCGCAGCCAGCGAGGTTTCAGCCCCCGTTCTCAGCCCAGCCGGATTAAAGGCGGCCGATTCGGGTAATTCCGCAATGCGCCAGCAACCCACCGCAGAACTCCGGGCCGGGCTATTCGCACTGGGCAACCGGCCCGGAATAGCCATACTGGACGGCCCAACTTGGCATCAGGCCAGCCAGCGGTGGGCTGTCCACTGCCGAATTTGCGCCGATGTGCCGGCCGACGGTCTGATTCCAGCTGTCACCGATTGGTATGTAACCGCTGATGAATACTACCCGGACGGGCGTATCGGCGTCTATCCTGCCAAAGACGGCGGGATCACGCAGACCTTTCCTCACCAGATTTACAACGGCGATGGCCCAGCCGAACAGCCTTGGCGCACCGGAAAATTATGTACCTGGACGCCCGTTGCTCCCCTGCATCGCCGCGGATACGACGCAGAGCCCGGAGAACCGGAAGCGAACCTGGCCTGGCACCTGGAGAGGGCGCAAGCCTGGCTGGAACTGGCGGCGTGCAACGAACTCGCTCCGCCCGGAGACCCTTATGAACTGCCTGACATTCCGCATCAGCAAGCGCCGCTAATCGCTTTCTCCGAAAACGCATCAAATCTACGCCAATGGCAGGACACTTCGACACCGTATGGAACCGCTGCTGTTGAGCTGCTGGACGGCCCGCTATCGACTCGCGCGATAACCCGCTTTAATGCCGGATCCCGGCGGCCGCCGATTGAACAGGATTGGAGCAAACCATTCCGCGCAAGCCCGGCGGAACTCGCGATTTGGCTCAAATTAAACCGCGCGCCGGCACTGCCGCCCTGGCAGATACCGATGACCTGGGGAGAGCTCCGCCAAGCTTGCGCGATGCAAGGCATCAATTTGGAACAGGCGCTGCGATATGCCGTAAGCAGCCAAACCGGCGACATCATACTCTTGCTGGGTTTTCCGATTCCCGACACCATCGGCGGGCCGAGCGCGCGGATGCACTGGCTGGCGCTGTCCCTGCCGACCATCAACAGAAATACGCAACCGGGCTTCCGCAGCAACCGGCAAGGGCAGTGGCTGGCCTACAAGCAGAAGTCAATTAACGATACCGCAGCCATAAACTGGATGCAGACGGAGAACTGGCACTATGACGAAATATCGGTGCGTGGCCGCTTGGATCACCGCATCACCCGGCAGCGCATCCTTATCATCGGAGCCGGCGCAATCGGATCGGCTATCGCGGAGATGCTGGCACGCGCTGGCGCGCAAACCATTACCATAATTGATGGTGACCGCGTTGCAGCCGGCAACTTGGTACGCCATACTCTCCTCTCGGACGATATTGGCCGGCACAAGGCGACGGCCTTATCCGAGCGGTTGAACTCTGCCGCCATCCACGCCCAAGTTGTCGGAATAAACCGCGCTTTTCCGCCCCATGACAGCGAGCAGGCCGATGCTATCCGCGAATGCGATGTCGTCATCGATGCCACCGGAGACGACGCGGCTGCATCCGCAATAGGCAAGTTCACTTGGGGCACAGCAAAAACCTTTGTATCATTGTCGCTCGGCATACACGCCCGCCGCTTATTCTGCTTCACGGCGCATGGCGCTAACTTTCCGGTCAACACGTTCAGAAACAGCCTACAACCTTGGCTCGGCCTGGAACGGTCGGAATACGACCTGAATGATTTGCCGCGCGATGGCCCCGGCTGCTGGCATCAGCGCCACCCGGCCCGCATTGACGACGTCTGGATGCTGACCGCCGCCGCCGTTAAACTCGTTGAACAGGCAATCTCCAAGCCGCCGGCCGCGCCTGCCCTCGTCGTTCTGGAAAAACAAACCAACGACTCCGATGGCTTTGCCGGCATCAGGACGGTTCGGAATGAAACCCTCGGATAAAATCCGGTTCCGTTCCGCAGACGGCCGGTTCAACCTGCTGGTCAGTGAACGCCATCTGAGTGATCTGCGTACTTTTTGCGCCGCCGCCCATCCGTTGGAAACCGGCGGAATTCTGATTGGCTATTACAATTGCCGGCACGACACCGCTGTTATAACCGAAGTGGCCGGCCCGCCCGCGGATTCCGTAAGCAGGCCAACCCGTTTTTACCGCGGCGTCCGCGGCTTGCAACCCGTCCTCGACGACTACTGGAGCAAAGGGGAATACTATCTGGGCGAATGGCATTGCCATCCTGCCGGATCACCGGAGCCGAGCCTGACTGATCTGCGCCAGATGCGTAGCATTGCCACAGATGCCTCTTTGCAATGCCCGGAACCGATTTTGCTAATTGTCGGCTCCTCCTCAATGATCAATGTCCAGGTATTACCGCAAAACGAAGCGGCAGTACTGCTCGCCCCAACCGACGCTGCGCCAAGACGGAGTATCCTCTAATGACCACCGTTCCTGTTGGCCTATCATTCATCAGCTACCGCAGAAGCCGTATTCCCGAATGTGAACGGCTGGTCGCCAGTCTCCGGGAACGCGGAATCCCTACTTGGCGCGATGTTGACGACCTGAACACGGAACCGACGGAGAGCGAGCTGCGGCGCGTACTAAACGACGCAAACACCGCTAATGCCATCCTGTGGATAACCCCGGAAACCGCAGAATCGGCAATGATCAAGGAAGTAGAGGCCCCGGTCGCTATTGCGCGACACCGCCGCAATGACGGTTTCTTTATCCTCCCCGTTGCCGCCGGCGGGTTGGACTACCCGGAAGCGGCGGCGGCGCTCAACACCGGACTCGGCCTCGTTGACATCGGCAATTGGAACATCATCAAGCTGCAATCGGACCCGGCTGACGATGCTGACCTCAGGAAAGTCGCCAACCAGGTACTCAAGCAACGGCTGGAAGCTATTGACCGCCGGCTGCCGCCGGGTGCGCCAATACGCCTAACCTTGAACACCAGGCAATCCGCCGAGCGCACGACCGATTCCGAACTGTCCATTGACTGGAACCATCGTTTCGCAGGTATTCAGAACCGGGTAGCAACGGCTGCGGACTGGCAAAATCATCTGCTGCCGGCCCTTGACGACATCCGCCACGCTATCCGCCTCAACGCCCCCGGCAGAAGCGGATTAGCCAACGGCCAACTATCGCTGCCGGCCGCAACCGCACTCGGCAACTGCTTCATGGCAACGACCGGGACAGCCATAGCTTGGGAACAGCGGATGCGAGGCCATAGCGGCAACCGGATTTGGAGTTTAAACGCCCCGCGTGAGGAATCCGGTTTTCACGCTGAAACCCTTGCCGGTTCGGTCGCCGGCGCGAACCTCGCCGTAATGGTTTCCGTCAATAATGATGTCAGCAACGCAGTCGCCGCCTCTGCTGATATGACCGGGCCATTTCGGGCTTATGTACACCTCAAACGTGGTGACAGCGCGCGCAGCGCCATGCTGGAATCTCCGGGGCAAGCCGCGGATTTAGCCTATATGGTCATTGACGAAGTTCGCAAGGTACGAAAGGAATATACGATAAGTGGGTTTATACATTTGTTTATAGCAGCACCGGCAGGTCTAGCTATGATGATAGGGCAGTTGCTGAACACACTCGGCCCGGTGCAGACCTATGAACATATACCATCCGACGCCACCGGGCACTACGAACCGGCTGCCTTGCTGAATGCTGGATGAACCAAGGCGCTAACTTATCCACCGACTACCAACGCTCATGCGGTGGCTACAGTCAGCAGTTAGGCGGATGGTCGCGGCCGACTCCGCATATTGGATAGCCGTTATCCGCCACGGAATCACCACTGCGGAGGACGAAAGAATGCAAAATCCATTCGCCGGATACGGCCGCTCCGACGCGCCACCGCTCCGGTCGGCGGCATTGCGTGAAAGCCTCCCTTACCGCGTCGTCCGCGGAGACCAGCAAACGCCTGCCCTTCGTGATAAGATGCGTCATGGAATACCCTTATACTAGGTTGCACACACATAGGGAAAGTATCAGAACAAACGGATCTCCATCAACGCTGTGTCAGTTCCCCTGCTAAAGCGTGGATAGCTCTGTTACCGGAAACTCGCGCGTCCTGCATAAACAGGTTTCCACGCGCATGGAGGGAAAGGACCACTTGGTGCCAAATCTAATGCGTGCAGTCTGTTGCCGTCAATCACCCGCCCTCAGCAGGGCCATTTATCAGTCGCCCACTGCCAAAGAAAGTCCTCACACGCCGGTAGTCGCTATCAGTATGACCGCAAATACTCTAAAGTTGCAAAGGCAAGCGCCATATGACATAATCAGCATCCAAGCCATTAAGTCTAAAATTCGGATCCTTAACGCCGACCGGGAAGGAAAACAAAATGTCCAACAAACGAAGCACGGCAATGATCGCACTTGATGGAGCATTCACCACGATATTGGTCACCTTAGATCCGCACAAAACCATTCTCCGACCCTTTCATCTATCCAGAGCTTGGCTGTTGCAGGGTTAATGATGCTTACGCTGATGGTACTAATAACGTACGCCTGGGTCGACCCATCGGCAGCAAACCCAACAAACGAACAACCATATGCATAACCCTGCGTCATAGCAGCAGTTGCCGATGCAAAAGATTCAGCCAAATGCACGACTGGAACCACAATCTGATGCGCCATGCCATCTAGGAAAAGAAACAAACCTACGCTACGTACCACGGTAGCCATTGCGAGATGTACCTCCACGGCATCGGCACCAAGCACGGTCAAGCCTATGCTCTGTTCTACCAGTTCGGTGGAGCCAGCAGGAGAGGTCTCCCGAAAGCAGGCCAATGGCTTTGCCTGAAAACTGATGCGCCAAATATGCAGATGAAGTCGTACACTCAAAATACTCCGGAAACGTATTATAACCGATCATATTGCACCTACTCCCGACACGACCATCACCGGCAACTTTTTCGCCGGCACTCGTCGGTTATCCTCTCCTTGCCATCGCTTGGTCGACGCACTGTCCGCGTTTATCAAAGATATAAGCGCATATTACGTCGGTATGTTAGGCTTCATTGGAGACGACGGACGGATAGAATGCTTGGAGATACTGAACCTAAACGTAACCCGTTACGTCTGCATGGGTGGTTTAGCAGGCTACTGCCATGGTTCAGCAGCGGCAGCTACGCCACCGGCTCCGCAACCGGCACTGCCAACGCGGGCGGCATGGCGGGCCTCATTTATAGCGGCACCGTCACTTCACCCACAGCTACTGCAATACCGGCACCACTGTCCGATCAACCGGCGCCGGCGGCACCGGCAAGACCACCCGCGAGCCGCAATCGCCTACCGGCTTGCGCCGGCATTTACGCCAACTGGAATGTCAACCCGAACGGAGTAGCCGGCAATGATGACCTGTGAGACTTCAGCACTAGCAGCCAGTACCCTACGCTGAAGTACGGTGGCCGGATACTGGCAAAGCAGCGGCTAATTACGATTTCCATCCAGTCCGTTAGTAGGAGCATCCGATAGTCGGCGAGCCTGTTACCATCACCAGTGACACGCCTGGCGTTACTGGCATCATTTGTCAGTGGCAAAATTCTGCCGACGGTTCTGCCTAGACCGACATTGCCAAGGCTGCCGGCGCGACTTATATTCCCGTCGCTTCGGACGCCCTGCGCTATGCTGTGGTTCCCCCGCACACGCGGGGATAGACCCCGGTGGCGTGTGCTGACGCTGTCGTACTCGGTGGTTCCCCCGCACACGCGGGGATAGACCCCGGTGGCGTGTGCTGACGCTGTCGTACTCGGTGGTTCCCCCGCACACGCGGGGATGTCGCGGGCGCAATCGGCAGTGTGCGATTTTAAGGCGTGGTTCCCTCGCGTACGCAGGGATGTCCCGAAACAAATGGTGTGTCACCGACTTTGTCGCGGGTTCCTATACTAACGCGGGGATAGTCTTCTCAGTAGAATCTAGCGTGTGCTGCACCAGCGGCCCCCCGGACACGCGGGAAAGAACCACTTGGGGCCAAATCCAATGCCGTGCAGTCCGTTGCCGCCAATCAGCCGCCCCAACAGGGGCATTTTCAGTCGGTCACTGCCAAAGAAAAGTCCCCACACGCCGGTAGTCGCTCACGGTACGACTTCAATTGCTCCAAAGCTGCAAAGGCAAGCGCCATATGACATAATCAGCATCCATGCCATGAAGCCCAAAATCCGGTCGCCCACGTCCGCCGGGAAGGAAAATAAAATGTCCAAGAAACGAAGCACGGCACTAATCGCCATACCATGGCTGCTAGTGCCTATCGCAATTGTATTCCACTGTTGCGATTTCTTGAACTCTGGCCAAAAGTACGAAACCGAATTCACCGCTATCCTCGCACTCGCCGGAGCATTCACCGCGATATTGGCCACCATAGATCCGCACAAAACCATGCTCCGAATCGGGTCATCAGGGATAGCGACAGCGGTAGCCGTTGCTATGCCCGCCATACTGACCCTTTCATCCATCCAGAGCTTGGCTGTTACAGTATTGGTGATGCTTACGCTGGCCGTACCGATAACATACGCCTGTCTCATCCCGCCGGTAGTAGATCCAACAGACAAAGAACAGCCTACTCAATCCGGCGCAATATCAGCAGCAGCCGATGCAAAGGATTCAGTCAAATGCACGACTCGAACTACGAACTGGTGAGCCAGCCATCGAGGAAAAGAGACAAGTCCACGCGAAATTACGAGCGACAGCTACGCCATCGGCTCCGTAACCGGCGCTGCCAACGTGGGCGGCCTGGCGGGCCTCATTTATAGCGGCACCGCCGCCCGCAGCTACCGCAATACCGGAACCACTGGCCAATCAACCGGCGCCGGCCGGATCTCGCACATCGGCGATAGACTAGCGTCTTTCAGTCCGGCTTTTGCTAGATTGACGGCAGCACAATAATGCCTTACTAATTCCACACCCCAGCCATCGCAGTGCCGAAATGCCGGCGCTGCCGCTACCCACCCGGCGTTGCATTTCGCTATAATCAGTTATTACGCAGCCAGCTCCAACGCAACCAACTACCGCCCGAATGCTGGACATCCACGTCCAAGCCCGCAGGAACTCCGACACTGAGCCCGCCCATCGCAATGCTCGACCAAGAGGAAAACCACTTCGCCAACCTTGACATCCCCCAAATACGATGGAACCACGCCGATTGCACCGCGGATCTGCCCGCAATCCGCAAGGTAGTCGCTAATCTCGCTAACATAACAGCCAAAGACATTCCAAGCGCAGCGGCGCCGTGATTGGGCGTTCCAACTGCCGCTCCAAATCATTTACCAGTCCCATCGGGGCATAACTCCGTAACGGCTGAGGCCGGTATCCTACCGCATCTTATCCCCCAACCGCTGAAAAGAAACGCCGCCGCCCGGCATTGTCCGAACCGCTATAATCAGCCTCGGTATCATTGCGACCGACGCCAACCGTCAACCTGTCAACCGGCATCAATCAACCGGCATCAATCAGTCAATCAACCTACATCACGCAAGCAATCGAGGTGCCCCAATGCCTCTTACCGCCGCCAAGTTCGCCCAGGGGATGACTGCGGACCAGTACATCGCATCCATCAAGGTCAACAAAGAGCCGTTCCTGCAAATCCATGCCGCTACCGCAGTGCCGGCGGATACGCTGGACTACTTCAACGGGCTGGCGCAGCCGCTCAACCTGGCCGTGTTCACCGCCGACTGGTGCGGCGATGCAATGTCCACCACGCCGGCCATCCTGCGCCTGGCCGATGCCGCCGACAACATCCGCCTCAGCGTGTTCAACCGGGATGACGAACTGGACTTGACCAACAGCTTCCTGCCGGAACACC
Organism: Dehalococcoidia bacterium; assembly: GCA_965203855.1. Lineage (GTDB taxonomy): Bacteria > Chloroflexota > Dehalococcoidia > Lucifugimonadales > UBA3495 > Bin87. The sequence continues at coordinate 479,302 of CBDBDN010000008.1, forward strand.
GGGCCGGCACTGTTCCCGTTTTCGTCGTGCTGGACGATGCGATGGGCGAGATTGCGCGCTTTATTGAGACGGCGCGTTCCTTGGTGCCGGCTATTGACGCGATGGACGAGATGGCGGCGCAGGCGACGGCAAATGCCGGCGATGACGAGGAACGCCGCCGGACGATGCGCGGACGCCGCACGGCCCACCGGGTCAGCCAGGCCGCAGAATGGAGCGCCGTCATCCTGGACGAATTCCGCCGGACGGTTGCCGAAGGATTGGCCTTGTCGCCGGAGCAGCGCCCGTCCGAGGGCGGCACCCAATGGCCGCCGCAATGACCGGGATAAGACAGGATAGGAGCAGCAGTCAAATGTCTGATGACAGCGCAATCATCACGATGGACGATATGGCCGTCGTCTTTTCCGTAACCGACGACTATGGCGTCCATCGCGAATCGGTCAGCGTAGAGCTGGCGAAGGAGGACCCCGGCGCCGTTGCCGTCAACGACCGGGGCGTCGTAGAAATCACGCTGCCGGCCAGCCGCGCGCCGTCCGAATTCGCCCACGCCATCCGCGCTGAACTGGAAACGCAAGGCTATGCGTACAATCCCGGTCAAGTCATCAGCAACGATGCCGATATAGACGATGATGACGACGGGGACGACTGGCTGGCCTGACGGAACGAATGGAACGCCCGGCGGCGGCGGGCTGGCGTCTAGTATCCCGGCTCGCGCCACTCAAAGGCGAGGGTGGCGTAGCGGACGAACACCGCGCCGCCCGGCGCCGCCAGCGGCCCGTTCATTGCTAGGATAGCGATGCTGATTTCGTCGCCGGGTTGCGGCGCGGTGGAAACGACTACCCGCTGCGGCACATTGAAACCCTGCACAGTGGCGCGTTCCCGGTCGCATTCGCCGTTAATCCAGATTTCGCCGTAGTCGTCAATGCAGGATTCGAACAGGCAACGCGCGCCGTCCAGCGTCCGCCCGCCGACGGTTTCCGGCAGCGTAGCCTTGATGCGATACCAAACGAATGACACGCCGCGCCGGCGCCAGGCGGCCAGGTCGGCGCAGGTTTCCCAGCCGGAATCGTCAAAGTCGGGTAGGCGGCAGGGCGAACCTTCCGCTTCGCTGACGAAGCCTTCGTTGGGTTCGCCGGGCACAAAGCCATAGGCGCAGCGCCATTGGCCGCCCACGGCGGCCAGGTCGGCAGCGTTCTGCAAGTCAAGCGTAGCTCGGGGCATAATCGTTCCTCCAATAGGTTCAATCGGATGGGCAATCAGTTCAGGCGGATGGGCAATCAGCTAAATGGGCAGTCATTCGGATGGGCGCAGATCGTCCGGCTCCGGGAAAGGTTCCAGCGTGCCCTTGAGTTCGGGATGCTCGGATTGCAGGCGGTCGTACCACGCCGCGCACCGGGCATAGATGACCGCGTCTTTCCAGCCTTGGGAATACCCGTTAGCGAAGCCGCGCTCAAACCCTTTGGCCCAGTCGGTCTGCCGCTTTTCCTGCTGCTTTTCGCTGCGCTCCCGCTGTTCCGCCTGCTGCTTTTCGTAGCGCTGCTGCCGTTCCGCTTGCTCCCGGATGCGTTCCTGTTCCTCACGCCGTTTGATGATTGAATAGAGAACCATAGCATTCAGTCCTGCCTGGCAGTGGCGGCGCCGGGACGCAGCGGTTCAATCGTATCCTTCAGCTCCGGATGGGCTGCCAGATACTGGTTGAACCGCTCGTTGAGCTCGGCTTCCGCTTGCGCGCGACCGATGGCAACGCCTTCGGTCAAACCCTCTTGCTTGCCTTCTTGCTTGCCTTCGGCCAAGCCGGCGGCGTGGCCTTCGGCCAGTCCCTCGGCTATGCCCTGTTTTTTCATCCATTGGCCGACGAAATGTGCCATAACCATAGCTGCGTCAATGACCTCCGCTATTGTGACGATGACGGCGGTGGACACGGCGAAAGCCCACAGCACATCATAGCCGATTGCCTTGAAAAGATCGTAAGCGACGGCGTGATTGCCGTAGGCGATTTCATGCCATATTGACCATCCCGCGCCGGCCAGGGTCAAGAGGGCATGGGCGGCCGGCCCCCAAACGGCCATCCGTCCCGATATGCTGTCCAGCGGTATCCTGAACCTGAAAATGTTGGTTAGTTCCTGCTGCTGCGCCGCCATCCGTTCCCCCTTTACCTTTGTAACACAGCGGACGCCCGCTGCCAACCCCGCCGCCGTTCCGGCTAGCGTTTCGCCAGGCCGTATGCCCGCTTACACTGCCGTCCACGCGCTTACACCCCGGTGATGCGGATGCCGGAGTGCGTCCGGTGGATGCGGTTGATGTTCACCAGCAGCGGCGTAATCTGCTCCACATAGCGGGCGTTGTACAGCGCGCCGGCGTCAACCGGACGCAGGTTCGGTATCTTGCGGGTCAGGCCAATAACTACCGCTTTGGCGGCGGCGTCATCGGCGCAGATAACTACATCCTCGTCCAGCGTAACGCCCGGCTTGAGCAGCTCATCGGCGGATACATTCTGAAAGGCGGCGACTATGCGGGCGTTGGGGGCGGCGGCCTGGGCTTCCTGCGCCGCGGAACCGGCCGGCACGTCCTCGGCGATTGCGCCCACGCCCCGCTCAAAGCGCATCGGCGCAATGACCGTTACGACCACTTTGCCGGCCAACGCCGCATCCCCGGCGGCGGCGATGGCGTCAATAGTGGGCGACATACCGCCGTAGGGCATCGTCAGAAAGATGACATCACTTTGCGCCGCCGCATCGTTATTCACCGCGCCGGAGATGGCGGCGTCGGGCGCCAGCGCCAGCAGCTCGGCGGCGGCTTCCTGCGCGCGCGCCGCGTCCCGCGAGCCGATAATCACCGCTTCCCCGGCCATTGCCAGCCGCAGCGCCAATCCTTTGCCTTCCGGCCCGGTGCCTCCCAGAAATGCCAGCATAACTATCTATGCCTCCCGTATCAAAATCAGGCGGCAGTATAGCATCCCGCGCTGCGCTGCTCCGTTTGGAAAATGGGATAGATGCGGCGGGCTGCGTTCTATTCCTACGCGTTCTATTTCTATGGGAGAAAGTCGGGATATGGTCGTTATGTTACAATGCGGGCAAATTATCCGGCGCAAAGCGCGCCGCAACCCGCCCGGAGGTTTCATCGCTATGGCATTCTCACTCAACCATGTCCATCTCAAGACGCCCGACCCGAAAGCTACCGCCGACTGGTATGTGCAGAACCTGGGGGCTACCGTTACCGCCGAAACGGCCAACGGCGGCTTTCGCCTGGACTTGCACGGCTTGCCGCTGAATGTTACCGACCACATCGCCACGCAGACTCACCCGCAGAACTACGGCTTTGAGCATATCGCCATCGACACTACCGACATTGACGGCACGATGGCCGACCTGAAAAACGGCGGCGCCAAAGTGCTGGAGGAAACCAGCGTAGGCGGCGGCCGACGCGTAATGTTCTTTGAGGGGCCGCAGGGCATCATCCTGGAAGTGCTGGAAGTCCTGGATAGCTAACCGCCGGCGCAATCTGCCGACTGTCGGATTGGCCAATCCGGCGGCCAGGCTAATACCCGCAGGGGCGAATAGTTATCCGCCCTTGCGGACTGACGCACAGCAACAATGCCGTGAGGTATGACGCTATGGGAACTTTCAGCGTGCCAATTGAGGTTATCGCCGCGGACGGCAGCCGTTCCGTGACGGTAGATGCTATGGTGGATACCGGCTCCACCTACACCTGCCTGCCGGATGCCCTGTTGCGCGATTTGGGAATAACCCCGCGCGACAGCATTCGGACCGAGCTGGCCGACGGCAGCATCGTTGAGGACGGGGTCGGCGAGGTGCGGGTGAGCGTGGAAGGGATTGAGCGGTACACCATCGTGGTTTTTGCCGGCGCGGGCGCGCCGACGCTGCTGGGCGCCTACACGCTGGAGGGCGCGCTGCTGGCCGTTGACCCGGTAGAGCAAAAGCTGTATCCCACGCGTTCCTTGCGGATGGGCAGCAGTCGCTATATGTACCAGTAAATCCAATCTTTCAGACAGCAGGTTCATTATGCCCGACCATCGTTTGCTGATTCTGTTCGCCCATCCTGACGACGAGGCGTTTCCCGTTGGCGGGACTATTGCGATGCACACGGCGCGCGGCGTAACGGCGCGGCTGATTACCGCTACCTCCGGCGAGCTGGGCGAAATCCGGCAGCCCGGCTCCGCTACCCGTGAGACCATCGGCGAAGTGCGCCGCGCTGAGCTGGCCGCCGCCGTCGCCGAACTGGGCATCGCATCGCATGAAGTGCTGAACTACCGCGATTCCGGCATGGCCGGCTGGGATGACAACCACCATCCCCGTGCTTTTGTGCAGGCCGACGAGCACGAAGTGGTGGCCCGACTGGTGTTTGAGATACGCCGGTTTCGCCCGCAGGTTATCCTAACTTTCGGGATGGACGGGCTGTACGGCCATCCCGACCACATCGCCATCTGCCGGCACGCTACTACGGCTTTTCGGCGGGCCGCCGATGCAACGGCTTTCCCGCATCACCAAGCTATCGGCATAACGCCGCATCGCGCCGACCGCCTCTTTTACAGCGTGCGGCCGCGCGGCTTTCGCGTCCATATGGCGGAGACGCTGCAAGCCGCCGGCGTGGACTTTCCGGTGCCGCCGCCCGACCGGGCCAACGACGGCGCCGACCCTGACACTATCAACTTGACGGTGAAAGTATCCGACGGGCTGGATCTGGACGCCAAAATGGCCTGCATCAAGCGGCATTTTACGCAGCTGCAACCCAACTGGCCCTATGACAGCGTACCGCGCGAGGTAGCCGCCGCCGTCATCGGAGTAGAGCATTTCATCCGGGCCGAACCGCCGGTTGCCGCCGGCGAAACAGTGCCGGCGGACTTTTTCGCCGGCTTGTAAGCAACAATCGGCAATAAGTCAGTCCGGCATAACTTCCGCAACCGGAATGACTATATCAGGGAATGCCGCCGGCGTCAGGCTGCCGTCGGCGCCGATAGTACGCATACGGGCGTAGCCGCCGGCTATCGGTTCGTCATAAACTTCCACCTGCCGGGCGTTGACATCAAACAGCCACATTTCGGGAATGCCCTGGGCGGCGTACAGCGGCGCTTTGTGATGGCGGTCAAACCCGGCGGTAGTGTCGGACACCTCAATGACCAGCAGCACATCATCGGGGCGGGGCAGCTCCAAGTATCGGTCATCCCGCCAGCGCAAAACCATAAAATCCGGCTACGGTTCGCTCCCAATGTCAAGCCGCACCGGATTTTGGCTATCCAGAATAGCCGTATCTCCCAATGCAAGCGTCAAAGCCTTGCCAAGCCACCGCACGCAGAATGCGTGACGACTTCCAACTGCGGCCATCGTAATTATCTCCCCGTCCAGCAGCTCAACCCGTTCCTCCGGGGACAGGATGCCGGCCGCGGCCAACGCATAGTATTCGTCCACGGTGAACCGCCGGCGCGCGCCGCTGTGCTTGCAGAACAGCTCTCCGTTCCGCAGCTCAATCCCGTCCGCCAGGGCGATGATGCCGGCTTGGAGCATCGCCCTGCGGTCGGCCCCGGTGAACTTGCGGCGTTCCCTGACGGCAGGACGCGTTGGCGTTAGCGATTCTGTCGCAATTGCCGTTGTCATAATCATCCCCCTTGCGCCGGCGGAGCGGTCAGTCCGGCATAACTTCCGCAACCGGAATGACTATATCAGGGAATGCCGCCGGCGTCAGGCTGCCGTCAATGCCAATGGTCTGCATACGGGCGTAGCCTGATGCGGTTGGCTGGTCATAGGTTACGATGCAGTTTTCGACCAAGTTGAAGTGCCACACCTCGGCGATGCCGTACCGGGCATAGATCGGCAGCTTACGCCGGCGGTTGAAGTCATAGTCGGCGTCGCTCACTTCAATCAGCACTGCCACATCAGCAGGCCCTGGATGGGCATACCGATAATCGTCGGCGCGCGGATATAGCAGTGCTACATCCGGTATCAGTTCGTTATAGGTGTCCAGCCGGATTGGGTTGACGGGGGCGAGACCAGTTGTTTATTACGCAATTCGAAAAGCTGTTTGATGAATTTGCTACGGCAAGCGGCGTGGCGGGGGCTGATGCGGGCGGCCAGATAAATTGCGCCGTCCAGCAGCTCGGTGCTGGAATCCTCCGGCAGGATGCCGGCGACTGCGGTCAGCGCGTGGAATTCGTCGACATTGAACGGTCGGGGAGCGCCGTTCTTTTTGTAAAACGGATGCCCCTCCCGCAGCTCGACCGCCGCCGGATCGATGATGCCGCAGTCAGCCATAATGCGGAATTCGTCCGCCGTAAAGGGGCGTCGGACGGCGTGTGTTGGGCGTGGCGCAAACATCGGCTCACCCAAGCAAGCCAACGACGCGATCCAGTCCGCGCAAGTCAAACATTGCGATTATTGGAAACGAGCGGTAAGGCGTAATCCGGACCAGCAGGCGATCCGCTCTGACCAAATCCCGTATGAAAGCCTGGACATTGCCAGCGTAAAACGTGGCCTCGTGATCCGTTGAAAGGTTCCATTCCGTGATTTGGCTTGAGTTCTCGCCCATTCTGAACTGAACCAATACCGGATCTTCCGGTCCGACGTCGATATTCCAGTTGATGTAAGCCGAGTAATTCCCTTGTCCGCTTTTGTGACGCAGAACCAATGTCATCGGGTTTCCCTCGTTACCCGGCCCGTCGGAGTGCAAAGACAATACTGTAGTAGTGCTGTCGTCAAACAGATCCTGGCTGGCACTGAAACGCCAGAAACCACCGGCGTCGCGCAACAGCGCAATTGCCTGTTCTAATCCATCCAATTCGAACCGAGCATTTAACATTGCGCCATTGCCAATGTCCGCTGCCACCCACAACACACTGGCGTTGACCAACCGGTTGAGGAATATACTCAACGGAAATTCATCATCGGGGTAGAATATCGCTTGCGCGCTGGACGAATTATTCCAGGCCATCGCGGACGGCTCGCTGCCGTCAATGCTATACCCCACATCCGTGCTTGCCCCGTAGAAAAATTCACCGTCCCAGTGGATAAACAGTTCCGTAGCGTTATCACGGTAGCGCAAAAAGAGCGATGCCATCGTTGCTCGATCGTCAGAATCGCCCTCCGCATTGCTGAAACGCACTGCGGCGTGAGTAGATAGCACTACATCCCGGGGGTAGCCGTCCACGCGATTCTTTTCAACCGTAACATCCCATGCCCCCGATTCCCATTCCTCAACATAGGCCGGCGTACTCATCGTAGTTGCTCCTTTTCAACAATTTGGCACCGTAACGGGCGCACTGCCCCTTGATACAGAGATAGCGCACCCGTTGTCAGGTTGCTGGCGACGGCAGAGCTCCGCCCGCCGCAGTTACGCCGGCCGCTGGATTATTTCCAGGCTTACCTTGTCCGGCGCTTCGACGAACATTACATGGCTGCCCGACGGCATTTGCCACGGCTCGCAGATGATGTTCGCCCCGTTGGCCTTGAACTGCTCAAAAGCCGCCTGGATGTCGTCGGTCTGAAACCCGAAATGGTCCAGCCCGAAGCGCGGCTGCGTGGAGCCGGCCACCGCATTTTCGCCCTCGGCCTCGCCGGATACGGTGAGCAGCGGCTCGCCGTTCAGCTCCAGCTGGTGCGACACCGTGTTGGACAGCGGGCGCGTGGACACGATGACGGCGCCGAAGTTGTCCACATAGAACTTGGCGGCGTTGTCGGGATCCTCGCTCCGCAGATGCAGATGGTTGCAAACGAATGCCATGATGGTTTCCTCCGTGAATTGCGGGTGTGTTTTGATGTGATTCGTGGACTGCTTACCGCAGATATTCGGCAATCTGCCGGTCGTATTCGTCCTTGCGGGTTACCTTTGCGATAAGTTCCGGCGATGCCAGCGTGTCCCGCAGGTCGGCGGGAGCCACGCCGTCGCGCAGCGCTTTCAGCGTGTCATACACCGCCTTAATCGCCGCTTGGAACGGCAGATGCCCTTGCAGCGCCACGCGGACGCCATTTTGCCCCAGCCATGCCTTGTCGTTCAGTTCGCCGCCGGCACCGCCCAGCAGCAGCGGGATGTTCAGCGCATCGTTCACGGCGGCCACTTCGTCCTTGCTGCCGGCGCCGGCCAGAAAGATGGCGTCCACGCCGGCGGCTTCGTAGGCTTTGACGCGGCGGATGCATTCGTCCAGCCCCAGGCGCAGGCTGCTGGTGCGGCCGGCCACCGTCAGATTGGGGTCGGTGCGCCCCGACAGCGCCGCTTTCATCTTGCCCACGCCTTCGTCCAGCGAGATAAACCCGCCGTCGCCGCCGAACACCATCGGCAAGGTAGTGTCCTCAATCGTAAGGGCGGACACGCCGGCGGCTTCCAGTTCCTCCACGGTGCGGCGCACATTGAGGGCGTTGCCGTAGCCATGGTCGGCGTCCACCATCAGGCTGAGCTGCCCGGCGCGGCAGATGCGGTAAATCTGCTCGGCGAACTCGCTGAGCGTCAGCACTACATAATCCGGCGCGCCCAGCACCGTCCCGCTGGCGATGGAGCCGGCGAACATACCGACCTCAAAGCCCAGATCCTCGGCAATGCGCGCCGATATGGGGTCAAAGACCGAACCGGGATGCACGCAGACATCGCCGGCCAGCACGGCGCGATAGTTTTCCCGTCGCTTGGTGTAATCCATTGGGGATAGTCTCCTTTTGTTGATGATAATCGGTTGATGATGATAACCGGGTTGGCAGTGATTGGTTCAGAATCGCAGTAGGTATGATACCCGACAATGCGCTGGCATGGGCGTCGCTATTCGGCATTTTCCGGCGGCGACGTGAAATACCTTTCCCACAGCTCCAGCCCGGTGGAGGCCAGCCGCGCGATTACGATTAGCCAGCCTAACCCCGCAATAACCGTTGCCAGCGTCGGCCCGGCGTTAATCAATTCCGCCGCTGCCCCAGCTACTGCCGGCGTCATTATGAACGCCAAAAATATCTCGGCCAGCTTTCGGACGTCGTCAACGATTCCGCGAAAAGCGCCCGTCATAATCGTCGTTTCTCAACCCGATCCAGGACGGCTACGACAATCCGGCAAACGATGATAATTGCCACCAAAGCCAGCACCAAAGCGATTTGCACCCTTTCGCCGGGCGATGCCGACGCCACCGCTTGCGAAACCATTGGCACCGTTCCATAGAACATATAGCCAACGCCCGCCAGCATCAGCGTAATCAGCGTCAGTCCATAGGCTTTACGCATCATTCCCTCCGCCGGCTCCGGGCGGCGTCCGCGCTGCCGGGTTTTCGCATAATGCGCCGACGGCCGGCGCGCTATGCCGGTTGCCGCCATTCTACCCCAAACTGCCCGCCGGCGTCATCCGGCGGACATCATCGGTCGTTGTCGTTGCGGACGGCGGCATATCGTCCGGCGTCATACGCAGTGCTGTAAAGAAAATGCGACAGGCCTGCCCCGATTTGCCCCGGCGCTTCCACTGATGCTAATATGCCCCCATTCCCGGCGCGGCCCCAAAGGAGCGTACCGCTATGGCAACCACTATCATCGGCGTCGATTTCAGCGGCGCCTGGTACGAGCACAAAACTTTGGTAGCACAGGGGCTATTCAGCTCTGAATGCGGCCTGCGATTTGTCGGCGACGTCACTCCCTACCGCCGCATGGAGCTTATAGATCTGATCGCCGGCATCCAACCCCCTGCCGTCATCGCTATGGATTTCCCTTTCGGAGTACCCGCCAAGTTTGCCCGGTACATCAGGCATGATGCAGCGCGAATGCCTGACATATGGGCAACTTTCTACAGAATGCACGCCGAGGAGTTTATCTCCGCTCGCCATCAGTTCGTGGACGAACACGGCGAGAGCAAACGTGCCGGCGATCACAAATATCATCGCGAAAGTTATTCCCCGTTACACACGGTAAATCCGGTTATGACGGCTATGACCTATGCAGGTACATATCTGTTGCACCGCTTGCACCAGACCTATCCGAATCGCTGGAATGTTCCGCCGCTGCCTCCCCCCGCTAACCCGGATGATGTCGCAACCCTTCTGGAAGTGATGCCCGGCGCATTCCTGCGGGCCATCGGCTTGCCATTCAAGGGGTACAAAAATTCCGCCGCGGCAATATCCAACCGCGACAAAATCTTGGATGGTTTGTCTAAAAAATCTGGCGTACCTTTGCCTAATTTGGCAACAGTACGAAGCGACTGCCGTGCCAATGATGACCGCTTGGATGCGGTGGTTGCGGCCGTTGCCGCCGCAGCTTGGGCAAAAGACTCTAGTCAATTCCGCCATCCTGATGACAACGAACTGGCCGATGCCCAACTAGAGGGCTGGCTCTACGCCCCCAAACCCCAATCCAACCAATCTTGAATCGCATACCAGCATCCTCCGCATCCTGCCTATCGGTGTAAAAACCCGCATCACCGCTTGCCCCCATTCCCCGCCGGCGGTAAGATGACGCCGTCATCCCCTTGTCCGACCGACTGATTTTGACCGACTAACCCTTTCCGCAACCGCAGCCCAGCCCGGCAAGGAGGCCATTCCAATGGGACAAATCGTAAGAGTGTACACCGGCAGCGACGGCGAAAGCCATTTTGAGCAACTTACCCCCGACCAGTTTGCCGACATCGCCAACAATGTCGGCCCCGGCGACATCATCGTGAACCGCCGCGCATCCCCCAGCTTTTCCGACTACCACAACGCGCCTCGCAAGCAGTATGTGGTCAACCTCAACGGCATCGCTGAGTTTGAGACTGCCGACGGCGCCAAAGTGCGAATGTTCCCCGGCGATGTGCTGGTTGCCGAGGACCTCACCGGCCACGGCCACATCGCCCGCAGCATCGGCGACGATTTCCGCGTATCGCTGGCCGTGCCGCTGGCATAAGCCGCCATCAGCCTACAGCGTCATTCCGTCCCCCCAACCGTCATTCCGGCAACGCCGTCGCCATTCCGTCCCCCTAACCGTCATTCCGGCAACGCCGTCGCCATTCCGTCCCCCTAACCGTCATTCCGGCAACGCCGTCGCCATTCCGTCCCCCCAACCGTCATTCCGGCGCAAGCCGGAATCCAATGGAGAAAACATTCCGACTATGATTATCCGCATTTACGCCGGCGCCGACGGCGAAAGCCATTTTGAGGAGCTTACCCCCGACCAGTTTGCCGACATCGCCAACAATGTCGGCCCCGGCGATATTGCCGTTGGGCAGCGTGCGCCCGGCTGGTGGCAGGACTATCACAATGCGCCCCGCCATCAGTATGTCGTGTTTATGTCCGGCGGCGCCGAAATTGAGGTTGCCAGCGGCGAAAAGCGGCAGTTCGGCCCCGGCGATGTGCTGGTCGCCGAGGATCTCACCGGGCGCGGCCACATCATCCGCAACACCGGCGAGGAAACCCGCATCTCCCTGGCCGTGCCGCTGGCATAACGCCAAGTGCGCGGTACGTATTCGCCATTCCAACCCCTAATCGTCATTCCGGCGTAAGCCGGAATCCAGCGCCGTAAGGAGTTCTATATGCGATTGCAAGGCAAAGTCGCCCTAATCAGCGGGGCGGCCAGCGGCGTGGACGGCGAACTGATGGGCTTCGGCGGCGCGGCGGCCCGGATGTTCTGCCAAGAGGGCGCCAAAGTCGTCTTGGGCGACATCAACACCGATGCCGGCGCGCGCACCGCCGCCCAAATCCGCGCCGCCGGCGGCGACGCCCTTTTCGTCAAACTGGATGTTACCAGCGAGCCGGACTGGATTGACGCCGTAGCCGCAGCGGTATCCGCCTACGGAACTCTCAATGTGCTGGTCAACAACGCCGGCACTTCCGCCCGCTACACCGTCGCGGAAACCACCGAAGCCGCCTGGGACGGCCAAATCGAGGTCCACGCCAAGGGAACCTTTCTCGGCATCAAACACGCCGTACCGGAGATGCTCAAAGCCGGCGGCGGTTCTATCGTCAACATATCGTCCATTTATGGCATCGTGGGCAGCCCTACATCTACCGCCTACCACGCCGGCAAGGGCGCCAGCCGCCTGCTTACCAAGTCCGCCGCCATCCAGTACGCCGGCGACAACATCCGGGTCAATTCCATTCATCCCGGCTACTGCCGCACGCCGTTGACCGACGGCAGCTATCAGAACGAGCGGCATTTCGCCTGGATTAACGAGCGCATCCCCATCGGGCGGGTGGGCAATGCCGATGACATCGCCTATGGCATCGTCTATCTGGCGTCCGACGAATCGTCATTCGTAACCGGCGCGGAACTGGTTATTGACGGCGGGACGACGGCGCAGTAGGCCGGATATTACGGAACGCCCGGCGGCACTATGGCAACAGCGCAGCGCGACCGTACCCTGTTCAAAGAGCGGGGCGTTGAGGTTACTTACCGGCGGTTCGTGGAGCCGGGCGGGCAGGAATACCGCACCGCCGACATCCGCGCCGTTACGATGGAGATAGTTGAGGAGCAGGCGGAAAAGCGGCCCATCCGCTGGTGGTACACCGCCGGCGGGGGCGCCATCATCGGGTTCGGCATCGCCGCGCTGGGCGATTTTCAAGGGCAGATGCTGACCGGCGGCATCCTCGTCTTTCTGATGTCCGTAACCCTGACCTGGTATTTCAACCGCATCCGTTCCGGCAAATACCAAGTCTATCATGTGATAGTAACGCTGCCCACTGCGCGAGACGACCGGGAGGAACACCGCATCATATCGTCCACCAGCAAATACTTCAGCGAGCGGCTCAAAGCGGCGCTGGAACGGGCGGTGCGGGAGGCGGGACGCACGAATCAGGCTTGACACCGCCGCCGCCAAGCGTTAAATTAGGGATTGTAAGACCCGCCGGGCTTCTCGTCTCCTTTGCCGGGAGGATGCAGCTTACTTCGGCGGGTGCTTCCATTTACGCAGTGCGGCGGGCCGCCGGCAGTTGGCGGCAGACCGCCACAGTTCCGCCCCTAGCGGCACCACGCCATATGCGCCCAGCGGATGTAAATGCCGCCGCCGCTTGAAACCTTGCTAAAGCGGTTTTGGTCATTGGTAATGCCGATGTTGATAAAATTGGCTAAATCACTATAATCGCCGCTTTCGCCGATTCTCACGAATCGGTTAGCCGAATTTGGCGGCCCGCTTACCGGCGTGAAAACCCCACTGCTAAAGAAATGCAGGTTGTCGGAAATCAAAGCGAACCGGCCGTCCCTGCCAGCATAGTCGCCCGCCGGGTCACTCCGGTAGGTAATAGTTCCTGCCCCACGCTCCAGCACAATCAGCCAGCCGCTGTCGCTGTTGCCCCCGTTGTAAGCCGCTTGCCCGTCCCGCACATTGTACCAGCGCGGCTGCTGTCCGTACTCCTGACAAACCCGCGAAGTATAAGTGTATCCGCCATAAGCTTGCGCTTCCGCATCAGCGCCGGGAAAATCATCCCGCCGGCAATGGCCAAGCCGGCCAGGACGCTGAAAACGGCAACCTTGCCCAGCCGCAGCCCAGCCGTCGTTGGGTTTTTAGTCAGCCTATATCGGGGGGGGGGGGGGCAGAACGGCAGTCATAATTTCAACTCCGGGCTTTTCTCAACGCAGATGAACCGGCGTAAAACCACCGGCGGCAGCAACGGAATAATAGCCCATATCGCCCCAATAAGCAAGACGCCCGCTTACCCCCAACCGTCATTCCGACCCCATACCGCCATCCTGCCCCCCAACCGTCATTCCGGCGCAAGCCGGAATCCAACCTCAAATCCAAAATCCCCATTCATCCCCTCCATCCATGCCATAAAAAACCCCGTCCTCCCCATCCTGCCCATCGGTGTAAAAAAACCGACCTCCAACCCCCTTGACAAGAACTTAAGTTCGCTGTTACCATCCCCTTGTCGGGTACGAATTTCCAAGCCACCACCACCTCCACACTCAACGCCGCCTCAAAACGGCAACCATCCCAGCCTGCCAGGAGCCAGTCCCTCAAAAAGACCGGTCGTTCACGGCCAATCAGCAACCCAAGTCGCACCGGCGTTCCCTACTCGCCCACGGTCCAACTAACCGAAGGAGTCGGGTACTGCCAAGGCGCCAGACGTAGCGCCCCGTCCCCGGACGAAAAACCAGCCGCGTGAAAAGCAACGCGCAAATCCTCCGGCCGTAGGGCTGATAAGCGACCGCAAACCCTGGCAGACTGCAATCCGCAACCCAACCCACCCGACCGCCTTGAACCCGACATCTCAACCCCGACAACCCGACATCTCAACCCGACCCCAACCCCCATCCTGTACCAACGGAGGCACCGCCACCCCAGCAAAATCAACCCAGCGCCGCTGCCGCAGCCGGGCGGACGGGAACCAATCCCGCCCCACCCCTGCCCATCGGCGTCAATGCCCCAGCCGTCATTCCCGCGCCAGCCGCCCGCACCCCCTAATCGGAAGCGCTGCCCGCTGATTAGCCAAGTTTTGTTGATTAGCCGGGTTTTACCGGGAGCCTGCGAATGTTGTACACTATGCAGACTCTAACGCGGAAAGGGCAAGCGCACTCGTGGCACAAATTACTATCATCGGCACCGGACTGATTGGCACCTCGCTGGGACTCGCCCTGCGGCAGTCATCCCTCCGCGACCTTACCGTCGTCGGCACGGACGCCGCCCATGAGGCTCGCTCCGGCGCCCAGCGGCGGCAAGCTTTCGACCGCATCGCAAACCGCCTGGGCAACGCAATTGACGACGCCGACATCATCGTGCTGGCCACCCCCGTAATGGCAATGCGCGAGCTGATGGAAGGCATCGCGCCCTACCTGCCCGAAGGCTGCGTCGTTACCGACGTCGGCAGCACCAAAGGGCAGGTTCTGGAATGGGCCGACGCCCTGCTGCCGGCAACGGTGGACTTCGTGGGCGGCCACCCGATGGCCGGCAAAGAAACGCCCGGCCCGGAACACGCCGACGCCGCCCTTTTCTCCGGCAAGCCCTACTGCATCATCCCCAGCCCCAAAGCCAGCCAGCGCGCCGTGGGCGAAATTACCACCCTGGCCGAAGCCGTCAACGCCCAACCCTATTACATCGGCGCTTACGAACACGACAGCTTTGTGGCCGCCGTCAGCCATCTCCCCTTTGTGCTTTCTACCGCGCTGGTCGGCTGCACCAGCAAATCCGCCAACTGGTCCGACATCGGGCAGCTCGCCGCCTCCGGCTACCGGGACCTTACCCGTCTGGCGTCCGGCGACGTCATTATGCACCGCGATATATGCATCAGCAACGCCCAGCCCATCGTCGCCTGGATTGACGCTATGATCCGGGAGCTTTACGAATACCGCAAATTGCTGGACACCGACGGGGAACCGCCTGACGCCGCCGCCGTGCAGCAAGTGGAAACCCTCTTTGAGGATGCGCGCCTCGCCCGCGCCAAGTGGCTCGCCGGCGAGGTAAATCCCCGCGCCCGGGAACTGGAAAATGCGCCGGAATACCCCACTTTCGGCCAATCTATGGGGCAAATGTTCCTGGGCGGCTGGGCTAACCGAGCGCGCCGGCTGATGTCCGGCGACGCGGACGACCGCCCCAACCGTCGCCGCTAACTCCGCCATTCCGCAAATCGCCAACCCATCCTGTCCAATACTGCTAACCGGACGCACCGGAGGCGCTATGACCACCGCTGCCGACATCAACCTTGCCAACATCAACCGCAGCCGCACTGCGCCCGCGCCGGCGGCGGAGCCGGCCATCGCGCAGTTTCCCGACTTTCCGCCCCGTTACGATATGATGAACACCAGGCACCTCCACGACGCCGGAAACCAGCCCGCCCTGCGCCTGCACTTGGGCAACCCGGACACTACCGTGGTACTGGGCGAAGTCCCCGTCGCCCTGGATGTTCCCGGCGGCCGCGCCGGAGTGCGGATACCCGACCTGCTGGTTGCTTTCAACATCCGGCACGCCCATCTCCTGGCGCAAAAAGGCTATGCCATCCGGGAACAGGGCAAGCCGCCCGACTTTGTGCTGGAAGTAGCGTCAGACAACACGGCGCGCAACGACGAAACCGCCAAGTGGCGCGACTACGCCAACTTCGGCGTTGCGGAGTACTGGCTCTTTGACCCGGACTGGGGACTCCGCTACGAGCGCGGACTGACGGGCTGGACCTTGGCGCAGGGGCGATACGAACCCATTGCCATCCACGAATTTGCGCCGAATATGCACTACGGATACAGCGCCGTCCTGGGGCTGTATGTATGCTGGGAACACGGCGCGCTGCGCTGGTACGATGCGGCAGCCGGATACCTGATGACGCACGACGAGGAACGCAGCGGGCGCATCGCCGAGCGCAGCGGACGCATCGCGGAACGGAACGGTCGTATCGCCGAGCGGACCGAGCGCATCGGGGAACGTAATAGCCGCATCGCCGCCGAAGCGCAGCGGGATGCCGCAATATCCGAAGCGCAGCTCCTCCGCGAGGAAATTGCCCGCCTGCGGGCCGCAAACGACCCGGCGTAAGCCTTCCCCCTGCCCAGCAGAACCGCCGCCCAGCAGAACCACCGCAAGGATGTATATTGTGCCGCAAACCATACGCAGCCCGGAACGGTTGGCGGGGACGCTGGCAGTCCCGGGCGACAAATCCGTGTCCCACCGCGCCCTTATCCTCAACGCTATTGCCAACGGCAGCGCCGTCGTAACCGGCCTTTCGGACGGCGCCGACGTCCGTTCTACCGCCGCCTGCCTGCGCGCAATGGGCGTTGCCATTGACCCGTTGGATGAACCGGGCAGTTTTCAGGTATCCGGCCCCGGCAACGGCCTCGTTGAGCCAACCGATCTGCTGGATGCCGGCAACAGCGGCACTTCAATGCGTCTGCTTTCCGGGCTGTTGGCCGGGCAGGATTTTTTGTCCGTGCTGACCGGAGACGACTCGCTGCGTTCCCGCCCGATGGGGCGCATCGTGCAGCCGTTGCAGCAGATGGGCGCCGCCATCATGGGGCGCGATGGCGATACCCTGGCGCCGCTGACCATACGGGGCGGCAGCCTGCGCTCCATTGAATACGCCATGCCCGTAGCCAGCGCGCAAGTCAAATCCTGCCTGATGCTGGCCGGCTTATCCGCCGCCGGCCCTACCGTGTTGCATCAGCCCGCCCTCTCCCGCGACCACACCGAGCGGATGATGGCCGCCATGGGCGCGCCGGTTGAAACCGACGGCCTCGCCCTTACCCTGCATCCCGCGCGCCTGCAAGCCGTAGATGTCGCCGTGCCGGGCGATATATCATCGGCCGCTTTCTGGATGGTAGCCGGCCTGATCCACCCCAACGCGCGGGTAACCGTTACCGGCGTGGGCCTTAATCCCAGCCGCGCCGGCATCATCGACGCCTTGCGGATGATGGGCGCCGGCGCGGCGCTGCGCCTGGAAAACGAGCGCGTTGAGGGCGGCGAGCCGGTGGCCGACGTCGTAGCGTCATCCGCCAGCCTGCGCGGTATTGAACTGGCCGGCGACATCATCCCTATAATGATTGACGAACTGCCGGCGCTGGCGGTAGCCGCCTGCTTTGCCGCGGGCGAAACCGTCATCCGCGACGCCGCCGAGCTGCGCGTCAAAGAATCCGACCGCATCGCCGCCACAGTATCGGAACTAACCCGTCTGGGCGGCCGCCTGGAACCCCGGGAGGACGGTATGACGATACAAGGCGTCGGGCGTTTGCAGGGCGCCGAAGTGGAAAGCCATGGCGACCATCGTCTGGCAATGGCCATGGCGGTGGCCGGGCTGGCAGCGTCCGGCGCTACGGTAGTGCGCGGAGCCGCAGATGCCGCCGTGTCCTATCCGACATTCTGGGAACATCTGGAATCCTTGGCCGGCTGAACGGCGGCTGCGGCTGTTGACGCGGTAGGGGTTGCCGGTTTGAACCGGGCCGGTTGGCTGTATCTGCTATTGTCGGTTGCCGCCGCCATTGCTACACTGGCGGCAACGGTAACAGTATATGTACTCTGGGGACGCGAGCCGCCGGAAACGCTGTCGGCTGCCATCGTCAACACGGCTGCCGTCCTGGCCGCCAGCGCTTTCGTAGGAGTAACCGATATGTTCTTTACGATGCAAGAACGCAGAGAGCGGCTCGCCGAAAAACGGCAGCACGACGAAGAACGCCGGCAGTGGCAAATCCGCGAAGAAGAGGAGCGCAAGCAGCGGGAAATTCGCGAGGAAGAAGCGCGTCAACAGCGGGAAATTCGCGAGGAAGAGGCGCGTCAACAGCGGGAAATTCGCGACGCAGAGGAACGCCAGCAGCGCGAGGAAGAACGCCGGCAGCGCGCAGAACATGACGCCCGTATGGAACAACTGATGACCCGATTCGTAGAAGCCTTGGAACGCATCGAAAGCCGCAATAACGGGAACGGCAGCGGCAGGGCCGCGGCCTGACCGCCCTCCGCAGCGCCGGGTCATTCATTTCACCGGGCCAGCATACCCGATACCGCCTTTCCTATTCGCAGCCGCAATGCCATTACCCGGCGAAATCCCGCAGGCCAGCCCGGCCCCGCCTCTGCTGGTGATTATCTCCGGCCCGTCCGCGGCCGGCAAGGGGTCGCTGATTGCCGAGCTGCGGCGGCTCAATCGCCCCTGGCATTTTGCCGTTACGGCCACCACCCGGCCAATGCGCCCCGGCGAAGTAGATGGCCGGGACTACATCTTTATGGACGAAGCGGATTTTCTGCGGCTGCGGGAACGGGATGAACTGCTGGAATCGGCGCAAGTGTATAATCGCTGGTACGGCGTCCCGCGCGAGCAGGTGCGCGACCCTCTCATCGCCGGCCGTGATGTCATACTGGAAATTGATGTGCAGGGCGCCGCTACGGTTCGCAGTATCGCGCCCGAAGCATTGTCCATTTTCGTGATGCCGGCCAGCATGGATGAATTGCGTTCCCGCTTCGCCAGCCGCGGCACCGAGAACGCCGCCGCAATTGAACGGCGCCTGCAAGAAGCGTCCGTAGAGCTGGCGCGCATCGGCGAATATGACTATCGGGTCGTCAACCGCACCGGCCAGCTGGACGCCGCCGTGCGTGAAGTTGACGCCATCATCGCCGCCGAAAAATGCCGCGTCAACCCCCGCCTGGTGCAGATGCTGTAACCTCCGGCCGGCTGCCCTGTCCGTTCCCCGTAATCACCGGAGTTCAATATGACCACCAGTCGAACCAAAGTCCCCCAAGCCCCCGCGCCAATTCGCCCCCGCCTGCCGGACTGGCTCAAAGTGCGGATGCCCGGCGGCCCGCGCTACATTGAACTGAAGCAGCTGATGCGCGACAGCCGCCTGCACACCGTCTGCGAGGAGGCCCGTTGCCCCAACATCGGCGAGTGCTGGGAACGCTCGGCGGCTACCTTTATGATTTTGGGCGACATCTGCACGCGCGCCTGCGCTTACTGCGCCGTTACTACCGGACGGCCCGGCGCCGTGGACTGGGGCGAACCTCTGCGCCTGGCCCAGACGGTCCAGCGTATGGAATTGCAGTACTGCGTTATTACTGCGGTGAACCGGGACGATCTGGACGACGGCGGCGCCGGCGTCTTTGCGGCCTGCATCCGGCAGGTGCGGGCGGCGGTGCCGGGCTGCCGCGTGGAAGTGCTAATCCCCGACTTTCAAGGCAATTGGGATGCGCTGGCCGTTGTGATTGACGCCGCCCCGCAAGTACTCAACCATAACATTGAATCGGTAGAGCGGGTGTTCCGGCGGGTGCGGCCCAAAGGAGATTACCGCCAGTCCCTGGATCTGCTGCGTCAAGTCAAGCGGATTGACGCCCGGATGCCCACCAAATCCGGCATCATCGTCGGTATGGGGGAAACGCGAGACGAACTGCTCCAAACGATGCAAGACCTGCGCGCCGTGGACTGCGACCTGCTGACGGTAGGGCAGTATCTGCGTCCGTCCATCAAGCATATCGCCATTGACCGCTTTTATACGCCGGCGGAGTTTGATGAAATCCGGCAGGCGGGCGCGGCGATGGGGTTCAAGCATATCGCGGCCGGGCCGCTGGTGCGGTCGTCATACCACGCCGATGAGCAGCACGCGGCGGCGGCAAGCGATGGCGGCAGTGCATCGTAAAAACGTGCTGAACCGCCGGAATAGAGCGCGTGGTTGTCGGATTCCCGCCGGCATCGCAATGACCGCTGCATCGCCAATGCACACCGCTGCGCCGGCCACCGACAGCGGCGGCGCGCCGAGCGCCCGGCAGAGACAATGGCCTCGTCTCCGGTTCCGATTCCGGCCCCGGCCGGCGGCGCTGCCCCTGGTTCTGCTGCTGTTGGCTCTGTCCACATTGTTCTTGTTCAGCGGCGACCGGGAGTATTTTTACCGCGGCGGCGCTAACGACTGGAACAGTTCGCAGACTTTGGCCTTTGCCGAGAATTTGTCGTTTCGGCACAACTTACTGATCTTCCATTATGAGTCTCGGGACGCCACTGGCGACCTATCGTATCCCAGTCCATATAATCGCTTTCCGTTGGGCGGCTATGTCTTGGTCAAGCTAGCCATTCTCCCCTTTGGCGATACCGATTTCCGGGCCAAAATCTACGCCGGGCGGATGCTGATGCTGCTGTTGTTCAGCGCCGCCGCCGTGCTGGCCTACGCTGCGCTGGCCCGCATCACCGGCAGCCGCTGGGACGCTTTGGCCGCTACCTTGCTGGCCTTTTCATCGTACTATATGCTCTACTATGCCGACAAGATTTCCAATGAAGTTACAATAGATTTATTTGCCGTGATGCTGGCGTTTCACGGGATGGCAGTATTTGTGCAGGAAGGCCGCTTTCGGCAGCTGTTGGTGAAATCCTGCGCTGCGTTGTTGCTGGGCTGGCACGTGTACGCTTTCCTGCTGCCATTCATCCTTTTCGGCATGGCCACGGAGCTGCTCAAAGCGCGGCGATTCTACCCCCCCCCCCCCCCGTATTATGCAACCTAAAGCGATATGCGGCAACATTGCGGCGCAGTCGTTATCTACTGCTAGGAGTAGTTACGCTGCTTTTCGGCATTGCCATACTGACTTTCAACTTCGGCAACGAATACTTTGCGCTGAACGGGGAGGTGCCATTCCGGGAGCTGCCCCTCGGTTGCCTCTGCGGTATTGCGTTTGGGAGGGGATGAGGATTATAATGTCATTAGAGCCCATCGGCTGGTGCCCCAGGTTTTCTGGTCGGGCCAGTTTTACCGCATCGGAGTGGCGACGCTTCCTTATGCCTTGAACCCTTATGAAATCAAAAGATACTTGTCCCGCAGCTTCGGACATTATCCCCTTGAACTGATTGCTGAACCTATCATCGCCTGCGGGGTACTGGCGCTGGGTGTCTGCCTGGCCGGGCTGGTTGGTATCCGCCGTCGCCCGGGGCCGGCCTTGCTGCTGACGACGCTGGCCGTTTCCGGTTTCTGCTGGGCGGTGCCGGTGCGCTACAATGTTGTAAGCCACGACTTTGAGAGCGTGTTCTATATCGGAATACCGCTCACGGCATTCGCGTTGACGCTGCTGTGGCTGCGGCGACGCTTTCGGGTACGGCTGTCGCTTTACCTTGCCGTGGCGGCGCTGACCGTGTTCGCAGCTTCCGCCTCTGCCATGGCCGGCGTCGGGGAAAGCCGCGCTGAACTAGCGGTTGAGGCCGAGGCAATGGCCGAATACGCTGCGATACGCAAATTGGCGGATGACAACGCAGTCATTTATATACTGTGGCGTCCTCAAGGCATTAAATCCGGCGGCGCGGCCTGGGCGTCGCACTATTTTCTGGCCGGCAAGACCCTCAACTACGCCGGGGAATCTGAGCGTTTTGCTGGGCGGCAAAAGCCGGATTACCTGCTGCTGCCCATTCGCGAGGATACCGAAGCCCTGCTGACGCCGGAGAATAGGCAGGTTTTTCTGTACGACTATGCGCTTTATAAAGACTTGTACGATGAAGCGGACCTGGGACGCCGCATCATAGCTGCGGACTGGAATGTATATCTCAGAGACGATCGCCTGATTTATGCGTCATCAGAATGCGCCAACCAGGATGCGGTGTTCTGGCTGCATTTCGTGCCGGCAGACGCCGCCGTTTTGCCCGCCGCCCGGCAAGAGATCGGTTATGACAACGCCGACTTCGAGTTCCGGCAGCGACACCGGAAGTACTCGCTAAACGGGAGGTGCGTAATAGAACGCACTTTGCCGGAATACGACGTCATCGCCATCCGCACCGGGCAGTACACGGAAACGGGGCGCATCTGGCAAAGGGAATACTATCTGCCGGCACGCTGAACCGGGCTTTACGGAAGTGGGCAGTTTGAGGCGGCGTGCTATAATGCGCTGCTTGCTGCGCTTGATGCCGGCATAAGTCGGCACAGCGTGTCCTATCAGATCCGTTATCAGCGTAAAATGACGGAACTACCCAACATATCAACAGGGCGTTCTAGCTCCCGGCAGCTGGCAGGACGGAACGAATGGCTGCTGTTGCGGGGGCGGGCCCGGTTCCGGCCGGCGGCGCTGCCTTTGGTTCTGCTGCTGCTGGCTTTATCCACCTTGTTCCTGTTTGGCGGCGATCGGGAGTATTTTTACCGCGGCGGCGTCCAGGATTGGAACAGTTCGCAGACTATGGCGCTGGTAGAGAACCTGTCGTTCCGGCACAATCTGTTGATTTTCCGCCATCAATATAGGGACGCCGCCGGCAACCCACAGTACCCATCGCCATATAATCGCTTTCCGCTGGGCGGGTATGCGCTGGTCAAGCTGGCTATTATCCCTTTTGGAGAGGAAGCTTTCCAGGCCAAAATCTATGCCGGGCGAATGCTGATGTTGCTGTTGTTCAGCGCCGCCGCCATGCTGGCTTACCACTCGCTGGCGCGCATCGCCGGCAGCCGCTGGGACGCTTTGACCGCAACCCTGCTCGCCTTTTCCTCGTATTATCTGCTCTATTATGCCGATATGATTTCCAACGAAGTTACGATAGACCTTTTTGCGGTGATGCTGGCGTTTCATGGGATGACGGTATTCGTGCATGAGGGTCGCTTTCGGCAGTTGGTTATCAAATCATGCATTGCGCTGCTGCTGGGCTGGCACGTGTATGCTTTTTTGTTGCCGTTCATCGCTTTTGGCTTGGCCGCGGAATTGCTCAAAGCGCGGCGATTCTGCCCCCCCCCCCCCCCCCCCCCCCCCCCGATATTAGGGCATCTCAAACGGTATAGCATAGCTTTGTTCCGCAGCCGTTATCTGCTGCTGGGCATAATTACATTGTTATTCGGAATTGCCATACTGACTTTCAACTTCGGCAATGAATACCTTGCGCTGGGTGGGGAAGCGCCGCTGCGGGAGTTGCCGTCGGCAGCATCGGCGGTACAGCGGGTAGGGTTGGATGGGGATTTCGGCTCTCCGGGGGCTGGAGCCGCAGATATTTTGGCCGAGCCAGTTTTACCGCATCACTATGACTACGCTCCCTTTTGCGGTGAAC
The DNA here is from genome assembly GCA_965203855.1 of Dehalococcoidia bacterium. Classification (GTDB taxonomy): domain Bacteria; phylum Chloroflexota; class Dehalococcoidia; order Lucifugimonadales; family UBA3495; genus Bin87. The sequence goes on from CBDBDN010000008.1 coordinate 502,619, forward strand.
ATTTTCCCGGTAAAACTTGCTCCCACTCCGAATTATAGATACCAGGATTATCCGGCCGTCGTCATCGGGATATTAGCGCTGATATTCTGTTTAGCGGCGCTGGCAGCGATCGTAGTACGGGGTCGGACGGGAGCGGCGGCGCTGTTGGCAACGCTGACTGTTTCCGGTTTTTGCTATGCCGTGATGTTGAGATACAATGTTATATACCATCATTTTGAGAGCGTATTCTACATCGGGTTGCCCCTAGCCGCCTATACTTTGGGGCTGCTGTACTTGCGGCGAATGTCCCGGGTGCGGCTGTCGCCGCTTTTTGCGGTAGCTGCGGTGGCCGTGTTTGTGCTCTCCGTTTCCGAGATAAGCAGACTGGGACAAAGCCGCGAGGAGTTGGCGGTTGAAGCGCAGGAGATGGCCGAATATGGCCCAATACGAGATTTGGTTGACGCCGGGGCAACCATTTATGTGCCGTTGCCCTACCTGGATTTTAGCCGCGCCGCGCCTTGGGCCTGGGCCTATTATCTGTCCGGAGAAAATATCATTTTCAACGAAGGGCGCGGGCTTCGCAAGCCGCCGCAAGCCGGGGATTACCTGATGCTGCCTACTCGCAAGGATACCCAAGCTCTGCTGACGCCGGAGCATCGGCATATTTTCTTGTACGATTGGGCGCTTTATGACGAATGGCTTCGCACTGCCGACCTGGGCGCGCCGATAGTTACGGCGTCCGGCTGGCAGGTGTATCTCAGAGACGGGTATTTGATGTATGTATCGCCGGAATGCGCCCATCGGGACGATTTGTTTTTGCTGCATTTCGTAGCCAGAAATGCCGTGGATTTGCGCTCCGGTCAGCAAGAATATGGCTATGCCAACGCCGACTTTGACTTCCAGCGGTTCGGCATCACCCTTAGCGATGGGACTTGCGTAGTAGAACGCCCGCTGCCGGAATATGACATCATCGCCATTCGCACCGGGCAGTACAACGCGGCGGGGCGAATTTGGGATGGAGAATATCGGCTGCCATCCCCGTAAGCCTGGCCCTTACGGAAATCGGGCAGTTTGGGGCGGCGTGCTATAATGCGCCCGTCGCACATGATGCCGGCGTCAGCTGGCCGCAGCGGCTCTGCATCGGATCAGTTGTCAGTATAAAATGCCCGCACTGCCCCACATAGCAGCACCGGCCGCGCTCTCCCGACAGCTGTCGGGATGGTACACCGGGCGAAGGCTCCGGTTCCCGGCCCGGCCGGCCATGCTGCCTCTGGCTCTGCTGCTGCTGGCCCTGTTCTCGCTGTTCCTGTTCGGCGGCGACCGGGAGTATTTTTACCGCTACGAGCCTCACGACCACCACGACTGGCTCAGTTCACAAAACCTGACTTATGCCGAAAACCTGTCGTTCCGGCACAACCTGCTGCGTTTTCGTTCCCAGTCATTAGACGCTGACGGCAACCCGCATTATCAGGACCTATACAACCGCTTTCCGATTGGCGGGTATGCGCTGATCAAGCTGGCCATTCTGCCCTTTGGCGATACCGATTTCCGGGCCAAAATCTACGCGGCTCGGATACTGATGCTGCTGCTGTTCAGCGCCGCCGCCGTGTTGGCTTACGCTGCGCTGGCCCGCATTTCCGGCAGCCGCTGGGACGCTTTGACCGCAACCCTGCTCGCCTTTTCATCGTATTATCTGCTTTATCATGCCGATATGATTTCCAACGAGATTACGATCGACCTTTTTGCGGTGATGCTGGCGTTTCATGGGATGACGGTATTCGTGCAGGAGGGCCGCTTTCGGCAGTTGGTTATCAAATCCTGCGTTGCGCTGCTGCTAGGTTGGCACGTGTACGCTTTCCTGCTGCCGTTCATCGCTTTTGGCCTGGCCGCAGAGCTGCTCAAAGCGCGGCGATTCTACCCCCCGCATTATGTAATCTAAAACGGTATGCGGCAACATTGCTGCACAGTCGTTACTTGCTGCTAGGGGTAGTTACGCTGCTGTTCGGCATTGCCATACTGACTTTCAACTTCGGCAACGAATACTTTGCGCTGGAACGGGAGTCGACATTCCGGGAAACGCCCTCAGCAGCGTCGGCAATACGGCGGTTAGGTCTGGATGACACTTACCGATGGGAACCTCAGGTCTTTTGGCCGAGCCAGTTTTACCGCGTAACTATGACTACGCTCCCTTTTGCAGTGAACATTTTCCCGGCAAGATTGTTTGTTGTTCCAAATTTTAGATACCAAGATTATCAGGCTATCGTAATGGGTGTACTCGCGTTGATATTCTGCTTGGCAGCACTGGCGGTAATCGGCGTATGCCGCCGGCCGGGAATGGCGGTGCTGCTGGCAACGCTGATATTTTCCGGCTTCTGCCATGCGGTGATACTACGCCATCATGTTACAATTCATGATTATGAGAGTGTATTCTACATTGGTATGCCCTTGGCCGCTTATACTTTGGCGCTGCTGTGCTTGCGGCGAATGTCCCGGGTGCGGCTGTCGCCTCATTTTGCGGTAGCCGCGCTGGCGATTTTCATCTTTTCCGTCTCTGAGATGGCCGGCGTGGGGCAAAGCCAACAGGAACTGGCAGTTGAGGCCAAGCAGATGGCCGAATACGGCGCCATACGGAATCTGGCTGACGCCAGGTCAACTATTTATGTGCCGTTTCCCCACCTGGCTATTGGCCGCAGCGGTGGAGCGGTTTTCGCCGCGCCATACTATTTGTCCGGGGAAAATATCATTTTCAACTACGGATATGGACCTCGCAAACCGCCCCAAGCCGGGGACTACTGGCTACAGCTCACCCGCGAGGACAACCCGGCGCTGCTGACGCCGGAGCATCAGCATATATTCTTGTACGACTGGACACTTTATGACGAATGGCTCCGCACCGTTGACCTGGGCGCGCCGATGGTTACGGCGGCCGGCTGGCAGGTATATCTCAGAGACGGCCATTTGACTTATGTATCTCCGGAATGCGTCAATCAGGATAAACTTTTCCTGTTGCACTTCGTAGCCAGAAATGCCGCGGACTTGCGCTCCAGTCGGCAAGAATACGGCTATGCCAACGCAGATTTTGACTTCCAGCGCTTTGGCATCACCCTTACCGACGGCGCTTGCGTAGTAGAACGCCCGCTGCCGGAATACGACATCATCGCCATCCGCACCGGGCAGTACAACACAGCCGGCCGCATCTGGGAAGGGGAATACCTGATGCCGGCGCGCTGAACCCGCCACCGTACCGCCGTCAACCCGCTATAATGCCGCCATTCCAACAGCAAACATGGAGGCAATCCGATGGATTTGAGCCTGAACGGAAAGGTGGCAATGATTACCGGCGGCAGCCGCGGGCTGGGTCGGCAGTGCGCGCTGGCGCTGGGGCAAGAGGGCTGCGCCGTGTCCATCTGCGGACGCGACGGCGCGCGGGTGAATGCTACGGCAACGGAACTGGCCGCGCAAGGCATCAAAGTGCACGGCAGCCAGGCCGATGTTACTCAACCCGATGACGCCGCGCGCTTTCTGGCGGAAACCGCCGCCGCACTGGGCGCCCCCGACATTCTGGTCAACAATGTGGGCGGCCGGCGCGGCTCCGCGCTGTTCGACGAAACCACTATGGAGCAGTTCCTGGAGGGGCTGGAAGTGAACCTGATTTCGGCGGTGCGGATGACCAAGCTGGCGCTGCCCCATATGCAGGCGCAGGGCTGGGGACGCGTCATCAACATCGCATCCATCTACGGACGCGAACACGGCGGCTCGGTGGATTATATGACGGGCAAAGCGGGGATGATTGCGTTCTCCAAGCATCTCGCGCTGCAACTGGCATCGTCCGGCGTGCTGGTCAACTGCGTCGCGCCCGGCAGCATTGACTTTCCCGGCAGCAGCTGGGATCGCTTCCAGCAGAACAACACGCCGGAAGTAGTGGACGAGTTTATCGACCGCAACCTGCCGATGGGCAAGTTCGGCTGGCCGGAGCCGATTGGCGAAACGGTAGCCTTTCTGGCCTCCGACCGGGCCAACCTGATTACGGGGGCCTGCATCAATGTGGACGGCGGCCAAAGCAAGTCGCTGTTCTAGTCCGTCGGTGCCCCGCATCCCGCGGCCGGCCGCATCCCAGCCGCTGGCCGCATCAAGGAATGCCAACTGCTTTATCGGGGAGGCCGATTGAACGAACCAGGAGATCGGAACCGTCCGGCGTCGCTGCTGCGCCGCATCATCCAGTGGGTGCTGCCGCCGGCGACGCCGCAGCCGGAGGAACGCGAGTCCGTCTGGAGCATCAGCCGCCGGGACGCCCGCACCTTTTTCCGGCTGGTCGCCCTGCTGTGGACGGCGTCGCTGGCCTACATTGCCGTCCGCCAGGCGCGCCGGCCGCCGGCGGAATGGATGGAGGACTGGCCGCTGCCGCCGGATGCCCCATGGTGGCAGTACGCCGGCGATTTCGCAATGGCGGCAATGGACAACTTTACCGCAGTAGGCGTCGGGTTTGCTATACTGGCAATGCTGCTAACGCGCCCGCTGAACCTCGCAGGAGATATGCTGATGACGCTATACCAGGCAATGGTGAACCGCTTCGTCAACCCGGTTATAGAAAGGCACAAAGCCGCCGGCCGGGTGGAAGGAATGGCCGAGGGCCGAGTAGAAGGGATGGCTGAAGGCCGGGTGAAAGGATTAGCCGAGGGCCGGGTGAAAGGATTAGCTGAGGGCCGGGTCGAAGGTCTAGCCGAAGGCCAAGCAACCGAGCGTTCTCACTGGCAGGACTGGAACCGCCGCCGCATGGATGCCGCCGCCGCCGGCCAGCCTTTTCACGAACCGCCGCCCGGAGAGGATTAGCTGCGTACTCGGCGGCGCCGGTCAGCGGTACGGCAAAATGCTGCTAACGCGCCCGCTGAACCTCGCAGGAGATATGCTGATGACGCTATACCAGGCCATGGTGAACCGCTTCGTCAACCCGGTTATCGAAAGGCACAAAGCCGCCGGCCGGGTGGAAGGAATGGCCGAGGGCCGAGTGGAAGGCCAAGCAGCCGAGCGCTCTCAGTGGCAGGACTGGAACCGTCGTCGCATGGATGCCGCCGCCGGCCAGCCCTTTCACGAACCGCCGCCCGGCGCGGATTAACCGTATCGGATTAACCCGGAGCGCCGTGTTTAGCCCCCACGAACTCTAGCCACGCCTGTACGCACTGCGCCGGCGCAGAGTGCTGCACATAGCCGCCGGCGCCGGGGATGCGCGCCAGCGTGCAGTTGGGCATCCGGTCGGCCTGCCCCTGTGCCCGGTCGGGGATGTCGCCCTCGCTGAGTTCCCCTACCATCGCCAGCGCCGGCGTATGTATGCGCGGCAGTTTGTCGGTCATGTTCTGCGTTCCCAAGTACGCCAGCGTTTCCAGTACCACATGGCGCGCGGTCTGCCCCATCTGCCGGATGTACCATTCGTGATGCTCCGGGGCGGCGTCGGCATTGACGCGGCGTCCGCCGGTGGCGCGCGCCCAGCCCTCTACGCCCTCGTCCTGCACCAGACGGTAGTAATTCTGATAGGTTTCTACCCCGGTAAAGTTGTAGGGCGAAGTGCAGGTGGACACGGTATGCAGCCGTTCCGGGTACTGGTAAGCGAACTGCAAGGCGATGGTGCCGCCGATGGTTTCGCCAATCAGATGCACTTTGTCCAGCGACAGGTAGTCCAGCAGGTTGCCCAAGTCGGCGGCAAAGCCCTCCAGCGACCAGTCATAGCCGGGCGCCGGCACGGTAGAGCGGCCAAACCCGCGCGCGTCCAGCCGTATGACCCGATACTGCCGCGCCAGCAGCGGCGGCCAGGCGTACCAGAGCCGTCCGCTCTTGGCGTTGCCGTGATGCAGCACGATAGTCTCTACCGTATCCGGCTCGCGCCATGGGTCGGTAAAGTTATCGTCATCGTAATACAGCTCCAGATTGCCGGGCAGAGGAGCAATCGGCATAACAACCTCCATATGCTGCTGGTGATACTGTGCTGCTGGCGATATTGCCGTCAAGTTGGCGATTAGACGCCCAATGCGCCGCCGGGAGTCTGGTCAGCCAGGGGGATGGCCACGCTGACGCGGTCGACATCGCCGACGCTGCGGGTGGTATGGCCGCGCCCGGTAAGATCTTCGCAAAGCTCAATGTCGCCCACATTGAAAATGCGCTTGGCGCCGTCGCCCAGGCCAATTTCAACCTGCCCCTGCAAGGTGATGACATACTGGCGGCGGGGCGCAGTGTGGAAGTCAACCAGCTGGCTGGGCTTCAGCCGGCTGAACTGGACGCCGGTGGCCGGCTGCATCGCCGTCCGCATCGCATGGCCCACCTGCTCAAACGGCAGTTCCAGATCCTCAATGTGGGATTCGCCGTCCGGCCCCGTAAATATCCTGACTGCCTGCATTTGCTGCACCTCCAAGGGCGTCGGTTCTGACCGGCGTCGGTCGTACCCGACGCAAATCTGCGGATCTAATGACTGATGACTGATAGCCGTCATTGTAATGCCGGCCCGCCGCAGCGACAACCGGTCAGCTTGCCGTATCCGTCAAGTCGGAGTCAATCCGGCGTAGTCGCAAATATCGTTGAGGCAGCATTCGGCGCAAAGGGGCGCATTCTTGCGGCAGGCCGCCTTATAGTGCCAATCCAGCAGGGCATGGTATTCGTTGAACAGCGCGGCATCCGCCGTCAGTGCGGCGTGAAAGAGCGCCTGCCAGCCGGCATAGTCAGCGCGCCCGGCGGGTACGATGCCCACCCGCCGCATAATTCGGATGGTGTAGGCGTCAATCACGAATGACGCCCGGCCGGCGGCATAAACCAGAATGTCATCGGCGGTTTCCGGCCCGATGCCGTAGATGCCAAGCAGTTCGCTGCGGAGCGCGGCGGTATCCGATGCGGCAAACATACGCTCCAAGCTGCCGCCATAGACTTCGCACACGCGGGCGGCAAAGGCTTTGAGCTTGCGGGCTTTCATATTGAAATAGCCCGACGGCCGGATAATCTGCGCCAGGGTTTCCGTATCGCAGCGGTGCAGTTCCGGCCAGTCGCTGATGCCGGCAGCTTTCAGATTGGCCAGGGCCTGCTCCACATTGCGCCAGGCGGCGGCCTGCGTGAGGACGGCGCCGGCAATCATCTCAAAGCGGCTTTCGGCCGGCCACCAGCCCTGCGGCCCGTAGGCGTCCAGCAGACGGCGATAGATCGAGAGCAGCGCGCGGAGACCTTCCGGCGATGCGGGATACGCTTGATCGTGATGCGGCATTGTCGGTTTTGCCGTCATTTGCTTTGGCGGCTAGACTAGAGTAGCACCGGGATGTCATCCGCCAGCGCGATGCTCTGCTCGTCCAAGCGGCAGCGGTAGGCGAATGCCGGCACGCCGGCGGCGACAGCCTGCCGCAGAGTTTGTCCCAACAGCGGGTCGGCAGCATCATTTGGCGCGAAAGCGTCGGCGTCGGCGCGCTGTACCACGAATATGACGGCGGCATGACAACCCGCGGCCTGCGCCGTCATCAAACTATGCAGATGCTTGACGCCGCGCAAGGTAAGGGCGTCGGGAAACCGCGCGATGCCATCCTCAACCAGCGTAACGGACTTGGTTTCAACATAGCACACGCCGGCCGGCCCGGAGAGGCGAAAATCCAGCCGGCTCTCGCCGAAAGTCGCTTCCGGCTGCACGACGGGATAGCCGGCGAATTGGGGCATTCGGCCGGCGGCCAGGGCTTCGGCAACCAGGCGGTTGGGCAGACGGGCGTCGGCAGAGGCCAGCGCGCCGCCGGTATCCACCAGCGCCAGGTCGTAGGCCGTCTTGCGCGCCACGCTATTCGACGCTGGCGCCGGCGCCAGCAGGACGCGGTAGCCGGGAACCAGCAGCTCGCCCAAACGCCCGGAGTTGGGTACATGGGCCAGGTACTCGCGGCGGCCAACATCCACCAGCGCGGCAAACCGATTCAGCCGCTTGATAAAACGCCCCTCAACCAACGGCGGGAAACGCACTAAAACCTCGACGGCGCAACAGAAAAACGCCAAGCAGAAAAGATGCCACTATGGTATCACGGGCGGCCCTCGCCCCAACCTCTTACCTGGGAGAGAGTAATGGCATGGATGTACAGGATGAATGGGATATGATGGGGATTCCGGCTTGCGCCGGAATGACGGCACGGGCGGGAATGGCGGCGCGGGCCGGGCAATGACGGCGCGGGCCAGGGAATGACGGCGCGGGCCGGGCAATGACAGCCGGGCTTGCGGGGGATATAATGCCGTCCGTCCGTTGAGGAGGCCGACGTTGCGCTATGGATAATTTTACCGACCGACTGCGCGCTGCTTGCGACGCCGTCCGCAGCCTGGTCTGCGTCGGGCTGGACGCCAATCCGGCGGCGATGCCGGTGGCCGACGCCGCCGAATTCAACCGGGCTATTGTGGACGCTACCGCCGACCTGGTATGCGCCTACAAGCCCAACCTGGCGTTCTACGAAGCGATGGGTATGGACGGAATGCGCGCGCTGGAAACCACTATCGCCCATATCCGCAAAGCGGCGCCCCATGCCATCATCATCGGCGACTGCAAGCGGGGCGACATCGGCAGCACGGCGACGGCTTACGCGCAGGCAATGTTTGAGGTGTGGGGCTTTGACGCCGTAACGCTCAACCCTTGGGGCGGGATGGACACGCTGTCGCCATGGCTGGACAATCCCCGGCGCGGCGGGTTTGTCTGGTGCCGCGGCTCCAACCCCGGCTCTGCCGACTTGCAGGACTTGAAAGTCGGCAATGACGCCGGCGGCGCCGAGCCTATCTATTTGCATCTGGCGCGCCGGGCGCAATTCGGTTTCAACAAGGGCAACCTGGGCCTGGTAGTAGGCGCTACCGTGCCGGAGCAGCTGGCCGCCGTCCGTCAAGTCTGCCCCAATCTGCCGCTGCTGATTCCCGGCGTTGGCGCCCAGGGCGGCGACCTGGAGGCTACCGTCCGCAGCGGCGTGGACGCGCAAGGCCGTCTCGCCATCATCAACTCGTCGCGGGGCATCATCTACGCATCGTCCGGGCCGGATTACGCCGCCGCCGCCCGTCGCGCCGCCGCCGATTTGCGCGACCGGATTAACGCTACGCTGGACGCTATGGGGCTGGGATGGCCGTCGCAATAAAGGCTGCCGACCTGCAACCGGGCGATTTCGTGCGTCTGAAAAAGGCGCATCCCTGCGGCGGCCGGCTGTGGCGGGTCAACCGCATCGGCGCCGATGTCGGGCTGCGCTGCCAAACCTGCGAACATTACACTATGATCCCCCGCTTTCGCATTGAGCGCCGCATCCGTGAGGTTATACGCCCGGATGCGGACGCCGACGCAGCATCATTATCCAACGCTGTCAACGCCAGCGCCAACGCCGAGCAGCCCGCCCCGTGATACGCCGCAACGCCGCCGTCCTGCGCGGACGCTATCGGGGCGTATCGCTGCTCTGCATCGTTGTGATGCTGAACAGCTTCGGGATGGGCGCTATTGCGCCGGTGCTGCCCCTCTTTCTGGAACGGGAATACGGCGTAACCGCCGCCGAAGTCGGCATCGCCGTCGGCTTGTTCGGCTTCGGACGGCTCGTTACCAGCCTGCCCGCCGGCTATCTGGCACAGCGCTGGGGACGGCGCAATGTCTTGAGCCTGGGCGCCGCCATCAATGTGCTGGGCGCCGCGATGGTGTCCGTGTCTTTCAGCTATGCCTGGCTGACGGGATGGCGGTTCGTATCAGGGTTTGGCGGCAGCATCTTTCTGACGGTAGCGACCATTTATCTGCGCGACGAGGCCACGCCGGAAACGCGGGGACGGCTGTTAAGCCTGCAAGAGTTGAGCATTCTGGCCGGGCAGACGCTGGGGCCGCTGCTGGGCGGCTATCTGGGCAACATATTCGGGCTGCGGATACCGCTGTTCGCCCAGGCCATACTAATGGCGGCGTCGCTGGCCGTAATCCTGCTGGCGCTGCCCGAATCCCGATGGCGCGAGGAAGCGGAAAGCCGGCGCCGGGCGGCGCGTCCGGCCGGCGCCGGTTCCGGCGGCGCAGCGGGAGCCGGCCCGGCAGCAGCGTCCGGCCGGCAGCGGGGCGCTATGGCCCGGCTGTTGTTCAGCCCGGCTTTTATCTTTGTCGGTATGTTTGCCCTGATGATTGTGGCGAACCGCCAGGGCGCGCGGTTCAGCGTAATGCCGCTGTACGGTCGGACGAAGGGCTTTGGCCCGGATGCATTGGGGTTGTGGATCAGCATTACGCATTTCCCGCAGTTTTTCACTACGCTGGCGTCCGGCTATCTGTCTGACCGCTTCGGACGCAAGACGCCCATACTGCCGTCCATCATATTGCTGTGCTTGGGAATTGCGGCGTTCATCTGGGCGGGCAGTATGTGGCAGCTGCTGTTGTCGGGCGTGCTGCTGGGGATGGGCGAGGGGCTGGGCAGTCCGGCCGGCACCGTCTTTTTCGCCGACATCGCCCCGCCGGGCATGGAGGGCGTAACCATCGGGCTGCTGCGTACTTTCGGCGGCGTTGGCACCATTGCCGGCGCGCTGGTACTGGGCGCCATCGCCGACTACGCCAGCTTCCCCTGGGCGTTGGGCATCGATGCGGCGATACTGGCGGCGTCGGGCATCGGCGTACTGATTTTCGTCCGGGAAACTTACCGCCGGCGGGCCGCCGCCGCGTAGCCTAGCCTTGCATCTACTATCTCCCGCCTAACAGTTCCCGGTTAGCCGGCAGGGCTACCCAACGATTATAATGGCCGCGCTAGGCTATAATACTCACTCACTTGCTTGCTGCGAGGTTGCGCTATGACTACCGCACGGACGCTTGCGCCGCCGGCCCCGTCTCTGACAGCGGCTCCGGCAGTGCCGGCCCGACGACCATATCTCTACGATGCTTTCCCGGAATTTCCGCCCAGGGATGATATGCAGAACGCGCTTTATCTGGACGACCCGGCGCATCAGGCCGCCCTGCGTCGGCATTTCGGCGCGCCGGACACTACCGTCGTCATCGGCGAAGTCCCGGTCGGCTGGCGCCGCGACCAGCGAGAGGGGATCCGCGTCCCCGACCTGCTCATCGCTTTCAATGTTGACCGCGCCGTCATCGTCGCCGAAAAGGGGTACGCAATTGAGTACCACGGCAAGCCGCCGGATTTCGTTCTGGAAATCGCTTCCGACAAAACCGCGCGCCGGGATGAAGTCCGCAAGCGCCGGGACTACGCCGAATATGGCGTAACCGAATACTGGCGTTTTGATCACGAGTGGGGGCAGAACTACGCCGCCGGGCTGTCCGGCGACCGCCTGGACGCCGCCATTGACGGCAACGCATATCAGCCCATCACGATTCACCGGGCGGACGAGAACCGATACTGGGGCCACAGCATTACGCTGAACCTGGATGTCTGCTGGGAATACGGGGAACTGCGCTGGTATGACCCCGTCGCCCAACGCTATCTGCCTACTTTTGACGAGGCGTATGATGAACGCGAGCGGGAACGCGCCCGGCGTATCGCTGTCGAGGATGCCTACGATGCCGCAGTGGATGATCTTGACGCAGCCCGGGCGCGCATCCTAGAACTGGAAGCCCAGCTCAGGGAACGTCCGGCAGCGGACGCCGCTCCTTGACTTTGAGCAACAGCAATCCGCCGATTACGAACAGCAGCGCGCTGGCTCCCAGCAGCGCCGTGTAGCCGTAGCCGGGGCCGAACCATACCGTTACCAGATCCGGCAGCGGGCCGATGCCTTTCGCGCAAGCCGCTCCAATCAGCGTACCCAGGTTGACTATCCCCATATGCTGCGCTTCCCGCCCCGGCGTGGACAAGTCGTTGGCGATGGCCCAATGCACGGTGAGGATGACGCCTACGGCGCCGCCGATGACGCTGCCCACCAGCACCGCCAGCAGGTAAGTATTGACCCACATCATCGCTGCGGTGCCGGCAACTGCAACGGCTACGCCCACCGTCAGCACCGGCTTGCGTCCAATGTGGTCGGACAGCCAGCCGGCGGGGTAGGTAGTCAGCGTCAGCATCCCCCCCACTCCGATGATGGCCACGCCCAGAGCCTGGGCCGGGTTGTCCACTCCAACTTTGTCGCGCAGGAAAAAGAGGCCGTAAGTGGTAAAGATGACCACCGCCGCCAGAAATGCGATGCGCGACAGCACAAACCAGGGCAGGTTAGGATGCAGCCGCGCCATATCGGTGGATTCGGGAAAGGCCATGCTGGCGCGATGGAACGCCGCCACCGCGGCGCCCCCGGCGTCATGCATTCGCTTGAAAACGGTCATGGAGCTGATGCCGGCGGTTAGCACGATTATGCCGGCGAACATCCCCAGCGTAGCCCACAGCCACCATACATCGTCCGGGCGGGCATAATGCCCCACCAGCAGGCCGGCTACGAACAGGACGCTGGCGCCGCCCGCCGCCTCCAGCAGCGTCTTGATGGATGACGCAACTCCCATCCGGCTGGCCGGCACCAGGTCACGGATGCTGGCTAGATAGGGCGAATAGGCGATGCCCGAATTGGTCTGTATGAATACCCAGATGACCAGCAGGCTGGCGTAGTTCAGCGGCGTCGCCAGCGCGGCCAGTCCCATCGGAATGCAGATGCACGCCCAAATCATATAGGGCAGGCGGCGTCCGATGCGGGTATGCGTGCGGTCGCTGGCCCACCCTACCGGAACCTGCGCCATTGCCGCCGCCAGCAGCCCGGCCAGCCCGATGAGGCCCAGTAGCGTGTTCTTGGCGGCGGCCGGCGCTACTTCCAGCACCAGCACCGGAATAACTACCGTATCCATTGCCAGGATAAAGCCGGCCAGCCCAAAGCTGTAAGCGTTGAGCCGCACCAGCGCCAGCTTGCCCCAGCGGCCGGCAGCCGGCGCCGTGACTGCGGTCATTTGAGAAGTGTCTGCATTCATAGTGGCCGTATGAAACCGGACAATCGGCGCTAGAGTATATGCTAGAATGCCCCATCCCGGCTATGGGCCGGCGGACCTCGGCAGCGTTTCCAATTAGCAGGTAGTTTAGTTTTCCGTCATACCGATCCCCCGAAACCGTCATTCCGAATCCCCCAACCGTCATACCGAATCCCCCGAAACCGTCATTCCGACCCCTCCCCAACCGTCATTCCGGCGCAAGCCGGAATCCATCAGCGGGCGTAGATTCCGGCTTGCGCTGGAATGACGGATCCATACCCGAACCACCAAAAAGAAACGCTATCCCCTCCACCCAAGGAGCGGGGAATCGTATTGTAAGGAGCGACAGCCTTGCGGATTTGCTCGCTTTTGCCCAGCGGTACGGAAATCGCGTTTGCCCTCGGCTTGGGCGAGCGCATCATCGGCGTTACCGATTTGTGCGACTACCCGCCGGACGCCGCCGGCAAACGCATCGTATGCCGCAGCCGCATTGACCCGTCCACCATGTCCAGCGACGAGGTGGAGGCGGAGATGCGGCGCATCCTGGAGGCCGGCGAAAGCCCCTATTATCTGGACACGGAATGGCTGCGGCAGGCGGCGCCGGATGTCGTGCTGACGCAGGATTTATGCTATTTCTGCGAAGTGGACGCCGGCACAGTGCAGCGCGCCGTGGCGCCAATCCCCCTGCCGCCCCGCGTCCTCAATCTCAACCCGCGCACATTAGACGAGATACTGGACAGCTTTCTGGCAGTAGGGCGCGCCTGCCGCGCGTTGGGCGCCGCCGTCGCTTTGTCGGACCGCCTGCGGATGCGGATTGACGCCGTACAGGACAAGGTTCGGGGCGCAGCGCGGCGTCCGGCGGTGTTTTCGCTGGAGGGTGTCAACCCGCTGGTGATTGGCGGGCATTGGATCACCGACATCCTGCTGACGGCCGGCGGGCGGCTGCCGGCGCAGTTCACGCCGGGCTGCGCCGCCGCGCGCATTGACTGGAACGCAGTAATCGCCGCCGCCCCGGAAAAGCTGTTCGTCGATTTATGCTCGTCCGACCTGGAACGGGGGCGGCGCGAAATACCCTGGCTGGCGGCGCAGCCCGGCTGGTCGGAACTGCCGGCCGTGCGCGCTGGCGAAGTCTATCTGATTGACCACAGCACATTAAGCCGGCCCGGCCCGCGCGTCGTGGACGGCCTGGAAGCCATCGCCCAGCTCACGCATCCCGGCCTTTTCAGCGACCATATTCCGCCGGGTATGGTTCAGAAGCTGGACGCCGGCCCAGCCGCCCGCTTGCCGGCGCAACGCATCGGCGCAGCATTCCGCCCCTGGCCCTAACCCCATCCTTATCACTCTGATAGATATGGAATAGCCTTGACGCAGCGACGCAGAGGGATAGAGAGGGGCGGCGGCCGGCGTTTTGGGTTATACTGCGGCCTGTCCGCATCGGATTGGACTGTACGGATTGAGTTGAAATTGGGAGGACGCTATGGCAATCGGCATCAACAGCTACCGGCCTCTGGTGGGCGGAACTACCCATATGGTCAGCACCGGGCATTATCTGGCCACGGCGGCGGGCTACCGCATCCTGGAGCAAGGCGGCAACGCCATTGACGCCGGCGTCGCCGCCGGCATCGTCATCAATGTTACCCTGCCCCAGTACACCAGCTTCGGCGGCGTGGCGCCAATCATCATTCACCACGCCGCCAGCGGCGATACCCGGGAAATCAGCGGGCTGGGACGCTGGCCGGCCGAAGCGTCTATTGACTACTTTCTGCGGGAACAGGACGGGGATTTGCCCCACGGCGTGATGCGGACGGTTACGCCGGCCGCGCCCGACGCCTGGCTCACCGCCCTGGAACGCTACGGCACAATGTCCTTTGAGCAGGTAGTTGCGCCGGCGCTGGAACTGGCCGCCGGCGGCTTTCCCATTCCGGCAACCCTGCACCGCGCCCTATCCAGCAGCGGCGACAACATCATCCTGGACGAAGGCGACCGCAGCGGGTGGGCCAGCACCATGGCGATTTTCTATCCCGGCGGCCAGCCGCTGGGCATCGGCGATCTGCTGGTGCAGTCCGACTTGGCGCGCACTTTCCGGCGTATGGTTGACGCCGAGCGCGCCGCCGCCGGGCCAAGCCGCGAAGCCGGCATCCGGGCCGCGCGGGATTTGTTCTACCGGGGCGACATCGCCGCCGAAATGGTGGACTTCATCCGCAGCCAGGGCGGTTGGCTCTCTATGGACGACCTGGCCGGCTTTGCGGTAGGCGTGGACACTCCGCCGTCCATTGACTACCGCAGCGCGGGCTGCGCCGGGCCGCATATTGAAGTGTACGCCTGCGGCCCCTGGTGCCAGGGTCCGATGAACCTGCACGCCCTGCGTATTCTGGAGGGCTGCGACTTGGCGGCAATGGGGCATAACTCCGCGGATTACATCCATACCGTGCTGGAAGCGCTGAAACTGGCTTTTGCCGACCGCCACGCCTACTACGGCGACCCGGACTTTGTGGATGTGCCGATGGCAGGGCTGCTGTCGCGGGAATACGCTGATGCGCGCCGGCAGGAAATTGACTTGCGCCGCGCCTGCCCGGAAATGCCCGACGCCGGAGACCCATGGGCATACCAGGCCGGCAGCGGCCCGGCCGCCGCCAAGCCCGATGCGATGGCCGGGCCGCTGGCCGCCGATACTTCGTACATCTGCGCCGTTGACCGCTGGGGCAATGCGTTTTCGGCCACGCCCAGCGACGGGTTCGGCGGCGCGCCCATCGTGCCGGGCCTCGGCTTTATGGCGTCGGCGCGCGGCGCGCAAAGCTGGCTGGACGCCGGCCATCCCAGCAGCCTGGCGCCCGGCAAGCGGCCCCGGCTCACGCCCAACCCGGCAATGGCGTTCCGCGACGGACGCCCCTGGCTCCCCTTCGGCACCCCCGGCGGCGATGTGCAGCCCCAGTCAATGACGCAGCTGTTCCTCAATGTCGCCGAATTCGGTATGGATGTGCAGCAGGCCATTGAAATGCCGCGCGCCTCTACCTGGAGCTTCCCGAACTCGTTCTGGCCCCACGCCTACCGTCCCGGACTGGTCGGCGTGGAATCCCGCATTGAGCCGGCGGTAGTGGACGAGCTGCGCCGGCGCGGCCACAATGTGGATGTGTGGAACGAATGGACGCCGCGCATGGGTTCGCTGTGCGCCATTGAAATTGACCGGGAACGGGGTACGCTGTACGGCGGGGCCGATCTGCGCCGCGACGGCTACGCTATGGGGCGATAGCGCCGCCGTCCGCCGGCATTCGCCCCGGGCCCCCGTGCGGGGCATCCGCCGGGCCGCATCTATCCCCCGCATCAGTCCCAGTAAAGACGCTGCTGCACCGCATCACCGCAGCGCATTCGGGTAACGCCGCCGCCGAGTTTGGCAATGAATACATTGCTCTTGCTGCTGCGGCGTCTGCTGCCGGCGGCGCTGCTGGTTGTCATCCCGGCGCTGCTCTATCTGCCGGCGCTTTACTACTCGCTGGATACGCCTTTCGCCCTGGTTGACGACTACACCGACCGGAGATTCTACCGGAACTACGGCAGTTGGGAGAGTATCCCCCTGCTGCTGGAACGGCACATTCTGGGTACGCGCGACCACCGCTACCGTCCGTTCTGGGCGGCGTACACGCCGGCCGCCTGGTATGTCTATGGCGAGCGCCCGTGGCTGCATCATCTGGGGCGGTGGGCGTTTCATTTCGGCGCTGCGCTGATGTTTGCGGCGGCCTTTCGCTGCATAGCGAACATATGTACGGGGGGGGGGGGTAAAACTGATGGAGCGTCCGGCCCGCCTGCTCCGAATGCCTTGGTTACGCTGCCCCCGCTGGCTCTGCTGGCGTACTGCTGGCTCTTTTTCCCCAATGTGCCGGCGGCGCGCCTAACCAACCTGGAAGTCTATACCGTTTTCTTTCTGGGCTTGTGCAGCTGGATGGCCGCGCTGCTGCTTACGGGCGACTGCAACAGCGACGGCAGCGGCGGCAATGGCAACGGCAACGGCAAACGGAGCCGATGGACGCGGCGGCTGCAATACGGCCTGTTCACCGCCGGCTTTGTTGGACTGCTCGCCGCCAAAGAGGTCAACATTGCGCCGGCGCTGTGGCTGATAACAGCATACTGCGCCGCGCTGCTGATACGCTGGAATGACAGCGGGCCAAGCGCGCTGAGCGGCGTTCCCTTGGCCGTCATATTCCTGCTCGTCTTGGATCAGGTTTATGATGCGACGCGGCACACCGGAGTCGGCTACGGCGTATCGCTAACTGCGGCGCAGTTCCGAGACAATGCCCAGGATATAATATCCGGGCTGTTTATGCTGGAAACTTCGCCAATCGTCAGCGCCGGCTTTGCCATTCTGGCGGCGGCATTGCTGATTATACTTGCCGTCAGAGTTGTTACCCGGCAGTTTGACAATCGCACGCTCTTTATGCTGTTCCTGCTGGGGCTGTTTGCGAGTATATTCGCAATTCTCTGCGCCTCGTATGATGTTGCGCTCCGCTACTGGTACACGCTGATACCGATTTTCGCCATTCTGCTGGCATTCGCCGCCCAAATCCTGCTGGAACTAATCCATTGCCGCTGGCGCCGATTACTGCCGGCAGCGGCGGCGGCAGTAATCGGATTTATCCTATTTTTCGCAGCGGCCAATTACTATAATTTTCTGTTGCAGACTACTATTCAGCACAGCGCGCGGCATAGCGATGCGCGGGTAATCAGCGAAATCAGCCGGCTGCTGGACCACGGCAAATATGTCCAGGTTAATCCTAATGACATGGAGTATGAGCCAGTATGGACGCTGGCAAACTACTTTGAGGGTTTGACGCAAGACGCCGGCCGCTACGGGTATCGGCTGCACACCGCGCCGCCGGCGGCCCCGGCATCGGAACACTACATTGTTGACTTCTACCAACGCGATTATCCGATGGCAACGCATCAGGATATAGCCGGCCGGGAGGATTACCCGATACTAGCGCACGCCCAACGGATTGCCGGCGCTTTGCAATTTCAGGCCGACGCGCCGTATCGCTGGAATGACGCCGGCGCCCACTATCCGCACCATTATCGCTGGATAATCTACAACGGGCCGACCGATGCGCGCGCCTGGCTGGAGCAGCTCTTGCCGCAAGCCGGCCCGCCCATTATCCGCTCCGACTGGAATGTCCATCGCAGGGGGCGCAATCTAACCTATATCAAGGAAAAGTGTACCCCGGCGGATACGAAAGCGACGTTCCTGCTGCATATCATCCCCGCCGATCCTGCCGACTTGCCGCCCGAGCGGCAGCGCTATGGTTATGACGCCCGGGATTTTCGCTTTGACCAAGCCGGCGCAATGGGCGACGGGGTATGCGCCGCCATCGCCCGGCTGCCTGACGACTATCCAGTTGCCGGCATCCGCGCCGGGCAATACTCGCCGGACGCCGGCGTAATCTGGGAATCCGCGGCCGCTATAGACACTTGGGAGCTCTACGCCGCCCGCCCCTATCTGCAACGCTTGCACGCCAGGGCCGGCGCACCGATTATCCGCACGGACTGGCAAGTGTATCGCAGTGGACGCCGGCTGACTTACCTCAAAGAGCAGTGTTCCCCGGCGGATGCGGCCACGCCGTTTATGCTGCAAGTTATTCCCGCCGATGCGGGCGCCGCCGGCTTGCCGGCCTGGTGGCGTCCCCACGATTTCGGCAACCCGCACTTCAGCATTGCTGCGGATGGCGCAGCGGCGGACGGAACTTGCGCCGTCCTTGTCCGCTTGCCCGACTACCCGGTTGCCGCCATCCGCACCGGGCAATACGCCCCCGACGGCGGCGCAATGTGGCAAGCGCAGGTTAGCATTGCTCCGGCATCGGTAGGCGATGCGGGTTACTGGCTGCGGCGTCTGCTGGACCAAGCCGGCCCGCCGATTATCCGCTCCAACTGGAATGTCCACTACAACGGGCGTAATCTGACCTACATCAAGGAGAATTGTTCCCCGTCGGATACGGAAGCGCCGTTCCTGCTGCACATCATCCCCGCCGACCCTGCGGACTTGCCGTCCGAGCGGCGGCGCTACGGGTTTGACGCCCGGGATTTCAACTTTGACCAGGCCGGCGCGATGGCCGACGGGGTTTGCGCCGTACTGGCGCGGTTGCCGAACTATCCCATTGCCAGCATCAGCGCCGGGCAATACTCCCCGGACGCCGGCGTAATCTGGCAAGCAGCAATCGGGCTGTCCGAATAAACGGCCGGGACGCCGCCGGCATTGGCGCAATCCGCAGCGTTATGGCTCCGGATCAGCTGCCGCCGCGGCGGCTTGCGCCGCCGCCTTGTCCTCTCGCTTGTTTTCCAGATAGCAAACGCTCTTTTGCTGGTCGCCCGGGTTTTCGCGCGCCTGCTGATAGGCTTCCATAAAGTTGGAGGTCAGGATGCCGGCGGGCAAGGCGAACAGGCCAATCCCCAGCAAGGCGATAAACCCGGCGATAACCCGCCCCGCCAGCGTCCCCGGCACTACTTCCAGCGACGGCAGCGTCGTCAGCACTACTACCGACGCCCACAGCGATTCGCCAATGGTGCCGAACTGGTCATGGTTGCCGCCGGGTAGGTTGGATTCAGCATAATTCATCAGATAGCCGGCGGCCAGCCAGAACACGCCCAAAGTAACCAGCACGCTGATTAGCTGGCTGGCCGAGCGCAGCATCACCCGCCCCATCAGCCGCATCGCCGGAAAGCGCCGCCCGGTCATGATCAGCCGCGAAATGAGCCGAAAGATGGGTAGCACTTCTATTTCACCGAATATAATCATCACCGCCAGCGTAGGCCAGATGGCGATGAAGTCAATGATGGCGGCGGCGTTGGTAGTGGCGTAGCGCAGCCGCCCCTTGAAACCGCCCTGACGATAATTCCGGTGCCAGACGATGCACCAGAGGCGAATGACATACTCGGCGGCAAACACGCTGACGAAAATCAGCTCCAGGCTGGCGTTGCCCGCCGCCAGGTTGACCGCGCTGAACAGCACCAGGCCAAAGATGAAAAAGTCCACAATGCGGGCCGCCCTGGAGCTGTCGGCCTCCAGCACATGAAAGACGGCGTGCTGCAAACGGGCATAAAGGCTGCCCGTCGGATACCGACATTGCAGCAGAGAGAATTTGCCGGTACGGACGGCCATAAGCGTTGATGCCTAATCTGAACCCGATGCCCAGCCGCCGGGCAAGGCTCTTACCGGCGGATGCCCTCGCTGACCAGGACGGCCAGGAATTCCTCTTGGGTGCGCGTGCTTTTCTTGGAATTGCACGCTTGGCACAGCAGTTGCAGGTTGCTGTCGGTATCGGCGCCGCCCCGCGCGCGGGCCACAATATGATCCAGCGTCAGGTTGCGGAGCCGGAAATGCAAGTCGCAGCCGTTGCAGAAACCCTCCTGCTTGCCATACAGAATGCGCCGGATGTCCCGGCTGGGCGGCGGTGGGATGGGCGGCGCGTGCAGCGACGGCGGCAGGATACCCGCGCCATCATCAGTGCGCGCCGGAATGTCGGTGCGGTGCGTAACTTCCCAGTCGGTAAGGGTCGGAGCCGCGTCGGAGCCGACGCGCACTTCTTGCGCCAGCCGCGTTTTGGTTAGTTCCAGGGCGCGCGGCGCAATGTCAATGCCGGCCCATTCCCGTTCCAGCCTTTCGGCGGCAATGCAGGCGGTAGCGCAGCCGCAGAAGGGGTCAAGTATCAGGTTGCCGGGGTTGGAACTGGCCTTGACGATGCGCTCCAGCAGCGCCAGCGGTTTCTGGGTAGGATAGCCGGTTCGCTCCCGTCCGTAAGGTCGTGGTATGTCGTTCCACCAGTCCTCAACTATTTTGCCGTTGGGGTTGCGGGTATAAGTGCGGCCGGGAGCTCGGGTGTCGTCGCCGGCAAAGACGGTAGCGGCATAATTGGAAGCATACGGCACCCGGACGGCCTCGCTGTTGAATATGCGCGTCTCGCTTTTGGAGTACCGCAGTATGATGTCGTGTTTGCGCGGAAAGTCATATCTTGGAATGCCGCCGCCAGCGTAACTCCAGACTATTTCATTGCGAAAGGACTCCGGCCCGAACACGGCGTCCATCATCCCTTTGATGTAATGGCTGGCCGTTGGGTCGCAGTGGAGATAGACGCTGCCGGTAGGCTTGAGTAGCCGATGGATTTCCAGCAGCCGGATGCCCATAACGGTGAGATAGGCCGTCATCGCCGGGCCGCTGGTGTAGCGCGCGGCGGTGATGATGGCGTGCAGCCCGTAGTTGACGCTTTTCAGCTCCTCAACCTGCACCTCTTTGATGTCGTCCAGCGTCCAGATGTCCTTGAAGCCGGCGCCCTCCGCCGGGCTGCCGATAGGCGCCGCATAGTTCCGGTTGGAATTGAACGGCGGATCCAGGTAAATCAGATCTACCGACTCGCTGTTGATGCCCCGCATAATCGGCAGGTTGTCGCCGGTAAAGATCGTGCGGTTGGCGATGTTGGAGGCGTTCATATCAAAGCATCAGGCGGAGCGATGTAGCAGGACGGGAAATGAAAACACGGACCAGGCGCCGGCGGCTTATTATCGCATTGCGCTGCCGCCGGCGGTCAAGCCGGCCATCGCCCCCCGTCCGGCGACCCCATCCGATTCAGGCGCGGCGGCTACATCGCCGTCCGTCCGCCGTCAATGACCAGTTCGCTGCCCGTCATAAATGACGCCTCGTCCGAGGCCAGAAACAGCACGCCGTAGGCGATGTCGTCGGCCTGCCCCAGTCGGCCCAGCGGAGTGCGGTTCAGACGGTCGGCGCGCCCGCCGGCGGCCAGCAGGTCGGCAGTCATATCGGTTTCAATGGTGCCGGGATGGACGCTGTTGCAGCGGATGCCGTCGGCGGCGTGCTGCACGGCGGTGGACTTGGTGAACAGCCGCACCGCGCCCTTGGAAGCGGTGTAGGCCGAGGATATATGATTGCCCACCAGCCCGGCAACGCTGGATATGTTGACGATGGCGCCGCCGCCGTTGCGCCGCAGTTCGGGGATGGCCGCTTTGGTGCCCAGGAATACGCCCTTGGCGTTGACGGACATCGTAACATCCCAGTTTTCGTTGGAAGTATTCTCCACCGTTTCGGGCATATAGACGCCGGCGTTGTTGACGAGAATGTCCAGCTTGCCGAACCGGGCTACGGCGGCGGCGATACCGTCCTGCCAGGACTGTTCGTCGGTAACATCCAGATGGACGAACAGGCACTCGCCGCCCAGTTCGTTGATTTCGGCCTCAACCTGGCGGCCCAGCTCGTCGCGCAGGTCGCCGATGACGACTTGGCAGCCCTCGCGGGCAAACAGGCGGGCTTCGGCGGCGCCCATCCCGCGCGCGCCGCCGCTGATAAAAGCGACTTTGTTTTCCAGACGCATAATGCAATACCTCGCTTTGATTGGCTTTACGATTGTTGCTGTTGCAATCGCCGTAGCTGCGCGCGCAACCGGGCGTTTTCGGCCTCGGCTGCCCGGAGCGCATCCGCAGTTTCCTGGTGAGTACGCAGCCATTCTCCCGTCGCCGGGTCATACAAGCGCAGCTCCAAACCCGGCATCACGCATATGTCCAACCCGAACACTGCGCTATGACGGCGCAGTACTCCGGCGGCGTCAACAGATGCCGGCAATTCCCGATATGCGCCATCCACCAATCGCTCCCCCACCAGCGCCGGCGTGAACAGCTCCCCCGTCGGGTCAAACCGCCAGTATTCCCTTACTCCCATCTCCGCATAAATCGCCCGCTTTTCGTCCCGATCCCGCCGCCAGGTGCTGTGCGACGCTATCTCCATCACAAAATCCGGCGCCTTCCCCTCCCGCCATACCAGCCAGTTGTCGCGCGGATGATTCCCGCGCGCCCCGAACACCGCATACACATCCGGCGCTACCCGCACATCCGCGCGGTTCATCCGGTAGTAAATCAGCATATCCCCGGCGATATAGACATCATCCCGCCCCTGATAGCGTACCCGCAATGCGGACACCGTATCGGTGAGGGGAATGTACTGCAAATCGGTTTCCGCCATAGGCTCACCGTCCGACGAGGGGTAGTCAATGGAGCGGTCATCAACCGCCTCCGCATCGTAAGGGAAAGGCGCAACGGCCGGCTTTGCGATGTTAGTGACCATAGTTTGCTCCCGGCTGAACTGGGATATTTTCTGCTCTGCGGTACTGCCTGCCGCCGGCGCGGCATCGGGCAGTCGGTTAGTAACGTTACTGCCGCCGCAATTGCCGCAGCTGCGCGCGCAGCCGGTCATTTTCGGCTTCGGCAACCCGGCGGGCGGCGGCCTCGGCGCGGCGGGCCGTCTCCGCTTCCCGCCGCGCCGTTTCTGACGACCGCAGCGCATCCGCAGTTTCTTGATGGGTACGCAGCCATTCTCCCGTCGCCGGGTCATACAAGCGCAGCTCCAAACCCGGCATCACGCATATGTCCAACCCGAACACTGCGCTATGACGGCGCAGTACTCCGGCGGCGTCAACAGATGCCGGCAATTCCCGATATGCGCCATCCACCAATCGCTCCCCCACCAGCGCCGGCGTGAACAGCTCCCCCGTCGGGTCAAACCGCCAGTATTCCCTTACTCCCATCTCCGCATAAATCGCCCGCTTTTCGTCCCGATCCCGCCGCCAGGTGCTGTGCGACGCTATCTCCATCACAAAATCCGGCGCCTTCCCCTCCCGCCATACCAGCCAGTTGTCGCGCGGATGATTCCCGCGCGCCCCGAACACCGCATACACATCCGGCGCTACCCGCACATCCGCGCGGTTCATCCGGTAGTAAATCAGCATATCCCCGGCGATATAGACATCATCCCGCCCCTGATAGCGTACCCGCAATGCGGACACCGTATCGGTGAGGGGAATGTACTGCAAATCGGTTTCCGCCATAGGCTCACCGTCCGACGAGGGGTAGTCAATGGAGCGGTCATCAACCGCCTCCGCATCGTAAGGGAAAGGCGCAACGGCCGGCTTTGCGATGTTAGTGACCATAGTTTGCTCCCGGTTGAACTGGGATGTTCTCTGCTCTGCTGCGTGGATGGTAGTATGCATCAGGCAATGCTACTGCGCGAACAGGCCGCCGTCGATGACCAGTTCGCTGCCCGTCATAAAAGAGGATTCGTCGGAGGCCAGGAACAGGACACCCCAGGCTACATCCTCGGCGACGCCGATGCGTCCGATGGGCGTGCGGTCGAGCGCGGCTTGCCGGGCGGCGTCATCCCGCAGCAGGTTGGGCGTGGTCATCGGCGTTTCAATGATGCCGGGATGCACGCTGTTGCAGCGGATGCCCTCAGCGGCGTACTGGACGGCGGTGGACTTGGTGAACAGGCGCACCGCGCCTTTAGTGGCGCCGTAGGCCGGGGCGCGCCAGCTGCCAATCAGCCCGGCCACGCTGGATATGTTGACGATGGCGCCGCCGCCGGCGCGCCGCATTTCGGGAATGACGGCTTTCGTACCCAGAAACACCCCTTTGGAATTGATGTCAAAGATATTGTCCCACAGCTCCTCGGTCGTATCCTCAATGCCAACCTGTCGGTAGATGCCAGCGTTGTTGACCAGGATGTCCAGCTTGCCAAACCGGGATACGGCCGCGTTGATGGCGGCGTTCCAGTCGGATTCGCTGGTAACATCCAGGCGGACGAATAGGCATTCGCCGCCGGTTTCATTGATTTCGGCCTCCAACTGACGCCCTGCGTCCTCCAAGACGTCGGCGATGACTACCTTGCAGCCTTCGCGGGCGAACAGGCGGGCTTCGGCGGCGCCCTGCCCGCGCGCGCCGCCGCTAATCAGAGCGACTTTGTTTTCCAAACGCATAGCAGCACCTCAAATGCCAAATAACTCCGTCCGCGCCGGCGATGTTGATATTAGACCAGGACGGCTGGCTGAATTGTACCCGTTTTGCAGGCATCCGGCGCACGATGCCGACAGAGGGTTTTAGACGGCGGGGCCGGTTCGGTTCCGCATTATACGCCGGAACGGGATTATATGCCGGCGCAGCAAGCGGCGGCAGCGGGTAAATCTGCGATAATATAAGACAATGTTCGCCAAGATGGGCTATTACTCCGGGCTGCGCCGCCGACGCCGGCTGCGGTCATTCCTGCTTGCGTTGGCACGCCGGCGCGCGCCGGCAATGACGGCGCTGTTGGCAGCAGCGGCGGCGCTGGCGGTGTCCATCGGCGCTTGCTCGGCCGGCGAACCGGCCGCCGACTTTTCCGTAACTCTGTTCAACGGAGAGGAATTCCGGCTTTCCGAGCAGCGGGGCCGCGCCGTGGTAGTCAACTTCTGGTATCCTTCCTGCCCGCCTTGCCGCGATGAAATGCCCGCCTTGCAGCAGGTTTGGGAGCAATATCAGGGACGCAATGTGCGCCTGCTGGGGCTGTTCGTGCCGCAAGGGTTTGACACCGAGGCTGACGCGCGCCACTTTGTGGACGAGCTGGGGCTGACTTTTGACTTCGCTACCGACACGCGCGCGCAGGTAGCCCAAGAATATGACGTGCAGTATTTTCCTACTACCTATTTTATTGACCAGGCCGGACGAGTGCATCTGATGGAAATAGCCCGAATGGACGCCGCGCGGCTCACCGAAATACTGGACGGGCTGCTCGGAGGCTGACCGAGGCGGTTACGATGACGGTAACGGCGCCGGACATTATTCTGTTAGCCATCCGGTGGGCGCACGCGCTGGCGGCGGTAACCTGGATTGGCGGCAGCCTGTTTATGCTGCTGGCCGCGCGCCCGGCGCTGCAATCGCTGGGCGCGCAAAGCAGCCTGGTCGGGCGCGCGCTGGCCGCCGAGTTTCGCCCCATCGTAGCTACCGCTATCGGCGTGCTGATAGTCAGCGGCGTGATACTGGCGGCGCAGCGGCTGACCGCTGATGCGGCGGGCCTGGCCTACACCGCTTTTCTGGCCGCCAAAATACTGCTGTCGATATACGCTTTCGTCATCGCCTGGCGGCTGGCGCGGCGGCGCTCGGAGAACGGCGGCGGGTGCGAAAGACGCGGCGGGCGCATCCGCCGGACGCTGCTGGGGCCGGGCGCGCTGGCTGTTATTGGCATCATTGTAATCGGGCTGGCCGATGTGCTGGCCTGGCTGTATGAGCGGGGGCTGTCCGAATGACCCCGGACGGGAATAAGTTGGATATTTCAGCCCGGCAGTGTTAGCATAGACCGGCAGTTGAGCAGTCAAAGACTGGAGGCAAGCGCTATGGCTACGCCCGCATCTTTAATCAAATTTGCCGAGGACAACATCACCGCCCTACTGTCGGATGCCTTCGCAGATACTATAGCCTTCGGTCCCATCTATGTTGAGCCGTCCGTCGACCCCTACGGCGACGACAACATCGACATCGTCGTGTTTTACGACGGCGATTACGCCCTGATGGACCCCAACAAGCTGAACACGGTTGGGACGGAGCTGTGGATGAGATTGAAGGAGATCGGCTTTACCAACATACCGACTGACTCGTACATCGACATAGCCGAGCACGACCTTTGGGTCGAGCTCAACAATACCCCGCCGTGGCTGGTGGAATAGCGATGAACTGGCAGCATCTGTTCGATGCCGCCCGGATGCTGGCCGGCGTTCCCGTCGCCGGTGCGTCGCCAAGGCTTGGCCGTCCACGGCAGGCAATGCTCCGGCGCGCCATCAGCACGGCCTATTACGCTATGTTTCACGCACTCTGCCAAAGCAACGCCGATACGCTCGTTGGCGACGCAGCAACGGGAGACAACGCTGAATTTTGGGCGCGTACTTACCGGGCTTTAGACCATCGTCCTGCCAAAGACCGGTTGGCTTCCTACGCTTCAGCGGGCGCGCTGGAGATGTCCAATTTCGCCAGCCGGTTTGGCAATTTGCAAAGCGAGCGCCACGACGCTGACTACAATCCTCGGCGGATGTTTTCACGCTCTCAAGTAATCAATATGATTAACCGCGCCGCAGCGGCCACGCAAGCTTTTTACGATATGCCCGCGCCGCAGCGCCGTACACTGGCCGTCCATCTGCTGTTGTCATCACGCAGCCGCGGCTGAATGCAATGCGCCACGACTTGCTGGACATTATCGCCTGCCCAATCTGCAAAGGGCCGCTGGATTTGCAGGCCGACGCCATCGCCCCGGATGACGCCGCCGATGCCGGCGAAGTGCGGACGGGAACGCTGTCCTGCATCCCCTGCAACGAGCGTTACCCCATCGCCGACGGCATCCCCAACCTGCTGCCGCCGGAACTGCGAGATGCGGAGGCGGCGCAATGTCAATGTTCAAAGTAACCGTCGGCGTAGGCAACCCGGCGGGCGGCGATCTGTCCCCGGTTGACGCCGTTGTGGACACCGGAGCGGCGCATACAATGCTGCCGGCATCCCTCCTGGAATGGCTCAACATTCGCCCTATGGAGCAGCTGGGCTTCATTCTGGCGGACGGCAGCCGCGTCAAGTACGGCTTTGGCATTGCGCGGCTGGGCATTGCCGACTACGGAGAACGGCCTTGTGCCGTCATCTTTGGCCCCGAGGATAACTATCTGTTGGGGGCATCCGCGCTGGAAATGTTCAACCTGCTGGTTGACCCGCACGGCAAGCGGCTGGCGCCGGCAGAGTGGCTGAGACTGGGTTGGGGTGGCCCGCTAGAGTAGTGCAGCCTTGCCGCAGCCGCCGGCTAGTTGCCGCCGCCGAACAGCCCGCCCAGTCCACCGGCTAGGCCGCCCAAGCCGGACACAACGCCGCCAAAAGTCTCAACCAGGCCGGTCAGGGTTTGGGCCGCCGCAGTGATGGTTTCGTAGGCGGCGGCCATGCCCTTGGCAATGTCGGACAGCGTAGCGGATACCGTCGTCAGGTCGTTGGATACCGTTTCCAGGTTTTCGGTTATAGTAACGGCGGACTCGGACGCCTTTTCGATATTGTCCACGCTGCGGTTCAGCGAGGGATACAGGGTTGCCACCACTGCCACTATGACAACACACAGCACGATAACGGCCAGAGCCATTGCGGTCAAAGCCCAGTTTTTGACGGTTTCCATAAGCGTTGCATCTCCTTGATACGGCCGCAACAGCCGCGCCGCTAGAACCGGGCTTGTAGTAAGTCGATAGCATACAGTACATCTGCCGCCGCCTTACCTACTTCTCCGTCCAGCAGGTTGTTTTCGTAAAAATGCTGGTGCAAGGTTTGCGCCATGTGGAAACCCATACGCAGACGGTCGGCGATGGCGGGGTCAGCGCCGCCGGCCAGGGCGTTGAGTTCTTGGGCCACGCGCAGCAGGCTGCGGTGCGTCTCTACATTCATACCGTGCGCGGCGGCGATAACTTTGATGGTTTGGGCATAGGCGCCCCACGATTTTTCAGCCGCCTGGCGATACTCGCCGTCGGCCAGGCACTTTTCAACCAGCCCCTGGTAATGGGCCAGGTTCCCCTGGTAGGCGTCGCCTTTGTACGCAGCGTCGCCGGAGGATAAGGCAAAGTCGCGACGGCTGCCGCGCAGCCCGGCGCGTATGGCGTCATCAACCTGTTGGGGCGTGAATGTGGCAGTCATAGCCGTCGTCCGTTCCTGTGCCGTTACGGGTACTTGCGGCCTCCCCCTATGTCAGTGCCGCTAAAGCAGCGTTTGCAACAGGTCGATCGCGTCCCGTACCGCCGCTGCCTGCCTGATCACTGCGCTGTCGGGCAAATCATTCTCGTAAAAATGCTGGTGCAGACTGCGCGCGGCAAGGTAGCCCAATTGAAGCCGGTTGTCAATGTCAGAATCGGTGCTGCCGGCCAAAGCGTTGAGTTCGTAGGCTACCCTCAGCAGGTTGCGGTGGGTTGCCACATTCATAGCGCGCTCAGCCGCAATGGCCTTGATGGTTTGGGCATAGGCACCCCATGACTTTTCGGCGGCCTGACGATAGTCGCCGTCGGCCAGGCACTTTTCAACCAGCCCCTGGTAATGGGCCAGGTTCCCCCGGTAGGCGTCGCCCTTGTCCGCAGCGTCGCCGGGGGATAAGGCAAAGTCGCGACGACTGCCGCGCAACCCGGCGCGTATGGCGTCGTCAACCTGTTGGGGCGTAAATGTGGTAGCCACAGCAATCGGCTCCTGTATCGTTTCCGGGTGCTTGCGCCCCCTACCATACTAGCGTCGCTAAATCAGCGTTTGCAACAAGTCGATCGCATCCAGTACATTCCTTACTGCTTTGATTACCGAAGCGTCGGGCAAGTCGTTTTCGTAAAAGTGCTGGTGCAGACTGCGCGCCGTATGGAAACTATGATCTAGCCAGTCGGCAATGGCAGGATCAGCGCTGCCGGCCAGAGCGTTGAGTTCTTGGGCCACGCGCAGCAGGCTGCGGTGCGTCTCTACATTCATACCGTGCGCGGCGGCGATAACCTTGATGGTTTGGGCATAGGCGCCCCATGACTTTTCAGCGGCCTGACGATAGTCGCCGTCCGCCAGGCATTGTTGCGCCAGCTCCCGGTAATGGGCCAGGTTGCCCCGGTAAGCGTCGCCCTTGTCCGCAGCGTCGCCAGAGGATAAGGCAAAGTCGCGCCGGCTGCCGCGCAGCCCGGCGCGTATGGCGTCATCAACCTGTTGGGGCGTGAATGTGGCAGTCATAACCGTAGCCCTCGCCCTATCCTATGCCGTTCCGGCGCAGCTCCGAAATGGCGCTGCAAAGTCATCAGGCTTGCTCAATTGCCCGAAGTCGCTTTCTCCAGCTCCTCTACATCCAGTTTGAGGCCCTCCTGCACTATTTTGTCGGCAGCGTCGGCCGCCGATTCGGACGCCTGGCGGATGTTGTCCATTGTGGATTCCAGGTTAGCCACTGTCCCCTGCGCGCTTTCGGCTACGCCTTGGATGGCGGTAGCGGTATTGCTCAGCGCATTGGCGGTCTGGCGCAGCGGTGAATAGAGCAGTATGGCAACAACAATGACCACCAGGCTCATCAGAGTGAAACCAACGGCCATTACAATCAAAGAGATGTCGCGGATGCGAACCAGCATAATAGGCACCTGTCGGGCGTGTTGAGAGGAACGGCGTAGGCCGGGACGGAATGGGTAGATAGGATAGGGAATCGGAGTCGGGCGGGCAGGGCGGCGCAGGAAAATCGTACATCCCGCGCCGCTGCCGTCCCGGTCGTCCGGTAAAAGCGTCAGCCGCCGGTAAGAATGGCGACTACTTCGGAGGCCAAGCCCTCGGCGCGTTCCCGCAAAGCCGGCCGATCCAGGTTCTCAATAGGGTGCGGCGTGAAAATGGTCGGGTAGTCGGCGGCGCCCCACATCCGGGCCATAGCATTGGCGGTAGGGATGAAACGGTCGGTGCAAATGGTAGCCGAGGGGAGGCCGGCCTGCTCAACATGGATGCCGTCGTGCACACTGCACGCGCTGCAACTCCCTCAATCGCCGATGGCCACCACCACCGAGTCCACATTGGCCACCAGTTCTTGCAACTCGTCCGGGTCGGCGGGCCGGGACGCGCTGGGCTTGCGGAGCCAGCGCACTTCGCGGATTTCGTAGCGGTTGCGGAGCACTTCGGCCAGTTCCTCCAGCAGCACATCGGCGTTGCGCTTGCTGTCGTCAATCAGGCCGACGCGGGTGCCGGCCAGCGAGGGCAGCCGGGGCGCGCCGTCAAAGGGCGCAATCACCGGCTCCGTAACCGGATTGACCAGGGTGTATTCTTGGGTTTGGGTAGTCATAGTGTCCCTCCTAGTGGGTATGAAGGGGTTACTTCGCCGGCAGAGTAATGGGCATTATACACCGAATCGCACGCCGGCCGTATCGTATCGCGGCTGGCCTGAGCGACGATAAGGGTTGCCGTTGTGCCTACTGATACGGCTATGCCGCCAATCGTTCCGCATCGGCAATATAGCGGGCGGTTTCCCTGATGCGGCGCTCGGTATCATCCAGCGGTTCGCAAAACCCCAGATAGAAACAGTCGCCGTGCAGAATGCCTTGCCGTGAGTAATAGCGTTTAACCAGAGTGCGAACCGCCGGATCTGATACTGCCAAATACCTCAATCCCGTAGAAGTGTCTGGCGTCCTTTCCGGCAAGTCCCCGGTGCGCGCCAGGATTAGGGCGTCCGTGGCCCGCTTGGTGGCGCCCCAGGCTTTCTCGGCGGCGTTGCGGATTTTGCCCAGCTCCAGCATCTCCAGCGCATCGTCGTAGAGAGTGTGCGCGTCGGCAAAAACGGCGGCGGCGGTATGGTTGTCGTTGGCAATGGTCATATGATTACCCTCCGCTGGAATCTGGCGCATTATCAAATCGGGCGCACCGCTTTGGTCACGGCGGTAGAGCTCACTTTCGGCCCCCAGCTGGGTATCACCGACGACATATTGGATTCCTCGCCGCCGGCGAATATGACCAGAATGTCCGCCGGTTCCGGTATCAGCGACACCATCTCGGCCTCATCGCCCGGCTCAATATCGCCGCGCAGCACCTGGCCCCGTTTCAAGTCGGCTACGGAACGCCGTATGTTGGCGTGCAGGTATTCCCGAATGCCGTCTTTCGTCCAGTCGGCCCACAGGCGGCTGTTGCCGGCGAAAGTTACCACAATCTGCCCCTGCCGGATGCCTACCGACGCATCGCCCACCGATCCGGAAGTTGACATTGAGGTGCCTAGCGATGACGCCACATCGGCCACGGCGTACAGGATAGCCTCGGGCCGGCCCACGGCGCGCACTTGCCGGGGGCTTTCGCAGGCGAACACCGTAACGGCGCTGTCCGATGCCGCAAAGCCGCGCTCAATATGCAGCGGCCTCCAGTGCGTTTCGCCTTCCGCCTCGGCGATGCAGTAAGTATATTTGCCGGGATGCCCGATGACGCTGCGGTCAAACAAGCCGGGAATGGCGGCGCAGGCGTTCATCAGTATCAGGCGGATGGCCCGCCCGATGGTGCCGTTGGCGCGGTTGCCGGGGCCGAACAGGTTGTTGCGACTGTTGAGGCCAATCTGCCCGGCAACGGGGCCGTTGACGATGCACAGCACGGCCGCGCCGCCCATGCTGGACGACGGGCCAACCAGGTTGAACACCGGATCCAGCATCGCCTCGGCAGCCGCCAGCACGACGGGGAAATACTCCGGCCGGCAGCCGGCCATCACCGCATTGGCGGCGGCTTTCTCCACAGTGATGATGCGACGGCGTTCCGGCAGCTCGCCGATAACATCATCCGGCGCGCGGCCGGCGTATCCGATAAACTCGGCAACGCGGGCGGTAGTGGGCGGCACAATAGGCAGGCCGTCGCTCCAGCCCAGCTCATAGCCGCGCTCAACGGCGCCCAGGGCGTCATCCCAGGAAGTGGTTGTAGTGTCGGTAAAGGTAGTAGTAGTCAATTGGGTTGCTCCAGTGGTGGGGTTATGGCAGTGATGTCCAGCAGTTGCCGTATGAAATAACGCACTTCCTGCTGCTTTTCGCGAAGCTCTGTCTCAGAAAGAAACCCTTTGTCGGCATCGGCGTGTATCTGCATCGCAACTTTCAACGATTTGGCCAGGTAAGCATCGCCGCTTTCTGCCGCCAGCCGTCGCACTACAGCCCGTTTGTGCTGATACTTGCCGTATTCCTGCCCGGTCAATATAGCGATGGCACTGACGGAATGCTTGACCGCAGACCACAGGATTTCAGATGCCTGCCAACGCTTGCCTTCGCCATCCAGCCAGTAGGCGGTACGCAGGCAAGAATGCGCTTCAGCGATATGTTCGTCGCAGGTAATCATCAGGCATTAGCCTCCGACAGCTCCTGCATCTGGTCGGCAAACTCGGTGGCCGACGGACGGCAGAACAAGAACTCATCCAGCTCCAAAAAATCGTGGCTGGCGTTATCGCGGAATATGCTGGCCGCGCTGTAGCTCAGCTGGATCTTCCCAGCAGCGTTTTCCCGCTTGTCCAGGGCCATGATTGAGAGCAAGATTTCATCGTCGGTGTCGTGAGGCAGGCCGCGCGCTTTGAGCGTACTGACGGCGGCAATTCGAACCGCCTGCCAAAGATGCCGGGAGCTTTTGACCGTATCGCAGTCGGCCAGCGCACGGTCGGCAGCATCCAGGTGTTCCTTGACCACGCGGTTGACTTTGACAAATGCGGTTTGGTGTTCAGCAGTCATAACGGTCCCTCCCCGGTACAGCGATGCGCGTACGAGCAGTAAGCCGGTCTGGAATGTATTACGGGATGTCAAATCCGGGCAGTTCGTAGTGAATCAGCGTTACGCCAAGCCCGGCGGCAATATCGCCCAAGTCATCCGACCAGCAGTAATGGGCGACGCAGAAAGCCGCCGCAGCCCGGCCCGTCAATTCCTGTATCATACCCGCGCGGCGATGAGCGTTACGCACATCCTGCCGGTTGATGGACAAGGATGTTGCGATGACGGCCAGAATAGGGGCATCGCTGTCATCAGGCGTACCCTGAGCGATAATATCAACAACCCGGACGTCGTCAAATTGCTGCCGTGTCAACTGCCTGCTGCGCCGGGCCTGCACCAAGGTATGGTCAAAATCGACAAGCGTCGCATCAGCGAAATGGTCGACCAGAACCAGCCCAATCCGACGCGCGCATTTCCGCGTGTACAACTCACGGAGCTCGTTATCCAGATCCCGGATCACGGTCTTGAGGTCGGCCAGTATTTTGTCCATAGGAGAGGGCGAGCTGCTTTCTACCCCGGCAATGCGAATTCCCGCATTGACGGGGCTCTGCGGAGCAGCCCGCAGTTCGCCAACCAGACGGCTGGCGATCGATGCCGGCGGCAACCCTTGTTCGGCAAGTTCGGCAATCATTGCGATGCGTCCAGTTGTTCCGCGCGATGCGTCCGGTTGTTCCGCTTGGCGTTGGCGGCGCGGCGGCATCCAGTCTATCATTATTGCGGGGGACGACGCTATGCGCCGTCCCCCCGCTGGCCGCAGCGTTCTGCCGGCGCTACATGGCCGGCAGATTGCCTCTTACGCCCGCGCGTACTTCGAAAAGCTCCGCAGTTCCCGGGGCGGATCCATATGGCTGCCCCGGATGGTGTACGACACTTCCGCGACATACACGGCGCCCGTGCTGTCCACCGCGATGCCGTGCGGCGCAATGAACTGGCCGGCGCCTTCGCCTTCGTCCTGGTCGCCAAACATACAGACCCGGCTGCCGTTGCGGTCGTAAATGGTTACGCGGTGCCCCAGCCCGGGAGCATCGTCCACGCCGCCCATCCCGTTGAGTTCGCCCACATAGATATGGCCGCCCCAATACACCATCGAGTCGGGCCGGTGAATGTTGTTCCACATTTCCAGGAAATTCCCGTCCGTGTCAAAAAGCTGGATGCGGTGGCATTCCCGGTCAACGACATACACCCTCTCGTCCTCATCAAAGGCAATGTTGTGCGGGCGGATGAACTGCCCGGCGTCAATGCCCGGTTCGCCCCACGAAAACTTGTACTGCCCCTCCGGGCCGTACACATGGATGCGGGAGTTGCCGTAGCCGTCGGAGATGTAGATGTCGCCGTTGCTGGGCCGGATGGCGGCAGAGGTAGGCCGATTGAACGGCTGCCCGCTCCAGCGCGGCGCCGGATGGTTCTTTTCGCCGATTTCCATCAGCTTTTCGCCGGTAACGCTGAACTTCTGTATGGTGTGGATGCCGTCGTCCGCGGCCAGCAGCGTGTCATCGGCGGCGCTGTAATAGAGGCCGTGAGTGCGGTTTTCGCTGAAATGCCCCTGCCCGAAAGAACGCTCAAAGTTGCCGTCCTTGTCAAAGACCATAATGGGATGTTCGCCGCGCGTCAGAATAAACACGCGGTCGTCGCCGTCCACGGCCACGCCGGGACATTCCAGCAGCCGCATTCCGTCCGGCAGCTTGAGCCAGTCGGCCACGAAAGTGTACTGAAAATCGCCTTCGCCATAAACTGCGG
This sequence comes from Dehalococcoidia bacterium, assembly GCA_965203855.1. Classification (GTDB taxonomy): domain Bacteria; phylum Chloroflexota; class Dehalococcoidia; order Lucifugimonadales; family UBA3495; genus Bin87. The sequence continues at coordinate 537,257 of CBDBDN010000008.1, forward strand.
GCATAATCCTGCTCCTTTGCTTGATTGACTTGCCTGATTGCGGTAGTGATGAGATGGGATGTAAGCGGCGGCGGAAACGCCAACCGCCGGAATGATAACACCGGCGGGCTACTGTGCGATACAGCCGCCGTCAATTACCAGCTCGGCGCCGGTAACGAATGACGCCTCGTCGGATGCCAGATACAGCACGCCGTAGGCCACTTCAATAGGATGCGCGCGCCGTCCCAGCGGCACCTGCGCCAGCCGCTCGGCCGCCACTTCCGGATCGGCGTAAGTCGCTTCCGTCATCGGCGTGATGATAGGGCCGGGATGCACCGAATTGCAGCGAATGCCCGCGGCGGCGTACTGGATGGCGGTGGATTTGGTGAACAGTCGCACCGCCCCTTTGGATGCGTTATAGGGATGCGACCGCGACCAGGCGCCGGTCATTCCGGCGATGGACGATATGTTGACGATGGCGCCGCCGCCCGCCCGCCGCAGCGCCGGAATCGCCGCTTTCGTGCCCAGAAATACCCCTTTGGCGTTGATGTCCATAACGCGGTCCCAGTCGGCCACGGTCGTATCCTCCATCGGAATGTTGCGCGCGCCGCCGCCGGCGGAGATGCTGATGCCGGCGTTGTTCACCAACGCATCCAGCCGGCCGTAGCGTTCCTCTGCCAAGGCAACGATGGCATCCCAATCGGCGGCGCTGGTGGCGTCCAGGTGCGCGTAGGCGACATCCAGGCCGGCGGCGCGGCAGTCGGCTTCAACCTGCCGCCCCAGGTCGTCCAGTAAGTCGCCAAAGACGACCTTTGCGCCCTCCCGCGCGAACAATGCCACTTCCTCGGCGCCCATGCCGCGCGCGCCGCCGCTGATTAGCGCTACTTTGCCGTCCATACGCCCCATAATGCTCTGCTCCTGTGCTGTGCTACCGGCGGCTTGGTTTGCCGCCGTTTCCAGTTTGCCGGCGGGCTGGTTTGCCAGGAATGTCATCGCCGGCAACCCGTCAATTCAATTTGCGGTTGCGGGTAGTTTGGCAAGTTTGATCGCAACTTGCAACTGCCTCCCCGCATTTAGCACTGCGCCGGGCGGTCCGGGCGCTTACGGCAATTTGACATCAATGCGGAGCAGGCCGCATAATCGCGTGTGTCGGATGGCAACGGCAGGCAGCATGGCAATATGATGGAAAATACCCTGGAAATAGCGATTATCAGCGGGATGGCAGCCATCATAGTAGCGTTCATCGCTATTGGGGGCATGGCCTTTTTCCGGCTGGGCAGCCGGGTAGATCGGCTGGCGGACCTGGTAGGCGAGATCAATGCATCGCTAACCGAAAAAATCGCCCAAACTGACGCCCGGCTTGGCGCAGAAATCGCCCAGACCGATGCCCGGCTCGGCGCGAAAATCACTCAGGTCAACATCGAACTCGGCGAAAAAATGGCCCAGACCGATGCCCGACTCAGCGCGAAAATCACTCAGGCCAACATTGAACTCGGCGAAAAAATGGCCCAGACCGACGCCCGACTCAGCGCGAAAATCACTCAGGCCAATATTGAATTCACCGAGAAAATTACCCAGACCGACGCCCGGCTCAGCGCAGAAATCGCCCAATCCCGCAATGAGCTAACCAAGGAAATCACCCAGACTGACGCTCGGCTCAGCGAAAAAATGGCCCAAGTCAACATCGACCTCAGCGAGAAAATTGCTCAGACCGACGCCCGGCTCAGTGATGAAATCGCCAAAGTCAACAGCGACCTCAGCGAAAAAATCGCCCAGTCCCACAACGAACTGAGCGGCAAAATCGACCGCATGGCGCAGGAACTGCGTACCGATTTAACCCGGCAGATGGAGCAGATGAAAACCGACATCATCAACGCCCTGAACAGTCATACGCACCCCGAACCGGCCGGGCCGCCGGTGTTCACTATGCCGCCGGCAGTTACCGCCAGCCTTGAGGCCCGGGAACCGGCGGCGGAGCTGGCGCCCGCTGGGGATTAGATTAGCCCGGCGTCAGGCCGCATCGCTGCCGTCCTGGAACATACCCACTACATTGCCCTCGGTATCCCGAAAGTTGGCGAACCAGCCTACGCCGGGAATAGCCGTGCGCGGCGTAACGATTTCGCAGCCGGCAGACGCAACTCTGCCGATATAAGCGTCCAGGTCGTCAACGCCAATGACCACCAGTGTGCCGCCGCCGTTCAGCGCCGACCCGCGCGCAATAAGTGCCCCGCCGATGCCGTAGGGTTCGGCCTCCGCGCCGGTCTGTTGCAGGTAGTATTCCTCCGGCCCGTCCCACTTGCTGGACTGCCAGCCGAATACATCGGCGTAGAACTTATTGGCGCGCTCCGCATCGTCAAACGGCATCTCAAAATGTACGACTTTGGGCATTGTTCCTCCAAGCGGGCCAGCAAATTGGCGGCGCAGTGATTGGCAGCGGGAACGGATCCGGTTCGTCCCCGCATTCCGATTGATTGTTGATTGTAGAATGATTGAGGGTTGGCCGCTGTTGTGATTGCCAAGCCTGGCGCGGTTAGGCAATAGCGGATGAACCCTCGCCTTTGAGGTAATCCGCCGTCCGCAGCGCCAGCGCCTGTATCGTGGTAGTCGGGTTGATGCAGGCGCCGGTAGTAAAGATGCTGCCGTCAATGATGAACAGGTTCGGCACATCGTGGGTCCGGCCCCAGCGGTCAACCACCGAAGTAGCCGGATCGCTGCCCATGCGCGCCGTCCCCAGCAGATGCCAGCCCGCGTTGCGCCGCAGCCGCGAGGACAGGATGCGGACGGCTCCGGCCTCCTGCAACGCCTCCGTCGCCCGTGCCACGCCGTGATCCAGCATCGCCCAAGTGTTGTCGCTCACCGTATAGTCAATCTTGGGCGCCGGGATGCCATGGCTGTCGGTGAGCGCAGCGTCCAGGGTAATCCGGTTATGCTCCTCCGGCAGATCCTCGGTCATAATGACGATGCCCATTTGACGGCGAAACCGCGCGGCAAAGTCCTGATGGTGCCCCTCGCCCCAGGCCACCGGCTCGCCGACCAGTCCGCCAAGGGCGATTTGCAGCGGGGCGCCGCCCACATTGGAAACCTGCATATCGTAGCCGCGCACGAACCCCCGCCGCAGGTCCGTTTCGTAAAACTCCTGGCTCAGCATCGCCGAACCGCGCGGCCCGTCATCCGATCCCAGATCCTCATCAAAGAGGCCCAGGACATAGCCGCAGGGATGGTGCATCAGGTTGCGGCCTACCTGTCCGCTGCTGTTGGCCAAGCCGTCGGGGAACTGCGCGCTTTTGGAGTTGAGCAGCAGACGGGAAGTGCCGACGCCGTTGCACGCCAGTACCACGACTTTGGCATACTGCGCCTGGAGATCGCCATTGTGGTCGTAGTAGGCGGCGCCGGCTGCGCGTCCCGTCTCATCAGTCAGGATTTCCCGGACGCGGGCGTGAGTAATCAGACGCGCGCCCTGTTTCAGCGCCGCCGGCCAGAATATGATGTCGCTGCTGGACGCAGAGCGCAGATGTTCCCCCACATCGGCGGGCCGGCCATCGTAGGGAGCGGAAGCGATGGCGTTGTCGGACGACCACCAGTGCCAGCCCAGTCGGTTGAACGCCTGTCCCAGCAGTTCGCCGCCCCGTCCGATGGGCAGCGGCGGCGTCGGCCGGGCCGGCTTGGGCGGATACGCCGGGTCGCCTTGCAAGCCGCTGACCCCGTGCATCCGGTCGTTGAGATCGTAGTACGGTTCCAGCTCAAAGTAATCCATCGGCCAGTCGTCCGCCACGCCATCCAGCGACTTGAGCCGAAAGTCGGAGGGATGGAACCGGGGAAAGTGCGAACCCCAATGAATGGTGCTGCCACCCACCGCGTTGTACATATAGGGCGCAATGGGGGTGTCATCCTCGTTGACGGGGTAATCCTCCGGCAGGCGGCGGAAGTTGGGGTTGGGATGGAAGTCGGACTGCCAATGCAGCTGCGCCTGCGGTTCGCTAACCGGAAAGGCGTTCAGCGGCACCCAGCCGCCCTGCTCCAGGCAGACAACTTTGACGCCGGCCTGCGTAAGGCTCCAGGTAAAAGCGCCGCCGGAAGCCCCGGCGCCGATGACCAGAACGTCGGCGATGTCGCGATGATTGCCCATAAAATGCTGCTCCTTGCGTTTGGCTGCGGGGGCATTATAACGCCGGCGGCGGCGGTTTGGACAGAACGCAGCGTCGGCCAGCTCAAAATCGGAATGCACCCATCGTACCACACCGCCGCCGCGTTGACGCCGCGCGCCGATTGCTGCCATCCGCACCATAAGCACAGTGCGCCAAGGCTAGGCTGGATACTCCGCATTGGCGCACCCTGGGCGCGACTCGCCCCCGGATACGGCGGCGGCATTGCTCATCCATCCCGGTTTGCATCCGCGCAGTATCAATGATATTCTGCACCGCAGAGTTATTCTCAAACAGACTTGGCACTGGAGTAACGAGGGGGTTGATATGATACCGATAATTCTTGTCGCAAAAAATGTGCTGTTAACGACCATAGTAAGCGCATTGGTATTTGCCGCCGGCGCCTTGGCATTTCTGTTCTTTTTCTTGGCTACCTTTTCATATGAAGGACAACAGAACGATGACGAGGCGATTTTTCTATGCTTGCTTAACTTGTCCACATTAATGCTGGCAATCCCAGCTGCGATAGGAGCATTCAACCCCGGGCGCGTGTTGTATTTCAACCGATTTTGGCCTACAGGGGCGCTGTTGGCAATTTCGGGGACAACTTTGCTGATTACGGCAGCGATAGTTATGTTGATGGGCAGCGGATTTGCGCTAACGATTATAGATACTGATGTGCTGCCTTTTTTGATTTTGTCTAACATTATAAATTCGCTTGCCGCCGCCCTTTTTGCGGCACAGTTTTCAGCGTCAAAAGACACTATGCGCCGGTATGGCGTAATTTGCTTTGCCTATAGCGCCGCCGTAGTTCATGTTGTGAGCATAGTCCTGTTTTCAGGGCAAATAACCGATGGTCTGGTACTGGCAGTCCTCTGGCCGGAACTTGCCGCCGCTCTGCTTATTCCGGTCAGCTTGAGCTGGCGCGGAATGGCTATGCCCTATACTTTGCTGGGGTTGGCGGCGGCAGTGGCGATGAATATGGCGGCATGGTTTTATGCGTTGAGCTTTTACGCCGCAGTAGCGCACACGGGCAGCATACTCAACGCCGTTATATCAGCCGGCATCCCCCTGCTGCTGTTCCTGGTTATCCTGCTACGCCGCTATGGGCTGCGTTCCCGTTCCCGGAACCGGCGCTGAACCCGGACGGCAGAGACGCCTTGCATTGCGCCGGGCCGGACCTTTCTTGTAACATCGCATCATTACCATCCGTCCGCCGCCGCTATGGAGGCTCGGCAATGACTACCGCCACTATCCCGAAACTGCTCACCGCCGCCGACCTGTATCGGCTGCCCGACGACGGCAACCGCCACGAACTAGTCCGGGGGAAACTGATTACGATGCCGCCGCCCAGCTACAGACACGCCCTCGTCACAATGCGCCTTGGCCGTCGCATCGGCAATTTCATCGAGGAGCGCGGCCAGCCTTACGATGAAGGAGCTGAAGCCCCTGCCTACATCGCGCAGAACCCCGATACCGTCCGCGCCGCCGACTATGCTATCTACCACCGCCGGCAGCTGCCGAACCCGCTGCCTGATACCGCTTACATCCCCAATCTGATACCCGAACTGGTGGTTGAGGTGATTGCGCCGGGCTACGGAGCAACGGCGGCCGCCGACCGCGCGCAAATGTGGCGCGACGCCGGCGTCCGGCTAACCGTGCTGGCGTACATCGCCGACCGCGCCATAGTAACCTGTCGCGCCGATGGCAATGAGCAGCGCTTTGAGTCGGGCGAATCGCTTACCCTGGAACCCGTGCTGCCCGGCTTTGCCTGCCCGGTAGCCGACATTTTCGGGTTCTAGCCGCCGCCCGTCCAGGTCTGCGTGCGCGCCATGTCAATAGTGGTCTGCACGGTGAGGTTGCTGCCGGACTGCCCTTCGTAGCGGGCCAGCTCCTGGCGATGGCGCGTCCGGTCGCTGCTGACTTGCGGTTCGGCAGTGCGGCGGGCGCGCCGTATCACCCGGCGCATTGCGGAAACGATTCCTCGCATAATGACGGCCTCCTATCCCATTTATCAGGGCGATTAGCGGTAGCGCAGGCGCGGGCCGACGGTAGCCTGGTAGCCCTCAAAGTTGCGGCGGGTTTCGGAGATGCTGTCGCCGCCGAACTTTTCCATAAAGGCGTCGGCCAGCACGAGAGCCACCATCGCCTCGCCGATGACGCCGGCCGGCGGCGCCTGGCACACATCGCTGCGCTCAAAGTGGGCCTGCACCGGCTCTCCGGTGTCCAAATCCACCGACGGCAGCGGGTTGTGCAGCGTGGCGATCGGCTTGATGACGAACCGGGCCGTCAGCGGGGCGCCGCTGGTCATCCCGCCCTCGGTGCCGCCGGCCCGGTTGGTCTGCCGCTGCCAGGGCCGGTCGGGGTCGGTTACCGGCTCAATGACATCCTGGAACTCGGAACCCCAAGCGGCGGCCAAATCCCAGCCGGGGCCGATGCTGACCGCTTTGACGGCGTTGATGCTCATCAGGGCTTGGGCGATTTTGGCGTCAATTTTGCGGTCCCAATGGACATGGGAGCCGAGGCCGATGGGGACATTTTCGGCGATGACCTCGACTACGCCGCCGACGGTATCGCCCGCTTCCCGCGCCGCGTCCACTTCGGCCATCATTTTGACGGCGGCATCGCTGTCGGCGCAGTGGACGGGTGATTCCTCAACGGCGTCCCAGTCAATGGCGTCGGTGGCCGGCGGGTCGGCGGAGATGCGCCCGATGGATATGACATGGCTGTGCAGGATGATGCCGAATTCCTCCAGCAGGCGCATCGCGACGGCGCCGGCGGCCACGCGTCCGGCGGTTTCCCGGGCCGACGCTCTTTCCAGCGAATTGCGGACGTCGTGAAAGCCGTATTTCATCGTGCCGGGCAAATCCGCATGGCCGGGCCGGATGCGGGTAACGCGGCGGTTGCGCCCCTCCTGCGACGGGTTCTCCACATACTCCACCGCCATTGCGTCCTGCCAGTTCACCCAGTCGCGGTTTTCAATCAGCATACCGATGGGGCTGCCGAGGGTGTAGCCGTGCCGGACGCCGGTCTGGATGTGGGCGTGGTCGCGTTCTATCTGCTGGCGTCCGCCGCGCCCGTAGCCGCGCTGCCGCCGGCCCAGATGGCGGGCGATATATTCCTCGTCCAGGTACAGGTAGGCCGGCACGCCCTCCACGATAACCATCAAGCCTTGCCCGTGCGACTCCCCCGCCGTGAACCACCGTATCATCCTGGCTGTGCCTCCTGTGTGTAGATTGCCGAACCGCCCGGCAATGTCCGATGACTAATCGCCGCTGTCGGCGGATTCCCGCGCCGTCATCGCCGCCGTGGCCGCTTGCAGCATAATGTCAACCGGCGCCGGCCGGCCGAACCAATGCTCAAAAGACGCTGCCCCCTGGTACACCAGCATTGCTATGCCGCCCAGGGTGGCTACCCCGTCGTTTTCGGCCTGGCGCAACAATGGCGTCTGCGCCGGATTATACACCAGGTCATACACCAGGCAGCCGGCGGGGATGCGTAGGCCGGCCAGCGGCGATGCCGTTTCGTCCGGCCCATGCCGCATTCCCAGCGAAGTGCAGTTGACGATAAGGGCGGCGTCGGATACGGCATCGCTCAGCCCGGCGCTGTCCGCTGCCAAGGCGCGGGCTGGCGTTCCCTGTTCCGCGGCCAGTTGCGCCAGCGCGGCGGCGCGCGCCGGCGTCCGGTTGGCGATGGACAATTGGCCGATGCCGGCGCGCAGCAGAGCTTGCACGACGCCCCGCGCCGAACCGCCGGCGCCTAAAATCAGCGCGCGCCGGCCGGCCGGGTCAAAGCCGCCGGATTCCCGCAGGGCGCGCATAAACCCGACGCCGTCGGTGTTATAACCGGACAGCCGGCCCTCCCGGTTGACGATGGTATTGACGGCGCCCGCTTCGGCAGCCCAGTCGTCTATTTCGTCCAGAAAGGGCATTACCGCCTCTTTGTGCGGAACGGTTACATTGATGCCGATAACGCCGTTGGAACGCAGGCCGCGCGCGAAATCACCGACGCCGTCGGGCGGCACGGCGTAGGCCCGATACTCGGCGGCGATGCCCAAGCCGTCCAGCGCCGCCTGCTGAAACTGCGGCGATATGGAATGACCGATGGGGTATCCGATGATGCCCAAAGGGGTAGCGATTGACATAGCCGGTTGCGGAGGGTTTGACGGGTACAAGGCGGGTACGGGATAAACGCGCATGGCGGACGCCGGCCGGCGCCGCCCTACCGCCATTGTAGCAGACTCCCGGCTGGCCCGCGTTAACCCGTATTAAGCGGAATGCGCCCCGGCTCTAACCAAGCCGGGGCGCGGCGTTCCCTTTCCCTATAACAAGGGGCAGGATAGGGCGGCGGGACGGCACTACTGCACCGACAAATTGACTGCCTGTATATCTCCCGATTTGGTAGCTTTCGTTTTCGTGCCGGTGGGCTTTGCGTTCACAAACATCTCCAGCACTATGCCGTCTTTGCCGATGTTCATTTCGTAAATGCCCTTGTCGTTGGTCTTGACTTGTACGGGCAGGTTGCCGTCGCTCTTGCCCTCCACGATGGTGTTGGCAGGGGCCGTGCTGCCGCCTATGGTAACTTTGCCGGTAATAATGGCGGGACGCTTCTGGTTGTCAGTGTGGGCGATGCTGCCCGGCTGGAGGGTAGCGGTGGGCGCAGCCGTGGGCGCCGGCACAGCGGTAGCCGTCGGTTCGGGCGTAGCAGTGGGCGCCGGCGTGTCGGTAGGCATGGGGGTAGCCGTAGCCGGCGGCTGCATCATCGCCGCCATCGCTTGCGCGGTAGCGAGGACATTAGGCGTGGGCGGCACGGTAGGCGTGGGCGGCACGGTGGGGGTCGGGGCGCTGAGGGTCAGCTGGGCGCTGACGGTAGCCGATACATCGGGGGCGGCGGTAGGAGTCGGCTCGGGGCCGCCGCCGCACGCCGCCAAGGCCGCCAGCGCCAGCCCGGCGGCCAGCGCAAATACCATATACCGCACAATTTTCTGAGTCATCCGAGAGCTCCTTGATGGGACATTGGTAGTGATTTTAGATTTTGACTGAATTTTGACGAAAATGCACGGCGTCGGGGAACCGGATTTCGCAATCTTGGGGACGGGCTAGGCGCCGAGCTGGGCGATGATGCCGGAGATGCGCTCTTGCTGCTCCGCCAGGCTACGCAGACGCTGGCGCTCGTTTTCCACCACTTCGGGCCGGGCTTTGGCGACGAAATTGGGGTTGTCCAGCAGCCGCTGCTTGCGCGCGGTTTCCGCAATGATTTCGTTCTGCTCGCGGTGCATTCGTTCCTTTTCGGCGGCCAGATCCACGATGCCGGCAAGTTGCAGGCGCACTACCAGCGGGTTGACTACCAGGCTTACGCCGGCGGCCTCTGCCGCTGCGTCTCCCGCGTCCGGCCCGCTGCTGTCCTTGTCGTTGCAGTTAGTGTTGCCGTTGACAACTTGCAAAGGCTCCATCCGGGCCAAAGCGCTGATAACCGCCTTTTCCTCTAATACGACCGTATCCATCCCGTTGGTTTCAATTGCGGCGGCGATTTTCTGGCCGGCGGGAATACGCAGCTGGGCGCGGGTATTCCGCACGGTGCGGACGAGACGCATCACCAGCTCCACTTCCGCCTCGGCGTCGGGCGCCGCCCGGGAGGATTCCGCCTGCGGGTAGGCGTCCACCATTATGGAGGGCGGCAGCCCGGCGGCGGGGGCCGGCACGCGCGCGGTAAGGTTCTGCCAGATTTCCTCGGTAACGAATGGCATAAAGGGATGGAGCAGCCGCAGCGCGCGTTCCAGCGTGTGCGTTAGGGTACGGGCGGCGCCGGCGGCGTCAGCGTCGGCATCGCCAGCGTTCCGCAGCCGAACCTTGGCCATCTCAATGTACCAGTCGCAAAAATCGTTCCAGATAAAGTCGTAAAGCCGCTGCTGCGCCTCGCCCAGCTCAAAGGCGGCCAGGGCGCGGTTGACGGCAGTGGTTACGGCGTCCAGCCGGCTGATAATCCAGCGGTCGGCCCGCTGCGTCGGCGGAGGCAGTTCGCGCCAGCCGTCCAGGTCATCGCGGTCGGCAACGGCATTGATGACGAAACGGGCGGCGTTCCAGATCTTGTTGGCGAAGTTGCGCGCCGATTCCAGCTTTTCCTGGCCTAGGCGCAGGTTGTTGCCGGGAGCGGCGCCGGTAGTCAGCGCAAAGCGCAGGGCGTCGGTGCCGTACTGCTCCACCAAGTCCAGCGGATCCAGAGTGTTGCCCCGGGTCTTGCTCATTTTCTGGCCCTGGGCGTCCAGCACCATACCGTGGAGATAGACCGACCGGAAAGGGATGGCGCCGGTATTCTCAATGCCCAGCATAATCATACGGGCAACCCAGAAAAACAGGATGTCGTAGCCCGTTTCCAGCACGGCGTTAGGGTAAAACCGTTCCAAATCGTCCGATTGGTCGTCGGGCCAGCCCAAGGTGGAATGGGGCCACAGGCCGCTGCTGAACCAGGTATCCAATACATCGCCGTCCTGCTCAATGCGGGGACTGCCGCACTGCGGGCATTGATCGGGATCGTCGATGCAGGCGGCGCGCGCCGGGCAGTCGGCGCAGTACCAAACCGGGATGCGGTGTCCCCACCAGAGCTGCCGGCTGATGCACCAGTCGCGGATATTTTCCAGCCAGTTGAGATAGACGCGGACGAAACGCTCCGGCACGATTTCAATATCGCCGTTAGCGACAGCGGCATAAGCGCGGCCCGCGATGCTGTCCGGCTCGGTATGCCGGCCCACATTGAGGAACCATTGCAGGCTAATCAGCGGCTCAACTACCTCGCTGCAACGCTGGCACCGGCCTACCGAATGATGATAGTCCTCAATTCGTTCCAGGACGCCAATGGCATCCAGTTCGGCGGCGATGGCGTCGCGCGCCGCAAAGCGTTCCATGCCGGCATACTTTGCGCCCGCGGCATCGGTCATACAGCCGTCAAAGCCGATGATGTTGATGATGGGCAAGCCGTGGCGCTCTCCGATTTCAAAGTCAACCACATCATGGCCGGGCGTAACTTTCAGCGCGCCGGTGCCGAATTCCATCTCAATGGCGGCGTCGGCCACTACCGGGATCTCCCGGTCGGCGATGGGGAGGACAGCCATTGCGCCAATCTTGCCGTCATAGCGCGCATCGTCGGGATGGACGGCAATGCCGGTATCGCCCAGCATCGATTCCGGGCGGGTAGTGGCTACCGTAACAAAATCGCCGCTGCCGTCGGCCATCGGATAGCGGATGTGATAGAGCTTGCCGTCCTGCTCGGCGTAGTCAACTTCCAGGTCGGAAAGGGCGGTAGCGCAGCGCGGACACCAGTTGATGATGCGCTCGTGCCGGTAAATCAGCCCCTTATTATAGAGGTTGACAAAGGTAGTGCGGACGGCCTTGACGGGGCCGGGGTCCAGGGTAAAGCGCAGGCGCGACCAGTCGCAGGACGCCCCCAGGCGGCGGTGCTGCTCGTCAATGGTATTGCCGTAAAGTTCAACCCATTCCCAGATGCGTTCCTCAAACTTGGCGCGGCCCAGTTCGTGCCGGGTAATGCCCTGCTCGGCCAAAGCCCGTTCCACAACCCACTGAGTAGCGATGCCGGCATGGTCCTTGCCGGGCAGCCAAAGGGTAGGGTCGCCGCGCATTCGGTGCCAGCGGGTAAGGGCGTCCTCCAGGCTGGCGGTAAGGGCGTGTCCCAAGTGGAGTTCACCCGTTACATTGGGCGGCGGCATTATGACGCAAAAGGGCGCCCCGGATGCGTCAGCGCGGTCGGTGCGGTCGGTTTGGGGCGCAAAGTAGCCGGAGTTCCACCAGTTCCGGTAGATGCGTTGTTCAACGGCGGAGGCGTCATAAGCGCGGGCCATTGCGGTCTCAGCGGCGGTGCCGGTCATCATCCCATCCATCCAATCCAGCCTTGCGCCGGCGCCATAGGAACGATAAAGGCATCATCCGCGGCGTCCCGGCGTGGCAGATTATGTATGCCGAAAATGGTAGCATCAGATGCGGCGAATTGTCTATATGCGGAATGCTTCGCAAAATGCCGGATGCTCCACAAAACGGCGCCGGGCGGCGATTCCATTCCTAGAAAGCCGGCCCAACGCCGCCCGCGCGTTGGGCATAAATCCGTCATAAATCCGTTTTGCATAAACCCGTTCCAAGCGGTTGCAATTTACACCGGGCATAAGTATTATTAGGCAGGCGAATTGTCGGCAAACGGGGTTTTGCGAACCGTTGCTGCCGGCTGCGCCCCGGCGGTCGCCGAATTTTGGCCGCTAGTAACCGCAAGGAGCAACAGAACTGATGGTAGCCCAGAACCCGGTAGCCCAGGACCAGTACGCCGTAACCGATATGTCGGAGCTTCCCGAATCGGCCTTTTCGCCTCGGGAGTACCGGCGCGGCGATCTGGTAACCGGGGAAATCGTAAGCATTGACGAAGAAGGCATGGTCATCAGCGCCGGCCTCAAGAACGAAGGCGTCGTGCCGCCGCCGGAGATGCGTACGCTCACTGAAGAAGAGCGCGCTCAAATGCAGCCCGGCTCCCGCGTGATGGTTATTCTGGTCAACAACCGCGGCCCCGGCGGTATGCCGGTCTTTTCCTATGACCAGGCGCAGGAAAAGCGCGTGTGGGAAGACCTGATTGACCTGCGCGAGAAAGACTCGGAGCTTACCGCCAAAATTGTGCAGCACAACAAGGGCGGGCTGGTAGTGGACTGGAACGGCGTGCGCGGCTTCGTCCCCTTCTCCCAGATGGCGCCGGTGCCTAAAGAGGGGCGCGTTGAGCATCTGGACGCCCGCATCGGCGAGGATGCCCGCTTCAACATCCTGGAGCTGGACTCGCAGCGGGAAAAGCTGGTGCTTACCGAGCGCAAAATCTGGCGGCAGCTGCGAAACCAGGCCAAAGACGAGCTGCTGGAAGTCCTGCAAGAGGGGCAGATTGTGCAAGGCACCGTCCGCTCCATGCGTAACTTTGGGGCTTTCGTCGACCTGGGCGAAGCGGAAGGTTTGGTGCCAATCTCCGAACTGGCCTGGGCGATGGTCAAGTCTCCCGAGGAAGTGGTCAATATCGGCGACGAGCTGACGCTGAAAGTGCTGCGCGTGGACAAGGAAGGCAAAAAGATTTCGCTGAGCCTGAAGCGGACGCAGCCCGAGCCGTGGGACTCCGTAACGGATCGCTACCAGGTGGGCGACATCGTGGACGGCACGGTTACCCGTCTGATGGACTTCGGCGCTTTCGTCAAGCTGGAGGATTGGATTGAGGGCCTGGTTCACATCTCGGAACTCTCCGCCCGGCGGATGGAGCATCCCAAAGAAATCGTCTATCAGGGCCAGCAGATCAAAGTGCAGATCCTCAGCATTGACACCGAGCGCAAGCGGATGAGCCTGAGCTATCGCAAGGTGTACGGCCTATAACGGATGCAGAGGCGGAACGCCGCCGGCTGCCGCAGCGACGGCAAAGCCCCCGGCATCGTGATGCCGGGGGCTGCGTTTATCGATACTATAGCGGACGATGATGCATAGGGGCCGGCTATGCGCCGCCAACCGGCAGGGCGTATGCCGCGTCCCATTCCGGCGCCGCCATCATATCGTCGTCGGCCGCCCGGTCGTTGGCGCCGCCGGCGCGCAGCTCCCGCAATTTGTCCAGCCCGCGCCGGGTGTCGCTGGCTACGCGGGCCGGATGCCATTTGCGGATGCGCCGTTTGAACAGCCAATAGGTGAACTCGCGATAGCCGGCCAGCGACAGCGCTGCTCCGTCATCGTACTGTTGCTCTCCCGCAGCGGCGGCGAACTGCCGGTAAAGAGCATCCTCCGTATCGCCGTACAAATGCCGGTAGGTTTCCCGCATAATCGCCGCGCTGTCGCCGTAGCAGAGGGCCAGATGATGCTTGCGGACGGCTTCCTCAACCGCCAGCTGCAACGTTTCCTCAACGACCACGCCGTACTGATAGTTGAGATGCGCCGTGTAACGGTAGGTGCCAATCAGGCGGCGGAAGCGTTCCGGGTCAACGGCGCCGGGCAGACGCCCGCAGAACAGCAGCGTTTCCAGCTCGTGCGGCGGGATGGCGTCCGGTATTTCAGCGGAAAGCCGATGCGCCAGGGTAAGCCAGTCCAGGGCTTCGCCGCCGATTACATACTGCCAGCGGTGTCCGGCGATGATTTCGGACGGCAGCGTCCATTGTCCGATGGCGCGCAGCACAGCTTCATCCCAGGGCTGGGTAATGCCGGCGGTGAGCCGCAAGCGTTCCAAAATGGCCGGCGTATCATCCCGCTGCGTATCATCGCCCCGCTGCGTATCGGAGTATAGAAACGCGCGGCTTTCCGGCGCAACAGTCGGGGGAGTAAGGACGACCGTATCCGGCATGGCGGCTGCGGTGGTCATCGGGAAAACTCCGCAGCCGCCGGCGCAACCGCAGCCGCGGACGCCGCCATATCCGCAAAGCGGGCAATGCGTTCCGGCTTGGGCGCGCGCAGCCAGCGCAGGAAAACCGGGCGCGAGTAAGCGTTCAGAATATGCTCCGGGCCGCACCAGGCGCGCCGGGCGACGGCGGCGCCGAAGCGGCGGTTGGGCAGCCCGTCAATGTGGTGCGAATCGGTGTTGATAACCAGCGGAACGCCGAGTTCACGGGCGCGGGCGGCGTGCGTATCTTTCAAGTCCAGCCGTTCCGGGGCCGCGTTGATTTCCATAGCCGTGCCGGTATCCCGCGCCGCTTGCAGCAGAGCCTCAATGTCAAAATCCACCGGGTCGCGGCGGCCCAGCAGCCGGGCCGAGGCGTGGCCGATTGCCGTTACATAGGGGTTTTCCATCGCCCGGATGATACGGCGGGTCATAATGGAGCGTTCCTGCCCCATCGCGTTGTGCACCGATGCGATAACCCAGTCCAGCTGCGCCAGCGTTTCGTCCGGGAAATCCATCGCGCCGTCGGCCCGGATGTCAACCTCGGAGCCGCAGAGGATGGTCATTGCGTAGCGTTCCTGCAAGGCTTTGAGCGTGGCAATCTGGCGTTCCAGCCGTTCCGGGGTAAGGCCGTTGGCCACGCCCAGCCCCCGCGAGTGGTCGGTAATCGCCATATATTCATAGCCCATAGCGGCCACTGCCGCCACCATTTCCTCTAGCGGAAACTTGCCGTCGCTCCAGTCGCTGTGCAGATGCAAGTCGCCGCGCAGGTCGGTTTCCTGCACCAGGCGGGGGAGATTGCCGTGCCGCGCCGCTTCCAGTTCGTCAGTGCCACGGCGCAGTTCCGGGGGTATCCAAGGTAGGCCCAAGCGTCCGTAAAAGGCGGTTTCGTCCGCAAACTGCTCGGTTGCCCCACTCTCCACCGTCGTAACGCCGTATTCATTCAGCGACAAGCCCTGCCGGTTGGCGTAGTCACGCAGGCGGATGTTGTGCTGCTGGCTGCCCGTGAAGTATTGCAGCATTGCGCCCAGCGCCGCCGGCTCGCCGATACGCAAGTCAACCTGGATGCCGGGGTCCACCACTACGGAGGTTTTGGCGTCGCCGGCGGCCAGCACGGTGCGGACGGATGGCAACGCCGCCAGGGCCGGGCCGGTTTCGCCGGGGTTTTCCGATACCGCAATCAAGTCCAGGTCGCCGATGGTTTCCTCCCAGCGGCGCAGCGACCCGGCGGGCGTGAGGCTTACCAGGCCGGGACAGGCGGCGAACAGGGCGGCGGTAACTGCATCGCAAGTCTCCGTGGCAATGCCCAGCGGCGTCCGGTCGGAACGCATCCGTTGGGCGCGGATGTGGCGCAGGATGTTGTCCGCCGACTTTTGCCCCATGCGCGGCAGCTGCGCCAGCCGGCCGTCCAGCGCGGCCCGTTCCAGATCCGCTATCGTGCCGATTTGCAGCTCCTCAACAACCGCTTTGACGGTTTTCGGCCCCATACCGGGGACTTCCAGCAGATCCAGCACGCCGGACGGCAGCGCGTCGGCGAGGCGGTCATAAGCGGATACGCGGCCGGTGGACACCAGTTCCTGCACCTTGTCGCTGATCGCCTTGCCCACGCCGGGGATTTTGCGGAGATCGTCCCCGGACGCGGCGGTGCCGGCCAGCGAATAGCTCAACTGCTCAATGGCGTCGGCCGCCCGGCGGTAAGCCCGGATTTTGAACGCCGAGTCGCCGCTGACTTCCAGCAAAGCCGCCATATTGCTGAACAGGCGGACGATGTCCTCGTTGCTGATTTGCGTACTCATACCCGCAACCTTATCACCCGACGGCACAAAGGGGCAAGGGCAGGATTGCCGCTGTTCCAAGAACCGAAATGTCAAAAGGCCGAAATGCGCCGGATTCTTATAAAAGATGCATTCCCGCGCTGTGCGGCGGCAGCCCGCCGTTGGCTATCATTAATCGGAAATCAGCCAACCCAACCCGATGCGCTGCAATACGCCGCTGCGGCCAGCCGGCCAGGCGGCAAGACAGGAGCAGGATTATGCTGCGGATAGTACCCGGCCTGCGGGCCCGAAAATCGGTTGTAGCCGCCGCGACGGCGGCTTTGCTGCTGGCGGCGGCGCTGCCCGGCAATGCGCTGGGCGCCGGGCCGGATGACCCGCCGCTTTCCAGCGAAGTGAAAACGGGCTCCGGGCCGATAACCGGAGGCGTACCCGCCGGCGCTGCCGACACTGCCGACGGCAGCATTATCTGGAATACATTTGAGGGCCACGCTTTCACCGACGGGCAACTGAGCGCGGCAGGTACGGCCCTCATTGCCTGCCTCGGCGGTTGCGACGGCGGCTATCGCAGCGCACCCGTCACCGTGGGCATCGAGGGGCGCTATCACGGCCTGAAAGTGGGGCGTCCGGCATCAGAGCAAGCAGTGGGCGAGCAAGGCAAGGCAATCCGTTTTTGGCTGATATTAGAGTCGGACAACTGGGTGGATGCGCCCCGCCAGGCCACGGTGTTCCAGGAGCAGTCGGTAACTCGGCAGATGGAGCTTAGCTTTGTAACGGCGACTGACGCCGCCGCCGACGCCAGCAACCCGGCTGCCGATGCCGCAACCTCTACCGTTGCCGGCGACGCGATGACGGCGTCCGGGATGTCAGCGTCCGGGATGACGGCCGGAGCTGCCAACCCGGAATGGCGCACTACCGACCTTACGCTGCCGGACGCCGCCGACCTGGGCTTGGTGCCGGCCAATTCCGCCGCCGGATTCGCCGCTACCACGCTGCGTTACCAAGGCATCCCGCTGCTGCCGGGCCTGGTTACGGCCCTGGGCCTGACGCTGGCCGGCGTCGGGGTATCGCTGCTGATGTATCGCCGGCGCATCGCCTGGTAAGCCGCCGGCAACGCGCCCGTCCCCTAACCCCCTCCCGGCGGGAGGGGGTAATTTTTCGTCATTCCGGGCCGCAACCGTCATTCCAGTCCAGCACCCCAACCGCCATTCCAGCACTCCAACCGTCATTCCGGCGAAAGCCGGAATCCAGCGTCGTAATCTGCCATTACGATAATAGAGACAAGAGCCATAGATTCCGGCTTTCGCCGGAATGACGGTTAGGGGGCCGGAATGACGGTTAGGGGGCCGGAATGACGGTTAGGGGGCCGGAATGACGGTGAATGACCACACGCCCTAGGTGGCGGGGCGAAACTGCGGCGTCAGCAGGGCGATTTGCAGTCCGGCGGGCAGGTTGTTGCGCGTTACTTGCAGGCGGTTCTGCGGCTCCAGCGCGCCCTCGGCTACGCCCAGCTCCCGCAGCAGCGCCGCCGCGCCGTCCGGCTGTACTACCGACGGTTCCCCGGCGGCCCGGTAGTGGATCGGTATCAGCCAGCGGGCGTCCAGCTGCTGCGCCATTTGGTTGACGGCGCGGTACGGCAGCAGGTTATGCTCCGCGCCGCCGGCCGGCGCCAGCGCCACATCCGCCGGCCCTATCAAGTCAATCTGCGGCGCCGTCAGCGGCTGCCGGATGTTCCCCAGATGGCACACATTGATGCCGTCAATGCCAATCGTATAGGCCACATTGCGCGCTGCCCGCGTCTCGTCGGACGCCAGCGGCGACATCACCGCCCGGATGGTGATGCCCTGGAACTCGTACTCCCCGGGGCTGCTGAATACCCGGGGACTGCCCGGCAGCTCGGCGGCGGCGTTGTGGCCGGGCGCATCGTGGCTCACCGTTACCGCCGCCACATCCCCCGTCTGCCGCGGGTCAATGCGGACGCCCAGCGCCGGCCCATACGGATCGCAGATTACCGACAATCCGGTAACCGACGACCGCAGCCGCACGCAGGAATGTCCCAGCCAGAAAATATCCATCGTCTTGCGCCTAACTCCTTATCCGACTGCTGAAAATTGACTGCCAGTACCTTGATAGTCAGGACCTTGACTGCCGAAAATTGCGCTCCGGGGGCTGATTTCCGGGTACTGCTTACCGCGGCCGTCCGGTTGCGCCCGGCACGAACCGATCCAGCAATACCCACCCGGCCGGCACCGCCAGGCTGACGGCAATCAGCTTTACCAAATCGCCGGGGATGAACGGCAGCAGCCCGCACTGCCAGACATCGGCGCAGCCCCACGCCGCCGCCGCATCGGCCGGCAGGAACAGGTTCAGTTGCAGCAGCCCCGGCAGATAGATGACGGCGTTGCCCAGCAGCATCGCCGCCAGCAGCCAGGGCCGGCGGTTCCAACCCAACTGGCAGAGCCAGCCCACCAGGGCCGCCGCCGGGATAAACCCGACGATGTAGCCGCCGCTGGGCAGCGTCCAGAACCAGCCCGATGCGCCGCCCGCAAAGAACGGCAGGAACGCCCCTTCCACCGCATAGAGTGCCAGCGCCAAACCCCCGCGCCAGCCGCCCAGCAATGCGCCAACCAGCAGCACGGCAAAGGTCTGCCCGGTTATCGGCACCGGCGTAAAGCCCAGCGGTATCTTGACTTGCGCCAGCAGGGCCACCAGCAGGCTGCCGCCGACAATCAGGGCGATGTCGCGGGCCGGGCGCGCCAGCCCGGACGCATCCGGCAACACCAGCTCGGCCAAAGTGCCGGCCGGCCGCCGTGCCGCGGGGACAGCGATAGTAGATGCAGCCTGCATTCGTAAATAACCCGTCCGGCCAAAGCCAAATGATGAAACGGCAGTCGTATTCGCCTAAATCCGCTGGCGCAGTTTGGCGATTTCGGCTTCCCTTCGCACCATCAACTGCAATGCTGGCTGTACTTCGCTTACCAGCAGGCGCATTATGCGATCCATTGGCCACTCACCAAGAAATTTGTCCAACTCTTCCGCCGCTCTGGCGTAATCATCGGCTTCCAGCGGTTTCAGTACCTGATTACGCAAAACCGCGGCTTTATGGTACGGCATACTGGATACGCCTCCGGCGCCCAGCAGCATCAAAAACTCTAGTTCCTCGTAAATCAAGGCTATGATGTGTTGGCGCAGGCGCGTCCTTGATACCTGCGCCTCATGCAGTAGTCGTTCCAGATCCGACAAATCAGGCATTGTGCAATGCCGATTCCCGGTTGACGCTTGCGCCGTTGCCGGCATACCCGGTCGGCTCTACGCTTTCAACCGCATCCTGTATCGCATCGCATAGCGACTCGTAGCGCTCTCTTTCGGCCCGCAGTTCGGCCGCGATATTTTGCGCCCGTCCATACGCCCGTTCCGCCGCGCGCTGCTTGGCGATGGGCAACGCTGCGTACAGATCCCTGTCATCCATCAGATTGCCTCCCCTTCTGATACGCTCTGCCGGCATTGCGGCACAATAGCGCACCGGCCTTAATCCTGTCAAGCCGGCCCATCCCCAACCGTCATACTCAACCACCCAACCGTCATTCCCAACCTCCAACCGTCATTCCTAGCCCCCTCAACCGTCATTCCGGCGCAAGCCGGAATCTACGCCTGCGGGTAGGCCGACAAAAAGCCCCCCTCCCCGTTGGGGGAGGGGGGCCGTTGCGCCGGACGCTTGGCCCGGCGCGCGGTGGGCCGGCTTGCCAGCCCATTGGGTTTGCTTGGTCGGTTGGTTGGCCGTGTCGGTCGGTGGTTAGCTGCGGCGGCCCATCAGGATGGCCGCGCCGCCTACTATCAGCGCCACTATGGCGACAATCAGGGAGATAATCCCCATCGTGCCGGCGGAACCGGAACCGCCTACCGGACCCTGCGCGCCAGCTTCACCCGTCGGGCCGGGAGGCCCGGCCGGGCCCTGCTTGCCTTCCGGACCCTGCGCGCCGGCCGGGCCGGCGGGCCCGGCCGGGCCCGCCGGGCCCGCCTTGCCGTCGGCGCCGTCAGCGCCGTCAGCGCCGCGGGCGCCGGCTACGCCGGGATTGCCCGCCGGACCCGCCGGGCCGACTACCGGCTCCGCGGACGCCAGGTCAGCGGTCATCATTACATTCTGCACATTCCCGCTGGCCCAGTCCACAGTGAAATCCGACATCCGCTCCCCCACCATAAAGGTGATGGTTGCGCCGTCGCCGGAGGGCTGCATCATCGTCAGCGGCCCGAACGTGCCGCCTTCCATGACCATCGCGGAACCAAGTTTCTCTTCGCCGGCCATGGCAACAATCATGGTCCCCGCCGGAGGCGGCAGGCCATCGGTCATTACCGTGCCGAAAAGCGTCGCCGGCGGACGGTTGCCCGCGCTGTCATCCTGGGCCAGTACCGCGCCCAGGGGCAGCGCCAGCATCAAGGCCAACAGCCCCGCCGCCGCCATCGCTGCAATTCTCTTCATCTTCATTCTCCTGCTGGTGCTTTCAATCAGTCTGTCATTCGCCCGGGTTGGCTCGGTTCGTCGGTTTGACTGGCTCCGGCGGCTGGGTTGGACGGCAGCTGGCTGGTTTGCCTAACTGCCGCCGCCCAACCGCCGGAACCGAAACCGCCTACCAGACGATGGCGTTCCAGCACTCGCCGTTGAGACAGGTCAGGGTTTGCGCCTTGGCGTTCAGCGTAACATTCTGGCTCTCGTTGACCAGGATCCAGTAGGACTGGCCGTTGGACAGGCCGGAAAGCGTGTTCAGTTCCGCGAACTCGGGACGCGGGTCGTAGAACGACCAGGTCTTGTTGGCGTTGTTGAAGTGGAACACCCGCACCAGGTTGTCACCCAGCGCTTCCAGGGCTTCCGGCAGGTCGGCTTCGCCGAAACTGTCGTCGTCCAGGACTTCTACTTCGCCAATGGCGACCGTGCCGTTGGCGCCGCCGACTTTCAGCTGGACGGTGTACACGCCCGCATCCAGAGACGGCACCTTGACGGTGAGGTCTTTCAGCGCCCCTTCGCCGTCGGTATTGGTGCCGGCCGGCACGGCTACGGACAGCGAGCCGATCTTGACTTCAATGTTGCTCTCGTAGAGGGTGAAGCCCGTGGCGCTGAGCGTCAGGTCGGCGCCCGGAACCACCGTTGCCGGCGTGATCTCCAGGTTGGCCGCGGGGACGTTGAAGGTCTCGATTTCGCTGATGTCGTTGGACGAACCGTAGGTCGCCCGGACCGTCAGCGTGCTCGGAATGCCGACATCGCCCGGAATGCGGTAGCGGAAGGACCAGTTGCCGTTGGCGTCCGTGTCCTCGTTCTCCTCGTCATCGGTGATGCCGCCGCCGCTGACTACGATACTGATGTCGGAAATGTTGCCGCCGTCGTCGTTCTCAACGGGCCAGTTCTTGCCGGAAATGACCACATAGTCGCGCGGCCCGGCAACATCGGGGTTGATCATGA
Source organism: Dehalococcoidia bacterium (assembly GCA_965203855.1). Classification (GTDB taxonomy): domain Bacteria; phylum Chloroflexota; class Dehalococcoidia; order Lucifugimonadales; family UBA3495; genus Bin87. The sequence goes on from CBDBDN010000008.1 coordinate 558,982, forward strand.
GGGTCGGCGCCAGCACCGTGACCTTGACGGATCCGGAGTAGCCCGCGACGTCCTCAATCGTAATGGTGTGCTCGCCGGGTTCCAGCGCCGGGTTGTTGGAGTCGGACGCCCAGATGGCGAAAGTAGCCGAGAACTGCCCGCTGTTGGACACTTCCACATCCGACAGCGTGCCGCCGTCGCTGGTCAGCAGCAGGTCGGCTTCGTCAATCTTGGCCGAGCGCAGGTCGTTGCCATCGCCGCTAGCGGTGCTGAAGCCGCTGCCGCGAATGATGACGCTCTCGTTGGGGCGCACTTCGGTCTTGCTCACCGACAGCTGGGAAGGCACCACGGTAATCTTGGTGCTTTCATTGTCGCAGGAGTCCGACGTGCCCCAGCAGGCTTCTACCTTGACGGTGCCCTTAATGTTGCCGGGCATATTAAAGGTAGCGCTGCCTTTGCCGTTGTCGCCGACGGGGGTGCCGCTGGCCGTAACCCGCAGTCCGACGACCTCAAGCCATTGGAACGCGGCTCCGGAGGGAAAGTCCAGAGCGTTGATGGTAACCTGGTCGCCGGCGTTGACCGTCTTCGGCGTCACGTTGATGGACGGATCCAGGTTGAAGTGCTCCACATCGCCGGTGACCCGGTGTCCCGTGTTGCCGCTCACCGGGCCGGTGGACCGGGTGTTTTCGCCGTCAGCCATGCACAGCAGGTTGTACTTGCCGGGACGGAACGGCGGGTTGGCTACCGTGAACTCAACTTCCACGCGGTCGTCCGCGCCTACAATGGCGCCGTCGCCCAGCTGGGTGCCGGTGGCGATGATGTCAATGCAGGTTTCCGCCGGCGACATCACATCGCCAGCTGCAATGGTGCTGGTGGTGTCCACGCGCTTGATCGCGGTGACCGCAGCGGCGTCCGCTACGGCGGCGTTGGGATCCCCGGACCGCGAAAGCGTGCCGCGCGCCGCGGCGGCGGCGCTAGCAGCCGGAGCTGTCCAGCGGCCCACCGTCGGATCAGCGGTCTCGGCGGACTGGGCGTAGTTCTTCATATACACCGACGCCGAAACGCCGTTGTTGAAGCCGGAGCCGGTAACGGTAACTACCTTGCCCCGCGCATCGTCATCGTCCGACAGGCTGATCTTGGCCGCAGTGGCGGCCGTAGCCAGCGTAACCTCCGGGTCGCCAACGCTGTCGTTGGGGCCCAGGATGGAGTAGCCGATGCTGTGGGTGCCGGCTTCCGGCGGGTTCTTGATGCCCGCGTTGCTGTGGAAGGTGAGCGTCAGCGTCTGGCCGGCCACCGGATGCTGGAAGCCCAGCGAAGTGCCCGCCACATCGCCGACATACATATCGGGGATATAGACGCGGAGGGAGTAGTCGTCATCGCCGCCGAAGTAGTCGTCCGTGTCAACGTCGATGGGATCGCCGGGATAGTGCCGGCCAGCGTCCACTTCGTTGGTCTTGCCGATTTCGGGAAGGCCGCTGACGGTGAACCAAGTGCTGCGTACGCCGATGCTATTGGGAACGACATAGTCGTCCTCCAGGTACAGCACGATGGAGCTGCCCGCTTCCAGGTCCTCCGGCAGGCGCACGATGTTAAGCCGCACCTGCACCGAAGCGCTGGAAGTGGTGCTGTCAACAGCCGCCGTGTCGGCCGCAGTGCCGGGCCGGTAGTAGTCGGTTGCGCCGCCGATGGCGGCGGCGGAAGCCGGCGTGAAGTCAGCCGCTCCGTAAGAGACGGTATCGGCTCCCTGTACCGTAACGCCGCCCGTAACGATAGCAGGGGCAGCGGTAGTCGAGCCGGCAGTGACGCCGGTAATGGCCACATCGAATGCGGTCAATCCGGTTATGTCAGCACCAGCAACCTGGACGTACACGACGAGGTTGTCGCCGTTAGTTTTGCATCCAAACTCGTTGTCGTTGACAGCAATATTGTCGCCGGCAGCGTTGGTTGCCACAGCGGTACACGCCTTGTTGGTGTTGGCAGGGCTAGTGTCGGTAGCCGTGTAGCCATTGATCGCAATGTGGATGAAGTCGACGGTGGCGGTTATCGCGGTTACGCCCGTCGCTTTCACCGTAATGCTGTCGAGGGCGGTTTCGGTCGTAATCACTGCGCCGGCCTGCGCTTCGGCCGGCTTGTCCTGGGGCAGGGCCAGCAGCGCAAAGGCGGCCACGGCGGCTACGGCGCCGACAACTGCCAGCGCGGCCAGGGGCCGTATCGCTCTGTTCAGTAATTTGCTCATCTGACAAAATCTCCCTTGTGAGACTTGCTTGTCGGTTGGTTGGCAGGTTCGTTGGTTGATTGATGGATGGCGGGCCGGCGGGCGGGCGTCCCCGGGCGGCAAAGCAGCCGGGTCGGGGGGCAAGCCGTCGGGCAGCCAAGCAGTTAGTTAGTTCGGCGGGTACACCTCCTGGCAGGAAAGGGCGGGGCCGTTGCGGGGCGGCGCAAAGCGCGCCGGCCGGCAAACGCCCCGGTCGGGCTGTATAGACTGCGGGCTATAATAGCCGGCCGAACATTACGGGATTATTACGAAATGGGCGCAACTTTAGGCCTATTTTTAGAAAACCCAACAAAGGCCGCCCTGCCAACCCTCTAACCGGCATTGGGGCGCCCCTCCCCAACCGTCATTCCGGCGCAAGCCGGAATCCAGCGCCCTAATCCGCTACTACGGTAATGGAACCGGCAGCCCGTCATTCCGGCCATCCCCATAACCCGCCATTCCAACCCCCTAAACCGTCATTCCAACCCCCTAACCCGTCATTCCAACGCCCCAAACCGTCATTCCAACCCCCTAAACCGTCATTCCGGCGCAAGCCGGAATCTATGGACGACGGCCTTCATATAACGTAGTAGCGGATTAGGGCGCTGGATTCCGGCTTGCGCCGGAATGACGGTTGGGGGTTGGAATGACGATTGGGGGGTGGGACGGAATGACGGTTGGGGGGTGGGACGGAATGACGGTTGGGGGTTGGAATGACGGTGCCGGGCACGGCGGAACGCCGGCCCATTTGCCGGCATACCCTAGTCGGGCAGGATGCAGACGGCTACCTGCTGCGCGGCGGCAATATCGCGGCTGGTGTCCAGGATTTGGGTGCCGATGACGAAAGCCTGCGCCGGAGCGTTGACGGCTTGCGCCAGCAGGTCGGCCCGGCGGCGCGCGCGCGTAATGTCGCTGTCGTCCAGCGTAATCGACACTTCGGCCAGGCAATAACCGCCGGCGCCGTCCGACAGCACAAGGTCCGCATTCTCAACCATCATCGCCTCATCAACGGTGATACGGCCGGCCTTGGCCGCCGCGCGCAGCAGGCGGGACGGCTCGTCGTTGTACTGATGAGTTTCGGACCAGACAATCTGCGGGTCAGGAGCGCCGAGGTAATGCGCGGCCAGCGACATCGACAGCCGCGTTACTTTGCGCTTATAGTCGCGGCCTTCCAAACTGCTAACATCGCCTTGCGGGGACGCGGCGGCGGGCGTCATAGTCATAGCCGTTCACTTACTCACTGGTTTGATGCCGGCGGCGGTAACTGCGGAAAGATGGGCGGCGCCGGCGGCCGGTAACCTATTGTAGCACGCCGGCCCGCTAGAACCGTCATTCCGGCGCCCCCCAGTTCCCCCAACCGTCATTCCGATCCCATTACCGTCATTCCGGCGCAAGCCGGAATCCATTACCCCCACAACCGGCCAATCCGGCGCCTCTCCAACTGTCGTTCCGGCCCCTTAAATCCGTCATTCCGGCGCAAGCCAGAATCCTGCGTCGTCTCCTGCTATTACAATGATGGAGTTCGACAGCCCTAGATTCCGGCTTGCGCCGGAATGACGGTGAATTATGAGCTGGGAAATGCGACCGGCCCCCTCTCCCCGCAACGGGGAAAGGGGGCCGGGTGTGCTAGGGGCCGGGGTTAGCCGGCCCCATCGCTGGGCGGCCTGCCGGACGCTACCAGACGATTTCGTTCCAGCAGTCGCGCCGGCCGTCCTCCCTGGTGTAGCAGGTCAGCGTGCGCGCCCGCCCGTTCAGCGTTACCATCTGATCCTCGTCAATCAGGATCCAGTACGCACGGCCGGTGGCCAGCGTCAGCTGGGTGTTCAGGCCGAGGAAGTCCGGGCGCGGGTCGTAGAAAGTCCAGAACTTGATGGCGCTGTTGTAGTGGAACACGCGCACCAGGTTGTCGCCCATCGGCGACAGCCCTTCAATCAAGTCGGTCTCCCCACGGGTGTCCTCCAGCACGGTCAGCTCGCCGATGGATACGGTGCCGGCGGCCCCGCCCACTTTGAGCTGTACGCTGTACACCCCGTCATCCAGAGACGGCACCCGCACTGTCAGATCTTCCAGGTTGCCCTCGCGGTTAGTGGTCGCGCCGGTCGGAACGGCCACGGTATTGGAGCCAATCTTGACTTCAATGTTGCTCACGAAGGGCGCAAAGCCGGTTCCGTTCAGCACGACTTCCGCGCCGGCCGGCACCCGGTCAGGCGCAATGGAGAGGTCAGCGGACGGCACGGTGATGAACCCGCTCTGGGAGAAGTCCTGCCCTGCGCCATAAGTAGCCCGGACATTCAGCGCAGCCGGGATGGACACATCGCGGGGGACGCGATAGCGGAAAGTCCAGCTGCCGTTGGAGTTGCTCTCCACATTCTCCGTATCCGTCTCAATGCCGCCGCCGCTGATCCTGACATTAATGTCGGACAGGTTGGCGCCGTCATCGTTGCTGACCGGCCAGTTGGCGCCGCTGATTACGGCGTATTCACGCGGCCCCACCAGTTCGGGAGAGACGGAAATCGTCGGCTCCGTGATGATGATGTCCGCTACGCCGGTGAAGCCGCCCTTGTCCGTAACCTTGATGCGATGCTTGCCCGCAGTAAGTACCGGATTGTTGTCCGCTTCCGACCACAGGATTATCGTCGTGGAGAACTGCCCGGCGTTGGACACTTCAATGTCGGCGAAGCTGTCATCGCTGGCCAGCAGCACCGGCGCATCGTCAATCGTGATGGATTCGATGTCGTTGCCGTCGCCCGAAAGCTGGCTGAAGTTGGCGCCGCGCAGGATGATGCTTTCGTTGGGCCGCGCTTCCTCTTTGCTCAGCGACAGCGCGGAGGGGAACACATTGATGGTTACATCGGCCTTGTCGCCGTTGGCGTCGCAGTCATCCGCGTTGGCGCCGCCCCAGCAGGCTTCCACCTGGACGGTGTCCCGGATGTTGCCGGGCATCGTGAAGCTAACGGCGCCTTTGCCGTTGGCGCCGATGGTGTCGCCCCTGGCGCTCCTGATGCGCTGGCCGCTCACTTTCACCCAGCCAAAACCGGCTTCGGCCGGGAAATCCAGCCCGTTCACAGTAACGAACTGGCCGGCGGTGACCGAATCCGGGACGACCTGGATGCTCGGCTCCAGGTTGATATGCTCCACATCCGTGCTGGAAGTGGTGTTTTCGCCGTCGGCCATACACAGCAGGTTGCCGCTGCCCGGCTGGAACGGCGGGTTGGCAATCGTGAACTCAATTTCCACCCGGTCGTCGCTGCCCACCAGGGCATCGCCGAGTTCCGTTCCGGTGCGAATGATGTCGGAGCAGGTCTGCTCCGGCGTCATAATGCTGCCGGTGGCAGAGTCGCCCGTGCGGGCGGCATTAGGGTCGCCGCTGCTGGCGAATGCCGTGGGGCTGTCGCCGCCGGGATGCCGGCCGGCCGTCGCGTAATGCTTCATATACAGCGTCGCCGTAACGCCGTTATTGAACCCGCTGCCGGTGGCGGTTACCGTCTTGCCGCGCGCGTCGGAGTCGTCCGACAGGCCGACCCTGGCGTAAGTGCGCCGCGCGTCCAGCTCGTTATCTGGGCTGTCCGGCACGCTGCCGTTCGGGCCGAGAATGGCGTAGCTGATGCTGTGGGCGCCCGCTTCGCTGGGGTTCCTGATGCCCGCATTTTTGCTGATGGTCAGCGTCAGCGTCTGCCCCTCTACTGCGCCCTGGAACCCGCTGGCGACGGCGGCGCTGCCCGGATACAAGTCCGGTATATACACCCGGATGGAGTGGTCATCGTCCCCGCCGAAATAGTCGCCCGTATCCAGGTCAATGTCGTCGCTGGGGTAATGGCGCCCGGGCTGGCTGACTACCGTCTTGCCCGGCACGGCCGCGCCGGTGAAAGTGAACCAGACGCTGCGGCGGTCAATCGACGACGGAACGGAGTAGTCGTCCTCTAGATAGATGACGATGGAACTGCCGCCCGGCATATCAATGGGAATGCTCTCCACGCGCACCTGCACCTGGACGGCGGCGTTGGGGCTGACGCTGCTGACATCCTCAAAGCCGCCCAGACGACCCGGCCGCCGGAAATCAAACTGGGTGAGGGCGCTGGTGAAAATAGCCACCGGGCTGCCGGTCAGCTGCGAGGTGGCCGAATCTCTGGAGGCGGATTGCGCGGATGTGAACCGAGCGGTGGCGGATTCGTCCCCAACCGTGCTGTCAAACTCAACGTCGGTAACGGTCATCCGGAAATTGCTGAGGCCGGCGTTAGCCCGGAAAAATCCGAACACGCTGGCGCCAGCCCGGCAGTGCCATGAAGTAACGCCGGGGGAGATGACGCTGGCGCCGGGGTTGCCGTCGCCGTCCAGCGCTACCGCCTCAAAATGACAGGTTTGATAGACGGTATCGGCGCCGTCCCTGGGGCCGGTGCTGGTGTAACCGGGGATATGGAAACTAACAAAGTTGTTGCTAGTCACGCTGGCGCCCGTTACGTCAATCACCACCTTGGTGCTGGTGGCCATCACCTCAACGCCGGAGTCCTGTGCCTCGGTGATACTGCCCGGGGGCGCGGCCAGCAGTGCAAAAGCCGCCAGCGCGGTTACCACGCCGGCGAAAAGCAGCGCGGCCGCCGGCCGGAGCGCAGTTTTTACTAATCGTTCCATATACCAAAATCCCCCTATTGAGATTGTCGGTCAAGCTTGAGAGGGAGGTTTGCCCCCCCCCCCCCCCCCCCCGCCTGAGGTGAGGGGAAATCCGGTAAATCCCCGGCTGCCGCAAGGCAAGCCGGCGCAGGGCCACACTTTGCCCCATAACATACACCATAATAGCCCATCATTGCAATAGCGGCGTTACGAATGTATTACGAATTGCGGACGGATTCCGGCGATGCCACGGCCGGACGGGCCGGGCGCCGCCGGATTGCTAATGTATAATGAACGGCGGCCGGTTTGTAAAGACGCTTGTAAAAAAAGACGCCTGTAAAGGAGACGAAAAACCTTGATACGCAGCATCGGCGGCAAGACGCCGCAAATCCATCCCAGCGTGTTCGTCAGCGAAACCGCCTACATCGTGGGCGATGTCATTATCGGAGCGGGCAGCAGCATCTGGCCCGGCGCCGTCATCCGCGCCGACTACGGCCAAATCGTCATCGGCAAGAACTGCTCCATACAGGACAATTGCGTACTGCACACCGACGACTACCTGGAGCTGGGCGACAATGTGCTGATGACGCACGGCGCGGTCATTCACGGCGGCAAGGTCGGCAGCAATGTGCTGGTCGGCGTCAATGCGGTATGCCTGGAGGACTGCCAGGTCGGGGATTATGTGCTGATTGGCGCCGGGGCCATCGTAACGGGCGCGCCGATACCGGACGAGTCGCTGGTCGTGGGAGTGCCGGGGCGCATTCGTCCGCTGCCGGAGCAGCACCGCAAACGGCTGGAAAACCCGACGGCGCGCTACCAGGAAAACGGCCGGCGGTTCATCGCCGCCGGCCTGGGCCTCCAAATCCCGGAAACGGCGAACCCGGAAACGAACTGATCTGACTACGCCACCGCCAGCATCGCCATTATCGCCGTTGCCAGCATCGCCATCGCCGCCACCGGCAACGGCGGCGCCGGCTGAGCCCGGCCTGACGCATGACGAAATACGGGCGATATTGGATGCCCTTGATTACCAGGACTGGGCCGCCCGCTTGGCGGCGCGTCAGGTTATGGTCCGTTTCGGCATTCCCGTACCGCAGCTGATCTGGGACAAAGCAGGCTATGGCGATATGGAGCTGTATCCGCTGCTGGACGCTGCGGTGGGCGCCGGATGCATTAGTAAGGATGACGGCTGCGATATAGAGACGGCGGACATCGTACTGCGGGACGATACCGAGGCCGGCGCCGGCGGCTGCTATCTGGCCGAAGTGTCCATAACGCCGGACGACAGCGACATCCTGAACGCCCGCCGCCGCGCATAATGTAGCCGTCTGCATCCTGCCGGAAAAGGAACGGTAGGGCCGCTTTTCCGGGCGTGTCCTCAACCGCACCGTCGTTCTAACCCCCCAAACCGTCATTCCGGCGCAAGCCGGAATCTATGGCTGTCGGTTCCATTATCGTAGTGGCGGATTAGGGCTCTGGATTCCGGCTTACGCCGGAATGACGGTTTGGGGGGTTGGAACGACGGTTTGAGCGGATCGGCGTGCTACAATAGACGCCCGGCCGCCGGCGCCGCCCGGTCTTTCCGCAATTACCGCCGCCGGCATCAAACCAGTGAGCAAGTGAACGGCTATGACTACGACGCCCGCCGCCGCATCCCCGTCCGCGGCGACGCCCATCTACACTTTCGCCGACATCCTGGCGGCAATGGAACACAACCCGGAGCTGCGGTCGGCAATGCGGCAGCACATCCTGGACCTGGAGTTTCAGCAGCTGCCGGCGGAGATGCAGGAGCTGCGGCAAATCGTAGCCGAGCTGCGGCAGACGCTACACGAATTCATAGCCGCCGCCAACGCCCGCTTCGACCGCCTGGAGGCCGGGCAGGCCGAACTGCGCGAGGGGCAGGCCCAGCACACTGCCCGGCTGGAACGCCTGGAGGCCGGCCAAGCCGAACTGCGCTCCGACGTAGAGGAACTGAAAGCCGGCCAAGAGGAACTAAAAGCCGGCCAGCGCACAATGCAAGGCAACATCGCCCGCATGATCGGCAAAGAATATGAGCGTACGGTAACACGGCAGGCAATCGCACTAGCCGGGGATTTTCTTGGCGCTCCCGACCCGCAGATTATCTGGGCCCAAACTAATCAGGACAACACCGAGCTGTACCGCTTGTTGCGCGCGGCGGTCAACGCCGGGCGCATCAGCGCCAATGAGTCGAGCATGATACGGGGCGCGGACATCGTGCTGTCGGACGGCGCCGGCGGCTACTGCCTGGCCGAAGTGTCGATTACGCTGGACGACAGCGACATCACGCGCGCCCGCCGCCGGGCCGACCTGCTGGCGCAAGCCGTCGCCGCCCCGGCGCAGGCTTTCGTCATCGGCACCCAAATCCTGGATACCAGCCGCGACCTGGCCGCCGCGCAGCAGGTAACCGTCTGCATCCAAGCGGATGAGTAACAAACCGCGCGTTGCGGCGTTGCCCGCGCTGCCAACGCTACGGCAGCCGCGCCGCGCAGCCCTCGCCCAGCAGTTCTTGCAATCGTTCCTGCAATTCCGGGCAGACGCTGGTGCCTACGGTCGGAATTTCCACCAGCACCCGCCGGCCCTCGCGCAGGTTCAGCTCGGCATACACTTTGTCGTCGCCGGGGTATTCCAGCATCAGGCGGATGGCCTGGCGCAGCCGGGTACGGTCATAGTCGGGCTGGTCGCTCTCCGTTATCTTAATCAGGATGCCCGGTTCCCGGATGCCGCCGTTGCCGTTTCCGGGCGGCGGCGTCGGCGCAGCGGTTCCGTTGCCGCCGCCATTGCGGTTAGATTTGCTGCCGCCAGCGCTATTGCCATTGCCATTGCCGTTGGAACGGTATGACGAAGCCGGGGCGTCCGCCGGCGGGGGCGATTGCGCCGTATCCGTATCCTTATCCGCTGACCGGTCGGCGATGTGCCGGCCGTTGCCGGAACTGTTGCCGGCGGCGGTTCCGGCCGGCGGCGCGCTCATTGAGTCGGGCGCCGCATCGGGCAGGCGGTATTCCTGGGCTTCATAGCAGGATACAGAGAAGCCGTCGCCTCTGGCTTGCAGGCGGCCCGTAACTTTCACCGCAATGCCGGACTGCCAGAGCTGCGCCGTCTTTTCCAGCACATCGGGCCACACCATTGCCTCGATCGGGCCGTCCACCAACGCCAGGTCAATCCGCAGAAACTTGCGGTTGTCTCTGGTGTAGCGTTCCGTTACGCCAGTGATATGCCCCAGCACCGTAACCGTGCCGCCGACCGTATCATCCTCCAGCCGGGCGATGGAGTTGTACGCTTCGCCGGGGTCGGCGGCGGCCAGCGCGCGCAGCGGGTCGTAAGAGATCGGAAAGCCCAGATATTCCCGTTCCAGTTCCGCCTTTTCCTGGGGCGTCAAGTCGGCTTGGGCCGTGTCCAGCTCCAGCAGGGCGCCGCCGGCGCTGCTGTCCAGATCGTTGCCGAACATACCGAACTGCCCGGAGTTGCGGTTGCGGGTTTCCTGCGCGGCCATCGCCCAGATGCGATCCAGGGCCGCCACAACGGCGGCGCGGGGCGCCAAAGAGTCGAAGGCTCCGGCCTTGGCCAGCGCTTCCAGCGTGCGGCGGTTCAGCCCGGATACATCGGCCCGTTTGCAAAAATCGCCGATGGATGCGTAAGGGCCGTTAGCCTCCCGCTCGGCTGCGATGGGCGTAACGGCGGCCTCGCCCAGCGACTTGACTGCCGCCAGGCCCACCCGCAGCCGGCCGATGCCCGGACTGTTACCCGGATTATTACCCGGGCCATTGCCGGCAGCATCGCCGGCGCCGGCGGTTTTATCGCCGCCGCGGTCCCGGTCAATCGTGAAATGCACGCCGGCGGAATTGACATCCGGTAGCCCGATGCCAATGCCCATTCTGGTGCATTCATTAATCGAGGCCACATAGCGGTCGGCGTGATCCAGCCGGCAGTTCAACACTGACGCCATATATTCCAGCGGATAGTGCGCCTTGAAGTAAGCCGTCCAGTAGGAAATCAGGCCGTAGCTCACGCTATGGGCCTTGTTGAAAGCGTAGCCGGCAAAGGGTTCAATCAGGCCGAAAATTTCGGCGCCCATCTGCTCGGTGTAGCCCTGCTGCACGGCGCCGGATACGAAACGATCCCGCTCCTCAGCCATCAGCTCCGGGATTTTCTTGCCCATCGCCTTGCGGACGGTATCCGCTTCGCCCAGAGAGTACCCGGCGAAGTTTTGCAGGATTTGCAGCACTTGATCCTGATAGACGATGACGCCGTAGGTTTCGTCCAGCAGCTCCTGCATACTGGGATGGGGATAAGACACCTTTTCGCGCCCGTGCTTGGAGCGGATAAAGCGGTCAATGTGTTCCATCGGGCCGGGGCGGTACAGCGCAATCATCGCCGCGATGTCGCCCAGGTTGGACGGCTTCAGTTCCCGGATGTAACGCTGCATACCGGAGCTTTCCAGCTGGAACAGGTCGGAAGTGTTGCCGGTGCCCAGCAGCGTGTAGGCGTCGGCGTCGTCCAGCTCCAGCCGGTTCAGGTCAATGCGGATGCCCTTGGTTTCGTCCAGCAGTTTGACGGTGCGATCCAGGATGGTGAGGTTGGTAAGGCCGAGGAAGTCCATTTTGAGCAGCCCCAGCTTGGCCACCGGATCCATAGAGTACTGCGTCATCATCACCGGGCTGTTTTCGTCGCCGCGGGCCGGACGCTGCAACGGAACGGTATCGGCAAGGGGTTCGTCGGCAATCAGGACGCCGGCGGCGTGAGTGCTGACATGGTGGACGATGCCCTCTAATGCCTGCGCGTTGTCCACCAGCTGCTGCATCGCCGGGTCGCTGTGATAGGTCTGCTCCAGTTCCGGGTTGGCGGCCAGGGCGTCGGACAGCGTGCGGGCGCGGTTCGGCACCATCCGGGCCACGCGGTCAACATCGCCGTAGCTGAGGCCAAGGCCCCGGCCCACATCCCGCAAAGCCGCTTTCGGCCCCATCGTCCCGAAAGTAATAATCTGGGCTACCTGCTCTCTGCCGTAGCGGTCAATGACATAGCGCAGCACTTCATCGCGCCGGTCATCCTGAAAGTCCATATCAATGTCCGGCATTTCCTTGCGCTCAAAATTGAGGAAACGCTCAAAGACGAGGCGGTATTCCAGCGGGTCAATGTCGGTGATGCCCAGGCAGTACAGCACGATGCTGGCCGCCGCGCTGCCCCGCACTCCGAACAGTATCTGCCGTTCCCGCACAAAAGAAATGATGTCCCACACCACCAGGAAATAGTTGGCGAAACTGGTCTGGCGCACCACCTCCAGCTCGTACTCCATACGGGCGCGGGCCGTCTCATTGTGCTGCCCGTAGCGCTTGACGAAGCCCTCCCAGCAGATGCGTTGCAGATAAGCGTCGGCATCCTCATTGTTAGGCGTCGGATAGCGCGGCAAGTGCATCTGCCCGAAACCCAGAGAAACATTGCATTCCTGAGCGATTTCCCCGGTGATGTCCAGCGCCTGCGGATAGTCGGGGAACAGCATCGCCATCTCGGCCGGCGTTTTGATGTAATAAGAATCGTCCTCCATCCGCAGCCGGTTGCCGTCATGCACATTAGTGCCGGTCTGAATGCAGATATAGACATCCTGATAGGGATGGTCGGCGCGGCGCACATAGTGGGCGTCGTTGGTAATCAGCAGGGGGATGCCGGTATCGCGATGCAGGCGCAGCAGGCCATCGTTGATGCGGGGCAGCTGCGGCACGTGTTCGTGGCTTTGCAGTTCCAGGAAATAGTTCTCCCCGAACAGTTCGCGATACCAGCCCAGCGCTTGCCGGGCCGCGTCATAGTTGCCGTCGGCCAGCAGCCCCGGCACTTCCGCCGACGGGCAGCCCGACAGGCAAATCAGGCCCTGCCGATGCTGTTCCAGCAGTTCCTTGTCAATCCGGGGGCGGTAGTGAAACCCTTCCAGGTGGGAACGGGTAACCAGCTGCAACAGGTTGCGATACCCGGTATTGTCTTTGGCCAGCAGCACCAGATGGTTGGCGGTGCGCTCGTTGGGAGTGCGGTCGTGGCGGCTGCCGTGCGCCACATACATTTCGCAGCCGATGATGGGCTTGATGCCCGCTTCCTTGCATTCGGAGTAGAAGTCAACCACGCCGTACAGGGAACCGTGGTCGGTGATGCTCATGGCATCCATGCCCAGCTCCCGCGTCCGGTTGACCAGATCCGGGATGCGGCTGATGCCGTCCAGCATACTGTATTCGGTATGGGTGTGCAGATGGGTGAACACGATGCGAAACCTGGCAATGCTGCCGTTATGGATGGGGGATGCAGGATGCAGATAGTCGGGGGGGATGGGAAGCGCAATAGATGAAAACCGCCGCCGGGCGGCACTCAATGATAGCAGAGCGCCTACGCCGGCGGCGGCATATTATGTCATCTAGCCGCAAAAAATTCAGCGCCGGAATTGAGACGGGCGCGCCTTAACCCGGCAGCGTCCGGCAGTGGGCCGATCCGTCGGCAGACCCGGTTGCGGCGGCAGCCCGGCCTGACAACCCGCCGGAACGGTACTATACCCGGCGCGGGCCGCTACCCCGACATTTCTATTTGCTCGGTTACGACCCGCGTTACGCCCCAGCCGGCCAGCCAGGCCGAATGACGCCCGTCGCCGCCGGCAACTACGATTACGATGTCATCAACTTGGGGCGCAATGGGCACCATTGTTTCCGGGTTGCGGTCGTCAACCCAGTCCGGGTAGTTGCGATTGCCCCAATGCCCCAACCCGGACAGATCGGCGATGGACATTCGGGCGTTGGCGTAAATGTATTCGCGGACATCCTGCTTGGACAAACCGTCGGCCGCCATTTCCGCAGCGTGTTCCGGGCTGATAACCAGCGTAACCTGCGCCCCGGTGCCAATCTGGTAGTAGTTGGAGAACCCGGTAGCGCGCGTGGACTGCACCAGCGTATTCAGCACCTCAATGCCGCGCGACACCGTCGTTTCCATTATCGGATAAAAGGCGCGGATGGCGTGCAGCGTTACCATGCTGTCGTCCGGGTTCAGCCCCAGCTCCACATGGCGCGGCTCCCAGGGGCTGCGGGCTTCGTTCTCCGCAAAGCAGAACGAATAGCGGCCCGGCATCGCCAGCGTAGCCTTGTCCATATCGCCGATGATGAGGCCGGCTACATTGCGGACGAACAGCCGCAAGGCGCGCCCGATCGTGGCATTGGCCCGGTAACCGGGGCCGAAAGCGCCGGAATCGCCGTTGATGTTCAGCTGCTGAGCGATGGGGCCGTTGACGATAACCACCGGAGCGGCGCCGCCGGTAGTAGCCTGGCAGCCGGCCAGGTTGAACGGCGTCTGCAAGGCCGCCTTGACGCAAGCCACCACTACCGGAAAATACTCTGGCCGGCAGCCGGCCATTACGGCGTTGACGGCTACCTTTTCCAGCGTAACTTCGGCGTTGGACGGCTGCGCTACGCCCAGCGACAAGCCGGGGTTCTCCCCCCAGGGGCCGAGCATCCGCCGGACGGCGTCCTCAGTAGCCGGCACCACGGGCATACCGTCCGTCCAACCCTGCTCCTCGTAGTAATCCTGGACGGCGTCATAGGCATCCGGCACGGCAATGCGGCGGGAGGTAAGGGCAGTAGAATTGCTGGTCATAAGCGTTACTCGGCAGGCAGTGGTAGGCAGGGGATGTCGCTAGTTGTCGTCAATTCCGGGCGTCCTCTCAACCGTCATTCCGGCGCCCTATCTGTCATCCAGTCGCCCCAACCGTCATTCCGGCGCCCTATCTGTCATCCAGTCGCCCCAACCGTCATTCCGGCGAAAGCCGGAATCTATGGCTGACGGCTTTCATTACCGTAGCAGCGGATTACGACGCCGGATTCCGGCTTTCGCCGGAATGACGGTGCACCAGTGAATGACGGTGCACCAGTGAATGACGGTGCACCAATGAATGACGGTGCATCGGGGAATGACAGTGCATTAATAAGGAATAACGGCGAACCTGATGACACGCCCCAGTCAATAGCCGGGATGGCCGGGCTGCGCTCGGATACCAGCGCAGCCCTTGGCGTATTCCGGCGTGCCGGCCGACCATTGCGATTGGTTGGCGAGTGGTTAGCCGCCCTTGCGGTCAGCGCCGTTGCCGGTGAGCATACCGGCAATCTGGGCGGCGTAGTCATGCGCCAGCTGCTGCACTTCGGGGATAGTGCGGGACGCCAGCGGGCTGGGCAAAGCCAGTATCTGGACGGACGGCATACCCAGCGCGGAGGCGCGGGCATACGCCGCACGGGTAAAACTTTCGGTGATGACGCTGACCGACGGAACGCCCCGGCTTTCGGTTACTACTGTGTCGTGGAGACCCCACGCCGTGCAGCTCCCTCAATCCGCAACCCCATGCACCACCGCATCGCATTGGGCAATCACATCGTCCAGCGTCGCATCGGAGCAGGGCGCGCTGAAGCTGAACTTCTGAAAGTACAGCACATTGCCCGCTTCGTACTTATCCTCCAGTACGGTTTGCAATTCCTGGAGAAAGTTGTCGGAATGGAACTTGCGGTTTTCCAGCAGGCCGATGGTTTTGCCGGCCAGGCTGGGCAGACGGCCGGCAGCGGGCCGCTCTGCGGTTTGCTGCTCCGGCCTGGGGTCAAGTATCTGGATAGTTGCGGTTGTCATTGGAATGCCTCCGCGCTGGATTCCGGCTTGCGCCGGAATGACGGGTTTGAGGAATGACGGGTTTGGGGAATAACCGGGTACGGGGAATAACCGGGTACGGGTTAGGGAAATGGCCGGACGGCTGGGCTATGCGCTA
Organism: Dehalococcoidia bacterium; assembly: GCA_965203855.1. Lineage (GTDB taxonomy): Bacteria > Chloroflexota > Dehalococcoidia > Lucifugimonadales > UBA3495 > Bin87. The sequence goes on from CBDBDN010000008.1 coordinate 574,611, forward strand.
CCCCTGCATCTGGTAGTGTTTGCCCTCGGTTTTGATGGCCGGGGCAATCACCATTTCGGTCTGGTGAAAATCCTGAACGGTGTAGGCGCCGCACATTCCCATCGCCACGCGCAGCGCGCCGACCAGGTTCTGCGTGCCATTGGTAACATTGGACGGGCCATGCAACAGCTGCCGCAAAGTGCCTTTGGTGCCAACATTGATGCGCGTGCCGCGCGGCAGCTCCGGGTGCGCGTTAGCCATTCCCCAGTTGTAGCCCCGCCCCGGCGCTTCGGCAGCTTGAGCAAAGGGAGTCCCCAGCATTACGGCGTCGGCGCCGCTGGCCAGCGCCTTGCACAGGTCGCCGCCGGTGCGGATGCCGCCGTCCGTAATCACGCTGACATAGCGTCCAGTGCGCTGGTAGTAGTCCTCCCGGGCGGCGGCACATTCCAGCGTCGCCGTAACCTGCGGAACGCCCACGCCGGTAACTTCCCGGGTAGTGCAGGCGGCGCCGGGGCCAACGCCCACCAGCACGGCGTCAACGCCCGTTTCCATCAGCTCGCTGGCCACGGCATAGCTGACGCAGTTGCCGACTACCACGGGAACTTGCAGCGCGTCAATCAGCTCCGAAAAAATCAGCCCCCGGTAGCTGCCGGAGATATGTCGCGCAGTGGTAACTGTGGACTGTACAACCACGATGTCGGCGCCGGCTTCTACCGCCAGCGGGCTGAGCTGCTTGGTAGTCTGCGGAGTAAAGGCGATGGCGGCCACTGCGCCGGACTGCTTGATTTCACGGACGCGTTCCCCAATCAGGTTTTCCTGCACCGGCTGGCTGTACACCTCTTGCAGGTATTCCGTTACCTCCGCCTGCTCCATCGAGATGATTTCCTCCAGGACGGAGTAGGGGTCGGCGTAGCGGGTATAGAGGCCCTCGCCGTTCAGCACGCCAAGCCCGCCCATTTCGTGCATCAGCGCAGCGAACCGGGGCGATACGGAACCGTCCATCGCCGACGCCAGCACCGGGGACTCAAAAGCGAATTCGCCGATGCTCAACTGGGTAGAAGTCATTTCCGGGTTGATGGTAACCGTTCCGGGAACGATGGCTACCTCATCAAACCCGTAAGACCGTTCCAATTCTTTCAGCAATCGTCTGGCCATCAATATCACCTCAAACGCCGGCGTAACGGTGCCGAGAATCTAGCAAGGACGGGGCCGATTAGTCAATTACGGAACGCCGCCGATAGCGGCGCAAACTTGCCTGAACCGCCGCCGCCCGGCAGCATCCCGCCCGTAGCGTCCCATCCACGGCAGCCGTCCGACAATGCGATACAGCCCTCCGTCGTCGGGCGACAGAGGGCTTGGCTGGCAAAAGCTGGCGGCAGGCTATCCGGCCGCTACTTTACCGGCTCCGCATCCGGAGGGCGGTTGTGGATGGCCTTGGTGCCCTTCTTAAAGATGCAGGTGCGGATGTTGTTCTCCAGCTCGGTGGGGTCATCGATGCCGGGGTAGCGATCCTGCGCCGCCGGGCTGCTCAGATATGCGTACATCTTTTGGAGAACCTCGTCCTCCGAATCCCCGGTGATAACCGTCTTGTCGCGAGGATCGGACAAGAAGTTGCTGGGCCTGGCGTAGAAAATATCCGGCATAGTAGCCTCCTCCTTTTAAACCTGGAACTGTGCCGCCGGCAGCGGCGCCGAGCCGGCCGTTGTCGTCAATAGCAGATTGATACACTATCAGCGCCCGGTTTGTCAAATGCCAATCAGCGTTGCCGCCCCTCAACCGTCATTCCAACCCCTTCCCATCATTCCGGTTGCCAAGCCCCTATCTTGCCAAGCCCCCATCTCAACCGTCATTCCAATCCCCTCAACCGTCATTCCGGCGCAAGCCGGAATCTAGGCCGGCCCGCCGGCCCGCCGTGCTACACTGCGCCGGCGGCGCCGACGCCGAACCCCGCCCTATTCTGTCGCATCCGCATCTACCCCTACGCATCTGCTTACGGAGGCAACCTTATGTCCTGGAACTTTGAACTGGTAGCCGGCCCCTTTGGCGGCACCACCGAAGGCCCGGTCTGGGATGGCGAAACCCTGCTGTTCACCCACATTCCCGCATCCCAAATCCTGCGCTACGACCCCAAAACCGGCGCCGTCTCCGAGTATTGCCGCGAAACTTTCCACACCAACGGCCTCTGCTTTGACGCGCACGGCAACCTTTACGGCTGCCAGCAGGGGCGGCGGCGCATCGTCCGCTTTGACGCCGCCGGCCAAACCGTCGTGTCGCTGCCGCATACTCTGGACGGCCAACGCCACAACAACCCCAACGACTTGGTAGTGGACAAAGCCGGCCGCATCTGGTTCACCGACCCCTACTCCGGCATCGGCGACAGCGGCCCCCAGGAACTGGAGCATCAGTCCGTGCTGCGCCTGGATCCCAAAGGCAATGACCAGTGGGAACTTTCCCGCGCAACTACCGACATCAGCCGTCCCAACGGCATCCTGGTCAGCCGCGACCAGCGCACGCTGTATGTAGCGCAGAGCGACTACGGCACAGCCCGCCGCCGCGAGCTGCGCGCCTATCCGATTAATGATGACGGTTCGCTGGGCGCCTACCGCACGCTGCACACTTTCGGAGTGGACGCCGGCGCCGCCGACGGCAATCTGCGCGGCGTCGGCAGCCGGGGCGTGCAGCGCGGCGTGGACGGCATGACCCTGGACGCCGACGGCAACATCATCGTCTGCGCCGGCTGGGAAGCCGCCGGCCCCGGCCCCATGCTCTATGTATTCTCCCCCACCGGCCGCATCCTGGAAACCCATCCGCTGCGCGTCGACCGCCCCACCAACTGCTGTTTCGGAGATGCCGATATGCGGACGCTGTATGTAACCACCGGCAGCGGCCACCTGCTGCGCGCTCGCACCAACCGCACCGGATGGATAATGTGGCCGTAGGGGATAACGGCCGGTAGAACATCCGGCATTGTCAAGCAACGAACCTGGCGGACCTGGGGCGCGCCTTGCCGCCGTGTACGCTGGGTTCGGCGCACCACTTGGCCGCCAGCCGCCGCGCCGCCTGATATACGGCAGCGTCAAAGCCCAGCAGGTCGCATAATACCCGGCGATCCAGCAATGCGCGGTTGGGGTCGGCGTCTGCCAGGTACGCCGGCATCAGGTCCTTGTCTCTGAAATCGTCAAAGATGACTTGCGCCGTGGCCAGCTGCTCGCCAGTCAATGCCCGCAAATCCAGTATTGGCAGCATAGCGGATTTGCGCGGCGTTGTCCTTGCTTTGCTGGATTGCTGCCGGTTAGCGTGCCACCAGTAGCACAACAGCCCCAAAGTGCTGTTACTCCACAAAGTAAAAGCGTAGTCAAACCGCGCATCGTCAAAAAATACATTCGGCCATACACTGCCGCCGGCGGATTCAAATTCGGTAAAGGCAACGGCAAGGGCTTGCGATCCGAAAGTGAATTCACGGTTGAGATGGCACCGGCTGGCGGTGGCCCAGACCTCCGCCGCCCGCGCTTCGAATCCGGGGCGCACCCGCAGCGACCAGTCCGGCGCGCAAACCATCCGGGTTTCCCGCAACGCATTGTGATTCCACAGAGCGGGATAATCGGCGGTAGGGCTGGGCGCCGACCGGGTGAACGGCCCACGATGCGCGGCGCTGATAAACAGCTGCGAGTCCAGGCCGCGCTGCCCAATTTCGTGCAGCGGCGCAACGGGCAAGTCCTGCGCCTCCGCCGCCGGGGGCAGCCACAAACGCCCGGTAGTTAGGGCGTGAGCCGTCTGCGCTACCGCGGCGTCCAGCAGACGCGCCGCCCCCCAGCCGTCCGCGTAATTGCTGATCGGGGCGTCCAGTATCTCGCCGTCGGGTTCAATGCCGTCGCCGCATTTGATAAAGATGCCGCCGTATGGGCCATCCTCAATATGGCGCGTCTCGGCGCTCGCCACGATAGCATTGGCAACCTCGTAGGCTTCAACGAAATCACGCGGACGGCGGCGGAGCGAAACGAACCTCGCCCGTTCCGTAGGTCGCTGTTTGCCAGTCTTGCGACGGGCGATTACCATACATTCCGCCACGCCCGTATCCGACGAAAATGACATATCAGTGCCGTTTGCGGCAATGCTGATTATATCAACATCAGTATATTGCTCGGCAATCAAACGCCGAAACTTGGCCCATGATGGGCCGTTAATTGCGGTAAAAAGAATTAGCAGCGCAATGACCCCGCCGGGCCGAACTTTTTTATCCGCAATCGTCGCAAAAGCGGCCCCCAAACCGGCGTGTCCATGATAGTGCGAACCCTGCGCCAAATCGGTCAGCCGATCCGCCATCTCATCCTGGTCATCTACCGACGCCCCGAAAGCGGCAAACGCCGCATTCTGCACCTTGCCCGCAGCATCCCGATGCTTGGTATTGCTGGTAAAAGGCGGGTTCATAATTACCAGGTCAAAGCCGGCGTCGGGAACATCCGCAATAATCTGGGATGCGGTTTCCTCTCCTGCGCTCCCGGTGCGCTGCGCCGGGTCGCTGGTGTTGAACAGCGTCATAACCGACGACGATTGCAGCAATTCCAGCGACCCGATACGGACGCCGCCGTCCTGTTGTCGTCCGTAGGCCAAAGTGTACAGCCGGGCATTGTCAAAACGGACGGACGGCGCAATACCCGAAAGCGTTGAGCCGGTAATATGAATCGCCGACGGCATTACATCACAGCCGTAAAGAACTTCCTGCATCATCATTTGATGCAGATTTGCAGCGTCGCCGCCGGAATTAGTATGTCGGGCCGCAATCTGCTGGTACACTGCCGATAGCAAAGCGCCCGTGCCGCAGGCGAAGTCGCCGATGCGAAGCCGGCCAATGGCATCGGCGTCGCTCCAATCTATCCCGTTCAGTTTGCCCACCGCCAGCCGGGCCAGCAGCGCAGCGGACGGCGGCAAAGTGTAGTAAGTAGCCAAATACTTGCGGTCGGCAATCAATCGCTGGAATATCCGACCGGTCAAATCATGGCTGTTGTTGACTCCTGTGGCGCTCACTTCCCCAACCGTGAACTCCAATTGCCGCAGGATACGATTGGCATACGCCGCCGGCAACTGGTTAAGTATATCCCGACCTATGGCAAATATCGCCCAGTAATTGACCTTCAGTATTTCCGCCCACGCCGCCAGCGTTTCATATTGAGGGTTGGACACATCGGCGCCGCAGACCAAACGCAGCGGCCTCACGCCGTCATGCATACCGGCAATGCGCTCGTGGAAAATCAGGGCGTTGGCGATGATGGCGCCGGCCATGCGGCGGGTTTGAGGAACATCCGCCATACCCAGCAGCCGGGCAATGGCCGGCGTAATAGCGGGACGCTGCCGCCCCATTTCCTCAATCACATTTGCCGCCCGGTCAATGCCGCGTTCCAGCGCCGCCGCCGCTTCGTCCACCGCACGCTGCGGCACGGAAACCAGCCCAATCAGCTCCGCCAGGTCGGCGATGCCGCCCTCCAGCCAACCCGATTCCGGGAAACGGCTGCCATTTTCGTAAAGGATGCAATAGGGCATCCGGGCCGCCGCCAAGGCATCGGACGGGTTGTCCGCCGTCCCAATGCTTTCGGGGTAGCGCAAGGCAATGGCGGCCTCCACCGGGCGCATTTCGCCGCTGATGCCCAGCCCCAACCGCTGCCGCGCGTCCGCTTCCGGGTTGTCCGGTTCATATTCCGCCTCTATGACCACCGGGGAGCGGCCGGCGGCGGTTATCAGCACATCAGGATGCCGCCCCGGATAGTCGGCCACGGTTTGCGTCTGCTCGCCGCGCACTTCGTAGCCGGGCAGCATCCGCTGCAACAGCTCGGCTAAAGCGACATTGGCAGTGTTTTCAATTTGGTGCGGAGCGGTCATTGATATTTTGCCCGCACTAATGTCAGGGCCGGGAATGTCATGTCCGGGATGGTAGCAATGGGCGGCAGCTGCGTCAACTGCCTTGGATCGCATCCGACAGTCTCCCAGTCTCTCGCCGTTTGCCCCTTTCCGTTGCCCCCGTCTATAATAACCTTGCTGCGGAACGGCCCTCCCCGCCTAAACAGCCGGCCGTACCCCGCCAACCCAACGCCCGCCAGCCCCACAAGCAGGAGCATACCCAATGGCAACCGCAACTATGGAACCTATTACGGAACCTACTACCCGTTCCATCGCCGAAAAACACCTCAGCGCCGCCTGGGATGCCTTTGACAATCACCGGCTGGAGCTGGGTTCCAAGCTCATCTGGGATGCGGCCGAAACGGCCTTGAGCCACCTGGCCCGCCAGTACGATTACGACATTAGCGACCCCGATCAGAGCATTGAGTTCGCCAGAATGCTGGACCGGCAGAACGGCGGCGACGGCTACTACCTTAACCGGCTGCTGCTGTGCGAATATTTCCAGAGCAACGCCGAAACCGGCGTGATGCCCGGCGATGACCCCGAATATGCCGCCCCCGTTGCGGCCCGGTTCATCAACCATCTCTTGGAACTAATCGAGGGCGCGGAATGAACTGGCAGGATTACTACGCCATCGCCCAATCGCTGCGGGCGCGCGCCGATTGGCTGTTCGCCCAGGGCGAGCATCAATACGCCAGCGAAGGTGTATGGGGCGCCCTGCGCTACGCATCAAGGGCGCTGAAAGCCCGCTATGGCGGCGCAGACGGCAACCGCTCGCTGGAAAAAGGCTATATCCCGGGGCGGCCTAATAGTCCGGCCGCAGTGGATGCCCGGATTTCACGCTGGCGGTCCGCAAACGAATTGCACAAGCATTTTTACAACAGCGATCTGCCCGCTGTAAAACTGGCTGCAAGGCGTAGCGAAGCGACGGGTTTGCTGGATGAAGCCTTTGGCGCCCTGAACGCCTGAAACCCAACCGCATCCCGCCATCCTGCGCCGCCTTCCCCATCCGCACCCCTGACGCCGCCGCCCGTTATCGGGTATAATCCGGCGCAACTATCCGCATACCATCAGCGTCGGCTCCGCGCGGGCCGGACGGCGCGCTCCGGCATACCCGCCGCTGCCGCCGTTACCGTCCCGCCATCCCGCCCGCCCCAGGAGGATTGGCTATGACTATGACCGCTAACGCAGCGCACACTACCAATATCTATGTCGGCCTGGCCGGCGAAAGCGCCCTGGTTGTCGGCGCCGAGGGTACGCCCCTGGGCGCGGGCGGTATGTACCGCCTTGCCGACGGGCAGTCCGATTGGGCATCCATTGAGAACGGCCTGCCGGAACAGCCCCAAGTGCGCGCCCTACTGGTGCATCCCGACAACCCGGCCACTATCTACGCCGGCACGCAGGACGGCGTCTATCGCAGCGACGACCGCGGCGACCACTGGCGGCGCACCGATACCCTCGCCGGCGAAGTCTGGTCGCTGACGGCGCATCCCAACGACTCCGCCATTATGTTCGCCGGCTACGACCGCGGACGCGTCTGCCGTTCCGATGACGGCGGCAATTCCTGGCGGCAGCTCAACACCAAAGGCCTGGCGCATCCCCACATTACGATGAACCCGACCGAAATCGTCAAGCGGGTCATCGGATTGAGCGTTGACCCGGCGCACCCGGACGATGTGTACGGCGCCATCGAAGTCGGCGGCCTGATTAAGTCCAGCGACGGCGGCGAAACCTGGTCCTGCATCACCGACGGCCACTATACCCGCATGGGGCCGGTGGACTTGCACGGCGTACAGGTCAACCCGTCCGCGCCCGGCCTGGTGTACATCATCACGCAGCTGGCCATGTTCCGCAGCCGGCAGCGCGGCAAGGACTGGGAATTCGTGCCGATTGAGGAAATGTTCGCCGGCGGCAGCTACTGCCGGGATCTGCTGGTTGATCCTACTGACCCCAGCCGAATGTATCTGGCCGCCGGCGCCGGCGGCGGCAGCGCCCCGGCCGGCACCATCGACGCCGGCGTACTGGTGCGCTCCACCGACGCCGGCGAAACTTGGGAACGGGTTGACCTGGGCGAAGTAGCCCCGGCCCGGATGTTCCAGATTGCCATTGACCGCAACGCCCCGCAGAATATGTACTGCTGCGACCGGGACGGCCACGTGTACGCCAGCAACGACCGCGGCAATGCGTGGACGCGCACCGACGTGCCGGTGGAAATGAGCCGGGGCCGCCATGTCTATCCGATGGTAGCCGGCTGACGCCCCGTCCGCCATCACCGCCTATACCCGGACACCTACTGCGAACATCTGCTGCGGACACTTACCGGAGGCAAAACTATCGTGGCATCCGACGCGCTGGTACAAGCCACTTTTCGCATCGGCGAACCCGACCTGGAGTATATGACGCTGGAAGCCGGCGACTTGCCCGACGACCTGCGCGGCTACCAGCTGGCGCGGGCCGGCATATTGGACAATGACGAAATGGCCGAAAACGGCTTTTCCGGCAGCGCCGCCGAGCGGTTCAGCCGGGCCGGCCGCATCAGCGGCTATCTGCGCGAATTCGTCCCTACCTCCGATATGATCCCCGAGGACGGCCTCAATTTCGTCGGCGCCACCGTAGTCCACCTTTTCAGCAGCCCGCAGCAGGTGTCCGGCTGGATGACCGACGTCTTTCTGAAAGACTTTGAGGAAAATGTCGGCGAAAGCGTCGGCTCCGGCCAGCAAATCATTTCCGCGACCCGGATCCAGCCGACCGGACTTTACGACGAAGCCGTGGGCCTGTATGTGCTCCAAGGTGGGCCGGCCGGGCTGCTGTCGTCCACCGTCATTGACTTTCGCGTCGGCCGGATGCTGGGCGTCGCCTTTATCGGCGCCATCGGCGAACACCGGCGCACCGAGCTGGCCACCGAGCTGGCCGTAGCGCTGGAAAAACGCATCGTGCAAGTAGCCCTGGGTTCCCGATAGCCTCGGCAGCCTCGGCTCCATGCTTTACGCCGGACTTGCTCTGCTGCTCCTGCTGTCAGCGGCTTGCACCGGCTTCGGCATCACGGGACCGGCGCCGACAACGCCGGCGCCGCCCGGTACAATTTTGACGCCCCCCCCCCCCCCGACTCTCACCCTCGTTGCTCCGCAAATGCCGACGCCGACGCTGCCGGAACCGATGCCCACTGCCGCCCCGCCAACTTTGTCCCCAACTCCGACCGTTGCCATGCCTAGCACAGAGACGATGCCCGGCGTCGCAATTCCGACTCCAACTCCGCCGCCGGCCCAAGTGAACCAACTTATTCCCTATGTGCGGGTTACGGCCGGCAAATATCATGCCTGCGGTTTGCGGGCCGACGGCGTCGCGCACTGCTGGGGCCGAAATCCCAATGGCGAGACGAATGTGCCGGCCCGGATGCTGTTCCGGCAAATCAGCGCCGGCCTCAACTTTACTTGCGGACTGCGTTATGCCGGCAATATCACCTGCTGGGGAAACAACTCAGCGGGTCAAACCGCTGCGCCGCGGGGGTTATTTGCTCAGATTGCGGCCGGTCGCCAGCACGCCTGCGCCCTGGATAGCAACGGAACGGCAGTATGTTGGGGCGCCGTTACATACGCCCCGGCTGATTTCGCTTTTATAACCATCGGCAGCGGTTTAAATTACAGCTGCGGGTTGACTGCCGAAAGCCGCTTGGAGTGCTGGGGTGTTGTTAGAAACGTTTCGCAAGCCGGGCCTTTTACGGCGCTGGCCGTCGGCCTGAATCATGTTTGCGCGCTGCGCCCGGATGGCGCCGCCGAATGCTATGGCGATAACCTCAGTGGCCAAACCGAGCCTCCGAAAACCGCCTTCGCCGAAATTGCGGCGGGTTGGCATCATTCCTGCGGCATTACCCGGACCAGCGGCGTTCTGGAATGCTGGGGCGCCGGCGTACCGGGGCAGGCCGGGCAGCGCCTGGCCGCCCCGGACGGAGCTTTCACCGCGTTGAGCATCGGCTGGATCAACAATTGCGCCCTTACCCCTGACGGCGCCGCCCAGTGCTGGCAACAGCCCAACCCGGACTTGTCAGTGCGGCCCACAGCGAACTTGACCGCGGCCTTTGGCGACCGCGAATTTGTCCAGCCGGTAGAACTATTCCCCTGGCCGGCGGGAGGGCTGGCAGTGGTGGAGTTGGCCGGTTCCATCCAAGCGTATGATGACGGCAACGGCAGCGACGGCGGCGAGGAACCGCGCCTGATACTTGACCTGACCGACCAAATTAATCCTTTCGGCGAGAGCGGCATGGTCAGCGCAGCCTTGGATCCCAATTTTGACCAATTCCCCTTCCTCTACGTCTATTATCACACGCCATCCGGGGAAATCCCCCCCGGAGTGGAAGGCCGGCTGTCCCGTTTCCCGGTAGTTGACGGCGCCGCCGCACCCGCCGACGAACTCGTCATCATGAGCCTGCCGCAACTGAAGACGAATCACTTGGGCGGCGCAATCCGCTTCGGCCCGGACGGTATGCTGTATCTGGGACTGGGCGATAATCTTAACTTGAAAAACGCGCAAAGCATGGCATCGCGGCACGGCAAGATAATTCGCATTGATGTACGCGGCGCATCAGAGGAACAGCCCTACCGCATACCGGACGATAACCCCTTCGTAGATACTCCGGGCGCACGGCCCGAAATCTGGGCCTACGGCCTGAGGAACCCCTGGCGGATGGACTTCGACGCCGCCGGCAATCTGTGGGTCGCCGATGTGGGCACTAGCGCCGCGGAAGAGGTATCTATCGCCACCGCCGGCGCCAACCTGGGCTGGCCGGTGTTTGAGGGCAACTCCTGTCGGAGTACCGCTGAGGACTGCGCTGCGCTTACCTCCGCAACGGCTCCGGTAGTTAGTTATTTGCGCGAGGAGGGTTGCGCGATTATCGGGGGCGTTGCCAGTCCCCATCCCGATATATCCTACATTTTCGGCGACTATTGCAGCCGGCGAATTTGGGCCCTAGAGCGCGACGACACCGCCGCCGGCTGGCGCCGCCGTGAAATCGCGCAGGCCGATAATCACATCCTGGCCTTTGGCGCCGACGCCGACGGCGCAGTATTCGTCCTGCTTCACAAAAGCCCCATACTGCGACTGCAATGGTAGCCACTGCACCATCCCCCGCCCCGTCGCAAGAGAGACGGAATAAGGGCGTACCACAGCCCACTGCCGTGGTGTATATTAGGGGCGATACGGCCCCGCCGCAACCCATTCCGCAGCGTCCGACCGTCAAAACCAACCCCTGCCAAACGAGGTGCAACTATGGCAGCAAGCGCTTACATCCTGATGAACGCCGAACCCGCCAAGACGCGTGAAGTCCTGGACCGGCTCGAAGCCCTACCCGGCACCGTCGTGCGCGAAGTCCTCGGCCCCTACGACATCATCCTGGAGCTGGAAGCCGACACGCCGGAGGACATCACCGCAACCATGCGTAACCGCATCCGGCCCATCCCCGGCGTTACCAACACGGTTACCTGCCTCTGGTTCTCCCAGAAAATCTAAAACGGGCAGTCAATCCCCAGCTCGCCGCAGGTGTCGTGGAACCAGTCCACTACCTCCTGATGCAGCGGGATGCCCTCCGCCCGCCGGATTTCCTCCATCTCCGCCTCGGGCTGCCCCGCTACCAGCACCCGTTCCTCCCCGGGAGCCGGCCGTGTGCTTTTCATCATCCGCAGCCATTCGTCCATCTCATCCTTGAAGTGGTCGGGATCGTCAAACCCGGCCACATTGTAGGCGGCGACATAGTGGCCGAAGTTGGGCCGGCCCGGAACGGCGCCGTAGCCGAAGCCGGTTAGCACGCCGGCCAGGATGTCCACCATACAGGACAGCCCATAGCCCTTGTGCGAACCCAGCTCGCGGGTGCTGCCCAGCGTCAGCAGCGTATAGTTGTCCGGCGCGTCGGCTTCCTCCATAATCGGGTTGCCGGCGGCGTCGGCCAGCCAGCCCGGTTCCAGCTTGACGCCCAGCCGGCGCGCGATGCCCACCTTGTTGCCGGCCACTGTGCTGGTAGCGGCGTCAAACACGAAAGGCGCCTCGTGGCGCGACGGCACGGCAATGGCAATAGGATTGGTGCCCAGGCGCGGCTCCGCCCCGAAAGTCGGCACTACCGACGGCGGGCAGCTGGTCATACACACGCCAATCATATCGTGTTCCAGCGCCAGCATCGCATGGTAAGACGCCATCCCCAGATGCCGGGCGTTGCCGATGGTAACCATCCCCACGCCCACATCGGCAGCCTTGCGAATGGCAATATCCATCGCCTTGGGCGTAGTGATGATTCCCAATCCCCGGTCGGAGTCAATGCTGGCAGTGCCGGGCGTTTCCCGCACAATCCGCAAATCCGGCGTCGGGTTAATCTGCCCGGCGTTGTAGCCGTTCACATAGCTCCGCAGCATATTGGAAACGCCATGCGAATCCACGCCGCGCAGGTCGGCCAGCACCAGCACATCGGCGCCCAGCTGCGCGTCATCGGGCGGCACCCCCATCTTTTCCAACACGGCGGCAACAACGGATTTCAGGTCGTCCCCGGATACCATCGTAGCCTCATCCAGGCTGACGCGAAACTTGGGCAGCACGGCGCACCTCCAAATAACAACCATTCGGGTAAAGACAAAACGGGATTGACTGCGGACGGCAGTATAGCACCGAACCCGCCATTCCGTTTGCCCAATTCGCCGCCAAGTGGCACAATAACCCTAATTCTCGCAATCCCAACTCCCGAACTCTAACTCCAGTACCGGACGGGCCGCATTATGACCACCGCAACCAAATTGATGACCGCCGCCGAACTGTTGGCAATGCCCCGCGGCAACGGCAAAAAATACGAACTAATCCGGGGAGAACTGATTGAAAAAATGCCTACCGGACATCCCCACGGCATCGTCGTGGCAATCATCACCATCGTATTGGGCCAGTTCATTAGCTCCAGAAATTACGGGCTAATTAGCACTGGCGAACCCGGCTATCTGCTGGAAATCGGCCCCGATACCGTGCGCGCCCCCGATGTCGCCTGGATCGCACCCGGACGCATCCCGCCGGGAACCCAAGGCTATCCCAACCTCGCCCCGGATCTGGCGGTAGAAGTCAAATCCCCCAGCAATTCCTACCCCGAAATGCAGCGCAAGGCCGCAATGTGGCTGAGCTACGGCAGCCGCCAGGTATGGATCGCCGACCCGGAGCATACTACCTTGACCCGCTATGCCCCCGGCGCCGCCCCGGTAGTCTTGGGCCCGGATGACACCATTGACGGCGGCGACCTGCTGCCCGGCTTTACCGCCCCGGTATGGAGCCTGTTCCGCTGGCAGCGTTAACTATGGCACAATAACCCCAACTCCCAGAATCCCAATTCCCGAACTCTAACTCCAGTACCGGACAGGCCGCATTATGACCACCGCAACCAAACTGATGACCGCCGCCGAACTGCTGGCTATGCCCCGCGGCAACGGCAAAAAATACGAACTAATCCGGGGAGAACTGATTGAAAAAATGCCTACCGGACACCCCCACGGCATCGTCGTGGCAATCATCACCATCATATTGGGCCAGTTCGTTGGACCCAGAAATTATGGGGTAATTAGCACTGGCGAACCCGGCTACCTGCTGGAAATCGGCCCCGATACCGTGCGCGCCCCCGACGTCGCCTGGATCGCACCCGGACGCATCCCGCCGGGCGCATCAGGCTATCCCAACCTCGCCCCGGATCTGGCGGTAGAAGTCAAATCCCCCAGCAATTCCTACCCCGAAATGCAACGCAAGGCCGCAATGTGGCTGAGCTTCGGCAGCCGCCAGGTATGGGTCGCCGACCCGGAGCATACTACCTTGACCCGTTACACCCCCGGCGCCACCCCGGTAGTCTTGCGCGCGGATGACATCATTGACGGCGGCGACCTGCTGCCCAGCTTTACCGCCCCGGTATGGCGCCTGTTCCGCTGGCAGCGGTAACTATGGCACAATAACCCTAATTCCCGCAATCCCAATTCCCCAACTCTAATTCCCAAACCCCAATTCCAATGCTGGACGGGCCGCATTATGACCACCGCAACCAAACTGATGACCGCCGCCGAACTGCTGGCTATGCCCCGCGAAAACGGCAAAAAATACGAACTAATCCGGGGAGAACTGATTGAAAAAATGCCTACAGGAGATCCTCACGGCATCGTCGTGGCAGTCATTACCACCGTATTGAGTATGTTCGTCGGCCCCAGAAATTACGGCGGCATCCGCACTGGCGAACCCGGCTATCTGCTGGAAATCGGCCCCGATACCGTGCGCGCCCCCGACATCGCCTGGATCGCCCCCGGACGCATCCCGCCGGGCGCATCAGGCTATCCCAACCTCGCCCCGGATCTGGCGGTAGAAGTCAAATCCCCCAGCAATTCCTACCCCGAAATGCAACGCAAGGCCGCAATGTGGCTGAGCTTCGGCAGCCGCCAGGTATGGGTTGCCGACCCGGAGCATACTACTTTGACCCGCTACACCCCCGGCGCTGCCCCGGTAGTCTTGCACGCGGATGACATCATTGACGGCGGCGACCTGCTGCCCGGCTTTACCGCCCCGGTATGGAGCCTGTTCCGCTGGCAGCGGTAGTCAGCCGTTAGTCAGCATTGATTGGAGGATATTATCTTGACCGACCAGCCTGCAATCTCCGATGCCGACCGCCGCGCCCTCGATTTTCTGGCCCGACTCGGCGCACAGCCGGCGATTGCCTTTCACGAAAACGGCGTTGCTGCGGCAGTGCGCGGCGCCCTTACCGAAATTGGCGCATCCTGGCGCACCGATACTTTCGGCAACATCATCGCCCGCATCCCCGGCGCCGGCGGCAACAATGCCGGCGTGCCGCCCATCGCACTGATGGCGCATATGGATCATCCCGGATTTGAGGCAACCGGCCGCGATGGAGATTATCTGATTGGCCGCGCCGCCGGCGGAGTGCCTCCGGGCGCTTTTGAGGCGGATGTTCCGCTGCAAATCATCCTGCCGGCCGCCGCCCGGCTGCCCGCCGCCGCCGCCGGCCGGCGCGGCAGCCCGGACTCCGGTGAAGTCCTAATCCGACTGCTAGAGGGCGATTCGGCAGACATTCCCATCCCGGCTCCGGTCGTCTTTGACCTGCCCGACTTTCGCCCCGATGACGACTATCTGGTAATGCGCGCCGCCGATGACTTGGCCGGCTGCGGCTGCATCCTGGCCGCTTTGGATCGGCTGCGCGGGACGCCCCCGGACGGCGATGTGTACGGCGTGTTCACCAGGGCCGAGGAAGTGGGGCTGGTCGGCGCGCGCCTGCTGGCCGAAGCCGGCGCCCTGCCGCCGGATACGCTGATCGTGTCGCTGGAAGCGTCCCGCACCCTGCCCGGCGCGGAAATCGGCGGCGGCCCGGTCATCCGCACCGGCGACGCCGGCAGCACTTTCAGCTACGACGCGGAATCCGCGCTAATCCGCGCGCGCGAAACCCTGTCCGCGCAATCCGACAACTTCCGGTCCCAGCGCCAGCTGATGAGCGGCGGCGTCTGCGAAGCCAGCGCATTCCTCGCCTACGGATACCGCGCCACCGGAGTAGCCTTCCCCCTCGGCAACTACCACAACGGCGCCGCCGACGGCTCCATCGCCGCCGAATACATTCACCGGGATGACTACCTGAACGGCGCGGCGCTGATAACCGAAGCGGCGCGGCAGGTAGCGCAGCGTCGGGATACCGCGTTTCAACGCCGTATCCGCCAGGTTCCCGACCGAATGCGCGCCCGGCTGGGCGGGTAATCGGCTCCTGCATCGCCCCCTACTATAACGCGCCGGGTTTGGTACAATACGCCGGCAAATACCCCGAACTACCACACAGGAGGGCGCAGCAATATGCCAGTTCACCATCAAGCGCAAGGGGATGGCGATGTAACCATCCACAAAATTGCGATGGGACCCTACGGCAATAACGGCTACATCGTCGTTTGCCCCGAAACCAACCAGGGCGTCTGCATCGATACCCCCGCCGAGCCGGAAAAGATGATTGACGAAGTGCGGGCCAACGGCATTGATGTCCAGGCCATTCTGATTACCCACGGCCACCAGGACCATCTGCTGGGGTACTCGGAAATCACCGCCGCCATCGGCGCGCCGGTTGCCATCGGCGAAGCCGACGCCGGACTGCCCCCCAGCCCGCCGCAGCGCACTCTGCACGACGGCGATACCATCGCTTTCGGCAACCGCACGATGCAGTCTATGTTCACCCCCGGCCACACTGACGGCTCCACCTGCTACATGGTGGGCAGTCATCTCTTTTCCGGCGATACCCTTTTCCCCGGCGGGCCGGGCAAGTCCCGCAGCCCGGAAGCTATGCAGCAGGAACTGGACAGCATCAGCCGCAAACTGCTTACGCTGCCCGACGCCGTCCAAGTCTATCCCGGACACGGCCCTGACGAAACTACCATCGGCGAGGCCCGCCGCCGCTACACCGTCTTTATGTCCAAATCGCACCCGGCAGACCTGCACGGCGATGTGGACTGGCTGACCACCTGACGCCGGGCCTTTCGGCAACGGCCCGGCAGCGGGCCATAATCAATGTACCGGCGCACTACTCTGGATAACGGCCTGCGGGTACTGACCGCCGAAATGCGGCATACCCGCAGCATCGCTATGTTCATCGCCATCGGGGCCGGCTCCCGCTACGAGCCGGCCCCGATGGCCGGCCTGTCGCACTTCCTGGAGCATCTGCCTTTCAAGGGAACGCGCGGCTGGCCGTCGGCGTTGGCCGTATCCGAAGCCGTTGAAGGCGTCGGCGGCATTATGAACGCTGCTACCGAGCGGGAAATGACTTCTTTCTGGTGCAAAGTCGCCAGCGTCCACGCCGACCGCGCCCTCCCCGTGCTGCTTGATCTGATTACCCATCCCCTCCTGGACGCCGCCGAAATGGAACGGGAACGCGCGGTCATCCTGGACGAACTCCGTATGACTAACGACTATCCCGCCGAAGTCTGCGGCCTGCTGATTGACCGGGCGCTGTGGCCGGAGCAGGCCATGGGCCGGGATGTGGGCGGCGCGCCCGAAACCGTAACCGACATAACTCTGGACGATGTGCGCCAGTATATGGAACGGCAGTACCGCCCCAACAACGCAGTCATCGGCATCGCCGGCGCCATCAGCCACGATGCTGCCGTCAAACTGGTAGCCGATGCCGTAGCGGACTGGACGCCCGGCGTCCCGCTGCAATGGGAACCGGTTCAGCCGCCGCCCGCCGGCGCGCCCGCCATCCTACTGGACCGCCGCCCCGTAGAGGAAACCAGCATCTGCGTCGGGCTACCGGGCTTGACGCTGGCCGACCCCGACCGCTACGCCGCCACCGTCCTCAACGGCGTGCTGGGGGACGGGATGAGCAGCCGCCTGTTTCAGAACCTGCGGGAAAAGCAGGGACTTACCTACGATGTGCACAGCGGGTTGAGCAGCTACCGGGATTGCGGCGCGCTGGTAATATCCTGCGGTACTGAACCAAACCGCGCCGCCGCCGCCGTTGACGCCATCCGCCAAGAGCTGCTCCGGCTGCTAACTGCTATCCCGGAAACCGAAATCCACAAGGCCCGGGAATACATCAAAGGCCGCCTGCTGATGCAGATGGAAGATTCCAGAGCCGTGGCCGCATGGCTGGCTTCGCAGGAGCTGCTGATGGATGCCATCGTTACCCCGGACGAAACCGCCGCCGCCATTGACGCCGTTGCGCCGGCCGATGCGCAGCGCGTCGCAGAACGGCTGGTTGACCCGCCCGCCCTGCGCGCCGCAATAGTCGGCCCCCACAGTAGCGCCGACGAATTCAGCGCCGCGCTGGCCGGCTGACCCGACTCGGCGCTCTTTTACCCCAATAACGCCGCTGCCGCAAGGAGTCAACCTATGCCCAATCCAATCCGCTACAACAAAGTCATTCAGCTGCTGGAGCAGGACCAGCCCGTGTTCGGCACCGGGCTAATCTGGAACGGCAACCTTGATGAAATGACCTACTTTGCCGACTCCGACTACGATATGGTGATGATTGAAATGGAGCATGAGGGGCTGTCCTTCAACAACCTGCGCGCCTCGCTCCAGTTCCTGCTCAACCGCAAGCGCATCGCCGACGCCGGCGGGCTGCAAGCCGACCCTACTCCGGTAGTACGGATACCGCCCAACGCCCGCGAGCAGAACCAGTGGGTTATCAAGCAGGCCCTGGATACCGGCGTGTACGGCCTGATTTTGCCCCACCTGGATACCGTAGAGGGCGCGCAGTCGGCAGTGCGGGCCGCGCGCTATCCCCAGGCGCCGGGCGCCGCCGACTTTGAGCCGGCCGGCGAGCGCGGCTGGTGGTATCGTATCGCCCCGCGCTACTGGGGCCTTACGCCGGCCGAATACTACGATGCCGCCGACATCTGGCCCATCGACCCGGACGGCAACCTGCTGCTAATGGGCATCGTGGAGGAACCGGCCGGCGTCCGCAACCTGCCCGACATTCTGCGCGAAGCAAAAGGCATCGGCGCTATCTGGGCCGGGCCCGGCGATATGTCGGTAGCGCTGGGACACAAAGGCAACGCCAGCCATCCCGAAGTGCAGGAAATGCTGCTGCGAATCCTGGATACCTGCCAGAACGCCGGCGTCCCCTGCGCGGTGGGATGCACTGCGGCCGAAGTGCCAATGCGTTTGGAGCAGGGTTTCAGCATCCTGATTACCGCGCCCACGCGTTCCGCCGACGGACTGGCCGAAGGGCGGCGCCTTGCCGGACGGTAATCCGGCGGCCAACGGGTAACCCCGGCAAATATCCGGCGGGCGGGTTCAGAACCCGCCCGCCGCTTTACTGGCCGTTCTGCTCGCGATCGACATCGCCGCGTTCACCCCGCAATCGCGCATTCTCCGCCCGTAAATCGTCAATGACGCCTTGCATGGTACGCAGCAGATCATCCTGCTCCTGGCTGCGGCCATTGCCGATGACGCCGGCCAGCATCAGCATCATCTCCTGGTGCCGGCGCTCCTCATCCCGATGCCGGCGTTCCTCGTCCTGCCGCCGCCGTTCCGCTTCCTCATGCCGGCGCTCCGTTTCCTCGCGGTGCCGGCGCTCGGCGTTGGCCTCCACCGCAGCCAGGTCATTGCGCCGCGCCCGTATGTCAAAGTAGCTGGACAGCATCTGCGGCACCCCCGCTACGGCGAGCATTATCGCAATGTATGCCCCCGCCTCCAGATAGTTGAGCAGCGTCCATTCGCCCAATCCCATACGCGCCTAGCCGTCAGGGGGACGCCGCAACGCCCGGGCCGGCCAGATAGTCAAACAGCGGCGCATCAGACGACAGGATGATAGTATCCTGACCCTTGATGATGTTCTGGTACGCTTCCAGGCTCCGCAGGAACGAGAACAGCTCCGGATTCTTGTTCAGGGAATCAGCCAGGATTTCAATAGCTTCCGCTTCGCCATTACCTCGGATTTCGTTGGCCTCGCGTTCCGCATTAGCGATGATGACATCGCGCCGCCGGTCGGTATCGGCCCGTATTATGCGGTCTTCCTCTTCGCCTTCGGCACGGAAACGAGCGGCAATCCGGTTACGCTCCGCCCGCATCCGCGTATAGATGGAATTGGTAACCGCTTCCGGGAAGTCGGCGCGCTTGATGCGTACATCAATCATATTGATGCCGAACTCGTCGCGCACGGTGATATTCTGCACTTCGGCCAGCACTTCGTTGAGAATCTCGGTGCGGGTTTCCTGCGCCTCCACCAGCGGCAGGCCCTCATCGTCAACCACGGTGGCGCCGGCGGCGTCGAGTTGGGGGCGGGCGCCGATAATATCATCTCGGTCGCGCTGGGCTACCTGGTCGCGCAACGTAGAGGTTACGATGTCGCCCAGGCGGCTGCGCGCGTTGCTTTCGCTTTGCAGCGTCTTGCGGAACTGCACCGGGTCGATAATCTGGTAACGCGCGTAGATGTCAATGACCAGGTTTTCCTTTTCCCGGTCGGGCATTGACACCGGCGGAGCGTCAATCCGCAGGATGCGCTTGTCCAGCCGCACTACGGTGTCCACAAAGGGGGCCTTCACATTCAGGCCCGGAGTGGTTTGAGTGTTCACCACCTCGCCGAAGCGCAGGATAATCACCTGCTCGGTTTCATCAACCACATACAGCGACTGGCGCAGCAGCACAAAGCCCACTGCGATAACGATGGCAATGATAATCAGATTTCGCATTGCTGGATTCTCCGGACGGTTGGCAGCTCACGGCGAGCCGATCTGGTAGGAATGACGGCGACTCGGCCCACGAGGCTACGGGGTGGGGCCGATGGGAACGGGCGTGACGCCGCTGCCGTCCTGCCCCAGTATCAGCACCGGGTCGGCAGAGGGGTCAACGATGATTTTGGCGACATTGGGAAAGAACCGCTCCAATGCTTCCAGATAGAGCCGGCGGCGCGTTACCTCAGGCGAGCTTTCGTACTGACTGAGCACGGCGTCAAAGCGATCCGCCTCACCCTGGGCCGTCTGGACACGCGCCTGGGCAAAGGCATTAGCCGCCTCGGTGATGCGCGCGGCATCACCGCGCGCGCGCGGGATGACATCCTCCCGGTACGCCTGCGCCTGGTTGATGCGCGTTTCCAGCTCCTGCCGGGCGCGCAGCACATCGTCAAACGCGTCCCGCACTTCCTCCGGCGCTTTCACATCCTGCAACTGCACCGAAATTACCTCAACGCCGGCCGAGTAGCTGTCCATTATCTCTTGCAGCCGCGCCCGCGTTTCCGTCTCCACTTCCTCGCGGTTCCTTACCAGCACATCGTCAATGGAACGCTGCCCCACCACCAGACGCAGCGCCGCTTCCGCCCCGTCTTTCAGAGTGCGTCCGTCGGGGCGTCCTTCCGGGATGCCGCGCCCTACTTCGCCGGGGTCGTCAACCCGGAACAGGAAATTGTTAAGATTGTTGATGCGGTACTGCACCACCATCTGCACATCCACAATGTTGAGGTCGCCGGAAATCATCAGCGCTTCCTCAGGGAACGGTGTCGCCGCGTTGGCTTCGTTGGAACGGAAGCCCAGCTCCATACGGCGGGTTTCCGTTACCAGCACCACATCGCGCTGGCCCACCGGCGACGGCCACCACCATTGCAGACCTTCCTGCGCGATGGGGTTGCCCTGCACTGCCCCGAAAAGCCGCAGCGAAGCTTGTTCGCCGGGACTGATGGTATAGACGCCGGTTGCCGCCCAGATGACCACAATCAGGGCGATTACCGCCAGGATCAGTATCCCCAGGTTGCCGCCCCCCAAGCGCCGCCCGGAGCCGCCGAACACGGTTCCCAAACGGCCAAGCAGCTGGCTCAAGTCAAATTCAGGCTGTCGTGGAGGCTGCTGTTGGCCCCCGCCGGGTGAAAACATACTCAAAAGTTCCTTTGCTTTGCGTCAGTGGCTGATGCTGATAGTGAATGCAACGGCGGGCGCCGGCCCACAGATCCGACCCACCGCAGCGGAGCGGCGCATCGGTTTGCCCGCACATTATAGCACCTTTGGCGATAGTTTATAATGGCCTGGTTCACGCCGGCAGCCTTTCCGACTAGATGGTTTAAATTCCGTCATCCCCAACCCCTCAACCGTCATTCCAGCACCGCAACCGTCACTCCCAATCCCTCAAACCGTCATTCCGGCGAAAGCCGGAATCCGCGCCCGCCGATGGACTTCAGCCTGTGCCGGAGAGACGGGTCCATACCCCAACCGCCTAAAAGAAACTCTGCCGTTCACGCCAACGGCATTTCCAGGCCCGCGGTTTGATTTTTCGTCTTAACAAGGAGGCAGCGCGCTATGGCCGCTTACCAAGGCATTTTATTTGATATGGACGGCGTCCTGGTGGACAGCGAGCCGCTGTTTCACAAGGCCGTTAATGTGATGGTGGAACGCTGCGGCGCCGCCCCCATCACGGAGGCGGAGAATAACCGCTACCTGCTGGGAACTACGATTGAGCAAACCTGGATCCAGGTAAAAAAGCTGCGGGACATACCGCAGACCCCTGCCGAACTGCTGCACGGCTATAACGCGGTAGTGCGCGAAGTGCTGCGCTCCGATCTAACGCCCCGCCCCGGTGTGCCGGAACTGGTAGCGGAAGCAAAGCGGCGCGGCCTGCCCATCGCCGTAGCCTCGTCATCCCTGCACGAATGGGTAGAACTCAAGCTGTCCATCATCGGGCTGTCCGACGCTTTCCCGGTAAAGCTGGGCGGCGACGACATCCAAAACGGCAAGCCGGCACCCGACATCTACATCAAAGCGGCCCAAATGCTGGGGCTGGCGCCGTCCCAGTGCGTTGCGGTTGAGGATTCGCCCATCGGATTGGCGGCGGCATCCGCCTCCGGCGCCTACACCGTCTGCACCTTAACCGATTCCACTCGCGATTTGGACCTGTCCGCAGCGGATGTCATCATAGAAACCCTGCTTGACTTCGACTACAACCTGCTGGCCGGGGGATAAGCGGCGCCCCCACAACCGTCATTCCGACGCCCCCATAACCGTCATTCCGGCGCAAGCCGGAATCCAGCGTCGTAACTCTCTACTACGGTGATGAAGCCGGCGAGCGTAGATTCCGACTTGCGCCGGAATGACGATGCATTGAGGAATGACCGTGAATTGGGGAATGACGGCGAAAGCCGAAATGGCGGTTAGTTTGCCCACACGCCCTAATTCATTTCAATCCGAGCGGCGTCGCCCGCGTCGTCGCCGGCGTCCGGGGATGCCCGGAAAAACCCCTTCCTGCAAAACCCATTGCAGCCGGTGCAGCAGCGCCTGCGCTTCTTGCCGATCCAGCAGCGACATCAGCTCAGCCACTTTCCCCGATGGATCCAGAGACGGCGCCAGGATTTGCCCGCAGAGCCGGCGCAATGGCTCCAGCAGCCCTTCCGGTATCGGCTCATCGCCGAAATCCCAAATGACGGTGCGTATTTTCATGTCGGCGTGGAAGGTCAAGCCCTGGTCGATGCCCCACAGCTTGCCCGCGTCATCCCGCAGCACATGGTCGGCCTTGCGGTCGGTGTTATTCGCTACCAGGTCAAAACAGCACATCATCCGCAGCTGGTCGGCATCGGCGGCGCGCAAATCCTCCCGCGTGATGGTGTAGTAGTTTTCGCGGGGGTTATGCTCCACGAACAGCTGCGCCGACCCGATGCCGTAAGGCCCGTCTCGGATGATGGTCAGCGGAATAAAGTTCCAATCCAGGATCCGGCTCAACAGGTACGCCGCATACTCCCGTTTGTACAGGGTTCCGCTGGGAAAATCCCACAGCGGTATCTCCCCCTTGACCGGCTTATAGATGGCCTGGCCTTGCTGGCCGTGCCGGGAAAGTTCCGCCAGAAAAGTATAGTTGGAGCCGTCGGGCGTGAGCTCGCAGCTGACGAACTCCCCGTAACGCAGCAAATCGTAATCGGATTGCCGGGTAGCGTTCACGATGGGGAACCGGAAGCGGCCCGGACAACGCCGGGACGTCTTGTCGCATCAGCGCATCGGGGTCAGCCGGGTTAGCCGGTCTCAAATACGGCGTGTCCGCTGGCGCGGCGGCATTGGTGTCCGCCGGAGTCAATCGGCATCCCGCAGAGAAAGCACGGCGGCCGGCCGGCGGCGCAGATACGGAGCGCCTGGTCGGCCAGGTCGCTGCACTGCGTTACGGTCATCCAGAAGCTTACCGAAGTTTGGGCGCCGGCCGCCGGATCATCCTCGTCGCCCTCAAAAGCTTCCAGCAGAAAGCAGTTAATGTCCCGGTCGAATTGCAGCTGCATTTGCCGCGCATGGAAATCCTGCTCCATCGGATCCCCCATCCAGGGCGCTTGGCGTGACGGGTTGTCCCCGGATATGCCGGCGTCGGCCAACTGGTCAACGGCCTGCTTCAGATAGACCGCCAGCTGGAGCAGCTGCTCCTTTTCCAGCCAGATAAACGACAAAGCCCGGCCGGCCTCGGCCACCAGCCGAAAAGTCCGGCGGCCCGGCCGTCCAAAGGTTTCGGCCATCACGGATCGGGCCGACCCCAGCGGGTATCGTACTGCGCGCTCTGCCATGCCGCTATGATAGTCGGCAAAGCAAAAACTGGCAATACCCGGCCGGCGGCAGGATGGCGGCGCAAATCCGCAAGAAAACGCCGCCGCCTGAATTCCGACTAATCGGCGGGCGCCGGCCCCGGCAGCAGCGCCGTTCCGCCAGCCCGCGCCGCCAGCGCGTTGTCCAACGCCATCCGTTCCGCCGTTTCCGTTGCGCGGGAAAAGCGCACTGCGAACACCAGCCCCGCCGCGCACAACACTGCGATGCCAACGATCAGCAGCGCTTGCGTGTAGCTCAGGCTCTCCGCGCGAAACAGGAAACCGAATGCCACCGCGCCGGCATTCCCGCCGGCGCCAACGATGCCGGCCACGGAACCCAGCGCGCGGCGGTTGATGAACGGCACTACCGAATAAGTCGCCCCTTCCGACATCTGCACAAACAGGCTGAATATAATCATTGCGCCCACTGCCAGCAGCAGCGTAGTCATCTGCGAAAACAGTATCAGCGCCAGCCCCTCCAGCAGCAAGGTCCCGCCCAGAAACATTACGCGGCCTTTCAGCCCGAAGCGGATGCCCATCTTGTCGCCGAACACGCCGCCCAGCGTCCGGGCGAATAGGTTCATCAGCCCGAACAGGCTGGCGATGATGCCCGCCGCAGCCAGGCTCAGCTCAAAGCGGTCATAGTAGTAAAGCGCGGCGATGTTGTTGATGGTCAGTTCCACCCCGAAACAGGCGCCGTAGATGACGAACAGCGCCCAGACCCGGTAATCCCGCGCCGCCATCCAGAAAGAACCTCTGACTTCCGAACCGGCGGGCATCAGTCCCCGCGCGCGTAAATCCCGGTAGTTTCCTGCCGGGCAGTCCTGCGTCAGCAAATAGTAGGCAATGCCCATCAGCAGCAGCGCCCCGCCGGGTATCACCATCGCGATGCGCCAGCCCAGAAACTCCGCAGCGCCGAAAGTCAATACCAGGGCGAACAGCAGCGGCATTGCCAACTGCGTTACGCCGCCGCCCAAGTTGCCCCAGCCGGCCGTAGTAGCGTTGGCCGTGCCGACTATGTTAGGCGCAAACATCACCGAAGTATGGTACTGCGTGATGACAAATGCGGCGCCGATGACGCCTATCGCCAGCCGGAACAGCAGAAAGGTTTCGTAGCTCTGCGCCAGCCCGATGCACATCACCGGAACGGCTCCGATAACCAGCAGCCCGCTGTACGCCAGACGCGGCCCGATGCGGTCGCACAGCCAGCCAATGACCAGCCGGGCAATAATGGTAATCGCCACGGATGCGATGATGGTGTTGCCGACCTCCGCTTTGGTGAGCAGCAAATCCTCCCGCACTACGGCCATCAGCGGCGCAATGCCGAACCAGCCGAAAAAGCACAGGAAAAAAGCAAACCAGGTCAGATGAAAGGTACGCATCTGCGGCGCGACCAGGCTGAACAGCCGGATGCCCGTCGCTTTGCCGCTTTCCCAAGCGGAGGTTACGGTTGACATTTGCTCATCTCCATTGCTGCGATATTGCTGCGGTTTCCTGTCGCTCCACGCTCCATGTCGGTTGCGCCGTCCGCTCGCCGTCATTCACCCCAGACGGAGCGCAGCAAAGCGTCCAATCGGCGCGCGCTGGCCGGGTCGCTGCGGCGGTTGCCGCTCAGCGCGCTCAGCACCGCCGGCGCCGTCCGCAGCTGCATCGCTTTGATCGCCCCCACCAGCTCCGGCCGGGTCAGCGCAATGCCGGGAATATAAGAACCCGCCGCATCGCCCCTGGCATTCACATTGGAATTGGAGTTGAAATTAGAGCCGAAGTTGCCATCGGCGCCGGCCCCACTGCCGCCGCCCTCCGGTTCGGCCGGCCCGCCGCTTATGGAATCCAGCACCGCCTGAACCTGCCCCTTGCAAGAACCGCAGCCCGACCCGGCGCGGGTAGCGGCGCAGACGGCGGCCAGGCTTCTGCTGCCCGCATCCACCGCCGCCATAATCCCCCCTTTGGTAACGCCGTTGCAGTCGCAGATACGCGCGGCGGCCGGCAGATCGGCAACATTGGCGGCTGCGCCGCCGCTGTCGCTGCCTAGCGGGAACAGCAACTCCGCCCGGTTGTCCGGCAGCGTCTCCTCCCGGTCAAACGCCTGCAAGACGCGCGGCGCCGCCTCCCCGTCGCCCAGCAGAATGGCCCCTTTCACCTTGCCGCCATGCACAATTATTTTCTTGTACACCTGGCGATTGGGCTCTACATAGGTAACCACTTCGTCGCCGTCGTCCAGCGGGTCTTTCTCGCCGGCCACCGCCAGCTCCACATCCATAACCTTAAGCTTGGTAGCCACCCGCGAGCCGGTATAGGCGGCCTCGGCGTTCTGCCCCGCCAGCCGTTCCGCCAGCACCCGCGCCTGTTCCCAGATCGGAGCGACCAGGCCGTAAATGCGGCTGCGATGCTCAGCGCATTCGCCGATGGCGTAGATGCTCTGGTCGTTGCGGCAGGCCAGGCTGTCGTTCACCAGAATGCCCCGCCGAATATGCAAGCCGGCCATCCGCGCCAAATCCACATTGGGCCGGATGCCGGCGGCTATAATGACCAAGTCGCAATCCAGCGCGCTGCCGTCCTGAAACTGCAAGCCCGTTACGCAGTCATCGCCCCTGATGACGGTAGTCAGCTTTTCCAGATGAAACCGCACGCCCGGCCCTTCCAGGCTGCGTTGCAGCAAATCCCCCGACTGCGGATCCAGCTGCTGATCCATCAGCCAGCCCATCAGGTGAATGACATCTACTTCCAGGCCCCGGTTCCGCAGCCCGCGCGCCGCTTCCAGCCCCAGCAGCCCCCCTCCAATAACCGCCGCCCGCTGCGCCCCGCCAGCGGCATAGTCAATAATCTCCCGGCAGTCGTGCAGCGTGCGAAAGACAAAAGCGCCCTTTTTGTAGCCGCCCTCGTCCGTAATCAGCCCGTCCATAGTCGGCACAAACGGGCTGCTGCCGGTAGCGATAACCAGCTTGTCGTAAGGCAGCAGCAGGCCGCCGGCGCCGTAAGCCGTCTTGCCTTTGCGGTCAATGCCGATAACGCGGACGCCGGTATGCAGCCCCACGCCGTTGGCGGCATACCACTCAGCGGGGTTGATGAAAATATCCTCCGCCCGGTGAGCGCCGGAAAGGACGCCGGACAGCAGAATGCGGTTGTAGTTACCGCAGTCCTCATCGCCCACCACGGTGATGTCGTAGGTATCCTGCCCGCCCAAAGCGACCATTTCCTCAATGAAACGGGCGCCGGCCATCCCGTTGCCGATAACCACCAGCTGCTGCTTGTCGCTCATCGTATTCCCTCAAACAATTTGTCAGCGGCCAAATTCATCAGCGGATTCAATCGTCTCAATCTGCGCGGCGGCTACCTTGAACTCCGGCATCCGGCTGGTCGGATCCAGGGCCGGATTGGTAAGCCGATTGGCGGCCTGGATACCGCCCCAATGGAACGGCGCAAACACCGTATCCTCGCGGACGCTGCGGGTCAGTTTGGCCGTGAAATGCGCCGTCCCCCGCCGGGTTGAAACCGCAATCAGCGCGCCGTCAGCCACGCCGTACCGCTGCGCCGTAACCGGATGCAGCTCCGCCAGCGGCGCCGGCGCAATATCCCGCAGCTCTACGATGCGCCGCGTCTGCGTACCCGACTGGTACTGCGCCAGGTTGCGCCCGGTAGTCAGGTACAGCGGATAGGCGGCGTCCGGTTCCTCGGCCGGCGCGCTGTGATGCACCGGATGGAACCGGGCGCGGCCGTCGGGGGTAGGAAAGCCGTCCGCGAACATCCGCGGCGTTCCCGGATGCTCCGCGCCCCTATACTCGGCGCCCTGATGCTCAACGCCCGGACAAGGCCAGAACACGCCGGCGTTGGCGTCTATTTTGGCGTAGCTGATGCCCGAATAATCCGCCGGGCCGCCGGCCGAAGCCCGCCCCAGTTCGTCAAAAATCGCCGCCGTATCCGCATAGCGAAAGTATTCGCCCTTGCCCAGACGCTGCGCCAGCTCGCAGATGACGGCAATATCATCCCGCACTCCCTCCGGCGGCGCGAAAACCCGCCGCCGCCGGAGCACCCGGCCCTCCAGGTTAGTCATCGTTCCCGATTCCTCGGCCCACTGCGCCGCCGGCAGCACCACATCGGCATCAGCCGCAGTTTCGGAAACGAAAAAGTCGGATACCGCCAGAAAGTCCAGCGCCCGCATCCGCTTGGCGATATGCACGGAATTGGGCGCGGACACCGCCACATTGGAACCCATCACCAGCAGCGCGCGCACTCCGCCGTCCTCTCCCAGCGTGTCCAGCATTTCGTAGGCCGACCGGCCCGGCCCCGGCAGCGCCGCTTCGTCAATGCCCCACACGCCGGCGATATGACGCCGCGCCGCCGGGTCGGTAATCAGCCGATAGCCGGGCAGCTGGTCAGCCTTTTGGCCGTGCTCCCGTCCACCCTGCCCGTTGCCTTGCCCGGTAAGGCAGCCGTAGCCGCTGTTAGGCCGGCCAATCAGCCCCAGCGCCAACGCTATATTAATGAACGACATTACATTGGCCACGCCTTGGGCCTGCTGTTCGGCGCCGCGCCCGGTGAGCAGCATTGCCGACTGCGCCGAACCCAGCATCCGGGCCGCGCGCAACAGCCGGCTTTCCGGCACGCCGGTAATGCGTTCCACCCGTTCCGGCCAATAGGTGGCGGCCAGATTTCTTACGGCGTCAAACCCGGTAGTGCGCTCCGCAATATAGTCGGCGTCAATCAGCCCGTCCCGAATCAGGATGTGCATCAGGCCGTTGGCGAGGGCGGCGTCCGAACCAGGCCGCAGCCGGAGATGCAAATCCGCGCGCTCCGCCGTTGCCGTAAGCCGGGGGTCGGCGACTATCAGCTTGCCGCCGTTGGCCCGCTGCTTTGCGAAATACTGCATCAAGGGCGGCATCGTTTCCCCCGGATTGCCGCCCGTCAGCAAGATGACCTCCGCTCCGGCGATGTCCGCCAGCGGAAACGGCAGCCCCCGGTCAATGCCCAGAGCGCGGATGCCGGCCGCCGCCGCCGATGACATACAAAACCGGCCGTTGTAGTCAATGTTGGCGGTTTGCAGCGCAACGCGGGCGAACTTCCCCAGCAAATAGCTCTTTTCGTTGGTCAGGGAACCGCCCCCGAAAACCCCTACGGCATCAGGCCCGTAGGCCGCCCGGGTTTCCCGGAACGCCGCCGCAATCCGTTCCAGCGCATCATCCCAGCCCGCCGGACGCAGTACGCCGTCCGCTCCCCGTACCAGCGGCGCGGTCAGCCGTTCCGGGTGCGCCAGAGTAGCGCCGGCCGTCCAGCCCTTGATGCACAGAGCGCCGTTGTTAACCGGAAATGCGGCGTCGCCGTCAATCTCCGGCGCCTCGGGCGTCCCGGCTAGCGTCATTCCGCACTGGAAAGCGCAGTAGGGACAATGGGTTGATGCAGTCAAGGCGGCGCTGCCCTCCACAATGGATTCGCAACGCTATAATAGAAGCGATATTTTACGCCGCCTTTACGATGCCGTTACCAAATGATAAATCCGGCGTGAACGATAGGTTACGAGGCAATAAGTTATTCATACAGGATTAACCGGACATTAATTTGCCCGCAACACGCCCGTAATACCTGCCATCCACTATAGTGCCAAATCGGAAGCTCGGGAGTACGGGAGAGACGCGCGGTGCGGATGCCTCTGGCGCACCCCCCCGATTCCCGCTGCGGGACGGTAACGACAATGAACAAAATTGAAGCCGTCAAGTCCGCAAAAAACGGCCTTGACATCCTCCAGGACATCCCCGCTTTCAGCCGCGACGGCTGGGAATCCATCCCGGCCGACGACCGTGACCGCCTGAAATGGGCCGGCGTTTTCTTTCGCCGCCAAACGCCGGGACGCTTTATGATGCGCGTCCGCATCTCCAACGGCATCAGCAGCGCCGCGCAGTTCCGCGCCCTGGCCGCCA
This sequence comes from Dehalococcoidia bacterium, assembly GCA_965203855.1. GTDB lineage: Bacteria > Chloroflexota > Dehalococcoidia > Lucifugimonadales > UBA3495 > Bin87. The sequence continues at coordinate 604,410 of CBDBDN010000008.1, forward strand.
TCAGCGACGACTACGGCCAGGGCTTCGCCGACCTGACCACCCGGCAGCAAGTGCAGCTGCGGGATTTCGGCATTGAGCAAGTGCCGGACATCTGGAACCGCCTGGAATCCGTCGGGCTGATTTCCTTGCAGACCGGGATGGACAATATCCGCACCGTGGTGGGCTGTCCCGTTGCCGGCTTGACGCCTCATGAGCTGCTGGACGGATCGCCCGTTGCTGAGCAGTTCACCGCAATGTTCATCGGCAATCGGGAGTACACCAACCTGCCCCGCAAGTTCAATGTTACCATCACCGGCTGCCGCGCCAACTGCACCCACTCTGAAACGCAGGACATCGCCCTGACGCCGGCCGTCAAGGAAATCAGCGGCGCAAACGTCGCCGGGTTCAATGTGGCCGTGGGCGGCAAGATGGGTTCCGGCGGCTACACCCCCGGCGTTCCCCTGGATTTGTTCGTGCCGCCCGATGCCGCCGCCGCCCTTTGCAGCCACATCGCGCTGCTGTTCCGCGACTGCGGCCCGCGCGCGGCGCGCAACAAAACCCGCTTGGCTTTTCTGCTGGCTGAATGGGGCGTGGCCCGTTTCCGCGCCGCCTTGGAGGCGCGCGCCGGCCATCCGTTGCATCCCGCCGGCGCCGATGCCCGCACCGACACCCGCACCGACCATATCGGCATCCATCCGCAGCGCCAGCCCGGCCTGAACTATGCCGGCCTCTGCGTACCCGTAGGCCGCATCACCGCCAAGCAGATGCGCGGCATCGCCGACCTGTCCGACCGCTACGGCAACGGCGCCGTCCGCATCACCCCCGGCCAGAACCTGATTATCCCCAACATCCCCGACGCGCATATTGAGGCATTCACCGCCGAGCCGCTGTTGCAAGTCCTGTCCCCCCGGCCCTCCCAGGTTGCGCGCGGAACCGTAAGCTGCACCGGCATTGACTATTGTCATTTTGCGCTGATTGAAACCAAAGAGCGGGCCGCCGCCGCCGTCAGCGCGCTGGAAAGCCGTCTGCCCGACGCCGGCCCGCTGTCCATCTACTGGTCGGGATGCGCCAACGGCTGCGCCAATCACACCCTGGCCGACATCGGGCTGGTAGGCCGCCGCATCCGCAAAGACGGCGAGATCCTGGAAGCGGTGGACATCTATCGGAACAATACCGCCCGGAACGATGCTGCCGTTCAGTTGGACGCCGCCGCCCCGCCCGCCCCGGCGCTAACCGGCGTCCTCTGCTCCGACCTCCCCGCCGTCCTGGAACGGATGCTGACGCCGGATGCTACGGCGTGTTGACCCGTTCCCCTCGCCGTATTTCCCCGCGTCATAGTCGTCAATACCCGTCATATAATGGTGCGCGCCCGGTATTGCAACGCCTCCGCCAGATGCGCCGGGCCGATGGCGTCGGCGCCCCCCAGATCCGCTACCGTCCGCGCCACCTTCAGCACCCGATGCAGGGCGCGCGCCGACAAATCCAGCTGCTGCGAAGCCCGTTGCAGCAACGCCCCGGCATCCTCTTGCAAGTCGCAAAAATCCCAAATCCGGGCGGCGGTGATTTCGGCGTTGGACAACGTTTCCGCGCTGTCCGCCTCCTCAAAGCGGCGTTCCTGCACCGCGCGGGCCTTAATGACCCGCTCCCGCACCGCCGCCGAGCGTTCCCCTTCGGCCTGGTGCAGCAGGTTGTCGTATTCCACCGGCGGCACTTCCACGAAAATGTCAATCCGTTCCAGCAGCGGCCCGCTGATGCGCCGCTGGTAGCGCGCCACCGCCGCCGGACTGCACACGCATTGCTTGCGAGGATGGCTGGCGTATCCGCAAGGACACGGATTCATCGCCGCCGCCAGCATAAAACTGGCCGGATAGGTAACCGTCCCGCTAACCCGGGTAATCGTAACGGTTTTATCCTCCAAAGGCTGCCGCAGAGATTCCAGAATGGCATGGCCGAACTCCGGCAGCTCGTCCAGAAACAGCACGCCGCGATGACTCAGCGTGATTTCGCCCGGACGCAGCATCCGCCCGCCGCCTACCATTCCGGCGTTGGATATGGTGTAGTGCGGCGCGCGAAAAGGACGCTGGGCAATCAGCGGGCTGTCCGGCGGCAGGTTGCCGCTGACGCTGTAAATCTTGGTCGCTTCCAGCGCCTCAGCGGGCGTCATATAGGGCAGGATGCCCGGCAATGCCCGCGCCAGCAGCGTTTTGCCCGAACCCGGCGGCCCGCTGAACAGAATGTTATGGAAACCGGCCGCCGCTACTTCCAAAGCCCGCTTGGCATGATCCTGCCCGCGAATGTGCGCCAAATCGGCGCTTTCCGGGTGGCTGCGGTTGCCGTTCAGATGGACGCCGCTGTGCGGAAATGCCTCAATCCCGCCAGCCCCTTGCAGATGGTCAACCAGCTGCGCCAAGGTATGCACCGGATACACCGTTACGCCTTCCACCAAAGCCGCCTCGGCGGCGTCCACCGCCGGCACATAAGCGCATCGGATGCCCTGGTCGCGCGCTACCGACACCATCGGCAGGATGCCGGCGGTATGCCGCAATCCTCCGTCCAGCGACAATTCGCCCAGAAAGATGGCCGGTTCCGGCGTCGGGAGCGCCTGCCCCGTGCTGAAAAGTATGCCCACGGCAATCGGCAAATCGTAGGCCGGACCCGCCTTTTTCAAGTCGGCCGGCGCCAGGTTCACCGTGATGCGCCGCATCGGAAACTCGCAGCCGCTGTTCCGCACTGCGGCGCGCACCCGTTCTTTCGCCTCCTGCACCGCCGTATCCGGCAGCCCCACGATGTGAAAAGCCGGCAGCCCCGGCGATATATCCGTCTCCGCCTGAATTATCTGCCCGTCCAGACCCAGTACCGCGCAGGTTTGTGCAGTTGCCAGCATAGCAGCCTCCCTCGTCAAGTCAAATGTTCGGATTGCGCTTGCTGGCATCCTAGCGCATAGAACATAAAAGCGCAACTGCTCGCTGTCATCAATTTTTTAGAATTCAACCAATTCGGATAAACTCCTGCTCTCACCGCGGGATGGACGGCGTGAGGGGCGCTTATGGATAGCCCAAGATTTTGGCAGTCGGAACGACGCCGGGCAGTTCGCTTCGCCCGCTACCGGCACCACGCTATATGCGCCCACCGCACATAGCTGCCGCCGTACGCCTGGCTGGTGTAGCGTTGGTAGTATTCAAAAGCGTCGCCGGTAGGGCCGGCAGTGCGGTCTCCGGCAACGGTGATTTCGCCATCATTGTTTTGGTCAATGACTAGATTCCCGGGACGGCTGCCATCCGCAATGTAAATGGCAAAACCGGTCAACCCGCTGCTGTCGGTAAGTCGAATTTTCTCCCGCCGCGGCGTGGCAACTTCAATTAATGGGGCCGCGCCGCCAATGAAAGTCCTTTGGCTAAATACAGTCAAAGTGCCGGCGCCCCTCTCCATCACAAGCAGCCAGCCGCTGTCGCTGTTGCCCCCATTATACGCCGCCTGCCCGTCCCGCACATTGTAATAACGCGGCTGCTGCCCGTACTCCTGGCAAACCCGCGCCGTATAAGTGTACCCGCCATAACCCTGCGCTGCCGCCTCACCGCCGGGAAACACCAGCCCGCCCGCAACGGCCAGTCCGGCTAGGATGATGCAAGCGGCAGCCTTGCCCAGCCGCAGCCACGCCGTCGTTAGGTTCCGGGTCAGCCTATATCGGGGGGGGGGGGGGGGCAGAATGGCAGTCATAATTTCGCTCCGGTGCTTTTCAGGGTGCAGATGAATTCGGCGCTGATTGCTTTGCCGCCGTAAAATCGTCGGCGGCAACGGCGGGATAATAGCCGATATTAGCCCGAATAGCAAGATGGTTTAACTTTCCGTCATTCCTAGCCCCTCAACCGTCATTCCTAATCCTCAACCGCTATTCCTAGCCCCTCAACCGCTATTCCTAGCCCCTCACGTCATTCCGGCGAAAGCCGGAATCCACGCCCGGCAACCCCCTAAAAAGAAACGCCGTCCCTGCCATCCCCCCCAACCTTATCGCCCCAACGCCTGCCGGAAATACCACTCAACTACCCCTTTGCCAGCGGCGGCGGCCTAATCTATACTTGACGCATCATCCAGTCCAATCCAATCCCGCCCCAACCGGAAATGTCGCATTATGGATCTGAACTTTGAAATCGGCGACCCCAACCGCCCCCGCGGCCACGCCATCCTTTACCTGCGCGTTGACACCGAACCCGACAGCGTCTATGCCGTCTATGTCGTTACGCTGCCCATCACCGCCGATTTGACCAAGTATGTGCCGCCTTTCCTGGCCTCGCAGCTCGGCCCCGCCGGCGATAACCCCCTGGCCAGCTTCTCCGCCTTTGCCATGCCGCCGATGCCGGAGCAGGTAGAGGGCGGCTACGACCATCTGGTGCGCCTCGCCAACCTGCGTAACGACGACCTGCTGTACGGCGGCAGTATGTTTTCTTACGACCTGGCGCGGATGATGGAATCCGTAGCCTCCGCCGTCAAATCCTACTCCGATGCCTGGGCGCAGACGGCGCCCACGCCCGCCGCCGCGCCGGCCGACGACCTGGCGCTGGTCGGCGCCGGCCCGGCCCCGAGCCGCCCCGGCATATCCGGCGCCGACCCCGGCTCTGACCCCGGCGAATCCGAATCCGACGGCATGGGCGTCAATGAAGTCCTCTGGAGCTTTATGAGCGAGGCCGACCGGCTGGGCGAGCTGGGCCGGCTGCTCGGCCGGCTGCGGTTCGCCCAGGAAGGCGCCGACGCCGACGCCATCACCGACATCACTGCCGAAATGACCGCCCTGGGCCGCCAGTTCCCCCCCGAATTCAACATCGCCAGCCTGATTGCCGCCGCCAGCGATACTACTAACGCCCAAGGCGCCCGTCTCGCCCAGCTCCACCTGGAACGCTGCTACAGCCTCTCCGCCGGCGACGCCGCCCAAGTCCGCCACCTGGACAGCGAAATCAACGCCGCCGGAGGCCCGCCATGATTACTTCCCTGCGCTCCGACCGCAGCCGGCAGCCCCCACCCCCGCCCGTTCCTTGACACCCCCAACCACATCCCCCTACACTGCCGCCCATATTCCGGTACGCCCAGCCAACACCGCCTACCGCTCCCCCTACCGCAGGAGGTCGCCCCCGATGACCACCGTTCCGCAAGCCCACTCCCATGCCCCCGTTGCCGCCGCAATGTCCGATGCCGCCAGCGCCTGGCTGTCCGCCCTCAACCCCGAGCAGCGCGGCAAGGCCGCCTACCACTATATGGATGGCGAGCGCATTTTCTGGTACTACCCCCCGCTGAACCGCCACGGCCTGCCCCTGCGTGATATGACCGAACCGCAGCGCAGCCTGGCAATGTCCCTGCTTGCCACTGGCCTAACCGACGACTCTAACCGGCAGGCGCGCCTGATTATTGAGCATGAGGATGTGCTGGGGCCGCTGGAAGCCGAAGCCGGCAGCGTTACCTGGCCCCGCAACCCGGAACTGTACTACTGGACGGTTTTCGGCGACCCCGCCGGCGCCGACCCCTGGGGCTGGCGCGCCGAGGGGCATCATCTCTCCGTCCATTACAGCGTCTGGGGCGACCAGGTTATCGCCGTAACTCCCTTTTTCCTCGGCGCCAACCCCGCCGAAGTCCGCAAAGGCCCCAAAGAGGGGCTCCGCATCCTCTCCCAGCGCGAGGACCTCGCCATTGAACTGATGGCAACCTTGGACTCCGGGCAGCGCAGCAAGGCCGTCATCCACGACCAAGCCCCCTGGGACATCCTGGGCTACAACAGCAGCAAGCAGGCCATCCACAACGACGAAGGCTTGGCGGCGCGCGACCTCAACGGCACGCAGCGCGAAATCCTGATGACGCTTATCTCCGAATATGTTCACGGCGCGCCGGCCCCGGTAGCCGCCGACCGGATGGCGAAAATCCGCGAGACTGGCTTGGACGACTTCCGCCTGGTTTGGGCCGGCGCCCTGGACCGCAGCCGCGACCATTACTACCGCATCCACGGCGGCCAGTTCATCGTCGAGTTTGACAACACCCAGAACGGCGCCAACCACATCCATTCCGTATGGCGCGAAGTAGAAAACGACTTCGCCCAGGATGTACTCCGCGACCACCGCCTGCTCTACCACATCCTCTAGCCGTGCTTACCGCAGCAGCGTCAGGCCGGCAGCGACCGCGGCCCGGCTCAGCGCATTGTCCAGGGTTGCCAGCGGCGCATTGCGTCGGAGGGCCAACTCCAAATAAACGGCATCGTAGAAAGTCAGCCCGTGCGTTTGCGCCAGGCCGTAAGCAGCGTTAAAGTCCAAGGCGTCATCGGTTTCGATCGACAGCGCCTCCAGGCCGCCAAGCCGCAGTCTTACCAGAGCGGCGGAAATGCGATTTCGCCGCTCGGCCAGCAACAGGCCGTTGCGAATCTCAATATGCCAGAAATACGGAACTACCGCTCCGCCCTGTTGCACACGCCCCAATGCAGCGTCCGCTTCCGGGGAATCCTCGTCATCAAGGATCCAGGCCATCGTAACCGAGGCGTCCAGGACAAAAGCGTCCATCAGCGGCGTCCGTAACTGCGCCAATCCAAAAACTCCTGTAAGCTCTCCGAAATCGGCCCCCGCGCCTCCAGCCATCGCCGGTAGTTCTCCTCCGGCGTTTCGGCAAGCAGCTCCGCAAAAGACGGCTGCGGCTCAGCTGCGGCGGCCGTCGGCTCCTGTGGAACGGCCACAGCAGGCTCCCGCATCGCATAGCCCTCGCCAATCCTCCCGGACTGCGGCAAAGGTTCGGGAGACGGGACGGGATCCGCCGCCGGCGCCAAGTGCGCCACCGCGCGCCCCTCCCGAATAATAGCCACCGTTTCGCCCCGCTCCACCGCCGCCAGCAGCTCCGACCAGCAGCCTATCGCCTCGCATTCCGATATTTCACGCATCATATCCCATCGCCTCCACTGCGATTCTACTACACGCCATACTGCTATAGCAATGTCAAAATCAAAGAGCGACTTCCTCAAAAGTCAAGTCATCACCATTGAGGTAAAACTCAATGTACTTCACGGGGTAAGCAATACGGCGGTTGGTGCGGTCAAAAGCGCGTTTTGCCGCAGCAAATTCTCGAAACGCGCCGGATGCTTTCGCAGTAGTCCGCTTGGCTATCAATACCGGCTGAATGTCGCTTGGCCGATTCGGGATATAGTATTGGGTAATCCAGTCAACATACCGCTGTATCTGAACAAAGTTCTCCGCTTTTGCTTCAACCGCTTTCAGTTCCACAGGAATCAGTATGCGATGGTCCCGAGTAATGACCGATGCCATAATATCAATCCTTTGCATACCAACGCCGCAGGACACTTCGTTCCCCAGCCATTCAATTTTGGCCCGGTCAATAAGAGCGTTGTCCAAACTGGCATTAACCCCTTTGCCGATGATTTTCGTTATATGCGCCTGCAAATGCGCTTCAAATGCCCGGTTATTCTGATACTTCGCAATCAATCGGGGCAAAAGGTTAATCTCCACCTTGCGCCCTTGATATGCCGCCTGCATTGTCTTTACGGCAATGATCCTCTGCGTATCAGCGTCAAAGGAAAGAGATCTATTGCCGAGCTCAATTTCCTGTCGGCGGTTTTTGCTGCGTATCAAGTGCGCCAGGCGTTCCGCCTCGTAGATCGTTATCATAGTATTGCCGCGATTGCCCTTGAGCTTGCGATAGATCAGACTCCAAAGCATCTGGTGCGGCGATGCGATGTTTTTAATTTCATCCAGAGCTTCCCATTCGGTTACGCCCTCCGCATAAACCGTAGCCGGTTCAATCAAAGTTCGGAAAGTCAAAGATTTCCCCAATTCCGATTTAAGATACTGCTGGCTGTCATTATCATCCAGAAAAGCCCAATCTTGCGCCGCCTTGAAAACCCCATAAAACTTGCCCTCAAAAATGGACTGCCCATAATTTTGTTGCAGGTAAAAGATTACGCTGTCCCCCCGACGGATCCGGCATCCGTCGGCGATCATCGCTACAAGATTGTTTTCGCTTTGCGCCGCAAGGGTAGTAGAGCCGGCGTTGTTAAAGTCAACGACAGCGTCCCTCGCGCCCGTGCCGGCGAAAAGATATTCCAAATGCAACTTGAATGTCGTCGCGTCAACTATAAAGACGTGCGTGGTCATCGTGCTACCTCTTACCCATTTTCTGAAACAGCGCGATATACTCGTGCTTGAAAATGTAAAAGCCGTTAGCCAGCGCGCGGTAACGCCAAAGCCGTTCCTGGTTCCGCTTGGCCCGATTGTTGACCATATTTTTCACGATGATGCTTTTCAGCCGCAGGTTGTCAAACGCCAGCAGCCGGGCCGTCAGCAGGCTTTGCAGCGGCACCCATTCGCTGTTTTGATAAATGTCCCCGATAACTACGGCCAGATGCCGACCCGGCTCCAGAAAACCCGCCACATTCCGATACACTTCCAGAAACCTTTCCAGAAACTGCTCAACATCGTCGCAGTTACTCAAATCCGCCGGGTCATCGCTGAACCTGATAATGTTGTGATAAGGCGGATGCATAATCAGAAACTGGACGCCCGCCGCCCCGGCGCATTCCAGCCGGGACCTCACTTCCCCCGCAACTGCGCCGGACGAACTGTCGGCAACGATGATTGACGCGTCAAAAGCGCCGGCGCCGGAATGCTGCGCCGCCCCGTACCGGTCCATACTCCGGTAATCAGTAATTTCCCGGCCCAAGCCGCTGCCCGGCGCATCGCCATTGTCAAATAGCGCCAGGTTGTCCTGCCGAATGCGCCGCTCCGCATTGCCTGCCACCCCCGGCGACAGCTCTACGCCAATATAACGCCGCCCCAGCCGATTCGCCTCAATCGCCGTAGTGCCGCTGCCCACAAACGGATCCAGCACGATGTCGCCGGCTTTGGTGAAACGGCGCAGCAGCTGGTTCGGTATCTGCGGAATAAAATTGCCGTGATAGTCGGCCTGATGCGCCCCGCTGGAATCGCGGGCGTCCAGCAGCCACAGGCTGTCGGTGAGCAGATCGTCATACTGCTGCCAATTGGACAGATCCAGGTCGTTCACCGAGTTGGAGCGGCGGTTTGATACGGGCATACCGAAGGCAGTTCCCGTGCGGCATAGTTAGATAGCCGGATAGCTGGTTGGTCGGATAGCCGGTTGGCCCTTGCGCCGCACTGCGCCCGTCATGTAGCCATGCCCCCGCCGCCCCTGTCAACATGACTAGGGCAGCGCAATCTTTCCAATCAGGGGGACAGCCCCCCCACATCCCCCAGCGCCGCCTCCAGCTCCCCCAAAGTCGCAAACCCCTCAAACCGCTGCCGGATGATGCCGCCAGCGTCCAGCACGAATACCCACGACTCATTCGTCCAGTGGTCTATCTGCGTGAACCCCCACTCATCGGCGGCCGGCGCCAGCCGCGCCCGACTCAAGTCGCCCTGTATCTCCTCCGGATTGTCATACAGCTCAACATGGATGTAGTTGGCGGCATCGGGATGTTTCGCGCGCAACTCCGACACCGTGTCCACCTGCGGCCCGCAGGTAGGGCTGGAGCAGAACGCCGGCGTAGCGAACACAATCACCGCCGGCCGGCCGGCATCTATGGCATCGGCAATGGACATCCGATAAAGCTCCGGATCCGGTTCGTAATCCGTAGTTAGCTGCCCCAGTTCCAGGCCATCGCCCAACGCCTTGGTAATGCTGGCCGGCGCCGCCTCTCCAACCGCCGGCACCGGAGATCGCGCCCGCGCCGTAACCGGAATATCTACCGCGCCCGTTACCCCATTGGCGTCATCGGCCACCGCCGCCGTCAGCACATACTCCCCCGGCGCCGGAAACTCCACGGCGGCGGTGTACGAGCCGCGCACTCCGTAAGGCCATTCGTTGAACCGCGCCGTAACCTGCGCCGGCGCCGCGGCCCCGGCCGCGTGGGCTACGCTAACCTCTACCGTGGGCGCCTTGACCAGCGCTTTTGGCGTCTCCAGCAGGAATGCGACCCGCTGCGTTCCCGTGTCCAGCACCGTCGTCGCCAGATGCGCTTTTATGGAATCATCCGCCGGCTCAGGCGTAGCCACCCGAATAACCGTTGTCGCATCAGCCGTACCAGCAGCCCCCCCGGACGGTTCAGTTGCCGCCGGCGCTGCCGGCCCGCCGCCGGACGCGCAGCCTGCTGCCGCCGCAATCAGCAGTAGCCCGGACGCCAGCAGCGCGCTTATCAGCAAACCCCGCATCACGGCCCCTCCGCATACACGCCGAAAGTAAAAGCGAACAGCCCAAAGTCATCCGAATTGGAACGCATCGTCAGCAAAGATTGCGGCAGATACTGCGGATTGTCCACAATGGCATACATTCGCGGCTCGTCAACCAGAATGTACGACCGCCCGTTTTCGTCCCACTGAATGTCCAGCCCGGCATTCTCCGCGGACAGCATTGCGCCGTCCTGCGTAATCACCACCTGATAGGGTTCGCCGGAATCCGAAGTAAGCACGGCGTTGACGCTTTTGGCCGCATAGTTCAGCGCCAGATAATCCTCCAGGTCCTCCGTAACGCGCGCATGGCGAACCCGTTCCGGTTCCGCCGACCACTGCCCCTGGAAATAGAGCAGATGCGGTTCCAGCCGCTGCGGTACGGCGGACTCAAACACGCCGGCGGCATTTTCATCACCGTTCGGAATGGCCTCAAAGTATGTCTCGTAATCGGCCACATAGGGATGGCGTCCGGCGCGGGCCACGCCCAGATTGCGATGCCAGCCGGCGTACAGTTCCGGCGTTACAACGTTCCGGCCCGCCTGAAAGTTGGCGTCCCGCGCCTGATCTTCGGGCAAGTTCAATGGGTCATCGGACAAGTCGGCGCCCGCCTCGACCAGAGCCTTGCGGATCTGCTCCTCCGTTTTGCCGTAGTCGCCCTCGCCGAAATGCCGATAAATCTCCTCCCCCCGGCTGTTGAACAGATACTTGGCCGGCCAATAGCGGTTGTTGAAATTGCGCCAGGTCGTCATCTCGTTGTCCTGCGCCACCGGCCAGCCGATACTGTGCGTCTCCAGGGCGCTGGCCACATTGTCATAGTCCTTTTCAAACTCAAACTCCGGCGTGTGGATCCCCAGTATCACCAGCCCGTCATCCTCGTAGCGGCTCCACCATTCCCGCAAATATGGCAGCGTCCGAATGCAGTTGATGCAGGTATAAGTCCAAAAATCCACCAGCACCACTTTGCCCTCCGCGGCCAGCGCATCAATCGCCAGGGCGTCATCAGTATTCAGCCAGGCGTCAATGCCCTCAATTTGAGGAATGTCTTGCGCTATATCGGCGGCGCGCTGCCGGGCGCGTTCCTGGGCGTCGGACGGCGCTGCCGTCGGCGCCGGCGGTTCCGTAGCCGCCGCAGCCGGCGGAGCAGTCGTTGCCGGGAGCGTTGCGGCAGCCGAATCGCCGGCGGTATCCGATGCCGGAGGCGTCGCCGTAGCCATCTCGGCGGCAGTATCCGTATCCGCCGCCGGCGCCGCCGATGGCGCGCAGGCAATCGCAATGGCGCAGCAAGCCAGCAAAACCAGCAGCGCCGAAACCTTTCGGACGGTTGATTGGGTCATCACAATCTCCAATTCAGACAGAATCGTCAGCCTCAAAGCGCGCCGGCCCCGCAGCCGTACCAATACAATACGCCATTGCGCGCCAATCGGATTGCCGCATTCCCCAACCAGTATAATCCCCCGCCCGCCCGCCGTCATTCCGGCCCCCAACCGTCATTCCGGCGCAAGCCGGAATGAGGATTCACATTTCAAGTGCAACGCGGCGGCGGCGAATACTGCGGCGGGCGTCCGGTAGCCCAGTCGCGGCCGGGGCGTATTATGGTACGCTTGGATCACAGCGTCCAACTCCAACGCCCGGATTTGTTCAAGTCGGTGCAGCGCAGCAGAAACCGCCGCAACCGTCCGCTGGCATTCTCAATTCCCCCTTTTTACCACGGCGACCTGCCATCGCAAAAGTAAGTCCGAATACCACGGGCGTGCCGCCGGTAGCGCCAAGCAAACTTCATACCATTGCCAAAGGTTACGCTGCGCCACAGCTCCGGCGACAGCATCCGCACCAGCGCGTCCCCGATGGGTTCGGCCGCCTTGCTGCCCGGACGCCAAGCCATCCGCCGCCGGGAATGGCGCTCGTGCAGTAGCGCGCTTGGCCGTGATTGCCGAACAGCATCAAATCGGCCTCCCAGTGCCCGGGTATCCTGCGGTCATCGGCCTCCGGGCTGCGCCCGGACTGTGTTGGGATTAGTGACGATGGCCGGGCGATCTTAATCCAGGGACAGGCGGCCCGATACCTGGGCCGGCGACCAGCCTGCATTGGCGGAGGCATTGCGTTTTAGCTCCCGTGAGATGACAGACGACGCGCGATCCAAAACTACCGTGATTTCGGGGACGGAGCAGCCCGCGGTCCGTAATCGGCATTTCGCAGCGCTCAACGATGCTGAGTTGCTGATAGCGCGTTCCCATGGCAACAACATAACCCGGCGTTGCACTTCGTTGGTGAGTTTCGATAATCTCCGCACGCTAATGGACTCCGGCTTTCGCCGGAGCAACGAATCCATACTCCAACCACCTAAAAAGAAACGCTGCCTGTATCCTGGGCATTCTACCGGACGCCGGCGTTAGAATTAGACCCTTGCCGCAGCCCCATCAGCGCCGTGGTAAGGTTCGCTGCGGCAGGATTATTGACCGGGCGGGCGGAAAATCGGGGGATGCCCGGCGCAGGCCGCAACTTGCTGTCCGCCGGCATCTGCCCAAACCCAGCCCAGCAGGGAGCGGCGGCTGACGGCGGCAAACAGCGGACGGCTTTCGCCGGGCGGAAACTCGCTCCATTCGTAGCGCCGTCCGCAGTAAAACCCCGTGCCGGTTGCGCCGCCCGCCGCGCCGGGATGCTGGTGCGGCTGGGAATAAATCGTGCCGCTGGCTACAGTTGCCGTGAAGTTCGCTGAAAGGTAAATCGTTCCCCATTGCGGTACTGGAACGCCTGCGCCAAGCTCACAGTTGGCTTCCGTAATCTCCATGCCAGTGTTAGCGGGTATGGTAACAGTGGAGCTTGCCGCCGGCACCGGGATTACGCCGGCGGCGATGGCGACTTCGCAACCGTCTACTTCGTTGATGATAGCGCTAAGGGCATTAAGTTGCGACCTTACTGCCGTGGCTAAGGGGATAGTGTACCCGGTAAGAGAGTGGATGCTGTGCGCTTCAGCAGTTTCCCCCCTCCACCCCGATATAGAGGCTGGCGAAAACGGCGATGCCAGCGACGCCGGCACAGACGACCAGGCCACGGACGACAAATTTCCATATTTTCAACTCTGTTCTCCTATTGCATCTGTTCGGGGTTTAGGCAAGTGCGGTGGCATTCTATAGTAGGATAGCATTGCACAATTGTTGGCCTGAGTTGTCAAGGGTTTTTTAGACCCCCAACGGCAATTGCCCTAGCGGCGGTTGGCGCAATGTTAGCATCCGCATCCGGCGTATCCCGGATAGTTCCCCGGCCTGTACCCGCGCCAGCATGGCGCCCAAGTACGACAACACCGACCGGCTGGCGTGCAAGCGTATCTTTGCCAAACTCCGGTAACGGTGCTGATTGAGCAGTCGGGAACGCTTCAGGCTACTGAATAACCGCTCAACGGCTGGCCGCTTCCGGTACAGACGCCGCCATAGTAGGCTGGCGCCCCAGGCACTTGGGGCGGCCATCGGCGGTATAGATGCCATCCTTATCCGTATTCCGCATTCGGATAATCGGCAGGATAGTATGCCCCAGCGGGATACCGTAATGAGCATCGCATACCGAATGCATCTTGTACCCATAGAATTGCTCTTTCCCGCCCTTCACTTTGCCGTTGGTCCGAATGCCCCACGCGCTTCGGGATTGCTGTACGGCTGCCGGAGGTATCCACGCAAGCCGGAATATCAGTGGAATCGCTGGCTACGCTCTGTCCCACCGGCGGCTCCGCGGCGCCTGCTGCGCCGCAATGTCGCCCGCAAGTCGGGCCGCCAGACGCTGAACGGCCTGCTCTCAACCAGATCGGAATGGCAAGTCAATCGCTGGAAAAACCGGCAGATTACGCTTGCGTTGGGTACGGCGTCCCCAAATCCGCAGAGCAGCCGGATTTGGGGATCGGCCCGCAGCAGGCGTACCAACTCTATGTTATAACGCAGCCCCAGCACGTACTTGGTGATGAACGCCCGCCACATTGCCGCTGCCGAATAGGGCGGACGGCCCGTATGATTGTACGCCCGCAAACGGACGAGCAGCCGTTCATCATCAGTCAACGCCAGAATACGGCCCAAGTCTCCGCAATTGCCCAGCGCAGGGGCTTGCACCGACGCATCCGCGAATGTAAAATGCCCAGCAGCCAACAGGAACCTCTACTTCCTGCGGGTGAAACCGCCGCCCGGGACACCACACCGGGCGGCAATTTATTATCATCCGTTCTGATTCAATATCATACCTCTGCGACACAAGATTGCAACCCCTATCTGCTGCGTTTTAGCTGCGTTTCAACGACAACTACCACTTGCCGTTAGTTTAGGAATTCTCTCCTGATTGTTATTCTTGCCGCGCAGAGGTATTAGATTAGACTTGCGCCGGCGTCCAGCAGTGCTTTCCCCGTTTGACGCCGCTGCGGCGCCGGTCGGATAATGCGGACGCCATCCGCCGCCCGATGCCCGACCAATGCGAATGCCGATGCGGATGCCGCCGCCAGTCGCTCCCCCAACCGAGGTTGCCTATGCCCCCGTCTGATGCCCGGAATGTACCGAATCCGCTCCCCCTACCCGCCGGCGACAGCGGGCTGTTCACCGACCTTTACGAGCTGACGATGGGGCAGTCCTACTTTGCCGAAAGGATGGACGCCACGGCCACTTTCAGCCTCTATATGCGCGGCTACCCGCCCGACCGGGGCTATATGGTGGCGGCGGGCATTGATGATGCGCTGGACTGCCTGGCCGCCCTTTCTTTTGACGCCGCCAGCGTGGACTACCTGCATTCCACCGGCATATTCACCGCCGATTTCCTGGACTATCTGGCCGCTTTCCGGTTCACCGGCAGCGTGCGCGCAATGCCGGAGGGGACGCTGTTTTTCGCCGACGAGCCGCTGCTGGAAGTAACCGCCCCCATCATTGCGGCGCAGCTGGCGGAAACTCTCGCCATTAACCAGGTGCAGTATCAAAGCCTGCTGGCGACGAAAGCCGCGCGCTGCGTCCAGGCGGCGCAAGGGCGGGCCATCGCCGACTTTGCAACGCGGCGCACCCACGGCGCCGAAGCGGCGCTGGCGATGTCCCGCGTCTCTTATATCGCCGGGTTCGCCGCGACCAGCAATGTACTGGCCGCGCGACGCTACGGCATTCCCCCGGCCGGCACGATGGCGCATTCGTACATCAGCGGATTTCCCGACGAAGCCGCCGCATTTCGCGCCTACGCCCGCCAGTTTCCCGACCGCAGCATCTTTCTGCTGGACACTTACGATACTGTCAACGCCGCCCACACCGCCGTTGCCGTCGCCCGTGAGATGGCCGCCGCCGGCAGCCGGCTTACCGCCGTGCGCCTGGACTCCGGCGATCTGGACGGCTTAAGCCGCGCCGTGCGCCGTATCCTGGACGACGCCGGTCTGGACGAAGTGCGAATACTGGCCAGCGGCGGCCTGGACGAATACGAAATTGAGCGGCTCGTGTCCGCCGGCGCGCCTATTGACCTGTTCGGCGTCGGCACGCGGGCCGGCGTGTCCGGCGATGCGCCCTGGTGCGACCTGGTCTATAAGATGGTGTCCTGCGCCGGCCAGCCCGTGATGAAGCTCAGCGACGGCAAGGAATCGCTGCCCGGCGGCAAGCAAGTATTCCGGCAGTATGACGCCAACGGCGCAATGACCGGCGATGTCATCGGCCTGGCAGACGAAAGCAATGACGCCGTACCCGGCGCCCCTCTGCTGACGGACGCCATCGTCAACGGAGTGCGCGTCATCCCCCGCGCGCCCCTTGCGAAAACACGGCAGCGGGCCGCATCCGGCTTGGCGTCCCTGGGCGCAGAATACCGCCGGCTGCGTCAGCCCGCCCGCTACCCGGTAAGCCGCAGCCCCGCATTGCAACGCTTGACGCAAGAAACGCAGGAACGGATAAGCGCTTCTCGTCCCGCCTGATACGGCGGCGAGCCGGTGTCAGTCACCCAACACGCCAAAAGCTTCATCCAGCAATATCGCTGTTGCGTTACGGCATTCAGCCAGTCGTGCAGCGGGCAGGTTGCTGTTGTAAAAATGCTTGTGCAACGCATTTGCGGATGACCATCGCGAAACCCGAGCGTTCACTGCATCCGAGCTGTTGGGCCGTCCCGGGATATAACCCTTTTCCAGAGAGCGGTTGCCGTTTGCGCCGCCATAGCGGGCTTTCAGCGCCCTTGAGGCGTAACGCAAGGCGCCCCAGACGCCCTTGCTGGCATACTGATGCTCACCTTGCGCGAACAGCCAGTCGGAGCGCGCCCGCAGCGATTGGGCGATAGCCTAGTAATCCTGCCAGTTCACGGCTCGCCCTCGCTCAGCTCCAGGAGATGGTTGATGAAGTCAGCCGCAATCGGGGCGTATAGGGTAGGGTCCTCGCCTGGCATCACGCCGATTTTGGTGTTGTCATGAAAGTATTCGCACAGCAACAGCCGGTCAATGTAGTAGCGGTCGCCGCCGTTCTGCCGGTCTAGCATCTTGGCGAATTTAATCCGCTGGTCCGGGTCGCCAATATCGTAATCGTACTGGCGGCCCAGCGCGCGCAACGCCGCCTCCGCCGCATCCCAGATCAGCTTGGAACCCAGCTCCAGCCGGTGGTTGTCAAAAGCATCCCAAGCGGCGGTGAGGCATTTTTCGGTGATGGAACGAGTATTAGGTTCCGTAATGGGTTCCAGAGTTGGGGTTGGGGTTGCCATTGGGGGCGCTCCTGCAATCTTGCTGGGCTGGTAGGCGTTGGTTGCCGGGGACGGAGCAGTTGCCGCAGATTAGGCAGCCGCTTCATACTCTCAACCATTGTACCCGATAAAGGGCAGCGGCGTCGGAGGGCAAGCCGGCCCGGATTGGCCAAGGCCGGGACTGTGGCGCGGTCGATTAGATTGGAGTAAAATCAGCTCCGTAGAGCGACAAGGATGACTAACGAGAGAATGATTGATTTCAGCCCAGTAATCGGTTTTCAGTGGGATGCCGGCAACGACCGGAAAAATTACGACCGGCACGGCGTAAGTCAAACCGAAGCCGAGGAGGTATTTGAAGATCCCGATCTGTTGCTGATGCCGGATACGGACCACAGCCGGCAGGAAATGCGCTACAATGCACTTGGCATAACCGCAGCCGGGCGGCGCTTGCACTTGACCTTTACGCTACGCAGCTCCGGTACTCTCATCCGCATCATATCTGCGCGCGCTATGAGCCGTGAGGAAAGGAGGCAATATGCACAAGCAACTTAAGCCCATCCCCCATTTTCGCACCGAAGCCGAGGAACGCGCTTTCTGGGAAACCCACGACTCCGCTGATTATGTGGACTGGAGCCAGGCCGTCCGCGCCCGGTTCCCCAACTTGCGCCCCACACCGCAGCGCCCGCCCGTTGCGGATGCGGATGCAGCGGCAAGAGCAGTTGCCGCAGATTAGGCAACCGCTTCATACTCTCAACTATTGTACCCGATAAAGGGCAAAGGCGTCAGAGGGCAAGCCGGCCCGGATTGTCCCCGGCTGGACTGCCATAGTCTGGAAATGGAAATGCGCGGCGCGAACTCCCATAACACCCCCATCAGCGTGATACTATTGCCCAACCCGCCGCCTGAATAAACCCTGCTTCAACTAGGAGCTGCCGATTATGCTGCGCCGCACAATCACCCGCCGCACCGCTGCGACGGCGACATCCTTGATATTGACGCTGCTTATTCTGGCATTGGCCTGCGGGCCGGCAAATTCGACAGCCCCGGATAGCCGGGCGGTCGGTTTGACTGCGCCGCCGCTGCCGAACCCGGCGCGTGCCAATGCTGATACGCCGACGCCGGATGCTCCGCAAGATGTTGCCATCGTAGCCCTGGCCCCTACGGCCAATCCCGCCAATGTCGCGCCAACGGCAGAACCGGCAGCTAACCAAGTCGTGGCGGCAGCCGCGGCGGCGCCGGCAGCATCCCCGACGGCAATCCGGCAGTCCACTGCTGCCATGAATACGGACCCTTGCCGCGCTATTGTCGCCGCTGTAGGGCGTCCCGTAGCCCCTTATGTCTTTGGACGCCCGGCAGCAAGCTCCGACGCCGCCGGGGCTGGCGGAGCCGCGCGCGAGCCGGATCCTACTATCACCGTTGTTGAATTCAGGGAAACTATTTCTATGCAAAACCCTGACTTCTACCCGCCCACTGTTGAGAACATGACTTTGTTCCATGATGTGGTCGCGCATGGGGCTGCCGCCGGCCGTACGGATCTGCTCTACAGCGCAGATGGCAGGAACTTTGTTTATGGGTTCGTGAATTTCAGGGTAACGGAATACCTCAAAGGCTCCGGGCCGGAGTATATCTGCGTGACCGACAGCCCAGAATCCGACCCATATCACCGCTTGTATGTCGGGAAAGAATATATCGTTATGCTCACGGATCACGACACATTGCATAATGACGCCTATCACGTAACTGGCGGCATGGGTTGGCAGGTTGACGGAAGCGCCGTCCGCCTGATGCCGCAACTGCCGGAACCTTGGCTCACGGTTATCACTACTGACCTCCGTGAGGTGGACGAATTCTGGCTGACTCCAGAGCCCAACCGGGCCGGGCTGGGCGAATCTACTAATCTATCGGACTTGAAACAGCGAATTAAAGCGGCCGTGGCGGCTCAAAGCCCCTAAATTGGGCCGTTGGCAACCGGCGCAAACCTTGGAGGTGGCGAAAATGTTTGACCGCAGCTCCGTGTTCTTTTTCATTACCGCCAGCATCATGGCATTGGCCTGCGGGCCGGCAGCCCCGGCAGCCCCGGATAGTCGGGCAGTCGGTTTGACTGCGCCGCCGCTGCCGAACCCGGCGCGTGCCAATGCTGATACGCCGACGCCGGATGCTCCGCAAGATATTGCCATCGTAGCCCTGGCCCCTACGGCCAACCCCGCCAATGTCGCGCCAACGGCAAAACCGGCAGCTAACCAAGTCGTGGCGGCAGCCGCGGCGGCGCCAGCAGCATCCCCGACGGCAATCCGGCAGTCCACCGCTGCCGTGAATACCGACCCTTGCCGCGCTATAGTCGCCGCTGTGGGGCGTCCCGTAGCCCCCTATGTGTTTGGACGCCCGGCAGCAAGCTCCGACGCCTCTGGAGCAGCCGGGGCTGGCGGAGCCGCGCGCGAGCCGGATCCTACCATCACCGTTGTTGAATTCAGGGAAACTATTTCTATGCAAAACCCTGACTTCTACCCGCCCACTGTTGAGAACATGACTTTATTCCATGATGTGGTCGCGCACGGGGCTGCCGTCGGCCGTACGGATCTGCTCTACAGCGCAGATGGCAGGAATTTTGTGTATGGGTTCGTGAATTTCAGGGTAACGGAGTACCTCAAAGGCTCCGGGCCGGAGTATATCTGCGTGACCGACCGGCCAGAAAGGGAGCCGTACCATCGCTTGTACGTCGGAAAAGAATATATCGTTATGCTTGTAGATCACGCTAATCGCGGCGGCGGCTTGCACAGCGACGCTTACATGGTAAGCGATGGCATAGGTTGGCAGGTTGACGACAGCGTCGCCCGCTTGATGCCGTCGTTACCGGAACCATGGCGTACGGTTATCACCAGCGACCGCCGTGTAGTGGACGAATTCTGGCTGACTCCGGAGCCCAACCGGGCCGGGCTGGGCGAATCTACTAATCTGTCGGACTTGAAACAGCGAATTAAAGCGGCCGTGGCGGCTCAAAGCCCCTAAACCAGATGGATCCATTGCAGTTGACGCTGCTACTTGCGCTTGCTACCATCCCGGCCCTGATACCAAGTTGAACGGATTTCCAATGACAACCCCGCACCAAATTGAAAACACTGCCAACGTCGCTTTGGCCGCGCTGTTGCAGCCCATGCTGCCCGGCTATGCCGTGCGCGGCGAGCAGACGCGGACCATTGCCGGCCATCAGGGGCAGCATCCCGATGTGCTGATTACCGCCGCCGGCCGTTCCCCCGTGGTCATCGAAGCCGAATACGAACCCGACAATCCGGAAGCAGACGCCCGGCAGCGGTTGGGGCTGAACATCGTGGACGAAACCCGCCCCGTGGAAGCCGCCATCGCCTTGCGCTACCCCGAAACTATTGGCGCCGCTGCCATCCCGTCAACCGCCTTGGCAACGGCCCGGATGCCCTACTGTATCCTCTACGAAAACGGCAGTCGTTTCCCGGAATCGGGCTGGCTGGAGGGCGGCATTGCCGATTTGGCCGACCTGATCAGACTAATATCGGTGCCGCAAAAGGCGGTGGACGCCGCGGCCGACGACCTGCAACAGGGCATTGACTCCGCTGCCGCTGTTCTCAACCAAATGCCGGAATCCCGCCCGGACATCAGCCCGGCCATCGCCCAGCGCCTCAATATCAACGACGTTCCCCAGATGCGCCGCATGGCCTGCGCCATTATTGCCAACGCAATGCTCTTTCACGAAAGACTGGCCGGCCGGCACGGCATCAAACCCTTGCAGCAAATCTGCAACTCGGATACTACTAATCCGCAAGCCGAAATCCTCGCCGCCTGGAACGGCATACTGGACATCAACTATCTGGACATCTTTGAGATTGCCCGCGACATCGTCGCCGAACTGCCCACCCGGGAAGCGGCTCAGATACTTAATATCATCAGCTTTCAAGTGCTTAACATTGCCGCGCGCGGCGTTAATAACGACCATGACCTTACCGGACAAGTATTCCAAAGGCTGATTGCCGACCGCAAGTATCTGGCGACTTTCTACACTTTGCCGCCGTCGGCGGCCCTGCTGGCCCGGCTGGCCGTAAGCAAGATGGACGGCATTGACTGGAACGATGCCGCCGCCATCGGCCAGCTCCGCATCGCCGATTTCGCCTGCGGCACCGGCGCCCTGCTGTCGGCAGTGTACGAACAAATCGCCGCCCGCCACGAGCGCGCCGCCGGCAGCGCCACCGCCTTGCATCCGATTATGCTGGAGCAGGTAATTTACGGCTGCGATGTAATGCCCTCCGCCATCCATATCACCGGCTCCACCCTGGCCGGACTGCAACCCACAATAGGTTTTACCCATTCCAACCTGCACACTATGGAATACGGGCAGCAAGACGACGGCAATGTCCGCATCGGCTCGCTGGAAATGCTGGACGCCAAAAGCGAACTCAACACCGCAATACCCGACGGATATTTTGACCTGGTGATAATGAACCCGCCTTTTACCCGCGCCACCAACCATGAGGGCGCCCACGCTGATGTAACTAACCCCGCTTTCGCCGCCTTTGACGCTACCCGCGCCGAGCAGACGGCGATGGGGCAGCGGGTCAACTATTTGGGCAAAGGCAATTGTTATCACGGGAACGCAGGCATCGCCTCGGCGTTTGCGGCCTTGGCCGACCGTAAGCTTAAGCCGGGCGGCGTATTGGCGATGGTGTTGCCGCTGTCGGCGGCGGCCGGCCTGTCCTGGCAGGGTTTCCGCAAGATGCTGGCGGCAGAATATGACAACCTGTCGGTGTTGAGCATTGCGGCGGAGGGCAAAGAGATGTCCTTTTCGTCGGATACTGCTATGGCGGAATGCCTGGTAGTGGTTCGCAAGCAAACCGGCGCCGCCGGGAACAAATCAGTAGGGCGTGTGCAATTTACTTCCCTGCAACGCCGCCCGGCGGGATTGGCCCAATCATCTGCCCTCGCGCAAAACATTATCAGCATCAGCCCCGTCCGGGGCATTGAGGACGGGCCGTATGGCGGTACGCAGTTGGCGGTTGGGGATGACATTACAGGGGCGATGCTGACGACGCCGCAAGTCGGCAACGGAGCAAATTGGGGCGGTGTACGCTTGTCAGATTATGCGCTGGCACAGACGGCCTACTCTCTAACGCAATCAAAACTATGGCTGCCGGCTGAACCATCAACCCAAGCGTTGCCAATTGCCCTATTGCGCGATATAGCCAAACTTGGCCTAGTTGACCGGGACATAATCGGCCCAATGCCGCGAGGCGCTTTTGACAAGACTGCGCCTAGTCCGACGGCCACTTATCCGGCACTCTGGAATCACGATGCCCAAAAGGAAACCTACATAATCCGCGAACCAGACTCGCAACTGCTGGTGCGGCAGGGAATGGAAGCGAAATCGGCTGAAGTTTGGGTTACGGCCAGCCGTGTCCATTTGAACCGTGATTTTCGTTTAACGTCGCAACCCCTAGCTGCTGTATTTACATATCAAAGAACAATTGGAGGTACTGCATGGCCCAATGTTAGGTTTGAGGTTGATCAGTTTGATCACGCCTTGATTGTCTGGTGCAACAGTACTTTGGGACTATTGTGTTGGTGGTGGCACGCCAACCGTCAACAGGACGGGCGCGGTAGAATAACTATACGCTCTGCTGAATCACTGCCGATACTGGACTTCCGCGCATTGACCGCCGCCCAGCTAACCACCGCCCAAGCCATCTTTGATGATTTCAGAGATAAAGACCTGATGCCGGCTTACCTAGCCGACGCCGACCCCAATCGCGCGCTGCTCGACCGCCGCGTATTATGCGATCTGCTGGGCTTTGACGATGCCGTCTATCGCGGCGTGCGCCGTCTTGCCGCCAAATGGTGCGCCGAACCCAGCGTCCACGGCGGCAAGAAACGCCCGGCATCAGCCCGGTTCATCGCTTGACCAGTCCCCCAACCGTCATACCCCCTTTACACCATCATACCCCTTTTTACATCCTCATTCCGGCGAAAGCCGGAATCCCCGCTGCATCAAAATCTCGTTCATCCCTTTCATCCATGCCAAAACCCCCAAAATCCTATCCATCCTGCCCATCGGTGTAAAAAACCTCACCCGCCGTATCCTCGCTGTACTTGAGATACTATCTAACAGGAGCATCCCCCCAAAATGAACATCGCCGTTTGCGTCAAGTATGTTCCCGTCGTTTCCCGCATCCAGTTTGACTATGCCAACAAAGTCATTCAGCGGGAGGGCGTGCCGTCCGAAATCAACCCCTTTGACCTGCTGGGCGTCAACCTGGCCGTTGACCTCAAAGCCGCCGGCAGCAACTCCGGCGCAGCTGCGGAATCGGACGCGGATACGGACTCGGTAATCGCCCTGTCCATGGGGCCGCCCAACGCCGCCGAGGGATTGACGCAGTGCTATGCGCTGGGCGTGGACCGCGCCATCCTGCTGTCCGACCGCGCCCTGGCCGGCAGCGACACCCTGGCCACCGCGCAAGCCCTGGCCCTGGCCTTGCAGCGCGAAAACCCGGCCCCCGACCTGGTGATCTGCGGGCGCAACAGCAGCGATGCCGAAACCGGCCAGGTCGGGCCGGAAATCGCCGAGCTGCTGGACTGGCCCCATATCAGCAATGTCCGCAAACTGGAAATCGACCGCGCCGCTAACCGCATCATCGCCGAGCGCGCTACCGACGTCGGCCATCAGGTTCTGGAATGCCCGCTGCCGGCGGTAGTCTGCGTAACCGAAGGCGCCGGCCCGGAACGCTACCCCGGCCGGGACGAAATGACGGCGGCAGCGGAGCAAGAAATTGAACGCCTCTCCTGCGCCGACTTGACCGACGATCTGTCGCTGTTCGGCCTGGCCGGTTCGCCCACTTGGGTCGAGGACATCCGGCTGGTTGAACCCGACCGCCTCGGCATCGTAATCCGCGATACGACGCCGGAGGACGCTGCCCGGCAGATAGCCGACGCGCTGCGGGAACGACTGGCAGCATTGTCCGCATCCGCCGGCGTTGACGGCGATACCGTAGGCGGGATGACCCGGCAGACCGGCGGCGACCGCCCCATCTGGGTAGTTGCCGATCTATCTGCGGACGGCCCGCTCCCCGTAACGCGCGAGATGCTGGGCAAAGCCCGCGCCCTCAACGCCATCACCCAAAGCGAAATCATCGCCGTAACCATCGGCAATAATCCGAGCAATGCCGCCGCGGAACTAATCCGCTGCGGCGCCGACCGGGTTTGCCATCTGGACACCGCCGGACTGGTCTGGGCGCGCGGCGTTGCCGAAAGCCTGTCCAACGCCATCGCCGCCAACCCGCCCTATGCCGTCCTGTTTTCCGCTGCCGCCGACGGCCGCGATTTGGCTGCCCGCATCGCCGCCCGCCTCCGCCTCGGCCTCACCGGCGACGCCATTGACCTGGAAATCAACGACGCCGGGCAGCTGGTGCAGCTCAAGCCGGCCTTGGGCGGCAATGTAGTAGCCCCCATCATGTCCAAAACCCTGCCCAACCTGGTAACGCTGCGCCCCGGCGTATTGACGCCGGCCGCATCGGATACCAACACGGCGGATATAGCGCGCCGGGCGCATTCCATTGACCACATCACGCCTACCCACCGGGATATTCCCGATGCGATACTAGTCAGCGAACACTTTGCCCAAGAGTATGACGCCGTAGAGCTGGCCGCCGCCCCGGTAGTAATCGGCGCCGGCATGGGCGTCGGCGCCGACGGCTTGGCAGCGGTGCGGGAGCTGGCCGCCAGCATCGGCGCCCCCCTTGCCACTACGCGCAATGTGGTGCATTCCGGCTGGCTGCCCCATCAGGTGCAGGTCGGCATCAGCGGACGCACCATTGCCCCGCAGGTTTATCTGGCGGTAGGCATCCGCGGCGCCTTCAATCACACCGTCGGCATCCAGAAAGCCGGCGTCATCCTGGCCGTCAACCGCAACCACCGCGCCGCCATCTTGCGCGCCGCCGATTACGGCATCGTCGGCGACTGGAACGAATACCTGCCCCCGCTGATTGCCGCCATCAAACCCGTGCTAACCGAATACGGCCTGGCATAAACGGATTGGATAGGGTTATTCAAAACTCGGGATTCCTCAGGTATCGCTACGAATTCCGTTATTTTCGTGAGCGATCTCCGTCATTAGGGATTCTGGCCTCACCGCGCCGGAAATTGTGTATATTACGCCTCGTCTGCCACGGGGCTGGCGGCGGCAGTGCCAGAACGGCCATATCGTTAGGGAGAAATGGTAATGATGAAGGCGATGGTCCTAGGTAGGGATTTCTAGAAGTCGGGCTTGGCTAGCCAACGCATGGCCGCGGTGTCGGTCGTCGACGGGATCTATACGCTGAGCTGGCTATCAGCAGACCAACGACGGACGACTTTTAGAAATCCATACCCAGGATTTCAGTAGCGATGCTTTTCCAGTTATCGCTGACCGTGGACAGGTGCGTGGATAGCTATTACTCAGTATCCGCATAGCGGCGTACTACGTCGTGTGCATAAGTCGCCGCGTTCCGCAACGTCACCATTAGATTGCGCCGTTCACATTGAAGCGCGAGGGCAATCCAGGTTGTGTAGAAGATGTTGCTGACTTCCACATCGCGGGTACGCACAACGGCCATGATGCAACGTCCGCGCATATCCATGCGCTCCTTCCCACCCTGTCCGCGGGCTCGATAGATTCGCTCGGGTGTCACGTCGGGGTAGTCCGCTAGATCGGCGGCGCGGGAAAGGTCAGCAAAGGCCAACTTGTACTGCCGGATCGTTCTAGCGTTTGGATCGAACGAAAGCGATCCGTCAGGGTAAATTTCAGGTGGCATTTTTGTCCTCCTATTATCTGAAGTGTTTACGTTGTTCATTCCTCTATGCGCCAACTCGCGTTCAAGAGGACGATGCGGTCCCAATCTGTTTGACGCCCGGGCATTCAGGACAATCGCATTGGAAACGCTTCATATCTAGGTACGGACTTGATTTGAAGGGGTAGCCGCAAACGGATTTGTAATTTGGTTACGAAACTAGTTCGCATTTGGTATCATGGAATTCGGTATGGCGGTGTGGCGAACCAACTCAAAATCCATATGCGATTGCTCTGGCCGGGCATTTGACATCATATCTAACCGCGCACCGCAAGGATGTCGTTAGGCGCGTTGATCACCTTGCATAGTGATCGCTCCTATCGGTTGTCGGATCCCTGGTAATTGATTGTGGATGACCTTACCTGCGTGTGTTGCTGTAGTCCTGCTCTTTCGGCAAGGTTTGCGATGTGCTCTTGCGCGTCACTCTGACTCCGGACCCGAGGCCCAACGATGATTGCGGATCCGGACCTGAAAATGCCGTCATCAGGGCTGGTGGACAGATGCTTGTGCTTGTGATACGCACGAAATTGTCCGTCATTGTATTCCGTATGTTGCTTCACCGTTCCGTTGTTGCCTTCGGGCAGGACGACGATCCTGGACTCGCCTTCGTAGTCGTAGGCTTCGCTCTTGTACAGATAGTTGAGCAGATTCAGCTGCTCCCGGATGACGAGTTTCGCTTCCTGCTCCTCCGCTTCGTTGCGCAGTTTCCTGATCGACTCCAGAACGCCTTGTTGGTATCGCTCTATGATGGCGAAGGTTTCCCATGCCTCCTTTTCGCCGTACCGCACTGCGTGCAAAGTGCTGGCGGGGATCCGCACAACCAGCGATACACCGTCGCCGTCGTTGCCGTAACTGCGCCAGAGTGCCAGGTTGTCGGCTGCTTTGCATGGGATTTCGTCATTGTGTGGCGTGACGAAAGATGCGATGTAGGCGTATTGCGCCCTCCCGCCGGACCGTCGTTCTGGACGTATCAATCCAAGCGACTCGGCCTTGTCCAGTCCGATGCTGGCTCGGTACAGGTACAAACCCTCGTCCGGATCGTTGAACGCGGCGGATGAGTACATACGCAGATGGGCGTATTTTTCTCCGCGTGGCAGGTGTTTTCCAGCAAATGGATTGCGGTTTCTACTTTGGTGTAGTGGACGACTTGGATGGTGGAACCGGCGGTGTCATCGCCGGCCCGTACGTGCTTGTCGCTTATGATCTTGGACGCCACGTTGGCCGTTGCTTCCGCCACCGCAGTTCGGATTCCGCCGGGAACGGCGCGTGGGCTATGGGATGTCGTGATGCGCGCTATGGCTTCTTCGAGTATGCTGATCTGCTGGTCGGTTTCGCTGAAGTCCATTTGTCCGCTTCTCCTGACGCCTCTGCGCTCACTGCTTGATGTAGGATGGCTTGACCCTGTCACCGCCGGCTTTACGCGCCGGAAACGGGCAGTAGTCGTGGCAACGTTCATTGATTACGCGGGTCTGCCCAGTGATGAATTGGCATTCCTGCTGTTTTACTTCAGGCCACCAGTCCGGGCTGAGCAGATACCGCAACATCAAGTTGACGGCTATGCCCGCCACGCCAAGGCTGAACGGGAACACGTTCTGTCCTTCCTGCCGGCTTGCTTTGGGCAACGCGCTGATGTAGGAAGGATTGTCCAGAGAGCCGTCCAGCTCCGCGCTCACCATGCCGGTATTGTACTGTCCGTTGCAACGCAGGCACTGGTGATACGGAGTTACAATGTGCGCCCGCCAGTGGGCGTGGCTGAACTGTCCGTGACGGTTCAGCGGGCCGACGTTCACACCGCAATCGATGACGGGTACTAGGTGTGCGTTGGCGATGTGATTCAGAACGTCCCGGGCTACGGGCCGGTCCACGCAACTGAAGACTATGTCGCAGTCCAGAGCCGCCAGGTAGGCGTCATTGTTCTGCGCTGGCAGGGGCACCACGGTGATTTGGGGCCGGTCTGCGGTGGCGTGAAGTTCCATCCAGTCTTTCGCCAGTTCCACCTTCAGTCTGCCAATGTCGCCTGGTGTCCCGTAGAGTAGGCGGTCCAAGTTGTGCGGCTCCACACGGTCCGGGTCGATGAGGGTCAGATAGCGCACCCCGATGCGGGACATGGCTTCGGCGACGATGCAGCCGACGCTACCTAGTCCTACGATGCCGACGCGTAGCCGCGAGATGTCGTTCTGCGTCTGGTCGCCCCAGCTGTCATGGGTTCGCTTTAGAACCTCGCGCCGGGGGCTTGGACTGACCTGCCGGTCGTTGAATCTCAACGTGTAGAATTTGGGGCCGGCAATGCGAGTCTTGTCGCACCAGTCCGGCTGGCTTTGCCCCTTGCGCCAGAAGCGGGCGCTCCAGTAACCGTCGCTGCCGACGGTAAGCCCGACTAATGGCAACCCGGCGGCGCCGGCGACAGGGGCCAGAATTTTCTGTTCGGCCCTGGCGTCGGCAACGCTCAACGGCTGCCATCCGGGATGTGGATGGCTGTGCATGAACGCCAGACCGGAGCCGCGCCGACAGGCTTCCGCAACGGCTCTGGCCGCGTAGCGGGATTGGAAGCTGGCGTTGCCGTGTAGGTCGCGCTCGCCGGGTTCCGGTGTGATGATCCGGTCGATCAGAGCGGTGACTCGGTGCGCTCCGGTAGCAGGTTGCCACAGGGCAAAGCAGAGGTCCTCTTGCCGCTCTCCTTTTCGGATGTGTTGTAGGAGGTGGTCGGAGGCGGTTTCGTTGGCCTCTGCGGTGAGGGCTGCTTCGTATTTCATACATCCTTCCAGATGCGGCCGATGTGTTCCTTCACGTACACGCTCATGTGTTTGGTGGGGCGGCGGTCCCAGAAATCGCCTGGTGGCCGGCTCATTGCCAGCCATTGTCGTCCTTCCGGATCCTGGTAGATTTCCTTGGCGCCGCCGCGCCCGTCGTCAAGTGGCGGGGATATGTGCACCCAGTGCGGCGGATATTCCGGGTACTCGCCGTCAGGGTTGCTGACGCCGATGTGGACGGTTTTGCCGGCGTGGGAACCGCATTCCATTTGATATTCGAAAGCGATGACCGTGCCCTGATTCCATTCAAAGACCTGTGTGGGGTAGCCGGAACCTTCCAGTTCCATGCGGATGCGCTCCGTTTGGTTCATGGTGAAATAACCTCTTTGCGCGCGACCGCCAGCGCGTAACTGCTGGCGGTCACGGTTACGCAGTTTTGGCGTCAGGCTACCTGGGTCGGCGTGTTCGGAAGGGCGATGAAAATGTTGTCCTTCTCTAGGTCGACTTGTTCGTTCGGCCCGTACTCCCTGTCATCGACAAGGATGCTTTTCAGGATGTACTCGTCCGGTGCGCCTGCGATTGCGTTGTGCTTTTCAGCCAGTTCCAGGATGTCGTGGGCTACCACGAAGCGGAACGACATTTGCATCTCGTCCCCGTTGACCTTCAGCGTGTAGACGCCGTTGTTCGGAGTGATCATGGTGCTTCCTCTCCTTCTTCGGTTGAGGCTTGGCGGTAATTGGCGAGGTTTCCGAGCCCTCGTCGTAAGAATTAGGCATCCTGACGGTCCTGTCCGATGCGTTCATTTTCCCTGTTGACGCGGGGACAGGGTTTCCCCCGCAGGCGTAACTGGACGCCATGAACAACATCCATATTACCACCCGATTTTGCCGAAAAGTAGGTAACGTCATATGGTTAGGGTTATTCAAAACTCGGGACGACTCGGAATGCGTTGCGAATTTCGTCGCTTTCGTGAGCTACTTCCGCTTGGCAGCGGGATTGCGGTTCTGCGTTGGATACCTGCTGCCTCGGATGGCTGGGGGGGCGCGCGGCGGTTACGCTGCCGGCGTGGTGTGCTGCTGGGGGAGTATAATACGCGCCTGCTCGTCAATCAGGCCGCTTATGCCGTAGCTCCCGGCGGATGGCTTCGCACAGCTTGATCTGCCCCGTGTCGGACGGCAAACTGTCCCGCACGCCGGCGGCCGCCTGTTCCGCAGCGGCGCACAGCGACGCCAGCGCCCGGTGGTGAGCGTTCCCCGTATCGTAGCGCGGGATGGGCACGGCGCGCCAGATGTGATGCAGGAAATGACGGTCAGACTTGCGGCTGTCCTGATACGCCTGCTGGAGGCAGTCGGCGTTGAGCAGCGCGGTGAGATACGCTGCCTCGTCGGTGGTTTTGCAGATTAGCCAGTAAGTTTGGTGGCCGACGATGTGGTTGGGCGTCGCCATTGCCGCGCGCAACATTTGTCCTGATGAATTGTACACTACCTTCGTTAATGTATTGCCGTACCGGTTGGGGTCAATCTGGGTGAGTAGTTTGCCCTGGTGGTTAATCTGTTCCCATAGGTTTTGGGGAGTGCTTTGTCCCTATCCCCCGGTTAGGCCGGTAGGCAGTCGAGTCCGCCCAACTCCAGTATTCATCCACATCCCGTCGGGCGTCCAAATCCCGTTGGGCGGTTAAGGGGATGATAACTTTGCTGACTTCCCCTCGCAGCGTGTAGGCCAGCAGGTCTCGCGAATAGACGGCATCGCTGATGTAGCGTTCCGGCACACTGCCGGCCGTGCCGTTGAATGTTGGCCAATTTTCGTGGGTTGATTCGTCGGTAACGAAAGAAATGCGCCTACCTTTCCGGCCGGTGACTTTGGCGATTTTGACCAGGCTGTACGGCACCAGCGTAGCCCCGTTGCGGAAATCAGGTTTGCCGCCGGTAAAGTATTCCGACCGTTCCGCCGGGAAGCCGGCCGGTTTGGCGACGATTTCCGAATTGGCCTGCGCCGTGGAAGCATCATCGGCGCGGCGCACCCGCCGGCCGTCCTTATTTATCATTCTGGTCTGCGCGGGGCCGCCGGCGGGGGCTTTGCCTTGGATCAGGGCGCAGGATTTGGCGCCGGTAAAGGGAGCATCTTTGAGTTCGCTGAAGTCCAGAAACTCCGCATTCCACAACCGGCTCTACTGCCGCACCCGTTCCCAGTTGCTGCCCTTGACGGCGGCGCTGTTCAATACCCAGGCCACGCGGTTGTCGGCGTCAGCGCGCAGGTACATTTCGCGGCAGCGGATGACGAACAGCCCGCCGATGTCAAAGCCGGTGTTGGCCTTGCCGCCGGGCCACAGGTTCATATTGCCGATGAGCTGCTCCAGTTCCCGCTTTCGGCTCTCCACCTGGATATTGCTCATCAGCACCCAGGTCGGGTTGACCAGGATGCGGTCCACCTTGCGCTCCTTGAGGGCTGCGGGGGACACGCTGTTGAAAATGTACCAGGCCCAGACGCTGTTGCCTTCCTCCCTGATGACTTCCCGCAGGGTTTCGTAAGTGCGGGCCAGGGTTTGGCGGTCCGATTCCAGCAGAGGCCGTCCAGGGTGTCGGCGGGCAGGGGCTGGCCCAGGTTGGCGGTAGCCACGAAGCGCTGCACCTTGGCGCCGAAGCCGGGGCGGGCCGCCCACTGGGTAGGTATTTGCAGATAGCGCCCGGCGCGGGATTCCAGGGTGTGGTAGGGCAGCCCGGCGGTGTTGGCCAGTTCCATACCCCGTGGGTGTAGATCAGGGAGTCGCCCTGGTAGATTTGCAGGGCTTCGCTGCCGGCGGCCGGCTTGGCGGGCAGGGCGCGCA
>CBDBDN010000009.1:0-434830 GCA_965203855.1 Dehalococcoidia bacterium
ATCGCCGAACTGCGCGACCGGCGGCACAACGGCGATGGCCATAGCAACCGCGACAATGGCGCATCCGCTTAACGCCAATCGGACCCGCACTGACCAGCTACATCTACCTACCCGGAGACGCACAATATGGATCTTGGCCTTTTCTATCAGATTCAGGTTCCCAAGCCTTGGGACGCCGCCAGCGAATCCCGCAAGTTCCACGAAATGATGGAACAAGTTTCGTATGCCGAGGCGATGGGGATGACCAGCGTCTGGTTCGTTGAGCATCATTTTCGTTCCGAATGGTCGCATTCCAGCGCGCCTGATATTACGCTGGCCGCGCTCAGCCAGCGCACTGCCACGATGCGGCTGGGCATCGCCGTTGCGCTGGCGCCGCTGCACCATCCGCTCAATGTGGCGTGCCGGATGGCGACGCTGGATGTCATTTCCGGCGGGCGCGTTGACCTGGGCATCGGACGCTCGGGCTACCCCTACCAGATGCTGCCCTACGGCGCCGACCTGGCGGATGTATCCGAAATGGTAGAGGAATATCTGCAAATTATCCCCGGCGCCTGGACGGAGGAAGTTTTCGGTTATGAGGGCAAGCATTACCGCATTCCGCCTCGGGAGGTCATTCCCAAGCCGGTGCAGAAACCGCATCCGCCCATCTGGCAAGCAGTGAGCCAAGAGGCTACCGCCGCCAAAGTAGGACGGCAGGGGCTGGGCTGCCTGGCGCAAACCAGCGTCGGCCTGGAGCGTGCCGAAGGACTGATTCAGATCTACCGGGATGCCATCAAAAACCCGGAGCCGGCTACCAAAGTGGTCTATCCGCGCGTTGCCGGCAACACCGTCGCCCTGTGTATGGAGAACCGCAGCCGCGCCTTTGAGCGGGGCGCGGCAATCATTGACTGGTATCGGGAGCAGCAGCGCATCCGCGATTCCTATGTCTGGCAGGGCTACGACCCGGCCAAAGTGCCGGCGGACTACCAATGGCACTACCAGCGGGCGATGCAGGCCGACACGGCCCGCGCCGACGCGGTGTCGTCGCGCGCCCTGATTGAGGACGGCGGACGGTTCTGCATCGGCAACCCGGACGACTGCATCGCCTACATTGAGAGCTACGAGCGGATGGGGGTTGACGAAATTATGCCCCTGTTCCAGGTCGGCCCGGTAAGCCACGCTGAGGTGATGGAATCGCTGCGGCTGTTCGGCAAGCACATCATCCCGCATTTCAAGGCCAAGGACGGCCAGAAAGTTGACAGCGCCGAGGGACGGGATGGATAGGATCTTGATGGGAATTGCACCCAATAGTCCACAGCAGCCCATCATGCGGCGGCGGCCACGCCAGACCGCTTGAAGCAAATCAGGACGTCGGAGCTTTCAGCAGTACTCCGGGCGTGCCACAATACGCCTCGGAGATGCCAGGAATGCCGGACGCCCGCCGTGTTGCGCGTGAAATGTGAATCCACAAAAAGGTCGGTTGACTTCCGCCGGCGCGGCGCCTATAATGCGGCGTCATATTCGCGCGATGATTATGCCCAACGCCAACGACTACATATCGGCACACGCTCCGCAGGCGGCGGCGCCAAAGTCGCGCCGCGCCGCTGTTGCCATCATTTTGCTATGCGCCGCGCTTGCGTTGAGTATTTTGGCGGCTGCCTGCACTGAACCGACGGATTCCGCACCGGCTACCGCTTTTGCCGCCGGCCTCTCCGCAAGCGGCGCCGGCGGCTACTGCGGCCTTACTGCCGACGGACAAGCCGGCCGCACAACCTACCCGTCCGGCGGCAACCGCACCGCCGGCGCCGACTGCTACGCCCATCCCGCCGACTCCCGAACCGACTGCCGTTCCGGTTGGCGCCATACCCGCCGGCGCGCTGCTGCCGACATCTCTGTTGCACCCCGAAGCGCCTTTCGTACAATTGGCGGCGGGCGGGGAGCAGTTCTGCGGCCTGCAAGAGGACGGGGCCGTCCTGTGCTGGGCGCCGGCGCCGGGTTCGGCTACGGACGCGCTGCGGCAACCGGCGGCGGGGACAGCTTCAGCAAATAAGTGTGGGCGAGGCTGCTTTCTGCGGGCTGCTGGATAACGGCGCGCTCCGATGCGGCGAAGCATCGCTCAACGGGGTCTCTGCGGCGCCTGAGGGCAATTTCATCGCAGTGGCCACCGGCGGACAGCACGCTTGCGCCCTTGAGGCTGGCGGCGCTGCGGTCTGCTGGGGCCGGAGCGCCGATGCCGACGATAACGATGACGGCAGAACCACACCGCCGCCCGATGCGTCTTTTGTCGCCATTGCCGCCGGCGACGCGCACAGTTGCGGCATTACTTTTGACGACAGTCTGCTCTGCTGGGGCCAGAACCCGGACGGCCGGGCCGACGCTCAACCCGGCCCTTTCCAGCAGCTGGCTTTGGGGCGTCAACAATACCTGCGCGTTGCGTCCGGACGGCACGGTTTTCTGCCAGGGCGACGATTCCGCGGGCCAGTCCAGCCCGCCGGCAACGCGTTTCACGCAAATAGCGCTGGGGCTGGAACACGGCTGCGGCGTTACGGATGCTGGCGCCGTAGAATGCTGGGGCGGCGACTGGGCCGAAAGCGCATATCCGGCCGGCCTTTTTACGGCGGTAAGCGCGGGGGGGAACACAGTCTGCGGGCTGCGGCCGGCCGGCTATGCGGAATGCTGGGGCCAAGACCGGGCGCCATCCCCCTACTTCCTCACGCCCGACGCTGTGCCGGTGCGGAGAAGCGACGGCGTTTTCGTAAGTCAGCCGGTAGAATTGTTCTCTTGGCCTGACGGCAGGCTCGCCGTAGTGAATCGCAAAGGATTCATCACGCTGTTTGCTGACGGAGCAGAGCCGCATACGGCGCTGGACATCAGAGAGCGCACGACGACAGATGGCGAACTGGGTATGTTGAGCGCAGTTCTGGATCCTCAAACTGACGAATTCCCGTTCCTGTATGTCTATTATCACCACCTTGCTACTGACGGCGGGGGCAATCCGGTCATCATGGGGAGAGTGGCGCGCTTTCCGATAAGCAACGGCACCGCAGCGGCGCAGGATGAGCTGGTCATACTGGAACTGGAAGTAAGTACAATCAACCAGGGCGGCTCTATTAGGTTTGGGCCGGACGGGATGCTGTATTGGGGCTTGGGGGACGACAACGTAATCGGCAAGGTGCAGGATCTCTCCGAGCTGCACGGCAAAATCATCCGCATTGATGTGCGGGGCGCGTCGGCGGCGCAGCCCTACCGAATACCGGATGACAACCCCTTTGTGGGCCAGGCCGATGCCCGCCCTGAAATCTGGGCTTACGGGCTGCGCGATGCATGGCGGATGAGCTTTGACCGTGAGGGCCGTTTGTGGGTTGGAGATGTCGGGTGGGGCAACCATGAGGAACTGTCCGTAGTAGTTGCGGGCGCCAATATGGGCTGGCCCATCATTGAGGGGGATGTGTGCCTGCGGGGTTTTGAGGACCTGAAATGCACTACCACGCCTGATTTGACTGCTCCGGTGTATATCTACGACCACAACGCGGGACGTTGCGCCATTACCGGAGCGCTGGCGAATACCCGCTACGATGACACCGTGTTTTTCAGCGATTTGTGTTCCGGGCAGGTTTGGGCGCTGGTTGGCAACGCCGCCGCCGGTCGGCAAGTGCAGGAGCTGGCGCGCTTTGACGATCCGGTGGTTTCACTGTCCACCGACGCAAACGGCGAGGTCTATGTGCTGACCTTTGGAGAAGGCGGCGTCTATCGGCTGGACTTTGCGGAGTAACTAACGGCCGGCCCCGCTCTATTGACTGGCCGGATTCAGCCGAACAGCTGCCGTTGCCCGGCGCCGCTGGCATCGCTGCCGGCCCAGGGCCAACCCAGGTATTCGTAGGCCAGGCGGGTGGCTACCCGTCCGCGCGGCGTGCGTTCCAGGAAACCCTGCTGTAAGAGGAACGGTTCCAGCACTTCCATTACTGTGCTGGTGTCCTCGCTGAGGGATGCGGCCAGGGTGTCCAGCCCGACGGGGCCGCCGCTGAACTTGTGGATGATGTTAGTTAGCAGCCGGTGGTCGGTTTCATCCAGGCCGCGCGCGTCCACGCCCAGCCGGTCCAGCGAGGCGCGGGCTACGGCTCCGGTGATGCGGTTGTCGGCTTTGACGAGGGCGTAATCGCGGGCGCGACGCAGCAGGCGGTTGGCGATGCGGGGCGTCCCGCGGGAGCGCACTGCTACTTCGCGCAAGCCGTCCGCTTCCGACTCAATCCCCAGAATGGATGCGGAACGTTGCACTACCGTCGTCATATCCGCATCGCTGTAATAGTCCAGCCGGAACACGGAGCCGAAGCGGTCGCGCAAGGGCGCGCTGACCAGCGAATAGCGGGTAGTGGCGCCCACCAGGGTAAAGGGGTTGATACGCAGGTTGATGTTGCGGGCCGACAGGCCTTTTCCGACGACCCAGGACAGGAAAAAGTCCTCCATGGCCGAATACATTACTTCCTCAACGGCGCGGTTCAGGCGATGTATTTCGTCAATAAACAGCACGTCGTTGGGTTGCAGTCCGGTAAGGATGGACGCAATGTCGCTGGCGCGTTCCACGGCCGGGCCGGAGGTAACCTTGATGCTGGCGCCCATTTCGTGGGCGATAATGTTGGCGAGGGTAGTCTTGCCGAGTCCGGGCGGCCCGTAGATGGCGATATGGTCCAGGGGTTCGCCGCGCATACGGGCGGCTTGCATTGCGATGGACAGGTTTTCCCGAACTTGGGGCTGCCCTACGAAATCCTGCAACCGGGCCGGGCGCAGGCGGGTGTCCTGCTGCTCGTCGTCCTGCTGCGCCGCCGGCGATACCGGACGCACCGCCGGATCGGCTGCCGACTGCTGGGGATCTATCGCCGTTTGATTTTGCGTCGTCATAGGGCCGTATTCTACGGAGTGGGTTAGGCGGGGGTCAACCGGGCCGGGTCAGTGCGCCGTATCGGCTTGGCCCGGCTGCTTTGAGCGGCACTAATAGCCGGGATAGGCCGGAGGGACGGGATTTTGGGTATTCTCCGGTGATGATGGAGAGGGTCTGATTATCCCCGGAGTTGGGTTGTCGTCCGTGAACCGGCCGTCATCCGCGCTATGATATACTGCGGTTACTTTAGTGCGCCGCCCGATGTGATTTTGATTATGACTGCCCGCGCTACGGCATTGCAAGGTTACGAGCTGCGCCAGGCTTGGCAAAGCGCCGCGGCCTACCTGGAACTGTACCGCGATGCCGCCAACGCTCTGAATGTGTTTCCGGTGCCCGACGGCGACACCGGCACGAATATGCTGCTGACTTTGCGCGCCGGCATCGCCCGAATGGAGGAGGAGGATGACGCCGGCGACAGTGATAGCGGCGGTATGGCCGGCTCCGCCGGCGCAGTTGCTGAGGCGATGGCGTCCGGCGCATTCTGGGGGGCGCGCGGCAACAGCGGCGTCATCCTGTCGCAGATGCTGCGGGGGTTCGCCAACGGAACCGCCGGCGCGGATGCTCTGGACGCCGGACGGCTGGCCGGCGCATTTAGTTCCGCCGCCGCCGCCGCTTACCAGGCCGTTGGGCAACCACAAGAAGGCACGATGCTATCCGTGATACGGGCCGCCGCCGAGGCGGTGGCTACCGACTATGACGCCGGTCGGCAGGATGTTCTGTTTCTGTGGCAGGCCGCTTACGATGCCGCCGTGGCGGCGCTGGCCTGCACTCCCGAACAGCTGCCGGCGCTGAAAGCCGCCGGCGTAGTGGATTCCGGCGGGCTGGGCATTGTGGCAGTTATCGGCGGAGTGTTGCAAGCGTTGCAGGGCCGCGCCGGGCCGCCGATTGACCTCGGACTGCGAAGCGTCGGCGGCCCAATTGACCCGGGACAGGTCGATTCGGTGGCAGTTGACGCCGATTTTCTGGAAACCCACGAGGGGGCGGATTTTGGCTACTGCACCCAGTTTGTAATCCATGGCGACGCGCTCAACCCGGATGCGCTGCGGGTCGGCTTTGGCGACATCGCCGATTCTACTGTGGTAATCGGCGGCGGCGCAGCGGTGCGCGTCCATATCCATACCGAAACCCCCGGCCCGGCGCTGACTTACGCCGCCGAATTCGGAGAACTGGACGAAATCAAGATTGACAACATGAGCCGGCAGAACTTGGACTGGACGGCGGGGCATCGGGAACGGACGGCGGCGGCACCGCCTGAAATCCGGCCCGGCGTATCGGTAATCGCCGTGGCCGCCGGGCCGGGACTGGCCGCGCTGTTTCAGGATGCCGGGTGCGCTGCCATAGTCCCCGGCGGGCAGACGCTTAACCCCAGCGCCAGCGAACTTATTGACGCCGCACGGGCCGCCGGCACGGAGAATGTCATCATCTTGCCCAACAACGGCAACATCGTAATGACCGCCAACCAGGCCGCCGCGGCCGGAGCCGAAAATGGCAATAGCGACGGCATTGCGCTGCAAGTAGTCGCTACCCGGTCAATGCCGCAAGGCACGGCGGCGATGCTTGGGTTCAACCCGGAACTTTCGATGGAGCAGAACCTGGACAATATGACGGCGGCCAGCGCGGCGGTGGCATCGCTGGAAGTGGCTCAAGCGGTGCGCGATTCCGTAGTGGCCGGCCGGCCGGTCAAGCAGGGGCAGTATATGACGATGCTGAACGGGGAACTGGCCGCATTGTCCGACGACTCTGCGGAAGCGGCGCTGCTGGACGGGCTGCTCCGGCCTGGCGTCGCTGATGGCGCCGACGCAGTCGTTGACGCTGACAGCATTGTTACCATCTATTGGGGCGAGGAGGGCAGCGCCGCCAAAGCCGCCGGGATACAAGAGGGGCTGGAAACGGCCTGCCCCGGCGTCCATGTGGACATCTATCCCGGTGGCCAGCCCCACTATCCCTATCTGGCATCGGTAGAATAGGCATCGCCCGGCAGCCATCGGCCAAAGCGTCTATATCAGGACTTGTCATCAAATTAGCCGTCATTCCGGCGCAAGCGGGAATCCAGAGTCGTAATCCGGTACACGGTAATGAAACCTGCAACCATAGATTCCGGCTTGCGCCGGAATGACGGTTAGGGTGCTGGAATGACGGTTGAGTCGTCGGAATGGCGGTTAGGGTGCTGGAATGACGGTTGAGTCATCGGAATGACGGTTGGGGCGCCGAATGACGGTTGGGGCGTCGGAATGGCGGTTGGGGCGTCGGAATGGCGGTTAGGGCGTCGGAATTACGGAAAATCACATTACCGAATTGGAAACACTGCCAACAACAAACCCGGAGTTGAGAACTATGTCGGTGAAAATTGTTTCGGACAGCACGGCAGATCTGCCGGACGAGCTGGCCCAGCGTCTGGATGTAACCGTCGTCCCCGCCTATGTGCTGATTGACGATGTGTCCCACCGCGAGGGGCTGGACATCACCCGCCACGAGTTTTATCGGCGTCTGCAATCCTCGCCGCGGCTGCCCACCACTTCTCAGCCTACGCCTACCGACTTTGCGAAAAAGCTGGCGCCGCTGGTGCAGGACGGGCATCAGGTCATCTGCATCACGGTTTCCAAACTGCTGAGCGGCACTTACAACTCGGCAGTGCAGGCGGCGGCGGATTTGCCGGACGGCGCGGTGTCGGTGGTGGATTCCAACACGGCCACCGCCGGGCATATGCTCCAGGTCATCGCCGCCGCCGAGGACGCCGCCGTTGCGGACGCCACCGTGGCATCGGTACTGGCCGCCGCCGAAGTGCGGGCGGCGCAGGGGCTGACCTACTGCATGGTTGACACGCTGGAATACCTGCAAAAAGGCGGGCGCATCGGCAAGGCGCAGGCGTTTATGGGATCGGTGCTCAAAGTCAAACCCATCCTCAAAATCACCGAGGGCGAAGTGCTGCCCGTTGACCGACCCCGCAACACGCGACGGGCGATGCAGCGACTGGAGGAATTGGTGCGGAGCCACGGCGCGGCGTCCAAGCTGGCGGTGGCCTACTCTACCGAGCCGGATGTGGCGGATGAAATCCGCGCCCGTCTCAGCGACCTGGCCCCGGACGAACAGACCTATGTGCTGCAAATCGGGTCAGCGGTGGGTACGCACTGCGGCCCCGGCGCCATCGGCGTGGCTACTATCCATTGATAAGGCCCCTGATGATAGGGGACCCTGATAACGGCCATCTGATAACCGTCGGTCATCCGCCGGATGCAGCAGTATCGGATGCAGCGCAATATGAACGCCGCCGGCCCGCCTCCGTCGCAGCCCTTGGAACCGCTATGGCGGGAAGCGCTCCGCAAGATACTGATTCTTGAGGAGAGCAAGGGTTTTGCCGACACTGCCGTTAGCGGGGGCCTGCGCCGTTTCGTAGAGCGGTGGGAATCGGAACTGCGCGCCTTTCTTGCCGGTGATGCGGTCCGCACCCAGCGGCTGATTGACGCCTCGTATCGGGATTTGCCTACTGAGGGGCGCCGCGCCTGGGTTGCCGGCTGGCAGGCCGCCCTGGGCGGCGCAACCGTACCCGACGAAACCAGGGCTGCCCCGCCGGCTCCGGCGGCGTCGGCAGTTTTGGCCAGGCCGGCAGAACTGGAGCCGGGGGGGGCGGCGTCAATCCCGGACGCCGGCCATGTTGCATACGATGGCGATGGCGCTACTGATTTTCAGGCCGCGGCCGACGATGCTGCGTTATTCCCATCCGACGGGATGTATCCCGTCCGCACACGCCGCGCCGCCTACGGTGCGCCGGCGCCGTCCGCAACGCCCGGGGATCCCGACGAACCGGCCGCGCGGATCCGGCGTATGGACGCCAAAACCGTCCAGCGACTGGAAACGCTGGGCGTAAGCACGGCGCGGGATCTGCTTTATATGCTGCCCCGCCGTATTGACGACCGCGCCGCTATCGCCGACATTTCCTCCGTAGGGCCGGAGGGCGTTTTTACGCTGGAAGGAGAGCTGGTTGACCTGCGGGCGTCCAGCGTGGGGCCGCGCCGTCTGCAACTGGTTGAGGGCGTATTGCGGGACGACAGCGGCGAAATCGGACTGCAATGGTTCGGGCAGGCTTACCTGGCGCGCGCGCTGCGGGTCGGCGACCGGCTGGCGGTGAACGGCAAAGTTGAAAGCAAATCGGGCCGTATGGTGATGGCATCGCCGGAGTACGATGTCATTACCCCGTCTCAGCCGCCGCTGAACTGCGCCCGTCTCACGCCAGTTTATCGCCTCACCCAGGGGATGACGGCCCGCAACCTGCGGAGCCTTACCTGGCAGGCCATTGGGCGTTATCGGAACAGCGTAGCCGAAACGCTGCCGGACGCCACACTGCGGCGCACCGGGCTGGCGCCGCTGGGGCAGGCGGTTTCCGACGCCCATTATCCGCCCGATGACGCCGCCGCCAATGCGGCCCGCCGCCGGCTGGCTTTTGATGAAATCCTGTCTTTCCAACTAGCCGTCATCGGACGCCGGCAGCACCGGGAACGCAACGCAGTAGGCATCGCCGTCCAGCACGATAAGGCCGCGCTGGACGCTTTCCTGGCCGGACTGCCCTTTGCTCCGACCGGCGCCCAGCAGCGTTGCATCGCCGAAATCCTGTCGGACCTGGGACGGGGAACGCCGCCGATGAGTCGGCTGCTGCAAGGCGAAGTGGGCAGCGGCAAGACGCTGGTTGCGCTGGCCGCCGTGTTGGCAACGGCGTCGGCCGGTCATCAATCCGCCCTGATGGCGCCTACCGAAGTGCTGGCCGAGCAGCATTTCCGCACCGTTAGCGGCCTGCTGCAAGGATTGGAACAGCCGATGCAGACGGAAAACCTGCTTTCGGTTTATCTGCCTCGGCTTTCCAAACCGTTCACGGTGGGGCTGCTTACCGGCAGCACGCGGGCGCGGCCGCGCCGGGAGGCCCTGCGGATGGCGTCCGAGGGGCACCTTGACTTGCTGATTGGCACTCACGCCCTGATACAGGACGGGGTGGAATTGCCTAACCTGGCGTTGGCAATCGCCGACGAGCAGCACCGTTTCGGCGTGGAACAGCGAGCCACTCTGCGCGGCGCCGGCGCATCTCATGACGGAACCCCCGGCGCAACGCCCCATTCCCTAGCGCAGCCCCATTCGTTAATGATGTCGGCCACGCCCATACCGCGCACTTTGCAGCTTACGCTGTACGGCGATCTGGACATATCTACCATTGACGAACTGCCGCCGGGTCGCCAGGAAATAATGACGCGGCTGGTTGCCGAGGACAAGCGGCGCGCCGCTTATGGGTTCGTCCGACAGCAGGTCAGCGCCGGCCGGCAGGCGTTCATCATCTGCCCTTTGGTTGAGGAGTCGGACAAGCTGGAGGCGCGCGCTGCCGTTGCTGAATACAAGCGGCTGTCGGCGGAAGTGTTTCCCGAGCTCAACCTGGGGCTAGTGCACGGCCGGCTGTCGGCGCGGGAAAAGGATAAAGTGATGCGCCAATTCCGCGATGGCGATGTGGATATTCTGGTCGCTACTGCGGTGGTGGAAGTTGGCATTGATGTTCCCAACGCCAGCGTAATGCTGATTGACGGCGCCGACCGTTTCGGCCTGGCGCAGCTCCATCAGTTCCGGGGCCGCGTCGGACGCGGCGCGCATAAAAGCTACTGCCTGCTGCTGTCCGAATCGGAGTCGGAACGGGCGCGGGAACGCCTGTCGGCTCTGGAATCCACCCGCGACGGGTTCAAGCTGGCGGAGGTTGACTTGCAGATGCGGCACGAGGGCGACATATTCGGCACTTCGCAAAGCGGCGAGCAGACGATGCTCCGCATCGCCAGCTTGTTTGACCAGGACCTGATTGCGCTGGCGCGCACTGAAGCGATGTCGCTGCTGGAGGCGGATCCCGACTTGGCCGACCCGGCCCACGCCGAACTGGCGGCCCAGCGGGATCGGTTTTTGGCTCGGGTGCAACAGAACTTGACGGATTGACTTTGAGGGAACAAAGTTATCGCTTGGACAGGG
Organism: Dehalococcoidia bacterium; assembly: GCA_965203855.1. Classification (GTDB taxonomy): domain Bacteria; phylum Chloroflexota; class Dehalococcoidia; order Lucifugimonadales; family UBA3495; genus Bin87. The sequence continues at coordinate 10,904 of CBDBDN010000009.1, forward strand.
GATCCAGTCGGGCAAAGTCCCGCCCGTCGTTGGAGTAGCTGACGGCGAAAATTGCGTCCCGGTGCTTTAGCCTGATTGGATTGGGCGCGTCTTGCTGGCGGAAGTTGGCGATAGCAGACGGAATCGGCTCGTAGTGGACGACTTTGCCGTTGTTAATGAATACGACTAGATAAAATCCGTCATTGATGCCAAAACGGGCGCGGGCCGGCAAAGCGACGCCCATGCGCGCGGCCCCCGAGAGATGATTTTCGGCAGTATATGAATGGTAGAGTTCGACCAAGTTCCATTCAAAGTTGGTAAGATCGGCGAAGGCAATTGCGTCCGGTTGGTTGTCCAACGCCCGGTCCAGCGCGATGCCAAACTTGCCCGGCGGGTCGGCAGCGCGCGGCGTCGGCGTTAGCAGCGGAGCGGCGCACTGGGCCGCCATTCCGGGAACCAGGAACAGCAGCAGGAAACCGACTACGGCGCCGCGTTGCAAGTAAATGTCTTTGGGTTGGCGGACGTACCGGACCAGCCACCGCCGGAATAGCGCGCAAAGCAAAATTGTCGCCGCCAGTGGAACATACCATCCCAAAGGCAGTAAATCCCACCCGTAAAAACCGGGCGTGTAAGTCTTGATACTGACCGCAACCAGCATAGCCGCCGCCACGAACAGGAATAATGTATCCTTTATATTGAGAATATTGAGGTAGGCCAGCACCAGCAATGCGCCGGCAAGTTCCAGCCATATGAAAAGTATTGACTCAGCGTTAAGTAGCCCGGCGAAGTTTATTGTGTTGTCAACCCAAAGCGTCGCATAGGCGGACATAATGACTACGATAGCGTGGATGGCAACCGCTACCCGGATGCAGGCAACTACAACGGTTGACGCGCTGCGGTTTCCGGCACAGGCGGGGCCGGCCCGCAAGGAGTACAGCGCAGCAAGGCATACCAGAGCCAAGCACCAAAAGGCGAACATGAGGGTCACTCGCACTTGAAAGCATGACAGTTAGATGTCCCTACGGTTCGAGTTGAAGGTTCCCTCCGTTAGCGAAAGCGGCAAACTCCGCCGCAATTTGCGCTGCGGCAAGCATACCACACCGATAGTTTATGTCAACGGCGTTTTCGCAGCGTCTCAATGGGTAAGCCTTTCTTGAATCCGATTGCCTGGCTGATGCCGTCGCGGGACAACAACCAGCACTAGTTTCTGGGCCGGAGTTTTCGGTTCGCCGGCATCAGCTTTCCCGCCCCGGATCCCGAAACCGATACCCTACATTCCAGATCGTCTCCACAAACTGGCGGCCCGGCTCCTCAATCTTGGAGCGCAGGCGGCGGATATGCACATCCACCGTGCGCGTGCCGCCCAGGTAGTCGTAACCCCAAACCTGGTTCAGCAGCGCCTCGCGGGTATAGACGCGGCCGGGATTGGACGCCAGTAATGTCAGCAGCTGAAACTCTTTATAAGTCAGCGACACTCGCCGCCCGGCCATCGTTACCTCGTAGCTTTGCAGGTCAATGGACAAATCGCCGATGCGGATGCCCTGCTCGGCGTTGCGCCCGTCGCGGCGAAACCGCAGCTGGGCCACGCGCGCGCGCAGCTCGTCGGCATTCAGCGGGCCGACTATAATGTCGTCCGGGTTGGCGGCGGGGTCATACTGGCTCAACGCTGCCGCGTCCAGCAGCAGCACCGTCGGCAGTTGCAGGCCGCGCACCCGTTCAATCACCGACCGGGCGCCGATGCCTACCGCCGCCAGATCCAGCAGCACGGCGTCCGGTTTCACGGAATGGGCCGCATCCTCCAGTTCCATAATGTCGCCGGCGGCCCGGCAGGACATTCCGGCGGCGGCGATTTGCTGCGCCAGCGCCGTCATCAAGTCGCCGGGGCGTGTCAGCAGATAAATGTTGTACACTTTACAATTCCTGCCCGCCGGACGGGTTGGCCCGGATGCCGGCGGCGTAGCGTAGAGTAGTGCAGTAGTATGGATTAGAGCAGCGCAATTGACGCTGGCGCATCCCCTGTCTATCATTGCCTCGCATCGGCGGCAATTCTAGCACAAGAAAGCATAAAAGCCGCCATCCGATACGGAGAGCCTTATGACCACCGCCACTGCCGCTTTGCCTACCGTTCCCGCCGAACTGCGCCGGATCATCCGCGCCGGCCAATATGACGGCGTAACCTCCGGGCTGGCCAACGGCTATGTGCAAGCCAACCTGGCCGTGCTGCCCCGGGATTTGGCCTTTGATTTTCTACTGTTCTGCCAGCGCAATCCGCAGCCCTGTCCTCTGCTGGAAGTGATTGAGGCGGGGGAAGTTGAGCCGAGCATCACCGCCCCCGGCGCCGACATCAGCGCCGATGTGCCGGCCTACCGCATCTACCGGGACGGCGCAATGACCGGCGAGTATCCGTCCGTGACCGATTTCTGGCGTGATGACCTGGTGTCGTTCCTGCTGGGATGCAGCTTTTCCTTTGAGACGGCAATGTCGGACGCCGGCATCCCCCTGCGCCATCAGGAAGCCGGCAGCAATGTGCCAATGTACATTACCAATATCGCAACCCGCCCCGCCGGTATGTTTTCCGGGCCGATGGTGGTCAGTATGCGCCCCATCCCGCAGCAGCAGATTGTCCGCGCCGTGCAGGTTACCTCCCGGTTCCCGGATACTCATGGCGCACCCGTTCACATCGGCGACCCGTCCGCCATCGGTATCCACGACCTTGACGCCCCGGAGTTTGGCGACCCGGTAGAGATCCGCCCCGGCGAAACTCCGGTGTTCTGGGCCTGCGGCGTTACTCCCCAGGCGGTAGCCCTCAACTGCAAGCCGCCGCTGATGATTACCCACGCCCCCGGCAAAATGTTCATCACCGACCGGCGCGATGCCGATTATGCCGTTATCTGATGCGCCGGTGATGCACCGGGCCGCTTTTGACGCCGTGTATTGACTGCGCGTCAATGCCGCATCGCCGCCGCACTAATCCGGGAGACGCTTATGACCACCGCCAAACGCCCGCCCCCATCGTTGGCCCCCGCCGACCAGGGCCGCAACCGCATCCGGTTTCCCGAATTCCGCCCCAGGGTCGATATGCAGAACATCCTTTACCTCCACGACCCGGGCCACATCCCGGCCCTGCGTACCCATTTCGGCAACCCGGACACTACCGTAGTGCTGGGCGAAGTTCCCGTCGGCTGGGAAGCTACGGGCGAGCGTCGCGGCCTGCGTATACCTGACCTGCTGATTGCGTTCAACATTGAGCGGGCCGCCGTGATTGAGGTAATGGGCTATTCCATCAGTGAACACGGCAAGCCGCCGGATTTCGTGCTGGAGGTCGCATCGCCGACCACGGCGCGGCGGGATGAAATTGAGAAGCCCGGCGACTATGCCGATTTCGGAGTACCGGAATACTGGCGGTTTGACCACGAATGGGGCCGGAGCTATGCCGTCGGGCTGGCCGGCGATAGATTGGTCAACGGCGTCTATCAGCCCATTCCGATACACCAGTCCGGCGCCGCAATGTACTGGGGCCGCAGCGAAGTCCTCAACCTGGATCTGTGCTGGGAGCACGGAGAACTGCGCTTTTACGACCCGGCGGCGCAGCGCTACCTGGACACCTACGACACCACGCACTACGCCCGCATCGCGGCTGAGGATGCGCGGGATGCCGAGCAAGCGGCCCGCATCGCGGCCGAAAATGCGCGGGATGCCGCCGAAGCCCGGGCCGCAGATTTGGAAGCCGAAATCAGACGCCTGCGCGCCGGGCCATCGCCGCACTAAGGAGAGGGCCTCCGGTCAGGGTTGCAGCAGCAGTTTGCCAAAGAAGTTGGCCGCTTCCATTGCGCGATGCGCCTCCGCCGCCTCGGCCAGCGGATAAACCTGGTGGATGGCTGGCCGCACAATGCCACGGTTCAGGCCGGATACAATCTGCCGCATATCCTCTCGGGAGCCCATATAGCCGCCGTATATTTCAATCTGGCGGCTGAACAGCAGTCCAAGATGTAGTTCGGCGCGCAGCCCGCTGGTAGCCCCGCAGATGCAGTAGCGTCCGCCGGGACGCAGCGCGCGGAACCCGTGCGCCCACACATCGGCGCCCACATGGTCAACCAGCAGGTCAACGCCGGCGCCGTCGGTGATTTCACGCACCCGCTGCGTGATGTCCTCAGCGTTGTAGTTGATGACATAGTCGGCGCCCAGGCTGCGGGCCAGTTCCGCCTTTTCCGGTGTGCTGGTAGTAGCGATTACCGTGGCGCCGACCACATTCTTGAACACTTGAATCGCGGCGGCGCCCACGCCGGCGGAGGCCGAGAACACCAGCGCCGTTTCCCAAGGCTGCAATCCGGCGCGGCGCACTGCCATATTCCAGACGGGCAGATAGGTAGTCGGCACGGCGGCGGCGTCCGTGTAAGCAACGCCGGCATCCAGCCGGTAGGCGTTGACTTCCGGCACGGCGACCAGTTCGGCGTAGCTGCCGTCCCGAGCGGTGCCCAGGAATCGGCTGCGGCGGCACAGCTCATCCCGCCCGGCGCCGCACCACTGGCAGACGCCGCAGGCCAGGCGGGGGTTGACCACTACCCGATCTCCCACGGACAGAGTGGATACGGCGGCGCCGACGGCAACCACTTCGCCGGCGGTATCGCCGCCCAGGATCAACGGCGGCGGAAATTCGCGCTCCAGGCCGCGCTGCCCCTGCCGCGTGAAAATGTCCAAGCGGTTGAGGGCGCTGGCCTTGACCTGCACCACGACATCGCCGGGGCCGGGAGACGGATCGGGGCGGTCGCCGTATTGCAGGACATCGGCGTCGCCGTGGGCTTCAATATAGGCTGCTTTCATAAGTGACTGGCGCTCCTGGACTGTCGGTTGTCGTGGCAATCCTGGCAGAGGAAAACGATGGCGAGGGTTTCGTCGTGGCTGACGACTCGTCCGCAGCGTGCGGCTGTGCTCTCCGGGAGCCAAGGTTGGCAGAAAGGCCCGCCGCACATCTGGCAGGTGGAACGGTTAAGACCTTTCAGTTCGTCATTGCAGACGACGCAAAAGGCGGGAGCTGAAGTTTGGATAAAAGTGGCCACTGCACTTCCTCACTACCTGGGCAAGGGGTTACGGGATAACGAGCGATGTCGCCGGGTTATCGCATCAATTCAGTTCAATAGGTTTCGGCCAAGTTTCCCGCTGACTGCCGGGCCAGGCGTTCCTCGTCTTGCCGGGTAGGGGCGCCGCCGTCCAGCCGGGCTTGCCGCAGGGCGCGCAGCGTTGCGCCGACGGCCGGGCCGGCCGGCACGCCCAGCGCCAGCAAGTCGGAGCCGCGCAGCCGGGGCGCTATCGTCCGCCATTCGGCCAGATACTGCCGGATGCGGGCGGCGGCGGTTGGCGACGCCAAGAATGCCCCGGCGACCAGCGCAGATGGCGCGCGTCCATCCAGCAGCGCGCATACCTGCGATGGCGTCAGCCCGATACTGCCCAGCAAGTCCATATTGGCGGACAAGTCGGCGGCGTCAGCGATGGCGCGCGTCCAGTCGGACGGCGCGTTGAGTCGGGCCGACAAGGCGCCGCCCGCCGCCGGCGTCAGCGTCCAGGCCAGCGCGGCCAGCCAGTCCAAAGGCTTGATACCCGCCGGGACAATTCCTGTCGCTGCAATCCCCGTCGCCGCAATCCCCGTCCGGTCGGCAGCATCCGGCGCCATTGCGTCCAGATGGGATACGGAGAGTGCCGGATGGATGGCCTGGAGTATGCCCAACGCGGCGGCGCGGCGCAAGGCCGGCAGCGGCTGCGTCTCTTGCAGGATGCGGGCCAGCTCATGGCGCACCCGGTCGGCAGACAGCATGGCGATGACGCCGTCGTCCAGCGCGGACTGCAAATCGCGCAGCGTGTCGGCGGCGATGCGGAAACCGAAACGCTGCTCGTAACGGACGGCGCGCAGGATGCGGGTCGGGTCATCGCGAAAGCTCTGTTTATGCAGAGTGCGGATAATGCCGTCCCGCAAATCGGCCCGGCCGCCGTGCGGGTCAACGATTCCGCCGCCATAGTCCCTAATGCCATAATCGCCGCTGCCATAATCACCGATGGGCCAAGCCATTGCGTTGATCGTGAAATCACGGCGCGCCAAGTCATTGGCCAGAGTGCCGGCGCGCACTATCGGCAGGGCCGCCGGCGCCGGATAGGTTTCGGAGCGGGCCGTTACCAAGTCAACGGTTAAGTCATCCCCGCCATCGGCCCAGGCGACCGTAGCGGTGCCAAAACGCCGGTGCACGGTAACGCGTCCGCCGGTGGCCGCCGCCAGCTGCTGCGCTATTGCCGGCGCATCGCCCGTTATGGTGATGTCCAAGTCAGACAAAAGGGAGCCCAGCAGCGCATCGCGCACCGGGCCGCCCACCAGATAGGCCGATACTCCGGCAACCGCGGCCAGGCGGCGCACCAGATCCAGCGCGCGGGCCTGACTTGCCGAGAGATTGGCGGTAAAAACGGCGCTAACAGGAGCGTCGGCAGCAGCCAGCATCAGCAATCCAAAAGGACGAAAAAGGCAAAATTGCGGACGGCAGTTTAGCACCTGCCGGCCAGTGCCGCAAGGTATCCGGCCCTCTGGTATTCCTTACGTAAACTGCCAATGCGATTATAGTCGGATTATCCCCAGCCACCCCAGAGGTGCTACCAAGTCCCGACCGCGCGCTTACAGCCACGAAATCCGCTGCCCGGCCTGCGGATCCAACGATGCCACGAAACGGCGCCTCCAAAAGCCTCCAAGTCTATGGCTGCGGCGACTGCGGACGCTATTGCACGCACGGCGCCGCCTAACCCGCCCCGGCGCCCCCTGACCGGGAGCAGGCTTTGGCGCTGCTCGGGGAAGGCATTTCCCGAAGCGCCGTTGCGCGTATTGTTGGCGTAACCCCGCCGGCGGTGAGCCGGTAGGTCAAAAGGGGGGCTCCGCACTCTCCCGGATGCGGAGCAATCTGAACCGGCTGGCAAGGCAAACAAAGGGGTGAACCAAGAGCGCGGCAATGCTGGGGTATTCGCTGGCCGCGCTGCTGGCGTACTGCCCCGCAAAACCCAATGCCGGTTTTTGTTGAGAATACCGACATTGGGCGGGCGATTGACTTGGCGGGTAGGGGGTGTTAGATTTAGGGGTACAATTGAAGTTGAAACGCTCACGCAATTCTGGCGGGAGCTTGGGCAAACCAGGCTGAGAGGGCGGCCAAATGCGTCGCCGACCGTCTGTACCGGAACCGGGTAATGCCGGCGGAGGGACAGTACGCAAGGCAGTTTAATCAGCCGCCGGGTGCGCCGCCTGGCGGTTTTGCATTGCTGGGGCATGGTCAAGAATCAAGCATCGGGTAAGAATCAGGCATCGGGCGGGCTCCGGCAAACCGGGCTTGCCGCAACGCAAAAGGTAGGAGAGTAGCAGCGATGGCCGATGAACTGATGATAGGGGGCGTTCCTTTTCGCTCGCGGCTGATTGTCGGGACGGGACGGCATCGCACAATGCAGGATATGGTGGATTCGCTGGCGGCATCGGGTACGGAGATGGTTACCGTAGCGATTCGCCGGCTGGATCTGGACAACCCGGAGCAGAACATCCTGGAACACATTGATCTGGACCAGTACCGCATCCTGCCGAACACGGCGGGCTGCCGGACCGTTGAGGAAGCGCTGTTCGTGGCCCGGCTGGGCCGGGAAGTGGCGCAGACCGATTTCGTCAAGCTGGAAGTCATCCCGGACGCCAAGTATCTGTTCCCCGACCCCAACGGCACGCTGGAAGCGGCGCGGCAGCTGGTGGAAGAGGGGTTCAAAGTGCTGCCCTACATCCATGCCGACCCGGTGCTGGCGAAAAACCTGGAGGAAGCGGGCTGTGTTACGGTGATGCCGCTGGGTTCGGCCATCGGTTCCGGGCAGGGCATCCATACCGGCGAGGAGATCCGCATCATTCTGGAAAACGCGACTGTGCCGGTAGTGGTGGATGCCGGGCTGGCGGTGCCGTCCGATGCGTCCAAGGCGCTGGAAATGGGCGCTGATGCGGTGCTGGTCAACACTGCCATCGCCCAGGCGGCGGATCCGGCGCTGATGGCGGACGCTTTCCGCAAAGGGGTAGAGGCCGGGCGGCAGGCGTATCTGGCCGGGCGCATTCCCGTCCGCACGGAGGCCATTGCCAGCAGCCCGCCGGCCGATGTCCCGGAACCGACAACTGCCGCCGCCAACTAGTCGGTAGTTGACTGGACCAGCTTCGGATGATGCGATGCGTATGCGCCGCCCGCTGCCCTATCCTGCCCTGTGCCTGGTAACCGACCGGAGCGTATGCCCGGGGGACGAGCTGCCGGGCCGCGTGGCCGCCGCCATCGCCGGGGGCGTGGATGTGGTGCAGCTGCGGGAGAAAGACTTGCCGGGCGGCCCGCTGCTGGAACTGGCGGCGGCGCTGCGGTCGGTATGCGCCGGCCGGGCGTTGCTGCTGGTCAACGAGCGGGTGGATGTAGCGCAGGCCGCCGGCGCGGACGGGGTGCAGCTGGGCGAGGCGGGAATGCCCACGCCGCAAGCGCGCGTTATCATCGGCAGCGACGCCGTCATTGGGCGCTCGGTGCATACGGCGGCCGGGGCGCGGCAAGCGGCGGCGGACGGCGCCGATTTTCTACTGGTCGGCACGATGTTTGCCACGCGTTCCCATCCGGGAGAGGAACCGTCCGGGCCGGAGCTGCTGCGGCGGATTGCCGACTCCGGCGTCAGCGCGCCGCTGCTGGGCATCGGCGGCGTTACGCCGGATAATGTGGCTGCGGTGCTGGACGCCGGGGGGTGCGGCGCCGCCGTCATCAGCAGCGTGCTGGGCAGTCCGGACCCGGAATCCGCGGCCCGACGGCTGAAAGCGGCGATGCTGGACGCCGTTGCGCGCCCCGACGCCGGCCGGCATCCGCGACACGCTCGGCAACAGGAGACGGCCTTCATATGATTACCCTCAAAGTGAACGGCAAACCGCGCGAAATTGATGACGGGATGGACTTGCAGTCGTACCTGGCGACCATTGATGTCAATATGCGGTTTATCGCGGTCGGCTATAACGGGCAGGTGATCCGCAAAGAGGATTTCGCCGCCGTGAAACTGCATCCGGGCGATGCGCTGGAAATCGTGCGGCCGGTTGGGGGAGGCTGACCCGCGGATGCCAGCTGAACCGGAAACGGCGGATGCGGCGTTAGACCGGATACTGCGGGAAGTGGCCGAGGCGCATCCTGACCGGGTGGAAGGCTGGCTGCGGAACGAGCCGGGGCAATGGGGATTTCTGGCGGGCCAGGCGGTACTGGCGGTGCGGCGTCTTATTGGGCGCCGGCTGAATGATGCGGAACGGCGCTGGGTATGGCATCGGATGTGGCAGACTTTGGAGGAGCGGCGGCGGCGGTTTGAAGCTGAATGAAAGCGCGGCGCCACTGTTGTAAAGGGCGATCCAGGGTTTCCTCAGCGGCGCGTTCTACCGTCTCGGTCAGCCATTCGTCGAGAGTCTGGCCGACTTTAGAGGCCGCTTCGTCGGCAAAGCGGTGCATATCGGGGGCAATCCTGATTTCAATGCGGCCCGAATAAGGCTTGCTGGGTTCATGCCCCAGTTCAGCGCATACGGCCAAATAGTCATCAATCGCATCCTGGAACGCCTGCCGCAGCTCCGCAACCGTTTCCCCTTGAAAGGTAATCGTGTCCCGTGTTCCAATTATGTCGCCGTGAAAAATGCCGGCATCGTCGTCAAGTTGTACGATGGCATAGTACCCTTTGTATTCCATAATGGCGATAGCCTCCTAAATGCTGTCAGGGGTAATCCCGACATCGGCCAAGAATTTCCGCATCGCTACTACTGCGCCTTTGTCCGTGTCGGGGCTCGGATGGGGGCGGTGGAATGCGGAAAGGCGACCGCTAATCCTTACGCTCACTCTGGAACCGCTGCCTTCAAGGATGGTGGCCCCGCAGGCCAGCAGCATAGATTCAATGTCATCCCAGCGTATGCTCCCTTGCGTTGGGCGACTAAAAATCGCTTCCAATGTTCTGCGATGCCGGCGCCGCATAATGCTATCATACCGTATCGCTGCTGAATTGACACGCTCCGGGGGTTGCCGGCCGTCCCGGCCCGGTTTTGGGCCGGGACGGACGCATTGCCGCTAACCGATGACGGCGATGCTTTCAATCTCCACTACATAGGCGGGATTGGCGAGTTCGCTGACTACCAGCAGGGTGCTGGTGGGCGGTTTGGCGGGGAACAGCTCGCCGCGCACCTTGCGGACGGCGGGGCCGTGTTCAATGCCGGTTACATAGGTAGTGGTTTTCACGATGTCGGAGAGGCTGCCGCCGGCGGCCTGCACCGCTACCTCAATGTTGCGCCAGATCTGGCGGGTCTGCGCTTCGGCGTCGCCGGCGCCGACGACATTGCCGTTGGCGTCCTGGGCTACCATCCCGGCGATATAGACGGTATTGCCGGCCTTGACTACGGCGGTGAAACCGCTGGGCGACGGGTCGGCGATGCCGGCGGGGTTCAGATATTCGGCGTGGGGCATTGGATGGCCTCCTGTTAGGTTTGGGTTAGAGTTGGTTGGGTTGGGATGAGGGCTGTCGGGGGTATCCCGCGGCGGCATTATAACCCGGACGGGGCCGCGGCGGCGGATTCGGATTGTCGGCGCAAGCGGGGCGGCAGTCGGGGCGGGCTGGCCAGGAATACCATCAGCCCGGCCAGGGCGTACAGCGCCATCAGCACGGTGAACACTACCGTATAGCTGTCAGTGTACACTCCCAGCAGCGTGCCGAAAGACGGCGCCAGCCCCAGGGCCGTCGTCTGCACCGGGCCCAGCCAGCCCAGGATGGCGCCGAAAGAACCGCGTCCGTAATACTGGGCCAGCAGCATATGCTCCAGCGTGCCGACGGTGTTGGAGAACACGCCCCAGGCGATGGCGAAAAGGTAGGCGGTAAGCGCGGAATTGACCGCCGTTATCAGGTACAGCTGGGAGAGGACGGCGCCGGATATGGTAAGGATGATGCAGGTACGCGGCCCCAGGCGGTCGGCCAGGAATCCCCAGCCGAGGGTGGTTACGGCGAGGGCGGCGGCGAGGCTGGTTACGCGGGTGGCCTGCGCGCGCGACAGGCCGGCTTCCTCATATAGATAGGGGGCCAGGATGTAACCGACGCCGGCGGAGGCCAGCACGGCCAGCACGGCCATCAGCGCGATGCACCAGTAGGCGCGGGTACGCATTGCTTCGCGCACCGTCCAGCTGAACTCGGGGGTTTCGGAGACGGCGGGACGGGCGCCGCGCCTTCGGATAGCTCCGGCGGCCGCCGGGTTTGACGATGGGGCGTCGGGGTTGGCCGGGCGGGCGCCGTCGGGCAGCAGGCCGATTTCCTCCGGGCGGCGGCGCATTATGATGAATACGGGTATCGCCAGCAGCAGCGTGAATATGCCGAGATAGCCGTAGGCGGCGCGCCAGCCCCGGCTCAATGCGATAAGTGAAATAATCTGAATGTTGACGGCGCCGCCGATGGGGCGCGACATACCGGAGATGGCCAGCGTAACATTGCGGCGGCGGCGGAAAAAGTTGACGGTGGCCGTGCGCGGCACGACGCCAATCAGAAAGGGGTTGCTGATGGCGCGCCCTACGATGTAGGCGGCAAAGAAAGTAAGCAGGGAATCGGTTTGCGACAGGGCAATCAGCGCGCAGCCGACGACGAGCAGGCCGCAGGTTACCAGCACACGGGGGCCGTAGCGGTCGGCGAGGTAGCCGGCCAGAGGGGCCAGCGCGCCGGAGCACCAGGTGCCGGCGGTAACCGCCAGCGAAAGCGTGCTGATGCTCCAGCCGGTATCTGCGACGATATAAACCTGGATTGCGCCCAGCACTACCTGGGAGACGCTGGAGCCGGCGGCGGTGGACAGCGACGCCATGCCCAGCACCAGCCAGCCGTAGAAAAAGGGCGTGGGCGGACGCCAGTCCAGTAGCTTGCGGAGTCGGGATGCGTTCAGGGGATGCCTCGGCGCTCAAACCGCCAACCGGGCCAGCCGGGATGGGATCGGGATGCGCGCCGGCCGGGACCAGGATGGGGCTGGCGGCGCAGTAATCGGCGCGTTAATCAGTCGCTAACTATACCCCGATCCGGTCGGGAGGTAAAACCCGGTTTCGCCGCTGTACCGTCATTTCGGCCCCCAGTATCGTCATTCCGGCGCAAGCCGGAATCTATAGTTGAGGGTTTCATCAACGTAACGGCGGACTACGACGTTAGATTCCGGCTTGCGCCGGAATGACGGTGCAGCGGCCGGAATGACGGTGTAGTGGCCGGAATGACGGTGCAGTGGCCGGAATGACGGTGCAGTGGCCGGAACGACGGTACTGGGGTCGGAACGACGGTACTGGGGTCGGAATGACGGTACTGGGGTCGCAATGATGATGCAGGGATGGGTGTGGCATTGTAAGGGCGGGAATCAAAATGCCGGGGCGGTTGGTGAACCGCCCCGGCGGGAAATCCGTCTGGATTTGGGGGTTAGAAATCCATGGGCGGGGCGGCGGGCGCGGCCGGCATGGGCTCAGGGATTTCGGTAATCATGGACTCGGTGGTGAGGACCATGGCGGCCACGGAGGCGGCGTTCTGCAAGGCGGAGCGCGTTACCTTTACCGGGTCAATGATGCCCCGTTCCAGCATGGGGCCGAACTCGCCGACTTCGGCGTCGTAGCCGTAGTCGTCGGACTGGTCTTTGACATCGTGCAGCACTACGGCGCCTTCGCCGCCGGCGTTTTCCACGATGAGTTTCATGGGCTGTTCCAGGGCGTGCTTGATGATGTTGACGCCGACGTTTTCGTCGCCGGTGAGGCTACCGACGCTGTCCAGGGCGCGCTGGGCGCGCACCAGGGCGACGCCGCCGCCGGGTACGATGCCCTCTTCCACGGCGGAACGGGTAGCGGACAAGGCGTCCTCGACGCGGGCCTTGCGCTCTTTCAGCTCAATTTCGGTAGCGGCGCCGACCTTGATGACGGCAACGCCGCCGGACAGCTTGGCCATTCGCTCTTGCAGCTTCTCGCGGTCGTACTCGGAGGTGGTGTCCTCAATCTGGGCCTTAATCTGGTTGATGCGGGCCTGGATGCCATCTTCGGAGCCGTGGCCTTCCACGATGGTGGTATCGTCTTTGGTGGAAGCGACGCGGCGGGCGCGGCCAAAGTCCTCAATGGTGGCAGAGTCGAGGCGGCGGCCGGTTTCTTCGCTAATGACGGTGCCGCCGGTCAGGATGGCAATGTCTTCCAGCATGGCCTTGCGGCGGTCGCCGAAGCCGGGCGCTTTGACGGCCAGGACATTCATAATGCCGCGCAGCTTGTTGACGACCAGCGTAGCCAGGGCTTCGCCGTCCACATCCTCGGCCACGATGACGACGTTCTTTTGGCCGACTTGCAGCAGTTTCTCCAGGGCCGGCACCAGGTCGGCGACGGCGGAGATTTTCTTGTCGGTGATGACCAGGAAAGCGTCGTCAATGCCGGCTTCCATGCGGTCGCTGTTGGTGATGAAGTAGGGGGAGATGTAGCCGCGGTCGACTTGCATTCCTTCCACATACTCAATTTCGTCGGTGAGGCCGCGGGATTCCTCAACGGTAATCACGCCGTCTTTGCCGACTTTTTCCATGGCTTCGGCGATGGTCTCGCCGATGGCGTCTTCGTGGGCGGAGAGGGAGGCTACCTGCCCGATGCGCTCGCGAGTTTCCACAGGCTGGGACATAGATTGCAGTTCGGTAACGATGTTGCCGACGGCGTGTTCAATGCCGCGCTTGATGGCCATGGGGTTGGCGCCGGCGGTTACATTCTTGAAGCCTTCGTTGATGATGGCCTGAGAAAGGACGATGCTGGTGGTGGTGCCGTCGCCGGCGGCGTCGTTGGTCTTGGTGGCGGCTTCTTTGAGCAGCTGGGCGCCCATGTTCTCAAAGGCGTCGGGCAGTTCAATTTCCTTGGCGATGGTAACGCCGTCGGAGCAGACCTGCGGGGGGCCGAACTTCTTGTCCAGCACAACATTGCGGCCGCGGGGGCCGAGGGTAATTTTTACCGAGTCGGCCAGGATGTCGATGCCGGTACGCAGCGACTTGCGGGCTTCTTCGGAGTATGCCAACTTCTTTGCGGGCATTTGGTATCTCCTCGTCAGGGGGGTGTGATCGGATTCTGTGCTTGTTGGTGATGGGATGGGGTTGGAGATCAGCCGATTTTGGCGAGAACGTCGGACTCGCGCATAATCAGGTATTCGTCATCGCCGTCCTCGTACTCGGTGCCGGCGTACTTGGAGTAGATGACCTTGTCGCCGATGGTGAGTTCCATGGCGATGCGGGAGCCGTCATCGGCGACGCGGCCGGGGCCGACGGCGATGACTTCGCCTTCCTGGGGCTTTTCCTTGGCAGTGTCGGGAAGCAGGATGCCGCCCCGGGTCTGGGTCTCCTGTTCCATAGGCTTGATGACGATGCGCTCGCCGAGAGGGGTGAAATTGGCCACTGATTGCCTCCTTTCTGATGGGGTTACGCGGGTCTGATGTGATTACGCGGGTGATGTGGTTGGTTACGCGGGTGATGTGGTTACGATGGTGATAGGTGATGCAGCGAATGGCGCCGGCGTTGGAGCCGAATGGAATGGAACGGAGCGCCGGGGCTGCTTACTTTTTGCGGGCGTAGTCGGTGGTGTAGAAGCCGGAGCCTTTGTAGATGACCGGGACGGCGTGGAACTTGCGGCGCGCCGGCCCGGAGCATTGCGGGCATTCCGCCTTGGGAGATGCGCCGAAGCTTTCCCGCCGGTCGTATTCGTAATGGCACGCTGTGCACTGGTACGCATAGCGGGGCATCGCTGATGACCTCCTGTGGTTGGAACATCGGCGAATCAAGGCTGGATGCAGAGCAACCGGGCGCAACATCCGGCAGCCGATGGTTAGCCAATGGGTAGGTGTGCATATATTTTGGGCCGGCAACGGGGATATGCCAATGGGGTGAATGTTAAAATTGCGTGTAAAATGGCGGGCCGCAGGCGACGCGACCGAGTTTGGCAGCAAACCCGGTCGCAGAGGCCGGATCTTGACAACCCGACTTTATTCCCCGTAGTATTGGACTATCCTTTAAGCATGGAAACTAGCCTATGATTTACGAATGATATGAGAACAAGCGACGGGCTAACATTGAAAAGCACGGCATCGATTTTGAGCGTATGTACGGTTTTGAATGGGACAGCGCCGTGAATGACCCTAGCCCTCGTGACGGTGAAATGCGCTATTTGGCATCGGCTACATTGGCTCTAGCCTGCATTCCGTCATCTACACCCGTCGTGGGGTACGAACTCGCATCATCAGCTTACGCAAAGCCAGCACCGAAGAGAGAGACCGCTATGCCCAGGCTTAAACCCAACGACATACCCTTGACGCCCGAGGAGAACGCCCGCGTCAAGGCTGCCATTGCCGCCGACCCGGAAACTTTTGAGCTGGACGACGAGTGGTTCGCCCGGGCGCGGCCGGCCGCGGAAGTGGTGCCCGAACTGGTGGAGCAGTACCTCCGGTATCGCGCTGCCCAAGCCGGGCATAAGTAACTCGTCGGCAACGCGCTGGTCTGCGCGGACAATCTCAACGTCCTCAAAGAGTTGCCGGACGAATGCGTGGATCTGATTTACCTGGATCCACCGTTCAACAGCAACCAGTTCTATGTCGCCGCTTTCGGCGATAAGGGGATGGTGCGGGCGCAGCTCCGCGACATCTGGCGCTGGACGGTAGAGACGGAAATTTCGTTTCAGAGGTTGTCGCATGGCCGGCTGCTAGATTGCTTGAAAGGCATCATTTTGCAGGCCGGCGCGCAGTCCAAAATGGCAGCCTACTGCGTCTATATGGGGCGGCGCCTGGCGGAGATGCACCGGGTGTTGAAACCCACCGGCAGCCTCTATCTGCATTGCGATCCCCATGCCAACGCCTACCTGCGTATTCTGCTGGATGCCGTCTTTGGTGAAAAGCAATACCGGAACGAGATTATCTGGGGCTACACCGGGCCGGGTTCCCCCCAAATGCGTCAATTCAATCGAAAGCACGACGTCATTTTCTGGTACGCCAAAGGCCGGCAATGGGTGTTCAATAAAGACGATGTCCGTGTCCCGCGTAAAGACGGCGGCCCCCATTCCGGCGGATTCAAGGGTGGATCTACCAGCCCGGATGACCCGCATTATGGCAGTCAAGGGAAAATCCCGGAAACCTGGTGGACTGATATTGCGATTGCGGCCCGTTCCTCGTCGCAGTATTTGGGTTACCCTACTCAAAAACCGCTGGCCTTGCTGGAGCGCATCATCAAAGCATCGTCCAACCCCGATGATTTAGTGCTGGATCCGTTCTGCGGGTGCGGCACGGCGGCGGATGCGGCGGCAGCTTTGGGGCGCAAGTATCTGGGCATTGACATCAGCGGCCTCGCCGTGCGGGTGATGCAGCAACGGCTGGAATCTCGTGGTTACCCCGCTCCCCCAGTAGTTTATGGACTGGAATGGAACGACTTTGACTGGCAGGAATTTGAGGATCGTGCCCTGATGAGCCGGGATAAGGCCGAGGACGGCATCCCCGGCTGGGCGTGGGCCGAGGACAAAGTGGCCGGCCTGCTTAACGCCGTGCCGAACCAGCGCAAGCAAAGCGACGGCGGCGTGGATGCCCGCTACTTCGGCGCGCTGGATCTAGACCGCAGCGAGGGCATCATCGTTCCGATACAGGTCAAAATGCACGGTCCCAACCGTCCGGTAGGCCGGCCCGATATGGATCGGCTGCTGGGTACGCAAACCGCCTTGCAGAACCGCGGGTTGCACGCGCCAATGTCTATAATGGTCAGCCTGTATCCGCCGCCGGAGTCGGTGCGGACATTTGCGGCGCAGCAGGGGCGGGTTACACTGCACACGCGGGACGCCGGGCGGCAAGAGTACCCGGTGATGCAGGCGCTCAGCGTACAGGAAATGCTGCAACGGGATGAACGCCCGGAACTGCCTCCGGTTGACCCGCGCTCACTGGTGGGCGATACGCAGGACAAGATGGTGTTCCCCTAGCGCATCCCCGGCGTATGCGCCGGGGATGTTATACTTGCCTATGATGCTTTGACGCCTACGCCCGGCGCCAACCGGGCGACGTTTCCATTCTGCGGCCGGCATCTATGGGTAACCCTTTATGGCTAACCGCAACATTGCCGCGGGCGGCGGCGAGGAGCCGCCGGACCTGCAACCGGAGCTGGGGCATATTCTGCGTAACGCGGTGCGCGCTTTGGGCGGCAGCGCGGCAGTGGTCGCTACCTGGGATGATGCCGGGCGGCGGTTCGTAGTTACCGGCTCTTACGGGCTGGACGCGGCGCAGATTGCGCGCATCCGACCGCTGCTCAACGAGGCCATTCCCGACCTGGCGTTGAGCCGGGAGCAGTACGCTTTGCTGTCGGCGCTGTTTCCGCAGTCGGCGCTGCCGGTGTCCACCACCGGGCAGATGCAGAATTCGGTAATGGCGGTGCCGCTGCGTACCGGAGGCGAAACGGTGGGGCTGATATTTGCGCTGCGGGCGTCGGAGGCGGCGAGCTTTTCGCAGCTGGATCCGCCGGTGCTGGGGGCCTTTGCGGAACAGGCGGCCATCGCCGTGCAGTCGGCGCGCCTGGCGCATCTGCTGACGCAGGAAAAGCGGCGGGTAGAGTCCATACTGGAGGGGAGCGCGGACGGCATCTATACGGTGGATGCGGCGCGGCGCATCGTCAGCGTCAACCCGGCGATGGAGCGGCTGATGGGGATACCGGCCGAGGAACTGCTGGGGCTGCCCTGCGCGGCGGCGCTGAACTGGCGCGACCGGGAGGGGCGTCCTATTTGTCCCGGTCGCTGCCCGATGCTGCATCCGCCGGCCGTGGACGCCGACAACATCACGGAGCTGGCGGCGGCGGCTCGTTCCCGCAGCGGACAACGCACCGAAGTAGCGCTGGTTTATGCCGTAGTCCGCTCGCCGGAGAACGCCGCGCTCAACGCCGTGGTCAATGTGCGGGATATGACGCGCGTCCGGGAAATGGAGGATATGCGGTCGGCGTTCCTGTCAATGCTGGGGCATCAGCTGCAAACGCCGCTGGCCATCATCAAGGGGTACACCAACACACTGTCGCGGGCGGACGCGCAATGGGACGCCGCCACGCTGCGGCGCAGTTTTGAGGCGATTGAGGAGGAAACCGACCATATGAGTCGGCTGATGAACCGCCTGCTGCTGGCATCCCGGCTGGAGACGGGGGAGCTGGCGATTAACCGGGAGCAAGTGCAGTTGGCGGCGTTGGCGGACAAGGTAGCGGGTCGGATGCAGCCCAATGCGGGCCGGCATCAGTTTTCGGTGTCGCTGCCGGCTAACCTGCCGGCGATTTCCGGCGACCCGGAACTGCTGGAGGAAGTGCTGGTGAACCTGGTGGACAACGCGGTGAAGTATTCGCCGGATGGCGGCCCGGTGGCTATATCCGGCGGCGTTGACGGTTCGGGCGCGGTGTCGCTGACGGTGGCCGATGCCGGCATCGGCGTGCCGCGTTGGGAATCGCGGCGCATTTTTGAGCGGTTTCACCGGGCGCAGCATCCGGTAGCGGCGCGCACTCGGGGAATGGGCATCGGGCTGTACATTTGCGATGCGGTGATGCGGGCGCACGGCGGCGGCATCAGCGTGGCCGCCGGGCCGGGCGGACGGGGTGCCGCATTTACCTTGTCTTTCCCGGATGCGGCAAACCCGGATGCGGCGAACCCGGACCTGGCTAACCCGGATGCGGCAAGCCCGAACCAGTCTGCCAGCAACCAGGTTGGGACGCCGCAATGACCGCCGCCGGCAATAACCGCACCATCCTGGTAGTGGACGACGAGCCGCACATCGTCCGCTTTACGGCGATGAACCTGGAAGTGGAGGGCTTTCGGGTGCTGACGGCCGGCAACGGGATGGAAGCGCTGGAACTGCTGGAACGGGGCGAACCGGAACCGGGAGCAGCGGTTGACCTGGTAGTGCTGGATGTGATGATGCCGGAGCTGGACGGGTTTGAGACGCTGCGGCGCATCCGGCGGCAGTCGTCGGTGCCGGTGATTTTCGTTACGGTGCGGGGCGACGAGGCCGACCGGGTGGCCGGCCTGGATCTGGGCGCGGACGATTACCTGACCAAGCCGTTCAGCCCCCGGGAGTTGGCGTCGCGCATTCGGGCGCTGTTCCGGCGCATTGAGGCCGCCGAACCGCCCCGCTTGCAGGAAGTAGTGGTTGACGACCGGCTGGCGGTTAATTTTGACCAGAGCATGGTGATAGCCGACGGCCGGGAGATACATCTGCGGCCTACCGAATACCGATTGCTGTATCAGCTGGTGAACAATGCCGGCCAGCTGCTGAGCCATGACACGCTGCTGGAACGGGTCTGGGGGCCGGAGTATCGCGGAGAACACCAGTATGTTCGCACTTATGTAACTTACCTGCGGCAGAAACTGGAACGGGATCCGCGCCAGCCGCAATATATTCTCAGCGAGCGGGGTCTGGGTTATCGGTTTAAGGAGCTGGGGCGGTAGGAGTGTGTAGTAAAATTCATCTCCGTTACCAAATTTACCGCTGTTACCAAATTCAGCGTCATTCCGGCGAAAGCCGGAATCTATGATTGCAGTATTCATTACCGTAGGAACGGATTACGCCGCTGGATTCCGGCTTTCGCCGGAATGACGGTTGGGGCACCGGAATGACGGTTGGGGCGTCAGATACCACCGCCCTTTGGATCTACCAGCCCGTCGTTGTTCCTGCCATTCCAAGGTAACAGCTTGCGGTTGATGTCGGCGATTACACTGATTTGCTGCGTAGCGTCAAGCCTCTTGTAGGCGCGATCAAAGCCGCGCTGCCTAACCGGATTAAGCATTTATGACCTCTTTTGCCCCCATCTGCTGATCTGCGAAATACTGATTAACCGCGTCGCCAATGATGCCGCCAAACACCGACAGCTGGCGTTGTGCGTAACGCCGCCGCTCGCTTGGCGATGCGTCATCGTAACGGTTGGCGCTCTCGTCTTGCAGGTTAGCGATAATGCCGGCAATAAATTCGGCGCGGAATTCGCAATCAGAGCGTAGCTGCTCCGCTACCATGTGGTCCAAGTCATTCATAGTCGTTCTCTCTTGGTTGTAATGGATAAAGTCTTGCATACCTCTACTCTTGCACACCTCTACGTCGATGTCAAGCATATCGCTTCCAATTTAGTTTTAGCCGGCGCTAACCGGAACGGCTGCGGGACATGGCGATGCGGTAGGCGGTAGTCTCCGGGGGGTTGGCGGTGAGTTGGATGCGGTCAACCCATTTTATGCTGGCGTAGCAGTCCTGGCCCCGGCGGACGAGACGGCAGGGGCCGCCGTGCTGCTCCGGCAGCGGTTCTCCGTTGAGACGGGTTGCCAGCAGCGTATGGTCCGCCGCGTCTCCATCCAGGGCGATGGCAACGGTGTAGTCCGCTGCGGAAATGGCGGCGCAGCGCGCGGCTGGCAGCAGCCCGGCGGCGTCCAGCAGGCGGCGCAATGGCACGCCCTCCCAGAGCTGGTTGGGCGCCGTCCAACCCTCAATGCAGCGAAAATCGTCGGCGATGGCCTGGTCGGTAAGGGCGGCCAGCTGGGCGGCGGAATAGCGCAGCGGACGGCGGACCAGCCCATCTACCAGCAGGCCGGGCCAGCAATCCGGGCGGCCATAGTGGTGGTCAAAGACGGGCAGCGCGCCGGGCGGCGGGTTATAGTGGTGCGTGTCCGTAGTCATTGGGCGCTCCAAAGGAATATGCTTCTGGGGTATGACGGCTAGACCGGCGTTCCCCGCGTCATTGTAACGGCTACGACTACAATCAGGACGGCAAGCAGCAGGTTGATGCGGGCGATCCAGATGACGATTTTACGCAGCAGCGGCAGCCGGGGATGCGGTTCCGCCCCCTGCTGGGTCGCTTGCAGCAGCCGGTTGACATAGGGGCCGATGATGAAGTCGTGGATGAAGCTAAGCCAGATTACGATGGCGGCCAGGGCAACCTTGACTTGCAGCGTGGCGGTGAAATGGCCGCCGACGCTGAAAAACTCGGTGAAGCCGATGCCGTAGCGGGTGGGCAGGATGTACAGCCCGGTGGCTACCAGCAGGATGACGCAAACCCAGGATATGACGCGAAAACGGCGGGCGACGGCGTCCAGCATCCCTGGCGGCGGGCCGCCGGGCTGGCCGGGCGGCACGGCAAAGCGGCGCATCGCCGGGATAAGGACTAACGCCAGAAAAAGGCTGCCGCCAATCCAGATGATTGCGGAGGCCAAGTGCAGGAAAACGGCTGCTTGATACATACGATAACCCGATAACGGCCTGGCATTTGCCCGATACGCGCTGCGTCTTTCAGCATACACCCTACCAGCATACACCCTACGGGCGGGCGGCGCAGCCCTTGCCTCCCGTGTTTCCTAGCATAGGGTAGGGGAGTTGCTTACACCGATGGACAGGATGGACGGGATTTTGATTTTACTTTTTGCGGATATTCCAGGCGGCATATCGGTTATAATCGGTAGGCGGATTTTGGCCGGCGTCCGGCGGGTGATTTACCCGGTTGAATAGACGGCGGGTTGCAGGTATGCTTATGGGCGCGCGGTCGGGCGGCGGCTTTTTACGCTAACGCCGGCGGCGCAGCCCCTGCCGATTTTGGAACCGGCTTTGGAGAGGAATGAATAATGCGACTGGACGGAAAAGTTGCCATCGTCAGCGGCGGCGCGCACGGAATGGGCGCCGTTGAGTCGAATCTGTTCGCCGCCGAGGGCGCCAAGGTTGTTATCGCCGACATTCGGGACGACGACGGCCGCCGGGTAGAGGCCGAAATCAACGAGGCGGGCGGCGCGGCGGCGTATGTACGGACGGATGTAACCGACGAGGCGGCGTGGGCCAATGTGGTGTCCGAAACCGTGGCCCGTTTCGGCCGGCTGGACATTCTGGTGAACAATGCCGGCATCAGCAGCCGGGCCGTGCCGGACGATGACAGCCTGGACGCCTGGACGCGGATTATGGACATCAACTCTACGGGCGTCTTTCTGGGCACGAAACACGCCATTGAGCAGATGCGGCGCAACGGCGGCGGCTCTATCGTCAACATTTCGTCCATCGCCGGGCTGGTGGGGATGCTCAGCGGGCATCCGGCGTACAACGCCTCCAAAGGGGCGGTGCGGATTTTTACGAAAGCGATGGCGGTGCGATACGGCAGCGACAACATTCGCGTCAATTCGGTGCATCCGGGCTATATGCCGCCGATGATGGGCAGCATTCCGATGGACGAAGTGCGGGCCGGCCGGAGCGCGATGATTGACGAGCAGGTGCCGCTGGGGCGGGAGGGCCGCCAGGAGGAAGTGGCTAACGCCGTGCTGTTCCTGTCCAGCGATGACGCATCGTATATTACCGGCGCCGAGCTGGTAGTTGACGGCGGGTTCACGGCGCGCTGACCCGCTGCCGTTGGCCGGCTAACGAATGCGATACGATACGATGCAACGCGCTGGAATATGATTTGACTTGAGGATGCTACGATGCCGACGCCGATCACCGAAGTTACTATTGTGCGCCGCTGCGGGCGGTGTCGGTATGAAATTGGCACGCTGACGGTCAAGAAAGACAATATGCGGCTGATGACTAATGAGCCGGCGTGGTGCGACCATTGCGGCAGCGAGCAGCCGGAAGCGCGCGACATCGCCAACCGCGACGCCGCCATTGCGGACGAACAATCCAGCTATCCCGGCAATCCGCCGGTAAAGGATCTCAGCGCGGCGGAATACCGGCGTCGGCAGGCCGCCATCGCTTTGGGGATACTGCCCGCAAGGTCAAGAGCAGGGTAAGGGCGGCGCCAATGTTTGCGGCAGATGCAATTCTGGAACTGGAACGGCTGGTAAAATCGCCGGACGCCGACCAGGTGGGTAGCGGTTTCAACTTGGCTTTGGGGGCGCTGCTGGCCGCCGCCGCCGAATATCCCGATCTGGATATTGACGGCAGCCAGGCCAACTTGAACCGGATGGCGGAAGCGGCGCAGTCCCGTATCCCGGACGGCGCCACGGCCTTGCAGCAGCTGAATGTGGTTACGGACCTGCTGTTCGGCGTAATTGGATTTGCCGGCAACCGGGACGATTATTACGACCCGCGCAATTCGTACCTGAACGAAGTTTTGGAAAGGCGCATCGGCATTCCGATTACGCTGTCGCTGCTGTGCATTGATGTAGGGCGCCGGGCCGGCGTGCCCTTGCAGGGTATCGGTATGCCAGGGCATTTTCTGGTCAACCACCCCGATGAACCGAACCTGTTTGTGGACACTTTCAACGGCGGCGTGCTGCTCAATCAGGAGGAATGCGCGGCGCTGCTGCGGCAGTCAGCCGGCGAGAACGCCCGGCTGGAAGCGCGGCATCTGAATCCGGTAACGCCCCGGGAGATGCTGGCGCGGCTGCTGCGGAATCTCAAGGCGATTTACTGGGATCGGGAGGATTTTGGCCGCTGCATTGTGGCAATTGGCGCGCTGATGGCGGTACTGCCCAACCGGCCGGAGGAGCAGCGCGACCGGGGGGTAGTGCATCTGAAAGCGGGCAATCATCAGGAATCGGCGGCTGATTTTGCCGCCTATCTAGAGGCGGCGCCCAACGCGGATGACGCGGCTACGGTGCGGAACGCGCTGGGCCGTCTGCGAAACCGGAACGAGTAACCGACTATGCTGCGCTACATTATCATCGGCATCATCATACTCGCCATCATTCCGGCGGCATTGGGTGCATATTATGCGGGCGATTGGCTGCTCAGCCCGCTGTGGACTACTGATGAGGTGAATGAGGAGTTTCCGCAGGCGGACCGGACGGCGAGTCCGCCGACTCCGGCTCGGCCCGATGCGGAGTTTCCGCTGGCGACGCGGGCGGTGATACCGGAAGGCGTTACGATGGAGCAGGTTGAGACGCTGATGGCGGAGTCGGCCGAAATTGAGAACGCCGTCGCCGATGGAATGCCGGCAATGCCGGCGACGGCGACGGGAGACGAACCCAAGGCGCTGCTGTCGGGGCAGTTCCAGGATGCGGACGCTTTTCATCGGGGTTCCGGCACGGCGACGGTGTACGAACTGGGCGACGGGGGGCGTCGGGTGCTGCGGCTGGATGATTTTCGGGTAACCAACGGCCCCGACTTGCGGGTGCTGCTGGCTAACATCCCGGCGCCGGAGGGACGGGGCGAGCTGGCGGATGCCGGCTATGTCGAGCTGGCAGCATTGAAAGGCAATGTGGGGGCGCAGAATTACGATATACCGGACGATTTTGACCTGGCGGCAGCGGGCAGCGTAGTGATTTACTGCAATCCGTTCCGGGTTATTTTCAGCATCGCAACCTTGGAACCGGCGGCGGGCTGACCGTCCGGTTCGGCAGCGATGCGGACATCCATACCTAACCTGGCGTCGGTCGTCAAGTTACGATTTACCGCAGTCCGGCGTATGCTTGCGTCATTCCGGCTGGCGCCGGTATCCGACGTCGTAATCCGCTGCTGCGATAATGCAACCGGCAACCATAGATTCCGGCTTGCGCCGGAATGACGGTTGGAATGCCCGAATGACGGTTGGAATGCCCGGAATAACGGCGAATCTGACGACACGCCCTAACTATCGCACTGAATGGCAGCGGACGGCATACTATGGGTTATCTCCCGATTGAGGATTACGGCATCGTCGGCAATATGCGGACTTGCGCGCTGGTGGGGATTAACGGGTCGGTGGACTGGTTCTGCGCGCCCAATTTTGATTCGCCCAGCGTGTTCGGCGCCATCCTGGACGATAAGAAAGGGGGCTATTTTCAGATTACGCCGCCGCTGAGTCCGGCGCCGGTGCACAAGCAGTTTTACTGGCCGGAAAGCAATGTGCTGATAACCCGGTTTCTGGCGGCCAGCGGCGTGGCCGAGGTGATCGACTTTATGCCGGTGTCCACGCCCGGCCATCCGCACCGGCACACGCAGCTAATCCGGCGGGTCAGCTGCGTGCGCGGCACGATGCCGTTCATACTGGAATGCTATCCGGCGTTCAACTACGCCCGCGACGAACATCGCATTGAGTTCAACGCGGACGGCGTCGCTTTCCTGACCGACAAAGTGGGGTTGCAGTTGTCCTCCGGGTGCAGCCTGGATCAGCAGGGCGGCGGCGTGGTGGGCGCTTTCGTGCTTACGGAGGGGCATACCGAAACATTCACCATCAGCGTGCTGGACGGCGCGGGGCCGGCGCCGCCGCGTCCGTCCGAAGCGGATAGCGACCATTTGTTTGAGGAAACCGTCAGCTACTGGCGCAACTGGCTGTCGCAATGCACTTACACGGGCCGCTGGCGGGAAATGGTGGAACGGTCGGCGCTGGTGCTGAAGCTGCTGACTTACGAACCGACCGGGGCCATTATCGCCTCGCCTACTTGCAGCCTGCCGGAGGATTTGGGGGGGGAACGCAACTGGGATTACCGCTATACCTGGATACGGGATGCGGCCTTTACGCTGTACGGGCTGCTGCGTATCGGTTTCACCGACGAGGCCAGCCGGTTTATGCATTGGCTGGAAAACCAGATTGACCAGGAGGGAGAGGACTGGCAGAACCTGCAAATTCTGTACGGGATTGACGGCCGGCGCAAGTTGGAGGAAATCAACCTGGACCATCTGGACGGCTATCGGGGCTCGCGGCCGGTGCGCGTCGGCAACGCCGCCTACAACCAGTTGCAGATGGATATTTACGGCGAGCTGATGGACTCGATCTATCTGTACAACCGCTACGGGGAGCCGATTTCGTTTGAGCTGTGGACGAAACTGCGGCGGATGACCAACTGGGTGTGCGACAACTGGCAGCTGCCGGACGAGGGCATCTGGGAAACGCGGGGCGGGCGGCAGCATTTCGTCTATTCCAAGCTGATGTGCTGGGTGATGCTGGATCGGGCGATACGGCTGGCGGATTTGCGTTCTTTTCCGTCGGAACGGGTGCGCTGGCGGGTAGTGCGGGATGAAATCTTTGAGGAGATTCAGGTACGGGGGTGGAGCCGGGAGCGGCAGGCTTTCGTGCAGCATTACGACAGCGATTCGCTGGACGCCTCCAACCTGATAATGCCGCTGGTGTTCTTTATGTCGCCCACGGATCCGCGGATGCTGAGCACGATTGACGCCATCAACGCCAGCCCGGCCCAAGGGGGGCTGGTGTCGGACAGCCTGGTGTACCGCTACAATGCGGAGCTGTCGCCGGACGGGCTTACCGGGCAGGAAGGGACTTTTAATATGTGCACTTTCTGGCTGGTGGAAGCGTTGACGCGGGCGGGCTGGGGCGACCGCCGCCGTCTGGAGCAGGCCCGCCTGATGTTTGAAAAGATGCTGGGCTACGCCAACCATCTGGGGCTGTATGCCGAGGAAACGGGGCCGCGCGGCGAAGGACTGGGCAATTTCCCGCAGGCATTTACGCATCTATCGCTGATCAGCAGCGCATTCAACCTGGACCGTACGCTGAACGCGGGGCGTCCGATTAGCTAGGGGGGGGCGGCGAATGCGCCGTCATTCTTGAATAGCCTAACCGTCGTTTTGGCGCAAGCCGGAATAACTCTAGACCACGGCCATTACCCAGAAGGCAGGGTTTTGACTACACCGATGGGCAGGATAAACAGGATTTTTCGTCCGGGAGAACCGAGGGATGGCATGGATGGGCGGGATGAAAGGGATTTTGTCCTTTTGGGGATTGGATTCCAGCATGAGCCGGGATGACGGCAAATATGGCCGCACGCCCTAAAAGAGTCGCTGCCGTCCTGATTGCGTTGGCGTTGGCGGTTGCCGCAATCGCAATTGGCGGCATCGCTTGCGCTGCGGACACTGCGCCGGCAAGCCCGGCGGTTACGGTTGCGACAACCGCAACGGCTAGGAATATAGTCCCACTGCCAACGGTATCCGCAACTGCGCCGCTTCCGCCCACGCTCACCGCAACGCCGACGCTGACGCCGACAGTTGTTCCGACTCTTACCGCTACGCCGGCGCCGACGGTTACGCCGACACTGGCGCCGACGGTTACGCCAATGCCAACGGTTATTCCGACGCCAACCGCCACGCCGGCGCCAACACCGACCGCCGTTCCTACGCCAACGGCGACGCCAGCCCCGACGCCGTCTCCAACGCCGACCCGGACGCCGCAGCCCACCGCTACGCCCGCACCCACTCCTACTCCCATCCCCTGGGCGTCAATTTCCGAGCAGGTACGAGGTGCGGTAGTGCAGGTTGAGGTCAAGTGGGAGGTGCAAAAGGTCTGGATTGACGTCGCTGGCAGTAAATGGCGCTGGCAGTTTCCGCAGGAACGGACTATCAGCAGAGGGACGGGCTGGGTGGTGCGCTGGCGGGATGACGCCCGGTTCGTCATTACCAACTACCATGTCATTGACGCCTACTATACGGAGCTGCCGGAAAGGCGGGCCGATACGGAGGAAGTGGGCGAATGGCGGGTGCGGAATTCTATGCAGGTACGCATCCGCACGCGGCAGGACGCCGCCGGTTCCAAGATACTGTACGCCGACGCCGGCACGGATATAGCCATCTTGTCGGCGCGCGGCATTGCGCCGGAAGGGGAGCCATTGGAACTGGCGCTCCCGGAGTCCATTGCCGTGGGCGAGCCGGTGTCCGCCTACGGCTACGGCAGTATTGACTTTGACCGGTTTTGGACTAACGAAGCGATTCGGTATGCGGACGGCGAAATCGGAACGGTGAGCAGGATTGGCGTATTCCCCGACGGCTGTTCCGATTGCTCGGTTGCGGACGGGACGCAAAAGCTGCTGATAGCGTTAACAAGCATACCGGGCGATTCCGGCGGCCCGGTGGTCAACGCGGACGGGCAGGTTGCGGGGCTGGTCTATGCGGGCGGCGGCAACGATACGGTGGCCGTTCACGGCAGCCATCTGGTGGAAGCGGTGCATCGGGCGTGGCTGAAGTCGTTGGATGACAACTAGCGGCGTATCATCAAATTATGATTTACCACCGTCCCGCGTTTGTTTCATCATTATTGATGCCATTACAACCGTCATCCCGGCGAAAGCCGTAATCCAGCGTCGTAACTTTCTACTATAGAATTGGAGACGGCAAGCACAGATTCCGACTTTCGCCGGGATGACGGGAAAACGCTGCCGTCCGTTGCGGATGCAGTCGGCGGTTCTTTCGCTGATCATACGATGATGACCACGCTGTCCGAAATGAAGGTCCATCTGGCCCGGATAACGGAGCAGCATCAAAAACGGCCGCCGCAACGGCAACGACTAGCCGCCCCCATCGCCGCCGTTACGGGCAAACCAAATCGCGTATCTCGTCTATATCAGAAGGCAGATCCGATGGCTGCCGATCCCGTATATTTTCCTTGACCAAATCGCAAGCGCTTTTGCCGTATTCGGTTCTAGCGTTCACATCGGCGCCGCTTTCAATTAACAGCTTAACCAATCCGGCATCTTGGAATTCATAAGCCGCACGATGCAGAGGCGTCCCGCCGCTGGAATCACTGGCGTTAACATCGGCGCCGTTGGCCAGCAGCAGGGTAAAAACCTCAACACTACCTGCGGTGATCAGGGGCGTTGCGCCGTCCCTATCCTGCGCGTTGACATCGGCGCCATGTGCGATGAGCAGCGCCGCAATCACCGGGTCTTCCGTTATATGCAGTGGCGCACCCCAGGATTCATTTAGTAGGTTAGGGTCGGCCCCGCGCTCCAGCAAAAGCGCAACTGTATCCAAGTTTGACAAAATTATTGCATATTCCCAAGCAACGGCATCAATCTCGGCTCCGGCATCCAGCAGAGCGGCAACCGCCGGCCATTTGCCATACGCGGCGGCAAAAAACAAAGGCCCAACCCCGTCCCAGATCGTGGCGTCAACCGAAGCCCCTTTATCCAGCTCGGCCTGCACATCCGCCGGGGTTGCCGTCCGCCAGAAATTTTCATTGCACATCCGCCCGCAGAGATTATATTCAACCCCGGCTTCGGACAGCGTATCCGCAACGGCAGACTCGGCCTGCGCTATCGCCGTAGCAATTGACGGCGGCGGTTCGGTATGACTCCGCGCGCCGGCGGCCGGCGTAGCCGCATCCGCCCCGCAAGCCACTAGCAGCGCCATTAACACGACAGTTATGCCGGCCCGAATCCCGGTACGCAAGTCCATTACCTTTGCTCCTGTCCCCATGCAATACTGCCGCCGACGGATGCCGCAAGCGCGCCGTCCAGTATATCATTAGCCCGCTACACTATTACGAGCCCACTATCCCGTTACGCCGCCGCCGCCATCCCCGCCTTATGCCGACATCCCAATCCCTGCCGTCCGTAGCCGAGCGCGCCATTCGCCGCCGCATCGCCCGGCATGGCCCCATCACTTTCGCCGACTATATGGATGCCGCCCTCTACGGGCCTGGCGGCTACTATACCCGCGCCGACGCCAACCCGCCGGACGATTACTACACCGCTCCGCAGGTGCATCCCGCTTTCGGCGCGCTGTTGTCCATCCAGCTGTTCCACTGCTGGACGCTGCTGGAACGCCCCCGCCCCTTTGACATCATCGAACCGGGCGCCGGCGACGGGCTGCTCTGCCGGGACATTCTAACGGCCGCCGCCTTTCTGCCCAACAGGTTCGCCGCCGCCATCCGCTACACCCTCTGCGACCGGCGTCCCCATCCCGGCTGGGAACAGGGTTTCGCCAACGCCCGCCGCATCATTGGCAGCCTCATTCCTAATGATGATGCGATACGCTTGGCACACAGAGGCATCGGCTGCGTCATCTCCAACGAGCTGCTGGACGCTTTGCCCTTCCACCGGGTGCGGATGGACGGCGGCCAGCTCCGGGAGCTGTATGTCGCCATCGCCCCGGATGTCGCCGACGGCTACGAGGGGCCGCTGATTGAACGGGCCGGCCCCCCCTCAACTCCGCAACTGCAACGCCGCCTGGACGAGTTGGGCATCGCCTTGTCCGACGGGCAAACCGCCGAAATCTGCCTGCTGCTGGACGATTGGGCGGCAGCCGCTGCCAGCGCCTTGCCGTCATCCGGTTTCGTCATCACCATTGACTACGGACGGGATGCCGCCGACTTGTACGCCCCGGCGCAGTGCCCAAACGGCACGCTGGTAACCTATCGCCGCCACCGCCAAACCGACGCGCCCCTGGCCGACGCCGGCCGGCAGGACATTACCGCCCAAGTTGACTTTACCGCCGCCCAGCAAGCCGGAGCACGGGCCGGCCTGGTAAATGTCGGCTGTGTGCCGCAGGACTGGCTGCTGCATCGGCTGGGCCTGCAAACGCTGCGCCGCAACGGGCCGCCGGCGGGTTACGGCGCCGGCGCCGGTTGGCAAACTCTGCTTACCGGCCCGGATGGGCTGCTCCCGGATTGCCTCCCGGCCGATTTTCCGGCGGCCCATTTCGCAACAGCCCATTTCGTAACGGAGGCGGACACGGGCGCCGCCTGGCGCGCCGGCTTGACCCAGCTGGCGCGCCCCGGCGGCTTGGGCGATTTTCGCGTGCTGATACAGGCCAAAGGGGTAGCAGAGCCGGCGGCGGCGCTGGACTGGCTGTCGGGCCAAACTGCCGCCGCGCCGGACTATACCCCGGCATCCCTGGCCTCGCTGGTACCGCCGGATGCGCTGCCGCTGGGCCCGGAACGTCTGCAACTCAACCGGTAAGTGCCGATGCTATAATCGGGCGGTTTCGCAGCCTCGCTTGCGCCGCGCGCATATTAGGTATAATGGATGAAAGCTTTCCTCATCATATCCGTCATCGCCTACCTGACGCTTACCTTTGGCGGCGGCACGGCGGCGCTGATTGCCACCATTCAGCTCTACACCATCTGGCAGCGAGAACCGCCGGAAATCCTGTCGGCAGCCATCGTGAACACGGCGGCCATTTTCGCCGCTACCACCTTCATCGGAGTGCTGGATATGTTTATGACCCTGTGGACACTGCTCAAAACCCGCGAGTGGGAGGAGGAAGCCCGCAAAGAGCGGCTGCTCGAGCAGGAATCCCGCCAGAAAGAGCGGGCGCTCGAGCAAGAATCCCGCCAGAAAGAGCGGGAGGAAAACCGCCTGGCCCGGGAAGCCGAGCAGCAGCGTCAAGAAAAAGCATTGGAGGAAACCCGCCTGGCCCGGGAAGCCGAGCAGCAGCGTCAGCAAAAAGCGTTGGAGGAAAGCCGATTGGAGCGCGCAGCCGAGCGGGAACGCCAAGAGAAAGAGCGTGAGCAGGAGCGGCAGCGTCAGGAAAAAGCCTTGGAGGAAAGCCGCTTGGCGCGGGAAGCCGAGCGGCAGCGTCAGGAAAAGGCATTGGAGGAAACCCGCCTGGCCCGGGAAGCCGAGCAGCAGCGTCAAGAAAAAGCATTGGAGGAAACCCGCCTGGCCCGGGAAGCCGAGCAGCAGCGTTGGGAACGCGAATTTCAGCAGCGCGAAGCCGAAACCCAGGCGCGCATCCAGGCAATCCATGCTGAAAGCCAAGCGCGGTTGCAAGGCTTTGAGGCGGAACGCGCCGCCCAAACCGCCGTCCTCCAGGAATCCCGCGCCTTTCAGCAGCAAGTGCTGGACCGGCTGGCCGCAGAGCAAGCCCAGCGCGATCTCATGACGACGCGCGTCCTTGACCTGCTGGAATACATAGCGCACCGCAGCAACGGCGGCAATAGCAACGGCAATGGCGACCGTCCCTCCGACCCTAACCCTAACCCCAGCCCCGATACCCCCGGCGGCGCCCCCTGATGCCCGGCCCCCTCCACGGCATCAATGTCGTAGAGTTCTCTACGATGATTGCCACGCCCACCGCCGGGATGCTGCTGGCGGACATGGGCGCCGGCGTCATCAAAGTGGAGCCGCCCTGGGGCGACCTCTGGCGCTACGCTCAGCCCGTGCTCCCCACCGACGGCCGCCCCTTTATGGCCTACAACCGCGGCAAACAATCCGTTACTCTGGACTTGACCCAGCCCGAAAGCGCCGACATCGTGCGCCGCCTTACCCGGCAAGCCGACGTCATCCTCGCCAACAACCGCCCCGATGTCGCCGCGCGGCTGGGCATTGACTACCCAACTCTGTCCGGCATCAATCCGGCTATCATCTACTGCGAAGGCTCCGCTTTCGGCCATAACGGACCCGACGCCTACCGCCCCGGCTACGACATCATCATTCAAGGAATGTCCGGCATCGCGGCCAGCGAGGGCAAAACGCTGCGGGGCGTCCCCCAGCATATCGTGTCCAGCCCGCTGGTAGATACGGCCTGCGGACTGGCCCAGGCCTGGGCGGTGTGCGGCGCGCTGTTCGCGCGGGAACGCAGCGTCGGGACGGGCCAAGCCCAAGGCCCAGTCCAGGGCCAAAAGCTGGAAGCGTCGCTCCTGGGCGCCGGTCTCCTGATGCTGGGGATGCGCTTCGTGCGTATTGACGGGCTGGACGCTGAGCCGCACGCCCAAATGCGCGAAATGCTGGACGCAATGCGCGCCGCCGGCGTCCCCTATTCCGAAATCCTCCCCGCTTACGAAGCGCAGCGTTTTCAAGCCCCCGGCAACATTTACTACCGCTTTTACCAGACCGCCGACGGTATGCTGGTCGTAGGCTGCCTCAATGATGCGCTGCGCCGCAAACTGCTGGATGTGATTGGGCTGCACGACATTCGCTTTGCTACGGACTATGACCCGCATTCCGCCGCCGCCGCCGCATTCGGCGAGCAGCTGCTGGACGACGCCGAGGCCGTGTTCCTGACCCGCGCCACCGCCGACTGGCTGGCGCAGCTGGACGCGGCCGGCGTCCCGGCCGGCCCGGTGCGTTTCGTCGAGGAACTTTTTGACCATCCGCAGGTTCTGGAAAACAACTTGGCCGTCGATGTAACGCACCGCGACCTGGGGCCGGTTCGCATGGCCGGGCCGCCGGCTTCGTTCAGCGACACGCCCCTGCAACCCGGCAGCCTGCCCGCGCTGGGCGAACACACCGACCCGGTACTGCGCCGCCTGGGCTATTCGCCGGAGCAAATCACGCAATGGCGCCAGGACGGACTAATCCGATGACGCCCCGCCCGGCCATTTACCGCCCCTCCCTCAGAACAATATAACTGCCCTATCCGGGTTGGGATAGGGCAGTTAAACTCCGGCGTAAGCCGGCACGGCGGCCATCCCAGCCGCTTACTGCTCCGGCAAAAACCCGTAGTAGCGCACTCCGGCCATGGGCACCCCGTAGGCAAAGCCGGGCGCCGGACGGCGATAGCTGCGATCCGTCGGCTGATCCTCCACCCGCGCGCCGTACTCCGCCAGTATGTCGGATATATCCTGCTCCGCCCACTCGGTAAGCAGCCGATGCCGCCGTTCCAGCCGGTCGCTGACGGGGCGTTCTATCACGGTAGCCATCATTCCTACCTCCCTGCGGCGCAATCCGATGCCATCGCATCGGCAATCGCGATTTTATTTATCATACATTGCGATACGACCGCTGTCAACCTACCCGCGCTTCAGCGCATTCTTTACATAAACTGCCGATGCGGTTATGGCCAGATTTCCCCAGCCATCCAAGACGCGACACCAAAATCCCGCCCGCGCGCTTACAGTCACGACATCCGCTGCCCGGAGTGCGGCGCCAACTGGATACCCCGGAACGGCGCTGCCAAAGGCCACCAGATCTATCGCTGTGGCGATTGCGGTCGTTATTACACCCACGGCGCCGCTTATACCGGCCCCAGCGCCGCAGATCGGAACAGGCCCTGGCGCTGCTCGGGGAAGGCGTCTCCCAAAGTGCCGTTGCGCGCATTGTTGGCGTAACGCTGCCGGCAGTGAGCCGGCGGGTTGAAAGGGGGGCTGCCGCCGGGCCGACAGGTGGCATGGACGGAAGGCCAGGTGAACTGGGACGAGGGTTGAGTTCGGTATTGCGGAGCAAGCTGAACCGGCTGGTGCGGGATACTAAAGGTTACACCGGGAGCGCGGTCATGCTGGTATATTCGCTGGGCGCTGCTGCTGGCGGACTGGCCCGCAAAACCCAATGCCAGTTTATGTTGAGAGTACCCCTCGGTTGGCCGCCTTGACAAGTTTGCGCTCCGGGCATACACTGCGGAACGCAATGCTGATCCTGCAACTGCCACGCTACGGTTGCGCCTGTCCCCGCACATAGGGGGCGGGCCGCTTGACTTTACCTCTGCGCCTGCGCCCGCCGTGAGCCGCCGCCTGACGGCTGTGGGGCGCAGGTTTTTCGTTGCGCTTGGAGCTGACCGGACTGCCGGACTGCCCTTGCCAGCATTGCGGGGAAACCGCCAACCGGGAGGAATCTGAAATGGTCCAGCCCCTGCGCTTGACGCCAGACCAGGTAAAACGCTACAGCCGGCACATCATAATGCAGGATGTCGGCAGCGCCGGCCAGCGCAAGATGATGGAAGCCAGCGCGCTGATTATCGGGGCCGGCGGCCTGGGTTCCCCCTCTGCCGTCTATCTGGCCCTGGCCGGCGTGGGACGGCTGGGCATCGTGGACTTCGATGTCGTAGAGCTGTCCAACTTGCAGCGGCAGATATTGCATCACACGCCCGACGTCGGACGCTCCAAAGTGCAGTCGGCCAAAGACAACATCCGGTCTTACAACCCGGAAGTTGAAGTCAAGCTGCACGAAGCTTGGCTGACTTCTGAGAACGCCTTTGACATCATCGGCCAGTATGACATCGTAATCAACGGCGCCGACAACTTCGCGACGCGCTATCTGGTCAATGATGCCTGCTATTTGCTCAACAAGCCGCTGATTGACGGCAGCATACTGATTTTTGACGGGCAGGCTACCGTATTTCTGCCCGGCCAGGGCTGCTATCGGTGCCTGTTCCCGGCGCCGCCGCCTCCGGGAATGGTGCCGAACTGCGCCGAAGCCGGCGTGCTGGGCGCGCTGACCGGACTGGTGGGTTCCATCCAGGCTACCGAAGCGTTGAAGCACATCCTGGGCATCGGCGAAAGCCTGTCGTCCCGGCTGCTGGTGATTGACGCGCTCAGTATGCAGTTCCGGGAAGTGCGGCTGCGGCGCAACCCCGACTGCCCGCTGTGCGGCGACCGGCCGACGGTTACCGAGCTGATTGACTATGAAGTTTTCTGCGGCGTAGCCGAGGCGCCGGAGCCGGCCGCGGTTGCCGACGGCGCAATTTAGCCAAGCCGCCGCCGACCCGACGCCCTTACCGCCCGCCGCTATTGCCGGAACCGTAACCCGTTGCCGATTGCCGAGACGCCGCAATGCTTGCCAGGTCAACATATTCCGGGCTGCTGGACACCATCGGCAACACCCCGTTGGTAGAACTGCAACGCCTGTCGCCCAAGCCCGGCGTCCGCATCTACGCCAAGCTGGAGGGGCAGAACCCCACCGGCAGCGTGAAAGACCGCATCGGCCTCAGCATGATTGAACGGGCCGAAGCCGACGGCGAAATCAGCCCCGGCCGCACGATCCTGGAACCGACTTCCGGCAACACCGGCATATCGCTGGCGATGATTGGCCGGCTGAAAGGCTACCAAGTTACAGTGGTCATGCCCGAAAATGTTTCGGTGGAGCGCACCCAGCTGCTGGAAGCCTATGGAGCCAAGATAATCTACTCTGACGGCACGCTGGGCACTAATGGCAGCGTAACGATGGCCCAAGAACTGGTAGCGCAGCGCCCACATGACTATCTGATGCTGTACCAGTACGGCAACGACGGCAACCCGGACGCCCATTACACCGGCACCGGAGCGGAAATCGTGGCGGCGCTGCCGGAAGTTGATGTGTTCGTAGCCGGGCTGGGCACCGGCGGCACATTGATGGGCAACGCCCGCCGCCTTAAAGAGCACCGCAGCGACATCAAAATCATCGCCGTCGCGCCGGAGCCGGACGACTTTATTTCCGGCCTGCGCCGCTTGGAGGACGGCTTTATACCGCCTATCCTGGACATCAACCTGCTGGACAACCGCCTGCTGGTCAACAGTTACGATTCTTTCTATATGACCAAAGAGCTGATGGAGAAGGAAGGCATCTTTGCCGGCATTTCGTCCGGTTCGGTAATTGCCGGCGCGCTCAAACTGGCCGAGCGTATGGACGAGGGCAACATCGTCTGCCTGCTGGCCGATGGCGGCTGGAAATACTTGAGCAGCCAATTGTGGACGCGGGATTATGAAACGCTGGCGCAAGAGGCGCAGGGCAAAATCTGGTGGTAGGCAGGACGGCCCTCATCCCGGCTCTCTCCCACTGTGATCAGGAGTCACTAATCGCATTGCTTGTGCTATTTCGGATGACATCCGCGCTGCGGTTTGGTAATATCTAACAGCGAATTTGGGATGCCAGACGCTACACCACACCTCAGGAGATGCCCCTTTGCCTGCACAAAAGGCCGCGCGCCGCTCGGTAAAACGCAATGCGCGCAATATGAGTGTCCGCCGCACTACCCGCACCGCCGTCGGCCAGGCCCGCCGCGCTATGGACGGTGGAGATGCCGCATCCGACGCGGCGGTACGCAAGGCGATGAGCCTGCTGGACATCGCCGTCCGCAAGGGCGTACTGCACAAGAACAACGCCTCCCGGCGTAAAGCCCGGCTGGCGGCTGCGCTGAATCGAGCTCAATCCGGCTAACTTGGCGCCGGCGCGCCGATTCACGCCGCTACAAAGATTGGCGGCGTCTTTTGGGTCAAGGCCGGCGTTGACAATGGCTATGGCGTGCGTTAGTATGTCCGTGCGAAACATTAGTCTATGCCGGATGGCAGCATCCGGTAACTGCACGGAGGACAACTGCTATGCCGCCCAAGAAAACCTTGCGACCCAAACAGAAGCGCATCCTGGAGTTCATTCAGCAATTCCTGGATGAAAACGGCATCCCGCCCACGGTGCGCGACATCCAGCGGGATTGCGAAATCAGCAGCACGTCGGTGGTGGACTACAACCTGCGGATTCTGGAGCGGGACGGCTACCTCAGGCGCCGCCAGGAAATTGCGCGGGGCATTGAGCTGCTGGACGAAACCGGCCAGCCCGTAGTCAACGGGGCGGTGCGCGTCCAGATTGTCGGCGCCATCGCCGCCGGCGAGCCGATACCCGCGTTCTCCAGCGAAGGCGCCGCCGCCGCCGCCGAGTTTGACACCGTTGAAGTCTCTCCCGAACTCAAAAAGAAGCACGAGACCCTGTTTGCGCTGTCCGTGAAAGGCACTTCAATGATTGACGCGCTGATTGACGACGGCGATGTGGTAGTCGTCAAGCCCACTAACACGGCGCGCAACGGCGAGATGGTGGTAGCCTGGCTGCGCGACGAAGAGGAAGCCACCCTGAAAAAGTTTTACCGGGAAGGCTCCCAAGTGCGCTTGCAGCCGGCCAACAGCACGATGGATCCCATCTATGCCGACGCCGCCAACGTCGAGGTTCGGGGCCGGGTAGTGGAAGTGCTGCGCCAGTATTAGACGGCGCGACGGCATTATCCTGCGGTGCGCGGTCCGTCTGACAGCCCAGCGTCCGGCTGGTTACCCCTGCCGGCTAGTTGCGGCTGTTGGATAGCGCGCCGTAGGTTGCCACCAGAAACGGCACGCAGTAAGTCAGCGGGATTTTCCAGGCCAGCGCGCCGCTGAACTGCCCCAGCAGAATGGCGTCGCCTTGGTTCAGCGCCGTTAGCGCCGTGCCAACTACTGCGCCGGCCACTAGTGAGCGGCGCAGCATCGGCCAATGCCGCAAAGCGCAGCGCAGACACTTGATAACGCCGGATGCGGCGCTGCCGCCGGGCCGGAAAGCATACCCGGCTCGCCCGCCCAAGGGACGCCGGCATTGCTGGCAGTGTCGGATAGCATTGGCCATAGCGGGCGCAGCTCCGGCAGCTAGTGAGTGCTAATCTATTCGCCCCGGACGGCGTAGGGCGACGGTTCCGGGCAATCAAAGACGCGCGTCGGCTGCCATTGCATCAATTCCGGTTGCAGTTTGACCAGCGCCAGAAATACGCCGTCAGCGTCATAAGCCCGGCGTTGTTCGCCATCAGTAAAAGGCCCGGCCGTGAACCTGTCGTCAATGCTGACGGCTTGGCCGTTGCGGATAGCCTGCGCCTGCATCCGGTTTAGAGACAGGGACGGCAGTTCCCGTAACGCCCAGTCAACCGGATAGATTAGCCGCCGCCAATCTGCTCCGGCAGTTTCCAGGTCGTCCGGGCCAACGCCATTGGAGGCGTCAAAACCGCCGCAGCTCGTCCGGGTCAGTTCGGTTACATAGCCGCCGCAGCCCAGCGACTGGCCCAAGTCATGCGCCAGCGACCGCAGATAGGTGCCGCGGCCGCAGTCCACGGTGACGGACAGCGCAGGAAACTCCAGTGAGTTAACGGTGATGGCGTAGATTTCTACGGGCCGGGGCTGGCGTTCTACCTCACGGCCGGCCCGCGCCAGGTCATAAAGCCGTTTCCCGTCCACTTTCAGCGCGCTGTACATCGGCGGCGTCTGCTCAATAACTCCGATGAAAGATTGCAGCGCGCGCCGGACGGCATTCACATCAATGCCGGCCGGGTCGGCGACCGGGGTAATTTCGCCCTCGGCGTCATAGGTTGGGCTGACGGCGCCGAGGCATACGGTCATCAGGTAGCGTTTGCGGCCATCTACTACCTGCTCCATCAAACGGGTGGCTTGCCCGAAGCAGATGGGCAGCACGCCTTGCGCCAGCGGATCCAAAGTGCCGGCGTGTCCTACCTTGCGGCGTTGCCCGGTAATGCGCTTGACGGCCCGCAGCGCCGCCATTGAGGTAATGCCGGACGGCTTATAAAAGTTCAGGAAACCGCTGACCGGCGGATTGGCGCGGTCGCTGGCCGGCATCGGGCTACTCCCGTTGGGCCGGCGCCGCTGGGCTTGAACCTGGACCGGCGCCGTCATAGTCAATCCGCAGGTCGTCGTTAGCCCGCACATCGTCATCAGTCCGTATATCGTCGCCAGTCCGCAGGTCGTCAATAATACGCATCAGCCGGTCGGCTTCCATCATCGTTTCGTCCAGCTCAAAGGTAAGGAACGGGACATAACGCAGCGAAATCCGGCTCCGGAGCTCCCGACGCAGATAGGATGCGGCGGAACTGATGCCGGCTAGGGCTTCGTCGCGCAGCGCGTCGGCGCCCATTACGCTGATATACACGCGTGCGGAACGCAGGTCGGCGGCAACGCGCACCTGCGTAATGGTAATCAGGCCGCGCAGCCGGGGGTCGTTCAGGCCGGTAGCGACCAGGGCGGCGATTTCCTGCCGCAACAGGCCGTTGACCCGTTCCATACGCCGACGGTCGGTCATAAAATCTTTCCTGATGCCGGTCCTGGCGCCGGTTCCCGATGCCGGTTAGTTGGCGCGTTCCATGCGATAGGCGATGATAAGGTCGCCTTCCTCAAAGTCGTTGAAGCCTTGCAGGGTGATGCCGCATTCCGTGCCGGCCATGGCCTGGTTGACTTCGTCGCGGAAATGGCGCAGGCTGCCGATGTCGGTTTCCAGCAGCATAGCGTCATCGCGCATCACGCGCACGGAGCCTTGACGGACGATGCGTCCATCCAGCACGCGGCAGCCGGCGATGCGGACGCCGCGCCGGCCGGCAAAGATTTCACGCACTTCGGCGCGGCCGACGACAACTTCCTCGTACTCCGGTTCCAGCATACCCAGCCGGGCCTGCTCGATGTCCTCCAGCAGCCGGTAGATAATCTGGTAGTTGCGGACTTCTACGCCCATCCGGTCGGCGGTGCGCTCGGCGCCGATCTCAAAGCCGACATTGAACGCCAGCACGATGCCGCCGGAGGCGTAGGCCAGCTGAATGTCGGAATCGCTGACGGAGCCGGAGCCGGCATGGATGACCCGAACCTTGACGTCGCCGTCCGAAAGCTTCTCTACCGACTGCATTACGGCTTCCACGCTGCCCTGCACATCGGCTTTAAGCACCAGCACCAGTTCTTTGACTTCGCCGGCGTCAATCTGCTTGACTACATTGTCCAGCGTCAGCACATTGTCCAGAGTGCCCATTGGGGAACGCTGGCCGTGGCGACCGGCCAGCTGGCGGGCGACGCGCTCGGCGCTGACAACCCGGAGAATGTCGCCGGCTTCGGGCGTAGCGTTCAGCCCGGTAATTACGGCGGGAGAGCCGGGCAAGACGGCTTTCAGCGTTTCGCCGCGCTCGTTAGTGATGGCGCGCACACGCCCCCAAGAGCCGCCGGCAACGATTTGATCGCCCACGCGGAGAGTGCCGGTCTGCACCAAGACGGTAGCGGTAGGCCCCCGGCGGCGGTCCAGAGTGGCTTCCACGATGACGCCGCCGGCGGGCCGTTCCGGGTTGGCCTGGAGTTCCATAATTTCGGCCAGTACGGAAAGGTTTTCCAGCAGGTCAGCGACGCCGTCGCCGGTCTGCGCGGAAAGCGGCACGGCGATGACATCGCCGCCCCAATCCTCTACCAGCAGGTTGCGCTCGCTGAGCTGCCGCTTGACGGTTTCCGGCTGGGCGCCGGGCAAGTCCATTTTGTTGATGGCGACAACGATGGGAACTTCGGCGGCGCGGGCGTGCGAGATGGCCTCATCGGTCTGGGGCATAATGCCGTCATCGGCAGCCACTACCAGCACGGCGATGTCGGTAACGCGCGCGCCCCGGGAACGAATGGCGGTAAAAGCTTCGTGGCCGGGCGTGTCCAGGAAAGTGATGGCCTGGCCGTTGCGCTGCACCTGGTAAGCGCCGATATGCTGGGTGATGCCGCCGGCCTCTTTTTCGGCTACCGACGACTCCCGGATATAGTCCAGCAGGCTGGTCTTGCCGTGGTCAACATGGCCGAGAATGGTAATGACGGGCGGACGGGGGCGCAGCAGCGCCGCGTTTTCGCCGCTGGGGGCGGCGTTGATGGCGCCGGTAGCGGCGGCGTTTTCGGCAAGGCGGGTACGCACGCCGTAGGCGGCGGCGGCCACTGCGGCCACTTGATGGTCAACCGTCTGGTTGACGGATACCATAATGCCGTGGCGCATCAGCTGCTTGATGACATCAATATCGGACTGGTCGAGCAGTTCGGCCAGCTCTCTGACGGTCAGGATTTCCGGCAGCGTGAGCGGCCGGCTGGAGCCGCGGCGCGGCGGCTCGCTGCGGCGGGGCCTTCTGGCGGTCGCCGTGCGTTGTTGAGTTGTCATAAATGCAGCCCCTCCTCAGATCGATAAAGTTGCCGCCGGATTGGTGCGGCCGGCCGGTCAGTCAGGGTTGGCCGCCGGCAGCGGCGGATGCGAAAGTTTCCACAAAATACTGGCGGAGTTCCGCCAGGTTGCGGGCCGAGACGGCAACGGACAGCCGGCGTTCCAGGACGCGTTTGGTCAGCCCTTTTTCCCAGCAGAGGGCCAAGCGGCAGAGGTAAGCGCCCCGGCCATTCGTGCGCCCGGTTGCGTCCGCCGTCACCGTGCCGTCAGCAGTGCGGACAATCCTAACCAGATCGCCTTTGACCGTTTTACGGCCACAGGCGATGCAGCTGCGTTCCGGAATGTGTCCCGCTTTCGGAATGGCGATGTACCCGCTTGTCCTGGTACTGGTAGTCTAGCGGCGTCGGGCGCCGGGGCCGCGCGCGCCGGGGACATTGCCGCCGCGCCGATTGCCGCCGCCGCGCCGGCGCCGGCCCTCTCCGCCGCGGAAATCCCCTACAATGTCCTCAGCAAACCGTATTTTGCCGGCATCCGGGGCCAGAGTAGGCAGGTCGGCCAGCAGATCGCCCAGATCATCATCCGCTTCTGCTTCCTCTACATCGGCATCGTAGTCGGTATCGGCAGCGTCCTCAATGACGTCGTCCAGAGTGAAGCTTTCCAGAGTATCCACACTGATGCCCACCGGCTGCGGCTCGGGTTCAGGCTCCGGTTCCGGCGCAATGGCGGCGGCGGCGGCTTCCTCGGCGGCAATCAGGGCTTCCAGGGCGGCATCCTCATCGTAGTCGGGAGCCGGCGCGGCGGGCGCAGCTGCCGCCTCTGCCTCTGTGGTATCGGCGCTCGGAACCGACTGCGTATCGGCAGCGGCGGCGACGGCGTCTGCCGTGTCCATGGCTGCGTCGGGCGTCGGGTCGGCAACATCGGCTGCGACAGCGGCGGTTTCTATGGCGGCGTCTGCGACAACAACCTCTGCGGAAGCGGTCGTCTCCGGCAGGATTTCGGCCACGGGGACGGTTTCGTCTGCGGCCACGGCGGGGATAGCGGTTTCGTCCGCCGTTTGCGTTGCGTCCGTGACAGCGGCTTGGGCGGCTTGGGCGGCGGCGCGTTGTGCGGCCAAGCGCTGGGCTTCGGCGGTGCGAGCGGCGCGCAGTTCGTTCCACTGCTCGACGTTTTTGATGTCCAGCCGCCAGCCGGTAAGCCGGGCGGCGAGTCGGGCGTTCTGTCCGTCCCGGCCAATGGCCAAGGACATTTGGGTTTCGGGAACGACTACATAAGCGGTGTTTTCGTCGGCGTCAATCTCAACATTGCCAACGTCGGCGGGGCTGAGGGCTCTGGCAATCAGCACCTGGGGGTTGGCGTCCCATTCAATGACGTCGATTTTTTCGCCTTGCAGTTCGTTGACGATGCTCTGGATGCGGTTGCCGCGCAGTCCGATGCAGGAACCTACCGGGTCAACGCCCTCCTGGTGGGTAGCGACGGCGATTTTGCTGCGGATGCCGGGGTCGCGGGCGACGGCGCGGATTTCGACGGTGCCGTTGCTGATTTCGGGGACTTCGAATTCCATCAGCCGGCGTAGCAGGTCGCGGTGGGTGCGGCTGACGATGACTTCGGGGCCGCGCTGGGTTTGCTGCACTTCCACCAGCAGCACTTTGAGGTTCTGGCCTTTGCGGTAACGCTCGTTGCCGACCTGGTTCTCCGAGCGCATTATGCCCCGGGCGCGGTTCTGGTTCTGCGCCTGATGCGGGCTGAGGTTGACGAACACGACGCCCTTTTCAATGCTTTCAATGCTGCTGCTGACCAGCTCGCCCTGATAGTCGGAGTATTCCTTAAAGATTTTATCGCGCTCGGCGTCGCGGAGCCGTTGCAGGATAACCTGGCGCGCCGTCTGCGCGGCGATGCGGCTGGCGTCGTGGGGAACTTCCTCGGACTCGGCGATTTCCTCGCCGATAGTGATGCCGGGACGGATGGACTGGGCTTCGGCCAGGCTGACTTCGGTTTCCGGGAATTCAACTTCCTCAACGACGGTGCGGAGGGCAAAGATGCTGATGTCGCCGGTATTGGGGTTGAGTTTTACGGAGAGGTTCTGCCCGCCGGCCGGGTCATCCCGGCGGAAAGCGGAAGCGAGGGCAACTTCAATGGCGCTGAGCACCTGGTCTTTGGCCAGGCCGCGCTCAGCGGACAGCTGATTCAACGCCATCATGAAATCGCTTTTCATCGTGGCCTCCGCGTTTTGAGTAAGCGCTTGCTAGTTCATTCATTCCGCCCGGGGCGGCTTACAATAAGAAAGCGGGTTACGCCCCGCTCTCCAATAATAAACCTGCGCTGCGGACGGCGCACGCCGGCTTGGGCCGGCCAAGCGCGCTATCCCGCAGTCGGGCGTTATTTGGCGAATTATAGCACGGCCTGACGGCGGGGGCAATACTGCGACCGGGCGCCGGCGTACAAAATGCGCCGTTTCGCGGGGGGGCGATTTTACACCGATGGACAGGATGGACGGGATTAGGGGGCGTGTGATGGCATGGATGAACGGGATGAATGGGGATTTTGGTTCCTGTGGGGTTGGATTCCGGCTTGCGCCGGAATGACGGTGTAGGGGCCGGAATGACGGTCTAGGGACCGGAATGACGGTGTAAGGGCTGGAATGATGGCGTGGGGGTGGAATGACGATTTAATGGGATGTGGTGGTACATTATGCAGCGACAAAACGCGAATGCGGCCAGGAGGTTCGTATGTCCATAACCAGTTTGACGCGCAGCGCCGTTCAGTCCCGGAACGGGGTGGTCTGCTCCGATTCGCCGTTGGCGGCGGCGGCCGGCTTGCGGGTGTTGCAGGACGGCGGCACCGCTTTTGACGCCGCATTGGCAGTAGCCGCCGTAGAGTGCGTTACCATCGTGCCGATGTGCGGGCTGGGCGGCGATTCGTTCATCCTGGCTTATGATGCCGCTGCGGACAAAGTTGCCAATATCAACAGCAGCGGCGCGGCGGCGTCCGGCGCAACGGCGGAGTACTACCGGAATCAGGGGCTGGCGCTGATGCCGATTGCGGGGCCGCATTCGGTGTCCGTGCCGGGCGAGGCGGCGGCGTGGGAGGCGCTGCACCGGAACTTTGGCACGATGCCTTTCGCCGAGCTGCTGGCGCCGGCCATCGGATACGCCGAGGACGGGTTTCCGGTGCCGGCCCGCATCGCCCGCGTCTTTGCCGGCAATGCCGAACTGCTGGCCCGCTTTACGGCAACTGCCGACATCTATCTGAACCGCAGCGGCCGGCCGCCCCGGGAGGGCGAGGTTCTGGTCAACAAAGACCTGGCCGGCGTCATCCGGCTGGTTGCCGAGGGCGGCGCCGACGCTTTCTATCGCAGCGCGCTGACGGAGCGGCTGGTGGACGGCCTGAACCGCGCCGCCGGGCTTGACCTGTTCACGCGGGACGATTTTGCGGGGCATCACGCCGAAGTCGGCGAACCTATTAGCACGCCATACCGGGAGCATACGGTCTATCAGACCCGGCCGCCGTCGCAGGGGTTCCTGCTGCTGGAGATGCTGAACATCGTCGGCGGGCATGACTTGTCATCAATGAC
Organism: Dehalococcoidia bacterium; assembly: GCA_965203855.1. Classification (GTDB taxonomy): domain Bacteria; phylum Chloroflexota; class Dehalococcoidia; order Lucifugimonadales; family UBA3495; genus Bin87. The sequence continues at coordinate 55,460 of CBDBDN010000009.1, forward strand.
GCCCAACTCGGCGGATTCCATACATCTGCTGGTAGAGGCCAAGAAAATTGCCTATTCGGACCGGAATCGGCTGGCCGGCGACCCGGATTTTGTGGACTGGCCGCTGGACGGGCTGCTGTCGGCGGAATACGCTGATCTGCGGCGCGACCAGATACACCCGTTCCGGGCCGGTGCCGAAGTGCGTCCGCTGACTCCGGTCAACGGCAGCGGCGATACGACCTATTTCTGCGTCGTGGACGGGAAAGGCAACGCCATCAGCTGGATACACAGCCTGTCCAACGCGTTTGGCTCCGGCCTGGCCGCGCCGGGAACCGGAGTGCTGTTCAACAACCGGGCCGGCCGGGGCTTCAGCCTGGACGACGGGCATCCCAATGTCATTGCGCCGGGCAAGCGCACGATGCACACGCTGAACTGCTACCTAACCACGGTGAACGGAGAGGCGGCGATGGTCGGCGGCACGCCCGGCGGCGATTTCCAGCCCCAATGCGGCATCCAGATGCTGACCAAGTTGATTGACGGCGGGCTGCCGCCGCAGGATGCGGTGGAGTCGCCCCGCTGGCACAGCTTTCCCGGCACGGATCCGGCAACCGTCAACCGGCCCGGAGAGCTGCGGGTTGAAGCGGGAATGTCGGACGACACCATCCGCGACTTGACACGGATGGGGCATAGTGTGGTGCAGAACCCGCTGGGCGCCTATCACGGCGTAGTGCAGCTGATTGTGCGCGACCGGCAGCGGGGAACACTGATAGGGGCGTCGGATCCGCGCGGGGATGGGCAGGCAGTGGGGTACTGACCGGGATGGGGCGGTAAGCCCGTCGCTGCGGCGTAAGTCGGAGTTTGGGAAAGACGGCTGGATTCCGGCTTGCGCCGGAATGACGGTTAGGGGTTTGGAATGACGGTTGGGGGTTGGAATGACGGTCATGGGTTGGGATGGCGAATATCGGGCCGGAATGACGGTCGGGGGGGTGGAATGACGGTAATAGGAAAAGGGCTATTCGGCGGTAAAGCGATAGACGGCCGGCAGGGTACGGTAGCGTTCATCCAGGTCCATCCCGTAGCCGACGACGAAGTGGTTGGGGATGGTAAAGCCGACGTAGTCGTACTGGACGGGGACGGCGCGCCGTTCCGGTTTGTCCAGCAGGGTGCAGTAGCGCACGGAGGCCGGGGACATTGCGCCGATGTGCGCTTTGACGGCAACGCAGGTATGGCCGGTGTCGGCGATGTCGTCCACAACCAGGATGTGCCGGCCGGCGATGCTGCCGGGTTGCAGTGTGCTGAACGGGATGTGCACCGCGCCTGACGATTGAGTGCCGGCGCCGTAGCTGCTGGCGCGCAGGTATTCTACTTGCAGGACTTCAGTCTGCATGGCCCGCGCCAGGTCGGATGTGAACACCGCGGCGCCTTTGAGGATGCAGACCAGTATCAGCCCCAGGCCGTCATAATCGCGGTCAATTTGGCCGGCCAGCCGGGCGACGCCATCCTGCAGCTGGGCTTCGTCAATCAGGATGGACAAGCCGTCGTGAGGCATTGGGGTTAGATGTCCAGGTTCTGCACTTCGGTAGCGTAGCGCTGGATAAAGCTTTTGCGGGGCGCGACCTGCTCGCCCATCAGCATCGTGAATATGCTGTCGGTGTCAACCGGGTCGTCCAGGCCGTCCAGGTCGCTGATGCTGACGCGGAGCATTTTGCGGGTTTCCGGGTTCATCGTGGTGTCCCAAAGCTGGTCGGCGTTCATTTCGCCCAAGCCTTTGTAACGCTGGACGGAAGGTTCGGAGCGGGCGGTGGACATTCGCCTGATTAGCGTTTCCTTATCGTCCTCGCTGTAAGCGTAGGCGATGCTGCGGCCACGCTGCACGCGGTACAGGGGCGGCTGGGCGATGTAGAGAAAGCCGCCGTCGATAAGGGGGCGCATCCGGCGGTAGAAATAGGTCAGGATGAGAGTGCGGATGTGGGAGCCGTCGACGTCGGCGTCGGTCATAATGATGATGCGGTGGTAGCGGAGTTTGGCGAGGTCAAAGGCGTCGCCTTCGCCGGTGCCGACGGCGGAAATCATTGCGCGGATTTCCTCGTGGCTGAGGATGCGTTCCACTTTGTCCAAGAACCGTTCCACATTGAGGATTTTGCCTTTGAGGGGGAGGATGGCCTGGAATTGGCGGTCGCGGCCCATTTTGGCGGAGCCGCCGGCGGATTCGCCCTCTACGATGTAGAGTTCCGATTTGGCGGGGTCGCGCTCGGCGCAGTCGGCCAGTTTGCCGGGCAGTGATGAACCGTCCAGGGCGTTTTTGCGGAGCACGAGGTCGCGGGCGCGGCGGGCGGCTTCCCGGGCGGCATGGTTGGTCTGGACTTTTTCCAGGATGCCTTTGGCGGCGGTAGGGTTCTCCTCTAGGAAGCGGGTCAGGCCCTCAGCGGTGGCGGCTTCCACGCGGCTGCGGATTTCGGGGTTGCTGAGCTTGTTTTTGGTCTGCCCCTCAAACTGCGGGTCGCCCAGCTTGACGCTGACCACGGCGACCAGGCCGCCGCGCGTATCCTCGCCGCTGAAAGAATCTTTGGGGTCTTTGAAAAAGCCCTGCTTGCCGGCGTAGTCGTTGAGGGCGCGGGTGAGGGCCGAGCGGAATCCGGTGAGATGGGTGCCGCCCTCCGGGGTAAGGATGCAGTTGGCAAAAGTGCGTTCATCGGCGGCCAGGTTGTCGTGGCCGTCGGTGTGATGGAACTGGAAAGCGACTTCGACGTCGGCGTCCTCGGCGATGCGCTGGTAGTAGAACGGTTCGGGCATCACGATGTTGCGCTTGCGGTTGATGTTGCGGACCATACTGGCGACGCCGGTATCAAAGAAAAAGCAGCGTTCAATGTCGCCGTTGCGGGCCTCCTCATGGAATTCGCTGACCAGGCAGATTTCCAGCCCTTTGTTGAGGTAGGCGGCCTGGCGGAGAGTAGCGACCAGGCGTCCGAAGTCGTAGCTGATTTCGGGGAAAATGTCGGGGTCGGCGTAGTAGGTTACGCGGGTGCCTTGCCGATTGACGCGCTGGTGCTTGACCAGGTCGGATACGGGGTTGCCGCGGGAGTAGTCTTGGGTGTAGCGGACGCCGCCGCGGCAGATTTCGGCGTGGAGTTTGGAGGCGAGGGCGTTGACGACGGAGGCGCCGACGCCGTGCAGTCCGCCGGAGACTTTATAGGCGCCGCCGTCGAACTTGCCGCCGGCGTGGAGGGTAGTCATCACGGTTTCCAGGCCGGAGACGCCGGTATCGGGGTGGAGGTCCACCGGGATGCCGCGTCCGTTGTCGGAAACGGAAACGGCGCCGTCGCGGGCAATCTGCACCAGGATGCGGTCGCAGTACCCGGCGAGGGCTTCGTCAACCGCGTTATCCAGCAGTTCCTTAATAAGATGATGCAGGCCGTCAACGCCGGTGCTGCCGATGTACATACCGGGGCGAACCCGGACGGCTTCCAGCCCTTTCAGCACCTGGATGTTGTCGGAAGTGTATTCGGACGGCGCTTCCACGCCGATCGCTGCGATTTGCTGCGCCACCACCATATTCTGAATGCTCCGCTGTGTTAAATCAGGCTTGCCATCTCGGAAAATCTATTCGGAAAACCTATGATGGAGGCCGGCTCGCGATGCCCGCAATCGGCTGCTGCCCGCAGTTCCGATTATACCCGATATAGCGCTGGCCTGCTACCGCATGGGATGCCGGTTTGGGGCAATTCCGGGTAGCGGCGGCAGCAGCGGGCTTGGCGGAACCAGCGGCGTCAACTAGCGGCATCAGAGGATGCGGCGATAGACGCCGGGGGAGCCGGGGGCGAACTGCATCTGCGGCTGGATGCGGGCGTTCCATTCCGGGGTTACGGCGTCGCGGACGGCCTGCCATTCGGGGCTGTCGGCGACTTCCGGCCCGCTGCATTCGTGGACGGTAGTGTATTTGGGTTCGCCCATCAGGGCTTGCCAGCGGCGCCCCCGGATGTAGCCGGGGATGCGGTAATAGAGGGGCATCCGCTCGGCGTCGTAAGCGGCGTTGAAAGCGTCATCTAGCGCGTCGGGAACTGACATCCGGCCTACCAGCAGGGCGGGGGCCATATCAGAGCCGGCGGTTTCCGGCGCAACGGCGTCCGGGTAAATCAGTTCGTAGAGGTTGCGGATGTAATTGACGCCGATGACGCCCGGGGACATACGCTGCGACCATTCGGTAGGGTTGTCCAGGTGGTACTGCCAGGCCGCCGAGTAATAGGTTTCGGCGCGGTCAATTTCGTAGCAGGCGAGGTATTTGGGGGCGCCGCGCACGGCCACATAGCGGGCGGCGTTGAGGACGCCGGGGATGGAGAGCCGTTCCGGGATATGTTCCTCATCGTACCAGCGGTTGAATTCGTCCTCGTGTTCGGGCGGCACATCCACATAGACCATCAGCAGGCCGCGTCCTTTTTTGGGGTTCATAATTGCTGTACCTCCGGCGGTTGGCGATTCGCTTGGTTGAGGAGTTGGGAGTAAGCAACGGTAAGCAAGGGCCGGCGATGGGGCCGGCGGCGTTGCGGTTACGATGGCATTGCGATTACGGTGGCATTAGGGCGGCGCCGTCGGCAAAGTAGCGCTGGCCGGAACGCAGGCTGGCGATGGCGAGGCGCATGGGCTGGAACAGCGGCTCCGGCGGGCAGTCCAGCGGGAACCAGCCGTATTCGCCGAAAGAATTATCGCTGGCGGACGGCGTTGGCTCTTGCGCGCCGATGTCGCCCAGGAATTCGATGTCCACATAATGGCGGTCGTAGGCGATAATGTTGCTGACGCAGAGCATACGCAGGCTGCCGATGGCCAGGCTGAGTTCCTCGCGCGCTTCGCGGCGGGCGCAGTCCTCCAGCGTTTCGCCGTATTCCAGATGACCGCCGGCGGAAGCCCAGGCGCCGGCGCCGTGGGAGCCCTGCCGTCGGGCCAGAAAGACGCGCCCGTCCCGGATAAATACGACGCCGACGCCGACCAGGGGGCGATTTAGGGTTGCAGACACGGCGGCAAGTATAGCATACCGAATAGCGGCCATCTCCCGTGATTGAAAACGCCGTGATTGAAAGCGCCGCGATTGAAAACGGATTGGGGCGCCGGCCGGCATTCCGGTTGCAACCGGAATGCCGGCCGGGGGGTATTGACGCCGATGGGCAGGGGAGAGGCGGGATTGGTTCCCGTCCGGCTGCGGCATCGGCGCTAGGCTGATTTTGTTGGGGTGGCGGCGCCTCCGTTGGTACAGGATGGGGATTGTCAGGCGTGTCAGGCAGGTTGTCAGGCGGTGAACTTGGCTAGCTGGTGGGTTCGGGTTTCCGAGTTTTCGAGTTTCCAGGTCGGTTTCAGCCCTACGGCCGGAGGTTTTGCGCGTTGCTTTTGACGAGGCTGGCTTTTCGTCCGGGGACGGGGCGCTCCGTCTGGCGCCTTGGCAGGACCCGACTCCTTCGGTTAGTTTGACCGTGGGCGAGTAGGGAACGCCGGTGCGACTTGGATGCTGAATGACCGTAACGACCTGGAAATCGGTGGGCTCGGAGATTGGCTGCCTGACGAATCTGATTATAGCACGGCTGTACGGGTTTGCAAGGGGTTGGTGTCATTGGCGGGAGGGGAATTTTTTACACCGATGGACAGGATGGATAGGATGGGGGCTGATGGCATGGATAAAAGGGATGGATAGGGATATTGGATTCCGGCGCAAGCCGGAATGACGGTGTAGGGGTCGGAATGACGGTGAAAGGGAGGAATGGCGGTAGGGAGTGATACTGCCTTGCCCACGCTGTGGCCCGGTGCTAGACTGCCGGGCGTTTCGGCATCGGCTGATGCTTTTTTGATGATACCCGCCATGGGGGATGCTGCTGCGATGCCTTTGTCTTTCGCCAATGACGAACTGCCCCGTTCCCGGAGCGGCGATGCGGCGTTGGCCGTCTGCGAGACGGCGGCCCGCCGCGCCGGCGCTCTGGTACTGGAGCGTTTTCGCACTGATGTAGAAGTGAGCCTCAAAGGGCGCGCTAATGTGGTAACGGACGCCGACTTGGCATCGGAGCGGCTGATACTGGACTATGTAACGGCGGAGTACCCGGAGTTTGGCGTCCTTGCCGAGGAGTCGGCGCCGGTTCCCGGCGCATCGCCGTACACCTGGGTTATTGACCCGATTGACGGGACGCGCAACTTTGCGGAGGGCATCCCGCATTTCTGCGTCGTAGTGGCCATTACGGAAGGCGATAGAGTGGCAGCGGGCGTTACCTACGACCCGGTGCGGGATGAGCTGTTCGCGGCGCAGCAGGGGATGGGGGCGTACTGCAACGGGGAACGGATTGCCGTATCCGACCGCTCCGAAATCGGCGATGCGGTAGTGGGTTTTGACCTGGGCTATGACTTTGACCAGGCGAAGCTGCTGCTGGAAATGCTGGGGGGCATCTGGCCGCAGGTGTCCGGCTATCGGCTGATGGGATCCAGCGCGTTGAGCATCGCCTACGCCGCCGCCGGGCGCATTGACCTGTACTGCCATCATAACCTGTCGGCGTGGGACATTGCGTCGGGCATTCTGCTGGCGCGGGAAGCCGGCGGGCTGGTACTGGATCGGGCTACGCTGCAAGACGCGGCGCTGTTCTCGCCCGGCCTGATTATCTCCAACCGGGCGCTGGTGGAGCAGTTTCTGGGACTGACCGAAGGGTTGGCCTGGCGGGGGATGCGGTAGCCGGTTCTTAAAGCGCCCCAATACGCCGCGTCATTCCGGCGCAAGCCGGAATCCACGCCCTTGGTAAGATCCAAAATCCTGTTCATCCTGTCTATCGGTGTAGTCAACCCAGAATCCAAAATCCCCTCCATCCCCTTCATCCATGCCATCACTCTCCCTAATTTGGAATTATTCCAAACGACCGGATAACCCCGGATAGCCGTTGACAACTGGCGGCAACCCGGCTACATTGGCGTTGCGGCCTAGCCGCTTAAATCGTGAACCCCCGGCATCGGGCGCCATTACACCCAACAGGATTATTGGGGAAGGCGGTGTGAATCCGCCGCGGTTGCGCCACTGTATGCGATAAGGCCGGACGGCAAGTTGTTGCCGTCTGTGCCAGTCGCAAGCCAGAAACCCATCCCGATGCCGTTCTGGAAACCTGCTCTGCGCCCAACAGGGTCGTTCCAGGAGACGCAATCCCGGCGTATTGCGCCGCGCTGCGTCTTTGCTGCCTATGGCAGTTTTACGACCCCGGCCCGCAAGCGCCGGGGTTTTCTTTATCATCGCCATCATCTGAACCTACCAACCGCAACGCATCTGAACGCGCCAACCGCAGCGTCCGGCAGCGCAATCCACCAATGACCACATCCGCATCCACAACCGACATCGCAATGACCGTCGTCGCCGTCGGCCCCGGCGACCCCGACCTGCTGACCCTCAAAGGCCGGCAGGCCCTGGCCGCCGCCGATCTGGTGGTCGGTTTCAAGACGGTGCTGGATGTAGTTGCCGGGCATATTGGCGATGCCGAGCTCCGCCCGATGTCCTACCGCGACCAGGAAACGGTGCTGGATTATGCCCAGGAACAGGCGCAGCAGGGCAAATCCTGCGTGGTCTGCGTGTGGGGCGACTTGAATGTATCGGCGAAAGAGCTGCTCAACCGGGTGCGGCGGCGGGCGGATGTTGTAACGCTGATACCCGGCGTCAGCAGCGTGCAAATCGCCTGCGCCCGCGCCGGCCTATCGCTGGAGGAATCGCTGTTCCTTACCCTGCATCAGCGTTGGGATCGCGGCTCGGAGCTGGCGGAACTGGTGGATACTTTGCGGCAGGGCCGGCGCAATGTCATTCTGCTGCCCCGTCCCTTTGATTTTATGCCGCCGGCAATCGCCGCCAACGCGATCTCCGACGGCGCCGACCCGGAACATCCCGTTACCGTGTTTCAGCGGCTTACTCTGACCGACGAATCCCGCTGGGACGGGACGCTGGCCCAGTGCGCGCAACTGCCCGACGAATTCAGCGACCTCTCCATAATGGTGTTCCCCCGCCCCTCCGCAGCGCAGGATTGACCTACCGATGACCGCAGCAATGCCAACTGCAACTGCGCCGGCCGTCATCGTGCTGGCAACCACCGCCGACACCGACCTGCTCACCGCAGAGCAGGCGCTGGCCGGTATGCCATGGGGCGATGCGGCCAGCGTGTACGTCGTCAACCCCGTTGCCATGGAGGGCGATGGCGATGACGCGGCGGCGGCCCGCTCCGCTTTTCTGGAAGCGGCGGCCGGCGCCGGAGTCGTCATATTGCGGCTGCTGGGCGGCAAACGCGCGCTGGGCCAAACATTTGACGCGCTGGCCGAAACCTGCCGCGCCAACGGCATACCGCTGATTGCCTGTCCGGGGCATCAGGAATGGGACGATGACCTGGTAACGGCCTGCACCGCGCCGGTGTCCGAAGTAGAAACGGTTTTTGCCTATCTGATGCGCGGCGGCGTCCTCAATTTTCGCAACCTTTTCCTCTTTCTGGCCGATACTTACCTGGGCGGCGACTACGGACACGAGGCGCCCGCTCCGATGCCCTGGCAGGGTATTTACCATCCGCAGGCAGCTCCGGGCGTCAGCGTTGCGGATTATTGCGCGGATCGGTTTATTCCCGGCCGGCCCGCCGTTGGCGTCCTGTTCTACCGCGCCCACTGGATGAGCGGCAACCTCGCCTTTATTGACGCCCTGATTGCCCGGCTGGAAGCGCAGGATGTCAATGTGCTGCCGGTCTTTTCGTACAGCCTGAAGCATACGCCGGATGACGATGACGCCGGCGGTCATACGCTGACCGAATATATGGTTGACGCCGCCGGAGCGCCGCGCGTGGACTGCATCGTCAACACGATGGGGCTGGCCATGAGCGACCTGGACCATCAGCAGGGCGGCAGCGGCGCCACGGTAGCCACCGGATGGTCGCAAGAGCTGCTGGATCGGCTGGATGTGCCAATCATCCAGGGCATCGTCAGCACCGGCAGCCGCGCGGAGTGGGCGGAGAGTTCGCTGGGCCTCGGCCCCATAGACACTGCGATGAATGTAGCGTTCCCGGAGTTTGACGGACGCATCATTACTGTGCCGGTGTCGTTTAAAGAGGAAACGGCGTCTAACGACGTCGGGTTGAGCGCGGCCCGAATGCAGCGCTATGTGGCATTGCCCGACCGGATGGACTACCTGGCACGTCTTGCCGCGCGCCACGCCGTTTTGCGCCGCAAGGACAACGCCGACAAGCGCATCGCCATTATTTTGAGCAACTATCCCACCAAAGACGCGCGCATCGGCAACGCCGTCGGCCTGGACACGCCGGCCTCCGCCATCAACATCCTGCACGCCCTGCAAGACGCCGGCTATCAGGTTGACGATATTCCCGCCGACGGCGATGAACTGGTGCAGCGCATTATTGAGCGGTGCAGCAACGATACGGATACGCTTACTGAGGAACAGCTGCGCTTGGCGGCCGGCCATGTGGAACGGCGGGATTACGCGCAATGGTACGCCGGCTTTCCGGCGTCGGTGCAGGCCGAATTGCAGGATGCCTGGGGCGATGCGCCCGGCAATGTCTATCGCATCGGCGACCGCTTGGCCGTTGCCGGGATACCGATGGGGAATGTATTCGTGGGGCTGCAACCCCCGCGCGGCTTTGGCGAAAATCCTATATCCGTCTATCACAACCCGGACTTGACGCCAACCCACCATTACATCGGCTATTACCGCTGGCTGCGGGATGTATTCCGGGCCGATGCGATGATCCACATCGGCAAGCATGGCACGCTGGAATGGCTGCCGGGCAAGGGCGTGGGTATGTCGCAGGCGTGCTACCCGGAAGTTGCGCTGGACGATATTCCGCTGTTCTACCCGTTCATCGTCAACAACCCCGGCGAGGGCACGCAGGCGAAACGGCGCACCCACGCCGCCATCATCGACCATCTGATACCGCCAATGACTACGGCTGATTCCTATGGCGACATCGCCAAACTGGAGCAGCTGATGGACGAACATTATCAGTGTCAAACGCTGGATCCCGCCAAGCTGCCGACGCTGGAGGCGCAAATCTGGGAAATGGTGCAGCAGGCGGAACTGCACCGCGATTTGGGCGTGGACGAACAGCCGGACGATTTCGGCGAGTTTATGCTGGAAATCGACGGCTATCTCTGCGAAATCAAGGATGCTCAAATCAAGGACGGCCTGCATACGCTGGGCCAGCCGCCTACCGCCGACCAGATGGTGGGCCTGCTCTGCGCGCTGACCCGGCTGGATAACGGCGCCGTTCCCAGCCTGCGCCGGGCTTTGGCGGAAGCTTTGGGCTATGACTACTACGCCCTGCTGGAAAACCCGGCGGCGGCCGTTAATGGCAGTACGCCGGCGGCGCTCTTGGACGCCGCTGACGGTCCCATCCGCAACGCCGGCGATGTCATTGAGGCTCTGGAAACTCTGTGCCGCCGCGCTTACGAGCGGCTTTGCCCCGACGGATTTGCCGAGCATCTTATCCCCAAGGCACTGGCCGACTTGCTGGGCCAAAGCGACGCCCGCGCCGCCGGCGTCCTGTCGTATGTCGGACAGCACATTTACCCGTCGCTGCTGCGAACTACCGATGAAATTGACAACCTGCTGCGCGGCCTGGACGGCCGTTTCGTGCCGCCGGGGCCCTCCGGCGCCCCGACGCGCGGGATGGTCAATGTGCTGCCGACGGGCCGCAACTTTTACTCGGTTGACCCGCGCGCCCTGCCCTCGCCTACTGCGTGGGATGTGGGCCGGTCGCTGGGCGATGCGCTGCTGCAAAAGTACCTGGACGAGGAAGGCGGCTACCCGGAAATGGTAGGCGTAGTGGTCTGGGGTACTTCCGCAATGCGGACGCACGGGGACGACATTGCCCAGATACTCTATCTGCTCGGAGTCAAGCCGGTGTGGCAGGCGGAAAGCCGGCGAGTAAGCGGCCTGGAAGTGATGCCGCTGTCCGAGCTGGGCCGGCCCCGCATTGATGTAACCGTCCGCATCAGCGGCTTTTTCCGCGACGCCTTTCCCAACCTGATCTACCTGATTGACCAGGCGGTAGCCTTGGCGGCGGAGCAGGACGAATCGCCGGCCGACAACTACATCGTCAAGCATCTCCGGGAGGATGCGGAACGCAGCGCCGCCGACCCGGACGCGGCGGCAGCCGCCGGCGATGCCGCCCTGTTTCGCATCTTTGGCAGCAAGCCGGGGGCTTACGGCGCCGGCATCCTGGGCGTCATTGACGAGCGCAACTGGGAATCGGTGCATGACCTGGCCGAAGTGTACACCGCCTGGGGCGGCTACGCTTATTCCCGGCAGGATTTCGGCGTGGCGGCGCGTAGCGAATTTCGCACCCGGTTCGGACAGATTGTCATTGCCGCCAAGAACCAGGACAACCGGGAGCATGATGTATTTGACAGCGACGACTATATGCAGTATCACGGCGGAATGATTGCCACGGTGCGCTCCTTGACCGGGCGCAATCCCCGCCAGTTTTTTGGCGACAGCAGCGACCCGTCGCGCGCCCGCGTCCGCGATTTGCAGGATGAAGCGCGCCGCGTGTTCCGCAGTCGGGTCGTCAACCCCAAGTGGATGCAGTCAATGCAGCGGCACGGCTATAAAGGCGCTTTTGAGCTGGCCGCCACCGTGGACTATATGTTTGGCTACGATGCCACGGCGCAAGTCATTGAGGACTGGATGTATGCGGATGTAACCCAAGAGTATGTCCTCAACCCGGAGATGCAGGAATTTTTCCGGCAGAGCAACCCTTGGGCGCTGCGGGGCATCGTGGAGCGGCTGCTGGAGGCCATCCAGCGCGGAATGTGGGAAAACCCGCCGCCGGAAATGCTGGAGCAGCTCCGACAAATGTACCTGGAACTGGAAACGGATATTGAGGCGCGGCAGGAAAACGCAGCGCGTCAAGCGGTATCATAGGGCGCAATCCCGTTTATCTGGTTCATCCATGCCAACTCATTGCACTGCCAACCAGGAGATGCCGCTGATGCAGTACACACTTGACTTGCTCCAAGAACTAACCGGCAACCCGGCGATGATGTGGGTAGTTGGCGGCGGCTCCGTGGTCAGCGAAAATCACGCCCATGGCATCCGGGAGCCGGAAGTGCATAACGGCTGGGCGACTATTGAGGCCGACAACTGGCATTTCCATCTGCAACTGGAGCAGATTGACGGCATCCAGTTTGTAGAGGCCGTCAGCCACGGCGACCTGAAATCCTACTATGTGCGGTTTTCCCGCAACTGGGATGAAACGCTGGTGCGCTGTTATTTCCCCAATCCCTACCTGGACGACGACGAAAAGCGCGCCGGCTTTCAGCCCGAAAAGCTGCGCGCCTTTGAGGCCGCCCGCGACCGCTGGGTCGGCAAAGAGGAAAATCTCGTATTCGTCCAACGATAGCCCGGCAGTAAGATTGAAACGACAACGCCGGTATCTGCTGGCGGCCCTTGTGATACTGCCGGCAACGCACTACAATAAGCAGCCGTTCCGCTGCAACCGCAACCGCAATCGGCGCATTTCGTGCCGAGAGGAGAATCAAAATGGCAATGATCAACCGTTTCCTGTCCAAGACCGACACCGCAGCCTGGGCGCCCTGGCTGGTAGTGGGCGCGGTGGCCCTCTACGCGGTGGGCTATGTTGACGGCGGAGTCCACGCCGCCGCGGTCGGCGCCCCCGGCGCCCTCAACACCGTCCACGAATTCTTTCACCACGCCCGCCATGTAGCCTTTATGTGCCACTAGGCGCTGCGCCGCCCGCCCCGGCATCCGGCGTATGCATACGCAGCGCCGCTGCCGGGCCAGGGCGGCCATTACCGCGCGCAGATGTCCGGCGGCATCGCCTAGTGGCATCAGGAGGAGTGCGCCGTGAGTTTCCTGAACCTGTGCGGATTCGCCGCCGGCGGAAAGACGCCGGCCGACTCTGCGCGCAGTTCGTTGCCGACGCAACTGAGGTGATTTATGGAACGCATACTCCCCACTGCGCTGCTGATGGGCCTGCTAAGCGGCCTGCTGGTCGCCGCCTATATGAACATTTTCAATGTCCCGGTAATGGAATGGGCCATTGACTTGGAAGGGCGGGCGGCAGCAGCGGCCGGCGAAACCGACGAGGAAGCTCTGCCCCTGTCTTTTCTGACTACCTTGGGCAGCCAGCGCATCGGTATGACGGTCGGGCTGGCCGTGATTGGCGTACTTTATGCCGCCGTCTTTACCGGCCTGTTCCATCTGATGCGTAGGGCGGCGCCGGGCTGGAGCCCCTGGGCTTGGGCAGTTATCGCGGGCCTGCTGGGTTTCTGGAGCGTGTCAATGTACACGCAAATCAAGTTCCCGCTGAACCCGCCGGGCATCGGCAGCGAGGATACGCTGCTGGCGCGGCAGGGTTTCCAGTTCCTCTTTATCGCCGTCTCCACCATCTCCGCGCTGCTGGTGATTTACGGCATTGGCGTAGTCAACCGCACTAGCGCCGGGTCGACGCGCTGGCTCCGCTACGCCGCCATCGGCCTGGCTTATGCCGTCGTTGCGCTGCTGCTGGCCTTTGCCGTTCCCGGCGTGCGCGATGCCGCCCCCGACTGGCTGCCGACGGAACTTTCCATAATGTTCCGCACCTTTACCGCCGTCGGCCATTTCCTGCTCTGGATGGGCATTGCCCTGGGCACGGCGGGCTATCTGCGCTACCGGGAGCGGGGGATCCACGCTTACCCCCGGACGCCGGCGGTTGCCGGACGCTGACAGCGGTATGACGACGCCCGCCGCCCCGGCTCCGGAGCCGCGCTTTCCCTTTACCGCCATTGTCGGCCAGACGCCGATGAAGCGGGCGTTGCTGCTGAACGCCATCAACCCGCGCATCGGCGGCGTGCTGGTGCGCGGCAAGAAAGGGACGGCCAAAAGCACGGCGGTGCGCTCGCTGGCCGCATTGCTGCCGCAAGTTCCCGTAGTGCCGGGCTGCTCGTACAGCTGCACGCCCGGCGTTCCTCAGGAAGTTTGCGACTGGTGCCGCCAGGCCGGACGCAGCCGCAGCGCCGCCGCCCGCCAGGTTCGCATCGTTGACCTCCCCGTCGGCGCTACCGAAGATCGGCTGGTGGGCGCCCTGGACATTGAGCAGGCCATCAAATCCGGCGCCAAAAACTTTGAGCCGGGGCTGATTGCCGCCGCCCATCGCGGCATCCTCTACATTGACGAAGTGAACCTGCTCAACGACCACCTGGTGGATGTGCTACTGGACGCCGCCGCCATGGGGCGCAACTATGTGGAACGCGAGGGCATCTCGGTGAGCCACGCCGCCGAATTTATGCTGGTCGGCACGATGAACCCGGAGGAAGGCGACTTGCGTCCGCAGCTGCTGGATCGTTTCGGGCTGGCGGTGGAAGTGGACGGCGTATTCGCCCCGCCGGAACGCCGGGAAGTAGTGCGCCGCCGGATGTCCTTCGAGGCCGCCCCCTTTGACTTTATGGACGCCTGGGCCGCCGACGAACAAACGGAACGCGACCGCATCATCGCCAGCCAGCAGCGCCTCGCCGCCGTAACCGTCCCCGACGACATTCTGGAGCTGATTACCGATATTTGCGCCGAGTACCAGGTGGACGGGCTGCGCGGCGATATTGTGATGTACAAAACGGCCAGTACCATCGCCGCCTACGAGGGCCGTACCGTAGTTGATGCGGACGATGTGCGCGAGGCTGCACTGCTCGCCCTGCTGCATCGCCAGCGGCGCCAGCCTTTCCAGCAGCCGCACCTCGTTACCGAACAACTGGATCAGCTGCTGGACGACTTTCAGAACCAGCCCCGCAATCGCGAGCCGTCCGACGACTGCTCCGGCAGCGGCAATGACGATCGCAGCGACGGCGACAGCGATAGAGACAGCAGCCCCGATGAATCCCCTGAACCGCCGGCGTCGGACGACCTGGCGGATCCTGATGACGCCGGCAGCGGCGGCGCCCCCGGCCTCAGCGACGAATGGTATGAAGTAGGCGACCCTTACGCCGTCCAGAACTTCCAGGTTACGCCCCCCGACCGCCGGGCGCGGCGCGGCGCCGGCCGCCGCGCCGTTACCGTCAGCGGCGATGCGTCCGGACGCTACACCGGCGCCCGCCTCCCGGACGGCCCGGCCGCCGACCTGGCGCTGGACGCTACTCTGCGCGCCGCCGCGCCGCATCAGCCGGCCCGCCGCCGTTCCGCCGCCGCTGTTGCCGATACCGACGCCGATACCGCCGCCCTGCTGCTTGAACCTTGGGACCTCCGCGAAAAAGTGCGGGAAACCCACACCGGCAGCCTGATACTGTTCGTTGTGGACGCCAGCGGCTCAATGGGCGCGCAGCGCCGGATGACATCCGTTAAGGGGGCGGTAATGTCGCTGCTGCTGGACGCCTACCAGCGGCGCGACCGGGTGGGCTTAATCGCATTCCGAGGCACGACGGCCCAGCTGCTTTTGCCGCCTACCGGCAGCGTTGAAATGGCGCAGTGGCATTGATGCAGGACTTGCCCACCGGAGGCCGCACGCCACTGGCGCACGGCATCTATCTGGCGCTGGAAACCCTGGAAACGGAACGCCGCAAAGACCGGGATGTGCTGCCCGCTGCTGGCCTTGCTCACCGACGGGCGGGCCAACATAACCTTGGCCGGCGCCGCATCCCCATCCGGACCCGCGCCGGCCGACGAAGTGAGCCAACTGGCGCAGCTGGTAGCCGACGCCCAAGATCCCGGCGGTAGTGATTGACACCGAGCAGGATTTTATCCGGCTGGAGCTGGCGCGGCCCATCGCCGCTGCGATGTCGGCCCGCTATATCAAGCTGGACGAGCTGGCGGCCGGCAGCCTGGCCGACGCCGTGCGCGCGGAACTGCCGGCACCGGGCGTTTGACGCCGGGCCGGCCGCGCCCGACTCCCGCATTTACCGTTATTCCCAAGCCGCGCAGTTCGGCACGATTCGGACGTCGGATTACCGGCACCACATCATATACGCCCAGCGGATGTATTTGCGCGCCGTAGCTTGCGGGCGCTCTAGTTTGCTGGTATCCCCTTTCCTCATGGTAATGCAACAGGGAAGAGCCACCCAATGGGCCGCCTCCTGGAAACAAATCGCCAGCATCAAATTCCCCATTGTTGTTTCGGTCAATTACAACCCGTCGTCCGTTACTGGTTACGAATCCGATGGTGCCATCGGAGGCGGTGATTCGGCTCCCAACGGGATTGTCAGGATCCTCAACACCGATGTGGGGGGGTGTAATACTGATTCGCGTGAAGGCCAGAGCGTCCGAGATGCTGTTAGTGCCGCCGCCCCTTATCGGACTGGTGAATTCGTATTGTGCCGGCGCGATATTCGCCCCCCGTTCCAGCACAATCAGCCAGCCGCTGTCGCTGTTCCCCCCGTTATACGCCGCCTGCCCGTCCCGCACATTGTACCAGCGCGGCTGCTGTCCATACTCCTGGCAAACCCGCGCCGTGTAAGTGTACCCGCCTTGCGCCCCCTGCGCCGCCGCATCAGCGCCGGAAAACGCCAGCCCAGCCGCAACGGCCAGCCCGGCCAGAACGCTGAAAACGGCAGCCTTCCCCAGCCGTAGCCAAGCCAAAGTTAGGTTTTGGGTCAGCCAATGTCGGGGGGGGGGGGGGGATAGAATGGGGGGGGTAGAATTCAGAAAGGCAGTCATAATTTCACTCCTAGGATTCCTCAATGCGGATGACTTCGCCGCCGACCTTGCCGCAGCCGATGCCGTCGGTAAGTAGATAATAGCCCACATTATCCCAAATAAGCAAGATTGTCGCTTGCCATCCAACCATCATTCCGCCTTCCTTTAACCGTCATTCCGCCCCCTTTAATAACCGTCATTCCGGCGCAAGCCGGAATCCAGTCCCCTATATGCGCCTTTGCGTCAAATCCATCCCCTTCATCCATGCCATCATTCCCCGCAGCCGCCGGGCGGCCTATGCTATCATATTAGAATCCTGTTCACTGATGAGGTTTCTTATGCCGCGCACTATGCCTTATGCCGATATGGACAAAATCCTGTCGCTCTCCAAGCGGCGGGGTTTCGTGTTTCAATCCAGCGAAGTGTACGGCGGGCTGGGTTCTACCTGGGACTACGGCCCCTTGGGCGTGGAACTGAAGCGCAATGTCAAGGAAGCCTGGTGGCGCGCTGTCGTTGCCGAGCGGGATGATGTAGTGGGCCTGGACGCCGCCATCCTGATGCATCCCCGCGTTTGGGAAGCCAGCGGCCATGTAGAAAACTTCTCCGACCCGCTGGTAGAGTGCCGCAGCTGCCATCGCCGTTTCCGGCCAGACCAGCTGGACGGCGACGAATGCCCGGAATGCGGCGGCGCCCTCACCGAACCCCGCCGTTTCAACCTGATGTTCCGCACCTTTATGGGGCCGGTAGAGGACTCCTCTGCCGAAATTTTCCTGCGTCCCGAAACCGCCCAGGGCATATTCGTCAATTTTCAGAATGTGCAGACCGCAACGCGCAAAAAACTGCCTTTTGGCATCGGGCAGATTGGCAAGGCGTTCCGCAACGAAATTACGCCGGGCAACTTCACTTTCCGCACCCGCGAATTTGAGCAGATGGAAGTGGAGTTTTTCGTCAAGCCCGGCGACGACGACGCATGGCTGCAACGCTGGGTGCAAGACCGCTTTGACTGGTATGTGAACTACGGCATCCGGCCCGACAACTTGCGGCTGCGTCAGCACGCCGGCGATGAACTGGCCCACTACGCCAAAGCGACTTACGATATTGAATACCGCTTCCCCTGGGGCTGGGGCGAGCTGGAGGGCATCGCCAACCGCGCCGATTTTGACCTGCGCCGTCATACCGAATACAGCGGCGAAAGCCTTACTTACTTTGATGACGAAGCCCACGAGCGCTATACCCCATATGTCATTGAGCCCTCCGGCGGCGTTGACCGGGCTACCTTGGCGTTCTGGCTGGACAGCTACGACGAGGAACCGGACGGCAAGGATATACGCACGGTCCTGCATCTGCACCGCGCGCTGGCTCCGGTTACGGTGGCCGTATTGCCATTGAGCCGCAACGCCCGGCTGACCCCTACGGCCCGCAGCGTGTATGACTTGGTGCGCCGCCGTTTCAAGTGCCAGTTTGACGACGCGCAGAGCATTGGCCGCCGCTACCGCCGCCAGGACGAAATCGGCACTCCCTACTGCGTAACCGTGGACTTTGACACGCTGGACGACCACGCCGTAACGGTGCGCGACCGGGATACGATGACGCAAGAGCGCATCCCGGTAAGCCGGCTGCTGGAAACCCTGCAAGATCGCTACGAACACGGGTGGTAAGGAACCGCCAGCACAAATTACCAGGAGTCAATCACTATGCCGCCGCGCCTCCGCCGCCCGGAACTGGCATCCCGCCGGGATGCCAGCATCCGCAAACATATCAACCAAGCCGGAGAATACTGGCGCAAGGCGCCGGACTATCTGGCAGCCGGCGATCTGTGCCAGGCCGGCGAAAAAGGCTGGGGAACCGTTGCCCAGCTTACGAAAGCCGTAGCGACGCTTCGCAGCTGGGAGCATTATGACCATGTAGCGATACGGGATGCCCTCGTCGCCCTGGCTGACGAAATGCCGTCGGATGAGGAGGGAGACGAAATCCTGCGCGGCCTGCGTGTTGCCGAGCAGTTGCACAGCAACTTTTACGAAGTCCATATGGGCGAGCGGGAGGCGCGGACGGCGCTGCTCGATGTGCGCTCCTTGCTACAAACCTTGTGGCGCCAGATCCCGGAGCAGTACACCGGCGGCGCATCTTTTGACCAGTGGATTGAGCGGGTCTGATAACCGGCCGGTACGCCGTAGCGTCGCTGCCAACATAAACGATTAGGAGCAAATCACTATGCCGCCGCGCCTCCGCCAACCCGAAACGCCCGTCTGCCAGGATGCCCGCATCCACAAGCATTTGTTTCTAGCCCGGGCATTCTGGGCAAAATGGCCGGGTTATCTGGACAAGAGAGACTTGTACCGGGCCAGGGCGAATGGCTGGAGCGCGGTTGCCGAGCTTGCCAAAGCTGTGGCCATCCTGCGCGGCTGGGATCACTGCGGCGACGATGCCATACGTGATGCGCTGATGGCGTTGCCCCACGAATTGCCGGAGAACAGGGCAACAATCGCCCGCGGCATTACCGCCGCCGAAAGCCTGCACGGCAAATTTTATGAAGTCTCGCTGAACTCGGAACTAGCCAAGTACGCCTTTGCCGATGTGCAGCCGCTACTGCAAATCCTATGGAATCTGCTGCCCGACGAATACACCGGCGGCGTATCCTTTAACGAATAGTGCGGCGGGTTACTCTGTCCATCCTCCGCTGTGATAAAAGGCTTTGGATAGCCTTGGCCGGCCAATAAATTCCTGCTCATCCCGCCCATCGGTGTAAAACTGGCTCTCTTATGCCTGCCAGCATCGTTGCCCAAATGCTGCGGGCCGGCCTTTATACGGCCATCGTCGGCCGCAGCATCCGTTTCTACCAGTCCACGCCGTCCACGATGGACGATGCGGCGCTGTGGGCGCGCGACGGCGCCGATGATGGCGCCGTAGTGGTCGCCGAAACGCAGACCGCCAGCCGGGGCCGCCGCGGCCGTCGCTGGATCTCCGATGCCGGCAACCTCTATTTTTCGGCGCTGTTCCGCCCGGATGCGGACGCTTTGCCCCTGCTCAATCCGCTTGCCGGCATCGCAGTGGCGCGCGCCATTCGTCGGGTATCCGGCATCACTCCGTCCATCAAGTGGCCTAATGACATAATGATTGACGGGCGCAAAGTGGCCGGCATCCTGGCCGAAAGCGCAATGTCCGGCTCCCAAATTGAGTACGCCATCGTCGGCATCGGCGTCAATGTGGCGCTGGATGTAGCTGCCGATGCCGAAATTGCCGCCACGGCCGGCAGCCTGAACGACTTGGCGAATACTGAAATAGACCGCTCCGAACTGCTGCGGCGCATCCTGCAATATATGGACGCCCTATATCTGGACTTGGGACGCGGACGCTCGCCAGTTCCCGAATGGCGGCGTTGGCTGGATACGCTGGGGCAGCGCGTTTCCGTTACCCACTACGATGCCACCCACACCGGGCGGGCCGAGGCTGTTGACGACCAAGGCAACTTAATCCTCTGCACTGATGACGGGCGGCGGTTGACCCTTTCCGCCGGAGACATTACGCTACGAACCGACGCCAAAACTTTTTCACCTGATGCTGATGCGGAAAGGGCGGCTGCGGCAAGGGAGACCTGATGCTTGAAAACCTGAACCTGGACGGCAAGGTAGTCGTCATCACCGGCGGCGGCACCGGCTTGGGCCTGGAAATGGCGCGCGCGCTGGCCAGCGCCGGCGCCGATCTGGTTATCGCCGGCCGACGCGCCGCCCCCATTGAAGCGGCTTGCGACGAAGCCATCGCCGCCGGGCGCAGCGCCATCGCCGTCCCCACCGATGTTTCCAAGTCGGATGACGCCAACGCATTGATTGACGCCGCCGTCCGCCGGTTTGGCCGCGTGGACGCCCTGATCAACAACGCCGCAATGGTTGCCGACAATGTACTGAAACCGATCTGGGAAATCACCGATGACGAATGGGAAACGGCAATGTCGGTCAACTTGTCCGGCGCGTTTTACTGCGCCCGCGCCGCCGCCAAGCCCATGGCCGACGCCGGCCGGGGCAAAATCATCAATGTGGCATCCGGCTTCGGGCTGCGCGGCGGCCGCGACATCTATATGTACTGCACTTCCAAAGGCGGGGTAATCCAGCTGACGCGGGTGCTGTCGTTCAGCCTGGCGCGTTACGGCATTACGGCCAACAGCATTGTGCCGGGTTTCATCCCGACCATCGACCCGGCCGCCGACATTAACCGTACATTGCCGCAGACCGGCGATTTCCTGCCCTCCGGCAAGCTGGGCCGCCCCGACGAGCTGGGCCCGGTGGCCGTCTTTCTGGCTTCGGACGCTTCCGACTATATGACCGGCGAAATGTTTATCCTGGACGGCGGCGGCCTGGCGGCCGGCATCGCACCTACCGGATATGCGCCACTTGCTCCCTTGGAAGCATAACTTGGAAGCATAACCGGGAGGCATAACTGCAATGGCAATTCCATCCGAATTTGACTTGACGGGATACACGGCAATCGTTGCGTCCGCCGGCGGCGCCGAAACCCCGCTGCTGGCGGCGGCCCTGGCCGAGGCCGGCGCATCGGTATTCGCCGTCGCGCGCCACGCCGCCGCCGTTGACGCCATTCGCGCCGCCGTGTCATCCGTAACCGGCCGGGATACGCACGGCTATGCGGGACTCTGGGATACTCCCGACGGCGCAGCGGCGGTACTGGACGCTTTTGACGCCGCGCATTCCCGGAACGATATATTCCGCAGCGACATACTGGTGAACGACACGCGCAGTTTTTTCGCCAAGCCGGCCGTAGAAATTACCCAACACGAATGGGATGAACTGCACGCGCGCAGCGTCCGCAGCGCTTTTATGCTGAGCCAGGCCGTGGGGCAGCGAATGCTGGCCCAGGAATATGGACGCATCGTCAATGTCATTTCCAACTTGGCGGAACGCGGACTGCATAACTGCTCGGCGTACAGCGCAACGCAGGCCGCCATATTGTCGCTGACCCGTTCCCTGGCGGTAGAGTGGGGCCGCAGCGAAATCCGCGTGAATGCCGTCGGCGCCGGATGGTCCACGGCGGAGGACATTCCGCTGGAAACGCAGCGGGAGGAACTGCTGGTGCGTTATACGCCGCTGCGCCGCAAAGGGCATCCCCGTGATTTGGCGGCGATGCTGGTCTATCTCTGCGGCCCCTTCTGCGACTACCCCACCGGCCAGGCGGTGTACATTGACGGCGGCAGCAACGCCCATCCGTGAAACGCCGCGCCGCGCTAGATGTATTTACACTATGATTGATGAGCGAATGAGAGAGGAATATCTAATGCCGAGGACGAAGCCAAGTCGCCATTTTTATGAGGTCTACGGTATCCTCTGGGTAACGCGAAAATGCGAGGCTCGGATTGCGGATTTACTGTCCTACAAAGCCGGAATCCCTACGGAAGCGGTTCAGCGCGGTATGCATCTGACTGTGTACTATGGCAGGAGACCTCTCCTTGGCCTAACTCCCCAAAGTCTGCCAGTGAAAATTTTCGCTGATGCATCCGAGACGCGTTTCATGGTGCTGGCGCCTGGTGGAGAGAACCCACGTCCAAATTTAGAACCCAGCCGTCGCTCAGTAGGCATCCGTCTAACCAAGCGCAACACGGCAATCCGGCAAGTTTTGGAATTGCGTAGATCCATCTACCAATTGGAACCGGACCGGTGGCCCGGAAACCGCAAATCTACTACCGATTGGAGCAATGCTTTCGGATCTCGTCATTATCAACCGCACATCAAAATTTTGCGGCCCGGCAGTGGCATAGACCGAGACCTGACGGAAATCGGCGAGTTCTTTCGTTCAAGTATCAGTCGTATTGAATTTGGCAAATTCCAGATTATGGTACGCGAGCATAGGTAGAAAGGCGTCCGCGCAAAGCGCAGTGTTATAGTCAATAGTCAGATGATTGCAACTTGCCGGCAGTGGTACAATAGCCGGCGATGATTGCCCCCGCTTTTCCCGCCGCTATGGAACCCGTGCGCCGCTTGCCCGGTATGCGCGACTGGCCCGACGAGGCCAGCCGCCGCCGCAACGGCGTACAGCGCCGCCTGTCGGATTTTATCGCGCAGCGCGGCTACGCCCGGCTGGATGCGCCGCTGCTGGAACCCACCGAACTGTTCCTGCGTAAATCCGGCGGCGCGCTGGCGGCGCGGATGTACTCCTTTACCGACCCCGGCTCCAACGCCGTCAGTCTGCGCCCGGAGTTCACCGCCTCCGTAATGCGGCATTATCTGGAAACCGCCGCGGACCGGCCGGCGGATGGCCCGGCCCGCTGGCAGTACGCCGGCCCGGTGTTCCGCTACGACCCTTATAATTCCGCCGCCAGCGGGCAATTCACGCAGGTAGGCGCCGAACTGATTGGCTCTGCGGACATCACAGCCGACGCCGAGCTGCTGACGCTGGCCGCCGGCATTCCGGCGGAGCTGGGCATCACAGATTACTGCGTCCGACTGGCCGACTTGGATGTGCTGGACAGCGTGCTGGATACCGCCGCTGTCTCGGAGCGCGCCCGGTCGTTTATCATCGCCAATATGAACCGCATTTCCGGCGCGGTTGACGGCAGTTCCAACGATGCCGGTATTGACGCCCTGCTCCGGCGGGCCGCCGAGCTGCATATCATTGCCGGCGGGCCGTTAGCCTCCGATGAATCCGACTTGGCCGCCGCCGTCGCCGGGCTGTCGGATGACGAGGCGCGGTCGGTGCTGGCCGGATTTATGCGCTGGCGCGATGCCGCCGGCTCCCCTCTGGGCCGGCGCAGCCCCGGCGAAATCATCAGCCGTCTCCTCCACAAACTGCGCGGCGGCGATGCGCCCGATGCCGTCCGACGCGGCTTGACCCTGGCCGCCCGTTTAGCGGCCATCAGCGGCCCGCCCGGCGTTGCCGTTGCCCAGGCCCAGGAACTGGCAGCCTACGCCGGCGCCGCTACCGCTGCTGTCAACCGACTGGGCGCACTGGCCGCACTGCTGGAAGCGGACACTAACCTGCATCAGCATCTGCGGGTAGATTTCGCTCTGGCGCGCGGCATTGCCTATTACAACGGCATCATTTTTGATATTGTGCCGGAACGGGCCGGCGGCGGCGGCGTTGCCCTTGGCGGCGGCGGGCGGTATGATGCCCTGGCGCGCGCGCTGGGCGGCCCAACCGATATTCCCGCCCTCGGTTTTGCTTTTACGCTGGAAACCCTGCTGGATGCGATGCCGTCCCCGGATGCGGCCGGACTTGGATTGAAATAGACGCGGGCTGAAACGAACCGGAACGATTTTCTATGCGACTGGTAATCCCCAGCGACGGCGAACTTGGCGATGCCACGCTCAACTTTATGGCGGCGTGCGGCGTCAAGGTAAGCCGCCCCAACGCCCGCCGTTACACCGGCAGCATTCCGGCGCTGCCCGGCGTGGATGTGCTGTTCCAGCGCACTGCCGACATCACCGGTAAGGTTGAGGAGGGCAGCGCCGAAATGGGAATCACCGGGCTGGATCGCCTGCTGGAATATCGGCACGATGACCGCTCCGCCATTTCGGTGATTGACGATTTGGAGTATGGCCGTTGCGAGTTCGTGCTGGCCGTCCCCGACAGCTGGCTGGATGTTACTTCGGTTGACGACCTGGCCGATTTGGCCCTGGAATTTCACGAGCGGGGCCGCCAGCTGCGGATCGCCGCCAAGTACCAGCGGCTGCTGCGCCGCTATCTCTTTGAGCGGGACATCAACTACTTTACCATCGTGCCGGTAAGCGGCGCGCTGGAAGCCGCCCCCGCCGCCGGCTATGCCGATTTGATTGCCGATCTAACCGCTACCGGAACTACGCTGCGCGAGAACCGCCTCAAAACCCTGGATGGCGGCGTTATACTGTCCTCTCAGGCGTGTCTTATTGCCAACCCCGGCGCGCTGGCCGGGAGCACGGCAAGCCTGCAACTGGCGCAGTCGCTCACCGAGACGCTGGAAGCGCACTTGCGCGCCGAACCCTATTATCGCATCACCGCCAACACGCAAGGCCGTTCCGCCGAGGAGGTCAGCGCAATGATACTGGCGCGGCCCGAAGTAGCCGGCCTGCGCGGCCCTACCGTAGCGCGGGTGTTCAGCGTAACCGAACAGGACTGGTACGCCGTTTCCCTGCTGGTGCGGAAAGACCGCTTGCTGGACGCCGTGTCGCATCTGCGCGAGTGCGGGGCGGTGGACATCGGCGCCTCCCAGCTGTCTTACCTGTTCAAGGGGGAATCCCGCGCTTTCCGGGGGTTGCTTGACGCCATCGCAGCGCGGCGGGAAAGGACGGACGGCTATGCCTAATCTCCCGATGCACATTTACCTCTGCCAGCAGGTAGCCATCGAGTTGGATTGGGGATATGTCCACGACCACCCCGGCGCCGCCTACCTCGGTTCCACTACGCCGGATATTCGAGCGATGACCAAGTGGGACCGGGCGCGGACGCATTTCTCCGACTTGTCGGTGAACGAAATCGGCGCCGGCGTGCAGCGAATGTTTGAGCTGCATCCCCATCTGGCCGGCGCGGACAATGGGCTGACGCCGGAAACCCGTTCTTTCCTGCTGGGCTATGTCAGCCATCTGGTAGCGGACGAAGTATGGATTACTACTATGTTCCGCCCCCATTTCGGAGCGGAGAACCGCATTACGGATACCGATGTTGAGGCGCATATCTGGGATCGCGCCCTGCAACTGGATATGGACAACATCGTTCTAAGCGGCAACGGCGGCTTGTCCGCTGAAAACGACGCCATTGCCGCGGTGTCTCAACTGCCGGCCCTCGGCTTTTTGCAGGATGAATTAATTGACGAATGGCGCAGCTGGGTAGCCCGGCTGCTGGGCTGGGATTTTACATGGGAACGCCTCAAACGCGCCCTCAACCGGATGTACCGGGATGATGCCGAGGTGCAGCAGGCAGTTGACGGCTTTCTGGCGGATCTGCCCCGCAGCCTGGAGCGGGTGTATCAGCAAATCCCCCGCGCGCTGGTTGACGACTACCGGCAGCGCGTGATTGACGAAACTAAAATCCAGGCGCGGGAGTTCCTCAGTGCAACTTAATCAGGTACGCGGGTTGGCCGCCGCCGAAGCGGTCTTGGCCCGCATCGACCCTCTGGACTTGTCAACGCTGCCCGCAGCCGCGTTGCAGCGCACCCGCGACTTGTTCGGCCCCGACGCTACGCCGGAGTCGTCAATCCGCCAAATGCTGCGCGAAGTGCGCGACGCCGGCGATGCCGCCGTCCGCCGCTACGCCAGGCTGATAGACGATGCCGACCTTGACGAACTGCGCGTTTCTCAACACGAGCTGGACGCCGCCTGGAATGCCGCGCCCGATGACCTCAAATCGGCCCTGGAGTTGGCGGCGCAGCGTATCGCCGATTTTCACCGGGCTACGCTGCCGCGCGATTGGGTTGATCTGGGCGGCGGCGTTGGCGAACTGGTGCGGCCTTTGCATCGGGTCGGACTTTATGCTCCCGGCGGCACTGCCGCTTACCCGTCCACCGTGCTGATGACCGCCATTCCCGCGCGCGTCGCCGGCGTCAGCGAAATTGTGCTGACTACCCCGCGCCGCGGCAGCGAACCGCTGAACCCCACCGTGCTGGCGGCGGCGCGCATCGCCGGCGTGGACGCCGTCTATCAGATTGGCGGTGTGCCGGCCATTGGCGCGCTGGCTTATGGCACGGAAAGCATCGCCAAAGTGGACAAGATTTGCGGCCCCGGCAATGTCTTTGTGGCTTACGCCAAGCGGCTGGTGCAAGGGCAGGTTGATATTGACGGCGTGTTTGGCCCCACCGAAACCATCGTCCTAGCCGATGCCGCCGCCAATCCGGTCTTTTGCGCCGCCGACCTGATTGCCCAAGCCGAACACGACCCGATGGCTACCGCCATTCTGGTTACGGATTCGCCGGCATTGATCGACGCGGTGGCCGCGGAGCTGGATAACCAGATTGCCGCCAATCCCCGCGCCGACACCATCCGGCAATCCTTGGAACGGCAGGGGCAGATTGTGCTGGTGGACGACTGCGCCGAAGCCGTCGCCGTGGCCAACCGCCTGGCGCCGGAGCATCTGTGCCTGATGGTTGCCGACCCGTGGACTTGGGCCGGCGCAATTCGCAACGCCGGCGGGCTGTTCCTGGGCGAGTATTCTCCGGAAGTAATGGGCGACTACATTGCCGGCCCGTCTCATGTAATGCCCACCGGGGGAACCGCCCGGTTCAGCTCGGCGTTGAGCGTACATCACTTTGTCCGCACGATGCCGGTGGTAGGCTTGAGCCCGGAGCGGTTCCGCACCTTGGGCGCCGCCGCCGTCCGCATCGCTGAAGCGGAAGGACTGCCCGGACACGCCGGCGCAGTGCAAGCGCGCCTGGATCAGCTGGCCGCAGCCACGGCGCGATAAGCCCCGACAGGGCAAACGCCGGCGGTCATTAGCGCAATAATTGCCGCCGGTAAGCTCCAACACCCCGCACCGTTAGCATCCAACCACACCCATCAGGACGGACTCTGATGACTGATATTGAAAGCCTGCTGCTGCCCCACATTAGCCGCCTGAAAACCTATCAGGGCGTTTCCCCCAGCGAAACGCTGGCCGAAGCGGCCGGCATCCCGCTGGAACAGGTCATCCGGCTCAACGGCAACGAAAACCCTTACGGCCCGTCGCCGCAGGTTGCCGAAGCATTGGGCAACTTTCAGGACTATAACCATTACCCCGACCCGGCCCAGCGCCGCCTGCGCTCCGCACTGTCCGACTATCTGGGCGTGCCGGCGGACAACATCGTGGCCGGCAACGGCAGCGACGAAATCATCGATCTGCTGATGCGTATGTTCCTGGCGCCGGGCGATGAAATAATCATCCCCGTGCCCACTTTCGGAATGTACTCGTTCTCGGCCGACGTGGCCGGCGCGCAAGCCGTTGCCATACCGCGCGACGACAACTTTGACATTGACATTGAGGCTATCAAAGGCGCAATTACCCCGCGCACCAAGGCGATTTTCTTTCCTACCCCCAACAACCCCACCGGCAACCTGGTTACCGCAGCGCAGGCCCGCGCTCTGCTGGACACCGGCTTGCTGATAGTAGCCGATGAGGCGTACTACGATTTTTGCGGCGAGACGCTGCTGCCGCTGCTGCCCGAATACCGCAACCTGGTAGTGCTGCGTACTTTCAGCAAATGGGCCGGCCTGGCCGGCCTCCGCATCGGCGCCGGCGCAATGGACGCCGAACTGGCCGCTACGATGATGGGGATGAAACCGCCCTACAATGTCAACCTGGCCGCCGAAGTAGCGCTGCTGGCATCCTTGGCTGATACATCCCGCCTGCTGGAACGGGTTGACGCCATTGTGCAGGAGCGCGCCCGTATGTACCGCCTGCTCTGCGACATTCCGGGCATCATCGCGTGGCCGTCCCACGCCAACTTTATCCTCTGCAAGATGCCCGACGGACGGGGGCAAGAAATCTACGAAGCGATGTGCCGGCGCGGCGTCTTTCTGCGCTATTTTGACAACGACCTGCTGCGGGATTACATTCGCGCCAGCGTCGGCAAGCCGGCGGAAACGGACGCCGTAATCGCCGGCTTTCGCGCCTGCCTCGGCGCCAATCGGGGAGATCGGTAAGCACATGACCACATTAGACACTGCGCCCCGCACGGCCCGTCTGGAGCGCGCCACCGGCGAAACCGCCATTTCCGTCGCCGTCAATCTGGACGGCGTCGGGCATTACGAAATTGACACCGGCAACGGCTTTCTGGACCATATGGTAAGCCAGATTGCCCGCCACGGCCTGTTTGACATCACGCTGCAAGCGCAGGGCGATACCAATGTCGGCTGGCATCATCTCGTAGAGGACACCGCCATTATGCTGGGCCGGGCTTTCGGGCAGGCGCTGGGCGAGCCGCGCGGCATCCGCCGTATGGGACACGCCATCGTCCCGCTGGATGAAACCCTGGTAATGGCGGCGGTGGACTGGAGCGGCCGCCCTTATGCGTCGGTGGATACCACCCTGAACGATACAATGGTAGAAACCTTGTCCGGCGACTTGATCGGTCACTTTCTGGAGTCATTTGCCATAGAAGCCCGCATCAACCTGCACGCCAGAGTGATGGCCGGCGTCAGCCCGCACCATAAAGCGGAGGCGCTCTGCAAAGCATTGGCCCGCGCCCTCCGCGACGCCGTAGCGCCGGATCCCCGCGCCGGCAGGCAAGTGCCCAGCACCAAAGGCACGCTGGACGCATAGCGATGCGCTTTCGTTTATAATTGAAACCGCCCCGGATGCGGTGCGCTAATGTGGAAAAACACCAAGTACTATGTCATTGCTCTCGCCATCATTTACGCCGGGGCGCTTGTTTCAACCGGCTTTCATCTGCTGGAAGCCGAGTTCCCGAACATCCACCCCTTGAGCAAATTGGCCGCCAACCTATCGGGCGTATCCGTAGGAGGTTTCATAATGGTTCTGGGCTTTCTCAGAGACAGCCGATTGGGCGATGAACGCAAGCGCACCGATCTGGAGCGCGAAAGGGCCGACCGGGCCATTTCGCGCGCCGAGCGCGCTGAGGCGGAACTAGAACGATTGCGCGCGCAGTTTCAGCCCGCCGCAGTGCTGGACCGCATTCAGCGCCTGGAGGAGCTCAACGGCATCGCCAGCCGCGCAGATGCCGACGGCGCCGATCAAGCAAACCGGGGCGAATAATCATTCGCCCCGGTTTGACTAACGACTTGCCGTTTGCAGTTATTGCTGCCCGCGCACCGGCCGGCCCCGTCGCGCCAGAAACTCCGGGAACGCTTCCTCCGCCAGTGTGCCGCGCAGTTCGTTGGTCGTAAAATCCTTTTCGTTGGCCCACTGCTGTTCCAGGCTGCCGCCCATATGCCGCAGCAGCAGCCGCTTGATGCCAATCACCGACGGCGTGTCGTTGGTCGCAATTTGCGTCGCAATGTCCATCGTCTTTTGCCGCAGTTGGTAGCCCGGCACCAGATAGTTGAGCAGCCCGATGCGATACGCTTCCTCGGCCTCAACGATGCGGGCAGTGAACAGCAGCTCTTTGGCTTGCGGCCATCCCACCTGGTTAGTAAGCGTCCAGGTAGAATTGATGCGTCCATAGGCGGCGGCCAGAAACCGGAACCGGGCCGCATCGGAGCCGATGCGAATATCCAGCGATGACGACAGCACCGCGCCGCCGCCGTAAGCCAGCCCGTTAATCATTCCGATTACCGGCTTGTCCGACGCGCTGACTTCGTAGCCGCCTCGCTGCCGTCGGGCGGAACGGGCGTCCATATCCTCCACCGTTAGCGTACCGGCGTTCAGCGCAGCCTGGTCCTCGCGCTGCTCGTGGATGTCGCCGCCGGCTGAAAAGGCCGGCACCCGAGGGTGCGTATCCGCTCCGGTAACGACGATGCAGCCAATGTCCGGGTCGGCGTTGGCGCACCGCACCGCGTCGTGCAGCTCCTCAGTGAGCTGGCGGTTCATTGCGTTGAGGACTTCGGGCCGGTTCATAGTGATAAAGGCGACATGGCCCACCTGTTCCCGGCGTCGTTCTCCGCTGCCCTCAAACTTGGACACGCGCTCTTTTTCCGACAGAATGTACTGGTAATCCATTAGGGTTTTGCTCCTGAAGTTTTGCCCTGGCCGCAGTGCGTTTGCCCGCATTGTAGGGGCATACCGCCGCCCTAGTCAAACTTTGGCCCGCCAGATGGTCTAATATCGTCATTCCGGCGAAAGCCGGAATCCACGCACACAGACGGACTCCGGCTTTCGCCGGGGAGACGGATCCATAACTAAATCGTCGGAAAAGCAACGCTACCCCCGCCGGCGCCGGGCCGGCAGCGTTCCCTTTCGGATGGTTTGACAGAACCCGCGCCCAAGGCTGATGATTGCAACTGTTGATGTTTGATTGATGCTTACAGGTATGGAACTGCGGGGTATTTGCGATGCACGCCGCCAAAATCAGACGCTATGCCGTCATCTGCGCCAGCCTGGCCCTGGTTACGCTGGGCTTGCTGGGGCTGTACGCATCCCCCGATAAGGCCGGCGCCCAGAGCAATACCGCAATGGCCGCACGGGTTGAGGATACAATCAATCCGGTAAAAGCCCGGTTTATCGCACGGGCGGTTGAGCAGGCCGGCGAATCCGGCGCGATGCTGCTGATTATTGAGCTGGATACGCCCGGCGGCCTTTATGACAGCACGCGGCGGATTGTGGAAAGCCTGCTGGAATCGCCGGTTCCGGTGGCGGTTTTCGTGTCCCCGCGCGGCGCGCAGGCCGGGTCGGCAGGGACATTCATCACGGCGGCGGCCCATATTGCGGCCATGTCCCCCGGCTCCAACATCGGCGCCGCTACTCCGGTATCCGGCAGCGGCGATGACTTGTCGGAAACGCTGGCCGATAAAGCGACCAACGATGCCGCCGCCCTCATCCGCTCCATCGCCGCCGAGCGTCAACGCAATGCGGACGCCCTGGAGCAAACCGTCCGCACTGCGGCGTCATACACCGCTAACGAAGCCCTTGACGCCAACATCATTGACTACATTGCCGACGATATTCCCGACCTGCTGGCGCAATTGGACGGCGTTGCCATAACCACCATCGCCGGAGAGCGCACCCTGCAAACCGACGGCCTGGACATTGCGCCGGTCAAGATGCAGTGGCGGGAACGCCTGGTTGATTTCATCGCTAACCCCAACATCGCTTTTCTGCTCATCACCATCGGCAGCCTGGGGCTGATTTTTGAGATGATGACGCCAGGGCTGATTGGGCCGGGCGTTGCCGGAGTAATCTGCCTGGGATTGGGCTTTCTGGCATTGGGCAACCTGCCGTTCAATTGGGCCGGAATCGCATTCATCGTACTGGCGATTGTACTGGCGGCCCTGGAAATTTTCGTCTCCGGGTTCGGAGCATTGGGTATTGGAGCAGTGGTCAGCCTGATTATCGGCGGTTTGCTGCTGTTCGGCAGCTTTGGCGGCGGCGGCATTCCGGCGAACTTCACGGAGGTATCAGTAAGCCTATGGGTATTGGCCGGCGTCGGCGGGGTTCTGGCTTTGATTGCCGGCTATCTGGCCTTGGAGACGATAATGTCCCGCGCCGGCAGCAGATGGGCCGTTGCGGGGCGCGGCAACGTCGGAGACAGCGACGGACGCAGCGAGGCCGGCCGCCTGATTGGGCAAACCGGAGTTACTACTTCGGCGCTGCAACCCCGAGGGATTGTAGCCCTACAGAACGAAACCTGGTCGGCCGTCAGCAACGACGGGTTGAGCATTCCCGCCGGGCGCCGGGTGCAGGTAGTCGGCGTTGACGGCTTGCTCTTGACCGTGGCGGCAATCGGCGGCGCCGCTACCCCGGAAGGCCCGGAATAGGGCTATAATGCCCGTTGAACGAATGCCTGTTAGCAACCAACCGGCAAGGAGGCAGAATATGGCCAGCGGACTAGTCATCGTCCAGCAGTACCAGCGCATGGTAGTGCAGCGGTTCGGCACTTATGTAGGCACCCGGGGCCCCGGCCTGCGCTTTCTAATCCCCATCCTGTACAGCGGCACCAAAGTTGACCTGCGGGAACGGGTTACCCGCGTGCCAACCCAGAAGTACATCACCGCCGACAATGTGGTGGTGGATATGGACTTCGTCATCTATTACCGGGTGATGGAGGACCAGGTTGACCGGGCGGTGCTGGAAGTGCAGAACTTTGAGGCCGCCGTCATCAATCTGGCTTTCGCCACCCTGCGCTCGGTAATCGGCGCGATGGACCTGGCAACCACGCTGTCGGAACGGGAACGCATCCGCGACGACGTGCAGATACGGATGGACGAAGTTACCACCCGCTGGGGCGTCAAGGTGTCGCAGGTGGAAATCAACGAAGTTGACCCGCCGCCCGGCGTCAAAGCCGCCATGGAACGCCAGAAGTCCGCCGACGCCATCCGCACGGCGGAAATTACTGAGTCCGAAGGACAGCGGCAAGCCCAAATCAACCTGGCCGAGGGCGAAAAGCAGTCGGCCATCCTGCGCGCCGAGGGGCAGCGGCAGTCGGAAATCCTGCAAGCCGAGGGCGACCAGCAGGCTACCGTGCTGCGCGCCGAGGGTTTCAGCACCGCCCTGGAACGCATCTACACTGTCGCCAGCACCGTGGACGGCCGCACCATGAGCCTGCAATACTTCGACACGCTGAAATCGCTGGGCAGCAGCCCCTCCACCAAGTTCATCTTTCCCATGGAGTTCACCTCAATGCTCTCCCCGTTCCTGGGCATGGGCGGGATGAACAACAATCCGCCGGACGGCAACGGCAACCGTAGCCGCGCCGGCAACAGTTCCGACGGCGGGGATGGAGAGAACCGCACCTAACCATCTTGCGCCGGCCGGGGCAGGATACAACCTTGCCCCGGCCGACAGCACGAACATACCGGAAATTGATACTATGGAGCATAACGACCGGAAAATATGGATGGTGCGGGCCGGCCAGAAAGGCAATGTGCTGCATCATTTCCGGGACAAGGGGATTGCTTATTTGGGATGGGGCGAGTCCGGCATTGTCCATCCCGAAACGACCGTCGCAGAGCTGCAAAGCCGGATTGCCGCTGACAATCCCGGCATCTCCCCCAACGCTGCCGGGCCGGCCGCCCGCAAAATCCGGCAGTTTTGCCAGGACATCCAGGTTGGCGATGACATCGTTACCTATGATACCGGGCAGCGGCTGTATCATATCGGCCGGGTGGCATCGGATGCCGAATATACCGGCGTAATCTGGGTTGACCTGGCAACGGGCAATGAGTTCGGCGAGCCTGGATACGTGCGCCGCGTTGCTTGGAATCGTACCGTGCTGCGTAGCGCATTATCGGCGCCGGCGCGCAATCATCTGGGGCGTCCGCCAACCCTTTTCGACCTGCCCGCGTCGGTAGCGGCAGAACTGCGGCGGCTCTGCGAATAAACGCCATCTACCATAGGAACCACAAATAGGAACCGCCAAAGCTAATAACGATAGGATTTGCGCTATGGAAACCACTGCCGGCAAAATGTGGATGGTGCGGGCCGGGCGCAACGGCGTCTATGCCGAGCATTTTCTGAACAACGGCGTCGTGGCCATTGGCTGGGCGGCTATGGGGGAGATTGCGCCGGATGAATCGGATGCCGATATTTGGCAACGGTATGCAGAGACTTTTCCGGGGGATAGTCCGGGGCAGCGCGGTGCCGGCGCCGGCCAGGTCAGGCGGTTTCTGCGCGAGGTGGCGGTTGGCGACTATGCCGTTACTTACGACCCTCGGCAAAGGCTGTACCACATCGGCATCATCCGGTCGGATGTGGAGATACAGACCCGCATGGTGAACGGCGAATCGCGCCCTGAGTATGTGCGCCAAGTTGATTGGCAAAGCCAAATTACACGCGACGCCCTGTCTCCGGCGGCTCAACAAACGCTGACAGCATTGATGACACTGTTCTTTCTCGATGATGCGGTAAGTCGGGAGCTGCGCGGCGGCGAGCATTCCCCGGCGCAACCTGATGCGTCGGCAGCAACGCTCTTGTCGTCCGCGGCGTCGGAACCGGAGGATGCCGAAACCGCTTACACGCTGACGGAATATGTGGAAAAGTCCGAGCAGTCCATTGAGGACAGGATTGCACGCCTTGACTGGTCTCAGCTGCAAGAGCTGGTGGCCGGCATTCTGCGGGCAATGGGCTACCGCACTCGGGTAGCCGAACCCGGCCCCGACCGGGGCGTGGACATTTTTGCCTCGCCCGACGGCTTGGGGCTGGCCGAGCCGCGTATCTTTGTGGAAGTCAAGCATCAGCGCGGCGCTATCGGGGCCCCGGATTTGCGGGCGTTTCTGGGCGGCCGGCATCCCGGCGACCGCTGCCTGTATATCAGCACCGGCGGTTTCACCCGCGAGGCGCGCTACGAAGCCGACCGTTCCGCCATTCCCGTAGTTCTGGTTGCAATGCCCGACCTGCGCGCTTTGCTGGTTGACTTCTACGAATCGCTGGATCTGGAAACCCGCGACCTGGTGCCATTGCGCCGGATTTACTGGCCGGCGGGATAATAAGGGGCCGGCGAAAATGCACTCTGGTCAAGCGTATTAATCCGCCGCTCTATCGCCCGAGAATGCGGCTGATGTGGCGGGAGATGCCGGCTAATCCTTTTGTTCCTTGGCGTTGGAGGGCTTGTCTGCGTCGTTGTTCTTCCGTCTTTCCAGCTCAGCAGTAAGCAGTGATGTAGGCATACGCCTCGCCAGTTCTACCCAGAAAGGCTTGCCGGTTTTGGCAATCAGCATAGAAACCCCCATTTTGAGATAATTCCATAAAATGACGGCTACCTCGACGGTGAGCCATATCATACAGATGCTGAACGCCTGGTCAAAGGCGTTCTTGCCAATCAGTTCGCGCAGCGCCGGTTGCCATTCGGCGGCTCCGAAATGACGCGGCGCATCGGTGAGCAGGATGCGGGCGGCCCAAAACGCAACCCAAACGAAGCAAGCGCCGATCCGCGCCGACCGCGTTAACGGTACGCCGGCTACCGATGCCAGTAAGGAATCGTCATCCTCAACGCTCCCCCGGCGTCCTCTGCTGTCCATAGTGCTAGTATAACATTCGGCGGGCGGCGATTCAAAAGGCCGTTGCGCCGTCGACCTGCAACCTCTCCAACCCGCCGCCATTAGCCAGCAGATTTATTGCCGCCCCGTAAGGTTCGGCTTGCTTGTCGTCAATGTCGGTCAGCAGGCGGCCCAATTCGGCATCAATAGCCAAACGGGCGGCGATGCGGCGGTAGATTTCCTCCTGCACCGTTTCCAGGAACTCCTGCCGCCGTCGTTCTGCGCGCCGCTTGGCCAGCCCTCCGCTGTCGTCCAGCGTTTTATGGTGTCGTCCGATGCTTTCCCATAGTTCGGCAATACCGACATTGGCGTGCGCCTGCGTCAGCAGTACCGGCGGGTTCCAGTCGGCGGATAGGTCGGCCATTTGGAGCATCGCGGTTACGGCGGCGGCCAGCTGATTGGCGCCGTCGCGGTCGGCCTTGTTGATTACATAAAGGTCGGCAATTTCCATTACGCCGGCCTTAAGCGTCTGGATGGAATCGCCGGACTCCGGCATCATCGTTACCACCACCGAATCGGCCACGCCCATAATGCCCAGTTCGGTTTGGCCCACGCCCACCGTTTCCACCAGGATGACATCTTTGCCGGCGGCGTCCAGCAAGCGCACCATGCTTTTGACGATGCGGGGCAGCCCGCCGGACTGGCCGCGGGTAGCCACGCTGCGAATGAATACGCCGGCGTCCAGGTAATGCCGCTGCATACGGATGCGGTCGCCCAGCAACGCGCCGCCCGTGAACGGACTGGTCGGGTCAACGGCCAGGATGCCTACCGTCAATCCCAGCCCCCGCAGATGTTCGGCCAGCCGATCCACCAGCGTGCTTTTGCCGACGCCGGGCGGCCCGGTAATGCCGACGGCAATGGCGCGCCCGGTGTGCGGGTCAAGCGATGCCATCGCCGCCGCCGCCGCCGCATCGCCTCGTTCCAGCATCGTAAGCAGTCGGGACAGGGCGCGCAGCTCGCCCGACAGTACACGGTTCGCCAAATCTTGCATCGCTGTTACACCGCACGGAGCGGACGCTAATTGCGCCAAAACCCGGCAGAAAGTCTAGCATTGCCTGTTGAGTCGGTCAAAACGCCAACGGCGCCGCTTGCGGCGCCGTTGGCGTCAAATCCGGGCCGTCCTCTGCCGCACGCTTAACAATACAGCCGCCAGCGTATATTATCGGCGGCGGATTTCCGCAATCTCAATACGACTTACGAGGTGAGCAGTATGACTATGGCATCGGATACCCTGCAAGGCCGGGTGGCTATCGTAACCGGCGCGGCCAGCCCCATCGGGATGGGGCGTTCCATCACTACCGGCCTGGTGCGCGCCGGCGCCCGCGTGGCGATGCTGGACATCAACGAGGAATGGCTGGACCAGACCGCCAACGACCTGCGGGAAATCGGCGGCGATGACGCCGTGCTGCCCATCATCGCCGATGTTACCGACCCGGAGTCGGCGCAGAACGCCGTCGCCCGCACCATCAGCGAAATGGGCGGGCTGCATATCCTGGTGAACAATGCCGGCATCAACCCGCGCACCGCCGGGTTTGGCGGCAGCGCCTCCGGCAGCCGCACCGACTATTGGGATATTCCGCCGGACGCTTGGCAGCGCGTCATCGCCGTCAATCTCACCGGCCCCTTTCTGATGTCCCACGCCGTTGCCGGCCATATGCGGCAGCAAGGTTTTGGCCGCATCATCGGCGTTACCACCAGTATGGACACGATGTGGCGCAAGGGCGGCGCGCCCTACGGCCCGTCCAAAGCCGGCCATGAGGCCCTGGTCGCCATTATGGCGCAAGACCTGGAAGGCACCGGCGTAACCGCCAATGTGCTGACGCCGGGCGGCGCCACCGCCACCAATATGGTGCTGCCGCCGGAGGGCGCGTCCGCCGCCGCGCTTATCCAGCCGGAAGTGATGCAGTCGCCGGTAGTCTGGATTGCCTCCGACGCCTCTAGCGACTGGAACGGCCGCCGCATCATCGCCTACCATTGGGACGAAACGCTGCCCTTGGCGGAACGGCTGGAGAAATGCGGCGCGCCGGCCGCCTGGCCCCAGCTCGGCCTGCAAGCGGTGCACCCCGACTGGTTTGGTCGGGGCTGAATGGCGCCGGAGTTTGCACACCAATGGGCAAGATGAACCGGATTTAATAGGCAAGGGCGGCGATGACTACTCGCGAACACGAACATACCCTCAATGTGTGGCTGGCCGGGCTGCTGCGCCAGCGCGGCCTCAACGCCCGGCAAGAGGTTTCGCACCCCGGCATCGGACGCATTGATGTGGAAGTCCGCATCGGTCCGGCGGTTGTCGCCGTGGAAGCCGAACATGGCCCGTCCGCCGCTAATCAGGCCGAGGCGGTACGCGACGCCGACCGCCGTCTGGCGCAGGGGCTGGCCGACGGCGCCGTTGCCGTCTGCTATCCCGACGCTGCCGACCAGGATTCGTTGCCCAATGCCCAATTCCTCTGGGCGGTGCGCGATATTCCCAATGCGCCGCCCAGCTGGACATCCGGCAGCCTCGAGCAGCTGGTATCGGTCATCCGATTGACGCCGGCGCAGCTGGGCAACCCGGATTACGCCGCCGCCGCCCTGTCCAGCAGCCTGGACGAAGCCGTCCGCCGCCTTTCCGATACCCAAAAGCGATTGCTGGCGCAAACGCTGGACTTGCCGGCCGCCAAAACCGGGCGGAACGGTACGCGCTGGAATCAAGCGGCCAAGCGCGCCCTGCTGGTCATTGCTACCGCCGTAATGTTCCATTCTCGCCTGGACAGCCATCTGGACGGGATGCGCCCCGAACTGGACGCCCGGAGCAGCCCGCCGCCGCCTTTCAATGACCCTTGGCCGCCGGCGATGGCGCAGCTCTGCTTGGAATCTAACGACCCCATCGGCGCCTTCCGCGACGCCTGGAATCTGATACTGGCGCTGGACTACAAGCCCATCTTTGAGACCGGGCGCGCCGCCGTGCAAGCCTGTCCGCCCGACCCCGCCTTTGCCAACGCCATCCGGGATACGGCGCGGGCCGCCCTCGCCGTCGTCCAGAACATTGCCGGCCTGCGCCACGACCTGCTGGGCCGCATCTTTCATACCGTGCTGGACACGGCGCGCTACGACGGCTCTTTCTACACCACTACCCCCGCCGCTACTCTCTTGGCGGCCTTGGCGATTACCGATGACCTCTGCGACTGGCAAGACCCGGACGCCATCGCCAATTTGCGGATTACCGACCCGGCCTGCGGCACCGGCACTTTGCTGATGGCCGCCGCCGAGCGCATCCGCGAGCTGGCCCCCCAAGCCGATGTGGACGCCGAAACCGCCCGCGCCCTGATTGAACAGGTATTCACCGGCTACGATGTCAACCTGACCGCTACCCACATGGCGGCCACCACGCTGGGCTTGCTGTCGCCCACCACGCAGTTCCGCAATATGAAAATCGGACGGGTGCTGCTGGGCGTTGACGATAGCGGCAAAACACACTTGGGCTCATTGGAATTTCTCGGCAGCCAACAGCCGCGCATAATGCCCTGGCCCAATGCGGCGCAGCTAATATCCCAAGTTGATACCGGCGATGAAATTGCGGTTACCGAACCGGCCGACCTGGTGATAATGAACCCGCCCTTTACGCGCGACAGCCTGCGCCACGACCAGTTCAGCCGTGATGAGGAACGCAAAATCAAAGCCCGAGAGAAAGAGCTGTTTGCAGCTTACCCCAACTATATGGCCGGCAACAGTGGGGCTTTCTTGGTGCTTGCGAATTACATCAGCAAACCGGACATTGGCACAATTGCCGCCATTTTGCCATTGACTGGAGCTACCGATAAGTCCGGACATGGCATACGCAAATACTTGGGGCGGCACTACCACGTTGAGCTGGTTGTCACCTCGCATGACCCGGAACGCATCTATTTTTCCGAAAATACCAGCATCGGCGAGATGTTGTTAGTGTGCCGACGCTGGCCCGGCAAGAAAAAAGATAAACCACCGACGCGGGTAGTCAACCTGGCACGGAACCCTGCAACGCCGGCAGAAGCCATTACCGTGGCCCGCGCCATAGCAGACGGTACTGTGGCAAATCAGAATTACGGCACGGTGCAGGAATGGCCAGCGTCTAAAATCGCCGTCGGTGACTGGGGCGCGGTTCAGTTCCTCAGCCCATACTTGTGCCAGAGAAACGCAGGGTTAGCACAGGGAGACCCGTTCCCGTCAGTTCGTCTGGAAACCATCGCTGAAATCGGGCCTGCCGGGCAAAGGATAAGGGATGCCTTTGCCCGCTCTAATATGCCGGATGTAGATGGCAGAGTGGCCTTGTGGCAGCACGAAACCGATGTAATACAGACGATGGCGGCTCAGCCGGACTCACACTTGGCAGCCAAGCCGTCCAAAGCGCATTTGGCCGAAAGGTACTGGCAGCAGAGAAGCCGGATGCTACTGCCAACCCGCCTCTTTTTGCCGTCCACGCGGCTGTCATCCGTGCTTGTGGACACTCCATGCTTGGGGTCGGCATGGGTGCCATGCCGGGTTAAGCATACAACAAACCAGTCTGACCAGTTGGAAATGGCGCTGTGCACGTACCTCAATTCGTCTGTCGGCATATTGGCCGCTCTGGGAGAGCGCTCCAACCGAAAGCCAACCTACCCCCGCTTTTCCCTGGACGACCTCCGCAATCTCTCCGTGCCGAACTTTACCGCCCTCGGCGCAAATGCCATCAACCAACTGGCCGCCGCCTACGATGCCCACGCCAACGACATCCTGCTGCCCCTCCCCCAAATGGACGCCGACCCGGTGCGCCGCGCCCTGGACGCCGCCGTAGCAACCGCACTGGGCCTGGACGATGAGCTGGTTTCCACCATCCGCCGCCAATTGGCCGCAGAGCCGTCGGTTACGGGACGGCGGTACGGGGAGTAGGTAAGTTGGGGCAGCAGGCGGTATCTGCTATACTGCCAAAGCCGGCAAAAGGCACCGCGAGGGTAAAATGGACATTGAAACGATAGTAGGCGCAATCGCTTTGGTGCTTGCCGCCATATCACTGTGGCAAGGCCGGCGGTCAGCAGACGCTATCAGCAAGCGATTTGATGAATTTGAGATTGCTAACGAGCGACAGGCCAGCGTGAATGAACGGTTGTCAACGCAGTCCGAGCGTCAGGCCAACCAAATTGATCTGCTGCTTCAAGTGGTGCAAATGCTCATCAGGAGGTTATAGCCAATGCCCCCGGTCAACCTGATGATAGTGCTCGCCCTTGCCGTAGTCGGCGTCGCTCTGATCATCGCCCGCTACCGCTCCGAGCGGAGGCTCCGCAAGTCAATACAGAATTGGCAGCGTTCCCACGAGCAACTGCAACACTCTCAGGAGCGGCGCCAACTTGCACAGGACCGTCTGGATCGTAGCTTGGATGCGCTCAGTGAGTTCATTAAGGCGGCGAAAGATGACTTGGCCAAGCAGGATGCCGCTAATCCGCCGGCCGTTGGCGATAATGGCAAGTCCGGCAAGCATCCCCGTTTCTGCTCACAATGCAATCGGCCGAAAGTACGCTCGTCGCAGTCGGCGTTTCGCCCGGCAGTAGCGACAGGCGCGGGCAACAGAACCCGCTATTACGCCCGTCGAGTTCGCCGCCGGAATGCGGTCAGCATACGCGCGCAAGCGATACGCCGGCTTGTCTAACCACAGCAACCTATTCAGCGCAAAACCGGTAACCCTACAATTGCCATGACTGTGCCGCCATCGCATTCCTCCTCCGTATGCTGTGAGTATCAGTGCCGAAACCCCGTATCAAACCCCCGCGCCGCCGGGTTAATCAGCAGATCAGGACGGTTGCCCCACCGCTTTAGGAACCGGCCAAAGTTTTTGCGGCTCAGCTCATTGCGCTGGTTTTCGTCCAGCTCCTCCCATTGGCGATGCTCGTGGCGCACCAGCGGCAGGCCGCTGTCGCAGACGATGCGGTAGCCGGCATTCTTGAACTGGAAGCAGTAGTCAATGTCCAGGTTGCGGTAGAAGCGGTACGATTCGTGCATCAGCCCTACGGACGGCAGGTCGGCGCGGCGGAACGCCATGCAGTACGCTTGCATCGCATCCGCGTCGCCCCGCTCAACTTCCTCGTGAAAGTGCTGCATATCATCGGTAGTCAGCCCGTAGGGGCCAAACACGCCAATGCTCGCGTCCGATAACTGGTCGGCGATTGGCGTCAAGATGTCGCCAATCACTTCCGTGGAAGCGTCCATCACCACGATATAGCGGCCACGCGCCTGCTTGATGCCGATGTTCTTGCCGGCGGCGTCGCCCACCACATGGTCGCAATGAATGACGCGGACATTGCCGTGTTCGGCCTGCGCCGCCTCCAGGTAATCGGCCGTGCCGTCGGTAGAGCCGTTGTCCACCACGATGACCTCGGCCGACGCCCGGCCGGTATAGCGCAGGATAGCCTCCACGCAGCGCCGCACATCGTCAACATAATCATAGGCGTTGATGACAAAGGAATAGTCGTACAAGTCGGACTGTTCCAGCAGCGAAGGGATTTCGCGCGACGCCGACACCGACGACCAGCGTGCCGCTTGGCGTTCCAGCGCAGTTTGCGGACGGACGCGGGTAGCCGCCCCGGTATCCTCAACTACCATTCCGCCGGATAGGGCATCAGCGCGCAGCCGGTCGGCGGCGTCAAAAGCGGCCTGCTGACGCAGCGCGCGCCGGCGCGCAATCAGCTCGGATACATCCGGCCCCACATCGTACTGCGCCGGCACATCATCCAGGTTGAGGCCGAACACCCGGTCAAAGTCCAGTATCAGCTCCAGTTTGTCCGCCGCCGGCAGCCCGGAGCCGGCCATATCCCAGGTGATAGCCAATCCGCGCGGCAGATCCAGGTCGTTGCGGACGGCATCCCAAAAGCGGTTGCGCCACTCCTCAACAATACTGCGGTCGTCCAGCCGTGCGCCGCCGCCGTCCGGTTCGTTCTGCCAGTGCCACACCCGGTTGCGGAGATTGGTCAGCGCTTTTTCGGCAGCGCGCAGGGATGTAAAGGTAAAGTTCATCCGATGGCGGTAGCGCACCGTCATACAGAGATAGCGGAACGACAGCGGATCAAAACCGCGGCCGGCCAAATCCTCAATCAGAAACACATTGCCGGCCGATTTCGCCATCTTGGCGCCGTCGGCCAGGAGATGCTGCCCGTGCACCCAGTAGTTGACGTGCCGTGAGCCGAAAGCTCCCTCGCTCTGCGCGATTTCGTCCTCGTGATGCGGGAATACATTGTCCACGCCGCCGGTGTGAATATCAAACCGCTCCCCCAAATACTTATGCGCCATCGCCGAGCATTCAATATGCCAGCCGGGGAACCCTTCGCCCCAGGGGCTGTCCCATTTGACATCGCGGCCCGGTTCGGCGGCCTTCCACAGGGTAAAGTCGCGGGGATCGCGCTTCAGCGGATCGGCGTCGGCGCGGACGCCCTCCAGCAGCTCGTCGCCAAAGTTGCGGGACAATTTGCCGTAGTCGGGGCAGCTGTTGACATCAAAGTAGATA
Organism: Dehalococcoidia bacterium; assembly: GCA_965203855.1. Lineage (GTDB taxonomy): Bacteria > Chloroflexota > Dehalococcoidia > Lucifugimonadales > UBA3495 > Bin87. The sequence goes on from CBDBDN010000009.1 coordinate 98,061, forward strand.
TTGCCGCCGGCCGCATAGGCCGCCCCGTTGTCCATCAAAGCGCCGACCATCGTCAGCATTTCGGGAATGTGCTGCGACGCCCACGGAAACACATGGGCGGGCAATATGTTCAGCCGCGCTTCATCTTGCCAGAAACAGTCGGCGTAAAACTGCGCGATTTCCTGGACGGTTTTGCCCTCTGCCAAGGCCGCCAGTATCATCTTGTCGCCGCCCGCTTCCACCAGCTCCTGCCGCATATGCCCCACGTCGGTGATGTTCTTGATGTGATAGACTTCGTTGCCGTCAACCGCCAGGATGCGGCGGATCCAATCGGCCATCAGGTAGGTACGCAGGTTGCCGATGTGCGCGTAGCGATACACCGTCGGCCCGCAGGTGTACATCGTGATGCGGCCCGGCGTCATGGGCCGGATTTCCTCAACCGATTTGGTGAGCGTATTGTAAATGTGCAGCATACTGCCCTCCTCCCGCCGGCGCGCGCCGGAGAGGATTTAAGGCTGTGCGGAATTGCGTAACTTCCAACTCCGTCGCTCGGGTCCCGCCGTTGCCGGAGCTGGCGCAGTTCCATATCACGCAAACCCGAAGTTCCGCACAATCCTGATGAATCATCGCTGGCCGCAGTGTAGCATAGCAAGCCGGCGGTTGTACAATTGACCGGCCCCCCCGCCGCGCCGGTTAGCGGCTCCCGGCGTCCAATTCCAGCAGATACGGCTTTTCGTTGGGCAGAACGGATAGCAGGATGACGCCCGCAGCATTTGGCAAACCCTGTCCCATATCCTGGCCGGCTTGGGTAATCCGCACCGGCCGGCCGGCCCAGTCCGCCGGCGGCGTGAGCAGCAGCGTCAACGGCTGGTTGAACCGAGCATTGTCCAACCCGTCCGACAAAGTCAGCACAATACTCTCCGTCAAGCCGTTCCTTTCCACGACGTCCATTTCAACCGTCGCATTTTCGCGCTCCCGTATGTAGAGAACGACCTCCCCCATTGGAGCGACCCAGAAATCCCGCTCGGCAATTGCCCGCATATCATTCTGAAAGTCGTTCCACTCATAAAAACCGTACCCGTCATAATTGCCGATGCTGTGATACATCTGAATCAACCATGCCGTCTTTTCCAGTGCGCCGTCCAGAATGGGTATCAGCTCCCCGGTGTTGTTGGTGCAAAGGTCGCATTGCTGGAAATCGTAACTTTCCATAACGACCGCAGGCAGGCCGTACCAGTTCTCCGGGGCGACATCATCACCGGGAACAATGTACGGATCGGCCAGCCCGACCAACCGGGCCGGCAGAAACCCGATTGCGGATTCCCGAGCCGCCAGTATTGCCGCCAGGAACCCGGCGTCGGCTACGGCCTGCTGCGTTTCCGGTTCATTGCCGGCGCCCCGCGGATACCCATAGGCTACGGGAGGCAGACCCAAGCTTTCCATAATCTGATAGCAGAGCCGGAATGACTGGTAAGCTTCATCATAGGTAAGCGCATCATGGTCAACGTGCCAGTGGCCATGGCCGAAGTGCCCAAAACCCGCCGCCGTCAACGCTGCCAGATTTTCAATCTCCGCGTCGCCTACCGGATCATAAACCCGACCGGGTATCTCCTCAGGAATGTGTTCCGTCAAATCATCCTCCACCCAGTCTGGCAGGGCTTGCCCCCAGAATTGCTGCGTAACCATTTCGTAGTCCAGTACCAGCCCCTGCTCTGTCACGAACCGGTTGATTTCCGATGTGACTTGCGATTTAGCGTCGTAGGTAATTGACACTGCCGCCGTGCGGTTGTCAAACCATTTGGCGATGGCGATTGTCGGCCCGGAGGACGGAATGGCCGGCGATGCGACCCTGTCAGGGGCACCGCCGGCCGTACTGCAAGCGGTCAGGGCTAGGGTAAGCAACGCTGCCCCTGATGTGGCCAGCCGGGCGACTAGGCGCCGCATCCGCCGGCCGCTTGCCTTGGCCGGGCAGTTCATAGGGGCTGCGGCGCCACCGCTGCGCCCGATGCTTTCAGCTCCGCAATGCGCGCCGGAGAGTAGCCGGCCTCGGACAGAATATCATCGGTGTGCATCCCGAAGTAGGGCGCCGGCGGCCCCAAGCGCGGCGGCGTTGCCGACAGGCGCGCCGTAGTCCCGGAATGGTCCACGCTGCCCCATACCGAATGCTCGCGGGTTACGATAAACCCGGCCTGGCGCACCACCGGATCATGGCGGTAGTCCTCCATGTTCAGGTTGGGCGTTACCGAAACGCCAGCGGGCCACAGCGTGCGGCTCCAGTGCTCTATGGTGTTCCCGCCGATGGCCTCGGCGATAGCATCCGCCGCAGTGGCGTCAGAAACGCCGGTCAATCCGGTCAGCGCCAGCATCGCCCGGTAGGCGGCATCGTCCGGGCAGTGCAGATACAGCCATCCGTCAGCCGCCTGGTAAAGGCGCGATGACGCAGCATAGCCGCGCACTGCCGCCCCTTCCGGGTCGTCCCTTCGGTAGCCGTCGTAATCCAGGAAATAGGGCGACTGGAGCAGGCCGGCGGTAAGGGCCAGCCCGCTGTCAACGGATTGCCCACGCCCGGTGCGGTTGCGCTCGTGCAACGCCAATGCCACGGCGTAGGCGCCCATCAGCCCGGTGCCGTAGTCATTAACGGCATAGGGCGCAAGCATCGGAGTTCCGTCGCGTCCGCCGCGCCGCACTTGCATCCCGCTGGTGCCTTGCGCCAGCTGCTCCCACCCCGCCCGCTCCGACCATGGCCCGTCGTATCCGAAAGCGTTCAGAGAGGCGTACACAATGTCCGGCTTGACCTTTTTCACGGCTTCATAGCCCAGCCCCATGCGTTCCACGGCGGACTTGCGGTTGTTCTCCACGATGACATCCGCGGTTTCCACCAGCTTCCAGAAAACTTCCCGCCCCTCCTCGGTTTTGAGGTTGAGCATAATGCTGCGCTTGCCCCGGTTCACATCAATGTAACCGACGGGATCCAGGATGCGGGTCGGGTCGTCAATTTTGATGACATCGGCGCCGAACTCGCCCAGCGTGCGCCCGCAAGTAGGGCCGGCCAGTATAATGCACAAGTCAAGCACGCGGACGCCCTGCAAAGCGGACATAATGTCCCCGTTCCCGTTAGACGGCGCCGGCCGCGCATCCGCCGCATCCAGCTCCGCCAGCACGGCGTCGGTATGCTCGCCGAGTTTCGGCGCGCGGGACTGAATGGCGCCGGGAGTGCCGCGCAGTCTTACCTGCACGCCGGGCTGCTTCATCCTGCCGTGTTCAGCGTCATCAACCTCAACCACCATCTTGCCGTCAACGGCGTGTTCGTGAACCAGCCACTCGTCCACCGTCTTGCAGACAGTGCAGGCGCCGCCCTGCGCGTTGATGTCCGCTTCCCACTGCCACGCCGTGCGTTCTTTGAACATTGCGGCGAACCGTTCCTGCCACATCGCCAGCGTGTCGGCGTCAACCGGGCGCCCAAAGAGCGCTACCGCTTCGTCAATCCATTCCTCACGGCCGGCGGCGGTCAAAGTCTGGCGGGCAAACCGCTCAAACATCCCGTGATGATAGACCCAGCGGCCATCGGCGCACTGATAAGGGTGCGACATCACGGTGCGCGGGAAGTCAAACTGGTCAACATACTCGTAGTTGTTGAACTTGATGATGCGGCTGCCCATCGCGGTGAACATCGCCGAATGCAGCGGCGCTTCAATGCGCTGCCCCCGCCCGGTTTTGTCCCTGGCGTTGACGGCCATGGCTACGGACACGGAGCCCAGCAGGGCGGCAAAGGTACTGGCGATGGGCAAGGGCGTGAACAGCGGTTCGCCGTCGCTGGCATCAGTTTCAGGATAAAGCCCGGTCTGCGCGCCGATTACCGGATCCCAGCCCGGTGCGTTCCGCGCTGGGTGTTCCGCGCCGTAGCCGGGCAGGGAACAGTAAATCAGGCCGGGGTTGGCGGCGGACAATTCGTCGTATCCGATGCCCAGCCGTTCCGCCACGCCGGGGCGAAAGTTTTCAATCACGACATCGGCGTTGGCGGCCAGACGCTGGGCGTTTTTGCGCCCGGCGTCGGTTTTGAGGTCCAGTATGACCGAGCGTTTGCCCCGATTCCAGGTAGCAAAAGCCGGCTCGGAACGGGCCGGATCGCCGCCGGGCCGTTCCACCTTGATGACGTGCGCGCCCTGATCGGCCAGCAGCATCCCCAGCATCGGGCCGGGTACATACTGCCCGAATTCTACGACATGGATGTCGCGCAGTGCGCCGCCGGCGGTTGCGGCGGCGCTGCCGTTGGTAGTCATAGCCATACTCCTTTGTTTCCAGCGATTTCAGGTTGAGGCAGCGGGATGCTGCGATACCCGCCAGCGGGGAGCGCCGGCGTTGGTCAGCGTTGCCCCAGCTCCGCTTCCAGCTGCCGGATGCGTTCTTGCGCCTGCGCCAGCTCTGCTTCTACCAGCGTAATGTCGCACAGATAGCGGCCCGTTTTGCGGTCGTAAAAGCGCAGACCCGACTCATCGTCAACATCCCAATCCCAGGACGAGTTCCAGCACAGGCACAAATCCAGCGCCGGGCTGTATCCCCAGATGGTGCCGTCGGCTTCCGTTTCCAGCGCAATGGGATGGTAAATGCCGTTGACCAGTATATCGCCGGCGATGGGGTAGCCGTAAAACTCGCCCCCGGTGGGATCAACGCGCCAGTATTCGGGAATGCCGACGCTGGCGTACAGCCCCGGCTTCTCCCCGGTATCCCGTTCATTGGTAGTTTCGGATGCCACCTCCAACACAAAATCAGGCGGCTTGCCCACTTCCCACATCACATAACCGTTGCGGCGGCGGATGGCGTCCTTGACCACCCCAAAGGCCACATACAGGTCGGGCCGGAAGCGGTAGTTCATGCTGTATTCGTTGTAAAAGATGAAGCCGTCGGTGCGTACCATCACATCGGGCCGGCCGGCGAAATGGCGCGCCACAAAGTAGCCGCTCTTGTCGATGACGGGGGTTTGCAGCATATCGCCTCTTTTCTCCGGGTCGGGGCACACATAATCGTCGGGCAGGACGATGGGAACAAGTTCGCGGTAAAGAGAGCGCGCGGGCGCGGTTAGCGTTTGCGTGGTCATAGCGAAAACCTCAATGCGTTGTCAGGGTGGATTCCGCAAGCGGTGACGGGGATTCTAAAATGCTAACTATAGTATGTAGATAATCGGGTTGGCGAATGCTACCGGTACGATAGCAGGATGCTGATTTGGAGTACTGATGCTGGAAATCACCAAAACCCTAGGTGAAGTCATCCGTGATCATCGTAGGGCAAGGGGCCTGAGCCAAGAGGAATTTGGAGAAGTTGCAGGAATGCATCGTACCTACGTCGGAATGGTTGAACGCGGCGAGAAAAACATCACGCTTGCGAACTTGGTCAAGGTATCGCAGGCACTGGATATTACAGCATCCGAACTGATTAGGCAAGCGGAGGGCCGGCTATGAACATTGCGGAAATCAATCGGCACTTGGCAAACACCCGAATAAATGTCACCGGATCGTATATCCATGCCAAAGCCTCGGAAGCTTTCGTTGAGGTAGAGATCACCGAAGCCAGCGGCCTCTTGGTATGGAACGGGGCTGTTCCATACCAGTACAGACGCACGGGTCTCCACCTTATCACTGAACAGGAAATTGCGTTCTACCTGTGCGGTATAAGGGAGCATTTAGACCTGGATTCCGTGCAACGTTGGGCAAGCCGTGAACGAAGGTACTGGAGCGATAATTTTAGCCAGGCTCCTGTGACAACCCCTATTTTTCACCGGCTCCTATCAATGGATTGGGTATATGGGCATCAATTCCCCCCAAATCCTGACGGGAATGCGAACCAGAACTTGCAACGCAGAATACAAGACATCAAAGACAAAGGCTATACTGTGGCTTCCAAACGCGAGGGCAAAATATGGAAACGGAAGCTATTGCCCTTACCGCGTCAAATGGCATACACTTATGAAACGATTAGCAGTAAGCTACGTGCCCGTATATTGTCGGCTCTTAATGCCGTGGACGTCTATGAACTGTCCTCCCCAAACCGCATGGGATTAATTCCGGACCACAAATTTCCTGAGATCCGTTGGGACGCTGACACTCCTCGCAATAACCCCAACGATATGCCGGATGACGAGATCAGAGCGAAATTTCAGTTGATTAATAATCAGCGCAATGAGCAAAAGCGCGAAATTTGCCGGCGTTGTTTTCAGACCGGACAGCGCGGTAAGCTTTTCGGCATTGATTTCTTTTATGCTGGGGGTGATAGGTGGGATGACAACATTCCGCAGACGGGCGCAGCGGCAGAACCGGGATGTGTAGGATGTGGATGGTATGACATCAGCGCATGGCGAGAAGCTCTGAACAACAGGGTACGCGGTGCAATTGAGTAGTTATCATATCCCCAATGATTTCAATTGCGCGCGTATCGCGAGCGCAATGTGGTAGGCCATCAAGCAGGGCACTGCGTTGCCAACTTGCCAATAAACACGCTTGAACCGTCCGGAGAAAACGAAGTCGTCAGGAAATGTTTGCAACCGCGCCATTTCCCGGGCCGAAAGGACTCGGTTCAGCTCATAGTGAATATGGCAGCCGCCATGATTTTCTTTCACCGCCATGCTTGGAACGCCTTTATATTGCCGCTTGAACGCATCGCGGAAAGTTTTATAAAGTGAACCGCCAGGTGGAACCAATGCTATCCGGCGTTCAAACCCGGCAGAATGCTGAGTCCATTCATGATTCGGCGCTTCAAATCGGAACAGGCGTTTCAGGTCGTCAATTGCAGATTCTATACTGCGATAGTCGGCCCGGCTAAATATCTCCTGCGGGTAAGGATTTGGCAGGCCATGCCTGTTAGCGATAAAAATCGCCCGCGGTCGGAGCTGCGGCACTCCAAAGGCTGCCGCCTCAAGGATCCTGACGCTCATTGCAGGGTAGCCGATTGCTGCGAATTGATTGATGATCTCGTCCTTTACTCGGCCTTGGCCAATGGACAGAATGCCGGGTACGTTTTCCATCATTACAAAATCCGGCCTGATATATCCAACGACACGGATAAATTCCCGGAAAAGCTGATTCCTGGGATCATTGGGATTACGTAGCCCGGCCACTGAAAATCCTTCACAAGGCACCCCGCCAAACACTACATTGACCAGGTTGCTACCAATAGCATTGTCTAGCACGGTTTCCGATATTTCCTCAATCGGCATCTGCAAGTGCTTGCTATTCGGAAAATTGCGCTGGATAGTGCGCGAAGCGTCCGGGTCAATTTCAACGCTCAATACCTTGTGCATTCCGGCTTGGCGCGCGCCCACCGAAATACCCCCTGCCCCGGAAAACAGGTCGGCAAAGGTCAGGGAGCAAGGAGCATCGGCTTCGTCCCGCGTATCCACCTCGTGCCAGCTGCCCTTGGCAAACAGGTCTCGGTCCAGTTCGGCCTTGAGCCTGCTATACCGGCTGACTGCGTCTTTTGCGCCGCCATTTCTGCCGTTTTGCCGATTACCGAGCATCATAGTACAACCCATTTACCCCGTGGAAAGGCCGAGAGGCTTTTGCGAATCCCTACGTTGCCGCCCCCGCAAACCGCTCCGCCCCGCACCCGTCCAAACAAATCTCCGTGCTGCCGCCCGCGATAATCTCCGCAATCCCTTTGCCCATTGCCGGCCCCAGCAGAATCCCCTTTTTCTGGCCGCCGGCGGCGATGTACGCATTCTCCCAGCCCGGCGCCTGCCCGACGATCGGCAGCCAATCCGGCGTCAGCGGACGCAGGCAGGCGGTGTGCTTGACAACCTCCGCGCTGGACAGCGACGGCATCAGCCGCACCGCCAGATCCAGAATGCGCGCGCGGGCGTCATCGGTAAGCGACAGGTCAAAGCCCACATCCTCCTCCGTAGAGCCGCACCAGATGAGGCCGTCGGTCTTGGCGTACATTGAGCTGCCGCCGCCAATCAGTTCGTAATCCAATCCGAGGCCATCAGGTCGCAGTCGGATAATCTGCCCTTTCAGCGGGTCAACCGGGATGGCGATGTCCAGCCACTGCTCAGCGATACGACACCAGGGGCCGGCGGCTATCAGCAGCGCGCCGCATCGGATTTCGCCGTCGCCGGTTACTACCGACTCCACCCGACCGTTGCCCAGCCGCAAGCCCGCTGCGTTGGCCGATACCAGCGTTGCGCCGCGCTTTTGGGCGGCAGCGGCCAACGCCTGCGTAAGTTCCATCCCGTCCAGGGCGCCGTTGCCCACCGCGCGGACGCCGGCGATAATATCCGGTGAAAGCCGCGGCTCCAACGACAACGCGTCCTCCCGTTCCAGCCACTCAGCGGAAAAACCGGGTTCGGATGCGCCGCTGCCTGATGCGCCATTACTGCCTGACGCGCCGTTAAAGGTTGCCAGCGTCTCCCGCAGTTCCGGCAGTTCCGATTCGTTCAGCGCAACTTTGAGAATTGAGGTAATCCGCCCGTGATAGTCAATCCCCGTCTCCGCCGGCAGCGCATCCCAAAGCTGCTGATGCAGGCGGAAAGACTGCATCGCCATCGGGCGCAGCTGCGGCCAGCCATACCCTTCCAACGGGTTCAGGCCGCCGGCATTGTAGCCCGATGCCATTGCGCCGATGCCCTCCCGTTCAATTATCGTCGCTTTGACGCCCCGTTCCGCTAGGTAGTAGGCGGCGGCGCTGCCGGCGATGCCGCCGCCGATAATGGCGACATCGGTAGTTTGGTTCGTAGTCATTTCGGCAATCCTGTTTCGCAGTGTCGGTCGGCCTGACGATTGATCTGGAACTGGGCTATAATCCTATACTAATGGAGGTGTCTATGCCAATTTACGAATACCGCTGTGCCGACTGCGCCGCCGTTTTTGAGTCCATCCGCCCCGTTTCCCGCGCGGACGACCCCCTTGACTGCAAACTCTGCGGCTTGCCGGCTACCCGGCAGATTTCCAACTTTTCGTTCAAGTCGGATACCTTTACCGCCCCCAAGCTGCGTAACCAGCCCGGAGCGACTTTCCGCGGCGCCCCAACGCCGGATGCGACCGAGTAGCCTTCTCTCCAAAAGCAATGACGCCGGAGCAGGGTACGCCGGATAACCCGCATTCCCTTGCTATCCTTGATTTAAGGATGGCTAGGGATGGCCGCTCGGCTGCGGATTGGCGCCGGCCCGCCCCTCGTTGCAGGCGATGCAAGTACATACCGCCCGCAACGCGCGGTAAGTGTAAATGCCCGTATAATGGGCATCGTCCCACAGGAACTGCAACGCATACTGGCCTACCGTAAGATGGTCAACCGCGCGCACTTGCGCCGGCACGCTGTCCGGATCCAGCAGCGCGCGCCCGGTCATTTCCTCGACGCAAGAAGCGCACGGACAGCGCAGCCGCAGCATCCGGTGCGGGTAAATGCCGCGGTGTCCATCGTTCCAATTGATAACGATGACGCTGCCGGAGATGTCAACATCAATCGGCTTGATAATGTCGTCCGCATTCATAAACTACCGTTCCTGCTGGCATTCGCAATGGTATCCGCGGCGGACGGCTACTCTGCCGCCGTCCGCCGCGGCATCGTTACCCGCTACCCGTTGCCGCCCCCGGGCCGTGACCGCAAAGCGACTACTGCGCCGGCTATCCCCAGCAGAATGGACACTGCCAACGCCGCAACCAGCGCATAGGTTGCCGCCCGCCACTTCCCATAGTAGCCGCCGATGTCCGTAGCGGTGCCGACATAAGTGGCAACCAGCGCGTCATTAATCGGACGCATAATGTTCGCCTTGTGCCGGTGGTATTCGGCGCCGTTGAGGATGCTGCGAGCCCCTTCCAGATCCCCGCTGTTGGCCGCCGCCATCGCATCCGCCTCCAGCTCCGCCAGCGCATCGGAATTGTTTTCTGATTGCAGCAACAAGGCCATAATTTCCGGCTCCAGACCCGCTTCTTCCATCAAATCATCCAGCGACTGGGGCGGGCCATCCTCCCCCGGCGGCGCTTCCCCGGCCACTACAAAGTCCCAATAAATCCCCTGATAGGCCGTTGGACGCGGCGCCATTCCATGCCGGATGTCCAGTATTTCCTGGAACCACTCCCGATACCGCTCGTCCCCGGTTGCCGCGTACAGCCGCGCCATCCGCGTCAGGTCGTCCGAAGTCTGCCGCAGCCCGTCCGCCATCGCATAAGCCTGTTGCGACGCCTCCCCCCGCGCCCACATTTTGCTGCCGATGCCCATCGACACGAACAGCAGCGCCAAGGATACCGCCCCCAGTACCGCCGCCGCCGCAAACAGCCCTACCATCGTGTTCCGCGTCTTGCTCGAACCGTTCATTCGTCATTCCCCCATATAGACAGATACAAATTTGGCAAAGCCCCGGCGCCGACCCGGATTTACGACGCCGTCGGCGCCTGCACTTCGGCCAGGCGCGCCGGGCGCGGCATTTCGTCCGGGTCCGTAGGAATCTCAATGATGCTGGGGCCGTCCGCCGCCAGCGCCTGCGCCAAAGCGTCGGCGATGTCCTCCGGGCGTTCCACATAAAACCCGGTTCCGCCAAACAGCTCGGCATAGCGGTCAAAGCGCGGGTTCACCGTATCCGCCCCAACATACCGCTCGTTGAAAGCGTATTTCTGGTACGCCTTTTCCGAACCCCAGCAGTTGTTGTTCATCACCACCGAAATGTTTTTCAGGCCGTAGCGCACCGCCGTCTCAAATTCCTGGGCGTTGAACAGAAAGCCGCCATCGCCGTTAAAGTTGACCACCGGCCGTTCCGGCGCGGCGAAGTTGGCGCCGATGGACGCCGGAAAGCTGAACCCCAACCCGCCCAAGTCCAGCGCCATTATCAGGCTGCGCGGCTGGTAGTAGTTCAGCCGGTCTTGCCCGAAGTTGGGCGCCAGGCCGGCATCCAGCGCAATAATGGCGTTCCGCGGCATTGCCCGGCGCAGTTCGGCATACACCCGCTGCGGCTTGATATAGTCGCCGGTCAGCGTACTCTCGGCGGCCAGCCGTGCGGCGCGCGCCGCATTCCAGGCGGCCACCCGACCCGTCCAGTCCGTTCCGGGACGATGTTCAGCCGCGGCGACAATGCCGTTGATTTCGTCCACTACTGCGCCCACATCGCCCTCCACGCCTACCGCTATCGGGTAGATGCGGCCGATTTCTTTGGGGTCAATCTCAATGTGAACGATGCGGGCGTCCGCCGGAATAAACCGATGGTCGTAAAAAGTCGTGGACTGCCCCAGCCGAGTGCCGGCCGCCACGATAACATCCGCGCTCTGCACGGCTGCAATCGCCTCCGGCGCGCCCAGCCGTCCCAGATGCCCCAAGTAGTTCGCATGGTCGTTAGGCACGGCATCGGCGCGGCCATAGGAAGTTACGATAGGCGCGCCGGTCAGTTCCGACAAACGGGCAATCTCCGCATCGGCCAGGCTCCATTCCACGCCGCCGCCGGCGATGATGACCGGGCGTTGGGCGGACAGTATTTCTTGGGCCGCCGCCTCAATCTGCTGCCGGTCGCCGCGCGATTTGCCCTGCCCCGTGCGATAGGCTGCCGGCGGCAAGGCGTCCAGATCAACCTCGGCGCCGGGCAGCAGGTCCCGCGGGATGTCCACCAGCACCGGCCCCATCTTGCCGGAAGTAGCGATGCGAAACGCCTGCCGCAGCGCGTCGGGCAGCCGCTCAATCTTGTTGATGGAAAAACTCGCTTTCGTGATCGGCTTGAACAGCGCCACTTGGTCAAATTCCTGGGTGGAATCCAGATGCTGATGGTCTCGGGACGCCGACGGCGCCAGCACCACAACCGGAGAGTGGGCTACATAAGCGGAACCGATGCCGTAGGTAAGGTTCAGCACGCCCGGCCCGTTGGTAACTAGGCACACGGACGGCGCGCCGGCAATGCGGCTGTACCCGTCGGCCATCAGCGCCGCCCCCTGCTCGTGGCGCACGCCGACGAACTCCATGTCATCCCGGTCATACAGCGGATCCAGCACATCCAAAAACGACGAACCTACGATGCCGAAAATCTTGCTGACGCCTTCCTGTTGCAGCAATTCAATAACCGCTGCGCCGGCCTTAATTCGCTGGGGCATTGAATGGTCTCCTTTGCGGTAAATCGGCGGGCATTGTATCATAGGTTGCACACTGCGTTTCCTAAATGGCCGTAAGCAGAAGTCTGCCGGCGGGCCGGTGATGGAGCGAAAGCCGTGAACAAAGATCAGCCGTACAATCTTTCTGAGCCGGCCCGAAATCACCTGCTTGCCTCCCTCAGAGCGCTGGCATCCGACGATTGCGCCAAATGTTCCCGGCATCTTTAGGCTTGCCGCCTGGGAGGCCGCCGCCGTTGTCGCGCGACAGCGTGGTTGGCCTGCCGGCGCCGACGCTGAAATCAAAGATGCGATGCGCCGAATTGACGCGGAAAACGGGAAAGGGCTGGATGTCGTCGCGGAATTCCACACCGCCGAACTGTTCCGCGACAACGCCAATCACAATTTTTTGGAAAAAGACGAAGTCATCTGGCTCCAGCCTGTCGTCCACAGCTTCGTCAGTCGTATGCTGGCCTTTTGCCCTCCGGAGGAAAGCGTGGGATGCTGACCGCACCGGAACACGCGGCCGAAGCGCGCCGCAGCATAACCCGCGGCGCGCAGGATGCCGCGGGTGGCCTGCTCCTGCAAGCGTCAAACCAGGCTTGGCACGCCGCCAAGCACGCCATCAACGCCGCCGCGGCATCTCGCCGCCGCAGCCCCGTCCAATATGCCGAAAAGCGACGGTTTATCGACGAGCTCGCCGACGAGCCGGGCGGCAGCAACCTCAAACAGTGGTTCTCTTATCCTTGGCAACTCCATGGCAACGCCGACCAGGGCTTTCTGCCGGCCGGCGACGTCGCTGAATCAGTTCGTATGACTGGGCTGCTAGTTGACCGTCTGCTCGCGATAGCCGGCTACCCATAACAAGCCCCCAGCCCACATGAGGTAAGTGATGAAAAATTTAGAGCAAATGTTGGAGATTGAACTACTCCAAACTCACGGAGCGGTGATTGATGAACTGCGCCGTCGCGGTGTGGCCGCAACCCGCAACAATCCCATTGGCGACTACGCCGAGTGGCTGGTTTGCAACCGCCTAAAATTGGAAAAGGCAGCGAAAAATCAGAAAGGCTACGACGCTACCGACAAGAACGGCAAACTTTATCAGATCAAGGGAGGCCGCCAGCAAACCGGCTCTGTGCTATTTAGCCCTATGCGAAATCTTACAGCGAAAGACTTTGATTATTTGATTGCGGTCGCTTTCAAAGACGACTACTCCATACGTTACGCTGTGAAAATATCGCACGAAGTCGTAAGCGAATTGGCGCACGATACCGTCAATGGCCCCGCACTGAGGCTGTCGGACGATGTCGTTAAACGCCGCGACGTGACGGAACTGCGACATTTACTCGCTTGAATGGCGGAAGGTCGCGCTGCCTCCAAATTACCCCATCCCTGTAAAACGTCCCCGCCATTCCGTGCTATAATCCCCCCCATCATCACCGAGGAGGCCTCCCCAATGAGCACCGTCGCAGTGGAGGTAGTGTACCGGGGCATCTTTCAAAAGACCCTGGCCCGCAACATCGTCCGCAGCATCGTTTTTGCCGCCCGCAAAGAAGGCAAAATCGGCACCGCTTTCGGACGCTATGGCGACTCGCCGGAACGCAACGGCATCCCCGCCAAGCAGTTCGCCATCGTTTCCGACACCCCCGAAGAACTGGAAGAAAACCTGGCCGTGTACGAAGCCCGCGAAGTGGACGTCACCATCAACGTGGACGACACCATGTGCAAGGGCATCGAATCCTGGGCCTGGTACGGCTTGCAGCCCATCAACGCCTTGACCAAAGACGGCGGCGCCCTCATCGTTACTTCCCGCCAGAGCGCCGACGCCCTGATTGAAGACATCCACCAGAAAGACACCCCCTACAACCTCGCCATCGTGCCGGCAACCACCAGCTTTTCCGGGCTGTGGGTCTATAAGGACGACCACACCGACGCCCGCATCCTGGGCGCCCTCGCCAAAGCCTGCCCGGAACTGGTCAGCCTGGACTCCATGCTGGCCGCGCTGGACGACCAGGGCTGGGGCGAACTCAAGCAAACCTCCGCCCGCAACACCTACGCGCGCACCGCATTCCGCCCCGTAGAACCCGGCGAAGGCAGCGACGACGAACCTTTCAGCTTTGACCTCCCCGGCTGGCGGTCTATGGAGGAAGGGCTGGTTATCCGGGGCGTGGAACAGGGCGGCGGTTTCCGCGGCGGCGCCGAAGGCTACGAACCCACCCGCAGCGCCGTTTTCAAGAAGTTCAGCACCCGCTCCATGCGCCCCGTCATCAACTTTGACACCTGCATCAAGTGCACCCTCTGCTGGCTCCAATGCCCCGACACCTGCTTTGACGTCACTCCCGAAGGGCTGTACGATGCAAACATGGAAGCGTGCTGCGGCTGCGCCGTCTGCGAAGCCGTCTGCCCCGTCCCCGACTGCATTACGATGGTCAACGAAGCCGAATTCAACGACAATGCCAGCCAGTACGAACACTGGCGCCGGGACAAGGACGACTACCATAAATGGATGGGAGAACTGATTCAGATTGAGAAAGACCGGGATGCCGCGCGCAGCCACGGCTACCACAGCCCCGGCCGCTACGAAGCCGAATCGGAAGCAGTCCTGACGGGAGGCGATGACTAAATGGCAACCCCAACCCTTACTCAATCCCAAAACGGGCATTCCCGCAACGGCCACAATGCCGACCGTGAGGAGCTGATCAGCGGCAGCGAAGCTATCGCCATCGCCTGCTCCCTGGCCGACGTTGATGTCATCACCGCCTACCCCATCCGGCCTTATGACACCGTGATGCAGTATGTGTCCAAGCTGAAGGCCGACGGCGCTTTTGACTGCGACTTTATCGTCGCCGAAAGCGAGCATTCCCAGTTTGAAATCGTCAAGCACGCCTCTGCCGTAGGCGCACGCACTTTCTGCGGCTCCAGCGGCGTCGGCTGGTTCTACGCCTTTGAGGCCATTACCGTTACCGCCGGGCTGCGCCTCCCCGTAGTCGCCATGGTCGGCAACCGCGCCCTGGACGACCCCGGCGCTTTCGGCGTAGAACACAATGACGCGATGGCCGTCCGCGACCTCGGCTGGATGCTGTACTGGGTCGGCACCGCGCAAGAAGCCCTGGACACCGCGCTGCTCGCCTGGCGAGTCGCCGAAGATCCCCGCGTATTCCTGCCGGCCGCCATCTCCTGCGACGGCTCCTTCCTTACCCACTCCCAGGCCATCGTCAACGTGCCCACGCAGCAGCAAGTTGACCAATACCTGCCTACCTACGACCGGGGCCGGCTGCTGCTGCATCCCGACAACCCCATCACGGTAGCGCCGCAAGTCAACGAGGACTGGCTGATGGAAATCCGCCGCCAGACCGACGACGCCATGCGCCGCACCCCGGCCGTCATCAAGGAAGCCTACGCCGAATTCAAGCAGGTTTTCGGGCGCGGCGATGACAGCCCGTTCATTGAGGAATACATGACCGACGACGCCGACATCATCCTAACCGGCATGGGAACGCTGGCCATGCCGGTGCGCGTCGCCGTCCGCCGTCTCCGCGAGCAGGGCGTGAAAGTCGGTTTCCTCCGCGTCAAGTTTTTCCGGCCCTTCGCTACCGACGAAATACGGGATGCATTGAGCCGCTGCAAAGCGGTGGGCGTCATTGACCGCGATTATTCCTACGGCTCGCCATCCTATGGCGGCGTGCTGTTCAACGAAATCCGCTCCGCCCTCTACACGCTGGACAACCGCCCCCTGATGCAAAGTTTCATCGCCGGACTGGGCGGACGCGAAGTGCTGGTGCGCGATGTGGTGGAAATGACCGAAATGGTGCAGGCGTCCATCAACGCCGGCGTCGTCAAAGAGGAAAACGCCTGGATTGGCGTCCGCGATTAGGTTAGAGGAGAGCCGCCATGACTACTATGACCCAAGCTCCGCCCCAGCCGGTGCAGGAACTCCCCCAAGTCCGGGGCGTCAAACAAATCCCCGTGTTCGAAGGATTCACCTCCGGACACCGCACCTGCCAGGGCTGCGAGTCCGCCCTGGTGATGCGCCTGATGATCAAAGCCGCCGGCCCCCGCACCATCGTGGTCGGCAGCACCGGCTGTATGTATGTGGCCAATACCACCTATTACAGCACCCCCTGGGTCGTGCCGTGGATGCACACGCAGCTGGGCTCCAGCGGCTCCGCCGCTACCGGCACCGCCGCCGGCTTGGCTTCCCTGATGCGTAAGGGCAAGATGCAGCAGGAACCCATCAATGTCATCGCTTTCTGCGGCGACGGTGGCGGCGTCGATATGGGCCTCTCCGCCATCTCCGCCGCCTTGCAGCACGATGAGTACAACCTGCTCATCCTCTGCTACGACAACGAATCCTACGCCAACACCGACATTCAGGTGTCCGGCTCCAGTCCCTGGGGCGCCAACTCCACTTTCTCCCCGCCGGGCAAAGTGCATCGCATTATGAACCGGCGCTGGAAAAAGAACACAGTTCCGATGCTGGCCGCCGGCCACCCGGATGTGCGCTACGTCGCTACCGCCTGCGGTTCCTATGGGCCGGACTTCACCAACAAAATACGCCGCGCGCTGACCATCGGCGGCCCCACTTTCATCCACAGCATTGACCCCTGCCCCAAAGGCTGGGACTACGACCCCAAGTATTCCCACGAACTGGGGATGCTGGCCGTAGAGACCGGCATCTGGGTCCAGTACGAAATCGTGGACGGCGAGCTGATTCTCAACGGCCCGTCCCGCGCCATCGCCCGGGGCGTCCGCCGGCGCAAGCCCGTAACCGAATACCTGCAACGCCAGGGACGCTTTGCCCACCTCACCGCGGAGGACTTGCAGTTCTTCCAGGACAAAATCGACGAATCCTGGGAAAAGTGGTGGATTCCGGGTATCGTTCCCTTCGGCCCGGGCGACCAGGACGCCTAGCCCTCCAAGTTGCGGCTCCGGCGCAAGAATGCATTGCGAAAGACGCCCCATGCCACGCGCTGCGGCATCGGACTGGCCCCTTTTCGCCCCGTATTCTTGCGCCGGTGTCATCCGCTAATGTATTCGGCGCAAAGATGTGTTACACTTCCAACGCAAAATTAAGTCAGCGAGGTTCAGACAATGGTAAAAGTCGCTATGACGGTTGAAGGCGAAACCAACGAAGTGATGGACGCCATCCGTCGCTTGATGAACAGCGATACGGCGGCCGCAGCGTTGCCCGGCGTCGGCATTGCAGTAGCTTCCGTTCCCGCCGATGCGACGGCTGCGGATGACGCTCCCGCCCAACTGTCCGTCGCGGCAGAGAGTCCGCCGCCCGTCGCCGAGCCGGAACCCGAACCCGAAGTCCCCGAAGGCCAGTGGACGCTGGACCACGTGCGGACTTTCTGGGATCTGTTGGCCCCCCAGGCCCGCGAAGTTTATCGCCAGGTTGCCGCCGGCAGCGGCTATGTCGTCTCTCGGCAGTCGCTCCTGGACACTATGGGGCTGTCCACCCGCAGCCTGTCCGGCCGCCTGTCATCTCAAGGGCACGCCATGCGCCGCATTCGCCGGCTGCATAATGTCGCATTGCCGCATCCCATGTCCTTTGACGGGCCGGCCGACGAGTACAAAATGCTTCCCGACGTCGCCGACGGCATTTTCCGCCTGAATCTGTGAGACCCGGCAGCAGGGCCGTAGCAATTCCCCAACCCCTCCAACCCGCGGCTTTTCCTACAACCGTGGCCTTTCCTACAAGGAGAAGTCAATGCGACTTGAACCGATCAACCTTTACGACTACGAAGCGCGGGCCAAGCAGGCCCTGCCCCACAACAACTGGGAATTCATCGCCGCCGGCTCGATGGATGAAATCACCACTGCCCGCAACCGCTCGGCTTTTGAGGCGCTTACCCTGCGGCCCCGCTTCCTGCGTGATACTACCGAGCGCAAAATCTCTACCACCGTGCTGGGGCAGGACATCAGCTTTCCGGTAATGATTGCCCCCACCGGCGGCCACGGCAACGCCCACCCGGATGCCGAATGCGCCACCGCCCGCGGTGCCGGAATGTCCAACACCCTGATGATGTGCAGCACTTCCTCTAACTGTAGTATGGAGGAAATCGCCGAAGCCGCTACCGGCCCCTTGTGGTTCCAGCTGTACCACCGCGGCTACGACCTTACCGAAAATCTGGTCAAGCGCGCCGAGGCTGCCGGCTATCGCGCCATCGTCCTCACCGTGGACACTCCCGTGCCTAGCCCCAAAGAGCGGGATGTGCGGAACCGCTACGAGCGACCCGGCGAACTCGGCAATTTCCGCGCCCAGCAGGATCGTCTCGCCGAAGTCAGCGGCACCGACGAATCCCCCCGCTGGGAAATGCCGCAGACCCCGGCCTTGACCTGGCAGGAACTGGACTGGCTGCGCGGCTTGACCGACCTGCCCCTGGTGCTCAAAGGCGTCCGCATCGCCGAGGATGCCCGCTTGGCCGCGGAACACGGCGTGGACGGCATTCTGGTGTCAACCCACGGCGGGCGTCAATTGGACAGCACCATGTCCAGCATTGAAATGGTGCCCGAAATCGTCGCCGCCGTCGCCGGCAAAGCCGAAGTCTATGTGGACTCCGGCGTCCGGCGCGGCAGCGATGTGCTCAAAGCCCTCGCGTTGGGCGCTACCGCCGTCGCCGTTGGACGCCCCCTCTATTGGGGCTTGGCCGTCAACGGCGCCGAGGGCGTCCACCATATGCTGGAGCTGCTGCGGTCCGAATTCAATCGCGCCATGGCCTACTGCGGCCAGAACAGCGTTGACGACCTGGAGGGCCGCCTGCTCAATGTACCCCGCGAATGGGGCCCCTTCCGCACCGAAAACGACATCGCGGAGCACTTGCCTTTTTAGGCACACTCCGCAGCATACCGGCAATCTGCCGCAGCAGGGACGAATAGCGGTTCGTCCCTGCTTTTTGCCCCGATAAACCTGTGCTGCGCTTTACTTCCCCAGCCCGTTATCGGCGATAAACTCGGCCAGCAATTCGTTGAAAACCGCCGCCTGCTCAAAATGGGTGGAGTGCGCCGCGCCCGGCACAATTTCCAGACGACTCCCCGGTATCAGCCGGTGCGCCGCCTCAATTACCGGCGCCGGGAAAATCTGGTCCTCAGCGCCTACTACCAGCAGGACCGGCATCGTCAGCCGCCCCAGATCCGCCGCCTGCGGCCCGCCGGCGTTGCGGAACATTCCCGATACTACGCTTACCGGCATTTCCTGGTTGATGCGCCCGATGGCGCCGTACAGGAAAGTCAAAGCCGGTTGTTCCGCGATAAAGCTGTCGCTCAACGCCCGGCGCAGCGGATCTTCCGGCGGGCGGACATCCTGTAGCAGATTCACCACTACCGGATCCCCGATGCCCCCGGTAGTGTCGGCCAGCACCAACCCCGTTACCCTTTCCGGGTAGCGCAAGGCGAAACCCAGGCTGGTAACGCCGCCCATTGACTGCGCTACCAGCAAAGCGCGCTCAATGCCCAGATAGTCCAGCAGCCCGCGCAGGTCGTCCACCAGCGTATCCGGTTCCGGTTGCTGCGCGGGGCCGGCGGTCAATCCCCACCCACGATGGTCAAATGTAATGCAGCGGTGTCCGCCCTGGAATTCCGCTACCTGCTGCCACCAGCTGAGATGGTTGCCGCCGCGCCCGTGCGCGAACACAATAGCCGGCCCATCGCCATGGCTTTCGTAAAACATCTGTGTGCCGTTGATTGGAGCGTAGGGCATTTGCTTACCTCGTCGCAGTGCGCTTTATTTGATATGGATATAATGGATATATCGGATGAGCCGGATTTTGCCGCCTTACACCGCCCATTCCTCCCGCCGCCAAGCCGCATCCCAAAACATATATTCATAGCGGCTGCTGGTGATGAACGCATACCGCATCGCCTGCCGTTCCTGCTCTCCGACCCGTTCCGCCATTTCGTCCACAAACCCCCGCCAGGCATCCACGCTGGATTGCAGCAGCCCCTCTACATAAAACCGCGTCCACTGCCCATAAAGCGGATGCTCCGACTGCCCCACCTCATCTTTGAGCAGATGATAAGTCCAGGGGCAGGGCAGCAGCGCCGCCGCCGTCGGCCCCAAGCCGTATTGCGCCGCCGTCGTCAGCATATGGTTGATATAGGCCGTATTCGTGGGCGATAGCGGAACTGCGGCCACTTCGTCCATCGTCAGCCCGGCCGTCTCAATCAGCCGATGGTGCAGCGGACGCTCTACCGGCGTCATCACCCGGTGCGCCAGCTGCTGTAACAAATCCGCATCGGGAGACTTCGCCAGCGCCAGCGCTACCGCCCGGCCAAACCCCTCCAAATAGTGATAATCCTGCCCCAGATAATACTGAAAGGTTGCCAGCGGCAGGCTGCCGTCCTTGACCGCCGCCAGAAAGGGATGGGCAAAAATGGCGTCCCAGATGGGCTGCGCTTCCTCGCGCAGCTGCTGGCTGAAACCGGGCATATCAGTTGACCTCCGGGTGATGCGCTAAAGATGCGACAGCCGGGCGGCAGCCGTCGCCGATCCGTTCAGGGCGCATAGTTGATATACACCAGCTCGGCCTGGGCGGCGTATTCGCATCCGAAAGCCGCGCCTACTGTGCGGGCGTGCGCCGTCAAAAACTCAAACGGCCCGTCGCCCACATCCCCCAAATTGTCCAGGTAAGCCCGGTGTTCCCGCAGCGACGCCATCCCGGTCTCCCAATAATCGGAAACATCCACGGCGTGCGTCGGCGCACTGGAGCCGAACACCGCCACAAACTGAACTTCATTCCACGGCGCCATCCCTTCGTCCAGCAGCTCCGGGAAAATCCAGCGGTTGCCGGCGTCCCGCGCCGCGTCAAACACCGCCAGCCCTACCCAACGATGATCCGCCATATTCAGGTGTCCGCTGGCAAATTGCAAATGGTGGTTGATGGTAAGCACCACATCGGGTTGATGCTTGCGGATGACCCGGCTGAGATCCCGGCGCAGCGGCAGCCCGTACTCAATCACCCCGTCGGGATAATCCAGAAACTCCACCGTATCCACGCCCACCACCCGCGCGCTGTTGATTTCCTCTTGCGTCCGCAGCGGCCCCACTTCGGATGGGCGTATGCTGTCAATGCCGGCCTCGCCCCGGCTGGCCATCACATAGGCCACTCGCTTGCCCTGCGCCGTCCATTTGGCAACTGCGCTGGCCGCCCCGTACTCCATATCGTCGGGATGGGCCACGATGGCCAAGGCGGTTTGCCAGTTTTCGGGTACGGCGGACAAAGCGGGGGCGGCGGGTTGCAGCATCAGGTTACTCCATATCCATAGCCAGCGGGCGATGGCAGATATATTATCAGACCCGGCGCGGGCTGGGCGCGGTAACCTCGGCCTCTCCCACTGCCGCCGCCAGACCGGCTTTATTCACAGCCGCCAGCGCAATCCGATAGCGGGTTGCGCCGCCGTGTACGCTATCCACGGCCAGCGTTACCGCATCGCCGGCGATAACCTCCCCCGGCGCTATAGATCCCCGATAAGCCAGCGTCAGCCGGCCGCCCCACCGAAAATCATCGCCAAACCGCCCTCCCATCTCGCCTTCCAGCCACCCGGCGATAACCGTCGTCCAATCTTGCGGGCAGTTGGCATCGTTAGGCAGGGTTATGCCAGGCAGAGCTGCCGCATCCCCCGGCAGTATCAGCCCGGATTGCACGGCATACCCCGACGGCCGCGCCAAGCGGACGGAATCGGCATCGGCTGCCACTGGCGCCGCCCCCTGCCGAAATACCGCCTCGGCGCGCAGTATCTCAGTGCCGATTTCATCAACCGCAAAAGCCGCCACCCGGTAATAGACGCTTTCGCCCCGGCGCTCTACTGCCCGCAGCCATCCCCCAACCTGCAACCGCCGCCCCGGAATGGGCGGGCGCAAAAACTCCCAACGCCGCCATACCGCCGTCAACAACGATTGCCCGCAATGCGGGGACAGCAAGCTCCGGCAGTCGTCATTCAGCAAGTTCGGATAGTGGCCGCCTTGTCCCGCCAGTGCGCGATAAGCGGACAAATCCGCACCGTCAATCCGGTATTCCAGGTTGCCCAGCTGGACGCCGGGCCGCAGCGATGAAAGCGCGCCGTCGTTCATACCGCTCAATCAATCAGCCGCTGGATTGAGCGGTGCGGCGGGCATATTCCGCAAAATCAACGGCGGCGGCGGCATCGTCCCCCAGCGCCTGCCGGGATACGCCGCGGCTGTGATAGACATTCGTCAAATCCGGGCTGCCTTCCAGCGCGGCGTCATATTCGGCAATGGCCGCCGCGTGCTGCCCCAGATCGGCGCGGGCGATGCCCCGGTTATGGCGCAGCGTAGCCGTATCCATCCCCGCATCCTGCGCCGCGTCAAAATCGGCAATGGCCGCCGCCGGTTCGCCCCGATTGCGGCGCGCAATCCCCCGATTATACAGAGCGTTGGCAAAGCCCGGCGCCAAGGCAATAGCGATGTCATAATCGGCAATCGCCCGGTCGTAGTCGCGGCGGTCGCCGTACAGGTTGCCCCGCGCATAGCGATAATCCGGGTCCCGCGGACGCAGTTCTATCGCCCGGTCGTAGCACGGCAATGCCGCATCCCGGTCGCCGCTGTCCCGGTAAGCAATGCCCAGGTTGTAGTGTGCGTTGGAATGTTCCGGGTTGATGCCAATACCAGACTGAAAATCGGCAATCGCCTCGGCATAATGCCCCAGCGCAATCCGGGCCACGCCCCGCGCATAGTAGTAATCCGCATCGTCCGGCTCCAGCTCAATGGCGGCGGTGTAGTCGCTGATGGCATCCTCGTAGTACCCCAGATGACGGCGCGCCACGCCCCGCGCATAGTAAGGCACCGGATACTGCGGATCGGCCAGAATCGCGCGCGTATAATCGGCCACCGCCGGCGTCAAATCGCCCCGATTGCGGTAAGCCAGCCCCCGATAGTAGTACGCCGGCGCGAAATCGTCGTTCAGTTCCAGCGCGCGGTTGAAATCGGCGATGGCGGCGTCCAGCTGGCCCACCCGCAGCGCCAGCTGCCCCCGCGCCGTGTAATGAAACTCGTTAGGCAGTTCGTCAAGCATCAGGATGCCGTATCGCCGATGACCGGCCGCGCGGACGCCGGCATTTCCGATTCGTACAGGTCATATTCGGAATGCGCCATCCCCATCGCCGCATAGGTTCGCTTGGCGGTATGGTTTTCGCGCATTACATAAAGCCGCAGCCCCCGGATGTCGCCCCGCCGCCTCGCAATTCCCCGCAGCTCCGTGTAAAGCGCCCGGTAAATACCCTGCCGGCGATACTCCTCCCGCACATAAACCGACTGCACCCACCAAATCCACCCGTTGCGCCAGTCGCTCCATTCGTAGGTAACCATCAGCTGCCCAATCGGCCGGCCGGCAATCGCCGCCAGCAGGTAAAAGCCCTTTTTGTGCGGGTCCGCCAGCACGGCGCCCACGCCGGCCCGCAGCGTTTCCGGTTCCAGCGCAACCCCCTCCGACTCCAGAGCCAGCGCCGTGTTGAACTCAACGATGGCGGCGGTATCGTTAGGAACGGCGGTAGCGCGGTAGATGTACATATTATCTGGCATCGCTAAAGCTCCGGCAAAATTGGGGCGGCCGGCCGGCCGGCGGGCCGTTATTCAGGATAGCAGTAATTCTAAACATACTGCGCTATAATGGGCAACCGATAACCCGGCCTACTTACGCAGCGAGGTGCCTGATGCCCAACCAGGAACGACTGGTCAACGATTTTTGCGACCTGGTGCGAATTGACAGCCCGTCCGGCGAGGAATGGGACGTCGCTTTGCGCGTCTCGGAACGCCTCGCCAACCTCGGTTTCCAGGTCGCCCGCGACGAACACGGCAATGTCATCGCCCGCGAGGACGGCCCCGACCGCCCCCTGCTGCTCTCCGCCCATCTGGACACCGTCGACCCCGGACGCAGCATCAAGCCGCAAGTCGTCGGCGACCGCATCACCTCCGACGGCAGCACCATCCTGGGCGGCGACTGCAAGGCCGGCGTCGCCGCCATCCTGGAAGCCCTGGAAGCCGTCAAAGAGGCCGGCCGGCCCCGCCGCACCATCGAAGTCGTGTTCACCCGCGGCGAGGAAATCGGCCTGGTCGGCGCCTCCAACCTGGACTTTTCCATGCTGCGCGGCACCGAAGCCGTCGTCTTTGACGGCAACGGCCCGGTCAACACCATCACCGGCGCCAGCCCCACCTATATGGCCTTTGACATTGACATCAAGGGCCGCGGCGCCCACGCCGGCGTTGAACCCGAAAAGGGCCTCTCCGCCATCAAAATCGCCAGCGACCTGATTGCCGAACTGCCCCAAGGCCGCATTGACGAGGAAACTACCTTCAATATCGCCACCATCGCCGGCGGCACCGTCCGCAACGCCGTCCCCTCCGAATCCCGGATTACCGGCGAATTCCGCAGTATGAACATGGAATCGCTGGAACTGCTGCGAATGCAGCTCCTGTCCGCCCTCTCCACCATCCGCGGCCGCTACGGCGAGGCCGAAATCACCGAAAAGCTGGAAATGATGTTCCAGATGTACCGCCTCGACCCCAACGAAGCCACCGCCCAGCTGGTAATGCGCGTAATGCGCGATATGGGCCTGCAACCCAACATCCACCCCTCCGGCGGCGGCACCGACGGCAATGTGTTCCGTCTCAACGGCATCGAAAGCGTAGTCGTCGGAATGGCCACCAACCAGATGCACACCATCGACGAATACGTCGTCATCCCCGACCTCATGAACACCGCCCGCTTCTGCGAACAGCTAATGACTTTCGGCGCCTAGACCGCACCGTCAAACTCCGACTCCGATTCGCCGCAACCCGTCCCCCAACCGCATCATTCCAACCCCCCCAACCGCATCATTCCGTCCCCCCAACCGCCATTCCAACCTCCCCAACCGCCATTCCCCCCCCAGCCGCGTCATTCCGTCCCCCCCACCCGTCATTCCGGCGAAAGCCGGAATCTATGGTTGCCGGTTCCATTACCCGCCTAGGGAATTACGACGCTGGATTACGGCTTTCGCCGCAATGACGGTGCATTGAGGAACGACGGTGAATATGCCCCCACGCCCCAGCGTGCGGCGCGCGCATTACTGGCACACCAGCTCCCGTATCGCATCTATTTCAGACTGTTCCGCTTGCAGGATTCCATCCTCTACATATTGGCAAGCCGTACTGCCTTCAATGTCTTTTGCGCCAACATCAGCGCCGTTTTCCAGTAACAGGCGCAATATGGCGACGCCATCGGATCCTCCGCCATTTACCAGGCGATCTAATACGGCGAGCAGCGGAGTATCGCCATTATCAGCAACGGCATTGACATCAGCGCCATGCTCCAGCAGCAACGCTACGCTGTCGGCATTTGTACGCGCCGCGTAGAACAACGGAGTATAGCCATCATCAGCAACGGCATTGACATCGGCGCCATTTTCCAGTAGCAGCGCAGCGAGCGCAGCGTCCGCTTCATGCAAGCGGGTGTAGCCGTCGTTGGTTTTCCGGTTGACATCGGCGCCATAATTCAAGAGCAGCGCCGCCACTAGCGTATCGTTGGCAAAATGCAACGGAGCGACGCCCAAATCGTCTTGTGCATTAGCATTCGCTCCGCGCTCCAGCAGCAGGCCAACTACATCCGGCCTGGCATCCGGCAACCCCGACGCGAAGTGCAGGGCGGTCATCCCCTCATCGTTCACGGCTTCCAGATCCGCGCCCCGATCCAGCAGCGCCTCAATAACGGCAATATCGGCGCCCAATACCGCAAAATGCAACGGACTGCTCCCCCGGTAAAACGGATCGTCCCCGTCGCCGGAATCCTCGCTGGAATCCTTTTTTGCGTTCACTGACGCCCCTTGGCCGATTTCGGCATCTAAATCGGCAACGCTGACGTTCTGCCAGAACTCGTAATCACACAGCCGGTCGCAGTCGCCGGCCGCAGTCGCCGGTTCAGGTATCGGTGTGGCATACTCGGCCTGCACCGCTGCCGCTTGCGCCATCGCTGTAGCAATGGGCGCCGGCGTTCCGTCTGCGGTACGGGCCGACCCGGTCCCGCCCGCCGGCGTATCAGCATCAGGACGCGCCGCTGCTAAACCATAGCCGGCTATATCCCCACAGCCGGCAAAAATCGCCGCCGCTGCGGCAGTAACCATCAGGACGGCAAAGGCAGCCTTGCCAGTCATAAAATCCCTCCAAATAACAACGCTTGCCGCCGTCTGAAAACGGAACGGCTACCATCCATTTTGCCGCGCCAGCTGCCGCAGCCCCTCGCCGAACTCCCCCCGCTGCCACCGGCGCACTTCCCCGTTGTCATCCGCCAATTCCTGCTCCACATCCGATTGACCCAGCGCCATCCGTTCCAGGCTGGCAGTAGGCCAGATATGGTTGACGGCCAGGCCCAGCTGCTGCGCCAGCGCATTGCGCCATCCCTTTAGTATCCCTAACCGTTCCCGCCGCTCCGCCGTCCAGCCCGAGTTGGCCAGCTCCGCGCGCAGCGGACGGGGAATTTCCGGGTTCTCCATCCCGCGCTCAATCGCCTCCAGCAGCTCGCCGTAGCAGCGGCCGGTCAGCATCCCGCCAACGCCCCGCGGCGTTGCTCCCCCCGACCTTGCCAACTCCAGCAGATCCGCGTTGCTGGCGGCAATCGTCGGCGGCAGGTTCCAAAAGCAGGCTTTGCCGTCCCGGAATGCGTAAAGCTCCTGCAAAATCGCCGCCTCCCGCCCGTTCAGCGTTTCCCATCCCTTGATGCGACGAAATGCCGTTTCCAGCGGCTCCTGCGGCGGATGCCGCAATTCCTGGATCCGCTGGCATTCCTCCATCACCCAATCCAGCCGCCCCGCCTTCTCCAGCCGATACCGCAGTTCGTCCGCCAGCGGCAGCAGATAATGCACATCGCTGGCCGCATAGTCCAGCGCCGCCTGCGGCAAGGGCCGCTGCGCCCAATTAGACGCCTGTAAGCGCGGGTCTTTGGGAATGACTACCCCGGCGAACTCCTCCAGTACGGCGGCCAGATTCGGCCGGCGCACCCCCAGAAAACGCGCCGCTACCCCGGTGTCAAACAGCCCCTCCACCGCGCAGCCAAAATCGCTGTGGAAAAACCGCACATCCTCGTCGCTGCCGTGTATGACCTTGCCCACCGCCGGATCCGCCAGCAGTTCGCCAAAATCGGTCAGCGTTCCGATACGCAGCGGGTCCGCCAGCATCGTCCGCCGCCCGTCGCAAATCTGTATCAGGCAGATGCATTCCTGGTACGCAAAACGCCCGTTGCGCTCCGTGTCCAGCGCCACCTCCGCCGACTGGCGCAGCCCGCCGGCCGCCGCGTCCCATTCATCCTGCCGGTCTATGTAACTGTACTGCTGTTGCAAAAGCCTGATCCTGCCTCAAATGGTCGGTTTGACGCGGCAGCGTTTTCAATTAGGCGGTTAATTTCTCCGTCATTCCGGCGAAAGCCGGAATCCACGCCCGCAACCACCTAAAAGAAACGCTGCCGTTTGACGATACAATTGCGGTCTGATCGCCGCTTTCCGGCTAACCAGACGATTCCCAACCCGCAGTTTATCACATTGCGCCATCCATCGGCCGGCCGCCGTGCTATACTGCGTCAATCCATCATTGCCCTGCGAATCAACCAACAGGAGCGTGGCCCATATGAACGGCGCAGACTTGAAAGCAATCCTCAACGGCGGCGGGCGCATCTTTGGCACCATGATCAGCGTCAACCGCAACCCCCGCTGGATTCCCGTCCTCGACGGCGTCGGCTTGGACTATGTCATCATTGACACCGAGCATAACCCCCGCAGCCGCGGCGAGCTGGGCGACTACCTGACCATGTTCAACACCGGCAGCGTCGTCCCCATCGTCCGCATCCCCATCCCCGACTCCCACTATGTAACCATGGCTATTGACGCCGGCGCGCAAGGCATCCTGGCCCCTTACTGCGAAACCGTGGACCAGGTGCGCGAAGTAGTCAAAGCCGCCAAGTTCCGCCCCCTCAAAGGCGCCGCCGCCGAGCAGGCCCTGGCTACCGGCGAATTCCCCAGCGACGCCAGCCGCGAATACCTGGCCGCGCGCAACCGCAATAACATCTGCATCATCGGCATCGAAAGCCAGGCCGCGGTGGACAACCTGGACGCCATCCTGGATGTGCCGCAAATCGACGCCATCTTTGTCGGCCCCAACGACATGAGCATCTCCCTCGGCGTCCCCGACGACTACGCGCAGGAAATCTATATCCGCACTGTCAAAGACATTATTGACCGCTGCGAAGCGCACGGCCTGCCCACCCTCGTGCATCACCAAACCCCGGAACTCTCCGAATTCTGGATTGAGCAGGGCGCCCGGTTCGTCCTGCACGGCACCGACCGCCGCGCCATGGCCGAAGGTTTCCGCGCCGATTTCTCCCGCCTCCGCGCCAAAGCCGACCGCCTGTAGCCCATCGCCGGGCGCTCCCTCTCTCCCCAAGCCGTAGAGTCATATTCACCATCATTCCAAACCCCATACCCGTCATTCCAAACCTTACACCCGTCATTCCAAACCTTACACCCGTCATTCCGGCTTTCGCCGGAATCTATGCTTGCCGGACCAGCCGTCGGGTGGCAGGGGTAGCGGTTGCCGTCAATTCCGCGAGCGCCCCTCCCACCGTTCCCGCAGCGCCGCTACATATACCCGTTCATAGTCGCCGTGATGCGCGTTGTCCGGGTCGTCCGCCAGCCGTTCCGCCCACATATACTCCACATCCCCCCACGCGATGGGAAACTTGGGGTAGTCAAAAAAGTTGCACACGGCGTTAAACGGCGTGGCCCCATCCACATAGCCCAGCATCTGAAAGTTGTCATACAGGTTGCCCTGCTCCGACACAAACCGCCCCTTCATCGCCGCCATTACCAGATAAGTGGACATAAACCCCTCAACGGCGTGCGCCGCTATGCCCCGGTATCCCGCCCGGTCTGTCCGACTAGCGGGCCAGGATATGCACGGTGGTAACATCGCCGGCGCCGGAACATTGCGCCACGCCCACTTTCGGGTTGTCCACCTGCCGTGGGCCCGCCTCGCCCCGCAGCTGCGTAACCGTCTCGTGCACCATCCGAATGCCCGTAGCCCCGAAAGGATGCCCCATCGCCAACAGTCCGCCATCCGTGTTGACCGGCAAATCCCCGTCCAGCGCCGTCCGCCCCTCGGCAGTAGCCCGCCAAGCCTCGCCGTAGGGAAACAAATGCATCGCCTCAATCTGTTGCAATTCCCCAATCGTAGCCGCATCGTGAACCTGCACGATGCCAACATCCTCCGGGCCGATGCCCGCCATTTCGTAGGCTTGCAACGCCGCCGGCTCCGTGCGATAAGGACTGAACGCCGAATGGTCGCTCCCCCGTCCGTTATAAGCCCCCGAAGTCAGCGCTGCCCCGATAACGCGAATCGCCCGGCTGCGCTCAATGCCGTAAGCATCCAGCGCATCGGCGGCGCATAGGACAGCCGCAGCGGCCCCCTCGCTGGTCGGGCAGCACTGATACAGCGTCAGCGGATCCGCAATCAGCCGCGAGTTCAGCACATCCTCCACCGAATGGGTTTCCTTGCGATGGGCGTAGGGATTCAATGCCGCATTCCGTCGCGCCTTGACGCTGACCTGCGCCAATGCCGCCGCCGGCGCGCCCGTCTCCTCCATATAGCGCGTCATCCGCAGGGCGTAGCCGGCCATCATATGGTCGCCCCCAATGTAGCGGGCCGGGCTGTCCTCCGCGGTTACGGTTACCGGGCCGCCCGGCACTTTCTCCGCCCCAAAAGCCAAAGCCAGGTCAAACACGCCCGATGTGATGCCCCAATAAGCCTGCCAAAACGCCGTCGACCCGCTGGAGCAGGCGTTTTCCACATTGATGATTGGCACCCCGGTCAGCCCCAGCTGCGCCAGCGTAGTTTCCCCTACCGACATCCCCTGATAATAAACATGGCCGAAATAGGCCACCGGGATGGCGCGCCAGGGCACGCCGGAGTCCCGCAAGGCAGCCACCACGGCGTCCCGCGCCAGATCCGACAGGCCGGATTCCGGGAACCGTCCAAAAGGATGCAGGCCAACGCCGACTACCATAACTTCGCGGCCCGGACGGAATTGCGTCATCGCATTTGCCTCCTGCTGGACAAAGTTAGTCTATTGGAGAACAGGTTGATTTCAGCATGACGGCCAACGGCTAGATACGGTCAGGCCGGGCGCCATTTGTACACAATCCGAGCGGATTCAGCGTTGCCGTCAATGGATACTGTCCGCAAGGCCAGGCGGACGGGCATCCCGATGCTCAACGCGTCATAAGCGCATTCAATCACTTCCGCCAGCACATGGGGGCCTTCCGGCAGCTCAACCTCCCCCAGCGCATACGGCGTTGGCCCCGGCCATCCCGCCGGCGGCACCCGCACAATAGTATAGCTGTACAGAATGCCCTCCTGCGACAGCTCCACGCCCTCCAGCTCCGCAGCCGTGCAGGACTGGCAGAAAGTAGCCGGCCCAAACACCGTTACGCCGCAATCCCGGCACCGCATACCCAGCAGCGTCCCATGCGCTCCGCCCGCATCGGTGAGCCGGAGCAGCTTTTCATCAACGGAAACAGGCATAGGAAATAGGCATAGCAGAATCGTCGGCAGCCATTGCGTAGCATCATTTGATAGTTGCCCGCAAGATAAGATATAGCATTAAAATATCAATTGCGAAACCGCTGGATCCGGCGGCGGAAACTCTACCCGCAGTCCGCAATGTCGCAGCCGAGAAACCGCCGCCCGGCCTGCTGCGCCGCCGCCAGCGCCGAATAACTGCCCGCCGCCGGATCCAGCACCACATCGCCGGGATCCGTTACCGCCTCAATCAACGCTGCTTGCAAGTTGACCGGCTTGGGATGCGCCGAACCTTGTCCCGGCGCAGCCTTTTCCGTCCACACATCCGGGATGTCATGCCTTTGCCACACCCCTTTGGCCCGCTTGGGACGCTTTTGCAATATCAGCAGATATTCGCTGTATCGCCGCGTGCGGTAGCCCATCCCCATCCGCCCTTTATTCCAGGTTACCAGGTCAACGATTTCCAGTTCCGGCCTTTCCGTCCACTGGCCCACGCCGGAGCAAAGATGAAACTTGTCAACCCACAAGAAAAGATGCCCCGACGGTGTCAGGACGCGGGCGATGCCGGCGATGAACCGGGCGATAGTATCCTCGTCCATCTGCGGCAGCTCCGACCGCCGGCGGCCCCGGCTTTCGCCCTCGTTCCCGTACTGCATCTTGTCCAGTATCCCGCGATACTGCGGATCAAAAACGCACAGCGGCACCGTCGCATCTTGCAACATAGCCAGCAGTTTCAGCCCGTCGCAGCGATTCCTCCGATTCAGCGGCAGCGGCCATTCTACGGCCGCGGATCGGCCAACCACCGGCGCGCGCGTTGCGGCAAATACGGTCATATCATTCATCAATCAGGGCGCCAGCGATTGCCCGCCATTCTAACACGCCAACGGCAATTATCAATAACGCATACTGCTTGGAGCGTGTCGTCAAATTCACCGTCATTACCAATCCCCCAACTGTCATTCCGGCGGCCCCAATCGCCCGATGCCCCAACCGTCATTCCGACAACCCCAATCGCCCGATGCCCCAACTGTCATTCCGACAACCCCAATCGCCCGATGCCCCAACCGTCATTCCGGCGCAAGCCGGAATCTATGCTTGCCGGCTCCATCACCGTAGCACCTGATTACGCCGCCGGATCCCGCTGCAAGCCGGAATAACAAAACCAGGCCATCTAACGGGAAACGCCGCCGCCCGGCATACCGCTATTGACCTTGCCCGGCCTGCGTGATAGCGTGAAACGCGCGTCATCCCCCGCCAACGCTGCCCCGCAGCCGGACAATACAGTTGAGTTAGCAATATGGTTAATATCCTCGGTTTGGAACCCCGGCCGGGCCGCCAATCTTGGGAAAAATCCCTGGGCGAATTCCTGCAAATCGCTGCCGACGCCAACCCCGGCAAGGTGTTCGTAGAAATCGACGGCCAGCGCATTACCTACGGCGATTTTATGCGCCGCTGCCGGTCGGCGGCGTCCCTGTTCCGCCAGCTGGGCATCGGACACGGCGACCGCGTATGCCTCTTTCTCCCCAATGTCCCGGAAGTGCTCTACTCCTGGTTCGGGCTTGCCCTGATTGGCGGCATCGCCGTAACCATCAACACCGCATACCGTCGCGACGAAATGGCGTTCATCCTGAACAACGCCGCAGCGTCCGCTTTGGTCGCCCACGACAGCCTGCTGGATGTCGCAACCGCCGCCGCCGACCTCGCCCCCTGCATTAAGCATCGCCTGGCCGTCGGCGCCGCCGACCCGCCCGACGGCTGGCAGTCTTATCGTCAGCTCCTGGACGCCGCGCCGCCGTTGCAACAACTGCCCGATGTTGCCCCTACCGACATCGCAATGCTGCAATACACTTCCGGCACTACCGGCAATCCCAAGGGCGTCATGGTTACCCATCAGATGTATGTCGCTGCCGGCCAGGGGTTTGCCCTCTGGACCCAGGCCAGCGCCGCCGACCGTTTTTTCACCTGCCTGCCCTACTTTCACGCCAACGCCCAGTATTACAGCACTATGGGAACTCTGGCATCGGGCGCCACGCTGGTGGTCCAAGACCGTTTCAGCGCCTCCCGATTCTGGCAGCAAGTAAGAGATGCCCAGGCTACCGTCGTCAACTTTATCGGTATGATGATGCCCGTACTGGCGAAAAATGACCCGTCGCCCAATGACGCCGACAACCCCGTGCGCCTCTTTTACGGCTCCCCCGCTTTCTCCCCCCGGTTCCTGGCCGATTTTGAGCAGCGGTTCGGCACCGACATTATCGTCGGCTTCGGCATGACCGAAACCTGCTACGGCACTATCGAGCGCATTCGCGGCGCGCGGCGTCCCAACTCCTCCGGCCAGCCCCGCCAGCATCCCGACCCGGCCTTTGAGAACACGGTTCGCATCGTTGACGACGCCGGCGCCCCGGTGCCCAACGGAACGCCCGGCGAAATCACCATCAAAAACCCGGCCACCATGCCCGGCTACTGGCGCAACCCCGAACAGACCAACCTCTCCCTGCGCGACGGCTGGCTGTTCACCGGCGACCTGGGTTGGCTGGACGATGACGGCTACCTCTACTTCGTTGACCGCAAGAAAGACGTCATCCGCCGCCGCGGCGAAAACATCTCATCCCAGGAAGTTGAGGATGTCATCAAGCGGCACGACCGCGTTCTGGACTGCGCCATCATCGCCGTGCCGTCAGAGCTCGGCGAGGACGAGGTAAAAGCCTACATCACGCCCCGGCCTGGCGCTGCGGTAGAGCCGGCCGATGTCATTCACTGGTGCGCCGACCACCTGGCCTATTTCAAAGTCCCCCGCTACATTGAGATACGAGACGAACTCCCCCGCACTCCCAGCCTGCGCGTGCGTAAGGACGTGCTGCGGCAGGAACGGGACGACCTCACCGCCGGCTGCTTCGACCGCGAAGCCGCCGGTATCCGCATTCGCCGCTGACGGCTGCCACCATCAGCCTTCCAAGGAGCAATTTCTAATGAACAAAATTGAAGCGATCTTTCGCCCGGAGCGACTGAACCATGTCAAGGACGCCCTCAGCGAAGCCGGCATCGTCGGCTTGACCGTAACTCAGGTCAGCGGACGCGGCGCCCAGGGCGGCGTCGAAGTTACCGCCGCGCGCGGACTCGGAACCTACCAAATTGATATGCTCCCCAAAGTCAAACTGGAGGTAGTTGTCAACGCCCCGGACACCGACCGCGCCGTTGACATCATCCGCACCAACGCCATCACCGGCAGCCCCGGCGACGGCAAAATCTTTATCTCCCCCGTCAGCGACGCCATCCGCATCCGCACCGGCGAACACGGCCCCGATGCCGTATAAAGCCGTCCGCTTCTATCGCCAAGCCCTCGCTCTGCATCATGCCGGAACAGCGGATACGCCGGCAGCAGCCTTCAACGCCGGAGGGAATCCCCATGCCTGAACAACCTCGCTACTGGCTGTTCAAATCCGAGCCATCCTCCTATTCCTACGACGACCTGGAAAGCGAGGACGACCGGACTGCCGAATGGGATGGCGTCCGCAACTACCAGGCGCGCAACTTTATGCGCGACGCTATGCGCGTCGGCGACTATGTGCTGTTCTACCACAGCAACGCCAAGCCGCCGGGCGTAGTCGGCACCGCCCGCATCGTCCGCGAAGCCTACCCGGATAATACCGCCTGGAACCCCGATTCCCGCTACTACGACCCCAAATCCAACCCCTCCAACCCCACTTGGCTGATGGTGGACATCCAGGCCGAACAACGGCTCCCCCGCTTCATCAGCCTCAACGAACTCAAGTCCAACCCCGCCCTCTCCGAAATGCTGGTAACCCAACGCGGCCAGCGCCTCTCCATCCAGCCGGTAACGCCAGCCGAATGGGCCGAAGTCCTGCGTATGGTCGAAACCGAAACCACCGCCTAGCGTGAATCATCATGGCCGCCCCATTGACGCCCAGCCGCCTCTCAATTGAGGTTGAGAATTTCGGCCCCATCGTCCACGGCAAAGTGGACTTGCGCCCAATGACAGTATTCATCGGGCCCAGCAACACCGGCAAATCCTACCTGGCAATCCTCCTGTACGCGCTGCACCGCTTTTTCAGCGGCGGCGACAGCGGAGCATTTGGATTCCCGCGCTTCGGGCCGGCATTT
This sequence comes from Dehalococcoidia bacterium, assembly GCA_965203855.1. Taxonomy (GTDB): domain Bacteria; phylum Chloroflexota; class Dehalococcoidia; order Lucifugimonadales; family UBA3495; genus Bin87. The sequence goes on from CBDBDN010000009.1 coordinate 132,762, forward strand.
ATCCGGGGACAGCCCAACATTTCACCGGAAACAGTCGTTGCGCTAACTGAATTATTGCGAAAGGCTGTTGCGGATAAATTAGGCCGCTTTGAACAGCTCGACCTCCCCTTGCCCGACGCAGTTGTAGAACTGCTCCGTTCACAATTTGACAACTTGGGGGATGAAGCGGGCTCTGCGATTTCACGCTATTTCGGCCTGCCTGACGCAGCTGCATTGGTTCGCAAAAGCCGGAACTCACAGGCGCGCATAGCGTTGCAACATAGTTTCCACAACGGCGAAAAGGCGCTGATGCACACCCTGCTAATCAACACGCGGCAGACCAATACCCAATTTACGATACCTGAACACCTATTGCTTTGGGACATCCCCCAAGGCGAGCTTGCATTTGCCTTGCAATCTATGGATTCAGCTCCGCCGACCCCTGTTAGTGATTTCGGGCCGTTTGGATTTTGGGATGCAGTCAACCAGTTAATGAAATGGTTGGTTTCCGATATGGTTGGCAGCCTCCATTTCCGGGCGTTTTATCTGCCGGCCGGCCGTACCGGAATAATGCACGCCCACAATGCCATAGTCAGCGCTATGCTGGAAAGGGCTACAATGGCCGGCCAGGAACCGGCCCCTCGAACTCCTATGTTGTCAGGCGTTCTCGTTGATTTTCTGCGACAGTTGATTGAAATCGGCAGCAGGTTGCCTTACCCGCATCTCCCCTGGCGGCAGGACGAAGTGCACGACGTGGATGTACAAATTGAGCAATCCATCATCAACGGGGAGATACGCGTTAGCCATTCCGAAGCAATCAATTACCCCCGCTTTACCTACCGCCCCAACGGTTGGAAAGCGGATTTGCCGTTGCTGAACGCCTCCTCAATGGTGTCCGAAATAGCCCCGGTAGTGCTGTACCTGCGCCACATCGTTATACCCGGCAGTGTGCTGATTATTGAGGAACCGGAATCCCACCTGCACCCGGCAATGCAGGTTGAATTCACCCGGCAGCTGGCCCGGCTGATTCAGTACGGCTACCGCGTCATCATCACCACCCATAGCGAATGGGTCTTGGAGGAGCTTTCCAACATAGTCCAGCGCTCACGGTTGCCAGAAAAAGAACGGTCTGCCGTTTCAGAGAGCGATGCAGCGTTATCGCCAGATCAAGTAGGCGTCTGGCTGTTCCGCCCCAAGCGCCGCCCCCGCGGGTCGGAAATAATTGAAATTCACCTGGACGAATCGGGCCTTTACCCGTCAGGCTACGATGATGTCGCCGTCGCCCTCCATAACGATTGGGCCAGCATCAGCGACCGCATAGGATCAAGCAAATGACCGGGCTATTGCAAACCGTCCGCAGCCAAATCCCCGCATCCTGCATCGCGGGCAGCATCAGAAAAGAAGGCTGTCGGGTTTCTTTGCCGGACGCACCCGATAACCGCCTAATCATTGACTTTGACCAGCCCGGTTCCCCTCTGTCGCAAAACCAGACCCGTTGCGATTATCTGTTTATAGCCGAACTTTCCAGCCAAGCGGGATTCGTTAGCCCCATTGAGTTAAAGGCGGGACGTGCCAGCCCCGGCGATGTCAAAGACCAACTGCAAGCCGGAGCCGACATCGCTGCTCGTCTGATACCAACCAACTGCCAAGTACAATTGCAGCCCGTACTCGCATCCCGCAGCGATAAAGCCGGCCGCAAGCGAATCCGGGCAGCAGTGCTGTTTCGCTCCCGCGAAATACCCATCCGCCGCATCCGTTGCGGTGCTCCGCTGCCGCTCCCCTAATAAAACCCCACCACCGTCCCATCAGCCCCCACATCCATATCCAGCGCCCGCGGCCGCGTCGGCAGCCCCGGCAGCGTCTCAATCCGCCCCGCCAAAGCGTACAGGAATCCGGCCCCTACCGAAGCCCGCAGCTCGTTGACCGGGAAAGTGTAGCCCCGCGGCCGGTTCCGCAGCGTCGGATCGTGCGATATGGACAAATGCGTCTTGGCCATGCAGATTGGCAAATCGCCCCAGCCCTGCTCCTCAAAGTAGCGCAGCTGCCGCCGTGCCGCCGGCGACCACGATACATCGGACGCCCCGTAGATAGTGCGCGCCAGGGCCAAAGCCTTGTCCTGCGCCGACGCCTCCGACGCATAGGCGTAGGTAATCGCCGGGTCGCTCTGCGCGGCCGCCACCACCACAGACGCCAGTTCCTCGGCGCCCGCCCCGCCATTGGCGTACCCGTCGCACTCCACGGCGGCATCCGCGCCGGCCTCCAGCGCAATCCGCTTGACGGCGGCCAGCTCCTCCGCGCTGTCGGTCCCAAAGCGGTTGATGGCCACGATTGCCGGCAGGTTAAAACTCTTGACGATGCCGATGTGATGTATCAGGTTGTCGCCGCCGGTGATTACCTGCTCCGTGTTGGGCTGCGCCAGCTCCCGCCGCCGCGCCCCGCCGTGCCATTTCAAGGCGCGGGCCGATGCCACCAGGACGGCGACGCTGGGCGCAATATCCCGATGCCGCACCTTGATATGCATAAACTTCTCAAACCCTAAGTCGGAGGCGAACCCGGCTTCCGTGATGACATAATCCGAGTACGCCAGCGCCATCCGGTCGGCGATTACCGAGTTGCACCCGTGCGCGATGTTGCCGAAAGGCCCGGCGTGCACCAGAGACGGCTGCCCTTCCAGCGTCTGCACCAAGTTCGGCATTACCGTCTGATGCAGCAAGGTCATCAGCGCCCCGGTAAAGCCCAGTTCGTCAACGCTGACCGGCGCGCCCCCCCGCGTGGAGCCAACCACAATGCGCCCGACCCGCCGCCGCAAGTCGTCCAGGTCATCCGCCAGCGCCAGTATCGCCATTATCTCGGATGCGGATACGATGCTGAACCGCGCTTCCCGCAGCGGCCCGTAGCCGTCGCCCCCGATGCCGGCCACCACCTGCCGCAGTCCCCGGTCCGATGCGTCCGTAACGCGCGACCAGGTGATGCCGTCGGCGTCAAAATCCGGCAGCGTATGACGCAAGGCGGCGTTGTCCACCAGCGCGGCCAGCAGGTTGTGCGCCGATGCCACCGCGTGCGCGTCGCCGGTAAAATGAATGTTGATTTCCTCCTCGGGAACTACGCGCGCCGCGCCGCCCCCGGTGCCGCCCCCCTTGATGCCGAATATCGGCCCCAAAGTGGGTTCGCGCAGTGTTACCGTCGCCCGATGCCCCAGCCGACCCATACCTTGGGTCAAGCCGATGGCCGTAGTAGTCTTGCCCTCCCCGGCCGGCGTCGGCGTAATCCCGGTAACTACCACCAGCTTGCCGCGCCGCCCGCCGCCCCCTGAAATCGCATCCAAGGCAATCTTGGCCTTGTGCCGGCCATAGGGCAGTACGTGTTCGGCGGCAACGCCCAACTTATCGGCGATATTGGCAATGGGCTGCATATTGTTCCTCCATAGCCTTTGCAAACCTTTCCCCGCAGCCGTCAAGCATTAGGATTGTGGCAGCAGCTTTCAAATGTTCCTCTCCCATCGGGAGACCTTCGCTGTGATGGCAGGTTCCTTGATTTACAGCGCCCCGCTGATTGTAATGTCCAGCAAAGCCGGCCGGCCGCTCTCAAATGCCCGTTTGATGGCCGGCGCAATCTCCGCCGGATCCTCAACCCTCTCCCCATGCACCCCCATCGCCTGCGCCATCATTGCCAAGTCCAGCCGGTTGGCAAAATCCATCCCCACATATTCGCTGTACCGCTCCCGGTCGTCCAGCATATCCCGCAGATACACCTCCATATTCACCTTGAGGATGCGGTACGCCTGGTTGTTGCAGATGGCGTACACCACCGGAATGTTGTAGCGGCTGGCCGTCCACAGCGCCTGCACCGTGTACATTGATGCCCCGTCCCCCACTACCGCCAGCACCGGACGGTCCGGATGCGCCAGCTTCACCCCCAAAGCGCCGGGCATCGCCCACCCCAGCGCGCCGCCCCGGATCCCGTAAATATCCCCCGCCTGCCGAAACTCAAAAGCCCGGTTCAGCGCCGGCCGCGAAGTAACCGCTTCGTCGGCGATGATCGTGCCGGGCGGTACGGCGTCGGACAGTTCGTGCATCATCCGCTCCACCGGCATCGGGCGGTTGTTCCAGACCGCCTTGATGCGTTCCTGATAGCGCGCGTCGTCCCGCTTCCGGGCATCGCCCAGCGCCGCGGCGCGGGTAGCCGCCGCCTCCCGCTGGCTCCCCGTCAGGTTCGCGTCCAGCGACTCCGCCAAATCCGCCAAGCCGGCCGCCGGATCCGCCAGTATGCCTACCTCAGTGGGATAACTCTTTTCAATCTCCCAATAGTTGCTGTCCAGGTGAATCAGCCGGGTATCCGGTTGGAGAAACGGGACATCCACATACAGGAACGATGCGAACACATCCGTGCCAACGGCCAGTACCACATCGGCGTTGTCAAACTGCCGTGCCGTGGCCGGGCTGTTCAGGTTCAGCATACCGCCCCACTGCGGATGCGCCGTCGGAAAGTTGACTTCAGAGTAGGCCGTGGCCACCACGCGGGCGCCGGTCTGCTCCGCTACCTGCACCACCTGATCTACGGCCCCGGCTTGCGCCACTCGGTCGCCGACTACGATGACCGGATTCTCCGCGCCCGCCAGCAGCTCGGTAGCCTTGGCCACCGCGTCGGCGTCGGGCCGAATGCGGAAATACCCCGCCGCCGATGCCGCCGCCTCAAAGTCAATCTCCTCGTCCAGCGTATCCCAGGGGAACGATATGAACACCGGCCCCGTCGGCGGTGTCTTGGCCTCTTTAAAAGCCCGCCGGATCGCCACCGGAATGTCGGAGGCATGGCGTACCTCTACGCTCCACTTGGTGTACTGCTTGGTCATCTCCACCAAATCCCCGGAGAGGACGGGTTCGCTGATCAGCATACGGGTATCCGAATTGCCCGCCGTCAGTACCAGCGGCGTACCGCCCCGAAAAGCGTTGTACAACCCGCTGATGCCGTTGGCCAGCCCCCCGGCGATATGAATGTTCGCGAAAGCGGGCTTGCCGGTAGCCCGCGCGTAACCGTCCGCCATCCCCACCGCCGTGCCTTCCTGCAACGCCTGGATGTACTCCAGCTGCGGGTAATCCTGCAAGCCGTCCAGAAAAGGCGTTTCGCTGGTGCCGGGGTTCCCAAAAATGTAGTGGACGCCTTCGGCAACGAGCATTTCGGCGAGGGCGTGTTTGCCAAGCATTCGCGGCATAATCGGTCTCCATAATCGTGAGCGCTTTGTGGCCGTGTCATTTCCCCGGCCCCATCATCCGGCCGCCCGGAATGGCCGGAACTGGCGGCAGTGATTGGGGATGCGGCTAGATGCGGCTACTGGTAAATCATCCATTCCAGCAGATTGTTGTCAGGGTCCCGGGCATAGAGACTGACGGCGGGCAGTACCCCCCGCTGCCGCGCTCCCTTGCGCGGGCCGGGGCCGCGCACCACTTCAACCCCCGCATCATCCAGCATCTGCTGGCACTGCTCCACCGTCCCGTTCCACACAAAGCAGATGTCCGTGCACCCGGGTACGGCCGTCGGCCCCCGGTATTCCGCCAGATACCCCTCCGGATGGACATTGATCTTGGAATCGCCAACCTGGATGGAAAAGATGTTGGCCGTGCCGGCCCGCCATTCTTCCTCATCGTTGATGGCAAAGCCAAGATTCTTGTAAAAGGTGATGAGCCGTTCCGCATCGGCGGTAGGCATTGCGATGTGGTCAATACCAACGGTTGACATTCGGTAAAACTCCTTTTGCTCTTTGGCGAGGCGTTCTTTCCATTCCTCGGGAATGCGCGGCGGCTTGCCAATACCGTCCGGGTAGATTTCCTGGAAGGTCTTGGCAGTAGCCCAGAATTCAGGCCCCAGCTCCGGGTTGTCCGGATCTGCGGCAATGCCCGCCTGTATCGCCGCTTCTTCTTCATCAGTCGGGCTGATGTGTCCCGGCTTGAGCTTCGGCATAATAGCGTTCCTCTCTTTTGCTGAATCGCCGCAGACTGATAATGCGGTAGCGGCGCCCCCGCTCCGTATAGACAGCTGTATGCAGGCGGTTGCCAATGTAACCGATTGCCCTCCAGCGCAATTCGCCGTAACGGGGGCTTTCATTATACACAGCGTCATCCCATTCAAAGCCGCTGATCTCAGCGAAATCAATAGCGTGCTCTTCCAGGTTCTCCCGCCGCTTGGCCTCGTCCCATTCGTAACTGTCCGTCAAGCCGTAATCCATCACGCCAACGCCCTCCGGGATTCTGCTCTCCCGTCAAGCCAGTCCATTATAGCGTTCCTTGTCATTGTAGCGGCGGCGTTAGTCATCAGCCCGTGTTCGGCGCCCGGAATAATATGCAGTTCAGCGTTGGGTATGCTCGCCGCCAGGCCGCGCCCGCATTCCGCCGGGATGCGGCTGTCCCGGTCGCCATGTACCACCAGCGTCGGCATTTGCAGCTCGGCCAGCCGGCTTTCCAGCGATTCCCCAATATCCAGGTACGCTTGCTGCGTCGCCTCTATCCCCTCAATGCGCCCCAGGTTTTCCCGTGCGATGCGCGCAAACCGTTCCGGATCCTCGCTAGGCAGATGGGGAAACCGCTCGGCGATAGCCCGGGCCACTGCCGCCTCCCGGCCCTCGGCGGCAATCCGTTCCTTGAGCCGGCGCAGCTCCTGCCGGCGCACTTCCCGCTGCGCTTCCTCCGAATAAGTCATCGTGTTGACCAGTATCAGCGCATCCGTCAACTCCGGGTAGTCCAGCGCAAACTGCATCGCAATAGGGCCGCCAGCCGATGAACCCAAAATGTACGCCTTGCCAATTCCCAGATGACGCAGCAATTCCCGCAAATCGCCGGCGCAGTTCGGGATGTCGTAGCCGTCCGCCGGAGCACCCGACTCCCCGCAGGCGCGCCGGTCATAAAACACGCAGCGATAGGCCGCGGAAAGGGCATCGGCTTGCCGCGCAATAGTATCCTTGCTTCCATCGCCCCCGCCCAGGCCGCCATGAATCAAGGCCAGCGCCGGCGCGTCATCCGCCCCAAAAACGCAGTAGTGCATCCGATAGCCATTAATCTCCGCAAAAGGCATCGCTCAAATCCTCGCAGTTCGCCGGTAACTCGCCCCAATATAGCCGCAATCCCGGCGCATTGCAAAATTAAACCCCATCCGGTTGGCAGTTTCGCACCCCGACCCAATAGTAGCGTTTCATTAGAGCGTGTGGTTATATTCACCGTCATTCCGGCGTACGCCGGAATCTATGCTTGCCGGCTCAATTGCCGCAATACGGATTTAGACGCCGGATCCCCTTGCGCCGTAATCACGGTGAACATAACCACACGCCCCAAAAAGTAACGCGGCCCAACCCGACCAACCGAATGTTGCCATCGCCCCGGCCCCGGTATGCTAAAATGCTTGACGAACTACAGGCTGCGCGATGACCACCCAAAACCACATCTACTTTGACCACGCCGGCACCACGCCGATGGACGAGCGCGTCTTGGCGGCGATGCTCCCCTATTTCACCCGGCTCTACGGCAACGCTTCCAGCGTCCACACCGTCGGGCAGGAGGCGCGCTATGCCCTGGACGGCGCGCGGGAACGCGTCGCTAGCATCCTGAACTGCCGTAGCCGCGAAATCGTCTTTACCAGCGGCGGCACCGAATCCGACAACGCCGCCATCCAGGGCGCCGCCATTGCCCTCGAGGAAACCGGCCGCCATGTAATCACCGCCAGCTCCGAACATCACGCCGTGCTCCACGCCTGCCAGGTCCTCGAAAACCGCGGCTGGGATGTTGCCTATCTGCCAGTGGATGACCACGGCATCATTGACCCTCAGCAGGTGTACCACGCCATCACGCCGCACACTACCGTCGTTTCCATAATGTACGCCAACAACGAAATCGGCGCCGTCAACCCCATTGCCGAAATCGCCGCCGCCGTCAAACGCCGCGCGCGCGAACTGAACCGCACTATCGTGATGCACACCGACGCCGTCCAGGCCGCCGGCTTCCTTGACCTGGACGTCCGCCAGCTCGGCGTCGACATGATGAGCCTGTCCGGGCATAAGTTTTACGGCCCCAAAGGCGTCGGCGTCCTCTACCTCCGGCGCGGCGTCCCGTTCCTGCCCCTGATTACCGGCGGCGGCCAGGAACGCGAGCGCCGTTCCGGCACCGAAAACATAGCCGGCATTATCGGCTTGGCCACCGCCCTGGAAATCGCCAACCAGGAGCGGGATGCCGTATCCGCCCACTGCGCCGCCCTGCGCGACCGTATCATCAGCGAACTCCCCCAACGCGTGCCTGACTGCGCTCTGAACGGCCATCCCACCCGGCGGCTCCCCAACAATGTCAACTTTTCTTTCTGCGGCGTTGACGGAGAGTCCATCCTCCTGGGACTTGACTTGCGCGGTATCGCCGCCAGCAGCGGCAGCGCGTGCAGCAGCGGTTCCTTGGAACCCTCCCATGTACTGCTCGCATTAGGCCAAACCGCCGAAGTCGCCCGCGGCTCCCTCCGCATCACTCTCGGCAAACATAACACCCACGCCGAGGTCGACCGCCTCCTGGATACCCTTGCCGCCCTCATTGCCGAACTGCGCCAGCTGCCGGCAATGCCCGGAGTAGCCGATGACTAACGGAACCATCGGTTTGCTGCCGTGCCGGATCATCATTGCATTGGCCGGCGCGCTGCTGCTCCTACTCACCGGCTTGGCCTGCTCCGAGCAGTCGCCCAATATCGGCAAGTACTACAAGGGGCGCGTCCTGCATATCAGCATCGCGGACCTGGAACGCGCCGACGAATTGCGCTGGACCACCGGCACGCGCCGCCCCGCCCCCGGCGCCGACAATCAGTTCTACCGATTGACCCCGCAGGACGCCGCCCACGAATTCGTCCTGCTGCGCGTCAAGGTCGAAAACCATACCGCTACCACCGTGGCCGTAAATGTCGATTCCCAAGCCGCGCAGCTGCGCGACTTTCTGCAAGGCCGCTACTTCCCTATCGACATAGAAACCCGCGCCGAGCCGGTAGGCATCCCGGAACGGCCCTCCGACAGCTGCAACTTTCCCGTTATTCCGGACCGCCCGGAGGTCTGCGTAGAATTTCTCTGGAACGCCCTCTACGACGAAGTCCAACAGGACGGCAGCGTCCGGCAAGTCCGCCTTTCACAGGAACTCCCCCGCGGCACCGGCCTGGACGGCTGGCTGATCTTTGAAGTTCCCCAAGACGTGCAACTGCGTACTTTCCGCTGGTCCGCCGGCGATACCATCAGCATCGACTTTTAAACAAGCCCGCGGCGGTCCGGAATCTCTACTGCCGAACTGGCGGCATTGCCCCCCGGCGCCACCCCATCCTGTCACGCGGATAGCAAAGGATGCGTTATGACCAACCCCGACTGGACTACTACCACGCCCTACGATTTTGCGGCGTCCGCCGACGGCATCTATACCGCCGCCATCTCCCGAATGTACGGCTGGATTACCCTCGGGCTGGTTACCACCGCAGCAGCGGCGGCGCTGGCCTACCGCCTCGGCATTCTGGACAACATCGGTTTAATCGGCTATCTGCTTATTATCGGCGTCGCGCTGGCGTTATTGTTCGCGCTGCATTTCTCCGTTCACAAGATGCCGGGGCCGGTATCCGCAGCCCTCTATCTCGGCTTTACCGCCGTTGAGGGCGTCGCCATATCCTACATTTTCGGCGCTTATACCTACCAGACCATCGTACTGGCATTCGGCCTTGCCGCCGGCCTTTTCACCGCAATGAGCATCGTCGGGCTCACTACCAAGCGGGATTTGTCCCGCTTGGGGCCAATACTGCTTTTCGGACTGATCGGGGTAGTCATCGCCGGCCTGGTCAACATCTTTATCGGCTCCGGTTTGCTGGGATGGATCGTTACGCTGGTGGCGCTGCCCTTATTCTTGGGGCTGGTGATATATGAAACCAAAGAAGTAAAAGAACTGGCGCAGCAGGCGGCGCAAGACAACGACGCCAAAGCCGCCGGCCGCATTGCCATCATCGGAGCGGCGGGCTTGTACTTGGCGTTCCTCAACATCTTTCTCATCCTACTCCGCATCGTGCAGTTTTTCAGCGACGACTAACCACGCCTAGCGGCATCCCCGGCGCGCCATGAACCCGCCCCCAACTCCGACCCCGCCGCCAGCATCGTCCCCGCCCCCGGTAGCCCGGCGCATCTTTCATCTGATTGCGGCCACCGCAACCACCCTGCTCGCCCTCTTCGTACCGGAGCCGGCCTATCTGACGCTGCTCGGCGCCGGCGCGCTGCTGGCGTTAGCCCTGGAGGAAGGACGCCGCCGCGCCCAATGGCTCAACCGCCTCTTCATAAAGCTTTTCGGGCCAATCCTAAAGCCGGCCGAAATCACCGCCATATCCGGCGCTACCTGGTTCCTGATTGCCGCCTTTTTCGCATTCTATTTCTACGGGCCGGCAGTAGCCTTGCCCGCCCTGCTGTTCGTCGCCGTCGGCGACCCGGCAGCCGCCCTGGCCGGCGCGCACGCCCCCGGACCCCGTTGGTGGGGCAAGTCCCCAATCGGAGCCTTGGCTTTCATCGCCGCCGGCCTTGCCGCGTGGGCGCTGCTGGCCGCCCTTGGCTTCACCGCCTGGTCGACAGCCGTCATCGCCGGCGTCATCATCGCCGCAATAGTAGAACTGCTGCCCATCCCTCTGGACGACAACCTTACCGTACCCTTACTAGCCGGCGGCGCAATGCTGCTGTGGCCTCTATCGGGTTAGAGCGTGTAGTCATATTTACCGTCATTCCGGCGCCAGCCGGAATCTATTGTCCGGCGGCGCAATGCTGATGTGGCCCCTCTGGGGTTAGGGCGTGTAGTCATATTTACCGTCATTCCGGCGCCAGCCGGAATCTACGGTTGCCGTCCCCATTACCTGCTGGCGGATTACGACGCTGGATTCCGGCCGACGCCGGAATGACAGTTGCAGTAGCGTCGTAATGACGAAAACGGACGCCGGGCTGCGCTAAATCGTAATACGACCACACGCCCTAGCCCGCCGCCCCGCCGTCATATTCCAGAACTGCGGCCCGCTGCCGCTGAAAATTCAGGTACGCCCCGCGCGTCATCGCCGGCCGAAACTCCGATAGCACCCGCTTGCCCTTGGCCGCCCCGCCCCCCAGCAAGTCTATAACCGACATCGCCATTATCTTGGCCGGATTAATCACCGCCTGCCGATAATCCGTAATCAGGTATTCATCGCTATGCCCCGCCCCCTCGGCCCCGCCCGTATAGGGATGAATGGACGGAATGATATGGCTCAAATCCCCCATATCCGTAGAACCGCCCCGATTCCGGGAAGCCGGCATTATCAGCACCCGATTCTCGTCGTGGACGCGCAATGCGTTGCTGCGGAACACCTCAATCAGCTGCTGGTCATGACGCATCGGCAGGTAGCCCGGAATGTTCGTTATGGACACCGCCGCACCCACCGCCAAAGCCCCCGCCCGAAAGCACCGGTCAACTATCCCGGAGTTCCGTACCACCGCCTCCGGCGTCGCAGAACGCACCCGCCATTCCAGCCGCACATCCGACGGCACCGAGCTCACCGCCTGCCCCCCCGCCGTCATAATCCCATGTATCCGCACCGTATCCTGCTCCCGATACAGCTCCCGATTCGCGTTGATCGCCTGCAACGCAAAACTCGCCGCATTCAGCGCATTGACCCCCAGATGCGGTACGCTGCCCGCGTGCGCCGCCCGCCCGGTGAACCGCACATACTTGACGATATGCCCGTTGCTGGTGCCGCCCAGCGCAAACTGATGCGCCCCCATATCGCTGGCCGTGTGGCACATCATCGCTATATCCACATCGTCAAACTCCCCCAGCCGTATCAGCTCCTGCTTGCCCCCCATAAACTCTATCTTGCCCGTCTCCCGCAGCTCCAGACGATATGCCACTTCAATGAACTCCTCCGCCGGCACCGCAAAGGGAATGATTTCGCCATGCAGCGCCCCGATTACCTCCGGCTGCGTCAATCCCGTCATCGCGCCCAGCATCATCCCAATCTGGCAGTGATGCCCGCAGGCGTGAGCCGCGCTGGTGTCATCCGCAGCGTGCGGATGCCCGTTCACTATCAGGCTGTCCAGCTCCCCGATGACGGCCACCCGCGGGCCGCCGCCGGCCCCCCCTTTCACCGTCCCTTTCAGCCCGGTCATCGCCAGGCCGGGACGAAACCTGATCCCCAGCCCGGCCAACTGCTCGGCCACCACCCGCGCCGTGCGATACTCCCGGTATCCCGACTCCGGGTGCGCCAGGATGTCCTTGGCTACGGCAACCAGCTCGTCAGCCCGCCGGTCAATGGCGGCGCAGGCGGCAACTTTCAATTCATCAAGCGTCGGCATAAAGTCAGTTCACTTCCCCGAGCGTGTAGCCATATTCATCATCATTCCAACCCCCATACCCGCCATCCCAGCGCCCCTACAACCGTCATACCGGCGCCCCTACAGCCGTCATTCCGGCGCAAGCCGGAATCCACGCACCCCGCCAGACTCCGCCTTTCGCCGTAGCCACGAACCCACACCTGAACCACCCAAAAACAAACGCCGCCTCCATCCCCGCAGCGGACCCAGGCAAGAGCCGGGTAATGGCCGGCGTAAAAGCCCCTATTCCGCACTATAAACCTCCTCTTTCGCCAGCGTCCGCATAAACTCCACATACTGCCGCGAAGTCATCTCCGGCCGATGGTTCGCAATCACCCGGTTGGCCGCCTGCGCCCCATCCCCCATCAAGTCTATCACCGTCGCCGCCATCGCTTTCGCCGCCGTTATCACCGCCAGCTGATAATCCCGCACCACATAATCGGCCCCATGCCCAATCCCCGTAGCCCCCCCCACATACGGATGCAGCACCGGCATCAGGTAGCCAACATCGCCCATATCCGTGCTGCCCGTGCGGTGTCCCCCGATTTCCCCAATGTTTTCCGACCCCACCAGCGTCGCCGCGTTCCCCAGAAACAAGTCCCGCATTTCATCATTCTGCGTCATCGGCAGATAGCCCGGAATCGTCTGTATCTTGACCGTCGCCCCCATCGCCATCGCCCCCGCGCGCAGCGCCCGGTCAACCTTCCCGTTGGCGTCCATAATCGCTTCCAGCGTCCGCCCCCGCACAAAAGTCTCCATCCGCACATCCGCCGGCACCGCGCTGACCGCCTCCCCCCCTTTCGTGATTATCGGATGGACGCGCACCGTATCCGTATCCACAAAAGTCTCCCGGTTAAAGTGAATCGCCGACAGCGCCAGCGTCGCCGCATTCAGCGCGTTAATCCCCAAATGCGGCGAACCCCCGGCGTGCGCGCCCCGACCAATAAACTGAATCTGCTTCGCCACCGTCCCATTGTTTGACCCGGTTACGCACAGGCTCTTTTCCCGCGCCGTGCTCGTCGTGTGCATCATCATCGCCAAATTCACATCGTCAAACTCCCCCAGCCGGATGAACTCCGGCTTGCCCCCCAAAAACTCAATCTTGCCTTCCCGACGCAGCCCGTCCCGGTACTCAATCTCAATATATTCCTCCGCCGGTACGGCTATCGGAACGATGCGCCCGCTCAAATGCGGCAGCACATCAGAGCGCATCAATCCCATCGTCGCCCCCAGCATCATACCAATCTGGCAGTGATGCCCGCAGGCATGAGCCGCCCCCGTCTCCGCGCTGGCATACGGATGTTCGTTGACTATCAAACTGTCCAGCTCCCCGATGACCGCCATCGTCGGCCCCGCGCTGCCCCCCAGAATTTCCCCCCGCAACCCGGTCATCCCCAGCCCGCTGCGGAACGGAACCCCCATCTCCGCGAACATATCCCCCACCAGCGCCGCCGTCTTAAACTCCCGAAACCCCGGCTCCGGGTTCGCCAGTATCTGCTTGGACAGATTGACCAGCTCGTCAGCCCGCCCGTCAATTTCCGCAAAAGCGCGCTCTTTCAGTTCCGCAGTAGTAGGCATCGTATAACCTCCCCAAGCCAGCCAATTGACCCAATCGGATAATCCGCCCGCCGATAGTAACACAACCCGCCCGCCCTGCCTATTCCACCCCTCCTACCGTCGTTCCACCCCTAAACCGTCATTCCGGCGCACGCCGGAATCCATCCCCCTAAACCGTCATTCCACCCCCAAACCGTCATTCCGGCGCACGCCGGAATCCATCCCCATCCATCCCCTTTATCCATGCCATAATAAAACCCTCTCCATCAAGGAGAGGGCTTGAGGACTGATTGACGACCCGGTTCGCCCGCTACCGGCACCACGCCATATGCGCCCACCGCACATAGCTGCCGCCGTAGTCGTAGGCCGCTGCGGTTCGCGAGAAGTTCCTTAACACATAGGTCCACTGGCTTGCGTTTCTTGATCCCAAACCGGCCGCCATGTCGCCGGCGTCGTACACCCCATTGTCGTTGCGGTCAATTACAACCAAGAGCGAGACCCGCGTTACGAAGCCGCGTATGCCATTGGAATCTATTATTGCTTCGCCATTGGCTAGTCCCAAGTGGGCATTTGCCGCCGCGCCGGTGAATAATCGGTGAGCAGGATGCGTGAGGGAAGCATTGTAGGCCGCTTGGGCGCTGTTCCATGTGCCGCCTCCATAAGGAGCGCCGAATGCGTATTGAGCCGGAAAGACATTCGCCCCCCGTTCCAGCACAATCAGCCAGCCGCTGTCGCTGTTCCCCCCGTTGTAAGCCGCCTGCCCGTCCCGCACATTGTAATAACGCGGCTGCTGCCCATACTCCTGGCAAACCCGCGCCGTATAAGTGTACCCGCCATAACCCTGCGCCGCCGCCTCACCGCCGGGAAACGCCAGCCCAGCCGCAACGGCCAATCCGGCCAAAACGCTGAAAACGGCAGCCTTACCCAGCCGCAGCCAAGCCGTCGTTAGGTTTTTGGTCAGCCAATGTCGGGGGGGGGGGGGGGGGGTAGAATTCAGAATGGCAGTCATAATTTCGCTCCACGCATTCCAGGTTGAGGATAAGTTGACTAGGGAAAATGATAACCCGTATCGCCCCAATCAGCAAGACGCCCGCTTACCCCCAACCGTCATTCCACCCCAAGCCGCAATCCAAAATCCTATCCATCGGTGTAAAAAATTCCCTCCCGCCAATGACACCAACCCCTTGCCAAGCCGCATTAATGTGCTATCATTAGACCAGTCAGGCAGCCAATCTCCGAGCCCACCGATTTCCAGGTCGTTACGGTCATTCAGCATCCAAGTCGCACCGGCGTTCCCTACTCGCCCACGGTCCAACTAACCGAAGGAGTCGGGTCCTGCCAAGGCGCCAGACGTAGCGCCCCGTCCTCGGACGAAAATCCAGCCGCGTGAAAAGCAACGCGCAAAACCTCCGGCCGTAGGGCTGAAACCGACCTGGAAACCCCAAAACTCGGAAACCCGAACCCCGCTAGCAAGTTCAATCAACCGCCTGACAACCTGCCTGACACAGCCTGACAACCCCCATCCTAAACCAACGGAGGCACCGCCAACCGCAGCAAAATCATCCCAACGCCGATGCCGCAGCCGGACGGACGGGAACCAATCCTGCCTATCCCCTGCCCATCGCGCAAGTACCCCCAGCCGTCATTCCGACCGCACAACCGGAATGCCAGCCCCCCACCCGTCATTCCGACCGCACAACCGGAATGCCAGCCCCCCACCCGTCATTCCGACCGCACAACCGGAATGCCAGCCCCCCAACCGTCATTCCGGCGTAAGCCGGAATCCGGCCCCTCAACCGTCATTCCGGCGCAAGCCGGAATCCGGCCCCCAAACCGTCATTCCGGCGCAAGCCGGAATCCAGGCGGCCTTTCTGTACTCCGACCTTGTGCCGGAGCGACGGCTCTATTGCCATTACCACAATGGCCGAGGTCGGTTTGGCGTTGTACCAAACCGCCCCCGGCCATTGTGGTATGGCCGGGCAACCCGGCGTATAATACCGGCCAAATCCCCCGCCCCCAACCCGACGCTACCATGAACCGATCCGCATTGCGAAACCTCCCCAGCGTAGAGCGCATCGCCGGCAGCCCGGCCCTCTCTAACGCCGTTTCCCAACACGGCCGCGATTGGGTAGTGCAACTGGCGCGCGACGCCCTCGCCCAAGCCCGCCAGGCCATCCTCGCCGGCCAACCAGCCCCATCCGAGACCGAAATCGCCGCCGCCGTCCTGGACGCCATCGCCGCTTTCATCACCCCTACCCCCCGGCCCGTCATTAACGCTGCCGGCGTCATCATCCATACTAACCTGGGCCGCGCCCCGCTCAGCGCCGCCGCCCTGGCCGCCGCCGCTAACGCCGCCAAAGGCTACTCCGATCTGGAAATCAGCCTGGACACCGGACGCCGCGGCTCCCGACAGGCGCATCTGCAATCCCTCCTCTGCCAGCTCACCGGCGCCGAAGCCGCCCTGGCCGTCAACAACAACGCCTCCGCCCTCCTGCTCGGTTTATCCGCCCTGGCCGCCGGCCGGGAAGTTATCGTCGCGCGCGGCGAAGCCATCGAAATCGGCGGCGGTTTCCGCATCCCCGACGTCCTCCGCCAAAGCGGCTGCACACTAGTCGACGTCGGAACTACCAACCGCACTTACGCCCATGATTACGCCGCCGCCATTACCGACCGCACCGCCGCTTTCCTCAAAGCCCACGCCAGCAATTTCCGCGTGCAAGGCTTTACCGCCGCCGTACCCGAACCCGACCTCGTAGCCCTCGGCGCCGAAGCCGGCATCCCCGTGCTGCACGATGTCGGCAGCGGCGCGCTGCTCCCCACCGACCGCTACGGCCTGGCCCACGAGCCCATGCCCCAGGAAAGCATCGCCAACGGCGTCGGCCTGGTATTCTTCTCCGGCGACAAACTCCTCGGCGGACCCCAGGCCGGCATCATCGTAGGCCGCCGCGAGCTGGTCAGCCGCCTGGAGCGTCATCCCCTGGCGCGCGCCGTCCGCATTGACAAAATGAACCTCGCCAGCCTTGCCGCAACCCTGATACCCTACCTCACCGGGCAGGCAGAATCCCAAATCCCGGTATGGCAGATGATTTCCGCCGCGCCGGATGCTGTCCGCGCCCGCGCCCTCCGCTGGCAAGCCGCCCTCTCCGCCTGTGCCGAAGTTGCTTCTACCGAGATCAAAACCGCCGTAGTCCCGGCCCGTTCCGCTATCGGCGGCGGCAGCCTCCCCGGAGAAACCTTGCCCTCCTGGGCCTTGTCCCTATCCCCCAACGGCTCCGCCAATGGCAATGAACGCACCCCGGAAACCCTGCTCGCCGCCCTCCGCCGCCAGCCCATACCCGTCATCGCCCGCATCGAGGACGACGCCGTGCGCCTTGACTCCCGCACCGTGCTGCCCGAACAGGACGCCGCCATCGTAAAATCCCTGTCCGCCGCCCTGGCGTCCGCCAACTAGACGACATAACCCAATCAGGCCAGTCAAAGCTTATAATCGGTTAGCCATCGTTTCCATTCAGATGGTGGAGTTTTCCCGTTTAGAGGGTATGATTTTTCCGTCAAGTCGGTTTGATTTTTTCGTCAAGTTAGTTTGGGTTTTCCGTTTAGTTGGTTCGCTTTTTCCGTCATTCCGGCGCAAGCCGGAATCCACGCCCGCAGCCCCCTAAAAAACGTCGCCAATCAGTTAGCCCGATTATCAATTTAGTTAGTTCGCTTTTTCCGTCATTCCGGCGCAAGCCGGAACCCACGCCCGCAGCCACCCAAAAACGCCGCCAATCGGTTAGCCCAATTAGCAGTTAGCCCGATTATCAATTAGCGAGGAAACCAGCGTGTCCGATTTTCTGTTAGTTCACGGCGCCGCCCAGGCCGCCCGCAGCTGGAGCAAAGTCTGGGGCCATATGACCGCCCCCCAGGAACACCCCCCGCCCCTTTACCGCCCGCGTCAGGCCGTGCGCGTCCGCGCCATCGACCTCCCCGGACACGGCGCCGACCAGGCCCAGGATACCGCCCTCGTTGATCTCTCGGAAAGCGTCAGCGCGCTGGCCCATGTAGTGGAACGGGAAAAATTCACCGACTACGTGCTGGTCGGCCACGAGCTGGGCGGCGCAGTTGCGCTGCTCTCCGCAAGCAGCCTACCCGCTCCGCCCCGCCGCATTGTGCTGGTATCCGGCCTCGTACCCAACCCCAACTCCGCCCCCCTTTCCTGCTACCCTTTCGCCGCCCGCCTGCTGATTCGCCTGTCCGCTATGGCCAGCGCACTTTCCGGGCGCGATGTCCCCGTTCCCAGCCCCGCCCTGCATAAGTACTGGTGCCGCGGCTTGGACCCCATGCAGCGCGTGGCCGCCGTCGGCTACCTCAACCCCTTGCCCACGCGTATGCTTACCCGGAAAATTACCCTTGACCTCGACAGCCTGCCCTGCCCGGTTACCTATATCGTTCTGACCGACAACCGATTGGTGCCGCCCGCCCGCCAGCGCGCAATGGCCGCCCGCATCCCCAACGCCAGCGTCATCTCACTGGACGCCGGCCACCAGGCCGCCATCCAGAACCCCCGCCAACTGGCGGAAACGCTGCTCGCCGCCGCCTGACTGCCGGCCCTATCGCTATGGCTGCTGCGGCGCATTTCCTCGCCGACCTTCATCTCCATTCCCCCTACGCCTTTGCTTGCAGCAAGGCGCTAACCTTGCCGAACCTCGCCGCATGGGCCCGGCGCAAGGGCATCCACCTGCTGGCCACCGGCGATTTCACCCATCCCCTATGGGCCGACTGCTTGAACGAAACGCTGATTCAGGATAGCGACGGCCTTTATCGCTACGACGGCATCCGCTTCGTCCCCGGAACCGAAATCAGCTGCGTCTATCGCCAAGACGGCCGTGTCCGGCGCATCCATCTACTGATAATCGTCCCCACTCTGGACGCCGCCGCCGCCTTCACCCGTCGGCTCTCCCGCTACGGCAATCTGGCTAACGACGGCCGTCCCACCGTATCCCTTTCGGCCCACGACTTGACCGCCCTGGCGCTGGAAACCCACCCGGAATCCATCATCATCCCCGCCCACGCCTGGACGCCTTGGTACGGCGTCTATGGCTCCAAAAGCGGCTTTGACTCCCTCGCCGATTGCTTCGGCGATTTAGCCCCTCAAATCACCGCCGTAGAAAGCGGGCTTTCCTCCGACCCCGCAATGAACCGGGCCGTGCCGGAACTGCGTTCCCGCGCTATAGTCTCCTTTTCCGACGCCCATTCCCCCCAGCGCCTGGGCCGTGAGCTAACCGCCTTTCCAGGCCCGCTGTCCTGGGCCGGATTGTCCGCCGCGCTCCGTTGCCGCAAAGTAGCCTACACCATTGAGTTCTACCCCGAGGAAGGTAAATACCATTACAGCGGACATCGCAAATGCGGCGTCTCCCTGGACACCACCGGCTTGGACGCCAACGGCCCCGACTGCCCGGTCTGCCATCGTCCCCTTACCTTGGGCGTCCTGCACCGTGTATCTTCCCTGTCCGACCGGCCTGTCCGCAACGCCTTGACGCCGGCCGCCGACGGCTTTATCTACTCTGGTACCGACACCGATGCCGGCGCCGATGCCAGTGCCGCTGCCAATGCCAACAGCCCGCCCTTTGCTCGCCTCGTTCCCTTGCCCGAAATCATCAGCGCCGTCCGCAAGGTCGGCGTCAACTCCCGCACCGTGCAGCGGGAATACGCCGCCCTTGCCGATGCCTTGGACAGCGAACTAAACGCCCTGCTGCACGCCGCCCCCGGCGATTTGACCGCAGCCGCCGGCCCGGAGCTGGCCGACGCCATCCTGCGCGCCCGCGCCGGCCATATTGACATAACCCCCGGCTACGACGGACAGTATGGCGCCGTGCGGATCCCGGTATCGGCGGCATCCGGCTAATCCGCCGGTTTGCCCCTTCCGGGAACCATGCCGGCAGCACGCCGGACGCCCTTACCTTGATACTGCATTACTATTCCTGATACTGCATTGCTATTATGGAAGCAGCCGTGCGCCGGATGCGGGCCGACGACATCCCGCAGGTCGTTGCCATTGAGCAGGAAGCCTTTTCGCCGGGATGGATTGGCACTCCTTTTCGCCGCGACCTCAACAGCCGCTACTGCCGCTTCCTGGTCGCCTACCTGGAACTGCCGACCCCGCCAGACGCCGCTGCGGATGACGCGCCGGCCCCGGACGCAGCGCCGGACGATTCAATGTGGGCCAGAATGGTCAGCGGCGTCAAGTCGGTTCTGGGATTGCCCCCCCCTGGCGCCCCCGACGAACTGGCCGGCTATGTCAGCATCTGGTTTCAGGCCGGCCAGGCCCACATCACGGAAATCGCCGTCCGGGAATCGCTGCGCGGGCAGGGCATCGGCGAGCTCCTGCTCATCGGAACCCTCCACACCGCCTACCGGCAGGGTATGGACGAAGTAACCCTGGAAGCCCGCGTCTCCAATTTTATCGCCCAGCGTCTCTACGAAAAATACGGCTTCCACGCCGCCGGCATCCGCAAAAACTACTACGCCGACAACAAAGAGGACGCCGTCATAATGACCACCGACCCCATCCACACCGCAGCCTACCGCCGCAAATTTTACGACCTGGAGCAGCGCTTCCTCCAACGCTACGGCCCAATCCGCATCGATGAATAAGCCCGGCCCATACCCCACCCCCTCCTCTACCGCCCCGCCATTACGCCACCACACCGTCATTCCGGCGCACGCCGGAATCCAGCCCCTGCCCGGTTGACCGAACCCTTGCGGATTGCTAGAATGACCCGCAGTCTAAATCGCTGGGCGTTTATGCTTACTATCGGACTTACCGGCGGCATCGGCGCCGGCAAAAGCATGGTTGCCGACCTGCTCCGGCAGAACGGCGCCGTCGTCATTGATGCCGACCGCCTGGGCCACGAAGCCTATTCTCCCCACAGCGCAGCCTGGAACGCCGTTGTCGCCGCCTTTGGCCGCGATATTCTCACTCCGGAGGAGGAAATCGACCGTCGCAAACTCGGCGCCATCGTGTTCGCCGACGCCGCGCAGCTGGAACGGCTCAACGCCATTATGCACCCCATAATGGCCGGCATGGTCGCCCAACGCAAGCAAGACCTCCGCGCCCAGGGCGTTCCCGTTGTCGTTGTCGAAGCTGCCGTCCTCTTCGAGGCCGGTTGGGATTCCCTGGTAGACGAAGTTTGGAGCGCCCACTCGCCAACCGATACGGTAGTATCCCGATTGCAGCAGCGCAACGGCCTTACCGAAGCCGAAGCCCTCAAACGAATCAACTCGCAAATGCCCGCCGCCGAGCGCAACCGCCGTTCCGACGTCGTAGTTGACAACGCCGGCGACCTGGATAACCTCCGGCGCACGGTTGCCAACCTGTGGGATACGCGGGTCAAAGGAAGGATTAGTCAAAGCAATGGTTGAAGCTAACATTGAAATGCTGGAAGACGAACCCCAGTACAAGGAGTTCGCCATCGAAGAATTCCTGGTCCGCAGCGAACCCTACTATCGCGCCGTCGGCGACGAGCTGGAGCTGTTTGAGGCCGCCTACCAGCAGCACATCCCCGTACTCCTCAAAGGCCCCACCGGATGCGGCAAAACCCGCTTCGTAGAGTATATGGCCTGGAAGCTGGGCCGCCCCATCACCGCCGTCCGCAGCCAGCAGGCCCAGGATATGCGCGAAGGCGAAGTGCGCGTTCCCCTGGTAACCATTGCCTGCCACGAAGACCTTACCGCCAGCGACCTCGTTGGCCGCTACCTGCTGGACGCCAACGGCACCCGCTGGATCGACGGCCCCATGACCCGCGCCGTCAAAGCCGGCGCCATCCTCTACCTCGACGAAGTAGTCGAAGCCCGCAAGGACACCACCGTCCTGATCCACCCCCTCACCGACCACCGCCGCATCCTCCCCGTCGAGAAAACCGGCAACATCATTGAGGCCGACGACCGCTTCCTGCTCTGCATTTCCTACAACCCCCACTACCAGAGTGCCCTCAAAGACCTCAAGCACAGCACCCGCCAGCGCTTCATCTCCATCGAGTTTGACTACCCGCCGGTAGATGTTGAGGCCGAAATCGTCGCCAAAGAAAGCGGCTGCAACGATGAGCAGGCCCAGGCCTTGGCGCGCCTCGGCGAAAAAATCCGCAACCTGCGCGAACACGGCCTCGCCGAAGGCGCCAGCACCCGCCTGCTGATCTACGCCGGCCGCTTGATGACCCAGGGCATCGCGCCCCGCCGCGCCTGCCAGGTAGCCATCGTCTGGACCCTCTCCGACGAGCAGGAATTGCAGCGCAGCGTGGAAGAGGTGGTACTCTCCATCTTTGAATAGCCGCTGAATAGTCGCTTTGAGTAGCTGTCGCCCTTGAACGGCCCGCTGCTCTAACGGCAATCTACCGGCATTCAACCCCGCAGGTACGCAATATGGGCGAGCTTACCCTCAACCTGATACGGGATACCCTGACCAAGCGTCAGCCCGTCACTGTCGCCGCCGACGGACTGATGCCGGCGGCGGTGATGTTATTGCTCTACCCCAAAGATGGCGAATACTGCCTGCTGCTCAATCAGCGCTCAATGCAAGTAGAGCATCACAAAGGTGAAATGTCCTTTCCCGGCGGCGCCCGCGACCCGGAAGACCGCGACTTTGAGGAAACCGCCCGCCGGGAAACCGAAGAGGAAATGGGCATCGCCCGCACGGATATAACCTGCCTGGGCCAGCTGGACGACAATGTAACGCGCTCCAATTTCCTGGTCAAAGTATTCGTCGGCACTATCCCTTACCCCTACAAGTTCAACCCCAGCTCCATTGAAATCGCCGAAGTCGTGGAAATACCGCTTACTGCGCTGCGTGATCCGGCTGCCGTCCGTTGGGATTCCCGGCTGGAGGACGGCCGGCGGGTAGCGGTGCGTTCTTACGCTTACGGCCCCTATCTGATTTACGGCGCTACCGCCAAAATCATCGACCAGTTCCTCGCTACCATTGAGGACGGACTGCAACTGCACCAGGAGGACACCAGCCTTGACTAACTCCGCATCCGCCGATCTGCAAGCAGAACTGGTCAAACTCCCCCCGGCCGTCGGCGAAGCCTACGCCGCCGTCGCCGACGCAATGGCCGATTCCTTCAGCGACGAGGAACTGGCGCTCTGGGCCAAAGAGGGCGTCTCCATCGGTTCCCAGACCGTCCGGTCCTGGGAATCCGCCGTTGAGTATTACCGGGTCAGCCCCGAAGTCGCCCGTTCCCTCGCTTTCGCCTCCTTTATGCAGTGGGCCCGCTGCGGCACCTATCTGTCCCAGGACTCGCCAACCCTCGCCGTCGCCTTTTTCAAGGCCAGCCCCTCAATCGTTACCAACCTGCGCCCCCAGTACATACCCCGCTGGGCCGGCCTGGGCCGCTCGCTGTACAAGGGCACTTGGAAATCCAGCACCCTGTCCGCCCGTTTCTTTGAGGTCAGCCCGGACCTGGTACGCAACCTCCCGTTCTGGGATGTTGAGGTATTCGCATCTCTAATCGAAGCCCTGTCCTACAAGTCCTACGATGTCGCCGCCGAATGCCTGGTGTTGGGCCGCGATGTCCTCCCCGGTATGGGCCGGGAGCGGGAAGCTTTCCTTTCAATGTCCCGCGCCCTCACCGACAGCAGTTGGCGCGAAGTCAAAGCCTGCCTGGAAATGGCCCCCCGCGCTTTGCAGCACGTCGAGGAAGGGCAAACCGGACGCTTCCTCCGTCTCGGCGAAAAGCTCGCCAAGATGGGCCTCCGCGATACTTCCCGCTTCCTCTATGACGGCGCACAGGCCCTTTCCCATGTCTCCGCCGGCTCCCAAGGGCATATCCTTGACCTCTGCGAGGGCCTCCTTGCCACTACTCCCGACGCCGTTCCCCCGTTCCTCAAAAGCCTGGACCCGGTGCTGAACCGCATCACGCTGCCCCAGCTGGACCAGTGGTATCAGCACGGAGTAGAGCTGCTCAACGAAAACCCGGAAAGCGGCATCGCCTTTTTCAAGATTGAATCCAACACCTCCGAAGCAATGCTGGAAACCCTGTCGTCCAGCCTGGAACTGGAACGGGTCAAAGGCATTATGCGCCTTTACACCCGCGCCCTCTCCGGCGAGAACATTGAGGTGTTGAGCACCGCGGAACTCGTCCGCCGCCAAATCGGCTGGGTTGACCAGGACACCGCTTCCACCGACGGCACCAAAGTCTATTTGCCCCCGATGGTGGACAACTACAACGACAAAACCCAGAACTTCGCCTGGTTCAAGGTTGTCGCTACGCATCAGGTTTCCCACTTGGAGTTCGGCAGCTTCCGGTTTGATTTCGCGCGGCCGGCCAATGTTTTCACCGACCGCCGCTTTGAGATGGAAACCGCCGCCCAGGCGCGCGCTGCCGCCGTCCGTACCGCCGCATCCGAACTTTTCCAGCTGTCGGACGCGGACGCAGACGCAGTCCCGGCCGCGCAACCGCCCGATCCGCAAGGCGGCGCGATGCGCGTCTATACCGACATCGGCCGGTTCCTGTCCCTATTCGAAGACCGGCGCATGGCCTTTGACCTGTTCAGCGTCCTGGAAGACGGCCGGCTGGACTACCGCATCAAGACCGACTACCCCGGCATCCGCCGCCCAGCGCTGGGCGTCCAGGGCGATGCGCTGGCTCAGCGCCCCCAAATTGAGGAACTTCCCTTGCAGGAAGCCCTCATTGAACTGATGGTTCACATGAGCCTGGACCGCTTTGTCGGCCTGCCCGTACCTCAGGAATACCGCGCAGAAGCCTATATGCTGGCCCGCATTATGCACCGCCTGCGTACCGTCCGCGCCAGCATCGAAGACACCGGCGAAGCCGCACTCCGCGCCTACGAAATCATCTCCCGCCTGCAAAACCAGCAGCAGCCGGAAGAAGAGTTCCAGCCCGAAGACCTGGACGACCCGGGCGAATTCTCCGAAGAAGAATATCAATCCCTGCTGGACAAACTGCAAGCCGCAATGGATGACCAGCAAGGGGAACCGGGCGAAGGCGACCCTTACGAATCGCCCGAACCGGTGGAGTATCGCGGCGATTTCAAGCCCGAAATGGTTCAGCTGCTCACCAAACTCCAGATGGATCAAAGCCAGCTGGGCGATGCCGAGCCAATGACCCAGGAAGAGCTGGAGCAGCTTTTGCAGGACAGCGCGGAACTGGAACTGGACGCCCAGGAGGGCGACGTCGACCAGAGCATGGCAATGTTCGCCCAGAACATTATGAAAGAAGCCGGCGTCCCCCCGCCCTCCAATGACCCCGGCCGCGGCTACGGCCCCATCCTGCACGATGACGACGCCGGCGGTGAACTGGAAGCTCTGGAACCCAAAACCTTCGTCTATGACGAATGGGACTTCCGCGCCAACGACTACAAGCCGCGCTGGTGCGTCGTCAAGGAAAAGGTGCTGGACGAGGGCGACCCCAATTTCTACAACGATTCCCTCCGCAACTATGCCTCTCTGCTGGCCCACATCAAACGCCAGTTTGAGCTGATTATGCCCGAAACCTGGCGCAAGACCTACCGCCTGATTGACGGCGAGGACATTGACCTCAATGCCGCCCTGGAAGCTTGGGCCGACCTGCGGATGAATGTGCCGCCCGACGAAAAAATCTACTGGCGCCGCAACCGCGTACAGCGCGATGTGGCCGTGGTGTTCCTGCTGGATATGTCCGCGTCCACCGCCGAAGCCATCGACGAAGGCCGCCATTCGATGGACGACCGGGACGCCCCGGACGACCCGGTAGAGTACATGGTCTGGCTGCGCCGCCGCCGCGAGGGGCTGGTGCGCCGCCATTACAAGCGCATCATTGACCTGGAGCGCGAAGGCTGCGCCCTGCTGATCAATGCCCTGGAATCCATCGGCGACACCTACGGCATCTACGGCTTCTCCGGCTATGGCCGGGAGAACGTGGAGTTCTATGTCATCAAGGACATTGAGGAGCCTTTCAACGACAAAATCAAGCGGCGCATTGACAAGGTTACCCCGCTCCACGCCACCCGCATGGGTTCCGCCATCCGCCACGCCATCACCAAGCTGGAGAACCAGGACGCCGCCACCAAAATTATGTTCCTCATCAGCGACGGCCGCCCGCAAGACCGAGGCTACAGCCGCGAAGGCGTGGAAAAAGAGTACGCCGTCCACGACACCCACCAGGCCCTCCTCGAAGCCAAGCGTAAGGAAATTACCCCCTTCTGCCTCACGGTGGACAAAGCCGGACACGACTATCTCAAGACGATGTGCGGCGACCTCAACTATGAGGTGCTGGACGACATCTGGGCGCTGCCGGAACGCCTGCCCATGCTCTACCGCTCGCTGACGATGTAGCGGCGGTATTGGGAGCGCCGCAATGCCGCAAACGAAACGGGGCGGGCCTCAAACCCGCCCCGACTTCATCAATGTCGGATTAGAACCGTAGCGCCGGCTACCGCCGGTTCCCCTTGCTCCAGTTTCGCAGCGGATCGCGCCACCGGTCCTCGATCATTTCCTCAACTACGGCAACGCCGGTAGCATCCTGTTCCCGCCGCAACCGATTCCGTGCTTCGGTCAAAGCTTCGATCTCCCGCATCGTGAATTTCCGCCTGCGCTCATCCAATGCCCAGAACACCATTCTGATTCCTCCTTCAACTAAAACGGCAAGCGCGCCGTATGCGATTGTACCCAGCCCGGCCATTTCTTTGACCGGATCCAGATTGTGCCAGAACGCCCATTGCCCTCCGTCGGCCAGAACCGACAAAATCCAAGTAGAAACAGCCGCCCCAAATGGCGTGGCCACTGCATGGCGACGCAGCCATCGTATTTCGTCTGTTTGCATCATACCACACTGATGCCGGCAAAACCGGGGAATTAGCGGCCTGCCGATTCCCGTATCAGCTTCCGCAATTCCGTCAACGCCGTGTTGCACGACCTCCGCTTGATAACCAGCCGGCGCGGCGGCGTCCGCAGCGGAAACTCCCGCACCGTATCACCGTCGGCGATAGCAATAAATATCGTTCCCGGTCGCTGCCCTTCCACTTCATCCGGCCCCAACACTCCCGCCACTCCGATGCCGAAATCTGCCGCTGTTGCCTGGCGCGCGGCAACTGCCATCGCATTGGCCGCCGCCTGGCTGGCCTCTCCATGTTTCTCCAGAGTGGACGCGTCAACCCCCGCTGCAACCATCGCTGCGCGCGTATAGGTCACGCTGCCCCCGCGATACCAGCTACCGCTGTCGGGCGCCTCGGTTATCGTATTCGCCAGAAACCCGCCGCTTACCGACTCCATCGTAGCCAGTGTCAGCCCGCGTTCCCGTAATGCCATCCCCACCGCCAACTCTGGCGTCTCGTCATCGTAGCCCCAGATATAGGGCGCCAGCCGCTGGTGGATTGCTTCCTCTACCGGCGCAATCAGTGCGCGCGCCGCCGCCTCGTCCCGCGCCCGCGCAATAATCCGCAAGTGTATCCCGTCCGCTTTGGAGTAGATGCCCAGATACGGGTTTTCCAGCCCGAAGTATTCGGACACGATTTCGTCCACCGACGCCTCGCCCAGCCCCAGCGTCTTGATATTGCGGGTAATCGTAACTTCGTCATCAATCAGCGTTTTCAGTTTGGCGTCAATTGCGTCCTGCCACATTGCCCGGTTTTCTCCGGGCGGGCCGGGCATACAGATGATATGCCGGCCGTCCTTGCGCGCCCACCAGCCCGGCGCAGTCCCGTTGTGGTTGGTGATGAACTCGGCGGACGGTATCAGATGCGCCTGTTTCACATTGTGCGCCGGCATATCCTGGCCCCGGTTGCGGAACCATTGCCGCAGGTTTTCCAGCTCCGCATCCTGCACCGCCGGCGTTTCCCCGAATGCGGCGGCGACGGCTTCGCGGGTCAGGTCATCCTGCGTTGGCCCCAACCCGCCGGTAGTAAAGATGATGTCCGACCGTTCCATTCCGCGCCGGAAAGCATCCGTCAGCATCGGCAGATCGTCGCCGACAATGCTGACCCACTGCAAGCGGATGCCCAGCGCCGGCAGCCGTCCGGCAATCCAGCTGGCGTTGGTATCGGTAAGCTCGCCCATCAGCAGCTCGGTGCCGATAGATATAATCTCGGCCTGCATCGCCTAACCTCCGTGGGTGCGCCTGAACCCCACTGCGGGGACCGGGCTGGTAAAGGGTATCTGCAAACTCCCGCTTCCAGTGGGGTAAGCCAGAGTAAAGGCTGCGCTCTTATGGGCAGTCGTACCGCCCCTCTCCCACCGGCGGTTCCGTAACCAGGCAAGCGGTGCGCTGCGCCCGCACCGTGTTGATTACATAAACTATCGGATCATCCGGCAGCCCGGCGTAATTCACCAGCACTTGCGTATTGCCGGCAGCGTCCAGTATCGGCTGCCCATCATCGTCCACCTCAATATGCTCCCCGCCGATGTAGAACTCGTGCTGCCCGTCCCGCGTCGTGATGCGAACCGTCGTTGCCGGCGGGTTCAGGCCGTATTGCGGATCAGCGGCATCCGTTTCGCTGATTAGCCAGCCGCCCGGCGTTTCGTGGCCGCCCGGCTTGCCCGGCTGCCCGAACCATTGCAGCTGCGACGCCCACCATTCCGGCGCCTTCATTCGCTGCCGTTCCCCGCCGTCCACGCTGGCATACCAGGCCCGGGTTTCCGGGTCCGGCGCATAGGATACGGATACGCCGTTATGGGTAATCTCCAGCTCGGTCAGATAGCGCGTGTCCGCCGAATAAAAGTACCCCAGCTCAATGGCCGGCGGAATATACGGCGGTTCGTCCACCAGCCGGTTCACCACCTGAGCCCAAATTTCGGGAATGGTGAACAGCTGCTCGTTGCCGACCACGCGCATATAGTTGTATTCCGCATCCGGCGTTTGGTTCCCCAGCCAGAATTCATAGGCGCGGCCGGTTTCCTCAGTGATTTTGATGACGCTTTCCGGCGGATCCAGTCCGTACTGCGCCGGGTTTTCAATGGTATCCGACAGCACCCGGTTGACTTTGGGGCCGCTGAGCAGCAAAGGTGTACCCGCCCATTTATCCTGAAAGACCGGCTGCCGTTCCCCGCTTTCCTCCACGATGAACCACTTCCCGCGTCCTAAATCCTTTTCGTAGGATACCGTCTGCCCCCGGTGCATCGCCTCAATGCCTACGATAGCCCCGTCGTCAATCCGCCAGGCCCATGGCGCTTCCTCCGGCGGCATATTCCGTTCCCAAGGCCGGAACCACAGCGCCAACGCTCCGAAAATCGCCAGCACGAAAACCAGCAGTATCGTCAACCGGATATTCATAATTCAAGCCGCCGCTGCGTCATCGCCGAAAGCGTCGTATCGTCGTTCCGACGAAAGCCGGAATCCATACGCCCTGCTGCCTTATCGCCGCACCCACCAGACTACAATCGCCATCAGCCCCATCAATCCCGGCAGCAGCAGCCAGGTGGAAAAGCGCACGAAATTGAACGCATTCGCGCCCAGGTTCCATTCGCGGTACACAAACTCCCGGTCGCGTATGGCCACCAGCGAGTAGTCGCCCAGCAGATAGTTGGCGGAATTGAGGAACAGGGCCGCGCCGGAACCGCGCTGCACATTGGCGTTAGCGATAAAGTCGGAATCGCCAAACACCACCATAGCGGCGATTTCGTTGGCTGGCGGCTGCTGTGTCGGCGCCGGCGCGCCCACCGGAGCGACGATGTCCAGATACATTGCCGGGAAATATACGCGCTGCGGATCGCCCGCCATCGGCTCCAGGCGTTCAATGTCGTCAATCAGCCGCGCCGCCGGCGTAGTAGCCGCGATGGGGCGCGGTAGCCGCGTGCCGGTGTCCTCAATGATGGGTTCTATGGCGGCGGCGCCGGGCATAAACGCTACATTAAGCGGCTGTCCCCGTGGCGCAACGATTTCCGGCGGCGCCTGCGGGTTGTAGATGCCGAGGCGCAGCGTGCGCGGCGCGCCCGGCTGAGACCCTTCCGTATCGCGGATGTACCCGTCAACGACTACTACCCCCCAGAAAGCGAGAAAGGCGCGGAAAGAGTCCGGCGTGTCCGGCTCCGCCAGAAAAATGAGCCGCGCGCTCTCCCGGCGCGGCGCGCCGTCGGGTTCTCGCCCGGCCATATAGGCGTTGAGGGCATTGGCGTGGGCCGGCGGCAATTCGCCCGTCGGCCCGGCAATCACCAGCAGCGCCGCGTCATCCGGCACCGACACATCATCCTGCGTAATCGGCCAGATTAGGTTTTCCGTTGCGTAATTATCCACTTCCAGCCCGGCGCGTATCCGGCTGTACCCGTTATCGGCCTCCCCGGCCTCTCCCGCAATGTTCCGCTCGCCATGCCCACCCAGGAAATAGACCTTTTTGCGCTCCGTTTCCGTAGCCACCAGCAGCGCCGTGTACAAATCCTGTTCCAGCCGGCTGTATGCCGTATCGGTAGGCTGTACCAGATCAATGATGTCCGTACCCACCGCCGATACCGCCAGCGTTTCGTAGGCGGTTACGCCCTGGCTGCGGGCCAGGTCCGCCTCTTTCTGCGGGTCAACAAACTGATAGGTAAAATTGCCGCTGCGCTGGCTGAACTCGCTGAGCATCGTGTCAACCTTGCCATGGCGTGTCAGCGTATCCCGTTCCTCAATCGGGTCCGGGTAATAGGCGGTAACGCTGATGGGACGGTCTAGGCCGTCCAACAGATCCTGCGTGCGCTGCGCCAGCGAAAACTGGTTGGTCGCCGTAGTGTCAATGCGAAAATTGTTCTCAAAGGCCACATAGTTGATGAGAATCACCAGCCCGATAAACGCCGCCACCATAATCACCGTGTTGACGCCATAGCGTCCGGTGCGGCTGAAAAATGCGGCCACAACTTTGCTGAAATAGGCCACGCCCACCAGCCCGGTCAGCACTGCCCCGATGCCCAGCACAATGCCCCCGTACAGGCTCAGCGAACCGACAAAGGCCAGCAACACCGCGCCGACCACCATTCCGACTACGCCGGCAATCAGTATCGGAGCGTAAAAAATGCCTACGGCGTCAAAGGCCGGCTCAATGAACGAAAAGAGGGTGCGCGACTGCTCGTCCAGCGCCGACGCGTCCTCTGATGCGTCAATCTCCGTTTCCGCCGGCGTATCGGAGCGTTCCCGTCCTCGCCGCCGGCGCCAGTCGCGCGGGGTATCGTCGCTGCGCTGCTGCGTCATACGGCCTATCTCCAGCGCCGCGACTCCAGCGCCCGTATCGCCAAAAACAGGAACAGCGCCGTCGCCGTGATGAAATACACGATATGGGCCGAGTCAATTATGCCGCGGTCAAAATCGTTGAAATGCGCCGTGAATCCCAAATTGGTGAACACCGTCGCCCAGAACCCCGTAACCACATTGCTGATAAACGAAGTGGCGTAAAGCGCCACCAGTATCCCGATGCCCACTACTGCGGCAACTATCTGGTTGCTGGTGAGCGTGGAGGTTAGTATGCCCACCGCCAGGGCCGCCATCCCGTAAAGCGTCAGCCCCAAGTAGCCGGAGTAAATCGGCCCCGGATCCGGCGTGGCGAAAGCCACCAGCAGGATGACATAATAGGAAGTCAACGCCAGCAGGAACAGCAGAAAAGTCAGGCTGGCAAGGTATTTGCCCAAAATCACTTCCCAGTCCCGCACCGGCGAAGTCAGCAGCAGTTCAATGGTGCCCAGCTTTTGCTCCTCGGCCAGCAGCCGCATCGTCAACGCCGGCGCCAGCGGTATCAGCAGGAAAGTAGCGCCCTGGAAAAAATTGCTCATCGACGCTTCCGGAAACGGGTTCCCCAGATCCTGGACGAAAAAGAACCCGCTCAACGCCATAAAGATGAGCGCCACGATGTAGGCCACCGGGCTGCTGAAATAGACCTGAATTTCTTTGAGCGCCACGGCGCGTATAGTTCGCATCGTTCCCTAATCCCGCCTCTCGCCGTAGCCACCGTCGTCGCTTTCCGATTCCGATGTAGTCAAACGCAGGAAGATATCCTCCAGGCTCATACTGCTTACCTGCATACTCAGCAGGCTCCACCCACGGCTTACTATCGTGCGCGATATTTCGTCGCGCAGATCGCGGCCCTCCTGGTATTTCACGCGATAAGCATTCACGCCGGGGCGGGGATGATGGGTAACCTCGGTTACGCCGTCCACTTGGCGCAGCGTGGTTAATACCTCCGCCGGCGGCCCGCCGATTTCAACCTCCAGCTGCTCTACGCCCCTCAGATGCTGCGCCAGGTTGTTCGGCGTGTCGGCCGCTACGATATGCCCTTCGTGGATGATCAGCACCCGTTCGCAAATCATACTGACTTCCGGCAGGATGTGGCTGCTCAAAACCACCGTCTGCTCCTGCCCCAGCTCCTGGATCAGGATGCGCGTCTCTACTACCTGGATGGGGTCGATGCCGATGGTAGGCTCGTCCAGCACCAGCACTTCGGGTTCATGCAATATCGCCTGGGCGATGCCTACCCGCTGTCGGAAACCTTTGGACAGCTTGCCGATATGCGTCTTGTAGTAGTCGCCCAGCCGGCACAAGTCAATCACATCGTCAATCCGGCCGCGTATCCGACGGCGCGGCATCCCGCGCAGCGTTCCCATATATTTCAGATAGCCGGTCACCGTCATTTCGGTGTGCAACGGCACCGATTCCGGCAGGTAGCCGACCCGGCGGCGCACTTCCAGGGATTTTTCTACCACATCGTACCCGCCTACCGTAACGCTGCCCCGGGTGGGCGGCATAAAGCCAGTCAGAATACGCATTGTGGTAGTCTTGCCGGCCCCGTTAGGCCCCAGAAAGCCCAGAATCTCGCCGCGCCGCACCGTAAAGTTGACGTTCTCCACCGCCGGCATCGGGCCGTAGTAGTGCGTCAGATCCTGTACGGCAATCATCGCATCGCCGGCGCTTTCCCCCCCGGCGTCTATTGCGTTTTCGTTTGCGGTGTCGGCGGCCATCGTTCTGCTCGTCTGTCGTAATTCAGCCCGGTATGATATACGCTTGCGCCAGCGCTGCGGATTGGCAGACTCGGCGCGCCGGCGCCGGCGGTATTGCGCCGCGCCTTTGAATCAGGCGCAAGGTATGATATGCTGTAACCCGTAATTTCGCAAGACGGCAACGCCCCGTCCGATA
The DNA here is from genome assembly GCA_965203855.1 of Dehalococcoidia bacterium. Classification (GTDB taxonomy): domain Bacteria; phylum Chloroflexota; class Dehalococcoidia; order Lucifugimonadales; family UBA3495; genus Bin87. The sequence continues at coordinate 165,717 of CBDBDN010000009.1, forward strand.
CGGGGCTATTTTTATCGGCAGGGGGCCGGCAAGCAGAATGCACTTGATTATTGACGGTTTCGGCGGCGACGATGCCATGATGTGGGACACGGCCCGGCTGCGGGCTTTTCTGAATGACTACCCCGCCAGCCTGGGGATGACCAAAATCACGGAACCCGAAGTGCTGGAATATCACGGCCCCAACCCCAGCGACAGCGGCATCTCCGGCTTTGTCATCATCGCCGAGAGCCACATCAGCGTCCACACCTTTCCGCCCCGAAACTATGTGAACATCGATATTTTCTCCTGCAAGTCCTTTGACCACGAGCAGGCGATTGCCGATGCCTGTACCTTGTTTGACCTCAAAGAGGTGAAAACCTGGTTGCTGGATCGGGGGCTGGAATGGCAGGACGCCGCCCAAGGCGCCGTGGCAACGCGCCGCCAGCGCACCGCGCTGCAAGCTGCCGTCGGTTCCTCCGTTGCCTGAACCGCACGCCGCCAATGCTGGCAACCTTGGCGCCGCTGTCGGCCGGCCGCCGATTCCGCACACGCCGCCCAACTTTCTGGCCCTGCCCCCGGAGCAGGCGGAGCTGGACACCGCCGCCGCTGTTGTCATACCGGTTCCCATAGACAGCACGACGTCCTTTCGCAGCGGCGCGCGCTATGGCCCGGCCGCCATCATTGCCGCCTCCGCTGCCCTGGAGGACTACGACCTGGAACTGGACATTGATGTTGCGGAGCTGGGCATCCACACCACTGCGCCGCTGGAACCGCACGTCGGCGACCCGGAGCGAATGGCCGAGCGGGTACGCATTGCGGTTGCTTACTATGCCGGACTGAACAAGATAACCGCCGTAATCGGCGGCGACCATTCCGCCGCCATCGGTTCGGCCCTTGCCCACCGGGAACGGCATCCCGGCCTGTCCGTCCTTTACATTGACGCCCACGCCGACCTGCGCGACGCATATCAGGGAACCGGCTGGGGCCACGGTTCCGCCGCGCGCCGCATCGCCGAGCATTGCCCGGTTACTCTGGCCGGCGTCCGCACCTTGGCAAAGGAGGAACGGGATTACATAACCGCCGCTGGCATCCCCGTAACCTATTGGCCGCCTGACGAACCCGACTACATCGCCGGCGTCATCCGCACATTGGGCAACCCGGTGTACATCAGCGTTGACCTGGACGCCCTAGACCCGTCCGAGATGGCGGCAGTCGGTACGCCGGAACCGGGCGGTATGCGCTGGGCGGAGCTATTGGCGCTGTTGCGCGCCGTGGCCAAACAGCGCCGCATCGTCGGCTTTGACATCTGCGAACTGGCGCCCAACGAAGGGCCGGCAGCCAACGCTTATACGGCGGCCAAGATGGCGTACAAGATGATTGGGTATGCGGCGGCGTTAGGGCCGTCTTGATGGTGGGACTTCCGCCGCAATGCCCAAATCCAAGCCTTGCGCCCGAACTTGCTCGACAACCCGCTGCCATAATCGCACGACATTAGTCAAATCCTTTTGCGGATTCAGCCGGTTAGCCTGTGTGCTTTCAGGGTTAATGATGTCCGGCAGTTCAATAACAGGCCGCGCGAATCCTGCGGATGCCGAATACGACGGCAAGCACGGGAAAAACGAGAACATCCCCTCAAAAGGTTCATCGTAAGTAGCGCCAAAGTACAGCCGCCAATCAGATTCTGGAGCGTTGCAGGAGGGCGGCTTGGCGCACGATTGCATATCCGCCGGGTATCCACATCCTTCCCTCTGGTATCGGGGATACAGGGTTACGTCCCGATACGCGTTTGGAACCATCCCCGCCAGTTTGCGGCGGTAGGTTGCTAGGTCGTGGTCAATCCAATCCCTGACTACGAAAACGGTATCAAGTATGAACTTTCCGCCAGCGCTGGATCCGAACAGCAAAACCGAACCGCGCTTCAAATAGCGGAGTTGCGTAGGCCCTTTCTGAGTGCGCTGCTTGCAGCCGGTGTAATAGAAACCGCCGAACACAAACGGGTCGGTATTCTGCAACCCGGTATAATCGGCTTTCTGTTCATAATAGGGCCGCCAAACCCGTTGCGGCAGGCCGCTCCCTTGCCGACCGAATTCTTGAATTAACTCCGATTTGGCTTCCCATTCGCCCCAAAACTCAATCTGCACGGACGCCGATTTGTCGTCGCAGTCCAAATACTGACCGCCAACGCGCAGGTATTTGCGCGCGTGCGTTTCCGCATTCCTCCGCCATTTTGCGCCGTTCTTGGCAGACGGTTCCCCGCCAGGGTGCATAAATTGAACGAAGCACAATTTTTCAGATATGCCCATATCCGTTGCCTCCATATCAGCGAATTGCCTAGTTTGCGAACATCCGCATCCATTCCCGGTTTCCCTACTCTGCGGACGTGCTACATCACCGACCCAACCGATGCTCTTGCTTTATTATAGCCCACCAGTGCCTGAATGCCCATTTTCCTTGACAACCCCAACCGCCCGACCCTACAATCCCGCCATCTAGACCGCTTGGTCGGCGCAGCTGCGCTTGTCATAACCAAACCAGTCGAACCAACCGCCCGCATTGCCGCCGCCTGTTGCGGCGCAAGGAGCAGCCCTATGCCACAGCAATGGCCTACCGTTCACTATAAAGAGGAAGGGATGCGCGAGGGGATGCAGATTGAGGACGCCAACATCTCCGTTGACGACAAGGTTGAACTCCTCGATATGCTCTCCGAAACCGGCCTCAAAAGCATCGTCGTTGGCTCTTTCGTCAGCCCCCGGTGGACGCCCCAGATGGAGCGCATCGACGAAATAGTGCAGAAATTCACTCCCAAACCGGGTGTTACCTACACCGCGCTGGCGCTCAACGCCCGCGGCGTGGAGCGCGCCCGCGCCTATTCGCCTCCGCTGACCATTGAGCGCGACGCTTACCCCCGCCTTTCCTGCCATCTCTGCGATGTGTTCGCCCGCCGCAACACCAACCGCAGCCAGATGGACGAAATGGAACGCTGGCCGGCCATCATCGCCCAGGCTCAGGAACTCGGCATTACCGAAGCCGGCATCGGCTGCAACGCCTCCTGGGGTTCCAATTTCCTCGGCGAATTCCCGGTGGACAGCCTGCTGACCCTACTGGAATACCAGCATGGCCTTTGGGATGAGGCCGGCATCAAAGTGGCCAGCTGCTCAATGGGCGACCCGATGAGCCACTGTACGCCGGCCAAGGTTGAGGAAAGCATTGTCCGCGTCAAGGAACGCTGGCCCGAAATCAACCACTTCCGGCTTCACCTGCACAACGGGCGCAATATGGCCATCGCCTCGGCTTACGCCGCAATGCGCGTCCTCGGCCCTGAGGATACTCTGGAGCTGGACGGCACCATTGGCGGGTTCGGCGGATGCCCTTACTGCGGCAACGGGCGCGCCACCGGAATGGCGCCCACTGAGGATCTGCTCCATATGATGGATGATATGGGCGTTCCCACTGGTGTGGACATTGACAAGCTCATTGACTGCGTGTGGGCCGCCGAGCGCATCATCGGGCGCGAACTTTACGGCCATGTTTCCAAGGCCGGCCCGCGTCCCCGCGCCGGTAGCGGCAACCTCTACGACATCAATATGCCCTTCGTGGAAACCCTGGAACAGGCTACCCACTTCAAAAAGGGCGAGCAGATGTACGAGGGCGGCATCTATCCCTATCGCGAGCCGGTAACCAGCCCCTACCGCGACCGCGTTGACCAGGGACTGCCGGTATTCGGTCAATCCCCTGGTGAGTTCCCCTGGAACCAGGCCTGGTTGCCCAAAGCCGACCAGTAACCCGCCATTCCCGCACGACGGGATACCGATAAAGGGCGCCGGGATACCCATTCCGGCGCCTTTTGCGTGGTCTATTCCACCGCGTCAGCGTCCGAATCCGAACCGCTGCTCCACGCACTGGCGAGAGTGGCGGCGGCGATGGCGAGGATAACGGTTGCCGCTGTGCCATCCTTACGCAAATCCTGAATCACATCCTTGAAACACTGCCAGTCAACTGGCTCGTCGGTGAATACGGCGGGCGCGGCATCCCCGATACAGGACATCGCATCCCAAATGTACTGCCCCAAGTAAAGCGCGCTGGCTAAAAACAGGATGACGACCCCGATGATCAGCTTGAGATTGACCGGCCTGGTGTTGGGCAAAAACCGCGCCAGGCGTTCTTTTAGCCTGGTATCCATCCCGTTGGCGGTCATGCTTTGCCGCCCGAATCGTTGATGACCTTGCCTACGGCGGCAATCAGCCCGACGACCAGGAATACCCAGATGCCCAACGGCCGCATCCAATCCCAGCCGGTGAAACCGGCAACAATCGCCCAGACCGCCGTAGCCAGGATGCCAACCCACAGCCCCCGCAGAAATCCGTCTATTGCCAGCATTTTGTACCTCTAGTCGACAGGGCGCACATTCCCGATTGCGTCCTAATTATACACCGGCAGCCATAGCTAAGATTCGCTTATGCCGTCGGCGGCTTTTCCGGTCGATTGCAGCTAAAAGCCGCCTTGTCTATCGGGAACTGTCGCACCGCGATAATTTTGGCCTACCAGAACTTACGCTTGCAGTTATAGCAACGGTACGGGTTGCGGTGGTGTGGATACCGCCGGAGCCGTACTCGACCGCTGCCACAATGCGGGCAAGCGGATGGCAACGGTTGAGATGCCAAACGGCGATGCTTTCTTTTCATAGCCTGCCAATGATATATGGCGGCTCTGTCGTTACCAAATGCCAGCTTTGGCAGACTGCCATAGCTGAAAAATTTAGCGTCAAGGCATTCCGGCTTTTTTGCCTTGAGCTTGCCGCCCTTGATGGTGGCATACCAAGTTTTGTTACGCTCCCCCATAATTTTAGTGACGATACGAACATAAAAACCGGTTTCCTCGCGCGTTTCGCGGGCGGCGGCACGCTTGCTGCCTTCGCCCTCGTCAACGTGCCCGCCCGGTAACGACCAAAGGTATTTTTCTTTGCCAAAGCCGCGCTGTATCAGCAAAACCCGCCCTTGGTAGTCCTCTACCAAACACCATGCTATTTTCTCAGCCATACCATCTCCGTTCCGCTGTTGCACGTAGCAAAACCCCGGTAGGGGCGTGTTCGTACTCATACGCCCCTACCTTATTCGTTCCGATACGCTACGCCGAAGCGCAGGCCACCGAAATCACATTCACCGCCGTTTCCGGGAGGGCGTCCGCCGTCCAGCTGGCCCCGCCGTCGTGGGTGCCGAATACCTGGCCGCGGCGGGTGCAGAAATAGACCTGCGCCGGATCCTGGCGGTTCACGGCCACGCCAAAGGTGGTGCTGCCGGGATTGACGCCATGGTCAAACCGTTCCCAGCTGTCGCCCAGGTTGGTGGTCCGCATCACGCCGCCCTGTTCGCTGCCGAAGTTCATTCCGACGCAGGCGTACAGGGTGTTGGGGTCGGCGGGGTCGCGCACCACGCCCCGGGAATACTTGATGTCGGAGAACCGGCTGAAGTCGCAGTCCTGCCACGACGCGCCCTTGTCGGCGCTGCGCCAGACGCCGGTGCGGTTGGAAATCAACACCGTGCCGGCGTCGGCGCCGCCCACGGCCACGCCGTGCAAGTCCAGCAGGTCAACATCGCCGGCGAACTCGCTGTTGCGAATCGTCCAGGTGCGCCCGCCGTCCGTGCTGCTGGCCGCGCCGCCCACTTCCAGCGCCGCATACATATTGTCCGGGTTGCTGGCCTCAATATCGATGCCCAGGATCCGCATGGCAAATGCCATCTGCACCTGCTCCGGGTTGGACACCGTGGCGATATACGACCAGTTCGCGCCGCCGTCCTCGCTCTTGAACACTTCGGCGCCCTCGGTGCCGGCGAACATAATGCTGGGGTTGTTGGGATGGAACCGCAGCGACCACACCACCCGGCCCTCGGTCATATTCATCCGCTGCCACTTGTCGCCGCCGTCCATGCTCCGATAGACGCCGCGCTGCGTCCCGCAAAAGATGGTGCGCGGGTCGTCGGGATGAATGGCGAGCGCCCGCGCCTGGGTTGCCGGCGCCAGCCCGTCGGTCAGCAAGTCCCAGTGGGCATCGCCGGCCGTTTTACGATACAGTCCGCTGGCCTCGGCGCCAACGTACACGAGAGTATTGCCTGCCATAATCGTGCCTCCTTATCCCTGTTGTCATAACCCGTAGGCATTGCTGCCTGCATTTCAGCAGACCCATCCCCGGATGTCAAACGATGCCGGCTGCCTTTATTGATTTGCGGAACATTGGGAACGGCGCGGTTGCCGGGATTGCAGAATGTGCTATAATCGTGTCCGTACTTGCCAGGATTTGGCCGGGTACGCCGCGGCGCATTCGTCTAGCGGCCCAGGACACCGCCCTCTCAAGGCGGAGATCAGGGGTTCGAATCCCCTATGCGCCACCACGATAATTTCGCCGACGCCGCTGCCAGGCGTCGGCGATTTTCGTTAGTACGCTTATCCAATACCCATGATGCCCGGGTTGAGCCTATGCCGGATGCCACAACATTGCTGGCTTTGGGGCTGGTGCTGGCGTCGGCCGGCGGACACGCGTCCTGGAATCTGCTGCTGAAACGAGCGCAGCGGCAGGAAGTATTCGTCTGGTGGCTGTCGGCTTTTGCGGCGGCGGCGCTGCTGCCGATTGCCGTCATCATTGCGCTGCGGACATCGCTGGATATAGTAGGGCTATGGTATGTAACCGGTTCGGCGCTGGTGCATATCTGCTATTTCCTGTTCCTGGGGCGCAGCCTGGCCCGCAGCGACCTGTCGCTGGTGTATCCCATCGCGCGCGGGTTCGGCCCCGGCCTGTCGCCAATTCTGGCGGCGTTGACGCTGGGCGAAACGGTAAGCATCCCCGGCTGGGCCGGCATCGGCTGCATCGTGGCCGGCATCTATCTAATGGCCTGGTGGGGACGCGTGCAACTGCGCTGGTCGCTGCCGGATTTCAGCCGATTAAGGCATCAGAACGCCGCCGGGATCGGATATGCGCTGCTGACCGGCCTGTGCATCGCGCTTTATACCATCGTTGACAAGCAGGGCGTAGCCTATATCAGCCCCTTTCTGTACTTGTATCTGATGACTGCCGGCGTTGCCGCCGGTATGCTGCCCTACATTATCCGCAATCACGGCTGGCGGGCGATTGGCGGGGAATGGCGGACGGAGCCGTGGGCAATCCCGGCGGCATCCGGTCTGGTGTATCTGGCCTACGGACTTGCGCTGTCGGCGTTACGCATCTCGGAAGTCAGCTATGTGGCGCCGGCGCGAGAAGTGGGTATGCTGTTTGCGCTGGCCCTAGGCGCAGTGGTACTCCGGGAAAGGATTACGCGGGGACGGTTGATCGGGGCGGCGCTGATTGCGGTCGGCCTGGCGGTAATCACGCTTTTCCGGTGATGCCGGGGATGAATACGGATAGCCGGGCAAGGTGTCCTTGTCGCATCGGGCCGGCGATGGCACAATGGGCGCGCCAACGGCTGGCAGATCGAAATAGGGCGGAATAAGGATTCCACCACAAGCGACTGGCAAAGGGAGGAAAACTATGGCTGACCAGATTGGGCTGTTTGAGGCGATTTACAGCCAGCGGCAGATTACGCGCTACAAGCCGGATCCGGTGCCGCAGGGCGCGCTGGAGCATATTATTGACGCAGCGACCAAAGCGCCCAACGGCGGCAACACGCAGCCTTGGGAGTTTGTCGTAATCAACGACCCGGCTCTGGTGCGGCAGCTGGGCGAGCTGTACAAAAATACCTGGCTGGACGCGATGGGCTGGGAACCATCTCCGTCTGAAAGCCGCGTGTATCGCCACGCCCGCTATCTGGCGCACCATATGCCGGAAGTTCCGGCGATGATTGTAGTGTGCGCCGACCACTCCAGAGGCAGTGGCTACCAGCTTGGACAGCCGATCGAACGGGGGCGGCACGCAGCATCCATCTGGCCGGCGGTCCAGAACCTGTTCCTGGCGGCGCGAGCGCTGGGGTTGGGGACGCGCATCACCACCGTGCTGAACCGCCAAGAGGATGCGGTGCGGCAATTGCTGGGGCTGCCGGAATATGCCGAAATGATTTGCCTGACGCCAGTTGGCTATCCTCAAGGCAATTTCGGGCCGACAACGCGGCGGCCGGCAGCGGAAGCAACCTCAATCAACGGGTGGGGCAATCGCAGCTGGCCGAGCTGACGGCGCCGGGAGCGCTCTTTGACTTGACCGAATTGGCAACTTGAACGGATTGACGAGAGGGTAACAAGTGCCGGCCGGGCAGGATGACATAAAGATTGATGGCGCGCGCTACATCGTTACGATGGATGCGGAGCGGCGCATTATTGCCGACGGTTCGGTAGCCGTCCGCAATGGGCGGATTACGGCGGTAGGCAAGGCAACGGAGCTGGCCGGCGTTGCCGCCGACGGGATAATCGACGGGACGGGGATGGTGGTTACGCCGGGTTTCGTCAATGGGCATATGCACATCAGCTACGCCCACGCCGTGCGGGGACTGTTTCCTGATGACCTGGGCGCGGCCTATTTGCCCAATGTATTCCGGTTGCAAGCGGCGATGACAGCGGAGGACGAATATGCGACATCGCTGTTGGCAATTACCGAACTGCTGAAATACGGCACTACGACTTTCATCGACCCCGGCACTACTACCTATCTAGACGCCGCCATTGGCGCCTATCGGGAGTCGGGGTGCCGCATCATCGTAGGGCGCAGCGTGCAGGACAAGGCCAACCCGTTGAACCTGCCGGTGTATGACACCGATGCGGCGATGCGGGCTACTGAACAGGCTATTGCAGAATATGACGGCGCTCTGAACGGGATGGTTTCAGCGTGGGCGATGCCGTTTGCGGCGGAATACTGCACGCCGGAGCTACTGGCATTCTGTTACGCGGCAGCGGAAAAGGCGAACTCACGGGCTACGCTGCACTTTACCAACAGCGGACGCTGGATTGCGGAATGCCGCCGGACGCATGGATGCTCGCCGACGGAATATCTGGCAAGGCAAGGCGCGCTGGGGCCGGCGATGACGCTGTCGCACTGCCTGGGGATTGATGATGACGAGGCGCGGCTGATTGCGGAAAGCGGGGCGGCCGCGGTGATGTGCCCAACGGCGGCGGTAAAAGGCGGCGCCGGGATGACCCGGTACGGCCGGCTGCCAGAGCTGCTGGAATATGGAGCTAGGGTAGGCTTGGGAACGGACGCCGGGAACAACTCCAACCTGCTGGAAACGCTGCGCTCCGTCTATCTGGCAGCAACGCTTTACAAGGACGGGCGGCAGGATGTGGGAATGATACCGGCAGAAACGGCGCTGGAACTAGGCACTATACGCGGCGCGGCGGCGTTGGGAATGGATAACTTGATTGGATCGGTTGAGCCGGGGAAGGCGGCGGATTTGGCGCTGTTTGACACGCGGCGGGCGGAATGGGGCGCGCTGCACAATCCGGTGAACAGCCTGGTGTACAACGCCGACGGGCGCAGCGTGCATACGGTAATTGTCAACGGACGCGTTGTAGTGGAAAATCACCGTCCGTTGTTTATGGATGAAGCGGCGCTGGTGGCCGAAGTGCAAAGTCGCGGCGAATCGCTAATCCGCCGGACCGGCGTTGAGTTTGCGCCGCGCTGGCCGGTGGTGTAAGCCGGCAACGCAGGATATGCGCCCGCTGGATTCCGGGTAGGATGGATTCCGTGAGGCGCCGGCAGGGCGGGTCAGGAACGCGTCGCGTCTGGTTCACCGCCAATATCAATGTCGCGCAGGATGTTTTCCAGGGCCTGGTCAAGGGCCGGGTCAAGTTCCACCGGCTCCACGTAGGGGGTGTACTGGTAATCCATACGCACCTGGTCGATAATCTGGCGGGCTTCGCTGTTGCTGCGACCGAGGCGTTCCAGATTGTCCAGCAGCTCTTGGGATTCACGGGCGCCGAGACGCTCCAGCTCGGAAAGATCCATATCAATTTTGAAAATGGAACGGAGGCGGCGGAGGATGTCGTAGTAGGCGCGGTGATCCTCGGTAATGCCGACCTGGTTATTGCTGCTGGTCATAAAGGGATACATCGGAGCCATTGCGCCCATACGGAACATCTGAATGTCGGAGTATTCGTAATGGGCAAGAGAAACCAGGGCCATCCCAATGGTAGGTCCCTGGCGGCCGCGGCTGCCATAGCTGGAGAACTGGACGCCGTGCCGATCCAGCCACTGGCGCATCTCCGGCTGTGAATAGACGCAGGTGATGCGGCGTTCCAGGTCGGGCGGAGCCGGGCCATTAACGCCCTCCACGGCTACGGATAGACCGATGCCCAGCTGACGAATGGCGCCAAAGAAAGCGGCGGCGTAAATGTCCAGGCGATACCAGGGCTCCTCGCCCAGAAAAACGATCAGGCCGTTGCCGATGGCATAAAAGGCATTCTGGCGCGTCATTGCGCCGTGCGGCAGTCCCTCGTTGAAAGATGCGGCGGGACGAAAGGCGTCATGGGTGCCGGCAACCTGGAAGGGGTAGCACATCTGATTGACATAAGGCGAAAGAACGGCAATCTGCCGGCCGTCGTTGTTGTCAATCAGGTAGCGCGGCAGGCCGCTGGAGATGCGTCCACCGTTAGACCACTGGCGACGCCAGCCAGCGATAAGATAGCTGGCCTCGGGATTTTCGGAGATGGTAAAAAGCTGTTCGTCTGGCATAATGGGCCGCCTGATGCGGGAGGGCCGCTGTTTAGGGGTACTATATCACAAACAGTAAGCGCGCGCCCGCATTCCGGCTTGCGGCAATGGGGAGAAGGAGCCGGCGTTCTGCACCCTCGCGCCGGCTCTTGGCGGAACGATTGCTATGGCAGGGATACGGCATAATTTGGAACTTACACTGATAACTCGGCTGACGCGCGCCGTCGGCCGGCGGGCCGTGCGCCAAACTTTCTGGATGGGGGCCATTATGGCCTTGCAGATTCTGGGGGGGTTGGCGCAAGTGGTCATATCCACGCGGATACTAGGGCCGGAAGGGTATGGCGTATTAGCCGTAATCATTGCCGCGACGATGCTGGCGCACGGGGCGCTGTCCGCGCCCGGCGGCGAGGCGGTAACTGCGTTTGTAACCCGTGAAACCTCCAGGGGACGGGGCGATGCGGCCGGGCAGATAGTCCGCTTTGTACTGGCGGCATCGGTGGGGATGTCCCTGGCGGCTTACGGATTAGTCGCCGGGCTGGCCTGGAGCGCCGGCGGCTGGCTTGGAGTTGACGGAGCGTACATTGACGCCGTTCTGATTTATGGCGTAGTCGGCATTTTGCTGGCGACGCAAGGCGAATCTTTGGCGATACTGCGACTGGCCGACCGCTTGTCGCTGGGCGTCGCCGTTACCGTCGCGGCGACGCTGACGCGCATCGGGCTGCTGGGTATGGCATGGTGGGCCGGCGGCGGGCTGAATGAAGTCATTCTGGCACACTTGGGCGGAGCGGCCGTTAGCGGCGCCGGGCTGTTGGCGGCAGCGGCGCTGTCGTCCCGGCAAGCGGGCATCAGGGGGGTGCTGAGTTCGGCATCGCTGCGGGCGCCGGCTGATGTAGTGCGTTTCCAGTTCGGGGCATTCGGCAAGTCAACCATCTGGGCGCTCACGCACAATATGGATTCGCTTCTGATGGCGCAGTTCACCGGGGCCGCGGAAGTAGGGCTGTACCGGGGGGCGCGCCAGATTGTTGACACGGCCCGCTATCCGTTCCAGCCGTTGATGGATGTGGCGCAGCCGGATTACAGCCGTCAGTGGTACGGCGGGCAGCGGGAGCAATTGCGCCGCACGGCGCTGCGGTACGCTCTGGCGTCCGGGGTACTGGCGCTGGTGGTGTTCGGCGCGCTGGCGGCGCTGTACCAGTGGGCGACGGGGCTGGTGTTGGGCGCCGCATTTGAGGGTTCGGAACTACTGCTATTAATGATGATACCGGGTTCTTTCATCGCAACCGGGGTATCGGTGCTTACTGCTTTGCCGGCGGCGGCGGGCCGGGTATGGCCGTCGCTGGCCGGCTCTCTGGCGGGGCTGGCAGTTTCCGCCGCGCTAATCGTGTGGCTGACGCCGGAATACGGAGCCGCCGGGGGAGCATTGGCGAATTCAGCGTATTTCGCCGTATTCGTGGTAGTGGTGATGCCCTGCGTCCTCGTATTACTGCGGCAGAGGGATTCCGGGCCGCGTGGCGGGATTAAGCACAGAACAGAGAGGTAGGCGTACCCCTAGCCGGCGATGGGGCGGTGTATAATAGCGATGCGATTGAATCAGCCCCCCGGCCCTATCCCAAGCGCAAAGCGGGTTTTTAGATACCCACGTTGCCGAGGCGGTCGTATTGACGGATCACATAGATATAAGGGTAGCCGTAATCGGCTTGGGCCATGTAGGGTTGCCGACTGCGTTGGGGCTGGCCGATTTGGGTTGGCCGGTGGCCGGTGCGGACGATGATTCCGACAAAGCGCAGCTTATCGCGCAAGGCAATGCTCCGTTTTACGAGCCGGGCCTGGAGGAACTGCTGCGCCGGCAGCTGGCAACCGGCCGGTTCACGGTAGCCCGTGATACGGCGGTGGCAGTGCGGCAGTCCACCATCGTAATGGTGTGCGTCGGGACGCCGCAGCGCGAGGACGGCAGCGCCAACCTGTCATATATCGAGCGGGCCGGCCGGATGATTGCGGAGAATCGGAACGGTTACAAGCTGATAGTTGAGAAAAGCACGACGCCAGTCCAAACTGCGAAGCGGCTACGGCACATTATAAAGGAATGCGATGCCGTCGCAGCGGGTTTGAGCGCGGCGTCCGGCCCGCCCGATTTTGATGTGGCAGTGAACCCGGAGTTCCTGCGGGAAGGCAGCGCGCTGTGCGATTTTTTCAATCCCGACCGCATCGTTATCGGGGCGGACAGTCGGCGGGCATCGGACCTGCTTACGGCTCTCTACCGTCCCCTTTTTGAGCGGATGGGCGAGTCGGGTGAGAAACGGCTGGTTGTAACCGGGATTAGCACGGCGGAAATAATCAAGCACGCGGCTAACGCTTTTCTGGCCACCAAAGTTTCGTTTATCAACATGGTGGCGGATTTGTGCGAGGCGATGGGAGCGGACATAACGGATGTAGCGCAAGGTCTGGGGCTGGATCATCGCATCGCGCCGGAATTTTTGCAGGCCGGCATCGGGTTTGGCGGGTATTGCCTGCCCAAAGACATCCGGGCGTTTGAGCGGGTAGCGCGCGAAAACGGCGTGGATTTCGGGATTCTGCGGGAAGTGGAAAGAGCGAACCGGTGGCGCATCGACAAGTTCATAGAAAAGGTGCGGGAAGCGCTGGGCAACATTGAAGGGAAAAAAATCGCAGTTTGGGGCCTGTCGTTCAAGCCGGGCACTGACGACATTCGGGATGCGCCCAGCCTGGCGGTGGTGGAACGGCTGATCGAGGAAGGGGCTTTGCTGCGGCTGCATGACCCTCATGCGATGGGCGCATTCCAGCAACGCTTTCCGGCCCGGACGCCGGCGGTGGCTTACGCCGCATCGCCAGAGGACGCCGCCACAGATGCGGATACGATTGTGCTGCTCACCGAGTGGCCGGAATACGGAGAGGTTGACTTGGCCGGAATACGGGAACAAATGGCGGCGGCGGTGATAATTGACGGACGGAATATGCTGGCGCCGGCCGCGGTCCGCAAGACGGGGTTCCGGTATTACAGTATCGGGCGGCCTTAATACGCCCCTGTCGGGTTCAGATGGCCTGGAGTGCGGGTTGATTGACTTTTACGGCGCTTGCGATAGGATTGTTTTTGCGGCGTAAAGTCGATCAGGTTGGGGCGAAACAGGCGTGAATGCGGCGTTGTATCGGAAGGAAAGCATCGGCAGCAATGGACATTATGGCCACGGAAAGCGCGCCGACAGCAGCGGGTGAAGGCCGTGCCCAACGAATTTAATGACGGCTCCGACGACGCCGGCCCGCCGTCCGGCGCAACCTTGATGGATGGGGGCGAGTCCGCCAAGTTGCATATCGGGCTGATTTTGCCGAGCCTGCTCGGCGGCGGGGCAGAACGAGTTTCGCTGATACTGGCCGAGGAACTGCTGGCGCGCGGCCATCGGGTTGACTTGGTAGTAGGGCGTTTGATTGTGGAGTACCGCCGCAATTTACCGCGTGGCCTGCGGCTGTACTATCCGAAGCAGCCGGCGGCGCAGCGCAAGTTGCGGCAACATTGCGACCGTATGGGCGTAGCAACGGAGGGCAAACTTATTAATCCGCTGCGCGCCGCCTGGGTTTGGCGCCTGATACGGCGGATGAATTCCGAAGTGAAACCGGGCTTGAAACACGCCCTGTTTGCCGGGTTTATCGCCGGCTACATACGGAAGGAACGCCCCGATGTAGTGCTGTCCAGCCTGTATGACGCCGACGAGGCCGCCGTGTATGCCGTGCGGTTGACCCGGCGGATAACGCGGTTAGTTCTACTGTTGCATACCAACATCAGCCGGGCTTATACGGAGGGGGAGGGCGAGTTGAACAAGGCGCGGATGCTGTACCCGCAGTCGGATGCGCTGGTCGCAGTAGGCGAGGGGGTAGCGAAAGAGGCACGACGGGTTCTGGTCGTGCCGGCGGAACGGGTTAAAGTCATCTACAACCCGCTGCCCGGGGAGCAGATCCGGCGTCAGTCGCAAGAGGAAGTCGGACACCCCTGGTTTGCACTCGGCGCGCCGCCGGTAGTGTTGGCAGTAGGGCGCGATTCACGCGAAAAGGATTATGCAACACTAATCCGGGCAGTTGGGATAGTGCGGCGCAAGATGCCCGCCCGTCTGGTCATTATCGGGCGTTTCAGCGTAAGGTCGCAGGGGGAGCTGATGGAATTGGCGCAGGACTGCGGTGTAGGGCAAGGCCTGGACTTTGTAGATTTTGACGATAATCCGTACCGCTATATGCGGCGGGCCAGGGTAGTGGCATTATCCTCCCGCTTTGAGGGATTGCCGACGGTGCTGCTGGAAGCGATGGCCTGCGGCACTCCGGTGGTAAGCACCGACACTCCATATGGACCGCAGGAAATACTGGAAGGCGGCAAGTGGGGCCGGCTGACGCCCATAGGAGACGCCGCAGAGCTGGCGCAAGCGATGCTAAAGACTTTGCGGGGGGAACATCCGGCATCCGACGAACTGCGCCGCCGCGCCGCCGACTTTTCCGCGCGTCGGGCGGTTGAGGCTTACGAAGCGTTGTTCCGGCAGCTGGCCGGCTGACAACACCGGGTGCGGATTATTAACGAAACGCGCCAACAGCCTCGCCGGCAACCGGTTGCGGACATAACTCTGATGATGGGAACGGGTTGCGGATGAGCAAAGTGGATGGGCAAATTGAGCAGCCGCCGGCCCGCAGCGTCAAATGGCGTAGCCTGCGGTCTGACGCGCACAAGCGGAACCTGGCTACCGGAACGGTATTTGCGCTGCTGCTGGGGACGATTTGCGCCCAACATTGGCTGGCCAGCCTGCCGCTGCCTTGGGGCGGGCCTAATGTAGTAATAGCCGGAGCGGCAACGCTGGCCGCGGCGCTATACGGCACAACCGAGCTGCCATTGGCCGCGCGCCGGCATCCAGGCCGGCGTTTCAACATATCGGGGATGTTGGAACGCCGGAGGGATGCCTTGGGGCTGACTCCGGCAGCGTTGGGCGCGTTGGCAGTGTCCGCCGTGATGGCCGCGTGGGCGCTGGGCGTATATCTATGGAACGGCAACTTTGAGCTGTATGAGTGGGGCAAGCTGGCGATGGGCGGCGGCGTGCTGCTGGCCGTGTGCATAGCGGTGAACAGCGCGCGGCGGGCCGGAATAGCGCTGCTGGCAATCATGTTAGCAGTGTGGGTATCGGCAGTATTCGGGCTGGCGCTGGCAGCAGTTCCGGAGCGGCTGGCATATTGGTGGGTGGTACTGGCCGACCCGGCGGAAAGGACAATTGGGGCGGTGGCAACCGAAGGGAGGACTTCCGGGCTGGCCGTGGAAACGGCGATTTTCGGCCAGCAGCTGGCGGTGGCGATTCCGTTAGCGATGGCGGCGCTGGTTGGGGGCGCCGCCGCCTTTGCCCCGTCTTTCTTTGCTGGCACACAGATGCGATGGCGGCGGCGAGTTGCACAGGCTGCTCTGTTTGCAGCGTTGGCGACGCTGGCGGTTGCGTTGGTGATTAACGGAACCAGAGCGGCGGAGTACAGCACGGCAGCAGCGATAATAATCGGCCTGCCGCTGTTGTGGAGAGTGCGCCGTTGGCGCAAGCCGGCGTTGTGGTCGTTGGGCTTGCTGGTATTGTGCCTGCTGGCGGCGTTCAACCCGGTGTTTGATGCGGGGGATTTGACGGGCCGGATTAAAGCGGCGGCCGGCGATAGGGGAGAACCGCACGCGGCCGGTATTACGAACAGCGCGCCGCGCGCAGATTATGGAACATCGCAGAACGGAAACCGCGGCGGAACGATTTTCGCCAATCTCAAAGCGGGCGGCCGGTGCGATGACGCTGCGGCAACGACACGGCTGTGCTACCGGATTTTAGGGCTGAACAGTCGCCGCAGCTATGTAGTGCAACTGCGCGCCCAGTACCTGGACGGCCACGGCAGCGAGATTGGCGAAACGATGACGCATCCCAGCCCGGGACAGATAAAAACGGTGTCATGGGACAAAACGGATGATCCGGGTATTGCCGGGTACGAGTTTCGGCTGCAACCGGAGGGCGCGTCGGGATTTACGCCATGGCGAAAACTGGCAGACCGGGAGAAACGCGGATGGGAGATGACAATAAACGCAGATGGTGCTAAAATGGCGGCCTTGCGTACCGCGCTGGATTTGTCCGAGTTTGAATACGGCAGGAATATCGCCAGTCTTTACGCTTTTGGCGGTTGGTCGCTGCGGAGCCGTCTCTACCAGAACGCGATGGCTTTCCGTTATGCAATGGACTATCCGCTGGGGGCGGGGAAATACGCACCGGACAAATCCCATATCGGTACAGAGGTCAATGCACGGGACGAAGCCTTTCTGTTGAATGCGGTGGTACACAATCAATTTTTGCGGACGCTGACGCTGTACGGGTATCCGGGGCTGCTGCTGCTGGGAGCATTGTACGCTCTGGCAGTATGGTCGCTGGGGCGGGCGGTGATAAAGACGTTGCGCCAAGGAGACGAAACGCTGTTCCTGATGGCCGCGGCCGTCAGCATGGCGCTGACCGCTTACCTGGCCGTTAGTATGCTGAATGCGCCGGGGCCGTTTTCCGGCGACTGGAGTCATTTCCTGCTGCTGGGGCTGGCGTTCTGCATTGAGCGGATTGCAACGAAAAACCAAGATAAAACCGGGGAGAGTCAGTCGTGAAGAACCTGTCGGAGCGTTACTTTTCGGGAGCTATGCCGGGGCGGAATTTCGGCATTGCCGTCGCAGCGTTGGCGGCGCTATTGGCGGTTCTGAATGTCTATGCGCCGGCGGAACCGACGGGGTTGCAGCGGCTGTTGGGCAGCCTCATCATCATTCTGTGCGCCGTGCCAACGCTGCGATGGATTGCCGGCCATGCCGAGCAATCGTTGATGCCCTATCTGGGCATCTTGACGGGCCTGTATTTCGGCAGCGGAATGTTCATCAGAAGGGATTTTTTCGGGCAATGGCTGAACGGCCCCCGAATTGAGGATTCGCTGATTGAAGTCGCTCTGCTGGTGGCGCTGGGGGGATGGGCGCTGCTGCTGGCGGGATATTATGGGATGGGCTACGGACGGCTCAACGGAAAACTGCCTCGTGTCAATATCACCGGGCCCAACAGCCAGCGCATAACGATGTGGCTGGCAGTGGGCATCGGGATATTTGCAGCGCCGTTTTTGTACTTTGACAACGCGCACGTATCGGCTTTTTACGCCGGCATTACGCTGCTGCCGGCGGCGATTGCGTTTCCGGTGAATCTGATCAGCGAGATGACCATATTCTCCATATTGATTTTGTACTACCTGTTGTTGAGGGGGGAACTGAACACAGTCGGAAAGATATTTCTGGCGCTGTTGTCGGCGTATTATCTGGTGTTGGGGCTAAGCACCGGGCTGATACTGCAAGGGCTAACCGCGATATTCGCGCTGTTCGTAGCCCATGCGATGGTAGCGCCGCGGCCCACCTGGCGCGTCGCGCTGTACGGTTGCCTTACGGCGGCGCTGGTGTTCTTTGTACTGGTGCCGCTGCGTGATAACTTTCGCACGCTGATTTGGACGCACGGAGTAGATCCGGCGGAAGACCGTTCGTGGCGGCAGTCCGCTCATGAGATAAAAGTGAGCGCTGTGGACATAAACGAGAGCGAGCCGATCATCCGCAGTTCCGACTACAGCGTGTTTTTGCGGGATGGGGTTTTGACTTATGCCCATCAGGATCCGGGGTTGTGCAATGAAGCAGTGGAGAACGAGCGGGAGACTGCGTTTTTCATTCATTTGGTGCCGTTTGATGTGAATTTGCTGCCGGCGGCGCGAGTAGCGCATGGGTTTGACAACCTGGACTTCGCGCTTCGGGAAGTTGGAGAGGTCGAAGACGGGCAGTGCGTGCATCGGGTAGCGCTTCCGGATTACGAAATCGATACCATTCGCAGCGGCATATACCTGCGTAATCTGGAAGAGCTGGCGCCAGTGCGGCAGGAGTTGCAAAACTATGTGGCAACCCGGAGGGAGGTGGATGCCAGCGGAGAATGGAATTTGAGGACCCGGGACGCTGCTTCGTGGGAACTTGCTCCATTAGAGTCACCAAGCGACCCGCCAAGTCGGCTGATCGTGTTTTTGGATGACGAAATTGAACTCAACAACGCGCTGTGGATCCAGCCCGGATACACATTGCAAATCAGATTGGACGAGGATAACTGGGCGCATTATGCCGTAGGGGAAGTTGTAGGCGCGCCAGGGCCGCGGCTGGTATTCCTGCTGGCGGCGTTGGTGGATTCGGGCGGCGATCGTTCTGCGCTGGGGCTCGGAGCTTCGGCCATAATGGATTATTCCATTCTGAAAGCGGGATTACAGACGCCGGCGCCGGCCGTCGTATTGCCGAATGTATCGACGGAAACATTTGAAGGACCCGGGCGCAATCCAACGGCGCCGATAGCCCAGGAATCGCAAGTACGCAAAACATTAGCGTATCTGAGCTCTCTGGGGCGACTGGTTGACCAACCGCTGGACCAACTGCCGTTTGGCCTGGGCCGGGCGTTGATTTCCGCCACATATCGGCTGGATTTCCTGGTGCCGCTGGCGTATCTGATGAGCCAGGCGCCGGAGCGGATACCGTATCTGTGGGGGGAGACCTACTACCCGATACTGCTGAAAGCGGTGCCGCGGGCGATTTACCCGGACAAGCCGGAAGATGTTACCGATTTAGGGCAGCGTTACGCATTTTTGCCGGAGGGCAACGAAATCAATGCGTTCAAAGTGCATCAAATTGGAGAGATGTACATCAACTTCGGCATTGCCGGCGTACTACTGGGGATGCTGATACTGGGAGCGCTGTTCCGGGCGCTGTTCCGGCTGTTTTTCCACTCCGGGGCTACGGCGGTAACGATGGCGGCCGGAGCGCTGATAATGACCAAGCTGCTGCTGGGGATGGAAGACCTGGCATCGCCGGTATTGGGTTTCATAATGTGGTATGCCGCGCTGCTGGCATTGCTGTGGGCCGGCGTGCGCCTGGCGCATCGGGTATGGCCCGCAAGCCGGCCGGCACCGCAGGAGGAAGCGGCAGGCGTCGCGCAGCCGGCGGATGATGCGCGGGAGGAAGCGGCGCGCTGAACCGCCACCGTCGGAATTGCGGCGTTAGTTAGGTAAGGGTCCAAAGCTAGCCAGGCGCGCCGCCGGCGTCGTCAACAGCGGCGTCCCGGCAGCCGGCATTCCACAGGGATTGTATCCAGCGGGCGGTTTCGGCAATGCCGGCGTCGGTTGAGTAAGGCAGCGGGCCGCAGATGCGCTCGGTAGGCGTCAAGTCAAACTGGTACTCGGTAAGGATGTTACGCAGCCGGAACGAAGTCAACGGCGCCGGCAAGCCGAGGGCTAGGGCGGCGTCGCCGGCGCGGGCGGCAATGCGGGCGACGCTGACCGGCATCGTGCGAATGGGGGGGGCGTGTAATTCCTGCCGGAAGCCGTCGGCCCAGCGGCGTAGCGAAAGGGGTCGGTAATCGGCGAGGTAGAACACGCGCTGCCGGATGTCATCCGTTGGAGCTTCCAGGATTTTGCGGTACTGGAAGGCGACATTTTTGACATAACCGTAGGATTTCCAGAGGGGCTGGCGTCCGATGTGAAAATACCGGCCGCGCCGCAGCAGGTTGAGGAAATGGCGGTAATGCTCTCCCATACCCGGCCCCCAAACGGTCGTGGGGCGGACAATGCACCAGGGGACGCCGGCGCCGTCCCGTTCCCGGATCAGCCGTTCCATCTGCGCCTTGCTTGCGCCGTAGAGCGTAGCGGGGTTGAATTCGTCATCCGACTGCGGGACATGGCCGATGGGGCAAACCAGCTGGGTTGAGGTAAATATGCCGAGTTGAACGGACGCGGCGGCCTGAATGGCGTCCAGCAGGTTGGCAGCGCCAAGGGTATTGGCGCCGTATCCGTCAATGCTCCGGGTTTCATCGAGGTCGACGCGGGCGGCCAGATGAATGACGGCATCGGGGGCCATCGTACTAACCAAGGCGATGAGGCGGTCGCGGTCGCGGATGTCGCACTGCGCGAACTGCGGCGCGGCGATGCGGCACTGGGTAGGCCGGATGTCGCAGCCCCAGGCGTCATATCCGGCGGCAAGCAAAGTCTGCAAAAGGTGCCGGCCGATAAAGCCGGAGCTGCCGGTAACCAGGACGCGCCGGGCATCGGGCGATTTGGGCGGTATCGTATTCAGGACATTCATCGGGTTTGAGACGAGGCGGGCCGGCGTTCCAGGATGTTGAGGTAATGTCCGCGCATTGCGGCGGCGATGGCGGGCCAGGAGTAACGGTCGGCGACCAGGGCGCGGGCATTGTCGGCCATGCGAGTGCGGCGGGCCGGGTCGGCAAGCAGTGCGCTAACCGCTTCGGTTACGGCGTCGCGCGCGGTGGGAACGACGAATCCGGCGGAATGCGCGGCGGCTTCGGGGAAATGGCATTGCTCGGAGATAACTACGGGGAGGCCGGCGGCCATCGCTTCCAAGACAGCAGTACTAAAGCCTTCCGAATAGGACGGCAGTACAAAGAGCTGTGACTGGCGGAGGGCGGCCTGCTTGTCGCTGCCGGTGAGCATTCCGGTAAAGAGCGCGCGGTTGCGGACGCCGTGGCTCCGCAGGATGGCTTCCATAGGCGCCTGGGCGCCGCCCTGGTCGGGGCCGGCAACTAGTAGAAAGGCATCCGGGAAACGGCCGGCGATGTCGGCAAAGCTGCGGGCCAGCAAATCAACGCCTTTCATTGGATGGATGCGGCCCATAAAAAGGATAATCCGTTTGCCGGCCAGCTGCGGGAAGCGGCGCAGCAAAGCGTTGTCAGCCGGGTTGGCGGTGTTGGAAAGGTCGGCGCCGTTGGGGCAGACGAACACGGGCTGAGAGTACCCGAGCTGCCGGATACGCGCTTTTTCGGCGCCGGTCAAGGCGTGAAGCGCGGCGGCGGAACGGATGACTTTATCCTGGACGAGGCGCATATAGAGGGCTTTTTTCAGGCGTTTATAGCGCAGACGCCAATCATCGAGGTCGCCGTGGAAGCTGATTACTGCGGGGATGTTATGGCGACGGGCCGCGCGGGAAGCGGCAAAGCCGGGATAGTGCCAGATTTCGTGGATATGGACGAGCTGGAAACGGCCGGCGCGCAGCTGGCCGTCAAGAAAGGGGGCCAGCCGAGGGGCATAGCCGGTCCAGAGGCGGGCCAGCGCGGCAGTGGGGAAGGAATGCACCGGGGTATCGGTTTCGGGTATGGAGAATCGGGATGCGGCGTTGTCGCTATCGGTTACAGTAGCGACTTCGCAGGATATGCCGGCGGCGGCAAGGGCGGGGATAAGGCCGCGCAGCACATTCATCGGGCCGCTGACTGCGGCGGGCAAACCGGGGACATGGGGAACGATGTGCAATACGCTTAACATAACAATCCGGCCGGCTATCGGACGACCGCCTCTGATGGGTGATAAAATATCCGACTGATGATGCGATGTAAAGAATGGAATTGCTGCGGGTTTGACTTGATAACGGCGATTGGGGCGATATGGGCAGGGAACACTGGCGACGGGTAAGGCGTTGGGCCGGGCCGGCGCTGCTGATTGTGATTGCGCTGGCCGGGGGCGGCGCACTTGTGGGTTCGTACCGGAGAATACGGCCTGGGATTAACCAACGACTCGCTGCATTATCTGGCGGCGGCGGAAAGCATAGCGGAAGGCAAGGGACTAAAAGACGCCACCGGAGGGCCTTTCCTGCTGTTCCCGCCGCTGTATCCGCTGGTACTGGCGGGCGTCAGCCGGCTGGGGATTGAGCCCGTTGCGGCGGCGCGGCTGGTGAACGTCGCCGCATTTGGACTGCTGACGCTGCTGGCGGGGTTATGGCTGCGGCGTCGTGTCAGATACGGGGTAATTGCCGGCGCCGGGGCGCTAACGGTGATGGCGGCGTCTCCGCTAGTCAATGCGGCGTCATATCTATGGACGGAAACGCTGTTCGTTCTGCTGATTTTACTGTCGCTGTTGCAACTGGAGGCGTTCTTGAAACGACCGGAGAGGCGGCTGTCGCTGGCGGCGGCGGCGGTCTGCGCCGGCCTTGCTGCCATTACGCGGTATATGGGGGTGGCGGCGATAGTTACCGGGGTTCTGCTGATACTGGCGATTCCCAAGCTGCCGGCGCGGGTGAGGCTGGCGTATGCCGCGGCTTACGGGGCGGCGGCGTCAATTCCGTTGGCCGTGTATATGGCGCGCAACTATGCGCTGTCCGGGTCGTGGATTGTATCGCCAAATCGGAACGCGGCTTATACGATTGGCGATGCGCTGCGGGACTTGGCCGGTGGAGCGCTGGGCTACTTGCGGATTGACGATACGGCAGTTGGGGGTTGGCCCGGATGGTTCTGGGCGGGCGTGGGCTTGACCGCGCTGGCGGCGACGGCCGGGTTTTTGCTCTACTTGCGTTTGACTGGGGCGGGCAAAGCTGGCGGCCGGGATACGGCCTCTACCTCCAGCCCGGGTACGGGTCTGGCGTCGGCGTTGCCTTTTGCGGTATTTGCGGCGGTGTATGTTATGGCAGCGCTTATCGTGGTCAGCGACCGGGCCGCCCAAAGCATTGACAGCAGATACCTGATGCCGATACTGACGCCGCTGCTGCTGGTCGCAGCCCTGATGGCCGACCGGGTATTACGGATTGAGGCGCGGGGATGGCTGGCGGCGTTGAAGTGGCTGTCGGCGACGGCGGCGCTGCTGTTCTGGGCGGCGAACCTGGCTTATGAAACCCGCAGCGGGCTGGCGGAAACGGCGACGGCGTTGGAAAGCGGCTATATCGGGGATACTTACAACACCGCGCAATGGCAGAATGGGGAGACGGCGGCATACCTGAAAGCGCATTCCGTATCCGGGACGGTGTACACCAACCACGCGGGCCGGCTGTGGTGGTTTGCCGATTTGGAGCAGCGCAAAATAGCCGTAAGAGTGCAAGCGGATGATGACTGCCCGGCGTGGCTGCGGCGGGCAATGACGAAAATTGAGCGCAATGACGCCGTCCGGCAGGATTACGCTTACATAATCTGGTTTGACCGGCGAGGGGAATACCGGAATTGGTGCGATATTGAGCCGGATAGGCTGCCGCCGGGGGCGGAACGGCTGGCGGTATTTGGCGACGGGGCGGTGTACCGGGTGCGACCATTGCACTGACCCGCTCCGGTAGGAGATGGCCGGGGAGGGAATGCCGGTCTGTGGATATTGACGCCGATGGGCAGGGGATAGGCGGGATTGGTTCCCGCCAGGCTGCGGCATCGGCGCTAGGATGATTTTGCTGTGGCGGTGCCTCCGTTGGTACAGGATGGGGGGTTGTCAGGCGGTTGATTGAACTGCTAGCGGGGTTCGGGTTTCCGAGTTGGTTGGTTTCCAGGTCGGTTTCAGCCCTACGGCCGGAGGTTTTGCGCGTTGCTTTTCACGCGGCTGGCTTTTCGTCCGGGGACGGGGCGCTACGTCTGGCGCCTTGGCTGTGCCCGACTCCTTCGGTTAGTCTGACCGTGGGCGAGTAGGGACGCCGGTGCGACTTGATTGCTGAATGACCGTAACGACCTGGAAATCAGTGGGCTCGGAGATTGGCTGCCTGACGAATCTGATTATAGCACGGCTGTACGGCTTGGCAAGGGGGGTGGTGTCATTGGGGGGAGGGAATTTTTTACACCGATGGACAGGATGGAGAGGATGGGGGTTGACGCAGAGGCGCGGAGGCGCAGAGAGGGGGATAGGCTACCTGCCTTGACAAGCGGGTTTGCGGGGTTACAATTTTCGGCAAATCCGAGTCTGCGCTGCCGCAAAAAGGAGGAACTGCAATGCCGTTCTATACCAAAGGGGATGTCCGCATACGCTACGAGGAAGTCGGGAGTGGGTTCCCGCTGCTGGTTACGCCCGGCGGGGGGTTGAACTCGGTGGCCAGCGGCTGGCCGAATCAGGTTTTCAACGCGATGGAGGAATTCAAGAACGATTTTCGCTGCATCACGATGGACCAGCGGAATGCCAACGGGGGCGAGTCCAGCGGGCCGGTGCAAGTGGAGGATCCGTGGGGGGCTTTTGCGGATGACCAGCTGGGGCTGATGGATCATCTGGGGATTGAGCGGTTCCTGTTTATGGGGTACTGCATCGGGGGGCCGTTTGCGATGAAGCTGATTGAGCGGGCGCCGGAACGGGTAGCGGCGGCGGTGCTGTGCCAGCCGGTGGGACACGCCAGCAAGACGCCAGATGCGATGTACGATTCGGGCCGGGATCTCTGGGGGCCGGAGCTGTGCGCGCGGCGGCCGGACATAACGATGGAGATAGTGGAGCAGTACCTGCACAATCTCTATCGCATCCAGCCGGATTTCGTGTACTGCGTATCGCGGGACTTTGCGCGGGAGTGCCAGACGCCGCTGCTGGTGATGCCGGACGACACGCCGGCGCATTCGCTGGAGGCGGCGATGGCGATGGCGGAGCTGGCGCTGCGAGCGGAGGTTACGGCGTATCCGTGGAAGGAGGATGCGGAGGTGTTTGCCAAGACGGTTGAGCAGGTGCGGGGGTTTTTGCGGCGGCATTCGGAGAGGTAGCCCGCACGGTAAGAGAAAGGAATAACTCAATGATGCCGCCCCGGCGATGGCAAAACACATCGTAGCGGGGCGGCATCATTGGGTTTGGCTTTTTACTGGTTCTGTAGCCTACTCGGGGCTAATCCAGACCTTTCTCTTATCGGCAGTAGCCTGAAGGACATCCCGTGTCTCGCGCGACGTCGGCGTCACCATGTAGCCGCTTTCGAGGTCTCCGATTACGGTTACGGATAACCCGTCCCTCTGGGGTTTTCTCATCCTCAGGCCAATCAGCAATCAAATCACGGCGTCTATTTTGTCCTGGTCGGATTTTGTGGGCGAATCTGCTGCCGCCATACTTTCAGCCCACTGCGACAGTTGTAGTAGGCCGGTTTGCTTGAGTGGCTATGGACGGTCTTACAGACGAGCTTCCAATCGGTAGGGCAGAATTTCTTACCGCGCGGGTTGTATCGGGCCGCCGACCGGCGTTCCATAAACGCAGGTTGCAGCGCCGGCAATGCCAAAGCCGGATAGACCTCAATCAGATGAATTGCCCGGCCTGCGATTTTGGCGGCCTCAAAATCCATGTCGGGGCAGCCAATGTCCTGGATAAACTGCCATATGGGAGCGGCGTTCCCGAACACGGCTTCTTTACCACGATTAGCTGGTTGAGTTCCGCTACGGAGCTGGCCCATAAGCGAACCGGCAACTTTGTCCACGGGCCTACTGCCGCTTTGGTTGGGAACGATGGTCGGCTGGTCAATTGCGACCAGCACGTTGCCGCATTCACGCCAGAGAGCGTTGACGATTCGGGCGGCTTCGGGAAACGTTACAAGTTGAGGCAACCCCCCTTTTTCCAAAATGCAGCCCCGGAAAACGGCGTAGGAAATTGCTCCCTTGCTCTTTCCTCCCCAAGCAGAATCGAACCCTATGAATGCTTCTTTCATAGTAAATATCACCCTTCGATTGAGAACATAGAAGTCAACGCCCGCATCCGGCGCGCGGCGTGGGTCATCCGCAGGCAGATATGCGTCTTTTTGAGGCTGCGGAGGTAGCTGGAAACCGAGAAAACCCAGAGTTCGGTGGGTTCTGAGAATTTGCAAAGTTCCGGGAATTGGGATTGGGATCTATAGGCGTTAACGCTGAACAGGTGATGGCCCGATTTCTTGTGGCCGAGGGCTTCCCAAAAGATTAGCAGGGGCCGGACGTCCCTAGCCTCCAAACCGTCCGGGCGTTTCATAGGCACCAGGACTTTGGCGCAGAGGTTGCCTTTCAAAGTACTGGATTTTGGGTTCCAATGCCGATGCCAGCACTTTTGCTTGTAGGCGGCGATTTTTTCACGACTTGCAGCAGCAGGGAGAGGCTTGCCCCCGATGGCGTGGGCGGACCAGTTTTTGATTTCCGTCTGGTATAGGATTTTGCTCCCGTCAGGCCAATCAGCTTTTATCCACCGGTCTAACCTGGGCCCGCGCTTTTTGCCGATGGTTACCGGGCCTGGCAGCACCTCTACCACAGCGCCTTTGGACTCCGCGTAATGCTGGAAGCAGGCGGCGTTCAGATCCTCGCCAACTACGGATACTACGCCGGTGGCGTGACCTATCGAATCGTCGGACTTCACGTCAAGGAATTGGAGCAATGCCAACCGGTCTATGGTCAGCGTTTCGGTATTTGCGGCGTCCATAGTTTGCGGCCCTTGGCGAATTGGTGGGCGGTGAGGGGCTCGAACCCCCGGCCTTCTGCGTGTAAAGCAGACGCTCTAACCGGCTGAGCTAACCGCCCGTTGGGGTTGTCATAATGACGGCTATGATGCAGGGCGATGGGGTAGGGAGGGGCAATAAAATGGCGCGCTTGGCGAGATTCGAACTCACGACCTCTGCCTCCGCAGGGCAGCGCTCTATCCACTGAGCTACAAGCGCGCGGTTTGGGGTAACCCGCAATGGTTATTCCGATTTTAGCGTTGGTGCCGAGGGAGGGATTTTGAACCCACACGTCCGTAATGGACACTGCGCCCTGAACGCAGCGCGTCTGCCGTTTCGCCACCTCGGCGGAGGAGCATATTTGACCCTTGAAAATCGCCGATTGCGGTATGTGTGCCTACCGTGGTGGGCGATGGAGGATTTGAACCTCCGACCTCCTCGGTGTGAACGAGGCGCTCTAACCGCTGAGCTAACCGCCCGGGCGACTTTCGTACAGCGTATTATAACGGGTCGGAGCGGTTAGCGCAACCGAGGTTTTGAGGGTTGCCCGGATTGGGGGAGGGATGGGGTGGGGTGAACGGGATCCGGGGGAATGATTTGACTGGGATGGGGCTGTTACGGGTTAGGGCTGCTGGGCGCGCCATTGGGCGTTGGCGGTTTGCCAGTAGGATTCCCATTCCTGGCGCATCTCGGCTTCGGTAGCGCCGTTCCAGTAGCCGGGGGAGATTAGGGGGAGAGCCTGCTCTACTTTGACCAGGGCGACGGCGCGCACCTGGTCGGCCAGGCGTTGCAGGGATGGCGTTCCGGTACGCATCCGCGCGATGACGGCGTGGTGGATGTCATCGTCCTGGTGGATGGCAGCCGTTCCTTTGAAGCGGTAGCCCTGGCGGGAGAAAGGGTTGACGATGTTGAGTTCAATGGCAGGGTTGGCGGCCAGGTTGCCCATGGTGCCGGTGGAAGCGAGGTCGGCAAAGAGGATGTGGTCGTCATCCCAGGCCAGCGCGGTGCCTTTGGGGGAAAGGTTGGGGGGAGCCGTCGGGGCCGACGGTGGCGGCGAAAATGAGGCGCTGTTCGGAGATGGCCTGCTGCATTGCGGGGGTGAGGATGGGCATAAAGGGGTTGGCCTCCGGGTGGGGCGATGCGCGGATATTATGTCAAGAGGAGCGGGTTTTGCCGCCTGGAATCAACATAACGCATCTTGTGCGAACCAACGGATTTCGGGAACCGGGCGGCGGAATCGGCATGGACTTGCAGGATGAACGGGATGGGGACTGCTACTCGGTTACCGGCTGGCCGACTGCGCCGGCGTCTTTCAGCGCGGCGACGGCGTCGGCGTCGTAGCCCAGCTCGGCCAGCACTTCATCGTTGTGCTGCCCGAGCAGCGGGGGCGGGCGGCGCAGCTGCGCGGGCGTGCCTTGCAGTTTTGATGGGCGAATTGGGGACGCGCAGGTTGGGGATGCGCGGATGGTCGATTTCCAGGAACATATTGCGGGCGTTGACTTGGGCATCGGCTACGACATCGGAGGTCTTGTTGATGGGGCCGACCGGCACGCCGGCGTCGTCAATGGCCTTGACCCAGTGGGCTACGGTGTTGCCGGCAAAGATGCCGTTGAGCAGTTCCACCATTTCGGCGCGGTTGGCTACCCGGTCGGGGTTGGTGGCAAACCTGGGGTCATTTTGGAGTTCGGGGTGTCCGATGGCGTTGCAGAAACGCTCCAGAGGTTGGGGTTGGCAACGCCCAGGATGAAGTAGCCGTCGGCGGCGGGGAAGCTCTGATAGGGGACGAGGCTGGGATGGCCGGAGCCGAGGCGGTGGGGTTCTATTCCGGTGCCGATGTAGCCGGTGGCGTGGTAGCTCATGGCGGCAACCTGGCCGTCCAGCAGGGCGGTGTCAATCAGCTGGCCTTCGCCGGTTCGGTCGCGGTGATAGAGGGCGGTTACGATGGAGCCGTAGGCGAGCATACCGGTAAAGAGGTCAACGAGGGAGAAGCCGACGCGCTGGGGGGCGCCGTCCGGTTCGCCGGTGAGGTGCATCAGGCCGCTGTAGGCCTGGATGATGAGGTCATAGCCGGGCTTGCTGGCCATGGGGCCGGTGCGCCCGTAGCCGGAGATAGTGCAGTAGATTATGTCGGGGTTGACGGCTTTGATGTCGTCGTAGGCGAGGCCGAAACGGGCCAGAGTTCCGGCGCGGAAGCTTTCAATCATCACATCGGCATCGGCAGCCAGCTTTTTGACGATGGCCAGGCCGGCGGCGGATTTGAGGTTGACGGAGAGGCTGCGCTTGTTGCGGTTAAAGGAGAGGAACTGCGTACTTTCCTGGTTCCAGATGGGGGGCCATTTGCGGGTTTCGTCGCCATCGCTGGGTTCCTCGATTTTGATGACGTCGGCGCCCATATCGGCCAGGTTTTGGGTGCAGAAAGGGCCGGCCAGGGTGCGGGTGAGGTCAACGACTTTGATGTTTTCCAGAGGCTGCGGCATAGTTCCCATCCTTTGGTTGAGTGGGGCAATTTGGCGGGATTATAGCACGGGACAGGGTGCGTTGACGGCGGCGGCGGGCAGTGATAGCGTAGGGCGGAAATTTCGTTATGTTGAGTGATGGCAGCGATGCTCACCGCTGATCTCCGACCGCTAATCCTGTCGCTGGGCGGGATTAATATGGATTTGGTTACCTTTGGGGAACGGCTGCCGGCGGACGGGGAGACGGTGGTGGGAGAGCGGTTCGTTACCTACGGCGGCGGGAAAGGGGCGAACCAGGCGGTGGCCGCCGCGCGGATGGGCGCCCGTTCCGCAATGGTGGGGCGGGTGGGCGACGATATTTTCGGGCCGCAGCTGGTTGAGCTGCTGCAAACTGCCGGCGTAGAAACCGGACGGGTTGGCGTTGCCGCCGGCGTCAGTTCGGGCATCGCAGTCATTAACGTGGGCGCCGGCGGGCAGAACCGTATCACGCAGGTGCTGGGCGCTAACGATACCTGCGGCGATGCCGAGTATGACGCCATTGCGGAGCTGCTGCTTCGGGTGGAAGTATCGGCGCTGCTGCTTCAATTGGAAGTATCGGTTGAATTGTCGCTACGGGTAGCGGAGACGGCGGCGGCGCAGGGCGTAACCGTCATTCTGGATCCGGGGCCGGCGCGTCCAATTCCCGCCGAATTGTACGGGAATCTGGCGGTAATTACGCCGAATGAAACGGAGGCGGCGGCTTTGGTGGGATACCCAATCAGCATAGGGGATACTGTTGAGAGGGCGGCGCAGGAGCTGCTGACTAGGGGTGTCGGCGCGTCGGTAATAACGCTGGGCGCGCAGGGGGCCTACTGGACGGACGGCGCAGCGGGCGGTTATGTGGAACCGTTCCCGGTTGCGGCGGTGGACACGGTGGCGGCGGGGGATGCTTTTAATGGCGGATTGGCGGTTGCGCTGGCGGAGGGAAAAGGTCTGCCGGATGCGGTCCGTTGGGCCGCGGCGGCCGGGGCGCTGGCGGTTACCCGGATTGGGGCGCAGGATGCGATGCCAGAGCGGGCGGCGGTGGAAAGGTTGCTGATGGCGCCGCGGGAAACGGGCTATGGCGAGTCCGGCTAGATCCATGTCGTTTAGGTCAATTGTGCGGTGTTGAGGTTATGACGGGCATTGACCGGTTTTGCGCCGGCTGCGGGACGCGGCTAACAATGCAGGAGCAGGACGGGCAAAGGCGCCCGGTTTGTCCGCGCTGCGGGCGCGTGGTTTATTACGATCCCAAGCTGGCGACCGCCTGCGTCGTGGAAAGGCAGGGGGCGATATTGATGGTGCGGCGCGCGGTGGAAACCGGGTACGGGCTGTGGAGTATGCCGGGCGGGTATGTTGACCGGGGTGAAGTGGTGGAAGCGGCGGCGGCGCGGGAAGTCCGGGAGGAAACCGGGCTGGAGGTGGCAGTGCGGCAGTTGATTGGCGTGTTCTCGGATGCGGGCAACCCGGTGATAGTGGCCGCCTACGCCGCTGCGGAAACGGGCGGAATGCTGGCGCCAGGGCCGGAATGCCTGGAGCTGGGGTATTTCGCCGATGCGGCGCTGCCGCCTATGGCCTTTCCCCGGGATGCTGAAATCATCCGGCGATGGCGGCTGATTCAACAGAGAGCCGGGCCGGATAGCGCCGGGCATAGGGGCGACGGAGGGCAACGCCGATGACGGGCTGGCGGAAAGGATTGGATGGGATCAAGGGTTTGCTGGCGCAGGGCGGGCGCGGCTTGGTTGACGCCGTCTATCCGCTGGAGTGCGTGGGCTGCGGCAAGGCCGGGCGAGTGATCTGCGGACGCTGCTATGCCGGATTGCCGGTATTGTCGCCGCCGTTCTGCGAGATTTGCGCCGCGCCCGGGGATTTCATTCGCTGTCCGCCTTGCCAGGATGATATGCCGTCGTTTGACGGCATCCGGGCTCCGTTTCGATACGCCGGGACGATGCGACAGGCCGTGCTGGCATTCAAGTATGGGGGAATCAGGGCGGCGGCGCCGCAGCTGGGCGGTATGCTGTCGGATTATCTGCGCGACCATCCGCTGCCGGGGGATTTGATGGCGGCAGTGCCGATGCACCCGCGGCGGCAGCGGGAGCGGGGCTACAACCAGGCGGAGCTGCTGGCGCGTGAAGTGTCTGGTCGCAACGGGTTGGAGTATCGGGGGGATCTGCTGGCGCGGAGCCGGCAAGTTGCGCCGCAGGCCGGCACGGCTACCGCAGCGGAGCGGGCGACCAATGTAGCCGGCAGCGTAGCGGTGAAAGGGGACTGCGACCTGGCCGGCGTCGGCATCATTGTAGTGGACGATGTGGCGACTACCGGGAACACGCTGGAAGCCTGCGCTGCGGCGCTGAAAGAGGCGGGGGCGCAGTCCGTTTGGGGGCTAACCTTGGCAATAGCCGACGGGCGGAAGCGGGGAGAGTAAAATGAGGGCGGGCCGTCTGATTAGACTGGCCCGCCCTGCGGTTGTGCTGATTTGGTGGCTTGACGCCGTTGGTTAGTCGGCGGGGATTTTGGCCTTGGCGGCGTGGTTGGTCGCGTAATTGCCGGCCATGTCGTGCATCACCTTGCAGGCGATATGGTGGGCCGCGGCGGAGCGGTCGGAGCCGTGTCCGGCCCCCACGATGGCGTCCAGAGAAGCCTGAAACGCCGCCCAGTAGATCCGGGACAGAGTAACCGCCGCGCTTGCCGCTTCGGGCGGGGTCGCGGGACGCCGGTCCAGCAGAGTGTTATGTTCCGTGCTCATTTCTGCTCTCCTCTTTGACAGATTACCCGACAGTCGGAGAGGGCTTATGCCCAGGGCGGTGGCCGATTTCCCGCTGCCGGACTGAGTTCAGCGTATCACGCCGGCCGTCCGGTCAAATTTGCCTCGTGGTGCAATCCGTTTTACTTGGGCAGGATGGCGGCGCAACAGGCTTGGCGCACCGGGCCGGGCAACAGGCTTATGACGAAATTCGTCAAAAAATTACTATTTTCGTAATTTCAATACTGAATTCCGCATCCTTCCCGTTGGCGCAATGGGCTGTTTCACGCAGCGCGCCCGCAGTGCTAAACTGGTTATGTAACCCATTCTTGCTATGGAGCGTGCCACGATTGAAAGCCGGCAAATTACCTCCCGAACTGCTTTCCGAGCTGCTTGATTCCTGCGCCGCCGGGGACTCTGATCCGCGACTGCTGGTCGGCCCCAAGGTAGGCGAGGATTGCGCGGTATTGGACCTGGGCGGCCGTTTATTGCTGGCCAAGTCGGATCCCGTCACTTTCGCCGCCGAGCATATCGGATGGTATGCGGTGCAGGTTAACGCCAACGACATTGCGTGCAGCGGCGGGGCGCCGCGGTGGTTTCTGCCTACCGTCATGCTGCCCACCGACAGCAGCCCGGATAACGCGCGCCGCATATTTGCCGACATCGCCGCCGCCTGCCGTCAATTGGGCGTTGTCGTCATTGGCGGCCACACCGAAGTAACCGTTGGTATCCCCCGGCCGATTATCGCCGGCACGATGCTGGGGGAAGCGGCGTCTCGGGACCGCCTGATAACTACCGGCGGGGCGCAGGACGGGGACAGCATCATCGTTACGACCGGACTGGCCATTGAGGGGACGGCAATCCTGGCGAAGGAATATCCGGCCGAGCTGCGCGCCGCCGGTATCAGCGATGCCGTCATCGCACGGGCCACCGCGTACCTAACCGATCCGGGCATCAGCGTAGTAGCGGCGGCGCAAGCCTTGTGCAACGCCGCCGGGATACACAGCCTGCATGATGTTACCGAAGGCGGCGTCATCACCGCATTGCGCGAAGTTGCCGCCGCCGCCAATCTGGGCCTGGTGGCCGAGGCGGAGAGTATGCCGGTGCTGCCGGAATCCACCGCCGTGTGCGCCGCACTGGGCATCGATCCGCTGGGGCTGCTCGGCTCCGGGGCGCTGATTGCGACTCTGCCGGCGTCCGAAACGCCGCGCGCGCTGCGGGCGCTGGACGCCATCGGCGTAACCGGCTGGGAAGTGGGGCAGATGATGGAAGCGTCTGACGGGCTGTGGCTGATTGACCGCGCTGGCGAACATACGCTGCCGGAGTTTCCGCGGGATGAGCTGGCCCGCTATCTGGAAACCGGAAACGGGGCGCAGGATGACGCCAACGGCTAACCGGCCAGGTACAAATCAATGCAATCCCGCAGTTGGGACAGGGTGATGTTGCCGCCGCTGACGGTGATGGATATTTTCTTGCCCTGTACCAGGTCGGGACGCCGCACGGCGCCGGCCAGGGCGGTGGCGCCGGCGCCCTCGGCCAGGGTGTGGGCTTTTTCGGCCAGCATCGCTACCGCCCGTTTCACGTCGTCATCGCTGACCAGGACGAAATCGTCCAGCCGGTGGCGCATAATTTGCTGGGGGAGTTCGTAGCCTACGGCGGTGGCCGTGCCTTCGATCCAGGTTTGCATTGGGGCCTGCACCAGCTGCCCTTGCTGCCAGGAAAGGTAGGCGGCCGGGGCCGCTTCGGACTGTACGGCCACGACCTGGATGTCGGGGTTGATTGACTTGGCGACTACGCAGGCGCCGGAGATGCCGCTGCCGCCGCCGATGGGGAGCAGCATCAGGTCGATGTCCGGCAAGTCCTCGATGATTTCCAGGCTGGCGGTGCCGACGCCGGCAATCAAGGCCGGTTCGTTGACGGGATGGATATAACGATAGCCTTCCTCGGCGGCCAGCTGTTCGCAGTACTCGCGCGCCTGGTCGAAGTTGTCGCCGTGAAAAATCAGTTGCGCGCCCAGGGCTTCCATAGCGGCGACCTTGTTAGGGTTGGCGCCTACAGGGAGGCCAATCAGGGCGCGGGCGCCGAACATACGGCAGGCGTTGGCGATGGACTGGCCGTGATTGCCGCTGCTGGCGGTAATCAGCCCGCGTTCCCGTTCCGATTGGCTCATATTGGCAAGCAGGTTGATGCCGCCCCGCATCTTGAAAGCGCCCAGCGGGAGATGCTCCTCGTGCTTCAGGTGAACTTCGGCGTCCAGCGCGGCGCTCAAAGCAGGCGAGTAGGTCAACGGGGTGCGGGTGATGTAAGGGGCGATGGTGCGCTGCGCCGACAGGACGTCGCGCAGAGTGGGGATGTTCATAGGAAGTTCCTCAAAGGGGCCGGGCGATGTTGGAGTGAATGAATTCAGATTAGGCACGCCGCCGCCGGGTGTCAACCGGCCGGACGGCGTTGCGTCGTTTTGCCGGCCGTCCGGCTGAAAATGTAATTGCACTTTTTAACTGGCGGCGGTACACGCCAAACTAGCGATTTGCGAAATCGTTACACGCCTTATTACACACAATCGGGCGGAATGCCGAATGCAGCGGATAGCGATAAATGTAAATACACTACCAATAGCGGCGCTAGAATAGTGTAACGACAGCATCCAACGGCAATTCGGTGTACTGGCGGTACTCGTTGGGGTGTACTGCGCCGGCGCTGGCCGGTTGGTACACCGGCCTGGTATCTGCATCGCGGGTAGTGGCGGGAATGCCGGGTAATGGCCGTTTGGAGGGGCTGGCAGCGCGGCCAGGCTGGGCAACGCCAGCGCAACCCAGTTCAGCATAGGCTCAATGCGGCCCAGCAGGCCACTTTCGGCAGCGGGGCAGTACATCAACGCGTCATTCGCCGCCGCGCCATCCGGTCGACGGCGGGCGGTTCCTGGGCCGAGCAACTCCCGCCTTGGACGGGTTCCAGCCGCGGCGGGGTTATGCCAAGCGAAGCCGGCGCCGGCGCCGGGCGGCTTGAAAATCGTTGAAATCGGATTTGGAGGCTGTAGCGCTGGGGGCTTCAATCTGGCAAAATAGGCACAAGTCAAGGGTGTTCTAGAATTTTCTAAAAAGTTTTTTAGGATTTTCTAAATATGGTCTTGACTAACGCCGAAAATCCTGCTAATGTAGCGTTCAAGCAGTGCGGTGGGGGAAAATGTACCGGCTTTGGGCGGCTACAAAAACTGCAACGAGGCGTGTAATACACTACGGAGGTGCATTTTGGCACGCAAGACGAAACTGATGCTGCGCGTAGAAAAGGAGTACGATCGCCCGCTGGAGCGGTTGCTACCCGACCTCGTGAACGACCAGGGTATGACGGCTACCGCCGACACGCTGGGCGTCAGCAAGGCCACGCTGGGCTACTGGATGCTCAAAATGGGCATCAATGTGCGCCGCGTTGCGCTGGCTCCCGGTGAAGTCCTGGAAGTGAAGCGCACCCCCAACTAACCGAGCGCCTGCGGCCGGCGCGGCCCAATGACAACCGCCCGGCCAAAAGGTACGCCCGTCAGCGCGCCAAGGTGAGCGGGCGACTGACGGGCGTCCGGGCTGCCGTATGCGCGGCAGTCCGTAAAGACGCCCCGGCCGGTGGCAAAAGGCCGGGGCGTTGCTATGTAATTCGGCGGCCGGCGCGGCGCCGGTTGGCGCTGCCCGGGTGGCGGGCCGGCGCCGGCCGCTACCCGGAAAAGATGGCTTCGGGCAGAAACGCCGACACCGTTATGTTAGGCAAGTCCACAATGTTGCTTACCCTCAAATCGACGGCGACGCTGCAAATGATATATGCCTGCTCTGCCGTCCAGCCGCGTTCTTGCAGCAGGGCAATCATATTGAGCAGGGCGTTGCGCGCGGCGAGGGAGAGGCTGCTTTCCCCCTCTTGAGTGCCGTCGGCGCGTATGGGGTAGCCCAGCGTGGCCGTAAAATTGCGGGGGGCGGCCCATTCCGGGGGGAGGAAATAGCCGGGATGGGCGTAGCGCGGCATGGTTATGTTATGCCGCTCCGCTGCGCCCTGGTGCAGCGTAAAACGCACTGCCGCCGTTGCTCCCATCTCAATGGCCGTGATGCACACTTCGCCGTCGCCTTGGGCGAAATGGCCGTCCCCGGCGGAGTACAGCCCGCCATCAACCGCTACCGGAATAAACAGCCGGGAGCCTTTGGTGAGCTGCTTGGCGTCCACATTGCCGCAGTTTTCCCGGGGCGGAATGGTACGCAGGCCGGTCCGGGCGATTGCGCCGCCGGCCGGCACGGCGTCCTCCGGGTCTGGCGGGGCAGCCGTTCCGCCGCGCCGGGCAAAGTCCGCTTCCCGCGCCGTCCAGTCCACCAGCTGCCGATGGGAAGGAGCCAGCCCGGCAGTCCCCATAAAGGAACCGTTGGGAATGCGGACGCCGGGCAGCTGTTCCGATGTGGCCCATCCGTCGGCGATGTTCCAATGCACCAGGCAAGGTTCGGTGAATATATCCCGCAGAAATCCGGCGCCGGGGCGGTTGCGGGTCCAGCCGTAGGGCTGCGGGATGATGTCAAGGTACTCAATTTCCAGGAGGTCGCCCGGCGCGGCGCCTTTGACATACACCGGGCCGGTGAGGGGATGGCCTACTTTGGCGTCCAGTCCGGCCAGGTCGGCGGCGGTCATGGCGGGCTGGATCTGGCAGTCGGACGCATCCCGCGTTTCCAGCACTACTTCCTCGCCGGGGTCAACTTCAACAATGGGCGGGATGTCGGGATGCCAACGGTTATGGCCGAGCTGCGGTTCCGCTTTGAGACGCTTGCTGCGGTCAATGCTGATGCTTTTCACGATGCTATCCCCCCTTTTATGTCAATTGCACTATCGCCTATTTTACCATTGCCGTCACTGCGCCAAACTAAAAGGGCGGCGGAGGGGAATGCTGATTCCGCCCCCGCCGCGCTGCTGTCGGCTGCGCTGCGTCGCCCGGCTACAACGACCAGTCATCAGGCAGGTCCGGCGTCGGCAGCGGGCGTATCATCACTTCTACCAGGGCCGGTTGGCCGCCGTCGATGGCTTGAAGCGCGCGCTGAAAAGCGGGCCGGATGGCTTCGGGGCGCTCTACGCGTTCCGACCAGCAGCCCAACCCGTTGGCGACGATGCTGAAGTTGCCGCCCAGCACCGCCAGCTCCGGCGGCGTGCCATTGGGGTTTTCCATACCCATCATGCCGCCGCCGATGCCGCCGTTGTTGATGACCACCGTCAGGATGGGCAAGCCCATGCGGGCGGCGGTTTCCAGTTCCATACCGGTCATCCCAAAGGAAGCATCTCCGAGCAGATGAACTACCAGATGGTCGGGTCGGCCCAGTTTGGCGCCAATGGCTGCGCCGACTGACCAGCCCATCGCGGCCATGCCGCCCATCGCCACAAAATTGCGGGGACGGGTAGTCTGCCAGAAGGGAACCATATAGCCCCGGCTGCCGCCGGCGTCGTGCAGGGCGATGGTACGGTCCGGGTCAATCACCTGATAAAGCTCGTGGACGACGCGGTAGCCGTTGGTAGGGGTTTCCGGGTCGTTGAAGCGGGGCATCCATTCCAGGTTGTGCTTGGCGTGGCACTGCCGGATTTCGGCGGCGATTTCCGGTTTGACGCCCCCGGCATCCGGCCCGACGCGTTGCCGCACGGCGTCAATGATGGCGCGGAGGGCCAGCTTGGCGTCCGCCAGTATCGGCAGGTCAACCTGGTAGGTCTTGTTCAAGTCGGCAGGGTCGGCATTGATATGGATGATGCTGACGCCGTCAGGGATTGGGCGTCCGTCGGTGCCGTTGGGCTGCCGGAACGAGTTGCCGACGGCCAGAACCACATCGGCCTTGCGGTTGATTTGCAGCGCGGCGCCGGAAGCATAGCGGCTGCGGGGATAGACGCCGCCGCCCAGGGATAGGGGGTGATTTTCCGGGAAAATGCCTTTCCCCATAATGGTGGTGGCCACGGGCATGGAGAGCAGTTCCGCCAGCTCCATTACTTCGGCTGCGGCGCCGGCGCTCATGGCGCCGCCGCCGGCGTTCAGGATGGGGAAGTTGGCGTTAGCCAGCAGATGGGCGGCGCGCTGCACGTCGGCGTCGGCTGGCCCGGCTTTGCCGGGCGTACCTACCGGCGCATAGGCCAAAACGGAGGCGTCCGCTTCGGCGGTTAGCACATCCTGGGGCATTTCCAGCACTACGG
Source organism: Dehalococcoidia bacterium (assembly GCA_965203855.1). Taxonomy (GTDB): domain Bacteria; phylum Chloroflexota; class Dehalococcoidia; order Lucifugimonadales; family UBA3495; genus Bin87. The sequence continues at coordinate 203,912 of CBDBDN010000009.1, forward strand.
GGCCGGGGGAGCCGGAGCGCAGCGCGGTAAAAGCGCGGCGCATCACTTGGGGAATGTCCTGGACGCGGGTAAAGGTGCCCCGCCACTTGCACAGGCCGTCAAAGATGCTGGCGGATACTTCCTGCTGCCATTCCTGGCCCAGGTTGCGGAGGGGATGCTGCCCCATCAGCAGCAGCACGGGGATATTGTCGGCGTAGCAGCCGGCGATGGCGGTAAGGCAGTTGGTAGCGCCCGGGCCGGTGCCAGTCATGGCGACGCCTACTGCGCCGGTGGCGCGGGCGTAGCCATCAGCGATTTCCACGCCGAGACGCTCGTGGCGCGCGGCAAAGGGGCGGATGGTAGCGGACTGGCGCAACGGCCCCCACAGCGGGGACAAACCGCCGCCGGAGAACCCGGTTATGTAACGCACCCCTTCCAGTTCCAGGGCTTTGACTACGGCTTCGGCGCCACGCATAACGGCTCCTCCTCATCGGCGGGATGGAGCGGCCAAGTTAGCCGGGCCGAGCGCCCGGCGCAACCCGCTCCGCAATTATGCGGGATGATAGGGCAAGGGGATGACGGGGTCAACCGGGCGCCGGCCTGGCGGGGGACTATAAAGCGCGGGCCAGATGTTCCAGTTCGTCCAGGACTTCGGAGAAAGTAGGGAACTGATAGCGTTGCAATGCTTCGCAAAGCATTTGCTTGCCGGTGGCCGGGTCATAGATGCGGTGGATGTAATCGTCAGGGTTGGCGTGGAGGTTATGGTATTTCAGGAGGAGGTTGCCGCCGATTTGCCATCCGATGTAGGCGTACCGCAAACCGCGGACACGGTGCGGAATATGGGCATTATCGTACTCAAAAAGGATGCGAATTTCTAACGCTACGCCTCGCTCGCAGTACACGATACCCGTCATCAATAAATCGGCCGTATCAGCGTCAAATCCGATGTCCAGCGTATCCAGATGCCGAATGACAAACGGACGCTGCGCTAACCGGATGTCGAGGACGGCTTTGTAGTTTTCCCACGACTGCCATCCGTGCGGGTCCGGTCGTTCAGAGATTGCAATGCGCGATAAGCGAAGCACCATTTCAAGACCTCCGCAGTTTCCTGCATTTCGCCCCATTCGATCAGCGCAGCCATGCGCGCGCTGGGCATTTCGTAGCGCCGCTCGTACTTGCTGATTTCTTTTTGCAGTTCGGCCATCATCTCAGCCCGCGATACTTTGCGAACCGGGGTGCCGGCAGTGGGTGCAGCTTGGGCAGCGTTGGAGGTAGCGGGTACGGCAGCCATTTCAATCCCTACTTTATTCCGTGATGGGCCAAAAGCCTACACCACATCGCAGCCCTTGACAACGCAGCCGAGCCGCCGGCCGGGTTGGGCAAAGTGGGCGTTGGATAGTGACGCAGTGGGCGTTGACGCCGGGCGGCAAGTTCCATGATAGTACTGCCCACCGGCGGCAACGCCGGATTCAATAGGGAGGCTTAACTATGCTATGATTAGGATAGCCGATTTGCCCGAAGCAATTCACGCCGCCATCAACGGCTGGCGGGTATGGGTGACACTGGCTCTGTTCGTGTCGCTGATACTCAACGAGGCCGTTATTGGCATCGGCAGCGGCCAAACGATTACGCAGTCGCTAACCCGCATCCCGTACTATCTGATTCCGTACCTGCTGCTGGTCAGCGGGGCCATTGCTCAGGCCGGCATCGGCGCCGTGCCATTCGCAACAGGAGTGATTATGACGCTGTACGATGTTGCCATCAAGCGCCGGCAGGGCTGGCGGCAGGAGGGGGTGGAAGCGGGCCGCGCGGAAGGGCGGACGGAAGGGCGGTCTGAGGAACGCCGAGAGAAAATTGCCGCTGTCCTAGCGCACCCGGAGCTTACGGCGGAGCAGAAAGTGCTGTTCGTTGAGATCCTCAACACCGGCAACGATGACGCGCCGGGCGCTGCCAATCCCGCTTGACACTTACCGCAAGCCTTGCCGATGCCATCGCCCAGGCCGGCATCGGCGCAGTCCCGTTTGCGATAGGAGTGACTATGACACTGTACGATGTTGCCATCAAGCGCCGGCAGGGCTGGCGGCAGGAGGGGCTGGAAGCGGGCCGTGCGGAAGGCCGGGCAGAGGAGCGCCGGGATAAAATTGCAGCCGTCCTCGCGCACCCGGAGCTTACGGCGGAACAGAAAGTGCTGGTAGTTGAGATACTCAACGCCGGCAACGATGACGCGGCGGGTACGCCCGATGCCGGGTGATGACGGCCTAGATGACCAGGTGCGCCCCTTTTGGCCGCCGCTTGCCGCCGTGGACGCTGGGTTCGGCGCACCATTTGGCCGCCAGCCGTCGTACTCCCTGATAGACGGCATCGTCAAACCCCAGCAGGTCGCACAATACGCGGCGGTCCAGCAGCGCGCGGTTGGGGTCGGCATCGGCTAGGTAGGCCGGCTGGAGTTCTTTGTCGCGGAAGTCATCAAAGACGGCTTGGGCGGTGGACAGCTGGTCATCGGACAACGCCCGCAGGTTGAGGGTAGGCAGATTGGGGATAACCAGGCGGGTCATACTGGCCTTGCTGGACTGCTGGCGGCTGGAATGCCACCAGTATGACAACAGGCCCAGCGTACTGTTGCTCCATACCGTAAAGGCGTAATCAAATCGGTGGTCGTCAAAACCGATATTGGGCCACACCCTACCGCCGAGAGATGCCAGTTCCGTAAAGGCCACCGCGAGGGCTTGGGAGCCGAAAGTGAAATCCCGGTTCAGATGCGCTCGGCCGGCAGTGCTCCAGAGTTCTGCGGCGCGGCTTTCCCTACCTGGGCGTACGCGCAACTGCGCGTCAGGCTTGCAAATCAGGCGGGTCTCACGGCGCGCGTGGTGGTTGTAAAGCGCCGGGTAGGTTGCCGTGGGGCTAGGCGCCATCTTGATGAAAGGGCCGCCGTGGGTAGTCATGGTTAGCAGGGAGTCGTGGACACCCAGTTGCCCGATTTCCCTCAAGTGCGTCATTGGCAACGACCAAGCTTGCGGTTCGGCGGGCAGCCGGATATTGCCGGCAACCAGTGAATACGCTACTTGCGCGAGGGACGCATCCAGCAAGCGGCCGGCGCCCCAGCCGTTGTCGTGGTCATCAAGGGGGGCGTCCAGTATTTCGCCGGCCAGAGTATCCCCGGTGTAAATGGGTATGCCGCCATAAGGCCCGTCCTCAATGCAGCGCATTGCGTCGTTGTCGGCGATGGCGGCGGCAATTTCCCGCGCTTCGGCAAAGCTGCGGGGCCGACGGCGCAGGGAGATGAACCGGGCACGCCCGGAGGATTTTTCACCTTTGACCAGCCGCCGGCCAATCACTAGACACTCGGCAACTCCGGTGTCCGATGAAAATGACATATCGGTGCCGTTGGCCGCAACGCTTACGATAGTTACATCGGTATATTTTTCGGCAATCAGCCGCCGAAACTTGGCCCACGACGCGCCGTTGACGGCCGTAAAGAGTATTAGCAAGGCGATGACGCCGCCGGGGCGCACTTTTTTGTCAGCAATGGCCGCAAAGGCCGCCCCTAACCCGGCATGACCGTGATAGCAGGAATGCTGTGCAAATCGGGTTAGCCGCGCCGACATATCATCCTGGTCGGCTATGGGAGCGCCAAAAGAGGCAAAGGCGGCGTTCTGCACATTTCCGTCAGCGTCCCGGTGCTTGGTATTGCTGGTAAAGGGCGGGTTCATTATCACCAAGTCAAACCTGCCGTCAGGGATGTCGGCGATGATTTGCGCCGCCGTTTCCTCGCCTACACTGCCTGTCCGCAATGCCGGGTCGCTGGTGTTAAACAGCGTCATCGCTGCCGATGATTGCAGCAGTTCCAATGAGCCGATGCGAACATCGCCGTCCTTTTGCCGCCCGTAAGCCAGGGTGTAAAGCCTGGAGTTATCGAAAAGCGCGGCTGGAACGATGCCCGACAGAGTGGAGCCGGTAATATGCACTGCCGACGGCATCACGTCGCAACCGTAAAGAACCTCCTGCATCATCGCGGTATGCAGTTGCTCCGGATCGCCGCCAGTCTGGGAATGGCGCGCCGCGATTTGTTCGTACACCGCGGACAGCAGCGCGCCGGTGCCGCAGGCGAAATCAGCAATCCTCAACTGCCCAACGGCTTCGGCATCATTCCAATCTACGCCGCGCAGCCTGCTCACTGCCAAGCGCGCCAGCAGGGCGGCCGACGCCGGCAGTGTGTAGAAAGTCGCCAGATACTTACGGTCGGCAATCAGCCGCTGAAATATCCGCCCTGTTAAGTCGTGGGCATTGTCCACCCCGGCGGCGGCGATCTGTTGCGCGGTATCCCGAAGTTCGGCTAGTATCCGCGCAGCGTCCCCAGCCGGCAACTGTTCCAAAATGTCTTTGGCGATGGCGAAAATGGCCCAGTAGTTGATTTGCAGAATATTCGACCATGCTTCCAGCGTAACGCTTTGCGGGTTGGCGACTCCCGGTCCGCAAATCAAGTTCAACGGTTTGACGCCGGCGTGCATCCCAGCAATACGTTGGTGGAAAACCAAGGCGTTAGCTATGATAGCGCAGGCCATCCGTCGCGTTTGCGGCACATCGGACATTCCCAGCCGCCGGGCAATATCGGGTGTTATGTTTGGTCGTAGCTGCGCCATGTGGTTAAGGATGCTGACCGCCCTCTCAATGCCCTGTTCTAACGCGGCCGCCGCATCCTCCACTGCTCGTTGCGGCACGGACACCAGTCGTATTAGATCCGCCAGGTCAGTAGCGGAACCGTTGAGCCACCCCGACTCGGGGAAGCGCGCCCCACTTTCATAAAGTACACAGTAAAACATCCGGGCATCGCCTATTGCCGCGTCCAGGTCATAAGCGTTCTCAATAGCTCTGGGATAGCGCAAAGCGATGGCCGCCTCAATAGTACGCGGTTCGCCGGTTACCGCCAACCCCAGCCGTTCACGGGCGTCCTGCTCTGCCTCTGGGCCGGGTTCATACTCGGCTTCCACTACCACCGGCGACCGTCCGGCGGCAGTAATCAAAATATCAGGATGCCGACCGAAATGTTCTACCAACGTCTGCGTCTGCTCGTAGCGCACGGCATAGCCGGGCAACATCCGGCGCAGCAACGCGCCCAAAGCGTTGTTAGCGTTGGGTTCAGTCTGGCGTGTTTGCAGTGTGGACATCATCCTTACCCCTCACGATAGCGGCAAGGGTAGCGAGTTTATAGGCGATTTACCGAGCCTGTCAAACTGCGCCTGTCATACCGTTTCTAATCCCCGGTTGACCCACCTACTGCTCCCCGCTATCATCCCTATCAGTTCCCGCATATTATGTCAGCGGTTCGCCAATGCTGTATTACGGCTTGTCCGCACCGTCCCAACTACCCAAACCAGGAGCCCGTATTATGCCCCAAGCCAGCGAGCTTATCGTTCAGTTTTTGCAAGAGGCCGGCGTTGATGCCGTGTTTGGCATTCCCGGCGGCGGCACCGGCCAGATTTTCGGCCATCTGGTTGGCAAAGAGCCGGCTATCAATACCTATCTGACGCGGCATGAGCAGACCGCCGCTATTATGGCCGATGCCTACGCCCGCGCCGCCGGCAAGCCCGCCGTCATTATGGGGCAGGGGCTGTTTATGGGTTCTAACGCCGCTTTCGGCATTATGGAGGCGATGCTGTCCAGCAGCCCGATGCTGGTGCTGACCGATACTTCCGACGGCGGCGTGGGGCAGCATCCCGCCAACCAGTCCGGCGCGGGCGAGTACGGCAGCATTGACTTGCACAACATCTTTCGGGCGATGACCAAGTACACTACTTTGGCTACTTCGCCCAAAGAGGCGGCGCTGGGCGCGCAGCTGGCCATCAAGCATTCGTTGAGCGGACGCCCCGGCCCCACTTGCCTGCTGATGCGTACCGCCGCCATCGGGGGCGAGGTTGACCTGGAAACGCCGCCTTTTATCCACGATACCGCCGGCTACCTGAACACCGCCAAGCCGCAGGCCGCGCCCCAGGACATTGAACGCGCCGTGGCGATACTGGCGCAGTCGCAGCGTCCGGTCATCGTGGCCGGCAACGGCGTCCATATGGCCCGCGCCCACGATGCCCTGCGCCGGCTGGCCGAGCAGTGGAACGCGCCCATTGCTACCAGCTACAAGGGGAAGTCGGCTATTGCCGAAACGCATCCTCTCTCTGTTGGAATGGCGGGCATCTATGGACAGGAAGCTGCCAACCGCGCGGTGGGCGATGCGGATACGGTCGTTATCGTCGGGGCCAAGCTCAGCCCGCAGGATACGGTGCGGGAACGCCCCAATGTGTTCAATCCGCGCGGCCAGCGCATCATCCAGATTGACATTGACGACCGCAACGCCGGCTGGACTTTCCCCGTAGAACTGGGCCTGATTGGCGATGCTGGCAGTATCCTCAACCAGCTGGTTGACGCCTCTGTCGATGTTGCGGCGTCCACTGCCGGCAGCCGGAGCGAATGGGCCGCCGCTTTGCCCGGTCGCAAGCGCGAGCTGGGTTTCTATGCGGATGCCGGCTGCGACACCGATTCGGCGCCGGCTTTGCCGCAGCGGGTCGTGCGTTTGTTGCAGGAAACGATGCCCGCCGATACGGTGTACGCTCTGGACGCCGGCAACAACCGCACCTGGATGGCGCATCTGTACCAGGCGCAGCAGGCGCATACCTTTTTCTGCCCCGGCGGTACGGCTGGAATGGGGTGGGGGCTGCCGGCCGCCGTCGGCCTGCAAATCGCCTACCCCGGCCGGCCGGTGGTCTGCGTAACCGGAGACGGCGGCTATATGATGACCGTCAACGCCCTGTCCACTGCGATGCAGTACAACCTGCCCATCATCTGCGTGGTGTTCAACGACGGCGCGCTGGGAATGGTGCGGCATCACCAGTCACCGGGGCAGTACATCGCCTCCGAGTTTGCCGAAACCGACAACGCCGCGGTAGCGCGGGGGTTTGGCTGCTTCGGCGTGCAGGTGGCCGACTCTCGCGACTTGCCCGATGCGCTGCGCCAGGCCCGGGCATCCGGCCGGCCGGCGGTGGTGGATGTACTGATAGACCGCGGCCCCAGCCCGGACGACTGGCGCGCCGACTTGCGGACGGCGGGGGAGACCTGATGCGGTATAATGGGCAGACAACCAGCCAATCTATCCGTCAGGAGATTACCATGTTTTCAGTGTCCACAAAGGTTAGCGACCAGGAGATAGAGGAGATGATTGCCAGCTTGGGCGGACACACCGCCATTGCGGAGGGCATCCGCTGGTACGGGGAACGCTGCGACCTGTTCGACAGCCGACGCCGTGAGCTAACCGCCAAATACCCGGACCAGTTCGTCGCCATGGCCGCCGACGATACCATCATAGCGTCCGAAACGCTGGATGGCCTTTTCGACGAAATAGACCGTAACGGCATTGAGCGGGAACCCTGCGTCATAGAGTTCCTCGGGGCCAAGCCGGTAGTGTGGATTATATGATTGTCGGCGAATTCGATGATTGGGGACAGCCTATTCTGCGCGCCCGCTTACTAATCCCCCGTCTCCGTATTAGCGGACCCGTCAACTTTCTGATCGACACCGGCGCCAGCAAAACTTGCTTGCATCCGTATGCCGGCCGGCGCATCCAAATCCCCTTTGACGAACTGCTAAATCCGCAAGATGCCGTCGGTGTTGGCGGGACTGGTTCCTATTACTCCGAAGCGGCGGCGGTCTTGCTGTACGATGGGGAGCTCAGCCACAGATTTGATGTGTCTCTTTTAATAGCCAAGCCAGAGCCATCCACCCGGTCCAACCCCAACCCGGCTGTCAACGGCCTCCCCTCGCTCCTCGGACGCGATGTCCTCAACCGCCTTCGCATTGATTACGATTATCCCGCTGGTCGCTTGCGTTTCTTTCCGTAGCGGCGCAGCGGATAGAGGAGATTAGTAATGCCTTTTTGGACTGACCAGCAGCTGGCATCCATTGACCGGATGCTGAACCCGCGTTCCATCGCCGTGGTCGGCGCTACGCCGCGGATGCAGTACGGCGGGCGGTTTCTGGCGGCTGCGATGCAGGCCGCCGGCCGGGTTAATGTCTATCCGGTCAATCCGCGCTATGAGGAGGTGCAGGGCGTCAGGTGCTACCCGTCGGTTAGCGACTTGCCCGCAGCGCCTGATGTGGTTGGCGTCGTCGTTCCTTATCACGCCGTGCTGGACACGCTGCGGGAAAGCCATGCTAAAGGCGCTCGCTCGGCCATCGTCATCTCGGCCGGTTTTGCGGAGCGCGGCCTTGAGGACCGCCGGGAGCTGCAAGTTGAGCTGGGGCGTTTGGCGCAGGAAACGGGTATGCGCGTCAGCGGCCCCAACTGCCTCGGTCTGGCAAATCTGAAAGACGACATCTGGGCCAGCGCATCCTCGCGCGGCGCCGCCGGATTGAGCGGCCCCATCGGGCTGGTCTGCCAGAGCGGGGCATCGGCTTTTGGCCCGTTCCTGACGCGCGCCGTGGACGAAGGCATCGGTTTCAGCTACATTGTGTCCACCGGCAACGAAGCGGACCTGGATTTCTGCGACTTCGCCCGCTATCTGCTGGACGATGACGACACGCGCGTTATCGCCGGCTTTATTGAGGGGTTCAAGGACGGGCGCAAGTTTCTGGAAGTGGCGCGGCTGGCGGCGGAACGCGGCAAGCCCATCGTGCTAATCAAAATTGGACGCTCCGAGCTGGGCGCCCGCGCCGCCGGCTCGCACACCGCCGCCCTTACCGGCGTTGACGCCGTTTATGACGCCGCTTTCGCTCAATATGGCGTCATTCGGGTGCAGGATTATGACGACCTGCTGCAAGTGTCCAACCTGCTGGCCCGCTGCCCCCGCCCGCCCCGGCGCGGCGTCGCTGTCGTATCCCATTCCGGCGGCATCAGCAGCCTGACCGCCGATATGTTCGGGCAGGCCGGGCTGGACTTGCCGCCGCTCTCCGAACAGGCGCGGGACGGCATCAACGGCATCCTGAAAGGCTTCGGCTGGGCGGCCAACCCGTCGGATGTTACCGGCTTTGCCAACAGCGACGATTTTCCCGCCATTATGTCATTTATGGCTGATGACGAGAATGTGGGTACGCTGGTGGTAGCCTCTGCCGGCGCTGATGCCCAGGCCGCGCAGGTTATCGCGCAGCGCGATGCCAGCGATAAGCCCGCAGCATTTCTTTGGACGGGTACGCGCGCCGCCGCATCCGGTCTGCCGCTGCTGCGACAGGCCGGCATCCCGGTCTTTTATGTGCCGGACAAGCTGGCCGCCGGCGTCCGCTATCTGAACGATTACCACGACTGGCGGGAGCAGCGGCTGGCGCGCGGCTTTGCGGACACGCCGGCGCTAACCGACGCGCAGTCACGGGCGGCGGCCAAACTGGCCGGCTCCGGCGCGCTTTCCGAGTATGACAGCAAGGCGCTGCTGGCGGCCTTTGGCATTCCGGTTACGCAGGATGAACCGGCGGGGGATGCGGACGCCGCCGTTGCCGCTGCCGACCGCATCGGTTATCCGGCAGCAATGAAAGTAGATTCGGCGGACATACTGCACAAAACCGAAGCGGACGCTATCCGTCTCAACCTAGGCGATGCGGCGGCGGTGCGGGCGGCCTTTGACGAAATCACCGCCAACGCCCGCCGCTATGCCCCAGAGGCCCGTATTGACGGCGTAACGGTGCAGGAAATGGTATCCGGCGGCGTTGAGACCATCGTCGGCATTTCCTATGATGCCCAGCTGGGGCCGGCGCTGCTGTTCGGCATTGGCGGCGTAATGGTGGAGGTTTATAACGATGTTGCGCTGCGTCTCTGCCCGATCACACGGGACGACGCGCTGGATCTGATTGGCGAGGTGAAGGGAGCGCGGCTGCTGCAAGGGTTCCGGGGGGCGCCGTCTGGCGATGCAGATGCGCTGGCGGATGTCCTGGTGCGGGTATCGCAGATGGCGGCGCAGCTGGAGGGTTCGCTGGCGGAGCTGGACATCAACCCGTTAATCGTGCTGCCGGCAGGGCAGGGGGTAAAGGCGGCTGATGCGCTGGCGGTGCGGGCGTCCTAGTATCAAGTGCTAGGGATACCTTTGTATGGGTATCCCGCCTTACTTATCCAAACTTGAATCCCGTCTTGACGCCTCTACGCGGTTGCGATTGGCAAGCTGTAACGCAATTATGGCGGCCACCGTCGCGGTCGCATAGGTAGCGATGTTGGAATCGTTACGCAGCCGCCGAGCTACCGGCTTCAAGCACTGGATTTTCCGCAACTCGGTGCCATCCGTCGCGCATTCGTATGCGGCTACCGCATAAGGCGCGAATAGAAAGCCCCAAATCACCGACGCGAAAGCTATCCAGCCAAGGCCGCCGGCGCCCAACGCGGACAGGATTTGCCTAACCCGGTTCATACACCCACATACTTCTGATAAGCGGCGCCTATAAACAACCCGCTGATGGGAGTCATCAGAAAAAACGTTGGCATCGCCAAGTGCCACGTCCATCCAAAATGGGGAGCCGTGGAAAGCAAGGCGAAAATCAAGCCGAAAGCGAACCCGCAAACCAGCCCACCCGTTACGCCAGCCAAAACAACCATTGCACTGCTCCCTGATAACCATTGCGCCGCCGGGGTGTGTACTACAAGGGTATCACATCCGGCAGCGACGCCCGTTACCTCTCTTGCATCACTTCGCCCGACAGCTGCGTTATCCGGTATAGCCGGACCAGCACTGCCGCCCCCGTCCGGTCGGGGTCCCGCTCCAGCTCTCCCGGCACTGTGCGCGACATCACATTGTCGCGAATGGCGCCCGACTTATACATTGTTGCCGTTCCGTGGAAGCGCAGATTGATCCGCTGCTCCGGGTTGCGGTAAAACAGCACAACCTTGGGGTTGGCGGCAATGTTGGCCGCCGAGGAACGCCAGGCGCGTTCCCAATAGGCCAGCGTATCCCGGTTGAACACCAGTACGCTGCCTTTCATACTGATTTGCGGCTCTCCATCGGCCGAAACGGTGCCGATGGACATAGGGCAGCGGTCATCCAAGGCCTGGTCAATACGCCGGCGCAGTTCGTCATCAATGTAGATCATCCTGGCCTCCCTGACGGTTCCGAAACAGGTAAAGGCCGGCCAGCGGAGCGGGCCGGCGTCCGGCAAGATATGCTCGCCTGCGAACTGCTGGCGCTACTCACGCGCCCGCGCTAACGCCGCCTGCTTTTCCGCATCCCGCGCGGCGCAGGCGGCGCTCATTGCCAGCACATCTTTGGCCCATTCGTCCACCGGAACGTCGATCATCCGCCCGGCGAAGGGAGCCGCCGCCGTGCCGGCGGCCAGCGCCTGCGCGAATACTTCCCGCACTTGCGTATAGTACTCAACCAGCGACTCGGCGGGGGTAAAGGCGGTGTTGATGGCGTCAACCCAGTGGGGGCGGTCGCAGAGCATACCTTTGAACCCCAGATTGCGCGCATCCGTGGCGATTTTCACCTTATCATCGTCCGAGAGGCCGGCTCCGCCTTGGCCCATCGGGTCGATAAAGGCGATGGGCCGGACGCCGGCGGCGGTAGCCTCGATGCAGATGCGTCCCTTGGCGTACACAAATGGGTCAAGCTCCGGCCTTTGTACGATGCCTAGGTTGGCGGCCAGCGCGGCTTCGTCAATCGCAACCCGGCGGGTGCGCGGGCTGGCGGTGATGATCTGCCGCACATTCCAGACGCCGGCGGCGGTTTCCAGCGCCACCGTCAATTCCACAGACCCGACGGCAATCCCGCGCTGGCGTTCCAGTTCGGCCAGGCAGTCATCCGCCGCAGCTACATCCGCCGCCGATTCCACGCCGGGCAGGATGATGCCGCACAAGCCGGCGCACACAGCGGCGTCAAGGTCCGCATAAAAAGCGGCGGCGTTGACCCATACGAAAACATCGGCGCCGCCCCGTCCTACCGCGGCAATGGCCGCAGGCAACGACTGCCGCGCGGCATTCATTTGATGCGCCGGTATCCCGCCGTGCAAATCCAGCGTTACGGCATCGGCATTGTGCGACCAGGCGGTTGCAATCGCTGCGGCATCGGTTGGCCGGCAGCACCAGGTTAGAACGGCGGACGAGTATGGACATACTGATTTACTCCCGGCGGCAGTTACGCCTGATTTTCCGATTCGGCGGCGCGCACTCGCGCAATGGCATCATTCTTTTGACGGTCGCGCTCCTGGCATTCTGCGCCCCATTGCAACAGTTCCGCGGCGCGGGCCGCTTCGTAGCGGTCAATGATGCGGCAGCGGTCGGGCGCATCGGCTTCCGCCGGCAGCGGCGCCGGAGCGGAACCGGCCGGCACGCGGTGCGTATCAATCCGGCGCCAAGTTGCCGAAGTGTGCGCCAGTTTGGCGTATTCCTGCAACACCCAGCGGGCGTCCTCTAGATCGGCGTCCGATGGGGTAAAGCCGCGGTTCTGCGGCTCTACTACATTGGGATGGAGGCCGCCGCCGATGCGAAAGCCGCATTGGCGCGCGGCGTCGGCTTCGGCAAAAGCGCGGTCGGGGTCGCTGACGCTGCCGGTGATGTTGGGCGTGAACGGGGCGGCGCGCGGCACGATGCCTAACGCGCGCGCCGCCAGTTCCACTTCGCCTTTGCCGTACACGAACTGGTCAAACCCGACGAACATCTCCACGCCCAGGTCCCGGGACATATCGTAGCCGGAAGCGCCGCCAAAATCGCGGATGCGCGGGCTGGCCGAAGCGATTTCGTAGGCGTTGGCAACGCCGACTGCGGTCTCAATGTTGGCTCCGATTTCCACTGTGCCGGGCCGGATGCCGCGCTCCGCTTCCAGGCGGGTAATGATTTCGTCCATCCGCCTGATTTCGGCGCCATATTCGGTTTTGGGATAGTTGACTTGCATCAGCCCCGGCCAGATGACGGCGTTCAGGTCGGCTTCCATCAGGTCGTGATTGATGCGGCACACGGCGTCGGCGCCGCCCTTGTTAACCACGGGAATGCTTTCCCGCACGAGGTTGCGCGCCGTATCCTTAAGATGCGGCGGCACCGAATCTTCCAGGTCCATATTGATAAAGTCGCAGCCACGATGCCAGGCGTTGCTGATGAAACGCGCGGTAACGATGGGCATAGTCAAGCCGGAACGCTTCAGCCGGCGGGGATGTGCGGCCATCTGGGCAGCCTCCTGGTAATGTGCATCAGGGCAAGGTTCGTAGGGGTAGGATGTATGGGCGATGCGGGCTAGGGCAGCGGGATAGGCCGGCCCTCTACGGCGGCGGCCTTGAATTTTTCACGGGTAGCGATGGCGGCGGCCAATTCCACAACTTGGGTATGCTGCCGGGCGATGCCGGGCGTCAAAATGCGTCCGTCATCCGACGTTGCGACTGGGCCGGAGGATGCCACGCCTTGGGCTGCCGCCAGCTCGTCATCGGACGGCGTAAATCCTGCGTTGAGCGGCCCAACCTGGTTGTCTAGCACGCAGAAGGATCCTTTGAAGCCGATGGCCCGTCCCCGCTGCGCCGCCGCCAGGGTATGTTCCGGGGTTGCCAGCAGTCCCCGATCCGGCGCGCGCCACCATGCGCCCAGCGGAGTCTTGCCGGTGGCTCCGGCCAGCGTTATCAGCCGCTGCATCAGGTACTGCATCAGGTGGATTTCGCCGGAGGGTTCCGGGCGCAAGTCCATTACCAGGTCGGCCCGCCCCAGCGTCAGGCCGGTGATGCGCGGGCTGGCAGTGGCGATTTCGTATCCGTTGTGGTTGCCGGCGGCGGTTTCCAGCGCGGCGATGATTTCCACTGAATTGGGCAGCAGTCCCCGGCGGCTTTCCAGCTGGCCGATAATCGCAGCGGCGGCGGTAATCTGTTCCGCCGTTTCCAGCCGGCTGATGACGACGCCGGCGATGCCGGGATGGACGGCGGCGGTAAGATCGGCCAGCATCAGCTCAGCGTCAATCTGAACGAACACTTCGGCGCCGCCGGATTTAACCGCCGCCAAGGCTGCTACGATGCCCTCGCGGGCCGCCGGCTTGTCCGGTTCGGCAACGAACTCGGCGAGGTCAAGGACTATTACGTCGGCGCCGGCCGATGATGCGCCGGCGATCCGGTCGGCGCCGGCCGATGATGCGCCGGCGATCCGGTCGGCGTCGGATGCGGGGAGCAGCAGCCAGGAGCGTCGCACTTTATGTTGAGTTACCATACTTGATGCAACCATCGTCAACGCCGCGGCGTCGCTCTCGCATTATCGTTGGATGATGTATAATGCGCCGCAAAGTTTGCGGGTAGCGGTCGGCCCGACATCGTATTGGGATTGCGGCGATTGTAAAGCACGCCGCCGGCGGTGGCAAGACGGCAGCCGCAATCCGGCCTACACTGCATCCTTTTGCCGCCATTAGCATCGCCTACCCGTCCGCAGGTGTAACTCGTGCCTACCGTGCCATCACTTACTATCGTTGACTTGCCGGATGCCGCGCAGGTTCAAGTTCGCATTTCCGACGGGGCTGGCAGCAGAGATGACCTGCCGCCGGCCGGTTTTACGATGCCGCTTTCCGGAGAGGAATGGGCGGCTTTGGACTGGTACTATCGCGCCTACCCGCAGAATCCGATTGGCGCGCTGCAACGGGCAGAGGCTACTGAAGCCGCATTGCGGAACCTGGGCCGTCTGCTCTTTGAATCGCTGTTTCCCGCTGATTCAGCGGCGCGCGCCGGCCTGGACCGGCTAATTGCCGCGGACGCCCATCCCGAATTGACCATTGTTTCCGGCCGGCCCCAGTTCCTGGCGCTACCATGGGAACTGCTTAATGAACCGGCTCTGGGATATTTCGCCGCCGCCGGGCGCGGCGTCCTGCGACAATCAGCCGAGGAACTGCCGACCGAAACCGGAGAACCGCCTGGCGCGGAATCTCTCAATGTGCTGATGCTGTCCCCGTCGCCCGGCGCTCCGCATAGCAGCGACATCCTGTCATCCGGCGCAACTGTCGGCGGCGGCAGTTTGGCCGATGCGACCGTAGCGGCTTTAGAAAGCCTGAACTCGGCGGCGCTGCTGGACAATCCCCGTCCGGCAACCTGGGATGCGCTGCGCCGTCATCTGGAGCGCAGCCCTAACCACTACCACATCGTTCATTTGGACGGCATCGGCCTGGACGCCAACGGCGCCATTCTGCTGGAAACGGCCGCCGGCGCGCCCGACCCGGCAACGCCGGGGGCCATTGGCGCCGCATTGGCCGCCGCCGGCATCAACATTGTCCTGATTTCCGCCGGCGCGCAGCCGTACAATCCCGATGCGCCGGCCTGGTTCCGAATGGCGCAAACCATCGCTGATGCTGGCGTGGCCCAGGCGATACTGCTGCCCTACGCCCTGCATCGCGATGCGGCAGAGTCGGCGCTGCGCGCTTTTTATACCGCCATGGCCCGCGGCAACCGCCCGGCAACCTGCGTCGTTGCTTTGCGCCGTTCTCTGATGGATGCGCCGGAACGAGTAACACTGCACGGCAAGCGTATCGTTTGGGACTGGCCCGGCCCGGCGGTCATACAATCCCGTCCGTATATTCCGCCGGCTGTCGCTGAACCGCAGCCGGACCCGCTGGCGGCCCCGGTCATTAATCCGGTAGAGGTCCCTACCGACGACTTGCAGATACCGGCCGCCGGCCAGTATGGCTTGGTCGGGCGGCAAGGCGAACTGCGGGAACTGGAACGCCGTCTTTCAGCCGATTCCGTTATCTTGCTGTCCGCTGATGCCGGAGCGGGCAAAACCGAGCTGGCGCTGGGCTTGTGTCGCTGGCTGCTTAAGCCGGCCCGCAGCCGATTTCCCGGCGGCGTTTTTTACACCGCATTTGAGGCGTCGCATCCCGCCGGGCTGGAACGGGTGGTGCACGAAATCGGCACCGCCGTGGCCGGCCTGGACTTTGCCGACCTGCCGGCGGAACGACAGCGGCTCTGGGTAACCGCTTACCTGCAAGAAAATCCCTCGCTGCTGGTTTGGGACAACGCGGAGAATGTGGCAGGATTTCCAGACCATGCGCCGGGGCTGCTGGACGAATCCGAACTGCCGTCATTAGCCGACTTTCTGGACGCCGTAACCGACGGGCCGGCTGGTAGCCGCGCGTTGCTTTTGAGCCGCCGCCCTGACGAACAGTGGCTCACGATGCCGCACTCCGCTATTGCCTTGAACCCGCTGGCCGGCGCCGACCGCATCGCCCTGGCCGCCAGCATTATGAACCAGGCTGCGATTCCGGCGTCGCGCGTTGACGGGGATTTCGCCGCTTTGCTGGAGCTGCTGGACGGCCATCCGCTGGCGATGCAAGTCGTACTGCCGCTGCTGAAAGAGCTGCCGGCGGCGGCCATCGTGTCCGAACTGCGGCGTCGGCGGGATGAAGCGGCGGCCGACGGCGGCGAACCGGGGCGCAGCGCCATACTAACCGCCGCAATGGAGTACGCTTTTTCACGAATGCCGCACCGCAGCCGCGCGCATCTGCCTTTCCTGGCATTGTTCCAGCGCCGGGTAATGCTGGACATCCTGTCGCACATCACGGAGGAACGGATTTACGGGCAGGTTATGGGCGGGGATTTGGCGTCCGGCGCATCCCGTTCCCTGTTGGCGGCGGATGGGGGAATGCAGTCGTCCGGGCGTTCCTACTCTGCCTGCCGCGCCCTGCTCCGCAGCGCTCAGGCGGCGGGATTTCTGGAGCCGGTATCCCCCAGCGTGTACCAGATTAACCCCGCCCTGCCCTGGTTCCTGGGGCGGCAGCTGAGTCGGCGGGTTTCCGGCGACGGCATTCGCCAGCTGGAGCAGGAATTTGTCCGGGTGTATGCCGACACTGCCGATTACTTTATGGAAAGCCTGTACGAAAACCAGGATACCGGCGTAACCGCCGTCCTGGCCGAGGAAGGCAACCTGACGCAGGCGCTGGGCCTCGCTGCCGAATATCGCCAGTGGGACAATGCTCAAATCCTGATGCAGCCG
The DNA here is from genome assembly GCA_965203855.1 of Dehalococcoidia bacterium. Lineage (GTDB taxonomy): Bacteria > Chloroflexota > Dehalococcoidia > Lucifugimonadales > UBA3495 > Bin87. The sequence continues at coordinate 220,782 of CBDBDN010000009.1, forward strand.
TTGGCACAGGTCTATCGGATGCAGAAGCGGTTCCCGGAACTGCGCCGCTTGCGCGCCCAGCTGCTGGACATCATCGGCCACTCTGCTGATGCCGCCGCCGCTAATGGCGCCGTGGATTTCTGGCAGTACCTGCTGGGCACCGATGCGATGGAATCGGTGGAGTTGCTGGATCTGGATCGCGCTGCGGGGTTTAATCAACAGCTGCTGGATTACCTGATGGCGCAGCCCGACGGCGCCGCTGATCCGCGCACCGCCGCCGTGTATCACCAGAACGGGCTTATCGCCAGCAAGCGCGGCCAGTATGACGCTGCTTCCGAATGGCTGGAAAAGGGGCTGGAAATCATTGACGGCGGCGATGACCAGGAATCGATCGCCGACGCCTGCTTTGCCATCGGCCAAGTGCGCCATCATCAGCGTCAGTACGGCGGCGCCAAAGAGTGGTATCGCCGCGCGTTGGACATTCACCAGCGGCTGCCCGACTACGAGGAGATGGTCAACGACTGCCGCGCCCTGGGCGCCGCTTGCCATTTTCGTTTTGAGTTTGATGAAGCCCGCAGCTGGTATCACCGCGCCCGCGAAATCGTGGAGGAAAACCGGGACGAGGAAACCGCGGTTCACATCTTTCATGCTCTCGGCACCGTTGACCATTCCGAATACCTGTTTGAGGAAGCGCAATCCTGGTATCAGCAGGCGCTGGGCCTCAGCGACCGACTGGGGATGACTGACCAGATGATAGTTGAGTTCCATCATCTGGGTACTTTGGCACAGGCCAGGGGCATACCCGACGAGGCTGAGGAATGGCTTATAGTGGCTTTGGAACGCCGGGAGGAAATGGGGGACTGGCGCGGCGCCGGCGACGAAGCCCGGCAGCTGGGCGTGCTGCATCACGAACAGGGCAACCTGGAGTCGGCCCGACAGTGGTACGACCGGGCCCGCCAGCATTTTGAGGAATGCCGCGATGTAAGCCGCTGCGCCCGCGCCTACGGGCAGCTGGGCGTGGTCGCAGAGGAGCAGGGCAACCTGCCGGATGCCCTGGACTGGGCGACCCGCACTCACCGCCTTGCCGCCGATTACAACCTGCCGGTGATGCCCCAGGTCAAAGCCCATCTGGCTCGTTTGCGGGAAAAAATGGGCGCCGATGCTTTCCAACAGTGGTGGCGCGACAACATCGGGGCCGACCCGCCTAGTTTGGAACCGGACGCCGACGAACCGGAGTCCTGAAACTTACGGCGGCGGACATCGGACTAACGGCCCGGCGTACCGCATTTCATCGCATCTCTGCCGAATATACTCTGAACTTGTTGAGGCGCTGCGTTATGTCATTGGCGCAATTGAACATCACTACCCGCCGCCCTTTCGCCGGAGGGCAAACCTTTGGCGCGGTGGGCGCATACGAGCAGCTGGACGGTATCGCCCATTTTGCCGTTGACCCGTTCCATTCCGACAACGCCGTAATCGCCGACATTGCGCTGGCTCCGCGCAACGCGGCCGGTTATGTAGAGTTCACCGCCGATTTCCGCATCATCAAGCCGGTGGACAATGATCATGGCAACGGGCGGCTGCTGCTGGATGTCCTCAATCGGGGGAAAGAGCTGGCCCTGAAAAATATCAACAGCGCGCCGGACGGGCCGCCCCATGCCGAACCGCATCCTGGCAACGGCTTTCTGATGCGGCGGGGGTACAGTCTGGCCTGGTGCGGCTGGCAGCACGATGTGCCCGATGCGCCCGGCCTGTTGCGCTGCAATGTTCCCGATGCCGTGAACCCGGACGGTTCTCCGGTATCCGGGCGCATTGTCGTTACTTTCCAGCCCACTTTCGCCGTTGACACGCAGTTCCTTTCCGACCGGGAGCATCGTCCTTATCCGAGCAACCATTTGGAAAGCTGGGATTCTGTGCTAACCGTGCAGGATTACGAGGACGGCCCGGAAACTGTCATCCCGCGGGAGCGCTGGGCCTTTGCCAGAATGGTGAACGGGCGTCGCATCCCCGACGCCGCCCATATCACGCTGGACGGCGGCTTTGAGCCGGGCAGGGTGTATCGCGTCCAGTACGAAACTTCCAATGCGCCGGTAGTCAGCCTGGGCCTGCTGGCGACGCGCGACATCGCCGCGTGGCTGCGCTACGCCACCGCTGACCGCGCCGGAACCGCCAACCCTTTGGCCGGCGCCTTGGGCCGCGCTTATGCTTTTGGACGCAGCCAGAGCGGCCGTTTCCTGCGGCAGTTCCTGTATCTGGGGCTGAACCGGGACGAAAGCGGCTGCATCGTGTTTGACGGGATGCTGCCTAATGTGGCCGGCGGCAAAATGGGCGAGTTCAATGTCCGTTTTGGGCAGCCGTCCAGCCTTTCAAACCGCAGCGTCAACAACCTGCCGCCATTTTTAGACCTCACTGATGACGGCGCCGACGGCATTCTTGCCGAAGTTTCCCGGCGCGGCATCGCCCCCAAAGTCATCTACACCAACACATCGTCGGAGTATTGGGGCGGGCATGGCGCGCTGGCGCATAGCGCGCCCGACGGCAGCGGCGATGCGGTACTGCCCGACAGCGTGCGTTCCTGGCTGTTCGCCGGCACGCAGCACGCCCCGGCCGGCTTGCCCATCTCGGACACCAACCCGGACAGCGGGGCGCGCGGTACGCAGCCGCTGAACTATGTTGACTACCGCCCGCTGCTGCGCGCCGCGCTGCATCATCTGGACCAGTGGGTTACCCATAACGCGCCGCCACCTGGCAATCGGTATCCCCGCTGTGCGGAGGGAACGCTGGTTGATGCGGCGGGTACGGCGGACTTTTTCCGCGCTTTGCCCGGCGTAGAGTTTCCCGCGCATCTCAAAACGATGCGGCGGCTGGACTTCGGCCCCGACCGCGCCGTGCCGGCCCGCATCCCGCCGGCAGTCGGCGACGCTTACCCGTGCCTGGTATCCGCCTTGGACGCCGATGGCAACGAAACGGGCGGCGTGCGTCTGCCGGCGATCGCCGTCCCTCTGGCTACTTATACGGGCTGGAATGTGCGCCATCCGAGCATCGGCGGCTTCGGGCAAGCCTTGGCGCCGGGCGGCACATTGGCCGGCAGCGCCATACTTTTCGCCCGGAACCGCGCGGAAAGGCTTGCCGCCGGCGATCCGCGTCCGTCCATTGAGGAACGCTACGGTTCCCGGGCGGAGTACTTGGAACGGGTACGAGAATGCGCCGAGTCCCTGGCCGGCGCCGGCTATCTGCTGGCGGACGATATTGAAACGGTAACGGCGCAGGCCGCAGCAGTGTACGATGCGATAATGGGAGCGACGGCCGCGCTGGTCGCCGCCTACTAACCCCATCGAGGCCGTGCCGCACTGCGCTCTTGACGGAGGCTATCATGGTGCATTATGTAAAACCTCACTACCAAATCCGCACTCCAACCGTTGCCGAGTTCAAGGAGCAATGCCTGGACTTTATCAACGAAATCGCCGCCGCCGATGCAGAGGGCCGGACTGTTGATGTGCTAATCCTGGACGGCGACGACAAAGTCGTTGCTATCCTTACGAACTACGAGGCACCGCCGCCGCCGGACGGTTATGGCGTTTTTAAGGGCAAAGTGAAAATTCTCGGCGACATCGTTTCTCCGATGCCGGCGGAATGGTTCGCCATGCCGGATGCTGCGACAGGCGAATCCCAATGATTCTGGACACCCACGTTTGTGTCTGGTTCGTTGACGGCAATCCCCGGCTGGGTCGGCAGGCTTTGTTGAGAATATCCAACGTCCGCCCGCGCAATACGGTGGGGTTTTCTGCAATCTCCATCTGGGAAATTGCCATGCTGCTGCAAAAGGGCCGACTTGACACTAACGGAGTACCGGCGCGCACTGCCGTCCAATGGCGGGAAACCCTGTTGGCGCACGGCTTTCGCGAAATACCCGTGGATGGCGTCATTGCCGCCCGCGCCGGCGCCTTGCCCAACCTGCATGGCGACCCGGCAGATCGTATCATCATCGCCACCGCGCTGGGCGGCCATCAGCTCATCACTGATGACGCGCTCATCCTCAACTGGAATGGCCCAATTGACGCCTTTCCGGCCAGCCGATGAACCAGCCTAACACCGAACCGAAAAGGAGCGTATGATTATGTCCGTTGGCACTTCCATACCTTTGCCGGCCTACACCCTTGACCCGGCGTTTATGGCGCGGACTGCCGAATCCCTGGGCTTTGAGTCCATCTGGTATGCCGAACATCCGGTGCTGCCGGTGCAGAGCGCCAGCCAGTTTCCGTCCGGCGGCGACATACCGTGGACCTACGCCCATTTCACCGATCCGTATATCGCCTTGGCCCGCGCCTCGGCGGTAACTTCAACCATCAAACTTGGCACGGGGATTACCTTGGTGCCGGAACGCAACCCGCTGCTGCTGGCCAAAGAAATTGCCACGCTGGACCGGATCAGCGGCGGGCGTTTTCTGTTCGGCATCGGGGCCGGCTGGAATCGGGAGGAAACCGAGATTTTCGGCGGCGACTTCGACCATCGCTGGACGCAAACCCGCGAAGCGGTGGCCGTGATGAAGGAGCTGTGGACGCAGGACGAAGCCGAATATCATGGCCGCTACTACGACTTTCCGCCGGTAATGTGCTACCCCAAGCCGATCCAGCAGCCGCATCCGCCGGTCATTCTGGGGGGCTTGGCGCGGCGGGTGCTGCAACGCGTTGCGGCCTGGGGCGACGGCTGGTTGCCCAACCGGATTACGCCTGCGGAAGTTGAGGACAGCCGCAAAAAGCTGGACGAACTCGCCGCGGAGCGAGGCCGCGATCCCCGGTCGCTCACTATCTCCGTGTACGGGCAGCCCCCGGATGGGCAGCTGGTGCAGGATTTGCTCAACGCCGGGGCTGACCGGGTGGTAGTGCGTCCCGAACATTGCGAAACCGAAGCGGAAATGTCGGCCCAGCTGGAACGCATCGCCGAAAAGGTACTGCGCTAGACGCGCCGGCGTTTATCCCGGTGTACAATATCGCCCGTTGTACAATGTTGCAATCCGCTTTACTCCCGACTCTGATTTTCGTTCCCGCCTGCGCCGGATGAGAGGCTACGCCGCTATGGATCGCACTACCGAACTGATCAGCTCTTATGCCTGCAACCTTGCCTATGACGACCTGCCGTCGGCGGTGGTGCATCAGGTGAAACGCACGATGGCCGACACTCTCGGCTGCGCTGTCGGCGGCTATCTCAGCGAGCCCGCCAAAATCGCGCGCCGCCTGGCCGGCGACGTCAGCAGCGGCGCCCCGGCCCGCATCCTGGGCACTGCCGACCGTTCAGCTTTGGATATGGCCGGCTTTGCCAACGGCGTGATGGTGCGCTATCTGGACTGCAACGACTCTTACTTTTCGCCCGGCGGGGGCCATCCCAGCGATATGATTCCCGCGGCCTTGGCGGTTGCGGACAGCGTGAACGCCGACGGGCGCACCGTCATTACGGCCGTTGCGCTGGCCTACGAAGTATTTTGCCGCATTGCGGACCAGGTGCCGGACAACCGATGGGATCAAGGCATCCTCAGCGTCATCGGCGCCGCCTGCGCCGCCGGCAAAGTTCTGGGACTGGACGAGGAACAGATGGGGCACGCCATCTCCTTGGCCGCCGTTCCCAATGTGCCGCTGCGGGTAACCCGGATGGGCGAACTTTCGATGTGGAAGGGATGCGCCGCCGCCGCCGCGACCCGCGCCGGCATCTTTGCGGCGCAGCTGGCGGCTGAGGGCATGACCGGCCCCAACGAACCCTTTGAGGGCCGCAAAGGGCTGTGGGAACAGGCCATCGGCTACCCCATCGCACTGGACGCGATGGGCGGCGGCGATACCCCGTTCCGCATCCTGGAAACCATTTTCAAGTTCTACCCGTCTCAAATCCATACCCAAGCGCCCATCGATCTGGCTATTCAGTTGAGCAAACGGGTCAGCGTGGACAACATCGCGGCGATCCGCATCCAGTCCTACAAGTCGGCGGTCAGCAGCGCGTCCACCGAGCCGGAAAAGTGGGATCCGCAGACGCGGGAGACTGCCGACCACAGCATTCCGTTTCTTACTGCGGCGGGCTTGCGCGACGGCGCCGTAACGCCGGCTACTTTCGCCGCCGACCGCATTGCGGAGCCGGAGCTGCGGACTATTATCAACAAGATGCAGATTGAGGAGAACGCCGATTTCACGGCACGCTATCCGGCGGAGTACAACTGCCGCATTGAGGTCATCAAGCCTAACGGCCAAACGGAAGTGGCTGCCACCAGCTTTCCCAAAGGACACGGGCAGAACCCCCTCAGCGACGCCGATGTGGACGCCAAGTTCCGCCGTCTGGCCTGCCCTACCATCACCGAGCAGCAGTGCGAGCAGGCTCTGGAGCTTATCTGGTCGCTGGAGAACTTGCCGAACCTGACCGGCATCTTTGACAGCCTGGTCGTTTAGACTGGAGCATCTCAACTTGATAAATCCGAAATGCCCGCCGGTGCGTATTATGGATAATCCGGCGCAACTCGCCGCAGAGCTGTGATTTCAGAACCGCAATTTGTGGAGCAGGCCGTGATCGACCGCAGCAACACCGAAGACGCGCAGTGCATCCTGGACATTGGGGCCGGCGACGAGCGCGCGCTGGAAGCCATCTATGACCGCTACGCCCAACGCATCTATTCGTTGGCGGTATCTATTCTCAACGACCCGGCCGTGGCCGATGACGCCGTGCAGGAAGTATTTACGAATATCTGGCTCAAAGCAGGCAGCTATCGCCCCGAAATGTCCGCTCCCGGCACCTGGATTATGTCGGTGGCGCATCACAAGGTGGTTGACTATTTCCGCTCCCGCCGCCGCGCCGCCGCGCACACTGCGCCATCCGATGAGGACGCGCTGCTCCGCATCCCCAGCCCGTCGCTCAGTGTTGAGCAGGAGGTGGAGCGCAGTTTTGAGGCGCGGATGGTGCGCGCGGCGTTGGCGGAGCTGCCGCTCGAGCAAAGCCGTCCGCTTTACCTGTCAGCCTGGCATGGATATACCCAATCCGAAATTGCCGCCCTGCTGAACATCCCCTTGGGAACGGTAAAAACCCGGATGCGCCTCGGGATGCAGAAGCTCAGGACGGCGTTGGAACATTATGTGGCCTGACGATTTCGCTCTACCCAATTCGGAGCCGGAGCACCCGGAAACCGACCTGGCCGCTTTCGCGCTGAACGCGCTGGACGGCCCCGAACACCGGGCCGTTGCGCGGCACGTGGCGCAGTGTCTGCACTGCCAGGAAGTGCTGCTCGGTTTCCAGGGGATGGCCGCCCGACTGGTGGGCAGCGTCCCGGAAACTCCGCTGCCGCCGGGATTGAAAGCGCGCGTGCTGTCCGCCGTAGGGCGTCCGTATGACTCTCCGTCGGAACGGGAGACGCCGGCTGCCGCACTGCCGCCGCCGGATCGCCGTTGGACAACAGGCCGGCTGCGTCGCTGGCTGGCGCCGTCCGCCATTGGGGCGTTGAGCCTGCTGCTGGCGGCCTCTGCCGGGTTTATCGTGATGCAACAGCGTGAAATCAACCGGCTGGCGACGCCGGCAGAGGTACTTATTGCTATTCCGGAGGCAACGGCCGTCGGATCTACTGCTTCGGCCAACCCGGAGCGCGCCTCTGCCGCCTCTGATGCTGCTGTATCCCCTGCATTTGCGCCGGCGGTCGTTGTGGGTGAGCAGCTGCTTGCCGCTCAAAACCAGGATGCCGCTGCGCTGCTGCCGAATGCCGCCAACGCCGAGCAAGTGAACCTGGTAAGGCGGGAAATGGCTGATGTGGTTGAGGCCACGGTGATGTCGGCCCAGCCCGAAACCGAAAAGCTGGCGATGTTTTCGCCGATGGGCACCGAGCCGGAGGCCAAAGGCGTGCTGATGGTTGACCCCGGCGGGCGCCAGGGCGTGCTGATGGTGTCGGGTATGCCGGCGGATTCCTACCAGATTTGGCTGGCGCGCGCCGACAAGCAGATGCTGGTAGGGCGCATTGTGGTAAATGTCGACGATGACGGCAACGGGGTACAACGGCTGGAGCTGGATGAATCGGTCTTTGACTTCCGACAGGTAGCGCTATTGCCTGACGAGCGGAACGGGCCGACGGTTCCCAACGGCGAAAAGTTTCTGACGGCGCGTATAATTGCCGGCCCGCCGCTGCCGTCGCTGAGCCGATAGACTTGGCACGACTCCGCACAAAGGCCAATTCGGGGAAATTCAATCCGGCGGCAAACCTGCCAACGGAGCCAATGATGACTACGCAGCCTATTGCCGGCAAACCGACGCCGCATCCGCGCCGGCCGGATGGGCTGGATTGCGAAATCTGCGGCGCGCGGATGTACGAGCGCAGCTGCAAAATCATCTGCCCTAACTGCGGCTACACCCGCGACTGCTCCGACCCCTAATTTCGCCCCCACTCAACCGTCATTCCGGCGTAAGCCGGAATCCAGGGTTGACGGTTTCCATTACCGTCTTGGCGAATTGCGGCTCTGGATTCCGGCTTGCGCCGGAATGACGGGTAATAGGATTCGGAATGGCGGGTAGCAGGATTTGGGATGACGGGTAGCAGGATTCGGAATGAAGGCGAATATGGCTACCCGCCCCTAAAACGGCCACCAATCCGGCGCATCTCGCAGCGGCAGATGACGGAACAGCTCCGGCTGCGCCGCTACCGCCAGCCGCATCGCCTCAACGACCGGCGCCCGGATGGATTCGTGGGCTTGGCGGGAGGTTCGCAGCTGGAAAAGGTGGCAGCATTCCCGCAGGTTGATTTGCGCCAGAACCTGCTGGCGGTGCGCGTGGGTAACCATGTACTGCGCTACTGCGGGGGATACCCTTAAGATACCGATAAAGGCCCTTTCCGCTTGCTTTATGCCGGCCTCAAACGCATCGGACAGCCCGGCCTGCCCTAGTAGCGGCGGCACATCATACCCGTTGCAAATGGTCAGCGGCTGCGACAGATAGGTCTGCATCCGATGCCGCCGAAACTCCCGCAATGCCCCATAGTCAAACACGAACTCAAAGGTGTAGCGGGCCAGCTCAAACTCGCGGGGCGCCGGGTTGTGCGGCCCGATGCCTTGAACGGCGGCGTGAATAATCGCTATCCGTTCTGGTTCGGACATTGCGGCAACGCGGGCGACGGCGTCGCTATATCCGCAGTTGCCGTTGCGAAACAGCAAGGCGGCGGCCAGGCGGCGCGGAGCGTCTTGGTCATAGTCCAGCAGCGATACCGTTGCAGTGCCGGCCGCGCTGCCTGCGGAATCAGCATCGCCGGGGGCAACGGAGTCGGCATCAGCGTCAAAAGGCGTAACCCGGCGTCGCTGTGCCAGATAAAGGTTGTAGTCGGCGTATTTCACCAGCGTGGGCGCAATTTGGCGCCCCTGTTCCCGCAACTCCAAGCCAATATCCTGTTCCTCTACCAATTCCGACGACATTAGCTTGCTGACTGCGTGCTCCAAAGCGCGGGCGTTGGCGGTAAGGCCGACGTTGGTCAGCGTGGCCGCGGAGAGGATGGCGCGGCAGGCGTCGGTAGCAAGACGCCGCAACCGCAGCCGATATTGGCCGTCGGTTTCCCGTTCCCGCTGCGGCCGGGTACGGCGCAGGTAGTCAAGCGTGCTATCTAGCAACCGCTGATAGACGGCAAACAATTCCTGGCCGGCCGCCGCATACTGCGCGCGCGCCGCCGGATGTTCGTCCAGCTCCTGGGGGATGTGGAAACTGCCGGCGTCAATTATCTGGTAGCGGGACGATTTTTCGGTGTAAGACGCCAGCCGGTTGTCCTCCAGCGCGTCGGCAGCCAGCCGGGAGATGTTTTCCACCGCCAGATGGATGATAGCGTGTTCGGCGACCGACGAATGGCCGTAGCCGACAACCCAGCGCTCATTGAAATCGGCGGCCTGCTGCGCGCTGACCTGCTCGGCGATTTCGTCAAACGGCTCCGGACTGCGGGAGGTCATCGCAAAGGTTACGGCGATCTGCTCCTCGCTCAAATCGCGCGGCGAAAGGGGGTAGATGCGGCGGCGGTTGGACATCGGAGGAAAGAGGGCCGGAGTATCAACTGCCGTTTGGCCGGCAGACCAGAACTGCCCAGTGATGAACGAATTTGACGCGTCCGTCCTCTTGGAACGCCCGCATACCGGTGGGGGCGCCGCCGGCCAGTTCCGACTCTAGCGCCGCCCGTACCTCTTGCCGCACGGCATCCGGGGCCGCCGTCAGCTCCATCCATTCCTCTAAATCGCGCGGGGCGTCCAGTTCGGCGGTATGCGATACGCGCAATCCGCAGCGCGCCGCCAGAGCTGCCAACCCTGATACGGATAGCGCCGTGGTGTGCGACGGATCGCGCAACCGTTCCAGGCGGTTGTGCGTAGCCGCCAGTTCAGTGTCATCCGACGCCGTTATGTCAACGATGGCGACCCGGCCGCTTGGCTTGCAGACCCGGCGCATTTCGTTTAGCTCTACTTCCGGATTGGCGAAGTGATGGACGGCGATGCGGCTGATTACCAGGTCAAACTGCCCGTCGGCGTAGGGCAAGGCGGCGGCATCGCCGTCGTCAAAAGCGATGTTGGCGATGCCGGCGTCGGCCGAGATTTGCCGCGCCTGGGCCAGCATCTCCGGCGTAACATCAATCCCGGTAACATGGGCGACATTAGGGGCCAGGTCGCGCGCCATAATTCCGGTGCCGGTGGCGACATCCAGCGCCGATTCCGTGCCGGCCAAGCCCAGGTTGTCCAGTATCCAGGCCGGCACATCCCGATATTCACCAACCTGCTGCTCAAACTGCGCCGACTGGATGCGAAACTGCTCGCGGATGACTTCGGTATGCTGGCTGCGGTCTGCGTTCATCTTTCCTCCATCAACACGCGTCGGGCCGTACTCATCAGGCTATATCCGGCGGGGTTAGTTGCGGCAGAAAGCGGGGAAGCCGTCAGGCATCACCACCTCAATCAGGTGGATGCGGTCGGCGGCTACGGCATCCTGCACGGCCTGGGTCATTTCGGCAACATTGTGCACGCGCGTGCCGCCGATGCCGTAGGAGTCAAAGAGCTTGATGAAATCGGGGTTCACCAGGTCGGTAGCCATCTGCCGGCCGCCCCGGCTTTGCTGGTAGCCTTTCAGCACGCCCCAGGCGTTGTCGTTGAACACCATCACAATGGGGTTAATGCCGTACTGGACGGCAGTTCCCAGCTCCTGGGCGTTGTACTGAAAGCCGCCGTCGCCGGTTACGCAAATGACCGGGGACTGCGGGCGGCCCACTTTGGCGCCCATGGCCGCCGGGAATCCGAAACCCAAGCCGGCCCAGCCGTGCGGGTACATATAGCTGCGGGGGCGGTTCATTGGCAGGCAGCGCACGGCCCGGTTGGCCGGCACCGTAGCGTCCAGCGCAAAGATGGTATCGTCGGGTATCACGGAGCGGATGGCTTCCCAGGCGCGCAGTTCCGGCCCCCATTCCTCTTGCAGGCCGGCGTAAATCTGCTTTTTCAAGGCGGCAACTTCGGTGCGGTAGGCATCGCCGGACGATATGTCCTGATTGCCGGCGGCGTGGAGGAACTGGCGGACTACGGCGCCGCTGTTGGCGGCAATGCCGACGGCGGTATCGTAGTTCTTGCCGATATAATCCGCATCCAGCAGCGTGTGAATGATGGTTGGCGGCAGCTTGACGCCAACGCCGGCAGTGGAACGATAGGGCAGATTGCTGCCCAGCACCAAGGCGACATCGCAATCGCCGAGCCAGTCCAGGACGGGATTGTGGCCCCAGATGCGGTTGCCCAGCGCCATGCCCAGCGACAGGGGATGATTTTCCGGGAATGTACCCTTGGCGCCGTCGCCGGTTACGACGGGGGCGCCGAGGCGTTCCGCCAGGGCGATTATGTCGTCTGCGCCGCCGGTGGTGTGGATTTCCTCGCCGAGAAAGATGACGGGGCGTTTGGCGTTGCGGAGCAGCTGCCAGGCCCGTTCTACTTGCGCCGGGTCGCCTTGAGGAACATCCGGCGCTCGGGGTTGCAGCACTTCGACATCGGCGGATTGGCCGAGCAGATCCGTCGGCACTTCCAGTTCAATGGGGCGGGGGCGGCGTTCCTGGAAACGGACAAAGGCTTCCACAAAATGGTCGGGGATGGATTCAACCTGCCCGATGCGCGCGTTCCAGTCGGTAACGGCGGCGAACATTCCGAGCTGGTCTTTGGTTTCGTGGGTAGCCATTTTGCCGCTGCCGACGAACTCCGCTTCGACGTTGGTGGTAACCTGCAAGATGGACGATGCGGAGAAGTAGGCTTCGCCCATGGCGCCTACGGAGTCGGCGGCGCCCGGCCCGGTGCTGGTAAGCAGGACGCCGGGCTTGCCGGTAGCGCGGGAGTAGCCGTCGGCCATATAGCCGCAGCCCAATTCCAGCCGCCCGCCGACGAAACGGACATCGTCCTGGCGGTCAAACAGGGCGTCAAAGAGGTCAAGGGTATGCACGGAGATGATGCCGAAAACGGTATCAACGCCCTGCGCGTGCAAAGATGCGACCACAGCCTGGCCGCCGGTCATTTGGGGCATTTTAAGCCTCCTATAATCAAAGTTTATTGGCTATTCGCCGCCGGCGGCCCCGTCGGCCCCGCCGTCGCTATCTCCATTGGAGAGTGCGAAAGCGCCGCCGTCCGAACGGTTGCGTCGGCGCATATTCCGCAGATGCTTTTCAGCATCCTTTGCTAGTTCCAGGTTGCTGGGTGGTTTAAACCAGTTCATTGCCAAGCCCTGTTCCGCTTTGGCTTCCCGATACGTCCGCATTACCCAATGATAGCTCTCCAAGTAGCCCCGGGTGTACGTCGCAAGTACGGTATCCTGATCGGCGTCCGGCTGCTGTGAATACAAAGCCCGCAGTTGGGCTTCGCCTTCCCGCTGTCCATACTGATTCGCTTGGGCCATTACTGCCGGCATCAAGAAGAGGTTCCACAGCTGGCGCAACCATTTCATGGTACGGTATCCGCAATCAGGATCGTGGCATACGCCGGGGGCAGGGTGGTTATGGCGGGCATTGGGGCATCCTATAGCAGGAGGCGGACGGGGTTTTCCAGCGTCTGCTTGATTTCCATGAGGAACTGGGCCGCTTCGGCGCCGTCGGCTACGCGGTGGTCGGTGGAGAGGGTGGCTTTCATCATCTGGCCGATGCCGAGCTGCCCGTCGCGGACTACCGGCTGTTCCTTGACGCTGCCTACGGCCAGGATGGCGGCGTGGGGCGGGTAGATGATGGCGGTAAAGCTTTCCACATCAAACATTCCCATATTGCTGATGCTGAAAGTGGTGCTGCTGTATTCGTCATTCCGCAGAGCGCCGCTGTTGGCCCGGGCAATCAGGTCTTTGGTAGCGGCGGCGATTTCCAGCAGCGACTTGCTTTCGCAGCCGCTTACTCCCGGCAGAATCAGCCCGGTTTCCAGCGCAATGGCGATGCCGATGTTCATTGCGTCGTGCAACTCCAAATAGTCGCCCCGGTAGAAGGAGTTGAACTTGGGATGCTTGGCCAATGCCAAGGCGCACGCCTTGACCATCAAGTCGTTGACGCTGACGCGGTTTGCGGGGTCGGCAGCGTCATTGACATCCCGCCGCAGGGACATGGCTTTGCCCATATCAATTTCGGCGGTTACATAGAAATGGGGGGCGGCGGATTTGCTGTCGGAGGTAACGCGGGCGATGGTTTGGCGCATCCGGGTCAACTCAATGCGTCCGTCGGCCGGGGTTGCGGCGGCGGCAGCGTCGGCAACGGGCGGCGGCGGGGCAACTGCCGGCTCGGGCGCCGGGGCCGGCGTCGTTTCCGGGGCAGCAGCCGGCGGCGGCTCGGCGGGGGGCTGGTAGTTGAGCACATCCTGTTCGACGATGCGGCCGTTGGGTCCGCTGCCGGAAAGCGATGCCAGGTCAAGGCCGCGTTCCCGGGCCAGACGCCGGGCGATGGGAGATGCCCGCAGGCGGCCATCGTCTGCGGAGGCTGCCGATGCGGCCGGCGGGGTGGCAGCGGCGGCGGTCGTTGGGGCCGCGGCGGCTGCGGCAACCGCCGGCTCCGGCGCAGCGTTTTCGGCAGCCGCGTCGGTATCGGCGTCGGGGACGGCTTCGCCCGGCGCGGTGATAATGGCAATCAGATTGCCGACGGGGACGGCGATGCCTTCATCGGCTACAATCCGGCCCAGCACGCCGTCGGTGTACGCCTCAAACTCCACCGTGGCCTTGTCGGTTTCAATGTCGGCGATGACTTCGCCGCGGTTCACTGCATCGCCTTCCTGCTTGTGCCAGCGCACTACGGTGCCTTCACGCATATCGTAGCCCATCTGCGGCATTACGACGTTGGTTGCCACAATATCCTCCTTGTCAGACCTTTGCGCCGACGGGTTGAGCGTCAGTCATAGAATACGAAAAACGGCACGCAAGCGCCGATGAGGATCCAGCTCACTACCCCAACCAGTATGGTGGGGATCCATCTTTTGGACAGCAGCCAGACCAGCAGCGCCAGCGGCCCCAGCACGAAAAAGATGAAAACCGCGACGACGCAGCCTTCGCAGCCGGTTGGCCCCCGGTCTTGCGCCATAGTGGAGCCTCTTACCGGGAGCCATTGACCAATTGGCGGGCGGCGGCGGCTACGCTTGCGGCGTTGGGTATGGCCGCCTGCTCCAGGGGGAACGAGTAGGGGATTGGCACTTCGGCGCCGGCTACCCGCGCTACGGGGGCGTCCAGGTAGTCAAAAGCGTCCTCCTGGATTTGGGATACCAGCTCGCCGGCGAACCCGCCCAGCCGGGAGGTTTCCTCGACTACCAGGGCGCGGTGCGTCTTTTTTACGGAGTCGACTACGGTGGCGCTGTCCAGAGGGCGCAGCGTCCGCAGGTCAATTACATCGGCGGTGATGCCCTCTTGGGCCAGGAGGTCGGCGGCCTGCTCGGCGACCAGGGCCATGCGGGAGTAGCCGCAGAGGGTAATATCTTGGCCGGCGCGGCGGACTGCGGCCTGGCCGATGGGGATGCGGAGATCGGCGTTTTCCGGGGCATCGCCGCGGGTGCCGTAGAGCAGGATATGCTCTACGAACAGGACGGGGTCGTTGAGCTCCCGGCAGGATCGGAACAGTCCGATAACATCCTGGGGCGTGGCCGGGGTTACTACGGTCAGGCCGGGGACGGAGGCGTACCAGCCCTCAAAGGATTGGGAGTGGGTTGCGCCGACGGAGGCGCCGGCGCCGGTAACTGTACGGATAATCAGCGGAATGGTGAACTGCCCGCCGGACATATAGCGTATTTTGGCGGCGTGGTTCACAATCTGGTCCATAGCGAGCAGGCTGAAGTTGATGGTCATCAGCTCGACAACGGGACGCAGGCCGACCATGGCGGCGCCGACGCCGGCGCCGACGATGACGGACTCGGCCAGCGGCGAGTCCTTGATGCGGCGGGATCCGTACTGTTCCCAGAAGCCCTTGGTAACGGCGAAGGCGCCGCCGTAGGGGCCGATGTCCTCGCCCATCAGAAAGATGCGCTGGTCCTCGTCCAGGGCCTCGCGCAGTACGGATGACACGGCGTCCCGGTAGGTGATTACCGACATAGTGGCTGGTTTCTCCTGGCAGCGTGGGCGGCGGCGTGGGCCGATACCGTTGGCGTGGGGTTACACTGGCGCGGGTTATAGCGGGATGCCTTCGGTGGGTCGGTCGGCATAGACGTCGGCGTAAAGGGCGGCGGGTTCCGGCCAGGGGGAGTTTTCAGCGAAGTCGGCGGCGATTCGGATTTCCGCGTCGATGCCGGCGTCAATTTCCTCAAAATCCTCCACTGTGGCCAGGGCTTCCGCGGTAAGCCATTCGCGGAAACGGGGTATGGGATCCCGCGCCGTCCAGTACTCCACTTCGGCATCGGGGCGGTAATCGGCCGGGTCGGCGACGGAATGCCCGCGCAGGCGGTAGGTTTTGGCGACGATAAACACGGGGCCGCTGCCGGAACGCACTTCGGAGTTGACGCGCTGCATCAGCTCGCGCACTGCAAGGACGTCGTTGCCGTCCACTTCGTAGTTGGTCATATCAAAAGCGTCGGCCATTTCGTGCATGGAATCCCACAGGGCGAGGGTTTCCTGCGATGATGCGCCCATACCGTACAGGTTATGTTCGCAGAAAAAGATGACGGGGAGTTTCCAGATGGCCGCCAGGTTCATGGCTTCGTGAAATTCGCCTTCGTTGACGGCGCCGTCGCCAAAGAAGCAGAGGACAACCTGGTCGCCGCCGCGGTACTGCACGGCGAGGGCGATGCCGGCGGCGATGGGAAGCTGGCCGCCGACGATGGCATAGCCGCCCATAAAGTTGAGTTCGGAGCTGAACAGATGCATGGAGCCGCCCTTGCCCTGGCTGCATCCGGTAGCCTTGCCCATCAGTTCGGCCATGGCCGCGTTGCTGGTCATGCCTCGGGCCAGGGCCTGGCCGTGGTCGCGGTAGTGGGTAACGATGTAGTCGTCCGGGCGGAGGGTATTGATGGCGCCGACGGCGATGGCTTCCTCTCCGTTATAGACATGGAGAAAGCCTTTGATGTTGCCCCGCGTGTACTGCCGCTCCGATTCACGCTCAAATTCGCGGATGAGCTTCATCTGCCGGTAGAACTCCAGCAGGTCGGTTTTGGCCAGGCCGGAAACTGCCGTTGCGTTGAGCATATTCTGTTCGTCTCCAATGGAAAAATCGGGCGGCGGGGAGCGTGGGCAATCGGGCGATGCGGGGCAGAATCCGGCGGACGGCCGGTGAATGCCGGCCAATCATCCTGGTCGATTCGCTACGCCGGTCAAATCCCTACATATGAATGACGCGGCCATCGGCGTCCAGCGCGGCTTCGTGCAGCATTTCGGCGATAGTGGGGTGGGCGTGAACGGCCCAGCCCAGCTCCAGGGTAGTGCCTTCCAGGAGCTTGGTCATTGAGAGTTCGCCGAGCAGTTCGGTTACTTCGGGGCCGCAGAGATGGCCGCCCAAGATTTCGCCGTACCTGGCATCGATGACCAGCTTGACGAGGCCGTCGGTTTCGCCCATAGCTACGGCTTTGCCGCTGGCGGACACATTGAAGCGACCGATTTTCACCTCGTAGCCCTGCTCTAATGCCTGCGCCTCGGTCAATCCCATAGAGGCTACTTGCGGATGGCAGTAGGTGGCGCGGGGCATAAGGGAGTAGTCCAGCGGCTGGGTTTCCGCGCCGGCAATGGCTTCTACTGCGGTAATGCCCTGCGCCGAGGCGACGTGCGCCAAGGCCAGCTTGCCGGTAACGTCGCCGACGGCGTAGATGCCGGGGATGTTGGTGGCCATGCGGTCGTCAATGGCGATGTAGCCGCGGTCGGTGGCGACGCCGACGGTTTCCAGCCCGAGGTTTTCGGTGTTGGGCTGCACACCGACAGCAACCAGCACCTGGTCAAAGCGGGCGGTATCCGTCGCGCCGTCCTTTGTGATGGTGAGGGTAACGCCGGAGGCGTCGGGGCGGGCTGCGGTGACGCCGGCGCCGGCGCGTATTGTGATGCCGTCCCGCCCGAAAGCGCGTTCCAGCTGCTGGCTGATTTCGGCATCCTCGTTGGGCACCAGATGGGGCAGCAGTTCAATAATCGTAACTTCGGCGCCGTACATCCGATAGATGTAAGCGAATTCTACGCCGATGGCGCCGCCGCCGATGATGGCAACGGAGCCGGGTACGGCATCGGATACGATAGCTTCCCGGCTGGTAAGGATGCGGTTGCCATCTACCGGCAGGGGGGGGATGCTGCGGGGGCGGGCGCCGGTGGCGATGACGATGTTGCGGGCGTTGATGCGCTCCGGCGTGCCTGCCGGCGGGGTTACTTGATGCGACGGGGTTACTGCATCCGGCGGCGTTATTTCAATGGATGTTGGAGAGACGATGCGGGCCGTGCCGGGGATGTGGTCAACATTGTTTTTGCGGAGGAGGTAGCCGATGCCGCGGGTCATCCGGTCAACTACCTGGCGGCTGCGGGATACGGCGACGGCGTAGTCGGCGTGAAAATTATCAAACCGCAGGCCGAACTGATCCGCGCGGCGCACATAGGAGACGATTTCGGCATTTTTGAGCAAGGCTTTGGAGGGGATGCAGCCCCAGTTCAGGCAGACGCCGCCCAGGGCTTCGCGCTCGATGACGCAGGCTTTGAGGCCGAGCTGTCCGGCGCGAATGGCGGCGACATAGCCGCCGGGCCCGCCGCCGATTACTGCTACATCATATGGGGAGTCGGCTGCCATTTTATCGTTCCAACTTGCTGGTCCGGGGATGCTTTCGGGACGGGATCCGCCCCGGAGGGGTACACACTGGTTAGGGCATTATAGCGGCAGCGGGGCGGGGCGGCAAGTTGGCGGCGGCCTGGTGTAATTGACACGATTCGCCGGCAATTGATAACTTGTAACGGGGACCCGATACCCGGTCATCGGGATTTCGCATAACGGGATGAGGCACTGCAATGAAAATCAAACTGAACCTGTGGCAGCAAATTGCAATCGGCGGGATTGCGCTGGTTCTGCTCACCGTTGTGGCAATGTGGCAAGCGCCGAACGTGTTCGCTGCCGCCCAAAAAGCGGGATGGCTGCCCGCAGCCATGTGGGGGTATTTAGCTATCGGGGGGCTACTCTCCGCCGGCATCGTTTATGGCGTATGGTGGCTGGGCGATAATGACTGACATCCGTACTGGCCGGTTGCGGCGGTCTTACGAGCGGAACTTGGGCTATGCCAAATTCTGGATTGGGGTATCCGTCGCTTTTGCCGCCGCTTTTGCCGCATTCGCCGCCGAGAAAATTTGGGAAATCTCCACGAATCCCGATGCTTACACGCCTAGAGACTGGAATCCGTTGCTGATAACAGCCTGGATTCTGACTATTGCCGCTCTCGCCTGCCTAGCATTGGCAATGACATTCGTCATCGCGTACCACCGCGCTGATATTGCCCTTACCGAAATTGAGGAGGGCGGCGGCGGCGGCTGACATTCCGGTTAGGCTGTGGAAAGGCGGGAACGGCGTTTGGCTGTTGCTGGCGTAGTGTGCTAGAATACTGCCAATCTGACAGGAGCTGCTGCGAATTATGCGTATTGCCGGGCTTGGCCCCTTCGAACTGCTGATTATCCTGCTGGTCGTTCTGCTGATTTTCGGGGCGTCCCGTTTGCCGGGCGTGGGCTCCGCCTTGGGCAAGGGCATTCGCTCTTTCAAGACTTCGGTAACCGGGGAGGATGAAAAACCGGGCGCAGAGCGCACTACGGAGGAAAAGCCGGGTTCGTGACCTGGCGGCGGCGGTCGGCAACATTTCGGTATTGGGGCGCAGTAACGCACTGCGCCCTTTATTATTGCGTACCGGGCTCCGCATCAGCATCCGTATCCGCAAACGCCAAACGGCGGCGGCCGGCCAGGCGGGCGAGCAGGATCCCGATTTCGTACAGGACAATGAGCGGGCCGGCGACGATGGCCTGGTTGACCGGGTCGATGGTGGGGGTTATGGCGGCGGCGATTACGAAAGAGGCTACCAGCCAGAGGCGGCGGAAGCGGGCGAATCCGCGCGCGTTGACGATGCCTAGGGTTGCCAGTACATACATTACCAGCGGGGTCTCGAAGGAGAGGCCGAGCCAGAAGAGCAGGCGCACCATTATGTTGACCAGATTGCTGATGCGGATTAGGGGTTCGGCGATGTCGCTGCCGAAAGTCAGCAGGAAGCGCAGCGCCGGGGGTATCATTACGAAGTAGCCGAAGGCCATGCCGCCGATGAATGCCAGCAGGGCGGCGGGCAGGAAAGAGAAGAGGACTTTGCGCTCGCGCGGGGTCAGGCCCGGGGCGATGAAACGGATGGCGTTGTAGAGGATTACGGGGAGGGCCAGGACGAAGCCGCCCAGCAGGGACACGCGCACGGTGGCGCCCAGGAGTTCGGTTACTTCGGTATAGATGATGCGGAAGTCGTGGTCGGCGGCGACCTGCTGGGCCGGGAGTATCAGAAAGGCGAAGATGTCCGCGTAGAAGTAAAAGGAGACGGCTGACCCGACGAGTATGGCGCCGACGCAGGCTAGTATGCGGTTTCGGAGTTCCCGGAAGTGTTCGCGCAGGGGGAGTGGGGCGGCGGCGGGCGCAGCGGCTTGGGCTTGGCGGCGGCGCGCTTGCCAAGTTCGCCATCCGAGATAGAGGGCCAGGCCGATGACGATGACCGTCAGCGCGGCGACGGCGGCGGCAACCCAGTCGGGGGCATCCGCAAAGGGCGCCGGGGGCCAGCGCAATAATTCCTCAAACCATTCCAAAAGCCGTTCCAACAGCGACTGCGTTCTCATAGTCGGGTCAAATTGCCAAAACCGGGCGTCTATCCGATGGGAATGGATTCCGGCGTGCGCCGGAATGACGGGGTGGGGTGGGTGATTATTGCACGGGATGACGGGGTTATTATAATCGGGGCAAATTGCCGAACCGAGCGTCTATCCGATGGGAATGGATTCCGGCGTGCGCCGGAATGACGGGGGGATGGGTGATTATTGGACGGAATGGCGGGGTTATTATAGTCGGGGCAAATTGCCTAACCGAGCGTCTATCCGATGGAATTGGATTCCGGCGTGCGCCGGAATGACGGGGTGGGGTGGGTGATTATTGCCCGGAATGGCGGGGTTATTATAATCGGGGCAAATTGCCGAACCGAGCGTCTATCCGATGGGAATGGATTCCGGCGTGCGCCGGAATGACGGGGTGGGGTGGGTATTATTGGGCGGAATGATGGGGTGGGATGGGTGATTATTGGTCGGGGTGACGGGTGGGATGGGTGGTTATTGCACGGATTGCCGGCGCATTGGGAATGGTTTTCGGCGTGGGGCGGAATTACTGGGGTATTGCTGATTGACTAGTCGGCCGGTTTGGCGGGGCCGTCCGGGTTGTTTGGCGGTTTTGGCGGATTTTCCGGGCTGTCCTGCTGCTGGGACAGGTGGGGCGGCGTGTCCAGCGGAGTTTCCGGGGGGCGGCGTGGGGCATCGGGCGGCGGGACGGGTGCGTCGGCATTTTGACTGGGGGCGTCTGGCTGCCGGCTGCTGTTGGTATCGTTGAGCGACGCGGCATCCATTACTTCGGTAAAGGTGCGGCGGGCTTCGCGCATGATGCGGCCCAGGGTGCGCGCCGTTTCCATGGTCTTGCCCGGCCCCAGCGCGATGATTGCTACCAGAAAGATGACGGCAAGTTCCATCGTGCCAATGCCGAATATATTCATCGGGACGCGCTCCCGGCGTCCGGCGTGGGGCCGGTCGCTGTTGCGAAGGGGCAATTGACGGTGCAGCCCGGAGGAACGGCGGCGGCAGACAAGTCGGGGAGAGGGCAGCCGAGTTCGGCGAGCAGGTTGGTGATGCGGCACACGGGCAGGCCCATCACATTGGAATAGCAGCCGTGCGTCAAGCGCGCCGGGCGGAATTCGGCGTCCTGTATGGCGTAGGCGCCGGCCTTGTCCATAGGCGTACCGGAGGCGATGGACTGCTCCATTTCGGCGTCGGTAAAGTTTCGCATTACGACATCAGCGGACATGGCTTCGGTGAGGCAGCGTCCGGTTGCGGCGTCGTAGGCGGTGAGGCCGGTTATTACCTGGTGAGCGGCGCCGCGGAGTCGGGAGAGCATAGCGCGGGCATCGGCGGCGTCAACGGGCTTGGCGATGGCTTGTCCGTACAGGACTACCGTGCTGTCGGCGGCGATGTAGTAGCCGGCGGCGGCGGACTGCTGGGCGGCGGCGGCCAGGGCTTTGGCGCGGGAAAGCCGCCATACCATTTGCTCCGGGGATTCGCCGTCCTGCTGTTCCTCGGGGATGTGGGACGGCGCGACGGTGAAGTCTAACCCCAGCCCGGAGAGCAGTTCGCGGCGTCGGGGGGACGCCGACGCCAGGATGATGGCGGCGGCGGTTGGCTTGCGCGACAGGGCGGCGACGCACTCAATATGATAGGTTTGAGGGAACATATCTACGGGCTGGATCCATTCTATGCGATAGGCTTGGCAGAGGGTGCGTAAATCGCGGGCGAGGGATTCCGGGTTGCAGGATACATAGGCGATGCGCGCGGGGCGCATGGCCAAGATGGCGTTCAAGGCTGCGGGGTGGCAGCCGGCGCGGGAGGGATCCAGGACTACGGCGTCGGGGGGCGGGGTCATTTCGGGCAGTACATTTTCCACTTTGCCGGTGATGATGCTGGCGTTGGAGATGCCGTCCAGGTTAGTGGCGGCGTCGGCGATTGCGGCGGTGGATTCCTCAACGGCGATGATGCGCTTGGCGTCGGCGGCGAGGAGGGCGGCGAATACGCCGACGCCGGCGTAGGCGTCCAGCACGGTTTCGGAGCCGGTTAGTTGGAGGGCGTTTCGCACGAGGTCAACCAGCCGGGCGGCCTGCTTGATGTTGACCTGAAAGAAGGATGGGGATGCGACCCGGAAAGTGCGGCCGGCTACGGTTTCCTGGTAGGTTTTCTGTCCGCTGGCCGGGGCAAGGTCCGGGTTATCCAGGGTGGGCTGTATCAGGTAATCGCCGGTGGCCGAGGAGGCGCGGATGGAGAGCTGGGAGGTTTCGGCGCATTTTTCCTGCAACTGCTTTAGCAGGTGATTGATGCCGTCGTGCATGAGCATACAGCGGTCAATGCGTATGAAACGGCGGCGCTCCCGGTGGACAAAGCCCAGCTCTCCGGTGGAACGCCAGATAGTGAAGCGGGCGTGGTTGCGGTATTCCAGCGGCTGGGGTGCGGGCAGAGTGGGGAGTACGGGGGCGCGGTGAAAGGAGCCGATGCGGGACATGGCGTCGCGGACGATGCCGGTTTTGGCGTCCAGCTGGGCGGGGTAGTCGAGGTGCTGCCATTGGCATCCGGTGCAGTGGCCGAAATAGGGGCAGGGGGGGCTGACGCGATGCGGGGATGGTTGCAGAACCTGGGTTACCTGTGCGGCGAGGTATTTGCGTCGGGTGGCGATGATTTCGGCGATGACGGTTTCGCCGGGGATGCCGCCGAAAACGAAAACGTCGTGGCCGTCGTGGACAGCCATAGCCTCGCCCAGGCGGCCCCAGGAATGGAGATAAAGTTGTACGGCGTCGCCCCGCTGCAAAGGGGGGGATGACGCGGGCGCAGCGATGTTGGTCATAGCGATATAGTATCACTATTCCGGGGAGGTCTCACGCCGGCCCTCTCGGTGGGGGAGCGCGGATGATGGCATGGATGGAGGGGATGGATGGGATTTTGGGCATTCGGGGGATTACACCGATAGACAGGATGGACGGGATTTTGGGGCCTCCTTGTGGGATTGGGGGTTGGGGTCGGGTTGCGATGTCGGGTTGTCGGGTTGGGGTTGTCGGGTTCAAGGTGGTCGGGTGCGTTGGGATTGGGTTGGGTTGGGATTGGATTGCAGTCTGCCAGGGTTTGCGGTCGCTTATCAGCCCTACGGCCGGAGGATTTGCGCGTTGCTTTTCACGCGGCTGGCTTTTCGTCCGGGGACGGGGCGCTACGTCTGGCGCCTTGGCAGGACCCGACTCCTTCGGTTAGTCTGACCGTGGGCGAGTAGGGAACGCCGGTGCGACTTGGGTTGCTGATTGGCCGTGAACGACCGGTCTTTTTGAGGGACTGGCTCCTGGCAGGCTGGATGGTTGCCGTTTTGAGGCGGCGTTGAGTGTGGAGGTGGTGATGGATTGGAGAATTCGTACCCGACAAGGGGATGGTAGCAGCGAACTGGAGTTCTTGTCAATAGGGCTGGGGGTGCGGTTTTTTCACACCGATGGACAGGATGGGGAGGATGGGGTTTTTTATGGCATGGATGGAGGGGATGAATGGGGATTTTGGGTTTTGGGGGGGATGGATTCCGGCTTGCGCCGGAATGACGGTTTGGGGGGGCCGGGGGGGACGGGGTGGGCAAATTATCCGGTTGGGGATGGGGCGGGGACGGTGGCTTGGTTGACCGGGAACGGGGTGGGGTATAATATGGGATGCGTCCTGATGCTTTGTCCGGCCGGCCGGCGGGGTACGCGGACGCCAACGAAACGAACCTAACCCCGCTACCGATTACGAGGAGTGCTTTATGCCTGAACCCATTGATGTCAACGGCGAATCCTGGCAGGCCAGCGTGATGGATTCCGAGCTGCCCGTCCTGGTGGACTTTTGGGCGGAATGGTGCGGCCCGTGCAAGATGATTGCGCCGGCGGTGCATGACTTGGCCCTGGAATATGAGGGGCGGCTGAATGTCGCCAAGCTGGATGTGGACAGCGATCCGGACATTGCCGCCCGGTACGGCATACGCAGCATACCGGCGCTGATTTTCTTTAAGGAGGGGCAGCCGGTGGATCAGATTATCGGCGCGCAACCCAAGCCGGCGTTGAAGCGCAAGATAGAGGCGGTGCTGGAGAGTTAGGGGATGCGGCCTGACTGCGGGAGTGGATGGGGCCCGGTGGCTCTTGCGGACTTCAAATCCGTTATGCCTCGTGACGAGCGGGGTAGGTGGGTTCGACTCCCTCGCACTCCCGCCAGTTCGCACCCTCTGAAGGCGCACGCGATACCGCGCGTAAGCCAGACCGGCAGTTTGCCGTTCCATAACCGGTGAACCGGCCCTGGCGCAGCCGCCGCCGGGTGCGTTTTCTTTCGCTTTCCGCTTCAGCAGTCACCGGCGTCGTGCTCCGGGGCCGGGCCGGCGTTGCGGTCGGCATCGGCATCAGCATCGGCGTTGGGGTGTTCGGGCGCGGCCATTTGCTGCGCCCAGGTTTGGAGCCAGCGGCGAAATTTCGTCCAAGGCGGGCGGCGCGATGTAGATTACTTCCACGTCGGTGGGGAACTGGATTTGATGCCGCTCGTTGACCAGCAGCAGGCCGGTTTCGTCGGCGTGCAGCGTAGCGTCGATGGCGTCGCTCATGGCTTGGTAGCGGCGGCGGCTGGCGGCGGCGAACCATTCTTGCAAGCGGCCGGCTACGGTTGGGCTCATCAGGGGGGCCATCAAGCAGCGTTGCAAGTCCATCGTTTCGGCCAGCAGCTCGAAAGATTCCAGGGGTTCCAGGGCGGCGCCGTTGGCGAGCAGCCCGGATACGAGGGGCTGGCTGGGTTGCGCCATGGCCTCGAGATAGGATATTCCGGCACTGCCGCCATCCGGCAGGCTTTCGTGATAGATGCGCGCGATGCTGCCCAAGGCGTTTTGCACGGCGCGCACCTGGGTATCTACCTGTTCCCAGTATTGGCCTACTACGGCAACGCCGTCGGCTGGCAGCTGCTCCGCCGGGGCAGGCAGTTGGAGCAGGGGGACCAGCAGCAGTTTGCGTTTTCCCTGATAGTTGTCGGATGCGGGGCGCGTGATGCGTCCTAGTTCTGCGACCATGTTCGCCGTCTCCTGCGGGATTTGGGGGGGTACATTATAATACTGGACTTGGGGGGGTATCTTGGGGCTGGATTCCGGCTTGCGCCGGAATGACGGTAAGAAAGGGGATGATGGTGAAGGGGCTGGATTCCGGCTTGCGCCGGAATGACGGTGCGGGGGTGGGATGGCGATGGGATGGGTAGGATGTGATAAACGGGGCGGGGGGATGACGGGGCTGTGGTTGCCCAAAGCGGCGGCCTCTGCTAACCTGCGGGGCGCAATGACGGGAGGAGATTTGACTGCAACCGGCAACTTGCGGACCGCGCTGTTCGCTACCTGCATCATAGACCAGCTGTATCCCGAGGTGGGGGTAAGCGTAGTGCGGACGCTGCGGCGATATGGAGTAAGCGTGGATTTTCCGGCGGGGCAAACCTGCTGCGGGCAGCCGCTGTATAACTCCGGTTTCACTGCTGACGCGCGGCGGCTGGCGGTCCGGGTATTGGACGCTTTTGCCGATGCGGACTGCGTCATTGTACCGTCCGGGTCTTGCAGCGCGATGCTGCGGGTTTTTTACCTGGATTTGTTCGCTGATGACCCGGAGCTGCTGGGCAAAGCGGAGGCTCTGGCCGGGCGGGTTTATGAATTCAGCGAGTTTCTAGCTGGGATGGTCAAGCCGGCCGGCGACGGGGAAGGGGATGGCGATGCCGGGCGTTCAGAGCAGGAGCAGCCGGCCGTTGCGGCGGCGTATCATCCGTCCTGCCATCTGCTGCGGGAATTGGGCGTCCGGGATGCGCCGCGGGGGCTGCTGGAGGCGGCACCGGGGGTTATGGTGAAGGAACTGCCTGATGCGGAGCAGTGCTGCGGGTTCGGCGGGGCTTTTGCGGTGAAATATCCGCACATCTCCGAGCAGATGCTGGCGGACAAACTGGAGGCGATAAAGGACAGCGGGGCGGACACGGTAACGGCTTGCGATATGGGATGCCTGATGCACATTGGCGGGGGGGCGAGCCGGCGCGGATTGCCGTTCCGGGTGCGGCACATTGCCCAGCTGCTGGATGATCCGGGGAGTTGAAACGGCGATGCCGGCAGCAGCGACCAGGGAGTTCGTAGCGGCATCGCGCGCGGCGGTGCGGGATCCGCAGCTGCGGCGGGCTTTCGGCAGCGCGGGGGCCGGGTTTGACGGCGCGCGCCGGGAGGCCATCGCCGAAGTATCGCCGGAACGCTGGGAGGAATGGCGGGAGGAAGCGCGCGGCATTAAGGAACACGCTATCGGCAACCTGGACTACTATCTGGGGCTGCTGGAGCGCAAGGTTCGGGCCAATGGGGGGATGGTTCACTTTGCGGCGGATGCGGAGCAGGCGAATCGCATCGTTGCGGAGATTGCGCGCGCGGGCGGGGTCAAAATTGCGACCAAGAGCAAGTCGATGGTATCCGAGGAGCTGGGCCTCAACCATGTATTGGAAAGGCAAGGGGTGGAGGTACTGGAAACTGATCTGGGGGAATACATCATACAGCTGGCGCAGGAGACGCCGTCGCATCTGGTGGCGCCGGCGGTGCATAAGAATCGGGCGCAGGTGGCGCGCCTTTTTGCGGAGCATCTGGGCGTACCATATTCCGAGGATATTGAGGAGATGGCGCGGGTGGCGCGCGTTGCGCTGCGGCAGAAGTTTCTAGATGCGGATCTGGGCATCAGCGGGGCGAATTTTCTGGTGGCCGAAACGGGGACTTTGGTTATCGTTACCAACGAGGGGAACGGGCGGCTGTGCACTTCGGCGCCGCGCATTCATATTGGGATTACCGGGATGGAAAAGGTTATCCCGTCAATGCAGGATTTGGCGGTTTTTCTGCGGCTGCTGCCGCGCTCGGCAACCGGGCAGCGCATTACATCATATGTCAGTATGGTGAGCGGCCCGCGGCGGGCTGATGACGAGGATGGGCCGGAGGAGTTTCATCTGGTGATTGTGGACAACGGGCGGAGTCGGCTGCTGGCGGATCCGGCGCTGCGGGAGTCGCTGTACTGCATACGCTGCGGGGCGTGCCTTAATGTTTGCCCGATATATCAGCGGGTGGGCGGCCATGCTTACGGGTGGGTTTATCCGGGGCCGATTGGCTCTATCGTAACGCCGGAGCTGGTGGGGGTGGCGCAGGCGAAAGACTTGCCCAATGCGTCGACGCTGTGCGGGGCTTGCCGGGAGGCCTGCCCGGTGCGGATCAACATACCGCGGATGCTGTTGCATTTGCGTCATGAGCTGGCGGAGAGCGGGGATTCCGGGCGTCGGGCGGCGTCGGATACCGATACGATGCTGGCGCGGGGCTTTGCGGCGGTTATGTCAAATCCGATGCTGCTGCGCGCGGCGCGGCGGCTGGGACGGCTGGCGTTATTGCCCATCTCCAAAGGGGGCAAGATTGGGGCAACGCGGCTGCCATTGCTGTCGCGTTGGACGGCGGCCCGGGATTTGCCGGCGCCGGCGCCGCGCAGTTTTGCCGAAATCTGGCGGGACGAGCTAGCTGACGAATCTGATGGGAAACCTGGATAACGGGCGGCGGGGCTTGGGGCGTGTGTGGGCATACGTCATTCCGGCAAAAGCCGGAATCCAGGGTCGTAATCTGCCCGTGCGGTAATTGAAACGGCAAGCATAGATTCCGGCTTTCGCCGGAATGACGGGTGTAAATGGTAGCGGTGATTGAAACGGCAAGCATAGATTCCGGCTTTCGCCGGAATGACGGGTATGGGGTAGGGGCAATTGAAACGGCAAGCATAGATTCCGGCTTTCGCCGGAATGACGGGTATGGGGGTAATGGCAAGGGCAGCGGGATGAATGGCAATAGGTTGGACCAGTTTTATACGGAAGGGGACACGGTGCGGAGGTGCGTCGTGCTGGCGGAGCGGTTTGTTCGGGATGCCGGGATTAAAAGGCCGGGGTATATTGAGCCCGCCGCCGGGGATGGGGCCTTTCTGTGTGGCCTCACCGGAGTTGGCGGCGTTATCGCTATGGACATTGCGCCCGGCGCGCCGCACATCCGGCGGAGGGATTTTCTGGAGTGGAACTATCGGGGACGGCGGCGGCGGGAGAATCTGGTGGTCATCGGGAATCCGCCCTTTGGCAAGCGGGGGAACATGGCAGTAGCGTTTCTGAATCACGCCGCGCGACAGGCCGATACTGTGGCATTCATTTTGCCGGCCTGTTTTCGCAAATACGGCATTCAGAAGCAAATCGCGTTGGATTTGGCGTTGCAGGTGAGGGAAGATCTGGGTTGGAACGAATACCGGCTGCCTGATGGCAGAAAGCAATTGCTGAACACGGTATTCCAGGTTTGGAGCCGGCATACTCCGTATCCGAATTTGCGGCGCACGCGGCGGGAACCGCACCGGCACCCGGATTTTGTGATGCGGCAGTACAATAATACGAGGGCAGCGGAGAAGGTGTTTGATTACGATTTTGACTTTGCCGTTCCCTGTCAAGGCTGGCAGGATTATGGCCGCCGGGAGACGCACGAGAGCGGATGCGAGCGTCATAAGCAATGGATTACCATTAAGGCAGTTGCGCCCGATGCGCTGGCGCGGGTGATGTCCATTGATTTTGGAGCATTGGCGGAGGGCAACGGCACCAGCGTGCCGGGTTTTCGTATGAATGATGTTGTGGCAGAATACGGGAGGTTGCTATGATGACGCCCGCCCGCCAGTCGGTGTACGATGTTTTCGAGGGGGTACAGTCGGATGACGCCTTGCTTCGTCGGATGGTGACTGCGACTAATGGCGACGGGTTGGAGAACCGGGTTCTGGCGATGTTGAGCGGCCAAGCAATCTAGGGCGTGTAGTGAAATTATGATTTACCGCAGTCCGGCGTCTGTTTTCGTCATTGTGATGCCGTTGCAGCCGTCAATTCGGCGCAATCGGGAATCCTGGGGCGTAACTTTTTGCTGCGGTAATGGAGCCGGCAAGCATAGATTCCGGCTTTCGCCGGAATGACGGTGGGGGAGTTGGGAATGACGGAGGAATTGGGAATGACAGGTGATATGACTACACCGGCAAATCGGGCCAACCTTGGCGTTCCGTCCGGCAGTTTTTTGGAGTCGGTGCGGCGGGCTTTGGGGCGGGCGGATGGGCCGCCGGCGGAGCCGT
This sequence comes from Dehalococcoidia bacterium, assembly GCA_965203855.1. GTDB lineage: Bacteria > Chloroflexota > Dehalococcoidia > Lucifugimonadales > UBA3495 > Bin87. The sequence continues at coordinate 250,121 of CBDBDN010000009.1, forward strand.
ATGCGCGTCTGGTTGAGGATGCTGCGGGGCTGCGGGAACAGGCGGCGGCGGTCCGGCAACGCATTGCTGGCGAACTGCCGGGGTTGATGACGCAGCTGGCCGACACGGCGGCGCGGCGGGGCTGGCAGGTGCGGCGCGCGGTCAATGGGGAGGAGGCGCTGGATTATGTCGTATCGGTTGCCGGGAGACTGGGGGCAAGCAGCGCGGCGCGCGCGGAGCAGGCGGTGTTTGACCGGCTGCCGGTTGATGCGGCGCTGGCCGGGGCCGGGGTGGTCTGCTGGCCGGCGGTTTATCCTGATGATGACGCGCGGGATGCGGTGCGGCGGCGTATTGCGGAGTCGGACATTGGCATCACGGGGGCCGATTATGCGGTTGCCGAAACCGGCTCGGTTATCGTGCTGCCGCGCCGGGGGTTGAGTCGTTTGGTGTCGGTGCTGCCGCCGGTGCATATTGCGGTGGTGCGGCGGGAGGACGTCATTGGGACGCTGGACGATTTGTTTATACTGCGGCGGCTGGAGTATCATAGCAACGGCGGGGATATGGGGAGCTATCTGAATTTCATCACGGGGCCGAGCCGCACTGCGGACATTGAGCAGACCATCGTGGTGGGGGTGCACGGCCCGCGCGAGGCTCACTTGATACTGCTGGATGAGGAGTAACGGAATGCCGATGCGAGTGGGATTTATTCAGTTTCGGCGGCAGATGCTGGAACGGCAGCTGGAAGAGATGACGGAGGTGCTGCCGACCTTGGGGATCCAAAAGGCGATTCTGATTGGGGATATGGTAAGCGGGGACTATGCGCCGAGCAGCAGCATTGACCTGGTGTTTGTGCATGACACGGATCGGCCGTTTGGTCGGCGCGCCGATTTCTTTTCGTATCATATCGGCTCGCAAGTGGGGATGACGGCGCAGGTGTACACGCCGGAGGAATTTGAGCGACTGCAAGACGAGCTGCCGGCCTTGTATGCGGCCTGCCAGCGCGGGAGGGTGATTTACGATGCCTGATTTTGCTGCGGAAGGGCTGCGCTGGTTTCAGCAGGCGGAGCAGGACTTGGCGGATGCCGCCTACAACCGGGAGGGGGAGCGGTTCAACATCGCCTGTTTTCTGTGCCAGCAGGCGGCGGAGAAAGCGGTCAAGGCGTACCTGTACCGGCGGGGGGCGGAGGATGTATGGGGGAATTCGCTGATTGACTTGTGCGAGGATGCCAAAATCTTTGAGATGTTCTTTGACACGATCAAGGCGGAGGCGCGGCAGCTGGATAAATACTACGAAATTACGCGCTATCCGGGGTGGCTGCCGGGCGGGATACCGGCGGACGCATTTGACGATGTGGATACGGAACGGGCGCTGGAACTGGCGGGCATCGTAGTGGAGTTTGTGGGGGAACGGATCCGATAGGGGGAAATGCTCACGGGTTGGCGGCGTCGGCTGGGGTCATCCTAGATCTACGGCGGCGGGGCTTGGCGATGCGCCGCCGAAAGTTTCGGCCAAACGGGCTTGTCGGTAGGCGAAGATGCGGCGCAGATCCCGGCGCACCAGTAAGCGGTCGGCCAGCCAGCCGCCGAGCATGGCGTACTCAACGGAGTCTTGCACCAACGTTCCGCTGTCCTGCGGGATGAAAAGGTGGCGGTGCGTCCATTGGCGGTAGGGGCCTTTGATTTGGGCGTCGGTGAAATGATGGGGCGGTTCCCATTCGGTGATGCGGCTTTGCCAGCGCATAGGTATGCCGTGCAGCCGCAGCCGGTATTCAATTTCGGCGCCGGCGGACAGCGTTAGGGGCGGCGGGGTAAGCACCTGGAACTTGAGCCAGGGCGGCGTCAGCAGCTCCAGGTTGAAAGCGTCGGCGTAGAAGTCAAAGACTTCATCCGGGCGGCGGGGGAGCCATTGTTCGCTGTGGAGGGTGAAGGTTGCCATTATTGCGGGCGTCCCAGCAGGTAGAGTCGCATTGCGCGTTCCGCGGCGTGTTCCAGGAGTTCGGCGCCGTTTTGCAGGCTGTGTTCCAGCGTGGCCGGTTCCGCGGCGATGGGGATGATGGCGTCGATGCCGTGTTCGTAGAGGAGTTCGTAGCCTGGGCCCAGGCTACCGGCCAGGAGCAGGGTGGGGACGCCGAAAGCGCGGCTGCGGCGGGCGATGCCTACCGGGGCTTTGTCAAAGGCGGTAGAACGGTCGGCGCGGCCTTCGCCGGTGATAATGAGGTCGGCGCCGGCGGAATGGCGGTCAAAGTCCAGGGCGTCGCAGACGAGGTCGATGCCGGAGCGGAGTTCGGCGCCGGCAAAGGCGAGGAGTCCGGCGCCGAGGCCGCCGGCGGCGCCGGCGCCGGGGATGTCGGCAATGTCCAGGCCCAGATCCTGCTGAATGACGCGAGCCAGATGGGCGAGGCAGTTGTCCAGTTCAGCTACGGTTGCCGGCGTGGCGCCTTTCTGGGGGCCGAAGATGGCCGCTGCGCCGGTAGCGCCGCAGAGGGGGTTGGTAACATCGGTAGCGCCGATGATGGCGGCGTCGGTTAGGCGGGGATGGGCTGCGGAGGCGTCGATGCGGTGCAGGGCGGCTAATGCTGCGCCGCCGGGGTGCAGGTCGCGGCCGGCGGCGTCCTGGAAACGGAGGCCCAGGGCGGCGGCCATGCCGGCGCCGCCGTCGTTGGTAGCGCTGCCGCCCAAGCCGACGATGATGCGGGTATAGCCGGCGTCCAGGGCGGCGGCCATCAGCTGGCCCGTGCCGTAAGTGGTGGCAGCGCGGGGGTTGCGCTGCTCGTCCGGGAGCAGGGCTAAACCGGATGCCAGGGCCATTTCGATGACGGCGGTTTGACGGTCGCCCATTACGCCCCAACGGGCGGCGGTGGGTTCGCCGAGGGGGCCGGATACGGTGGCCTGAAAGTACTGGCCGCCGCTGGTGTCGATCAGGGCGGCCAGGGTGCCATCGCCGCCGTCGGCGACGGGTATCAGGATGGTTTGGGCGTTGGGGGCGGCGCGGCGGATGCCGTTTTGGATGGCAAGGGCAGCCGGGCGAGCGCCGATGCTTTGCTTGAAAGCCTGGGGGGCGATGACGATGCGGAGGGGCATAGTGGGGGTATTATAGCGCAGGGATGGGGTTTGACTACACCGATAGACAGGATGGATAGGATGGGGTTTTATGGCATGGATGAAGGGGATGAATGGGGATTGGATTTTTGGGGGGATGGATTCCGGCTTGCGCCGGAATGACGGTAGGGGGTTCGGAATGACGGTAAGTAGGGGTGGAATGACGGTAAGTAGGGGCGGGATGACGGTAAGTAGGGGGGAATGACGGTTGGAGGTTTGGCGGGCGTCTTGCTGATTGGGGCGATACGGGTTATCATTTTCCCTAGTCAACTTATCCTCAACCTGGAATGCGTGGAGCGAAATTATGACTGCCATTCTGAATTCTACCCCCCCCCCCCCCCCCCCGACATTGGCTGACCAAAAACCTAACGACGGCTTGGCTGCGGCTGGGTAAGGCTGCCGTTTTCAGCGTTTTGGCCGGATTGGCCGTTGCGGCTGGGCTGGCGTTTCCCGGCGGTGAGGCGGCAGCGCAGAGTTATGGCGGGTACACTTATACTTCGCGGGTTTGCCAGGAGTATGGGCAGCAGCCGCGTTATTACAATGTGCGGGACGGGCAGGCGGCTTACAACGGGGGGAACAGCGACAGCGGCTGGCTGATTGTGCTGGAACGGGGGGCGAATGTCTTTCCGGCTCAATACGCATTCGGCGCTCCTTATGGAGGCGGCACATGGAACAGCGCCCAAGCGGCCTACAATGCTTCCCTCACGCATCCTGCTCACCGATTATTCACCGGCGCGGCGGCAAATGCCCACTTGGGACTAGCCAATGGCGAAGCAATAGTAGATTCTAATGGCATCCGCGGCTTCGTAACGCGGGTCTCGCTCTTGGTTGTAACTGACCGCAACGACAATGGGGAGTACGATGTGGGCGACATGGCGGCCGGTTTGGGATCAAGAAACGCAAGCCAGTGGACCTATGTGTTAAGGAACTTCTCGCGGACCGCAGCGGCCTACGACTACGGCGGCAGCTATGTGCGGTGGGCGCATATGGCGTGGTGCCGGTAGCGGGCGAACTTGACCGTCAATCGGTCCTCAAGCCCTCTCCTTGATGGAGAGGGTTTTGTTATGGCATGGATGGAGGGGATGAATGGGGATTGGATTTATGGGGATTGGGGATTGATGGGGCGGCGGCAGTTGACTCGGAGTCGGGGGTAGGGGGATGGATTCCGGCTTGCGCCGGAATGACGGTAAGGAGGGTCGGAATGACGGTAAGCAGGGGCGGAATGGCGGTTTCGAAGGTGGTCTAACGATAGCATCTGCCGGGCCGGTGTAATAGAATGGGGGCAATCCCTGCGATGGGGTTGGTCGGGAGGGCTACTGAAATGAACCGCAAAGTAATCGGCATTGGAGTGATTGCGCTGCTGGCGGCGGCCCTGGTGTTCGGCACCGTGGGTTCCGTGATGGAAGTGGTGGCGTCGGCTACTGCGCCGGTTCCGCAGGAAGGGGATTATGTAGCGCGGCTGGCGGATCCCGGCAACGATACCGCCGCCATTGCGGCGCTGAAATATGTTTGTCCATTTCACTAAACCGGAAACCGGGCGGTTGCGCCAAATCAGCTGGTTGCGCTAAATCGGAAAGAAGTCGGGGCCGGGCGCGGCGTTGGCAAGATTGCCAGATTGCCGTTGCCGCCGATGCCAAGCTTATGGAGTAAGAATGACTACTGCGATTGGACTGCCGCCGGAACTGGAGGCTCTGAAAAACACGGTGCGCCGGATGGTGCGCGACGAATGCATTCCGCTGGAGCCGGAATATCTGGCGCGGCCGCCGCAAGAGGGTGATGCGGACAACGGCGCGCCGCGCGGGGTGCTGGAGGCGGTGCCAGGCGTATTGGGGACGCTGGAGGCGGAACAGTGGGCGCGGCTGACCAACCTGTCCAAGCAAACCGGCGTCTATACTTCGTTTGTGCCGGAGGAATACGGCGGCGGGGGAATGGGGGCGCTGGGGCATCTGGCGCTGGAGGAGGAAGTGCATCAGAGCATCGTGCATTTGCCGGCTTCGCCGGTGCCGATGTTTATGATTGGGGCGTGTACGCCGGAGCAGGAGGAGAAGTATCTGTATCCGGCGATCAACGGGGATTTGTACTATTCATTCGGGCAAACCGAGCCGCAGGCGGGGTCGGATCCCGGGGGGATGATGCAGACGCGGGCGGTGCGGGACGGGGACGACTGGGTACTCAACGGGACCAAGATGTTCATATCCGGGGCGGCGTCGGCGGATTTTCTGCTGGTGCAGGCGGTTACGGATCCGGAAAAGCGGCAGCGGGGCGGGATAACGATGTTCATTATTGACAACCCGACGCCGGGGGTTACCTTTGAGCCGATACGGGTGTGGGTAGTGCCGACGAAAGCGCAGCAGCACTACATACATTTGGACAATGTGCGGGTGCCGCAGACGCAGGTGCTGGGGGAAGTGGGCGGGGGGTTCACGCTGGGGCAGCAGTGGCTGGTGCATCACGACCGGCTGCTGCGGGGGGCGATGGCGCTGGGGATACTGACGCGGGCGTTGCAGATGGCGATAGACTGGTCGCAGCAGCGCGTTACCTACGGGCGGCCCATCGCCGACCGGCAGGCAATTCAATGGATGCTTACCGATGTCTATATGGACATTGTGGCATTGCGGGCGGTGGCGCGGGAGACGGCGGCGCGGGCGGATGCCGGGGAGGATGTGCGGGTGGAGGCGTCAATGGTGAAATACGCGGCCGGGGAGTGGGGCTGGCGGAGCATAGACAAGATAATGCAGGTGTTCGGCGGGGTGGGGGAGACGCTGGATATGCCGATACCGCACTGGTATCATATGCTGCGACACGCGCGCATCGGGGGCGGCACATCGGAGATTCACAAGTTTGTGATGGCGCGCGCATTGCTGGGCGGCCGGGTGAATTTTCAGGGATAGCGGCGGGGACAGCAACGGCGGGCGCGTTGGTCAAATATCAATCGGTCATTATCAATCCGATGCAACTGCCGCAGCGTACCGGAATCGTACCTTATCACGCATCATGCATCGGAGGGGTTTGGCGATGACACTGCGGATTGCCCGCAAATATCTGGCATTTGGCGGGATTCTGGCGCTGGCGGCGGTTGCGCTGGCGGCTTGGGGTTTGCAGCAGCGGGCGGCGGCGGCGGTTACGGACGACCGGGTTGCTGCGGGTATGGCGGAGCCGGCAAATCAGGTTGACGGGGCGGCGTATGCTGTGATTGAGGTTACCGGAACCGGCACGGCGACCGGCAGGCCCGACCTGGCGACGGTTGCGCTGCGGGTATCGGTTACCGCTGACCCGGTTACGGAGGCCCGCGCGCAGGCTGCCGCAGCGACGCGGAGCGTGCTGGACGCTTTGGAGGACAACGGAGTGGCCTATGCGGACATCAGGACGGATCGGTTCACGATCCAGCCGGCGTATGACTGGAGCGACGGGGAGCAGACTTTTGTGGGGTACACGGTGGATAACGGGCTGGCGGCGACGGTGCGCGATTTAGCCAAGCTGGGCGCAATCATTGACGATGCCGTAACCGCCGGGGGGGAGTACATCCGATTTGACTATGTGAGTTTTGGATTTGCGGATACCGCCGGGTTGGAGCGCCGGGCGCGGCAGGCTGCGGTTGCGGATATGCGGCAAAAGGCGGCGCAGCTGGCCGAATTCGCCGGCCGGGAGCTGGGGGAGCTTAAGTCGCTGGCCGAGGTTGACGATAGGGGCTACCCTGGTCCGTATGCGGAAACTCTGCTGTCGCGCGCGGATGCGGCTTATGCCGATCTGGGGACGCCCGTTGCGCCGGGGGAGGATACGGTAGCGGTTACGGTGTACGGGGTGTACGAGCTGCGCTAATGGTACTGAGCGACTGCACGATCCGCGCTGAAATCGCCGCCGGGCGTATCGTGGTCAATCCGATTGACTGGGACGATATACAGCCGGCGAGCATTGACTTGCATTTGGACGACCGGTTTCTGGTGTTCGCCAACACGCGACAGCCGTATATTGATGTGCGGGAGCCGCTGGACGAGCTTACGGAGGGGGTGCAGATTGACGGGGGGCAGGCGTTTATGCTGCATCCCGGCGAGTTTGCGCTGGGCAGCACTTTGGAACATATTGAGCTGCCGGACGATTTGGTAGCGCGACTGGAAGGGAAAAGCAGCCTGGGGCGCATCGGGCTGCTGATACACAGCACGGCGGGGTTTGTGGATCCGGGCTGGCGGGGACGGCTGACGCTGGAGTTGAGCAATGTCGCGCGGCTGCCCATTGCATTGTATCCGGGCATGAAAATCGGGCAGATTTCGTTTCTGCGGCTGTCCACGCCGGCGGAACGGCTATACGGATCGCCGGAGCTGGGGAGCAAGTATCAGGGGCAATCGGGGCCGACGGCGAGCCGGTTTCATCGGGATTTTGGCGGCGTACCACACTCCGACGGCGGCGTATCACACTCCGACGGCGCATAGGGTTGGGGCAAGGGCAAGGAATGGACAAGCGGCTTGCGGCGGTTCCGATGGCGCGGGCGTTGAGTCTAGCGCGGGATGCGCTGGGCAGCACCAGCCCGAATCCGGCGGTGGGCGCGGTAATTGTGCGGGACGACGCCATAGTTGGAGAGGGGCATACGCTGCCGCCGGGACAGGCGCACGCCGAGGTTGGGGCGCTGCGACAGGCGGGCGCGGCAGCGCAAGGGGCGACGCTTTATGTAACGCTGGAACCCTGCTGCCATTATGGACGGACGCCGCCGTGCACCGATGCCATCATCTCCGCCGGGGTCGGCCGGGTAATCTATGCCGCTGCGGATCCTAACCCGCGGGTCTCCGGGGGCGGCGTTGCGGCGTTGCGGGATGCGGGTATAACGGTGGAGCAGCGCCCGGAGCCGGGGGCGGATGAACTTTACCGGGCATTCGGCAAGCATATTCGGACGGGGCGGCCTTTTGTGGCAGCCAAGTTTGCGATGAGTCTGGACGGCAAGATAGCAACGCGCATGGGGCATTCGCAATGGATTACCGGGCCGGCGGCGCGGGCGCGGGTACAGCAGATGCGGAAAGAGATGGATGCCATCATGGTGGGCATTGGCACGGCCTTGGCGGATGATCCGCAGCTGACGGCGCGCGATGGGTGCGGCAATCCGTTGGCGGCGGAGTGGCAGCCGGTGCGGGTAGCGTTGGACAGCGGGGCGCGGCTGCCGCTATCGGCGCGGATGCTGCGGGAGCCGGGGCGGACTATTGTAGCGACCGGGGGCAGGGCCGACGCGGCCCGCGCGGCCGCTCTGGCCGATGCGGGGGCGTCCGTAAAGGCGTTTCCGGGCAGCGACGGGCGGGTGAACCTGTCCGGGCTGCTGGCTTATCTGGGGGAACAGGGCATCGTCAGCGTACTGGCGGAGGGGGGGAGCGCGACGCTGGGCGCGCTGCTGGACGCCGGGCTGGTTGACCAGGTGCAGGCGTTTATTGCGCCGACGCTAATCGGAGGCGCCGGGGCGCCCACGCCGATAGCCGGAGTGGGCGCCGCTATGATGGGGGACGCCGTCCGTCTGCGCGATGCGACTATGGAGCAAATTGGGGCGGACTGGCTGATTACCGGGTATCCAACCTATGGAGGGGCGCAATGTTCACCGGAATAGTTGAGGAAGTGGGGCGAGTGTCCGGGCGGGACGGCTACCGTATGTCCATAGCCGCCAACGCCGTGCTTGGGGATGTGAAGTTGGGGGACAGCATCGCGGTGAACGGGGCTTGCCTGACGGTAGTAGAGTTTGACGCCGGGCAGTTTGCGGTTGACTTGGCGCCGGAGACGCTGCGGCGCACGGCGCTGGGAACGGCCGGGCCGGGGAGGGGCGTGAATTTGGAGCGCGCGCTGGCGGCCAGCGACCGGATGGGGGGGCATATCGTGCAGGGCCATGTGGACGGCACGGGGACGGTTACGGGGCTGACGCCGGAGGCCGACTGCTATATTATGGAAATTGCGGCTCCGGAGCCGCTCACCCGGTACATCGTGGAGAAAGGGTTCATTGCGGTTGACGGAATCAGCCTTACAGTGGTACAAAGAACGGGCTGCCGATTCACCATTTCCGTGATACCGTTCACAATGGAGCATACGAACCTGAAAGAGCGGGCAGTGGGCGATGGGGTGAATCTGGAGGCGGACATCCTCGCCAAGTATGTGGAAAGTCTGCTGGCCGCCAAATCTGAGTGACGCAATTTCAACCGGGTCCGTGTAATGCCAGGCAACAGCAAGATACAGCTCGCCAGCGTGGCGCAGGGCATCGCCGATCTGAAAGCGGGGAAGTTTCTGATTGTCGTTGACGATGAGGATCGGGAGAACGAGGGGGACCTGGTGCTGCCGGCGGAGTTTGCGACTGCTGAAGCGGTGAATTTTATGGTTACCTATGCGCGGGGGCAGCTGTGTATGCCGATGACGGCTGAGCGGCTGCAAGCGCTGGATATACCGATGCTGCCGAGCCGGAATTCGGATGCGGAGATGCCGACGGCTTTTACGATGCCGGTAGATTATGCGGTGAACACCACTACGGGCATATCCGCGCACGACCGGGCGGCGACGATACAGGCGCTGATTGATCCCGAATCTGCGCCGCAGGATTTTATCCATCCCGGCCATCTGTTTCCGCTGCGTTATCACGATGGGGGGGTGCTGGCGCGTCCCGGGCACACGGAGGCGATTATTGACTTGTGCCGGCTGGGGGGGATGTATCCGGCGGGCATTGTGTGCGAAATCATCAAAGACGACGGGGCGATGGCGCGGCTGCCGGATTTGCTGGTGATGGCGCAGCAGCACGGGCTAAACATTCTGGCTATTGCCGATCTGATTGCCTACCGCCGGCGGCATGACGCTGACAATGGTCGAAACGGCTGACGGCCGTCCGACGGCGGCCGACGTAGTTCCGCCCGGCAACTTCACTCAATACATACCAAACATACCGCCCGTGGGCTTTGCGATACCGGAGGAATGATGCCTTTATGCAGCCTTGAGGAGGCCATTGAGGACCTATCCTCCGGCAAGTTCGTCATCGTAGTGGACGATGAAGGGCGGGAGAACGAAGGGGATCTTTTCCTGTTTGCGGAAAAGGTAACGCCGCAAGCGATTGCCTTTATGGTAACCCATGCGCGGGGTCTGGTGTGCGTTCCGATGGAAGGGGAACGGCTGGATGCGTTGCAAATCCCGAGCTTGAGCAGCCGCAATTCGCCGTCGGAGCAGCCGACAGCGTTCACTACATCGGTGGATTACAAGTGGGGAACGTCCACGGGCATATCGGCGCATGACCGGGCGGCTACCATTCGGGCGCTGGTGGATTCCAAGTCGCAGCCGGGGGATTTTGTGCATCCGGGGCATATGTTTCCGCTGCGCGCCAGCGCCGGGGGCATCCTGACGCGGCCCGGCCACACTGAGGCGGTCGTTGACTTGTGCAAGGAGGCGGGGGCTTACCCGGCCGGCATCGTGTGCGAGATAATGAACGAGGACGGCAGCATGGCGCGGCTGCCGGACTTGGAAAAGTTCGGGGCCAAGCATGGCATCAAGATTTTCAGCATCGCCCAGCTGGTAGCGCATCGGCGCATCAATGAAAGGCTGATTTGCCGGGTGGCGGAGGCCAACCTGCCAACGCGGCACGGCATGGCGCGCATTGTCGGCTACCGCAGTCTGATAGACAGCGGGGAACACGCTGCGCTGACCGTGGGGGAGTGGGAGGACGGCGACGAGGTGCTGGTGCGGGTGCACAGCGAATGCCTGACCGGGGACGCTTTCGGCAGCCTAAAATGCGACTGCGGGGAGCAGTTGGATCGGGCGATACAGATGATATTTGAGAACGGCGCCGGCGCGCTGGTATATCTGCGGCAGGAGGGACGGGGCATTGGCCTGCACAACAAAATCCGGGCGTATGCTTTGCAGGACCAGGGAATGGACACCATTGAGGCTAATGTGGCGCTGGGGTTTCAGCCGGACGAGCGCAAGTATGACCTGGCGGTGCAGATTATGCGCGACCTGGGTATATCGCGCGCCTGCCTGGTTACCAACAATCCGCACAAGATGGCGGGCATCAGCGGGCTGGGAGTGCAGGTAACGAGTCGGGTAAGTTTGGCGGTGCTGCCCAACGAGTCCAACGAGGATTATCTGCGTATCAAGCGGGACAGCATGGGGCATCTGCTGCTTCCGATGGAAGCGCGGCCGCCGGAGTTGTAGCGGGTTGCCGGAGGGCGGGGTGGCGTTTTTTAGGCGGCTGCGGGCGTGGATTCCGGCTTTCGCCGGAATGACGGGAGAAATTGAGCTGCCTAGACGGGGAAATTGAGCGCCTGAACGGGAAAATTGAACCAGCTAGACGGGTGAAATTGAACCGCCTAGTTGGAAATGCTACCAGTTGCCGGGGCGAGTTTGAGAAACCGGCCCCGGTTTGGCATTCGTCCGTCAGGAATTGCCCAGCCTGCTGACCAGGTAGGCTTCGATAAAGCCGTCAAGGTCGCCGGCGAGGACGGCTTCGGTGTTGCCGGTTTGGTGGTCGGTGCGGTGGTCTTTGACGGACTGATAGGGATGGAGGACATAGCTGCGGATTTGGTTGCCCCATTCGGCGGAGAGACGCTCGCCGCGCAGAGATGACAGCTCGCGTTCCCGTTCCGCCTCCTGGCGGGCCAGCAAGCGCGCGCGCAGGATTCGCAAAGCATAATCCCGGTTTTGATGCTGGGAGCGTTCCGTCTGGCAGGATACTACGATGCCGGTGGGCAAGTGGGTAAGGCGGACGGCTGAGGCGACTTTCTGCACGTTCTGGCCGCCGGGGCCGCTGGAACGGAAAAAGTCCATTTTGAGGTCCTCGGCGCGGATTGCTACGGCGGTGTCGTCGTCCGGCACGGCGGGGAGGGCTTCCACGCGGGCGAAAGAGGTTTGCCGCCGCCGGGCTGGGTCAAAGGGGGAGATGCGAACCAGGCGATGGACGCCCACTTCGGCGCTGAGGTAGCCGAAAGCGTGGGGGCCGCCGATTTCCAGGGTGCCGGCGCGGAGGCCGGCTTCGTCGCCGTAGGCGGTGTCCAGCACCTGGACGGGACGGCTGCCAGCAGCGGCCCAGCCGGAATACATCCCCAGCAGCATCTCCACCCAGTCGTGGGAGTCGGTGCCGCCAGCGCCGGAGTGGATGGTCAGGATGGCGGGGCGGTCGTCGTAAGGGCCGGAGAGTGTCAGCTCCATTTCGGCGCGGGCCAGGGCGGCGGCCAGGGCGTTGGTTTCGGCGGCCAATTCGTCCTGCATTGCGGGGTCATCGGCGTCGGATTCGGACGCGGCGACCAATTCCAGCAGTTCGGAGAGGTCGGCGGCCTGCGCTTGGAGGCCGCGCCAGAGTTCAACGGAACGCTGGAGGCGGCCCAGTTCCTGCATTTGGCGCTGGGCGTGGGCCGGGTCATCCCAGAAGTCGGGGGCGGATGACTGGCGGTTGAGGTCGGCGATGGCTTGTTCGTGGCTGGGGAGGTCAAAGCCGCTCCACGACGGCGGCGAGGCGGTGGGTGATGGTGGTTAGGTGGTGGTTGAGTTCGTGCATTGGGGGGTCTCCTGCGTGGTGTAGCGGTCGCTTCACTGTACGATTTCAGCGATTTCCAGCCAGCCTTTGTCAAAAGTGAATGCGCTGGCATGGCCGGCCGGGTCTTGGATCTTGACCAGAGTAGGGTTGTCGCTGGCGGCGTTTTCTACTACATAAAGCCAGTACGCATTGCCGCGGAGTTGCGCCTCCTCAAACTGCCGGTTCGTAATCGTGGCGGGGCGGTTATTGAATGTACCGCGCATTGCTTTGACTTCGCACCAAGCCGTGGTGGTGCCGCTTTGGTCGGCTTGGTACAGGTCATATCCGGGATTATTGGTAGAGGTCTGGTTCCATTCCGGCTCCAGTTCCAGAATGAATTTTATTGCCTTTGCTTCCAAGTACATACGGGCGTGATGTTCCAAACTATCATGGTCCGTATCGGTTTCTGAATCGCTACGATGTGCCGCAATATACGATTCAAAAGTGCGCTCTCCGGAGCTGCCGGTCGCACTGCGGCTTGAGCCATTTGACGGGCCATCAAATTCATCGTTGCCGTTGGCACTGCCAGAAGGTCTTGTTCCCGATCCGGTATCAGGATGGCGAAAAATGCTTTCGTCATCGCCACCCGCAGGCTGACGAGGCTGATTACTTTTGGGTGATTCGATGGGTTGATCGCGGCGATTCTTTATCTCGATTAGCTCGCGCAATTCGGCCTCTGACAACTTTTCTTTTTGAAGCAAATCGATGGCTCCGACGTCAATCCCGGTTTCGCGTGCCAATTCCTGCACTGCCGGGGGTTGAAAGCGAATTTTGGTAGCCAGAAATTCGTTTGGACGCCATCCGAGCGAGTCAAAGGGAATGGAAACTGGCAATCGCAGGTCGCCATTCGCATCAGGTATCCAAGGCGTCTTATTCAACTTCCGGACGAAAGCAGCGTCAAAGCGAGTACTTCTCTGCTCGTAGTAGAACCACTTATAGGTTCCAAAAAAGTCCCCATAATTCTCGTCAGCCAGATCACAAAGGGATTCCCACAGGAGCTTTGCCTTTTTTGACCGCTCCAGCTTATCAAGCTTGGGCAAGTCGGCCAACAGAGCATCCAAACCGTGCAGAGTGTGATCGCTGACTTGCTCCGAATGTGAAACATCTATGCAACCCGCTTTCTCTCGCAATTCCCTCTTTTCGTCCCAAGTGAAATCAGTATCATTTGTTACCTTACGCAATATGCTGGACGCTCCGCAGGCCACCAGAAAATTATTGATGCCTTCGCTACGCAAGCAATTCTGAGTGGAGTCTACAATCCGAACTCCCGATATTCCTTCAAACAGGTCCAGCAGTTGATTTGTAGCCAAGTAAAGCGATGCCGGGTTGCTCCAGTGTTTGGTGCCGTTGCCAGAGTCAATTGCCCTGACGAAATTGGTAGCCCCGAGAGAATTTAGCAAAGGCAGACGTCCCGCGTTGGAGACTTTTTCATACGCAGCCAAAATACGCTTGATGTCGCGTGTGTATGTAATAGCGTTGACCCTGGCTTGCCCGTTCCGATACTTTGGCAGGACATAGTCAAGAACCATTTTTGCTATGTCATCGGATGGCGTAGCGCCGCATTGTTCCAGCATTTCACGCGCATCAGGAGTATTCAGAACATCATGCGCGTTGGAAGTGAACAGAACACCGTTCACGCCAGCAAACAGACGCCTCTGTTCATCATCGGCCAAGTACACTGCTTCCGGAGTTACAAACTGCTCGGAGCTTGTTGCGGCATCGATGGCCTTAACGAAAAGAACCTCGCTTATTTCATTAATGAATTCAGACGCGCGGGCGTTACTAACCTCTCCGTAGGCATTGATTATGCGTTGCAAATCTGCATCGTAGTCAGAGTCATTAAGCGGATCGGCTTGATATTTCGGCAAGACGCTTTCGATGACATCATCAACAAGCTCCCGCTCGCCTAGTCCCAATGCTTGCAAAAATTGCAGTGATGCGATGGTATTGCACACCGATTTGCGTATTGTGGGCGCCGCAGTTGACGCCATGCCCGGCAGGAATGCTTTGATCTCCCCCGACATTGCAATGTGTCGTCCATCATTCAGCCGCAGCAGGGGGACGTCCATTAACCTTTCGTGCAACGCCATCTGGGATGAGAGGAATTCGTACAGGCGGCTGATCCATTTGTCGCTTTGGGATTCCAAGAATGCCCGTCCGCTTCTGAGCAACGGTATCAGGCCTTCCGGAGTGAGGTCAGTTACACTCAATTCGTCGCGGATGTACTGCCGCAGCTCGCCAAAGCGGTTTTCGGTAATGTCCCCGCTGATCCAAAACAGGCGGTCGGATTCACCGTAAAGCTGGGCCAGTTGACGCGGCGAGAACAATAGCCGGAGCGCGTCTGTGTTGCCAAGCCGGGTTTTACTGGCCGGGTAATGCGAACCGTTGGAGCAGGGCAAAAGAGGCCGAGAGGCCAACGCCGTCTTTGTGGCGTCATAAAGCGGGCTAAACCGGTCGTGCGTAGCAAAGCTTGCCCGAATAGGAAACCTGTCTAAAATTTCGGCGGTTAGCAGGTTCCTATCTTTTAGCCACCGCAATGCCTCCGGTATCAGAGCTGCGGTTTCACGCATCAACGCCCGATTCCATTCGTCGCTGTCAGACACTGTTTCACGGCTTGGCGTAGTGCGATACGGCCCATGCAGAAGGAACCCCAAATGCGTTTCCACTTTCGTAGGAAAGAAAACCGTTAGTATCGAATCCTTGATCGGTTGCACTTTGTCATCCTGGTCATCGGCAAACTGGAAAGCCATTTCAACGGATCCTGCGGGTTTGCCGCCGTGCGAAACCGGGCGTGAAAAGACTACCCAGCGTTCTGATTTTTCAATTTCACCAGCGCCGTTTTCGCGGGTGATTGTAGCAAGGCGGACACCATCCCCGCCGCTTTCAGTTTGGCGATGTATCCCGCCATTCCGTCCTTCCGCGATTCGCCAAATGATGCCGTCAATGTGCCGCAAGAAAAGGAGCGTCCGCAACTCCAGCTCGGCAAGTCGGTCAATGATGGCCTGACGGCTTTCTGTGCCGCCATCATTTAGCGGCATACGGAACAGCGTTAGATCCGGGTCAAGGTCCGGGAGCGCAGGGATTTCGACCGGATCGATGTATTTCTCAACTGCAAAACGTTCGTCTCCGGAGTAAATACAAGGGCGATCCGTTATCGCAAAGACAGAACGGAAACCGATGCCGAACTTGCCTATATCGTTCAGGGTGTCGGCTTTCGTGGAGGAAAGCGTGATTACGATGCCATTTACGTCATGGCTATTGAACGGGCGGCCATAGTGGGCGACTTCAACGCGATCATCGCCTACGGTGAAGGACACCTTTCGGTTGCCGTTCCAACCGCCGGGCTGCTTGCCAAGAGCATCCTCGGCATTCTGCAACAGCTCTATGACAAAGTGGGCGGGCTCACTGTAGAGATCAGAGATAAGCCCGTGGGCGCGTTGAAGTTCGCCCTTATAATCTCGGTTGGCTTGCAACGCCGCGTAATCGGTTGGCATGAGAGCGAGACCTCGCTGTTTATCGCTGTAACTATATCGCAAACCGCTGAACCGGGCAAGCACAGATGCGGATGCCATCGGGTATAATGTTCATATCCCAACCGCAGGAACTGCCTTTATGCTTAACCATGCCGCGCCTGACCCCGCTGCCGCTAGTCCTGTTGATGCTTTGCGTCATCGGATGCGGCATAGCGCCGCCCATGTGATGGCCGACGCCGTGCTGCAACTTTTTCCGGAGGCCAAGTTCGCTATCGGGCCGCCTACCGCCGACGGGTTCTATTACGATTTTGAGGTGGCTCAGCCTTTTACGCCGGAGGATTTGGAACGGATTGAGGCGCTGATGCTGGATACCATCCGCGCCGATGCTCCGTTTGTCCGGGAGGAATTGAGCCGGGATGACGCCAATCAGCGGTTTGCCGACCAGCCGTTCAAGCAGGAAATCATTGCCGACCTGCCGGACGAAACTACGCTGTCCATCTATCGGCACGGCGATTTTACCGACCTGTGCCAGGGGCCGCACGTGGGCAGCACGGGCGAGATTGCCGCCGTCAAGTTGCTGAATGTGGCCGGGGCTTACTGGCGGGGCGACGAGAACCGTCCGATGCTGCAACGCATCTACGGGACGGCTTTTGAGTCGCAGGCGGAGATGGACGCCCATCTGGAACGGCTGGCGGAGGCGGAACGGCGCGACCATCGCGTTTTGGGCCGGCAGCTCAACCTATTCACCGTGCATGAGGAAATCGGGCCGGGTTTGATTGTGTGGCATCCCAAAGGCGGCATTGTGCGGTCGCTGATTGAGGATTACTGGCGGGACATACACTATCGGCAGGGGTACAGCATCGTCTATTCGCCGCACATTGGGCGGGCGCGGCTGTGGCAGACCAGCGGGCATTTGGATTTCTACCGGGACAGTATGTATGCCCCGATGGAGATTGACGAGCAGGAATACTTTTTGAAGCCAATGAACTGCCCGTTCCATATCCAGATATATCGCGCGGCGCTGCGGAGTTACCGGGAACTGCCGCTGCGGATTGCGGAGCTGGGGACGGTGTATCGGTACGAGCGCAGCGGGGTGCTGCATGGGCTGATGCGGGTGCGCGGCTTTACGCAGGATGACGCGCATATCTTTTGCCTGCCCGACCAAGTGGCCAGCGAGGTTGGGGCGGTGCTGGATCTCACTTTTGAGATGATGGCGGCATTCGGGTTTGACGAATACGACATTATGCTGTCCACGCGGCCGGACAAGTTTGTGGGGGAGCCGGCAATGTGGGAACACGCTACCGAGTCGCTGCGGGAGGCGTTGGTGTCGCGCGGGCTGTCTTATGACATTGACGAGGGCGGCGGCGCATTTTACGGCCCGAAAATTGACATCAAGATTACCGATGCGCTGGGGCGGGCGTGGCAATGCACGACGGTGCAGTTTGACTTCAACCTGCCGGAACGGTTTGACCTGGTGTTTCAGGATGACCAGGGGAATCGGGCGCGTCCGTATATGGTGCATCGGGCGATACTGGGGTCGCTGGAACGGTTTTTTGGGGTGCTGGTGGAGCATTACGCGGGGGCGTTTCCGCTGTGGCTGGCGCCGGTGCAGGCGGTGGTCATCCCCATCGCCGACCGGCATATTGAGTATGCCGAGCAGGTGGCCGGGCAACTGCGGGGCGCCGGTTTCCGGGTGGAAGTGGACGACCGCAGCGAGCGGATGAACCTGAAAATTCGACAGGCGCAGTTGCAGAAAGTTCCGTATATGCTGGTGGTGGGCGACCGGGAGCAGGACGCCGGGGCGGCGGCGGTGCGGACGCGGGAGGGGGATAATCGGGGGGCGCTGGCGTTGGGTGATGTGGTGGGGATGCTGGGGGCGGATTTGATGGGGACGCCGGCGGGCCAAAGATAGTTGAGTCGGGCCAGATAAAAGTGAGCAAGGGCGGCTAATCAGCCGCCCTTGCAGATGTGGGGACGCTATTTGTCAATGCCGTATGGGAACCAGTACGGCATATCATATTGATGCATTCTAGCGATTAGTTCCGCAAGGTTGTCCGGTAAATCGGGATGAAGCCCGGACTGGTTGTATCGGCTGCGAAACATATTCAGCCCGGACAATGCGGCGTCATTCCGTAGTTATGTAATTTGGTAGCGCCAACGGCTGGTCCGGTTTAGCGTCCATATTTCCGGTTCAGCTCCTCAATCCGGCGATTGGCTTCGTCAACTTTGCGGAAGGTTTCCTGCGAAAGTTCGATCAGCCACTGCGGGGCGGCTTGGTAATGACTTCGTGATTAGCGGCCACCTCCTGCGTATCCGCAACGGATTCGGGGTATTCCTGCTCATGCGGGCTTTGCTTTGCTGTGACCATGATGCGCCTACTTTTGGCATTTATAGCGCAATTTTGCTGATTGTGCGATGGGGGATTATCCGCTCTGCGTCAAGTTTCGCTATCAGCGAGGACGGCAAGGTCATTTTCACAATACCGCCGGGGGCGGAGCGGCATCCTTATGCGACGGCGCCGCTCTACCCCCGGCGGTACGTCCGCTAGATAGGCTCGTAGAAATCGTAGTAGTCCTGGTACAGCGCAAACATCCGCAACGCCGGCAGTAAAGTGCCGTCGAAGGTTCGCTGGAATCGAATTCGCAAGACGGGATGCTCGCGCATAAAACTACGCAAACCGTCGGCGGCTTCCGCAAAATTATACTGCTCCGTCGGTATAACTACTGATGCGTGAAAGACGGCCAATGCGCGGTACTGTCGTGGGGAATCGTCGTTGATCAGAGGCTCGACGATAAGGGACTGCAAATCGCCGAGTAATGCCGGATAGGCTTGGCCCAACGCCTCTCGCAATAGATACCACTCGGCAGAACCCTTGGGTGGCAGGTTCGGATTCACGACAGTTTCTTGCCGCCGGCGGCGATGTGCATCTCCTCGAACTTGCGGAGCAATTCCATCGTCCGGGATTTTTTCAACGCCTCACGATGCATCGTGTCCGACACGGCCTCGCGTGCGCGTTGTTCCTCCGGGGTTCGCTTTGTTGCAACCATAATGCACCTCCTTTTGACTGTTATATCGGGTTTTCTCTGATTGTGCAAATGGCAGCAATGCCGGCGACGTGGACAATTGTAAGCAATGACGGCAGGATGGCCGGCAGATTTGCCTATTCATCCGCGTCAAACTGGGCTGTCCATAGCGGGGGTTGGCCGTTCCAGACGCGTTGGATGTTGGCGAAGGAGTTGGCGGCGCGCTTGGCGAGGGATTCGTAGGTGGGGCCGGCGGTGTGGGGCGTGGCTACTACATTGGGGAGTTGGGGCAGCGGATCGTCGGGGGATGGGGGTTCGTGTTCCAGCACATCCAGGCCGGCGCCGGCGATGTCGCCGTTCTGCAAGGCGGCTACCAGGGCGGTTTCGTCCACGATGCCGCCGCGCGCGGTGTTAATTAGGATTGCGGAGGGTTTCATCAGCGCCAACTCGGCGGCGCCAATCATATTGCGGGTTTCCGGCGTCAGAGGCACATGGATGCTGACTACATCGGAGGTTTGCAGCAGGGTTTCCAGCGACACGGGGCGGATACCCAGGGATTCCTCCTCAGTGGGACGCAGGGCGGCGTATTTGTCGTAGTACTGCAAGTTGACTTCAAAGCCGCGCAGCCGGCGGGCTACTTTCTGGGCGATGTTGCCGATGCCGACCAGCCCGACGGTCTTGCCCTCTAGTTCGTAGGTGTCAATGCTGCGGTCGCCGGTGGGGCGCCAGCCGCCGGATTTTACCAGCGTGGCATAGTGATAGAGGCGGCGATAGACGGCGAGCATCAGCATAATGGCGTGTTCGGAGACGGCGACGGAATTGGCGCCGCCGTTGTTGGCGACGGGGACGCCCAAATCGGCGGCCAGTTTGAGGTTCATCCGGTCGTAGCCGGCGCTCAACAGCTGGAGCAGGCGGACATTGGGGGCGCTGGTCAGCACCCGGTCGGACAGGCGGCCGGGAAAGAGGAGCAGGAAATCGGCATCGCGCGCCAGTTCAATCTGGGCGTCCTCGTCCAAGCCGTTGGAGGCGGCGATGACGTTCATGCCGTCCGGGGCTTCGTCAACGACGATTTGACGGTAATGGTCGTCCAGGTCGGTGAGGAAAACTACTTTGGGTTGGGGCATTGCTAACCTCGCTGGTGTTAGGGCGTGTGGGTGATTTACCGTCATTGCCATTCCGGCTTTATCCGGCAGTGTAATCCCCTACTGCGGTAGTGGAACCGGCGACCATAGATTCCGGCTTTCGCCGGAATGACGGTTGCGGGTCCGGCCGGAATGACGGTTGCGGGTCCGGCCGGGATGACAGTTGCGGGGGCGGGATGACGGTTGCGGGGCCGGCCGGGATGACGGTTGCGGGGCCGGCCGGGATGACGGTTGCGGGAGCGGCCGGGATGACGGTTGCGACGACGGCAAGTTTTACTGGGTCAGGCGGGCGAATTCGGCGGCGAAATCAACGGAGCGGCCGCCGTAGCCTTTGCGGAAAGTGATTATGCCGTTGACGTCCATGGCGAGCATTGACGACTGGCTGACGATTTTCAGGTCGCGCAGCATTGAGCCGACGGGCTGCGTTGCGGTCATATTGGCATAGCCGTTGTCGGCGATGTAGCCGTCCAGCACGGCGGCGGTTTCGCTGAAGGAGACCAGATAGAAGTCAACCTGGCCGGCGTAGTTGGAGATGATGGGGTTGAGCGTCCGCAACTCGGCGCGGCAGGTGGGTCACCAGGTAGCGAAGTACATCATAAAGACGGGGCGGCCGGCGGCGGCCAGGTCTGCGGATGTGATGGCGCTGTCGTCGACGCGCTGCATCGTAAAGGCGGGCGGGATTTCGCCGACAGCCGTGCCTTGCGGGGCGGATGGCCGGGGCGGAGTAGTAGCGGTTGCTGCAACCGGCGGCGGCGTATCCATAGGCGCCGGCGCAGCAGCAGTAGCAGATGGCATAACAGCGGCGGTTGCCGCAATCGTTGGCGGTTTTGGGGTAGCGCCGGCGGACGGACGAGTTGCCGGCGGCGCAGCGGCGGCATCAGTGGAGGATGTCATAGTTGCAGCTGCGGCCGGCGGTGATGTCGCCGAGGCTGCCGTATTGGATGGTGTGGCTTGGGGAACCGGCGTATCCGGGTCGGCAGCGGCGGGTTCGGTGGTTGCCGGGGCGGGCGCAACGGCGGCGGCAGTTGTCGCAGTGGCATCGGTTATCATCGGCGCCGGCGATTCCGGCGGTTGGCAGCCGGTTAGCAGCGCGCCGGCAACGATGCCGACCGTCAATAGACCGATTATCAGGTTAGGTTTTGGCATAATTCTCCGTAGCGTCAACGACGCCGGCGGCTATCCTCATCAGCTGGGCAGTTGCAGGTCTTGCCGGCGTTGCTGCTGGGCATCGGCCGGGTCGGGCGCGGCGTTGGGGTTTTCGGACAGCAGGTCAAGATAGGCCGGCCATTGGGTTGCGTCGCCTCTGGTCTGGCGATGCAGGATGCGGCCTTGGGCGTTCAGCGCCATCATTGTGGACTGGCGGGTTACGGCCAAGTCGGCCAGCATCGTACCGACCGGCTGGGCGGCAGTGAAGCCTTGGTAGTTGTGGTTGGCGATGTAGTCGGCAATGACGGCGGCGTCCTCGTCGAAGGACACGATGTAGAAATCGATGTCGGCGGCGTAGTCGGATGCGAAGGTGTTCAGCGACTGCAACTCAGCGCGGCAGTGCGGTCACCAGGTAGCGAAGTACATTATGAAGGCCGGCTGCTGGCCGTCCACGAGGTTTTTCAGGCTGACCGGCGTTCCGTCGGCGAGCTGCATCGCAAAAGGCGGGGCAACCTGGCCGGCGTCGGCTCCGGGGCCCGTGCCGGCGGACGGCGCGCAGGCGGCGCCGGCAGCAGCAACGGCCAGAATTGCCGCCAGCAGCAATGCGGCGATTGGCAATTTCGGCAGGAGTTGGCGCAAGTGCGGGGTCGGTTTCATAACGGCGGATTTGGGTTGCAACGGCCTGGCGTCTGGTATGCTGGCATTGACTGGCAACGGCTTTGCTGCCAACGGTTTTGCTGAAAGCGGCTTTACGACAACGATTTTACCAGATTGCGGGGAGTTTATACGATGCCCAACCGACTGATTGACGAAACCAGCCCCTACCTGCTGCAACACGCGCACAACCCGGTGGACTGGTATCCGTGGGGGGAGGAGGCGCTGGGCCGGGCGCGGGAGGATGACTGCCCCATCCTGTTGAGCATCGGCTACTCGGCCTGCCATTGGTGCCATGTGATGGAACGGGAGTCTTTTGAGAACGCGGACATCGCGGCGCTGATGAACGAGCATTTCGTGAACATCAAGGTGGATCGGGAGGAACGGCCGGATTTGGATGCGGTGTATATGGAAGCGGTGCAGATGCTCACGGGCAGCGGCGGCTGGCCGATGACGGTTTTTCTGACGCCGGACTGCCGGCCGTACTATGGCGGCACTTATTTCCCGCCGGAGGATCGGGGCGGGATGCCCGGATTTCCGCGCTTGCTGGCCGCCGCCAGCCAGGCGTATCGCACCAACAAGGGCGAGATTGAGCGCGTAACCCGCCAGCTGGCCGAGCAGATGGGCCGGGCCGGGCAGCCGGCTTTCCAACGAGCGGGGGGATTTAATCCGCTTACCACGGAGGTGATGCACACGGCATATTCGCAGCTGGCAACGCAGTTTGACCATCTGAACGGCGGGTTTGGCAACGCCCCCAAGTTTCCGCAGCCGATGACGCCGGAATTTCTGCTGCGCTACTATCGGCACGGGTTCAACGCCCGCGCCCTGGAAATGGTGGAGCTGACGCTGCACAAGATGGCCTACGGCGGGATCTACGACCAGATTGGCGGCGGGTTTCATCGCTATTCTACCGACGCTTATTGGCTGGTGCCGCACTTTGAGAAGATGCTGTATGACAACGCCCTGCTGTCTCGGCTTTACCTGCACGCGTGGCAAATCACTGGCAAGCCGCTGTACCGCCGCATCACCGAGGAGACGCTGGATTATGTACTGCGGGAGATGACCGACCCGGCGGGCGGGTTCTACTCGGCGCAGGATGCCGACAGCGAGGGAGTTGAGGGCAAGTTTTTCGTCTGGACGCCGGCCGAACTGCGCGCTTTGCTGGGGGATGACGCCGATCTGATAATGGGCTACTACGGCGTTACCGAAACGGGCAATTTTGAGGGGGCCAATATCCTGAATGCGCCGCGCCCGCCGGCGGACTACGCAGCGCAGCGCGGCATATCCGAGTCGGAGTTGGCGGCGGCGATTGAGCGGGCCCGGGCGGCGCTGCTGCCAGTGCGGGAGCAGCGGGTGCATCCCTTGCTGGACGACAAGGCGCTGACCGGCTGGAACGGGCTGATGCTGCGGTCTTTCGCCGAGGCCGGCGCCGCTTTCAACCGGAATGATTACCGGGACGCGGCGCGCCGCAACGCCGCTTTTCTGCTGGGCAATATGCGGGATGCCAACGGTCGTATTCTACGCACCTGGCGCAACGGAGAGGCGCGGCTGCTGGGCTATCTGGAGGACTACGCTGGCCTAGCCGACGGGTTGATTGCGCTGCATGAGGCGACGATGGAACCGCGCTGGCTGCAAGAGGCGGTGAACACAGCCGACGAAATGATCAACCTGTTCTGGGATGATGCCGTGGGCGGGTTTTATGATACGGGCCGCGACCACGAAACGCTGGTGATCCGTCCCCGGGATGTGTTTGACAACGCGCAGCCCTGCGGCGGCTCGGTGGCTGCGGATGTACTGCTGCGGCTGGGCGTCATTACCGGGAATGATGACTACACGGCCAAAGGGGTTACGCCGCTGCGGGGCTTGCAGCCTTTGCTGGGCCGGGCACCGGGGGCCGCCGGCCACTGGCTGGGCGCGCTGGACTTTTACGTATCGCTGCCCAAAGAGGTGGTCATTGTAGGCGGGCCGGAACTGCCGGCAACGGCGGCGCTGCTGGGGGAAGTCGGGCGGCGTTACCTGCCCAACCGGGTAGTGGTCGGGGTAGCCGACCCGGACAACCCGCCGCTGCCGGGCGCGCCGCTATTGGAGCAGCGCGGGCTGATTAACGGCGGGCCGGCGGCGTATGTGTGCGAACATTACGCTTGCCAGCTGCCGGTTGCGGATGCGGTGGGGCTGGGGGCGCAGCTGGATGGATAATCGGGTAGCGTTGACGAAACGGCGTACTGCGGATAGCATTGCGCCAACTATGACCAGGAGGAAAATCTTATGCCGGGTCGCGGAATTACCATCGACTGGCCGACCAGGCGGGAGCCGGCGGCGGCCAAGATCAAGCTCCAAAAAGCCAAGAAAAGCGAGTGGTTTTGGGATGAGGCCACGGTTACCTTCACCATCGGCGGGGAATTTTTCCACGCCTGGATGCCGGACTACGCCGTCAACCTGGAGGAAAAGTGGCTCAAGGCCATCATCGTCGGCGACTACAACAACGGCGACTGGCGCATTATGATCCCGGATGAAACCGTCAAATCCACGCATTTTTTGCGCGTTCCGAAGGCCGACCAGCACACCGTGGTGGTCGAGGGGTGGTGGTGATGATTTACAGCAGCGAGGACATCACCGACGCCCTGCGGGACGGACGGCTGGTTATCGATCCTCCGCCAGAGGACGAAATGTTTGATACCTCTTCAGTGGATTTGCGGCTGGGCAATCGTTTCACGATCCCTGAACAGCCCGGTCCGGGTTACGGCGTCTTTGTAACCGTTGGGGAAGCAGACCCAGAAGCCGTGGCAATTCGATACGGAAGGGTTCAGATGGTGCATGACGACGAGCACCTGGATTTGCATCCGGGCAAATTTGTGCTGGCCAGCACTTTGGAACGGGTGGAAATGCCGCTTAACCTGGCGGCGCGTGTTGAGGGCAAGAGTTCCATCGCGAGATTCGGACTGTCCGTGCATCAGACTGCGCCGACCATTCACGCCGATTTTCGCGGCACCATCCGTCTGGAAATTTCCAATATTGGCCCGTATGTCTGCCGGCTGAAACCGGGCATACGCATCTGCCAGCTCATCATTGAGGAGCTGAAAAACCCGGCGCCGGAACCGCTGCAATCCCGTTTCCAGGACCAGAACTTTTAGCGGATCCATAGATACCGCGCCGTCCGGCATCTATCGCGCCGGCAGCAAGCCGGCCGCCGTTACCGTCTCTTGGTTCACTGTGTCGGGGAGCTTGTAGCGGGGCCATAGCGTGAAGCCGAGGAGAGCCAGCGCGCCGGCGAGTACGGGGGCCAGCCGGATGCCGAGCGGATTGTCCGGCGAATCGCCCAGTTGCAGTACCAGGCTCAACAGCAGGGGCGGCAGCGCGTAAGTTAGTTTCTCAAAGAAGTTTTGGGTGGAGTAGAACATCGCTTCACGCCGCTCGCCCTGTAGCAGAGCATCGTAGTCGGCAATGTCGGCGATAATGCCTTTGGGCATCAGGAACACGGCGGACATGGGCATACCGGCGACGAATACGAAAAGCAGGGACTGCAACAGCAGGTTGTCCGGCGATACCAGTCCAATCAGGCCGAGAAAGGGGAAAACCAGGCCGCTCAAGACCAGGCAGACGCCGTAGATGCGCCGCTTGCTGACGCCGGCGGAGTTAAACAGCGGCCAGATGATGATGCCGTAGATGCGCCGCTTGCTGACGCCGTCGGAGTTGAACAGCAGCCAGGTAATGATGCCGGCCAGCACTACGCCGCCGATGATGGTGCCCGACAGCATAGCGGAAGCGCCGCCCTCTTGCTCCTGCAACAGGATGCCGGAGGCGAAAAAGGGTATCCAGCCCTGCAACACGCCGACGCCGGTGGTGAACAGCACGAAGGTGGGCAGGAAGTAGATGAACTGGCGGTTGCGTAGGGTGTCGCGCATTCCCCGCCAGAATGAAACTTGGGCCGGGGGCGTTTCGCGCGAAGCGTGCCGCCATATCGCCGCCAGCGACGAGGCGCGGAAAATCAGCGCGCTTACGGCAAAAATAGTGCCGGTGATGCGGAAGCCCAGTTCGTCAACGATGTAGCCGCCGGCTACCAGTCCCAGCCCGGCGCCCAGGACGGCGAACAGGAAAATCAGGCCGACGACGTTCATGCGGTCTTTGGCGGTGTTGGTCAGCTCGGGAACCAGGGCTTCTAATGCGCCGCTGGACATGGTGGCCGCCGTGAAAAACAGCTCCAGCATCAGCACGAAATAAAGGGCGTTCCACCAGCTGCTGCCCTCTACCGGGAGGAACCAGATCAGCGCGCCGAACAGGGCGTAAAAGGGGGTGCTGAACAGGATGAACGGGATGCGCCGCCCCCAACGACTGTGGGTGCGATCGCTCCACCAGCCAATCAGCGGGTCGGTAAAGGCGTCGATGAAACGGCCGGCGAAGATCAGCAAGCCGGCCAGGACGCGGGCGTCGATAGAGAATCCCAGCAGGATTACGTCGGGGACGCGCGCCATTCCTTCCAGCATCGGCGGCGCCAGAAAGAACAGCGCCCACTGCTGGCGGAAATAGGAGAGGGCTTGCAGTCCGATATGGTCTGCGGTGAACAGCAGTTTATTGAAAGCCGGCAGTCGCCGCGCTGCCGGCATAGCATTGGCGGTCATCATTATCATGGCCTGTTGAAAATCTTGCCGTAAATGTACCACATCAACGCCGCCGCGGCACTACGGGCAAAGGCGGGTATCACAGCCGGGGATTCGTGGTATAATCGCAGCGATTCAGCCTCTGCCGGGCGTGCAGTCGGATGACTTTGGGCGGCCCGCAGCGGTACGCATGATGCCACTTGCCAGGAGGAGATTATGGCCGAAGCCAAGCGAATCATTTACACTGAAACGGATGAGGCGCCGGCATTGGCTACGCACTCGCTGCTGCCGATTCTCCAAGCATACACGAAGGGCTCCGGCATTGAGCTGGAGACTTGGGACATATCGCTGGCGGGCCGTATCATCGCCAACTTTCCCGACAATTTGACGGCGGAGCAGCAAATCCCGGACTACCTGCGGATGTGCGGGGAGCTGTGCCTGGAGCCGGCGGCGAATTTGGTCAAGCTGCCTAATATCAGCGCTTCCATTCCGCAGCTGAAAGGGGCAATTCGGGAGTTGCAGGACAAGGGATATGATATTCCTGACTACCCGGACGACCCGGCTAACGACGAGCAGCGGGCGATACAAGCGCGTTTTGCCCGAGTGCTGGGCAGCGCGGTCAATCCGGTGATACGGGAGGGGAATTCCGACCGTCGGTCGTCCACTTCGGTGAAAGAGCATGGCAAGCGCAATCCGCACCGGATGATGCAGGATTGGCCGGATGTATCCAAAACGCGCGTCAGCCACATGACGGGCGGCGATTTTTACGGCAGCGAGCAGTCGGTTACCGTTGCCGAGGCCGGGTCGGCGGCTATTGAGTTTGTGGACAGCGCAGGGAAGGTTACTGCGCTGAAATCCGGCATTCCGCTGCAAGCCGGCGAAATCGTGGACTGCTCCGCGATGAATGTCCGGGAGCTGCGGGCATTTTATGCCGAAGCGATGGAGCAGGCCAAAGCCGAGGAGGTGCTGCTGTCGCTGCATCTGAAATCTACGATGATGCGCGTGTCGGACCCGATTATTTTCGGGCATTGCGTGTCGGTGTACTACCAGGATGTGTTTGACAAGCATGGGGCGGAATTGGCGGAACTGGCGGTGAACCCGGACAACGGAATTGCCGAACTCTATACCAAGCTGCAAGCCTTGCCGGATGACCGGCGGGCGGCGATTGAGTCCGACATACAGGCGGTCTATGGCCGTCGTCCGCATCTGTCGATGGTCAACTCCAACCGGGGCATTACGAACCTGCACGTGCCCAGCGATGTGATTATTGACGCCTCAATGCCGGTAATCGTGCGCGACGGCGGGCGAACCTGGGGGCCGGACAACGAGCTGCATGACACCATCGCCGTAATTCCCGACCGCTCTTATGCAACCATTTATCAGGCGGTGATTGAGGATTGCCAGGAGAATGGGGCGTTTGACCCGTCGGCCATCGGCAGCGTGGCCAATGTGGGGCTGATGGCGCAGGCCGCCGAGGAGTACGGCTCGCACGACAAGACATTTAAGGCGCCGGGCAACGGAACGATACGGGTAGTTGACGCCTTCGGTACGGCCCTGATGGAACAGAGCGTTGAGGAAGGCGACATATTCCGAATGTGCCAGACGAAAGACGCTCCGGTTCAGGACTGGGTGCGGCTGGGCGTCGGGCGCGCGCGGATTACCGGGGCGGCGTCCATATTCTGGCTGGACCCGGAACGGGCGCACGACGCCCAGCTGTTGAAAAAGGTAGAGCAGTATCTGCCGGCGCACGACACCGCCGGGCTGGACATTCGGGTGATGTCGCCGGTGGATGCGATGAAAGCCACCACGGCGCGCAGCCGGGCCGGGCAGGATACGATTGCGGTTACCGGCAATGTGCTGCGCGACTATCTGACCGATCTTTTTCCCATCCTGGAACTGGGCACCAGCGCCAAGATGCTGTCGGTGGTGCCGCTGTTGCAGGGCGGCGGGCTGTTTGAGACCGGGGCCGGCGGGTCGGCGCCCCGCCATGTGCAGCAGTTTTTGGAGGAAGGACATCTGCGCTGGGATTCACTGGGCGAGTTTTGCGCGCTGGTGGCATCCTTTGAGCATTTCGGCGAAGTGTTCAACAGCGAGCAGGCCAAACTGCTGGCGGAGACTTTGGATCAGGCCATCGGGGAGCATCTGGAACACCGGCGCGCGCCGTCCCGGCGGGTCAACGAACTGGACACCCGAGGCAGTCATTTCTATCTGGCGCTGTACTGGGCGCAGATGCTGTCCCGGCAGACGAAAGACGCCGAACTGCAAGCCCGCTTTACCGAAGTGGCGCAGCAGCTGGCGGACAACGAGGAGAAAATCGTACAGGAGCTGGCGGACGCGCAGGGGCAGCCGGTGGAGATTGGCGGGTATTACCGGCCGGATGCGGCAATGTCGGCCAGCGCCATGCGTCCCAGCGCCACTTTCAACGCTATTGTGGACGCCATTTAGCGGCCCACAGCACAAACTGCACCAACCAACGACGGAGGAAAACTCACCGGATGCGAAGCAAAGTAACCGTAGTAGGCGCCGGGAATGTCGGCGCAACCACCGCGCAGCGCATTCACCAGCTGGGCTATGCCGATGTAACGCTGGTGGATGTGGTAGAGGATCTGCCGCAGGGCAAAGGGCTGGATATGCTGGAATCGGGGCCGGTCATCGGGTCGGATGCCCTGATTACCGGCGCCAACGGGTATGCGGAAACTGCCGGGTCGGATGTGGTAGTCATCACGGCCGGCATTGCCCGCCGGCCCGGAATGAGCCGGGACGATCTCCTGCTGACCAATATGCGGATTACCGCGGCGGTAACCGGGGAAATTGTCAGGTATTCGCCCGACTGCATCATCCTGGCGGTAACCAATCCGCTGGATGCGATGGTGCAGAATGTGTATCAAACGGCCGGTTTCCCGCGCAGCCGCGTATTCGGGATGGCCGGCGTGCTGGACACGGCGCGCTACCGGACTTTTATCGCCCAGGAGCTGAATGTATCGGTGGACGATGTGCAGGCGATGGTGCTGGGGGGACACGGCGACGATATGGTGCCGCTGGTGCGCTATACGACGGTGGGCTGCATTCCGCTGGCGGAGCTGCTGTCGCAGGAACGCATTGACGCCATTGTGCAGCGTACTCGCAACGGCGGGGGCGAGATTGTCGCTCTGCTGAAGCAGGGTTCGGCGTTCTATGCGCCGTCGGCGGCCATCACGCAGATGGTGGAAGCGGTGCTGCTGGACAAGAAACGCATCCTGCCGGGTTGCGCTTATCTGGAGGGCGAGTACGGCATCAACGGCCTTTGCGTCGGGGTTCCCGTCAAGATTGGCGCCGGCGGGATGGAGCAGGTCATTGAAATCAGCCTGACGGATGCCGAAATGGCGGCGTTGCAAGCGTCGGCGGCGTCGGTGCAGGAACTGGTGGAAGTGATGGATCGGGCGCGGGCGGAAGCCGAAGAATAGCGCAGGGCAAAATAATCGGGTTTGCAATAGCCCCGCCGGCACGCCGACCGGCGGGGTTTGCGGTTATAATTGCGTTACCGGCCTACCGCTTTGCCGCAACTTTGCACTCATAATTTGCCCCGACCGGGATGGAGGCCCCCCAATGACGCAGCACAGCCAACTGGAGCAGGAACTGCTCGCCAAAGCCGCCCAATATCTGCCGGGCAGCAGCACCGGCAACACGGATTATCCCGATGAGCTGAAATTTCTGGTGCGGGAGGGCAGCGGCGGGCGCGTCCGGGATGTGTCCGGCAACGAATATATTGACTGGCTGATGGGTTCCGGGCCGATGATACTGGGACACGCACACCCGGCGGTTACTGAAGCGGCGCTGGAAGCGGTAAGCCGCGGCGCTACCTTTTTCACTACCAACGAGCAGGCGGTGCTACTGGCCGAGGATCTGGTCAACGCCGTGCCTTGCGCCGAGCAGGTGCGCTTTACTACCAGCGGCACGGACGCCTGCTTCCAGGCGATGCGGGTGGCGCGGGCGTTCACCGGCAAGGAGAAAATCCTGAAGTTTGAGGGCGGCTATCACGGCACCAGCGACTACGCAATGATGTCGGTGTTTGCGCCGGCGTCCGGGGAGTTTCCGGAGGCGGCGGCCAACAGCGCCGGGATACCGCGCGCCATCAATGATTTGACGCTGATTGCCCAATTCAACGACTTGGCGACTACGGCGGCCATCATAGACGAGCATCGGGATGAAATCGCCGCCGTTATCGTGGAGCCGTTGCAACGGTCGCTGGCGCCGCAGCCGGGCTTTCTGGAGGGCCTGCGAAAGCTGACCCAAGACGCCGGCCTGTTGCTGATTTTTGACGAAGTGGTTACCGGATTCCGCCTGGCTTACGGCGGCGCGCAGGAGTACTACGGCGTTACGCCCGACCTGTGCACGGTGGGCAAAATAATGGGCGGCGGCTATCCGCTGGCGGCGACGCTGGGCCGCGCCGATGTAATGGCGGTGTATGACCGGGGCGCCGTGTCGTCCGACAGCTTTGTGGACCAGATTGGGACGCTGAACGGCAGCCCGGTGGCCTGCGCCGCCGGGCTGGCGACGCTGGCCGAACTCCGCAAAGACGGGGTGTATGAACGGCTGCATCGCATCGGCGGGCAGCTGCGGCAGGCGTTGGCCGAGGCGTGCGAAGCAGAGGGGTTTGCAGTGCAGAGCGTGGGCGAGGACGGCGTGTTTGACATTTACTTTGCCGACCATCCGATACGCAATTTTCGGGATACTCTGGCGGCGGATGCCGAGGCTCTGGACAAGCTGAACCGGGGCTTGCTGGAACGCCGGATTATCAAGTCGTGGCCGCAGAAGTTTTACCCGTCCATCGTCCATACTGATGCCGATGTTGAGGAAACCGTTGCGGCCATTCGGGAGGTTGCGCCGATGCTGCGCCGCCGCGCCGATTGACACTGACCAAGCAGGGGCAACCGCTTCCGGGATGCCGGCCTATTCCCGCCCAAAACAGGGGGTATCAGTATGCTGATCAAAGACATCAATCGGGAAATGGGATTTGCCAGCCCGGCGACTAACGGCGTTATTGAGCCCGGCGAGGGCTGGCTGGGCTCGGTAATTCTGCGCGGCGACCCCGTCAAACCTACGCAGGATGCGGGTGTGCCGGGTGCGCTACTGGCATCCGGCGACTATCCTGTGCAAATCTGCGGGGACTTTGGGATGCTGGCGGCCCTCTGCCTGGCGCCGGCTTACTCGGCGTTTGCGATGGGGGACAATCTGGGCGGTTGCGGCAAAGTTTGGGCCGCGGCTGAATTCGCCTTGTCTCTAGTAGCGGAGAGCCGCGGCTGGCCTTGCGAAACGGAGGACGACCATTTTGACCTGCTGGAACGGTTGCAGGCCGAAAGCGGGAAATATGAGGATCCTGACATCGTTGCCGGCTACTCGTTAGCCGGCACCTATCGGGATGGCGCAGAGTACGGTTTTTTGGAGGATTATGTCATCAAGGGCGGGCTGCCATCGGTAGGCAGATTCATTACCGAACTGCTGTCGTATGTGCAGGAATCGGCATAATGGACGAGCATGGCCACATTCGGGCATCGCTGCGATTTCTGCAACACGCCGGGCTTTTCAGCACCGATCAGGATGCCTTGGCCCGGTCGGAAATGCTGTGGTGTGCGGCGGCGCATAGCGTCAAGGCTTTCGCCGTGCAGCGGGAATGGCGCAACGAGAGCCACGACGACCTGTTTGAAGTCGCCGGCAGAATCAATGGCGAAATTGGGTATCTCGACGCCTACTTTCACTTCAATGCTGCTGGCAACCTGCATCGCAATATGTACCGCGGGTTTATGAATAGTCGGCGATTGGCCAATGATGAGGCTCATGTCATCTACTTCGTCAACCGGATTGCCGACGCCGTCAGCGCCTATGTCTCGGATGCTGAAACGCCGCCCGGTTAATTCCAAAAAGAAAGTTAGACGGGGCGGATGGTGATTCATTCGCCCCGTCTCTATTGTCGGTTATGGCATTGGGCTAACGCCGGCCGCCAATCTTGATTTCCAGAGGCCCGGCGCTGACGATGTGCTTTTTGAGGCCCAGTTCGGCGGGAGACATTCCCATGGCCAGGCCAATCAGCTGCGGCATATGCAGGATGGGCAGGTCGATGGCGCGGCGGGCCTGCGCGGCGGCTTTGGGCTGGAAGCCGTCCAGGTTGAGATGGCACAGCGGGCAGGGCGTTACCATCGCATCCGCGCCCAGGTCTTTCACTTCGGAGGTGTGCTTGCCGACCATCGCCATTGAGTTGCGCTCGTTGATGGTGAGGATGGGGAAGCCGCAGCAACGGGTTTTGCCCTCAAAGTCAACCAGCACGGCGCCGAGGGTGTCAATCAGCATTTCCAGGGACTGCTGCCTTTCGGGGTGGTCGGCGATGTCCAGCGCTTCGGTGGGGCGCACGATGTAGCAGCCGTAGAAGGGGGCGATTTTCAGTTCACCCAGCGGGCGGGTTACATAGCCGGACAGCCGATCCAGCCCGTAGTCCTCAATCAGGATCCACAGCAGATGCTTGGGTTCGCTCCGGCCGCTGTACTCCAAGCCTTCCTCGGCCAGGTGGGAGTTGATTTCGGCCAGATATTCCGGGTCTCGCATCCGGTGGTTGGCTTGGGACATTACGCCCTGGCAGGTGCTGCAAATGGTGAGGATGGGCAGGCCCATTTGCTCGGCTTTGGCGAAGTTGCGGGCGTTGAGAGTATCGCCGAAAAGCTGGTTTTTTTCCTGTATGACGCCGGCGCCGGTGCAGGTCCAGCCGGGTATTTCCTCTAGCTCGATGCCCAGCCGCTGGCAGACGGCGCGGGCCGCCGGGTACAGTTCGGGCGCGCCGCCTTGGGAAACGCAGCCCGGAAAGAAAGCGTACTTCACTGGTTCCTCCTCGGATTCCGTAGCGGCGGACGGAGTATCTGACAGCGGCTCCGTCCGCCGGGGTAATGCCACATTTGCGGCAGCGGGCCGGTTCAGCCGAAAGGCGTGTTTTCGCTGACCTGCGGCGCGGCCGGCTCCGGTTGCAGATTGCGGAACAAACGGCGCACCGCCTCTACATTCTCCACATTCTTATGGGCGATGGGCGGCATTTTGCCGCGGCGCATGGCGCGGAACGCGACCGGCATATACCCCATCAGGGCAATCGGGTTGGTGAAACCGCCTACCGACTTGATGGGCAGGCGGAGTTCGTCCAGCCGGCCGCTGTGGCCTACCGATTCGGTAAAAGCGTCGGTATGGCGGGCGCCGTTGTTGTTGTCGTAACCCTGCTGAATGGCCTGTTCCCGCATTGCCATAATGCGATCCATAGGGGCGACGCCCTTGGGGCAAACCTGGACGCATTCGTTGCAACGGGTGCAATCCCAGATGCCGGCGGGTTCGCTGAGCGCCCATAGGCGTTCCATAGAGACGCCGTCGCCATCGCCGTCGCGGGGGTCGGCGGTGAAACGGTAGGCTTTGGCCAAGGCGGCCGGCCCCAAGAAAGTGGGGTCAACTTCCAGGACGGTGCAGTCGGACACGCAGGCGCCACACATGATGCAGGCCGTAACGCCGGAGAGATGCAGCATCGCATCATTGGATACGATGTATTCCGATTCGGGTTCCTGCCCCATATGCTTGAGATAGGGGTCAACGGCCTCAATTTTCTGCCAGAACAGGTCAAAATTGACGACCAGGTCTTTGATGACGGGCATCACGCCGGCGGGTTCAATGGTGATTACGCCGTCCTGGATGACGGTATTGGCGATGGTCTTGCAGGCGAGGGCGGCGTGGCCGTTGATCCGCATGGCGCAGGAGCCGCAGATGGCGCTGCGGCAGGAGCAGCGCAGCGACAGAGTGCCGTCATCGTCCTCGCGTATCTGGATCAGCGCGTCCAGGACGGTAGCGTTGTCCGCAATGGTAACGGGATAGTCTTGCCAGTAGGGGCGCCGCCGGGCGTCGGCCGCTTCCGGGTCCTGGCGTTTTACCCTGATGGTAACATCCATAGCCTAGTACTTCCTCTCCTCGGGCGTCCATTTGGTGATGGTAACGGGCAGCTCGGAAAGCGCCGGGCCGGCTTCGCCTCTGGTCAGCACGATATGGCGCAGCCATTCCTCGTCGTTGCGCTGGGGGTAGTCCACGCGGAACTGGGCGCCGCGGCTTTCGCGGCGTTCCAGGGCGCCGGCGGCGATGGTGTCGGCGCAGTCCAGCATATAGCCGAGTTCCAGGGCGAACACCAGGTCGGTGTTGAAAGACTTGCCTTTGTTCTGCACCGGAACATTTTCGTAGCGGCGGCGGAGCTGGTGCAGGTCGCCGATGGATTCCTCGATGCCTTCCTCGTTGCGGAAAACGGCGAGGTTGCGGTTCATTGAGTCGCCCATATCCTTGCGGATAGACGCCCAGCGGTCGCCGTTTTCGGGGCGGTCCAGCATTTCCTGGATGCGGCGGCGTTCCCGGGACAAGGCGGCTGCGGCGTCGAAGTCGGCAAAGGGGCGGACGCGCGCGGCGGCGGCGGCATGGCTGCCGGCTCTTTCGCCGAACACGATGGTATCCAGCAGGGAGTTGGCGCCCAGCCGGTTGCCGCCGTGGACGCTGACATTGGCGCATTCGCCGGCGGCGTACACGCCCTCCAAGTTGGTCAGGCCGTCGATGTCGGTCTTGATGCCGCCCATTATGTAATGCATCCCGGGGCGGATGGGGATGGGCTCCCGGATCATATCCACGCCGGCCAGGTCAATGCCGATTTCCCGGATTTGGATCAGCTTTTCCATAATCAGGGCTTCGCCCAGGTGGGTGCAGTCCAGATAGACGCAGCCGTTGACGCCGTTGCCGGCGTTGATTTCGGTCTGTTCGGCGCGGGAGACTACATCGCGGGAGGCCAGCTCCATCATATTGGGAGCATATTTCTCCATAAAGCGATTGCCGTCCTTGTCGCGCAGATAGGCGCCTTCGCCGCGGGCCGCTTCGGAAATCAGCACGCCGCTGCCGGCCAGGGTGGTGGGATGGTACTGCACCATTTCCATATCCATCAGCTGGCCGCCGGCGTTATAGACCAGGCCCATGCCGTCGCCGGTAACAATCAGGGCGTTGGTGCTGGGTTCAAAGAGGCGTCCGCAGCCGCCGGTGCAGAAAATGACGGTTTTGGCGCGGATCAGATGGAGTTCGCCGCTGCGGATGTCGAGGGCGATAACGCCGGCGGCGCGCCCGTCCTCCATCAGCAAGGCGGTAACGAACCATTCCTCGTAGCGGCGGACGCCGGATTTGATGAGCTGCTCAAACATTACGTGGAGCAGAGCCTGGCCGGTAAAATCGCCGACAAAGAAAGTGCGGGCGCGGCGCTGTCCGCCAAAGGCGCGGGTGCCAAGACGGCCATCGTCGTCCCGGTTGAAAGTAACGCCCATATGCTCCATATCAATAAGCGAGGCGCCGGCCTGGCGGCACATCACTTCGATGGCGTCCTGGTCGCCCAGGAAGTCGCTGCCCTTGATGGTGTCATAGGCGTGGTCCTCCCAGTCGTCGCCGCGGTCCAGCAAGGCGGCGTTGATGCCGCCCTGGGCAGCGTTGGAGTGGCTGCGGACGGGATGAACCTTGCTGATGATGGCGGTATTGGCGCCGCCGGCGCGCGCGGCGATGGCGGCGCGCATACCGGCGAGGCCGGCGCCGACGACCAGCACGTCGTGTTGCAAATCCTCTGGCATTGGTGTCCTTCCTCCGGCCGGGGCGGGTTAGGCTCCGGCTGTATGTGGCGCAATAGCGGCGCGCCGACGGGCGGCTAATTATCCCCCATAACGCGCATCGCAAGCAACAGGGCGGCTACGCTTTTGGCGTCCCGTATCGTGCCGTCGGCAATCAGGCCGATAATATCGTGCATCGGCGTGGGCACGACATCAATGAATTCGTCATCGTCGGATGCCAGCGATGCCGGCAGCAGTTCGGCGGCCAGGTAGGCGTACATGAATTCATTGCACCAGCCGGGGGCGAGGTAAAAGGCCGACAGCGGTTCCAATTGGCGCGCGGTGTGGCCGATTTCCTCTTGCAGTTCGCGGCGGGCGGCGGCTTCCGGGGTTTCGCCGGGTTCAATGCCGCCGGCGGGAACTTCCAGCAAGAATGCTTCGGCGGGCTTGCGGTACTGGCGCACCAGCAGCACATTGCCGGCGGCGTCCACCGGGACTACGCAGATGGACGGGGAATGTTCCACGATTTCCCGGGTGCCGGAGCGTCCGTTGACCAGCTGCACGGTATCTACGCGCACATTGAGGATGCGCCCCTCAAAGACGGTGCGGCTGGCGATGGTTGGTTCGTTGCGGGCGGGCGTAGTCATAATGCGTTAGGTCGTTCCAATGTTGCCGGATAATGTTACTGGATAAAGCTGCCGGGCGGATGTTACAGAGCCGGGGGTAATCAGCGGCGTTGCAGGCTGAAACCGAGCCGCTGGGTTAGGGTAGCCCAGAAGTAGTTGTGGTCATGGGCGCGCAGGAAGCGGGCGCGGTAAGGGCTGCGGGTAATCCGTACCCAGTCGCCCGGGGCTACCGGATGGTTCTCAAAGCCGTCCACGCTGATGATGGCCTCTTGCGAACCCTCCAGGTGAAAGTCCACGCTGCTGGTGGGGCGCAGCACCAGCGGGGTGTTCAGGCCGACATGGGACGCCAGCGGCGTCAGCACTACATCATCGGAGAGGGGGTCAAGGATGGGGCCGCCCGCGGCGTAGCTGTATCCGGTGCTGCCGGTGGCCGTGGCCAGTATGACGCCGTCGGCGCGGAAAGTAGAGACGGCGGCGCCGTCGATGACGGCCCGGACGGTGATGACGC
Source organism: Dehalococcoidia bacterium (assembly GCA_965203855.1). Taxonomy (GTDB): domain Bacteria; phylum Chloroflexota; class Dehalococcoidia; order Lucifugimonadales; family UBA3495; genus Bin87. Next base: position 287,488 of record CBDBDN010000009.1, read on the forward strand.
GGGAGACGCGGCTGCGGGACAGCACAATGTCGTTCAAGGCGTGATAGGGGGCATCGCTGGGGGGGGCGCCGTCGGCGCCGCCCTGCCGGTAGAGCGACGCCGTCAGCATACTATGTTCGGATACGCGCATACCGCCTTTGAGGTATTGGGGCAGCTGCTCCATAGCGTTGGGGCCGGTGAGTTCGGTCATAAAGCCGAGCCGCCCCATATTGATGCCTAACAGCGGGATGCCCCGGGGCGCAATGGCGCGGTTGACGCGCAGGATAGTGCCGTCGCCGCCGATAGTAACTACCAGGTCGGTGTCTTTGGCGCGCCGGCCGAGGTCGGCGGCGTCCTCGGCGCGGAGGATCCAGCTGTTGTCGCCGAGGTTGAATTCGCCGGCGATGGCGTGGGCCAGGTCCAGCGCCTCGGGTATCAGGTCATTGTAGGCGATGCCGACGGTTTGCATCGTAGTACGCTCTGCGATTGATTGCTCGTCAATCAATAATCAGTAATCAGTCAAATTATCAGTCAATCAGCCGCCGGACAGCGCGGTTACCGCCTGCTCGGCCATAGTCAGCAGGGAATCCGGCGCAATGCCCAGCCATAATACGGACAGCGCGGCCAGTCCGAGGGCTACATTCACCGGCCAGGATGCGGCGATGCGCTCGGAGCGGATGGCGGGTTGCAGGAACATTACTTTGATGATACGCAGGTAGTAATACGCCGATACTACGCTGTTGACGACGGCGATAACTACCAGCCAGGTCATCAGGGATTCGCCGGTGTTGACGGCGGCGGCGAAAATGTAGATTTTGGCGATGAACACGCCGGTCGGGGGGACGCCAATCAGCGCAATCAGGGCGAGGGCCAGGGTAATCGCCAGGAACGGGGCGCGCCGTATCATCCCGGCGTAGTCGGCGATTTCGTCGCTGTCAATGCGGTTGCCGATAGCAGCGATGGCGAAAAAGGCGGTCAGGTTGGCGGCAGTGTAAGCGGCCAAATAGAACAGGACGCTGCTGGGGCCAAAGGAATCGGCGTCGCCGCTGACGCTGGCCGCGGCGGCCACGCCGACCAGAATATAGCCGGCGTGGGCAATTGTGCTGTACCCGAACAGCCGCTTGATATTGCGCTGGGCGATGGCCACCAGGTTGCCGATGGTCATTGACAAGGCGGCCAGGCCGGCCAGCAAAACCCACCAGTCGCCGCCCAATGCCTCAAATCCGACGTAGAACACCCGCAGCACCAGCGCAAAAGCGGCGGCTTTGCTGGCTACGGAAAGGAAGGCTACCATCGGGGTGGGCGCGCCCTCATAGACGTCGGGAACCCACATTTGGAACGGGGCGGCGGACATTTTGAAGCCGAAGCCGACCAGCAGCAGCGCCATCGCCAACAGGATGGCCGGGCTGCCGAAAGGAAAGAGTCCGCTCAGCGAACTGCCGGCCAGCACAACGGTGATTTCATCCAGGCGGGTGCTGCCGGTGAACCCGTAAATCAGCGCCATGCCGTAGAGCATCACTGCGCTGCTGACGGCGCCGACGATGAGGAACTTCATGCCGGCTTCGCTGGAGCGTCCGTTAGGCAGGAACGCCGCCAACGCCGCCAACGGCAGGGTGGTCAACTCCAGGGCGATGTACATGGTAATCAGCTCGCTGGCGGAGGCCATCAGCATCATTCCGGTGGCCGACAGCAGCAGCAAGGCGAAATACTCGCCCTGCAAGCGGGGCATCCGCTGCACATAGTCGCGGGATGCCAGAATTACCAGTGCGGCGGCGGCCAGTATCAGAAAGTTGAAAAAGAGGGAGAAACGGTCGATGGACAGGGTGTAGAGGACGACGGATCCCTCGGCGGCCAGGCTGGCGGCGCCGCTGTCGGCCAACCGCACGGCCTGCCATGCGCTTAACGCCGCCGGGGCCGCCAGCCCGACCAGCGACACGCTTACGAGCAGTCCGGTGCGCCGGGTTACCAGGTCAACTACGATGACCAAGAGCGCCAGCCCGGCCAGCGCGAGCAGCGGGGAAATCAGGTAAATGTCGTAAGCGGTCATAGCGGTTAGCGGCGGTTAGGTTTGGTTGGCGTCCGGTTAGCTGCGGCGGTTGGCGGGCAGGGGACTTGGCAGGATGGAGCAGAGTTAGCGGCTGATGCCGGCCAGTCCGGTATTATAGCCGTTGACGATAGGTTCCAGCCCGGCGCTGAATACATCGGTAAGCCAGGCGGGATAGAGTCCGACGGCCAGGATGCTGATTACCAGCAACGCTACCGGAACGGCGTCGTACCAGCCGGCGTCGGTAAGGCGGTCCCAGCGCGCGGGACGGGGGCCAAAGAAAGCGCGCTGTATCATCCATAGGATATAGCCGGCGGCGAGGATGATGCCGAGCACGGCCAGGATGGTCAGTATGGGGAAGGCGCGGAAGGCCCCAAAGAATACCAGCAGTTCGGATACGAACCCGCTCAACGCCGGCAGTCCCAGGGAGGCGGCGCCGGCCACCAGGAACGCCGTGGCAACCAGCGGCATCCGGTTCGCCAAACCGCCCAGGTCGGTGATATTGCGGGTATGCGTCTTTTCGTACACGATGCCGACGGCGACAAACAGCAGGCCGGTAATGGTGCCGTGGGTAAAGAGCTGCATCGCCGCCCCGACCAGGCCGGCGTCGTTGAGCAGGCCGCCGGCTACCGCCACGCTGCCCAGCCCAATCAGCACCAGGCCCATATGGCTGACGCTGGAGTAAGCGATTAAGCGTTTCAGGTCGGTTTGGCGCAGGGTTACGACGGCGCCGTACAGTACGCTGACCACGCCGAGGATGACCACCGGCAAGGCGTAGGCTTGGAGCTGTTCGGGGAACATTCCGGCGTTGACGCGCAGCAGGCCGTAGCCGCCCATTTTCAGCATCACGCCGGCCAGCATTACGCTGCCGGCGGTGGGGGCGTCGGTGTGGGCGTCGGGCAGCCAGGTATGGAGGGGCCAAGTGGGCAGTTTGACGGCGAAAGCGACAAAGAACAGCCAGAACAGGAGGCCCATCGGGAGCGCGGCCCGGCCGGCGTCCAGCATCGTACCCGGCTCCAACAAGGCGGTCATATCAAAGCTGCCGACGCCGGAGCTGACGAACACGGCTACGATAGCTACCAGCATAAAGGCGGAGCCGAGGATGGTGAAAATCAGGAACTTCATGGCCGAGTATTCCCGCCGGCCGCTGCCCCAGGTGGAAATGAGCAGGTACATCGGCACCAGCTCCAGTTCCCAGAACAGGAAAAAGAGGAGGAAGTCCAGCGCGGTGAACACGCCCATTACGGCGGTTTGCAGTACGAGCAGCCAGATGAAATACTCTTTGACGCGGCTGCCGATATGGAACGATGCGAACACGGCGCACAAACCCAGCAGGCCGGTCAGCATTACCAGAGGCGCGCTGATGCCGTCCACGCCAAGGAAATAGCTGGCCTGCACGGTGTCGGTAGTAATCCAGTCAAAGCGGTCAATCAGCTGGAAGCGGGGGCCGCTCTGCCGGAACAGGGCGAACACGATGACGGACAGGGCCAGGTCGGCAACTGCAATCAGAGCCGCAAAAATGCGGATAGCCCGGTGGCCGCGCAGGATGCCGAGCGCCAGAAACAGCGCCGCCGCCGCCGGCAAAAACACCGTGGCCGTAAGCAGTCCGTTGAACTCAATGGGCATTGCGGCTTGTCCTGTGGGCTATCCGAGCAGAATGTAGAGGACGATGATGATGATACTGCCGACGGCGGCAACCAGCGGATAGGTTTGTACCTGGCCGTTCTGGGCCAGGGCAATCAGGCTGCCGATGTTGCGGGAGATCCAGCCGGCCAAGCCAACGATACCGTCCACGATGTTGCGGTCAAACCAGTCGGTAACGGCGGCTACAATGCGATAGAAAACGCGGTTGACGGCTACGCCCTCATACAGATGGTCAAAATAGTAGCGCTGCGCCAACAGGGTATGCAGCGGCCCGGCCCGCAGCAGCGGATCCCATCCGGTGAACGGGCGGGGCCAGGCGTACACCAAGGCGGCCAACCCGATGCCGGCGGCGCCGGCCAGGTTGGAGATTACCGCCATCAGAATGCTGAAGTCCGGCGGATAATGGCCGTCGGGCAAACCGGACGCCAAGTATAGAGTAAGCCAGTGGGAGGGGATTACGCCGGCGATGCTGGACACGCCGATGGGATTGGCAACCCAGCCGGCAATGACGGCGCAGACGCCCAGCAAGCCCATGGGAACGACCATGACCCAAGGCGATTCGCCCAGGTGAATGTGATGGGATACGCCGGTGGGAACGGGGCGGCCGGCGGCCTCAACATCGTGCAGTTCCTGCTCGCCGCCGCCGCGAAACTCGCCGTGAAAAGTAATATGCACCATCCGGTAGGTATAAAATGCGGTAAGCACGACGCCGGCCAGGAGCAGGGCGAATACCAGCAGGCTGATTGGCGCTGAAACCCCGCCGGCGCCCAGCCAGGTTTCCAGCAGAATCTCGTCCTTGCTCCAGAAGCCGGCCAGGGGAAAGACGCCGACCAGGCTTAAGGCGCCGATGACGGTAAGCCAGTAAGTGCCGGGCATGGCTTTGCGGAGGCCGCCCATATACATCATATTGAAAGTGCCGGCGGCATGGTTGACGCTGCCGGCGCCCAGGAACAGCAATGCCTTGAAAAAGGCGTGAGTGAACAAGTGGAACAGCGCGGCGTTGTAAGCGCCTACGCCTAACGCCGCCATCATATAACCCAGCTGGCTGACGGTGGAATAGGCCATTACCCGTTTGATGTCGTTGGCGGCCAGGCCCATCGTAGCGGCGAAAACGGCGGTGAACGCGCCGACCAATGCCACAATGGCCATTACGGTATCCGATTCGGCAAAGACGGGGAAAAAACGGCCTACCAGGAACACGCCGGCGGCCACCATCGTAGCGGCGTGGATCAGGGCGCTGACCGGCGTAGGGCCTTCCATGGCGTCGGGCAGCCAGGTGTGCAGGGGGAACTGGCCGCTTTTGCCGACGGCGCCGGCGAACAGGCCGAGGCAGAGCCAGAGCAGCGCGCCGCCGGCTACGATGCCGACGCCCCCGGCGGCAACGGGCAAAGCCGCCTGCCAGATGTCGGGGATATGGAATGCGTTCAGCCCCTGCGCCGCAAACGCGTCGGCCTGGAAAAACAGGAATATGATGGCAAGCAGGAATCCGACATCGCCGATGCGGGTAATGATGAAGGCTTTTTTAGCGGCGGCGGCAGCGGCCGGCCGATCGTGCCAGAAACCAATCAGCAAGTAAGACGACAGGCCGACGAGTTCCCAGAATACATACATTTGGACAATGTTGGAGGCGAGCACCAGGCCAATCATTGAGGCGCTGAACAGGGACATATAGGCGTAGTAGCGCGCGAAGCTGGCGTCGCCGTCCATATAGCCCATGGAGTAGATTTGCACCATCAGGCTGACGCCGGTTACGGCTACCAGCATCATCGTAGTCAGCGGATCCAGCAGCAGCCCCATCCGGATGGACGCGGCGCCCAAATCCAGCCAGAGATGCGGCGCAAAGTCGTAGGCTGCGCCTTGCGCGGCCGACGCCAGCAGCCACAGCGACAGGACGAATGCGGCGCCTAACGCCAGAATGGTTACATAGCCGGCCGGCCGCGCCGCGCTGCCCAACGCCGGGCGGATGACCAGCCCGATAAGCAGAAAAGATGCGACGGGCAGCAGGAAAATTGCCCATACCAGCGATTCGGTCAGCATATGCCCGGCGGCCTCACAGCTTCCTGACGATTTCCTCGGCTACGTGTTCGCGGCCTTTGGGGACATAGACGGTAAAGGGGATTCGCTCTTGCCAGTCGCGGATGTCGCCATCCGGCAAGAGTTTGGCCGGCAAGCCCTCGGCTTCCAGAGCTTCTTTCCAGATTTCCGCCGACATCAGGTCGGGCGTGCGTTTGAATTCAACCCACATAGTGGCAACCGCGCTGGCAATGAATGGAACGATAAACGATAGCAGCGTAGCGATGGATGTGAATGGATGAATGGATTGGACGGTTAGCGGCGCAGACTGGCGGCGTTGGTGAGGTCGATGCTTTCGTTATTGCGAAAGACGGCGAAAACGATGCCCAGTCCCAAAGCGATTTCGGCGGCGGCTACGGTGATGACGAAAACGGCAAAGACCTGTCCGGTAAATACGGTGGAGAGCTGGTCCTGGACGCCGTAAGGAAGCAGCCAGCGGCCCATTGCCACCAGCGTGAGGTTGACGGCGTTGAACATCAGCTCAATGGACATCAGCACGGCGATAAAGTTGCGGCGGGCCAGCGCGCCGTAAAGCCCGATGCAGAAAATCACCGCCGCCACGATGAGCATTGCTTGCAGCGTCATCGTACTCTACCTCCCGTCGGCGCCGCGTCCGCGCGCCAGGGCCAGGCCGCCGATGGCCGCGGCCAGCAGCAGCAGCGACACCGCCTCAAAGGGCAGCACGAATTCGCCGATTAGCAGGTCAGCCAGTCCGCCGCCGGCGATGTTTTCCGCTTCGGCAGCCGACAGCCCGGCGGCGGCGAGCTGGCCGGTGTCGGGGATGCCTACCGCCTGGGTCTGGGCGATTTGGGCTTTGCGTTCCAGGCCGAGATCGGCCAGAGTAGTCCAGTCGGTAGTTATTATGGTGGCAATCATCAAGGCGAGCAGCAGCGCGGAAATCAGCGCGGCCGGCCACTGCAAGCGGTTGGGGGCGTTGCCCTGCTGGACATCGCGGGTAAGCATTACGGCAAAGATGAACAGGACGGCGATGGCGCCGACGTAGATCAGCACTTGCACAACGGCCAGGAATTCGGCGTTCATCAGCACAAAGAACCCGCCGACGGCGACGAATACCAGCGACAGCAGCAGCGCGGCGCGGAACAGGTCGCGCACCAGCACTACGCCCAGCGCGCCGCCGACGGCGACGACGGCGAGGATCCAGAAAACGAAATCTGTTGCGTCAAACCACATTCAGGCAACGCTCCCAGTGGAGTCGGCGTTGGCATCGGTATCGTTTTTATGGCCTTGCAAACGCATCCCGGCTTTTTCGTGCTGATGCCAGCGCCATTGCTCGCGTCCGACTTCGCGCCAACCCAAGGGGCGGCTGACGCCGGGGCGGTAGCCCATACCTTCCAGCTGGGGGCGGAACCAGGCGCTGGGATGCTTGTCGGCCTGGCGGAGGCGGTCAATGGGTATCACCAGGTCGGTGCGCCGATACTGTCCCTCCTCAAAGCCGCTGCCCATAAAGAGGGCGTCATAGGGGCAAGCTTCTACGCACAGCCCGCAGAACATACAGCGTTGCAGCTCAATGTCAAACACTTCCAGGCGGTACTTGTCGCCCTGCAACGGGGCGGTTTCGCTGGGGGCGGTAACGATTTTGATGATACCGAGCGGGCAGTACTTGGCGCAGGAGGCGCAGCCGGTGCAGCGTTCCTCGTACCAGCTGAATTCCTCGCCGCGGAACCGGGGGTGCTGGCGCACCCGCTGCTCCGGGTAGGAGACGGTGAAAGGCTTGCGTACCAGGTTGGACAAGGTAACCATCAGGCCCTTGGCCATTTCCAATCCGTACACGGCGATACCTCCTGCTGCGGCCTGCGGCGTCCGTTCCCGGCTAGTCGGCGCCGGCGGACAGAGCGCCGCCGTCCGGCGTGGCGAAGGGCAGTCCGTTCCGGCTGGCGCCGGCCGGAGCATAGCGCACTTTCTCTTTAATCAGCCGTCCGAAAACGGCGATGGACACGGCGGCAACTACGATGTTGATGCCCGTCATTATCCATAGATCAGCGGTGGACAGCGCGCCGTTGACATCCCGCAGGAAATAGACTTCCAGGGTTACGGCAATCAGGTTGATGACGCTCAAGGGCATCAGGAATTTCCAGCAGACCGCCATAATCTGGTCCAGCCGCAGCCGGGGATAGGTGGCGCGTATCCAGACGAAAATAAAGATGCCGATAAAGGTCTTAATCAGGAACCAGAGCCAGCCGAGCCAGTCGGCAGCCGGCCCGGCCCAGCCGGCCAGGAACAAGGTAGCAATCAGCCCGGATACTACCAGGGCGCCGCCGAATTCAGCGGCTTGGATCAGGGCAAACTTGATGCCGCTGTATTCGGTGTGATAGCCGGCGATGATTTCCGATTCGGCTTCGGCAACATCGAAAGGCGTGCGGTTCAGTTCGGCGGACATACCGGCCAGAAAGACGAAAAACGCCAAGGGCTGCACGAGGAAAAACGGCACCGACTGCGCGGTAACGATGTCGCCCAAGGACATAGACCCGGCTACCAGCACTACGCCCAGCACCGACAGCACTACCGGCACTTCGTAGCTTACCAGCACGGCTACGGCGCGGCCGGCGCCGAACAGGGCGTAGCGGTTGTTGGAGGCCCAGCCGGCGGTAAAGATGGCGATGGAAGTCAGCGAGCTTACGGCCAGGATGAACAGGATGCCGACATTGAGGTCAACCAGAGCGACATCTTTGGCGAAGGGGATAACCGCAGCGCCGAGCAGCAGCGCCGCTACCATCAGCACCGGGGCCACGGTGAACGCCAAGCGGTCGGCGCCGTAGGGGATAATATCCTCTTTAGTAATCAGTTTGGCCAGGTCGGCGATGGGTTGCAGGGCGCCGAAGGGTCCCCAACGGTTGGGGCCGACGCGGTTCTGGAAGCGGCCAAGCAGCCGACGCTCGCCCCAGCTGACGGCGGCGGCGCCCAGCAGTACGGCGTTGATCAGGATCAGCATAATCACCAGGCCGGCAACCAGATAGGCGGCCCAGCAAGGAACGAACAGGCCGGCGGTTTCGTACAGAAACCGGAACAGCGGGTTGCCGCCCAGCGCGCCGTCGGGATTGAGCAGGCAGCCGTTCATCGGTCAACCTCGCCCATATTGATGTCGACGCTGCCCAGGGAGACAATCATATCGGCCAGTTTCCAGCCAATCAGCAGGTGTTCGGTGATGGTGAGGTTGATCAGGGAAGGGGAGCGTATTTTGCAGCGGTAAGGGGAGACGCCGCCGTCGGAGATCAGGAAAAAGCCGAGTTCGCCTTTGGAGGCTTCAACGCGGCCGTAGGCTTCGGCGCCCGGCTCAGCGCGCAGGATCATTGGGAGTTCCAGGCGGGCCGGCCCGGGCTCGATCTGGGCGATGCACTGGCGGACGATGCGGAGGCTTTGGCGCACTTCCTGGACGCGCACCCAAAAGCGGTCGTAGTTGTCGCCGTTGCTGGCCACCGGCACATCAAAGTCAACCTGGTCGTAGGCGTCATAGGGGGCGAGTTTGCGCCAGTCCCAGGCGACGCCGCTGGCGCGCAGCACGGGGCCGCTTACGGAACAGTTGACGGCGACATCGGCGGGCAGGGGGCTGACGCCTCTGGTGCGGGCCATCAGTATTTCGTTGCTGAGGAGCAGGTTCTCCAGGTCGTCCAGTTCGCCCTCAAAGTCGTCCAGGAAGCGGTCCAGGGCGGGCCAGAAATCCGCCGGGGCGTCGGCGAATACGCCGCCGGGCCGCATATAGCTGACGGTGATGCGCGCGCCGCAGAGCATCTCAAAGAGGTCCAGGATGCGTTCCCGGCTGCGGAAAGTGTACATCAGCGGGGTGCCGAAAGCGCCGAGTTCCTGGACAAAGAATCCGACGGCAATCAGATGGCTGGCGATGCGCTGCAATTCGGCGGCCAGCGTCCGCAGATATTTGCCGCGGGGCGGCGGTTCAATGCCCAGCAGCTGCTCTACGGCCAGGCAGTACGCCTGGTTGTTGATCATTGACGAGGTGTAGTCCAGGCGGTCGGTGAGGGTTACAATCTGGACGTAGTTGCGTTCCTCGGCGAGTTTTTCGGTGCCGCGATGCAGGTAGCCGAGCACCGGCTCAACCTCAACGATGTCCTCGCCGTCAAAGGTAATCCGCACGCGGAAGACGCCGTGCGTGCTGGGGTGCTGCGGCCCCACATTGACGGTCATGGGTTCGGTGCGGATGGTCATAGCGGCAACGATGGCCGGGCGGAGCCGGCTAGAGGAAATCCTTGCGGAGGGGATGGCCGTCAAAGCCTTCCCACAGCATTATGCGTTTCATATTGGGGTGGCCGGTGAACCGAATGCCCATCAAGTCCCAGATTTCCCGCTCCTGGAAATCGGCGCCGCGCCAGACGGATACCACTGAGGGGACGGCCGGTTCCTCCCGGCCATAGACGCGGGCGCGGACGATTCCGGTATGGCGGCGGGCGAGGGAAGTTAGATGATACACGAGCTCGAAATGCTCGATGAAGTCAATGGCGCTGACGGAGTTCAGGAAGCGGAAATCCAGCTCCGGGTCGTTGTGCAGGACGGCGGCGACATCGGCCATGGCGTCGGGGGCAACCCAGACGGCGGCGTGGTTGGATTCGCATACGGCCTGGGGTAGCGACTCGCGGAGCCGCTCGGCCAGGGCTGCGCCGGAAAGAGCGGTAATCATCACGGCTGAAAGCGGTCCTGGCCGAGGTTGCGGTATTTCTTGATTTTTTCGTGCAACTCCATAATGCCGTAGAGCAGGGCGTCGGGGCGGGGCGGGCAGCCGGGGACATACACATCCACGGGGATGATGTGGTCAACGCCGGGGACGACGCTGTAGGAGCCGAAGTAGGGGCCGCCGCTGGTAGCGCAAACGCCCATAGAGATTACCCAGCGGGGTTCCGCCATCTGCTCGTAGATGCGCTTGATGGGCGGCGCCATTTTCCAGGTTACGGTGCCGGCGACAATCATGAGGTCGGCCTGCCGTGGTGAGGCGCGGAAAACTTCCATGCCGAAGCGGGAAATGTCAAAGCGGCCCATAGCGGTGGCCATCATCTCAAAAGCGCAGCAGGCGAGCCCGAAAGACACCGGCCAGAGGGCGGATTTGCGGCTCCAGTTGACGAGGGCGTCCACGGAGGTTACCAGCAGGTTGCGTTTGAGGTCGTCGGGCACCTCAATGGCGGGGACTTGGATAGGGGACTGCGAGGCGGCAATCAGGTCGTTGACCAGCTGGCCTTCGGCGCCGTCGATTTCCCAGGTGCGGCTGTGGAGCGGCCCGCCGCCGGGCATTAGTTCAACCATCGTTAGTTTGCCTTGCTCAAATCTGCTTTATTCAATCCGGCCTATTCAATATGCCCTATTCGGTATGACCACTTGGTCAGCCTTGCCATTCCAGGTCGCGCTTGCGCCAGGCGTAGGCCCAGGCCAGGAGCAGGATGCCGACGAAAACGGCCATTTCCAGCAGGGCGAACAGTTCCAGGGTCAGGAATTTGACCGCCCACGGGTAGAGGAACACCACTTCCACATCAAAGATGACGAACAGGATGGCGAACATATAGTAGCGGAACTGGAAGCGGTTCCAGGTGCCGCCGATGGTCTGCACGCCGCATTCGTAGGTGTCGTGCTTGACCGGGTCGGGGCGGGCCGGGCGCAGGCCCAGCCGGCGCAGCATCCAGCCGCCGCCGAGCATACTGGCGGGCACGATGATGGAGAGGGCCAGAAAGATGGCGATGAGGCCGTACTGGCCAAGGTAGTCGTCAAGCATAGCGGTGCGCTGGCGACGGTGTAGTCGTCCTCCATAGCGTCCTGCCGTGGTGTCGGATAAATGCGGCCCGACGGGGGCAGGCGGGCGGCATTATATCACATTGCCGATACGGACAAGGGGCGATTCTCCCCCAGCGCCGGGCAAATAAACCGGCGTTGCCAGCGGCGGGCAGGGGGTATTACAATGCGGCATTATGCCGAAACTTCGCCCTTACCAGCAAACCCTGCTGCGTCAAGCGCAGGCAGCGCTGGGCAGTGACGCCAAAGCGCGGGCGATGATGCAACTGCCTACCGGCGGCGGCAAAACGGTCATCGCTGGGGCTTTGCTGTCGGACTGGCTGGCCGGCGGGCGGCGCAAGGCGGCCTGGCTTACTCACCGCAAGGAACTGGCCGAGCAAACCTGCGGGATGCTCACCAATGCCGGCATCTCCGCTATCACCGACGTGAACTGGACGCCCGGCGCTGATGCTCCGGCGATGGCCGGCCGCGTTGTCATTCTGATGGCGCAAACCGTGGGCCGGCGCAATATGCATCATCAAGTCTGGGGGAGTTATGGGGCCGGCGACCTGCTGATTATAGACGAAGCGCATCACGCCGCCGCTGCCGGGTGGGCGCGGGCGATGCGCAAATGGCCCGGCCCGGTATTGGGAATGACGGCCACGCCCTGGCGTCTTTCGGAACAAGAGGGCTTCAAGCATCTGTTTGACGAACTGATTTGCGGGCCGCAGGTTGCCGAGCTGCAAGCGCCGGGCTATCTGTGTCCGGCGCGAGTACTGATGCCGCCCTTGGAGCAGCGCATCAGCGGCGGAGTCGTTGACCAGACGGGCGATTTCACCGAAAGCGGCATTGAGCAGGCCAACCGCGACCGTCCGGACATTATGACGGCCGGGGCATTGGAGTTCTGGCGGCAATACGCCGGCGGGCGGCCTACCATCGCTTACGCGGTGTCCGTTGACCATGCCCATAACCTGGCGTCCGTGTGCAATGACGCCGGCGTGACTGCTGCCGTTCTCGTCGGGGACACGCCGCGCGCGGAACGGGATGATGCCATTGCCGGGTTCCGGGACGGCAGCATCAAGATGCTGGTCAATGTGCTAGTTGCTACCGAGGGTTTTGACCTGCCCGACGCGTCGTGCATCATAATCGCCCGGCCTACGATGAGCCTGGCTTTGTACTTGCAGATGGCGGGCCGGGGACTGCGCCCCAAGCCTGATGGGGGAGACTGCATCATCCTGGATTTGGCCGGCAATTCGGTGACTCACGGGCTGCCGGAGGATTTACGGGAATGGTCGCTGGAACCGCGGGGCAAAGCGGCGGCCGGGGAGGCGCCGGTGATCTGGTGCGAAAAGTGCTTTGCGGCGTCGCCCGCCGCCAGCCATAATTGCCGGCAGTGCGGGGCGCCGTTTGGCAAAGACTGCGACCGCTGCGGCAAATGGCGCGCCTGGCGGCGTTGGGAGTACGAACAGCATTGCGGGGATGCCCACCAACTGGTTTGCGACTTGTGCCATGTTGATGCCCACATCCAGGCCCATTTGCCCGTAGCGCCGCCGCTGGATGGGCTGATTGACCGCTATGTACCGGAGGATGAAATGACGATGCCCGGCAACGATTTTGGGATTGATGGCGACTTGGCCGTCCGGCTGTCGGCCCTGCTCGGCGAGCTGCTGGAGGCGGAACGGCGGGCTATTGCCGGGGCGGATGATGCGCGGCGCGGCGAACTACGGGGGCTGATTGAGCAGTATAACGCCGTTCTGCTTCCGCATAATGAAGAGAAACTGGATGCGCTGTTTGGTGAGCATATTGCAGCGATGACAGCGTCGGAACGCCCGCAAGGCCGGGTGCAGGAAAGCCGGGCTTTTGCAGATTGGGAGAGCAGTATCAAATCGGAGCTGGCCGGATGGCGCAATGAACTGTCGGCACTGGAAAGCCGGCCTGTTGACAAGGCGGCGATTTTCGGCAGCGCACGGAATAAGGCGGTGTACCTGTTGCGGCAGGCGGCGCAGGCTGCTGATTTGCTTGCTGAGGGGCATTCCGGTAGCAACGCCGGCGCGAACATCCCTGTGCCAGCAGAGGGAATACTGCGGCTTTACATCAAGCCGCGCAACGGCGCTGTGGTCGCGTGTTGCGATTACTACTCATCAAGCAAGAAGGTAGTGGTTATAGCAGGTTCCACTGCCATGCTGGACGAAACACAGAGCAATACACCCTACAACACTAAACTCCGCAAGTCATTGATCGATGATGCCGTGCTAGTAAAGGATGGCGACAAGTACCGATTTCCACGGGACTACGCATTTAAATCCGCTTCCGCAGCGGCAGGGGCGGTGCTAGGGTCGTCGGTCAACGGTTTTCTGTCGTTGAAAGATGCCGATGGCGTTTCGTTGAAGGAGCTGTTGCGAACATGATGGTGGCTTTGCGGTCATCTGTAACCGGACGACGGTCATCTTTGACAACGCCGGATGGCCGGGCTACGATAAATCTCAATCTTGCCCAGACAGGAAACTGATTACGACGCTTACACCGGCTAAGCTAGCGGTGGATGCCCCTCCTTTTGCTGACTGCGGCCTGCCCGGTTTGCTGCAACAGGCCCGGGTCGCTTACGATGCCGGGGATATGCGGCAAAGTTCGCTATCAAAACGGGCCGCTGGATGACTATCTGGGGACTAACCTGTACGGGGATGCCCGGCAATTCATACGGGGATGCTATGACTGATTCCAAAGAGGCGAACCCGGCAGCGGCAAGGGGGATAGCAATGCTCAAAACCATCAAGGCCCGCTGCGTCAACGGCGCGCTGCATCCGTTGGAGCCGGTTGAATTGCACGAGAGCGGCGAATATCTGGTAACGGTGGACATTGCGCCGCCGCTTTCCGATGCGGAAAGCCGGCATTTGCTGCGCTCCGTTGCCGGCTCCTGGCAGAAAGACGGCGCATATTGGGAGCAGGCTTTACAGGCGATTTATGAAGCCCGCCGCCTCGGCTCGCGCGTCCCGCCGGAACGGTAGGGAAAATGCAGTACCTGGTCGACACCGATTGGGTGGTTAGCCATCAGCACGGCATTACGCCGGTTGTGCAGCGTATGCATGAATTGCTACCGGCAGGCATCGGTATCAGCATCTTGTCGCTGGCCGAACTCTACGATGGCATTCTAGGCTCCCCGGATCCGGATGGCAACGAGCGGTCGTTGGATACTTTCCTCGCCGCCGGTATCGCAATTGTGAACATTGACGCAGCAATCTGCCGGATATTTGCCCGTGAGCGGGTTCGCCTCAGGGCATCGGGAAGGCTTATCCCGGACTTCGACCTGATGATTGGCGCCACTGCCATGCGGCACAACTTGGCGCTGCTCACCAACAACCGCCGGCATTTTCAACGCCTGCCGGGTTTGCACATTATCTCGGTATAGGCCAGAAATACCCCACCCATCACAGATTGGGAAGCGTTATCTTATGCCCGTTTTATCCGACTACTACGCCGCCCCCACCCAGCCGGCCAGCCGGTTTATTCGCGCTAACGGGATTCGCCATCATTATTTGGAGTGGGGCGGTTCGGGTGGGGAGGGCGCTCCGCTGCTGCTGTTTCATGCTACGGGGCTTTGCGCTTGGCCTTGGCTGCCGGTGGCGCGGGGTTTGGCGCGGCGGGGCTACCGGGCGCTGGCTTTTGACCAGCGGGGGCATGGCGATACGGATGCGTCCGACAAGGGGTATCGGTTTGAGTATGCCGGCGCGGATGTGGCCGCGATTATTGAAACGCTGGGGCTGGAACGGCCCGGCGTCATCGGGCATTCCTCCGGCGGCCTGGCGGCGATCATCGCCGCCGCGATGCTGCCGCCCGGGAGTATTGGCCCGGTGGTTCTGGTGGAGACGCGGGTAAGCAACGACCCGGCGACTGCGCCAACGCAAGATCTGAACCGACGGGCGGAACGCACGCGGCTGAAACGGTCGGTTTGGGAAAGCCGGGATGCGATGTACGAAGCTTATCGCCAGCGCGCCGCTTTTAAGGATTGGCGGGACGAGGCGTTTCAGGCGTTCATCGATGGCGGCACCCGGCTGCTATCCGACGGGCGGGCGGAACTGAAATGCCATCCTGAAACGGAGGCTACTTTCTACGGGATGCGCGACGATTTGCCGATTAAGGATTATCTGCGGGAGCTGGCGGGGGACTGGCTGCTGCTATTGGCCGACTACCCCGGCTGCCAGCGCGTGGGGGATCCCGGAATCCGTCGCTTTCGGCAGCTGGTTGCCGGCGCTATGGTCAAGCCGATGGGCAAGGGCAGCCATTTTCTGCCGATGGAATACCCGGACGAGGCGCTGGCGGCGGCGTTGGCCTGGTTTGACGCCAAAGGCTATACGCCCTAATATGCGGCGAGTGGCGGCGGCTTGGCCGGTTTGCCATATTGCAATTCCCGTTGCGACTCTCCCGAATAACCCATCGCTGTTATGCACTGCCGCCGCTGCCGGGTGAAAATGCGGATGCAGTCGCACCGGGCGCACAAGCAAGAGAAATGGCGCTGTCCGCAATGTGGGGCGGTGCGGATGAAGCCGGCGGCATACCAACGGAAAGGAGGGCGAAATGCCTGACGCTGCGGCATCGGGCGGCCCGCTGGCCGGCCTCAAAGCGCTTGACTTGTCCATCATAGTGGCCGGCGGGACGGCGTCGTCGCTGATGGCCGATTTCGGAGCCGAGGTGGTCAAGGTGGAGCGGCCGGGGGCCGGCGATCCGCTCCGCAACTGGGGGCCTTTCTATAACGGCGTATCGCTGTGGTGGAAGGTACATTCCCGCAACAAGCAGTCCGTTACGCTGAATATGGCGGACGGGCGGGGGCAGGATTTGCTGAAACGGCTGGCGACGCAGGCGGATGTGCTGATTGAAGGATTTCGTCCCGGTACGCTGGAACGCTGGGGACTGGGCCCGGCCGATTTGCACGCGCCGGAGGTGAACCCGGGCCTGGTCATTCTGCGGTTTTCCGGGTTTGGGCAGACCGGGCCGTACAAAGACCGGCCCGGCTTTGGGACCATCGCGGAGTGCATGAGTGGATATATCGGTATGACCGGGTTTCCCGACACTGCGCCGAACCTGCCGCCGGTGCCATTGGCCGATGAAATTGCCGGGGTGTTCGGGGCAATGGCCGGGATGATGGCGATATACCGCCGGGATGCCGACCGCCGAGCCGGAGGGCCGGGCGCCGGGCAGGTGGTTGACTTGAGCCTGTTTGAACCGCTGTTCCGTCTCTGCATTCCGCATCTCACCATTTATGACAAGCTGGGGGAGATACGGGAACGAGTAGGGAATGATTTCCCGGATGCGGCGCCGCGCAGCCTGTATCGCACCGGGGATGACCGCTGGCTCGGCTTGTCGGCTACTTCGCAGAACACTTGGGAGGGGCTGGCGCGCGCGATGGGGCTGGACGATCTGCTGGCGGATCCGCGGTTTGCCAACAACGCGGCGCGCCTGGAAAACAAGGATGCGCTCAACGACATTCTGCAAGCCTGGCTGCGCGGCCGGGACACCGCCGCCATTATGGACGAGCTGATACCGGCCGGGGGCGTAGTCGGCCCCGTGTATAACAGCGCCGACATTGTTGGCGACGCCCATTATCAGGAACGGGATGATGTGGTGATGATGGACGATCCGGAGCTGGGCGCAACCCGGATGCTGGGCATTGTCCCCAAGTTCAGCGACACTCCGGGGCGGCTGCGGCATATGGGGCCGACGGTGGGGCAGCACAACGCCGCCGTCTATGGCGACTGGCTGGGGCTGGACGGTGCTGCGTTATCGGAGCTGGCCGCCGGCGGGGTTATCTAGCAGGCGGGAGTTGGTTATGTCATCCCCTACTTTGCTGGTGGCTACCCGGAATCCGGGCAAAATGCGGGAGTACCGGGAGCTGCTGGCCGACTATCCCGGCCGGCTGATTTCGCTGGACGACGCCGGCATTACCGACGAGGTTGCGGAAACCGGGGCTACTTTTTTGGATAACGCGCGGCTCAAGGCCGGAACCTACTGCGGGCTGTCGGGCTGCCTGACGCTTTCGGACGATTCCGGGCTGGAAGTGCACGCTTTGGGCGGGGCGCCGGGCGTCTATTCGGCGCGGTACGGCGGCGATGCTTGCCAGTCGGATGGGGAACGGGTAGAGCTGCTGCTGCACAATTTGGACGGGGTAGCGTGGCCGCGCCGCATCGCCCGGTTTCGCTGCTTTACGGCGGTGGCGGTTCCCGGCGCGGCCGGCGCGGTGGCGCGTATCGCAACCGTCGTCGGGAGTATCGCCGGGATGATACAATACGAACCGCAGGGGGAGCAGGGTTTCGGCTATGACCCGGTGTTTTACCTGCCATCTTATGGACAAACCATTGCCCAGCTGCCCGTTGCGGAAAAGAACGGCATCAGCCATCGGGGGGACGCGGCGCGCAAGGCGCGGCGTATCCTTAATGCGCTGGCGTAGAGTTCGCTAATGCGCTGGCGTAGAGTTCGCTAATGCGCTGGCGTAGAGTTCGCTAATGCGCTGGCGTAAAGTGCGCTGCCGTAGAACGGGCCGTTTCACATGGCACAGCAAGCGGGATTTGTGATGATTACCGACTTATTCGGGCGTCCGCTGCGGGATTTGCGGATTTCGGTTACGGACCGCTGCAATTTCCGCTGTCCGTACTGTATGCCGGCCGAGATTTTCGGCGAGGCGTATCAGTTTCTGCCCAAGGACGAAATACTTACCTTTGAGGAAATTGCGCGGCTGTCGCAGGTGTTCGCCGGGCTGGGGGTGAACAAGCTGCGGATTACGGGCGGGGAGCCGCTGCTGCGGGTTGACTTGCCTAATCTGATTGGCCTGCTGACGGGCATCGCCGGGGTGGACGATGTTACGCTGACTACCAACGGCTACCTGCTGGCGCAGCAGGCGGGGGCCTTGGCCGGGGCCGGGCTGCATCGCATCACGGTGAGCCTGGACACGCTGGACGATGAGATATTCAAGGCGATGAACGGGCGGGGGTTCGGCACGCGGCGGGTGCTGGACGGCATCGGGCGCGCGGCTGGGGCCGGCCTGTGTCCGGTCAAAATTAATGCCGTAGTGCAGAAAGGGGTCAATGACCATACCATCGTGGAGCTGGCGCGCCATTTCAAGGGCAGCGGGCATATTGTGCGCTTTATAGAGTATATGGATGTGGGCAACCGCAACGGGTGGCGATTGGACGAAGTAGTGTCCGCCGCCGAAATTGTGGCGCGGATTGACGCTGAACTGCCGTTGGAACCGGCGGAGCCTAATTATGTGGGGGAGGTGGCCCGCCGCTGGCGCTATCGGGACGGCGAGGGGGAGATTGGGGTCATCGCATCGGTAACGCAGCCTTTCTGCGCCGACTGCACGCGCGCCCGTCTGTCCACCGATGGCCGACTGTACACCTGCCTGTTTGCGGCCGACGGGGTTGACTTGCGGGGGCCGCTGCGGGATGGGGCATCGGACGCCGAGCTGCGCGGCATTATCGCCGGGGTCTGGGGCAAGCGCCGGGACCGCTACTCTGAGGAACGCGCGGACATTACCGCTGCCGCATCAGGCGAGGGGGCTGCACTGCGCCCCAAGGTTGAGATGTACCAGATTGGGGGATAAGGGAACGCTATGACTACGGGGAACGCCGCCAAACCTGCCGACCGCCTGACGCATCTGGACGATGCGGGCCGGGCGCGGATGGTGGATGTGGGCCGGAAACCGATTACCGACCGAATGGCGCAAGCGGCCGGGGATGTAGTGATGCAGCCGGCGACGCTGGCGTTAATCCGGGATGGGCTGCTGAAAAAGGGGGATGTGATGACCATCGCGCAGCTGGCCGGGATTATGGGGGCGAAGCGCACTGCCGAGCTGATTCCGCTGTGCCATCCGCTGCCGCTGAACAAGGTTGATGTGGAATTGGAGTTGGACGATGCGGGCAGCCGGGTGCGGATTACGGCAACGGCGACTACTTCGGGCAAGACGGGCGTAGAAATGGAAGCGTTGACGGCGGTCAGCGTGGCAGCCCTGACGGTTTATGATATGTGCAAGGCTGTGGATCGGGGGGTGCGGATTGACGGGATCCGGCTGGTGCGGAAAACGGGCGGGCAGTCCGGGGATGTTGACTTGTCCGATGACCGGGCATCGGGGTAGGGGCGTTGGGCTAACGGCTGCGTCGGCGCAGTTCGGCGTGCCGCCTACGAGCAGCATACCCGCCGCGAAGTCTAACCGCCGCGTCGGCGCAGTTCGGCGTCCAGCTGGCGGACGGCGGCGAGCAGGTAAATGAGGCGTTCCTCCGGCGTCAAGTCGGGGAGGGGGAACTGCTCAACTTGGTCAACTTCCAGCACGCCGACGATGCCGGGTATGGCGGCGATGTCCAGCGCGGCGAGGTTGGCGTCCGGGGTTACGACCAGGCAGCCGAGGTCGCGGGTGGGAGTTAGCGCGGGTTCCAGCTCTACGGCCTGGATGGTGGCCATGCCCAGGAAAGAGGGGAAGGGGCGCAGGCGGCGGCATAGGTCGGCCAGAATGGTTTCCAGGCGGGCGATGGCGTCGGCTAGAATAGCATCGGCTGAAACGGCCGGGGCCGGGGGAGCAGGGGCGTTTGGCGTCGGCGGAGTGTTCATTTGGGTAAAGGGGGGCGTCAAGGGGCGTGGGTTGGATTCCGGCTTTCGCCGGAATGACGGTTGGGGGTTGGAATGACGGTTGGGGGGTTAGATTGACGGTTGAGGGGGTTGGGAATGGCAGTTGATAGGTTGGAATGGCGATGTGGGGTTAGGTAATGGCGGGCGGGGCAGTGTTTCTTTTCAGGTATGGGTCAGTTTTTCCGGCGAAAGTCGGAGGCTATCGTTGTGCGTGGATTCCGGCTTTCGCCGGAATGACGGTTGGGGGAGGGTGATTGACGGTGGGGGGTTAGATTGACGGTTGAGGGGGTTGGATTGACGGTTGAGGGAGGGCGATTGGCGGTTGGGGGGTTGGATTGACAATTTTGGGTTTGGGGCGGTAGGATGGTTAGGGTGTATTGCGCCGGCGGCTGGTCGGCGGTGCATCGGTTGGCGACGTAGCTCAGTGGCAGAGCGGGCGCTTCATAAGCGCTAGGTCGTTGGTTCGAATCCATCCGTCGCCACCATTAGGACAGAGGCGAGGCTTTGGGGCTGCGCCGTGGGGATAATCAACCGGCCGGGCTGGGTAGCCCGGCCGGTTTTTTTTGGTGGTGATGCCCAATCGCAAGGCGGGCTATTGGGGGTCAGTCCCGCCGGGCATCCTCGTCAGCGTCGTTGTCCAGTCCGCCGCCGAGTTCGCTGAGGAACTGCTCGATTTCCGGGGACAGGGATACTGGCTCGCCGACGTTTGCGTCCTCGTCGGCGCCGCGGTTTTCGGCTTCGTTGGAGTCGTAGTAGTCCTCCATTTGCTGGATGAGGCCGCGCAGTTCGGGGTTGCGTTCTACGGCGGCGTTGAGTTCGCGGTACTGGCGCTGGCCGCGGCGCACGGGGGCGAGGTCGGCGGGGATGTCGGCGTACACGGATGAGAGGGCTTCCAGCATTCGGGCGGTGCCGTTGAAATCCTCGTCCAGTTGCACGTATTGGGGGAGATGCACCATAAAGTTGATGGCTTCGACGCCGAGTCGGTCAATGCCGTCGGATACGAGGTTCATGATAGTGGTGGGGCCTTGGTAGGTGCTGCGGCGGAGTCGGAGGTTGGAGACGGGGCGCAGCTGGGGGACGGAGCCGAGGGAGCCGGTTACGAGCAGGGGGCGGGTGTGGGGGACGGAGTCGTACATTGCGCCGACGCGGCAATAGCGTTTGACGCCGAAAGCTTCCACGATTTGGAGGATAGAGTCGGTGTATTCCTCGCTGTTGGCGTGGGGTTCGCGGAGGTGGAAGAAGAGGAAGTCGGGGCCGTTTTCGGTAGTGGCGTAGCGGATGATGCTGTTGGGGATGCGGACGCGCCGCTCGCCGTCCACCAGCCGCATACTGGGTCGGTAGCGGGTGAAGTCGAAGAACTGGCCGGGCCGGTGGAGGCGTCCGAGTTCGGCGGAGCCGAGGAAGCGTTCCAGGCGGTTCAGCGTGAGGGTGCCGACGCTGCCGACGTCCACCCAGGGGCGGATCATCGCAAAGGCGTGGGGGTCGCGCAGTTCGGGCAGGGGTTCGGGTAATTCAAAAGCGCCAATGTGCATAGTGGGACTATCTTGCCAGAATTGCGCCGGGATTTCAAGAACTGCGCCGCCGTCAAAATGGCGGGCAATAATGGCGCGGATGAATGGGGATTTGGCCTCCGGGGGGAGCGCGGATGATGGCGTGGATGGAGGGGATGGTTGGGATTTTGGGGCCTCCTTGGGGGATTGGGGGTTGGGGTTGGGTTGCGATGTCGGGTTGTCGGGTTGGGGCGTCGGGTTCAAGGTGGTCGGGTGCGTTGGGATTGGATTTCAGTCTGCCAGGGTTTGCGGTCGCTTATCAGCCCTACGGCCGGAGGTTTTGCGCGTTGCTTTTCACGCGGCGGGATTTTCGTCCGAGGACGGGGCGCTACGTCTGGCGCCTTGGCAGGACCCGACTCCTTCGGTTAGTTGGACCGTGGGCGAGTAGGGAACGCCGGTGCGACTTGGGTTGCTGATTGGCCGTGAACGACCGGTCTTTTGAGGGACTGGCTCCTGGCAGGCTGGGATGGGTGCCGTTTTGAGGCGGCGTTGAGTGTGGATGTGGTGGTGGCTTGGAGAATTCGTACCCGACAAGGGGATGGTAACAGCGAACTGAAGTTCTTGTCAATGGGGCTGGGGTGCGGTTTTTTTACACCGATGGACAGGATGGGTTTTATGGCATGGATGGAGGGGATGGATGGGGATTTTGGGTTTTGGGGGAGTTGGATTCCGGCTTGCGCCGGAATGACGATTTAGGGGGGCGGGATGACGGTTTAGGGGAATGACGGTTTAGTAAGGGGGGAATGCGTGGTTGAATGGTGGGGCCGGTTGGCTTACAATGCCGGGGTGCGGCGTATTGGGCGGGGCGTGGGAGGCATTGGCGTGTGGGGGCGATGCGGCAGTTTGGCAAGCGAAGCAAGGAGGAGAGGAATGATTACTACCTTTGACAGCCTGTATGCGGGCCATGTTGATATGGAGGATGTGGGGTACGGCGGGGTTGCGGTGAATGACCGGACTTTTGGGGATGCGTACCTGGCTACGGCTTTTGACAAGGGCGTGGCGATCGCGCAGTGCATGGACCGGAACGGGTACGATACTTTCTGGATGGCGGAGCATCATTTCCAGCCGGAGGGGTACGAGTGCATACCGAACCTGCTGATGTTCATCGTGCATCTGGCTCATGTTACGGAGCGACTGCGGTTTGGGTGCGGGTTCAATATCGCTCCGATGTGGCATCCGCTGCGGCTGGCGGAGGATTTTGCGATGGCGGACATTATGACGAAGGGGCGGGTTACTTTCGGAGTGGGGCGGGGGTATCACACGCGGGAAGTGGAATCTCTGGGGTCTCCGCTGCTGGACCAGCCGGCCAACCGGGAGCTGTTTGAGGAGCAGGTGGAGGTGATCTTCAAGGCGTTCCACGAAAAGGCGTTTTCGCATCACGGCAAGCATTACGATTTTCCGCCGGAAGTTCCGTACCGGGGCTATCAGCTGGAGGACATTACGCTGGTGCCGCGTCCGCGGAGTTTGCCGGTGGAATGCTGGCAGCCGATACAAGGGGGCACCGGGCGGGCTTTGGAGTTTATGGCGAAAATGGGCATCAAAGGGGTCATCGGCGGGGGTTCGTCCGAGGGGGGCGCGATGGATGGGATTATGCACGCCTACCAGGACGCTTTGCAGCGGCACGGCAAGCCGGATGCGGAGCTGGGGGAGGATCTGGCGGTCGGGTTTCATTTTCACATAGCGCCTACGGTTGAGGAAGCGGCGCGGCAGTCGGCGGGCTACTACGAGGAGAACCTCAAAATGTTTGGCCCGCTGCGGCTGACGCGGGGCTTGACGGATCAGCAGATGCGGGACATCAGCGATCCGAAAGCGGCGCCCAACGCCGGGCTGCCGACGGTGCAGGATGCGATTGAGAACGGGAGCGTGCTGGCGGGGCCGCCGGAAGTGATTATTGAGAAGCTGAAAGGGGTTGAGGAACGGTATCCGGGCTTGCAGCGGGTGCAGGTGGGGCAGCCGGTGGGTACGCCGCAGTCGGTGATTCTGGAGCAGCTGCAATGGTTTGCGGAGGAAGTGATGCCGGCGTTCCAGAACGGGAGCAAGAGCAAAGTTGCGGCAGCAGCAGACTAACTGATCCGAAAAAACGGCGGCATTTGATGACAGGCCGGCGGGGACACCGTCCCGCCGGCCGGTTATGCTGTCAGCGCAACTTTGATTTTGGGAGCAATGACAATGCCTGCAATGACGAGTTATCCCTCCGGCACGCCGTCCTGGGCCGACCTGCTGGCGCACGATGGCCGGAAAGCGAAGGATTTTTACAGCGGACTGCTGGGCTGGACTTATGACGACCATCCGGCGGGGGAAAACATGGTGTACACGATGTACTCGCACGAGGGGCGGGCGGTGTGCGCGTCGGCGGAACGGGGCCCCGGCCAGGAAAATTTGCCGCCGCACTGGAGCGTGTATGTAACGGTTGACGACCTGGACGCGGCGCTGGAACGGGGGCGCGCGGCCGGGGGGACGGTCATTGCCGAGCCGTTTGATGTGCTGGAAGTGGGCCGGATGGCGATCATCCGGGATCCGCAAGGGGCGATGCTGCGGCTGTGGCGGCCCAAGGCGCACGCCGGGGCGGAGGTGATGATGGAGCCGGGGGCGCTGTGCTGGTTTGAGCTGGCGACTAACGACACCGAGGGGGCGCAGGCGTTTTACAGCGCGCTGCTGCAACTGGACGCCGTACCGGATCCGGACGCCGCATTTCCCTATACGCTGCTGAAGCGGGGCGAGGAGCACGTGGCGGGGATTATGGAAATAGGGGCGGATTGGGGGCCGGTGCCGCCGAACTGGGGCGTCTATTTCGGCGTTGCTGATTTGGAGGCGACGGTGGCCAAGGCGCAGGAGCTGGGGGGCGGCGTGGTGGTGGGGCCGATGGACATTGCCGACTTTGCGCGGTTTGCGGTGCTGCGGGACAGCGAGGGGGCGGTGTTTTCGGTGATTAAGCTGAATGACTGGTAGGGGCGGCGTTGCGCCGGGGAAAGGCGGGGTCTGTCCGGTGCGGCTGGATTCCGGCTTGCGCCGGAATGACGGTTGGAGAGGCCGGGAATTACGGTTAGGGGGGCGGTATGACGGTTGGGTTGTGGATGCGTGGACCTGGCATAGAACGGAGTCTGCCGTGTGCGACCAGATTCCGGCTTGCGCCGGAATGACGGTTGGGAGGGGCCGGAATGACGGTTGGGAGGGGCCGGAATGACGGTTGGGAGGGGCCGGAATGACGGTAAAGGGGGACGGGAATGGCGGTTGGAGGGGGGCGGTATGACGGTTGGGTTGTGGATGCGTGGCCCTGGCATAGAACGGAGTCTGCCGTGTGCGACCAGATTCCGGCTTTCGCCGGAATGACGGTTGGGGGGGCCGGTATGACGGTTGGAGGGGGCCGGTATGACGGTTGGGGCTTACAAAGTTCCGGGGGGGTAGTTGTCCAGCCACCAACGGGCGATTTCGTCGCGGCGGGCGAACCAGACGCCGGGGTGGCTGCTGGCGTAGCGGAGGAAACGGTTGAGGGCTTGGGAACGGGCGGGGCGTCCGGCGAGGCGGCAGTGCAAGCCTACGGACATCATTTTGGGATGCGTCCGGCCTTCGTCGTACAGCACATCGAAAGTGTCTTTGAGGTATTCGTAGAAATCGCTCACGCTGTTGAGGCCGCCGCGCCAGAAACGGGCGTCGTTGGTCTCAAAGCTGTACGGCAGTACCAGCCAGGGCTGGCCGTTGGCGGTGGTGTAGTAGGGCAGGTCGTCGTTGAAAACGCCGCTGTCGTAGATAAAGCCGCCGGCGGCGGCTACCAGGTCACGGGTGTTGACGCTGGGGCCGTAGCGGGTGAACCAGCCTACCGGACGGACGCCGGTGGTAGCGGTTAGGGATGCGACCGTTTTGCGGATGGCTTCGGCTTCGTAGGCGCGGGGTTTGCAGTGATATTCCTCCCAGCGGTAGCCGTGGCCGCAGACTTCGTGGCCGCGGGCGACGACGGCGCGGGCTACTTCGGGGTTGCGTTCCATCGCCAGGGCGCAGCAGAAAAAGGTACTCTTGACGCCGCAGCGGTCCAGCAGGTTGAGGATGCGCCAGACGCCGACGCGGCTGCCGTACTCAAAGAAGGATTCGTTGAACAGGTCGCGCTGGCCGGGCGGGACGGGGGAGGGGACTTCGTTGTTGGCTTCGTGGTGGTCGTCGCCGTCCAGCAGGGAGGCTTCGCTGCCCTCCTCGTAGTTGACGACGATGGAGATGGCGATGCGGGCGTTGTGGGGCCAGCGGATGGCCGGGGGGTTGGGGCCGTAGCCGATGAAATCGCGGCGGGGTTCGGGGGACAGGGGTTCGGGCGATAGGAGTTCGGGCGGTGATGGTTCAGGCATTGGGCGCTTCCTTGCGGTAGGTTGGGCCGGTGGGGTCGATTAGTTGGGCGATTTGGGTTAGTTGGGCGATGATGGAGTTGAGGGCGGCGTCATTATCGTCCCCGGGCGGGATGACGATGGGGATGCTGGGGCGATTGTAGAGTGTTTCCCACTCAATTGGTTCGTCCAAGGTCCGGGCTGCCAAACGGCAGCGCACTTGCGCCGCGGTGTCAGGGTCGACTAAAAAGGCGAGCCACAACGGCCTCCCGCTGCTCCGGATTTCATCATAGTAAATGCCGAACCAGCAGTAGTAGACTCCAGCCAGTCGCAGATAGCGGCCCCAATAACCATAGCCTTGGCCGACGTGAAAACCCTCGGTATTGGCCCACCCATCCTGCACCGTCTGTCTGACGGCGTCAGTAACCAGGCTTTTGAGGTTGTCCTCACGGCTGGGGTCGGAGCCGGTGATGACGCTGTTGGCGAGTCCTTGCAGTTGGGTGATTTCGAAGAGGGCTTGCTGGTCGGACTGTTCCAACGCTGATTGCTGTAAGTAGTCAAGCAGGGTTTTCCAGCTAGTTACCATCAGGCGGCGTTGGCTGGCGTCTGGCGCGGGGGCGGTTGTAGTGTAGTCTGACAGGTGTACCGGATCGGCTAGGGGATGCCCTGACTGCTCCAATCGCCCGGCCAATTCGTTCCACAGTCCGCCGGGGTGAATGCGGTAGGCGGGGGCTAGAAAGAGTAGGGTTGCGGGGGTAGCGGCGGGCAGGGCATTCCAGTAGGCGACGGGCTGGTTGTGGGTCAAGCCGGCCCAGAATTTGGATTCAACGAAGGCGAGTATATTGCCGTCATGGTCCAGGCAGGCCATATCGGGGGCGGCGCCGTAGGCGGATATGGTGTATTGGGTACGCACATTGTCTATGGCCGGCGTATCGGGTGCGCCGGGGTTGAGGAATTGGGCAAAGGCGGCGCGGGCGGCGGGAGAACGGGAGAGGATGAAGGCGAGGGCGTCGGTGGCGACATCCTCGCGGCCGATGGTGTGATGGCGGGCGATGTGGCTTAATAGGGTATCGGTGTTGGGCATGGGGGGTTCTCCCATGGGTTTCCCGTTACGCTTTATCGGATGACGGGCAAGGGGATGGCGATGCGGGTTAGCCGTCGGAAGGGAGCCAGTGAAAATTGGCGACATGAGCCGATTGACTAGCGCAGGGCAGTTTAGCATAATCTGGGGCAGGTTATTTGAGAGGCGATCGGGATGGATCAGTTCTACACCCAACGCGAGGTTGCGGCGGAATGCTGGCAAAATCTTGTTGCCGTCCTGTGCGATTTGGGGCTAGATGAGGGAGCGTTTTTCCTCGAGCCCTCTGCCGGGGACGGCGCTTTTTACGATTTGCTGCCCGCTGGGCGTCGGGCCGGGTATGACATTGCTCCACGCCATCCGGAAGTGCTAAATCGGGATTTTCTTGGCGATGATGATTCCTTGCTGAAAGCCCCGGACAGCAACCTGGTGGTTGTCGGCAATCCGCCTTTTGGCAAGCGTGGCAAACTAGCGGTGGATTTCTTTTGCCGGGCAGCGCAAGAGGCCGACACAATCGCTTTCATTGTGCCGGTAATCTTTCGCAAGTACTTCATTCACAAGCAACTGCCGCCGGATTTTCGCTGGATCTCCACTATGCCCCTCAAGCGTACATCTTTTCGCACAATAGCGGGCAAGGACTATTCGGTGAACGCGGAGTTCCAAATATGGACCAGAAAAGTCAGCCAGCATTGCAATCGCAGACTAGGCAGTCCGCCGCCAATCCATCACAGCGATTTCGTGATGTGGCAATATAACAACACAAAAGAAGCGCTTAAAATGTTTGACCATCCTTGCGATTTCGCAGTTCCGTGCCAAGGCTGGCAGGATTATTCACGACGCGAAACTAACACGGACAATTGCGAAAGGAATAAACAATGGATGTTGCTGAAAGCCAGCAATGACATTGTATTCAAGCGGCTGCACGATGAGATAGACTACGGCAGTCTTGCCCTCCGCAATACTACCAGTACGCCCGGATTTCGCAAAGGCGACTTGGTAGAGGAGTACATCAACAGGTATGGGTTGCCTATGCTGGGGTAATCCAGACGTGAAAACAGGGTCTTGCTACCCAATTTCGCGCCTCGATCTTGCTGCTCCCTTTGCCGTAGGAATTTTTGTAGTTGGGGTATATTCTGGCTCGTTGTTTTGATATTTTCCCCTCGAGGATTACTTGCGCTCTCCCGACAGTATTGTTCCCGTCGCCATGTGAACCTCTGAAAATGCTCTCAATGACAATACTCTCGCCAACTGAAAACGGATGTGTAATCCTTTCCCATCCGTTTGTCCAATTGGCATGGAGGATGTCCGGGGCGTTCCAATTAGATTCGGTTTTGTTCATCAACTGTTTCATATCGTTCTGCTTGGTTATGCCGCGAGCGACGCACCGCGACAGATGCGCCAGTTTTCTGGGGGCGTCTTGACCTTGAGAAATACGCGCACGAAAGTACGCTTCCAGCGCAACCATAGTGGCTTCTTGGGATGCCCTAATCTCAGTAGCCTTGCCGTTTTGGGCAAGGTTCCGTCGCTTTAGCATCTCCGGGCCATCCATTATAGTGTGCAGTTCCTTGTTTTCGCTATTGTCGCCCATTGCCCAAGCGATAGTGCCAACGCCCAAATTGGCGTCGGTGACCGCGCCAGTTTTGAGTTCAATTTGAAGTCCCGATTCAAGCACCGTAATGTCGGCGCCCACCGCGTTCCGGTTAGAGGTGCGGAACTTCTCTGCGTCGTACAGGGTACGCAAGCAATTGCGAGAACGGGTGAGCCAAGCGGCAAATTCGCTTTCGCTTTTTGCTTTGAACAGCCTGGGCCGGTTTGCGGTCGGAATGGCATTGAAGCGCGCGGCGAAGTCGCTCATATCATTTTCACGCGCTACCATTGCGCGCCTGACCAAGCGTTCAAAGTTATCAAAGTTAGGCATTGTGCGGACTCCTGCCCGGTAGGATTAGCAGGATAATAACACGCTAGTCCGCATCCGGCTAACGAATACACGCCGATTTGGGGTACGATGGGGCATTAGCTGGTCGCACTGCTGGACAATTGGCCGGTTAACATTCAGAATGACGCCAAGGGCGGTTAGTTCTTTTCGTGCTGATACGCTATCGGAGGGGAGCATTATGTTGACTAGCGCTACATCGGACAAGCTGAGTCCGCTGCTGTTTTTGGAGCGCTGCGCTGCGGTTTATCCGCGGCGGGCGGCCTGCATTTACAACGGGGCGGTTACTACTTACGCTGAATTTGATGCGCGGGTGCGCCGGCACGCGGCGGCGCTGCGGCAAGCGGGCGTAGGCGCCGGCGACCGGGTGGCTTATCTGCTGCCGAACTTGCCGGCGATGCTGGAAGCGAATTACGCTCCGATGGGGATAGGGGCGGTGCTGGTGGCGCTCAATATACGGCTTTCGGCGCGGGAGATTGCTTATATTTTGAATCATTCGGGGGCGAAAGTCCTGGCGTTTGATTCGGAACTGGCGGATGTTGTCCGGCAGCTGCGGGAGGAGTGCGGCGGCGTGGAGACTTGGGTGCAGGTGCGGGATACGGCGCCGCTGGCGTCTGATATAGCCGGGCCGGAGTACGAAGCGTGGCTGGCGGGCGTAGAACCGCTGGCGGAGCTGCCCGGCCCGGCGTCGGAAACGGAAACCCTAACCATCAATTACACTTCCGGCACTACGGGGAGGCCCAAAGGAGTGGAATATACGCCGCGCGGCGCCTATCTGAATGCGCTGGGGGAGGCTTTGGAGATGGGGCTGAACTGGCGCAGCGTGTATCTGTGGACGCTGCCGATGTTTCACGCCAACGGCTGGTGTTTTCCGTGGGCGGTTACGGCGGTGGGCGGCACACATATATGTCTGCGGCGGGTTGACGCCGCTGAAGTGTATCGGCTGATTCGGGAGGAGTCGGTTTCGCATCTGTGCGCGGCGCCGACGGTGCTGACCGGGCTGTACGCGGCGCCGGAGGCGGCGACGGCCGATTTGTCGGGGCTGACGATTATGACGGCGGGGGCGCCGCCGGCGCCGCAGGTCATCCGCACGATTGAGGGGATGGGCGCGCACATTATCCATGTGTACGGGCTTACCGAAACTTACGGCCCGTGCACGGTAGCGGCGGAGCAGCCGGAGTGGGACGGGCTGGACGCTGCGGAACTGGCCCGGGTCAAGGCGCGGCAAGGCGTGCCTTATATTGTGTACGGCGGCGGCCTGCGGGTGGTGGATGAGGCGATGCGGGACATTCCGCGCGACGGCGAAACGATGGGGGAAGTAGTGATGCAGGGCGACGCCGTAATGAAGGGCTACTATAATGATCCGGACGCTACTACGGAAGCGTTTCGGGGCGGCTGGTTTCATTCGGGCGATTTGGCGGTGTGGCATCCCGACGGTTATATTGAGCTGCAAGACCGCTCCAAAGATATTATCATTTCCGGCGGGGAGAACATTTCCAGCCAGGAAGTGGAGAAGGTGATAATGGAGCATCCGGGCGTGCTGGAAGTCTGCGTGGTGGGCGTACCGGATGCGCGGTGGGGCGAAGCGCCGAAAGCCTTTGTAGTCCCGCGCGAGGGCGTCGTACTAACCGACGCCGAAATCATCGGTTTTACCCGGGAACGCATTGCCCACTTCAAGGCGCCCAAGAGCGTTGAGTTTGGGGAAT
Organism: Dehalococcoidia bacterium; assembly: GCA_965203855.1. GTDB lineage: Bacteria > Chloroflexota > Dehalococcoidia > Lucifugimonadales > UBA3495 > Bin87. The sequence goes on from CBDBDN010000009.1 coordinate 318,139, forward strand.
TGCCCAAGACGGCCACGGGCAAAATCCAGAAGTATATTCTGCGGGATAAAGAGTGGCAGGGGCAGGAACGCCGGATACAAGGGTCGCAAGTGTAGTACACATCTCCATAATCCGGCGCGCCGCACCGTCCAATGCAGAGTTGCAGGATTATGGAAAGAGGAGGACAGGTATGGAGTTCGGACTGTTTCTGGAGTTTCCGCGTCCTGTTGACGGCGACCATCACGATGCTTTTACGCAGTCATTCCGGCTGGTACAGGAGGCGGAGGATTTGGGGGTGGCGTCGGTTTGGCTTGCGGAGTACCATTTCAATATGGAACGGGTGCTGTCCGCGCCGGTGGCCGTTGCTGCGGCCATTGCCGCCAAAACGAGTACGATGCGGATCGGCACCGCCGTTTATTGCCTGCCGCTGGGGCATCCGATACGGGTGGCCGAGGAGATGGCGACGCTGGATCAGATCAGCGACGGGCGCATTGAGCTGGGAGTGGGGCGTGGGACATTTCCGAATGTGCATGAGGGGTTCAATGTCGGGTTTGAGGAGAGCCGCAGCCGGTTTGACGAATTCCTGGAGGTCATCGTAACCGCGTGGACGCAAGAAACCTTTTCGTTTCACGGGGAGCATTATTCCTGCGATGAACTGACGGTATCGCCCCGGCCTTATCAGAAGCCGCACCCGCCCATTACTGTGGGGGTAACCTCTGCGGAGAGTTTTCCAATCGTTGGCGCGATGGGGTATCCGCTGATTGTCAATCCATCGCGGGTTTTCACGCTGGACGAACTGGCGGGCGCCACGGCGGCATACCGGGCGGCGTGGCGGGAAGCCGGGCATACGGGGGCGGGCAAAGTAGGGCTGCGGGCGCCGATATATGTACATGAGGATGCGGAGCAAGCCTACCGCAACCCGATGGAGTCGGCGATGCATTCGGTAACGCGGCTGGGCGAGCGCGTGGGGTCTTATGCCGGCCGGGAGGGGACGACGGGCGACTGGGGGGAGCAGAGCCGGCGTCTGCTGGGGATGGACTACGATGACTGGCTGCGGGACAAGGTGGTGTACGGGACGCCGGATGCGGTAACGGAACGTCTAGCGGAGCTGGAGGAGAAGCTGGGCTTGGACCAGCTGATTTACGAAGTCAACTTCGGCAACCTGATGTCGGACGAGTTGCAAACCGAGTCGCTGCGGCTGTTCAACCGGAAAGTGCTGCCGCGGGTGGGGGGTTAGCGGAACAGGTTGGGGTCAAGCCCGGAACGGTGGATTATTGAACGCAGCGTACCAGGTTTGATGTCGGAATTTGAGCCGTGGAAAGGGACGCTGACGGAACGGCGTTCTGCGCCGCGTCCCTTTTCATACATCCGATGTGAACCTTTACCGCGGCGTTGCGCCAACTCAAAACCGTTGTCTCGCAGGAGACGGTCAACATCTCGGAATTTCACGAGGCGTGACCGATGCTGAACTCGGCGCGCCGCACCTTGCTGTCCATACCGATGGGGCGGATTTTTATTAGCGAATGGAAAGCTTCCGCAGCGACAGACCAACGATACCGTAAGGCTAGTTGCATTCGCAGCGGCCACGGCGTCCGGTAGCTCAAGACGGATTTGCGGTCAAGTTCCGGCAATTCCGAGGCATAATCCAGAAAGTCCTCTACCGCCAGCTCGAGGTCGCGCTTTACTTCCTCAAAGCTGCTGCCTTCCGCGGCGATGTCCAAGTCGACGCAGAGGGCTTCCCAATCGCCGGGCTTGCCCCAAGCGTAGCAGGTAAGTTTCCGCATTGCGCTGCTCCTTTGGATAGCGGCTTGATAACGGGGCGCGGTGCGCTTATTTCCAAGTAAAGCATACTTTGGTCGTTGCGGCGGCGTCAAACAGGCGGTGTCTGATGAATACCGCGCCGCGCATTGGGTTGCTATCCGGTGGTTCGGGGACAATGGCTATATGGCGTCGGGGGAGATGCCGTGCTGGCGCAGCAGGTCGGCCAGGGCGGCGTTGCGGGCTTCGGCGGCCTGGCGGGCATTTTCGGCGGTTTGGCGGGCGGTTTCGGCGGCCAAGAGGTCGGTTTCGGCAGCGACGCGCGCGGCGTTTTCCTCTGCGGTGCTCAGCAGCCAGGCTTGGGATAGCGGGTCGTAGAGGCGCAGCTCGCCATCGCGTACGCAGATGTCCAGTCCGAGCATTTCGCTGTAGCCACGCAGGATGCCGGCGTGGTCGGGCGCAACTGCTATTTGGGCATAGCGGCCGTCAACCAGGCGATCGCCGGCCAGGGGCGGATTGAAGCAATCGCCGAGCGACGGGTCAAAGCGCCAGTATTCGGTTACGCCGATGGCTTCGTAAATATCCCGCTTGGCGAGGAGATCCCGCGCGTAGGTGCGCGGCGAGGCGATTTCCATTGCTACATCCAGGGTTTTGCCGCCTTCCCGCCAGATGATGTAGGAACGGCGCAGGCGTTTCTCCGCTCCGAAGACTACGAACACATCCGGGGCAATGTTGCCGCTGGGGTCGTTCATCCGGTAATAGACGAACATATCGCCGGACACATAGACATTCCGGCGGTCGGCGTAGCGGACGCGCAGGGCGTGTATGGTGTCGGTGATGGCGTTGTACTGCTGGTCGGATTCAGCCAAGGGTTCACCATCCGAGCAAGGGTAGTCGATAGTTGGGTCATCCTGCTCCGCTCCCGGTTCGGGGACGGCGGTGTAGGGCTTGCTTACCATAGCTTTCACTCCAGGCTTCTGCTTTCACTCCAAGATTCATTCCCGCAGAGGGTTAATCAGTACTTCGGGGCTTCATTCCCGCAGAGGGTCGATCAGGACGCCGGGGTTGAGGATGCCGTTGGGGTCGACGGCGCGTTTGGCGGCGCGCAGGGCGGCGGCAAAGGGGTCGGGGCGCTGGCCGTCGTACCAGGGGCGATGGGTGCGTCCGACGGCGTGGTGGTGAGTGATGGTGCCGCCGGCGGCCATTACGGCATCCGATGCGGCCTGCTTGACGGCGGCGTGGGCTTCCAGTTCGCCGCCTACTTGGCCCAGGCCCTCAAAGGTGTAGTAAGGCGCCGGACCGTCGGGATAGACATGGGTAAAGCGGCAGGATACCCGGCCATTGCCGCAAGTTTGCTGCAAGGCGTCGTGCAGGGCCGACCGCACCATTTCGTCCATAGCCGGCCAGCGTTCCCAGGTGATGGCGGTTTCCAGCGTTTCGGCGACGATGCCGAAGCCGATGGTGGCATTGCGCTCGTAAGGGGCGTTGATAAAAGAGCTGCGCCAGCTGCCGACGGCGCCCTGGCGGCCGGCGGCGGATGCCGCCGGCGCGGTGGGATCGGCGATTACGATGGCGTCCTCATCTATCGTACCGCCGGCGTCGCGGGCGATGGCTACGGCCTGGCGGATGTTGGCGTCCTGGGGCAGTGCGGCGGATTCAAAACCGATGATAAGCAGGGCTTGGCTGCCGTCCAGCCCGGCGAAATCCGCGGCTTCCGCCGGGTCAAGCATCCGCAAGTTGGCGGGCCACTGCTTGGCTTGTGCGATGAGGCGCGCGCCGGCGGCAGCGGAGTGAATGTCGTCAAAGACGACGCCGGCAGAGGCGCGGTAGCGGGGGCGGGCCTGAATACGCATCCAGGCTTCGGTGATGATGCCGAGGATGCCCTCGCTGCCGATGGCCAGGCGGTCGGGGGAGGGGCCGGCGCCGCTACCGGGGAGCCGCCGGGATTCCCATAGGCCGGCCGGCGTAAGCATTCGCACCGATTCGACGAAATCGTCAATGTGGGTATGGTTGGTAGCATAATGGCCGCCGCTGCGGGTAGCGATCCAGCCGCCCAGGGATGAAAACTCAAAGCTTTGGGGAAAATGGCGCAGGGTGAAACCGGCGGGGCGCAGTTGGGATTCCAGGGCCGGCCCCAGGATGCCAGCCTGGATGCGCGCGGCGCGGGAAGTTTCGTCAATTTCCAGCACTTGATCCAGGCGGGTAAGGTCGATGGTAACGACGGCGTCGGCTGCGGGGGGTTCTACGCCGGCGACTACGGTGCTGCCGCCGCCGTAGGGGATGGCGACAATGTTGGAGTTGGCGCACCAGTCCAGCGTAGTGGCAACTTCGGCTTCGGTGCGGGGGTAGGCGATGACATCGGGCGGGTTGGGGAAATCGCAGTTAAACCCGCGGATGCGGTCGCGGAAACTGCGACCGTAAGTATGCGCGGCGCGGTCGCGGTCGTCGGTGGAGCAGAAATCGGCGACCAGAGGATGGGGCAGGATACGCGGGCGGCGGAGGTTGAGGTTGGCGGCAGTGGGCGGATGGGGGACGGGCCGCGTGGCGCCGTAACGGCGATAAATCCGCTCGGCCATTGCCGCGTAGTCAGCGGGGGTTGGCTCCCGGTCGGCGTTCCCCCAGGCCCAGAAACTGCGGCGGGGCATAGTCATTCCTCCCTGTCGGTCAACTATAATGGCGTCATTATAGCAGTGGGCGGGGAGGGGCGCGCTGGGCGGAGATGGGGCAGGCAGCAAAATGGTCGGGGTGAGTGGATTCGAACCACCGACCTCCACGTCCCGAACGTGGCGCGCTAGCCACTGCGCTACACCCCGACTATGGGGTTATTATACATAGCGGCAAGCATAGCGTGTCAAGCGGGCATTTCGGTTGGGGTATTTACACCGATGGACAGGATGGAGGGGATTTGGGATTGGGTTAGGGGGATGGATTCCGGCTTGCGAATGACGGCAACAGGGTTGGGAGTGATGGCATGGATGAAAGGGATGGAGGGGATTTGGGATTGGGTTGGGGGGGATGGATTCCGGCTTGCGCCGGAATGACGGCGGTAGGGTTCGGAATGATGGCATGGATGAAGGGGATGGAGGGGATTTGGGATTGGGTTGGGGGGGATGGATTCCGGCTTGCGCCGGAATGACGGCGGTAGGGTTCGGAATGATGGCATGGATGAAGGGGATAAATGGGATTTTTGGATTGGGACGGGGGGCAGCAGCCATCTTGCTTATTGGGCCAACATAGGCTATCATCCCGTTGCTGGCACTAGCCGTTTTACGGCGGCCTGCCCGACGCCGACGGCATCCGCTGCTGCAAGGAAATCATTGCCGAATTCATCCGCACTTTGGGAAGGCTGAACCGATAGCGCATTCCGAACCGATTTGCCTGGTCCGTGAAGTGGCTGCATGACAACCGCATTGACAACGACACAGAATACTGCCGCTGCCGATACCGTGGCTTACCATCGGGGGCGCAGTTGGCATTTCCGGGATTTGGTGGACGACGAGCTGGCGCGGGGCGAGCTGGAGGAGGCGAGCAACAAACTGTGGGGCGCCGCGGCGCACGCCGTCAAAGCCGCCGCCGAGACCCGGGGCTGGCCTCACGACGCGCACGCTTTGTTGGAAGCTGCCGTTTTGCGGCTAATCCGCGAGGAAAGCGCGCCGCCGCACTTGTTCGGGCAGTATATGATGGCGTCCGCTTATCACCGCCGCTTTTACGGCAATCCGCCGGAAGCGGACGGCATCCGCTACGGAAAAGAAACTATTGCCGAATTCATTCGCACTTTGGAAGGCTTGAGGTGAAATTATGACTGCCATTCTGCCCCCCCCCCCCCCCCCGATATAGGCTGACCCAAAACCTAACGACGGTTTGGCTGCGGCTGGGCAAGGCTGCCGTTATCGCAGTCCTGGCCGGGATTGCCGTTGCCGCCGGGCTGGCGTTTCCCGGCGGTGATGCGGAAGCGCAAGCTTATGGCGGGTACACTTACTCGCAAAGGGTTTGCCAGGAGTATGGAAAGCAGCCGCGCTGGTACAATGTGCGGGACGGGCAGGCGGCTTATAATGGTGGCAACAGCGACAGCGGCTGGCTGATTGTGCTGGAGCGGGGTCATACTCCCGCAACCGTTAGGTATGAACTCTACCCGGAAGGCAGCGCTCTCCCGCCTACCCATTTTGTAGGAGACGGGACTCGTTTTGCATGGCTGGGCGGCCCCTGGTATCTGCACGATAACGGCAACCCAAGAGTATGGAGCACAAACATTCTCGGCAGATGGCAGAAAATCGCTAACAATGGCGACGATTCGGATTATGTTGAGATTGTCTCGCCAGGCGGGTCTGCAATAAACCGTTACTACCGGGTTACCGTGGCCGCAAGCGGCGGTCAATACATCAGGTGGGCGCATATGGCGTGGTGCCGGCAATAAGCGAACCGCCTGGTACTGCGCTGGCGGGAGTCGGCGTCGACGCCGTTGCGTTGGGGTTTATATTGGGTCGTCGGTGCAGGTCGCTAACCTGCGCCGGCGTTTTGGGTTTTGGGGGCATTGGAATAGTGAAAGGTCAAACCGCTTACTTGGGGAAGTAGGGATTTCCGATTACGGGCTGGCCGCCGGCGCCGGATGGCAAACCGCCGCGCACGGCTAATCAATCCAAACTACGGCTAATCCAAACTAGGGCTAATCAAGCAGAATTATGGCTAATCAATCCAAACCGGCGCAAAATCCGTAATCAAGGCAATCTTGACTACCCGGAGCGCGTACTATGAACATCCTGCGCGGGCGCGGAAAGTGGTCCGGCATAATGCTGTTTGCCGGGCTGATGGCGATGATATTGAGCTGCGGGGGGTCGGCGGAGTTTGCGGGCGGCGATACGGCGGAGACACAGGCGGCCTATGCGCCGGCGGCGGCAACGGCCGCGCCGGCCAGCGCAATGGAGGATAGCGCCGGGGCGGACGGCGTCGACCAGGCGATAGTGGAAGTGGAGAAAGCGGCAGTCGCTCAAGCGGCGGCGGCGCCAACTGCGGCGCCGGCGCCGGCAAGCGGGTTGGCATCGGATGCGGCTAACGGGAATGGAACCGCACCGCAGACGGCGGCGGCGCAATCGGGCCGGCGGATGATTGTAGAAGCGCGGCTGAGCTTGGAGGTTGAGCGCATTGACCCGGCGGCGCGGCAAGTGGCGCGCATTGCCGTTGAGCGCGGCGGTTGGGTGGAATCTACGCAGCTATACGGGGAGGGCGGCTACCGCTCGGCGACGGTTGCCGTGCGGGCGCCGGCGGAACGGCTGGAGGAGGCGATGGAGGCGCTGCGCGCTTTGGGTAGGACGCTGGATGAAAGCACGGGATCCACTGATGTTACCGACCGGCTGATTGACAACGCGGCGCGGCTGAAAGCCTGGCGCGCACAAGAGGAACGGCTGATTGTGCTGCTGGAGAACGCCGCATCGGTAGCGGACATTGTTGAGGTTGAAAAGCGCATTGCCGAAGTGCGGGCTGACATTGAGCAGGTTGAAGCGACGCAGCGCAGTCTGAACAATCGGGTAGCGACGGCGCTGATTACCGTCAACTTGCAGCTGCCGGGGCGATTTGCCGCCGACCCGCCCAGCGGCAGTTTGTCGCTTTCGGCTGCCGACCCGGACGGCATTGCCGACAGCATCGCCGCGCGGGCGGCGGGGCTGAACGGGTACATCGGGCAGCGCGCCGAATATATGGAGGGCCGCAGCCGGGTCATTGAGCTGGCCGTTTATGTCCAGTCCGGCGATTTGGCCGGCCTGATGGATTATGCCGGCGGGCTGGGCGATGTTAGGGATCGGCAGTTCAATGCGGTGGGCGCGCCGCCGGCGGACGATGCGCCTAACGCCCGGCTGAAGATAACGGTCAGCGCCAATGTGGAAGTGGGGGCATCTCTGCAACTGGAGGCGGCGGACCCGGTGGGGGCCGCCGCCGAGCTGCGGGCGCGCGCCGCAAGCGGGGGCGGCTTTACCGAGAGCTATCGCGAGACGATGGAGGATGACGAGCTGCGGGTCAGGATGGAACTGGCGGTGAAACCGGACGAGCTGCGGGGGCTGCTGAACTATGCCGCTACTTTGGGGGAGCCGGTTTATTCGGAGCTGAATATGGCGGGGGAGCAGTCTAATGACGATGCGCCGAGCGCGCGTCTGACGGTGTCGGTGACGCCGCCGACGGGATTTCCCTGGGGGCTTTTTGCCGCCGTCATCGTGGGGTCGGTTGCGCTGACTGCGGTCATCACCGGCGGCATTGTGTGGCTGGTGGCGGCGCGCGGCCGGGCTTATGCCAGGCGTATAGGACTTAATGACGACGACGGCGGGTAGCGTCGCTGCCGGGTGGCATCAATCGGCGGCGGCAGGCTGGCGGGAACGGGTCCGGGTGCGGCGGCGGCGCGGATGGGAACCGTTGCCGTTGCTGCCGTTGACACTGGCGACAGCGGTATCGGCAAGTTCGCCGACCGCGGATGCGGCCGGGGCGGACGCCGCCGTCATCGCCTCTTGCATTTCCTCAACAAAGGCGATGACGCGGCGCAAGGCGCGGCCCAGCCGGGCGATGCCGTAGTCGGTATCGCCGGCGGTGCGGATTTCCAGATCACGGCGGCCTACTTTGACGCCGGGGCCCATACGGTTCTGCAAGGGCTGGCGGGCGTCGCCGACGGGCTGGCGGAAAATGACGGTGATGACGCCGTCATTGCCGCCGGTCATCGCTTCAACGCCGGCGGCGGCGCCGAGGCAGCGCAGGTCGGTTACGGCCAGCAGGTTGGCCACGGAGGGCGGCAACGGGCCGAAACGATCCTGCAATTCCGCCTGGACCGGGGCAATGCGGTCGCGGCGGGAGATGCCGGCCAGCTGCTGGTAAAAGGCCAAGCGCGCCGGCAGATGGGCGATGTAGTCGTCGGGGATGCTGGCGGGAATGGGCAGGTCAATGCGGGGCGGGGGGGCGGCCGGTTCGTCCGACAGGCCGGAGTGCTGGGGGTTAGGGCCGCCTTGTCGTTGGAGTTCAGCGACGGCATCCCGCAGCAGTTCGGAGTAGAGATTGAGGCCGACGGCGTGGATTTGGCCGCTTTGGTCGGCGCCGAGGAGGTTGCCGGCGCCGCGGATTTCCAGGTCACGCATGGCGATACGGAAGCCGGCGCCGAGTTCGTTGGCTTCCAGGATGGCGTGAATGCGCTGGCCGGCGGCTTCGGTAAGTTCGTTGTGAGAGGGCAGCAGCAGGTAGGCGTAGGCGCGGTGGTCGCCGCGGCCGACGCGTCCGCGCAGCTGGTAGAGCTGGGCCAAGCCGAAACGGTCGGCGCGGTCAATGATGATGGTGTTGACATTGGGCAGGTCCAGGCCGGATTCGATGATGGTAGTGCAGACGAGGACGTCGGCTTTGCGGTCGGCAAAGGCGACCATCACATCCTCAAGTTCGGCTTCGGGCATCTGGCCGTGTCCGACGAGCAGGCGGGCTTCCGGCACTAATCGGGAGAGTTCCTCGGCGGTCTGGTGGATGGTGCGGACGCGGTTGTGCAGGAAAAATACCTGGCCGTCGCGTTCCATTTCGCGGAGGATGGCTTCGCGGATCAGTTCGGCGCTGTCCTCGGATACAAAGGTTTTGACGGGCAAGCGGGCTTCGGGGGGCGTATGGATGACGCTCATATCACGGACGCCGGCCAGGGCCATATGCAGCGTGCGGGGGATGGGGGTAGCGCTGAGGGTCAGCACATCGACTTGGGCGCGCATCTGCTTGAGGCGCTCTTTGTGGGCTACGCCAAAGCGATGTTCCTCGTCAATGATGACCAAGCCGAGGTTATGGAAAGAGACATCTTTTTGCAGGATGCGATGGGTGCCGATGACAATATCGGCGCGGCCGGCGGCGGCGGCGTCAATGACGGCGGCCTGCTCTTTGGGGGTGCGGAACCGGCTCAACACTTCCACTTTGACGGGGTAGGGGGCGAGGCGCTCGGCAAAAGTGGCATAGTGCTGCTGGGCTAGAACGGTAGTTGGCACCAGCACGGCTACTTGCATCCCTTCGTTGACGGCTTTGAATGCGGCGCGCAGGGCGACTTCGGTTTTGCCGTAGCCGACATCGCCGCAAATCAGGCGATCCATGGGGCGGGTGGTTTCCATATCGCCCTTTACTTCGTCAATGGCGCGCATCTGGTCGGGGGTTTCCACATAGGGGAAAGAGTCCTCCAGGTCACGCTGCCAGGGGGCGTCGGGGTTGAAGCGGTGGCCGGATACGGATTCACGGGTAGCGTAAAGTTGGAGCAGTTCGGCGGCGATTTCACGGGCGGCGCCTTGGGCGCGGTCTTTGATGCGCTGCCATTCGCTGCCGCCGAGTCGGGTCAGACTGGGCGGGGCATCGGTGGCCACGACATAGGCGCCGAGGCGGTCGATTTGTTCGGTGGGGACATACAGGCGGTCGTCATCGGCGTATTCCAGGATGAGGTATTCGCGACGGTCGCCGGCGGTTTCCAGGTGCGTGGCGCCGGCGAAACGGGCGACGCCGTGGTCAATGTGAACCACAAAGCTGCCCGGCGTTAAATCGGACAAGGACACCGCTTCGCCCAGGTCGCGGGGGCGGCGCGGGGCGCGGTAGCGGCGTTCCTTGACGACGCCAAAGAGTTCGGCATCGCTGTACACGGCCAGGGCGGCGGCGGAGCCGGAGTCGTCGGCCTGCCAGCCTTTGCGGAGGCTGCCGGATACCAAGCGCACCTGCCCGGCGCGGGGACGCGCGGGGATGGCTGCGTCCTGGCGGCATTTGACGCCGGCGTCGTTGAGGAGCTCATGGAGGCGTCCGGCGTGCTGGCTGACGGCGACGACGGCGCCGCCGGCGGCGAGGCGCGCCGCGGCGTCTGATGCGAAATGCTCCAGGCCGGCCAGGGTATCGGGCAGCGACTGAATTGAGTCGGGGCGTTCCGGGGTGGGCCAGCGTTCCAGGCTGACGACGGCAATGCCGGGCGCATCAACTTGTTGCAGGAAAGTATCCCAATCGGTATGCGGGGATGGAAAGCCGTAAGGGAGTTCGCCGCGGGACTGGCGGGCGGCGCGTTGCTGCTCGTAGCGGGCCTGGGCGGCCTCGGCTTCACGGCGCAGCTGCTCCGGTCGGTCCAGGACCAGCAAGGCGGCGGCGGGCAGGTATTCGGCCAGAGTGCTGTCGTTGAGCAGCCCGTTGTAAAAGGCCAGGGTTTCGGTGTTGGGATGTTCGGGAAGCGCCGCCAGTTCCTCTTGAAAACGGGCGATGGCGGCGGGGGTGCAATTGGAGAGGTCAATGCGGCTGCGGCGTTCATCATAGGCGGCGGCGTTGACTTGAGACGGCAGCTGCTCGGCGGCGGGAATGATGGCAACGGCGGCGGCGGCAACGGCGTTATCGGTATCGGCATCAGTGTTGGCGTCGGATATGGAGCGCTGGGTTGCGGGGTCAAAGCGGCGGATGGTGTCAATTTCGTCATCCCAGAGCTCAATGCGGTAAGGCAGCGCGGCGTGGGGCGGGAACACATCCAGGATGCCGCCGCGCAGGCTGAAGGCGCCGGGAGATTCAACCTGCGGCTCGTGCCGGTAGCCGAGCGCGACCCAGGACGACAGCAGCGCGTCCAGCGACGGGACCCGCCCGCCTTTGACCAGAGAGATGGGGGTTTCTGCCGTTGGATGATGGCCGGCGGCCAGCGCGGGGGGCAGCGTGAGGCGCAGCGCGGAGGCTACGGAGGTTACTACCAGCGGAGGGGCGCCCCGGTCGTCGCCGGCGGCGTTGCCATTGTACGGAGCCGGATTGCCCGAAACCGGATTGCCCGAAACCGGGTTGCCCGGAATGGCGATGTCCGGGTCGGCGGCGGCGTTGGCCAGGGCGGACAGGGCGGCCAGGCGTTGGTTGGCGGTGCGGGCGTCCACGGCGAGGCGCTCAAAGGGCAGCACTTCGGGTTCGGGCAGCAGGAATACCGGGGCGTCATCGCCCAGATAGGTAAGCAGCTGGTCGTGCAGGCGGCGGGCGTCCTCCAAGCGGGGCGTTATGGCGAGGATGGGGCGGCGCGCCGTGTGCCAGAGCGCGCCGAGATAGGCCGGCTGGAGGTCGGGCGGGACGGTAAGCGATGGGCGGGCGTGGGGAGAACGCAGCTGCCGGCAATGCCGTTGCAGCCAGGGTTGAGCGCCGAGGAGGGAAAGCAGTCCGGTTAATGCCATGTTTATCCTGGATAGGGTCGGGCGGTGGGTAAGCGTCGGGCAATAGATGGCCAGGCAATAATTGAAACGCCGGGCAATGACAAAGGGCGTTGGGGCGGGTTGCCGGATGAGAAAGGCGGATACGCCGATACGGGGCGGGCCCGGCGCCAACCCCGTGCAGGCGTCAATTTTACGCCGGGCGGCGCGGGTTCGGCAAGACGGGGGATTGCCCGGTATTCTCAACATAAACTGCCGATGCGGTTACAGTCGGATTATCACCATCCATGAGGCTAGGTAATGGCCGGCGCGCTTACAGCCCCGCGACATCCGCTGCTCAGAATGCGGCTCCAACTGGATGCCCAAAACGGCGCTGACCAAGGCCGCCAAGCCTATCGCTGCGGCATATGCGGACGCTATTACACCCACGGCGCCGCCGACACCCGGCCCGGCTCCGCCGACCGGGAACAGGCTTTGGCGCTACTCGGGCAAGGCGTTTCCATGCCAGTTTATGTTGAGAATACCTAACCCACCCGCCTATTGCCAACCGCCCGGAACTATGCTAGTCTAATCCCATCAACTGAATACTGCTGACAGCCTATGCGCTTGAGACAGCGGGTTCTCTATTAGAGGCGAGTCCTCTATTAGGGGATAATGGCGGCATTAGCCCCGCCCGCCGAGGCGAAAACGTCGGAATCCTCCGACGCTGTTGGGGTTCCTCTGCTCTCCGATAGCGGTTATGCCGCTATGGAAAGCCGCTGCCCTGCGCCGTTTGTCTCAAACCGGGCAGGGTCTTTTTATGCCCCCCGCCCCCCGGAGCAGCGCCGGCCGCAGCCAACGGAGGCCCACCTTGCCAACCCAGTCGAAAATAGACCGCGTGGCAGAACTGCAAGCCAAACTGGAAAACAGCGCCATCATCATCCCCGCCGGCTTTTCCGGGATGAACGCCAACCAGATGGTAGAACTGCGGCGCCGGCTGCACGATGGCGGCGTGGAATTTGTCGTCGTCAAAAATAACCTGCTCCAACTGGCCGCCAATGCCGCCGGCGTTCCCCAGCTCCAAAGCATCGTCGCCGGCCAGACTGCCATCGCCTTCGGCTACGACGATGCCGCCCGCGCCGCCAAAACCGTTACCGACGCCGCCGGCGCCGGCAGTACCCTCACCATCGGCGGCGCCATCGTCAACCGCGGCGACCCCATGCCCCGCGCCGAAGTAGTCCGCCTGGCTTCCCTGCCGCCCCAGCCCGTGCTCCTGGCGCAGCTGATGGGCAGTATGCAAGCCCCGCTGTACGGCCTGATGAATGTACTCAACGGCACCGTACGCAGCCTCGCCTATGTACTCCAAGCCCGCATCGACCAGATGCAGCCGGCCGAATCCGCCGAATAGCATCTGCCGTCCCCAATCCGACTAACCATCACAACCGAAAAATCATCAGGAGGCACAACCATGGCCGTAAATCAGGAAGTACTGGACGCCATCAAGGGCATGAGCGTGATGGACCTGGCCGATTTGGTCAAGGCCATTGAGGACGAATTCGGCATCTCGGCGGCCGCGCCCATGGCCGTCGCCGCCCCCGCCGGCATCGTCACCGACGACGCCCCCGCCGGCGCCGGCGATGACGAACAGACCGAGTTCAATGTAACCCTCACCGACTTCGGCGCCAACAAGATCAATGTCATCAAGGCCGTCCGCGAAATCAGCGACCTCGGCCTGCGCGAAGCCAAAGAGCTGGTGGAATCCGCCCCCGCCCGCGTCCGCGAAGGCGTCAACAAGGACGAAGCCGACAGCATCAAGTCCAAGCTGGAGGACGCCGGCGCTACCGTCGAAGTAGCCTGATCTCAACATCCCGTCCCCAACCCTTGGCGGAGCCCCTATCGTACTGCGATAAGGGCTCCGCTCTTTTTACCCAATGCCCATGTCAGGGTTGGGGCCGCCCGCCCCAGCGTGTACAATAACCCCAGCCAACCGAAAGGCGCAAACCCAAATTCCCGCCCCAGCCGTCCCCTATATCCACGCCATCACCCAACCCGTCAATCTAGCGTCAGCCGTCATCCCCCTTACCTCAACCCGTCATTCCGGCCCCAGCCGGAATCCATTCCCTTATCTCAACCCGTCATTCCGGCCACAGCCGGAATCCATTCCCTTACCCCAACCCATCATTCCGGCGTAAGCCGGAATCCATTCCCTTACCTCAACTCGTCATTCCGGCGCAAGCCGGAATCCATTCCCACAAGGAGCGCCGCAAATGATTAAAGTAACCGTTTTCTACGGCAACGAAGCCGGCAAGTCGTTTGACTTTGACTACTATGTCAACAAACATATGCCGCTGGTGCAAGAACGGCTCACCGGATTCGGGATGCGCTACTACAATGTGGAGCGCGGCATTTCCGACACCGACCCCAACGCGCCGCCGCGCTACACCGCCATCGGCTACCTGCTGTTCAACGATGTGGACGGCGTGCACGAGGGCTTCAAAACCCACGGTCGCGAACTAGTCGGCGACGTCAAAAACTTCACCGAAATCGAACCGACTTTCCTCATCAGCGAACTGATTGCCTAGCCGGCGCCAACGCAGCAAAACCGGCAGCAGGGTATTTGACGATAACCGCTGATCAGCCGGCCAACGACAAAACCGCTTTCCGGCAGCGGCGTCAATAGCCCCAGTGGCACCATCCCCTTCCGAGGAGATTGTCGCCGGCATCCGTTGCCGCTCGAACCGGCAATCGAACTTGGCGCGCAATCAGACCTGGCGCGCAATCGGACATACAGGCCGCCGCTATGCGTTTCCCCTGGGCCAACATTGCGCTGATTGTCCTGTTCGCCGCCGAACTGGTTACCGGCTACCTCGGCCTGACCCATTCCAACCCGGAATGGATTGCGGCGATGCACCTGCACCGGATTTTCGGGTTCGGCATCCTGGCCCTGTTCCTCTGGAAAGGCCGCAACATTATCGGCTCCATCAAATCCCGGCACAACTGGCGCACTGCCGGGCGCGAAATGCTGTGGTCAGTCATCCTGCTGGCCGGCCTGCTGCTGGTCATCGGGCTGGGGCTGGCCTGGAGTCATCTGGGCCGCTACCATCTGCTGGGCTTCTCCGGCACAACCATCCACCTGAACCTGGCCTGGATGCTGATACCGCTGCTGCTGTGGCACTCGCTGCGCCATCGCATCAGTTTCCGCACCCGCTACCTGGCCGACCGGCGCAACCTCCTGCGGATCGGCGGCCTGACGCTGGCCGGATTCCTGCTGTGGCGCACCGCCGAACTAACCGGCATACTGGCCAACGGCCCCGGCGCCGTCCGGCGTGCCACCGGCTCCTATCCCGAAAACGGCGACGACTTTCCGGTTACGATGTGGCTCAACGACCAAGTGCCGTTTATAGACGGGCAAAAATGGCGGCTGCGTGTGGACGGTTATGTCAACAACCCGTTTGAGCTGGACCTTGCCGAGCTGCAAGCCCGACAGCATCGCGTCAAGGCCACGCTGGACTGCACCGGCGGCTGGTACACCACGCGGGAATGGGACGGCATCCCGGTGGCCGAGTTATTGGCGCGAGCGCAGCCCAAGCCGGGAGCGGGCAGCATCACCATCCGTTCCCGCACCGGCTACGCGCGGCGCTACTCTATAGATGAAGCAAAGCGCGCGGTTCTGGCCAGCCGCGTGGACGGCAGACCGCTATCGCCCGGACACGGCTACCCGGCCCGTATGGTAGAGCCGCACAAACGCGGCTACGACTGGGTCAAATGGGTAGATTCAATCACCATCAACGACACCGGCAAGCTATGGCAGTCCCCGTTGCCGCTGACTTGAGGCGTGTCGCATCAGCCGGATGATGGGGTTGAGGAACGGGCCTCACGCAGCAAGCGAATTTCTTCCTGCAACCGCTGATTGGCGGCGGTCAATTCGGCAATCTTGGCGTTTGATGCCGCCTGCTCTTCAGCACGACCTTCCTCTATGCCATCCTCCCGCGCAATGGCAATGCGCTTTTTTGCCAGAAACATAACGCCTCCCTCAATCAACCGGACGATCGACAATCAGAGAATTAGAGGCGGCACGGCGGGGCCGCGTTAGCCGGATAGGTCGGCTCCGGAATGACCATTCCGCAACTGGCGAATTTCTTCCTCCATCCGCTCATTGGCGGCGGTCAATTCGGCAATTCGGGGAACTAATACGGCTCGCTCTTCGGCACGGCCTTCCTCGCGACCCTCTTCGCGGCCTTCCTCACGACCTTCTTCGCGGCCTTCTTCGCGGCCTATAGAGCGGCCCTCATCGTGGCCATCCTCCCGCGCAATGGCAATGCGCTTTTTTGCCAGAAACATAACGCCTCCTTCAATCAGGGCAGTTAGGGATACGGCCAGCGCCAGCGCGTCGTCCGCAAATGACCCGGCGCCGTCAAACGCAGCCCACCAGGCGGCCCATACCGTTGCGCCGTCCAATACTACCGCATCCCACACTTGCGCTGCCAGCCGCGCCAGCGTCAGCAATGCGAACAGTATCAGAACCTCCGCGAACCACGCCCGAAACGCGGTATAGCGACGCAAGGTCTCTATTATGGGAGCCAACGCCGTATCCATCGCCGCGCATCCATACCCCAATCCTAACTATAATTACGACATTGGTCAAACCGATTGCGCCGACCCCGCAGGGTTGGGGCAACAGCCCCGTCTGTGCTAAAATCAGGCGTAATCTTGGGCAGTGTTCCACGCTGCTATGCCCTGCCGCCGCACTTTCGCGACGGCAAACCGCTTGCCGCCAATCCTACTACAGCGAGGCGCTTTATGACCAACATCGTGCTTTCCAATACGAACTACAAAGTCGTCGGCACTCGGCCCGTCCGGCCCGACGGCGCCGACAAGGTAACCGGCCGCGCCAAGTACGGCGGCGACTTTGAGATGACCGGAATGCTGCACGGCAAAGTCCTACGCAGCCCCCACGCCCACGCCCGCATCAATTCCATTGACACCTCAGCCGCCGAAGCGCTGCCCGGCGTCCGCGCCGTAGTTACCGGCGCCGACCTGCCAATCGCCCAAAAGGACAGCCCGCCCCTGTCGGCCCGCGCCGCCAGCGATAACATCCTGGCCGCCCAAAAGGCCCTGTTCCGCGGCCATCCCATCGCCGCCGTCGCCGCCGACTCCGTGCATATCGCCGAGGCCGCCGCCGCCCTCATCAAGGTGGACTACGCTGTGCTGCCGGCCAGTACCACGGTGCAGGCAGCGATGCAGGATGACGCCGCCCTGCTGCACGAATCGCTTACCACCACCGAGCTGGGCGAGGATAGCGGCAAGCCCAGCAACATCTCCAACCACTTCCGCTACGAGCAGGGCGATGTTGAGCAGGGCTTTGCCGCAGCGGACTACATCGTGGAACGGGAATTCAACACCCGCACGGTGCATCAGGGCTACATTGAGCCGCAGAACGCTTCTGCCCTGTGGAACGCCGACGGGTATCTGACCGTATGGACCAGCACCCAGGGCGCGTTCACCGCCCGGGATGCGCTGGCCGGCGTGCTGGAAATGCCGGTGTCCCGCATCAAGGTTGTGCCTATGGAAATCGGCGGAGGTTTTGGCGGCAAGATTCCGCTGTACCTGGAACCCCTCGCCGCGCTGCTCTCCAAAAAGACGGGCCGCGCCGTCAAAATGCAGATGACCCGCACCGAAACCTTCGAGGCCACCGGCCCCACCGCCGGCGCCTGGTTCAAGGTCAAGATGGGCGCCAAAAAGGATGGCACGCTGGTAGCCGCCAGCGCCGACCTCTACTACGAAGCGGGCGCATTCCCCGGCTCCTCCCCCGTATCCGCCGGCGCCCAGTGCGTCTTTGCCCCCTACGACATCGCCAACCAGCGCGTTGACGGCTACGACGTAGTTACCAACAAGCCCCGCTCTTTCGCCTACCGCGCGCCCGGCGCGCCCATCTCCGCCTTTGGCGGCGAGCAGATCGTTGATGAGCTGGCGGCCAAATGCGGCATTGATCCGCTGGAGTTCCGCCTCAAAAACGCCAGCAAGGAGGGCACCCGCCGCGTGGACGGGCCGGAGTTCCCGGTAATCGGCAACATTGAATGCCTGGAAGCCGCCCGCGACACCGACCATTACCGCTCCGCCTTGCCCGGCGCGCACCAGGGGCGTGGCGTCGCCAGCGGTTTCTGGTTCAATGTCGGCATGGCCTCCAGCGCCAGCATCAGCGTCAATGCCGACGGCACCATCGGGCTGGTAGAAGGCTCCACCGACATCGGCGGCACGCGCGCCAGCATCAGTATGCAGGCCGCCGAAGTGCTGGGCATCCCCGCCGAGGACGTGCGCCCCAGCGTGGCCGACACCGACTCGGTAGGCTACACTTTCCTGACCGGCGGCAGCCGCACCACCTTTGCCACCGGCTGGGCCGCCTACGAATGCGCCCAGGAAGTCAAGCGCAAGATGATTGAGCGAGCCGGCCAGATCTGGGAAAAAGACCCCAACGAAATTGAGCTGGCCGACGGCGTGTTCAAGCATCAGTCCGACGAGGACTTGCAGATGTCGTTCAAGGAACTGGCGTCGCAGCTGGCGCGCACCGGCGGGCCGATTTCCGCCCAGGTCAGCAGCAATCCCGGCGGTGTCGGCGGCGCTTTCGGCACCCACGTGGTTGATGTCCAAGTTGACCCGGAAACCGGCAAAGTGGACATCCTGCGCTACACCGCCGTCCAGGACGCCGGCAAAGCCATCCATCCCAGCTATGTCGAAGGGCAGATGCAGGGCGGCGCCGTGCAGGGCATCGGCTGGGCGCTCAACGAGGAATACTTTATGAACGACGCCGGCAACATGGCGAACTCCAGCTTCCTGGACTACCGGATGCCTACCAGCCTGGACTTGCCGATGATTGACACGGTCATCGTGGAAAAGGCCAACCCCGGCCATCCTTACGGAGTGCGCGGCGTCGGCGAAGTGCCTATTGTGCCGCCTATGGCCGCCATCGCCAACGCCATCCACAACGCCATCGGCGTGCGGATGGACAACCTGCCGATGTCGCCCGGCGCCGTACTTGAGGAACTCTGGAGCCAGAACGGCAAGTAATCCGATCTAATGTCCGACGGGACGGCAGCGCAGCGGCCGGCGATGCTCTACAATCGTCGCCGGCCCCAGCAAAGGAATGCTCTATTATGACCGCGCCAGCAATAGCCCCCATCACCATAGAGGAGCGCCTCGCTACTGTGGAGGCTACGCTTGCCGCATTCATCGCAGAGGAGCGGGAATGGCGCAGCCAGTTCGTCGCGGAACAGCGTGAATACCGCCGGGAAACCAACGCCCGGTTCGATGCCTTGACCGCTACCCTGGCGGAATACCGTCAGGAGACCGCCAATGCTTTCGCAGAGCAGCGCCGGGAAACTGCCAATGCTTTCGCAGAACACCGCCGGGAAACCGCCAATGCTTTCGCAGAACACCGCCAGATAACAGACGCCCGAATGGCCCGGATGGAATCCAACCTCACCCGGATCTACCTCGCCATCATCGGGCTGATGGGAGCCATGATAGTTGCCGGCGTCGGCGGCGCCATTGCCATCCTGTCAAATTAACGGTTGCCGGCAGCCGCAAGCCCGCATCCTGATGCCCTTACCCGCATCATTCAACCCAGGAGGTTCAACACTATGGCACGTGTGCCTTTCGCTACCCGGGAAAATATGGACGCCGCCGGGCAAGCGGTTTGGGATGAAATTGAAACTTCGCGCGGCGGAGTGCAGCCCAACTACGCCGCCCTGCTCAACAACCCGACGGCGGCAAGCAACTTCGCCCATCTGGGCGGCTATGCCCGCTACGAGACGCCGCTGCCGCCCCGCGTCAAAGCCGTTGCCGTGCTGACGGCGGCCCGCGAAGCCGGCGGCCATTATGTCTGGACGGTGAACCAGCCGGCGGCGCGCAATGCCGGCCTCGGCAACGCCGAAATCGCCGCCATTCACGAATACCGCGCCCCCGCCGGCTTGTCGGGCAGTGATGCTGCCGTAGCCCAGTTCGTCATTGAACTGCTGCGCCAGCATCGCATCGCCGACGCTACCTTTGAAGCCGTCCGCGCCAGCATCGGCGACGCCGGCATCGTTGACCTGCTAATCGTAGTCGCCTATTACCACGGCCTGGCCCACGCCCTCCAAGCCTTGCAGGTAGAACTGCCCGATGGCACAGCCGACGCGCTAACCTACTGATCCGCCCGCCGCGCCTGCTCCGCTTCGTATTCCCGCAGGCAGTTGATGATGACTGCGTTCATTGCGGGAAACTGATTTTCGGCAAAGTCGACCACCCGTTTTGCTCCGCTACAGCCTCTTTGAGAATCTGCATGGTTTCCGATACCCAATTCGGCTGATACCGGTAAATCAGCGCAATCGCCTCCCGGTGTTCCAAGTAGAGTTTGCGGGCCAGCCGCTGCAATTCGGTAGTTTCAGGCACAATGTTCCTCCGTAGCGTAATCGCGTATTGCCGCAGGATTACGCGGACTTCCTCGCTAATGGCAAGGTCGCCGTTGACAGCAGTTTGCTTTACCAACCGCAAAATAGCAGTGTAGTTCATTGGCATCCAGTATTCCCGCTCCTCGGGCCGCTGCGGGGAAATGCTCTGCGGCGACAGGAATACATAGCGTCTGGTGTAATTCGGATACGCCGCCTCCAGCCCCTTGCGGTAGCGGGTTAGCTGGTCGCCGCCTTCCGGCGCAAGTATCTTGTTTTCAATGGCGCATAGAAACTGCGCGCTACGGTTCAGAATTAGTATGTCCAAATAACTGGAAACCTCATCCACCACGCAATGCCACTCCAGTTGAATTTTTGAACTGGACCAGTCGCCAACGGCGCCGGCAGCAGACAGTTCGCCGGCCCGCAGCAGGAAGTTTTTGAGGAAGTAGTCCCCGCACCCGTGATTAGCCGTCGGATCCAGCAGCCAGGCCAGAAAATTGGAATGAACGGATTCGCTCCACTGCACGCCGATTATCGCAAGCAGGTTGGGTTCGGATTTAGCCTCGTCTATAAGCGTGTACAGCCGCGAAAGATCGGAGCTGTCGGCAAAATCGTGCAAGCCGGGCAGTTGGGTTGCGGCAGCATCGCCAACCAGCTTTTCCAACGCCGCCAAGTCGGCAGCGTCGGCAAAGTTTCGCAACGCATCCAATTGCGACGGCGTTTCGGTATCAATTGGCGTCAACATAGCAAGCAGCCGGCAAAATCGCGCCAGCAGTAATCGGCGTGTCCGAAGCCATATCCAGCTTGGCGATGCTATCATAGCACAAGACGGGCGGGCCGGCGGAATGTCCGGCCCAGAATCAACCTCGGTTCAACGGAGGACGGCTATGGTTGCCATCAGCAGCGACATCACCGAGCGGGTGGCCGCCATCATCGGCGATACCCTCAACGGGTGGTTTGCGGAGCATCTCCGCTTTGACCCCATCGTCGTGCGGCAGCGGTACGACGACTGGTACGATGAGGACTACCTGGAAGCATGGATCGTTTTGGACGGGGATCACCGCAAGATGGACCCCCACCGTCTCAACACGCTGCACGAGTACGTCTATCCTTACCTGGACGAAGTAGGCGTTGCTCTACAGCTACATCCGCACTACATCGCCAAGTGGGAATGGGAACTTAATAAGGGGCGATTCCTCAAATGAACCCTTCTGCTCTGATTGCCATTGCCCGCGCTTTGCTCAACGGGGTTATCGCAAACGGTGCGGCGGAAGTTTCGCAGACCGAACTGCGGCGCGCCGTCAGCTGCGCCTACTACGCTATGTTTCACACACTGGCCGCAAGCAACGCTGACGCGCTGATTGGCGACACGCCGGTCGACCAGCAGCGCTGGACTTGGCAGCAAGCCTATCGTGCCATTGACCACCGGCCCACCCGCAACAAACTTACCCGCGCCAGTTTGGGCGGCCGGTTCCCGGTCGCCGTCAGCAGATTCGGCGAGGCATTCGCTGTTGCCCAAAGAATGCGCCACGCTGCGGATTACGATCCCGAAATCGTATTCTCATCCCCTGACGTTGCGGAAATCATCGATAGAGCCGAAGTCAACATTAACGACTTTAACCAGACGGACGCCGTCGTTCGCCGCGACCTCGCCATCCACATCCTTACCAACATCCGCAGCGATTGACCGCCGCCGCAACCCTGCCTTACCCTACCCTTGCCAACGACGCACCCGCCGCCACGCAATACGGAGGCCCTCCAATGCCCGACTACGCTTACCTGGTCCAAATGGACATTCCCGACGCTTGGGATGCCGAATTCAACCGGGTGTATGACACCGAACACGCCAGGTTCCTGTGCCAGGCGCCCGGCGTCCATACCTGCCACCGCTACCGCCTGGAATCCACCGACGCCCCGGCCATCGCCCGCTACGCCGCCCTGTACGCCATTGACGACCCCGCTGTGCCGTCGTCCGAGGGCTGGCGCATTGAGGGCGATAAGGGCGACTGGGCAACTAAAATCCGCCCTCACGCCGCCAACCGCACCCACACTATGCTGCGGCGTATCGCCGCCGCCGGGAATGACGCCGCCGATGCCGGCTATGTCTTTATCGTGCGGACGGACATCCCGCCTGAAATAGAGGACGAGTTCAACCGGCTGTACGATACCGTGCATCTGCCGGGGCTCTGCGCGGTTGACGGCGTGGTGGGCGCGCGCCGCTACCGCCTGGAAACCACCAATGTACCCGGCGGATTCCCTCGCTACACCGCTATCTACCGGATTGAAAGCCCGGCGGTCATCGACAGCCCGGCGTGGCAGGCGGCGGTGCAGGACGAATGGACGGACCAAGTGCGCGCCAAATGCGTCGGCTTGACGCGTACGATGATGCGGCAAGTTGCCCAGCATCCGGCCCCATAGCGCAGCGATTGGATTGGAGCAGCGAAAATGACCACCGCAACCACAGCGGCAGCCGTTGCCGAAAGCGTTGACCGGGAACGGCTGCGGCGGCAAAAAATTGCCAAGTTCATCCGCAGCGGCCTGGACCGCCCGCTGTCAGAGGACGACCCCGACATCTACTACCCCAGCTCGGATGGTGAACCGTTGGCCGAAACCGATTTCCAGTTCTATCCGCTGACCCACACCGTGCACGCGCTGGGCCAGCGCTATCGCGACCGGAACGACGTCTATGTGGCCGGCAATATGCTGATGTACTACCGGATGAATGACAACGGCGTGAAGGTCGCGCCGGATGTGTTCGTCGTGTTCGGCGTCCCCAATCACCGCCGGGATTCCTACATCATCTGGCGCGAAAACGGCAAGGCGCCGGATTTCGTGCTGGAAGTCGCATCGCCCAGCACCTATGTGCGGGATATGACCGAAAAGCGCGACATCTACGCCTCTTTCGGCGTAACCGAATACTGGCGCTTTGACCCTACCGGAACGCTGTTCAACCCGCCGCTGGAAGCCGATCGGCTGGCCGGCGGCGAATACCAGTCCATACCTACGGCCACGGATGCCTCCGGGATTCTGCGCGGTTACAGCGCCGTCCTGGAGCTGGAAATCTGCGTCCGCCCGGAGTTGGAGCTGAAGTTGTACGACCCGGCCGCCGGAACTTGGCTGCGTAACCTGGACGACGCCGAGGATGCCCTTGCCGCCGCCAATCAAGAGAACGAAACGCTACTGGCCCGCATCCGCGAACTGGAAACCCAGCTCCAACAGCGGCAGTAGCAATGGCAGTCGTACACGCCGGATAATCAGCAAACTCGTTATGACAAGCACGCCAACCGTTACCATCCATACCGACGGCGCCTGCATCGGCAACCCCGGCCCCGGCGGCTACGGCGTCATCCTGGACTACGCCGGCCGACGCAAGGAGCTGTCGGGCGGGTACGCGCTGACTACCAACAATCGGATGGAGCTGCTGGCGGCCATCATCGGACTGGAAGCGTTGACCGGCGCCTGCCAGGTAACCCTGCATTCCGATTCCCGCTACCTCGTGGATGCCGTCAGCAAGGGATGGGCGCGCAAATGGCGGCAAAACGGCTGGATGCGTAACAAACGCGAGGCGGCGGTGAACCCCGACCTCTGGCAGCGCCTGCTGGAGCTGTGCGACCGTCATACCGTCGCATTCCACTGGGTGCGCGGGCATAGCGGCAACCCGGACAACGAGCGGTGCGACCGACTCGCCAACGCCGCCGCGCGCCAGCCCAACCTGCCGTCCGACCCCGGCTATCCGACGACTGACCGGCGCCGGCTGTCCTTGTAGCCGGCAACGCCGCCGCCAGGCGTCAACGGCGGCATCAAAAGAGCGGCCGGCCCCTAAAACGGAGGTCAAGGCGGAGTCGCTGAAGGAGCGGCTCACTGCCGGTCGCTACGCCCATTGTAGCGCAGCCCGTTCCTGGTTGCAACCGATGCTCCGTTTTCGCTACAATCCCAACATTGAGCCTAACCCGTTACCAACATCCGCAAAGGGGTAATACGATGGCCGCATCCGCCAGTACCATTCGCAACATCGCGCTGCTTTCGCACAGCGGCGCCGGCAAGACTACCCTTGCCGAAACCATTCTGTACAACGCCAAAATCACCACCCGCATCGGGCGCGTAGAAGACGGCAACACCGTATCCGACTATGAGCCGGAGGAAGCGAAACGCTCCGCCAGCGTGCAAACCAGCCTGCTGCGGGTTGCCGACGACGACCGGAAACTCAACATCCTGGACACTCCCGGCTATGATGAATTCGTCGGCGAAGTGGTGTCCGCCCTGCGCGTCGTGGAATCCGCCGTCATACTGGTGGCCGCCCCCACCGGCGTGGATGTCGGTACGGAACGCGCCTGGGATCTGGCGCAGGAACGCGGCCTCCCCGCCGCTTTCGTCATCAACAAGATGGACCGGGAGAACGCCAGCTTTGAGCGTACCGTTCAGGAATTGCAGTCCATTTTCGGCAACCGCTGCGTGCCTTTCCAGCTCCCCGTCGGCGAGGCGCAGACCTTTGCCGGACTCGTCAGCGTCATTGACCCGCCGGCCGATTTGCCCGCCGCCGTCATCGGCGATTTTGAGGCCGCCCGCGAGCGCCTAATCGAAGCCGTGGCCGAATCGGACGACGCCCTGGCGGACAAGTACCTGGAGGGCGAGGAAATTACGGCCGCCGAAGTTACCGCCGGCGCGCGCTTGGCCATCCGCAACGGCGCTCTGGTTCCCATCCTGGTTTGTTCCGCCGGTCAAAATGTCGGCGTAACCGAACTGGTGCAGACCATGCACGACTTTATGCCCGCGCCGTCCGATTTCCCCCAATCCTCCGGGGACGCCGACCTGCAACCCGATGCCGGCGGCCCGCTGGCCGCCCTGGTGTTCAAGACCACTTCCGACCCGTTTGTCGGCAAGCTGTCAATGTTCCGGGTGTTCCGCGGCTCCGCCAAGTCCAACGGCGAAGCGTACAATCCCGCCAAAAGCCAGAACGAGCGCTTGGGGCAGCTCTACTTCCCGCAGGGCAGCAGCCAGGACAATGTTGGCGAAGTTGTCGCCGGCGATATTGGCGCAGTCGGCAAGCTGAACTCTACCCTTACCGGCGACACTCTGTGCGCCGGCGACAGCCGCATTACGCTGGACGGCATCCAGTTCCCCCACGGCTACTACTCGCTGGCAGTAGTGCCGGCGACCCAGGCCGACCTGGACAAGATGTCCACTTCGCTGGCCCGCATCGTCGAGGATGACCCCAGCCTGCAATTCACCCGCAACCCGGAAACCAGCGAAAGCCTGCTCACCGGGCATGGCGAAGTGCAGATTGACGTCGCCTTGGACCGCATCCGGCGCAAGTTCGGCGCCAACCTCAATGTCAAGCTGCCGGTAATCCCCTACCGGGAAACCATTACCCAAGTGGTTGACAAATCGGAATACCGGCACAAGAAGCAGACCGGCGGCAGCGGGCAGTTCGGCCATGTCATACTGCGGCTGGAACCGAAAGACCGGGACGAAGGCTTTGAGTTCGGCAGTGAAGTAGTAGGCGGACGCGTCCCGCGCGAGCTCATCCCCGCAGTGGAAAAGGGCGTCGTCAATACGCTGCGCGAGGGCGTCTTGGCCGGATTCCCGGTAGTTGACCTGAAAGCGGTCATCTATGACGGCAGCACCCATCCGGTGGACGGCAAGCCCATCGCTTTTGAGATTGCGGGCAGCCAGGCTCTGCGTCAGGGTATGACCAAGGCGGCGCCGGTGCTGTTGGAGCCGGTGCTCCGGCTCTATGTAACCGTGCCGGAAACCTACACCGGCGACATCATCAGCGACCTGAACAGCAAGCGGGGCCGCATCCTGGGCATGACCCCCGAAACCCGCTACACCGTCATTGAGGCGGAAGTCCCGCAGGCCGAAGTGCAGCGTTACTCCCAGGATCTCCGCTCAATGACCGGCGGGCGCGGCTCCTACCGCTACGAGTTTGACCACTACGAGCAAGTGCCGCAAAACATCCAAATGCAGGTGATTGATGTCGCCAAGCGGGATAAAGCGGCGGCGTAACAAAAGAGAAAATACCATCATCAAATGCGACGGCAACACGTGTTGCCGTCGCATTTTCATTCCCCGCCGGCTATAGCCACGGATCGGCGAAAATGTCCGCTACGGCAATGGCCAAGCCGGGGATCGCAGCGGTGGACAGCGTATCGCCGGGACGGTACAGCCTTTCCGCCGTGTATTCGCCAACCCCGGAGCCGGCAATCGGTTCGGTGAGAGCGATCACGGTTTCCGCATCGGGTTCTACAATCCAGTATTCCGGTATGCCGTGCCGGGCGTACAGCTCCCGCTTTCGCACCAGGTCATGCCGGGGGTTGGACGGCGACAGGATTTCTACCACTAAATCCGGCGGCCCTTCGCAAGCGCGCTCGGAGAGGATCTGCCGGCGGCCCGCGCTGACATAGAGCAAATCCGGTTCCACTGCCGTCTCTCCCGGCAAAATCAGGTCAAACCGGGGACGGTAAAGTCGCCCCAGCCGTCGCTGGCGAATGTGATTGTCCATCAAACTGCCCAGGTTTTCGGACACCTCCTGATGCCTGGCGCTGGCTCCTGCTGCCATACAGTACAAAACTCCGTCAATCAGTTCCCAGTTTTCATCATCCGGTTTGGCAGCGTAGTCGGCGTAGGTTGCGCTGCCTGGCGCGGCTGAGGTTACAGTTGCGGTTACCATAGCGGCCTCCGAATCAGTGCGACGCTGGCGCGTCCGGTGCGGTATCTAAAAGCCCCAGCCCGGCTGGTATTCCCCGAACACTTCGCGGAACACCCCCATCATTTCGCCCAGCGTAGCCTCCGCTTTCACGGCGTCCAGCAGCGGATACATCAGGTTGGCGTCGCGGCCCTGCCGCCGCGCCGCCGCTTCCAAAGCGCGCAGCCGGACGACGGCTTCCCGGTTGTCCCGGCGGCGGCGCACTTCATTGAGATGGGCGATATGGCGCTGCTCTCCGGCCTCGTCAACCCGCAGGATGGGTATGGCCAGGCTTTCGTCATCCTGCACATATTCGTTAACGCCCACGGTGATGCGCTCCCGGCTGTCCTCCTCCCGCTGATAGATATAAGCGGCATCGGCAATCTCCCGCTGGAAAAAGCCGGATTCCAAAGCCGGAATGACGCCGCCCTGCCGGTCAATCCGCTCAAAATAATCATAGGCGCCGGCCTCAACCTGGTCGGTCAATGCTTCCAGGAAATAGCTGCCGCCCAGAGGGTCAACGGTATCCACCACGCCGGTTTCGTTAGCGATAATCTGCTGGGTACGCAGGGCTTGCAGCGCGGCTTCGGCGGAGGGCAGCGCCCAGGCTTCATCTTTGCCGTTGGTGTGCAGCGACTGGCAGCCGCCCAGCACGGCGGCCAATGCCTGCAAGGAAACCCGCACCACATTGTTTTCCGGCTGCTGCGCGGTCAGCGATGCGCCCGAAGTTTGGGCGTGAAACCGCATCCAGGCCGAGCGCTCGCTTTCGGCGCCAAATGTCTCCCGCATTTCCCGCGCCCAGATGCGTCGGGCCGCGCGAAACTTGGCAATCTCCTCAAAGAAATCGTTGTGGACATTGAAAAAGAAACTGAGGCGCGGCGCAAAGTCGTCCACCGCCATACCCCGCGCTTGGCAATGCCGCACATACTCAAACCCGTCGGCCAGCGTAAAGGCCAGCTCCTGCACGGCGTTGCTGCCCGCCTCCCGGATATGGTAGCCGCTGATGCTGATGGGATTGAAGCGCGGCATATTGTCGGTGGCGAACTCTACGGTGTCCACCACCAGCCGCATTGACGGGTCGGGCGGGAAAATGTACTCGTTCTGGGCGATATACTCTTTGAGGATGTCGTTCTGGATCGTGCCGCCCAGCGCGTCAATCTGCGCCCCCTGCCGTTCAGCGGCGGCGATATACATTGCCCAGATGATGGCCGCCGGGCTGTTGATGGTCATTGAAGTAGTAACCTGATCCAGCGGGATGCCGTCAAAGACGGTCTGCATATCCTCCAGGCAGGAAACGGCCACGCCGCACTTGCCGAATTCGCCGCGCGCCCGGTCATCATCATGGTCATAGCCGTAGAGAGTGGGCATATCAAAAGCGACGCTGAGGCCGGTCTCGCCCTGGTCCAGCAGGAAACGGAACCGCGCGTTGGTTTCGGCCGGCTCGCCGAACCCGGCGAACATCCGCATC
This sequence comes from Dehalococcoidia bacterium, assembly GCA_965203855.1. Taxonomy (GTDB): domain Bacteria; phylum Chloroflexota; class Dehalococcoidia; order Lucifugimonadales; family UBA3495; genus Bin87. The sequence continues at coordinate 346,558 of CBDBDN010000009.1, forward strand.
GTCCACAGCCGGGAACGGTAGCCGGCCGGATGCACGCCGCGCAGATAGGGATATTCCCCGGGCCGCCCGCTGTCGCGCGCATAGTCGCGGCCGGCCACGTCCTCCGGCCCGTACACCGGCTGGACGGGCAGCTGGCTAAGGGTTTTGTAGGCGGCCTTGCGCTGAGGCGCAGCGGCGGCCCGCTGGCGGGCAGCATCGGTTTTGCTGTCGTTGGGTAGAACCACAAGGCAACTCCTGGCAGTGCGGAGGAAATGTCAGTAATCGAAAATGTCGGCAACGGCGCAAGTGAAACCGGGCAGTACCGACTCGCAAATCAGCGTATCGTTAATTCCGAAACGATGCACTACGCCGTCAGCATAATGCGCGTGGATTTCCTGCGCCGCCGGATACACCGCCAAAACCAGCCGGACGCCGGCATACCGCCAAATCTGTATCTTGGCGTCCACCGCCGGCTGCCGGTCATGGGGCGAAACCACTTCCACTACCAAATCAGGAATGACATCGGCATAGCCGGCCGGACGCGGGCGCGCCGGCATCCGCTCGTAAGAGATAAAAGCGTAGTCCGGCGCCAAAACCGTATCCAGCGCCAGCTGAAAACCCGTCTCGGCCATCCGATCGCGACCTAACCGGCGTTCCCTGATGTGCGACCCGATACGCCACGATAGTTGGCTGCCAACAAATCCATGGTCGTCGCTAGCTGGCGCCATTTCAATCAATTCCCCCCGGATCAGTTCGTAGCGCTTGCCGTCATCGGGCATCGCCAGCAAGTCGGCAGCGGTAAGCGGCTTGGGTATGGCGATGGTGGTGGTCATTGCCGGGCCTCCGTGCGAAAGTGAGCCTATTATCGCATAACCGTGCCGATTCGGGGCCGACCTGGCCGGCAGGCCGGAATAGCGGCGCCCCGGCGTTTGACAAACGCAGCAAGCATCACTATTATAGCAATCAGTCCCCCCATCGGGTACGACCCGATGGATAGCAGCCCCTAATCAGGGGCTGCTTCGTTTTTCTATGAATACTGAACGCGTAATCGCCTACATCGACGGCTTTAACCTGTACCATGCCATTGATGCGCTCGGCGAGCCTCATTTGAAATGGGTTGATCTATGGGGACTAACCGGCTCTTTCCTGCGGGAGGGGCAAACGCTGGCGGCGGTGAATTTCTACTCCGCTTACGCGACTTGGCTGCCCGGCCCTTACGCACGCCATCGCCAGTACACCAAAGCACTGGCGGCAACCGGCGTCAATATCGTTATGAGCAAGTTCAAAACCCGGGAGCGGCAGTGCCGCGACTGCGGAGCAACCTGGAAAGCCCGCGAGGAGAAAGAAACCGATGTCCACATGGCCGTGGACCTCGTAGCGGACACTTTGGAAAACAGTTTTGACCTTGCCATTGTCGTTACGGCGGACAGCGACATCAAACCGGCGATCGCAAGAGTTCGCGCCGCGGCCGGCAAAAAACTGCTGATGCTTGCCCCGCCCGGACGGATGCGCCGCTCCCGTGAATTGAAACCCAACCGTGAAATTTGCCCGGATCGGATACGCCGCCACCTGCTGCCCAAACTGGTTAGCCGGAACGGACAGACCGTAGCCACCCGTCCGGTTGAATATAGACCGCCCTACCCAGCAGCCCGCCCCAAGTTCAACGCCAGCAACCGTTCCAATACCTCCCCATCCCCCAAATCCGCCAGCCAGCCGTAGGCGTCCGCAACGGCGGCGTCCAGGACGCTATGAGCGTTGTCCAGCCAGGTGGGACGCTGGTTGTACAAATTGGTCAGCGTGCGGCGGCGCAGTTCGGCAGCGTTCAGAGCCGCGCCGCCGTCCGCATTCACCGGATTGAGCCAGTTCTCTCGCAGCCGGTTCAGATTGGCGGCCGCCGTAGCAATGGCATCCCGCTGCGCCGCGCCAGGCTGCGGAAACGGGAATGTTTCAAAGCAGGTAGTCGGGGTATAGCGGAAAGCCGATTCCGCATCTCTCAATTGGGTTCCTAACGCCCTGGCCCAAATTTCGTGGATACGGCTGTGCAACACTCCGAAAAAGTAATCATCATCACGGGCGAATACATTGGTTGCGCTGTTGCAGATTGTGCCGGCCTCAACCCATACAAAGGTTAGATGCTTGGCAGTAACCGAATGCCCGATAAATCGCCGCAATCCTAGCAACGCCGCCGTCATATTTTGCGCCGATTGACGATACTGCCAATAGTTGCCGTCCAAATCTCGCCCCTGCAACTCAACGGCTTGCTTGGCGTATTCAAATGGAATCTCGTACAGCGATGCTTGCTCCAACGGCATATTCGCAAAGTTGATAGTGTAGTAGCCGCGCGGACGGGATGAAAGATCCTGCCCGTTTCTAACCGGCATTACCACATCGGAATTGGGGCGGTTATTCGGATTGCCGCTGTACGCTAACATATCCGCCGCCATATCGCCGGGAATGTCAAACGGCGCAGTGCCCGGCCCCCGAAATGCGATGCCGGCATTTTCGGGCAACTTATTGGCGGCAGTAACATCGACTCCATCCGTAAGGTTGGCATTAATGCTGTTAACCGGATTAGCGTCAATCGCCTTATTCATCTCTGAACCGTCGTCAAATCCGATGATTGCGACGTGTACGCTTGCCCCGTCAAGCAGCCAATCCCGATCAGGATACGCCATAAATATGCCGCCGGTTTCGTTGATGCTCTCCAGTACGCCCCGGCTAAATGTTGCCCGGATATTCTGCGTAGCCAATAATCCGGCCCGGCGGGTTATACCGGCGGCAATTTGCCGGCGCGCTTTCTCAAACCAGTAACAGCACAAATCCGATGACTTTGCCAAATCGCCTTTATAGACTCTATCAACTGCCAATGTATATTCCCTCTCAAAGTTGCGATTCCAGCTGCGTCGCCCCAAAAACGGCGGATTCCCCACAATAAACTCCGCCGCCGGCCATGCCGGCTCCGTCGGGTTTGCCGCGTCCGACCAGTCCAGAATGGCATCGGTCTGGCGGATGGTGTCCAGCGGCGTCAAAATCGGCTCTTGCGTATAAGGAAAGCCGTTGCTCTGGTGCCACTGGATATAGCCAATCCATAGGGCGGTGCGGGCCAGCTCGGCGGCGTAATGGTTGATTTCCAGCCCCAGCATCCGATCCGGCTTGACCGTCGGCATCAGGCCATCCCAGCCCTGTGCGGCGGCGTAGTCAATAACCTGCTTTTCCAAATCCAGCAGAGAACGCAGGGCAATAGACAGAAAGTTGCCGCTGCCGCAAGCCGGATCCAGCACGGTTACCGATGCCAGCCGCCGCCGGAACCGTTCCAGCCGGGCATAGGCGGCATTGGCATCGGTATGGGTATCGGCGCCGATATAGTTGGCGTCGGACAGCAGCTCCTCTATCTCCCGCCGGGCGGCGTTCCATTCCCGGCGCAGCGGCTGCATCACTACCGGGTCAACTACCAGCATAATGTCGTCGGCGCCGGTGTAATGGGCGCCGGTCTGGGCGCGTTTGGAAGCGTCCAAAGCGCGCTCAAAGAGTGTGCCAAAGATGGACGGTTCAATGTTCCGCCAGTTGCTGGCGCAGGCTTCGCCCAGCTTTTGCAGCGCGGCAGTGTTGAGCGGCACGGTGTCAATCGTATTGAACAGATCCCCGTTGAAGTAGGCAATGCGGTCGGCGCCGGCAAAACCGCCGCCGGCCATCTGCGCGAACAGGTTGCGGATTGCGCCGTCAAATAAAACGGGATCCCGATAATTGCGCGCTACGATAGCGGAGAACAGGCCGTCGGGCAGCAAGCCGGCATCCTCGGCATAAAGGCAGAACACCAGCTGATTGAGGTAGCGCGCCAGGCGTTCCGGGTTGGGCGGGACATCGTGGCTGTCGGCCCGTTCCATATACTCCACGATGGACTGAAACAGCGCCGCCGTGTCCCGGGTAACTTCGTCCACGGAGCGTTTAGGCCGCAGCGCATCCGGCGCAAAGAATACATTTCTGAGCAGTTCCAGATTGGCCGGCTCGTCCAGACGGGAAACCGGGATTTCGTGCCGGACGGTTTCCATCCCCGGAAAGTTGGTTTGGATGCGTATAGTCTGGAAAGACGATACAATCAGCAAAGGCGGCGTTTTCAGATACACCTGATAGCGGAGCAGCTGGTCAAAAGCCCCCGGCAGCTGGACATCGGCGCCTTTAAACTCCCAGCCGAAATGCCCTTCAAAATAGGCGTCGGCCCACCCGATGGGGATGCGCTTCTCAAAAGTATAGGCGTCCGGGTCGCCATAAGCCGCCGGCGTGGGATGGCCCGCCAAAGCGCACAGGTCATTGAAAAACGACTGCGCGCCCTGCCTTTCGCCAAAGCCGGCATTCTGCCAGCGGGCGATAAACTGCGCCGGGCTAATGGTAGAAGTAAGCGGGGTAGTCATCAGAATCTACGCTGCACAAGGCGCCAAACTGGCGTCAAGCCGGCGTATAATACACCAAAACGGCCAACTACCCGACGCGGGAGGATCCGCGATGACGCTGCAATCCCTTAATTCCGACACCGCCATAATCATCGAGCTGCTGGCCCAGGCCCGCCAGGTTCAGCAGACCAACCCGGCCCAAGCCCCGCCGCTGCTGCTCAAAGCGGTCAACAAAGCCGTCCTTACGGTGGCCCCGAACTGCGACCCGTGGGAAACCGTCCAGCGGCTGACGCAAGATAACGATGACTGGGCATTTGAGGCCGGCTACCAGGCCCTAGTGTACTACGACGAGGACAGCCGGGATGAGACGCGGTTCTGCGTTTATGACGCGGATGACCAGGACGGCTTTCTGTCCATTGCGGAGGGGCTGGTAATCAAACTGGCCGAAAAGAATGGCTGACCGCATAGCGCAGGACTACATTCAGTCCGCACAAATCCGTCTGGAGGACGCCGCTGGCCGTATTAGGCAAACCGCCGGCCGGCCCTTTGACGACGATTTTCTGGAGTTGGCTAACGTGGGAATGTTAGTCTGGAGCGCCGGCATCGACCTGATTTCGGCGCTGATGCTGCACAGTGGGGTCAGGGGCTTGAGCGACTCTACGCAGCGCCGCCGTTTCTTGACGGATTATCTATCCGCGCGTTACCGGCTCGTCAGCGACCCGCTTGACGAAATCGGCTGGTCGTGGCTGGCGCAACTGCACAATTTCCAGCATAACTTGAACTTGCCGGAACAGCGGTTTCGCAACGCTTGCCGCCATTGCGGTCGTTTTTTCGCATTGCTGAACATCCAGCTGCCGCCATCGCTGCAATTGCCCACCGCCGCCTACGCCTGGCTGGCCGCAGTACGCTAACCAACCCCGCTGCTCCGCTATTCCACCACCCGCACAAACCGCCGCCGCCCGGCCCGCACTACATCCCCTGCCGCCAACTCCGGCGCCTCTCCGGCTGCGCCGGCCGTTACGGCCACCCGCGCGCCGCCGGCGCGGATGATTTCTACCGCCCCCTGTGCAATCAAGCGGCGCGCCTCGGCGTTGCTGGACGCCAGGCCGGATTGCACTAAAAACCGCCCGATAATGACCGGCGTCCCTGCTATCAGGTTGTAACGTGGCACCTCGGCCAAGCGATATTCCGGCATATCATCCGGCAAATCCCGCCGCTGCACTACCTGCTCAAAGTGCGTCTGGGCGGCGTTGGCGGCGTCCGCATCGTGAAAAGTGGCCGTGATGCGCCGCGCCAGCTCCTTCTTAAAATCCATCGGGTTGGCCCTTTGCGACGCCATTGCCTGCGTCATCTCGGCAATATCGGCATCCGGCACATCGGTCAAGTATTCGTAGTACGGCGCAATCAGGCGGTCGGGCAGCGACATCAGCTTGCCGTACATCTCCGGCGGCGGCTCCTCCAACGCCACATAGTTGCCCAGCGACTTGCTCATTTTCTGCACGCCGTCGGTGCCGGGCAGTATCGGCATCAGAAAACACTGCTGCGGCGTCTGCCCCATCATCCCCTGCAATTCGCGGCCCACCAGCAGGTTGAACATCTGGTCAGTGCCGCCAAACTCCACATCCGATTCAATCGCCACCGAATCGTAGGCTTGCAGCAGCGGATACAGCAGCTCGGTGATGGCGATGGGCCGGTTCTGCGCGTAGCGGTTGGCGAAATCGTCCCGGTGCAGAAACTGGTTGACGGTAAAGCGGCTGGTCAGCTCAATGACATTCGCCAGCGTGAACTCGCCGAACCATTGGCTTTGCCATTCCACCTGTGTGCGCTCCCGATCCACTACCTTGAAAAACTGCCGCATATAGGACTCGGCGTTTTCCAGCACCTCGGCATGGGTCAGCATCGTGCGCGTTGCCGAGCGCCCCGACGGGTCGCCAATCTGCGCCGTCCAGTCGCCGACAATCAGGATGACCTGATGCCCCAAATCCTGCAACTGCCGCAGCTTGCGGAGTCCCACTACATGGCCCAGATGGATGTCCGGCCGGCTGGGGTCAAACCCCATTTTGAGGCGCAGCGGGCGGCCCTGCCCCAGCATCGCCGCAAATTCATCCTCTGAGATGATGCGGCTAACGCCCCGTTGGGTAACGGCGGCAAGGTTTTCGGGGAAATGTACTCGGCTGGCAGTCATTAATCCGGCTCCGACAATCCGGCTCCGACAGGTTATCCGCTTGCCGACCGGCGGTTACTGGCCGTCCGGCCGGTCATGCTCATCTAATACGGACCGAGCGCTTAATACGGAACGGGCATTGCTCACATCCCGGTTCATCTGCGTAATCAGGGCGTCAATGCCGTCAAAGGTTTCCTGTCCGCGCAACCGGGATACGAACTCCAGCCGCAGGTTCTCGTCGTAAATGTCATCGGAAAAGTCCAGCAGGTGCGCCTCAATCAGACGCTGGCTGAGGCCGAAAGTGGGGCGCACTCCGATGCTGGTGGCCGCCATATGCCGCACTCCGTTGACCGTCGCATAAGTGGCATACACCCCGTCCGCCGGAATGACAAAGTTGGCGGTAGGGATGATGTTGGCCGTGGGAAAGCCCAACTGCCGCCCCATCTTGGCGCCGTGTACGACCAGGCCGTCGGTAGCGTAAGGACGCCCCAGCAGAAACTCGGCGCCGTCCACATTGCCGTCGGCCAGGGCGTTGCGGACGCGGCGGCTGCGGACAGTCGCCCCCTCCAGCTCCAGCGGCGGCACCGTTTCCACCCAGAACCCCTGCGCCGCGCCGCGCCGCCGCAAGTAATCCAGGTTGCCGCTGCGGTTGCGGCCCAAAGCGAAATCGGGGCCGGTAACGATGCCCCGCATTTTCAGGCCGTCCACCAGCAAGTCCGTGAATTCGTTGGCGTCCACATTAGCCAGCTCGTTGGTGAACTCCAGGCAGATGACCCGCCCCACGCCGGCCTTGTAGAGCAGCTGCACCTTTTCCTCGGCGGTGATAATCTTGTTGACCACCCGGTCCGGATTGACCACCTCGGCGGGATGGTTGGCAAAGGTGATGACGGTAGGCACCAGCGGGGCCGGCGACAGCTCAAACAGGCGGCGCAACAGGTGCAGATGCCCGCGATGCACGCCGTCAAAAACGCCGATGGTAATAGCGGATTCACTGCCCGGCGGCGGAGCAGCATCGGCCAGCGTCCGGCGAAAACTCATCGGCTTTACTTCATCCAGAGTCGGTAATAGTCCGCCGACCGTCGGGCGGCAACGGCAACGATGGTAGCACAAGGGCGATTAGCGGGCAACCGTCGCATCGGCCAAAGGCCAGCAGCCGTAATGGGGCTGTCGGCATGGATGAACGGGATGAACAAGATGGAGTTTGAGGATGGGGCGTTTCAAGGCGTATCCTCAAAAATCAAAACCTGAATCCCGTTCATCCCCTTTATCCATGCCAACAACCCCGCGCCTCCCGGATTCCGGCGCAAGCCGGAATGCCGGATAATATGCCGCCGCGCCCGATAAGCGCAGCGCCGCCCGCAGCGATATAATGCCACCGCGTTTTGCCGTACCATCCGCCTGAAATCGCATCCGCCCCAAAATCGCCGGAAACCTGCACTGCCCGCATTAGACGCCCAACCCGCCGCCCGTAATAAAATGCCGCCACGCAATTCCAATACGCTGCGAGTTGCCGGTGGAACCGCCCGCGGAATGCGCCTCAAAGGCGCAGTTGACGCCAGCGTGCGCCCAACTACCCAACGGGTACGCTCCGCCATCTTTAACATCCTGGAACCCGGCCAGGTTCACGGCCAGCGGACGCTTGACCTCTACGCCGGCGCCGGCAGCCTCGGCATCGAGGCCCTGAGCCGCGGCGCCGCCTGGGCCGAATTCGTGGAGCGCAACCCCCGCCAATGCCGACTGCTGCAAGACAACCTGGCGCACACCGGCTACGCCGGCATCGCAAAGGTTCACTGCGCGGACGCCCGGCGCTGGCTGGCCCGCCAGGCCGAACCCTTTGGCCTGGCGCTGCTGGACCCGCCCTATCGCATGATAACGGAGCTGGCGGAAACGCTGCGCGCGCTGGCCCTCTCCGGCGCCCTGGCCGACGGCGCCATCATCGTCGCCGGACACAGCAGCCGGGCGGATGCCCCGGACAACCTGCCCCGCCTGCGCCGCTACGACCAGCGCCAATACGGCGACAACGCAGTAGCTTTCTACCGCTGTCAATACCAGCCGAATTGAACCCGTCGGACTGAACCGGCCGAACCGGCCAACCGCCGCCCGACCCAATCAACAGGAGAAAATTGGAATGGTAACCGCCCTTTATCCGGGCACTTTTGACCCGGTAACGATGGGACACCTGGACGTGGCTACCCGCGCCGCCCGGCTTTTCAGCAAGGTCATCGTTGCCGTTTATGACACGCCGTCCAAGAACCTCCTGTTCAGCACCGCGGAACGGGTTGCCCTGATGCGCGCCGCCGTGTCTGGCATCGCCAACGTGGAAGTGCGCTCTTTCAGCGGCCTGGTCGTCCGCTGCGCCCGGGAAAACGCCGCCGCCGCCATCATACGCGGCCTCCGCAGCGGCCCCGATTTTGACTACGAATCGCAAATGTTTTTTATGAACCGACGCTTGGAACCGGATGTTGACATGGTGTCGCTGATGAGCGACCAGGAACATACCTTCATCAGTTCCAGCCTGCTCAAAGAAGTAGCCCGCCTCGGCGGCGACATCACCGGCATGGTGCCGCCCCACGTCGCCGTCGCTCTGCACGAAAAATTTCAGCTGCCGGCTCCATAGCCCACTGCGGCAAGTCTCGCACCCGGCACAAGGGGGACATCATCGACATCAACAACGTCATCGACCGCATCGAATTGCTGGTGGAATCAAGCAAATCGGTTCCGCTCAGCAGCAATGTCATGGTTGACAAGCAGAAACTCAGCGAACTGGTCGCCCAGCTCCGCATGGCCGTTCCGCAGGAAATCGCCCGCGCCGAGGAAATGCTTTCCCGTAAAGACGACATTATGTCGTCCGCAGTTTCCGAAGCGCACCACGCCCGCCAGCAGCTGGAAAGCGAGTTCCGCGGCCGCCTCAGCGAACACGAACTCGGCCGCAAAGCCGAGGAAATGCTGCGCGAAGCCGAAGCCAAGTCCCGCCGCATCGTCCAGCAGGCCGAGCAGGAAGCCGAAAGCCGCCGCAACCACGCCGACGCCTACGCCCTGCGTACCCTCCGCAGTCTGGAACGGGACCTCGCCGCCGCCGCCGGCTCCGTCCGCAAGGGAATCGACGTCCTTGCTGGTTCAACCCTGGCCGCCACCGCCCTCGCCGGCAGCGACGGCATCGGCCCCGACAACGGCATCCCCTCCCCCGGCGATTTCGCCCCGGCCGGCTCCCGGGAGCCGGCCGGCTATCGGTAAGCGGCAACCGGATTCCCGCGTAAGCCGGAGCGCCGGATCATCCCATCCCGGACTAATCCAACCCCGGATTAGAAACACTGCCAGCGGGCGATTCCGGCTTGCATCAGCGCGCTTGTCGGGTGTACAATCAGCCTTGCATCCGGCAGGCGCCGTTACAGGTCCCGTTGCCCGGCTATGCCGGCAGCGGTTGTTGGGAGTGTTTCAGCACGAAATGCGCGAACTCGTAATTGACAGCATCCGGATCAGCCAGATGAACTACCAGCGGGTAGTCGTTCTCAAAGAGCTGGAAACCGGCCTGTTTCTGCTTATCTGGGTCGGCCCTACCGAAGCGGAGGCCATCGCCGTCAAGATGCAGGGGATGACCGTACCCCGGCCCTTGACCCACGACCTCCTGGTGGACCTGGTCAACTCGGTGGGCGGCTCCTTTGAGCATATCCTGGTCAACGACCTGCAAAACGAAGTGTTCTACGCCAAAGTCGTCATCCGCGTCGGCGACCGCACCCACGAAATCGACTCCCGCCCCAGCGACGCCATGGCCGTCGCCGTCCGCGCCGAAGTCCCCATTTTCGTCTCCGACGCCGTGATGAACCAGGCCGCCATCGCCATGGACCAGGAAACGGGACAGCCCAGATCCCCCGAAGGAACGCCGCGCGCCGGCGAACCCGTTACCGAGGAGGAACTGCAAAAGCTCTCCGCTTTCACCGACCTCATCAACGAACTGGATATGGAGGACTTCGAGCGCCGCTAACGATTAGCAGCTCGCCTCATCTTGCCACTGCCCCGCTTTCACAACGGCGGGGCTTTGCTATTGCCCGCCCGCCGATTTCATCCTGCTGAACGCCAACGCATCCGCTATCGTTATGGCTCCAATCTATGCGCCTGATTCTACCCCCTCTACTGTACCGGGTCGCCAAGCTGATTGGCTGGAACGCGCTGCTCATTGTCGTCGGCCTGGCGTTGATTGGACTTGCCGGCGAAGCCTGGCTCCGCCTGACCAAACCCCATATGGAACGGTCGCATCCGAATGTGTTTGTCCCCGGCGTGGGCCGTATGTACGCGCCCGACACCGTAGTGAACTGGACCAACTATCTGGATTTCTGGGTAACCGAGCGCACCAACAGCCTGGGTTTTCTGGATCGGGAACCCGTCAGCCCGGAGCGGGCGGCGTCAAGCTGCCACATCAGCATCATCGGCGATTCTTTCGTATCGGCCCGGCAAGTGCCTGTTGCCGACAAGTTTCAGATAAGGCTGATGCAACTGGCGGCGCAGCGGCTGCCGGAATTGGACATCACCGCGTCCGCATATGGCCGTAACGGCAGCGGCCAGTTTGGGCAATTGCCGCTTTATAACCGTTATGCGCGCCGGCTGAACCCCGATCTAGCGGTTCTGGTCTTTTTCCCTAAAGACTTTATCGATAATTCACATTACCTCTCGCTGGTTTATGAGGATATACTGCCGGGCCAGAGTCCATATTTGAACGCGGCATTGGGCCAGGACGGGACCCTGCAATGGTATTTGCCTAACCCCGAATGGAATTACTCGGCTTCGGCAACCCCGCCGCCCTTGGTTGGACGAGCGCTTCACCGAGCCGGCCGGGTATCCTGGTTCGCGCGGTGGCTATACGCCAAGCACAGATTGCTGCACCGAGAGTATCTACGGGATCTTGCAGGAGAACGGCGTAGCCGCCTGGAACTCTACCGCCAGCGTTATGATGCGGACAGCCTGCTGGACGACTGGCAGCCGGAAAACGCCGAACTAGCCGACGAGCAGGTAATGTTAGATAAAATTGCCGCCGACAATCCGGCTCCCGCCTATCAGCAAGCCATCACGCTTACCGACCTGGCCCTTGGCGAATTCAGGACCCGCGCGGAGCGGGACGGGGCCGCGCTGGTGATCCTCGCTGAAGCTAGATTAGGCGGCCACGGCCACACCCGGTTCAATCTATTGAGTAGATTGGCCGCCGCGCATAACATTCCGGTCATCAGCCTGCACGATTACATTCTCCGCCAGGGCGATGATGTCTCCGCCGCCGTCTGGAATCACGACACCCACTGGAATCCACAAGGCCATCAGTGGGCAGCGGAGGCCCTGCTGGAATGGCTGGAACAGAACCGGGAAGTTTGCGAGATGCGGCCATCACCCTAGCCCATTCCTTGTAGGATGTAGTCAATTTCGCCGTCATCCCCGCATTCGCCGTCATCCCCGCATTCACCGTCATCCCCACATTCGCCGTCATTCCGGCGCAAGCCGGAATCTATGATTGCCGTCTCCATTACCGCAGCGGGGCATTACGCCGTTGGATTCCGGCCTGCGCCGGAATGACGGTTCAGCGCGCCGGAATAAGACAACTTTACCTTGCCCATCCCCCCGCCTTGTGCTAGACTCATGCCGGCTTTGCCCGCCGCCAAGAATCCTGTTTGCCGAACCCGGTATTTCAGCATACCGCCTACGATTGCCGCTATGGACGATGCTACCCGCGCCCGCATCACCGATGCCGTGCACAACCAGCCCCAGCCTACCGTTACCGTCCTTTCCTCCCTGCTGGCGGTAGAGGACGCTATCGGCTATATCCCCAAAGAGGCGGTGGAAACCGTAGCCGCCCGGCTGGGCGCTACCGTCAACGACGTCTGGGCCGTAGCTACTTTCTACCCCAATTTCCGCTTTGAACCGCCGACCGGACATCGGATTGAAGTCTGCTGGGGGCCGTCCTGCCATGTAATGGGCGCTACTGCGATTATCGCCGCCGCCCACGCTGCGCTGAACCTTTCCGACGAGGGCGATACCCCCGACGGCAAAGCCACTTTGCGCTACAATACCTGCCTCGGCGCCTGCGCCCACGCCCCGGTAATGGCCGTTGACCACCATCTGGCCGGCCGCGTCACTCCCGACGCCGCCCGCATCCGCATCGCCGCCGTCATGTCGGCATCCGCGCCCCCGGCGCACTAACTAAACGCCTGACTGCACTGCCGTTTCCCCACGCTGCCGTGACTACCGAAACCGACAACGCCGCCGCCCCCTTTGACGCCATCCTGGACGAGGCGCAGCGCCGCTGGCAGTCGCTTGCCGCCGGCCCTGTCCCCTGGATCCGCATCGGCACCGGGCTGGCCGGCGAAGCCGCCGGCGGTTTTGAGGTGGTCAGCGCCGTCAAGGACGCCTTGCAGCGGCAGGGCGTCGCCGCCAATGTGTCGGAAGTTGGCACGCTGGGGCTGTGTTTTGCCGAGCCGCTGCTGGATGTGCAGACGCCGGGCGGCCCCCGCATTTTCTACCGCAATGTTACCCCCGAACTGGCGCAGCGTATCGTCAGCGAGCATATCGCCGGCGGCAATCCGCTGCCCGAACACGCCATCGGCTACCTGGGCGACGACGCCGGCGCCGCCCCCGACGGCATCGCCAACCTTAACGAACACCCGATGCGCGCCCTGGAGCATCGCATCGCCCTCCGCAACGCCGGCCACATTGATCCCTCGGACTTGTACCAGTACATCGCCAACGGCGGCTATGCCGCGCTGAACAAGGCCCTGACCGCAATGACGCGTGAGGAAGCCCTCAACGAAGTGCGCGCCTCCGGGCTGCGCGGACGCGGCGGCGCCGCTTTCCCCGCCGGCGTCAAATGGGGATTCCTGGCCGGCAACCCCGACCCTAATAAATACATCCTCTGCAACTGCGAGGAAGGCGACCCCGGCGCTTTCAACGACCGCGGCATCCTGGAAAGCGACCCGGCCACCGTCGTTGAGGGCATCACCATCGCCGGCTACGCCTGCAACGCCAACCGCGGCTACATCTTTATCCGCCACGGCCACCACCAGCCCATCGACCGCACCCGCGCCGCCATCAGCCAGGCTTACGACCTGGGCCTGCTGGGGCAAAACATCCTGGGCAGCGACTTTTCCTTTGACCTGGAAGTCGCCTTAACCGGCGATTCCTATGTATCCGGCGAGGAAACCGCCCTGATGGAAGCTATTGAGGGCAAGCGTTCTATGCCCCGCTTCCGCCCGCCGTTCCCCGCACAGGTCGGCGTGTTCGGCAAGCCCTCTAACATCAACAATGTCAAGACGCTGGCCTATGTGCCGGAAATCATCGCGCGCGGCGGCGAATGGTTCGCCGGCATTGGCACGCCGCCCGACCGCGATAACGGCATCAACGGCAGCAGCGGCACCGCCATCCTCTGCCTCTCCGGCAACATTACCTATACCGGACTGGTCGAAGTGCCGCTGGGTATGACGCTGCGGCAAGTGCTGTTTGATATGGCCGGCGGTGTCCCCAACGGCAAGCGGATGAAACTGCTGCAAACCGGCGGCCCCCTGGGCGGCGTACTCTCCGCCAGCGACGCCAACCTGGACCTGGTGCTGGACTTTGATGTATTCCGCACCGCCGGCGCCATCCTCGGCTCCGGCGGCATCATCGTCGCCGACGAGGATACCTGCGTCGTTGACCTTACCCGCAACCTGATTGCATTCTGCCAGTACGAATCCTGCGGCAAATGCTTCCCCTGCCGCATGGGAATGAGCCATCTGCTGGAAGTCCTGGAACGCATCAGCCGCCTGGAAGGCACCGACGAAGATCTGGCCCTGATGCGGAATATCGGGGAAAATATGCAGGCCGGCTCCCTCTGCGGACACGGGCAGCTGGGATTCAATCCGGTGTCGTCCGCTTTGCGCTACTTCGGCGACGAATTTGAGGCGCACATCCGCGAAAAGCGGCACACCGGCGACTGCCCCGAACAAGTCTTTTCGCCCCGGCTTACCCGCCGCTGATACCCTGTTCCTGTCATTCCTTTGTCCAGTGATTTACGCCAGGAGCCGCTATGCCTGACGACATTACTATCTCCATTGACGGGGTAGCCATCAAGACGCAGCCCGGCAAAATGGTGCTGGAAGCCGCCATCGCCGCCGGCGTCTATGTCCCCTATCTCTGCTACCACTCTGGTATGAAGCCCTTCGGCGCCTGCCGGATGTGCGTCGTCGCCGTGGAAGGCGGGCGCGGCTTTCCCGCCGCCTGCACGCTCCCCGTCGCCGACGGCATGACCGTATGGAGCGATACGCCCGACGTCGCCGAACTGCGCCGCTCCGTGATGCAAATGCTCATCGCTGAGCATCCCAACGGCTGCCTTACCTGCCACCGCGTGGAAATCTGCGGCCCCTCCGACGTCTGCCTGCGCCATGTCTCCGTCAACGACCGCTGCATCACCTGCCCCAAAAATGAACGCTGCGAATTCAAGGACACCGTGCGGTATCTCGGCATGGAGCTGGAATCCCCCATGACCTATATGTACCGCGACATTCCCCTGGAAGTCAGCGACCCCTTTTACGACCGCGACTATAATCTGTGCATCACCTGCGGACGCTGCGTCCGCGCCTGCGAGGAAGTGCGCGGCGACAACGCCATCTGCTTTACGGAACGCTCCGGCAAAGCCCTCGTCGGCACCTCTTTCGGTTCATCCCTGCTGGAATCCGGCTGCGAATTCTGCGGCGCCTGCATCGACGTCTGCCCCGTCGGCGCCCTTACCGAGCGCGATGGCAAGTGGGAAAAGCCGGCCCGCATCGCGCGCGCTACCTGCACCCATTGCCCAATCGGCTGCCAGGTCAACCTGGAGCTCAACGCCCAGGAACGGGTCATCCGGGTCGTCCCCGAACTGAACTCCCCCGCCAACCGCGGGCAAGCCTGCTACAAGGGCAAGTTCGGCCTGTCGCATATCACCAGCGGGCAGCGCCTGCGCCGTCCCCTGGTGCGGCGCAACGGGCAGCTGGAGCCGGCTTCCTGGGACGATGCTCTGGACATCATCGCCGACCGGCTCCGTCCCCATCAGGACAGCGGCAGCGGATTTGGCCTGATTGCCGCCAGCGACAGCGCCAACGAGGAACTGTACCTGGCCCAGAAATTCGCCCGCGCCGGAATGCGTACCAACAACATTGACCACGCCGGCAACGCCCAGCCCGACCTCGTATCCGGCTTGGAGGATGTGCTCGGCTATCCCGGAGCGTCAAACTCTCTGTGGGATCTGGCGCAAGCCGACTGCATCCTGGTTTTCAATTCCAACCTTACCGAAAGCCATAATGTGGCCGGCGTCCCCATCAAACAGGCGGCACGCGCCGGCACTCCCTTGATTGTGATTGATGTACGGGAAGTTGAACTAACCCGCTACGCCGATCTCTGGCTGCGCCCGGTTCCCGGCGCCGAGCTGATTCTGCTCGGCGCCATCCTCCGCGTCATTATGGACGAGCAGCTGTCCGACCAGGCATGGCTGACGCAAAATACCAACGGCCTGGAAACCCTGGCCTACGAACTGGAACGCATTGACGACGCCGCCATCGCCGCTACCGGAGTCGCCCCGGATGACATCGCCCGCGCCGCCCGGATGCTCGCCGCCGCCAATCACGGCGCCGTCGTGTACGGCCTGGACAATGTGCCGAACCCTATTGCCAGCGACTGCGTGCTGGCCTTGGCCAACCTGGCCGTGCTGACCCGCAGCGTCGGCAACGCTGCCGGCGGCATTTTCCCGATGCTGTCCGGCGCCAACGGCCAGGGCGCGCTGGACATCGGCTGCGTTCCCAACCGACTGCCCGGCGGCGCCCGCCTCTTTGACGACGCCCGGCGCACTCTGGTCGAAACCGCCTGGGACATTACGCTGCCCGCCGGCGCCGGCCTTGGCGCCGCGGAAATGCGGCAGGCCGCAGCCGACGGCGACATCTCCGCAATGCTGGTCATCGGCGACAACTCCGACTACGGCAGCGGCGCCCCGGAGCCGGCCAAGCCCGACTTTCTAGCGGTTATGGACTCCTTCTTGACGCCGGCCGCCCAAATCGCCGACGTCGTCCTGCCCCGCGCTACTTTTGCCGAGAAAAACGGCGCTTTCACCAACCTGGAACGCCGCATCCAGCGAGTGCGCCCGGCCATCACCGTCAAGAACAACGCCGCCATGCCGGAGGGTTGGGTTCTGGCGCAGCTGGCGCAGCGGCTGGACCTTCCCGGCATTGACTACTCTGACCCGGCGGCGGTAATGGACGAAATCGCCGCGCTAACCCCCGCTTACGCCGGCGTCAGCTATGCGCGGCTGGCTGCCGAATCCAGCCTGGTAATGCAAACCGGCGTGGAATCCCCGCGCCCGACCCAGCTCCTGTACGCCAGCCGTGAGGAACGGGGCATCCAATGGCCTTGTACCTCTGCCGACAGCCCCTCCGCATCCGTACTCTATCAAGACGGCTTCCCCGGCGGCAAGGCCGAAATCGGCGCGCCCCTTTTCCGCATCATTGCCCCTCCGACTACCGACGACCAACCCGCTATGTTCGCCCCGGGCCGCGTGCTTTTGCAGCGGGACCAGGAAATGGAGATTGAACGCAACGGCCAGAACCGCATCGTCCGCGACGAACTCGTTCAGCTCAACCCCGCCGATGCCGCCGCCTGGGGCATCAGCGACGGCGACCCGGTGGCCGTAGATGCCGACTCCGGCCGCATTACCGGCATCGCCGCTATCGCCCCGCAGTTGCCCGCCGGCGTCGTCGCAATGACTACCCTTTTCGGGCAGCTCGCCGTTGAGCTGCAAGCCTCCGAGGACATCAACCCGATGGCGCGCGTCCCCGGCTTGAATGTAGAACCCTGCCGGGTAACTGCCCTATCCGGCTGACCCGCCGCCGCCAACCCTATCATCATATCATCGCACCGCCTGGAGCAAACATGACCACTGCCAGCGCCGCACCCGTTACCCGCGACCGCACCGTCAACCTCCCCCGCGCCAAACTGGTGGAGCGCATTGACTATACCGATGACCTGATGGTCATCAAAATGGAGCCGCAGGGCTTTGACTTCAATTTCAAGCCCGGCCAGTACTGCACGCTGGGGCTGCAAGGTATTGAACGCGCCTACTCCATCGCCTCCGCGCCACACGAGCCATGCCTGGAAATCTTCGTTGAGCTGGTTCCCGACGGCGAACTCACCCCGCTGATGTGGCAGATGCAAGTCGGCGATACGATGTCCATCCGTCCCCGCCCCAAGGGCCTTTTCCTGATGGACAGCTCGGTGTCGCAGCACTTGATGCTGGGCACCGTTACCGGCGTCGCCCCTTTCGTCAGCATCATCCGCGACCATCTGCACTATGGCCGCAATGGCCATCATTTTTATGTGCTGGAAGGCGCATCCTATCACGACGAATTCGTCTATGATGCCGAACTGTCCGAACTGGCCGCCGCCCATCCCAACGCCGTTACTTTTGTGCCGGCCATCAGTCGGCCTAATGAGGAACGCAACACCGGCTGGCAGGGCGCCGCCGGACGCCTCAACAACATCGTTAGCGATTACCTGGGCCAGTTCAATCTCTCCAAAGATGATGCGCTGATCTACGCCTGCGGCCACCCGGGTATGATCGAAACCAGCCGGGAAATCGTTACCGCCGACGGCTGGCGCTGGACCGAGGAACGCTTCTGGAAAGAATAACCGTCATTCCAACCCCCTAACCGTCATTCCAACCCCCAACCGTCATTCCAAACCCCCAACCGTCATTCCAGCCCCCTAACCGTCATTCCGGCGCAAGCCGGAATCTATGCTTGCCGGCTCCATTACCGTAGTAGAAAGTTACGCCGCCGGATTCCGGCGCAAGCCGGAATGACGGTTGTAACGGCATTGCAATGACGAAAACAGCCCCCGTACTACGGTAAATCGTAACCTAACTGCACGCCCTAATGGGAGAGGGCGCATCCATCGCACTGCCGCGCCGGGGTAAAATCGCGCTATGTCAACTGCCCGTCTTACCCCGGTTCGCCGCCAGTACCTAACCATCAAGCATTCTTACCCGGACGCCATCGTGCTGTTCCGAATGGGCGATTTCTACGAATGCTTTGACGATGACGCCCATACCCTGGCCGCCGCCCTGGAAATCGCCCTTACCTCCCGCACTATGGGCCGCGATACCCGCGTGCCGATGGCCGGCGTCCCCGCCGTGTCGCTGGACACCAACCTGGCCCGCCTCATCAAGCAGGGGCATAAGGTAGCCATCTGCGAACAGCTCAGCGACCCCGCCCTGTCCAAAGGCCTGGTCGAACGCGGCGTAGTCCGCGTCGTAACCCCAGGCACCGTCCTGGAAACGGCGTTGCTGGACCACAAGGCCAACAACTACCTGGCCGCCGTCTGCGCCGACGCCGAGCTAGCCGGCATCGCCTGGGTCGATGTTACTACCGGAGAGTTCAGCGCCGCGCAGTTCCCGCTGGAACGCCTGCCCTTGGAACTCGCCCGCATCCAGCCCGCCGAAATCCTCGCCCCGTCCGCCGCCGCGCCCCCCGCCTGGCTCAACGCCGTTCCGCCCGAAGTTACGCCCACTTCCGTTGACCCGGCCTCTTTCAACCCCGACATCGCCCGGCAGACGCTGCTGGACTATTACGGCGTCCTGTCGCTGGAACCCTACGGCATCGCCGACCAGCCCCTGGCCGTGCGCGCCGCCGGCGCCATCGTGGACTATCTACGCTACGCTTACAAAGGCGAACATCCCCGCCTGGCGCCGCTGTCCGCCTACCGCGCCGCCTCTTATATGACCCTGGACCCGCAGACCCGGCGCAACCTGGAGCTGTTCTCCGCCGGACGCTGGAACTCCAACGACTGGTCGCTGCTGTCCGCGCTGGACGAAACCGCTACCCCCATGGGCGCGCGGCTGCTGCGCCGCTGGCTCGGACAGCCCCTCCTGGAAATCGCCCCGCTGGAACGCCGCCTTGACGCCGTGCAGTTTTTCTACGCCGACGCTTTTCGCCGCAGCGCCGCCGCCGCCGCATTGGCCGGCATCTCCGACCTGGAACGCATCATGAGCCGCATCCAGACCCAAACGGCGCTGCCCCGAGATCTCCTGGCGCTCCGGGCCAGCCTGGACGCCGCCCGCCGCCTGCAATCCGTCCTAACTGATACCCACGCCTATGCCAACGACAATGCCGATACCAACTCTAATGCCGACGATGATGACGATAGCGACGCTGGTACTCTATCCTGGCTCTCCTCCCGTCTCAAGCCCGTGCCGGAAGCGGAGTCTCTGATTGACGACGCCATCGCCCCTGAACCCTCCGGCTCCGTCGGCGAAGGCGGCGTCATCCGGCCCGGCTTTGCCCCGGAGCTGGACCGGCTGCGAAACCTGTCCCGCGACGCCCGCAGTTTCATCGCCGGGCTGGAAAGCCGGGAACGGCAGCGCACCGGCATACGCAGCCTCAAAGTCGGCTACAACCAGGTTTTCGGCTACTACATCGAAGTCAGCCGCCCCAACCTGGACGCCGTTCCCCCCGACTATCAGCGCCGCCAGACCCTTACCGGCGGCGAGCGGTTCATCACCCCCGAACTCAAAGAGTACGAAAACCAGGTTCTGGACGCCCGCGAGCGTCTGGAGGAAATGGAGCGCACCCTCTACCGCCAGGTCTGCCGCCAGCTTGCCGACCGGTGCGCCGCCATATCCCGCCTGGCCGCCGCCATCGCCAACGCCGACGTCTTTGCCAGCCTGGCCGGCGTCGCCGTCCGCTATGGCTATGTCCGCCCTACGCTCAACGATGATGGCGCCATCAGCATCGCCGGCGGCCGGCATCCGGTAGTGGAACGCGTGCTGGACGCCGGCGCTTTCGTCCCCAACGACGCCGCCATCGACGCCCACGACGCCCGCATTATGCTGATTACCGGCCCCAACATGGCCGGCAAATCTACCTATATCCGGCAAGTGGCCCTAGCCGTCCTGATGGCCCAAGTCGGCAGTTTCGTACCCGCCGACCACGCCCGCATCGGCCTGGTTGACCGCATCTTTACCCGCGTCGGGCTGCAAGACGACCTCGCTACCGGGCAGTCCACTTTTATGGTGGAAATGGTCGAAACCGCCGCCATCCTCAACCAGGCTACCCATCGTTCCCTGCTTGTGCTGGACGAAATCGGGCGCGGCACCAGCACTTACGACGGCCTCGCCATCGCCCACGCCGTCATTGAGCATCTCCACAACAACCCCCGGCTCGGCTGCAAGACGCTGTTCGCTACCCATTACCACGAACTTACCGAACTGGCGGCCACGCTGCCCGGCGTCCGCAATTACCGGGTCGCCGTATCCGAAGCCGACGGCCGCATCGCCTTCCTGCGCCGCATCGTCCCCGGCGGCGCCGACCGCTCCTACGGCGTCCATGTCGCCAACCTGGCCGGAATGCCGCCCGCCGTAGTCAACCGCGCCCGGGAACTGCTTGCCGAACTGGAATCCGGCCTGGCCGCCGGCCCGGGGCGCCCAACCCGCCGCCGGCTGCCCGACGCCGCGCCGTCGCCCCAGCTGGCCATGCCCCTGTTCACCCCGGCCGACGACGACCTGCTGGACACGCTGCTGGAAGTTGACATCGGCAACCTCACGCCTCTGGAAGCCATCAACAAACTGTACCAGCTCCAAGAGCAGGCCCGCCAATTGCAGCGCTAAACGCATCGCCGGACATCGCCCCATCCCACGCCCTCCGCAGCCGAACCGATGATGGCCGACCGATGCCGTCCGGCCGGATGATGGCCGACTAGATGATGGCCGACCGATGCCGTCCGGCCGCCAACATCCCGCAAAGTACGCCTAACCCGTCGCCAATCCCCTTATCCTGAATCCCCATTAAGGTTACAATTACTCCATCCAGCGCCCCGCCCGGGATTTGAGGAGGCCGGTCATGTCCGACAACACTGCCACGCTGTACTGGTGGCCCCGTTGAAGCAGCTGCCGCAAAGTGCGAGAGTTGCTCGTACAGAACGGCGTTGCCATCACGGAACGGGACTATTTCAAGGAACCCTTTACCGAACCGGAACTCCGGGCGCTGATTGACGAAACCGGTCCGGATGCCGCTGTCGGCGCGCTTTTCGCCAGCCGCAGCCCGTCGCTGAAAAAGCAGGGCCTGGACGCCGCCGACCTGTCCGACGACCGCAAGCTGGCCCTGATGCTGGCGGAACCGCGCCTCATCCGCCGCCCCATCATCCGGCTCAACACCCCAATGGGCCGCCGCCTGATTATCGGCGCCAACCTCAAAACCGTTGCCGCCGCCCTCTCCGACGCCGTTTCCGATGCCGTATCCCAATGACCTGAACCCGACCGCCAACCCCCCAACGCCGCCAACCGCGAGGCTTGCCGCACCATTATGAAAATCTTTTTTGATGTTGACTACACCATCCTGGGCCTCGACGATACCCTCCGGCCCGGCACTGCCGAAACTTTCCAAAAGCTCCTGGACGACGGCCACGAAATCTACATCTGGTCGGGCATGGGCGAGCGCTGGGAAGTAATTGAAAAGCATTCCCTGCAACAGTTCGTCAGCGGCGTGTACGAAAAGCCCACCCACCACTACCACGAGCGAATGGCCGAACTGCAAATCCCGGTGGAACCGGAATTCGTCATCGACGACTACCCGGAAATCGTCGCCGCTTTTGGCGGCGTCTGGGTGCCCCCTTACTTTTTCTCCCGCAGCGTAGATCACGAAATGGAGCGCATCTACCGCATCATCTGCGACTTCACCGCCACCGGCGCCTCCGAGGACCGGCAGTACCGCGCCAAAGGCACCAAACTGCCGCTGTTCTGATATGCCCATCCGGCAGCTCCCCCCCGATGTCGCCGCGCAGATCGCCGCCGGCGAAGTGGTTGAACGCCCCGCCTCTGTCGTCAAAGAGCTGCTGGAAAACTCCCTGGACGCCGGCGCCGCCCGCATCGCCGTATCCGTCCGGCAGGGCGGCGTCGCCGAAATCAGCGTTGCCGACGACGGCTGCGGCATCCCCGCCGCCGAAGTCCCCCTGGCTTTTCAGCGCCATGCCACCAGCAAGCTCCTTACCGCCGCCGACCTGTCCACCGTGTCAACCCTCGGCTTTCGCGGCGAAGCCCTGCCCAGCATCGCCGCCGTCTCGCGGCTAACCATCACTACCCGCCCGCCGGATGCGCCGGCCGGCCAACGCTGCGAACTCCGCTACGGCGCGCTAACTGCCGCCGCCGCGCTCGGCTGCCCCGCCGGAACCACCATCCGCGTCCAGGAACTTTTCGGCAACCTGCCGGCCCGCCGCGGCTTTCTGCGTTCCGCCGCCGCCGAAACCGCCCGCATCCAGGAAGTGGTTACCCGCAGCGCCTTGGCTTGGCCCGAAGTCCGTTTCAGCCTAACCGCCGACGGCCGTTCCATCGTGGACACCCCCGGCAGCGGCCGCCTTACCGAAGCCATCCTCGCCATCTACGGCGCCGACATCGCCGCCCGGATGCTGCCTCTGTCCCACGATGCCGACAACCCGTCTGCCGGCAACCCGTCTGCCGGCAACTTGTCCGACAGCAACCTGTCTGTCAGCAACCTGTCTGCCAGCGACCTTTCTATCAACGGCTATGCCAGCGCGCCCGAAATCAGCCGGCATAACCGCTCCGGCCTTACTCTGCTCGTCAACCGCCGCTGGATTTACGACCGTTCCCTGCACTACGCCATAGACCAGGCCTATCACGGGCTGCTGCCGGAACGCCGCTACCCCATTGCCGTCATCAACATTGCCCTACCCCCGCAGCGCGTGGATGTCAATTCCCATCCCGCCAAAAGCGAAGTCCGCTTCCGGCAGCAGCCCAACCTGTTCTCCGCCGTGCAGCGCGCCGTCCGCGATGCCCTGATTGCCCACGCCCCGGCGCAACCCGTTTCCCGCCGGATGACGCCGGCCGCCGCCGACTTCCCGGCGGCGCCGGCCGCCGGCGCCGCCTTATCCGCGCCCGGCGCCGGCCCGGCCGCCCCGCCGCCCGAACATCTGCAATTGCCCAGCGCATTGCCCTCCGAAATAATCCCGTTGCGGCAAACCCTCGAATCCCTGCGCGTCGTCGGGCAAATCCGCCAAACTTATATCGTTGCCGAAGGCGACGGCGGTATGTTCCTGATTGACCAACACGCCGCCCACGAGTGCATCGTGTACGACCGCATCCGCAAGCAGTGGGCCAACCGGGAACGCATCGCCCAGCCGCTGCTGGCGCCGGCCCCCGCCGAACTAACCTATGCCCAGCACGATACCTTGCAGCAGTACGCCGCATTGCTGACCGCAGCCGGCTACGACCTGGAACCCTTCGGCGGCAGCGCCTGGCTGCTGCGCGCCGTCCCGCCGCAGCTGGCCGCCGCCAGCTCCGACCCGGTGCAGTCATTCCTTGAGCTGCTGGACGCCGTAGCCCTGGAGCAGGTAGTTATGGAGAGAGAGGACGCCTTGGCCGCTACCTTGGCCTGCCACAGCTCCGTCCGCGCCGGCAAGACCCTAGCCTATGCCGAAATGACGGCCCTGGTTAGCCAGCTCCGGGAAACCCCGCAGCCGCACCGCTGCCCCCACGGACGCCCTACCGTCATCCACTTCACCGAATACCAGCTGGAACGCGAATTCGGGCGGCGCTGAACCCCGAACCGGAATTAAACGGCTGCGGGCGGCAAAATAATGCCGCCCGCAAATCAGCGGAAACGCCCAACCCGACTACCGACGGGGATCGCTGCGCGGATCCTGCGCCGGGTGAAATATGGAGCCCGGGCCGGGAAATGCATCCGACGCCGCCTCGGCCGGCGCCGTTTGCCGCCCCAAAGGCAGCAGGCTGCCCACCACGGCGGCGCCGGCAATGCCCAATCCCAACAATCCCAAAACGCGACGCCGCGATGCGCCCTTGCCATTTGCGGTATGCCTATGCTGCTCGGTCAAAATCCATCAGCTCCGTAATCAGTTTCAATTCCAATCAACGCCGCCAATCCTATCAGCCCAACCCCGCAAATGTCAATCGCCCGCCCCCAAATCGTCATTCCTCCCCAACCGCCATTCCGGCCCCTCTAACCGTCATTCCGCACCCCGACACCGTCATTCCGGCGCAAGCCGGAATCCATCCCCCAAACAACCAAATCCCCATTCATCCCTTTTATCCAAGCCATAAAACCCCATCCCGTCCCTCTTGTATATCGGCGTCAAAAAAACCCTCTCCATCATCCAGGAGAGGGTTGATTGAGCGGACAACAGCAGGGCCCGCTACCGGCACCACGCCATATGCGCCCAGCGCACATAGCTGCCGCCGTAGTGCTCTTGGCTGGTCCAGTGGACGCCGGTGCGATAGTACTGACTGCCGGGGATGCTGGGATGGGCGTGTGCGTCGGCAAAGGAAAACACGCCATCGTTGTTATAGTCCAGGACCATATAGTTGCCGGTGGTATAAAAGAAGTTACTGGTGGGGTTGTACCTTTGAAAAGCGGATTGGCCGGTGTGGATGTTGGTATAGCGTCGGGGCGCAACGCCGTCCGCGGGGTCGTCAACAAACCACTGACTGCCAACAGCGTTAAACCACCCGTAGAAGGCAAAGTGGTGAATGGTTCTGGTGTTGGCGCTGCTGATCAGCACCAGCAGCCAGCCGCTGTCGCTGTTGCCGCCGTTGTAAGCGGCTTGCCCGTCCCGCACATTGTACCAGCGCGGCTGCTGCCCGTATTCCTGGCAAACCCGCGAGGTGTAAGTGTAGCCGCCTTGTGCGCCCTGCGCCGCCGCATCAGCAGCGGGAAATGCCAGCCCGCCCGCAGCGGCCAGCCCGGCCAGGACGCTGAAAACGGCAACCTTGCCCAGCCGCAGCCACGTCGTCGTTAGGTTTTGGGTCAGCCAATGTCGGGGGGGGGGGGGGGTAGAATTCAGAAAGGCAGTCATAATTTCACCTCGTGCTTTCCTCAAACAGGATGACCGCGTCGCCGATTCCATGGCCGCAGCCGATGCCGCCGGTAGGGAAATAATAGCCCATATCATCCCCAAAAGCAAGATGGCCGCTTGACCTCCAACCGTCATTCCGGCCCCCCAACCGTCATTCCGGCCCTCCAACCGTCATTCCGGCGCCAGCCGGAATCCAAAATCCCCGTCCATCCCCTCCATCCATGCCAATTTCCCCCATCCCACCAGCCAAATCCAAAATCCTGCCCATCCTGTCCATCGGTGTGAAAATTCCGGCTTGCGCCGGAATCTATGGTTGCCAGCGCCCCAACTCCCCCAAAATATCGTACAATATAGGCATTATGCCGCTGCCCGCGCTGATACTCCCCCTTTCCATCACCATAGCATCCGCCATCGTCCAGCTTGGCGGCAAGCTCCAGGCGCGCCGCAAAATTCAGGATGCCCAGCGCCGCCTGGCAACCCGCCGCCAGCAGCATACCGATGCCATCGCCGAGCTGCGCCGCCGGCAAAGCGCCGCCAAAGCCCGCGCCATCTCCGGCAACATCGCCATACCCTCCGCCCTGCTCCGTTCCGAGCCCCGCACTTACGCACCGCCGGACGCTGCGCCCCGCCGCTGGCCGTCGTTCCTGTCATTCCTGTCATTTGTGCCCTTTCTGCGGTTCGGGCAACCCGTCCTCCGCGGCAAAGTGCAATCCCGCAAGCGCATCATCGCCCCCAAAGTGTTCTCTACCACGGCCAGCCTCGTCCACAAAGCCAATCCCGCCATCGCCGGCCGGCTGACCCAGTTCGTCATCGGAGCGATGCCCGAATTCTCCGTAGCGACCGAATTTTCGGCGGCGGCGGCCGGCAAACTCGCTTCCGTCGGCGGTAGGGCGGCTTCCGTCGGCGGCCGGGCCGCTTTGCTGGGCGGCAGAACCGCTTCCGCCGCCGCTACCGGCCCCGGCCCCATCATCGGACGCTTCGCCTTGGTCGGTTTTACCGTCATCGGCTACATTATCTCCCCACTGATGGCCGGGTTAAGCATCTACCTGGATGTCCGCCGCGTCCGCAAGGCCCAGCGGGAACTGGCCCACGCCGACGCCGCCATGACCGATCTGGAAACCCAGGCCGCCGCCCAGACTCTGGAACTGGAACGCGTTACTGCTCAAGGTCTGCTGTCATTGTCCGCCCTGGCCCCATCCGCACCCCGCCAATAGCAAGGAGCAACCTCCCGATGCGTGAGAACAAAGTCAAAACCGCCCTGCGCGAAAACCGCCTGGCCCTCGGTACTTATGTATCTTTTGCCGACCCGCAAATCGTTGAGATAATCGGGCTGGCCGGCTACGACGCCGCCTTCATCGACATGGAGCATACTACCTTTGACCTGGGCCTGATTACCCAGATGATTGCCGCCGCCGACCTGGTAGGCATCACCTCAATGATCCGCATCCCCGGCAACGATGAAAATCTGATACTGCGCCTGCTGGACGCCGGCGCGCAGGGCATCATCATCCCGCACATCGACGGGCTGGAGGGCGCCAAACGCGCCGTGGACGCCGTGCGCTACGCCCCGTTAGGGCATCGCGGCGGCGCCGGCGGCACCCGCGCCGCCCGTTTCGGCACCGTCAGCTGGGACGAGCATACCCGCACTTCCAACGAGCAAATCGTCCTCTCCGTGATGACCGAGGACGAAAAGGGCATCAGCGAAATCGCCGACATCGCCCGCCTGCCCGGCATCGACATCGTCGCCATCGGCCCCACCGACTTTTCCGAATATATGGGCATCCGCGACCCGCAAAGCCCGGTTATTCGCGCCCGACTGGAGGAACTGGCCGCCGCCGTCAAAGCCGCCGCCGGCGCCAAACTCTCTATCCCGATGAACCATCCCGCGTTCCCTCTGTCCGCGCGTGAGCTGCAAGATTTAGGCGTCGGCTATACCCATGTTGCGCCGCCCCCGCCGGCTCTCCTGCTCCGCTCCCTGCAAGAACGCCTCGCCAGCATCCGCGCCGACCTGGCCTGACCCCCAACCGTCATTCCGGCGCAAGCCAGCATCCGCGCCGACCTGGCCTAACCTCCAACCGTCATTCCGGCGCAAGCCGGAATCCGCACCGACCTGGCCTAACTCCCAACCGTCATTCCGGCGCAAGCCGGAATCCAGTGCCCTAACCCGACACTACGCTAATGAAACCAGCAACCCGCCCCCTCCGGCGTTGGCAATGGGCCCTCGCCGCCATCCTGCTATTGGTGGCTCTGGCGGCGTGCGCCGGCCCGCCGGACGCCAGCCCGGCAGCATCCGTCCCGCCGGCAGCGCCGACTATAATCACGCCGACCGCAACTCTGCCGCCCACGCCAACCGTTGCCCCAACGCCGACTTTCACGCCGCCGCCTACGCCGACCATCACTCCAACCCCAACCATCGTTCCGACGCCAACGCCAACGCCGGCTCCTACCGCAACTCCAACGGCCACTCCCGTACCCACCCCGCTGCCCGATACCCCGCTGGTTCGCATCGGAGCAGCCGTCTATACCGTTGACTTGGCGGTTACCCACAGCGAGCGGGCGCAAGGATTGTCCGGGCGCCCCAGCCTGGACGCCAACCACGGGATGCTTTTCGTCTATGACGCCGACGGCCCGCGCGCTTTCTGGATGCCCAATATGCACTTCCCCCTGGACATGGTATGGATTAAATCCGACTGCACCGTAGCCGGCGTTACTGCCGATGTGCCGAATCCCCGGCCCGAAACGCCCCTCAACGAACTCCCCCGCTATCCCTCTGCCGGACCCGTCCGTTTTATACTGGAAATCAACGCCGGCCAGGCCGCCCAACACGCTATAATGCCCGGCGCCGTCGTCAAGTTTGACGGCCCAATCGCCGGCCAATGGGGCTGCTGACGCCGCCCGCCTCTCTCTTAATCCCGGTAATCCCGTAATCCCGGCCCGACAACTCCAACACCCGCCAATTCCAGCCAAGGAAAATGACTATGCAGATACTCGTCTCCGGCTCCCTCGCCATCGACCGCATAATGACCTTTGCCGGCCGTTTCAGCGACCACATCGTACCCGAACGTCTCCATCAGATTAACCTCAGCTTCACCGTTGACGGGTTCAACGCCTACTTCGGCGGCACTGCCGGCAACATCGCCTACTCTCTGGCGATGCTGGGCCAGCGTCCCCGTCTCATCGCCGCCATCGGCGCCGACTACCGCGACTATTTTACCCGCCTCGAGCAGCACGGCATCCCTACTGACGACATCCGCATCGTGGACAACGAATCCACCGCATCCGCATTCATCGTTACCGACCTGGACGACAACCAGATTACCGGCTTCAATCCCGGCGCCATGAAACACCCGGCCGGCTTTGACTTTGCCGCCGTTGACCCGGCCGACGCCATCAGCATCGTTGCCCCCGGCAACCTGGCCGATATGGCGCACTGCACCGCTGCTGGCGCCGCCGCCGGCATCTATACCATCTTTGACCCCGGCCAGTCGCTGCCGGCTTGGGATGCGGACGGATTGGCCGAATGCATCGCCAACAGCAGCCTACTTATCGCCAACGACTACGAAATGGCCCTGATTCAGGACAAGACCGGTCTGGACCAGGCCGGCCTGTTGCAGCGCACCGATGCGCTGATAACCACCCTCGGCGAGCAGGGCGCCCGCATCGTAACCGCCCACAGCGAAAGCATCGTCCCCTGCGTACCCACCGCCAACGTCGTTGACCCCACCGGCGCCGGCGACGCCTTCCGCGGCGGCCTGATTATGGGGCTGATCCATCCCGGCCCGCTGACGCCGGCCGCCGTGTCGCCGGCCCGGCTGGAACGCGCCGCGCAAATCGGATCCGCCTGCGCCCACTTCGCCATCCAACACCCCGGCACTCAGGAATACCGCTACTCCCAACCCCAGCTGCAAGCCGTGCTGGAGCAATCCTACGGCACTGCCATCCAGGATTGACACGCTATCCGCCCTACCCTAAAATCCCCCCCGTCCTGCTTGGATCTCCCCGTCTTGCCTGGATCTCCCCGTACTGATTAATGCAACTTTTCCGACCGGCCCATGCCGGCGCGGACCGCGCAGCGCAGTTTCCTTGTGAGCTCTTTCAATAGCGGCCCGCCCGATTCCGCAGTAAGCGACGCCGCCGCCCCCGGCGACTTTCTGATTGGCCGCTCGGCGCCGCCTATCCGGATGCCGATACATCGGCGCGTGCCGCCGCGCCGCTGGTCATCTACGCCGTTCATCCTGCTCGGCGTCTTTCTGCTGCTGAACCTTACCGGCGGCGTGCTGCTCTGCCTGCCCTTGGCCGCCGCCGACGGCAATGCCACTAACTTGCAGACCGGCTTTTTTACGGCCATCTCCGCCGCTACCGTTACCGGTTTAGCTCTGGTGGACACCCAAACCCACTGGTCCCTTTTCGGCCAGGTCATCATATTTCTGCTGATGCTGATCGGCGGCCTGGGAGTTCATCACCGCCGCCACCGTGCTGATTGCCCTGATGGGACGCCGCGCCAGCGCCCTTGAGGAGGACGTCTATCAGGACACCATCGGTTCCAGCTACCGCAACAACATTCCGCAAGTAGTACGCAACATCGTAATCGCTTTCGGCATCGGCTACCTCGTCGGCGCCGCCCTGATGTTCCTGCGAATGCGCCATGTCGCCGACTTCTCCCTCCCCGAAGCCGCCTGGCAGTCGCTGTTCCTCTCCGTGTCCGCACTCAACAACGCCGGCTTTTCCATCCTCCCCAACGGCCCCGACGGCGGCAACGCCAGCACACTGGGCGCCGAGCCTTACTTGATGGCCGTCATCACTCCCCTGATTATCCTCGGCGCCATCGGCTGGCCGCTAATCGTTGATGTCAAAAGAAACTGGACGCTGCGACTCTCCCCGCGCACCTGGTTCCGCAACGGTATCCTGCCCTTCAACTTTGTACGGCTGACCTTGGACACCAAGCTGGTGCTTATTTTGACTTCTGCGCTGTATCTGATTAGCTCCGGCGCGTTCCTGCTGGACGAATGGTACGGCGTATTGAGCGACTACAGCATCGCCGGCAAAGCCGGCTCCGCCGTCTTTCACGGCGTCAGCGGGCGCACCGCCGGGCTCGCCGCGCTGGACTGGTCCGTTACCGCCGATTTCACTCTCCTGATCTTTATCGCCTTGATGTTCGTCGGCGGCTCCACCGCATCCGTATCCGGCGGCATCAAAGTTAACACCCTCGCCGTGCTGCTGGCCGCCGTGCGTTCCTCCGCGATGCGGCAGACCCGCACCAAGATCTTCCGCCGCGAAATCGGCGCCGCCCTCGTCGCCCGCGCCCTCCTCGTTACCATGCTCGGCATCGCCTATCTCGGCCTGGGTCGTGCCAATCCTTACCTTTACCGAACCCGAACAGCCCTTTGTCTCTCTGCTCTTTGAAACCGTTTCCGCCTTTGGCACCAACGGAATGTCCGGCGGATTGTCCTCCCATTTGAGCCCCGCCGGGGTCTATAATCTTTATGATAACCATGATGGTCGGACGCATCGGTCCCCTGACCCTGATCATGCTGCTGGCCCCCCGTGACGAAATATCCTACCGCTACCCCGAGGAACCCGTTAGAATTGGATAGGTGTTATGGCTTATCAAATTTGCGTCATCGGATTGGGCCGCTTCGGCAGCAAACTGGCCGGCACCCTGTTCCAGCGCCACCACGAAGTGCTGGCCGTGGACCGGGATGAGCAGCGCGTGCAGGCCATGCTCGGCCAGGTTACCTACGCCGTCGAAGTCGAGGCTACCAACGAAACCGCCCTGCGCGATCTCGGCGTCCCCCAAATGGATGCCGCCGTCGTCGCCTTAGGCAGCCAACTCCAATCCAGCATCATCTCCACTATGATACTCAAAAACATGGGCATCCCCTACATCATCGCCCGCGCTACTGACTCCCAGCACGCCGACATCCTGCACCGCGTCGGCGCCGATAAAGTCGTGTTCCCCGAGGAGGAATCCGCCACCCGCGCCGCCAACCTGGATATGACCCCCAACGCCGTCGCCTATATGGACATCACCGACGCCGCCGGCGTGCACAAACTCCGCCCCCCCGAATGGATGCGCGGCCAGCGGCTCCGCGACGCCGGCCTCGGCGCCGCCGACGCCCTCAACCAGCGCCTGGCCGTCATCGTACTCCGCCGCGCCAACGAATACATCCTGAACCCCCAGGACGACGAAGTCATCGGCGACGGCGACGTCCTGGTCGTCGTCGGCACCCACCAGGCCGTTGCCGAAGTATTCACCCGGTAAAGCCGGCCCCGCCCGCATCGCCTGAATTATCCGCCCTGTCTATCGCCCCGCCGGGAGGATCTATGACGGAAAACATCGGCTACCTGGGGCCGCCCGGAACCTACACCGAACAAGCCGCGCTGCTCTATGCGCCCGCCGCCCGGCTTACTCCCTTTCCCAGCATCGCCGCCGTCGGCGCCGCCGTCGCCGGCAGCGAACTGGACGCCGGCGTAGTCCCCATCGAAAACAGCCTGGAAGGCTCCGTTACCTTTACCCTGGACCTGCTCATCAGCCAGTCCGGCCTCTCCATCCGCAACGAAGTTGTGATACCCATTAATCACTATCTCGTTGCCCCCCGGAGCGTCTCCGCCAGTGCCGTAAGCGTCATTTACTCCCATCCCCAGGCGCTGGCCCAGTGCCGCAGCTATCTGGAAAGCCGCTTCCCCCGTGCCCAGAAAGTGGCGTCATTAAGCACCGCCGCCGCCGTAGCCGATATGCAGGGCAGCGCCGCGCCCGCCGCCGCCATCTGCCCCCAGCGCGCCGCCGAAATCTACGACGTCCAGGTGCTGGACACCGGCATTCAGGACAATTCGCTGAACCAAACCCGCTTTGCCGTCCTCGCCCACGCCGACCATCCCCCCACCGGCAAAGACAAAACCTCAATTTGCTTCGCTTTTACCGTTGACCGACCCGGCAATCTCTACCACTGCGTCGGTGAATTCGCCGAGCGCAGCATCAACCTCGTCAAGATTGAAAGCCGCCCCACCAAACAGGAACTCGGACGCTACATTTTCCTGATTGACTGCGCCGGCCACCGCGACGAACCGCAAATCGCCGCCGCCCTGGACGCCATCCGGCAGCAGGTCGATATGTTCAAAATCCTCGGCTCTTACCCCCAGTGGGATGCCGCCGAAAGCTGAACCCCTCGGCAGACCGGCGTTTGCTCCGCAATAAACAGGATGGGCGCTGCCGTCAGCGTATCATCGCTGATAGCAACGCCCATCCTTGACAACGGCGGCAATGGCCGTGGGGCGGAGAAATGCTTTCCCAATTCGTTGAAAACGGAAACCCCGTAGTCGGGACAACGGCTCTGCCGCCCCGCTATCCTGCCCGCCTACTGCTCAATCAGCTCCTCGACGATTTCATCGCTGCCGCCCCGGTTACGCACCCGGTCAATGTAGGTTCGCCCGGTGCCCACCGCCCGGTCCATCCCCCGACGCACATAAGCGCGGGACTCCCGTCCGCTCTGCGGCGCCAAGAGAATCCCCGCCGCCAGGCCCAAGGCCAACCCGGCCATTCCGGCGGTCAGTATGCCGATAGCCTGCTGGTTGCTATTCATAATCAGCCTCCTGTGAAAATTTGATGCGCCAAAATTGCTATCATGGCTCTGCGCCGCAAGAAACCCCCGACGCCGCCACACTTTGACCCTCAATTACCATAATTGTAATCAAACAACAGCGGTTGGTCAACACCGAATACGCCCCAACCCAGCATTTCCAACCCCAAACCCCAACCATCATTCCAACCTCCCAACCGTCATTCCGGCGCAAGCCGGAATCCAGCCGTCTTGCTGAACTCCAACCAACCCAACCATTAGTCCAACCCCCCCAACCGTCATTCCGGCGCAAGCCGGAATCCGGTCGTCTTGCTGAACTCCAACTTGCGCCCGAGCGACCGCCCCACGAATAGCCCCCCGCAAAGCAACGCCCCCACTTACCCCTGGTCAATCCCATCCCGTCCCATCCCGACAACGGCAATACCCCATATCGGATAGCAAGCCCGGTTCGCCGATACATCCAAATCCCGGGCATCAGCGTACAATTATCTACCCGGCGCATTCCGAGCGGCGAATGGTCTTTGCCGTGCCTTATATCCGTCAAAGCCCGTCCCCGCCAGCGTACAATTCCAGCGTGCTGCAACGAATGACCGGCTTGGCCCATGCCCTGGCCGACCTCCTCGCCCGTTCCCATTTCGTAGTGCGCGGCAACAGTATGTCCCCAACGCTGCGCGATGGCGACATCGTGTACGCCCCTCCGCATCGCCTGATGCGCCGCCCGCTGCGCCGCGGCGACATCGTAGTCGCCCACGGCCCCGCCAACAGCCCGGACATCATCATCAAGCGCATCTCCGGCCTCCCGGGCGACTGGATTGAGTGCGCCGCCGATGACGGCGCCGGCGGCGCCGTCATCGCCCACCCCGAACCGCCGCCGGCCGCCGGCCGCCCGGCCCCGGCTACGGTTTGGCCCTGCGACGCCGACGAATTCTTTCTAACCGGCGAC
This sequence comes from Dehalococcoidia bacterium, assembly GCA_965203855.1. Classification (GTDB taxonomy): domain Bacteria; phylum Chloroflexota; class Dehalococcoidia; order Lucifugimonadales; family UBA3495; genus Bin87. The sequence continues at coordinate 380,458 of CBDBDN010000009.1, forward strand.
AACCCGGCCGAAAGCGCCGATAGCCGAAAGTACGGCCCGTTGCCCAAAAAGGCTATAATCGGGCGAGTGTGCCTGATTGCGCCCACCCACCGCCTGCGCCGCCGCTCCCGCACCAAATCCCCTAACCGGGCCTAGCCACTGGACTTTCCGATAATGACTTTTGAAGCCGCGGTGCATAAAGCCGTCCATTGGGCCAACCGCCGCCATCGCCTGCTGCGGATCCGCCCCGTTTTCAATCTGCTGCGCGCGCGCCGCGGCATCACCCGCCTGGCCCAACGCCAGCGCGAGCTCCGTATCCTGCTGGCCACCCTCTCCGCTGTAACTCGCAACGACGTCCAGCAAATGGTCGCCGGCGTCGCCTATTACGGCGTCCTGTCCTTGATCCCCATCACTTTCGGGCTGCTGCAAGCCCTGGCCCTGGTGCTCGGCCCGGAACAAACCGAGCAGTGGTTCACCCAGCTCTCCGCCGCCCTGTTGCCCACCCCGTTTGAACTATCCTACTATCAGAGCTTCAGCCGCCCGGTCGTTGCCGGCGCTACCTGGCTGCTCGCGCTAATCGGCCTGATCTGGGGCTCCATCAAGCTGTTCGGCTCCGTCGGGCTGGTTGTGAACCGGATGTGGGGCATCGACCCCGCGCTGGTCGGCGGCCTCGCCCGGCTGCGCGAATTCCTCTTTATGGGCGGCACCGCGCTGATCCTCCTCGCCTCCAGCATCATCACCTACCTCGTGGATCTCCAATCCCTCCCCTACCTCCTCGGCAGCCTGCGAATCATCCCCTTGGCCGATGTCCTGGAAGCCCAACGCTGGTGGTCGGATGTCCTCACTACCGGCCTCTCCGCCCTCGCCTTCGTGCTGGTCTATCGCTATGTCCCGGAGCATCAGGTACGCTGGAAATGGGCCGCAATCGGCGGCGCCCTCGCCGGAATCGCTTTCAAACTCACCGGCGACGCTTTCGCCTTGATCCTAACCCACCTGGCGCCGCCCAACCTCGTGTACGGCTCCCTGGCCTGGCTGCTGGCCTTCCTGATGTGGAACTTCGCCTCCGCCCTGATACTGGCCGCCGGCGCCGCCGTTACCGCCTACGGCCAGAGCATCTACGACAGCGACGGCCCCCGCACCGGCACCGGCTGGTTCCTCAGATAGAACAGCTCTCTCCGCAACATCGGCAAGGGTTGGCGCGGGTCAACGCCGCGCCGCTACAGCTTCCAGAACGAACCCACCTGACAGACTATGTCCACCCGGTTGATGGACTCCGCCGGCCAGCCCACCATCTTGAGCCAGTCCTCAAAGTGCGACTGCTCAACCGCTTCGCATTCCGAAATCAGACGCCCGTTTTCCAGGTCGCCATACACCTTTAGAATCGTCGTCCGCCGGTCCGGACGCCACTTGCGAACCGCATCCAGCTTGTCGCGAAACTCGGCTTCGGTAATGCCGGGTATGTTGTGGACGGCAATGAAACGGGCCATAGCGCTCAGCTCCGTAAATGGCGTAGGGTAGTAGGGATGGGCCGGCCGGTCCGCCAAACGGTTGGTCCGCTGGACGGCTAGTCGGCCAAACGGTTAGTCGGCCGGCGGCACAAAGGGATACGGAATCGGCGGGCCGTCGCGCAGCGGCAAGACTACCGTAGCCGTCCCCGGCATACTCTCAATCCCGTCCTGCGTTTTCATCCCAATCTCCAAATCCACGAAACCCATCCCCTGCTTTTCGTACTTCCCGGTAACCCGGCCCCACATAATCAGAATGTCCCCGGGCACCAGCATCGCCCGATGCTCAAACCGCGCCTTCCACGGCCACCCGTTGGGCAGCGTCCAGTCTTTCAGATACTGCGGCACCACGCTCTGCTTCCACGAACCATGCACCAGAATGCTGGGATTCCGGTCATGGTTCAGCCCGAAATCCAGATCGTAATGAATCCGGTGAAAGTTCTCAATGGCGGCGCTCCACCGGAACAAATGCGTCGGCGTCGGCTTGTAAATGTACTTGGGCAGCTCATCGCCCTCGTCCACATCGTCATAGTAAATCTGCGTCTTGCCGCGCAGGCCGTCGGCGTCCGGGCGCTCGTTGCGCCGCCAAATTTCCTCCGGCTCCATAGCAAGCAGTTCGTCAAGCAGCGTAGTCATTGCAGTGGCTCCTTACGATGTGCGGAATCCGCGCCATCTTACAGCATTGCCGGATGGACAATTCCGGCGCACGATGACCGGGTGATAATCAACGACCGGGCGATAACCAACGACCGGGCAATAACCAATGACCGGACGATAACCAACGACCGGGCAATAACCAATGACCGGACGATAACCAAGTACGGCTATCGGCGAATCGTCGACGCGCGGGTAATGCACAGCGTTACATCATCCTGATTCCAGTACCGCGTTTCCCGCGTGATTATCAGAAACGGCGTCCCGTCTCGCCCCAGCCGTTCCCGGATGTCCGAATAGCGGTTCTGAAAATAAACGGTGTCGCCAATGCTCGGATAGGCGTACACCTCAATTTCGTTGCCGGCATTCAGCACCCGCACCAGGTTGGTCGGCACCGGCGGCAGTTCCCCGGGACGCGCCACCGACCCGATTCCGTCCGATTCCGGGTTCTCCTCAAATGCCGCCGTTATCGGGTCGCCCTGGTCCGGCCGAATCCGGCTCGCCAGATAGCTAACCATTATCGGCGGCGCAATTATCTCGCCGTAGCGCGTACTCTCGGCAAAGTCGGCGTCCCAATACCGCGGATCCGGATCCATCAGGGCCTGCGTAAAACGGCGCATATACTCGCCGTCAACCAACCCCCAGGACTCCACCACTTCCCCGCTGACGCCAACCATCGCCTGCACTTCCGGCGTCAGTGCGGTAGGTCGGGCTTGCTCGGTCATAAATCTCGCTCCCCAAAGAAACCGGGATAGCCGCAATGCGGTAACGCAGCAAGATTAGCGCAGCCCAGCCCCGGCGTCAATCACCAATAATAAAATCCGCCATTCCAACCCCACACCGTCATCCCGCCCCCAACCGTCATTCCGCCCCCCCAACCGTCATTCCGGCGCAAGCCGGAATCCAATATCCCCGTCCATCCCCTTTATCCATGCCATAAAAACCCATCCTATCCATCCTGTCCATCGGTGTAAAAATTCCCTCCCGCCAATGACACCAACCCCCTTGCCAAGCCGCTTTAATGTGCTACCATTAGACCAGTCAGGCAGCCAATCTCCGAGCCCCCCGATTTCCAGGTCGTTACGGTCATTCAGCAATCAAGTCGCACCGGCGTTCCCTACTCGCCCACGGTCCAACTAACCGAAGGAGTCGGGTCCTGCCAAGGCGCCAGACGTAGCGCCCCGTCCTCGGACGAAAATCCAGCCGCGTGAAAAGCAACGCGCAAAACCTCCGGCCGTAGGGCTGAAACCGACCTGGAAACCCCAAAACTCGGAAACCCGAACCCCGCTAGCAAGTTCATCAACCGCCTGACACCAGCCTGACACGCCTGACAACCCCCATCCTGTACCAACGGAGGCACCGCCACCCCAGCAAAATCAACCCCGTCGCTCCGCCCCAAGCCGGCATCCCGCAAACCTGTAACGGACCCCGGATTGCGGCGGAGCGGCCTTAAAACCTGGGCCGTCCAATCTGCAACATGGCCCCAATCATTGCGGCCCGCCGCCGCCGTCCGCCCGCGCCCTATATGTGCTATATTAGGATAGCGTCAACCGACGCTGTCAATCTACGTCGCGCCGGCCGCGCCCCCTTTCACGCCGGCCCGCCCGGCATTCGCCAGGCCTAAACCTGATTGCCTAAACCCAATTAAAGGATTCCTTGCAATGACGACTAACCAGCGTCAAGTCGAACTCCGCTACGACGCCGTTGCCATCGACCGCAAATGGCAGGCCCAATGGGAACAGGACGGCATCTATCAGGTAGCCGACGCCGACCCCCGACCCAAGTGGTTTGAGATGACCATGTACCCCTACCCTTCCGGGGACTTGCACATCGGCCACTGGTACGCTATGGCTCCTGCCGACGCCCACGCCCGTTTCCGCCGGATGCAAGGCTACAACGTGCTCCACCCCATCGGCTTTGACGCTTTCGGCCTGCCCGCCGAAAACGCCGCCATCTCCCGCGGCATCCATCCCTACGCCTGGACCATGGACAATGTGGAGAATATGCGCCGCCAGCTCCGTTCCATCGGCGCTATCTACGACTGGAACCGGGAAATCGTCTGCTGCCAGCCCGACTACTATCACTGGAACCAATGGTTCTTTATCAAGCTCTATCAGCAAGGCCTGGCCTACCGCGCCAATGCCCCCGTCGTCTGGTGCCCCTCTTGCCAAACCGTCCTCGCCAACGAACAAGTCCTGAACGGCGCCTGCGAGCGCTGCGAAACCCCCATCACCCGCCGCGACCTGGAGCAGTGGTTCTTTCGCATCACCGATTACGCCGACGAACTGCTGAACTTTGACACCCTGGACGACTGGCCCGACAAAATCCTCACCATGCAGCGCAACTGGATTGGCCGCAGCGAGGGCGTGGAAATCGGCTTTGACATCTCCGATTACGGCCTGGACCAAACCGAAATCCGCACCTTCACCACCCGCATCGACACCATTTTCGGCGTTACTTTCCTGGTGCTGGCCCCCGAACATCCGCTGGTAGCCCGCCTTACCGCTGACTCCCGCCGCCCCGAAGTGGACGCTTATGTCGACCAGGCCCGCGCCGCCTCCGAAATCGACCGCCTCGCCGCCGACCAGGAAAAAACCGGCGTCTTTATCGGCGCCTACGCCCGCAACCGCCTCAACAACGAGCGCGTCCCCATCTACATCGCCGATTACGTCCTCACTACCTACGGCACCGGCGCCGTCATGGGCGTCCCCGCCCACGACTACCGCGACTTTGCCTTTGCCCGCAAGTACCGCTTGCCCGTCCGCACCGTCATCGCCCCCATTGAATGGGACGGCAGCGACCCGGCGGACGCCTACGTCGGCCCCGGCTTTATGACCAACAGCGGCCCCTACGACGGCATGACCGACGCCGAAGGCATCAACGCCATCGCCAACGATGTAGAAAGCCGCGGCTGGGGACGCCGCACTACTACCTACCGCCTGCGCGACTGGCTCATCTCCCGCCAGCGCTACTGGGGCACCCCCATCCCGATGCTCTACTGCGACCGCTGCGGCATCTCCCCCGTGCCGGAATCCGACCTCCCCGTGCTGCTCCCGGAGGACGCCGAATTCCGACCCACCGGCGAATCCCCCCTCGCCATCAACCCGGATTTCGTCAACGCCCAATGCCCCCAGTGCGCCGGCCCCGCCCGCCGCGAAACCGATACTATGGACACCTTTATGGACTCGTCCTGGTATATGCTCCGCTATTGCAGCCCCCAGTTCAGCGCCGGCCCCTTTGAACCCGCCGTAACCGCCGACTGGATGCCCGTCCAGCAGTACACCGGCGGCGCCGAACACGCCGTCATGCACCTCCTGTACAGCCGCTTTTTCATCAAAGCCCTGCGCGATATGGAGATGCTCAACATTGACGAACCCTTCCTGCGCCTGTTCAACCAGGGCGTCATCCTCGGGCAAGATCACGAAAAAATGAGCAAAAGCCGCGGCAACGTCGTCAACCCCGACGACGTAGTCGGCCAGGTCGGCGCCGACGCCGTGCGCTGCTTCCTTATGTTCATCGGCCCCTGGGACCAAGGCGGCCCCTGGAGCGACGAGGGCATCAACGGCATCGTCCGCTGGCTCAACCGCGTCTGGAGCCTGGCCGAGCATGACCCCGCCGCCCTGGACAACGCTCCCACCAATGCCGCCGCCGTCCGCGCTACCCGCCGCATCCTGCACCAGACCATCCGCAAATGCTACGAGGATCTGGACCGTTTCAAGTTCAATACCGCCATCTCCGCCCTGATGTCGCTAACTAACCACCTCAGCCAGGCTTGGACCGACCAGTCCGTTGACTCCGCCATCTGGCAGGACTGCATCCACAATTTCCTGCTGCTGCTGGCGCCCATCGCCCCCCATGTCGCCGAGGAACTCTGGCAGCGGCGCGACCAGCCCTACAGCATCCACCAGCAGCCCTTCCCCCAATGGGATGACGAACTGGCCGCTGAGGATGAAATCACGCTGGTGCTGCAAGTCAATGGCCGCGTGCGCGACCGCATGAGCGTCGCCGCCGGCATCGCCGAAACCGACGCCAAATCCCTCGCCCTGAACAGCCCCCGCGTCCAGGCCCACATCAACGGCAAAGCCCTCAAAAACGTGGTCTATGTCCCCGGCCGCCTCGTCAACGTAGTAGTCGGGTAAATTGTGCTGGCAAGGCAGAACCTGGCAGGGCAAATCCTGGTAGCGCAGAACCTGGTAGCGCAGATTAAGGAGTCCGCAATGGGCGCAGTCAACGCAACTATCGGCATCTGGGCCAGCGACGGAGCCTATCTCCGCAGCCTCCGTATGCCGGTGGACACCGGCGCCGCTTACAGCCAACTGCCGGCGGAACTGCTCTACGACCTGGGCTGGCAGCCTACTCAACCCCCGCGCCCGGCCCGCCTTGCCGACGGCACCGCAACCACCGTAGCCCTCGGCGAAGTAAAAATCCGCTACAACGAAGCGGACTTGACCCGCCTGTTCGTATTCGGAGAGGACGGATGTACGCCGCTGTTGGGCAGCGATACTCTGCAAGGTCTCGGCCTCGGCGTTGATCCCGTCAACCACCGCTTGATACCCGTCGTCGCCCGCCGCTAACCCGTATCGTTACTACAATTCCATTCAGCAAAAGAACGCTAACCCATCGCTGATTAACCGGCCAACCCCAATGACCCTAGTTCAGAAATACGCCCTGCTGCCGGACGAAATCGATCGGCAAAGCCTGCTAATGGTTGCCGACAGCCTGGCCGGACGCCCGGCTCTGGACGGCCTCGCCCCCCCGGAGCAGCACATCCTCCGCCGCATCGTCCGCGCCGAGGGCGACCCCGACATTGCCGACGCCGTCCGCTTTACCCCGGACGCCGTAGCCTCCGCGTTGGAATCCCTGCGCCAAACCCGCCGCATCGTTGCCGACGTCCGTATGGTGCAGGTTGGCGTATCCCGCGCCGCCCTCTCCCGCCATGCCGTGGACATCGCCTGCTTAATCGACGCCCCTGAAGTCGCCGCCCGCGCCCGGCGCGAAGCCACTACCCGCAGCATCGCCGCCGTCCGCGAGCTCGCCCCGCTGATTAACGACTCGGTAGTCGCCATCGGCAACGCCCCTACCGCGCTGCTGGCCCTGCTGGACTTGCTGGACGCCGGCCAGGTTGCGCCCGCCGCCGTCATCGGTATGCCCGTCGGTTTCGTCGCCTGCCCCGAATCCAAAGCCGAACTGGCCGCCCGCAGCATTCCCCACATCACCGTCCTGGGCCGCCGCGGCGGCAGCTCGGCGGCGGCAGCCACCCTCAACGCCCTCCTCGACCTGCTGCCCGACGCCGCCCCACCCGATAACGCCTAAAAAGGCAGCACTCCCAATCAGACGCCTTATCTTTCGTACCAGGCGGCTTACCTTTTCACATCAAACAGCCTTATCTTTTCGCATCAGACGCCTTATCTTTTCCACATCAGACGCCTTATCCTTTCGCATCAGACGGGTTTATCTTTTCGTATCAGACGGGTTTATCTTTTCGTATCAGATGGTTTTTCGTCATTCCGGCGAAAGCCGGAATCCACGCACCGCAATGATCTCCAATTTGCGCCGCAGCTAAAGCCCCATACCTGAACCACCCGAAAATCAACGCCCCCAAGTTGACGCATAATGACTAACCAAATCACCACCGCCCCGGCCCCGACCGCCGTTGCCGACTCCAGCCCGGACGCCGCCGACTGGGGCGTCGTCCTGCTCTGCCACGGCAGCCAGCGCGGCGCTACCCGCGATGAATGCTCCTGCGCCTGGGCCGCGGACGGCGCCCGTTTCCCCGCCTGGTGCCTCGGCTGCCCCAACACCCCGGTCGGCATCCGGGATGTCGGCTTGCGCTTGCAAAACCGCCTGGCCGGCTCCATCCGGCAAGTCATCGTATCCTGCCTGGAATTCCTGCCCCCCCATCCGCCGGAAGCCGTGGCGATGCTGGCCGAGCAGGGCGTGCGGCGCGTCATCGTCCAGCCCTATCTGCTGGGCAACGGCAAACACGCTACCCTGGAAATGGACGAAGTGCTGGACGACATCGCCGCCGCCGCCCCCGGCGTCTCGGTGTATCTGGCCGACGGCCTGGGCGCCGACCATCGCATCGCCAACCTGGTGCAAGACCGCATCGCCGCCTTGCCCGACGCCGCCGCCAACGCCGGCGGCGGCCAGCCGGTTGGCGTCCTGATTGTCAAAGCCGGCACCCAAACCCGCTACGACGACTGCCTCTGGCTCCGGGAATTGGGCGGCTGGATTGAACAGGACCTGGGCGCCAATTTCGCCGTCGCGGTAGCCCAGTCCCACTATGGCGACCCCACTATGGAGGACGCCGCCGCTCATCTGGTGAACAACCGCCGCGTTGGCAGCCTGATCTGCGTACCCTACCTCTTTTTCCCCGGCCTGATTTTGCAGCGCAATGTCCTCGGCACCATGCGCCAACTCCAAGAGGCCTACCCGTCCACGCCAATGTGGGTTGCCCCCCCTCTGGGCGTCGATGACCGCCTGGTAGCCGTCGCCGGCGACCGGGTGCGCGAAGCGCAATTGCGCCAGGACATCGCCCGATGAATACGACAGCCAATCGGCAAAATCCCGCCGCCAGCATCCCCCGCCCGGAAAGCGACTACTCCCGGCCTACCAAACGCGACCCGCGCGGGATGCGTACCGGCTATACTACTGGTTCTACCGCCGCCGCCGCCGCCAAGGCCGCCGTCATCCTGATGCTTTCCGGCGCCGCGCCGTCCGCAGTTTCCATCCCGCTGCCCGGCGGTACGGGCCGCGCCAACCTCCCGGTGCATCAAAGCTGGCCCATGGATCCGGCAGAGGGCGTCCGCTGCTCCGCCATCAAAGACGGCGGCGATGACCCGGATGTTACCCACGGCGCCGAAATCATCGTCGGCGTCTGGCGTCTCCCCGACGGCTACCAAGGCTTGCAGATTGCCGGCGGCCCCGGCGTCGGCACGGTTACCCGCCCCGGCACTGGCATTGCCGTGGGCGAACCCGCCGTTACCCGCGTCCCCCGCCGTATGATGGCCGACGCCGTCAGCGAAGGCCTGGCCCAATGCGGCTGGCCTACGGACACCGGCATACGCGCCCGCATCTCCGTCGTCAACGGCGCGGAAATCGCCCTCCAAACCACCAACGCCCGCCTCGGCGTCCTCGGCGGCATCAGCATCCTCGGCAGCACCGGCATCGTCCAGCCTTTCAGCACCGCCGCCTGGCGCGCCAGCGTCCACCTCGCCATCGATGTCGCCAACGCCAACGGCCTCGACCATCTCGTCCTCTCCACCGGCACCCGCAGCGAGGAATACACCCGCCGGATGCTGGACCTGCCCGATATGGCCTACATTGAGGCCGGCATCTTTTCCGGCCCCGCAATGAAACGCTGCGTCAACAAAGGCATCAAGCGCGTTTCCCACGTCGGTATGGTCGGCAAGTTTTCCAAGATGGCTATGGGCCATTTCGTTACCCATGTCGCCGGCAATCGGGTTGATACCGACTTTCTGGCCGGACTGGCCGCCCAGTGCGGCGCATCCGAGACGCTGCAAGCCGAAATGCGCGCCGCCGCCAGCGGCCGCCATTTCCAGGAACTGGCACAAGAACACGATGTGATGGGAGTATTCCCGCTAATGTCCCAAATGGTTTGCAACCAGGCCCGCCAGTACCTCGGCGCCGACGGCGACGCCATCATCGTAGATGCCCTCTGCTTTGACTTTGAGGGCAATCTGCTGGGCGCCGCCAGCACCTCCCCCGACGGCATTCCAATCCGGAATGCGGCGTAACGGACGCACAATGACCGGCGTTGTACCCCCGGCTGCTCCCCCGGCCCCCGTCGTTGCGGATACGGATGCGGATTCGGCTAATGCCGGCCGCGCCTTCGGCATCTCCGACCTCTGCTTTGAGCAGCGCCATCCCCTCCGGGGGCAAATCACCAAATCCGAAGTCCGCGCCGTCAGCCTGTACGCCTTGCAGCTCCGCCCCGACAGCATCGTTTGGGACATCGGCGCCGGCAGCGGCTCCATATCCGTAGAAGCCGCCCGCATCGCCCATGCTGGCAGGGTGTACGCCATTGACCGCGATACCGACAGCGCCCATCTGCTGCAATCCAATGTAGAACGGTTCGGCATGGGCCGCGTGGCAGTAGTCATCGGCGCCGCCCCGGCGGCCCTGTCCGGCCTGCCCGACCCGGACGCCGTATTCATCGGCGGCGGCGGATCCGCTCTGCCCGACATCCTGCACTCCGTCATCCGGCGGCTGCTGCCCGGCGGGCGCGTCGTCGCCAATTTCGCCGTTATGGAACGCGCCAATGCTGCCCATCAAATGCTGCAAAAGGCCAATTTGGCGCCGGAAATGACTATGATTAGCGCCGCCCGCGGCCGCAGCCTGCCCGACGGCGCCTTGCGCCTGGAATCCCTCAATCCCGTTTTCATCGTCTGGGGACAACAACAATGACCCTTTCCGCATCTCCAACTCATCCCGCCGGCCGACTCTACGGCGTCGGCGTCGGCCCCGGCGACCCCGAACTGCTTACCGTCAAGGCGCAGCGCATCCTGCAATCCGTGCCCGTCATCTGGGTGCCGCAGGCCGGCGTCAGCCCCGAAAGCTACGCTTATAGCATCGTCAAGGACATCATCGACGAAAGCCGCCAGGAAGTCGTCCGCGCCACTTTCCCCACCAACGACGAGGACGCCGCCGGCGAAGTCTGGCAGAACGCCGCCCGGCAGCTCGCCGCCCGCCTGGAATCCGGCAGCGATGTTGCTTTCATCACCGAAGGCGACCCCATGCTGTACAGCACTTTCGCCTATGTGCTGGAAACCGTGCTGGACGAATTCCCCCATCTGCCGGTAGAAGTAGTGCCGGGCGTGTCGTCGGTGATGGCGGCGGCGTCCGCAGCGGCGGCCCCCCTCGTAACCCACGGCCAGCGCCTCGCCATCCTCCCCGCCGTGTACGGCATTGACGACCTGCGCGAAGCCATCGCCCTCTACGACACCATCGTCCTGATGAAAGTCAACCGCACCTTACTAGATGCCCTCGCCAACCTGGAACGCCTCGGCCTGGCCGGACGCACCATCTACGTCCGCCGCGCCACCACCGCCCGCGAGCGCGTAGTCCGCAATATCCAGGAACTAACCACCGAGGACCTGGACTACTTCTCCCTGCTGATAATCCGGCGGTAAATTATGGCGCGCCCGATGCAAAGGCCACCGATTGTACGCGTCCGCAACCACTATCTCGACGTCCTGGACACCGTGATGCGCGAACACAGCATAGACCCGGTACAGGATCGACCCGGCGTTGACATACAAACCGGAACCAGATTCGTAGATGTAGTTCAGTACACCGATTGGTACTGTCGGCGCGGTGATAGCCGTCCGCATTATCGGTACGACCGTTACCGGGAGATATTAGGACAAAATAACCCTCCCGGTCGGCGGCAGGCTCACGTCGACATCGGCTGAGGAGCCGGAGCATTTGGCTGGGCCTTCCTAGACTGGGCTAGAGAAAGCGGTTTTTCTAACGACAACATTGCCCTGTACGGGTTGGATCATAGCCCGGCGATGATAGACCTGGCAGAGCAAATATGGGTCGGCTTGCTGGACTACATCCCGGAATGCCCCGGATTGCACTACACCGTTAATACGGACGATTTACTCGCGAAATTGAATGACCATCATCGCCCCGGCACAAACTACACGATAACTTTCGGCCACGCGCTGATTCAGGCCCACACGCATAATCCCGGTGCTATACTAAACTTCGCGCGGACGATAAAACGCATCGTGGAATTGAAGGATTCCGAATCTCTTTGCTCCCTTGTCGCAGTGGATGCCCGCAGTAACCCAGCGCCCTTTGCATCGGCTTGGAATGCGCTGATGAACAACTTGCGAAGCGCCGGTATCAAACCCCAGCAGCGCCAAGTGCGGGCAACCCGTATCAACAACAATGCCGACGCCAAAATCGCCGGGCTTGCCCTCGCCTAACGGCAGGTAGGCAACTATGACTACCCAACTATCCTTTATCGACGATACCGCCGTCGCGCCGCCCGCCGTCGCCGGTCCCATCGCCGCCCGCCATCTCAACCACGATGTCGCCGGCAGCCCCGGCTTGCAGTCCGCATCATCCGTCCCCGGCCTCCGCTTTGTTGAGGGATTCCTGACGCCGGAGCAGCAAGCCTACTGCGTCAAACGGGTTGACGCCGCCGTTGACCAATGGCGCAACGACCTCAGCCGCCGCGTGCAGCATTACGGTTGGCGTTACGATTACAAGGCCCGCGCCATTACCCCCGATATGCACCTCGGCGCCCTGCCCGACTGGCTGTCCCGCCTGGCGCAAAAGCTGTATGACGAAACTGGACTGTTTGACCGCGTGCCGGAGCAGGTCATCGTCAACGAATACCTGCCGGGGCAGGGTATCGCAATGCACATTGACCACCCCGGTTTCGGCCCCGCCGTCTGCACCATATCGCTATTGGACGATTGGGAAATGGACTTTGCCGAAAACTGGCGGGATAAGTCCCCAGCGCTGCTGCAACGCGGTTCCTGCGTCCTGCTGACCGACGCCGCCCGCTCCGTATGGCAGCACGGCATTGCCCCCCGCAAATCCGAACTTACGGACGCCGGACGCCGCAACCGCCAGCGCCGCTTGTCATTGACTTTCCGCACGGTGCTGAATCACGACGGCATCAACGACTAAAACGACTAACAGAATGGAGGCATCCCCTATGCCCAACCCTGGCAAAGTCTATATCATCGGCGCCGGCCCCGGCGACCCCGAACTGCTTACCATCAAAGCCCGGCGCATCATTGAGGACTCCGATGTCATCATCTACGCCGACTCCCTGGTGCCGCCCGAAATCGCCGCTTTCGCCAAGCCCGGCGCCCGCATCTACGGCAGCAAGGAAATGGCGCTGCCCGAAATTATGGCCGTTACTCTGGACGCCGCCGCCGCCGGCCAAACCGTCGCCCGCATCCAGAGCGGCGACCCCGCCCTCTACGGCGCTACCCTGGAGCAAATGCGTATCCTGGAATCCAACCGCGTGAATTACGAAATCATCCCCGGCGTCAGCGCCGTTTTCGCCGCCGCCGCCGTCCTCAAAGCCGAACTCACCGTCCCCGAAGTGTCGCAAACCGTCATCCTAACCCGCGCCGAGGGCCGCGTGCCGATGCCGGAGGGCGAGCAGCTGGTTGACTTGGCCCGGCATGGCAGCACGCTGGTCATCTTTCTCAGCGTAACCCGAATGTTCCGCATCGCCGGCCAGCTGCAAGAGGCCGGCTACCCCTCCGATACGCCCGTGGCCGTTGCCTACCGCGTCGGCTGGCCCGACCAGCAAATCATTCGCGGCACCCTGGACGACATCGCCCAAAAAGTGCGCGACGCCAAAATCACCTTGCAGGCCCTCATCATCGTCGGCCAGGCCGTCAACCCCGACCTGCTCAACCCGGAATCCGGCCCCGGCGTTGCCGTATCGCATCTGTACTCCGACGAATACACCCACCTTTACCGTCGGGCCGGCCAGGGCGACCACGCCGCCGCCAACCGCGCCGACCTGTACGATGCCGGCGGCTACGAAATCCAGCCGGAACCGGCAACCGCCGCAGCCGGCGCCGGCGTTGGCGATGACGACTAGCCCGCCCGAAACCGCAATCGCCATCGTCGCTGTGTCCAAGCCCGGCGCCGCCCTGGCTTGCCGTCTGACCGCCGCACTGCCCGATGCCGCGCTGTACCTGGAACGCCGCGCCGCCGATTCAGCTCTGCCGCCGGGCGGAGCGCAGCTGTACGACTTGCCCCTGCGCCCGGTGTTGCAGCAGTTGTTCGCCGATTGCCGCGCGCTGATTATTTTCCTGCCCATCGGCGCCGCCGTCCGCCTGATGGCCCCCGTCCTGGGCAGCAAATCGCAAGATGCGGCGGTAGTCTGCGTTGATGACGCCGGCCGCTACGCCATCAGCGTCCTCTCCGGACACACCGGCGGCGCCGACGCCCTGGCGCAAACCGTAGCCGATGCCATCGGCGCCCAAGCCGTAATAACCTCCGCATCCGATGCGCTGCAAGTAACCGCTGTTGACTTGGTAGGCTGCAACCAAGGCTGGCGCATTGACGCATCGCCAACCGACTTGACCCGCGCGGCGGCGGCAGTGGTCAACGGCGCACCCGTCGCCCTCTGGCTGGACCCGGAAACCAACGCCCCATGGCCGGATGACTGCCCCCTATCCGACAACATCATCGCAGTCAACGATTTCGCCGCCGCGATAGCCCCGCCCTATGCGGCAGCCCTGGCCGTATCCGACCGGATATTGTCCGTTCCACTGGACGCCCCGCCGCTAATAATCTACCGCCCGCCCACGCTGACCGCCGGCATCGGCTGCCGCCGCGGAACCCCAATTGAGCATCTGCAAGAACTTATGACGGGAACGCTGCGGGATTACGGGCTTGCCCCGGAAAGCCTGTCCCGCATCGCCACCGCCGACATCAAAGCGGATGAACCCGGCATCATCGCCCTCGCCGATGCTATGGGATTGCCGCTGCACATCTTTACGGCAACGGAGCTGGACGCCGCCGGCCGCCAATCTGCGGATGCTACGCCCTCGGCGGCGCAGGATTTGCTTGGCGTGTTCGGCATTTCGGAACCGGCCGCGCTGCTCGCCGCCGGCGCCAACGCCTTGCTAATTCCCCGCACCAAATCGGAGCAGGCCACCGTCGCCGTTGCCCGTATCGCCCCGGCGTGGCACAATTGTGAGGATGCTAACCTGGAGGATGCCGCAATGGGCGCTCAAAACGAAACCTTGCCGGGCACGGCCTTGCTGGCACAAGCGGAACGGGAAATCAGCCAAGGCAATCTCCACAAAGGGGCCGGTTTGGCCTGGCAGGCCACGATGGCCGCGCTATCGGCTTGCGCCGCACGGCACGAAATGCCCTGCAACAACCGGGATGACGCGCAGCGGTTTGCCAGTTATCTGGACCAGTTGGCGAGCGACGCAAATCCGTCCGACCCGTGGGCCCAGCACCGCAACACGGCGGCTTTATCCGTAGCAGATGCCTTCCGGGAACACTGCGAGGAACCGGATCAGCCAGCCGACGCCGATTTCGAGTGGGAACCCGACGAATATCGGATGTTTCTGCCATCAGTGCAAAAATTCATTGCCCGTTTGAACCAGTAGCGCACAGGAAATCAGGCTATGACCGGGGATGAACACGTCAGTATTGCGACAATGCTGCTTGCTGAATCAACAGCTCTTGCCCAGCAGCCGCGCACCGCACTGGCGGCCGGCGAGCTGATCTGGGGCGCAACGGTACACGCGCTTAATGCCATCGCACACCTGGTCAGCGGCAACTCCAGGCATTGGCGTCAGCGGCGCGATCTGGAAAAACTGATCACGCAAGTCGTCCCTGATGATGAAACCCTCGCCGACTTGCTTGATGGTCTGAACTTGACCCAGAGACGATTGCACAATCATTTCTATACCGGGCAGTTGCCGGATGCGGTATTGCCCGGAATGATAAACGCCGGAATGACCTTCGTCAGACGCCTCCTGCAATTTGCGGAACGCGGATATTTTTGATTATGGCGGCGCGCCCGCAGCATAGGAGAAACCTGTGAGTATCGGCAAACTTTACCTGGTCGGCCTCGGCCCCGGCGACGCGGCAATGCTGACGCCCGCCGCCCAAGACGCCATCGCCGACAGTAGCCATGTAGTCGGATACCGCTACTACATTGACCAGATCGCCGGCGCCGCTGCCGACAAAACCCTCCATTCTATGGACCTGGGGCAAGAGCTGGAACGCGCCGCCCTGGCCGTTGACCTGGCCTATGCCGGCCATACGGTAGCCGTCGTATCCTCCGGCGATGCCGGCATCTACGGCATGGCCGGCCCGGTGTACCGCATCCTTACCGACCGGGGCTGGGACGGCGCCAACCCGGCGGTCGCAGCCGTGCCGGGCGTGTCCGCATTGCAGTCCGCCGCCGCCCTGCTCGGCTCGCCCTTGATGCAGGACTTTTGCGCCATCAGCCTCAGCGACTTGCTTACGCCCTGGCCCCAAATCCGTCGCCGCATTCACGCAGCCGCCAGCGGCGATTTCGTAACCGCCCTCTACAACCCCCGCAGCCGGCGGCGCACCACCCAACTGGACGAAGCCCGCCGCATCTTTCTGGAGCATCGCGACCCTGACACTCCGGTGGGCATCGTCCGCCATGCCTACCGGGAAGCCCAGGCCGTAGCCTTGTCCGATTTAGGCAGGCTGGACGGCGCCGCTCTCGGCGTTGATATGTTCACTACCGTAATCATCGGCAACTCCGACACTTACATCCATCAGGGCCGTATGATTACCCCGCGCGGCTACGAAGCCAAGCAACCCCCATCTCCATAATCGCCAAACCAATCATCTCCCAATCAACCTTCCCCAAAAGGAGCAATCGCCAATGCCTGCTATACGCCCCAATCCGGTAAAAGACAAACTCCAACGCGGCGAGCCGGCTACCTGCATTTCCGGCCTGCTGTCCAGCGAAATCATCGATTTTCTCGGCCCCATGGGCTTCGATTCCGTCTGGATGGAATGCGAACACGGCCCGGTTGACTGGGATACCTTGGGCGATATGACCCGCGCCTGCGACCTGTGGGGTATGGCGTCCATCACCCGCTGCAACGCCAACGATGCCGGGCTGATTACCCGCACACTGGATCGCGGCTCAATGGGCGTAGTGCTGCCCCATATCAATACCAGGGCCGAGGCGGAGGCTGCCGTCGGCGCCGCCAAGTTCGCCCCCCTCGGCTATCGCGGTATGTTTGGCGGGCGCCAGTCCTTCGGTGTACCCGATTATGTCCACCGGGCCAACGACCAGACTATGGTCATCGTGTTGATCGAGGAAGTAGCCGCCTTGGACAACCTGGACGAAATCCTCAAGGTGGACGGCGTTGATGTATTTTTCGTCGCCCCGTCCGACCTGTCGCAGACAATGGGGCATATCGGCAATGTCGGCCATCCCGCAGTTCAGGCTGCCATTGATGACGCCATCGCCCGCATCGTGAGCGCCGGCCGCACTGCCGGCACCCTGGTCAACGATGACAACGCCGCCGCCTATGTAGAGAAAGGCGCCCGTTTCCTGATGACATCGTGGAACGCCTGGGTAGCCCGGGGCAGCGCCGAATTCCTGGCCCGCCTCGGCTGACGGCATCCTGCCAGTAACAATAGCCGAACAAATCCCGCCGGCCCGCATCCGATAGGGTGATACGGGCCGGCGGGAATACGCCGCGCCGCGCACTCTACTGCGTGCCGCTGGCAATGGCGTCCACCAACGGTTCGCCGCCGTGGTCCGCGTCCCAGTCCCAAAGGTCGGTATGAAACCCGGACAGGCTGTCCTCCAGCGTGCTGATAAAATTGCGTACCCCGCGCCCATGGAACTTGCCTTTCAGCGTGCAGATGCCGATATTCGCCGACGGGAACAGGTGGTCCAGCCGCACTACTGCCAGCCGATCGTGATCCTCCGGGTGCAGCGTGAAATCGCTGACGATGGCGATGCCCATTCCGATAGCGACATACCGCTTGATCATTTCGGTGTTGTCCATTTCCAGCACCACATCGTAGGGAACGCCGCTTTCCCGCAGTTTCTGCTCTACCCGCCGCCGGCTGATGCTTTCCGGGCTGTTCAGAATCAGCGGCCACTGCGCCATGTCGGATATTGAAACCGGATGCTGCTGTAGCAGGTCGTGCCGAGGCGCCGTAATCAGCACCACATTGTAGTCAAACAGGCTGGAAAACTCCAAAGTGCCATCGTCCGCCGGCGGCGCCGAACACAGCGCCAGATCCAGCTCCCCCGATTTCAATAGCTGGATCAGGTTGGCGTAAGACCGGGCTACCAGGCGCATCCGTATGTCCGGGTAGCGTGCCCGGAACTGCCGTATCGGACGCGGCAGATGGTAAGACACGATGTCGGGGTAGGCGCCCACTACGAAAGAACCGCGTCCCTCCGAGTAGTCCATTTGCGTTTTCAGCGTGTCAATGGACTCCACGATTGGCGTAACCAGGTCGTAGAACAGGGTGCCTTCGGAGGTCAGCTGAATGGGCCGCTTGATGCGGTCAAAAAGCGTAATCCCGAACTCCCCCTCCAGCTTCCGCAAATGGGTGGTAACGGTAGGCTGCCCTAACTCCAGCTTGCGCGCCGCTTTGGACACGCTACGCAGTCGGGCAACATGATAAAAACTGATAATTTCGCGCAATTCCATGCGACTCCCACCTCTCCGGCAAATGTCGGGAACCACCGCCCGGTGCAAAGTAGGGCGATATACTATATCATCAATGCGGATAATGCAATCCGCCCACCCCTCTTATAGGCTGCCCCTATCGGCTGCGCCCTAATCCGCTATCCCCTCGCGCGGAGCCGGATTAGAGCGGCGTCGGCACGCCGTCCAACGCCTGCCTATTCATCACCGCCGTCAATAGCAATGTGCGGCCCGTATCCCTTGACAAAATATCGCCGCAAACCGCAAAATAGGCTTCGCTGAAAATGGGCGATTGCGGCTCCGCCTGCTGGGGTAGTCAGATGCGGGGTTCAATGGCGGTCCGCCCGCGCTAATCATCCTCTGGCCGAGGTAACCCGATGGCATTCGTGATTACACAGCCCTGCGAAGGCGTCAAAGACGCCTCCTGCGTTGAAGTTTGCCCGGTCGATTGCATCCATACCGATGACGACGCGCCGATGTACTACATCAACCCCAACGACTGCATTGATTGCGCTTACTGCGTCGCCGTCTGCCCCGTCTCCGCCATCTTTGACGAATTCACCGTTCCCCCTAATCAGCGGGAGTACGTGCAGATCAACCGTCGCTATTTTGCGCGTTGACCAAGCTGCTCGCCCGTCCCTCGCCCGTTTCCCCCTTGCCGTACTATGGCTCTTTTCCTGACCGACGCCGAAGTTGACCGTTGCATCACTCTGGCGGAGATGATTCCCGCCATTGAGGAAATGCAGGCGCAGTTCGGCCAGGGCCGCGCCGTCAACTTGACCCGGCGCCGCGTAGCCACCTCCGGAGGCTATCTGGCCGTAATGGGCGGCGCGCTGGACTACAACGGCGTGCTGGGCGTCAAGACTTTCACGCACACCCGCAACGGCTATTCCTTTCAGGTCAGCCTGTATGACGCCGAAACCGGCGGGCTGCTGCTTTATACCCAGGCCAACCGGCTGGGGCAGCTGCGTACCGGCGCCACCACTGCTGTGGCCGTCAAGCACCTGGCTAATTCCGGGGCGCTGCGGGTCGGCATCGTCGGTACGGGCAATCAGGCGGGCGACCAGCTGCGGGCGGTTTGCGCCGTGCGGGATGTATCCGATGTGCGGGCTTTCAGCCGCAACTCGGAACGCCGCCAGGCATTTGCCGCGCGGATGGCCGCTGAACTGGGTTTGCCGGTCAACGCCGCCGCCAGCAATCAGGATGCGGTTGCCGACCGGGATGCCGTCATCGCCATCGCCGCCGCGCAAACGCCGGTAGTGCAGGGCGCGTGGCTCTCCGACGGCGCTACCATTATCGGCGCCGGGCCCACGCTGCGCCGTTTCCGCGAAGTGGACGACGCGGTCATCGCCGGCGCCGACCGCCATTTCGTCGACTCCATTGACCAGGCCCCGCTGGAATGCGGCGACATTTCCGCCGCCGTTGATTTGGGACTGACGCAGTGGAGCCGATTCCACGAACTGCGCCATGTCGTCGCCGGCGTCATACCGGGCCGGACGCATCCCGGCCAAAAGATTTACTGCAAACTGATGGGAACCGGCGTTGCCGATGTAGCCGCCGCCAAACTGGCGCTGGAACGCGCCCAAGCAATGGGCATCGGTACGGAACTGCCGCTGTAACCGCGCGGCCCGGCGTACTGCTATACGCGTTGCCAGAAAGGAGTAACCGATATGCAATTCGGCCTGTTTATGATGCCCCTGCATCCGCCGCACCGTTCTTATGCCGATTCCTACGACCGCGACCTTGACTTGCTTCAAGCTGCCGACCGTCTCGGTTTTCACGAAGCCTGGATTGGCGAACACCTTACCGAGCGTTGGGAAAACGCCCCGTTTCCCGACCTGCTTATCGCCAAAGCTTCCGCTTTGACCGAGAACATCCGGCTGGCCACCGGCGTAACCCTGCTGCCCATCCACAACCCTATTGAGCTGGCCCACCGCATCGCAATGCTGGATCATCTAACCCGCGGCCGCCTCTATTGGGGCATCGGCCATCGCGCCATCCCTACCGACCTCCAACTGTTCGGTATGGATCCGACGCAGGGCGAGGAAGTTCGCCGCCGCGCCGCCGAAGTCCTGGATGTAGTGTTGAGCCTCTGGGCCTCCGACGGGCAATTCTCTTACCATGGCGAATTCTTTGACATTGACGCCCCGGAGCTTGATCCGGTTCTGGAACGCGGCCTCCATATGAAGCCTTTGCAGCAGCCGCACCCGCCTATCGGCGTCGCCGCTACCTCCATCGGCAGCAGCAGCATCCGCGTCGCCGGCCGCGAAGGTTGGATACCGATGAGCAGCAGCAACCTGGCGCCCCGCTACCTCAGCGACCATTGGACTACGGTTGAGGACGCCGCCGCCGAAGCCGGCCGTTCCGCCCGCCGCTCCGATTGGCGTATCGGACGCGATGTATTCGTCGCCGAAACCGCAGCGGAAGCCCGCGAGCGCGCCTATGCCGTGCTGGGCCGCAACTACCTGCAACACCAGTTGCCCAACCGCCTCGGCTCCGGCCTAATCCAGGCCACCAAGATTGACCCTAATATGTCCGATGACGACCTGACCGTTGATTATATGATGGACAACATCTGGATTGTCGGCGACCCGGACGAGTGCGCCCAGCGCATCCGCCAGCTGTACGACTCCGTCGGCGGTTTCGGCCATCTCCTTTGCATTACCCAGGACCCTGACGACCACCAGTGGGAGACGGACTGCTTGCGCCTCATTGCCGAGGAAGTAGCCCCGCGCGTCAGCGACCTCACCGGCGACTAGCGCGACCCGGCCACGGGCGGCGGTTGTCCGCATCAACCTCGCGGCAGTACCCGGGAATTGTGCAATGCTGCGGGCTTGGCCCTACTTGAAATGCGGCAGCACTTGCTTGCCGAACAGTTCAATAGATTCCATCACCTTGTCGTGCGCTACGGTTTCGGTTGCCATCAGGAATTGCAGCTGGTCAATGCCGGTCGCTTCGTGCAGTTTCGCCGCCTTGACGCAGCTGTCCGGGTCGCCGGCTACAATGACGCCCCGGTCGGCCAGCGTGTCGGCGTCAAACTCCTCCCAGATTTTCTGCGCCAACGCCGTGCCGCCCGACAGGTCAACCGTGCCGGCGGCGCCGGCGCTTTCGTCCGCAGCGACATCAATGTAGCGCGCGAAGTTCTGCTGCAAATGTTCCGGCACGCCGCCCCACTGCTCCAGCAGCCGCGAGTACACATCCTTTTGATCCTGAACATAAGGACGGCCCGGCCCGAAAAAGGTTTTCAGCGAATCGGCGCACAGCTGCCGGGCGGCGGCGTTGTCAGAGCCGCACAGCCCGAATACTGAGCTCAGCCACTGGTTGTTCACGAACTGCCCTACCGGCTTGGCCTTTCTAATGTTCTCCCGGTAGGCCGCAATGTGGGGCTCCAGTACTGAGGGCGCGCTGACCCCCAATGCCATCACGCCGATGCCGCGTTCCGCCGCCAGCTCGTAGGTTGCCGGCTGCAACGCCGCTACCCATATGGGCGGATGCGGCTGTTGGAACGGCTTGGGCAGCACCTGGCGCGGCGGCACCTGCCAATACTCGCCATCCCATTCAAAGTAGTCCGCTTGCCAGATCTGGGGGATCATTTTGAGCGATTCCTCCCACATCTCACGCGTCGCGCGCGGGTCAATCCCCATTCCGGTTTGCTCGTAGGCGGCGCTGCGCCCGGTGCCCAGATCCACCCGGCCCCCGGACAGATGGTCCACCATTGCCACCCGCTCGGCCACGCGTATCGGATGATGATAGGGCAGGATGACCACTCCGAACCCCAACCGGATGCGCTTGGTGAGCCGGCTCAACGCCCCGAACATCACTTCCGGGCATGGCGACATACTGAAAGTGGTCAGGAAGTGATGCTCCACGAACCACACATAGTCAAACCCCATTTCGTCCGCCAGGCAAATCTGCTCAATGGTTTCCTCAATGACGGCGTGGTCGTCCAGTTCCGGGCGTTGCATTTCGTAGGCGAGGCCGAATTTCATAATCCACTGCTCCCTGCTGCCGGCGCTTGCTGCATCGGCAATCCGTAAGTATCCGCAAATCCTGCCGGGATTGTACCCCGCAGCATCGGCGGCGGCAACCGCAACTACGCCGGCGGCGCGGAATGCCGGCTTCACATTGCCTTCACATTTCCGGCGTACCCTGAATAGAACACCGCAGGTTGCTGTATCCTGTACCATGCCAACCCAACGCTGGAGGACACCGCTATGCGCGCTAACCGGAACCTGTTCACTACCCTGCTGCCCCTTGCCGTTGCCATTGCGGTTGCGCTGGCCGTCGCCTGCGCCGGCCCGTCCGCGGCAACGCCGCCGGCCGCGCCGCTAACCAACACGCCGGTTCCGGCCACTGCTACACTCCAGCCCACTGCGGCTGCGCCTACTGCTACGCCGGCGCCGGCCTCGCCAAGCGGCGATATAAATACGCGCATCGCCGATTTCCCTACCCCGACGTCCTCTGCGTCCATGCCCGCTCTTACGCCGGCACCCACCCTCTCGCCAACGCCGGAGCCCGAACCCGATACCGCCGGCTCGCCGCCGGTGTTCACGCTAACCAATGGCAGCATCGCCCGCTACAAGGTTGAGGAAGTCCTGGCGCGCGCCGGATTCAAAGTCGCTACGGGCGAAACTGAAGCCGTAGCCGGCCAGGTAGTTTTTGACGCGGACGGCGGCATCGCCGCCGACGCCAGCCGCATCGCCGTCCAGGCCGCTACCCTCCGCACCGACAGCGACCGCCGCGACGGCTATGTCCGCAACCGCACCCTGCAAACCGACATCTACCCGGAAGTTGTCTTTATCCCTCAAAGCATTGACTGGCAAACCCCGCCGCCGGGCGAACTGCGCGGCACGCAGGATTTCACCATCACCGGCGACTTGACCGTCAAAGACCAGACCCGCACCGTAACCTGGGATGCTACCGCCGAATTTAACGATGACGGCTCGGTGACCGGATCCGCCAGCGTACAGTTCACTTTTGACGACTTCGGTATGGACAAACCTTCCGTGGCCGTCGTACTCAGCGTTGAGGATGAAATCCTGCTGGAATTGGACTTTGTGGGTACGATGTCGCCCCGATAGCAAGCCAATTGTTGGGGAAACAACCGATCAGGGGACATTCGCTATGGCCACTATTCTGGTAGTTGAGGATGACCCGCACACGCGGGAGCTGGTGCGTCTGTACCTGGATCGTGACGGCCACCAGGTGCTGACGGCTGACAACGGCGCCGACGGCCTGGCCGCCGCCCGCGCCGCAGACCCCGACCTGATCCTGTTGGATTTGATGCTGCCGGGGCTGAACGGCTGGCAGGTCTGCCAGGAGCTGCGCCGTTCCAACGATGCAGTCCCCATCGTTATGCTGACCGCACGCGTTGAGGAGGATGACCGGCTGGTCGGCTTTGACTTGGGCGCCGACGACTACATCACCAAACCGTTCAGCCCGCGCGAAGTGGCCGCCCGCGTCCGCGCCATTCTACGCCGCGCCGCCCGCGACTACGCCGGCGGGCCGGATGCCGACACCGGCCGCCTCGCCTGGGGCAACCTCGTTGTTGACCGCCGTTCCCATTCCGCAACCCTCAACGACCAGCCCCTGAAACTTACGCCGACCGAATTCCGGCTACTGGCAATGTTCGTCCGGCAGCCGGGCCGCGTCTTTCAGCGCGATACCATCATTGAGCAGGCTTTCGGCTACGACTACGACGGCTTTGACCGCACTGTGGATGTCCATATCTCCGGCTTGCGCCGCAAGCTGGAACAGGCCAACGGCGGCCAGCGCATCATCCATACCGTGTACGGCGTCGGTTATCGGTTCGGCGATGCATAATACATCCCCTGCATCCAATCGCCGCCAAGGGCCTTTCGGCAGCCTGCGCCTCCGCATGGCCCTGATTTTCGCCGGCATCCTGCTGCTTACCCTTACCTTGGCCAGCGTCGTCAGCGGTTTTATCACCAGAGCCGCCCTGTATTCGCACGAGGAACGGGCGCAGCGGCATCTGGAACATCGTCTCACCGGGTTCACCGCCAAATGGTACGAATCCAATCAAGGATGGGGCAGTTTGGACGCCGAAGTGAGCCAATTCGGGCCGTTGCTGGGCAAGCAAGTCATCATTACGGACCAGGACGGCAAGGTGATTGCCGACTCAATGGACGCACAGCGCAATCGGAAAGGCGCCATACCTGCGCCGCGTCTGATACTTACCCTGGCGCTGGCCAACGGCGTCAGCGGTCTGGTAGCCGACGACAGCCCGTATGGACGCTACGCCAACAGCCCTGAAGTCCTCCGGCAGCGTCTTTCCGGTTTCGCTGCTGAATGGTACGCAGCCAACCGGGGCTGGGATGACCGCAACGCCCCGGTTGACGACCCTAGCACCGGCGCTAACCACGACGCCCGGTCCACTCGTCGGCAGTCCGTCGCTTTTCGCGGCGAGCATCATTCCGACATAGATCGGAGGGACGGCAACGAATGGGCGGACGGCAAAGAGTGGCCGTCCGATGCCGAAAAAACGGCCATCCACACCGCTGACGGCGCTACCATCGGCTACCTGGTGATGCGCGAAGCTCCCGACGACTTTGATGCGCCGCTTCCGGCGGTGGGCTTGATACAGCGCAACCTCACTAATTCGCTGATTGTCGTCGGCATCATCGCCGGCTTGGGCGGAATCGCCCTGATGTCGCTGCTCGCCAACCGGATGCTGCGTCCGTTGTCCCGGCTGCACCAGGCGGCGGGTCGTTTCGGACGCGGCGAACTCACCGCCCGCGTGCCGGTTGCCGGCCCGTCCGAGCTGCGCGGGCTGGCCGTCGCTTTCAATACGATGGCATCCGACCTGGAACGCAGCGACACCGACCGCCGCAATATGACCGCCGACGTCGCCCACGAACTGCGTACCCCGCTGTCCAACATCCAGGGCTACCTGGAGGCCATCCGTGATGGAGTCCTGCCGGCGGATGACAACACTATCGCCGTGTTGCACCAGCAGTCCACGCACTTGTCCCAGCTGGTGGACGACCTGGCGCTGCTGGCCCGCGCCGAAGCGGGCGCGCTGACGCTGGACTTGCAGACCATCCCGCTGGATCCCGTGCTGTGCGAAGCGGCGGCGGCATTCCGTCCCCGCGCCGCCGCCGTCGGGGTCAACCTTACGCTGGAAACCGCTCCCGATCTGGGCGCGGCCACCGTTGACGCTACCCGTCTTTCCCAGATAATCGCCAACTTGATTGACAATGCTATTACGCATACGCCGGCTGGAGGGGCCGTTGCCATCGTTGCCCGGCGCGAGGTTAGCGAGGCGTCGGGGCAAGCGGTAATTGCCATATCGGTAGCCGACACCGGCCCCGGAATGCCTCCCGACGAATTGGCGCGGGTCTTTGACCGTTTCTATCGCACCGATCCGTCACGCGACCGCGCGACCGGCGGCTCCGGCCTGGGGCTAACCATCGCCCGCCAGCTGGCAACGGCGCAGGGCGGCATACTAACCGCAGAGAGCGCGCCGGGAAGCGGCAGCAAGTTCACTTGCCTGATACCGGCGCCGGAAACCGCGCCGTAAAACCGCCGGCTCCGCGTCAGCGCGGCCCGATTTTTTTAATATTCTCAAAAATTGCAAAAATCAGGGCGCTTTTATAATTGGTGAAAACTGCGTCTCCCGGCTACATTATGGAAACTAGCCGATGCTGTCCCGCCGTTGGGATGGGCAGATTATGGAGAATCGCATTGAACGGGTTAAGCGTATATCGCATAGCGCACGGCATTGGCGCCGCTACGGCCGTCGCCGTTATGTTGACAATCCTGGATTTTGTCGCCGTCGGCGCCGGTACTGACGCCTACTATGCCGATCCAGCCCGGCCCGCCGTAATAGAGCTGGCCCGTCCTCCGTTACCTTACGGCTCTAACCGCAACGACGGCGAAGCCGGCTTCCCCCAAGAGAATGCGGGCATATCCGCCTACTACCGAATTCCGGCCGCTCAAATAGACGGAACATCCGGCAGTACAGCGAACCGCCTGAATGTGCAGGCCGTCGCAACGGCGTTGACTTCCCCGCTGGCGGACGAGGAGCTACTGCGCGCTGCCCCGGCAGAAGTCGTCAACTTGGGGCTTAACTTCGGCATTATCACGATTCCGATGCTACAGGGGGCAAGTGTAGCCTCAACGCCGCCGCCAACCGAAGTAAGAGTGTATTTTGACGACCAAGGATGGATCATCGCCTATCTGCCGGCCAACACACCGCCGGCCGCAATTTGGCGGTACAGTTCGGCGGAGCCCGCCGCCAATGGCGACAACGCCAATTCCGACTTGGATGACAACTTTCTGTCCCGCGCTATTGAACTGGTAGTATCAGCAGCGGCGGCGGAAGCGGACTTCAACACTGATGCCTACGCCGGCCCGTCCGGTTATTACGACTGGCAAAATCCGCAATGCGACGCTTATGTGCTGTTCAGCAACAGCGTCGGCAAGCAAAGTCCCCATCCCGTCCGGTTCATCATACCGGAGCGGATTGAGCATATTCGGGCGTCGGCGGCAGTACTTACCATTGACCACATCGAGGGCGGCAGCGCCGATGTAAGCCAGCTGTATGTGGACGACGTAGCGGTAGTCTCGGCGAGCCGTGATCCGGAGCAGACGCCGCATAGCGCCGCCAATTTTACTTTGGCCCGCGCCGACGGGCCGGTCAGCCATCACACTATGACCGTAACTGCCAGCGCCGGCGTTGAGGCCGCCGGCGTAGTAATGCTGATGTATGATAAGCCCGAACCATGATTTTGCCGGCGTCAAGCGCAATCGTGGCTTTGGCCTCCCTGTCAAAGCGACAGAGTGTATGGTGGATCGGCGCCATCTGCATCTTGGCTGCGGCTCTGGCAATCTGCGGAGCAACCTTTGGAATCGCCCAGGCCGACTGGAATCAGGACAGCCCGGGAACAGTCGGCAACCCAACCGCCGCCGGCAACCTGTGCGTCGACGACGTGAGTATCTCAGTGTTGGATCCGGTTGATGTGAGTTATTATGACTTGGCCGACCCGCCCGACTATTCCGGCGACGACGAAATCTATATCTTTTATGACATTGAAAATCACAGCTGCCGGGAAGTTCAGGTTCAGGTGGCGCTGAAAGGTTCGCAAAGCGGCGATGCCATCTACAATGCCGATGATTCATTTGACCACTGCCTGGAAGGATGCAACATTGCCGCCGGGGAAGCTTATTACGGCGGCATTCAATGGGACTTGACCCGGCACCGGGCCGTCCAGGGCGAAGGCGTAATCGTCGGCGTAACCATATTAGCGCCCAGCGATTTTACCGATGCCGACCCGGACAATAATCGCAGCAGTTCGGAGGCCAGCATCAATGTAACCGTATCAGGTTCGGCGGTCATCATCGCCACGCCAAAACCTCCAACCGCTACGCCCACGCCGGAACCAACGCTTACGCCGACTCCAACCCCAACTCCACCGCCAACCGCTATGCCGACGCCCGCGCCGGAACCAACATCTACGCCAACTCCGCTGCCAACCGCTACGCCGACACCCGCGCCGGACCCAACATCTGTGCCGTCGCCGACTCCGCAGCCAACCCCTACGCCCACACCCACGCCGGAACCAACATCTACGCCAACCCCAACTCCGCCGCCAACCGCTACGCCCACCCCCACGCCGGAACCAACACCCACGCCGACTCCAACTCTGCCGCCAACCGCTACCCCAACTCCACCGCCGCCGACGCCTACCCCCACGCCGCTGCCGGTTGACCTGGCAATAACCGCAGCAGCAGTCGCGGCACCGCCGGCGCTGGCGGGAACCACGGTTCGTATAACCGCAACGGTAGAGAACCGGGGGGCAACCGACGCCGGGCCGGCAACGCTGTCGCTAATGGTTGACGACGCGGAAACGCCGGCGGCAACCGCTCGTATTTCCCCGCTGCGGGCCGGCCAATCCGAAACCGTGCCGCTGGATTGGAATGCCGGCAGATTGGACGCCGGCTATTACGACTTGGCAGTCGTGGCAGAAATCGCCGGCGATACCGATGCATCCAACAACGCCCGCATCCTTGCCGTGCGGCTGGACAACGGGGTTGCGCTAGAGGCGGTTACGCCCCGCAAGCATCAGGCGGTAATCGGCGATACGGTGCGCTTTTCGGCGCGCATTGTTAATCGCCGGGCGGCGCCGTTGCGCGGCTTAAAGTTGGAACTGCATACCGACAAATCTGATGAATCGCTGGCAGCGGTTGCCGTTCCTGATTTAACCGCCGGCAAGTCCGCTGCTGTTGCACTGGAATGGGACAGCAGCGATTACCGCACGGGAACCCATAATCTGTACCTGTCTGTCGTTTCGTCCGACTTTGACGCGGATGTTGATGACACCGCCCCGGCAACGCTGGCGCTGAACAACGAAATCGCCCTGACCAATGCGCGGATCGCGCCGCCCGGCGCAGTTATTGGCCAACCGCTGGTTATAGAAGCGACGGTAGCCAACCGGAGCAACCGGACAATTGCCCAAGCGACCGTCAAATTGCAAAGCGTTGATACCGATGCGGCCGTCACCGTAAGTAGCGCAACGGTCTCAAATCTGCCGCCCGGCGCCGCGCGCAAGGTTACCTTGGAACAGGCGGCCACGCAAAACTTGCTGGTGCACGACTATGCGTACCGCGTGTCAGCGACAATGCCGAAGCGCACCGGGGACGCCGACGATGCACAAGCAATTACGGCATCTTTTCGCCGTCCGGTGGTCAACGCCGCCGTAACCGGCATAACCCTAGCCTCAGACATCGCCGTCATCGGCAAGAAAGTGTCGGTTACGGCGAGCATAGCCAACCGGGGCGAGGCGCCGCTGGCCGTGCCGGTGCAGCTGTCCATCGGAACGCAGACCAGCCCGGCAGCTTCCGAAACTACTGCACCGATACCGCCCGGCGAAACCGCCGTTGCCAAACTGTCTTGGGATACGCCGGCAGAACTCAATCCGGGAGAATACCAATTGCGAATCACGGCGTCGGCGCCGGGGGACGCCGATGCCGACGACAACACGGCAACATCGGAAATCACCCTGTATAAAAGCGCTTTTGACTCAAAACATCTGCCGAAAGACTGCGCCGACAACATCGCGGTGAAAGTATCCGAGATTGCCGAAGTGGACGGCAGCCTGCGGTCGCCGCCGGACTATACGGCGGCGGATACTCTGATTATCGGGTACGATATTTACAACTATAGCTGCGATAAAGCAGTAACGGTTAGCGCAGCCCTCTCCGCAACTACCACCGGCGCCAGTATCAGCGACGCCAGTATCAGCGACGCCAGTGATAACTGCCAGCGGAAATGCCGAATACCGGCCGGCGGAATGCTGGTCGGATCCGCCGAATGGCCGCTGGCCGGACTGGATGCGGTAACCGGAGAAACCATCCAGGCTGTAGTTCAAGTAATTGCGTCCGCTGATTTCACCGACGCCAATGCCGACGATAATCGACACCAGTCGACGCAGTCGGTCAATATAGTCAGCCTTGCGGATATTACTGTGCTGATTGGCAAGAACGATGCGCGTCGGGGACAGACCGGCGGCGCACTGGCAACGCCCGGGTTTGATGCGGATTACGCCCAGATGCCGCCGCCCAAGGCGCCCGAAAACGATCCGCCGCCGCCCTTTTCAATAGTTTCCGCAACGAGTTCGCCCGCCGCCGGCGCCGTACCGGGGCAAGCCGTGTCAATTCTGGTAAAAGTGCAAAACAACGGGCCGCAGGCGCGCCGCATACCGATAACTTTGCACTTCCCGGCAACGGGCAAGCAACCGGAAACCCGCCGTCCGCGTATTGAACCCAATGCAATCGGTACGGCAGCTTTCACTTGGCGCACTACTCGCTATCAACCGGGGAAATACACTTTTCGGATAGTAGCGGGAGAACCGGGCTATAGCGTATCGCAAACCCTGTCGCTGATACTATTGCCCCCGCCGGTCGACTTTGCTGTGGGGCGGGTTGAAATCGTGCGGCATGACCGCCATTTTGTGCAAGGTGAATGGATTGAAATAACCGCTTTGGTGCATAACCGGGGGCTCTGGCCGGGCCGCGCCACCGTTACCCTCCGCGACCTGACCAATCTGGATGACCTGTATTCCAAGCCGGTATCGCTGCAAACCGGGGAGTCCAGGCTCATTACATTTACCTGGAAAACATTGCGCTATGCGCCGGGGCCGCGTGAATTGCAGGTAATTGCCGACGCTGAATATGATCTGGCGTTGCACAACAACTATTCCGCAACGCAATCCCTAACGCTATTGACCAATCGGGACATCACGGTAGGATTAGTCAATTCTGTTGCTGGCAATATCATATCCGGCCCGTCTAATGCCCCAGACTTGGCCACCGATGCCAAGCCTCTGCCCGGCGTCGTCGGCCTGACAGTAGCAGAGCCGTCCGCGGCGCATGGCTTGAACCTTCCGACGATAACAGCGCCGGACGACACCAAGTTGCGCGTAACTACGACAGAAAGGGCCGCTGCGCCAATCCGCAACCCGCTGGCGCTAATCATGATGTGGACCTACGCCGCGCAGTCGGCGCCGCACTGCGCCCAGTTGCAAAATGTGATGGGGAATGTCCAGCCGCGCGCCGTTCAGTGTCCGAATGCGCCGGCACTGGTGCGCTAGGCCAGGGCATCTCGCAGGACTTCCGCCAGATGCAGGGCCGGCCGGCCGGCGCCATGCTCCACTTGCTGGCGGCAGGAAACGCCCATCACGGCGATTTCCCAATCCGGTTTGGCCGCTACCGCCGGAAAGAGAGACAAGCTGCCAATCTGCTGCGATATGTCGTAATGCTCCTGCTCAAAGCCGAAAGAACCGGCCATGCCGCAGCAGCCGGCGTTAATCAGCTCCACTTCGTAGCCCGGCGGCATCCGCAATGCAGCCAGGGCGTGCGATGCGCCAACCATAGCCTTTTGATGGCAATGCCCGTGAAACAGCACCTGCTTGGACAGCTCGGAAAACTGCCAGTCCAGCCGTCCGGCGGCTTGAGCGTTGACGATGAATTCGTCAAGCAGGAAAGCGTTCTCGGCCACCGCTTCAGCTCGGCCGTCGGCAACCAGTTCCGGGTATTCATCCCGCAGCGTCAGCAGGCAGCTGGGTTCGCAGCCGACGATGGGTATGCCTTGCTCGGCATAGGCGTACAACGCTGCGATGTTGTCCCTGGCCTGCTGGCGCGCTTGGTCCAGCAGCCCTTTGGAAATCATCGGCCGGCCGCAGCAGCCGCCGTTGAGCAGTTCCACAGAGTACCCGCCGGCTTCCAACAGCTGCACCGTGGCAATGCCAATCTCCGGGTAGTTGTAGTTCATAAAAGTGTCGTTGTAGAGGGCAACGGCGCCATACCTGGCCTCAGTAGCGGACCGGGACCGCTGGTCAAACCATTCCGGGAACGACTGACGGGCAAAGGTCGGCAGACGGCGTTCCTTACTGATGCCCAGCATCCTGGAGGCCAAGCTGCGGCCCAAACCGGAACCGGCCAGCCAGTTGGACACCGGAGCATAACGGCTCCCCA
Organism: Dehalococcoidia bacterium; assembly: GCA_965203855.1. Taxonomy (GTDB): domain Bacteria; phylum Chloroflexota; class Dehalococcoidia; order Lucifugimonadales; family UBA3495; genus Bin87. The sequence goes on from CBDBDN010000009.1 coordinate 412,277, forward strand.
ACCGGTTCAGCCCGTTGATATTGGCGAACAGGCGGGAACGCAGCGGAGTTCCGTGCTGCTCGTGGTAGTGGCTCAGAAACTCGTACTTCAGCTTGGCCATATCCACGCCGGACTCGCATTCCGCCTTGCAGGCTTTGCATTCCAGGCACAGATCCAGGGCCTGATGTAGCCGGTGGTCGGTGATAGAACCTTCGGCGCCCTCCGGCATCCGCCCGGACAGGGCGGCGCGCAAGAGGTTGGCGCGGCCCCGCGTAGAATGCTCCTCGTCCCGCGTCGCCATAAAAGAGGGACACATTGAGCCGTCCAGCTTGCGGCAGGCGCCCATCCCGTTGCACATCTCCACGGCGCCGGCGTAGCCGGCATCGGCCGAGAAATCCAGCGTAGTACCCAGCGCCAGCGGCTGATAAGCCGTGCCGTAACGCAGGTTTTCCGTCATCGGAGGGGTGTCAATTATCTTGCCGGGATTCATTATCCCGGACGGATCCCAGGTCTGCTTCAGTTCACGGAATGCGTTATAGATGCGGTCGCCAAACATTTTGCGCGTCCACACGCCGCGCACGATGCCGTCGCCATGCTCGCCGCTCATGGAGCCGCCAAACTCTTTAATCAGGTCGGCCACCGCGCTGCCGATGGAAACCATCTTGTCAATGCCGTCCTGGGTTTTCAGGCTGATTAGGGGGCGGATGTGCAGGCAGCCAACGGAAGCGTGGCCGTAGTAGCCGGCGCTGGTGCCATGCTCAACGACGATTTCGTCGAAGCGGCGGACGAACTCCCCCATAACTTCCGGGTCAACCGCCGGATCCTCTACGAATGGTATCGGCTTGGCGTCCCCTTTGGTGCTCATCAGCAGTCCCAATCCGCCTTTGCGGACGTTCCACACGGCGGCCTGGCCGGCCCGATCCAGGATGTTGACGCAGGCGTAGGCCAGCCCAATATCCGCTTTGAGGGCGTCCATCTTTGCCGTCAACTCGGCGTCGCTTTCGCCGTAAAACTCCACTATCAGCATTGCACCGGGATCGCCCTCTATGAAAGAAAGCAGACGCGACTGGCCCAACGCTTGCCGGCAGCGGTCAAGCACCATCTTGTCAATCATCTCAATGGACGACGGTTCATGCCGCAGGACGCGGGTAGTGGCTTCGCTGGCGTCAAAGATGCTGCGGAAATGCAGCACCGACAAGGCGGTCTGCGTAGGGCGCGGCACCAGGCTCACTTTGGCCTCGGTAACAACGCACAGCGTACCCTCGGAACCTACCACCATCCGGGAGAGGTTGACGGGAGCGCCGCCCCGGTCATCATCCAGGATAAATTCATCCAGGTTGTAGCCGCTGACCCGGCGCTGGATTTTGGCGTAAGTGCGGTCGATTTCGTCCTGCTGCTCGCGGGCAATGCGGAAAACTCCGCGATAGATGTCGCCTTCCAATCCGGCATCACTCAGCCGCGCTTCCAACTGGCGGGATTCCAGCGGGCCAAAGTGTGCGGACGAGCCGTCGGACAAAACCACATCCAATTCGCGGATATGGTCCAGCGTTTTGCCGTAGATAACCGAATGCGCGCCGCAAGTGTTATTGCCGATGCCGCCGCCCACGCAGGCCCGGTTGGCCGTAGTCGGATCGGGCGCGTATTGCAGGCCGTAGGGCGTCATCCGGCGGGTCAGCTGCTCCAGGATGATGCCGGGCTGCACGCGTGCCCATTGCTCCTCAGCGTTGACTTCCAACACATTGTTCAGATACTTGCTGAAATCCAGGACGATGGCATGATTAACGGTCTGGCCGGCCAGGCTGGTGCCGCCGGAACGGGGCAATACCGGGATGCTCTCGCGCGCCGCAAAATCCACTACCGCCTGCACATCGGCGGCGCTGCGGGGAATAACTACGCCCACCGGCTCCATCTGGTAAATGCTGGCGTCGGTGCTGTAAAGCAGGCGGGAATAGGGGTCAAAGCGCACTTCGCCATCTACGCGGCGCCCCAACTCGTCGGCAATGTCCTGGCGTTCCTTGCCCCGTATCCTGCGCTGCGCTGCCGTCGTCATCTGCGGTGCCTCCTCGCGGCGGGTTTGCCCGCCCGTCGGGTACAGGTTAGCGCAACGAAGCGGGCGGGGCAACTTGCCAACCGCCGGAAATCCCGGTTTTACGGGCGGCGTCGGTTGGCAGATCCCGGAACCGGCCTTTGCCGTTGCCGCCGCCGCCATCTCTGCGCTATGCTGTGCCGGTGAATGCTTATCGGCTTGCGACCAGAAGCATAAGGAGTTGACGGATTGACTGATCAGATTGGCTTTATCGGCCTGGGCCGCATGGGGCTGCCGATGGCGTACAACCTGCTGCGGGAGGGGTACAACTTATCCGTCCATAACCGCAGCCAGGCCAAAGTGCGCCAGATTGCAGACGCCGGCGCCACCGCAGCCGCATCCGCCGCCGAAATCATCGCCGGCTGCGACATTGTGCTGCTGTGCCTGCCTGATGTGGCGACTTGTGAAAAAGTGCTGCTGGATGAAGCGTTGCCCTATGCTCGCCCCGGCCAGATTATCGTTGACCACAGCACCGTTGGAGCGGCCACTTCCCAAGCCTGCGCCGCCGCCGCTGAAGCGCGCGGCGCAATGTTCCTGGACGCCCCCATCAGCGGCGGCACTGAGCGCGCTGCGGACGGCGCTCTCACCATCATGGTAGGCGGCCCGGATGAAGCCTATGCGCGCGCCCGGCCCCTGTTTGATGTGATGGGCGCCGTAGTCCGCCATGTCGGCCCTACCGGCGCTGGCACCGCCGCCAAACTGGTGAACCAGCTGCTGGTCGGCATCCACAAGGTGGCCGCCGCCGAAGCAATGCTGCTGGCCGCCAAGTCCGGCGCCGACCCGGCGCTGGTTTTTGAGCTGGTCAATTCCGGCTGGGGACAAAGCTTCATCTTGGGGCGCAATGCGCCGGCTATGCTGGATCGGGATTTTGAGGGCATCCGCACCCAGCTGCGGGTCTTTCTCAAAGACCTGGGACTGATACAGGAAATGGCGCGCGGGCTGGACACGCCCACGCCAGCCGGCGACCTGGCCTATCGCCTCTTTCACGAAGCGGTTGAGCAGGGGCTGGGCGATCTGGACGGCGCCGCCATCGTGCTGCCAATGGAACAGCAGGCCGGCATTCAAGTGCGCCGCAAAGACGGCTGACCGGCGTCAATGCAAATGCGCCGCAACGAACGTCGGATAGAATTACCCGATAAGATGCGATGAATGGAGGTTTCAGAGATGGCCGACGAAATGATGGTTTATTACAACGGAACAATGATGCCGGCCAGCCAGGTTGGCCTATCCATCTACGACCGGGGCTTTCTGTACGGCGACGCCGTATTTGACGCTACCCGCACTTTCGGCGGCAGAACTTTTCGGCTTGACCGCCACATCAACCGCCTCTATGACTCGCTACGCTACCTGCGGATTGACTGCGGGATGAGCAAAGCGGAAATGACAGAGGCCACCGAAGCGGTCGTGGCCCACAACTACCCGCTGCTGCCCGCCGGACAGGATATGTGGGTAATGCAACGCATCAGCCGGGGCGTGGAAGCGCCCAACCGGGCCGGCGGCATCACGCCTACTGTCATTATTGAGAGCCACGCCATACCCTTTGCCGCCCGCGCCGCGCTGTACCGCGACGGAGCCCGCGTCAGTACGCCGTCGGTGCCGCGCGTCCCGCCCCGTTTCCTCAGCCCGCGCGCCAAGACGCACAACTACCTCAATCTGATAATGGGCGAACTGGAAGTCCACGGCGATGACCCCAATGCATGGGCCATCCTGCTGGACGAATTCGGCAACCTGACCGAAGGGCGGGGCAGCAACATCTTTCTGGTCAAAGACGGCGTGGCGCTGACGCCCAAATCGCAGTATGTACTGGAGGGCGTAACCCGCAATCAAACTCTGGAACTGGCCGCCGGCATGGGCATACCCACTCAGGAATGCGACCTGGATTTGTACGATGCCTACACCGCCGACGAAGCCTTTCTGACTTCTACCAGTCTGTGCATCTGCCCGGTGTCGGCGGTGAACGGAGCGCTGGTAGGAGACGGCAGAGCGCCGGGGCCAGTAACGGAGCGGCTGATGACGGCGTTCAGCGACCTGGTGGGGATGGACTTCGCCGAACAGTACCTGGCGCATCTGCCGTAAGCGCGCCAGACCTCGCAGCACACTTTGGCGCGCTTGTGGTACACTGGCTGCCGCGATGGGTGATTGGTGGGAAAATCAATGGCTGCGCCGTCATGCTACGGCGGCGCCGTTTGGGATACTGGCAACCGCGCTGCTGCTGGCTTTCTACCTGGAAAAGTGGCAATGGCACGGGCGGAGCAGCTGGGAGCTGGCAACGGCGCAGGTAGATATAGGCGCAGTGCTGTACGCCGCCGCAGCCATGCTGGCAGAACGAGGAGTAAGGCTTATGTTCTGGGCATTAGACCAAAGACGAAAATGGCGCGCCAAGTGGCGTGCCGAAGCCATCGCCGAGGGCCACGCAGAAGGAATCGCTCAAGGGATTGCCGAGGGCCGCGCCGAGGGGCAAGCCGAAGGCCGAATTGCAGGGCAAGCCGAAACACAGCAACGCTACGACGAATGGCTGGCCAGGGTGTCCCAGGAAAAAGGCATCCCGCTGGACGATTTGCTACCGCCTGAACCTGACGACTGCTGATCACCCAAATGTTTCGGTGGGGGCGGTTGACCCTGCCATCTCCTGTGCAGTGTGCCGTAACTATGGGCTGTGCTTTTGGGCGGATATTGGCGGGCAATTAGCGGGGGAGGCAGCAGGCACGTCGGATCAGGATTATTGCACTGTACTCGCCGCGCAAACCTGCGGGTTCTGTTTCAGCCATTCCAGCACGGCTTCCGCCGCCCACTGGTGGCCCTGCTCATTCCAGTGCGAGTCATTAGGCCAATGCCCTTCCCTTATCTCTCGGCCTTGGCGGCGAATGTAATCATACTGGCTGATAACCGGAATGCGCTGTGCTACGGCCAAGTCGTTAAGTACCCCAAAACCGGCGTTATCCCGGCCGCCCATAGCGTACGCAGCCAGAATAACCAGCGCAGCGCCGTCGCGCTCAGTGCGAGCCTTGAATTCCCGCAGGGCCAGGCCAGTGATGGTGATGGCCTCCTGGTAGATGGGTGCCGGATTTTCTTTGGTGAACTCCTCGTCATATACCTGCCGGAATCGTAGCGGTCTCGGCTCCAGTCCATCCAGCAAATCCTCCGGATAGTCAAGCCCTTGGCGGAGGGCTTCCAAGTTTCGGATTACCCGACGCTCATACATTGACTCACTAAACAAGTTTTCATGCCAGTCCTCTAGCCTGGTCGCAAACCAGGAGAATCGGCTGGCACGGTTTAGAATGCGTACATCCAAAGGAATGCGTGACGGCACGATGAATTGCCGATAATCAGGGTCCGGCGGATGCAGCTCCAGAGATCCGTCATCGCGCAGTGTGGCGCTGAGATGAGGATGCCTACCAGGCGCTAACCCGTGCCATATCATTTTCAAATGGGGTGAATTGTCCCTAAAGTCGTTAGGGATAAAGACCAGAACCACCAGATTTGGATACAACTTGCGCGCGTATTGTTCGTAAAACGGCAGCTGATTAAATTGGCCGGTGTTCAAGTAGCCAAAAGCCGACGCGGTGATGTCTTGGTGCGGCAATACTGCTCGGCTCAACTTTTCCAGTTGCACCTGTACCTTGTCGTCAATGGAAACCTCCTGCGCATCCACAAAGGAATCCCCAATTATGCTGATGTGGCAGCCGGCTGCCGCTTGTTCAGGAGCGATCGGCTCCCGGTCCAAAAAACCCAAGCTGTTGCTGTAAGTAACCGTCCAGAAATCGGTCCCGTTCGTCCAGCGAATTGCAGCATTGGGCTCCCACAGAATGCCCACGCCGGGAACAAACTGCGTGGGTCGTTCCGGGTTCATAAACGGCCTCGTCAGCCGGAAGTAGGCTTCGCCGGCAGCCCCAATCAGCGCCAAACCGACGATAGTCAGCAGCATATTCCAGCCAATCAGCCTGGCCAGCCGCCAAAGTCGGCGGGCGTGAAGGTAATCCATCGGCACTAATCGGTGCCACATCCACATTATCCGTAAGCTCCAATCCCATGACGACATACGTGATCCTGCCGCATATGCACATTGTGGCAAAGAAAACCGGGAATCAGTATAGCATATTGCCGTGAAATAGCTCTTTGCCGACGCGGGGCAGCGTTTCTTTCTAGCGGCGCTACCACCCGACTTCGGCTTTCGCCGGAGAGACGCACTGACGCGACCGGAGGTTGACTTTTGCGGCATTAGAGATTACACCGACTAGATGGCAGCGTTGCTGATTGCTGCTGCCATACCCGTCTCACAACGCACATGGAGGCCAGTTATGACCGAATATCTGCCTGGAATCGTTGAACCCGGCCAAGAGGCCGTGCAACTTGCCGCCGGCTTTGCCTTTACCGAAGGGCCGTTGTGGCATCCTGACGGCTATTGGCTGTTCGTGGATTTGCGCCGAGACCCGCCGGTGATACACCGGCTGGCGCCGGATGGCGGCGTTCCCGAAATCGTCCGCGAACCCAGCGGCGGCGCTAACGGGATGACATTTGACCTCCAGGGCCGCCTGCTGATGTGCGAGGGCGACAACCGCCGTATCACCCGGATGGAGTCCGACCGGATGGAATCCGACGGCGCCATCACCGTGCTGGCCGACCGCTGGAACGGCAAACGGCTGCATCGCCCCAACGACATCGTTACCCGCAGCGACGGCAGCATCTATTTTACCAATCCCAGCAGCCGCATTCCGCCGGAGGAGCAGGAGATTGAGTTCGCCGGCGTCATCCAGCGCATCGCGCCCGACGGCAGCATTAGCGCGGAGGCTACCGACCTGGACTTTCCCAACGGCATCGCCTTTGCGCCCGATGAAAGCGTGCTGTATGTGTCCAATACCCGCAAAATGGGCGAGCGCACCGACCAGTATTGGGACGGCACGGTCAAGCCGAACCAGTACATTCAGGCTTACGATGTGGCCGCCGATGGTTCGTTGAACAACAGCCGCCGCTTTGGGGATATGGCCTCTGCCGAGGACGGCGTGCCCGACGGGATGAAAGTGGATGCGGCGGGACGGGTGTATTGCACCGGTTCCGGCGGCGTGTGGGTATTTGCGCCGGACGGGGAGCATCTGGGCGTCATCCGGCTGCCGGAGATACCGGCCAACTGCGCTTTCGGCGGCGCCGATTTCCGCACGATGCTGTTCACGGCCCGTACCTCGGTGTACACGCTGCGGATGACGACGCCGGGGGCGCCGCTGCCGCGGGAGTAAAGCAATCCTTTCCGTCATTCCGGATTGCGCCGGAATCCAGAGCAGCTGCTAAAGTCAACGGTCGGGTTACGACAGCGACCGGATTCTGGATTGCGCCGGAATGACGGTTGTTGAAGCGACGTACCAGTGCTGGAGCAGCATCAGCAAGGAATTACCTATGCGCGAGTTTGACGCTATCGTTATCGGAGTGGGCGGCATGGGCAGCGCCGCCCTGTATCATTTGGCCCGGCGCGGCTGGCGGGTGTTGGGGCTGGAACGCTATGACATCCCCAACGAAATGGGTTCGTCGCACGGCATCAGCCGGATGATACGGCTGGCCTATCATGAGGATCCGTCTTATGTGCCGCTGTTGTACCGGGCTTACGAACTCTGGCAGCAGCTGGAGAATTTGGCCGGCGAGCGGCTGCTGGTCAGCACCGGATGCCTGCGCGGCGGCGTAGGCGCCAGCCGCCTGCTGGAAGGTTCGCTGGCCACCGTGCGCCAGCATAATCTGCCTTACCGGATGCTTTCCGGCCCCGAAGTTAATCGGGAATGGCCGGGCTACCAACTGCCGGAGGATGCCGAGATGCTGTACGAACAGCAGGGCGGCTTCGTCCTGTCAGAGCGCTGCATCGTAGCCCACGCGTCCGCCGCCCTGGACTTGGGCGCCGAGCTGCACGGGCGCGAGGCGGCGCTGGACTGGGAACCGACGGCGGCCGGCGGCGTCATCGTAACTACCGACCGGGATACCTACGCCGCCCGCCGGCTGGTCGTAACCGCCGGCGCCTGGGCCGGCAAGGTTGCGCCGCAAGTCGCCAAGTATGCCGTACCGGAACGGCAGGTGCTGGGCTGGTTTGCGCCCTATCGCCCGGAACTGTTCCGGCCGGCCAACTTTCCGGTGTTCGGGATGGAAGTTGCGGAGGGGCGGTTCTACGGGTTTCCGTCCTACGGCATTCCCGGTTTCAAGCTGGGGATGTTCAACCATTTTCGGGAGCCGGTTGACCCGGATACGATGGCGCGGGAGCCTAACGCGCGGGACGAAGCGGCGCTGCGGCAGTTCACGGAACGCTATTTTCCGGAAGCGGCCGGCCCCACGCTGGCCCTGAAAACCTGTATGTTCACCAACACCCCGGACGAGCATTTCATCATTGACACGCTGCCCGACCATCCGCAGGTATCGGTAGCCGCCGGCTTTTCGGGGCATGGGTTCAAGTTTGCCAGCGTAGTCGGCGAGATAATGGCCGACCTGGCGGAACACGGCAGCACGCCGCACGACATCGGGCTGTTCCGGCTGGGGCGGTTTGAGTGATGGCGGCGGTACGGTTCGGCCAACGGGCAAAGGCATACTGCCGGCGAAAATTGCCCCGATGACGCCCGGCCGGTTGACATCCGATGCCGGCATACTTTATCCAATAGATTGGATTTCACTAGCCGGGATTTCACGGCATCGTTGGACGGGCATCGCTATGGCTATGGACGAAAAGGCGCTCAACGCTTTCATCGCGCAGGCGATGGAACTGCAAGCCCCGCGTGGCTATTTGGTGCAGGCCGAGCAGCACGGTCAAGCACGCTATGGGAACACCAGCCCGGACATGGTGGTGCGGATGCCCTACGGCCTGCGTACCATCGTGGAAACCGAATACGGCGCTCCGGCCCTCGGCGACGCTAAAAGCCGGTTGGGTTACGAATTTAACGATTATATGCCACCAATGAAAAGCGTCCTGGCCGTCGGAATTCCCCGACACCTGGGCAATTTGGGGCGCGAAGATCGGGACCAGGAGCTGATGGGCGACGAACCCCAATTCCTGATGCAAGTAGTAACCGGTAGGTCGGAAAATGACCCGGACATCAAGATTACGCCGGCCCAGCCGGTGGCGGTATCCCTGCGTGATCTGGTGCAGTACGCTTGGCTAGCTGCCATACCAGAAGCCTACGCCACCGAAATCCTCAACCAAGTGGTCGGAAACCTCACCACCGTCCAAACTGAACTTTCACAAAGGTTGCGTCTGTCCAGCCCGGAGACGCAGGTCGGCTTGGTAGAACGCTATGGCAATCACGACAGCGCCAACGGGATGGACAGCGTGGCCGGCAATGTGGTCGGCACCCTGGCCAGTATGATCCAGCTGCATATCAACTTGAAGCAGTGGGGCAATGTGGATGCGCGGGATATTGCCGCGCCAGAGCTGTGGCAACGAGTGGACCCGCACAATGGCATACCGGAGCGAATCGCTGCCGAATGGCGCAAGATCGAAACCGTCGATTATATGCCTCTTTCAACCATTGCCGCTGGAATGCTGGAGGATTCGGAATTAGGGCCCAGACTAGGTGGCACACTTAAAGCGGTTCGCGAAACTATGTCCGGCTACCTACGCGCCGGCATCAGTGCCACTACCAATGTAGCGGCCGAAATCTGGCAAGCGCTGATACCCGACCGCGACCAGCGCGCTGCTTACTACACCAAACCCGCCGTCGCTGAACTGCTGGCTAACTTGACTACCGCACGCCTGGAGTCCCCTGCTGCTGCTAACTACAACGAAATCTGCGCCGGCACCGGTACTCTAGCGCGCGCCACCGAGGAAAATATCCGCTTTCGCCACTACGCCAACCCGGACAATAGCAAAGACAGCATCCACGCCAAGCGGATGGAACGCTGCATCCAGCTAACCGACATCAATCCGCAGTCAATATCAGTGGCTACGGCAAACATGACCTCGCTGGAGCCGGAAACCGGTTTCGGGTCCAGCTCCATATTTGCCATTACCGCCGCCGGCGGCTCGCTCAACTTTCTCACCCGTGAGGGCGTGGCGGATATGGAGGACGAACTGGTAGGCCGCAACGGGGCGCAAAGCGAAATGCTGGTGATTGACCCGCGCACGGTGGAAATTATCTGCAACAATGACCCCTACTTTCGTCCGCGCGGCGGGGCGAAAAGCCCGATTGGCAGCGATGCGATGCAAGCGTATCGGCGCCATGCCAACCGGCGGGTTAAGGGCGTGGCTAACGGGCAGGCCGGCTTGGCTACTTTTATGCACGTGATTGAGCACGAAATGTTGAGCTACGAATGCCCCCACGGCAAGGTTTTGCCGCTAACCGCCGCCCGCTCTGACGCTTACAAAGGTTTTCGCCAAAACATTGAGAACGAATACTGCGATGTCATCGTCATTAGCACGGCGTCCGGGGATGGCGCATCAATGTCCGCCGATACCGGCATCCAGGAAATGCTGCTGATTGGCACCAAGCATCGTGTGCCCAGCGGTATGCAGAACACCGGGCAATACGGCGACCGTGCGATTACCTGCGTCAACCTGCACACAACTTTTGAGAGCAAGTTGCAGGCCAAGATGTTCGCTGATGCCATCCGGCGCGAGGTAGCCGCTGGTTTGTCGTCCGGCGAGATTGATGTTGGCGGAGTCGTTGGCACTTACTACCGAATGACCGGACTCGGCAAGGGCAAACCTTGGTCGGCTCTTGGAACTGGCGGAGAATATACGACGCTCACGGAGCGGGTAACTGGCGGGGCGGTGTGGAATCCCGCAACGAATGTCGTTACTGAATTCGCTTTGCCAATGACTACGCTGGGGCAAATAGCAGTGCGCGGCCCCGGGGATGATTTGATTGGCAAAGTAGCCAAAAGCCGCTCACCCCGGGGAGCATTTGTAATTCACGCCGCAAAAAACACACCGTCGCTCAATAATTCGTCAATGTGGGCGGTTGATGCGGCTACGCAGGTAAATATAACCTGCACACCAACCCATTACGGCATACCCTACGGCACGGAACAGGTGATTAATCAGGTACGCAGCTCGGCCGGTCAGTTCCATCTGTGCCGCAACTTACGGATGAGCGCGCAAAAAATTGCGGTCTGCTACACCGAGTCGGACTGCATCGGAGGGCGGGCTTGGACTACTATTAGCTCAAAGCCCGGCGTCGCAGAATCCATTGCCGTCTTTCTCAACAGCACTTACGGAATAATAGTTCGCGCGGGATATGGAGAGGCAACAGATTTGGGACGGTCAACGATGGGCGTATCCGCAGTTGACGGCCATCCTATCCCGGATTTCGCCAGCAAAAGCAACGCCGGCCGGAAAGCGCGCCGGATTGCCGTTGAAAACTTTGACCGCCTGCGGAAACTGCCGCTAGAACGCATCAGCCTGAGCGCCCTGGACGCCAACCGCGCCGAAATTGACCGGGTAGCCACGCTGATGCTGGGCCTGGACTGGAACCCGGAAACCGAAAATATGCTGGCATCGTGGCGGCGCCTAATGTGCCTACAACCGGGCGTGAACGCCAACAACCGGGAAGTGCTGGCCACGCTGGCAAAGGCGGGTATCCGGGGGTAGGGCAAGAATGACGAACCCGCTAAACCCTGCTGCAATCTACATCCGGTTTAGCGCAACCGTATGCTCAAAACGCCACTAGGAGGAACCTCAAAATGGCAACTGCCAGGAACGAGCGCTACCCCGTGACCTGGGATGATTTGCCGGCGGCAATCAACCCGCCGCCGGAACCGGAGGATCAGGATGTCTGGGAAGCGATTGATGAAGTGACGGACGCGCTACAGCAGGGTCAGATCACCGCTGCGGAAGCGCAAGGCTACATCCGGGAACTGCTGTCCGCCAATGTTGACTATGACTTGCGCGGGATAATTGCCGACGCCCTCGCCCCATCGGATCAGGAGCGTCCCGTCAACAACCAACGGCGCTGGCGTTTTATGCCGGCAGAGCGGGGTCGTTATGCCTAATGATTCTGACGACGCCGTAGCAAATGACCGCGCTCAAGCCGTGCCGGTACAGCGCAATCGTTCAGCTGGGCGGCGGCATCTCTGTCCCCATTCCGCCGTCAAGCAACAGGCTCAACGCGAATGCCCCGATGCCAAAGGCATAAGCAACTAGAACTGCGCTGCCGATGATAACGACCACCTTGATCGATTTATGCAGCTCCGGGTCGCGTAGCGCCCGGTTCAGGGTAACGACCAAGTTCAACAAAGCAAAGCCCAAGCCCCATACGGCTACATTGGCGAGAATGGTTTCCACTGGGCAAGCCCTTTTCAATCAGCGCACGGCGCGCGTTGCCTTACTCGCCGGGCGGTGGCGGGTTCCAATTCTTGACCAGCGAGTGCAGCAGGACGGCCATGCCCCCTACTCCGATAACCACCAGTGTGCCAAATCCGAACAGTTCATCCGCAATGGTCTGGTCCATCAGGCACCTGAAGCGGACGAACAGATTGGCGATACTTCCGCAATCCATCTTGCCTTCCTCCTGTTCAGCTCCAGAGCTGCCGTCATTATAGCACGAATGGTGGCGCGCGCGGTTGCCTTACTTGGCGTTGCGACAGTCCATAACTTCATACCCCCCCTCCCCAACCAAAAACGGCACATACTCGTTAACCAGCCCGATAATCCGGTCGCTAATCTGCGATGGGTTTTTCTGGAAGTTGGCGATGCTTGCCGCATATTGCGTCAATTGCGGCGCAAAGGCGTCGTATCCGTCCAGGCCCAGCGCATCGTAAATCTGCCGGACTTGGCCGGTCTGGTCCTGCTCCAAATCCTCGTACTTGACTTCGGCCAGGCAGCCCGGCGGGATGGCTTGGCGCTGTTCCAGGTATGCCTGCGCCATTTGCCGCCAGATTTTGACCTGGCGGAGCAGCAGTTCGTCAAAGTCAATGCGCTGCAAGGCGTGCCAGTCGTGCATCAGCCGCAGCAGATGGGCATACGACCGCAGCGTGTCGTAGGGGTTGCGCCGGATATAGACGAAGCGCGCTTGCGGGAACATTGCCAATAGCGCGGTGATGCGGCTGGTGTTGGACGGGGATTTGAGCAGCAGCGGCTTGCCGTCCATATTCAGCGTGGCGGCTTGCAGCAGATGGCGGTAGCCGTCTTGCCAATGCGCCCGTTCCGTCGGCGTCAGCCGCTGCTCCGGGAACAGGTAGTTCAGCGCGGCGTCCCCGGTGCGCGGAAAGTTCAGCGCCACATACGGACTGCGCCCGCTGCTGCACAGCAAGGCGATTTCCTCCTCCTGCGGCATGGCAAAGTCCACCGGGATGTTGTCAATTCCCCGCGTCTCCGGCAGCTGTGATTCCAGCAGACGGCGCACCCGACGCCGGCCGGCCAGGAATAGATCGGGCAGCGCCGCCTGGTAGGTGTTCACGAAGCCCCAGCGCGGATCCGTGGCCAGCAGATTGTGCAGCAGCGTAGTGCCGGAACGCCAAAATCCCAGCAGAAACAGCGGTTCCGGGTGTATCGCGGTGCGGCGAATGCGCCGGCCGTAGGCGATGCTCTGCCAGCAGCGCAGCGGCGTGAACAGGGCGTTGGCGGCCAGCAAGCCCAGATAGCGGGGCCGATATTCCCGGTCAACGCCGTAGCGCCGGGCCAGACGCAAGGCCAGCGACACCCGGCCGGTAGCCAGAAAGCTGTTGAACCCGGAGGCGAATGACGGCGCGGCGTCCGCAGCGGCGGGACGGTAGCCGCCGTGGCCGCCCCGCCGTCGGCTCACGGGACGAGCGGCCATTGCAGCAGCCCCTGCCGGCGCAGATAGTCCATCAGTTCCGCGCCGCAATCCGCCACGGTGCGGCCGGCGGTGCTGATGACGATTTCCGGTCGGGCCGGCGGTTCGTAGGGTGAATCGATGCCGGTAAAGTTGACGATTTCGCCCCGGCGGGCGCGCTGGTACAACCCCTTGGTATCCCGCTGCTCGCACAGGGATAGCGGCGTGTCCACGAATACTTCGATGAACCGGCCGGCCGGCACCAGGGAACGGGCAAAATCCCTTTCCGACTGAAACGGCGAGATGCACGCCGTCAGCGCAACCAGGCCGGCGTCGTACATCAAAGCGGCGGCCTGGGCGATGCGGCGCACATTTTCGCGGCGGTCGGCGGCGCTGAACCCCAAGTCGCCGTTAAGCCCGTGCCGCAGGCGGTCGCCGTCCAGCACATAGTTGAGACGGCCCTGCTTGTGGAGGCGGCGCGACAGCTCACCCGACAATGCGCTTTTGCCGGCTCCAGACAGGCCGGTGAACCACAGCACCAGAGGCTGCTGTTGCAACAGCGCCGCTCGCTCCGACGCTGTAACCGCAGCATCCTGCATTACGACATCGGGAGATGTAGTATCCAGGCGTCGTGGCATATTACGGCTCCTCGGCATCACAAATGGCGCAGCGGGTTGGCAGGGCGGCCTAGTACGCATTATAACGCGGGACGGCTAACGGCTGTTGTCTATTCGTTGGGGCCGTTAGGCGGCTTTTGCGCGACCGGGCCGGCAAGTCCATCAATCGGCAAGTCCGTCAGTCGGCAAGCCCGTCAGCCGGCAAGCCCGTCAGCCGGCAAGTCGGCCAATTCGGGGTTGCGCGGCGCAAGCGTTAACGGCGTGTTACGATGTACAATTGCCAGCGGCGCCGGCCGGTTCTGTGAGCCGGCGCGTCTTGATTTATCGCCGTTGGCAAGAGGGCTTCCGTTGGCCGCTACCACTCGTCGCCATACTTCCCCGATGATGGAGGTTCTGAGCAACCCCCGTTTCCGCGCCGTGTGGTATGTCATCAGCGTAGCCGAGGTGACCCGGTGGATGGAACTGCTGGTCACCAGCGTGCTGGTCTATTCGCTGACCGACTCCACGCTGATGCTGGGGCTGGTGCTGGGCTTTGAGAACCTGCCCCGTCCGATGTTCTCCCCGTTCACCGGCATTATCGCCGACCGATTTGACCGCAAGAAAATCTGGTTCAGCGCGTTGGCGATCAAACTGGGCGCGGCGGTGGCGCTGCTGGGCCTGCTGGCTACCGGAAACATTGCGCCGTGGCACGTGTTTGGGGCAATGTTCCTGCAAGGCGTAAGCCGCGCCCTGGAGGATCCGGCCCGGCGCACCGCACTGTTTGACATCGTCGGCGAGCGGCGCGTGGTCAACGCCCTGTCCATCGACTCTATCAGTATGACGGCGGGCCGGATGCTGGGGCCATTCGCCGGCGGCTTTTTCGTAGAAAACCTGGGCTATGTGTGGCCGTATTACGCCGGCTATGTATGGGCCTACGCCGCCATCGTGGCGCTGCACATAGCTGCCGTGTCTATGGTTATGCGCGTTAGCATCCCATTGGTGGAACGGGAATGGCGGGTCGAACCCATCTGGAACAGCCTGGGGGACGCCGTGCGTACCGCGCTGGCGCATCGCCAACTGGTCGGTATGCTGTTCATCACGATAATGATTAATGCGATGGCGTTTCCGGCGCGCCAGTTCGTGCCGGCGGTGGGACGCGACCATCTCAATGTAGGCGAAACGCTGGTGGGGCTGCTGGCGGCGTCCGAGGCCATTGGACAGCTGATAATGGCGGGGATGCTGGCATCGGTAAGCCGGGTACGCTATCACGGGCGCATCTTTGCGGCGGGCGCTTTCACGGTGATGCTGACCTCTACTATTTTCACTTGGCTGCCCTGGTATGTAGCGACATTCGGCATACTGGTGGTTAGCGGCATCGGGCTGTCCTGCTTCGGCACGATGCAGAGCGCCATCACGATGCGCTCCGCGCCGCCGGAGATGCGGGGCCGGATGGTAGGGCTGATGAGCCTGTGCATCGGCATCGGCACGCCGCCGGGGGTGCTGCTGATGGGCTGGCTGGGCGACCGCATCGGCATTCAGTGGTCGGTGATGCTGAACGCACTGGCCTGCATCGCCTTGTCGCTACCGGCCCTGTTTTTGACGCCGCTGGTAACCCGGCCCTCGCCGCCGCCGCCGCAGTCGGCAGCTCCGCAGCGCAACCGTGCCTCGTGAGGGCCAGGCAGAAACGCCGCTGCGGTTTATTGGTTCCGCAGCCGCCGGATTTCGGCTTCCAGTTCCAGTTTGCGGGCTCGGGCGGCGGCGTGCCGGGCCAGAGCAGCATCGCGCTCGGCAATGGCGGCGTCCCGTTCCGCAGTAGCGGCATCACGCTCCCCGGCAATGGTGTCCCGCTCCACCGTTGCGGCATCCCGCTCCGCCGCAATATCGTCTTTCTCCGCTTGAGAGATAATCAGCGCACCCTCGGCGGCCATCCGTCCGTTGATTTCGTCCTCATGGCGGGTAAGATAGCGATTGCCAACCGGGTCGTGCCACCATAGTTCCCCATGCTCCCAGCACAGGTTGAGGTTCAGGGCTGGGCTGTAGCCCCAATAGCGGTCGTCATCTATTCGGATGATGTCGATGGGCTGGTAGGCGCCGTTCACCAATAGGTCGCCGGCGAGGCCGGTGCGGTAGCGGCGTCCTCCGGTAGGGTCAAAGCGCCAGTATTCGGTTACGCCGTAGGCTTCGTAGCCGGTTCGCTTGCCGATTTCGTCGTTGCGGGCCGTATAGATAGACGCCACTTCCAGGACGAAATCCGGGGCTTTGCCTCGTTCCAGTATGTCGTAGCCGCGCTGCGCGATGATGGCCTCCCGGTCAACATCAAAGGCAATGAGCAAGTCGGGTATGAGCAGGCCGCCGCGCTGGGCGTGGCTCCGGGCCAAAGGGAATTCGCTACCGACGAAAACGGGCGTCGGGCCGGCGGCCAGATGCCGGCGCAGGGTGATGGCATAGCCGGGTTCGTAGAGATAGAGAAAGTTCTGTATATCGACTCTGGGCGGCATTTCCGGGAACTGCCGGTCCAATAACCTTTGGCACATCGCTGCGAGCGGCGTCGGCGTAATCCGCTTGCTTGTAGTCATCGCGCAGCCCTCCGGCGCATCGCTTGGTCTGGGTATGGTTGAGATAAGGCTCACGGGTTGCGGCGGTATTATATCCCATTGGCACAACGCCGGCGTTTCCTTTGCGGTAGTTCTAGCCGGAATGCGGATATGCTAAAATCCTGGCGGAACGGAAATCATTATGCCTGCCCAAACTGCTACCACTAAAACCCGTCGGTCCGGCCGGCGCCGCCAGCCGGCCGCTGCCGTTACCATCTCCGACGCCATCCGTCTGCTGACCGAACAGCACGGCCCGTTTGCCAACCAGCCGCGCCTGGAGCCGGCCCACGAGCTGGTCTTTACCATCCTGTCGCAGCATACTTCCGACCGCAACTCCGAGCGCGCCTTTCGCAGCCTGATGCAACGGTTCGGCAGCCTGGAATCGGTGGCCGAAGCCGCCATTGCCGACATTGAGGCGGCCATCGCCGGCGGCGGCCTGGCCAAAGTCAAAGCGCCCCGCATCAAAACCGTGCTGAACCGCATCCAGGAGCTGAACGGCGGCTCCCTTGACCTCTCATTTCTGGGGGAGATGCCGATGGACGAAGCCCGCGTCTGGCTGCGTCAGCTGCCCGGCATTGGCCCCAAGTCGGCCGGCATCATCCTCAGCTTTTCGCTGGGGATGCCGGCGATGGCTGTGGATACGCACATTTACCGGGTCAGTCAACGGCTCGGTTTTATCGGCCCCAAAGTTAATGCAGACAAGGCGCACGAGATACTGGAGGCGGCAATGCCGCCGGATGATGTTTATCCCTTTCACGCCGCGCTGATTACCCACGGACGGCAGGTCTGCAAGGCGCAGCGTCCCCTCTGCGGCGCCTGCGTGGTCAATTACGGCTGCCCGTCCCGGGATGAAAAGGCGATGCAGCAAGCCGTTGCCAATGCGGCGGCGGACAACGACCGGCCCGACGGCCAGGCTCCCGGACGGAGGCGACGCCCCAGCGCGACCGCTACGCCGAACCCCGTCCCGCACACGCAAGTCGTCAAGGAGCTACCGCCGTGAAAGTCGGAATCATCAATGTAACCGGATACGCGGGATGCGAACTCATCCGCATCCTGCGCCATCATCCCGAAGTGGAAATCGCCGTCGTTACCGGGCGCAGCGCCGCCGGGCAGCCTTTGGGCCAGGTCTTTCCGCACCTGGATAATATGAACCTGGAAATCGCCGCCGATGTGTGCGACGGGCTGGATGTAGTGTTCTCGGCACTGCCGCACAAGGCCAGCGCCGAAGCCTGCATCCCCCTGCTGGAGCAGGGCGTCAAAGTGGTGGACATATCGGCGGACTTTCGCCTGAAACAGGCCGATGTGTACCGCAAATGGTACGGCGTGGAACACCCGGACGCGGCCTATCTGGAGGAGGCCGTGTACGGCCTTACGGAGCTGAACCGGAACGCCGTAGCCGGGGCGCGTCTGGTAGCCAACCCCGGCTGCTACCCCAGCAGCGCCATACTGGCCTTGGCGCCGGCCATCCGCCACGGCCTGATTGACGGCGACATCATCGTGGACAGCAAGTCGGGCGTATCCGGCGCCGGCCGCACTTTGAGCATGACTACTCACTTCTCGGAGGTCAACGAGAATGTGATGGCCTACTCGGTGAACGGCCATCGTCATCTGCCGGAAATCAGCCAGGAGCTGGACGCCATCGCCGATGCCCCCGTCAATTTGACCTTTTTGACGCATCTGATACCGATGACGCGGGGGATTTTGAGTTCCTGCTACGCCCCGCTGCGGGCCAACATCGCGCACGACTTGGGCGCCGGGGAGCATATCCGCCGGCTGTATCGGGATTTTTACGCCGGCGATGCTTTCGTGCAGGTAACCGATGCGCCGCCGCAGACCAAGCAGACGCTGGGCAACAACCAGTGCCTGATTCATCCGGTGGTTGACGCGCGCACCAACCGGCTGATTGTCATCAGTTGCCTGGACAATCTGGTCAAGGGGGCGGCCGGCCAGGCGGTGCAGAACATGAACCTGATGTGCGGCTTTCCGGAGGAAACGGGGCTGGAAGCGTTGGCCGTGTATCCCTGATGGGGCCGGCGCCGGCGAATCAGGGGTATCTGCCGGTGTACAACGCCGGCTTTTCGTGTACACTGGGGCGGGCGTCGGGGCCATCGTAACCTATTCTACTCTTGCGCTGACGCCGGCCGGCCGCTGTGGATTTCAACGATTACAGCCTTGACCCTGCAATTTATGACGAGCTGCTGCTGCCCGACGGCGCGCCGCGGGAACACGGTCGGCAGCTCTACGATGCGCTGCATGAATTCATCCCCAACGACCTGAACGGCGTCGCCGAGCGGGTAACTCGCTCTTTTTCCAACGAGGGCATCACTTTTTATGTCTATGGGGATGACGAGGCCGACGAGCGCATCATTCCCATAGACTGCGTGCCGCGCGTAATGTCAGCCACCGACTGGCGGGAGATTGAAACCGGGCTGACGCAGCGTCTCAAAGCCCTCAATATGTTCTTGGAGGACGTGTACCGGCAGCCGGGCGACGCTGGCGCAGATGATGCCAGCGCCGGCGGCTCCGGCATCATCCGCGACGGCGTCATACCGGCGGATTTGGTGTATGGCTGCCCGCAGTATCGGCCCGAGCTGCGCGGCTTTTCGGCGCCCTATGGCGCCTGGGTTGCGATCTGCGGCACTGATCTGATTCGCACTAATGACGGGTTCGCGGTGCTGGAGGACAACCTGCGGGTGCCGTCGGGCGTGTCTTATATGCTGGCGAACCGCAAGGCGGCCAAAGCCAGCCTGCGCCGGCTTTACCGCAGTTCCCGCGTCCTGGAAGTGGAACACTACGGGCAGGCTCTGCTGGCTACATTGAGGGAGCTGGCGCCGGAGGGGCGCTCCGACCCGTCCATCGCCCTGCTCACTCCCGGCGTGTACAACTCCGCTTTTTACGAGCATATCTTCCTGGCCCGGGAGCTGGGGGCCGAGCTGGTGGAGGGGCGAGATCTTACAGTCAGCGACGGCATTGTCTATATGCGGACTACCGAGGGGCTGCGCCGGGTGGATGTCATCTACCGCCGGGTTGACGATGATTTTATAGATCCGCAAGCGTTCCGCTCTGATTCGCTGCTGGGGGCTCCCGGTCTGTTGGACGCCTGCAAGCGGGGGAATGTTACCTTGGCGAATGCTCCGGGTACCGGGGTTGCCGACGACAAGAGCGTGTATGCCTATGTGCCGGATATGGTGCGCTACTATCTCCACGAGGAACCGATACTGCACAATGTGGAAACCTATCTGTGCCGCCGCCCGGCGGACCTGGAATATACGCTGGACAACCTGGACAGCCTGGTAGTGAAGCAGGTAGGCGGTTCGGGCGGGTACGGTATGCTGATCGGCCCCCATGCTACGCCGGAGGAACGGGACGAATACGCCAAAGGCGTCCGGGCCAATCCCGCCGGATACATTTCGCAGCCTACGCTGGCCCTTTCCCGTTCTCCCTGCTTTATAGACGGGCGGATTGAACCGCGCCATGTTGACTTGCGCCCCTTTATCCTGAACGGGCAAGAGACCCGAATCGTGCCGGGCGCATTCTGCCGGGTGGCGCTGCGGCGGGGCAGCCTGGTAGTCAATTCCAGTCAGGGCGGCGGCGGCAAAGATTTTTGGGTGGTACAGGACTAACCGCAATGCTGGCGCGCAACGCAGAAAGCCTCTACTGGATGGGGCGCTACCTGGAACGGGCCGAGCGGCTGTGCCGGCTGTTGCAATTGCAGTCCGCAGCCTTGGTTGACCGTCCGCTGCGGGAAATTCATTTTGGCTGGCAGCGCATCTATTTGAGCATTGGCCGGGAGCCGCCGGGAGGGACGACGCGTTTTCAGACCGACGATTTTGTGCTGGCCGATTCCTATACTTTGGCCGACGACCTCGCTTTTGAGGGCTCCAACCCGGATGCGGTATGGAATTGCTTCGCGCAGGGCCGGGAGAACGCCCGCCATACCCGGCACTGCATCAGCGGGGAAATGTGGACGCAGTTGAATATGGCCTATTTGGCAATCCAGCCGGTGGGCATCGCCGACATATGGCGGGCTTCGCCGGAAAGCTTCTTTGCGGCGACGGCGGCGAAAATCAACACTTTTGACGGCGTAGCCGAGTCCACGATGTACCGGGATGACGGCTGGCGTTTTATGCAGCTGGGGCGTTATGTTGAGCGGGCGCAGTTATCGGCGGCGCTGCTGCTGGCGCAAATCAGCCTGGCGGACGGCGACGATGAGGACAAGGATGCGGATGCGGACGCCGACAGCGATGGCGGCCCCGACTCGGAGGCCGCATGGGCCAGCCTGCTGCGGATCAATCACGCCTTTGAAGCTTATGTCCGGCAGCACGGGGTTACGGTATTGCCGGATGCGGTGATTGACTTGCTGGCTACGGATCCGCTGCTGCCCGATTCGCTGTACCGCTCGCTGGAAATAGCGGCGGCGCAAGTGTCTGAAATCAGCCCCGGCCCGAACCCGGAGGCCAACGCCGCCGTGCGCCGCGCCGTTGGCCGGCTCTGCGCGCTACTGCTGTATGTGTGGCCTGAGGAAACCGACCGCGCCGAACTGCTGGGAACGGTGCGCGGCCTATGCCGGGAGCTGCATCAGCTGGTAGTGAACGCCTGGTTTGAGTATTCCAGCGCGGCTTGCTGCGGGGCGATGGATTGCCTTATCGGCAGCATCAGCGCCAGGGGCGGATGCAGGGTTAGGTTGGTTGGCATCCTTTTCGGGGGGAATGGGCGTAGAGCCGTCGCTCCGGCGTGGGGTATTTACACCGATGGGCAGGATGGACGGGATTGGGTAATGGCATGGATGAAGGGGATGAATGGGGATTTTGGATTCCGGCTTGCGTCGGAATGACGAAAAATAGCCGGGATGACAAAAATAGCAGAACGACGGTTGAGGGGTTGGAATGGCAGCAGGGTGCGTAATGGCAGGAAAATAGATCGCTTAATTGGAAATGCTGGCGGGCTGGGTTTGTGGCGTGCGCCAACGGCGTTTTTTGTGGTACAATTGCTGGCGTTGCGAAAGCGACGCTTATGCCCCGGTCGTCTAGCCTGGTCAAGGACGCCACCCTTTCAAGGTGGAGATCATGGGATCGAAGCCCATCCGGGGTACCAGCAAGCAACGGCCCTCCGCAAATCTGCGGAGGGCTTTTTTGCTGACAGGTTGTCGTGCGCCGGCCGGCGTATTCCAACGGTGTTAGTCCGCCGGGCCGTCCTTACGACGCGGAATCGCCCGAATCTAACCTCCGGCAAAGAAGTCAAAGATGTTGCCCAGGGTGGACGTATTGCCCTTGTAGATCTCGGTATAGCCGCACTGCTTGCAGGATACCGTCATAAATTTCTTGTTCTGCACATCAAACAGCTTGGCGAAATTCCCGCCGGTAGCGCGGAACTCGTCCGTCTCGTAGCCCGGTATGCTGGCATTTGGCGCAGGCGTAAGTAATGCCGGTGGACGGGGTCGTCATACCGCGTCTCCTTTCCTGATGGGCGCAGCCGGATTCCAACTTGCGCCGGAATGGCGGAAAATCAAATCGCCGGCGATGTCTATTGATTGCAGTAACGGTGTTCGGCGCGTGGTTATTCCAGCCTACTCTCCGACCCCTTGCCTGGCAAGGCCATCATCCGGT